>NZ_BMDI01000010.1 GCF_014635705.1 Oxalicibacterium faecigallinarum | reverse complement strand
GAGAAAAAAGCCTGATTTTTCGCGGGTTCCGGGCTTGTGTTTCTTCGGGGTTCAGGCAAGCTACCTTGGAGCCTCGGGGCGGGGTTTGGGGGCCGGAACAGGCCCCCAAGGTGTTGCAGTTGCTCTTGCCCCGCAGGGGCACAAGCTCCCCTGCTCCCCGTCGATCACCCACATGGCCAGCGGAGCGCGGGGCCGGCTTTTGCATCCCACCATCTACCTCGTCGCCTCGGCGTCCAGGGGCACGCAGGACGGGCGCGGTCAAGGGAGAAACCGGAGGCCGCACGCGGAGCGCAGCCGCAGGCGAGCACCGAACGGGTGAGGATTTCAGGGCGCAGCCCGGCCCTTGACCGGAGAAGCCCGGCCGGAGGGCACCATGACGACGAATAAAGGCGCGAGGTAGTGGTGGGGTGCGGCCCCGCGCGTAGCGGATTCAGCGCACCAGCGCCGGCACACCACGGATCAGATCCACATCCCGAACTTTCGCGCGCGAAAGTTCCTCGGCTGGGCC
>NZ_BMDI01000009.1 GCF_014635705.1 Oxalicibacterium faecigallinarum | reverse complement strand
TTACTCGATGATCTTGGCCACAACACCAGCGCCGACGGTACGACCGCCTTCACGGATTGCGAAACGCAGACCTTCTTCCATTGCGATCGGGTTGATCAGCTGAACAGTGATCGACACGTTGTCGCCTGGCATAACCATTTCTTTGTCTTTTGGCAGTTCGATCGAACCGGTCACGTCCGTGGTACGGAAGTAGAACTGTGGACGGTAGTTGTTGAAGAATGGGGTGTGACGACCACCTTCATCTTTCGACAGAACATAGATCTCGCCGGTGAAGTGCTTGTGTGGCTTGATCGAACCCGGCTTTGCCAGAACCTGACCACGCTCAACGTCTTCACGCTTGGTACCACGCAGCAGAACGCCAACGTTGTCGCCTGCCTGACCTTGGTCGAGCAGTTTGCGGAACATTTCAACGCCGGTGCAGGTGGTTTTTTGCGTATCACGGATACCGACGATTTCGATTTCTTCGCCGACTTTGATGATGCCGCGCTCAACACGACCGGTGACAACGGTACCGCGACCCGAGATCGAGAACACGTCTTCGACTGGCAGCAGGAAGGTGCCGTCAACAGCGCGCTCTGGCGTTGGGATGTAGGTGTCGAGTGCTTCGGCCAGTGCCATGATGGCTTGTTCGCCCAGTGGGCCGGTGTCGCCTTCGAGTGCGAGTTTTGCCGAACCTTTGACGATTGGCAGGTCGTCGCCTGGGAATTCGTATTTCGAGAGCAGCTCGCGCACTTCCATTTCAACCAGTTCGAGCAGTTCTGCGTCGTCAACCATGTCTGCCTTGTTCAGGAAGACGATGATGTATGGAACGCCAACCTGACGCGACAACAGGATGTGCTCACGCGTTTGCGGCATTGGGCCGTCTGCTGCGGAGCAAACCAGGATGGCGCCGTCCATCTGCGCTGCACCCGTGATCATGTTTTTAACGTAGTCAGCGTGGCCTGGGCAGTCAACGTGCGCGTAGTGACGCGATGCGGTTTCGTATTCAACGTGCGCGGTGTTGATGGTGATGCCACGTGCTTTTTCTTCTGGCGCTGCATCGATCTGGTCGTATGCTTTTGCTTCGCCACCAAATTTCTTCGACAACACCGTTGCGATCGCTGCGGTCAGCGTGGTTTTACCGTGATCAACGTGACCAATCGTGCCCACATTCACGTGCGGCTTGGTCCGCTCGAATTTGCCTTTTGCCAT
>NZ_BMDI01000008.1 GCF_014635705.1 Oxalicibacterium faecigallinarum | reverse complement strand
GGCCTGTTCCGGCCCCCAAACCCCGCCCCGAGGCTCCAAGGTAGCTTGCCTGAACCCCGAAGAAACACAAGCCCGGAACCCGCGAAAAATCAGGCTTTTTTCTCCCTAAAACTATTGACGGTCAATAGTTTTATGGTACAATATGACTCATGGTGTAGGAACAAAGAACGGTTCTACACCAGGCAGCAAAGACCACCATCAACCGAGCAAAAAAGGAGCTTCGATCATGGCCAGCATCAACACTTTCACCATCGTGGGCAACGTGACCAAGGACGTGGAATTGCGCTACACGCCCAGCGGCACGCCTTCCGTGACCTTCACTGTCGCCGTGGATAACGTCTATTTCGACCGCGACGGCAAGAAGCACGAAGAAACCGACTTCATCCCGGTGACGACCTACGGCAAGCAAGCCGAGAACGACGCCAAGTTTCTGAAGAAGGGTTCCACCGTGGCGGTGATGGGCCGGATTCGTAGCTGGTACAAGCAGGCCGAACGCAAGGGCGGTTTCAACTTCGAGGCCGAGCGCGTGCAGTACCTGGGCCGTCCCAGCGGCAACCGTGCAGGCGGTGACGCTGGCCAGCAGCAGCAAGGCCCCGGCAACGCCGAGCACGACGACTGGATGCGCGACTACGACAGCACCGAGCAAGCCGGTCAAGGCCGCCGCTAATCATGGCCAGCAGCTTTACCCGTGATGAGCTTTTCGACTTGGAATATGCAGTGAAAAACCTCATCGACGACAAAAAAGACTACTGCCCGAACGAAGAAGGCACCGCCGAGGCGGTGGCCCGCTTGGAAGACCTCCAAGCCAAGATTCAAGGGATGTTGCGCGAATCCGCGCCGCAGACCTGAACAACCGATAGGCCCGGCGAGCAGGCCGGGCTTATCGGCCCTCAAACCCCTAGACCATCATCAACTCACTGGAGAAATGACCATGCAACTCGCAAGCCGCTTCCGCAATGCTTCCGGTATCCGTGCCGACATGCCCTTGTCGGATGACCAAATCCGCAACGTGGCCCCCTCGATCTTTGCCGAGGCCGCCCACGAAAGCCGCTCCGCGCGTTACACCTATATCCCGACCATTGACGTTTTGAACGGCCTGCGCAAAGAGGGTTTCCAGCCCTTCATGGTTTGCCAGACCCGCGTGCGCAACGAGGAAAAGCGCGAGCACACCAAGCACATGATCCGCCTGCGCCACGCCGACCAGATCACTGGCCGCGAGGCGAACGAAATCATCCTGCTGAACAGCCACGACGGCACCAGCAGCTACCAGATGCTGGCCGGCATGTTCCGCTTTGTGTGCTCTAACGGCATGGTATGCGGCGAGACAACCAGCGACATCCGCGTGCGCCATAACGGCGACGTGGTGGGCGAAGTGATCGAAGGTGCTTTCAAGGTGCTGGACAGCTTCGAGGAAGCCACCGCCCAGCGCGAGGCCATGCAGGTGCTCACGCTCAACCAGGGCGAACAGGCCGCCTTTGCCCGCGCTGCACTGGCCCTGAAGTACGACGACCAGGACAGCGGGGCGGTGCCCGTCACTGAATCCCAAATCCTGGCCCCGCGCCGCTTCGAGGATCGCCGCGACGACATGTGGACGACCTTCAACCGCGTGCAGGAAAACATGATGAAGGGCGGACTGCGCGGCCGCAACCGCAGCGGCCGCACCACCACAACGCGCCCGGTCAACGGCATTGACCAGAGCGTTAAGCTGAACCGTGCCTTGTGGGTGCTGGCCGAGGAAATGCGCCGCCTGAAGGGCTAACCCGAGCCGCCCGGCCACGCTGGACGCGCGGCCGGGCATCCCTCCCGCCACTACACGAAGGACGACATCATGAGCAGCCACCACGAATGGGCCGAGGAAGTCACCGCCCAGCACGACGCGCAAAAGCCCTATGCACCCGAGAACGGCCAGCCATTGCGGTTCAAGGCCGGTGATCCGGTGATTTACACGAACCCGGCAGGCATTGAGTTTCCCTTGCGCGTCACCGGCTTCTATCAGCGCCCGGCTTCACCGTGCGGCCAGTACGCGAACGGCGCGCGCTATCTGCTGGACTGGGATTGCCCGTGGTTCCCGGTTCCTGAATCCCGCTTGCGCCTGGATGAATCCCGCGCCGTGCCCGAGCTGGAGGCCGCCGCCTAAATCGGAGCGCCGGCCGCTGGCCGGCGCTGCAACCCGCTGACGCTCACCAGGGCGAGCAGGCGCGCGCGTTAGCTTCACCCTTAGACCATCCAACCCGAGGATATGACCATGAGCAAGACCGCCGCCGACACCGCCACCAACGAACTGATCCGCCACGCTATCGCGGCATGGGGCTACTTGGTGCGCTGGGGTTCCCGCCTGACCCTGGCCGAGTTTGCGGCCGTGATCCGCCGTCACTCGTCCCATGAACGCGCGGAGGCCCTGGCCGCCGCGCTCGAATCGGCCACGGGCTTTGTGGCCCGCGACTGGCGCGGCTTCCGCGCCAACTGGCAATGCTGATGACCACCGCCCGCCTGCGCGGGCGGGCGCTCTTGGGGCTGCGCCCCGCCGCGCGGCATCCTGCTGGGCTTGGCCGGCACGGCTTCGCCGTCCCGGCGTGGCCCTTTTTCGGGTGTGCGCCGTGGGCGTGAGAGCTGGCCAGGGCTTTGGTGCCCGCAAGCCGAAACGCGGGCTTTGCCCGGTATGTGCAAAGCGCGGCATGACGCAATGGCGGGCTACGCCTGCGGGGATGCTCCGCTGGTGCCAGTATTGCCAGCACAGCGAAGGGCAGGGCGTCTATGGCCTGTTGCACCAGGATTCCCGCCGTCGTTAGGGCGTCTCCCCTGCGGGGCCGGGCTTTCGTGCTGCGCATCGAGCCGCCTGTGGCGTCTCGCCCCTTCGGGCGTCAATCCCTGACGCCTCCGCGCCGTGCCGGC
>NZ_BMDI01000007.1 GCF_014635705.1 Oxalicibacterium faecigallinarum | reverse complement strand
GGGGTGCGGCCCCGCGCGTAGCGGATTCAGCGCACCAGCGCCGGCACACCACGGATCAGATCCACATCCCGAACTTTCGCGCGCGAAAGTTCCTCGGCTGGGCCTTCAGGCCCGGCAAGCGGAGCGCGCAGCGCCGGCACGGCGCGGAGGCGTCAGGGATTGATGCCCGAAGGGGCGAGACGCCGCAGGCGGCTCGATGCGCAGCACGAAAGCCCGGCCCCGTAGGGGAGACGCCCAGGGGTTAATACGGCGGGTCGTCATCCAAGCTGCCATCCACAGCCGGAAACGGATCAATTCGATAGCCCAAGTCTTCGATGGAACGGGCGTTGTCGGGCAGCTTCTCACGCATCCAAACCGGGATGCGACCCTGCGCGAACAAATTGCACTCGGTCGGTTCTCGATCAGCGTCCAGCCACTCAACACGGAACGCCTGCCCACCGAAACCGATTCCCTGGCCAAGCGCATCCCAAGTGTAATGAACGCCCCGGCAGATAACGCGCTGAATATCGGTGGCGTCGGCCAGCTCGGCCCAATAGGATTCCAGTTGCGAGACGGCATCAGATTTCGCCCGCTCGATCCGTGCCAAGGTGTCGGCGTCAGGGGTCGGACTGGACGAAAAGGCGAGGACTTGACGCCAGCCAGCGGCCGCATCTTGGTGCGTGAAACCGGCGTGGATTCGCAACGGCTGCTCGGTAAAGCAATGCCGGGTTTCGCGCGTGTCATTGTTGATGTGGATTTCCACGGACTGCCGCTTCGCCCGCAACCAAGCCGTGCGCGCGGCTTGCTCCAAGCGGTCAGCCTCGGCCTTCGCGGCCCGGCCCTCCGTATCGAGGCGGGATTGTCCGGCGCTGCCATCTTCGGCATCCACGCAGCGCAGAAAAACGGCGCGGTGATGCGCTTTCGCAGCCTCCCAAGCCTGGAATTCCTGGGGGACGGTGTGCGGGGCATCAATGAGGAAAAAATCGACGGTCATGGTGTTCTCCGAGTTCCTGTTAATACCGGGCACGGAAAGGCTCGGATTGCCGCCAGTTGCGATCAAAGTGGGCCAGATATGCCTTGGCCAGCGCCGAATTATTCCAGTTCACCAGGACGTTCTCCGAGTTCACGCGCGCGGCTGCGTCGGAGTAGTTGAAGCTCCCCAGCTCGACGGTCTGGCGATCCACGATGAGCACCTTGTCGTGGTGGATCGGGTAAGCGGAAATCACGCGGACATCGCAACCGGCCTCGGCCAGCGCGGAAAGGGCCGCCCGGCCCTTTCCGCTGCGGTCGTCGGTGATGTTGTTCTTGTAGTCGGCCACCAGGGAGACAGCCACGCCGCGCTTGGCCGCGCGCAGCAGCGCGGCCACAACGCGCGGACTGGTGAAGCTGTAGGACAGCGCCTTGATGTCGGTCTTCGCGGAGTCGATCACGCGAAGAACCAGCGCCTCGGCCCCGCCCTTGGGCGAAAAGCCCACCTCGATGGAGCCGGCCGCAGGCACGGCAACAGGCGCGGCCGTTTCAATGGCCTCGGCCAGCTCGCGCAGCGCGCTAGGCTTGAAGGCGAAAGCGGAGCCGGCCCAGCTCAAGGCGAGGCCGGCGAGGATCACAGGAAGGAAGCGAGAAGGTTTCATAGGGCAGCTCCAGGAAAACGATCAAGCCGCAAGGCGCAGCTCGTTGAGGAAGTCGGCGGCCACCACGGGGCAGACGGCATTACCCAGCAGGTGCATGGCATCGCGGTGGACGTTGGGGAGGACGTAGGACGGCGGAAAGCTCATTGCATCCCGTGCCTCGGGCACGGCAAGCATCCGCATCTTGTCGCCCTCGATCACGGCCCAGCGGTCGCGGGTCGTGATGGTGCCGACAGGCCGGTGGATGCTGCGGCCGGTGAGGCCGCTGCCGTTGGAGTAGTACGGGATCAGGAAGCGGTCGCCGTGCGCAGCACGGCCCGCCGCGATCTGGCGCAGCGTCTTGTCGCTGCGCCTGGGCGTGACGATCGGACTCCAGGGGTGTGCATCCCACTGGATCACATCGGCAATAGGCCGGTGCTCGCGGCGCGGCAGGCTCAAGCGCAGCGGCCGCCGAGAGCGCGTGCAGACCAGGAACAGGCGCTGTCGGTTCTGCGGCACGCCATGATCCGCCGCATCAACCAGATGCGGCGATACGGCGTAGCCCAGCCGGCGCAGCGCATCGCGCCAAGCCGGGTAAAGCACCCACTTCTCGAAGTCGGGGACGTTCTCGACCAGGATCACCGGGCTGCGGTGGTATTCCGCGCAAGCCACCACGGCCCAAGCCGTGCTGCGCAGCGCATCATGATGCGGCCGCTCGCGGCCTCTTGCCCTCGAATGCCCTTGGCAGGCTGGCGAAGCCAGCACGACATCATGCGCGGGCACCGCGCGCCAGTCGGCTTGCTGGAGGTCTTGGCACTCGTGCCAAGTGTCAGGGTGGTTGGTCTGGTGGTACTGAACAGCCAGCGGCCAATGGTTCGCGGCCCACACCACGCGCGCGCCAGCCAGGCGCGCGCCTTCGGTGAAGCCACCGGCCCCTGCAAAGAGGTCGATACAGCGCATGGGTCAGAATTCCGTGGTCAGGGTGCCATCGGGAAGGCGCTTCATCAGGTCGAAGCCGTTATCCGTGCCGCCGCAGCTCTCCAGCTCCTTCAGCGCCGCCTTGAAAGTGTGGTGGTCACTCCACACGTCTTCGGCATCGGTGCCGGCGTTCTCAACGATCACCCATTGCGGGTAATCCGTGGCTTGGGCGGTGGTGTTGGCCAGGGCGGTTTGCACGGTCGTTTTCCTTATACGGAAGGGTTGAAGATGGTCTAAGCGGCTGGGGTCTGGTCTGCTCACCGTCACCCCTGCCGAGGCATTGCCTCATCACTGAAGCAATGCCTATATTCTACCCATCAAACTATTGACCGTCAATAGTTACACGCAAAAAAGTTGCTTTCATTATGAAAGCACAACAACAGCCGGCACAGACTTTCGCGCGCGAAAGTCACCGCAGGGCGAAGCCCAAACGGTTATAGAGGTAGAGGCCGGCGAGCGTCAGCGCCCCGGCCACGGCTGCGCCGGCCAAGGCGTGCCACCAATCGCGGCCGCTCGGCCACGTCGCCAGCAGGCATTGCACGGCCAGGAGCTTCAGGCCAAGGCTGGGCCATGCGAGAGCGAGCCAGCCAGCGGAATGCCACAGTAGGCCGGCGCTCAACGGAATGAGAAGGAAGGGCGCGAGCGCCACGGGAACCGCATTCCACCAGCGCAGGCGCATGAACAGCACGCGCCCCAGCAGCAGCTCGCCGTCAGGCATCCGGCGCGGCAGGATCGACAGGGAAACCGGGCGCGCACCAAACAGCCAGCCGGCCAGCCAGTGCATAGCCTCATGGGCCAGCGTGCCGGGCAGCACCGACAGGGCGTACAGCCACGTCCAGCGCCGGACGGCGCGGATCGCCACCAGCATGACCGCGAAGCTGGCCAGATGCAGCCACGCGGAGCCGATCACGTCTTGTCAGCCTTCTTTGCGGTGAAGCCCCGGATGGTCGCCTCTTGACTGGCGACTTGACTGCGCAGCGCGTCGAGTTCCCCTGTCACCCGGCCAAGTTGGGCGGCCGCATCACGGGCCTCTTTGCGCGCCTCGTCCAGCTCGGCCTCCATGCGCTGCTTGGAAGTCTCCAGCTTGCCGATGACCTCCACGCTGCGCTGCTTCTGGTCGTGCAATGCCTGCTGGTGAGCATCTTTCAGTCGCCCCACCTCGGCATCATGCTGGGCACGTTGAGCAGCCACCCCTTCGGCGTGCTCTTTCCGCGCCGCCGCCAGCTCGGCCGCTCCTTGCTCCTGCACTCGCGCAAGTTCACCGCGAACCTGGGCCAGCTCGCGCTCCAAGTCTGCCGCTTGCTGGGAGAGTCGGGCCACGTCCGCGCGCTGGGTGGAAAGCTCGGCTTCCACCGTCCGGCGTGCGGCCTCCGCTTCATCGCGTCGCGCCCGTTCAGCCTTCAGGTCGTCATGCACCTCGTTGGCCCGCTTCTCCAGCTCGGCCGCCCGCGCTTCCCCAGCCGCCGCTCGCTCGGTTTGTGCAGCCACGTCGGCCTGAAGGCTGGCCAGTTGGTCGGTCAGTTCGGCGGCTTGCCGGCGCGCCTCATCGCGTTCGTCCTCGCGTTTCTCGGCCAGGGCCAGCGCCTCCGCAGTCTCGGCTTCGAGTTCCTGACGCACCCGCTCCAGAGATTCACGCTCGGAGGCCAAGCGACCATTGGCAAGCTCCAGTGCCACGCCCCACATGTCCGAAGCCCAGCCCTGCACCTTGTCGAGCACAACCTGGGGCGCGGCTTCGCGTACCGGCTCGGCCGACTCGGCCGCCTTGCGGCGGGCCTTCCAGGCGCGCAGCACCGGGCCGATGGTGGCGTAGCTACCGCCCTTCGTGCTCGTCCACTTCGCCAGCAGTTCGCGCACCGTCTCGTTTGTCGGGCGCATCCCCTCGGCCGCCAGTTGTTCGGCGGCTTTACAGATCAGTTCTTCCGTGATGATCGCTTCGCTTGCCATGACAGGCTCCTTTCGGTTGATTGTGTTGTTTGTTGTTGTATGTTGTATTTTACAGTAAAAAACAACAAACGCAACAGGCGAAGTGCCGGCCGGGATCGGCCGCCGTCGCGCTTGCCTTCGGCGGGCCGGGCGTCGAGCTGGTGGTGGAAGCGGGTCGGTGGCCACCTCGGCGGCCGTCCTTCTAGAAAAGCCCCCGATAGACGAATCGGGCGCGTCGGCCCGAGCCTCGAATGGCTCCAGGCCGGGAAAAATGGGCAAGTTGGCCAGGATCAGGCCGATTTCATGCGTGTTGGCACTCGAAATCGGCCGCCAAGCCCCGGAAACAGAGCCTTCGCGGGCAGTGATTCGTCTATCGTGTTCACTTTCGCCGGCAGGGCATCCGGCCCGCATCGAGGCGGCCGCAGTGGAGCAGCGGCTGGCCAGCCGTTAGCATGAGCTGTTCAGCCAGAAAACCGACCGCACAGAACGCGCTACAAGCGATTTTTCCGAGTGTCCGAGGGGTCAGGGCTGGCCAAGGGTCAGAAAACGCCGTGACGGGCCTCCTGCGCTGCCATTTCAGCCCTTCTAAGCCTTCATGCCCATCGCGGAAGGCTTCGCCCCTCCCTTTTGAAGACTTTTTGACGGTTGTGTAGCAGGGACGGTGTTCCACGGCGCGCTGCGCGCCCGGTTGAGCGGCCGGCGCGGCCGTAGGACGCGGCGGGCGTGATTTATCCGGTGTCTTAGCGCCCGTAGGGTGCCCCGCTTGCGGGGCAGGTCAGGACGGCCGCTTGCGGACGGCCTGAGCCGCTTAGACCGTGGTTGCAGGGCGGTGGAGCACCCCGGCCCGGCGCAGCCGGGCTTTGTGAGCACTCGCGCCAACGGCGCGCACGATTTGGGGTGAGGCCGTAGCGTTAAAACGTTAAATAAAAAGGCGTTAAATCGCGCGCGCGTGTTACGCTGTGGATAAGCGGCCGTAAGTCCTTGTTGCGCAAGGATTTTTTCATGCGGTATGTACGCCGATAGACGACAACCCTGTACGGCGATAGACGAAAAAAACGTACCGCGATAGACGAGTGTTTGTACGGCGATAGACGAAACGACCGCGTTTTCTGTGGATAAGTGCCCAAATGTACGCCGATAGACGAGTGTTTCGAGGCGAACCGGATGCTTTCAGCGTGGCAGCAAAAAAGCCGTTTTTTGATGCTGCCGGGCTAAAAATCCAATGCTGACGCGGGTTTTTCGGTAGTTTTGTCGCGCAGAGGTGTGCGGCGATAGACGAATAAACCGTACCGCGATAGACGAATTCGCGTAGTTTGGCAAGAAGGCGAAATGTACGCCGATAGACGAGTCCGGGCCGGCGCTGGCCAGGGGGCCACGATGGGCGGTTGAGGCTCTGCCCGTGGCCAAGCTGGGGCAGCGCGGCGAGCCTCTGCATGGGGATCAGGACAGCTTTTTTTGCAAGAAGTAGGACACCCAAGACAGCTTGCCAGCCTTGTTGGCCTCGCATACCAGTTTGGCGTTGTCTCGGGTCATGATGACCAGCTTGTTGGGCTTCACGGACTCGTCCAGGAACATCCGGTAGTCGGGCAATGGGTCGCGCTCCACGATTTCCTTGATCTCCTGCTTGAAGCGGCGCAGGGTCTGCGAGCTGCCCGTCTTCTCCAGCAGCAACGGAAGGCCGATTTCCCACCACGCCTTGTCACCGCAGTGCTTGCGGGCCAGCTCGTACAGCCGGCGCTCCAGGGCTTGGCCAAGGCTGAAATAGTCGGGGTGCAGCGTGAGGATGTCGAAGTCCATTGCGGCCCGGTAGAGCCATTCGGAAATCGTCAGCTCCAGTTCCAGCGCGCCTTTGCCGTTCTTCGTCCAGGTCGTCACCCGGTAGTCCTCGATCAAGCCGAAGCCTTCAAGTTGCTCTTTCTCGTTCGTCTTGACGTTCGTTTCAATCGTCGTGCCCTTCAAGCGCCGGCACATGTCCACCACGCGCTCGTAGGCGGCGCCTCCGGTGCTGCGGCGCGTGCCCAGCAGGAACGGGTACACGTCCACGCGGACGCGGCGCGAGGTCTTGATGCCGGCGTCGTGCCCTCGCACGATCTGGCTGATGCAGTAGATCAGGATGTCCTTGTCGAACACCGTAGCCGCGCCCACGGCAGACGGGATGATGCGGATGCTCCGGCCCGCGCGCGAATAGACGCGGATGCGGGTGTCGCGGTTCTTCGACAGGGAGAAGATGGGGTATTCCATCGAGGACACATCATCTTTGACGGGCCAATCATGGATCGCCTCAAGCACCACAAACAGGTCGGGTTGCACGGCGCTGGCCAGGATGTTCCCACCTGCCGGCTCATCTGATCGCCCGAGTGGAAAAAGTGTTGCCGTTTCGCTGTCTGTGGTATGATTAGACATTCATTGCTCCTTATGTGTCTCTTGCTGCCAAGCGGGTTGATCCGTTAGGGGTTGATGATGGTCTTGAAGTGCCCGGCCTGCTCGCCGGGCATTTTCTTTTGTGCGTTCCGATTCATGCCGTTGCATGGTGCTGGCCGACAGGCTGCACCGCCAAGCGCAGGCCCAGCGCCTTGAGCACGGCCGACAGGCTGCGCAGCTCCGGGTTGCCCTGGGGCGACAGCGTGCGGTAGAGCTGGTTGGCATTCAGCTCGGTTTCCTTGGCGATAGCGCGCACGCCACCGCGCGCTTGCGCCATCTGGCGCAGCGCCACCAGTAGATCGGCCGGTTCTCCATCCTGGAGAAGCTGGTTCAGGTACTCGGCCGCAAAAGCCGGGTCTTCCTTGAACAGCTCGGCCATTGCTTCGTCATGGCTTCGATCTTTCATGCTGACCTCCGTTGCCAGTCTTTCCAATGCCCAATGGCGCGCTCGATGTCCGCGTCCTGGGTGCCTTTGTCACCGCCGCACAGCAGTAGAACCACCACCGCGCCCGCCATCGCGTAATAGACGCGGTAGCCTGGGCCTTGGTCGATTCGCAGCTCCCACACGCCTTCGCGGCAGGGCTTGTGATCGCCAAAGTTGCCCGCCTCGATGCGGCCCACCCGCTTGACCACCTGGCCTTTTGCAATCGGGTCGCGTAGCTTCTTCAGCCACTCTTGAAACGGGTCGTGCTCGTCCTCGGTGATGTAGTGCCGAACGGTGAACATGGTTAGATTATCGTTTATAAACGACAAAGGCGCAAGGGAGCACCCTGCGCCTCGTCTTGGTTGATCGTGCAGGTCATGGCGCAGCCTTCAAGAGCTTGGTGGCCTTTCGCACGGCCGTAGTGGCCTTCTCCAGCGCCTCGGCGGACTTGGCCACGTCGTCGCACCCCTTCATCGCCTCGGCCAAAGCCGCCAGCTCAAGCGCCAAAGTTTCAGGAAGATCCAGCTCCACACGGATGGAACTCACGCCCGGCGTGGTGGCTTTCTTGTAGGCCCGCTCGATGGCCGCAACGGCCAAGCTCACGCGCTGCTTGGTCATCCCGTGCTCGGTGGCCACGTCCACCTGGGCGCGGCCATCCACCAGAACGGCCCGCGCCATTTCACGGGCTTGTTCGCCCAAGCGGGTGTCGGCGGCGGTTCGGTCGAAGGCTTGCGGGGTAAGGCGTTTCAGTCTCATGGGGCCATCCGGTACATCAGCGCGGTTTCGCGCGCGAAAGTTGAAAAGAGGCGGCCAGCGGCCGCCTTCAGGAGAGGGTCAGAAACGCCAGCCGTCCGGCATGTCGGGAGAGGCATTCCGGCCAGCGCCCTCGATGTCGGGGTGCATTTCCTCCCACAACTGCGCCGGGGTCTTGTCCTTCAGCTCGCCCTGGAGCTTCTTCAGGTACATGACTGCCCGCTCCGGGCCGATGCCTTCCAGCATCGGCAAGGTCATGGCCAAGAACCCCTGCCACAGCACCCACTCGGTTTCGTGCATGTCGTGGCCCAGCGTGGTCATGTGGGTTTTCATGCTGAAGAACTGCGCCTGATTGGCTTCGCCCCACTCGAAGGTTTCTTCCCGCAGCGACAGCAGCTTTTCGTTGGCGCGCTCCTTCTCGGCGGCGGCCTTCTGCTCCGGGGTCAGCTCCATCGTCGGGAGGGCTTGCTGGCCACGCCCCGAGGTAGCGGCTGGAGCCGTCGCGGTGTCCTGGTCGTCCGCGTCGGCACCGTCGCCGGCATTCGATCCACCGGCCGCCCGTTCGGCATCCCGCTTGCGCTGTTCTTCCAGCCATGCGGGGGTTTTCTCCGGGGCCTTGTCGCCGGCCTTCTTGGTGTTCTCCAGCTCGATGCGGCGCTGGGCCAGCTCGTCTTGCTGCTGCTTCCACGCCTTCATTCTGGCCAGCGTGTTGCGGGCCTCGTCGCGCGACAAGGGAAGGCCCTCGTTCATGCGGTGACGCAGGCGGTAGAACTCGGTGCGCGTTTCCTCGATGTCGTAAATCTGGTTGAGGCAGTGCAGCACCTCGAAGTCACCGCACAGATCGTTCTCCAGCAGCTCGCGCACCGGGTCTGCATAGCGGCGCACAGCCATGCGCTTGCTAACCCATGCCTCGCCACGGTTCCAGATCGTCATGGCTTCCTTGGTGCCGTACAGCTCCACATCCTCGATCACGCCCATTGCTTCCTCGTAGGCGGTCAGGTCGTCGCGGTCGTTGTTCTCCGTGACTTGCAAGCGGCGGATTTGCAGCTCGGTGAGGCCCTTCTTGATGATGACGGGCACCTTGACCAGACCAGCCAGCGGCGCGGCGCGGTAGCGGCGCTCCCCGACGATGATGCGGTAGCGGCCGTCAGCTTCTTCATGCACCACCAGCGGCTCGATGATGCCGTTCAGCTTGAAGCTCTCGGCCAGTTCCTCCAGGTTGCGGAACGTCTTGCGAACCTGCTTGACGCTGTAGATGCGCGCCAGTTCGATTTCTGCGTCGGCCGGCTGTACCGGCTTGACGGCGATCTGAGCCACGGCGGACAGCTTGCCCAGGTTGAGGCCGGGCTTTTTGTTGGTTGCGGTTGCGGTCATGTCCTTGTCCTTTTAGATCGCGGCTTTGTCGAAAATCTGGTTGCACACCGCTTTCATTTCGCGGGCGGCCAGGATTTGGCTTTCGCCGCTTTGCACGCGCCACACCGGCCGATCCTTGGCGTACTGCGTGGCTGCGCGGTCGTAAAGCACCCCTTCCATCACCACCTCGCCCAGCTCGTCGCGCAGTTGCTCCAGGGCGTTGCGGTCGAAGGCGCGGCGGGTATTGACGCGGTTGGCCAGCAGGCCCAGCGTCACAAGGTCGGCGTTCCATTCCAGTTGCTGCACGCGCGCGATGTCTTCAAACAGGTCGCCCAGGCCGTCGATGGCGTCTTGATCCATCGTGCAAGGGCACACCACGAAGTCAGCGGCGATCAGCGCGGCATACAGCGGATTTCCCAGCGTCGGGGCCGTGTCGATGATGCACACGTCGAAGTCTTTGGCCAGCTTGGCCAGCGCAGCGCGCGGGGCGTGCAGGTCTTCCAGCGGGCGGCTGGCCACGTCCACCAGCTCGCGGTCAGCAGCCACCAGCGCAGCGGACTCGCCGCACGGAAGCGGTTGCAGTTCGATGGCCTCTCCGTCGAACAAGGCGCTGCCGGTCAGCGATTGCAGCTCGTCGCCCTGGTCGCCCACGGTACGCTCGCGCAGCGCCCGGAGGGTCTTGCTGAAGTTCTTTTGCGGATCGAGGTCAACGCACAGGACGCGCAAGCCGCGCTCGATGGCGAAGAAAGCCAGGTTGCGGGCAACAGTGGTCTTGCCGACTCCACCCTTCTGGTTGGCGATAGCGATGGTTTTCATGATCGTTCGTCCTTTCCCTGGTTGTCGATCAGGCCGCCACCGACACGTCGGCAGGCTGGAAGCACAGCTCAAAATTCACCATGACTTGCAGCCAGTTCATAGCGAACATGTTGATTTGGGCGCGGCGCGGATTCACCGCACTGCCGCCCGTGTAGATCACCTGATAACCGAAGGTGTCTTCCATCTCCAGTACCTCGGCCAGCTTGTTGGCCATATCCACACGCAGCTTGAGCCACGGCGCAGGCATTACCGTGCCCTTCTTCTGGTTGTCGTCGGCCAGCTCGATCAGGCGCATGTCACCCTCGACGGCCGCAATGTGGCAATACACGGCCATGTCGTCAGGGATTCGCGGAGGGGCGCAGAAAACCGCACCAGCGCGGGCGGATTGCAGGCTGGGGATCAAGTCGGCCAGTCGGTCAAAGAGGCGGGCATAAACGGTAGTACGCATGGTCAAAGCTCCTAAGTCATGTTGATGATGGTCTTCGGTGGATCGTCCCTTTCGCGTGCGAAAGATCGGTTCAGTGCCCCACTGTCTGCTCACAGTTGTTTCCGGGGTTCATCGGCCGTCCATCCGCTGCCGATGAGTTGAATTCTACCATAGAACTATTGACGGTCAATAGTTAAAAGCATGTTTTTTTCCAAACCGCATAAGTCGATCAGCTCGCCCACGGAAAACTTGGACGGCCCAGCAATGGCGGTCAGAATCCGGCGCAGCATTGCCGGTGCATTGATCTGCTGGAGACGCGGCGCAGCCGTGGCCACCAGCCGCGCCCGGCCCTCGGCGTACTCC
Source organism: Oxalicibacterium faecigallinarum (assembly GCF_014635705.1). Classification (GTDB taxonomy): domain Bacteria; phylum Pseudomonadota; class Gammaproteobacteria; order Burkholderiales; family Burkholderiaceae_D; genus Oxalicibacterium; species Oxalicibacterium faecigallinarum. The sequence continues at coordinate 1,584 of NZ_BMDI01000007.1, read as the reverse complement.
AACTGGCAACCCTGCATCGCGCTGGCCAGGAAGAAGCCTTCGAGGCTCGAAGCCTCCAAGGCCAAGTCGTTGAAGGCGTCCCCACCCTTAGCGCGCACGTAGCTGTCCGGGTCGTGGTCGCGCGGAAGGAAAAGGAAACTCACGTCTGCCGCGTCGGTGACATGAGGCAGGCACACGTCCAGGGCGCGCGCAGCCGCCCGTCTGCCGGCGTCGTCTCCGTCAAAGCAGAAGATCACGCGCTTGGCCAAGCCCAGCAGCCGTTCCACATGCTGGCCTGTTGTAGCCGTGCCCAGCGTTGCCACGGCGTTCTGCACACCATGTTGGGCCAGACTGACGACATCCAGGTATCCCTCCACCACATAGGCGGTGCCGGTCGCGGCAATAGCCTCGGCCGCCTGGGTCAGCCCGAACAGCACGCGCCCCTTCTGGAAGACTTCGGTTTCCGGTGAATTGAGGTACTTCGGCCCGTCGCCTTCGAGCACGCGGCCCCCGAACCCGATCACGCTGCCTGCGTCATCGAGGATGGGGAACATGATGCGGTCGCGGAAGCGGTCATAGCGCCGGCCGCCGTCGTTGACCGCCACCAGCCCAGCCTTCTCCAAGGCACGGTCGTTGTAGCTCGGGAATGCCTCGCGCAGCGCCTGGAAACCGGCCGGGGCATACCCCAAGCCATAGCGGGCGGCGATGTCGCCCCGCAGGCCGCGCGACTTCAGGTAAGCCACCGCGCGCGGAGAGGCGCGGAGCTGGCCACGGTAAAACGATGCGGCTTGTGTCAGGTGGTCGATCAGGATGTGCATGGTTCAAGCCTTCGGGATGTCGAGAGAGAGGCGGCCGGTGTCGTACATGTGCAGCATGGAGAGGAAGTAGCTCGGATCGGCTGGCCACTTGCACCCCTGCCAGTAGGCCAGCAAGGCCCTGCGCACCGACCCCTGGTAGTCGTTGAGACGCCGCCGTGCCTCGCGCCACTTGTCTGCCCGGCGCTTGCGATCAATGGCTTGGTGACGCTCCCATTGCAGCCGGCGAGCCGTCATTTCCTCGTCCACGTCGATCTGTTCGGCCGCCACTTGGTCAGCGAACAGAGGAAGGGCCTCGCGCTCGGCTTTCTGCTTGCGCGCGAAAGCGGCGCGCTTGCGCTCGGTGTCGCGGAACTCGTACTTGCCATACCGATGGAAACGCATGGCGCAGTCCTCAATGGTTCCAGTGCTGCCGGCCGTACTTGCGCCCGGCGATGGTGATGCGGTCTTCGGCGTCGATGGGCACGCACTCGCGGCCGCCATCGGCACGCAACACGGTGCATTGGCCAGCCTCGCCGGTCACGGTGGAGTCGAAGCCGCACACATAGAACACCCAAGGGCTGTGCTCGTCTTCCCGGAACTGAGCGAACCCGTGGAAGTCCCGCTTCAGAGCCACGCTGCTCCGGGGAACATCCGGGCCAAAGTCGAAAGTGCCTTGATCTGCCATGTTGAAACTCCTACTCAACCAATGCCTATATTCTACCCGTCAAACTATTGACCGTCAATAGTTTGCGAGAGAAAAAAGCCTGATTTTTCGCGGGTTCCGGGCTTGTGTTTCTTCGGGGTTCAG
>NZ_BMDI01000006.1 GCF_014635705.1 Oxalicibacterium faecigallinarum | reverse complement strand
TTCAGCTGATCAACCCGATCGCAATGGAAGAAGGTCTGCGTTTCGCAATCCGTGAAGGCGGTCGTACCGTCGGCGCTGGTGTTGTGGCCAAGATCATCGAGTAAGAAATGAATGACGCGGCGATCTTCGGATCGCCGTAGTTAATTCATGTAGTGGTAGTGCAATCGTAGGGGCGTAGCTCAATTGGCAGAGTGACGGTCTCCAAAACCGTAGGTTGGGGGTTCGAGGCCCTCCGCCCCTGCCACCGAATTCTGGTGCAGGGTACCGAAAGCAAAAAAGTATGTCTAATCAACCCGTACAAACTGTAAGCGCGTCAGGCGACAAGGCAAAGGTCGCGCTGGCGATTTTTGCTGCAATCGCGGGCGTTGTTGGTTTTTATGTTTTGTCGGACAAGGCAACAGCGATTCGTGCTGCTGCTTTGGTTGGTGGTTTGGTTGTGGCGGTTGCGATTGCGTGGACGTCCACGCCGGGTCGCGATTTCCTCAACTTCTCTAAAGAAGCTGTTCGTGAGACCAAAAAGGTTGTCTGGCCAACGCGTCGCGAAGCATTGCAGATGACTGCAATCGTTTTCGGTTTTGTGGTGGTAATGGCGATTTTTCTGTGGGGTACGGACAAGCTGCTCGAAGTTGTGTTGTATGACCTGATTTTGGGCTGGAAAAGATAATGAGCGATTCTATTCAGGATGATGCAAAAGACGGCGCCGCGGGCGCCGCTGCTACTGCAGCATCTACAAGCAAGAAGCGCTGGTACGTCGTGCACGCATACTCCGGTATGGAAAAAAGTGTGCAGCGCGCATTGCTGGAGCGCGTAGCGCGTGCTGGCATGGAAGATCAGTTTGGTCAGATTCTGGTTCCGACTGAAGAAGTCATTGAAGTAAAAAACGGCCACAAGTCGGTTAGCGAACGTCGTTTCTTCCCGGGCTATGTCCTGGTTGAGATGGAAATGACGGATGAAACCTGGCACTTGGTCAAGAACACCAATAAAGTCACCGGCTTTATTGGTGGCAAGTCGAACAAGCCGACGCCGATTCCGCCGCATGAAGTCGATAAGATCATGCAGCAAATGCAGGATGGCGTCGAAAAACCGCGTCCAAAAGTGCTGTATGAAGTCGGCGAAATGGTGCGTATCAAGGATGGTCCGTTTACCGATTTCAACGGCAACGTCGAAGAAGTCAATTACGAGAAATCCAAAGTGCGCGTCTCGGTCACGATTTTTGGCCGCGCCACGCCAGTCGAGCTCGAGTTCGGTCAGGTCGAAAAAGTTTAAGCGCAGATTGTGGCGTGACGGATCGAATGATCTGTCGAACGCAATGGCAGTACCAAGAGGAGCCTTAGTAGTGTGTCGCAAGACGGCGAAAGGGCGCTACCACTCAAACCAATGTAGGAGCCATCATGGCCAAAAAAATCATTGGCTTTATCAAGCTGCAAGTTCCAGCTGGTAAGGCAAACCCATCCCCTCCAATCGGCCCGGCACTGGGTCAGCGTGGTCTGAACATCATGGAATTCTGCAAGGCATTCAATGCGCAGACCCAAGGTGTCGAGCCAGGCATGCCGATTCCTGTCGTGATCACCGCATTCGCCGACAAGTCCTTCACGTTCGTGATGAAGACGCCACCGGCAACGTACCTGATCAAGAAGCATTCGGGCGTGCAAAAAGGTTCGGCCAAGCCGCATACCGACAAGGTTGGCAAGCTGACGCGTGCGCAAGCTGAAGAAATCGCTAAATTGAAAGGCCCGGATCTGACCGCGGCCGACCTCGAAGCTGCAGTGCGTACCATCGCTGGTTCCGCTCGCTCGATGGGTATCACGGTGGAGGGTCTGTAACATGGCTAAGCTGTCCAAACGCGCTAAGGCAATCAAGGCAAAAGTTGATCGCATCAAGGCATATCCATTCGACAGCGCTGTTGCGTTGATCAAGGAATGCGCAACCGCTAAATTCGACGAATCGATTGATATCTCGGTTCAGCTCGGCGTTGATCCTAAGAAGTCGGATCAGGTTGTGCGCGGTTCCGTTGTGCTGCCAGCTGGTACCGGCAAAACCGTTCGCGTTGCTGTGTTTGCTTCGGGCGACAAGGCTGAGCAAGCGAAAGCTGCTGGTGCAGACATCGTCGGCATGGAAGATCTGGCTGACCAGATCAAGGCAGGTAACATGCCTTTCGACATCGTCATCGCTTCGCCAGACACCATGCGTATCGTTGGTACGCTCGGTCAGATTCTTGGCCCACGCGGCATGATGCCGAATCCGAAAGTCGGTACCGTTACGCCTGACGTCGCAACCGCTGTCAAAAACGCAAAAGCAGGTCAGGTTCAGTACCGTACCGACAAGGCAGGCATCATTCACGCCACCATCGGTCGCAAATCGTTCTCGGACGACGCGCTGAAATCGAATCTGTTGGCACTGATCGACGCATTGAACAAAGCCAAGCCAGCATCGAGCAAAGGCGTTTACCTGCGCAAGGTTTCGCTGTCCTCGACGATGGGCGCAGGCGTGCGTGTTGATCAGGCGACGCTGTCGGCTTAATCACTGAATCAAGTCCTGCTGCTTCGGCGGCAGGCGCATCTTTGGGCTGGACCTGTTTTGGTAGTAGTCGGGCAGGTTCAGGCAATCAAAGACCGTTGGGCGGCGCACATGCAGTTTGATGTGCAAAGGTAAACGTCGAATCGGCAACGATCGATACCCAGCGCAGATGGTGACCCCGAACAAGTTTTGCAGTCTCTTTCGCTGGTTCTCCAGTACGGAACTCCTAACTTCGGACGCCGTGTTCGAACAGATGCAAGGCAGGCAATCAATCATGGTTGTGCAATTGCCGAACATCATTTTTGGAGGTTGAATCTTGCTCAATCTGAATGACAAAAAGGCCGTAGTCGCCGAAATCTCTGCCAAAGTTGCATCGGCACAGACCATCGTCGTGGCTGAATATCGTGGCATCCAGGTTGGTCACTTGACTCAACTGCGCGCCAAAGCGCGTGCCGAAGGCGTGTACCTGCGCGTATTGAAAAATACGCTTGCTCGTCGCGCTGTTGAAGGCACCGCATTTGCCCCGCTCGCTTCTGAATTGACCGGTCCGCTGATCTACTCGATCTCGGATGACGCTGTTGCTGCAGCCAAAGTTCTCAACGACTTTGCTAAAACCAACGACAAACTGGTCATCAAAGCAGGTAACTACGCAGGCAAGTCGCTGGATAAAGCGGCTGTTGCAGCGTTGGCAAATATTCCTAGCCGTGAAGTCCTGCTGGCCCAAGTTCTGGGCATGATGCTGGTTCCGGTTGCGAGCTTTACGCGTGGTCTGGCTGCTCTTGCTGCTAAAAAGTCTGAAGGCGATGCGCCTGCAGCTGCAGCACCAGCGGCCGAATCGACCGAAGCAGCAGCGGAGTAATCGGGCAGCCGCAATAGCGGCTCTCGCGCTGTGTTTCGACGTATTCGCGTCAGTACCAATCAGATGTAATTATTGAAAAATTAGGAGTTTCAAATGGCAATTAGCAAAGACGACATCCTGGAAGCCGTAGGCAACCTGACGGTTCTGGAACTGAATGACCTGGTCAAGGCATTCGAAGAAAAATTCGGCGTATCCGCTGCTGCAATGGCTGCTCCAGCAGCTGGCGGCGCAGCTGGCGGCGCAGCTGCTGCTGAAGAGCAAACCGAATTCAACGTTGTTCTGACCGAAGTCGGCGCAAACAAAGTTGGCGTCATTAAAGCGGTTCGCGAAATCACCGGTCTGGGCCTGAAAGAAGCCAAAGATCTGGTTGACGGTGCACCGAAGCCAGTTAAGGAAGGCCTGCCAAAAGCAGACGCAGAAGCAGCCAAGAAAAAACTGGAAGAAGCTGGCGCGAAAGCAGATCTCAAGTAATCGAGATTTTGTTCGCGCTGACTTTCAGCGTAAGAGCCAAAGCGCGGAACCATTCGAAAGAATGGTTCGGCTTTGGCTCCTTGTCGTTTTTGTATTTTTGGGTTCCGAAAGCGGGTTTCTCCAAAGTCGGGTATCCTTGTAGGTTCGTTCAAAGGGCAGAGACTTGAGGTTTCTATGTGTCAAATTGCATTCGTGCAAGCTGGCCATCGTGATCCGAATCCTGAATTCTCTATCCTTCCCCTGTCACTCACGGAGTGTCCATGCACTACTCATTTACTGAGAAGAAGCGCATTCGCAAATCGTTTGCGAAACGCGCCAACGTCCACAACGTTCCGTTCCTGCTTGCAACCCAGCTTGAGTCCTACGAAAGCTTCCTGCAGGAAAATGTTATCGCGTCTCAGCGCAAGAACGAAGGTTTGCAGTCTGCCTTTACCTCGATTTTCCCTATCGTGTCGCACAATGGTTTTGCGCGTCTCGAATTCCTGTCGTACGTTTTAGGCGATCCGCCGTTCAATATCAAGGAATGCCAACAACGTGGTTTGACGTACGCGTCGCCGCTGCGTGCAAAAGTGCGTCTGGTGATTCTGGATAAGGAGTCGCCAACCAAGCCGGTCGTCAAGGAAATGAAAGAGCAGGAAGTCTACATGGGCGAACTGCCGCTCATGACGTCGACCGGTTCGTTCGTGATTAACGGTACCGAGCGTGTGATTGTTTCCCAGTTGCACCGTTCGCCAGGTGTGTTCTTCGAACATGACCGCGGCAAGACGCATTCGTCGGGCAAGCTGCTGTTCTCGGCACGTATCATTCCTTACCGTGGCTCGTGGCTTGACTACGAGTTCGATCCGAAAGACATCCTGTTCTTCCGTGTCGACCGCCGCCGCAAGATGCCTGTCACGATTCTGTTGAAGGCAATCGGCATGACGCCGGAACAGATCCTCGAAAACTTCTTTGTTTTCGATGACTTCAAACTGCACGCCGATGGCGCTGAAATGGCGTTCGTTGCCGAACGTCTGCGTGGCGAAGTCGCACGTTTCGACATCACCGACAAGTCCGGCAAAGTCATGGTTGCCAAGGACAAACGCATCAACAGCAAGCACGTGCGTGATATCGAGTCCGCAGGCATCAAGCACATCTCCGTGCCGGAAGACTACCTGCTGGGTCGCGTCCTGGCCAAGAACATTGTCGATGGCGATACCGGCGAGGTGATTGCCAACGCCAATGATGAGTTGACCGAAGAAACGCTGGCACGCCTGCGCGAAGCTGGCATCGAAACCATCCAGACCTTGTACACCAACGATCTTGATCAAGGCGCTTACATCTCGCAAACCTTGCGCATGGATGACACCGCAGACCAGATGGCTGCGCGTGTTGCGATCTATCGCATGATGCGTCCTGGCGAACCGCCAACCGAAGATTCGGTTGAGGCGCTGTTCAACGGCTTGTTCTACAACGCTGACCGTTACGATCTGTCGTCGGTTGGTCGTATGAAGTTCAACCGTCGTATCGGTCGCGATGAGCTGACGGGTGACATGACCTTGTCGAACGACGACATCCTGGCTGTGATCAAGATTCTGGTTGAGCTGCGCAATGGTCGTGGCGAAGTCGACGATATCGATCACTTGGGTAACCGTCGCGTGCGTTGTGTCGGCGAACTGGCGGAAAATCAGTTCCGCGCAGGTCTGGTGCGTGTCGAACGTGCCGTTAAAGAGCGTCTGGGTCAGGCAGAAGCTGACAATCTGATGCCGCACGATCTGATCAACTCCAAGCCGATTTCGGCAGCAATCCGTGAATTCTTCGGTTCGTCGCAGTTGTCGCAATTTATGGATCAAACCAATCCATTGTCGGAAATTACGCACAAGCGTCGTGTCTCCGCCTTGGGCCCTGGTGGTCTGACCCGCGAACGCGCCGGCTTTGAAGTCCGCGACGTGCATCCGACCCACTACGGCCGTGTATGCCCGATCGAAACGCCTGAAGGTCCGAACATTGGTCTGATCAACTCGCTCGCGCTGTATGCGCGTCTGAACGAGTACGGCTTCCTGGAAACGCCTTACCGCAAGGTTGAAGGCAGCAAGGTGACCAACCAGATCGATTATCTGTCCGCCATTGAAGAAGGTCGTTACATCATCGCGCAGGCGAATGCGACGATCGACAACTCCGGCAAGCTGTCGGATGAGCTGGTGTCGGCACGTGAAGCGGGTGAAACCATTCTGGTCTCGCCAGAGCGCGTTCAGTACATGGACGTGGCGCCAGGTCAGGTTGTTTCGGTTGCAGCATCGCTGATTCCGTTCCTCGAGCACGATGATGCGAACCGTGCGCTGATGGGTGCCAACATGCAACGTCAGGCGGTGCCTTGCTTGCGTCCGGAAAAAGCATTCGTCGGTACCGGTATCGAACGCACCGTTGCAGTTGACTCGGGTACCACCGTGCAAGCATTGCGTGGCGGTGTGGTTGACTACATCGATGCAGGCCGTGTCGTGATTCGTGTCAATGACGATGAAGCACAGGCTGGCGAAGTCGGTGTCGATATCTACAACCTGATCAAGTACACCCGTTCGAATCAGAACACCAACATCAACCAGCGTCCTATCGTGCAAGTTGGCGATCGCGTTGCAAAACATGACGTCATCGCGGACGGCGCATCGACAGACCTGGGCGAATTGGCTCTGGGTCAGAACATGCTGGTCGCGTTCATGCCATGGAATGGTTACAACTTCGAAGATTCGATTCTGATCTCCGAAAAAGTGGTGGCAGACGATCGTTATACCTCGATTCATATCGAAGAGTTGTCGGTTGTTGCACGTGATACCAAGCTGGGTGCAGAAGAAATCACCCGTGATATCTCCAATCTGGCTGAAAACCAGCTGGCGCGTCTGGATGAATCCGGTATCGTCTACATCGGCGCTGAAGTCACCGCTGGCGACACGCTGGTCGGTAAAGTGACGCCAAAAGGCGAAACCCAACTGACGCCAGAAGAAAAACTGCTGCGCGCGATCTTCGGTGAAAAAGCGTCCGACGTGAAAGATACGTCGCTGCGCGTGCCTTCCGGCATGGTGGGTACAGTCATTGATGTGCAAGTCTTCACGCGTGAAGGCATTCAGCGCGACAAGCGTGCACAGCAGATCATTGACGATGAGCTGCAACGCTATCGCCTCGACCTGAACGATCAGTTGCGTATTGTTGAAGGCGATGCCTTCCAGCGTCTGGAAAAGATGCTGATCGGTAAAGTTGTCAACGGCGGTCCGAAGAAAATCGCCAAAGGCGCCAAGATCACCAAGGAATATCTGGACGATCTGGACAAGTACCACTGGTTCGATATCCGTCCTTCGGACGACGCATCGGCAAACGCACTCGAAGCGATCAAGGAATCGATCGCCGAGAAGCGTCACCAGTTCGATCTGGCCTTTGAAGAAAAGCGCAAGAAGCTGACGCAAGGCGATGAGTTGCCACCAGGCGTTCAGAAGATGGTCAAGGTTTACCTCGCGGTCAAACGTCGCCTGCAGCCTGGCGACAAGATGGCAGGTCGTCACGGTAACAAGGGTGTGGTTTCGCGCATCGTGCCGATCGAAGACATGCCATACATGGCCGACGGTACGCCAGCTGACGTCGTGCTGAACCCGTTGGGCGTTCCTTCGCGTATGAACGTCGGTCAGGTTCTGGAAGTCCACCTGGGCTGGGCTGCTAAGGGTCTGGGCCTGCGTATCGGCGAAATGCTGAACGCACATGCCAAGGCAACCGAACTGCGCAAGTTCCTGACCACGATCTATAACGAATCGGGTAAATCGGAAGAAATCGACAAGTTCTCCGACGAGGAAGTGCTGGCGCTGGCCAACAATCTCAAGCATGGCGTGCCGTTTGCAACGCCTGTGTTTGACGGTGCACACGAAGAAGAAATTCGTCGCATGCTGGACCTGGCTTATCCGGATGACATCGCCAAGAACCTTGGCATGACGCCGTCAAAAAACCAGGTCACGATGTACGATGGTCGTACCGGTGAAGCTTTCGAGCGTACCGTTACGGTCGGCTACATGCACATGCTCAAACTGCACCATCTGGTCGATGACAAGATGCATGCACGTTCGACCGGTCCTTACTCGCTGGTTACGCAGCAGCCACTCGGCGGTAAAGCGCAGTTCGGTGGTCAGCGCTTCGGTGAGATGGAAGTCTGGGCACTGGAAGCATACGGCGCATCGTACGTGCTGCAAGAGATGCTGACCGTGAAGTCCGATGACGTGAATGGCCGTACCAAAGTGTACGAGAACCTCGTCAAGGGCGATCACGTGATCGATGCCGGCATGCCGGAATCCTTCAACGTTCTCGTGAAGGAAATCCGCTCCCTGGGTATCGATATCGATCTCGAGCGCGACTGATCGTAAGGAAAGCGAAGCGATGGAAACGTCGCTTCGCTTTGCGCGTTTCAGACAAGCGCCGCTTCGGCGCTTTAAAAGAGTTAGCAGTAAAAGTTTTAGTATTCAGCAGCAAGCAGTTCGGAAACGTCAGCTGTCCCGGTATCTGCGGAACTCTGCCTCTACGGCTCAGCTCTCCCGCAGATGCGAACAGGGTCTTCAAGCAGTCTGGCGCGACCACCTCGTCTACATCAGCGTTTTTCACGCCAACTGGAGTGATACATGAAAGCACTGCTCGATTTATTCAAGCAAGTTCAGCAAAACGAACAATTCGACGCGATCAAGATTGGTCTGGCGTCCCCTGAGAAAATCCGTTCGTGGTCCTACGGCGAAGTCAAAAAGCCGGAAACCATCAACTATCGTACCTTCAAGCCTGAGCGCGACGGTCTGTTCTGCGCCAAGATTTTCGGGCCTATCAAGGATTACGAATGCCTGTGCGGCAAGTACAAACGCCTGAAGCATCGTGGCGTCATCTGTGAAAAATGCGGCGTTGAAGTCACGCTGGCCAAGGTGCGTCGTGAGCGCATGGGCCATATCGAACTGGCATCGCCAACCGCACACATCTGGTTCCTGAAATCGCTGCCATCGCGTCTGGGTATGGTCCTCGACATGACGCTGCGTGATATCGAACGCGTTCTGTATTTTGAAGCCTACGTTGTGACCGATCCTGGCATGACCCCGCTGAAAAAATGCCAGATCATGTCCGAAGACGACTATGCGGCCAAATACGAAGAATTCGGCGATGACTTCACCGCATTCATGGGCGCGGAAGGTATCCGTGAGCTGCTGCGTTCGATCGACATCGACCGTGATGCAGAAACCCTGCGTCAAGAACTCAAGGATTCCAAGTCGGAAGCCAAGATCAAGAAATACGCCAAGCGCCTGAAAGTGCTTGAAGCGTTCCAGCGTTCGGGCATCAAGCCTGACTGGATGATCATGGAAGTGCTGCCAGTGCTGCCGCCAGAGCTGCGTCCACTGGTGCCACTGGATGGCGGTCGTTTTGCGACCTCCGATCTGAATGATCTGTATCGTCGCGTCATCAACCGTAACAATCGTCTGAAGCGCCTGATGGAATTGCGCGCACCAGAGATCATTACGCGTAATGAAAAGCGCATGCTGCAAGAAGCAGTCGATTCGCTGCTGGATAACGGCCGTCGCGGTAAAGCGATGACCGGCGCCAACAAGCGTCCGCTGAAATCGCTGGCAGAAATGATCAAAGGCAAGGGCGGTCGTTTCCGTCAAAACTTGCTGGGTAAACGTGTCGACTACTCCGGTCGTTCAGTGATCGTGGTTGGTCCACAGCTCAAACTGCATCAGTGCGGTCTGCCTAAGCTGATGGCGCTGGAACTGTTCAAGCCATTCATCTTCAACAAGCTGGAATTGATGGGTCTCGCGACCACCATCAAGGCAGCGAAGAAGCTGGTTGAAATCCAAGAGCCAGTCGTCTGGGACATCCTGGAAGACGTGATCCGTGAACATCCGGTCATGTTGAACCGTGCGCCAACGCTGCACCGTCTTGGTATTCAAGCGTTTGAGCCAGTTCTGATCGAAGGCAAGGCAATTCAATTGCACCCGCTGGTCTGTGCGGCGTTCAACGCCGACTTCGACGGCGATCAGATGGCGGTTCACGTTCCACTATCGATCGAAGCACAGATGGAAGCACGCACGCTGATGCTGGCGTCGAACAACATCCTGTTCCCATCGAACGGCGAACCATCGATCGTTCCGTCGCAAGATATCGTGCTGGGTCTGTACTACGCAACGCGTGAACAGATCAACGGCAAGGGCGAAGGCATGCTTTTCCCAGACGTGTCGGAAGTCATTCGTGCCTACGACAACAAGGAAGTCGAGCTGACCTCGCGCATCACGGTGCGTATTACCGAGTATCCGAAAAATGCGGAAACCGGCGAATTCGAAAAAACCGTTACCCGTTATGAAACCACGGTTGGTCGCGCCATCCTGTCGGAAATCCTGCCGAAAGGTCTGCCATTCAGCGTGCTGAACCGCGCGTTGAAGAAGAAAGAGATTTCGCGTCTGATCAATCTGTCGTTCCGAAAGTGCGGTCTGCGTGCCACAGTCGTGTTTGCCGACCAGTTGCTGCAATCGGGCTTCCGTCTTGCAACGCGCGCTGGCATCTCGATCTGTGTGGACGACATGCTGGTGCCGCCACAAAAAGTCGACATCATTGCGACCGCGGAAAGCGAAGTCAAACAGATCGAACAGCAATACGCTTCGGGTCTGGTTACCGCTGGCGAGCGTTACAACAAGGTTGTTGATATCTGGGGCAAGGCTGGCGATGACGTCGGCAAGGCCATGATGGATCAATTGAAAGTGGAAGATGTCGTCAAGCGTGATGGCAGCAAATCCACGCAGGAATCGTTCAACGCGATTTACATGATGGCCGACTCCGGTGCTCGCGGTTCTGCAGCACAGATTCGTCAGTTGGCAGGTATGCGTGGTCTGATGGCGAAACCAGACGGTTCGATCATCGAAACACCGATCACCGCGAACTTCCGCGAAGGTCTGAACGTGTTGCAGTACTTCATTTCGACTCACGGTGCACGTAAAGGTCTGGCTGATACCGCGCTGAAAACGGCAAACTCGGGTTACCTGACGCGTCGTCTGGTCGACGTGACGCAGGATCTGGTCGTGATCGAAGACGATTGCGGTACCTCGAACGGCGCATCGATGAAAGCGCTGGTTGAAGGTGGTGAAGTGATCGAAGCACTGCGTGACCGTATCCTCGGTCGCGTTGCTGCAACCGACATCATCAATCCTGAAACGCAGGCAACGCTGTATGAAGCCGGCACCTTGCTCAACGAAGACATGGTCGAAGAGATCGAGCAACTTGGTATCGACGAAGTCAAAGTCCGCACGCCACTGACCTGCGATACGCGCTTTGGTCTGTGCGCACAGTGCTATGGTCGCGATCTGGGTCGCGGTATGCTGGTCAATGCCGGTGAAGCAGTCGGTGTGGTAGCAGCGCAATCGATCGGTGAGCCTGGCACCCAGCTGACCATGCGTACCTTCCACATCGGTGGTGCAGCATCGCGTGCAGCCGTGGCTTCGTCGGTGGAAGCCAAATCGAACGGTACGGTTCGCTTCACGGCAACCATGCGTTACGTCACCAATGGTAAAGGCGGCCAGATCGTCATTTCCCGTTCGGGCGAAGTCCTGATCACGGACGATATCGGTCGTGAGCGTGAACGTCACAAAGTGCCATATGGCGCAACCCTGATCGTTCAGGACGGCATGGTCATCAAGGCGGGCACACCGCTGGCAACATGGGATCCGCTGACCCGTCCGATCATCACCGAGTACGCTGGTACCGTGAAGTTCGAAAACGTCGAAGAAGGCGTAACCGTTGCACGTCAGATCGACGAAGTGACCGGTCTGTCGACGCTGGTTGTGATCGATGCGAAACGTCGCGGTTCGACCACCAAATCGGTACGTCCGCAGGTCAAGCTGCTCAACGAGCAAGGTGAAGAAGTCAAGATCGCCGGCACCGAGCATGCAGTGACCATCGGCTTCCAGGTGGGTGCGCTGATCACCGTGAAAGACGGTCAGCAAGTGAGCGTTGGTGAAGTGCTGGCGCGTATTCCGACCGAATCGCAGAAAACCCGTGACATTACCGGTGGTCTGCCGCGCGTTGCCGAGCTGTTCGAAGCACGTTCGCCAAAAGACGCCGGCATGCTGGCCGAAGTGACGGGTACCGTTGCATTCGGTAAGGAAACCAAAGGTAAGCAGCGCCTGGAAATCACCGACATGGACGGCAACAAGCACGAGTTCCTGATCACCAAGGACAAGCAAGTGCTGGTGCACGACGGCCAGGTTGTGAACAAGGGCGAGATGATTGTGGACGGTCCGGCCGATCCGCAAGACATTCTGCGCCTGCTGGGTATCGAAGCGCTGGCGCGTTACATCGTCGACGAAGTGCAGGACGTCTACCGTCTGCAAGGCGTGAAGATCAACGACAAGCACATCGAAGTCATCGTGCGTCAGATGCTGCGCCGCGTTCAGGTGGTTGAGCCGGGTGATACCAGCTACATCACGGGTGAGCAGGTTGAGCGCTCCGAGTTGCTGGACGAAAACGATCGCGTGACTGCCGAGAACAAGATCCCTGCAACGTACGAAAACGTGTTGCTGGGTATCACCAAGGCATCGCTGTCGACCGATTCGTTCATTTCGGCTGCATCGTTCCAGGAAACGACCCGTGTCCTGACCGAAGCGGCGATCATGGGCAAGAAAGACGGTCTGCGTGGTCTGAAGGAAAACGTCATCGTCGGTCGCCTGATCCCTGCCGGTACCGGTTTGGCATTCCATCGTGCCCGCAAAGAGAAGGAAACGTGGGAAGCAGAAGAACGTCAGGCACTGCTGCAATCGGAAAAAGCGGCGCGTGCTGCGGAAGCCGAAGCGCATTTCGCCGACGTATCCAGCATCCCGGACAGCGATACCGACGCATCCTGATCACGCTGGTTTTAATAAAACCAGGCAGGAATCAGAAAAAGGCACCGAATTTCGGTGCCTTTTTTATTACGACGCTTAATGTGAGTGCTTGCTACCAATTTAGTAGCCGGATAGATGCGCATGGCGTATTTGCAACGCTGCTTGTTTACTTGGCGAGATAGTTGACGCTCTTGCGCATGAGGGATATACTCGCGAGTTCTCGATTTTAGGCTCTGCTGGGCTTAAGCGTTCTTTGGTCTGCTTTTCTGCACTCTCCTTGCGCGCTTCTTCCTTCATGGCTCCCGGTCGAGCCGCGCGTAGAATTCCATTCTTCCGCATGATTTCCCGAGGCTTCGAACAACCGTTTTCGAGGCCGTATTATTAATGTAGTAATTAAGCTGGATAGAGATCGATGCCAACTATCAATCAACTGATTCGCCAGCCGCGTGTCTCCGCACGCGTCAAGAGCAAATCGCCGGCGCTGGAAAACAGCCCGCAAAAACGTGGCGTTTGCACCCGCGTTTACACCACGACTCCTAAGAAGCCTAACTCGGCGCTTCGTAAGGTCGCCAAAGTTCGCCTGACCACACAGTGTCGTGCTGCTGCGCGGCGGTCGTGTGAAGGATTTGCCGGGTGTGCGTTATCACATGGTTCGCGGCGCACTGGATACCCAGGGCGTGAAAGATCGTAAGCAAGCACGTTCGAAGTACGGTGCGAAGCGCGCGAAAGCTGCCAAGAAGTAATAAGTCGTTTTCTGCAGTCTCTGCGGAATAAAGGGTCGGTCCCGAATGGGCCGAGTAAGTGGGTGATTATGATGATCGTCCGCGAGTCGGTGGCAAAAAAGCTGCTGCTCAACTGAAGATTGAAAAGGAATCGAAATGCCACGTCGTCGTGAAGTCCCGAAACGGGAAATTTTGCCAGATCCAAAATTCGGCAATGTTGATGTTGCTAAATTCGTTAATGTATTGATGTTGTCCGGCAAGAAATCGGTTGCTGAAAACATCATCTACGGTGCGTTTGAGCAAATCCAGGCCAAATCCGGCAAAGATCCGCTGGAAGTGTTCGCTGCTGCAATCAACAACTGCAAGCCACTGGTTGAAGTAAAGTCGCGCCGTGTTGGTGGTGCGAACTACCAGGTGCCAGTTGAAGTGCGTCCAGTTCGCCGTATGGCACTGTCGATGCGCTGGTTGCGTGAAGCTGCAAACAAGCGTAGCGAAAAATCCATGCCATTGCGTTTGGCTGGTGAGTTGATGGAAGCGGCAGAAAGCCGCGGTGGCGCGATGAAAAAGCGCGATGAAGTTCACCGCATGGCTGAAGCGAACAAGGCGTTCTCGCACTTCCGCTTCTAATAGATTGGGTAAATGTGTGTGCTTTCAGCATGCACTTGCCTTATATGTAATTTGTTCGAGGCCGGGCACATTGTAAAAATGGCGCTCGGTTTTGTTCATTAAAACGAATTAGGATTAACTATGGCCCGCAAGACCCCCATTGAGCGCTACCGTAACATTGGTATTTCTGCTCACATTGATGCTGGTAAAACCACCACCACTGAGCGCGTTCTGTTCTACACCGGTGTGAACCACAAAATCGGTGAAGTGCATGATGGCGCTGCAACCATGGACTGGATGGAGCAGGAACAAGAGCGCGGCATCACGATTACGTCTGCTGCGACGACCTGCTACTGGAAGGGCATGGCAAACAACTTCCCTGCGCACCACATCAACATCATCGACACCCCGGGCCACGTCGACTTCACGATTGAAGTTGAGCGTTCGATGCGTGTTCTCGACGGTGCCTGCATGGTTTACTGTGCAGTTGGTGGCGTGCAGCCGCAGTCGGAAACCGTTTGGCGCCAAGCAAACAAGTACAAGGTTCCACGTCTGGCATTCGTCAACAAGATGGATCGTACTGGCGCGAACTTCTTCAAGGTCTACGATCAGATGCGTGCGCGTCTGAAGGCTAACCCTGTGCCTATGCAAGTGCCTATCGGCGCAGAAGAAAATTTCGCTGGTGTGATCGATCTGGTCAAGATGAAGGCGATCATCTGGGATGACGCATCGCAAGGTATGAAGTTCGACTACCAGGACATCCCTGCGAATCTGGTCGATGAAGCGCAAAAATGGCGTGAAAACATGGTCGAAGCAGCCGCCGAAGCATCGGAAGAGCTGATGAACAAATACCTGGAAGATGGTGACCTGAGCGAAGCTGACATCAAGGCAGCAATTCGTCAGCGCACGATCGCGGGTGAGCTGGTTCCAATGATGTGCGGTACCGCGTTCAAGAACAAAGGCGTGCAAGCGATGTTGGACGGCGTGATTGAATACCTGCCGTCGCCTGTCGATATTCCACCAGTTCCTGGTGTGGACGAAGACGAAGAGCCAGTCGTGCGTGAAGCAAAAGACGACGAGAAATTTTCGGCGTTGGCATTCAAGATTGCAACCGATCCATTCGTTGGTCAATTGTGCTTCATTCGTTGCTACTCGGGCACCCTGAACTCGGGCGATACCGTTCTGAATTCCGTTAAAGGCAAGAAGGAGCGTATCGGCCGTATCGTTCAGATGCACGCGAACCAACGTGAAGAAATCAAGGAAATGCTGGCAGGTGATATCGCCGCAATCGTTGGTCTGAAAGACACGACGACCGGTGACACGCTGTGCGATGACAAGGCTGTTGTTGTTCTCGAGCGCATGGTCTTCCCTGAGCCAGTGATCTCGCAAGCTGTTGAGCCAAAAACCAAGGCTGACCAGGAAAAAATGGGTCTGGCACTGAACCGTCTGGCTGCAGAAGATCCATCGTTCCGCGTACGTACCGACGAAGAATCGGGTCAAACGATTATCGCTGGTATGGGTGAGTTGCACCTCGACATTATCGTCGATCGCATGAAGCGCGAATTCAACGTGGAAGCGACCGTTGGTAAGCCACAGGTTGCATACCGCGAAACGATCCGCAAGGCAGTTACCGATGTTGAGGGCAAGTTCGTCAAGCAATCCGGTGGTCGTGGTCAGTACGGTCACGCTGTTCTGACGATCGAGCCACAAGAGCCGGGTAAAGGCTTTGAATTCGTCGACGCAATCAAAGGTGGTGTGGTTCCTCGCGAATACATCCCTGCAGTTGAAAAAGGTGTTCGTGAAACGCTGACGTCGGGTGTGTTGGCTGGCTATCCAGTGGTTGACGTCAAAGTTACGCTGACCTTCGGTTCGTACCACGATGTTGACTCGAACGAAAATGCATTCCGCATGGCTGGCTCGATGGCATTCAAGGATGGCTGCCGCAAAGCAAATCCGGTCATTCTTGAGCCAATGATGGCTGTGGAAGTGGAAACGCCGGAAGACTACGCCGGTACCGTGATGGGCGATCTGTCGTCCCGTCGCGGCATGGTGCAAGGTATGGATGAGATTGCTGGCGGTGGTGGCAAGATCATCAAGGCTGAAGTGCCGCTGTCGGAAATGTTTGGTTACTCGACTTCGCTGCGTTCGGCAACCCAAGGCCGTGCAACCTACTCGATGGAATTCAAGCACTACGCTGAAGCGCCTAAGAACGTCATCGATGCAATCGTGACGTCCAAAGCCAAGTAAGTTTGATACCCGCTCCGAGAGGAGTGGGTATGTTGTACACAGTTAAATTCATTGTTTTGATAAACAAATCGTTCTTTTTGAAGGAAGAATAAAATGGCAAAAGGCAAATTCGAGCGGACCAAGCCGCACGTGAATGTGGGCACGATTGGTCACGTTGATCACGGTAAAACCACGCTGACCGCAGCGATCGCAACGGT
>NZ_BMDI01000005.1 GCF_014635705.1 Oxalicibacterium faecigallinarum | reverse complement strand
GCCGGCACGGCGCGGAGGCGTCAGGGATTGACGCCCGAAGGGGCGAGACGCCACAGGCGGCTCGATGCGCAGCACGAAAGCCCGGCCCCGCAGGGGAGACGCCCAGGGGTCACGCTTGCGCCTCGATCTGCCCATGCACAGCGGCACGCAACGACTCCAGCGCGTCCAGGAACCGCTCGGCCGCAACGTCAGCCGCCCACGGCTCCCACGGCCGGCAATCGTAGATGTCAGCCAGTGGATCGACATCGAGGACAGGATGCACGATGCCCAGGACATCGCGGACTTCATGAGCTGGCCAGCCAATGCAATGCACAGCCTCTGAAGCGGCCGCCACCGAGTCGGCCCGCTTGTGGGCGGCGTGCGCTGCCGGCGACCAAGTGCGCAGCTCATACCGATCTGAAACCGCAGCCATCAGGCGAGACGAAACAGCCCGAAAGGAAAGGCCCAGCACGTCTTTCAAGGGGGAAATACAGTCGAACCCAAGGAAACCTTCCTCGGCATCGTGTAGAAGCTCCAGGAGCGCGTCAGAGGGCGTCAAAGGGGTGTCGCTCCACTGCCGGCGCAAAGCGAGCACCAGGAGCGAATGCTGGGCCACGGAGAGGGGCAGGGGCCATGACGATTCCCCACCCCAGCGGTACGTCCTCGCCAAACGCAAGGCAAGGTCACTGTCGAGCCACGCGCCGGGATCGGGATTGATGAGGTCGAGGCGACGGCCAGAAGGAAGCCGAACCCACGCGCGCGCCGCTACCGGCGTCATCGGCCGCCCCGCAAGATCATGAAGCCGCCCGAATAGGCGATCTGGAAGCGGTTGAGCACGTCCATCCCCAGCAGCGGAGCTGAAAGGCGCTCCAGGACTGCGATAGCCGCACCCTCAACAGCGAAGGGGCCGACGATCACCGTGTTGGCCGCAGTGATGCCACCACGTTCACGGCCTGCGGCCGTGTCAAAGGATGTTGCGCGGCCGGCGCGGATACCAGCATTGCGGGCGAGCTTGACCGGCAGCGTCGTGAATCGCGCTCCGGTGTCCACCATGAAGACCACGGGAAAGCCGTTGACGGCCCCGGCGATGTAGTAGTGACCATCCGCAGCGCGCGGGATGGAGTAGTCCCCGTTGCCCAGGCGCTGCGCCGGCTTGACCATCACGGGAGAGGCGGCCGCAACGTCGAGCTGGTCGCCGGGGTAGCTCTGGCCATCGTAGATGATGTATTCGCGCTGCTGCGCGTGCGAGGCTCCAAGGGCAAAGCAGGCCATCAGGGCCACAAGGGCGCGAGTAGCGTTCATTGCCAACTCCAACGATAGAAGCCAGCCAAGTGCGCGAAAACAGCGGCGTTCGCGGCGCTGGCCAGCCATGTGAAAAACAAAAAGGAAGCCTTCCGCGACTTGTGGCGGAAGGCATGTTGTCCAATCAATGCACCGGGCCAGCCGCATAGCAGCTCGATCCAGTGCAAAGCCTTTTCAGACCAGCGCCAACGGTTGGCAACGGCCGCCGACTTGTCGAGGCCGTATGCCAGAAAGGCCAAGTTGCTCATGAGCGCATAGGCCCAAGCGTAGTGCGGCCGGATACGCCCGGCGATGCCGGCGACAATCACACCCATAAGGAACACCGCACCCAGCCCGAAAGCGGCCCAGCGATGGGCGATCCAAAAGCGATCCGCCAGTGACAGGCCCGGCGCGTTCATTTCGCCAAAGCAGGATCAGCGGAGAGGCCCAGGGCCACAATCAAGCCAGCGGCCTCCTGCAAGCCCGCAAGGGACGACTGGATGAGTCGCGCCGGCACCAGCTCGGCATCCTCGGTTGTGGCGAGGACGGAGCACTTCTGTTCCGTGGTGCCTGCCTTGCGCGTCATGTTGACGACATTGCGCTGACGGTAGCGCCACGTCTCGCAGCGCGACAGGCATTTGCCGTCCGGGTCACCGGCCGTGGCCGCGTTCACCGAGTCCTGCGCGCCGGTCGCATTCCCGACATTGGATGCAATCGTGCCGACCAGCATGGCCAGGGGGTTCAGCGACAGCATCACGGAGCCGCCCCGGCCGCTCTTGGTGGCCAAGGGCGCGGGGTTCTCGGCATAGTCGCCCACGCGAACCTCGGCGGTACGCCGGGTTGCGGGGCGCAGCGCCTGGAAGGCACCATCCAGCTCGTACACCACGTCGGCCTGCTCGCGGCTGTCCACCAGCTCGAAGCCGCTGGAGGCCAGCGAGGCCCGCACGGCGGCCGTCAGCCTCGGACTGGCCAGGAATTCGATGAAGACCTTGCGCCCTCGATCAGCAGCCAAGTCGATGTGGCCGGTGATGGCCACCTTGACCTCGGCGGCCGGAGCGGCCGCAACAGCGGCCGGTGCATCAACTGGCACCGCATCAGAACTGGCCAGCGCCGGCAGTGCGCAGCCGGCCGCAGCGGCCAGAAGCAGGTAAAGCGGAAGGTGACGCATGTTTTCCTCCTTGTTGTTCTTGACGTTCAATCGTCTTCTCGGAAATGGGTGGTGGAGAACAGCAGCGCCGATCCGCGCTGCTCGATCTGCACCATCCCCAGGATGTTCATGCCCAGCAATGCAGGGCCGTTCATGGTGGGCATTACGGCAACTTGGACGTTGTGGGCACGGAAGGAACCGAAAACCACTTCTGCTACTGTGGCGACACACCCGAAGACCTCGCCGGCCGCCGTGCTGAACTGGCGAGGCTCGCATGATGTGATGCCCAAGGGCTTGGCCAGCGAGCCAGGAACGGATGTCAGGCCCGCGCCGGTATCCACAATGAAGGTGACAGGCTGGCCGTTGATGCTGCCCGGCGTCTCATAGTGCCCGCGCTGATTCTTTGGCACGCTCATGGTGGCCACGCGCGGCTGCTCGCTTGCTCGCGGCGCAGCCGTGGAGACACGCTTGTTGCCGAAGTAGTCAAAGGCAACAAAGCACAGGAACCCGATCCCGAGCCAGGTATAAACCATGCCGGCCAGGCGCGGCTTTGTCATGTAGAAGGCCGCACCGGCCACCATCAGGAGACACAAGGCCGGATGGCTCAACACGAAACCCTTGAGCCATTGAGTGGCCATCAAGAGGGCGTCGTGTGGAGTTGCCCCGTGTGCAATTTGCCAGACCGTTCCCGCGACAATCAGAAGGGCGTAGGGCAGCGAATTGGCGATGATGAACTGCAAAAAGGTGATACGGGGTTGTTCTGAACGAACCTCCCGCGAACCGCGAAACACCTTCGGGTCATAGTAATGATCCCGCATGGTTTTCGCGGCCCGTTCTCGATACCAATCCCGTTCATCTGCGCTCATGGTCGGCTTTCACTTCCTGCCGGCCACGGCCATCGCAGGCATCACCAGTTCAACCTCTACTCGCCGGTTTGCACTGCGCCCCGCCTCGGTGTCGTTGGAGGCTACAAAACAGGTCACGCAGTACGAGACTTTCAGCTTTCGAGGGTCAACCCCACCACTGACAAACGCAGCCCGGACGGTTGCAGCGCGAGCAATGGCCAAAGCCCGGTTGCCCGCCGCCGTGCCTGTCGAATCGGTGCGGCCACGGATCAAGACGCGCTCGGCCGTCATGGCCAGCGGCAGCAGCTCGGACAAGCCATGCTTGGCCTCATCGTTCAGATTTGCCACGGAGCTGGAAAACGGGAGCGAGCGCAAGGAACGGGAGGCCGTAACAGCGACTGGCGCGGCCGTGGCCGGGCCGACTGCAACCACCGTCACGGGGCGCACGTCGTCGGTGAGCTGGGCGGAGCCGGCCGGGATGGCATCCACCTCGGCCGGCATGGCCAGCGTAGCAACAGTGTGGGCGTCGAGCTTGGCCAAGATCGAAGGCTGCGGCCGTGCGGCCGGCTTGCCATTCGCCTCGGGCGCAACATCGGCGCTGCCCAGCATTGGAGTCTTGGGCGTTGGTGCCGCACACGGATTGCACGGCACAAAGTAGTCGGTTCCGGTTTGCGGATCGCGCACTTGGGCCAGCCCGGTGAGCACAGGCGCGCCCATCAGGAGCGCACGGGGTTGCTCGGGAGGCATCGGCGCGCATCCCGTTACGCCAGCGGCCAGCAACGAGGCCCCCAGCGCCAGAGTCACAGGCGCTGGCCAGAACGGCGTGCCAGGATGGAGCGCGCGCCGGCCCTTGCGCGTCAGAGACAGTCGGATGGATGTGCCGGCAGGTTTGCGCGACAGATAGCCGCGGTCGATAAGGTGACGGGTTTCACCCAGGTACTTGCGCATCACGTCCAGATCGGCAGCACCGCCCAATGGGCGGCCCGCCGCGCGTTCCGAAAGCACCCGAATGCCCCGCACTTCGCCACGGTCGAGCGCGCGCAGCAGCGCAAGCGCGGTTCCGTTCAAGTCGGGATGTTTGCTCATGGTTCAATCCTTCACCAAGTCCTTGAACGTGGCCCCAGGCGTGAATTTCGGCTTATGGGTCGAGGGAATCTTGATCGGCGCGCCGGTCTTCGGGTTGCGCCCGGTGCGCGCGGCGACGGCTGCTTTATCGAAAGTGCCAAAGCCGGTGAGCTTCACCGCGCCACCCTTGGCCACCTCGTTCTGCACGATGGTGATGAGGCTATCGAGAAAGCGCGTGGTGGCCGCCTTGGATGCTTCGGTGTCTTCAGCAATGGCGTCGATCAGGTCTTGTCGGTTCATGGAAATCTCCGTGTGTCGTCAGTTGAGGATATGACCCAGCACCTTGCCGCAACGGGCGCAGCGCCGTTCATGTACTTGGGTGCCGTCCCAGCTCGAATAGATGGGCGTGGACAGCGGCGAATGGATGCCAAACAGGCAAAGGAGGGTGTTCCACACCTTCACGGCGCTGCCCACATCACGCGGGTGAGCTGAAGCAGCGACTCCCCGGTAAGTCCGTCCAGGTACTCGGTGGCCACCAGCCGGCGTGTATCTGGAAATTCCTGCACGCGGTCATCGAGGGCGGCCCATTGGGTGACGCCGTACTCGCGGACAACGCAAAGGATCTCGTCCAGCCTGGTGCAATCAGGCAAAACGGGCGTGCAGCCGATAACGCGCTCGCGCAGCTCTATGGAGAAGAAGTTGCGCAGCTCATCCAGCGTGTGTGTCTCGCGCCAGTTGGATGAAATCACCACATCAACATCGGGATGCGCTCGCAGCCACGTTTCCAGCAGGGGCAGGTAAATCAGCGTGCCAGACTGGCCAGGGTGCAGAACCCCGTCGATGTCCAGCATCAGGACGGGGCCACGGGGCGCACGCTGAAGCGCCCAGCGTGGCGCGCGGGGATTCACCGGCAGACTTTCGCGCGCGAAAGTCGGGGCGACGGTCGGGCGAATGCCGACGAAGCGGAGTAGGGCGCCCATCATCGGCCGTGCTCCGGCAGCTCGGGCAGCGCCGGCATAGGAGCCTCGCCAGCCACCCACTTCCATGAAGGGAGCTTGCTTTCCGCAATCAATTCATCGACGGCGGCCGCATAGTCTTCACTGGCCCCAGGCGGAACCACGTACATGGCGGTCGGCTCCGGCTCGGTATCCGAAGCCACCGCGCAGGCCAGCGGCCGCGTGGAAGGCAGGTTGTACCGCATCCCTTTCATGAATCGCCGGTTCTGCTGCGTCAGCGCATCGAGCACCATCTTCTCGAAGGTGCTTTCAAAGGGAATCCAGTTCTCGGTCACGCACATCAACGCGACTTCCTCCAGCGAGGCTACGCCGGTAGCGCCGATGCTGAACGTGCCGATCATCATCAGGTGGGTGCCCTCCAAGGCATCCCACAGGCCCAGCTCCACCTCGAACCTCTTGAGCAGCCGCTTGTAGATGTCGTCGTTCATCATGAAGTGGCAATCGGGCAGGTGTTTGAGGACGATCTTGTGCCCGTAGCGTGACTGAGCCAGTTCCTTCACTTCCCCCACCACAAGCATCAAGCGCCGTGTGCCCTTCTCGGGTGTGGCGATTCGCATCATCTGCGCGAGTCGCCGCTGGGTGATTTCGTTCTTCTTCTCGGCGTTGAACGATTCGGGCATGTAGAGCATTCCGGCCAAGCTCGCGCCTTTTGCCGTCTTGTCCTCGGCTGCTTGCAGCAGGTACTTGCGGATCACGTACCAACTGCGCTTGCCGGCCATCGTCGGTGCCCAGCGGTTGAAACCTGCTTCTTCCCACAGGTAATGCAGGGTGCCGCGCAGGGTCAGCTTGTTGCCATCGGTCTTGACGCTATCCGTCTCCTTGCCGCTCGGTGCCGGCGCGGATCGGCTCGCGCCCTTGGACAATGCGAAGTCGAACTTCAGCGCCGTGGTGCCTTCGTCGGGGTTCTCCTGGATCGCGGAGCCAATGACTTGGCCAAGCCCGGACAGCTCGGGCGGCGGCTCGTAGGAATCGCAGGCCGGGGCGTGGCCGCTACCAGAATTGGGCATCCGTTTGATGAGGTACTTTTCATCAACTTTGGCCACGTACATTTCAATGCCGGGGGTGCGACACAGGCACAACGGCCGCTCCCGCGAGCTGTAGATGCGGGCCAGCAGCTCGGGCAAGCCTGGGTCGTCGGAATGAATGGATTGCCCGCCAATCTGGTAGATCGCCATGTTTTTCTCCCTTTCTTACCGGCCCATGTCCCGGCCCACGTCCCGCGCGTTCTCCCGCGCCGGCTCCTTGCCCTGCTCGTACACCTGACTCTTTTCGTTGCCGTGCTGGATCGTCACTTTCTCGCCCACACGGACATCCCGATCTAGTCCGTCCTTCTCGTAGCGCACAGCCACCATGTCGGACATCTTCACCAGGGCGTGATGCGATGAGGTGGCCACCACTTCGCCCTTCACGTCCTGCTTGAGTTCTTGCGCATCCCGCACCACCAAGCCCCGGTGACTGGCGGCCATGTCGATCACGCGCCGCGACTCATCCACGGTGACACTGCCCTCCGGGACGCGGCCCCGGTGAAGCTGCTCGGACAGCTCGGCACGCGCATTGAAGTAGCTGGTTTCCCGCTGGCCTTGACTGGTCTGAGGTGTCCAGCTCTGCTTGATGTCGTGAAGCTGCTTGTAGGCCCCGTCCAGGTCCGGGTGGCGCTCCAGCGCCTCGCGCTTGGTGAGCTGGTCGAATGCCTGGGCGCGCTGATAGGCTGGGGTCTGCTCGAAGCGGGCCAAGTCGTTTCGAGCCGCTTCGAGCTTGGCCGCCAGCTCGTCACGGTCGGCCAGCACCGGCCGCGCGGTGCGCTCCTGTTCCGGCCGCAAGGCATCAGCGTAGGCCCGCTTTAGGGCCTCGTCGTTGCCCCCAATGTACTTGCCATACTCCCGCACACCATCTTTCTCGGTGTACGTGGTCTGCCCCGGCGTCGAGGCCGACTCCCGGCCATTGGGAAGGCGCTCGGTGCGGATCACATAGGGCTGGTCTTCAGCCTTGGCATCCCGGAAGGCCCTGGCGGCTTCATTGACGTTGCTGTAGTCCTTCGCATCGTTCTTGGCCACGGTGCCCACGGTGTAGGTCACGTTGTCGCGCACACCCTCCCGCTGCTTGGCCAGCGTATTGATGTCGTCCAGGGCGGACACGTAATCGCGCCGCTCGGCGTGCGTCCAAGCGCGCCCGCGTTCCTGCTCCAACACCTCAACCGCTGCTGCTCGCCGCTTCCACTCTCCGCGCTCTTGGCTGTTCTCGTAGATTTGCCGTTGATTGGCGTCATAGACGCGCACCGAGTCGGTGAGCTTGTCGCGCTCCAAGGCGCGCACTGACTCCACCATGCCGTTGTAGGCGTTGTCGTGCTGTTCCTTGTTGACGAATCGCCCGGTGCCGCGCTCGGCCACCTGTTCCTCGAAGCGCAGCCGTGCGCGGGTCACTGAGGTTTCCGGGTTGACGGCCAACACTCGGGCCTCCACCTCGTAACCCTGTTCCTTCAGGCGAGTGGTCAAGTCCCGGATGTTCTCCGGGCTGCGCATCGTGCCGTCCACCACCAGATTGCGGCGGTTCTCCACGGCGGCCAACGTGAGGCGGGTAGCCCATTCGCCGGCCTCTTTCTGCGTTCGGTCGGCGGCGTGCTGGGGGTCTTCGCGCGAAAGCTGCTTGTAGCGCGGGTTTTCCTCGCGCATCCGGTCGGCGTCGATCACCACAGCGCCGCCGTTGGCGCGCAGCTCGCGGATCGCTTCGGCGGCCAGCGCCGATTTGCCCGATCCTGGTTGGCCGCCCAACAGGATCGCCTTCGGATTCTCCTGCGCCGTCGTTCTTGCCAGTGCATCGCGCTCTACATCCTTGTAGGCGCTCTCCATTGCGTACTTGGAAACCTCCCCAGCCATTTGTCTGCCCTCCTGCCTTATTGGTAAAGGTCGCGGGCCTGTTGGCCGTACTGAGTGATGACGCGCTCGATGGCCTCGTCAGCATTCGGATCGAGGTCTTCGCGGATCGTGCGCAGCTCGTCCTTCGCTTTCTGAGCGGCCGCAATCACGGCCTCGTCAGGGGTAGCCTTTTCGCGTTCGGCGGCAATGGCTTCGGAGTGGTGGGCGATGATGGCCCCCAGGACATCCAGCGCCACCTCGTAGCGGACGCCGGCACGGCTGAAAAGTTGATTGGTCATGGTCGTGGATTCCTCACTGATTACCGGATTGGTTCTTGGCTTGAGTTGCATGGAGCGGCCACAGGGCCGCGTGCAGCAGGCGGTAGGTGATGCGGTCGCGCTTCAGCAGGCGTGCATACACGTCGTTGGCCGTCAACCCAAGGCTGCGGGTGGCGTACAACCCCCAAGCCAGATAGACGGCCAGCAGCACGGCCGCAACGGGGACGAAAGCCAGAAACCACACCCCAGCGATGACAAGCCCCACCACAAGCAAGCGGCCCCCTACGGTCGCCCACTTGGAGCCGAACATTTCGAGCTGGGCCTTACGGTTCAGGTCGTGCTCGGCATGGGCGCGTTTCCAGACATCGGCCCACGGCTCGCCGGGGGAACGGCTGAAGACGGCATCCAGGTAGGCACGAAACTCGCGCATCAACAGGTAGGACGCGGCAAAGCACATCCCCACAAAAACCAGCAGCTCAAGCGTTTCTCGATTCATGTTCTTCTCCGTCGGTCTTTCGCGCGCGAAAGTCAGCGCGGCGTCGGCACGCGCTCGCGCTCCATCTGCATGTCCTTGCCGCCACGATCCCGCGCCGGCTCCTTGCCCTGCTCATAGACTTGGCTGCGCGCCTTGTCGTACTGGATCGCCACGCGCTCGCCCACGGCAAGGTCACGATCCAGATTGGCGCGTTCGTAGCGCACGGCGATCATGTCGCCCACTTGGAGCATCGCGTGGTGCGACGAAACCGCCACCACTTCGCCCTTGAACTGCCCGCCAAGCCGTTCGGCGTCCCGCACCATCAGCCCGCGATAGGCTGCGGCGTGGTCGATGACTCGCTTGGACTCGTCCAGCGTCACGCCATCGCCCACTAGCCGGCCGCTGTGCAGCTCCTTGGAAATTTCTGCCCGCAGGTAAGCGGCGTCCTGCCCGGCCCGGTGGGCGTCGTGCAGCATCTTGTAGGCACCATCCAGCTCGGGATGCTTGGCCAGAGCTTCGCGCGTGGCCAGTTTGTCGAAGGCCACCGCCCGCTCCACGGTCGTGATTTCGTAGAAAACTTCGCGCGCTGGCTCCAGGTTGCCGCGCGCGGACTCCTTGGCGGCCTCGTTCCACGTCTGCTTATCGACCTTGGAGTAATCGAGCTGATAGCCCGCATCCTTGGCGAGCTGCCCGATGAATTCGCGCGTCGTGCGGCCGTTCCCTTCGCGGAAGGGGTGCATTTCGTTCACGCCGGCATAGACCTCGGCCATCTTCCCGCTGAACTGCTCCTTGTCCATCCCGCGCAGATAGTTGACTTCCTTGATCGCGGATTGGATTTCCTGCGCCTTCTGCGGGATGTCTTCCTTGAAGGTGAACAGGGTTCGGTCGCCGGCAGGCCCCTTTGCAATATCCACCTTGCGCACTTCGCCGGCCCACTCGTACACATCCCGAAAAACCTGCTTGTGGATCGCCTGAAGGTGGGCCAAGTCGTACTCGCCCCGTACCGGGTTTTCGCGCAGCTCCTGAATGCGAACGGCCGTTGCGCCGCGCTCGAAGCGTTGAAGCGCCGCGAGGTCGCGGATGTCGGCCTTGTTCTTGAGAACGTGTGTGCCGGGGTAGGTGTAGTCCTCTTGCTCGCTCATTGCCTAGCCCCGCGTGCGCGCTCCAGATACTTGGCCACCGCCTCGTCAGGGGTCAGGGTGCCGGCGATGACGGCCTCCTGAATGGCGAGGTCGGCGGCGTCCACCGGCATTCCCTCCAGGGACAGGGAAGCATTGGCTTGAGCAAACTGCGCACGGCGCACGTCGGCCGGATGGGGCGCAGCCACGGGGCCGGTATCGAGTTCATACGGGTTCTTGTCTTCCATGTTCGCCTCCAGTCAGCCCAAGCCGGGCACAGCAATGCCGAACACCCGCACGGCAACAAACACCACTGCCGCCAACCCCGCCACGATCAGCACGCCGCGCAGCACACGCGCGAGCAACAAGCCAACGACAATGCCGATCAACAGCGGAGTAGGGGTTTCAGCGAAGATGCGTTGCAGTGCGGCCCAGGCCCCGCCCACGTAGGGAGAAACCATTTGCCATATCTGCGTCAGCAGCGCATCCATCGGTAAGTTGTCCATGCGGGTGTCCAGTGCCAGTATTCAGATGCCGTTTATTTGCTTTCACGGTGAAAGCAAGTTTATCAAAAAAATCCTACTGGCACTAGGCGTTTAGCGCGATAACGTCAATAGGAAGGGGAGGGCGATCACGCCACCAAGCTCTCACGCACCGGCCGCAGCGCGGCGGATGTCTGGCTGATGATCTGGTGGATTTCGCCCAGGTAGCTATCCACCCGGTTCTTCATGCTGGCCCAGGTATGTTTGGTCTGAACCAACGCATCGAGCGTTTCAGCGTCGAACCGCCCCGCCTGGATGCAGTTGTGGATGGTCAGCAGGCGAATCTCCATGTTGCGCAGCGCGTACTCGCAACGATTGATTTGCTGGCCGTCGATGGGGGTATGGCAGTAGCGGACGTTCTCCACGTCGCGCACGAAGCCCTCGAAGTCCTTTTGATGGTCGCTGAGAAGGCCGACAAAAGTTTCCATCAGGCGCAGTTCGCGGTCAGGGGTAGTCATTGGTGGAATCTCCATGTTGTTGGTTAAGGGTTAAGAGAAAAGCATTCGGAACGATGGCCGCATGTGTTGCATTTGCGGCCCCGGCTTTTGCGCGCTTTGGCCCTGCGCTCGGTGATGTCGATGTACCGGGCCACCAACTGCTCGCAATAGGCGTCGTCGCGCAACTCCACGCGCATGGCGCGGCGCTCACGGGTTTTTCGGTTGTTGATGGCCACGAAGCCAAAGGGCGCGGTTTCGAGTCCGTTCAGGCGAAGCAGCCACGCTTGCAAAGAGAGCTGCGCAATGTCCGTCTCATAGACGCGGTGGGCATCGCGGTTCTTGTTTTCGAGGGGAACATGCAGTCCATCAGGAAGCCGATACACCTGATCGGGCCGGCCCACGACGGGGAACGGCGCATTGATGAACAGGTTGCGTTCCACTTGAGCCACCTTGCCGGCCGCAAGCTCGGGAGGGAGCCAGTTCTGAGTGAACCCGCGCCAGACCATGAATGTCCAGCCGGCCAGCACCAGGGCAAGGGCGAATAGGATGTAGCTGGCCAAGTTACTCATCGCGGCATCCCCATCAAGCGAAGCAGGGCGTTCAGCCCGGCGCGCACAGCCGTGGCCGCGCACCGGCTCCTGCACAGCAGGGCCACCAAGCTAGGTGAGACGGCGTAGTAGGCTCGGACGAACAAGCGCCCTGCCATTGCCGGCATCAGCACCCGATCACGCCAAGCGCGCAGGAAATTCGTCTCGGCCGCGTCAGGCCCGTAGATCGCGGTGGCAATGAAACAGCGCCGATCAATCGCTGCGCGCGTCTGCCCTTCGACCTGAAACCGTAGGTGCTCGAAGGTGCCGGCAGCGGCCTTCGCCCGAACCTCCAGCGGCCGGGCATCCCCACGCTCACGGTCGAAAACCACCTTTTGCTCGCAGTAAACCGTGCCTACGATGTCGGTGATCGTGTGGTACTTTTTGGCCCGCCTCATCACCCCTCCTGCTTTCGCGCGCGAAAGTCGGGCTTGGCCAGCATCCAGCGATAAATGCCTAGCAGGCTGGTGGCAGTGAAAGCCACTTGCATGAAGATCAGGCCCGGCGCGTCGGTCATGACGCCGAAGCCGATCCAGCAGACATTCGAGGCCAGGAAAGACACGAAGCCCCAGCCGGACAAGCGGTTATTGAGGGCCAGCATCAAGGCCCCCAGCACCCCAAACGCGCAGCCGATCCATTGCAGGTAGAAGGCATCCATGCTCATCTCACAGAAGGGCCTTGCGCCCGGTTTCCACGGCCCGCATCCGCATGGCCAAGGTCGGGTAGGCATTGGCGAACGAGAACCAGCGAACCCAGGATTTCGAGGGGTACAACACGGCCAGCTCGCGCAGCGCCGTCAACATCGTTCCGTGCCCTACGGACTGCGCAGCGCCGGCATCCGCCCGGTACTCGCAATACCGGCGAATCCCCAGGAACAGGAGGAAGGCGGCAAAGAAAAAGTTGTTGTTGTCCAGGAGGTGGCTGCTCACAGCAAAGCAGCAGGCATAGGTGAACGTGGCGAAGATGTGGCGCTCATGAACATGGGCGTTTTCATGGGCGATCACGCCCCGCATACCCTCGTCGCTCATGCTGGCCAGCAGGCCGGTTGTCACGTAGATGCGCGAATGACTCGGCAGCAGCCCCACAGTGTTGGCTTCCTTGTCGGCATGGTCATACAGGAAGACGGGGCGACTATCAGGGACGGTTGCCACTATCCTTGCCAAACGCTCTTGAAGCGCAGCATCCCGCGACGGTCGCGGAGCAAGGAAGCGCGCCGATAATGGCGCGCTGGCATAAAAGCCGAACAGGAATATCAGGCTACCGAGAGCCTGAGTCATTGGCTTGGCGGCCGGATTCGTGGATAACCTGCCAGTTACCCACAAAATGCCGCCAGCAACCTCCATGATGAAGACGATCAGAATGATCCGTCTGAACCAGTGAGACGGGATCATTGCAAATTGCAGTCGTCACAGATTAAAGCTGTTGGGATCGAGCGATACGGCGTTTGATCGGTGCCAGCGCGCCAGTCATTTCTCATGCTGAGAGGCTGTTGCGAAGCACATCCGCCCAAGGTGGCCGTGGTAATGAGAATCAGGAGAAGTTTTTTCATCGGTTGCCCTTTCAGGGGAAAGTTGGTTGTTGATTTCTTCCAGCAGCTCCCGGCACACTGAATGCACCCGTTGACGCGAGACGCCGACGTGGCGCGCGACGGTTGCCTGCCGGTAGCCTTTGAGGAACACTTCATCAGCGATGCGGTAAGATTCGGACGAAAGACCCAGCCGCCGCGCTGCTTTCACGAAGACAGCACGCGACACATGGCCACACGCTGCGGAAACAGTCTTGAATATCTGACTCATCCCCTTGCACCGTAAGGGTTTTGGGCGTATTTTGTCAATAGACAAGATGCGCAAATTCTATCCAAATTGGAAGGAGAGTTGTAATGAAAAAAATGCTTTACGCTGCTTTCATCGTGGCAGCACTTGCCGGCATGACGAACGCCAGCGCCCAAGCAGCCGCCTCGAAGCGTGGCGGTGTCTGCATCGGCCCCTTCCGTGGTGGCGACTCGGTGTTGCAGTGCGAACACATCGGCAAGGTGACGATCAAGCAGATTTACGAAAAAGGCTTCCGTGTCGTGCATATGCAAGACGACAAAAACACGGCCACCTACGTGATGCTGGTTATTGAGGAACAATAATGATGCGACTGACAAAAATGCTGTTCTCTCGAAGGCGCTGGATGCTCTGGCTTCCATTGCCGGCCGCTGCCGCACTTTCGGCATCCGGTGGTAATTTCCTTGCCGACTACATTCCAATGCTCGGCGGCGGATTGATTTTCTGGATTCCATTCTGGCTTGCATGGTGGTTAAGCGATGGATTCAAGGGAATGTCGAAATGGCCCGGCACTGGCGCGCCAAATAGCGCAGCAGGCGTTAATCCATTTACCGGCAAGTCTTGTGTTGTTCATCATTTACCCTGGGGCGATAACTACACGGGCGGCAATTCTTGAAAGGGGGCAAAGCCCCCTTTCCCTTTACTTGCTGCCGTTGTTGATCTGAACCGAGGCGGCTGTTTCCCGCTTCATGTTGTCGTTCAGCTTTTCGCCGTCTGCCGTACCGTCGCCGCCAGTCAGCTTGTCCCAAGCCTTCTGAACGGTGTCCTTGCCGTCGCGGATCATGTTGTCCTCGTTGACGGCTGCGGGGTTGGCCCGCCCAGCGCCAACAGCCTTGTCCGGGCTGGCCCAGGCATTCACGTTCTCGTCCAAGGCCCCGGCACGCGCCGGGATGCTGCCCTTGTTCTTCGGGTCGAGCTGGCCCTGTACGTCCCCTCTGGATTCCGCAATGATCGGAGGCGCAGAGGTATCGACCTTGAGCGGAGCGGTTCCGCCGTAGCCGGTCTGTCCCACCTTCTTCTTGTGGACGCCCTGGATGTCCTGCGGGATGCCGGCGCGATCCTTGGCGGATTGCCTCTCCAGCTCGCCCTTCGTGGTCGGCAGTTTTTCGCCTGCGAAAGTCTGCTGCGGCATGGTGGTGGCTTGTTGAACCATGCCCTTCTCGCTCACGTAGTCCTGCACCATGTCCATGATCCGGTCTTCGGATTGGTTGGCGAAACGCATGGCGGTCATGCCATTGCGCGCTGCCACCTTCTCGAACAGATACGGATCGGCCATCAGATCCTTGTGAGTCGTGAAGCTGTTGCTGTCGCTACGGTTGGCGCGGTCGCCAGTACCGAATTCACGACGATCAGAGACATCACGCACGCGGGAAACCTCATCCACGTTCGTAAGGGCGGCATCGCGGCCGTGGCGGTCGTTTTGGGCCGATTGATTGCCCGTCCCGGCCTGCTCGGTGCGGGAGCCGCGTTCAGCAAACGTGCGCTCGGTGCGCGCGGCCTCCTGGTTGCCATGAACCGTATCCACGCCCCGATCCCGGCCGTGCTCGGCGGTGTAGGTCTTCGCGCCGTTGTAGCCCAGGCCCGCGTTGATGAGGCTGCCCGAAGGCTGGGCACCGCCCTTGCCGCCACGGTAGTTCTTCAGCGCCTGGTCGATCTGTTGCTGGTTCGCGCCGCCCTGCTTCATGGCGTCAGCAATACGCTTTTCCTCGCGCGGATCAGGCGCGCCACCCGCGCCACCCGCACCAGGAGCACCGCCGCCGTTGGGGTTCCCACGGCCAACACCCAAATTCATGTGGAGCTGGTCATTGGCACCGGCCGCCGTGCGGAAGTGCGAACCCTCACGGAAGTTGCGATCCAAGTTCTGGCCAGTGGAGTGTTGGCCACCATACCCGCCCTCGCTCCCGCGAGCCGCCACCACGCCCGTGTTCTGGTATTGGCCACGGGTTGTATCGTGCCCCTTCACGTCCGTGAGGCTTGAGCTGTCGCCGTGCCGGCGCGCCAGTTGATCCCCGGTCGAAGTGATGTCGGTACGATGCGCTTCCTGGTTGCGGCCGGCTTCCAGTCGGTGATCCATGTTCATCTGCGTCAGCATCCGGTTTTGAAGCTGCTGCAAGGCAACCGCGCCGTTCGCGGCCATTGTGGCCGTCGAGCCATTGCCTCGGCCGATGGTTGCCCCGCCGCCTTGCAGGCCGATGTTGCTGTCGTACTTGTTCATCGAGGTCGTGTTGACCGATGCGGTATCAAGTCCAGCTTGGCCCATGCTGACATTGCCGCTGGCATTGCTTGCGCCCACCGCTGCGCCGGCAGAGGCAAAGCCGGTCATCATCCGGTCGGCAACACCCATGAAACCGCCCTGCCCCAGCTTGATGATGGCCCCGGCGATGAATGGCACTAGGACAACCATGTAGCCGATGGCCGCCTGCTCGTTGGTCAGCGTGGCGTCGAAAGCATCGGTGAGCTGGAACGGCACACCGGCCGCCAGCTCCAGCGCGCGCGCCTTGTAGCGCAAGTGCATGAGCGACAGGTGGTTGATGACGGCGAACAAGATTGGCCACAGGCCGATCCAGGCCAGCGACATCATGTAGCCCGCGATGATCTTCTTTGCACCCTCGGTCGAGCTGACAACCATCAGAACCACAACAACCGGGAATAGGCCGTAGATGATTGCCTCGATCCAGTTGCGCATGTGGGGCAGCGTCTCTTGGGCCAGCAGGCTCAACGTGCTGTTGGAGCCGTCAGCTTGCCGTGCCGCCTGGGCAGCGCCGGCCAGGGCATTAACCTCGGCCACCCGCGCAGGATCGTTCAGCAGCGCCGGCAGCTCGGTGCCGGCCTCCTTCCAGATGTTGTTGAACATCGCCTGCTTCATCGCGTCGGAGGCGTTGCTGGAGTTGTTCAGAATCCAGTCGTAGGACGTGCCCACCGTCGAAACGAACATGCTGGTAGCGATGGCATCACTGCTTGCCCGAGTGAAAGCCTGCTTGCCGTAGAAGGCTTGGCCAGCCGTTACGGCGTCGTTGACCTTCTCCTTCAGGATGGCCGCAACATTGGTGCAGGTATCGGTGGTCGGCGCATTCGTCAGGGTGTTGTAGGTGACGAAGCGGGCCGGACTCGTGTTGTTGAAAATCACGTTCCAGGTATCGGTGCCGCCCACAATCTGCTGCGGGGTAATTTCACCGTCTTTCACGTCGTACAGCGTGCATTCCTTGATGAACTGCATCAGGTCGGAGCGCAAGCTGGGGTCGCGGATCGTCGCGTTATTGACTTGCTTCAGGATGCGGTGGCCGAAGCCCACATCCCCTTTTTGCAGGCCCAAGTCTTCGGGCACACCGAAGACAGTTTCATAGGTGTTGGTCAGTGCGCCGAACACCAGATTTGTCGTTTGCGCAGTGACGGCCAGGGCAAAGGGGACGTTATCGACCACGCGAGGCGGCTCCAGCCCGGTCTTGTCGGTCAAGGCAACGCGCGCGATCGGCAGATTCAGCACCGTCACGAAAGCCAAGGCGTGGATAAACCACTTCGCCATTTCGAGCTGCTTGTTCATGTAGCCGAACATGCCGATTGCAATGGCGAACAGGAAAACCAGCTTCAGCAAGCCAGCGAAGCCAGCGCCGGCCATCATCGAGGCGACGGCGTTGAAGACGTAGTAGAGCGTTTCTACGTTCCAGTAGGTTTGAATTTCGATGTCCACGGCATCCTCCCTTAGCGCAGGCTCTTGCCGAAGGCGAGCGAGTTACGCAGCGTCTGCGACAGGTTGGCATTGAGCGCACGCTCCATGTACTGCACCTCCTGGGCGATGTTGTAGGTGCTGATGGTCTGCGAGTAGGCAGTGGCCAGCACCTGCTTTGCTGCGCGCGAAATTTCCTCCAGCTCGGGCTTCATCTTGCCCAGCTCGGCGGCCTGGGTAGCGTCGGCAGCGGCGGAGAACTTCGCCATTGCGCCGCGCAGGTCGGTGACGGCACGCTGGATGTAAACCTCGGCGTATTTGGCGGCGATCAGCTCTTGGTAGCGGCCAATCAGCGCGTCGGCCATCGAGGTGTTGTTGAGGGTCGTCGTCACGGCCAGCATCTTGTAGATGGGCAGATCGGTGGCGTTCAGGAAGCCGATGGTGGCCGCCATGTCGTCATGTGCCGAACGGTTGGCGATCTTGTCGGAGATTTTTTCCATCTTCTCCCGCACCATCGTCTTGAAGCTCTTGGTGGTCACTTCGTCCTCGGTCGGACTCAAGCAGCCGTCCGCGCTGGTGGTGTCGCAACGCCAGATCGGCACCGTGATGGTGTCGGAGGTGGTACGCGCACCCACCAGGGCCTCCACCGTGATTTCCTTGCGCAGCAGCGGGATTGGCAGTTGCGGTGTGTCGCCGGTCGGGAAGATCATGCTGCCGATCATCGACATCAGGATCATGCGTTGCTCGTCGGTGATGCCATCGAGCTTCTTGAGCGCCTTCCAAACCACGTTGCCGGTCGGGAGCTGGTCTTTCGCCTCGGGCCTCGCGTTGGCCACCGAGTTCACCGTTTGGTTGGCCCGGCTTTCGCTGTTCATCACGTTCGTCCAAGCGTCGGTGATGTTCTCGAAAATATTGGTGTCCACACCGAAGTTCTTGGCCGCGTTCTGCTTGCCGCGTGTCCAGGTGTCGGGCACGGCCGCATTGACGATCCCCTTGGCCGCCTCGCACGAATCCATGTTCAGACGGTTAGCCGCTTGGGCCGTGGCTTGCAGGGCCTGCATCACGTTGTCGCAGGTCGGGCACAGGTTCTGGATGGCCAGCTTGAAGCCGTAGCCCAGGGCATTCGAGCCGATGTTGCGCAGCATGGCCACGAACTGCTCTTTGTTGATGAACGAGAAGCCGCCTGCAAACAGGTCAATGCCTCCGCACCCAGCGTTCCAGCTCGGCGGCGTCACCGTGGCCAGTTGGTAGGTGCGCTTGGGCATCCGCATGAACAGACTGCCCCCGGTGTAGAGGTTCATCGTCTGGCCTTGCAGCACGGCCGGGTTGCTGACGTTGCCTTGAGCATTCACGGAGTCGAAAAGCTCCTGCATGTTCATGGCGTAGGTAGAGGTGGTGAAAGCAAATGCCGTCACCAGCGCCGTTACTTTTTTCAGTAGCATGGGCAGCTCCTTAGAAGTTATCGCCGGGCTTGGTGCCGGTGAGGACAAAAATTCGATTGACGATTTCGGTCAGGGCCATCATTCCGAAGCCCACGGGTGCGCGGTCGCCGGTCTGCTTCGAGCCGATGAACAGTGCTGGCACGCGCTCAATCCCCCAAGCCGCAGCTTGCGCGCGGCCGTCGCGGGGGTTCGGGAACTCGGGCAGGCCCATGCCATCGACGGATACCGGCAGCACCTCGATGCCGTACTTGTCGGAAAGCATCTTCAGCGTCGGGGCCATTGCATGGCAGTACGGGCAGTCGCTACGGAAGAAGAAGATCAGCCCGTGTTCCTTGGCCAGCATCTTCAGTTGCTGTTCCTCGTTCTGAATGCGGCCCTCGTCGTAAATCTTGATCGCGGAGTTATTGACCGGCCGCTTTTGCGCGTAGTCGAGGCTCGGGTTTTGCCAAACCACGCGCCGCCAGTTGTCAGCGAAGACAGCTCCCTTGTCCTGCGTCATCTGCCAAAGCTCCAGGTAGTCCTTCATGTTCTGGTCGGTGGGGTTCATCACCGCCACGTCTTCCCGGCGCTTCAGTTCTTGTCGCAGTTGCTCGGCGGTCTTGATGTCCTTCAGCTCGATGCGCTTGGGCTGGTCAGCCTTGCGGCCAGTCTGAGGCCGGGCCGGCGCCGGCGTCGGCTGCACAGGCTGCGGCTTGGCGTCTTCCATGTCGCAGTACCAGTTGGGCTTGTTCGCATCGCACTGCCAAACAGAGGGGTAATCCAGCGATTGCGCATTGGCGTACCCAGACAGCAGGGCCAGCAGGAGAAGGCTTCGCTTCATCATTGGCTTACTCCACGGAAATTGGCGGGGTGCCGTCGAGGCAGTAGTTGAGCTGGGTCTTCAGGATCGCGTCGGTGCGCCCTTGCGGGGTATCCACATCCTTCTTGGTGAACACCATTTCAAGGCGCTTGCAGTCGGCGCGACTGAAAGACTTGATGACCTTGGCAGTCACCAACAGCGGCCCGGTCGAGCGGAATTGGCGAGTGAAGTGCTCGGCCACCTCCCCCTCCATGACGCCGCTGGAGCTGCCGTTGCGGATGGCAGTGGCCAGCACGTCGTGTTGCCGGGTATAGACGGTCGGCCCGGCGAGGCTTTCGCGCGCGAAAGTCGAGCAGGCCAGCAAAATGAGGGCAATAGAGAGAGTTTTCATTGGTCGTAGTAGCTCTGAACTTTTTGGTTGACGGTTTGCTGCACCCGGTTGCTCATGGTCGATGCCGGCACATCCTTGGGCACGATGTCCGCGATGAACTCGGACAGATCAATCCGGGAGAAATCGAGGGCTTGGAGCTGCGCCTGGTTGAAGCCGCCGCAGCTATTCATCGGCATCCCGAGTTGCGCGCGGCCTTGGCGATTGATGATCTTGGCCAGCTTGGAGTTAAAGCAGCAGTGGCGTTCTTTCTTCTCCACGCAGACCTTGAGCACCTTCTTGCTGCAATACGTCTCGATGTGGACGCACAGGTTTTGGCCGCGCTTCATGGCCATGACCTGCTCGGCGGAATCGCAGCTCAACCATTCCTGCACCAGCATGATTGCCACGGACAGGGCGAAGCTGTACGGGTCGAAACCGACGAACTGGAAGCCGTTAGCAAAGGTGAACTCGAAGGTGAAGCCGTAGAACCCGAATTGCGGATTGAAGACGCCATCACCCAAGCCGGATGCCCAGCTATTCATCGCCCCAAGGCCCTTGTCGATCAACGAGCTATCGAGCTGGCCATAGAGCGAGTCGTACATGTACTTTGAACCCAGCACGATGGATTCGCGGCCCGCTTCGCCCGCCGCCTTCATCCCCGCGCCGAGAAGCGCGTAATTGCTGAAGGCAGCGCCGCCACCGGCTGACTTGCAGCAGCTCTTGAGCGTGGTGCCGCCCAAGACCTTGATGCTGCATTCCTCCATGTAGCCCTTGAAGATTTCCACCTTGTTCGGGTCGATGCCGTACACGCCGGCCTCGCGGGCGGCCTCCATCATCACGGCCGCTTGGCCAAAGTCCTTGTCGGGTGGTGCGCTGGTATCAAAGCACCCTGCCCCGCCGTTCTGGCAGAAGGCGCTTTGATCGCACACCGTTTTCTCGGTGTAGGTTTCAGGCTTGTCCGGGCAGTTGTATTTCTGCTCGTACATCACGCAGGTGCCGGAATCGTCGCGCTCCACGCATGACGATCCGATCTGCGAGCACCCCTTGTCTCGCAGCGGCTGGCAGTCGTTGACCATGTTCTGGCTGCGGCATTGATAGGTGTCCTGGTACTCCCAGCACTCACGGAAGACGGACATACCCGATACGTTGCGCGTCTGATTGGGCGCGGTGCAAACCGTGCCCGTCTTCTGGCAGTCAGGCGCAGCGAAGGCGCTGAAGCTGGCGACAAAGGCCAATGCGGCAAGAATCTTTTTCATCATTGAGCCCTCTGTTCCAGGGGAGCGCACTGGCTGTTGTCCCATTGGTCATAGCAGTTGCGCGGGCACAGTTGGCGCGTCGTAAGTTGGATAGCCCCCTCCCCGCCGCCCGCAACAACTGTCCGCATAAAGATCGTGTTGGAACCGTTCTTGAGGTAGGGCTTCACGTCGATGTTCAAGCCGAAGTTCCAGCTTGTTGAAAGCTCCGGGCCGCTAAAGCATGTCGCGCAATACTGAACAACATTGCTGTAGTAGGCGCACTGCCCGGTTTCCCAATCTGTCCAAGCGCATTGCTGAACAACATCAAGCCGATCCCCGCCGCGCGGGCCGACATACACAGTGGTCCCATTGACTTTCACCATCAACCAGTCGTCATAAGCTGCACGGGTCAGGGCGAAGCGAGTAATCAGGCCCACGTCGCGGATGTCGAAAGTCAGGTTGCGGTCGTAAACCGCACCGTACCCCCCCCAATAGTTGTCCGCGATGGTGCCGAACTGGAGGATGTAGTTGCCGGCCCCGTCCGGGGTGAAGCTGGTGGCCATGTCGCCGGCCCAGCTATTCGGGACGATGCCCCCTTGGTCGCAGCCGTCGCGTTCGGGATCGCACGCCACCTTGAGCACGCGCTTGCAGGACAGGTTTTCGAGCGTCTGCGTTTCCGTGCAAGTCTCGGTGATGTAGGTCGCCGGGTTCTTCACGCGCTCCACGCGGCATTGCTGCGTCGAAGCGCCGGGGATGCTGCCGGGGTTGTTGATGACGCCCTTGGAGCCGGTCAGGATCGGGTCGGTCTGCTTGTCGATGGTGAACTTCGGCCGCTGCGTCGGGTTCTTGCTCATGAAGTTCACCGCGTCGCATTCCTGCTGCTGGAAGGCATTTGGGGCCTTGTACGTCTCGCACTGAATCTGCTTGTTCGTGCCAGCCCCGCCGATGAGGTTGCGCCCTTCCTGGAAGTTGGCCGTCTCCGGTGCCGTGGTGCTGTAGTACGGCAGCACGTTGGAGCCAGTTGCGCCATTGATCTTGCCCCCCGCCACACCCTTGCCCGTGTTGGCGAAGTCCTTGCCGGCGTTGAAGGCATCGGCCGGCGTCGTGATGGTTTGTGCGCTGGCTACACCCACAGCGGCCAGCATCGCGGCGATGGAAAGGACGCGCTTCATTGGTTCCCCCTGATCTGGCGAAGGTAGCGAGACGCCACGGGTTCAAATTGCGGAGCGCGGCGCACAATCTCGTCCAGCGCGTAGTCCAGCGAAACGTCACCGGCCACCGCCACAAAGTTGTCAGGGAGGGCGCAGCCCTCGTTGTCCACTTGGTCGATGGTTGCGGCCTTGGCCAGCACCATCGTGGGAACGGCCTTGACCTTGTACTTGGTGAAGGCGTTGGGGTTCACCAGGACGTTGCCGCCCTGTTCTCCCAGCTCCTTGATGGCCAGCGCCGTATCCTTCAGCGAGTTGTTCTTGAAACCGCGCAGCACCACGGAAGCCCCCACCCGGTTGGCTTGGCTGACGATCCGCTTGAGCGATTCGGCCGGCATCGTGAAGCTGGCGAAAATCATCAGGTCATCCATCTTGCGGGCCTGGGCCTTTTGCTCGTATTGCTTGGCCAGCGCCTCGATGTCGATCCCGGCGCGCTCCGGCGTCGGCACGTTGGGGAATACGTTGGCGGCGTTCTTGGTCGCGGGATTGTTCGGGTCGAACATCTGCTTGCGCTCACGATCCACGCGGCGCATTTCCCGGTCGATGTCGGCCGAGTTGGGCATAGCGCCCTTCTTAGCCTTCGAGGCGGGGTTGTTCGGATCGAACATCTGCTTGCGTTCAAGCTCGATGCGTTGGCGTTCTTGGTCGAGCTGGGATGCGGACGGCGTGCTCTGCGCCACGCTTTCGCGGGCGAAAGCGGCCAGCAGCATCAGCCCGATGACAGTTTTCTTGTTCATCAGAATCCCACTCCCAGGCAGCAGTTTTTCTTTCGGAAAATCATGTAGGCGAAGTCTTCGCCGGCATACGGGTAGCTCTTGCCAGCTCCCCAAATGGCGGTCGTGCGGCCATAGGGTTGGCAGCAGCGCCCGTTGATCTTTTCCGTCTGCGGGATCGGGTAGAGCATCTGGTACTTGTATTGGGTCTTGTCCATCACCGGCTCGGGATAGATGCCACACAAGCCGTCAGCGCCCGAGGTGCCCCACATCAGGAATTCGCGGTGCAGCTTGGCCGTCATGCGCTGCACCAGCAGCGAGCTGGCTTGAACGTGCGAGACGTGGGCCTGCACATGGCCGTTGAAGGGGTAGATCGAACCCTGGCAGCCGGCGCACCAGAAAAGCGCGTTACTGCCAAAGCCGGCCGATGACAACACGCAGTCGCCGGCACACGCGGCTTGAGCAATGGGGTTGCCGAACAGGAAGGTTTCCGGGTTCAGCAACATGGTCAGCTCGTCGTCGTTCCAAGTCGGATCGACTTCGGTGATGTAGGCCACGTCAAAGGAACCCGTTTCCAGACACGGGTTGTCCAGGATCACCTCCAGCCAATACAGGATCGGATCGGCGTACCAATGAACCTGATAGTTGGACTGCTTGGTGTTGTCTTGCTGCAAACGGATCTCGCCTTCCGGGGCGCGGATACCGGGATCGAGCTTGATGCCGCCAAGCGAGACAAAGCAGTACGGGGTGCGGGTCACATCCACGCGCCGCGCCGGCTCCCAAAAGCCGGTCTTGATGCCGATGCGCAGGGGGTTGGTGCAGGTGCAGAGGAAGCCGTCAGGGTTGCCGGTATCCTCCTGGCCCATCGTCATGATCGGCGTGCCGCCTAGCGTCAGCGGAAACAGGCAGCTCCAGCAAATATCGGTGATGGGGTTGGCAAACTTGCCCTGGCACACGCCGGCCATACTTTCGCGCGCGAAAGTCGCCGCGAGCACCATGAAAGCCATTACAAGCCAGCGTTTCATTGCAGCTCCTTCGCGGGAATCTCATCGAGCACAAGCATCTTTCCCTGCTGACGAATCACAGCCGGCACGGCCGTGATGCCGAACCGCTTGGAAAGGGTGCCCTTCTGGTCGTAGAAAACTTGGGTCTTCCAGGCTTTTGTGAGGTCGAGCCAAGACCCAGCAACGAGAATCGGCTTCACCTTGAGCTGGCCGCCCTTGGCCACCAAGCGCCCCACTGCTTCGCGCTGCTCGGGGTCGCGGCCGTCGAAGAACACCAGCGTCTTCGTCAGTCCGGTCATGTCCAGCGGGTTGATCTTCGTGCCGGCCGGCACCACGATGCGGCCGTCGTCGGTCGTTACCGGCTTGGTGTAGGTCACGGTGGGGTCGATGAAACGCTGTGCGCGGGCGCGCACGGTGGTGATGCCATCCACCGGCTTCATGTTCTTGATGCTGCCCATCGAGCGGCGGATGGCTTCTTCCTGCAACCGCTTCAGCTCGCCGCTGCGCTCCTTTTCGCGCAGCTTCTTCATAATCATGTCGAGCGCGCTTTCCTCCCCAATCGGGTAGGTCGGCCCGATGCTGCCCAAGCTCGCCGCGTTCGCGGTGGGCAGGATCGAGGCGATCAACAGGGCTGCGATCAGCTTAGAAAATTTCATAGGCCCTCCCGATGACTTCGGCCTGCTTCACGTTGCCGGTCAGCGCATAGCGCGAGTCCAGGCTGTTCGGGTTGGGCGTCGAAACGAAATACTCCCCTGCCCCGATAACCCCATCCTGCGCGGGC
The DNA here is from genome assembly GCF_014635705.1 of Oxalicibacterium faecigallinarum. Classification (GTDB taxonomy): domain Bacteria; phylum Pseudomonadota; class Gammaproteobacteria; order Burkholderiales; family Burkholderiaceae_D; genus Oxalicibacterium; species Oxalicibacterium faecigallinarum. Next base: position 26,898 of record NZ_BMDI01000005.1, on the reverse strand, counting down.
TGGAGAGGCACGCCAGCCTTCGAGAAGGGCTTGGCGGTGCCGATGTATTGGTCATTCACCCAAAACGCGCTGCCGGCCCGTTTAACCGTGTCGCCAGCCACACCGGCCACGCGCTTGATGAAGGTGGTGCCAGCGGGATAGGTCGCCCCGCCATGCCAGCGGTAGGCGATCAGCTCGCCCTTCTTCACCTCCCCACCCTTGTGGATCACGTAGAGGGTGCCGGGCAGGCTGTTGGTCAGGTTGAAGGTGTAATCCAGCCAAGGGGTAGTGGCGGCGGCCAGCGCACCCACGGCGAACACACCCGCGCAAACCGTCCAGTAGATGCGCTTCGCCTTCATCACTTCATCCTCGCCCGGACTTGATCCGTGTAGTCGATGGTCACGCCGCCCAGCAGCGCCGCCTTGTTGACGATCACGCAGTTGCACTCTTGCCCCAGCGCATCCACGGTCGCGGACAGCTTCTTGGCAAAGTCGATGGTCAGCTTCTGCGCCACGGCGCGCTGCTCGTCCGTCACGTCGCCGCCCTTGCCGATCACGTCCAGGGTGCGCTTCTGGTCTTCCTCCACCAGCACCTGCAAATCCACGGTCGCCACGCGCGCCGGCATGTTGCGGTTGATGACGTAGGCCACTGGCGCGAGCGCCACCAGAGTGAGCAAGGTGGACAGCACGGCCGGGATCACGTAACGCATCCGGTCGGCGGCCGGCGCTGCGGCCTCGGTCGGCGCTGGCGTCTCGGGGGTTGGGTTGGTGGTCGGTTCAGTAGTCATCTTTCCTCCGGCGCGGGGACAGTTGTTCTTGAGGGGTACGGCGGGCCAGCATGATTTCCAGGGCTTCCATCGTGGAATGACCCTGCTCCAGCAGCGCGTTGCATTCGTTGAAGTCCTGCGCGTTGGTCGAAGCCATCAGCAGGGAGAACGGATCGGGGATGTGACGCACCACAGAATCGCCGTTAGGCGAGGAAATGAGCATTTCGCTGAAGCGGCCGCGCTCGGTACGCAACGACAGCAGCATCCGCTTCACGGCCGGCGAGAAATTCACCATGCCGTCCTCGATCAGCTTTTCCAGGTTCTTGCGGTCTTGGCGCAGCAGAATCTTCCAGTCGGCGTTGTTGTAGGCCGCCTGGGCCGCATCGTTCTTGTAAGCGTCCTCGATGCCCTGCGTACCCACGCAGAAAATTCCGTTGTACTTCCGGGCGCGGCGGTAGCCTTCCTCGATGAACTCGGCGGTTTCCTTGTCAGCCCCCAGGAGCTGCCACGCCTCATCGACCAGACACAGCTTCTTGCGGTCGCGCGTCAGGTACATGTCGTGGGCAATGCGCGAGGTCAGCACGAACAGCACCACGCGGCGCAGCTCGGGCGCGTTCTTCAGTTCTTCCAGCTCCAGACCCACCATGTCAGCATCCAGGCTGATGTTGGCGCGGCCATTGAAGAAGTCGCCATAGACGCCATCCTTGGTGAACGGCGCGAGCTGCTTGGCCAGCTCGTAGGCCACGCGCTCGGTGCTGCCCGACTCGTTCTTGATGTTGCTCAACAGATAGTCGCGGATGCGGGTCGGGTTGGTGTCCTGGCCGTAGTCCTGCCAGACAGCGGTAATCGCCTCCCCGATCAGCGCGTACTGGAATTCCGTCAGTGGCGCATTGGGTGACGCCATGCGGCCGATCATCGGCTTGAGCATCCGCATTTCGGCCTTGAAATCCAGCTCGTCGTCAGTGCCCACCCATGTGAACGGGTTGATGCACAGCTTGGTGCTCGGCGTGAATTCGAGGAAGGTGCCCTTTTGGAGCCGGATCAGGTTCTGATAGCTGCGGCCCACGTCGATCACCCACACCCGCGCACCGATGCCGCGATAGGCCGAAACGACTTCGTTCATGGTCACGGACTTGCCCGAACCGGACACACCCGCCACGAACACGTTGTAGTTGCCCTGCTGGTTGCTGTAGAAGTCGAGGAAAGTAGGCGTGCCACGGCGGCCGAAGAACATCATCACCGGGTCGCCTGCGCCCTTCCATTCGCCAATCACCGGAGCCATGTCCACGGCGTTCACCGTGGTCTTGGAAGTGATGAGGCGCAGCTTCTGCAAGTCGTCGCGCACCGTCTCGGTGAGCGTCATCGGCAGGCTGGAATACAGGGCCGTCAGTTGCAGCAGTTGCAGCGGGCAGATCGTGAAGCGTTCGCTGCGCCACACGTTCAGGGCCACTTGGCTGGCCCGATTGATGACTCGCTTGGGCGCGAACAGCAGCAACGTGTGGTACAGCTCGCACATGCTGCCGCCGTTGTTGAGCTGGTGCAGCACGATGTCCCAATCGTTCGCCTGGGCCTGAAGCTCGGGCTGGAATTCGGCCATCTTGGACTTGGCGTTTTGCTTGGTGCGCGCGGCCTTGATCTGAGCCTTGCCGTCCACCACGTTGGGGTCAAGCGTGAAGACGCCACCGCACACCAGGAACGGGCACGGGTATTGAAGGCCGTCATCGAAAAACGAACCGATGATGTTGGCCATCTCCCACAGCTCTTTCTTCTGCGGGTACTGAAGCACGCCGAAGCCACGCACGGCAATGCGCTTGTCTTCGTCGCCCTGCTTCTCGGGCGGCAGGCCAAACAGCAGCTCGTTGGCCTTCACGCGCACATGCTGGCCAAAGGCGGTGACTTGGTTCTTGATGGATTTCCCGTCGTCGTAGCGCAGGTCGGGGAACGGCTCCTTGCTGAACATGCTTTCGGGGTTGAGGATCGGCCACAGGAAGCTAATCAGCCCGTCAGCATCGAGGGGGAAGGACGGCAGGCTTGCCGTGCGCAGTGAGGCGCGCACTGTCTCGCGCAGCTCGTACATTTCCTCCACCAGCTTGGCGTCACGGAAAGAGCCGGCTTTTGTGATGGAGAACAACAGCCGGATGTTCTTCACCACGTAGTTGTCATTGGGCCAAAGCGGCTTGCCCTTGGCCTTGTAGATGTACTCCACGCGGCGCTTGGCCAGCTCCTGGAAGAACGGGGTCGTCTTGCCGTTGTCCACCGCGATATGGCGTTGATCCATGTACGCCTGAAACTGGTCATCCAGCACCGGGCTACCGAACAGGCACCACTGAATCCCGTAGTGCGGCGGCACCGGGGTAAAGAGCGTATTGAGGCGGCTTGCCATGTCGTCGTCCGCGCCCGTTTGGGCGATGACTTCAAAGCAGAAGGCCACCGAGTTGTCGTTGTAGAAAAGGCCCGTGTCGGGGTCGTATTGGTCGTACTTGAGGATGCTGTGAAGACCGTAGAGGCTCGTCACCTCGTTGGCGGCCGCCACAGGGGCCGGTTGGCTCCCGACATCCGAGGTGTTACCCAGCACGGTTTCGTCCCAAAACCGGGCGGCAGCACCCTTTAGCTTGTCCATCATGCTGTCTTGCATTGAATGTTCTCCATGTTGGCCGCCCGGCCAGCGTTGTTTATTCGCTGTCCGGGATGACGTTGCCGGGGCGCATGATTCCGTTCAGCAGCTCGGTGGCTTGCTCGTTGCTCATGCGGTCTTGACGGACGCCGATAGACTCCATCCCGTTGTCAGCGGGAGGCGTCGGCTGCTGCCCCAGCACGCCAGGGCTTTGCCGTTGCTGGCCAGCGCCGGCCGCTTGCGGCTGCGCAGCCTGGGCCGTCACATTCGACGGGGCGCGCACCGGCCGGTAGTTGTCCTGGATGCGGCGGCGGTTGTGCTCGATCAGCCAGCGGCCGGAATCGACCGGCAGGTACACGTAGGACTGGTCATGCAGATCGCCATCGGTGTCTTCCCACGGCGCGAACCAGACCCGAAGCAGGCGCGGGGCGCTGCGGATCGGCGTGCCCGAGTAGATGGGCTTGGTCATCACGTTGCTGCCGGCTTTCGCCTGCGAAAGTTCCACCGGAGCCTCGCCGCGCGCATTCACGCGCTGGCCCGGCAGGTTCTTCGCCTGGGCATTGGCGTAGATGCCGCTCATCGACTCGCACAAGATGCCGTCCGGGGCCTTGCACGCGAATTCGGATTTCGCATCAAAGCCGGACATGCTGCTGCAACCGGATAGGGCCACCACGGCCCCGATGCCAAAGGTCAAGGCCAGTGCCTTCATTTGCTTCCCTCCCATGCGTGCGCGGCACTGCCGCTGAAACCGACTCCCTTGCAGCAAGCGCCGCAGTCGCGGCCAGCCAGCGAACCGCAGCCCGTCAGGGCCAGGGCCAGCGCGCCGGCACCAAACATCAAGGCCGTGCGCTTCATTGGGTTGCCTCCTGCGTGGCGGCCGGCGCGGCAGGCTTGCCGGCGTTCAGCCATTGGTCGATCTTCTCGGCCGGTGCGGAGCCAGGCAGGACGCGGCCATCGGCGGCAATCAGGGTCGGAGTGCCCACGACGCCCAGCTTGGAACCCAGCACCAAGTTGTCGTTGACGGGGTTGTTGCAGGCCACCAGCTTGGGCTTCTTGCCGGCCAGCATCAGCTCGCTCCAGGCTTTGGCCTTGTTCGGCGCGCACCACACGCTGACAGCCTTGGTCTTGGCTTCCGGGTGCAGCGATTCGAGCGGGTACAGGAAGGTGTAGATGGTCACGTTGTCCAGGCGGGCCAGCTCGCCCTCCAACTGCTTGCAGTAGGGGCAGTCCGGGTCGCTGAACACAGCCAGGATGCGGCTGCCGTCGCCCTTGACCGTCTTGATTGCTTGGCCAAGTTGCTGCGCCGGGAACTCGGTTTTCTTGCTATCGAGTTTGCGCTGGGCAGTCAGATCGACTTGCTGCTGCATGTCGAACAGGTGCCCGAAAATGAAGTAGCGGCCCGACTCGTCGGTGTAGGCGATGTTCTCGCCCATCACCACCTCATACAGCCCGGAGACTTGCGACTTGCGAATCTCTTTGAAGGTCGTCTTCGGGTACATGGTCTTGAACTTCTCGACCACGGAAGCGGGTGCTTCATCCTGGGCAAATGCGGGAACAGCCAGCGCAGCAGCCAGCGCGAGGGTCAACACTCGTTTAATCATCTTCGTATCTCCTGGAGTTGGTGCCGGTGCGCTTCAGGAGGCCCCGGTAATCGTCCTTGGCGAGCGCCTTGCCGGAATAAACAGCGCCCTTGGTGATGAGGATTTCGACGGTACGGCCGCCATCGGTTTCGATGACGGGGTACAGCTTGTCCGCCGCCTTGAGGTAGTACTGAGCGAGCTGCTGGCCCGCGCTGCCTACCCCCCCACCGATAGCGGCTTGCCCGATCTTGTCCGGGTCGATGGTTTGCGTGATGCCGCCGCCGCCCGTGCTGGTGATGGTTGCGGAGGACTGGAAGGCTTTGCCGATACCACTGAGCGCGCCGGCAAACAGGGCATTGGCGAGCAACTGGCCCTGCTTGGTGACGAGACGCCCCCGCACGCCCGCCTTGCCGTCTTCCCCGATCACTTGGCCCTTGATCGCCATTTCAACGGCCTCGCCGTTGATGACGCAGGCCAGCGTCTCGGTACGGCCCATCATCCGTTCGGAGGACAGGTCGCCCCAGGTGGCGGCAACGATGCGGCAATCCTTGATGTCCAGCTTGTGCTTGTTGGCCAAATTGGCGACATCGAGCACATGGAAGGCCACCGGCAGCGGGTTCGATTGGGCTTGCCCGCCTGTCGGTGCATCCACGCCGTTGAGCATGGCCACGCGCACAAAGGAGCCAGCCGGCAGGAACTCGATGGTCTGCTTCTTGCCGTCTGCACCGCCGGAGGTGGTGCCGTACTTCTTGGCTTTCTCGTCGGTTGGGAAGCCCAGCACCTCGGTGATGCCACCAGCGCCGCCAACGGCCGCACCCGCTGCGCCCTTGCCCTCGGCGTTGTTGAAGGTGATGATTTCCACCTCGCGCCGCGCCGGCACATCCACCTGATTGAGCGGCTGATTCAGGGCGGTGGCCCCGGCCTTGCCGTTCGGTGACTGGAGAACACGCTGGCCCGGCCCGGTGCCATTGCCAATGGGCAAAGGCTTGTCCAGAACGGAAGCATCCGGCTTCGCAGCCGTGGTGGTGCCAGCGGAACCGGCAGCGGCCTTGTTGGCCTTCAGTTCCTCCAGCGCCTGCGCGAGCTTCTTGTTCTGTTCCTCCTGCGCCTTGAGCTGGGTCTTAACCTCCCCGATCAGGGCTTCGTTGGACTTCTCCTTGGCCGCCTGCTGTGCGCGCCACGCATCCTTGTCATCTACCGTTCCCGGTGCGGTGATGCTTACGGTTTTGGGCTTTTCGCGGTGCTGCGCTGGGCCGCTGTCGAACAGGAACATGCCGGCCCCGGCCAGACCGAGAATGCCGGTCACGGCCCCGCCGATGAGCATCATCTGGCGTTTCTTGGTTTGTGCGTTCGGTTCACTCATTGTCTTTGCGCTCCCGAACGATGTAGATGTCCGTCCCGTCGCCCTGCATCAGCGTGTGGTGCTCCACGGCAATGGCGCGCACGCCACGGCGGTAAAGCTCCTGCTCGACCAGCAGCATTTCGGAGGGGGAAACATTGGTCAGGCGGTATTTCTCGCCCACCACTTCGCCATCCATGTACTTGGCCACCAGGATCAAGCGCCCCTCTTTCCATAAAGGCACTTCCTTGTTCACCGGGATGGTTTCAACGCTGTCCTTCAGCTCGTCGTCGGCCATCACCAGCATCAAGTCCTTGATGCGGCGCTGGTAGGAGACGGTGCGGCCATCAGCGGCTGCGCGGCTCGAAGGCGTGGCCTTCTCGCTCGGCGGCCGGATGATGATTTCCTCGCCGGCCACCGGACGCGGAACGAGGATCAGCTTGTAGGTGACGCCCTTCTCGTCGGACACGAAAACTGTGACCGTGCCCTGGTTGGGCGACTCGCTGGCCAGCGTGAAGTAGTAAGCCCCCAGGGCCTCGTCCTTCTGGCCTGCCAGCACGCCCTTCACGCTGGGCACCACATTGGCAATGCGGCGCCCGTCGATTGCGAGACGGTTGGTTTCGTTGACCGAGATATTGACTTGAACGTGGCCCCGGTCAGCGTTCTCAACGACTTGCGTTGCGCCTGCTTCAGTTGCCAGCAGGCTTGTTAGCAGAAGGATCGCGCTTAACGATTTCTTCGATCTTGGAAACATAGAGACGCCCCGAGGTAGTGATGGTGAATTCAACGAGATAGTCCTTCTCGCGTTCGGAAGTGAGCTTGTCGGCAATAAAGGTCTTGAGTTTTCCGCTGACCTTCACGCGCTTGTCCTGCTCGCTGACTTCCTCTTTGCGAGGAACCCAAATGGTGGTGACTCGCTCCTGTTTGAGCCGCATTGCGGCCGCATCCAGCGCGGTCTTCAACCCGGCGTAGCCGTCCGGGTCGGCCATCTTGAGAATCACCTTGTTGTTGTAATCAACCGTCTCCGGCGTGACGGTCAACACCGTGCCCAGGACATAACCAGCCATATCCAGCAGGTAGTCCTTATTGGCGTAGTTCGATCCAATCTCGTAGGGCCGCTTAACTTCAGGCGGCACGATCTTGGTTGTGTCGCGCACGACTACGAAGCCCAGCAGCAGCACCCCGAAAAACAGGGTGCCCAGCAGGCCCGCGTTCATCGCGCGGTGAAAGCGGACTTGCGTTTTCAGCGCGTCCCGCTCGTTGTTTGCTTTATCTGGTGCCATTGCTCGTGTAGCCCCTTATCCATTGAGTTCTCGAATGTGGCTACCCGGCAGTTCTTTCGGCTCGGGAAACCCGGTGAACCAGTACAGGAGGTGGGTGGCCATGCCCGGATGCTTCCCAGCCTTCAGCTTCCCGTAGAAAAAGGCAGCTCCAATACCAAGGAACAGCCCAATCACCGGGAAGCCGGAGCCAATGCCAACCAACACGCCCATGAGGCCGATCATGGCAACGTCCATTTCCCAAAAGAGGAACTTGGCTCCGTCGTCCAGTCGGCGCGGGATGTAGTGAGAGAGATCCGTTTTTTCGGACATGGCCACCTCCTGCGCTTAGATGACGGCCGTGAAACTGGCGTTGACGATGCCGACGATCACGCCGATACCCATCGACAGCACCACCGCGCCGAAGAACCAGCTCCAGTCCTTCTTGACGGCGGCGACGACGGAACCCACGCCGATGGCGATCAGGGCGGCCAGCTTGCCCAGGTTGCCCTTCACCCAGCCGTCCCACTTGGTTACGGCGGCGTCGAACTCCGTGCCGTCACTGGCGTATGCGCCGGAAGCCAGCATCATCAGACCCAGGATCAGGCCGGCGAGCATCAGGGCCTTGAACCACTGGCCCGCTTCCTTGCGAACATCGACTGCTTGAATTGCTGCGTTCATCTTCAAAAACTCCTACGTAGAAAGTTGGTTGGAACCCCTGAATTTCCCCGTGTGGGGCCTTGCGCCAGGGGGATGCGCAAAGACGGAAAGCCCATCACTTCGGTTTGGTGACAGGCTTGCATTCGTACTGAATCGCGGGCTTCTTCCGCTTCTTCTTCAGTGGCTTTTTCTTGGCCGGAACTTTCGCGTGCGAAAGTTCTTCGGGCGGCTGGATGGATTGAGGCGCAGGCATGACCGGCTCTTGAACAGGAGGCGGCGGCGGAGGCGGGACGTACAGGTGCTTGATGGAGCGTTCCGGGCAGTCTTCCCCGTCGCAGAACACAAACTTGGTGTCGCGGGGGACGCCGAACTGCACCACGTCGGAGAGACGATCCAGGGGGTTTGGCTGGTTCAGTGACTGCGCATTGGCAGCAGTGACGCCAGCAGCAGCCAGCGCAAAGACGATAGAAATGCGAAACGGTTTGGCTGGCAACGCCATATCAATCCCCTTGGAAACTGGCCACTTGGGCCGGTGAAGTTGAAATTTGGTGGGCTTGCTGTCTGCGGTAGCCCTCGTAGAACCGCTGCACGTCGCGGACGTACTCGACCTGGGCGCTCACATTGGTTGATGCCGGGCCGGCGTAGTAGCAGCCCACGGACTTCCAGGTAGCGCCGAAACGCTGGATGCAGTCGGCCAGAACCCAGGCCCCCACCTTCTGCGAGGTGCAAGCGTCGAACAGGTGTTCACGGCGGATGCCGAAGCGAGCGAGGTTCGGCAGGTGGATCGTGTTGATCTGCATGAGGCCCAGCGCGCGGTTGCCGTCTTTCAGCTTCGGGCCGACTGCCCCCGTCCACCCGCGCGATTCCTTCCAGGCAATCGCCTTCAACAGCAGGGGGTCGATCCCGTAGCCGCGCCCAGCCTCATCCCAGCACGTTGCAGAAGCAGCAAGCGGCAGCATCAGCGATGCCGCCGCGATCAGTGCGCGTGCAGAGAAGTACATAGAGGCGTTTCCCATTGCGTTATTGTAGCAGTCAACTTGCTTTCACGGTGAAAGCACGATAACAGAAAAAACCTAGAGCGACAAGGCATCTAGCCTAGGTTTGTCATCTTGGGATGTGGTCTTGCGGCACCCATCCGACAGCCCCGCTTTACCCGCCGAATCCCGCTTGCCAAAGGCATGAAATGCCCACGGCAAGGGGCCAAATGATACCATGTAGGAGAAAAATAACTTCCTGTCGGCGGAAGCATTGGGTTAGATGGCACGTATAATGCTGTCCCCCGAACGGTGCAGATCATGGCTAGATCAGCCGGGCGCGGTATATCGAATGCGGCTTTTCTGTCAAAATTCGGTTATTGCCTCGCCGGCGAGGGTGTTGCACCCACCGCTGATCTGCATGGCCGCTAAATCCGCCAAGCACGGCAGCGCCTGCCTGCATGGCCAACGAACTTCGGGATCAACACGATCCCAAACCAATAGGTGACGTTTTGGGAATAAAAGTATTTCTTGCGGACGATCACCGGCTGCTGGTGGCCGGTTTCCGCGATGTATTGAAGGACTACGGGATCGACGTAGTAGAGGTGGCCTACAGCCTGGACGGGCTGATCGACCGCTTCCTAGAGGTCAAGCCGGATGTCCTGGTGATCGACGTGCGCTTTGACAGTAAAGGCTGTGGCGAGAACGGGCTGGACGTGTGTGAGGAACTGCTGGCCCGCGATCCCTCGGCCAAAATCATCGTCTTTAGCCAGTTTGACGATCAATACATCATCGAGCGTTCCTACAAGCTCGGCGTGCTGGCCTTTGTGCGCAAGGATGAAAGCACGGAAGTGCTCAACGAGGCGATCAACACGGTAGCCCAGGGCAAGGAATACTTTTCCCCGGAGATTGCCCGCCTACTCGCATGGTCGGCCGTCAAGGATCGGAACCCGAACCGGCTGCTGGATGAGAACGAAATGCGGGCCTTCAGTCTTGCAGCCGATGGCGCATCCATGACCGAAATTGCCACCGCAATGGACTTGTCCACCAAGACCATCGGCCACTTGATGAAGGGCGTAAAAGCCAAGCTAGGCGTTGAAAGCCAAGCGGACATCACCAAGCTGGCGATCCGTCACGGCATTACGACAACTGCCCTGAAAACGAAAAGCTGAGTTTCGTTCCCGGCCGCTTCTGGTTGGTAGGATCGGCCGCCTGTATTTTCAGCGCACCGCCAAGCACCCTCACCCGCTCACGCATGTCGATCAACCCGATTCCGGCGTGCTCTCCATTCCGGGCGGTAGCTTTCATGCCTACGCCGTCGTCTGTGATTTCGACCTTGTAAGTATCCATCGCCTTGTTGTGGTGGATGCTGACGTGAACTTGGTCGGCTTTGGAGTGTTTGATGGCGTTGAAAATCGCTTCCCGGATGATCTTGTAGGCACTGACTGCGGATGTCTCTGGCAGCGCCGGCCGCTTCGGTAGGTTGTGCTCCAGCGTGATGGCCGGTTTCTCGGAAATATTCGTGTAGTGGGCCACCAGCGACTCCAGGGCGGCCGTGAAGCCGATGGAGTCGATAACCTCGATCCGCGTGTTCTTGATGATGTCCCGCATTTCGGCGTAGGCGTCGTTGAGCATCCCCGAGGCGTTGCCCAACAGCTCGGCCGCCCGCGTATTCCCAGCCACCAGCGGCTCAAGCTGCTTCAGCACGTTGCGCGTGAGCAGGAGCTGGGGATTCACCTCGTCGTGCAGACGGCGTGCGAGGGTGCGCCGTTCCTCGTCAATGCGCCGGTTCGATTCAGCCAGGACACGGCGGGTTTCTTCGTGAGAAACGTCCACGCGCTCCATCCCGTAGCGGACGGTGATGTAGAGCACGTAGAGAAAAAACACAAGCATCAGGCCAGCGGCGATGTGCGAAATCATGTTGGCCCGGTTCATGAGCGGCAGCGCCAGGATCATCAGCGCCGCCCATACCCAAAGGAAATACTTGGCCGCCTGGTTGCCGCGCACAGCCAGCACCATGCTGACCAAAAAGACGGTCAGCAAGAAAGCGCAGCTCGTATAGAAGATGACTTCCACTTGGATGCCCTCGCTCCACTCTCCAGGCGGCACGGTCTAAATCACCGCATCTTGTTCAGTGCGTCTTGGCCAGACTCGCCCACCTGGATACCCAGCTCAACCGCTTTGTTCGAGGTGGCCACCACCTTGGCCTTGCGCATGTCGTCAAAGGTATTCACCCCGGTCACGATTGCGCAAACCTCGCCGGTTTTGTTGCAGGTTTCGACATTGATATACCCGCAACCGAGAATCCCCTTTGGGGCCTTCATTACCAGCAGCGGCCGCGCCAGATCGAATTGCAGCAGTTCCAAGTGCTCTTGAATGGCTCCAGCGTCCATAGTCATTTCCTTTATAGAGAGGGTTGAAAAAATCAGTTCTTGCGTTTGCTGTTCTGGATCATTTCACTGATAGCGTCATTGGCGATGGTCGCCTTGAACGCATCTACAAAATGATCGACATATTCCGGGTGCTTCTTGTCCATTTTGGATATGTCGATATTGATGCAAATAAACCCGATCAAGCCGTACACGTCATGAAAGATCGGGATCGTGGTTGACTTCACTGCCCGACCGTCTTTCAGGCTGATGTCGTAGCTCACGAACGAAGCGCCACGCCCTTGGCCCTGCCCTTCGCCATAGCTGTAGTTCTTGATGAGCTGGATACCGAAGTTGGTATTCGTGTCACCCAGCCTGCGGCCTGAAATGGGGTTCTGCACGGCCACAATCGAGCGCAGTGGGTTGCGCGTGTCGTGCAAGACGATTTCTACCGGCGTGCCCGCGAAGGTCTGGCCAATGCCGTTCACGATGTCCGCATAGGACTGGAAGATGCGATCCTTCTCCCGATCCACCTCTGACAGCGCCGCATAGTCGGGCTGCTGGGTCAGCATGAGGTACTTGGCCTTGGTCGGCCCGTCCAGCAACAGGGTGACGTTGTTGGAGTTGCCCAGGTAGATCAAATCCGCGACGGCGCGCGGCGAGGGATGCTGAGAGAGGTAGTTGACCGCCTTCACGAACAATTCCCGATCCAGGTACAGCGCCCCGGTGTCATCGGCGCGGATCGGGTAGAACTCGTCGTAGGCGGCCAGTGCTTTACCGGGCAGAACCCTAAGATCAGGGGAAGGCGGGGCACGAAAGCCCAGCACATAAATGCTGATGGCTGCGATCAGTACGCCCGGCACAAAAACCGAAGCCAAGCGTTTCCAGTTGATCGTTGAAATAATAGACACGCGCACCTCTCCCTGAATCCACCGAAGAACCTCACATGATATTCGGGTTCCCGGCACCCCGGCAAACAGGGCGAGGCGACTATGGCGCGGTCACTTTTTCCGTTTCTTCAAGTCGCTTTCGATGAGTCCCGAAATATAAGTGTTGGCGGGGATTTTCAGATCGTCGCACAAGTCCATCATGCGCTCGTGCAGCTCGGGGTCCATCCGCAGGGATACCGTTCGGCGGTCGCCATAATTGCGAGTTCTACGGCGTTTCGTTCCCTGCCCATCGGCCGACATCTCGGCGTCCTTTGGGTCGGTCATGGCTTGTTCTTTTGCATAGTCAAAGGTTCATCACACAAGTCTAAGCCGACTTGCCTACTGGCGAAAAGCGGAACCAGCCGCCAACTTTCGCGCGCGAAAGTCGGTCAAGACCAGCGCGCGCAAGTTGACATTTTATCGGGATTACCTTTGCACGTCACCGTTTCGCTGCGGCGACACCGGGCGTTCCCCCACGTTGTCGGCGGTGATTGCCGTGGCCCGTTCGTGCTGCCGGAGCGTTTCCACGGCGCTGGTCTTGTCCTGCTTGGCCGCCACCGCCTTGGCCGCCACCGCCTTGTCGTTGGTATAGATGCGCAGCTCATGCGAGGCGCGCGTGGCCCCGACATAGAAGCTCCGATCACCGAAGACCTTGGCCATGTTCTCCAGCGCCCGCTCCTGCTTCTTCTCGCTCTCGGTCTGAGGCGCGCGGATGTGGAAGATGGCCCGGTGCTGAGTCGCACCCTGCGAGGCGTGAACCGTCTGCGCGTAGGCATGATCCCAATGCTTGTTGCGCGACAGATCCACTTGGTGCAGTGACACGTCTTTACCCTGCTTCAGCTCCAGCGTCACTTTGTCCCCAGCCACGGCCGTGACGCGCGCCACCTCGCCGTTTTTGAACTCGCCTTCGTTGCGGGTGATACGGATCAGGTCGCCCTTGGCCAGCTCGCGGGTGTCGCGGTCGTACACCTCGATCTTGTTGTGCTTCTTCGGCTGCCACGCGATCACAGAGCCGTCTTCCTTCTGGAGCACCACGGTGCCGTTGGGTGCATCCACGGCCGAAACGCGCATGTATTCACCCTTCTTGGCGTCGATCTGCTGGTAGTCCCGCCCGAAGCGCACCACGTCGCCAGCCTTGTAGTATTGCGCCTCCTTCTGCATGGCGCGCGTCCAGCCCTTCGAGGTGTAGATTTCCCGCGTGTCCTCGGAGCGCGACAGCTCTCCCTGTTCCTTCAGTCCCTCGCGCACGCCGGCATTGATGGCCCGCCTGTCTTCGTTATAGGCGGTAATGACGATGGTGCGCTCCCGCTCGGCCTTGTCGAGCTTCAAGATGTCCTGCACCACGGCCGCCACCAGGCGGCCCTTGTCGTCCTCGGACTTCTCGGGGATTTCCCGGATCATTCCCGCCTTGTCCATGTACTCGAAGGCCCGTGCGTTGTTGGCCAGCTCCACTTGGGTGAGCCGCTGACCTTCCCCAAGGTTGTCGCGGCCGGTGATGATGTCCACGGCTTGCTTCAGGTCGGCGGTCTTCTGGCGGTTGATTTCGGTCATGTAGGCGGTTTCCATGCCGTCCCGCTGGGCCAGCTCGAAGGGCTTGCCGGCCTCCACGCCCTGCAACTGGAGCGTGTCGCCCAGGTACACCACCTTGGCCCCGGCCTTTTCGGCCATGTGGTCGAGCTGGGCCTTCTGACGCTGCGACAGGAAGGACGATTCATCCACGATCCAGACTTCCGCCTTGCGCTGGAAGTCGGGTGCGTACTGCTTGGCAAACTCGATGTCCTTCTGTAGCTGCCGCTCCTTGATCTGGAACATCGAGACGGTATCGGTAGCAATACCTGTCTCCCTGGCCAGCACCTTGCTGGCCGCGCCGGTCGGAGCCATACCGCGCACCGTGTAGCCCTGCTCCTGCGCCATTTCGCGCACGCCTTTGAGCATGGTGGTTTTACCCGTCCCGGCAAGGCCCTGCACCGCCACGTAACGATCTTCAGTGGTCAGTACCTTGCTGATGGCCTCTTTCTGGCCTTCACTGTATTTGAAGCCCTGCCTGCCCTCGGCCTGCGCGATCCGCGCTGCCACCGCTTCCGGCTCCATCATCTTCGGCGTCTGGCCCTTCTGTGCGCGCACTTGGTCGAGCGCCCACATTTCGCTGCCCAGCATCTTCTTGGTCGTGTAGTTGCCGTCAGGCAAGGCCACCAGATCGCCGTCCTTCTCCAGCTTGTCGAAGGCGCGCTTCACTTCCGATGCTGAAACGCGCCCTGCCCCGTGCTCGATGGCCGCCGCCATGAGGTCGTTCTTTGATACCACGGCCTCGCGCTCGATCAGGTGCGCAGCCGCAAAGGACATCGCTTCCCGGCCGGTGAGCTTGTCGGCCCGGATCACGCCGCCCTGCGCGCGCTGCGCGTCGGCCTTCGCCTGGATGGCGTCGAAGTCGATCCCGATTTCTTTGGCCCGCTCCTTCCAGCTCCCGATCAGGGCTTCGTGATCCACGTCCACTTTGCGCGCCCTGGTCTTCAGCGTGGCGTCCTCCTTCTGCTGCGCGCTGGCGTCGTCGATGTCCACGCCCTTGGCTTTCAGCGCCGCCTCGATTTCGGCCCGGCGCTGGCTGAAGTGCTCGATCTGTTCGCGGGTGATGCCGGCAATCTCGAAGTTGCCCTTCTCGTCGGTGCGGCGAATGTCGTAGCCCAGCGCCTGGAGCCGGTCGGCCAGCTCGGACGTGTAGATGGCCCCGATGACGCGCTGCGCGTTGTAGATTTCCTCATTGGTCAGGGAGCGCCACTGCCCATCCTCCCGCTTGGTGGCGTTCATGATGACGGCGTGCGTATGCGTCTGCGGGTCGAGGTCGCGGCTTGTGTTGTGTCGGAACATGGCCACGGTCACGTTGCCGGTCTGCACCGCCTCGGTCTTCCCGTCCACGGTTTGGCGCGTCCTGGCCAGCTCTGTTTCTATGTGGCTGAGTGCCTTTTTGACTGCTGCCTCATGCGCTTCCCGCACATCCCGCTTGCCGTACACCTCGGCCATGAGCGAAACGCTCTTGGGCGCGGAAAACGTCATGTCGGTGCCCGGCCGGTGCTCGCGTTCCTTCTCGCCGGTTTCCTCGTTCTTGACCCACTTGCCCAGTTCCTGGCCTTCCACCTTCCCGTTCAACACCTCGAAGAAGGCTTGACGGTCGATCTTGCCTGAAAGCCCAAGGTGCTCGGCCCCCTTGCCGAACCACTCGGAATGCTCCAATCCCTCGTCCTGGGTGTAGTAGTTATCAGCGGAAAAGTAGTGCAGTGCCTGCCCGGCGCTGCCTACGTTGTTCATGCTAATCATCCCTGTTTTCCTCCCATTGCCGGCACGCTGAAAGCCTTGGTGATCGGTGCATAACACACCCCCACAATGGCCGCACAGCCCTGCGCCGTGGCCACCAGCTTGACGGTCTGATTGGCCCCAGCCAAGCGCACGCGCACGGCCACCCGCTCGGTGTAGTAGCGCATGTTCTGGCCCATCGCCTTGTCGAACTTTTCAAGCGGTGGCGGCAGCTCAACGCCTGCCACCGTAACGGCCGGGTTGTCCGTTTTGAAGCTGAAACGGTCGCGGTACAGGTGATAGCCCGGCGCGATGATGTACTCCAGCTCCACCACCCGCGCATCCACCCGGCGAGCCAACACACGGAAGGCTTCATCAGGTTGCAGCAAGTCCGGTTCAGCCTGCACGGAAACGCAAAAAGCCGCCAAGCAGGCGGCCGCGACGGAATGTAGAAATGCCCGTCTCTGAGTCTTCATTGGGTATCCTCCTATAGCGCATCCGCCAGCGGGTTGGGCTTCTTGCCTTGGCTCGCTGAATTCGCATCTGTATCGTCTTTCGCGCGCGAAACCTTCTCGGCTGGCTTGATGATTTCGCCGGTCGCCTTGTCGATCACATCGCCGTTTTCGTTGCGCATTACCTCCACCGTAGCCGGCGCGTCCATATCATCATCATCCAGCATGTCGCCTTGCTCCGGCGCGGGCTGCTGATGAACTTCTGCGGTCGCCTGTGCGGGTGCCGGCGCGGCGGCCGCCGTAGTCGGCTTGAAGCTGATCGCAAAGCCGTCGCGCTCGATGAATCCGTTGGCCTGTTTCTCGGTCGGGACGTAGCCGTACTTGACACGGGCAATGGGATAGTCACCCGGAACCAGCAGATAGCCGGTCATGTCGGGCAACGTCAAAATCTCCGATGTCAGCACAAGGTCGCGCATCTGTCGGCGCGCCATAACGCTCACGCCGTCACGTTGCGAACTGAGGCCGTAGCTCAAGGTTTCATCCTTTTCATCCACCTCGGCCTGCCCCATCAATTCGGCCAACAGCTTCGCCGCAGCACCATCCGTCACACGCAGCAGCAGCTTCGTTTGGCACCCGGAAATGATCGTCTTGGCCAGATCGTGCCCGTAGATTTCGTAGAGCTGGCTGAAGTCCTGCACGCCCAGCACCATACACAAACCGTACTTTCTGGTATTCGTCAGAGCCAGCTTCAGGATGTCCAGTTTCTGGAGCGTCGGCAGCTCGTCAATACAAAACCAAAGCCGTTCTCGGTGGATAGGCTCCAGGTCGAGCACGGCCTTGATTGCCGTGTCGATCCACAACGACAAAACAGGCTTCAATGCCTCGCGCATCGCTTCCCGTGCGGTGATGAACATCCATGAATCGCCTTCTTCATGTACCCACTTGCGTATGGAGAACGATTCGCCCTCATCTGGCAAAAACCGGAAGGCTTCGAGCTGGTTCTGAACCGTCATCTTGAGCGACATCCCCGTGCGCTCGGTCGTTGGGTCAACATAGGTTGCCCCTGCCGTTCCCTGCAACAATGCGTGCATGGCGTCCAGGTTGCTCTTGGCGATAGCGTTGTAGAGGTCGCGGTTCGTGCGGCGGCCCTCGCGTCCCAATACTGCGATTACGTCCTTGAGCACCATCCGGCCAGCAAGTGCCCAAAATGGATCAGACTCGGCCGGATCGGGAATCAGGCCGTTCGCCATGTTGTCGAAGTGGTAGTCCTTGGCGATTTCGTTCCAGATGTTCCAGTTCGGGCTTCTGGAGTCCAGCGGGTTCATCAGGATGTCTTTGCCTTCACGGTAGAACGCTTGGGTGAACTCGCCGGTCGGGTCATACACGATCATCCGCTTTCCACGCGCCCGCACCTGCTTCATGAGTGCGAAAAACTGCTGTGACTTACCCGTACCCTGCGCACCTGCAAACAGCGTATGCAGCGTCTCCGACTTCACGCGCATGGGTACGCCAGCAATCTCATAAGGGCTTGCCTCGTCGCGGTGCCGGATCAGGCGCGCAAGCTCTTTTCCTTCCACTAGCTTGGCCCCGCGTAGTTGATTGTCCTGCATACGTTCGCGGCCGTAGCCCCACCAGTACAAAGAGATCAGAAACACCACACCGATGGAAGTCAGCAAGCCGAACATGCCACCGTTGCGCAGCTTTCGCCAAGCGTCCTCGGCCATGTCGTCGGTCAGCAAGGCTACCTCCGACACTTCCATCTTGCGCAGTTCGCCGTTGACGTTCAGTTCCATCTTTCCGGCCGTCATGTAGAGCGCATCCCGCGTGTGCGCCAGGACGTTCCGCTCCAGCGCGTACTTTTCGTCTGCCGTCGTCGCATTCCAGAAGTAGGCGGTAGTCACGCCCAAGCCGGCCAGGATGGAAATCAGCACGACCGTCCAGATCGCCACCACGAACAGCCGGGCTTGGTGCATCCACAACTCGGCCCCACGGGAGAAGCTGCCCGCACTCCCCTTTTCCTCACGCTTTGCCATTTCAGCCTCCTTTCAGTCGCTTGAGCTTGGCCTTCGCCTTGTTCTGCGCTTCGTACAACTGCTGCACATCCTTGGCCTCAACAATCGCGGCCAGCATGTTCTCGGCGGTGAAGACCGAAAGCAGTAACTCGTCGGGAATCTCGACCTTGCCGCCACCTTGCCCGCCAGTGCGGATTTCATCGAGAAGGCGGCGCAGGCGCTGCTCGATGTCTTGCACGTTTTCCGCGATCACGCCCTGCACCAGCGTTTGGCGCAAAAACTCGGAAATGCTGATTCCGTGCTCGTTGGCCTTGGTTCGGTAGAACCCCGCCGTGTCCTCATCGAGCCGGATGTTGAACCGCTCGGTGGGGCCTTTCCCTGTTCCTTTCGCTCTCGGCATTTTCCTTTACTCCATAAGGGTTTAGACCATTATAGCATTTTCGGTGTCGCCGCGTTGTCTTTTCGGTGTCGCCACGCTAAAAGGCGCGCCACAGCGCGGCTTTTAGCACCGCCAACTATGTTGCGTGGTGTGTGACCGTTCTTCCGGGGCGCGGGGCTTGCCCTGCGAGCTGGAAGAACGGTGCCGTTCTCTCTCCCAGGCCCTAGTGGAAGAAAACCGGGCATTTGGTAAAATGCAGCCGATCAGGGACGCAGCACGTCCCGCCAGATCAGGCAGGTTTTCCACTAGAACCCACATTGCGAGGTAAGAGCCATGAGTAGTGAAACGACGAATCCGAAGTCAGGCCGCAAGGCCAAGACGCTGGATGAAGAAATCGCAGCCCAGCGCGAAAAGCTGCGGAAGCTGGAGGAACGACAGCGGGAGCAGCAGCGCAAGGAGCGCGAGAGGAACCAGAAGGCCGTGATGGAACTCATCAAGACGGAACGGCTTGATGCGGTTCCATCTGATCTTTGGCGCGAAGCGATGCCAAAGATCAAGGCGCTTCTGATCGTTGATGCAGCGAAGCCGGCAGAGCCGGCGAAGCCTGTTCAAACTGCGCCGGATGGTGCAGCGACGGCCGAGGCCAGCCAGTGAGCGTTTTCCACAAATCCACAGGCCCCGGTGCCCTCGACCGGGGATACCCAAATATCCCAAAGGGAGAGGGTCGCGCCCGGTTTTCCACAAGAGACTTCTTGTGGGAAACCGGAAAAGCGCGAGGGCCTGTGGAGCTTGTGGGAAACGCGGCGTTTGTAGGAGAGACGGCCCCGAGTCCAGAGGCGCGCCTTTGGTCGGCTCCCCTCACGGGGAGACGAAATGGGTGGGGTTGGGTTTTGACGCATCCAGCGGCGGGACGGTGCAGGCAGCGGATGAGCGTTTTCCACAAATCAACAGGCTCCGTAGCCGTTGCCCGCGATACCTCAATATCGCAAGAGGCAACGGTCGCGCCCGCTTTTCCACAAGAAACCTCTTGTGGGAAAGCGGATCAGCGCGAGGGCCTGTTGAGCTTGTGGGAAACGCGGCGGTTGATAGGCGCACGGCCTAGCGCCCGGAGGGCGCAAGCGAAAGGGATGTGCAAGGCTGCGCAGCAGTCCCCGCAAAGCGGGGATGAGCGCGAATGCGCGAACCTGGAGCAGCCCGGTCGGCCCGCAAAGCGGGACGATTCGCCCAGCAAAGGATGGTGAAGAAGATGCAGCCAAACATCGGAAGCCAGGAGCTGCACCAGCACCTGAAAACACACGGCCGCGCGGAAATCGACGGCTGGGCGATCAATGCGGACGGTGCTGAAATCTGGCTAACTAACCCCTACGGCATCGACGTGGGGTTTTACGACAACGACGCGGAAGGATGCGGCCGCATCCTGGAGCGCATTTCAACAGACGATCACGAACGGGAATGGGGTACGCTGTAGCGGAGCCATTCAGAAATTGAGGGCAACCGACAGACGCCACGGAAGGGGCGCGGTTGCGTGACAAGGAAAGGCGAAGGCGGCGAACGAAGGAAGTCGTCTTCGCCTTTCGCACTTTCCGGCCCTGCGTGACGCGGCACAAGCGCGGAACGAAACAGCAGGCCGGAAAGCGGGGAGTAGGCGCAAGGCGAACCGCAGCAAAGCAAGGGAAGCCGCCCAGCGCCTCCCCGACTTTCGCGTGCGAAAGTTGCGCATTACCGGCCGCAAAGCGGACGGGCCGGGACGGCCGCCGAATGGCGGCAGCGGGAACCGCGACGGCCCGGCGACACGAAGCAAGTTTGCGAGGGTGGCGGCCTACGGGGCTAGCAGCGGAGAGCCTAGAAGCGGTAGCGGAGAGGCTATCGGCAGCCGGAAGCCAGGCCGCGCATTTCGCGGCCGGCGCCGGTTGCAGCGAAGCGGCAAAAGCCGGCGATGGCGGCAATAGGGCAAGGATGGTGGTCGGCCGAAGGCTGGCCACCATCGAGCCAAGGCAAGCGGAGCGATTTACGGCCCGAGTTCCTGCGAAGCGGGAACGAGAGGCCGGGAAGAAGCGAAGCCGGGGAAACCGGATTGGCACGGCCGGGCCGAAGGGCCGGCGGTGTCAATCCGGTGCTTTTTTGGGGAAGTGCCGCGCAAGGAACTTGCGCATGGTTTTCTCGGTGACGCCGAAGTATTTGGCGAGCTTCGGCGTCGTCAAACCAAGGGCGTGCAGCTCCCCTACTTTGTCGCGTTGAGGGTCGAGCTTGAGGCGGCCGGTGCTGCCTTTGCGCCGGCCGCCGATGCGGCCCTCAAGGCGAGCACGCTGCAAGCCTTCACGGGTGCGCGCGCGGGTGAATTCCACCTCGATCATGGACGCCATAGCGAAAGCGGCGGCCTGAATTTGGGCATTCAGGCTACCGTCCATGACGGTGCCGTTCTTCGTGATGATGATGGTGACGCCGCGCTCGGCGGCAGTCTCCAGAATCGAAAAGACTTGGCCGGGCGATCCACCCAGGCGGGTGAATTCTGAGGTCAGAATCAGGTCGCCGCGCTGGCTCTGCTCCAGCAGGAGCGAGCCTAGAGCGCGTTCCCGCCAGGGAACGGTGCGACTTGCCGTTTCTTCAACGACAACGAGCGGGGCGTAGCCGCGCGAGTTGGCGAAATCCAGCAGGCCAAGCCGCTGGTTCGCCACGTCTTGCGAGTCGCGGGAGACTCGCAAGTAAGCGAAGTAACGAGGCACGGCAGATTCACGCGGAGAACATGAGCTTGTAGGCGAGCGGGAAGGCGGCCAGCACGCCCACAATCGGGCACAGGCGGCGGCAGATCGCCGCGCCGGTCTTGGATTGGATGCTGCGAGCGAGAGCGAAGCCCAGCAGCCAGCCAAGGCCCCAGCCGGCGACAAGCACCAGGAGGGCAAAGAAGGTGCTGCGGCTGAAATAGTCGAGGGATGCGGACATCACTCGGTCGGCGGTTTTGTCATCCATGAAAGGCTCCGATCAGTAGACGCAAACGGAGCTGGCCAGCAGGTCAGCGAGTTTGCGGGCTTTGGTGGTCTTGGGCATGGATTGGCCAAAGTCGGTGATCGCGTCCACCAGGACGCGGCACTCGGCTTTGGTCAGTCGCACGCAGGGAATGGGATAGGTAGCGCCATCGCGGAATCGACGGGCCAGCGCCGGCACGGCGCGCAGCCGGCGATTCGCACAATGCACGGCATCGAGCACGTCGGCCACGGCCAGCATGTCGCCGGCTTTGCCGGTGAACATGTGGTCGGCCTGGGCGTGATCGCCGTCCGAAGTCAGCAGCGCGAAGATGTCGAGCGCCATGATGGGCCGGCGCGTCAGCGGCCGCGCGGAGCGCGCAGCGCGGTGGCCATGAATGGCTCAACAAAGCGCAGCAGTGCGCTTTGCTCGTCCACGGTGAAACCGCTGGTCAGGCTGTGCTCGATCAGCTCCAGGGCGGCCTCCTTGTACTCGATGGGGAGAGCACTGAGCATGGCCAGACTGAAAAGGTAGTCCGGGTGCGCGGCGGAAGCGGCGCACTGGAGCAGGATCAGCGCGGCCTCGTTAGACGGGTTTTTTTCGATCAGGTGAAGGGTTGCCCTCACCGGCTCGGGAAAGTCGCTCAAAACGGCTGTATTCGCGCCGTAGATCGGGCGATGCTCGCTCATAAGGGCCTCACGGTAGTTATTTGTCCAGAAAGGGCGAATTTTACCGGATTCAATGGTAATTAAAAGGTACGTTTTAATGCCGCTTTTTCCGGCAGGAAAAACGGTCGTTAAAACTACCGGGCAAAACGCCCCGAAGGGGCGTTTGCCGGGTTTTTCACCCGGCCAGCAGCGGCTACAGCAAGCCGCGTTGAGCGAAGGACACGGACGCGCCACCCGCGACGACGACGTGATCCAGCACGCGCACGTCCACCAGGGCGAGCGCGTCCTTCAGCACTCTGGTCAGGTTCTCATCGGCGCGCGACGGCTCGGGCACCCCGGACGGGTGGTTGTGCGCGAAAATGACGGCGGCAGCGTTCAGGCGCAGCGAGGTCTTCACCACCTCGCGCGGGTACACGCTGGTCTGCGTCAGCGTGCCCCGGAACAGCTCGATGTACTCGATGACGCGGTTCTGTGCGTCCAGGAAGATGGCCGCGAACACCTCATGCTCCAGGTTCCCGAGGCGCAGCGAGAAGAAGGCGCTGGCGTCAGCCGGCGCTGAAATCAGGCCGTTGCGCATCACCTTTTCGTCAAGGATGGCCAAGGCGGCCTCGATGACTTGGCCGGCGCTGGCCAGTTGAAACTGGCCGTTGTCGTCAATAGTGAAAAGGTCGATGTGCGAAGCGGTCATGTCATGGACTCCAGGAAGTGGGCGGGATTGCCTACTTCCTCTGGATCGGTTCGCAGCGCAGCGGTCAAGGGTGAAACGGCCAGCGGCCGCAAGCGCCCTTCAGGGCGCGCAGCCCTTGACGGCGAGAACGAACTGATACCCTTGGAAGTGACAGGCAATCCCCACCCTCTGCACACCACGGACGCCTTTGTGCAGTTGTCCAGCTTTCGCGCGCGAAAGCTCACTTCAGGCCGTCAGGCCAGCGCCCGGAGGGCGCAAGCGAAAGGGATGTGCAAGGCTGCGCAGCAGTCCCCGAAGGGGATGAGCGCGAATGCGCGAACCTGGAGCAGCCCGGTCGGCCC
Source organism: Oxalicibacterium faecigallinarum (assembly GCF_014635705.1). Classification (GTDB taxonomy): domain Bacteria; phylum Pseudomonadota; class Gammaproteobacteria; order Burkholderiales; family Burkholderiaceae_D; genus Oxalicibacterium; species Oxalicibacterium faecigallinarum. The sequence continues at coordinate 3,640 of NZ_BMDI01000005.1, read as the reverse complement.
GCGAAGCGGGACGATTCGCCCAGCAGGTTTTCAGGGGCCAGGGCAAGCCACGGAGGGAGCGGAACAGGGGGAAGGAGAAGATCCAGCCAGCCAGCAGCAGCGACACAAGGAAGGACGCCGGCAGGACGGCGCGCGCAGCGCGCAGGCTTGCCGGCCCAGCCAGCAGGGCGAAGCCCTGCCCTTCCAGCCCGGCGCAGCCGGGCTTGTCGCCGGCCTACCGCTCCACCTGGGGAGCGGTCGCGGCCACGGCCGCCCTGCCCGCCTCCATAGCAGCATCGGCCCGCTTGTCCAGCAGGGCGCACAGGAAGGCGGCATCGTTGGCCACGTCCACCGGGTCACGGGCCAGCGCGGAGCGCAGCGCGTCTTTCATCCAGTGGGAGGCGGCGGGATCAGCTAAAACTTCGTCAATGGTTGGGACATGGGCGCGGGGCATAGTAGGTGCTCCAGTTGCGGCCGGCACCGGGCGGCCGCGCGTTTCAGAAAAGGGCCAGTTGCGGGGGTTCCGCCTCGGCCAGCTCGGTTTTCACGTCCTCCAGCTCAAGCGTCAGCTTGACCAGAATGGACAGGTCATAGGAAATGTGGGCGTCCTTCAGGCGCAGCGCCGTGCGCAGCGCGCCCAGCGGGTTGTTACCGCTGGAAATGCACACGTCGTAAGCGGACAGGGCCGCTAGGCCCTGCTCGCGGTAGCGCGTATATGTGGCGATGTCGCGCTGTAGCTCGGCCTCGTACTGCTCGATTTTCCGGGCCAGGTACTCGGCCCGGTCGGCCGGGGCCTTCGGGACGCGGTGCCCTAGATGGGGATCGAGGCTTTGCCAGTTGGTGCGGATGCCCACCTTCTCGGCCTCGGGGAATTCCGCGATCACGGCCGCGACAGCGGCCGGATCGACGGCGGCCACCAGTGCGGCGGCCTGCTCCTGTATAGACATCGGCCGCCCTCCCCTAGCCTTCCAAGCGGGTCAGCAGCGGGACAGCGCCGTAATTCCACCAGTCGAAAACCCGGTGCAGCGTGTCGCGCTGTTCGTCCTCGGTCGCGGTGCTGAAAAGGTTGTGTTGCCGGATCACGCGGCCAGCGTGGAAGGCTTGCAACACCTCCAGCGGGGACGGGGCACCATCGAGGGCGCGCAGCGCCTCGCGCAGCTCGCCGTCTTTCACGAAGCCGGGCGGGAACGGCTGGCCACGGTCGGCGGCAGCGGTCGCGGCCTGCTCGATGTCGTGCAGCGTCCATTGCTTCATGATTCGATCCAGCAGGGCCGCGCGGCCCTCACGGACTCCCGCGCGCAGCGCGGCGGCTTGTTTTTCCAGTTCCTCGGCGCTGGCCAGCTTGGCGGCCAGCTTGTTGCGCTCGTTGCGGATCGGGTCGCCCACTTCCGGCAGCAGGTCAACCCAAGGCATAAATTTCGGTTGCATGGCTCGTACTCCTTGAGCGGCCCCGGCGAAGCCGGGGCGCGTGCGTTGGTGGGTTAGGCGGTCAGGGTGAAAAGGGCGGTATTAACGGCGGTGCCGGATTCCGCGAAGGTATCGGGCGGCAGGTTCTCCCATTCGCCGCCGTGCTGCTCCACCAGCGGGCGAAGCTGGGCATTCTGGCGGGGGCCGTTGGCGCAGATCGCCACCAGCTTGCCGCCAGGCTTCAGGAAGCGCAGCGCGTGGCGGATGTGCTTGATGTCGTCTGCGTTGGCAAAGGGCGGATTCATCAGAATCCGGTCGAACGATCCCCACAAGGTTTCGGGCGTGCATTGCAGGAAGTCACCGATCACCACGGCGCGGCGGTCTGCATCGAGGCGGCCACCCAAGGCCGCGTTAATCTCCACGGCCACCACTTCGCAGCCCTCGGGCAACTGCTCCAGAATGCGGCCGGTGCCGGCGCTCGGCTCCAGCACGCGCATTCCCGGCTCGATGTCGGCCAGCTCCACCATGCGGGCGGCCAAGTCGGCCGGGGTCGGGAAAAGCTGCGGGGCGCTCACAACCTGCACGCCGGCCTTGAGCTGGTCGCGCATGGCTTGGAAGTCCTCGGCCATCGCCGCGCGCTTGTCGGTGCTCTCGGCGCTGGCTGGGGCCTGCTCGGTCGCCACCGGGGCCGGGGCCACGGGTTCGCGCTCGAATTTCACCGGCTCGGCGGCCTCGGGTGCAGGCTTGTCCACGCGCTTGGCGTCGGTGATGTAAACCTGCACGATCCGATAGCCACTATTGGCCAAAAAGGCGGTGCGGTAGCGGTATGCGCCATGCTCGGCCGTGGCTTGCGCGGTGCGGGTGCCCTTGTAATCGGTGGGCTTGCGCTTGTATTCCTCGGCGGTCATTTCGATGAAGCCTTCACCGGGGAAATTCACCAGCGGCGGCAGCTTGGCGGCCTTCTTGACCTTGGCGGCGTCTTCCTCGGTCGGCGCGCGGTAGTCCTTGATTTCCTCGATGCCGCGCACGCGCACATAACGGGCATTCGTGGTCACGCTGTTGATCTGGCCGCCCTTCTTGTTGACGCGCATCACCACCAGCCATTCACCATCGACCAGGACGCGGCCGCCCGGCTGGATGTCGAAGCCTTCAGCCTTCAGGCCGCCTTGCTCGTCCAGCATGGCGCGTTCGTAGGCAATCCGGTTTTCAAAGTGGGCAATCCAGCGGTCACAATGGGCAATCGTCGCCGGGTAGGTTTTCTTGGCCGCCTCGATCACTTCGGCTAGGGTGCGCGGCGCGTAGAGGTTCGGATGCGAGCCGTTCAAGGCGTCGTAAGCGGTCGGGGTGTGGCTCCAGTCTTCGCGGTCGCCTTCCTTGCGCGGCAGGTGCAGCCAGCACATGCCAGCGATGCGCAGGGCGACGGCCTTTTGCAGCTCGGCGTCTTGCTCGGCCTCGCATTCAAGCCACAGCTTCAGCCACATTTCGGCCTCTTGCTTGCTGCGCTCCTGCTTGCGCTTGTCGGCCTCCAGCCCTTTGATGCGGCGATGACGGACGGCGGGCAGCTCCTTGTATTTCGCATGACGCAGGGCACCGGCTGCGCGCTGCTTCCAGTATTCGGAGGTTTCCCACATCTGCACGGCGCGGCGCATCCCGTTTTCCATGCGCTCGGCGTCTTTGCGGGCCTTGCGTTCGCTGTGATGGCCCACAAGGATGGGTTGCCCGAACTCGAACCGCTGGCCGATGGCCTGCACGGCGTTGCGCGCGGCGCTGGCGTCATGGGCGCGCTTGTCGCTGTAGTCCTCGAAACGGTCGGCGCGTTCCTCGGCGCGCTCGACTAGGCCGGTGTCCTCGTCGCCAATCTCGCCGCACAGCTCCATCAGCAGGTCTTCGCGGGCCGGCGTCCACATGGGGGCCACGAAAAGCTCTTGACGGGGTGCCCACTTGAACCCGGCCGCCTTCACGCGCTCATAAGTCGCGCTATCCAGTCGGGAGGACGGATAAAGGCGCAGCTTGTTGTCTTCGGGGGAGTAGGTGGCGGTCAGCGTTTGCATGGTCGTTTTCCTTATGCGGAAGGGTTGAAGATGGTCTAAGCGGCTGGGGTCTGGTCTGCTCACCGTCACCCCTGCCGGGGCATCGCCTCATCACTGAAGCAATGCCTATATTCTACCCGTCAAACTATTGACCGTCAATAGTTTGCGAGAGAAAAAAGCCTGATTTTTCGCGGGTTCCGGGCTTGTGTTTCTTCGGGGTTCAG
>NZ_BMDI01000004.1 GCF_014635705.1 Oxalicibacterium faecigallinarum | reverse complement strand
ACCGTTGCGATCGCTGCGGTCAGCGTGGTTTTACCGTGATCAACGTGACCAATCGTGCCCACATTCACGTGCGGCTTGGTCCGCTCGAATTTGCCTTTTGCCATCTTGGACTCCTAACAATTTTGATGAGAATGCTCAGGCACACGCCCGACCGACTTATTGCGAATTTCTTACCGAACTACCGAGAACTACAGAATTCTTTGGTGCCCTTGACGTGGATTGAACACGTGGCCTCTCCCTTACCAAGGGAGTGCTCTACCACTGAGCTACAAGGGCATTGCAATTGTTCGCACCGAACGATGCGCACAATCCTAAACTTGGAGCGGGTGAAGGGAATCGAACCCTCGTCATAAGCTTGGAAGGCTTCAGCTCTACCATTGAGCTACACCCGCGAGGATTACTACTTCAATCACTAACTACCATTCCCTACTTTGGATCACCCAAACTGGTGGAGGGGGCTGGATTCGAACCAGCGTACTCGTAAGAGGGCAGATTTACAGTCTGCTGCCATTAACCACTCGGCCACCCCTCCGCAGGGAACCGCAGACTATAGGGTAGTTAGCCCACCTTGTCAACAACCGGGAATGTTTTCCTGCATTAATTTTTTGTATTTGGGGAAAACTGTTGTGAGAAATCGGGGTAAAGAGTCAGATTAAAAACGCGTTTCACGCGCCGCTCGCAGAAAATGATCAAGGATCGGCGTGCAATCCAGCAATTCGGCGCCACCCGCACGATGAAATTCCGGATGCCACTGCAAGCCCATGACAAAACGCGATTTGGTGTGACGCACCGCTTCGACAATGTTGTCGCCTTCCGAGACCGCCTCGATGATCAGATCACGCCCCAGATCGCGCACCGCCTGATGGTGAATCGAGTTGACCAGTGGCGCTTTTTGCGTTGAGAACAGGGCTCCCAGTGACGAGCCAACGGGAAACTGTATGCGATGACGATGACTGTCATAGGTTTCATGGACATGCGGATTGGCCTCCGGCACATCGGTTGCGATGTCCTGATACAGAGTGCCGCCAAATGCCACATTAATCAGCTGACAGCCGCGGCAGATGCCCAGCACGGGCTTGCCTGCCTCGATAAATTCATGCAGCAATTCGAGCTCATACATGTCGCGCGCGCTGTCGCCAATCCACTCTGGACGCGTTGCCGTTTGCGAGTATGTCTGCGGCGCCACGTCTGCACCACCCTGCAACACCAGTCCATCCAGATGCTTGGCATAGTCTCGCAAACGGATTTTGCTCGGATGCAGCATGCCGTTGGTATTTACCGTCGGGATCATGAGTACCAGAACATCGCGCGACATTACCCATTGCGCAATGGACTCCTCCAGATACTGCAGCGTTTTCGCCTGCAAGCCTTTTGCACCACTTTCCGGATGAAAAATACGTGCAGACACGCCAATTTTCAGCGTGCGTTGCGTCAGTCGACGTCCCGCCTGCTCGGACAGACTGCGAATGCGTGCGGACAAAATCCGCCAGGTTTGCTTCCACGCCGAATCGTCAGGCATCAGATACGCGGGCGCGCCTCTTTTCGTGAAATCGGCATGTGCTGGCGGCACATAGGGCGCAGGTGGAACAGCGGCGGGCTTCTCCGTTATCTCGGGCGAATCGGGCACAGCTTGTGGCGGCAAAGGATCGGCTGGCGGCGTGGAACCATCAGCAGCTTTGGGAACGGGGGGCAGATTGATATCAGACTGGTCAGACATAAAACTCGCTCGGAAATCGAAAAATGATAGACAACGGACAAGGAAAAATTATCCGTCCACCCGGGTTTTCATGTTTGCACTGCAATGGCCTTGCAGGATTCGCTTGCATCCAAACGATCCTCCCGAGGCATAATCGAGACTTTACGCCTGCTTTGGCTATCTGACATCCATGTTGACGATCTATCACAATCCTCGCTGCTCGAAATCACGCGAGGCCCTGACGCTTGCCCAGCAATTTGCAACGCAAAACGCGCTTGAACTCCATATCGTCGATTATCAGAAAACGCCGTTGTCACGCGATCAGCTCGCTACGCTGGTGGATGCGCTGAACACCCTGGAACCTACGAGTGTACGTGACATGTTACGCACGAATGAAGATGCGTATGCTGCGCTGAAACTTGAAAATGCCAGCGACGATGCATGTCTTGACGCCCTTGCTGCGCATCCCATCCTGTTACAGCGCCCCATCGTCCAGTTCGACAAACAGGCTGTGATTGCGCGCCCACCAGAACGTGCGCTAAAGGTGCTGAAAGTCTGAACGATCAGAATCCCGTGGGGCTGCCGTAGCGGTCGCTACGGCTGATGGCGTATTTTTGCAGCAATTCCCGGTACATGCTGCCGAGCAGAGACAATCGCGGATTGCGCGGATCCAGCCGGCGCGCGCTGGTCACATAGTCGCGCGCACGGTTACCCAGCTCGTCATCCCAACCGATATTATCCAGGCACTTCAGCACCGCCACCGCTGCATTGAATACGACTTGCGGGTTATTCGGCAGCCGCGTTGCCGCTTCCGACATCAAATCCACCGCGCCGCGATAATCGCCCAGGCGTGCCTTCTCGGCGCCGGCCGACACCAGATCGCTTACATGGTTCTTGCTGTCGCGCGCAACCCGTGTCGCCAGGTCTTCACGCCCCGCTTCATGGAACAGGCGCATGGTTCTTGCGGTCGCCGCACCACCGGGCGTATTACCGGCCACCGTGGTCATCACTTCCACGGCACCTTGTTCAAGACCACTCTGCAGACATTTTTTTGCCAGCATGACACGCGCATCGATGGACAAAGCAATCGGCTCACGGCTGGCGACCACCGCTGTCTGCAATGCGTCCACGGTCTCTTGCTCTTCGCCGTTGTGACGATGCAGCATCGCCATCGACAATGCCCGACAGACCGGTGTTTTGGCGGCATGTGCCAGCGTCTTGGACAAATCACGTATCACGGAATTGACCAACTGGATTTCACCTTGAACAATCGCCGTCTCAACCAGATGCACATGGTCTTCCGGCTCGCGAAACTCGGAAAAACGCGCCCGGTTCACCACTTGCTGGAATGCCTGATGCGCTGCCTGCACGTCCCCCGCTTCCAGCGCAATCCGCCCCAGTCGCCGCAACCGTTGCACAGCGTGTGGCGAACGCGCCACCGCCGCTTCCAGCGTACGCTGCGCCTGTTCGACGCGCTCAAGTTCTTCCTGCGCCTTGGCCAGCCAGTCATAGGCTTCGAGAAACTGCGGCTTCTCTTCCACCAGCGCTTGCAGCATCACCTCAGCCTCGGCAAATCGTCCCTGCTGATGCAAGGTAATCGCCTGCCCCAAACGTGCCCATGCGAGCGCGCGTCGCGTATAAAGCTCCCCATACAGCGTTTCCGCCTCGGCCAGCTCGCCGAGCGTCATGTGCAATTCTGCGCGCAGGCGCATGAAATCAGATGCATAGCGCGGCGCCTGCTCCATCCCAACGGAACAAGCCTCGATTGCGCCGGAAAGATTGCCGTCATCGACCAGTTGCCGGATCATTTGCAATGCATTGCGGCGTTCGATCGCGCGCGTAATGCGATCAATCAGCGTATCGGCCGTGAAAGGTTTGAGGATGTAATCGTTCAGCGCGAGTTCGGCCGCACTGACGACCTTGTCTCGCGTGCGCTCGGCCGTAACCATGATGAAAATGGTCGAATGTGGCAACAGCTTGTTGAAGCGCAAGTCTTCCAGCAATTGCTGTCCGTCCTGCCCTTCACCAAGATCGTATTCGCAAATGACCAGATCAAAGGTCTTATGACGCAATGGTCGGATGGCCGTACCGGAGCTGACAGCATATTCGATCTTCGTCAGCCCGCCCTGACTCAACATGCCGTGGATGCTCGCCCGCATGCCGGCATGCGGTTCGATGATGAGAGCTGTCAGGCCTGAAAGTACATGCATGGTGGCAGATGTCATGCGGGGGAAAAAGGAACCGGAATTTCTTTCAGTCAATAGTACCGCAGCCGCGCAAACTGTTAAATCCGAACCGCAATTTGTTGCATCAATCCGATTGTGTTGTCACCTTGATAGGGTTTTATGGCGACAATGGCTCTTCCTTGACGACGCGGTTACGCCCGGTTTGCTTGGCGGTATACATTGCGGAATCCGTGCGAGAGAACAGATCCAGCACCGACTCGCCCGGGATATGCTGGGTGAGCCCGATCGAAACCGTCACGCCATTGCGCAACGCCGGATTCCAGTCATAACATTCGACCTGCACGCGAATCCGTTCCGCGATATGCGAAGCGGCATGCAAGGATGTCTGTGGCAAGATCAGCAAAAATTCTTCGCCACCGTAACGACCAAATACGTCCTCCTGACGGATGCTGCGCTGTGCAATGCGGGAAAAGTCGCGCAGGACATCATCACCAATCAGGTGCCCGGCGTCGTCATTGATGCGCTTGAAATGGTCCAAATCGATCACTGCCAGACACAGTGGCTCACCGGTTTCGTCTGCCAGTCGTTTTTGCTGCTCAAGCGCGGCAACGATATAGCGGCGGTTGTAGCAACCCAGCATTTCGTCACGCTGCGCATCCTCTTCAATATCGCGAATCTTCCGATTGGCCTTGTACAACGCGCTATGCAAGCGCTGTACGCGGTCTGCCAGCATGACAAACCCCGGGAGCGCAAATGTCAGGCCGACGAACTGCATCATTTCCATCATCAGCAAATCCGGATCGATCTTCTGCCGATAATGCGCGTAAATGACCAACGCATAGGCCAGCAAGGTGACCAGACTCAGATTGAGCATCGTTTTGGATGGCATGCGGTGCATGACGAATGCCATTGTCAATAACAGGAAGGGGATAAAGGCCATCTGCGTTGCCGGCGCCTGATAATGCACCAGCAACATGATGCCAACCGCCGCCACTGTCATCGGCGTGCGCAGATTGCGCGCACTACTTTTCAGGTTCAGACCGGACACAAACAACAGATAGAAAACCAGATAGGACACGCAGGTCAGCACCGCAGCAAGCTGAATCACGCGTAACTCGATTTGGTCCAGGAGATAGAAAACCCACAACACGCCAAGATACAAGCCGGCAAACAGACCTGTCATCGTCAAACGAGCGATGCGTGCCGCTTGCTGCTTTTTGAGCGTCGCCCCATCATCCGGACGACGACGCTCCAGCACTACTGCCGCCGGCACAGACGATTGCTGTACCAAGTCATATACCGTGCCAGAATCAGCAAGTGCGCGATCCGGCGTCGATGACGCGGCAACAGCTTGTGGTTCGCCTCGGTCCATAGTGGGAGTATTGCGGAAAGATGGTGTCAGTTATTTAATATCGGCATCGATCATTAACTCTAAAGCGTATTGCCCACAAAAAACTTTATTTATGCGCCGTGTTCCGGAACGGGCATTTATGCACATTCAGCGGATTGCAAAATCACTGAGCGCGCGATGACACAAAAAAACCGGATCAAGATCCGGTTTTCATTTTTTGTCTCGCTGACTCAGACTGCCACATCATCGTCCAATGCCTGCTGAGGCTCCGGCAGTTTGCTGATCAGCAGCCGATCAATCCGGTTTCTGTCCATATCCACCACTTCAATCCGATAACCTTCCCACTCGAAATGGTCTGACATTTGCGGAATATGACCGAGGAACGCCATCACAAAACCTGCCAGCGTATGGTACGAGCCGGATGCTTCATCGGGAAAACGCACGTCCGTCTCCAGCAATTCACGGAAACGATCAAACGACAAACCCGCATCCAGCAACCATGAGCCATCCTCGCGACGTACGCCGTCGACTTCATTGTGTTCATCGATGACCGATACATCGCCCACCAAGGCTTCCAGCACATCACTCAAGGTCACCATGCCTTCGATCTCCCCGTATTCATCAATGATCAGAGCGAGTTCGGCACGGTTCTTCTTGAGCGTCTCCAGCAACTGCATCGCACTGATGGTTTCCGGCACAAACAAGGGTGGCCGGGTGGCCGCTGCGATATCCACCTGCCCAATGGCGTTGGCACGGATAGCCTGATCGAACAGACTACCGGCATGCGCAATGCCGATGACATTGGACAGATCGCCTTTGCAAACAGGGAAGCGTGTGTACGAGCTATCCGCAATCTTTTGCAGATTCATCTCCAGCGGATCGTCAATATTGATGAAATGTACGTCGAGGCGTGGCGTCATCAAACCCGTTACGCGCATGTCGTCCAGTCGCAAGGCGCGCGAGACGATATCGTGTTCGGTTTTTTCAAACAGGCCGGCATCGGTGCCTTCGCGAAACAAGCCGGCGATCTCCTCCTCGGTCACGGCATCATCTTTTTTATGATGCATGCCAAGCAGCCGCAGGATGAACTCGGTGGAAATGGTCAGCACCTTGACGAAAGGCCCCATCAGGCGAGAGAGCCATAACATCGGCGCTGCCACCAGCGAAGCGACGACTTCCGGATATTGCATGGCAATCCGCTTCGGCACCAACTCACCGAAGATAAGAGAACCAAAGGTAATACCGACCACCACGATGCCGAGCGCGATTTCGCGTGCAAAATCAGCCAGGAACGGAATCAAGGCAATTTCAGGCGTCAGTTGCTCGACCAGCGACGCTTCGCCGAATGCACCGTTGAAAATGCCGATCAGCGTGATGCCAACCTGAATAGTGGAAAGAAAGCGACTAGGACTATCGGACAGGTCAAGCGCCGCCTTGGCGCCGCGACTGCCGTTTTCGGCCAGCTTTTGAAGACGAATGCGTTTGGAGGTAACGACCGCGATTTCGGACATGGCAAAAATGCCATTGACCAAAATCAAACCAAGAATAATCAGTATATCCACTGAAAAGGGAACACGCGGTTACACCCGCACGCCCTGCTGTTGAGAAGCCTCGCATCATATCATCCGCGGCCCTGCATCCGGCAATACGTTGTTATGTACACGTTAAATCACAACATATTCCTCGAAAAACGTTTTACAGAACGCGTTTGACCACCTCTGCAATCAGGAATGCAACGGCCGACCACAGGACGGTGGAGCCAAATGGCAGAATCAGTTCACGCCCACTCAGTCGCACACGAAAATCGCAATACAAGCGACCGACGCCGATCTTGGCAAAAATCCAGGGGAGCAAGGCATTGAAGACGGTCAAAAATACAAAGATCACCACGACCCATCGAATCATTGTCCCGCCTCTCCTAAATAAAACCTGCTAAACGATACGAACGCACTCAGAACAAGCGTGCCACCAGAAAAACCACGATGGACAACAGCACCGTGGAGGCAAATGGAAACAGGAACGTTCTGCCAAACAGGCGGAAGCGGATATCCCCGGGCAATTTACCTATCCCCAGCTTTTCCAGCCAAGGCAATGCGGCCGAAAGCACGATCAAAGCCAGAAAGATGACGAGAAACCAGCGGAACATGAGGGCATTCCAGCGGTGGCGCCCTTTACAGGCGACGACTCTGATCGGCGCGGTCGAAGCAGTCTGGCAATGTCACTTCTTTACCGACCACCAGAACCTTGAACAGTTCGCCCATTTCTGCCGGCGACGTCAGTTTTTGCACAGCATTCGCCTTTGGCAGGTAGCGCTGCGCATCCTCCGGCGATGTTTGCAGGAGCCGGTCGGCAATGCCTGCCGACATCAGGAATCCGGCCTGACTCATGTAGCCCAGCATCTCCAGACCATTACGCACCGCGGCATAGGCCATCGCAGTAAAGTCCACGTGGGCGGTAATGTCCTGCAGACCCGGCAGATAAAACGGATCGGGATGCGAATGATGCCGGTAGTGACACATCAGGGTGCCCTGATGGCGCTGATTCAGATAAAACTCGGTATTGGGAAAACCATAATCGAACAGAATCGCCGCGCCGCCCTTGCCATTCTGCTCATAGCCGGCCGTCAGCATGGAGGCCAGCGTTGCCATGAAGCCGACCGCCACCGGATGCACTTCGGTCAGATAACCTTCCTGCAAGGTGTCGGCATCGGGAATCTGTTCCACCAGTTCCTGAGAGCAAGGGCGATCTTTGTAGTCAAAACAGCTGCCGTTCCAGATCACGCCGCGCTCCAGCCATTGTCCGTCGCGCTTGACCACCAATGACACCGGCATGGCATCGAGCACTTCATTACCCACCACCACACCGGAAAACGCAGGTGGAAAAGCATCCAGCCAGGTTACTTGCGGAAACTCGGCCAGCGTTTGCTGCTGGCGCGCCCGCAGCTCGGCCGATACCTCCACGATGGAGTAACGCTCGACCGTAATGCCCGCCGCCGCGCACTCCGTCAGAATGTCCGCTGCCAGTTTGCCGGTGCCCGCACCGAATTCAAGGATATGCGCGTCGCTTTGACGCATCAGATCATCGGCAGCATGGGCAATCGTTTCACCAAAAAGCGACGTCATCTCGGGAGCGGTTGTAAAATCACCGTCTTTACCGAGTTTGACTGCACCGCCGCTGTAGTAACCGAGATCGGGCGCATAGAGCGCCAATTCCATGTAACGGGCGAAAGAAATCCAGCCGTCTTGTCGGCGAATTTCTTCAACGATCAGATTCTGGAGCTTGTTTGACGCCGCCAGGGCGTCCGGGGAAGGTTCTGGAAGATGCGCTTGCATGGCAGGTATTGTAGAGAAATCAGCGAAACACACAACCTTCGATGTCAATCCAACCACATTCCATGGCAATAACCACACCCCGCGTTGCGCTGGTGACGGGTGCCGCCCGCCGCATCGGTCGCGCAATCGCACTGACGCTGGCGCAACGTGGCTGGGATGTGGTGGTGCACTACGGGCACTCGGCGCAAGAGGCGCAGCAAACCGTCGCGGACATTCAGGCGCTCGGGCAACGCGCCGTCGCGATTGCCTGCGATCTGTCGGATGAAACCGCCACGAAGTTGCTGCTATCCCGTGCAAACGCCGCGCTCGGCCCGGTGTCCTGCATCGTCAACAATGCCTCACTATTTGACTATGACGATGCCGCAACCTTCTCGACAGCGGTATTGGAGACGCACATGCGCGCCAATCTTGCGGCCCCCGTTTTGCTGGCGCAAGCGCTGCATGCGGCCACGCCGAACGATGCGCAATCCGTCGTCATCAATTTGCTGGACCAGAAGCTGTTCAATCTGAATCCTGATTTTCTATCCTACACACTTTCCAAAGCAGCCTTGCAAAGCGCCACCATCATGCTGGCGCAAGCGCTGGCACCGCAAGTTCGGGTGGTCGGTATTGCGCCTGGCATTACCATGGTATCTGGCGACCAGACCGAGAGCGAATTCGCGCAAGCTCACAAGGCAACGCCACTGGGCCGCTCCAGCACGCCGCAAGATATCGCCAACACCGTTTGCTTTGTGGCCGACTCCCCCGCCATGACAGGCACCACCCTGCTGGTGGATGGCGGTCAGCACCTGATTCCCTTGCAGCGGGACGTGATGTTTGTCACGCCCTGACAGCAAGCTGCCTATTTACTCAACACGCCTCACCGCTCACTTCACCAACGCTTATGAATTCGTTCCTGTTCCATCCCAGCCTGACCGATTGCCGCCGCCTGTTTTTGCGCGACTACGAAGTCCAGATCAATATCGGCGTCCATGAGTTCGAGAAAAAAGGCGAACAGCGCGTGCTGATTAATGTGGATCTGTTCATCCCGTTAAACGAGTCCACACCCTCGCATGACTCGCTGGACGAAGTGGTCGATTACGATTTCATGCGCAGCACGATCGCCAAACGTATGGCGCAAGGTCACGTGCATCTGCAGGAAACTCTCTGCGACGATGTCATCACCGCCATGCTTGCGCATCCCAAGGTACGGGCCGCCCGTGTTTCGACCGAAAAGCCGGATGTCTATCCAGACTGCCAATCGGTTGGCGTGGAAGTCTTTCGCATCAAGGAAAACCTGTCATGAGCACCGTCCTGACCGACAAGCCTGGCCCGAGTGCCAAACAAATCGAAAAGATCGCCTACGAGAACAACAAGCTTCACAAACGTCTGTGCCGTCAGGTCGGTCAGGCCATCGGCGACTTCAACATGATCGAGGATGGTGACAAGGTCATGGTCTGCCTGTCCGGCGGCAAGGACAGCTACGCGCTGCTGGACATTCTGATGACATTGCGTGAACGCGCGCCCATCAACTTCGAGATCGTCGCCGTCAACCTGGATCAGAAACAGCCCAATTTCCCCGAGCACATCCTGCCGGCCTATCTGAAAGAACTTGGCATCCCGTTCCATATCGAGAATCAGGACACCTACAGCATCGTCAAGCGACTGATCCCGGAAGGCAAGACGACTTGCTCACTTTGCTCACGCCTGCGCCGCGGCATTCTGTATCGCGTGGCCGATGAACTCGGTGCAACCAAGATCGCACTCGGTCATCATCGTGACGACATCATGGAAACCTTTTTCCTGAACATGTTCTTCGGCGCAAAGATCAAGGGTATGCCGCCCAAGCTGCAATCGGATGACGGCAAACACATCGTGATCCGTCCACTGGCTTATGTGAAGGAAGCCGATACCGAACGCTACGCGAAGGTAAAGAATTTTCCGATCATTCCATGTGATCTGTGTGGCAGTCAGGAAAACCTGCAACGCAAGCAAATCAAGAACATGCTGCGTGAATGGGAGAAACAGCATCCGGGGCGTGTCGAAAACATTTTCTCATCACTTTCCACTGTCATTCCCTCGCATCTGATGGATCGGGCGCAATTTGATTTTGTACATCTCGCGGCAACCGGCGAAGCCGTGCCAGGCGGCGATATTGCCTTCGATGAAGAACCCTGCTCCACCGGCACGGTGTCCGGCATCATCCCTTTACGCAACAGCGAAAATGATGAGGATGACAATTAAAAGTGTCTAAAACTGGCGGTTTTTGACAGAAAACCACATTAAACAGCCAGCTTGTGCGTCTGTTTTGCCACAAAGCAACACATCAGGCGGTGGTTTCTTTTTTTTCGCAGTATTATTTGCTGAAAAGCAAAATCGCCTTGCAACCAGCCAGACACATTGCCATGACTACTTCTTCCTACGTTCGCCGCCCGCGCGGCTTCAGGCAAATGGCTGGTTTCACGCTCATCGAACTGATGGTCGTGATTGCCATCGTTGCCATTCTGGCCGCCATTGCCCTGCCCGCTTACCAGCAATACATTGCCAAGAGCCGCGCGCGCGTCGCGTCTGCCGACCTGGTAGCCTTGAGCATGGTGATGGAAAACCGTTTTCAGAAAACGCTGGCTTATCCAACGCGTTCCAGTGCTGCCTTGGCCAACAGCCCCGCCAGCCGCACCGGCGCCGACGTCACCAATTTCAGTGGCTGGGTGCCCGCAAGCAGTAGCAGCCACTATCAATTCACCGTCGAATCCACTGCCAGCACCTATACCTTGACGGCAGCAACGCCCAGCGGCGTCAGCCCATCCTGCACACTGACCCTCACAGAAGGCAATGTGCGCAATGCCAGCTCCTGCTCGATACTGGGAGCATGGTGATATGTCTGCGCCCGCGCTACCACCGGGCCGGGTGCAGGGCCTGACCCTTATCGAGATTCTGGTAACGCTGACAATACTCGTCGCGTTGTTGATGACCGCCGTTCCCTTTACGCTGGACTGGGGCCACAGTGCAAAAACGCTGGAAGCCAAGGGCACGCTCATACAAGCCTATTCTCATGCTAAAGCGCTTGCATTGCGAAATCCTTGTGGCGCAAGCGCCGTGAACAATGCTGCCAGCTTAGAAATCACAATCAATTCCCCGATTGATCTCGCAATAAAAACACCAGCATGCACCTATACCGACACACATAGTTGGTCCGCAAAATTACCCAGCAACGTTGAGTTCATACAGGATGCTGTCACTCCTGCAACCGGCTCAGTAATAACTTTAGTACTGAATAATCGCGGCATGCTGACCAACAGAACGACGGTGATTCTTCGCAGAGGAGGCTCTCAGAATGACGAAGAAGTCATACTTTATTAACGCGCCAAAAAATAACCAGCAAGGCGACGCCTTGCTAGAGGCGTTGGTCGGCATGCTACTAATTGCCGTTCTAGGGCTCGGCCTTGCTTATGCTGCCGGACGCGCCATGAATGCACAACGTTATGCGGCAACGCATGGCATTGTTTTATCGGAAATGCGCAATGCCATGGAAAAAACTGGAATCAAGACACTCTGCACTGGCAGCGGATTCACCATCAATCCCACGCTCGCTGATGGTTCTCATCCAATCCCAGCCCTAAACATTCCAGCACCTACAAACTGCACGCCGGAAACCATTACAGTTTCAGTAAGAAATAGCGCCGGCGGAATAGACACCAGCTTCCCCACGAGCAATGTATCCATCATCACCCGGATGCAGCTATCCACGCCCACTGCAGAATCCGTACTCGGACCGGGCGTTGTCACCTTGAGTCAATGACCATCATGCGTACACCTTCTTTTGCCCGGCAGCGAGGTGTCTCTCTCATCAGCCTGATGATCGGTCTGGTCATCTCGATGATTGTGGTGGTTGGCGCCCTGGCACTGTTTCAGAACACGGCAAAACGCACGGCGACAGCGCGACAAGATGTCCTGTCAGATGCGCAGCGCACCTCTTCCTTCCTGTCGGCGGGACTGTCATTGCAGGATGCGGGCTTTGGCATTACGACGCCCACAGCGGGCACGCATCTGGTCTGGCTACGCAACGCAACCATCAGTGGCACAACATTGTCGGGCACAGCCATCAGTGCAGGCACTGCATTGACCGCAGGCGTGCCGTACGCTCTTATCTGGGCGGAAAACATCACCGGCACGGTACGCTGTTCCGGCATTCTGGCGCCGCTCACTGGCGGCCTGCGCAAACTGGGGCCGGTCAATTGTACAAATGCGGCAGCGTGGAGCAGCCTGACATGGACCAACAGCCTGTTGTCGGATACGCCCGCCACGCCAGTGACGATCCGGCTGGAAACCGTCAACTGCCAGCCATTCGGCATTACGACCAATGAAGGCACGCTTCGGGTCACGTTCAGCGCCAATAACAGTAATGGCGTCGCCTTGAGCGCAAGTCAGTGTCTGATCAATTTCTCCGCCTGAGGAGCTTTTCATGCGTCCGCCTCTAACAAGATTTCGTCGTGCATCTGCCGCGCGTCGCATGCGTGGCATCGCGACTGTTCTGATCATGCTTCTGGTCGGACTGGGGCTGACCGCTGCCGTGCTCGGCACCGTCGCCTACATCCGCGGCAATCAGTCGCAGGACATCAGTTCGCATGCGCAGGCGCAGGCGCAAGCCAAAGCATGGACCGGCGCCGAAATCGTGCTGCAGTATCTGCAAAGCCTGAATGCGACACAGATGACCAACTTGCGCGCCAAAATTATTGGCACACAGTTGAATTTTTCGGGCAACGGCGTGGCCGGCATTACGGCAACGTTAGCCGCTGTCAATAACACGGAACAAAGCCTGACCTTTAATATCACGGGCACAACCGCCAGTGGTTCCCGCGCCGAAGCCACTTCCACACTCGCGGTTGTCTATGGCCCAGGGACCGGAACAGGCACAGGCTCCGGCGGCTCAAGTGGCGGCGCAGCAGGCACATGTGGCGCACAACCCAAAGCGTCAACCGTCTTTCGCGGCAGCGTCAATATTTCCGGTGGCGAAAGTGCATTCGTCAGTGGCGAAAACTATGCCGATATTGCCGTTGATGGCAACCTGACCATCGCCAATGCATCGCAAGCCATCATTTCGGGCTGCACCAAAGGTGACATTACGCTGAGCGGCGGCGGCATCGATGCGAACGCCACACTGAGCTCTCAGAACGGCACCATCACCATCAACAGCATGTCCACGCCAACCAATGCAACACTGTGGGCACGTGCGGTCAACATCGGCAATAGCGGCAACGGCACGTATGCAGCCATCAAGGCCGGCGCTTATCTCAGCAATGTCGTCGTCAGTGGTGCAACGGTAGGCACGGCACCAGTCGGCGGCCGCCTGCTGACAGCAGGGGCAGGACCTTCCCTTCCGTGGGTGACAGGCTTTGTCGTCCCATGGAACACCGGCAAGTTGCTCATCACCATGACAGATGGTGCACAACATCTGATCGACATGACCAAGGTCAGCATCAACAGCGACACCGGTGCAGTCAGCGGGGCACTGGCCGCATCAACCAAGGTCAATACGGCCGGCACGTCCGCCGCACCGGATGCGTTCCGCCTGCAATCCACCTCGATCGCGGGCGGCAGCGTTGATATCTACACGCTGACCGTGGCTCAACTCTGGGGTTATGGTGTGAACGTGCAGGGCTACAGTGGCACCTATACCAATGTACTTGCCGCCGGCAATTTCAAAATCGTTACAGGCAACATTACCAATCTGACGGGCGGTAATGAAATGTGGGCACCATCAGGCGGTTGCAGCTCGGCCACGAACTGCTGGAACTTCCCGGAAGTCTCGGGAACCGGCCGTCTGGCGGGCACCATCTTTTATGGCAGTGGCAAAACCGCCCTGTCGGGAACGCGACCAAACGTGTTGATCAGTCAGGCCAACACCACGCCGGGACTACCAGGCGCGCCGTTCTGCGACACCCGCACGGACAGTATCGATGTCACGAGCTACAAGCCGCTGGCCAACTACATTTTCTTCTTTGATTCCAGTGGCAATCCGCGACTCACGATTCAGAACGTCAAGACGTCATCCGGGACAGCGATCGATAGAACTGATATCAATCTGAAGACTGTCGATTTGCCTTTGCCTACGGTTTCGCCACAACTACGCCAGATCAGCGGCATGGATTTCATGGCGTGCAACAACCAGTCAGCCAGCAACATGTATAACGACGCACTGGCCTGCTTCCGCAATGCGACCACGTCCAGCGGCTGGGACCTGACCGGCATTACCAAATTCCCGCCGGGGATCGCCTTCTTCGAAGGTCCGCTCCGCATCAATGGTGTCAGTGGCTCGCAAACGCTGTACAACACCTTTCTTGCAACCGGTGCAGTCACGCTGACCAGTTCGGGTCACGGTCCTCTGGTTGCGCCCAATCTCGCCAATCCACTGAGTGCAGTCTGCGATGGCAACTTCTATCCCAGCAATCTGTGCAACAAGACCACGACGCCAAGCACGCTCGCCACATGGACGGATTCAGCCGGCACCGTGCATAGAGGCTTGCCACTCGCCAATGTTGCCGTCGGCAGCAATCAGGGCATGACATCCAGTGGCTGGACGATCACAGGCAGCGTGATTCTTGGCGGCGCCTTGAGCACGAGCGGGTCACTAACCACCATTAATGGCGCCCTCACCGTCGGTAGTAACGCAACCAGCGCTACCACCATCACCGCAGGCGGTATCAAGGTTGACACTTCCAAGCTGACCGCCGATCAGGGATTCCAGCCCGGTACCAGTTGCGGCACCACTACCCCGGCACAACCGATGCGCATACGCTGGGCACGCTATCTGTAATTCTCTCCCCAGACGCTTCCATGCTTGCTTCCTGCTGCATGACGCTGGCGGGAAGCCACGGGATGTCTGCGTCAGCCTAACGCCCGTTTCAGCAGTCTTGCCAGACGCAAGGCTTCCTTTTCATCCGGCACATTGGCGAAGCCCATCATCAATCCCTGACGCGGCTTTGCATTGATGTACCAGCGGGATAGCGGATGGACTGCCAGTCCGGCGTCACGTGCCTGCGCTGCCAGCGCGATATCGTTCTCACTTTCGGCAAGTTTGGCCAGCACGTGCAAGCCTCCGGGCTGCAAATCGATACGGACACGATCTCCCAGCGTCTTTTGAAATACCTGTTGCATCACGGCGCGGCGTTGCGCATACAGTTGCCGCATCTTTTTCAGGTGGCGCGGGAAATGCCCCTCCGCCATGAAATCGGCCACGCTGGCCTGCAACAGATATGGACAACCTGCGTTCAGATTCGACGACACCGCCTGAAAGCGCGCCACGGCACTGAGCGGCGCCACCGCATAGGCCAGCCGCAGCCCCGGAAACATCACCTTGCTGAAGGTGCCGGCGTAGATCACGCGATCATTCTTGTCGAGACTTTTCAACGCAGGCAAAGGCCGTCCCTGATAACGGAACTCGCTGTCGTAATCATCCTCGATGATCCAGCCGCCTGCGTTGCTGGCCCAATCCAGCAACGCCATGCGACGCTCCAGTGACAATGTGACGCCCAGCGGACTCTGATGCGATGGTGTCACCATCGCAAACCGGGCATAAGGACTCAAGCGCCGCCCTTCATCCACCATCAGGCCATGCTCATCTACCGGCACGGGCACGACCTCGACGGCGGCGTTCTGTAAAAACGGACGCGCCCGAATGTAGCCCGGATCTTCAAACCAGAAGGCATCGCCGGGACTGGAAAGACTGCTCAGCGTCAGCTCGAGCGTCGTACGCAGCCCCGTCGTGATGAATACCTGCTCTGGCACGCAGGTCACGCCACGCGATACGCCCAGATAGGTCGCGATACGTTCACGCAATTCCTCAAAACCCTGCGGGTTGGGATACCCAAGACGCATCGGCTCGCTGCCACGCAAGCGATGCGTGACCAGTCGATTCCATACCTTGCGCGGAAACGCATCCAGTGCAGGCAGCCCGAGCTGCAACGGTTTCGGTGCCTTGCCATCATGGTCCACGATCACCGCAGACGATGGCTTGGGAATATCAACTTGCGGCTTGCTGACAACCGCCTGCGGCAACGTTGGTGACACCACCGTTCCTGCCGCGCCACGCACCTGAAAATAGCCTTCGTCCGTCAGGATGCGATAGGCCATATCCACGGTGCCACGCGCCAGATTCAACTCGGTGGCCAATGCCCGCACTGCCGGTACACGATCGCCGGCGCGCAAATGACCCTGTTCGATCGCCTTCTTGAAGCGCTGACAAATTTGCAGATACATCGGCGCGTTCAACGCCCGATCAATCTGCAGATCCGGCACGGCAGAACGAACGGCAGTTTTTTTCATGGCCTAGTCCTTTTTGCATTTCTTGGCTCTTCTGACACGGCCAAGATATTCGCATACTACCCATCAACGCAACACCACTTCTTTTCGATTGATGTGCCCACCAAGGAGATTCACATGCAACCTCGCTTCGATTTCTACAACGCCGACCCAGCCATCATGAAAGTACTGATGGGTGTCGAACATCAGATTGCCAAAGGTTCTCTGGACATCCTGCTCAAGGAACTGGTTCGTCTGCGTGCGTCACAAATCAATGGCTGCGCGTTCTGCCTCGATATGCACGTGAGCGAAGCCACCAAGGCGGGCGAATCCGCGCGTCGCCTCGCCACCGTTGCGGCATGGCGCGAAGCCCCTTTCTTCTCGGAACGTGAACGTGCGGCACTGGAGTGGACGGAATCGCTGACACTGGTTTCGCACAATCACGTGCCCGACGCCGTCTGGGAAGCAGTCCGTCCCCACTTTACCGATGCCGAACTGATGGAACTGACAGCGGTGATCACCTCCATCAACAGCTGGAACCGCTTTGCGATCGCCTTCCGCAAAATGCCGGAATAAGCCGCCACCATTCACACGACAAAAGGTCTTCCATGAAAATCCTCGTCATCGGCGGCAATGGCCTGATCGGCTCGAAAGTCGTCAAGAATCTGCGCCAACTCGGTTACGAAGTCGTTGCCGGCTCACCGCGTACCGGCATCAACACGGTGACGGGTGAAGGCCTCGCCGACGCGCTCAACGGCGCACAGGTCGTGATCGATGCCAGCAATGCCCCATCGTTCGACGATCAGGCCGTGCTTGATTTCTTCGAAACATCGGGGCGTCATCTGCTCGCGGCGGAAGCCCGTGCAGGTGTCCGGCATCACATTGCGTTATCCATCGTCGGTACCGACCGCATGCTTGGCAGCGGGTACTTCCGTGCCAAGATGGCACAGGAAAACTTGATCAAGGCATCCGGCATTCCGTACACCATCGTGCGTTCTACCCAGTTTTTTGAATTCCTTGATGGGATCGCGCAGTATGGAACGGTCGATAACGAGGTCCGCCTGACCACCGCGCAACTACAACCGATCGCTGCCGACGATATCGCCATGATCGTGTCTGATACCGCGCTGGCACAACCGCTCAATGCCACCATCGACGCGGCTGGACCAGAGAAATTCAGGCTCGCATCTTTGATGCAAACGTATCTGGCGAAATGCAATGATCCGCGTACCGTCATAGCCGATGACGAAGCCGGCTACTTCGGCATGCAGATCAGCGATCAGTCGCTGACACCTGACGGCAAGGCAAGTCTTGGCACAACGCGCTTTGATGCATGGTTTACCAAATCGCAGGCTGCGACATGAGCCAACCTCTACCGTTGCTGGAGAAAGGCATGCCGCAGATCGTACTGCGACACATCGAGAACGATACGGAACTGGCCGCATCCTTTGCCGTGATGCGCGAACTCCGCCCGCATCTGCAGGATCCCGCTGCCTACATCGTCCGGCTTGCACACCAGCAGACGCAAGGCTATCGTCTGCTGGCAGCATGGCAGGACGATGCAATTGTCGGGCTGGCGGGCTATCGACTGCAGGATAATTTGCTGTACGACCGCTTCATCTATGTCGACGATCTGGTCGTGACCGCGTCACAACAACGTAGCGGCCTGGGTGAGCGGCTGCTGCAAGCCGTGCGGCAAAGGGCGGTCGATCTTCAGTGCAGACACCTTGTACTCGACACGGGATTGCACATGGCACTGGCACAACGCTTCTATTTCCGTCAGGGCCTGCTGGCACGCGGCATGCACTTTGTGGAACCACTCTTACAGGATCGAACATGACACGCATTTTGCTGTTGAACTGCGGGCCGCACAGCGAGGCCAGCCACGGCTATCGTCTGGCGCGGGAAATCATCGCATCGGCAGGACAGGGGAAACTGCAGATCACCGATCGTGATCTGGTAAAGACACCGATTCCGCCACTGACGCGCGATTATGCGCTGGCGATCACCGCCAATGCACCCAACGATGCGCAGGAACTGGCATGTTCGGAACAACTGATCAGCGAACTGGAAGAACACGATGCCTTGTTCATCGTGACACCCATGCACAATTTCACCGTACCGGCGACTTTGAAGTTATGGCTGGATCATGTAATCCGGATTCATCGCAGCTTCAAGCCAACGCCGGAAGGCAAGGTCGGTCTGATGAAGGACAAGCCGACCTTTGTTCTGGTCAGTTCGGGAGGCTTTCATGCGGGGGAGCGGGCAAAGCAAGCCGACTTTCTCACGCCGTATCTGCGTTACGCGCTGGCGTCGATCGGCATCAAGGATGCGCATTTCTTCCTGTTGCAAGGTTTGGTATTCGGCGCAGAGGCTGTGAACACTGCCGTCGACGACACGCGTCAACAATTGCGTGAGACATTCGTGCGCAAGGTTCACCAGAATTAATGCCGATCACGCCATCTGTCAGGAGGACGCCTCTGCCGAAAGCCGGTTGAAATCCGTGATCCAGTCCTGCACGGTTTTGACGAAATGCGATTTCTGCTGTGGCGTTGCCATATGCATCATCTCCGCAACCAGTGCAGCATTGGCATTGGTGGTGGACTCAAAAAATGCCTGATGCGACTTGTTGCCGAAGTGTGCGTTGGCGGACGCCACATAGCTACGGATCATGCGTACCACTTCTTCATGCGACGGGCGTTGGGCGTGGATTTTCTTCAGCAGATCGATCAGGGCCATTTGCCGTTGCACGCGATTGTCGAATACCAGTTCGTTATTCAATGGACGTGCGTCAGAGAGCTGTCTCAACTTCGCTTCCTGCTCGCGCGAGAAACCGCCGAACCAGTACTCGGCCTGCTTCATCATTTTCTTGTAACGGAATTCCTGACGTTTTTCCTTGCCGCCTTGCAGATATTCCTTGCGAAATTTGGCGTTATTCTTTTCGAGCTTTTCTTCAATATTGCCGATTTGCTCGCTGCTCAGCGACAGCGCAAGATCAGCCAGCTCCGGTGCGGCACGATCGCTGAACGCCAGGACACGGGTACGTCCATCTTCGTAATCAGCAAGCAGTTCGTCACGCGTCACCGTGGATAAATCGCGTCGCTGGATCTTGGAAGCGAGTTCGGCATAGCCACGCAGCTGCGTCTTGCGATGCCACGCGAACAGATCGTTGATGTGCTGTTTGACCCACGGCTTTTGGTCACCGTCGAAATCCACGTAGCTGTTGAGCCACCAGTACGATACGGTGCTGCCGTTATTGAAGCCGATTCGCGCCGCGCTGCATGCGGTCAGCAGTGCGAGCAACGCCACGACCAGAAAGATTCTTCCTGCATTTCGCCTCGCATTTTGCAACGAAGGCACAGGCATGCGCATGATAGTATTTTGCATTCTCTTCAATGGCCTTTTATGAACATTGTTATTCTTGCCGCCGGCATGGGAAAGCGCATGCAATCGGCGCTGCCAAAAGTACTGCATCCGCTCGCTGGAAAACCACTGCTGGCTCATGTGATCGACACCGCCCGACAACTTTCACCAACCCGTCTTTGCGTGATCTATGGTCACGGCGGTGAACAGGTGCCGCAATCCATGCAAGCCGCCGATCTGTCCTTTGCCAAGCAGGAGCCGCAGCTGGGCACCGGCCATGCCGTTGCGCAAGCCGTGCCGCAACTGGATGACGGCGTACCGACGCTGATCCTGTACGGCGATGTGCCTCTGTCAACGGCTGCATCGCTGCAACGTTTGTTGGACACGGCCGGCAAGGAAAAGTTGGGTATTCTGACCGTCAACCTGAACGACCCAACCGGTTATGGCCGCATCGTTCGCCAAGACGACAAGATCATTTCCATCGTCGAGCAAAAGGATGCCAGCGAGCACGAAAAAGCCATTCGCGAAGTCAACACGGGCATCATGGTGGCGCCTACCGCTGCACTCAAAACCTGGCTCGCCAGTCTCTCCAACAACAACGTGCAAGGTGAGTACTACCTCACGGACATCGTGGCGGCTGCCGTCAAGGATGGCGTGCCCGTCGTATCGGCCCAACCCGATCACGAATGGGAAACCCATGGCGTCAACAGCAAGGTACAACTGGCAGAACTGGAGCGCGTACATCAGCGCAATCTCGCCCGTCAGCTACTGGAGCAAGGCGTCACCCTGACCGACCCCAATCGCATCGATATTCGTGGCACGCTGACCTGCGGTCGTGATGTCAGCATCGATGTCGGTTGCGTGTTCGAAGGCGATGTCGTACTGGCAGATGGCGTGCGGATTGATGCATATTGCGTGATCAGTAACTCGCGCATCGGTGCGCAAGCGCACGTTCGGCCCTACTCGCATTTTGAACAGGCCGTCGTCGGCGCGGAATGCATCATCGGTCCCTACGCACGTCTGCGGCCGGGCACCGTGCTGGCGGAAGACGTCCATATCGGCAATTTTGTGGAAGTCAAAAACAGCGAGATCGCCGCGCACAGCAAGGCCAATCATCTGACCTATGTGGGTGACTCGACCGTAGGTTCGCGAGTCAATATCGGTGCCGGTACCATCACCTGTAATTACGATGGCGTGAACAAGTCACGCACCATCATCGAAGACGACGTATTCGTCGGTAGCGCCACACAATTGATCGCACCAATCCGCGTCGGCAAAGGAGCTACATTGGGCGCTGGCACCACCCTGACCAAGGATGCGCCTGCCGACAAGCTGACGGTTTCCCGCGCCAAGCAGATCACGGTCGATAGCTGGCAACGGCCCGTCAAAAACAAGAAGTAAATCAGTACTGCAAATAATAATAAAAAAGCGGGCCTTAGCCCGCTTTTTTATTGTGCCACTGCCACCGTGGCATACCGTCTGCCGTAATAGAGCTGTACGACAATCGCTAACAGGCAGAGCACGATACCCATTGCACACACCCCCGGCCATTGCCAGCGCACCCACGCCAGATTACCCACGACCGAACCGATACCGCCACCGAGAAAACGCGTCACGTTATAAACCGTATTTAAACGACCAAGCGCCTCTTTGTTTAGCGCAAAGTTACGCGTCATGTTGGAAACGTGACCCGACTGCATGCCAATATCCAGCAACACGACACCAATCGCCAGGCCGATCAGGCCATAACCAATCCAACCAAAGATCACGAACGAAATCACAAACGCAATACTGCTCAACATCACCGTCAAACGCGGGCTCGCGCGATCCGACAGCTTGCCCGCATACGGCGCAATCATCGCACCCAGCACGCCAATCACGCCAAATGCACCGGCCACATCGCTGCCGTATTGCTCCGGGAAGTTATGTACATGGAAAACCAGCGTGGTCCAGAACGCGCTGAAGGCCGCAAACTGCAATGCCGCAACCATTGATGTCTCACGTAATACCGGCTGCGTACGGATCAGTTCGCCCAGCGAACGCATCAGAGAAAGATAACTTCCCTTAAAAGTTGGTGGGCCTTGCGGCAAGGTCCGCCCCAGCAAAAAGTACAAACCGACCATCATCGCAGCCGCAATCCAGTACATCGCCTGCCAGCCGAGATGCGCACCGACAAACCCTGCAATCGTGCGCGACAGCAAAATCCCGGTCAGCAGGCCGCCCATCACAATCCCGACCACACTGCCCCGCTCCTTGGGGTCAGCCAGTTGTGCAGCGAATGGTGTCACCAGTTGCGGGACCACGCAGGTAAAGCCGACGACAAATCCGGCCAGAATCAGAAAGTGAATCGATGGTGCCAATGCCGTGGCCACCAGCGCACAAATCGCCGCAAGAATCAGCAGGCGAATCATGCGCTTGCGCTCAAACATGTCGCTCAATGGCAAAAACAGCAGCATGCCAAACGCATAACCGAATTGCGTCAATGCCGCGACCGGGCCGACTTCTTTTTCCGTCACGCCAAAGGTATGCGCAAACTCCACGAGCAGTGGCTGGTTGTAATAGTTGTTGGCCACGACCAGACCGCCGGTCAGCGCCATGATCCAGACTGTTGAACGTCGCAACATAAAGCATCCCTGTTGATGAAAGTCATCCCAGTCTAGTCAGATGCCATACACAAGGAAAATACTATATTTGTTCAATATGCATATTTATTAAGTATGATAAAGGCACTGATAGGAATACCCGTATATGGACCTCCGACAACTGCGTTACTTCATGGCCATTGTGGAAGAAGGCCAGATCAGCCGTGCCGCACGCCGGCTGCACATGGCGCAACCGCCGCTGAGCCTGCAATTGAAAACGCTGGAAGAAGAACTGGGCGTGCAACTCATCGAGCGCAACAACAAAAGCCTGCGATTGACCGAAGCCGGGCATGCGCTTTATCAACGCGCCGAACAAATTCTTGGCCTCGTCAATGCGACATCAAAGGAAATACGCGAATTTGATCAGGGGCTGCGTGGCACACTCGGTATCGGCAGCCCGCCCGGTATCGGCCATCTGACCATGCCGCCACGGATTGCCGCCTTTCACAAGCGCTATCCGGAAGTGACGTTTCAATGGCGCGAGGGCAATACCTTCCGCGTACTGGAGCTGTTGAATACCCACGTGATCGAAGCCGGCATCGTGCGCTTACCCGTCGATGACAATCTATATGCCATCAAACCGCTGGTGACCGAACCATGGGTTGCCGTGATACGCGCAAGCGACGACGATGCGCGACCTGCCAGCATTGCGCTGGCCGAACTGGCCCGACAACCGCTGTTATTGATGCAGAGACAGCAAGGCATCTTCTGGCATGACATGGTATGGGACGCATTGCGTGCTGCCGAGGTTGAACCAACTGTCTTCTGCGAGAGCGACAACGTCATGGCGCTGCTGACGCTGGTTGAGCTGGGATTGGGCGCCGCCATCGTGCCGCGCTCTGCCGCCGCGCTGAAATCCGGCCCGCAGTTGCATACGATGGAAATCAGTGACGCCACGCTGGAATCCGACGTCGCCATCATCTGGCTGAAAAACCAGCGACTGTCGGCAGCGGCCAAGGCGTTTCTGGAAATGTTCTGACGTCCCGGGCCTCAATTCAGACGGCGATCCGTGTCTCGAACTTGCTGCGATGGATGGAGAAAAAGCTCTTCACGTTGCGCACATTGGCATGCGAGGCAAACAGCCGATGCACGAGTGCGTTATAGGCGGGCATGTCGGCCACCTGCACCATCAGCACGAAGTCCGGCCCGGGTGACACGCGGTAGCACTGCAAGACGGCGGCCTCATCGGCGACCAGCCGCTCGAATTCGGTTTGCCGCTCAGCCGCCTGATTGTCGAGTGTGATCTCGACAATCGCTGTCAACCCTGCGCCGACCTTGCTCGGGGCAACGATGGCAACCTGCTTTTCAATCACGCCCAGGTCGGTCAGCCGCTTGACGCGGCGCAGGCAGGTTGGCGCGGACGCATGCACGGCGGTCGCCAGATCCGCATTGGTCTGCGCCGCATCGGCCTGCAAGGCATTCAGGATGCGACGGTCCAGTTCATCCAACAGGGGCAATTCTGTTTCCAATTCAGCCATATTTTCCATCTAAATGAAATTAAATTTCATCATATCGATCTCAGGCAATTTTAATTCAAATTCTCATATTTTTTGAAAACTTATTCCATCACAACTGGAATAGGATGAGCGCTTTACTCGCTAAGCTTCTAAAAGGCTCTCACTATGTGCGGCATCGTCGGCGCGGTTGCGCAACGCAATATCACTCCCATCCTCGTTGAAGGGCTGAAACGCCTGGAATATCGCGGCTACGATTCCTGCGGCGTTGCGCTGCACGTCGATGGCAAGCTGGAGCGCTCGCGCAGCACGGCACGCGTGGCCGAACTGGAAAAACAGGTCGCCGAAGCGCATCTCGAGGGTTTTACCGGCATCGCCCATACTCGTTGGGCCACGCACGGCGCGCCTGCCTCGCACAACGCCCACCCGCATTTTTCGCGCGGCCGCATTGCGCTCGTGCATAACGGCATTATCGAAAATCACGATGAGCTGCGCGAAGAACTGCGCGCCGCCGGTTACGAGTTTGAAAGTCAGACCGATACCGAAGTCATCGCGCATCTGGTCGATCATCTCTATACCGGCGACCTGTTTGAAACGGTGCAACTCGCCACCAAACAACTGGTCGGTGCCTTTGCAATTGCCGTGTTCTCGCGCGACGAACCGCATCGTGTGGTCGGCGCACGTCGCGGCTCGCCACTGATTGTCGGTATTGGCAATGGCGAAAACTTCCTCGCGTCCGATGCACTCGCGTTGGCTGGCACCACCAACCAGATCGTCTATCTGGAAGAAGGCGATGTCGTCGATCTGCAGATGCAACGCATCTGGATCATCGATGCCAATGGCAAACAGGTCGAGCGCGAAGTCAAAACCGTGCAGGCACACACTGCAGCGGTCGAGCTTGGCCCCTATCGCCACTACATGCAAAAGGAAATTTTCGAACAGCCACGCGCGATTGCCGACACGCTCGAAGGCATCGAAAGCATCACGCCGGACATTTTTGGCGACAAGGCATACGGCATTTTCAAGAAGATCGATTCCGTCCTGATCCTCGCCTGCGGCACCAGCTATTACTCAGGCATGACTGCCAAGTACTGGCTCGAAGCCGTCGCGGGCGTACGCACCGATGTCGAGATCGCCAGCGAATACCGCTACCGTGACAGCGTGCCGAATCCAAATGCCCTGGTCGTCACCATCTCACAAAGCGGCGAAACCGCCGACACGCTGGCCGCGCTACGTCACGCGCAATCACAAGGCATGCAACACACGCTCACCATCTGCAACGCAGCAACGAGTGCGATGGTGCGTGAATGCGCACTCGCCTACATCACGCGTGCCGGCGTTGAAGTCGGCGTCGCATCGACCAAGGCCTTCTCGACGCAGCTTGCGGCATTATTCCTGCTGACGCTGACACTGGCGCAAGTCAAAGGACGCTTGAGCGACGAGAAGGAAGCCGCCTTCCTCAAAGAGATGCGTCACTTGCCGGCCGCCATTACAGCCGTCCTTGCACTGGAACCACAAATCATCGCCTGGGCTGAAGCCTTCGCCCGCAAGGAAAATGCGCTCTTTCTCGGTCGTGGTTTGCATTATCCAATCGCATTGGAAGGCGCATTGAAGCTCAAGGAGATTTCGTACATCCATGCCGAAGCCTATCCGGCGGGTGAGCTCAAGCACGGTCCGCTGGCATTGGTAACAGAAGAAATGCCAGTCGTCACCGTCGCCCCTGCCGATTCGATGATCGACAAACTCAAGTCCAACATGCAGGAAGTCCGTGCACGTGGCGGTGAACTGTATGTCTTTGCCGATGGCGACTCACGCATCACGACTAGCGAAGGCGTACATGTAATCCGCATGCCGGAGCATTACGGTTTGCTTTCTCCAATTCTCCACGTCGTACCGCTGCAATTGCTCGCGTATCACACGGCTCTCGCACGTGGTACTGACGTCGATAAGCCACGTAATCTGGCGAAATCCGTCACCGTCGAGTAAGCATCTGACAAGTGTCAATGAGCCAGCGCTCATTGACACTTGTCAGGCACAACACACCTCGCCCGGCACAACGGCTGACAAGCTCCGCCTGACGTCCACCCCAACAACCTTCCCCTGCAAACCCGGTCCTTCGGACAGCAACGCTATATCGATATAGAAAATGGTTCGTTGCCGTTTGCAAGCGCGACGATTAAGGTAGCGCTCAAGGATTGCTGTGCCGTTGTGCCAGCGTCCACACAGACCGGAGCCGGCGGTTCGAAAATATACCGGCACCAATTCCTGACGGTGTTCCCTACACTGTCATTCACGCGTGACCGGCACGTCCGGGCACGGTTGACACATTCACCTGTCAGCCAAGAGAATGACGCCTGCAAATCCTTACGCATACAAGGAGCACGCGTCATGATCAAAGCACCGATCCCGCCCAACGAAGAAGACCGACTGCATGCCTTGCGACAGTTGCTCATTCTCGATACGCCACCGGAAGAACGGTTTGACCGCATCGTGCAGTTCGCCGCGCAGGAATTTGATGTACCGATAACCTTGATCTCGCTGATCGACGCCGAACGGCAATGGTTCAAGGCTCGTGTTGGCCTGGATGTCTGTGAGACGAACCGCGAGATTTCATTCTGCGGTCATGCGATCATGGAAAACGACATCATGGTGATCAACGATGCAACCAAAGACGAACGTTTCCATGACAACCCTGTAGTCACAGGCGCGCCGCATGTGCGGTTTTACGCCGGGGCGCCGCTGCAACTGCCAGCTGGCCAGAACATCGGCACGCTGTGCCTGATCGATAGCGTGCCACGCGACATGGACAGCGTGGCTCTGGCCATTCTTGGTTCATTACGCGATCTGGTTGTCGAAGAGCTCGTCAATCGCGATCAGCGCTAGGACGCCAGCATGAGTACGGACAAACACAACATCCTGCTGGTCGAAAAGAATCCCATGATCGGCAGCGTGATCGCCTCGACCGCTTACCAGCTCAATCTGGCCACCGTCAGAAAAGTCACTTCCCTCAGTGCCGCACGCCAGTATCTGATGCATGACCGCATCTCTGCACTCATCGCCAACATCGATGACGAGGCTGCCGACCTGGCATTCTTGCAGGCACTGCGCGATGCGACTTTCAGAGCACCGTCCGACCTTCCCGTTGCCATCATCACACCCGGTTGCAATGGCGAATTTGCAGAAAAGCTCAAGGCGCTGAAAGTGAGCCGCATCCTGCTCAAGCCCTTCAAGGTGCGTGATGTGATCACCACGATTGAACTGGTTACCGCTCCAAAGAATTGAACTGTGGCATCAGGTCACAACACCGGACTACCGGTTACTGACCACGATTTAACAATGCAAGGCGCTGGAAGGAGTAAGCTTTCAGGCATGGCATGCCAAAACGCCATGATGAATGAGCAAGGGAGTGTCACCGTGGGTTCTGCAAAAATCACCAATCTCGCCGATTATCGAATCGAGCATCTGCAAGCGCTCGAATACGCCATCCGCACCTCCATCACCGTACGCGAAGATCAGGAAGAACCTGCCTTGCCCGTCCACTTGGAACAAGCCGCCCATTACGGCATCCACATCGAACCGGGCATGACCAAGGGCGACCTGCTCAACGGTGTGCAAACCCTGTTGCGCGCCACACAAACCAGACACAACGCTGCCGGCGCATAATCCCGCCATCCTTTTCATCACGGCATTTTTCTGATCCGATTTCCGTCGGAGAAGCGATCGTTCGCTTCCGGTTTCTTGTCAGTCAATGTGCGAAACAGCACCGATGCTCTGACAGGTGCGTGGCTACCATCGAGATGGAAATCGGCAATCCGCGCAGGGATCGCCGCCCATTCATCATCAAGGACAAGCCATGTCAGAGAATATTTACGAAGCCCTGAGAGCCAGTCACGAACTGCAGCGCACGTTGTGCCGCAAAATGCTGCGTGCATCGCCCAAAGGTGATAACCGCAAAGCGCTCGCCAAGGAACTGGCGGAAGAACTGGCTGCACACGCTGCCGCTGAAGAACGCTTTTTGTATGCGCCGATTCTGATGAACGACATGGGCCTGGACCCATCGCGCCATGCCTTGTCCGAGCATCACAAGATTGATGAGGCAGTCGAAAAGCTGTCCAGTCTCGATCCATCAGGCGAAGCCTGGCTGAATCATGCCAAGGAGCTTTCCAAGCTGGTACATCATCATCTCAAGGAAGAAGAGAAAAAGTTTTTCCAGATCTCTGGAAAAATTCTCAGCGACACCCAGAAGACCAGGCTGGCAACGCAGTACCGCAAGGATTACCAGCGCATGCACCATGTGCTGGCAAGTAAGTAAATCCAGTGAACCCGATTGTTGCGACAAAGTGCAATCGGACTGGTTTAGCTATGGGAATGCATCAGAAAGCCACGCGCAGCCGTGGCGCACTTGACTTCGACACCTGCTCAAAGGTTTCCAGCAGGTTACCTAATTCAATGGGTTTGGTAATGATGCGGTCGGCCGGGACGTCCTCGATCAGCCCCTTCGCCGCCGTCATGAGGATGAAGGGAATGTTCGCTGTCTGCGGATCACCCTTGACCTTGCGACACAAGGACACGCCGTCCAGCTCCGGCATCATGAAATCAGACAGAATCAAATCCGGCCGCTTTTCCTCGATCAGACGGAAAGCCTGTGCACCGTTGTACGCCACCACGACGTCGAAGCTACTCATTTCCAGCATGAGGCTCAGCACATCAACGGCATCCCGTTCATCGTCGACAATGAGGATTTTCTGCATAAAAGGATTCCATTCATTTTCAATTATCCTCGCACGAATGCGCCGCAAGATATGTAGGGGAAATGGAAATTCTGCTGTGAGAAAATCCGGCGATTTCTCATACAAGTCCCTGTCAAAAAGTTCGCATCGTCAGGCAGAAGGAAGAGCACGGGAAAGCATGCCTGTGCTAAGGTCTTATCTTTGCATTTTGCAAACCGATCTGCCGGCTCCCTTATCCGCGTATTCAACTCAGCCCCACTCACATCATGGCCAACGGAAATAATTCAAGCGAGGCATCCATGACGACCAGTGCCTCAACACAGTCACAAGGGCGTATCCAACTGATGGAAACCGGCATTCCCGGGTTTGACGAGATTGTCGGCGGCGGATTGCCGAAGCACAGCCTGTATCTGATTCAGGGCCTGGCCGGCAGCGGCAAGACCACGCTGGCCTGCCAGATGGGATTTGCGCACGCCAAGAAGGG
Source organism: Oxalicibacterium faecigallinarum (assembly GCF_014635705.1). Taxonomy (GTDB): domain Bacteria; phylum Pseudomonadota; class Gammaproteobacteria; order Burkholderiales; family Burkholderiaceae_D; genus Oxalicibacterium; species Oxalicibacterium faecigallinarum. The sequence goes on along the minus strand of NZ_BMDI01000004.1, from coordinate 63,809 downwards.
CGAGAAGGTCTTGATCCTGACGCTGATTGCCGAATCGCACGCCAAAATGATCAACCACGTCAGTAACTTTTCGTTCTATGACGAAACGTTGATCGGCAACCAGATCATGTTTCACGGCGCGTATCCAAGTCTGGCCCGCGGCGGCCTGCGTGAATTGCTCAAGCTGATTACGGCATCGCTGTCGGAGCAAAAGCCAAGCATTCTGCTCGTCGACGGCTTCCGCTCGATCCGCAACTCCAGCCCATCGGATCTGGACCTGTCGGAATTCATGCATTCGCTGAATTCGCTGGTTGCCTCGATGGGGTGCACGACCTTTTTGCTGTCGCCGATCGAGGGCAATATCCCGGATTCGGAAAACACGCTGGTCGATGGTCTGATCGAATTGAGCCAGTATGAGCAAGGCATGCGTCTGGTACGCGAGGTCAAGGTCTTCAAGATGCGCGGTGCCAACCATCTGCTGGGTAAACATGCCTTTGCGGTTCGCCCGGAAGGTATCGTCATGTATCCAAGGCTGGAAACGATCGTGGGCAAGAAAAATGCCCCGCCTGCCGCCACCGGCAACTACATCAGTACCGGCATTCTGAGTCTGGATCGGGTCGTCGGCGGTGGCATCGTGCAGGCGTCCGTGACCAACCTGCTGGGCAGTCCGGGGGTCGGCAAAACGTCGATGGGCCTGCACTTTATCGATCAGGGTTTGAAAAATGGTGAACCGGGCCTGATCGTCGGCTTCTATGAATCGCCCCAACGTCTGATCGAAAAGGCGCGTCGCATCGGCATCGATCTGGCAACACCGGTCGCACGCGGGCAACTTGAGATCATGTGGCAACTGCCTCTGGAAGTGTTGCCTGACGAGCTGGCAAGCTGCATCCTCGACACCGTCAGGCAGCGCGGTGTCCGCCGTCTGTTCATCGATGGTGTGGAAGGGATTCGCCAGATCTGCATGCATCCCGGACGCGCACCGTCATTCATGATCGCATTGCTGAACGAGTTGCGCGTCAAGGACGTGACGACCTTTGTGACCGAGCAGCTCAACTACATCACTGATCCCGGCCGCGGCAATGATTCCAGCGCCTCCGCGCTGTACGAGAACATCCTGCTACTCGAATTCGTCGAGCACAACGATGCACATCTGCGCCAGATGTCGGTAATGAAACTGCGTGAGAACGGTTACGACAACGCCAACCATCTGGTCATCATTTCCGATCAGGGCGTGACCATTGACGGCTACATCTCCGACATCAAGAGCGGCAAGCAGGCGGATCAACCTCAATGAAGCTGATCCTGATCGTCGATGATGAAATCGACATCACCGAAACGTTCAGCTTGCTGTTCGAAGTGTACGGCTATGCCGTCATTACGGCATCGGATGGCAGCGCGGCCCTCGCACTGCTGCAGGACCGCGTACCGGATCTGATCATCTCGGACTGCATGATGCCAGTGATGGATGGCGTGAGTTTTCGCAAGCACGTTCAGAACGATGCTCGCCTGGCCGACGTTCCCTTTGTTCTGATGAGCGCCGCACCGGACCGGCATGATCTGTCCAGCATCACGGTAGACCGCTTCCTCAAAAAGCCGTTTCAGTTTGATGAACTGATGCAGACGGTACAGTCACTGCTGCCCAATTAAGTCGGCATCATCGCGTTGGCCCACGCCATACGCGCCTCGCATTGTTCCCACCCTCCCGCGACAACAGAGACCCGTCGATCAACCCTTGCGGGGCGATTTGGTGCGGAACGGCACGTTGCCTTCGTAACCGCGTTTTTCCTTTTCGCGGACGCGACGATCACCACCTTGGTTGGGACCGGCCAGCGCAATCTTTTTGGCTGGCGTGACTTCCTGCGGACGACGATCACCGGACGGGCTGATACGCAGTTTTTGCCCTGCCACAATCACGCCCTGCAATTGACGGAACACTTCCGGCGGCATGCCTTGCGGCAGGTCGAGCAGGCTGTGGTCGTCAAAGATTTCTATACGGCCGATGTGTTTGGCATCCAGTCCGACTTCATTGGCTATCGCGCCGACGATGTTGGCGGGCTTGACGTTATGGTGACGCCCCACCTCGATACGATAGGCATCCATTGCCGGCGCATTGGTCTTGCGTGCGGCGCGCTCCTTTTTCGATGGCGCAGGGTCGTCCTCAGACACGTCGTCGCTGACCGGATTGCGCTCCCGCTCCTGACGCGCCGGCTTGCTGTCTTCCTCGGCAAAGCGATCCAGTGGCGATGACTTCGCTGCGGCTTTTTCCTTGCCTCCCGCCTTTTCCTTGCGGGCCGGTCTGCTGGCAGATGCTGGCGCAGCCTCTTCGCTATCGCGGCTGATGTTCAATTGTTGTCCGGCGACCCAGACTTTTTTCAGATGGTCGAGCAGATCGTCCGGCATGTTCTGCGGCAGATCGAGCGTGCTGTAATCGTCGTAGATTTCAATGCGACCGATGAACTTGGCGTCCAGTTCGGCTTCATTCGCAATCGCCCCAACGATGTTGCCCGGCTTGACGCCGTGATTGTGGCCGACTTCGATACGGAAGGTTTCCATGCCTTCGTCCGGCGCACGGATGACGCGCTCCTTGCGTGGCATGGCCGGACGTTCAGTCCGCTCGGCACGCTCGGTACGATCAAAGCGCTCTGGCCGGTCACCGCGCTCACGTTCGAAACGTGCCGGGGTTGCAGGGCGCTCGTCAAACTCACGTGCGCTGGATTTCTTATCCAGCAGCAGCGGTACATCGCCACGGGCAATCTTGGCCAGTGCCGCCGCGATCTCCACTGCGGGCACATTGTGCTCGCGCTCGTAATCCTCGATCAGTGACTGGAAGATATCCAGTTCACCGGCTGCAATCGTGTCGCTGATCTGCTGCTTGAAGCGGGCAATCCGCACATTGTTGACGTCCTGCACGCTGGGCAGCGTCAGCGGTGCCACCGGCTGACGCGTCGCGCGCTCGATGACCTTCAACAGATTGCGCTCGCGCGGCGAGATGAACAGAATCGCCTCGCCACTGCGACCGGCACGACCGGTACGACCGATACGGTGGGTGTAGCTTTCCGGATCGTACGGCACGTCATAGTTGATGACGTGGCTGATGCGCTCGACGTCCAGACCACGTGCCGCCACATCGGTCGCCACCAGAATATCAATCTTGCCGTCCTTCAGTTGCTGAATCGTGCGTTCGCGCTGTTGCTGCTGGATGTCGCCATTGATCGCTGCGGCAGAAAACCCGCGCGCCAGCAGCTTGCTCGCCAACTCTTCGGTGCCCAGCTTGGTACGCGCAAAGATGATCATGCCGTCGAAGGTTTCCGCTTCCAGGATGCGGGTCAGCGCATCGAGCTTGTGCATGCCGCTCACCAGCCAGTAGCGTTGACGAATGTTGTCGGCGGTACCGGTTTTGGCTGCGACGGTAATCTGTTCGGGATTGTTCAAATAGGTGGTGGCGATGCGCTTGATCGCTGGCGGCATGGTGGCCGAGAACAGCGCGGTCTGGCGCGACGCGGGCGTCTTTTGCAGAATCGTTTCCACATCGTCGATAAAGCCCATGCGCAGCATTTCGTCGGCCTCATCGAGTACCAGCGTCTTGAGTTTGGACAGATCGAGCGAGCCTTTTTCCAGATGGTCGATCACCCGCCCCGGGGTCCCGACCACCACATGCACACCACGACGCAGCGCACTCAGCTGCACGCCATAACTCTGACCACCATAGATCGGCAACACATGAAAACCGGGAATATGGCTCGCATAAGTCTGGAATGCCTCGGCCACCTGAATCGCCAGCTCACGCGTTGGTGCCAGCACCAGCGCCTGTGGCGTTGTCTGCTTGATATTCAGACGCGACAGGATCGGCAACGAAAACGCCGCCGTCTTGCCGGTACCCGTTTGTGCCTGCCCCAATACATCACGATTGGCTTGCAACAGCGGAATCGTCGCGGCCTGAATCGGCGAAGGAGCTTCGTAACCCAGATCGGTCAGCGCGCGCAGGATAGGCTCGCCCAGATCAAGGTCGGCAAACAGTGGGGAGGATGTATCGGACATGATGACTCGCAGAATGAGGAAGAGGCGCAAAAGCGCGAAGATGCTCGCAGTCTACTCTCTTTGCCGCAGCACACTGATGGCATTCACGCAAAAGCGACTGAAAAAACTGTGTTTGCCTTGCTTTGCCACCGATTGGATACAAGCCGATAACCGCTACCGACAAACTCGACGCGTTACGCCACAAAGAAAAACGGCTGCCAATGCAGCCGTTTCCCGTCAAACGTCCGGTCAGATGTCGTCGAACCCACCGCCATCATCGCCACCGCCAAACAGACCGTCAAAGAAGCCGCCGCCACCCGCATCGGCCTCGCCTGCGCCACTGCCCTGATCACTTGCAGCCGTGCTGTCGGTGTTGCTTGCCTGATCCTTGCCGGCCTCTGCTGCGTGGGCGTTGCCTGCGCCAAACATGCCGCCCAGCATGGATCCAAGCATCATGCCGCCCGCCACACCCATTGCTGTCTGTGCCGCACCTGCCAAAAACCCTCCGCCTTGTGCGCTATTGCCAAACTGCGTGGACATGGCGGGTTGTTGCGGTGCGTAGTTCGGTGCCGAACGACCAAACCCCTGACCGAAACCATCGCTGGTGGCGGTATTTTGCGCAGTATTGTTCAAGGGATTGCCTCGCAACGGCGTACCGGCAGCCGACAAGGTATCGCCATGTGGCGGCGTGATGCCATCTTCCTGACGGCCATTTTTGAGTGCCTGGTCCTGCACGATCACGGTTTGCGCCAGATAGTAGGCGGCAGCCGGGTTGGCGCGCAGATGCTCGGCGATCAATTGTTCTGCCTCGGGATCGCGTGACGCACCCTGACGTTCCACGTCGCCAATGCGTTGAAAGAGGGCATCAATAGCCTGGCGGTCCTGTTGATTCATGTCATGTCTCCTGAAAGTAGGGATACTTGAATTGGACAGCCATGATGGCAGACGTTCCCCGGATCGCACGTACTGATACAACCGGATACAACTGTGGTGCAACGCCTTGCAACCACACATGCAAAATTTGATATGGCCCTGCCACAACTTTGCCTGCGAGCTATAATTTTGTGCAGGAGGACGACCTCCCCCGCTTTTGGGAATCAGTCTGGGACGGCCCAACCTTTCTTTCTACAGGAGGGCCCTATGGCCTGGATTTATCTTGTCATCGCCGGCGTGCTCGAAGTTGTCTGGGCATTTTCCATGAAGCAGTCCGAAGGCTTCACCCGCCTCACGCCAACCATCATCACCTTTGTGTTCATGGCTGCCAGCTTTGCGCTACTGTCGATCTCCATGCGCACGCTGCCACTTGGTACTGCGTACACGATCTGGACCGGCATCGGCGCGGTCGGCGCCTTTGCGGTGGGCGTCTTTGTGCTGGGCGAAGGTGCCAGCCTCATGCGGATACTTGCTGCTGCACTCATCATCTGCGGCATCGTGCTGATGAAGCTGTCTTCCTGATCGCAACACCATCGCGCACGGCAGGCACAGCAATGTGCCTGCCGTTTTTCGTTCTTGTGGAGTCGCCATGTATGCGTCAACCTTCATCTTCGGCAAAAAGAATTTTGACGATGCCTTTCATCGTCTCGATCAAACCATCGCAGCCGCAGCAAAGGAAATCCCCGGCTATCTGGGTGAAGAAGCATGGGAGAACCCCGACACCGGTCTCTACGCCAACGTCTACTACTGGCAATCGATGGAAGCGCTGTAAGCCCTGATGCAACACCCAGCACATCTGCAAGCCAAAGCCGCACAAAGCAACTGGCTCGACGGCTACCGCGTGGTCATCAGTGAAGTCATTCGCGAATACGGTCAGTCCGGGCTCGGCCTGCAAAACAGCAGTCAGACAACGTAAGGCAGCAAGCAGACAACCGGCAAGGAACCAACGCGCCGATTTGCCGCCTTATCTGAAGATGCAGTCATGGCCATCAAGGCACCAGACAAGGAGAATCGCATGTCGCACGACAACCCGACCGATACCCGCAGCCAGCTCGAACGCATGCAGTCCGGCGATCTGTACACCGCCGACGATGAAGAACTCGCCGCCGAACAGCGCAGCGCCTATCTGTTGATGCGCGAGTTCGACACGCAATACGCCGTCAGTATCGAAGCCGGTAACAAGGTATTGGAAAAGCTGCTTGGCAGTCTGGGCAACAACGTCAACATCCGCCCGCCGCTCTATATCGATTACGGCCGTTTTCTCCACGTGGGTGACGACACCTTCATCAACTACGGCCTCGTCGCTCTCGACGTCGCCCCCATCACCATCGGCCGCAACGTCAAGATCGGCACCAACGTGCAATTGCTGACGCCCACGCATCCGGTCGAACCGGAACTACGCTGGAAAAGACTGGAAGCCGCCAAACCCATCGTCATCGGCGACAACGTCTGGATCGGCAGTGGCACGATTGTTCTCGCCGGTGTGACAGTCGGCGAGAACAGTGTGATTGGCGCGGGGGCGGTGGTGACGAAGGACGTGCCGGCGAATGTGGTTGCGGTGGGGAATCCGGCGAAGGTTGTTCGCCAAATCTAACAACGTCTTTCATTTTTATCCCATATATATGGGATAAAACGTCAAATACTGTCAAATTTCCCTAATAGAATAATTGCATTAAGGCAGTTTTCACTGATCATTAGTGCTTCATGATTTTGGAGCACGAAGGTGGCAATTCTGATTCCGGCAATTGGCAGCGTTGTATCCCGCATGACAGCGGGAGAAAGACGTTTTGCCGAACGTCTAGAAGAAAAGCTAGAAGACGATTACTTATGCTGGTATGACGTTTCTATCGGCGAACAGACAAGACATCCAGATTTTGTCGTCTTTCATCCCAATCGCGGCTTACTCGTTCTTGAAGTAAAAGACTGGAAGCTGACATCAATTCAAAGTCTCGATAAACAGCACGTCATGCTGGCCTTTGATGGCACGCTCAAGACACTGATCAATCCAATCGAACAAGCGCGGCAATACATGTTTGCCATCACAAGCAAACTGGAGCGCGATCCTCAACTTGTATTTCCCAGCGGCTCACTAAAAGGGAAGGTTGCCTTTTCATATGGACACGGCGTCGTACTGACTAATATTGATCGAGCCCAGTTTGATGCGCACGAAATGGGAAACGCAATCCCATCACATCTTGTGATCTGCAAAGATGAGATGGTGCCGAGCGTTGACGCAGAAGCATTTCAGAAACGATTGTGGGACATGTTCCCTCTCAAATTTCAACGCCAGCTCTCCTTACCGCAAATCGATCGCATCCGATGGCACATGTTTCCAGAGATTCGTATCGGCGGGCAGGCAGAATTGTTCAGCACTGACGAAAACAGCGAAGTCGAAATACCCGACCTGATCCGCGTCATGGACTTACAGCAGGAACAACTGGCACGCAGTCTAGGCGAAGGTCATCGCATTATTCATGGAGTCGCCGGCTCAGGGAAAACATTGATACTCGGCTATCGAGCCGAACATTTAGCAAAAGTTTGTAGCCGTCCTATTTTGGTTCTTTGCTACAACCGAACGCTTGCAACCAAACTGCAAAGTTTGATGCAAACCAAAGGCGTTTCAAACAAAGTACATGTCATTAGCTTTCACGCTTGGTGCCGCAGGCAACTCGACACTTACAACGTTGGCCTGCCACCAGATACAGGAAATTTAGAAGAATACTTTTCTTCCTCTGTCGAAAAAGTTATTCGTTCTGTCGACAATAAACTTATTCCTTCTGCCCAATACGATGCTGTGCTCATTGATGAAGGCCACGATTTTAAATCTGAGTGGTTCAAGCTGATCGTTCAAATGATCCACCCTGACAGTAACCCTCTGCTCGTTTTATACGACGATGCACAATCGATTTACGGCGGCGCCAAGAAAATCAAGTTTTCTTTCTCCAGCGTTGGTATCCAAGCAAAAGGACGCACAACCGTTCTCAAGCTCAATTACCGCAATACCGCAGAAATTTTGGCCGTTGCTCGTGCCTTTGCCGATGAGCTACTGAATCCTAAAGATGTCGAAGAGGATCAGGCCCCAACAGTACAACCAATGAGCACAGGACGACGCGGCCCCAAACCTCTATTGATCAAACTACCCAGTCTTAGAGATGAAATCGCACATCTGATTTCGCGTTTGCAAGATGCCCATAAAATTGGAATGCCTTGGTGCGACATGGCAATCATTTATCGAGGTAGGCCCGTCGACAGCATCGCGATGGAGATGCTCAAGAAAAAAGGTATTCCGTTTGAATGGTCTGGAGACAAGAAAAAAGGCCTCAACCCGAATCACAATAGCGTGAAAATTGTGACGATGCATAGCAGCAAAGGATTGGAGTTTCCGTTCGTTGCCATTCCGGGAATAGACTTCACACCAAAACATGCGAACACGCTTGAAGAAGAGGCACGATTGCTATACGTCGCAATGACACGCTCAACCAATGAATTGATCATGACACATTCGACTACATCGCCACTGGTAGAAAAAATGAGTAAAGCAATAGCGATCTGACCAAAGTGAGCAATCCAGTTCTTTCTCACTCTTGCAGAAACCATGAGTAGAAGAATTTCGTATCAATCTCATGTTCACCCGATCAAATCATCGGTTTTCCACCCGTCACCGCAATCGTCGCGCCCGAGATATAACTCGCTTCATCACTCGCCAGCATCACATACGGTGGCGCAACCTCCGCCGGTTGCGCTGGACGCTTCATTGGATATTTCTCGCCAAAGCTGGCAACGGCATCAGGCGGTAGCGTCGATGGAATCAATGGCGTCCATACCGGGCCAGGTGCGACGGCGTTGGCGCGGATGCCTTTTTCTGCAAGCAGTTGTGCAAGGCCGCCGGTGAAGTTCTGGATTGCGCCCTTGGTGGCGGCGTAGGGCAGCAAGGTCGGGTTGGGTGTGTCCGAATTGATGGAGGCGGTGTTGATGATGGAGGCGCCGCGCTTCATGTGGGGCACGGCCGCCTTGACCAGATAGAACATGGCCGAGATATTGGTCCGGAAGGTGTAGTCCCACTCTTCTTCGGAAATGTCGTCCAGTGATTCGTGCGACATCTGATAGGCGGCGTTGTTGACGAGGATGTCGAGCCTACCGAATTCCGCGATGGCTTTGTTGATGATGAGTTTGCAGTGCGCCGGTTTGGAAATATCACCCGGCACGAGCACGGCTTTGCGCCCTGCCTCATTAACCAGCCGCGCTGTTTCTTGCGCGTCCTCGTCTTCGTTCAGGTAAGAGATCAGGACGTCCGCACCTTCGCGTGCATAGGCCAGTGCGACGGCACGACCGATGCCACTATCGCCGCCGGTGATGATGGCGGCCTTACCCAAAAGGCGGCCCGATCCCTTGTAACTCTTCTCACCGTGGTCGGCACGCGGTTGCAGCAATGCTTCCTTGCCGGGCGGTGTTTGCTGCTGGGGCGGTTGCAGTGTGGCCTGATCCATGACGTCTCCTTGTATGCAATTGGCTTCTTGCATGGTAGGTAAACGTCTTGCGCAAATCTGTCGGCGAGAAACGCGGATGGATGTCAGCGTTGATGTCGCGCCGTCTGCCGGCACCTTGCCTAACGGGGCGCTCAGCCCTGCATCAGCCTGATGTTGGCACGATAGCGCGCGGAGTTCTTTTTCATCAGCATCGAGCCGCTGCATGTCGGCGCCCCGCAATGACAGGCAAAGGCGCGTTTGATCGCGGGTGTGTGACGGCCTTCATACACCAGCGTGTAGTCATAGCTGAGTTCATCGCCGCGCGCGATGCCATAGAGCGCATGAATCCAGACGCTGCCGTCTTCGTACTCGATCGCTTCGCAATTGGGCTCGCATGAATGGTTGATGTATCGCGCCTCGTTGCCGTTGACGCCGCCATCGATCACGCGACCATCGTTGAGCGTGAAGAAGTAGGTCAGGTTGAGCGGATCGTTGTCGTCACGACGGCGATTGGCTTCGTCCCAGCTGATACGTTCTCCCGTGTATTCGATGATGGCGTCGCCGGGCGCGATGGCACGGCGCGCGAATACGCCGCGACCATGGATCGACGAGCTCTTGACGATGTAGGGAACATTGCTGGATCGAACAGCAGTCTTTGATGCAGGAGACGATGCGGCAGGCATGACGGTAAATCCTTTGATGAGGCCGAGGTGATTCTACCGGTGCTGCATGCAAGACGTGTGCGCGGCAACCCACATTGTGCGGGAATGCGTCAGACTTTTTTGACGAACTCTGACTTGAGGCTCATGGCGCCGAAGCCATCGATCTTGCAGTCGATATCGTGATCGCTATCGACCAGCCGGATGTTTTTGACCTTGGTGCCAATCTTGAGCACGCCACCACCACCTTTCAGCTTGAGATCCTTGATGATGCTGACGGTATCGCCATCGTTGAGGATGGCACCGACGGCATCGCGATAGATGCGTTGTGTGTCGCCGTCTTCCTGCACGGCATGCGGTGACCATTCGTGCGCACACTCAGGGCAGTTATACAGGCCATTGTCTTCATACGTGTAAGGAGACTGGCAGCGCGGACAAGCAGGATATGCACTCATGAAGGGATTTTTTCTCTGGTAATGCGATAAGGTGGTGCAGTATAAAGGATGACCTTCACCGCTCTGAAACAGTCGTTGTGATGCCACCACCGTCATGGAAAATTCTGTTTGTAAAAATGACACAGCCTGACCGAAAGCGGTTAATGTTTCCCTTCGCAAATAATTAGTGCCATCGATCTACGTGCCTGGAATTGTCATTTGAACCGCTCACGCGTCATCATCCTTGCTACCGTACTTGCCCTGATCGGCATTGCCATTCCCCTTTCCGCTACTGTTTATCTGTCCTGGGTCCGCGCCAATCAGGTGGAGGAAGATCGCCTGATGTTTTTTGCGCAGCGGGCGCTGGAGCGCGCGCATATTTCGTTCCGCGATGCGAGCCTGACGCTCAAGCAACTGGATCATGCGAGCTTTGCGCCCTGTTCGCCCGAACACATCCGGCAGATGCGCGTGGCCACGATCACGACGCGCAGTGTGGATGACATTGGTTATTTTGAAGATGGCTATCTGAAATGCACCTCGACCGGCATGATGGTGGACAAGATTGCGCTGGCGCCGGAGCAGTACACTTCGCAGGACGGCATTCGTTTCAGCCTGACGATGTCACCCGTGATCAGCGATGGACGCCGTCTGATCGGGCTGGCCTATAACGCGCACAAGGCACTGCTTGATCCGGTGCGCTTTGCCGACATCATTCTGGATGACGACATGCAGCTTGCGGTCGGTCTGTCGGATGGCAGCCTGCTGGGCAGCGTGCACGATCCCGATCAGGCTTTCATCAAGTCGCTTGTCGCATCACCGCATGCCCAGCGTGATGATGAGGTACTGCATGCGCTGGCGAGAGAAGGCGATCTGATCGCCGTGACGATCGAACCGGACTTCCGCCTGTTCAAGCAGTTGCGACAGGAGTTGCTGATTCTGCTGCCGCTGGGCATTCTGATGGCGATTTTTACGGTGAGTGTGGTGATCTGGTTCTCGCGCCGCCGACTGTCACCGTTGGGGGAGCTAAAGATTGCAGTCGAACACAAGGAGTTTGTGCTGCACTATCAGCCCATCGTGTCGCTCAAGACCGGTGCCTGTATTGGCGCCGAAGCATTGGTGCGATGGCAGCGCCCGGATGGCAGCATGACACGTCCGGATCTGTTCATCCCGCTGGCGGAAGAAAGCGGGCTCATCATGCAGATCACCGATCAGGTGCTCGATATTCTGGTGCGTGAACTCAAGCCTTTCCTCAACGCCAACCGCGATGCGCACATTGCCGTCAACCTGAGTGCGCAGGACATCAAGAGCGGTCGCATTCTGCCCGTGCTGCAGCAGACGCTGTACGGCACCGGCATCGACAATCATCAAATCTGGCTGGAAGCCACCGAGCGCGGCTTCATGGATGTCCAGGCAGCACGCAGCACAATCGATATTGCCCGCACGCGTGGTCATGCGGTCGCCATTGATGACTTTGGCACGGGCTATTCCAGCCTGTCCTACCTGCAAGGCCTGCCGATGGATGCATTGAAGATCGACAAATCCTTTGTGGACACCATTGGCACCGATGCCGCCACCGCCAGCGTGACGACGCATATCATCAACATCGCCAAGACGCTGAATCTGAAGATCGTTGCGGAAGGGGTGGAAACACAAGCGCAAGCCGACTATCTGAGCGCGCGCGATGTGGAATATGGGCAGGGATGGTTGTTTGCCAAGGCGATGCCGGCCAACGACTTTGTCGCCTTTTATCACAAGAGCCGGCGTCAACTTGATAGCGACGTGCCTGCATCATGACAAGCAAAGGCACCGTCAACAAAAAAGCAGACCGCTCGGTCTGCTTTTTTTATGGGTCACGTCATGATCAGTGCGGTGCGATGATGCCGAGCATCAGCAGCGCCAGCACACCCACACCAAGAATGACGCGATAGATCACGAATGGCCAGTAACCCTTGCTGCTGACGATACGCAGGAACACCACGATCACGCCGTAACCCACCACAAACGAAATCCCCGCCGCCAGCGCCGTTGCGCCATGACTGACCGGCCCTTCCACGCCCCAGCTTTTATAAAGCTGATAGAAACCGGAGGCCAGCACGGCAGGAATTGCCAGCAGGAAGGAATAACGTGCTGCGGCCTCGCGCGTATAACCCATCAACAGGCCGGCAGTGATCGTACCGCCCGAGCGTGACACGCCCGGGATCAATGCCATCGCCTGCGCAAAGCCAAAGATGATGCCGTCGCGCCAGGTCATCTTGTCGAGTGTGATGGTCTGCTTGCCCACCTTGTCGGCAAGGCCGAGGATCAGACCAAACACGATCAGCATGGTGGCCGTGATGTAGAGGTTGCGCAGATAGGTTTCAATCGCGTTCTGAAACAGCAGACCCAGTATTGCAATCGGGAACGAGCCGAGAATCACCAGCCAGCCAAGCCGTACGTCCGGATCGTTGCGCGCAGCGGGATTGAACAAGGCGGTGATCCATGCGGCGGCGATGCGGTAGATATCTTTTCGGAAGTACAGCAGCACGGCCAGCTCGGTGCCAATCTGCACGATGGCGGTGAAAGCGGCGCCGGCGTCTGTGCCGGAAGGAAGAAAAGGACCAAGAATACGGAGGTGGGCGCTTGAAGAAACGGGCAGAAACTCGGTGAGTCCCTGAATCAATCCCAAGAATGCGGCTTCTCCCCAGCCGACGGATGAACTCATACTTGCTAAACCTGTGACGTGATATTGATGACTATGAACCGTGGAATGCCGAACAGTTCAACTTTGACAATATACACCTGCCCTTGTCTGCAGATGTGAGGATTTCGGGGAAGGATGTGAAGCCCCCGTTATTTTCCGGACAGTATTATTTGTGCCGTATTTGCGCGACTCATTCTTCGCTCTATATATAGAGCGCACAACATACAAAGCCAGATCACAATAAAAAACGGGCTCCGAAGAGCCCGTCAAACTTGCGACGAATAACGAGAGAACGAATTACACAGCCGGTGCTGGTTGACCAGCTGCAGCAGCTGCCTGCTCTCTCTTCAGAAGATCCGAAGAGTAGGCAACGTGTTTCGCCAGCGTTGGACGCAGTGCGACGATTGCCAGAACCGCTGCGGTCAAGTCCATACACGCAACCGTGTAGAGAACCGAAGACCAGGTGCCGGTTGCTTCCATCATCAGGTTACCAACTGGGACGAACAGCGCGCCGATACCTTTGGCGCAGTACAGCACGCCGTAGATTTTTGCGATGTGCTTGGTACCGAAGGCATCGCCTGCCAGTGCCGAGAACAGCGAGTAGACCTCACCCCATGCCAGGAACACGATACCCGACAGGATCAGGAACGCGTACGGGTTATGACCCCAGTAGCCGAGAGCGATAATGCCGAAGCCTTCCAGCGTGAACGCGATGACCATGGTTTTTTCACGGCCGATGTTGTCCGAAATCCAGCCGAACAGAGGACGGGAGATACCGTTCATGATACGGTCAAGCATCAGTGCCAGTGGCAGTGCAGCCATCGTGAAGAAGTACATATTGACTTCAAACTCTTTGACGCCCAGATCTTGTGCGATCACGCCCAGCTGAGCCACGGCCATCATACCGCCGGTCACGACCATGATGAACATGGAGAACATGAGCCAGAACAGTTTGGTACCCAGTGCTTCTTTCAGGGTGTAGTCACGACGCGATTGTTCCAGTTTCGAGGACGCTTTGACTTCATGCGACTTTGGCGAACGCAGGAACCATGCAGCGATGAACGCCAGGCCACCTTGCAGCAGACCGAAGAAGAAGAACGTTTCCTGGAAGCCGTCGGATTTGATCATCGCAGCGATCGGGAGAATCGTTGCAGCCGAACCCATACCGTAACCACCAGCGGTCAGGCCAACAGCCAGACCACGACGATCAGGGAACCATTTCAACGCGTTGTTGATACAGGTTGCGTAGATACAGCCAACGCCAACACCACCAACTGCTGCGCCAACGTAGAAGCCCATCAGGGTCGTTGCTTGCGAGTTCAGAATCCAAGCCAGGCCGATGCCGAGTGCACCGAAGGCAACCATGACGCGTGGACCGAATTTATCGATGAAGAAGCCTTCGATCGGTGCCAGCCAGGTTTGAACCAGGACGAAGATGGTAAATGCGATCTGGATCTCTGCGCGAGCCCAGCCGAAGGTACCTTGAATTTCAGGAACGAACAGGGTCCATGCATACTGGATGTTCGCGGTTGCAACCATACAGACGATACCAACGATCAGTTGGAGCCAGCGGGTGCTTTCTTTGATCGGTTGATCAGTACGGATTGCCGATGCGGAGAGCTCAGACATTGCGCGCTCCTTTCATGGTTGTTACTTTTGCCATAATGTTCCTCTTGCCAAAGCATCGTTTTGACCCAAAGATCAAAGCGATAATTGATAATAAATTTGTTCGTCTTTACGACTGGAAGACGTCCGCAAGGATGTTGAAGGCAGCCAATACTGGACCGGTCGAGCGCCGTTCCGCCTTTTGCCGATTGATCGCGAGGATGGTTTCGACAGGTATTGCAATTTCGGTAAGACACCTCACTTTTCAGGGAAGAAGCCGCCTTATGGCACGGTCCTCGCCTTCCTGATTTCTTGCCATCTGCATACCGGGGTCACCGGGAACAGATTCAGGTTGCCCGTGGGTTATAGGGCGGCATAAATCGGGAGAAACAAAAGAGGCGAAACTAAGGCACTTATTAAGAAGTTGTTAGGTTCGCGTTAAGTTTTCGAGACAATACGTATTTACCCTCATGCTCTCAATACGTAGTTATACGTATTAATGTACGTACTAACCCTTATATATTTGCTTGACTTTCTCAGTTTGTTAGTAATTACTATCACTTAAAGCAAGTAAATATCTGATATTTACTTGCGTGATGACTGGGGATTTTCTGGAAAAAATGTCGTCTAAAACTTTGCCGAGACCACCCTAAGCATCCGCGGCGCCGCCATAATGTGCCTTGTTTTCTTGCCACGCCGTTCATGAAGTTGCGATTCGACCTGCATAGTGCCAACGCCCGGTTTTACATGGGATTGGCACTTTCCCTGCTGCTACATGGCTTGATCCTGCTGTTTTATCTGGATCGTCCTCCCCTTCCGCTGACGGAACGGGGGGATGAAGGTGTTGCCCCGATTGAAGTCCGTTTTCTGGCACCGGCACCCGCGTCACAACCCGCCCAACGCGTCGTGATTGCGCCGCCCGCCCCCAAACCGGATAAACCTGTTCGCGAAAAGACCACGCCGCCAACCGCGCGCAAGTCGCCGCGGCCAGCGCAAAAGCCGAGCGAGCCAAAAACGGCCACAACACCACCGCCCGCGCCCGTGGCCGAACGCAAGTTCGACCCGAATATGGATATGGCCGATATGTTGCAGGCAGCACGTGATCGCCGGAAAGCGGCCGGCATTCCCGAGCCGGAAAGCAGCCAGCAGGCCCCGCAGGATGACAGTGCGATCGCACGCGCAAATGTGCAGGAGCTGATGGATCGTCAGGCCCGTGGTCGCACCGAATCGGGCGGCGTGTTCCAGATCACGCATAAAGGCGTGCGCAATGCCGAATTCATCTTCCGCGGCTGGAGTACGCAACGTAATCGCAACATGCGGCAGCTGATTCAGGTGGATGCCGGTCTGGGCGGCGATGTGGATGTGGCAATTGCCCGTCGCATGATCGAGATCATCCGCCAGTTCGAACGCGGGGATTTCACGTGGGAATCTCGCCGGCTCGGTCGCGTGGTGACGTTGTCGGCACGCCTGAAAGACAGCGCCGATCTGGAAGCCTTCCTGATCAAGGAATTCATGTAACGCAGGCTGGCACCCGATTTTCCGCACCGCAAGCCAAATCCATCGGCAATGCGCGCCACCGCACAAGTCGCCGCAAAAATCCGCAGCTATCCTTTTTGTTCATTGAAAGGAGAAGCCATCATGCGACTCGAAGGATCCTGCCATTGCTGTGCCGTGCAATTCTCGCTGGAAAGCACGACGCCCTACCCCTATCAACGCTGTTACTGCTCGATCTGCCGCAAGACGCAGGGTGGCGGCGGCTATGCCATCAATATTGGTGGCGATGCGCGGACGCTGCAAATCAGCGGACACGATGACATTACGGTTTATCACGCCGTACTGCGCGAGGACGGCAAGACCAACCACGCCAGCACCGCTGAACGACACTTCTGTCAACGGTGCGGCAGTGCGCTGTGGCTCTTTGATCCTGAATGGCCCGAGCTTGTCCATCCGTTTGCGTCCGCCATCGATACGCCCTTACCGATGCCGCCCGAGCACACGCATCTGATGCTGGATTTCAAACCGGACTGGGTCGAGGTAAAGGCGGGGAAGAAGGACAAGACTTTTGGCGTCTATCCAGAAGAGTCGCTGGCCGAATGGCATGCGCGACTGGCACTGACTGCAGACGCCGATACATGATTATCGACGTCCGGTGAACAGTTAAAGAATGGAAGAGCTGGTGGCTTCGGCAATCGGCAAGGAACGGCGATCCAGAATACGAAGATCGCGATCCAGACGATAAACGAGTGGCACGCCATTCGGCACATCGAAGCGGGCGACATCGGCATCCGACATTCTGGGCTCCAGCAGACGCACCAGCGCACGCTGGCTGTTGCCATGCGTACAGATCAGCACATTCTTGTCTTGTCGCAAGACCGGCTCGATGGCCTCTTGCCAGAAAACCTGCACACGGGCGACGGTATCTTCCAGCGATTCGCCGAGCGGCAATACGTCCGGAGCGATATCGCGATACCGTGATTCCCGTGCTGGCGCACGCGCATCCTGACGATCCATCAGCGGCGGCCGGCTGGCGTAACCGCGACGCCATTCCCATACCTGATCTTCGCCAAATTCTGCAATGACATCGGCACGGCTGCGACCCGTCAATGCGCCATAGTGACGTTCATTGAGTCGCCAGTGACTGATAACGGGGATATACATGCAATCCATCTCGTCCACGATCAGCCATTGCGAACGGATGACACGCTTGAGGACGGAGGTAAAGGCAAGGTCAAAACGGATACCCGCTTCTGCCAGCGCGCGACCTGCGCGCCGCGCCTGCTGTTGTCCGTTATCGGTAAGGTCAATATCCGTCCAGCCGGTAAAGCGATTCTGCTGGTTCCACTGTGACTCGCCGTGGCGAACGATGACCAGATTACCCATCTTGCTCTCTTGTTTATGCGACAAGGCTGAAGATTAACCGAGATTGCCGGTATGCGTCATGCAATTCTCGTGCGCATGCGAGTAATGACAACACCCGCCGGAGCAAGTCGTTACACACGGAAACAGCAGGCAGGGCAATAAATTATTATCCTTTTGCCTGCAATCCATCCCCTGAAACTGTGGTGATCCGAGATAATTGGAATTTTCCGGCAGGCACGCAGTCCATCCTTGTCGATCCTTGAGGAAATCATGTCTTCTCCGTTCCGCGTCTTATTGTCTGTCGCCGTCTTGCTAGCCCTTACCGGCTGCCAGACCATGCCGACTGCAACGTATGAAACGGAGAAATTCGATTCGGCCGGGATTTACTCACGGAACTACGCATTCCCGTCAGCGACCGCCTGCGAGGCAGCGCGCCGCACCTTGCTGAGTCAGGGTTATGTAATCAGCGCCTACAACTCGACACAAATCGATGCGCGCAAGAACTTTCAACCGCTTGCGAATGCACACGTGCAGATTGCGTTCCGCGTCGTCTGCGCCGACGACGGCGTTGCGGGCAAAGCGACCTCGATGTTCGTCAACGCCATGGAAGACCGCTACACCCTCAAGAAGGTCAACACCGCGGCCAGTCTGGGGGTAGGTGCGCTTGGTTCGGTCTCGCTGCCCTTCTCTTCCAGCGATGACTCGCTGGTCAAGGTCGGTAGCGAAACGATTTCCGCCGGCCATTTCTATGAGAGCTTTTTTGATCTGGTCGGAAAATTTCTCGGCACGCGCCGTGATGAAATTCCGCCAAGCGTAGAGCAGTCGGCTGTACGCGAACCGATTGTGCGCGATACGCCAACGCAACAACAACCGCAGCAATTGCAGCAACAGCAGACTGTCACGCAAAAGCCGGAAGCCGCCTCCGCGCAAACACAGCCGCCCACGGCCACACCTGCACCCTTGCAACCTGCGACGACACCAACAGTGCAATCAGCGGATAAAGCGACTGTCCCGTCCGCCCCTCTACCCGCGCCGTAACGGCGTTACATGGCGCAACTACGCTGCAACACGATCATTTGATGCCGTTGACAGCTACCTTTCCTAGCCACTGCTGATATGCCAACAGCATTGCGATCGATATTTGCGCTGGATCAAGGGCACATTCCCTGTATCGGCAAGAATAAAAGCCTCTCGCATCCGAGTGAAGCAACGAGTGCGGGGTATGATGAATCCGTGCACGCATCACCTGCTCATGGCTGACCACGATCCACATGACTCGCAACCTTCCTGATATCCGTCCGGCGCAATCCCGCGTCATCCGCCTGCTGTATGGCGCGGCTGGCTGGATTTCGCTGGCACTCGGCATCGTGGGCGTCTTTGTACCCGGACTGCCAACCACCCCCTTTGTGCTACTCGCTGCTGCCTGTTTTTCAAAGGCATCCCCACGCATGCACCAATGGCTGCTTAACCATCGCCTCCTCGGCCCCTTTATCCGCAACTGGGAAGAACATCGCAGCCTGACACTACGCACCAAATGCTTTGCGATTGGCACGATGGTGCTGATGCTCTCCATCTCGGCCTGGCATCTGCATGATCGTCCATGGCTACAAGGCGTCACGCTTTTGCTTGGTGCGATCGGCGCCTTTTGTGTGCTACGAATTCCAACGCGCAAACTGGATGCAATCAAATAAAAAGCCTCCTTACGGAGGCTTTTTATTTGACGTAGAAGACGAGTATTATCCGCGGATACGATCGATCACCATGTCACCAAACAAGGAAGTCGATACCGAACCGCCCAGATCATGGGTGCGCCCCTCTTCAGTCGACAGCACCGAATCAATCGCACTGCGCAACCACTGCGCTTCCGCATACATATCCTTATGCTCGAGCATCAGCGCACCTGCCAGCAGCAAGGCACTTGGATTGGCCTTGCCCTGCCCGGCGATATCGGGCGCCGAACCGTGGACAGCTTCAAAGATAGCCGCGTGCTCGCCGATATTCGCGCCCGGAGCCATGCCCAGCCCACCGACCAGACCGGCAATCTGGTCCGACAGAATGTCACCGAACAGATTGGTCGATACGATCACGTCGAACTGCCACGGATTGAGCACCAGCTGCATGGCGCAGGCGTCGACGATGCGTTCATTGGTTTCGATCTGGCCCGCGTAGTCCGCCGAGACCTGCTTGGCCGTTTCCAGAAACAATCCGGTCAGCGCCTTCAGGACATTGGCCTTGTGGACGATGGTTACTTTCTTGCGGCTGTTACGGACGGCGTAATCGAAGGCGAACTTTGCAATGCGGCGGCTGCCGGCACGCGTATTGATACCGGTCGCCATCGCCACGGCGTGGGGATCGCCGTCAATCGGCACATAGTGCTCGTGTCCGACATACAAGCCTTCCAGATTTTCACGAATCAGAACCAGATCGATCTTGTCGTATCGCCCTCCCGGAATGATGGTGCGTGCAGGCCGGACGTTGGCATACAGTTGAAAGGCTTCGCGCAGACGCACGTTCACGGAACGGAAACCGCCACCGATTGGCGTCGTCAGCGGCCCCTTGAGTGCCAGTCCGGTACGACGGATGCTGTCCAGCGTTGATTCGGGCAACAGATCACCGCTCTTTTCCAGTGCGTTCAGGCCGGCCTGATGCTTTTCCCAGATGAACGGATTGCCCAGCGCATCGAAGACGCGCTCGACAACATCGACAATTTCCGGACCGATGCCATCGCCGGGAATCAGCGTGGCAGGAATCTTGCGGGCTACTTCTTTGGTCATGGTCAATCCTGAAAAATCTAAAAGGGGAAAAACGGGGCAAAGCGGCTTGTCTGCTTGCCGGCAAACGAATCTTGCCAGTGTAGCGTCAACACCGATCAAGGCAAGTGTGTCAGATGAATCTTTCCCATTGTTGACATGAAAAGTACGACATCGTCCCGTCATGACCAACAGTCGGATGCCATGCCGATGCCAGGCGCCTGACCGGCGCGACAAAGCCTTGTAGCCTGGTGCGCTATAGTAGCGGGCAGCGAGTCATTCACACGTGATGCAGACACATGAGGCCGTGTCACAGAAGAGACTTATTTCATGAACGATTGGAGAAACAGATGGCAAACAACGTAATCAAGGTCACCAAAGCAGCCGCAGGCAAATACCAGCACACCGTCGAAGTCGGTCCGCACAAACTGATCGCCGACGCACCATCCGCATTCGGTGGTGACGATGCAGGTTTCGTACCGCATGATCTGCTGGCGGCCGCACTGGGCGCCTGCACCGCAGTCACCCTCAATATGTATGCGGGCCGCAAGGAAATGCCACTGGAAAAGGTCGACGTCGACGTTACCGCTGGCGAACAGGATGGCGCCTACGTTTTCAACCGCACGATCAAGTACTACGGCGACCTCAGCGCAGAACAGAAGGAAAGCCTGAACAAGATCGCTGACAAGTGCCCTGTGCATAAAGCCCTGTCCGGCGAGATCAAGATCGTGACCGAGTCCAACTAAGTACATCCATCAAGGAGAGCCGCATGGAGCCCGACCTGAGCGCACTTGAAACCGTCGTCGTCCCGCGCACCCGCGATCTGGGCGACAACTTTGAAGTGCGCCGCGCGCTGCCCACCACGCGCAAGCGCATGGTCGGTCCATTCGTCTTTCTGGATCAGATGGGGCCGCACGGTTTTGAAGCCGGGCATGGCCTCGACGTCCGCCCGCATCCACATATCGGATTAGCCACCGTTACCTACCTGCTGGATGGCGAAATCGAACATCGCGACAGCGTTGGTTCGGTGCAGATCATCAGGCCGGGTGCCGTCAACTGGATGACGGCAGGCAGCGGCATCGTGCATTCTGAACGGACCAATCTCCAGACGCGCCAGCATCCGAGTTCGCTGTTCGGCCTGCAATGCTGGGTGGCCTTGCCGAAGAAATACGAGGAAGTCGCCCCATCTTTCGCCCATATTGCTGCTGAAGCATTACCTGTCATTCAGGGCGATGGCGCATCGGCTGTCATCGTTGCCGGCGACTTCTTCGGGAAAAAGGCGCCCGTTCCCACCTTGTCCGACCTGTTTTATGTTGATGTGCGACTGGAACCGGGCGCGCGACTGGACATGCCGGCCGATTATCCGGAACAGGCGGTCTATGTCGTGGAAGGCTCGCTCGATCTGGGGCGCGATGGCATCTTCGAAGCGGGACAGCTGCTGGTACTCAAACCCGATACGGCCGTCACTTTACGCGGGGGTGGCCTTGCGCCGACACGTCTGATGCTGCTGGGCGGTGAACCGATGGATGGCGCGCGCTATCTGATGTGGAACTTCGTTTCCAGCTCTCCGGACCGGCTTGAACAAGCCAAGGAAGACTGGCGCGAACAACGCTTTGCACGTGTGCCAGGCGAGTCCGAATTTATCCCCATGCCCGATCTCCCGGGCAAGCCTGTCGGCTATCCCTGATAGTCAGGGCAATCGCCGAGCCCTGCGTTGCCGCTTACAGTAAATCAGGATCGATCGGCGGCAAATCCTTTTCCAGTTCGGCAGTCGATCCCGGCCCCTTGGCCTTGGCTATCGCCAGCGCTTCGGATGCGCGAGCCAGCATGGTGGACGACGTATCGCCAAACGCGTTTGGCGTCAGGCCGCCGGACAAGGTCACGTTCAACCCTGGCATGACACTGTCCCAGTCCAGACCGGCCACGCCGCGGGCAATGCGCGCCAGCGGAATCCCGCTTTGATCCAGCCAGGTGGTTGGCAAGATGATGGCGAACTCGTCCTCATTAATCAGACCGATGGCATCCAGCACACGCAGTTGTCGTGCGGCTTCCTGCGCCACCCCGCGCAGGATCTGCTGACCAACCGCGCTACCGTACTGCATATTAAGTTGCGGAAAACCATCCACGCTGATCACCGCAATCGAAAAGGTATGTCCGGTACGACGTGCGCGATCGAGCTCGGCATCCAGACTGGAAATCAGACCGCGACGATTCAATACGCCGGTAACGGGATCGACGATGCCGGCTTCGCCCATGATGACCAGCGCTTCTTCCAGATCCCAGACGATGTCGTCCTGCGACGCGCCATCCTGCACTTTTTTCAACAATGCTTCGAGATGACTGCTAAGCGGATCCAGATCCTGCGGCGGCTTGAAAGGCAAGGGAAACTCCGGGGGCGTCGGGCCGTGAACAATTGGCCCGCATCAACAATGATGTCTGCCATTGAATCGCATCCGTCCCGGCAAGGCAAGCCGGATGCCTAGGGCGACTGTTGCGACTTTGCCTCAAGTTGAGCGTATACAAGATGGGCAATCTCCGCCAAGGCAGGACGATCGATCCCTGCCGACAAGGCATATCCCTGATGGCCATCAATCCAGTAAAAGACATTGACCTTGCCTTCCCGGGCAAACCGGAATGCCGTATCGCTGTTTTCCTTCTGGTCCGTGGAGATATACAAGGTCAGGCGTTGACCGCTGACATCCTCATACATGAACTGCGCAACAGGACCATGCTGTCCCGGCAGCAAACGCCCGCCCACCAGCTGATAACCGGCCGCGCCCAGTTTGGGCGGATGCATCGCGACGCCCGTCCGTTTGGATAACCAGGTAACGAGTTGCGCTTCCTGATCCGCGCCGACTTCAACCGGACGACGCATGTCCGGACTGAATACCACGTGTGCGATCGCGGCCTGCTGCGCAAAGACCGGAATCGATGCGACACGTTCGCTGCCATGCAGACCATGCAAGCTCCAGCCCGCCATACCGCTGACCACGGCAATCGCGATCCCCGCAGCAACGCGCCAGTATCCGTTGCCTGACCATGCCGAACCGGGCGGCACGACCGCAGCCTGCGGCAGCAGGCGTGCCGGCATGGGCTCATCCAGCACCGGATCGAACAGCGCATGCAGCGCATCGTTCTGATGCTGCCAGGTCACTGCCTGTGCATGCATTTCCCTATCTGTCGACAAGGCTTGTTCGACGTCGCGGCGCTCTTCGGCAGGCAACTGCCTGTCGACATAGGCATGCAGCATGTCTTCCGAAATCAACGGGTCTTTCATTTGATCACCTTCAAGGCCGGCACCTGCGGCCCTCCTTCACGATAGACCTTGAGACGCTGTCGCGCACGCGACAGACGCGACATCACGGTACCGATGGGCACATTCAGCAATGCCGCGACTTCGTCGTATTGCATGTCTTCCAGCACCACCAGCAATAACACTTCACGTTGCTCGTCCGGCAGCGCACGCAAGGCACGCGCCATTTCATCGAGTGTCAGATCGGCTTGCGAAATCGCCCTGGCGTCAGGCAGCGTGTCGTCCAGGGCCTCCGTCTGCAGATGCGGACGTCGCAACTGATCGACATGGACGTTGTGCATGATGCCGAACAGCCAGGCACGCATGTCGCCATCAGAACGCCATGACGCCAGATGGCGCCACGCGCGCTCCACCGTGTCCTGCACCAGGTCATCGGCGCGTGTGCGATCCCCTGTCAGCGCGCGTGCATAACGCCGCAGGCGCGGCAAACAGGCGATCAACTGCTCGCGCGCGTCAGACATGCATGCCTCCCTCCATCAGACGTTCAGTCCTTGACGACGTGCCAGACGTCCTTGACATTGTCCCCGGTGCGATCACCCGGCTTCTTGTCCGAGATAAACAGATAAAGCGGCTTGCCCTTATAGGCAAGTTGCTTGCTGCCATCATCACGCGTGACGACCGAATAAGGCTCGGTCACCTTGTCACCGACAGCAACCGGCGGCCAGTTGGTCGCACAAGGACCATGACAAGCGCTCTTGCCATTGCCGGCGGTGTCCTTGTCGAAGGTGTACACCGTCATGCCATTGGCATCGACCAGCACGCCATCGACCTTTTTCAGCGTTTGCGCGTTCACTGCTGCCGTGCCCAGCACAAGCATGGCACACGCCATGAGGGATCGGGTTTTCATATTCACTCCTTGATTTATGCATCGTTGAGGTTCAGCACCATCATTGATCGGGCGCCGCAATGTCGTTTCAACCGACGTTCAGGTATACGCACGCGACGTGCGATCTATTCCATTGCCTATTTTTTCATCACCAAAAATCGTTGGAAACACACCCGCACAATGCACCAGAAATCATTTCAAAATATTCGAACACGTTTAACGAAAACTTAACTTAACGTCGCGCTAACGCTGATGGGGCCTAGCTCTCCGCTTTTTACGTACTATCCACAAAAAACGTACGCGCTATCCACAATGTTCATTTTTTATTTGCGACAGATTACGTGTTATCCACAACCTGAATATCTCATATTCCTATTGCGAACAGTCTTTTCTTTGTCGATAGTGACGTCGTTGAAACAGATAAACACAACGTTGCAGCCAAAAGAGCTACGAGCTTGATCGGTGGACTGCAACGGTGAAAGTGATCGACTCGAATCAGCTGTTTATTGCAACGGCGCACTGTTCACATCCACGCAGTGCTTTTTGATACTTGATAGTTTTGAGAGAGGCAAAAATGACTCAAGCAGCTAACACACCTGCTCGCTCCGACGGCTTCCGTTGGGGTCAGCTGGTCTTCGGTATCATCGCGATGGCGATGATCGCTAACTTGCAATACGGCTGGACGCTGTTCGTCGATCCGATCGCAGCAAAACACGGCTGGAGCCGTGCCGCCATTCAGGTCGCCTTCACGATTTTCG
This sequence comes from Oxalicibacterium faecigallinarum, assembly GCF_014635705.1. Taxonomy (GTDB): domain Bacteria; phylum Pseudomonadota; class Gammaproteobacteria; order Burkholderiales; family Burkholderiaceae_D; genus Oxalicibacterium; species Oxalicibacterium faecigallinarum. Next base: position 38,530 of record NZ_BMDI01000004.1, on the reverse strand, counting down.
TGTTGACCGAAACCTGGCTGGTACCAATCGAAGGCTGGTTCGTCGATAAATTCGGCCCACGTCCAGTGGTTCTGGTCGGCGGTATTCTCTGCGGTCTGGGCTGGTTCATCAACTCGTTCGCTGACACGCTGGCCATGCTGTACTTTGCAGCCGTCATCAGCGGTATCGGTGCTGGTGCCGTCTACGGTACGTGCGTTGGTAATGCGCTGAAATGGTTCCCTGATCGTCGTGGTCTGGCTGCTGGCTTGACCGCTGCCGGTTTCGGCGCTGGTTCGGCAATCACCATTCTGCCTATCTCGGCAATGATCGCTAACCGCGGCTACGAAGATGCATTCCTGTACTTCGGTATTGGTCAAGGTATCGTTGTTGTCATCATCGCGCTGCTGCTGGTTCGTCCGCCTGAGCACAAGAAGTCGGAACAGGTTGCAACCGTTCAGCAAACCAAACGCGATTACAGCCCAAGCCAGGTTCTGAAAGAGCCAGTGTTCTGGATCATGTATTCGATGTTCGTGATGGTTGCTGCTGGTGGCCTGATGGCAACCGCTCAGCTGGGCTCGATCGCTCGTGACTTCAAAGTCTTCGACGTTGAAGTCAGCATGATGGGTCTGACCCTGCCTGCACTGACGTTTGCTCTGGCAATCGACCGCGTTCTGAACGGCCTGACCCGTCCATTCTTCGGCTGGGTATCGGACAAGATCGGTCGCGAACCAACCATGTTCATCGCGTTTGCGATCGAAGCTGTGGGTATCCTGGCGCTGTTCCACTACGGCCACAACCCATACGCATTCGTTATCCTGACCGGTATCGTGTTCTTCGCATGGGGTGAGATCTACTCGCTGTTCCCATCGACCTGTGCTGATACGTTCGGCTCCAAGTTTGCATCGGCTAACGCTGGTCTGCTGTACACCGCGAAAGGTACTGCTTCGTTGCTGGTTCCTCTGTCGGCTGTTCTGGCAACCGCAACCGGTGGCTGGTACTCGGTGTTCGTTCTGGCATCGATCCTGAATGCAATCGCTGCGCTGATGGCATGGTTCGTTCTGAAGCCAATGCGTGCCAAGCACATGAGCAAACCTGCTGTTGAAGCGACCAACTAATCGCTTCTCCTTGACAGGAAAATTCAAGACCGGCCTCGCGCCGGTCTTTTTTTATCTGTACTGCATGCGAATAAAAAAGCCGGCTTGCTGCCGGCTTTTTTATTTTCAGGATGGCTTATGTGGTCCGCTGCTGTAACCAGAGATGCATGGCATCCGTCACCCGATCTGGTTGTTCTATCGGCGATAGATGACCGCACTGTTCGATGATCGTCAGGCTGGCACGCGGAATCAGCGCAACCATTTCCTCATGCACTTCCACCGGCGTGAGCTTGTCTTCTCTGCCGCACAGCACCATGGTCGGACACTGAATCGCAGCCAACGAAGGTCGGCTGTCGATGCGCGCCAGAATGGCCTGCTGCTGGCGAATGAAACCATCCTTTCCCACCACGACCGCCATGTCATCCAGTAGCTCTGCCAGCGCCACATCGCCCAGATGCGCCGGATGCAACAGCTTTTCCCGCAATCCGCGCGAGACGGCAGGAAAATCCGTTTTTGCCAGTTCCATCAGCTTGTGCCTGTTTTCAGTCGCTTCCTGCGTATCCGGCCGTGCGCTTGTGTCCAGCAGCGCCAGCGACATGACGCGTTCCGGCGCCTGCCGCATGACTTCCAATGCGACGTAACCGCCCATGGACAATCCGGCCAGGGCAAACATGCCGGCCGGCACCTGTTCCAGTACATCGGCCGCCAGTTCGGCGATGGTGTTGCTGCGCGTCAGATCGGCCACCGAGACATTGGCAACCGCGCCCAGCTTCTCGGCCTGCGCTTGCCAGAGTCGCGCATCATTGAGCAACCCAGGCAACAGGATCAGGTTTGGCTTCATCAGATAGGACATGGCGGGCTCCAGTCAGGGTGACGACAAAATCGTGATTTGGATCTGCTCGGCGGTACCGCTTATGGCCTTGAGCGTGTGACACATGCGCGACGATTGCGTTCAACAAACCCCACCTCGCATCGCTTTGTGCGGCATACCGCTCTCAGCATCGTTAACTTCGGGTACGATGGATGCACCTAAAATGCAGGCCGAATGCAAGGCCCTTTTTCATGAATTATCCCGAGATCAGGCACAAGACTTTTCTGGTCCTGCTGATTGCCTTCACCATTGCCTTCCTCGTCATTCTGACGCCGTTTTACGGTGCCGTATTCTGGGCGATCGTTCTCGCCATCCTGTTTGCACCGTTCTATCGGCGCCTGTCCGCCAAAATGAACAAGCGGCCGAATACGGCCGCTGCCGTCACCCTGCTGATCTGCATTCTGCTCGTCGTGCTGCCGCTGGTCCTGATTTCTCTCTCACTGATTCGTGAGGCATCCGTGCTTTACGTCAATATCCGGTCCGGACAGATCGATATCGTCGGCTTCATCCAGCGTGCCTTTGCCGCACTGCCAGAATCGGTGGTTAACATTCTGGATCGATTTGGCATCGGCAATCTGTCCGCCCTGCAGGAAAAACTGACGACTGCTGCGGTGCAAGGCAGTGAATTCATCACGCGTCAGGCCATCAATATCGGACAGAACACCTTCAATTTCATGGTCAGCTTTGCGATCATGCTGTACATCCTGTTCTTTCTGCTGCGCGACGGCGATCGCCTGGTAGTGCAGATCAAGCAAGCCACACCGCTCAATCACGACCACAAGCGCGCCCTGTTCAACAATCTGACGACCGCCATCCGCGCCACGGTGAAAGGCAACATCATCGTGGCGTCGGTGCAAGGCGCGCTTGGTGGCATCGCTTTCTGGTTTCTCGGCGTACAAGGTGCCTTGCTGTGGGCGGTGCTGATGGCCTTTCTGTCCCTGCTGCCGGCAGTCGGCGCCGCGCTGATCTGGCTTCCGGTCGCGATCTACTTCATCCTGACCGGCTCGATCTGGGAAGGTGCCGGTCTGATCATTTACGGCGTGGTTGTCATTGGTCTTGTCGATAACATTCTGCGTCCGATTCTGGTTGGCAAGGAAACCCAGCTACCTGACTTTATCGTCCTGATCTCTACTGTCGGCGGCATGGCGTTGCTGGGCCTGAACGGTTTTGTGATCGGCCCGGTGATTGCCGCCATGTGCATCACGATGTGGGAAATGTTCTCTGCCGGCAATCAGAAACATGAAGCCGACAAACTGCATCGCCCGGACTAATCTTTCATCCCAGCGCACATTGTTCTTACTTTGTGCGCTGCGTCCGCACTCGATTACGCATGTACAAGCCCTGGCCCACTATCGCTGCCAGCAGCAGTAATGCATTCGTCAGTACAAAGATCAGGTTATCGAGCAGATAGCTGTAGATGAGAAAACCGGTCGATGCGCTGATTTGTCCCAGAAACAGCCATGGGGAAACACCCGCACAGCTGCGACTGACCCATTGTTGCCGCACTTGCATGGACAAAGTCAGCAATAGCATGAACGCCGCCAGCCAACCGATGAGATCAGCATCCATCTCCACTCCTTTCGTTTTTCTTCGAACGTCTACATCATTGCCGCAGCAAGGCATTTTTCACGATCAGACGATTGGTGCCTTACGTTGCTCGGGCAGGCGCTTATCGTGCTGTCGCTGGCGCTCCTGCTCCGGCGTCAAGGTATCTGGTGGCACCGGCACTTCCTCACCATCAATGCGGTTGTCGACGCCCGTACTGCCGTCAACATGACTACGCTCGCCGCTGGGCAAGGCAGCATCCTCCGTTGCATCTGGGTCATCCGGTTTTGTGTTCATCGCATTCTCCGCTTTTACATTGCACTGTATCCGGCGCCCTGTCCGATGCCTATCAGACATTGACCGCAAACATTGTCAGATTAAGCGTGAGACGGCTTTCTGTCGGACACCTTCTGCCGGGCAAATCTGCGACAATTCCGGCTATGACTACTCCGACTCTTCCCGCTCCTGTTGCTGACAACGATTTGCTGCATACGGCGTTCTTCAAGTTCGTACGCCTCGACGATGCCGACGCCGTGACGGCACGCCTGCGCGAACTGACCCAGGACGTATTGGGCAGTATTCTGGTTGCGGAAGAAGGTATCAACGGTGTCTTGGCAGGACCCGTTGCCGCTGTCCACGCTTTTGAACAAGCCTTGCATACCGATCCTTTGTTCGCTGGCCGTTTTGCCGATGTGACCTTCAAGCACAGTGCCTGTACCACGCCGCCCTTTGCGCGCATCAAGGTGCATCGCAAGCCGGAGATCGTGATGCTGGGTGTCGACAACGTCGATGCCATCAGCAAAAAGGGAATTGATGTCTCGCCACAAGCATGGCGCGAACTGATTGCGCAGGATGATGTGGTTGTTATCGATAACCGCAACAGCTTCGAATTCAAACTCGGCAAGTTCAAGAATGCCATCGATCCCGGGGTCGACAACTTCCGCGATTTTCCGAAGTTCATCGAAGACAACGTGCCGCTCTGGCAGAAGGAAGGCAAACGCGTTGCCATGTATTGCACGGGTGGCATCCGCTGCGAGAAAACCAGCGCATGGATGAGCGACATGGGCGTGCCGGTCTATCAGCTTGAAGGCGGCATTCTGCGGTACTTTGAAGAGATGCCGGATGCCGACAAGGACTGGGAAGGCGAATGCTTTGTATTCGACAATCGCATCGCGCTCGACACGCATCTGCAGGAAACGGCAACCACGCCGGACGACGTGTACGGCGGTGAGCCCGAATGGGAATGGCGCCTGCAACGCGCACGCCGTCTGGAAGAAGACAGCGATTGAACAAGACGTTTCGCCCACCGGACCGCAATGGCGTCGGACCGAGCAAGGTGGCACTGCCGGCCGGTACATGGCACACCGTATTTGATTTTCTGGTGCATCACTTCCCGACGATTCCTGCTGATGAATGGCAGGTCCGCATGCTGCGCGGCGAGGTGATTGATCAAGCCGGGCAGGTCGTCCGGCCGGATACGGCTTACCAGCCCAACAGTCTTCTGTTCTATTACCGTGATTTGCCGGACGAGCCGCGAATTCCGTTTGATGAAGTCGTGCTGTATCAAGATGATTATCTGGTCGTGGCCGACAAGCCGCATTTTCTTCCCGTGACACCCGCCGGCCGCTATCTGCAGGAGACCTTGCTGGTGCGTCTTAAACGCAAGCTCGGCATCGATACGCTGGCTCCGATGCACCGCATCGACAAGGACACCGCCGGGCTGGTGCTGTTTACGATCCAGCCTGCCACGCGCAATCTGTATCAGATGCTATTCCGCGAACGGTCGGTCAGCAAAGTCTACGAGGCGATTGCGCCATGGCGCGATGACCGGCACCTGCCAACGGTGTATCGGAGTCGTCTGGCAGAGAGCGATGCTTTCATGCAGATGCAGGAAGTGGCTGGCGAACCCAATGCGGAAACCAGCATCGCCCTGCTGGAGACACGTGGAGAACTGGCGCGTTATCAATTGCATCCGGTCAGCGGGCAAAAGCATCAGTTGCGTGTACACATGGCCTCGCTCGGGATGCCGATTCTCAACGACCGCATCTATCCGACCTTGCTGCCCGATGATGCGGACAATCCGGACTAAAGCAAGCCGCTGCAGCTCCTTGCCAAATCCGTCCGCTTTACCGATCCGCTCTCCGGCAAGCTGCATCAGTTTGAAAGCCTGCAGACGCTCAGCTGGTAAGTCTTCAGATTTCCATAAAAAAACCGGCGTATCAGACGCCGGTTTTTGTGAGCCATCATCAGGCTGCGTGTCGCAATTGTCGTTGCGCTTCTTCCAGACGATCCGGTGGCAGCAGATCACGGAACCAGTGCGGATGCGCTTCCTTCGATGTCCATACCGCCAGATGCAGCTGCGACAGCGAAACCGGATCAGCGAGCAGCTTGTTTTTCTGCGCGTCCGGCAAGCCGGCCGGCCCCTTGATCAAAGCCGTATGCACCATATCGTCACGAATCTTGCGTGCCCGTAACGAGCGACGTGGATGATATTTGCCGGTGGCGCACATCAAGCCATTGAACTGCGGCTCGACCACGGCCTGAATGAAGTCGGGCTGCAGCGGCGTTTCTTTCACATAGCGCACCGTCTCCGTCAGTTCGACCGGCGGCACGTCTTCTTCCGGAATCAGGAATAAACCTGCACGACGAAAACGCAAGCCATTGGATACCTTGCTTGAATAAATCGAGACCGGAATCGCAATCACCAGCGAACCAACGATCGGCAGCAGCCACGGCAGGAAAGTGGGATTCAGCCAGAACACGGCACCACCCCAGGCCAGACCCAACAGCGTATGGAAACCATGGTGACGGAAGGCTTCGCCCGGCGTGGTTTCCGTATCTTCACGCGGCGGCGATTTCCAGCGCAGCGCCCAGCCCATGAAGGCCGCAATCACAAAGTGCGTGTGAAACAGCATGCGTACCGGTGCCAGCAGCATCGAGAACAGCATCTCGATCAGCATGCTGAAAAACAGTTTGACGCGTCCGCCGAAATGCTTGGCGCCCTGAAAGCAAATCAGAAAAACGCTCAATACCTTCGGCAGGAACAACAAGGTCACCGTGGCGCTGAACAAGGCCATCGCTTTTTCCGGATGCCATTGCGGCCAGGTCGGAAACAGCTGCCAGGGCTCGGTAAAGTAGGTGGGCTCGACCAGCGTGTGTTGCGCCAGCAGACCCGTCGACAGAATCAGGAACAGGAACCATAGTGGTGCCGACAGATATGCCAGTACGCCCGTCACAAACACTGCGCGATGTACGGAGTGCATGCCGCGCGACATAAACAGACGGAAGTTCATCAGGTTGCCCTGACACCAGCGACGATCCCGCTTGAGCTCATCCAGCAGATTCGGCGGCATCTCTTCGTAACTGCCATCCAGATCGTAGGCAATCCACACCTTCCATCCGGCGCGACGCATGAGCGCCGCTTCGATAAAGTCATGCGAGAGAATTTCACCGGAGAACGTGCCCTTGCCCGGCAACAGCGCCAACCCGCAATGACGGATGAACGGTGCCATGCGGATGATGGCGTTGTGCCCCCAGTAATGCGACTCGCCGAGTTGCCAGTAGTGCAGACCGGCGGTAAACAGCGGACCATACACGCGTGTCGAGAACTGCTGAATTCGTGCATACAGGGTATCTCGGCCAGCCGCACGCGGCGCGGTCTGGATGATGCCTGCGTCGGGATTCTGTTCCATCGCCTGTACCATCTTCGTCAGGCAATCGCCACTCATCACACTGTCGGCATCCAGCACCACCATGTAACGATAGTTGTTACCCCAGCGGCGGCAAAAATCATCGATGTTGCCGCTCTTGCGACGGACACGACGCTGGCGACGACGATAGAACAGACGCCCGAAACCATCGACCGCGTTACATAGCTGCGTCCATGCGGCGACCTCGGCAGCGCAGGTGTCGCTGCCATTGGTATCGCTCAGCACATAGAAATCGAAACGATCGAGTTGCCCGGTGCGGGCCACCGACTCGTAAGTCGCGCGCAAACCTGCAAACACACGCGTCACATCTTCATTGCAGATCGGCATCACGATCGCCGTGCGTGCCCCTGCATCGATTGGTGCCCCCGTCTTAACATTGCGCGTAATCAGGAACGGGTCCTTGCCGCGTGCCAGCAAAAGAAAGCCCGTCATCGCCGTCCAGAAACCGGCTGACACCCAGCAGAACAGCAGCGCAAACAGCGCCAGAATCGCCATCTCCAACGGTTCGCTACCCTGATAGGGCAGCACGCGACTCATGTAATAGGTCGCCATCGCGGTCTGGCCCAGCATCAGCAACAACAGGACGATGCGGCGCGAACCGCCGGTATCCTTACTGGCCACTGGCACATCGGCATCCGGCGCGGCTTCGGCCTCTTCTGCTGCCGCTTCTTCACGGTGGAATCGGGATTGCCACCAGCGCACCAGCGGATTCAGGGCACCCCATGGATGCGGCACCATGGAAGCTCGATTGATCGGCGGTGCGACATACAGCGATGCGGCTTGTGCGGCATCTGGCACGACTGTGCCGGTTTCGTCGCACCAGGTCGCATCCTGATCCACCGCCAGTTGCGCACGCGCACGAATCGATGCCTGCGCCGCATGATCAGGTGATGCTTCGTGACCGGCCAAAATGGCATGCAGGGCGATCATTGTCTCGTGGTCCGAGCTGCTGGCATTGATGCGCGCCAGCAATTGCGATTCGATCTGCTTACGCGCTGCCGCGGGTAACTTCAGCAGATCGAGATACTGCAGACAGGACGAAGGTAGGCGGCTTGTCGTCATCAGTCCGCCGGCAAAATGTAGCTCCACGTTTCAGACAACGTGGCATTATCGTTTTGCAGGAAGCCACGCAGCTCAACCGGCTTGCTGTCATCCGTCCGTTTGACGCGAACCGACGCACGCCAGCCACCGGTCTTCGGATTTGGATAGGCATGCGACTCCACGATCTGACCATTGGCATCAGCGGAAACACGGAAACCGACCTTGGCATTCTTGTTCAGCTGCTTGAAGGCAGGGCCTTCAAAATCGATGAACAGGCCAATTGTCGAATCGGGCTTGCGGATATAGCCATGCCCGCGCCGGGTCTGCACAACCCACGACAGAGGCGGGCGTTGCTGGGCTTCCTTGCCCCAAGACATCTTGTAATCGAAATTGATCGGTGCGCCCGGCTTCGGTAGCTGATCCGGCACCCAGAAGGCAACGATATTGTCGTTGAACTCATCCGGCGTCGGAATCTGGATCAGCTCTACCCGTCCCGAACCCCACTTGCCCACCGGCTCGATCCAGGCACTTGGGCGCGCTTCGTAACGCGCTTCCAGATCTTCGTAGCTGGTGAATTTTTCATCACGCTGCATCAGACCGAATCCGGTCGGATTGCTCAGTGCATACGAGGTCACCAGCAAGCGTTTTGGATTGACCAATGGCCGCCAGATCCATTCGCCCGTACCGGAGGCAATCGACAAGCCGTCGGAATCATGGACTTCCGGACGAAAATCCTCGACCACCGGACGCTGATTTTCGCCGAAGAAATACATGCTGGTCAGTGGCGCAATACCCAGCTTGGTCACGTTTTCGCGCAGATACAGTTGCGACTTCACTTCCGTTACGGTCGGATCGCCGGGCTTGATGGTGTAACGATACGCGCCGGTCACGCGTTTGGAATCGAGTAGCGCATACACCACGATTTGCTTGCTGCGCGCGGTAGGGCGTTCGATCCAGAACTCGGTGAACCGTGGAAACTCTTCACCGGAATTGAGCGCAGTATCGACCGCCAGACCACGTGCCGACAACCCATAGACCTGATCCTTGCCAACACCACGCAGATAGCTGGCACCAAGGAACACCACCACTTCGTCCTTGTACTTCGGCGTGTTGATCGGGTAATGCACGCGGAAGCCGGCAAAACCCAGACCGCGCAGTTCATTCGAGGTGACTTTGTTGTCGCCATAATCAAAAGCACGCGGATCGAAAGGAATCACGCGCGCACGATTGGCAACGATCTCGTTGATCTTGACCTGATGCTGATACTGACGGCCCTGATGAAAGAAACTCAGTTCGAATGGCAGGCCTTGCGCGCGCCAGTAGGATTTATCGAGGTTGTAGCGAATATCGCGATACTGGTCATAATCCAGATTGACCAATCCCTTGGGGAGTTTCGGTTTCTGTTCCTTGAATGCAGTCGTCGAGAGCTGCTTGGCTTTTTTGGCGACATCGTCGAAGTCGAATGCCAGTGCGTGTGTTGAGGGAATCAGCGCCAGCATCAGAACGAGCAGGCGGTGCGGGACGGCTGACGGCAATGAGAAACTTCTGAACATGTTTTCCAATCCAAACTTCACGCATGAAACGGGTCACACCCGACCATGCGGCGACACACGCTCCTGACGGAGGGTGCCTGATTCCAGAAACGGCAGCGGGGGACAATGCAGAACATGACCAGCACGGATACATGTGCCACCCGCTATCGACTGCAAGATCCTGCAATGCAGACGGCTATGCGGCACAAACAGCGGCCGCGCCATTCCTTTGACTATTCTTCTGGCTTTGCGCGCGACCCAGACGGCAGTGTCCTTCGACATGCTATTCGTCTGATTGGTTCCGCAACAACCCCATACTGCGCAGGGACAATGCCTGTCGCGCGCCACAGCATGCCGAAAGCCCAGTATTGTAGTGAAAAATGAAACTCTTCTCTAAGAGACATCGAACTCGAGCAAGTTCCATTCCCGCATCCTACGGCAGTCGGCCCTCCGAGAATGCGCGATTTCGCACAGACCGGCGGAAGTCGTCATGCCAGACTGTGTCGTCATGGCGGCCCATCGGCTGTAGAGTGGAGGCTCAGGATTTGATCTGCTGGAGCATGCGCATATGACCAATCAGAAATGGCCGGAGCAAATCTGGCTGGTACGACATGGCCAGAGTGCGGGCAATGTCGCCCGTGAAGTTGCCGAAGCCGGCGGCTTTGCCATTATCGATATCGCCGAACGCGATATTGACGTCCCGCTTTCCGAACTGGGCGAACAACAGGCCGCAGCACTCGGGCACTGGTTCAACAATCTGGCGCCAGAGCACAAGCCCACTGTCGTGCTGTCCTCGCCTTACCTGCGTGCGCGTCATACTGCCCAACTGATTCTGGAAGGCATTGGTGACCGTCACCCGCCCCACACTTTCATCAACGATGAGCGCCTGCGTGAAAAGGAATTCGGCATCCTCGACCGGCTGACGCAATTCGGCATCGCCAAACATCATCCGCAACTGTATGAGCAGCGCGAACATGTCGGCAAGTTCTACTTCCGCCCGCCCGGTGGCGAGAGCTGGTGCGATGTGATTCTGCGGCTGCGCAATGTGATCGATACCATCACGCGTGATTATCCTGGCGAACGTGTGCTGATTGTGGCGCATCAGGTGATCGTGCAGTGCTTTCGCTATCTGCTCGAGCATATGGATGAAAAGAAGATTCTGGGAATCGACAAGGCCAGCGATGTCCCCAACTGTTCGGTGACCAGTTATCGCTTCAATCCCAACATCGGCAAGTTTGGTCAGCTGGAATTGCGGGCTGCCAACTTCGTCGCCCCGCTGCTGGAAGCCGGCGCAGCCATCACTGATGCTCCCGACAAGACCGGCGCACCCAAACCCTGACCATGTCTGCCAACCTGCCCCTTATCCAGGTACTCGACACCAAGCTGTTGCAGGCGTGGCCACTGCCTGTGCCATCGCCGGATGGCGACAAGGAAGATCGCGGACACGTACTGATCATCGGCGGTTCGCACCAGATGCCGGGCGCTGTCATTCTGGCCGCCACTGCAGCCTTGCGTGCCGGTGCCGGCAAGCTGACTGTTGCCACCGGACAGAGCGTGGCGCAGTTGATTGCGTCGGCACTGCCGGAATCGCGTGTCATTGGCTTGCCTGAAACCGAAGCGGGTGGCATTCCTCCGCATTGCGTGGACGCCCTGCAACCGCTTGCCAAACGCAATATCGATGCCATTCTGGTCGGGCCCGGCATGCAGGATGAAGCGGCCATCGCAACGTTCGTCCGCGCGCTGATGCCGGTCTTCCCCGAAGCGAAGATTGTGCTGGATGCCTGCGCCATGAGTGTTGTACGCGGCAGCCAGTCGTATCAGGAAGACGCTGAAAATACAGGACCGACGCGCCTGATTCTGACGCCACATGCCGGCGAGATGGCGCGTCTGCTGGGAGAAGACAAAACCGCGATCCGCTCGGCCCCCCATACGGCAGCACGTGATGCGGCGAAAAACTGGAATGCCGTCGTCGCGCTCAAAGGCGCCATGACCTGCATTGCCTCACCCAATGGCCAGTTGTGGCAGCACGATGGCGACAACATCGGCCTGGCCAGTTCGGGTTCCGGCGATGTGCTGGCTGGCGTCATTGCCGGACTCGCAGCGCGCGGTGCCGGCGTGGAACAGGCCACCGCATGGGGAGTAATGCTGCATGCGCGTGCCGGTCAGCAACTGGCCGAACGTATTGGTCCGCTGGGTTTTCTGGCACGTGAAATCGCTGACGATATTCCGGCCGCCTTGCGCTGGTTTGAACAAGCGCCGTCAACATGACACGCAACGAGCCCACTGTCCTTTGCATGTCACGCTTGCCACACGCCGTATCCGGCCTCACGCAATGCAATGGCAAGCTCGACCTCCATCTCGCAGGCAGCCGCATACGGCATCGGGTTGTACACCTCGTATAGTTCGGGGAGCAAATGCGTACCGTATGTGAAGACAAAGCGATTGGACTGGATACCGGCCTTGTGTTTGTCGAAACGCAGATCCGGGTCGAGACCCGTCATGCCGACATAGACGCAAGGTCTGCCCGGCACATAATCCGGATTCGCCTTGCGAAACCGTGCCTCGTCCAGCACAAGCGGCGACAGGGCAACGACATAGACGTGATGATGGTGACGACGCGACATACAGAACGGATGATAATGAAACACCCACGCAGTCTTCAACTGCCAACCGGAAAAGAACAAGATGAATAACCAACCCAACAACAATGCGCAGGACATCATGCCGGACGGATCAGACGATTCTCTGCCAAAGAAAGCCTGGCTGCTGACACGAGACGCGGTGATGGCGTGGTTTGGCGATTTTGCGCCCAGCATGGGAGCGGCACTGGCCTACTACACGATCTTCTCACTGGCACCGATGCTGGTCATTGTGATCGCAATTGCCGGCTTCTTTTTCGGACAGGAAGCCGCACAAGGCGAGATTGTCATGCAGCTGCGTGACATCGTGGGCCCCACCGCTGCAGCCGCAGTGGAAGGTTTATTGAAATCCGCCAGCGAGCCCGGACAGGGCATCATCGCCGCCACACTCGGCATCGCGACACTGGTGATTGGTGCAACCGCGGTCTTCGCTGAACTGCAAAGCGCACTCGACCGTATCTGGAAAATCCCGCCTGACAACAAGGGCGGCGTGGTCGGCCTGCTGCGCAAGCGCCTGCTGTCGTTCGGCATGGTGATGGGACTGGGCTTCATGCTGCTGATTTCTCTCGTACTCAGTGCGGTACTCGCTGCGCTCGGCAAATGGTGGAGCAGCATGCTGGGCGGCTGGACCATCGTGCTGGAAGGCCTGAACGTCACGGTTTCATTCGCCATCGTGACCGGTCTGTTCGCGATGATCTACAAGTTCATGCCGCGTGCGTCGATTCCGTGGCGCGATGTCTGGGTCGGTGCCATCGTCACCGCACTGCTGTTCACGATCGGCAAGTTCATCATCGGCCTGTATCTGGGCAAGGCATCGATTGCCTCGAGCTTCGGCGCCGCCGGTTCGCTGGTTGTATTGCTGGCTTGGGTCTACTACTCGGCGCAGATTTTTTTGCTTGGTGCCGAATTCACACGCGTGTTTGCCTTGCGCTATGGCTCGCTTGCGCGCATCAAGAAGGAACTGGCGGAATCACCACCCGTTCTGTGATGACCGGTCACCCTCCGCTTCGGTTATTCTTTGCATCTTGTTTTTCCACAGATTGCATTGAATCGCCTGCACACCATATAGCTTGAATACCTTAACCGCCGATCCGCCGCCCTCGCCCCCGGCAGCCCCGATGACAAGACGCATCGAACGCATCGATGCGCTACGCGGACTGGCCGTGTTCGGCATTCTGCTGGTCAATCTCTGGTCGTACGTCTGGGGCTTCGAATCTTTGCGCTATGGTGTGCTGCAACCGGATGCCAGCTTGCTGGATGTGATGGCGATTGCCTTTACCGCATTTTTTGCCGAACAAAAGTTCTATCCGATCTTTGCCTTTCTGTTTGGTGCCAGCGCGATCCTGATCACGCAATCCGTTTTCCGCCAGACCGGCCGCTGGAGTGAAGCGCAGCGTCTGTATCGCCGGCGTCTGTTATGGCTGCTGGCATGTGGTGTCGTACACGGCGTCCTGATCTGGTTTGGCGACATCCTGACGTTCTATGCACTCGTCGGCCTCTGGGTCTTACTGGGTATCGTCGGTGTGCGTGCCCGCACACTGCTGTCACATCTGCGCTGGTGGACCCTGGCGTTTATCGTGCTGGTTGCGATCGGCGTCTGGCTCGGCATGCAATCGCTGGGGCCAGAGGAAGCGTATCTCCTTGCCACCAGTGCCGTCGAACACGTCGAAGCGGCCCGTCAGGTGTACACGTACGGCAATTTTCTCAGCATTGGATGGCAACGTCTGCAGGATTACCTCACCGTCACCGCCCAGTCGCTGTTGATCCTGCCACATCTGGCAATGCTGTTTCTGCTGGGTGCCTGGTCGGTACGACGCGGCTGGCTGACACGACCGCATCGACATCGTCGGCTATGGAAGCGCGTGCTGATTGCAGGCCTGCTGATCGGCTTGCCGTTCAATGTGTTGTGGGCCGTGCTGAAAGTGACAGAAGCGGCCGATCCCTTGCAGCCATGGCGCTGGGACTACCTGACGTATGCCTTGTTGCCGGTCGGTGGCTCGTTCATGGCAGCCGCGATCGTTGCACTCTTCATGCTTGCAAGTGCGGCATGGATGCGCAACATCGCTTTCGTATTGGCGCCGGTCGGCCGCATGGCGCTGAGCAATTACCTCGCCCAGTCGCTGCTCGGCGTGATTCTGTTTCAGGGATTTGGCTTCGGGCTGGGACAAAACTTGCGCCCGGCATCATGGATGGCGATTGCTTTTGCCATCATGGCATGCCAGATTCTCCTCAGCCGCTGGTGGCTGTCCCGCCATGCGCAAGGCCCGCTGGAAAGCTGGTCACGCCGCTTCATCCATCGGTCAGTCGTACGTTAAGTCGTACGTCAAGCCGCGCGTTTAGCCTCGTTGCATGGCATCATGGCATATCGTTCAGATGGCATGCCGAGAAGTGCTGTGGTGCGACTTCCTTCAACTGCGGCACCTCTTCACGGCAACGCGGCATGGCGTGCGGACAACGTGGATGGAAATGACAGCCTGATGGCGGATGCAGCGGCGACGGTATTTCACCCTGCACGGCATAGAAGCTGACCTTTTTCGCTTCGAGCTTTGGTGCCGATGCCAGCAAGGCGGTGGTGTACGGGTGATTGGCTTGTGCGAACAGGACATCGGTGGGAGCCGATTCGACAATGCGCCCCAGATACATGATGACAACGCGATCCGCGATGTGGCGCACCACACCCAGATCATGGCTGATGAACAGATAGGTCAGCGACAGCTCTTCACGCAGGCGCATGAACAGATTCAGTACCTGCGCCTGAATCGAAACGTCGAGGGCGGCGACGGCTTCGTCACAAACCAGCAATTCCGGATTGACTGCCAGTGCCCGTGCAATACCGATACGTGCGCGCTGCCCGCCGGAAAACTGATGGGGAAAGCGCCGCGCCACAGCAGGATCGAGCCCGACTTTCTGCAACAAGCTCTCTACCAGCGCATCCTGTTCTGCAGCAGAGGTCATGCCATGCGCCACCGGCGCCTCACCCACGATGTCACGCACGCGCAGACGTGGATTGAGTGATGCATAGGGATCCTGAAAGATCATCTGCATGCCGAGCTGCATACGCCGTCGTGTCGCGACAGTCAGCGTGGCGAGATCCTGCCCTTTCCATTCACGCCTGCCATCGGACAAGGTATGCAAACCCACTGCCATGCGACCCAACGTCGATTTGCCGCAACCCGATTCGCCGACCAGACCGACTACCTCGCCACGCGAAATCGTCAACGACACATCATCAACTGCATGCACGACCTGTGGCTGCCTACCGGCACCAAACAGATTGGCTATACGGGCTGCCGCATCCAGTGGCCTGGTGAAACGCTTGGAAACACGACGGAGTGCCAGCAGGACAGCATCAGACATGACCGGCCTCCGCGCCTGCTTCCTGCAGGGGATGAAAGCAACGCCAGCTCCGCATCTGCGCGCCTTCTTCCACGGTTAACGCAGGCGTCACTTTGCATTGATCTGTGGCACATTCGCAACGCAACCGAAACGCACAACCGGACGGCAGATACAACAAGGATGGTGTGGCGCCACGAATCTGATGCAGTGGCTGACCGCGCTGATTGCGCGATGGTGAGGAGGCGATCAGACCGTGCGTGTAAGGATGACGTGGCGAGTTGATCACTTGCTCCACGCTGCCGTATTCGACCACGCGGCCGGCATACATGACGCACAGCTCGTCAGCCAGCCCGGCTACCACCGACAGATCGTGCGTGATCCAGATCAGCGCAGTACCGGCTTCACGACACAAGGTTTGCATCTCATACAGGATCTGCCCCTGAATCGTGACGTCAAGCGCGGTAGTCGGCTCGTCGCAAATGATCAGATCGGGCTGGTTGAGCAAGGCAATCGCAATCGCCACCCGCTGCCGCATACCACCGGAAAACTGGTGCGGATAGGATTGCAGGCGTTCATCGGGTGAGGCGATGCCCACGCGCACCAAGGCCTCGCGCGCGCGCCGGAGCGCTTCATCACGACTCACCGCATGATGCGCACGTACGGCCTCGATCATTTGCGTATCGATGCGCAACACAGGATTGAGCGTCATCATCGGATCCTGAAAGATCATCGCGATCCGGTTGCCACGCACGCTGCGCATCTGCTGCGATGATTTCTGCAGCAGATCTTCTCCGTGCAACAGCACCCGGCCACCCACGATTTTTCCCGGTGCATCAATCAGGCGCATGATCGAATAGGCCGTCATGGATTTGCCGGAACCCGATTCGCCGACGATACCCAGCACCCGGCCACGGCCAATCGAAAACGACACCTCATCAACCGCCCTGACCACACCATCGCGTGACGCAAAGTGCATCTGCAGATTCTGCACATCCAGAACCGGCTGCTGTCGGGTCCTCATCTGTTTACTCAATGGCGATTTCATTGTGTCTGCAACCTCGGATTGAGTACATCACGCAACTGGTCCGCCACCAGATTGATCGCAACGACGGTCAACAACAGCATCAGGCCGGGAAACAGACTGATCCAGTATTTGCCGGACATCATGTAGTCAAAACCATTGGCGATCAGCAGACCGAGTGATGGCTCGGTCACCGGCAGGCCAAGTCCCAGAAAGGACAAGGTTGCTTCCAGCGAAATCGCCGACGCCACCTGCAAGGCCGCGATCACGATCAACGGCGGCAGGCAGTTAGGCAGCAAATGACGAAACACAATGCGGATGGGCGACAAGCCCAGACCGTTTGCTGCCTCAATGTATTCACGCCCGCGCTCGACCAGCGCGGCACTGCGCGCCGTGCGCGCGTAATAGGCCCATTGCACGGCAACCAGCGCAATGATGATCTTGCCGACGCCTGGCCCGGTCAGCGCCAGCAGAATCAGGGCAACCAGAATCGGCGGGAACGATAACTGGATGTCAGCGACGCGCATGATGACAGCGTCGACACGGCCGCGGAAGTAACCGGCCAGCAAACCCAGCGTCAGGCCGATTGCCAATGCAATTACCGTGCTGCTGACACCCACCAGTATCGAAATCCGCAAGCCGTACAGAATCGCCGACAACATGTCGCGTCCCTGCTCGTCCGTGCCAAGCAGATAGCGCGTCTCGCCATCCATCGCAGCCTCACCCGGCGCCAGACGCGAATCCATGATGTCGATCTGCGACAAGTCATACGGATTTTGCGGGGCGATGACAGGCGCAAATATCGCCGCCAGAATGAGCAAGAGCAGCAACACCGCACCGGCCGTCGCCACACGGCTGCTGGCAAAGTCACGTGCAAAACGACGCAACGGCGTGTCGACGACGGGTACCGTGGTATCCGGCATGCTGTGATCGACGATGCTCATCCGCGCGCTCCTTCGGCATCCGACAGACGCACACGCGGATCAAGCAGCGAGTACACCACGTCCACAATCAGGTTGATGAAGACGAACAACACCACGATCAACATCAGATACGCCACGATCACCGGACGATCGAGTACACGGATCGAATCGATGATGAGCTTGCCCATGCCCGGCCAGGCAAATACCGTTTCGGTCACGATGGCGAAAGCGATGATGGAACCAAACTGCAACGCAATCACGGTCACGACCGGAATCAGGATGTTCTTCAGCACATGGACGCCGATGATGCGAGTGCTGGACAAGCCCTTGGCACGCGCAAAACGTACATAGTCCTGCAGCAATGCTTCCTGCGCGCCGGCGCGCACGAGCCGAATCACCAGCGCAATATTGAACAGCGCCAGATTGAAGGCAGGCAGCAACAAGTGCTTGAGGCCATCTACGGTCAGAAAACTCAGTGGCACACCGAATACGGCTACCGTCTCACCACGGCCGCTGGCTGGCAGCCAACCCAGTTGCACACCAAAAATCAGGATCAGCATCAGTCCAACCCAGAACGTCGGCAACGAGAATCCAAGGATGGATACCGTCATGATGCTGCGGCCGATCCAGCCCCTGGGATACAAACCTGCCAGCAAACCCAGCGGAATACCCAGCACAATCGCGATCAGGATCGCCGATACGGCAAGTTCCATGGTGGCGGGAAATCGTTCGAGAATCAGGTCAAGCGCAGGCGTACCAAATGCAAAGGAACGACCGAGATCGCCCGCCAGCGCATTCTGGATAAACAGAAAATACTGCTGCCACAGAGGCCGGTCGAGTCCGAAGGCGGCGATGATGCGTGCACGTTCCATCTGATCGGCATCGGGACTCAGCAAGATATCGATCGGATTGCCGATCGCGTAGATACCGATGAATACCAGCACGGACATCGCGACCAGCACGAGCACACTTTGCAGCAGACGTCGGATCAGAAAATCAAGCATGGTGATGGCAAATCATGGCTGGCGGCTCGCTGGCGGACCGGATAAAGCATCGGATGAAACCTTGCGCAGCAGCACGACGCTGCAGGCGCATCAACGACTCATTCGGAATGAAACTGGTTGGCAAAGGTAAATTCATCCGTGCGCGCCGTGTACTTCAGACCTTTGCGCATGGCCCAGGTTGCATATTGATGATGCAAGGGAATGACAGCGTGATCCTGCAGTGCCACCGCAGCGGCCTGCTTGGCGAAGTCATTGCGCTTGGCCTGATCAACCGAACCCAGCGAAGACGCGATCAGCTTGTCCACCGCCGAATTACTGTATTTTCCCCAATTCCACGTTCCCCAGCCAGTCGTCTGATTGGGCGTGCCAACCAGCGTACGCAATCCGAAATCGCCCGCCAGAGTGCCCCAACCCAGCAGGGCCATGCTGAATTCGCCGGTACGTGCGCGACCGAAATAGACCGATAGCGGCAAGGTCTGCACCTTGGTCTGAATGCCGATGCGATTGAGAAACTGCGCTACGGTCTGTACAACCTGTTCGTCGTTGATGTAACGATCGTTCGGGCCATGAATCGTCAATCCGAAACCGTCGGGATAGCCGGCCTCGGCCAGCAGCTTCTTCGCGCCTTCCGGATCATAGGCATCGACTTTCAGCGCATCGTTATAGCCAACCAGCCCGGGCGCAACGATGTTGGATGCCGGCACGGCCAGTCCTTCCATCGTACGCTCAACCATGGCTTTGCGATTGATCGCCATCGAGATCGCCTGACGTACGCGTGGATCGCTGAGCGGATTCTTTGCCAGCGGCTTGCCAGCCTTATCGGTCACATACTTCGACGTGCCGCCCTGCTGATCGAGATGCCAGAAGATCGTGCGCCATGAAATCTTTTGCTCGAACTTGAATTTATCGTTGCGCTTCAGTCGCGACAGATCGGCAGTCGGTACATTCTCGATGGCATCGACGTCACCGGACAACAGCGCTGCAAGACGTGGCGCCGAGTTGGCGATAATACGGAACGTGACCTTGTCCCAATCCGACTTCCCGCCCCAGTAGCTGTCGTTGCGCACAACCTCGATGCGGTCACCGCGCTTGAAGCTGGCAAATTTATACGGACCCGTGCCGATCAGTGCCTTGCCATTGTTGAAGTCATCGGTCGAAGCTTTTTCTGCGGCCTTTTTCGAGACAATGAAGATGGCGCTCACATCCAGCGCCATCGGACCATAGGGTGCAGCGGTGGTCAGGCGGATAGTGTAGGGATCGACGATTTTCTTGCCGATGATCTGTTTGGTATAGGCCGTGAATGGACCCGGACTGTTCGTCAGTGCCGCAGGCCGATCCAGCGAAAAAATCACATCCTGCGCCGTAAAATCGGAACCGTCGTGAAACTTCACACCCTTGCGCAGGGTAAATTCCCAGGTCGTCGCATCCACTGCGCGCCACGATGTGGCCAGCCCGGGTACCAGCTTGCCGTCGGCATCGATGTTAACCAGCGCATCGAAAAAATGTGCCGACATCGCGACGTTCGGCGCAATGTTCAGGTAATGCGGGTCGAGGGAGGAAACATGTGCAGACAGACCCAGTCGCAAATCGGCTGCCAGACTGGAGGCAGCGCTGGTACTCATACCGATTGTCAGTGCCAGTATCCATGCGGAAATGGTTTTGCGTCTGCTTTTGAACATACTCTCTCCTTGCAAAATCGTGTCGCACACAGCCTGAACAATGGCTCTGCAAAGGTGTAATGTAAATGATCAATGCTGTTTGCGCTTGCACCCGCACCGTCCATACCTGCGACAATACGGCGGGAACCGCCGCGATCCGCCCGAGATCCAACGACAGCCCGCCCTTTTCGTACCGACACAACGGAGCTCGCATGCGCCTTTACTCTCTCCCTTCGGCCTTGCTGCTGGCCGGCACATTGATGCTACTGGCAGGGTGCGCCTCGGCACCACGCGTTGAACTGTATGGCAGTCCGGCACCGTCAGCCGCTGCCCAGCGCACTATCGTCATCACACCGGAAACCCGCTGGGTCAATGTGGAAGGCGGCGAAGTCATCAACTTCGTCGTTGGCGACAAGATGTTTGCGTGGGATTTCTATGTCGGCTTTACCGTCAGCCATTTCGATCTGAACCTGGTGGCGCCACCCGGCATCCTGCAACAACGCGTCACCGCGTACATCTCGCCGGACCCGCGCTACCGCGGCCCGGACTGATGAATCAGACGGCATTTCTGCAGAAAACGATTTCGTTGCATGCGTTGTGATTATTTCGCGAAATAACAAGTTTCAGTGATGGTCAAACACCCAGTATTCATCCAGAGTACGTTCTGCTTTCACTGCTTTCCCGCCCATGTCCGCTGACACTTTTCCTGCCGAATCCAGCCTGCTCGCTCCCGTTCTGCTGGTCGAGGATGAACCCCTCATACGCCGCCGGCTTGAAAGCCTGCTCCAGCAACTCGGCTATGCTTCCGATGCGGTGGTGTCGGCGGCATCACTGCACGAAGCGCGTGCCTGTCTTGCGCGGCAGCCATTTGCACTGGCCCTCGTCGATCTTGGCCTGCCCGATGGCAGCGGGATCGATCTGATCCACAGCATGCATGCCACCGATCCGGCCTTGCCGATTCTGGTCATTTCCGCGTGGAGTACCGAAGATGCAATTCTTGCTGCGTTACGCGCCGGTGCCACCGGCTACGTGCTCAAGGAACGCGACGATATGGAAGTCGCCCTGTCGATCCGCAGTGTGTTGCGGGGCGGCGCACCGATCGACCCCTTTATCGCGCGACGCATCATCGACGAGTTGCATCCCAGAACCAGACCGCAGGCGGAAACCTCGACCAATGAGACACTCAGCCCGCGCGAAAGCGAAATTCTCGGGCTGGTTGCACAAGGTCTGGGTAACCGCGAAATCGCCGAGCAACTCATCCTGTCGCGCTATACCGTCGAATGTCACATCAAACACATCTATCGCAAGCTCGCCGTTTCTTCCCGCACGCGGGCGATAAACGAAGCGCGTTCGCGCGGCTTGATTGGCTGATCGGTCTGGCAATCCTGTTATGGATTGCCATGCTTTCTGCTGCGCACGCGCAGCCGAGTGAAACCAGTACATCCAGCTGCAACGCCACCGTTCTGTCGGTCCATGCCGCCCAAGGCGGGGACGATGGCAAGCGCCCGCTCAACCCGCAGTGGCAAGCCGTTACCCTGCCTGATAACTGGGTCGATCGCTGGCCCGGCTACAGCGGTACCGTCTGGTATCGCATCGACTGGAAAGCGAATTGCGATACCGCCTCCGGCGACATGCTGGCGCTGCTTACGCATTCCATCGTGATGGCCGGAGAGATCTACGTCAACGACCACCTGATCTGGCGCGATGACAGCCTGACCGAACCGCTTTCGCGCAGCTGGAACATGCCACGCTACTGGCGTCTTTCGCCCAGCATGCTCAAGGATGGCGTGAATTCATTGTGGGTCCGTGTAGTCGGCGTGGCCGGGCAGACCCCTGGCATGGGACAGGTCCAACTAGGCGAAGCCCAATCCATTCGCGAACTGCACGACGACCTCTGGTGGCGCAATCGCACCCTGTTCTTCATCAACATCGTTATTTCATCCGTACTAGGCAGCCTGTTTTTCTGTCTTTGGCTGTGCAACCGCAAGCAAAGTGATTACGGCTGGTATGCATTAATGACGCTGTTCTGGGTGCTGTTTATTTCCAATGTATTGTCGACCAGTCCGTGGCCGTTTCCCGACACCGCATCCGCCGCCAAGGCAAATGCCGCGGCACTGGTGCTGTACGTGGCGTGTTTCTGCATGTTTACCTGGCGATTCGGCGAACAGCACATGCCCTATCTCGAAAACGGCCTGTGGTTCGTTTCCTTCATCTTGCTGATTGCATTGTTGGTGGCACCGGCAACCGCACTCAAGGAAGTTCTCGCATTCAGCATCTGGCTACCGACCACGTTCTTCTTCCTGAATTGTCTGCAGTTTCCGATCCACGCGTTACGAACGCGCAAACTGGAACATCGCCTTCTGGCGATCGCTCTACTGATCTTCTTCGGCGTGGCGCTCTACGATTTTCTGCATATGCTGCACATCATCACCGGCGGCAAACCCTTGACGCCCATCAGCAGCATTGCCTCCATGCTGTGCATGTCAGGCGTATTGGGCTTGCGGCATGCCATCAATATGCAGCGCATCGAACGTTTCAATGAGGAACTGGAACAAGGGATCGACCGCGCCCGCACCGCCCTCAGCGCCACCATTGCCCGTGAACATGAACTTGTGCTGACCAACACGCGCTTGCAGGAAAGACTGCAGATCTCACACGATCTGCACGATGGTCTGGGCGGCACGCTGGTCCGCATGATGGCGATGGTCGAACAGGCCGACAAACCTTTGCAAAACCAGCAATTTCTTTCTCTTCTCAAGCTGATCCGTGACGATTTGCGACAAACCATCGATACCGGCTCCAGCAGCGGCATCAAGGTACCTGCCACGCCCGGTGAATGGATTGCCCCCCTGCGGCATCGCTTCATGCAACTATTTGATGATCGCGACATCGAGGCCACATGGTCCTTGCCCGCACAATGGCAAACCCCACCCAATGCTCTGCAATGTCTGGCGCTCACCCGTCTGGTTGAGGAAGCGCTGATCAACATCGTCAAGCACAGTCGCGCACATCATGTGCAGTTGCGCCTGTGGCAACCGGATGCCAATGAACTCAAGCTGCTGATTGAAGACGATGGCGTGGGCTTTGATGTCGATGCCGTGAGACAGGCGGGCATTAGTATCGGTATGCGCAGCATGCATGCCCGCATTGCTGCGGTGGGTGGCACACTGGACGTGCAGTCCATCCCCGGACACACCATTCTGATCGCTACGCTGCAGCTCCCTGCTGCCACGCCCATGACGTAAGCACATCGCTTCTCCCGCGATGTGGATATTGCCAGCGCGCCACACGACTCCTGTCGAACTCCACGGCAATCAAGTAGAAAAGCGGCCATCTGGCCGCTTTTTTGTTTTGCCGGCATCCAAACCAGACGCGTTCGGAACGGACCTTGTTGAAACGAGTCCACACCTTACCCGTTCACCCTCAATGATCGTTACACATGCGCGCATCCAGCCACATTGCCCCGCTGCATCGCTTTCTCGGTCGCTTCATCGAGATCGCTCCGCATGAGGTCAGAGCCACCCTGCTCGGCTTTGCGTGGTTCTTTTGCTTGCTGGGCGGCTACTATCTGTTGCGTCCGCTACGCGATGCGATGGGTCTGGCTGGTGGTGCGGATGAGTTGCAATGGCTTTTCACCGCGACCTTCCTTGCGATGCTGGCACTCGTACCTGTGTTCGGCACGCTGGTATCAAGGTTCCCGCCGCGTCGCTTTGTTCCGATTGCCTATCGCTTTTTCACAGCCAGCATTCTCTTGTTTAGTGTTCTGATCGCGACCGACACCAAAGGCATCTGGGTCGGTCGCATCTTTTTTGTCTGGATCAGTGTCTTCAACTTGTTCGTCATCAGCATTTTCTGGAGTGTGCTGGCCGATTGCTTCAGTAATGCGCAAGGGCGACGCCTGTTCGGCTTCATTGCTGCGGGCGGCACCGCAGGTACATTTTTCGGCCCGATGCTGGCGGCAACACTGGTGACAACGATAGGGCCCGTGGCGTTGACGGTGACAGCCGCACTGCTGTTGGAAGTTGCCTTGCAGTGTTTTTACCGTTTGTATCCGAAAAACGAGGCGTTCGCCAGCGGCAACACGATGCCGCGTCCGATCGGCGGCGGTGTTTTTGCAGGTCTGAGCCTGATCACGCGGTCCCCGTATCTGATGGCACTGTGTGGCTATCTGTTACTCCATACAGCCGCTTCGACGTTTCTCTATTTTGAGCAGGGTCGCATTGTGGAAGCAGCGTTTGGCGATACCGCCTCTCGCACCCGTTTCTTTGCACTGGTCGATCTCGGCGTCTCCACCCTGACCCTCATTCTGCAAATCTGCATCACTGGTCGCCTGATCAAACGTTTCGGGCTCGCCACTGCCTTGCTGGTGCTGCCCATTGCCTCCGCTCTGGCATTTGCAGCCGTCGCACTCTCGCCAACCATTCTGGTCCTCGCTGCCGCGCAAAGTCTGCGACGTGCTTTCGACTACGCCATTGCGCGACCGGCACGCGAAGTCCTGTTTACCGTCATACGACGCGAAGCCAAGTACAAAGCCAAGAATGCGATCGAAACCGTCGTCTATCGCGGTGGCGATGCAATCAGCGGCTGGATATCGGCTGGCGTGGGCATGCTGGGCATCGGCTTTGCGGGTCTGGCCCTGCTTGCGATTCCACTCGCCGGGGTTTGGGCAAGCGTATCGCTGTGGCTGGCACGCCGGCAAGAAAAGCAACTGCACACGATGACCTCAACCACGACATCGACATCAGCCACGGCAGCATCCAGCGACGCTGCATTTCCTTCATGAACATGTTGATCATCCAGACATACAAGGAGCTTTCATGCATTCATCCTTCTCTTCCGATATCGATCACACACGTCGACAAGCGCTACGACGATTGCTTGAACTGTCCGCTCTTGCCGGCACCACCGGACTGCCATTGATCGGCCAGGCGCAAACGAACGCCACAATGCATGCGCGTGCCATCCCTTCCAGTGGCGAAACTCTGCCTGTCATCGGTTGTGGAACCTGGGTCGGGTTTGGTCATGCCCCTGGGAGTGCCGAGTACCAGCGACTCCCCGCGGTATTGCAAGCACTATTTGCGGCAGGAGGACGCGTCATCGACAGCTCGCCCATGTATGGGCGCTCGGAACAGACAACGGGTGAACTGCTGGCAACGCTGCCTGCTGCAACCAAACCGTTTCTCGCCACCAAAGTATGGATACGTGGCCGGCAAGCCGGGATCGATCAGATGGAACAATCCTTTGCCTACCTGCGTACAAAGACCATCGATCTGATGCAGATCCATAATCTGGTGGACTGGAAAACGCAGCTTGCCACCTTGCGCGATTGGCAATCGCAGCGCCGCATCCGCTTTCTGGGTATTACGCATTACACCGCTTCCGCGTATGCAGAAGTGGAAGCCGTGCTGCGTGCCGAAAAACTCGATTTCCTGCAAATCAACTATTCCTTCGATGATCGCGCAGCCGAACAGCGTTTATTACCGCTGGCAGCAGAACGCGGCGTCGCTGTCATCATCAACAAGCCGTTTGGCGGCGGCGGACTACTCCGCAATCTGCGTGACAGGCCGTTACCGGCCTGGGCCGCGGAAATCGACTGCACAAGCTGGGCGCAACTCCTGCTGAAGTTCACTTTGAGCCACCCTGCGGTAACCTGCGTCATTCCCGGTACCAGTCGCCCGGAACACATGGCCGACAATGCGCGTGCCGGCTTCGGGCGCCTGCCGGATGCCGCATTCTGGAAAAAACACGCGGCCGATATTCCCGTTTGATTGCACAATGCGTCAAAGACTTGACCTTCCAATCATGGGATAGTTGAAGCTGTCGATACTTCAACAGCATCAGGTGTCCCATGAATGAGCAAACGATCAGAATTGATGGCATGAGCTGCACATCGTGCGTGGGTCGGGTTGAGCGTGCACTCTCGGCGGTGGCAGGTGTCGAGAAGGTAACCGTCAATCTCGCCACGGAACAGGCCCGGGTAGAATCGGCACAACTGCTCGATTTTCCCGTGCTGGCACAAGCGATTGAGAATGCAGGCTACGCAGTCCCGACCGAAGAAGTGCTATTGCAGGTTGGCGACATGACATGTGCGTCATGCGTTGGTCGCGTGGAAAAAGCCTTGCGTCAGGTCGACGGCGTGCTGGATGTCAGCGTCAACCTCGCCACCGAGCAGGCGCACGCGCAGGTTGTGCCGGGCACCAAGGCATCGACCTTGGTCGCCGCTGTGACCGCAGCCGGGTACACCGCCACGCTGCCTGCTGCGTCTCCCACCACAGAGACCTCGTCACCATCGCATGACTGGTGGCCGGTTGCGGTTGGTGCGGTGTTATCCCTCCCCCTGGTTGCCCCCATGTTGCTGCAACCGTTTGGCGTGCACTGGATGCCAAATGGCTGGCTGCAGTGGCTGATTGCGACGCCGGTACAGTTCTGGCTCGGCGCACGTTTCTACCGCGCGGGCTGGTATGCACTGAAGGCCGGCACCGGCAACATGGATCTGCTGGTCGCCCTGGGCACCAGTGCCGCTTACGGCCTAAGCATCTATCTTTTGCTCAATGCACACGAGGGTCACGAACCGCATCTGTACTTTGAAGCGTCGGTGGTCGTCATCACGCTCATTCTTTTAGGCAAATGGCTGGAGGCACGTGCAAAGAAGCAAACTACGGCCGCTATCCGTGCCTTGCAAAAGTTGCGGCCTGACTCGGCACGCGTGCGACGCGATGGCAAGGACGTCGATGTCGCCATCGAATCGGTACGTGTTGGCGATCTGATCGTCGTGCGCCCGGGCGAACGGATCGCCGTCGATGGCAGTATCGTCGATGGCCGCAGTCACGTGGATGAATCGCTCATCACCGGCGAAAGTATGCCGGTCGTCAAGCGCGAAGGCGATCATGTAACCGGCGCCTCCATCAATGCAGAAGGCATGCTGTTGGTACGCACGGAAGCCATCGGTGCCGAGACCACGTTGTCGCGCATTATCCGCATGGTTGAAAATGCGCAATCTGCCAAGGCACCAATCCAGCGCCTGGTTGATCGCGTCAGCGCGATCTTCGTACCCGTCGTGCTCGGCATTGCCGCGCTCACCTTTGTTGGCTGGTGGATTGCAAATGGCGATGTCGAAGCGGCGATCATTCATGCTGTCACGGTGCTCGTCATTGCCTGCCCGTGCGCACTTGGCCTCGCCACACCGACCGCCATCATGGCGGGCACGGGTGTCGCGGCGAAGTTCGGCATTCTGATCAAGGATGCGGAAGCGCTGGAGAGCATGCATCGCGTGACAACCGTCGTGTTCGACAAAACCGGCACACTGACTGAAGGCAAAGCGCGCGTTGCGGAAACGCAAGCTTTCGACATCACCGAGCAGCAATTGCTTCAACTGGCGGCGACCATCCAGCGTGGCAGTGAACATCCGTTCGGCCTTGCCGTCATGCAGCACGCAGCCGAGCTAGGTATCACGCCGGGAGAAGCGAGCGCAGTGCAGGCGTTAGCCGGACTTGGTCTGCGCGCAACGATCAATGGCGAACAGTATCTGCTTGGCACTTCACGACTGATGCGGGAAGAAGGCATTTCCATCGACGATACGGCCAACGCACAGGCACACGCCCTCGAAGGTCGCGGTCGTAGCCTGTCATGGCTAGCACAACTGACGCCGTCGCACCAGCTGCTTGGCTTCATTACCGCCAGCGACACGATCAAAGACAGTGCCCAACGTGCCATCACACGACTGCATGCACAGCGCATCGATACGGTGCTCTTGAGCGGCGACAATCAGGGCAATGCAGATGCAGTCGGCAAAACACTGGGCATTGATCGTGTCATTGCACAGGTTTTGCCAGCGGAAAAGACAGCAAAGATTGACGAGCTCAGGCAAACCGGCCAGATCGTTGCGATGGTCGGCGACGGCATTAACGATGCGCCCGCCTTGGCCGCAGCAGACGTCGGTATTGCAATGTCGACCGGCACGGACGTTGCAATGCACGCGGCAGGCATCACACTGATGCGCGGTGATCCTGCCCTGGTGGCCGACGCCATCGAGATTTCACACCGCACCTACAACAAGATTCGCCAGAATCTGTTCTGGGCGTTCATCTACAACGTGGTCGGCATTCCTCTGGCGGCATTCGGTTTGCTCAATCCGATGTTTGCCGGTGCGGCAATGGCGTTCAGCTCCGTCAGCGTGATCAGCAATGCCTTGCTGTTACGGCGCTGGAAACCAGGGCGATGAGCAGGCAGCAGTGTGAGCGCTGACGCGCTACACTGCACTCTTCTCATACTGAGGACATGTCATGAATATCGGTCAGGCTGCAGCGGCGTCCGGCATCTCTGCCAAGATGATCCGCCATTACGAATCGATTGATCTGATCAAACCCGGCCCGCGTACCGATGCCGGCTACCGGATCTACAACGACAAGGATTTGCATACCCTGCGCTTCATCAAGCGTGCACGTGCGCTGGATTTTTCGCTGGAACAGATTCGCACGCTGCTTTCGCTCTGGCAGGACACCCATCGTGCCAGTGCCGATGTCAAAGCATTGGCACTTGAGCATGTGCACGCATTGGATCAACGTATCACGGCGCTGAGCGAGATGCGCGATACGCTTGCCGATCTGGCACGCTCGTGCAGTGGCGACGAACGTGCCGATTGCCCTATCCTGCTTGGGCTGTCCGATCCGGCGCAAGACCGGCATTGCTGTTCAAATAATTGAAAATGGCGAATGCACCGCGCATTCGCCATGTGATTTTCCGACCAACACCCACGGTTGGGCAGTATCACGCGCTCAACCAGCCTCTGCGGCCGGCACCGGATAGCCCGCATCCACAATGGCTGCAGCGATGCGATCCACCGGCACCGCAGATTCCACTTTGACTGTTTTTTGCGCCAGATCGACCTGCACGGTTGCTTGCGGATCGATCGTTTGTACCGCGCTTGTCACGGCCTTGACGCAGTGACCACAGCTCATTTTTTCTACTTGCAAGGTATACATGGTTGAATCCTTTCTCATCAATGTGAAGAAAGGTTAAACCTTCTCACCATGGGAGAGTCAAGTAAGGTGCGTGTAAGCATTTGATTGCTAATGTCACAAAGATGCAATGGAGCAACCGTACTATTCGCTTTGGCCCGACTATTGCTTGACATCAATTGTGAGCTTTTGTGTGAGGAACGAATGCGCGTCACAAGTGCAAGTGATTGATTTAATTTCCACAAGGAAATTATTCGCACCAACGATGACAATGCATCCGATCCACCGCTTGCCCGGAACGTACCTTGACTTTCATCCGCGCAGGGCAGCGGCAAAGCAGACCTAAGATTCGATAACAGGAAGCTAATCCATCTCTACGTATGCGCGGCGTCGAGTACGGAGCAGGCAGAAAGCCGTCAGACGCGGACTGATGAAATTGATATGGACGACACCGTGAGCAACACCGAACCCCTCAAGATGGAGTCTCTGCTGGATCATCTGGTAGAGATCACCGGTCATCGCGATCATGATTTGCTCGATATTTCGGTCATGAGCGCACTTATCAACATGGTTGGCGTTGCCGAAGCACGCGTGCTCGAATTGTTTCAGGCACGCGGCGAATTACTCGTTCGTCCACGCGTCTGGATTGCCAATGGCAAGGTCTACACGATCGAGAATGAGATGCTGGCCTCCGATACTGGCGAGCCGATCGTCGCGTATCCGGGTCTGGTTGCCTGTATCGCGCAACGCAAGAATCGCTTTGAAGAAATGCGTGAGCAACAACACGCACTATGGATTCCGATTTGGCAAAACGACAAGGTTTCCACCTGTCTGGAAATCGTTCACGACAAGCCTTTCCCCATGCACACGCTGCAGGTGATGGAAGGCATTCTGAGCGTCTATCGTAATTATCAGAGCCTGCTTGAATACAGCGAACGCGATTCCCTGACTGGCCTGCTGAATCGCAAGACCTTCGACGAACGTTTTGCCCGTCTGGCCAGCGCCAAGTTTGCAGAGCATAAGGAAGATGACCGCCGCCGATCAGATGACAAGTCGCAGTGGCTGGCCGTGGTTGATATCGATCACTTCAAACGCGTCAACGACGTCTTCGGCCATCTGTATGGCGACGAAGTACTGATTCTGGTTGCCAACATTCTGCGTGCCTCGTTTCGCTCGCAAGACCGCATCTTCCGTTTCGGCGGCGAAGAATTTGTCATCCTGCTACGCGCCACCACGCTGAAGGATGCCCGCATGGTATTTGAGCGGTTCCGCCAGAACGTCGAAAAGCACACCTTCCCGCAAGTGGGGCAGGTGACTGTCAGCCTCGGCTTTGCTGCCATCACGCAAGAAACCCCTGTCGTTATTCTGGGCCATGCCGATCAGGCGCTTTATCACGCCAAAGACCACGGCCGCAATCAGGTTTGCCACTACGATGAGCTGGTGGAGCAGGGTTTGATCCAGGTTGGCGGCAAGCAAAGCGAATCGGTCGAAGAATTGTTCTTCGACTAATCCATTTTTTTACAATTTCTTAACGGCACCTGCGGGTGCCGTTTTTATTTGTTGCACATGGACGACACGCAAAAATTAAGAAAAATTCTTTTAAATCATCAATCTACGTATTCCATCCTTAAATAATTTCCTGAAAACAAGAATAATAGTGCGAATAATTCTCAATATTAAGTTAAGATTTCTGCATATTGTTGTTAGCAAGCCAATCGCATTCGGTCCCCCGCATCACCGGTTCCCCCGCCTGACGACGTAGCCAGCTTCATTTTTCTCTCCCGGAGTCAGTCATGTTGAAATCCCCCGGCGCTTCGCGCCTGCCTTTCCTTGCCCGCAAGGAAAACGCACTCGAATCCTATGCATCCCGTACATGGCCGTTAGCGGCAGTATTGTTTGTCGCATCAACGATGACGCATGCGCAGACGGCAGCGCCTGAGCAGCAACTGCAAGAGGTTGTCGTTAGTGCTTCCGGCTTTGAACAACAAGTTAAAGATGCGCCTGCCAGCATCTCCGTCATCACCCGCGAAGAACTGGAGTCAAATCGTGTTAGCAGTATCGCGGAAGCAGTTGCCCATGTAGAGGGCATTGACGTCACAGATGGCATCGGCAAAACCGGCGGCCTGAATATCCAAATGCGTGGTATGTCGAGTAAGTTCACATTGATTCTGATTGATGGACGTCGCCAAAATGCTGCCGGCAACGTTACCCCAAATGGATTTGGTGAAACATCTACCTCCTTCATTCCGCCGACATCTGCAATCGAACGAATCGAAATCATTCGCGGTCCGATGGCAACGTTGTATGGCTCAGATGCAATGGGCGGTGTAATTAACATCATCACCAGAAAAGTCGGAAAGGAATGGGCTGGGTCTATCACAGTTGATGGAACAATCAACGAGCATCGTGACTATGGCGATTCACAATCTGTGAGCCTTTTCTTTAATGGTCCAATCAAAACTGATTTGCTGGGTTTGCAAGTTCGTGCACGGAAGTTCCATCGCGACAATTCCGACATTCAATGGAATGGCAGAAATCCAACGGCAACGCTTGTTACTGGTTCAAGCCCAACTCGTGCAGATATTGAAACAGTCGGCGCAAAATTGACATTAACACCCAACAAGAACCACGAACTGTCGTTGGATATCGATCAAAGTCGTCAAACTTATGACAACAAACGCGGACAACTGGGAACATTGGACACCGCGACAAACTTTGCTGGCTACGGTCCAACACAGAAATTCAACCGAGATCAAATTACTCTGGCCCACACTTGGCGCTTTAGCAATAGCATTTGGGATACCAGTTTGATGCGAAATACCACCGAAACACTTGGTCGTACCGTTCCAAACCTAACGACACCACCACCAGGCGTTGTACCGGGCTCCCCACGGACGCTCGAATCTGCATCGACGATCTTTGACACCAAGTTAGTCACGGCAATTGGACGCAATATGCTAAGCCTTGGTGGTCAATGGCTGGAAGCAGAAATGATTGAAGGTGTTGCAACACAAAAATTCAAATACCGACAAGCAGCAATTTTTGCAGAAAATGAATGGCGTATCCGTGACGACCTGGCTTTAACTCTGGGAGTCCGTCGCGATGACCATAGCACTTTTGGTGGAAAAACATCGCCACGTGCCTACTTGGTGTGGAATACCAATGACAATTGGACAGTAAAAGGCGGCATCTCTAAAGCCTACCGCACGCCAGGCTTGGAAGAATTGCATGAAGGTGTGGTTGGCTACAGCGGACAAGGTACAAATCAGACCTTGGGTAATCCAGATCTCAAACCTGAAACCAGTACAAGTAAAGAAATCGGTGCTTACTTTGATACTTTGAACGGGTTCCGTGCAAATCTGACGGTTTTCCAAACAGACTTTAAAAATGCGATCTCTAGCGAATCGCTTGCACCCTTGGTCGTCGGTGGCGTCACCACCAACCGCTCACGTCCAATCAACGTTGATGAAGCCAGCATTCAAGGCGTTGAAATGGGAAGTAGCTGGGATTTTGCTAAAGATTGGAAACTGTCTGCCAACTATACTTGGATCGATAGTGAACAAAAAAGTGGGGCCAACGCAGGCCGCCCACTTAATGCGACACCTAAACACGTTTTGAATACACGTGTGAACTGGCAAGTCAATGACAAGACGTCGGCATGGGCACGCGCGAGCTATACCGGCACACGTTATCGTAGTGAGGATACTGGTAACTCTCGCGTAAAAGCTACCTTGGGCGATTACAAAAGCTACACACTCGTTGATATTGGCACTAACTACAAAGTTAGCAAGAATCTGACATTTGGCTTTGCCATTAACAATCTGTTGGATCACAACTTTGCAGATTACCAGCGTGTTGTTGCAGCAAACAACGTAGTGAGCTACCAATCCTACTACCGCGGCAATTTCGAACGTCGTCGCTTATGGCTCTCGGCAAACTACGAGTTCTAAGAAGTAAGCACCTTCAAAACGCCCTGCTCTGTCAGGGCGTTTTTCTTTTCCTGCACCCCTCCGGCAGCTTTTCCCGATAACTGGGATAATCGCCATCCCGATTCCGCATGTGCGGGATTGTCTTTTCTCCGCGATTATTTCTGCCATGAACCCCGGCATCCTCTACGCCTTTTGCGCCTATGTGATTTGGGGCATGTTCCCGATTTACTTCAAGTCGTTGCAGGAGATTCCTCCGCTCGAAGTACTGATGTATCGCATGGTGTGGGCACTGGTGTTTCTTGCGCTGGTGCTTAGTGCACGTCAGCAGTGGGCCTGGTTGAAACCAGCCTTGCGACAACCAAAAGTGTTGTTCGGCTTTACCGCGAGCGCATTGCTGTTATCCAGCAACTGGTTCCTGTATATCTGGTCGGTCAATGAAGGCCGCGTGGTGGATGCCAGCCTCGGTTACTTCATGACACCGCTAGTTAATGTTTTGCTCGGTGCCGTAATCCTGCGCGAGCGGCTGCGCAAGCTGCAATGGGCAGCAGTCGCCATGGCTGCGATCGGCGTGCTGTGGTTGACGTGGCAAAGCGGTCATCCGCCATGGGTCAGCCTGCTATTGGGCATCACCTTTGGCATGTACGGACTCTTACGCAAGACCGCATCACTAGGCACCCTGGAAGGCTTGTCGCTGGAAACACTGTTGCTGTTTCCGTTAGCGGTGATCTCGCTCGCGTTCATGACGGCCAATGGCGCGCATGGATTTGTGGATGCCTCATGGACAACAAAGATTCTGATGATGCTGTCCGGCCCGATCACGGCAATCCCGTTGCTATTGTTTGCCAGCGGTGCACGTCTGGTACCGCTCTCGACCATGGGACTGCTGCAGTACATCACGCCGTCACTACAACTGATCTTCGGCATCTGGCTCTATAACGAGCCATTCGGCGGCGCGCGACTGATCGGCTTTATCGCGATCTGGATCGCACTTGCACTGTATTCAATCGATGGTTTGTGGATGACTTACAGCAAAAATCGCAGCACCATCATCCAATAAAAAAGACAGCCCACTGGCTGTCTTTTTAGCTTACGGCACGCCGATTAAATCTCGATCTTGGTTCCCAGTTCGATCACGCGGTTGGAAGGGATTTGATAGTAATCTGCCGCATCGCGTGCATGGCGCGACATGGTGACAAACAGGTGTTCACGCCACAGCGCCATGCCGCGTTCCGGGTTCGGCACCACGGTCTGGCGAGCAATGAAAAACGATGTCTCCATCATGTCGAATACCAGTCCCTGCTCCGCGGCAAGCTCCATCGCCATCGGTACATCCGGCGTGTCCTTGAAACCGTATTGCACGGTCATCTGATAACAATCGTTGCCAAGCTCCTGCACGCGTACCTGCTCTTCGGTCGGCACATACGGCACTTCCAGCATGTTCACCGAAAGGAAAACCACGCGTTCATGCAGAATTTTGTTGTGCAGCAGATTGTGCAGCATCGCGTGCGGCACACCATCCGATTCGCTCCGCATGAAGATCGCCGTTCCCGGCACGCGGGTCGGGGGCGCGATAAACAGCGAGGTCAGGAAATCATCGAGTGGAATTGCATGCTTCTGCAGATTCTCAAACACCAGTTCACGCCCGCGCTTCCAGGTCAGCATCATGACGAACAGCACCACTGCCAGCAACAGCGGGAACCAGCCGCCATGCAGCAGCTTGAGCATGTTGGCAGCCAACAGACTGACGTCGATCACAAGAAAAAACCCTGTCGCCAGAATGCACAACAGCAGGTTGTACTTCCAGCGGAAGCGGATCACATAGAAAGTCAAAATCGTCGTCACTGTCATGGTCGCCGTCACCGCGATGCCGTAGGCCGCTGCCAGATTGGACGATGAACCAAACCCGATCACAGCCAGCATCACGACAATCATCAGCGACCAGTTCACCGCGGGCAC
Source organism: Oxalicibacterium faecigallinarum (assembly GCF_014635705.1). Classification (GTDB taxonomy): domain Bacteria; phylum Pseudomonadota; class Gammaproteobacteria; order Burkholderiales; family Burkholderiaceae_D; genus Oxalicibacterium; species Oxalicibacterium faecigallinarum. The sequence continues at coordinate 3,335 of NZ_BMDI01000004.1, read as the reverse complement.
ATAGATCTGGCCCATCTCGCTGGCCGAGGTGTATTCGATCTTCATGCGCGGCAGGAAACCCAGCGCAATCGCCTGCTTGGTCATCGAGAACGCGCCCGAAATCGTCGCCTGCGAGGCAATAATGGTCGCCAGTGTTGCCAGACCAACCAGCGGATAGATGCTCCATTCGCCAAGCTGCTGGTAAAACGGGTTCGACACCACTTCCGGACGCGCCAGCAGCAACGCGCCTTGTCCCATGTAATTCAAACCCAGCGCCGGGAAAGCAACCATGAACCACGCAAGACGAATCGGACGCTTACCAAAATGGCCCATGTCGGCGTATAAGGCTTCCGAGCCTGTAAATGCCAGCACGATCGCGCCCAGTGCAATAAACGCCAGTAGCGGATGACCTTCGAGGAAGTGCAAGGCGTGCCAGGGATTCAGCGATTGCAGCACGCCCGGGTTTTCAATGATGTTGACCAATCCCATCATTGCCAGTACGGCAAACCAGATCACCATGATGATGCCGAACCATCGCCCCAGACCGCCCGTGCCACGACTCTGCATGGCAAACAGGATGCCGAGCACGACGACCGCCAGCGGCATGATGTACGGATCGAACCCGGGCGCCGCCACGCTCAAACCTTCGACAGCAGACAAGACCGAGATCGCCGGTGTAATCACGCTATCACCGTAGAACAGCGTTGCGCCGAACACGCCCATGACCATCAACGGGAAGTACGCCTTGGAATTGCGTCCGACGGACGAAAGCGCAAGTGACAGCAGCGCCATGATGCCGCCCTCGCCGCGGTTATCCGCTCGCAGCACGAGCACGACGTATTTGAGCGAGACGACAATGATCAGGCCCCAGATAATGAGGGAAACCACGCCAAGAATGTTTTCCGCTGTCAAAGCAAGCCCATGCCCTTCGGCGAAGACTTCTTTCATGGCATACAGCGGACTGGTTCCAATATCGCCATAAACAATGCCGACGGCAGCCAGCGTCAGCGCGGCGGTGCTGCTTTTCTTTGCAGAGGCAGACAAGTAATACTCCGGGAAAAACGGACAAGTTGGTACGCACAGTAGTCGCACCGGCCATCATCATGCAAGAAATTCGCAAACCGTGCTGAACGACCTGTTGCGCCGACGTTGAATCGTCACCTTCCCCCTTTACAAACGACGCAAATGAGAGGATGGCGGCTCCCGTCCGGCTCGGGAATCAACATCGCATTACCGGCCATGATCGGGTATCCTTGCACCACCTTTTTGCAAGACTCAATCACCGGAAACCAATGGCAAATTACGTCTACACCATGAACCGCGTGGGCAAGATCGTCCCGCCCAAACGCCAGATCCTCAAGGACATCTCGCTCTCTTTCTTTCCCGGCGCCAAGATCGGCGTCCTCGGCCTGAACGGCTCGGGCAAATCGACGCTACTGAAAATCATGGCCGGTATCGATACCGACATTCAGGGTGAAGCACGCCCGATGCCGGGTCTGAACATCGGCTACCTGCCGCAGGAACCGCAACTCGATCCGGAAAAGACCGTGCGCCAGGAAGTCGAATCCGGCCTCGGCGAAGCTTTCGAGGCGCAGGCCAAGCTGGATGCCGTCTACGCCGCCTACGCGGAAGAAGATGCCGACTTCGATGCCCTCGCTGCCGAACAGGCACGTCTGGAAGCCATCATCGCTGCATCCGACGGCGGCAACCTGAACCTGCAGCTCGAAATGGCTGCCGATGCGTTGCGCCTGCCGCCATGGGATGCCAAGATCGGCGTGCTGTCCGGCGGTGAAAAGCGTCGCGTCGCACTCTGCAAGTTGCTACTTTCCAAGCCGGACATGCTGCTGCTCGACGAACCGACCAACCATCTGGATGCAGAATCGGTCGAATGGCTCGAGCAATTCCTCCTGCGCTTCCCCGGCACCGTGGTCGGCATCACCCACGATCGCTACTTCCTCGACAACGCTGCCGAATGGATTCTCGAACTGGATCGCGGCAGCGGCATTCCATGGAAAGGCAATTACTCGTCATGGCTGGATCAGAAGCAGGCACGTTTGAAACAGGAAGAAGCCACCGAGTCCGCACGCCAGAAAGCCCTTGCGAAAGAACTGGAATGGGCACGCCAGAATCCGAAGGCACGCCAAGCCAAGTCGAAGGCACGTCTGGCGCGCTTCAATGAATTGAGCGAATACGAATACCAGAAGCGCAACGAGACGCAGGAAATCTTCATTCCCGTCGCTGAGCGTCTGGGTAACGAAGTCATCGAGTTCAAGAATGTCTCGAAAGGCTTTGGCGATCGTCTGTTGCTCGACAATGTGTCGTTCACGATTCCACCGGGCGCCATCGTCGGCATCATCGGCCCCAACGGTGCCGGTAAATCGACGCTGTTCAAGATGATTGCCGGCATCGACAAACCGGATAGCGGCGAGGTCGTGATCGGCCAGACCGCGAAAATCTCGCTGGTCGATCAGTCGCGCGACGATTTGGCAAACACCAAGACAGTGTTCGAAGACGTTTCAGGCGGCGCCGACATTCTGAGCGTAGGCCGCTTCGAGATGCCATCGCGTGCGTATCTGGGGCGCTTCAACTTCAAGGGTGGCGATCAGCAAAAGATCGTCGGCAATCTGTCCGGCGGTGAACGCGGCCGCCTGCATCTGGCGAAGACCCTGCTCAAAGGCGGCAACGTACTCCTTCTCGATGAACCGTCGAACGATCTCGACGTGGAAACCCTGCGCGCACTCGAAGATGCGCTGCTGGAATTTGCAGGCAGCGTGATGGTGATCTCGCACGATCGCTGGTTCCTTGATCGCATTGCGACGCATATCCTCGCGTTCGAGGGCGATTCGCAAGTCGTTTTCTTTGACGGCAATTATCAGGAATACGAAGCCGACAAGAAGAAACGTCTGGGTGAAGAAGGTGCCAAACCGAAGCGTATCCGCTACAAGCCACTGACGACCTAAGTCTGAGGTATCAACAAAAAAAGCCGCGATATTCGCGGCTTTTTCAATCTGGCTACATAGCGCCTAGAACTGTTCCCAATCATCATCCGAAGCTGGCGGCATTGGTTCTTTTTTGGCCGGCTTCGCGATGGCACGCATTGAGGGTTCGGCACGTTGACGCGGCACAGCCGGTGCTTTGACGGCAACAACAGGACGCGAAGGCGCAATGGATACCGCAGCCTGATGATTCAGGCGGAACACACTGACAACCTGTGACAGATTGGCCGCCTGATCCTGCAGCGAGGCGGCCGCTGCAGCCGCTTCTTCTACCAGCGCTGCATTTTGCTGGGTCACCGTATCCATCTGCATCACCGCCTGATTGATCTGCTCGATGCCATCGGTCTGCTCCTGACTTGC
>NZ_BMDI01000003.1 GCF_014635705.1 Oxalicibacterium faecigallinarum | reverse complement strand
TTCGGCTGGGCTCGCGCAGAGATCCAGATCGCATTTACCATCTTCGTCCTGGTTCAAACCTGGCTGGCACCGATCGAAGGCTTCTTCATCGATAAATTCGGTCCACGCGTCATGGTTGCCTTCGGTGCAATCGGCATCGGCTTCGCATGGGTTCTGAACTCGCAAGCAACGACCCTGATGGGCTTCTACGTTGGCGCAGCAGTTGGTGGTATCGGCGTTGGTTCGATCTACGCAACCTGTATCAACAACGCGTTGAAATGGTTCCCTGATCGTCGTGGTCTGGCTGTTGGCTTGACCGCTGGTGGTTACGGTATGGGTTCGGCTGCAACGATTCTCCCGATCGCTGCGATGATCAAATCCGACGGCTTCCAGGAAACGTTCTTCTTCTTCGGTCTGCTGCAAGGTGGTCTGGCATTTATCGCTGCATGGTTCCTGCGTTCGCCTAAAGCAAACGAAGTCAAATCGTCGGCCAAGCTGGAACAATCGCGTCGTGATTACACCCTGAAAGAAGCCCTGTCGACCAAGCTGTTCTGGCTCATGTTCACCATGTTCATCATGGTTGTGACCGGCGGTATGATGGCGGTGGCTCAGCTGGGCGTGATCGCACAAGATCTGGGCGTCAAAGAGTTTGAAGTTGATCTGTACTTCTTCACGATGGCTGCGCTGCCATTGGCACTGATGCTTGACCGTATCATGAACGGTATCTCCCGCCCACTGTTTGGCTGGGTATCGGACAACATCGGTCGTGAAAAAACCATGGTCATCGCGTTCACGCTGGAAGGCTTCGGCATTATCGCTCTCGGCTACTGGGGTCACAATCCTTGGGCATTCCTGATCCTGTCGGGCGTTGTGTTCCTGGCATGGGGTGAAGTCTACTCGCTGTTCTCGGCACTGGCAGGCGATGCCTTCGGTACCAAGCACATCGGCAAGATCTACGGCGTGCTGTACTGCGCCAAAGGTATCGGCGCGCTGTTCGTCCCAGTTGGTAACCTGATGATGGAAGCAACCGGCACCTGGTCGACCGTTCTGTACACCGTTGCATGCATGGACTTGACCGCAGCCGTTCTGGCAGTTGTTGCCCTGCGTCCAACGCTGGCCAAGCACGTTGCCTACTCGGCAGACCTGCTGAAGAAAGAACAAGCTGCTGCAGGTACTGCACCAGCGGGCGCAAACGCCTAAGACACATTGATGTAAGTTGTTCGTCGCATTCGGCGGGCTTCCTCGGAAGCCCGCTTTTTTATTTGTGCGATCGAATAGCAGGTAAAATCATTCTGTGTTGCGTCTGGTTGTACATCTCACCCTCATCGACTGAACACAGAAAGGTATGCATGATCAAAGCAATTCGTGAATTTTTCGCCGATCAGGAACGTGTTTCCAAACTACTAATGGGTATGGCGATCGCCCTCGGCTTGGGTAGCGTTGTCGTCTTGATTGGTGCGTTTGTCTTCCTCTGATTCATCCCTCTTCGATTGCCCTCGCTTGTCGCGCTGTTGTCTGTTCTTGGCCACATCCCATACCTGATTGAAGGTAATTCCCTACAAGATAATCAGGCCTTCCCTTCATTACCTCTCGGCAATCCAGCCTTTTAGAAGGCGCTTGCACTTCCTACAATGATCCAGATGGCACAACTAACGGTTGCGCCACCAATGTGCTCGTGTCACGCCACAAAACGGCATACACCGATCACTGACGATAAATCTTGAAGAAAGTGCCCTAACGTGACTCCGCAACGCTCTCCGGCAAAAGGCAAATCCAGGCATGGTTTTGTGCAGGGAGCAGTGTTTTCCCTGTTTCTGTGGCCGATCATTTTTCTAATCCTGGTGGCGACAGTCTGGATCGTTGCATTGGATGAAATATCCGACATCCGCAACAATGCGGAGCAGGATGCGATGGCACGCGCACAGTCGATCTCACGTGCCTATTCGGAACAGCTTACGCGTAGTGTGCAGCAAATCGATGCCGTTACCCTCAACGTCAAATACTTGTGGGAAAAACAGGGCATGGATCTTGATTTGCGCGAAGCGTTACGACGTGGTCTGTTGCCACCGCAGCTTTACATCACGATTGTAGATCGCAACGGCATGGGGGTAACCAGTTCTCTGGGAGGAGCGCCCATTGATGTATCGGATCGCGAGTACTTCCAATTCCATAAAGCCCATCAGACGATGACCTTGCGCGTCGCGCCAAAACTGGAAGTGGGACGGCGCTCCGGCAAGACGATCGTTCGGTTTACCCGAAGACTGGAGACAGCAAATGGCGCGTTCGATGGTGTCATCACGGTAGGCGTTGATCCGACTTTTCTCGCCTCTTTCAATGATGAAGGGGCGTTGAACCCGCATGACTTTATTTCGATTCGCCACGAGGATGGCGCACTGCTGGTCAGCGAAAAGGGAAACAACATTCGAGGCAGTCAGGTTCATATCAACCCGCCTGTGTTTGCAACCGATCATGGCGTGATGCTGATGGATGCAGACAAGTACAAGGATCAAGATGCGCGCATCCTCGCCTGGCACAAACTCATGGGCTATCCGTTGATTTCCTATGCTGGCCTGTCCGAATCGGACGTGCTGGCCAAACAAAAAGAAGTCATCAACAGCTATCGTCAGTTTGCCGAGTTATGCACCGTGCTTTTCCTTCTGATCGCCGCCATTGGTACTTGCCTGTCCATCCGGATGGCAGCGCGGAAACAACAAGCCGATGAGATCAGACAGACCTATCAACTCGCGGTCGATGAAGCGCGCGAAGGCTTCTTCACCATGCGCGCACTATATCGGGAAAATGGCACAGTCCAAGATTTCGTGATCGAAGACTGCAATACGCGCGGTGCCTCCATGGCCCGCTATTCAAAAAGCAGTTTGATCGGCAAACGTCTGTCCGAATTTTCACTACTGCAGGATCTCGAAACCGCTTTATCGGCTTTCCGCCACGCCATGGAAACCGGATTCTTTGAAGATGAATTTGAAGTCAGCGCCGCCTTGCCCGGCGCACCGCAGTGGGTGCATCGGCGCCTGATCCGTTCCGGCAAAGGTCTGGCGGTCACCTTGCGCGACATCAGTGAAACCAAAGAAAGTGAGCGTTTACTGATCAAATCCGCCAATACGGACGCTCTTACAGGTTTGCCAAATCGCTACTGGCTGGTCAATTCCCTGCCGACTTTGCTGCGTGTTGCCGGTCATCGTAACAAAGCCATGGCGGTGCTGTTCATCGACCTGGATGACTTTAAACAAGCCAATGATCGCTTTGGTCATGCCGTCGGTGACAAACTACTCAAGATGGCCGCGGAGCGGCTGAAGTCTGTCATCCGCGCAGGCGATGAGGTCGTACGTCTGGGCGGTGATGAATTTACCGTATTGCTCAGCACGATAGAAAGCACCGCAGAAGCGGAGCGAGTTGCCTCACGCATTACCGAAGCTTTTACGGAACCCTTCCGCATACTGGGCCACAGCATGAATGTCGGCAGCTCTATCGGCATCAGCCTCTTTCCCGAAGATGGCCTTGATGCCGACACCCTGATCCAGAAAGCCGACATCGCGATGTACGCCAGCAAGAGCGACCACAAAGGTATTTTCCGTTTCTATAACGACGAGTTGTATCAAAGTATCCGCAGCAAACTCGACGCCGAAGAGGAGCTGCGCTACGCAATCGCCAAGAAGCAATTCTTCATGGTCTATCAGCCACGCGTGGATACGCGCACTGGAGACATTCGCGGCTTTGAAGCGCTGGTCCGCTGGCAGCATCCCACCAGAGGCATCGTCCCGCCAGCACAATTTATTGAATTGGCAGAATCAACCGGTAGCATTGTGCCATTGGGTTCACTCGTGATGGATTGCGTATTCAGGCAGATCGCCGCCTGGCAAAACATGGGCGAGACACCCGTTCCGATTTCTCTCAATATCTCGCCGCGTCAACTGGATGCAGGTGGGGTAGATCAGCAGATCAAGGATTTGATGAAACGCCATAAGGTTTCCGCGGACCTGATCGAGATCGAACTGACCGAATCCGTCATGATGAGTGAGGTACCCGCCGTGATCGATCAGATCACCGCCATTCGCCAGATGGGTATCAAGCTGCATCTCGATGACTTTGGCACCGGCTACTCGTCCCTGTCACGCTTGCAGGAAATCGAGATGCAGGTCATCAAGATCGATCGTGCCTTCGTGTCACGTCTTGGCACCAGTAGTCAGGCCGACGTGTTGGTCAAAACCATCGTCCTGATGGCGAAAGAGCTGGACATGTCCATCATCGCAGAGGGCGTGGAAACCATCGCGCAACTGGAAACACTGCAGCATCTGGACTGCGACGAAGCACAAGGCTATCTGATTGCCAAGCCGGTAACTGCCCCGGAAGCACGCAAGCTACTGCAGCAGCGGCGCATTTTCATGCATGCGGAGAACGATGCACTGCCTGTCTGATCGTGCGTACAACAGTCTGATGACATCGCGGTAGAGCAGATGCGTTTTTTCAGCGAGAATCTGCGACATCATCCTGATTTCGTTGCTGATCGATGCAAAGTGCCCCTCCTTACCTGACTCGTGCGTGCCTGCTGCCCGGACTGCTATTGAGTGCGCTGCTCCTGCTCGGCGCCTGCAGCAGTCTTGATCCGGCAACGCGACAGGCGCAAGCAGACCATCTGGCCTCGCAACACGGCTGGACACGCACTTCGCTCACAACGCCCACTTTCACGCTTGCCGCTTATACGCCGCGCAGCAGTGCCCAAGTAAACACGCTGACCGTGTACATCGAAGGGGATGGACTGGCCTGGATCAATGTGTCCACGCCCTCCTTGGATCCAACGCCGCGTGATCCGCTGGCACTGAAGCTTGCCTTGCGGGATCAATCTGGGCAGGCTGTCTACCTCGCCCGTCCATGCCAGTTTGTGCAAGCCAATGAGCAGCGTCACTGCGAACCACGCTACTGGACCAGTCACCGCTTTGCACCTGAAGTCGTTGACGCCACCAGTATCGCCATTGATCAGCTCAAGCAAAAAAGCCGGGCGGCACAGATCAGGCTGGTCGGATACTCGGGTGGTGGCGCGATTGCCGCCCTGGTTGCGGCACAGCGCAATGACGTCATTGCACTCATCACTGTGGCAGGCAATCTGGATCACGCGACGTGGACCAGCATGCATCGCATCACACCACTGCATGGTTCGCTGAATGCAATCAATGTCACGGCACGACTACAGCCTATTCCGCAACATCACTACGTAGGTGAAAAAGACGAAATCATCAGCAGCGCGATCGCGCGCGTTTACCTCAACCGGTTTTCAGCGCCGCGACCTCAGCTCACTGTCGTCCCTGGCTTTGATCATCACTGCTGTTGGGAATCGATCTGGCCCTCTCTCGTCGAAAAGAATTTCGATTTGCCTAACGTCACCAAATAACATGCTGCTGCCATAATGCACGATCATTCCATTCAGGTTGATCGGCAAGTAAAGGCGAAGCGCCTATCCACGTCATGTGACGCATTCGCCGCTTTTTCATGTAGAGTTGGATGGCAAGAACTTTGTACCGGTCACATTAGTCTATGCATCATCACTTTCTACAGTCTGTCGACAAAACGATAGAATGGTCAGGCAGCTGTCGACCCGCAGGAAGCTAAACTTATCCACGCCCCTGTTTGATGGGCAGAACCAGTGAAAGCGCATCTGTGAACGTCTCTCTATGGCAAAAGGAAATGGCCCGACGCTTCCTCACCAAGGTGATGATCAAGGGTATCCTTACCACCGCGGCTTTCCCGCTTTTCTTCATTGCCTATTTCTGGGTGATGCACAATCCCGCGCCATTCGCCGAGCTGACAGTCATTCCTTTGCTGTTTGTAGATCACTGGATACCCGTTCAGCAATGGGCACTGGTTCCTTACGCGTCGCTCTGGTTTTACGTCTGCCTGCCTTCCTCGTTGATCTGGCAAAAACAGGAACTGATCGAGTATCTGCTGGGCGCCGTTTTTCTCTGTGTACTAGGTATCGGCATCTTCTGGCTCCTGCCCACATCGGTACCCGACTTTGGCATCGACTGGAGCATATACCCGGGACTCGCATTTCTTAAAATGGCCGATGGCGGCGCCAATGCATTACCGTCATTGCACGCAGCCTTCGCCATCTACACGGCAGCATTTTTGAATAAACAACTACGCTCATTCGACGTGCCTGCCGCATTACGGGTTGCCAATGTGCTATGGGCTGTATTGATCGTGTATTCGACCATCGCCACACGACAGCATGTGTTTCTTGATGCACTGGCTGGAACGGCACTAGGCGTTCTTGCCTACACCCCCGTCAGCAAGATCGCCGGCAGCATGAGCGCGCCTGCCACGCAAACCCTGATAGCCAACCCCTCTCACGCAAAATAAGCGGCATTCCGATGTCTTGCCTGTTCGGCACGTCTGCCTGATTCGGTTTTAAAACACCGCATTTAGGCTTACCATTACACTTATCTCAATACTTGCAAGCAGCCGCCTGAAGGCAAGCAACCATGCTACTTCCCGACCTCTATTCCGATATCAGCTGGATGAAGTTTCTGAATCTGGACGTTGCCATCGTCATGGCCGTATTGGCATCACTGGTGATTCTTTTCGTTTATCTGCAGTGTTCGGACGACGACAAGAAATGAATCAGCTTGTCGAAAACTCACACCACGATCAGTCTGGACGACGCAAAACAAAAAGGGATTACGAATTATCGTAATCCCTTTAATTTTTGGTAGGCCTCCCCAGAGTCGAACTGGGCACCAACGGATTATGAGTCCGCTGCTCTAACCAAGCATGAGCTAGAGGCCCTTAAACCTGTCTACGCTCAGTTACCTTCGAGGAAGCTCTTCAGTTTGTCCGAACGCGAAGGATGACGCAGTTTGCGCAGTGCCTTGGCTTCGATCTGACGAATACGCTCACGCGTCACGTCGAACTGCTTACCCACTTCTTCCAGCGTGTGGTCGGTCGACATTTCGATACCGAAACGCATACGCAACACCTTTGCTTCGCGTGGTGTCAGGGAATCGAGCACGTCCTTGACCACACCGCGCATCGAAGCATGCAATGCTGCATCGGATGGCGCCAGCGTGTTGTTGTCTTCGATGAAATCGCCCAGATGCGAATCGTCGTCGTCGCCGATCGGTGTTTCCATCGAAATCGGTTCTTTCGCGATCTTCATGATCTTGCGGATTTTATCTTCCGGCATTTCCATCTTGATCGCCAGCGTTGCTGGATCCGGCTCGGCACCGGTTTCCTGCAGGATCTGACGCGAGATGCGATTCATCTTGTTGATCGTCTCGATCATGTGCACCGGAATACGAATCGTGCGTGCCTGATCCGCGATCGAACGCGTAATTGCCTGACGAATCCACCACGTTGCATAGGTCGAGAATTTGAAACCGCGACGGTATTCAAACTTGTCGACTGCCTTCATCAGGCCAATGTTGCCTTCCTGGATCAGATCGAGGAATTGCAGACCACGGTTGGTGTATTTTTTGGCGATCGAAATCACGAGACGCAAGTTAGCCTCGGTCATTTCACGCTTGGCCTTGCGTGCCTTCATTTCACCGGCAGCCATCTTCTTGTTGATGGCGCGCAGATCAGGCAGCGGCAAGACAACACGCGCTTGCAGGTCGATCAGCTTTTGCTGAAGTTCCTTGATGGCCGGCACATTACGATTCAGCACGACACTGTATGCGTGGTTGCCCTCGACTTCACCATCAACCCAGGCCAGATTGGTTTCATTGCCCGGGAAGACTTTGATGAAATGATTGCGTGGCATACCACTGCGATTCACGGCGACGTCCAGAATCTGCTTTTCAATCTGGCGCACTTCGTCCACCTGACCGCGCAGCGTGTCGCACAGCTTCTCGACTACCTTCGCGGTAAAGCGGATGGTCAGCAATTCGTTGGAGATGGTTTCCTGCGCCTTGACGTAAGGCTTGGAGTTGTAACCTTCCTTCTCGAAGGCCTTGCGCATCTTGTCGAACTGTTGCGCAATGTTGGCAAATTTTTCCAGCGAATCACGCTTGAGCTGCTCCAGTTGCTCATTGGAGAAACCCGCCGCACCACCGCCCGAATTGGACTCTTCTTCTTCGTCCTCTTCCTCTTCCTCGTCCTCTTCTTCGTCGTCATCGGACGAAGAAGAAGCTGCAGGGGCAGCCGCAACAGGCGCTTCTTCTACCGCATTTGGGTCGACCAGGCCATCAACGATCTCGTCGATCTTGATCTCGTCGTTGGAGATGCGCTCTGCTGCTGCCATGATTTCTGCAATCGTGGTCGGGCAAGCGGAGATCGCCTGAATCATGTCGCGCAAGCCGTCCTCGATGCGTTTAGCGATATCGATTTCACCTTCACGCGTCAGCAGTTCTACCGAACCCATTTCACGCATGTACATGCGGACTGGATCGGTAGTACGGCCAAAGTCGGAATCGACCGTGGACAATGCAGCTTCGGCTGCCGCTTCCGCCTCATCATCGCTGGTTGCCGATGCCACACTGTCGGACAGCAGCAGCGTCTCGGCATCCGGTGCCTGTTCGTAGACAGCGATACCCATATCATTGAAGGTACCGATGATGCCTTCGATCGCCTCCGGATCGATGATGTTTTCAGGCAAGTGATCGTTGATCTCTGCATAGGTCAGGAAGCCGCGCTCCTTGCCCAGCTTGATCAGCGTCTTCAATTTCTGACGACGTGCTTCAAGCTCTTCTTCGCTCGCCTCGGTGTCGGACGAGAAGGCATCCTTGAGCAAGGCTTTTTCTTTTGCCTTGCGATCCTTGGCCTTTGCTTTGTCGACTGCCTTCATCTCAGCGCGTTCGACCGCGTTCAGTGCGGCGATTTCATCGCTCTCGGGCTGGAATTCTTTCGGCTTGCGACCACGACGACCAGGCACCTTGACCGTCGGCAGAATGTAGCCAGACGTATCGATGGCGGCCAGTGCTGCTGCGTCAGTGGTCTGGCTGACAGCTGGCGGGCTCATGTTGGCGCGTGTTTCTACCTTGCTTTCCACTTTGGAAGGCTTAGCGGACTTGACTTCAGATTTCTTGTTTGTCACAGGTACTTTCTTGGCTGCTGGCTTTGCAGCAACGCTGGCGGCAGTCTTGGTTGCGACAGTTTTGGCTGCGGGCGCAGCGCTCTTGCTCGCAACCTTGCCTGCCGGCGTGGCTGATTTTGTACTGGATGCAGCAGTCGCAGCCTTGCCTGTCGGCTTGGCGACCACTGCCTTCTTCTCAACTGGTTTGCTGGACTTTGCTGCGACCGCTTTGGTTTTCGCAGCCGCTGCCGGTGTTTTCGCGGGTTTCTTTATTGCATTTGCCATTGGATCACTGCCAAGGTTGTGCCCGTGAGACGAAACTGCACCGTTCAGCGAGCAGGTTTGCGCTGGTACTTCAGCCGATGGCCGCGCAAGTTCGTTGATTTTCTTTTCAATTCCCGCCTTTTCACAGATGTTGCCATTCTGCTAGGCGTTGAATCGAAAGCCTTTCATTATAACATATGGGGGCAACTTTCCCCTTTACACAAGAGGGGAATCAGCCTCTGCCGACGATTTCCGCCTGCGCCTGACGCTTTAGCTGGTCTTGCAACATCATCAATTCCCGATAGCGGTTTTTCGACACTTCATCGCTTAGTCCGCCCGATGCGACCTGCTCCATTTCCGCCTTGATGGATTGCAACCGAACTTGCCGTATTGCACCGCGCAATTCAAGACGCACGACATCGGCTTCCGACTCGGTGTCTGCCGCGATTTCTGCAATTATCGCGTCGTAATCACTGCTTACCTCACGCAGGGCTTCAGCGAGCACGGCGAAACGCGCGGCCTCACCCATTTCGCGACACATGGTAACAAGTTGCGCCAGCATGTCGGCATGATCGGGTGCCAGCTGCATCACGGCATCCAGCGAAGCAGGATCAAATTCATCAACCAGAAGCGGATGCGCCACCAGCAAACGCATGATCTGACGCTCCAGTCCCATCGGCGCTGCACGCTTTGCACGCGGCGGCGCAACACGTGTGCGCGCTACCGGTTGCGCCAGTTCAAACAACGCTTCAATCTCGGCTGGCGTGCTGTCTGTAATCTGCGCCAGGCCGCGCACAATCTGCAATCGCAGCGCCGATGCCGGCAAAGCCTGCAACAACGGTTTGGCATCGAACTGCGCCCGTGCACGCCCTTCAGGCGTATTCAAATCATTGTCGCCGACCGCTTCCTTGAGCAAGAACTGTGACAGCGGCATCGCATCCTGCACCTGCTTCTCAAAAGCATTCGCGCCTTGTTCACGGATGAAACTATCCGGATCATGCTCACTCGGCAAAAACAGAAACTTGATCGTCTTGTTATCACCTGCAAACGGCAGACTGGCTTCCAGTGCACGACGTGCCGCGCGACGGCCAGCGCCGTCGCCATCAAAACTGAAAATCACATGATCCGTCTGACGCAGCAGTTTTTGCACATGGATCGGTGTACATGCGGTTCCCAGCGTTGCCACTGCCTGCGGGAAGCCCAGCTGTGCGAGCGCCACCACATCCATGTAGCCTTCCGTCACCAGCACATAACCCGCATCACGGATCGCCTGACGTGCCTCGAACAGGCCATACAGTTCGCTTCCCTTTTGAAATAGCGGCGTCTCCGGCGAATTCAAGTATTTGGGCTCGCCCTTGTCGAGGACACGCCCACCAAATCCGATGACTTGCCCCTTGGTATTGCGAATCGGGAACATGATGCGATCACGGAAACGGTCATATCGTTTGCGTCCGCCCCGTGCACCTTCGTCCTCGTCCGAACGATCAATTACCAAACCCGATTCGACCAGGGCCTCGACGTCATAATCAGGAAAAACCGTGCGCAGCCCGTCCCAGCTATCCGGCGCAAAACCCATGCCGTAACGGGCAGCAACTTCACCGGTCAACCCGCGACCTTTCAGATAGTTTTTGGCGCGCTCATCCTGTCGTAACTGCTTGCGGTAGTAATCGCATGCCAGCGTCATTGCCTCGGACAACGCCAGCGTCTTAGCCTGCTGTTCTGCGCGCTGTGCCGGCGGCAAACGATCATCATTGTCGGGCACGGTCATACCAACACCTTGCGCGAGATCCTTGACCGCGTCGACAAACCCAACGCCTGAATACTCGATCAGAAAACTGATTGCCGTCCCGTGCGCACCACAACCGAAGCAGTGATAAAACTGCTTGGTCGGACTGACCGTAAAACTGGGGGATTTTTCGTTATGGAACGGGCACAACCCCATGTAGTTGGCGCCGCCCTTCTTCAACTGCACGTACTTGCCCACCACATCGACGATATCGACGCGGTTGAGCAGATCCTGGATAAACGACTGTGGAATCACGTCGCAACAGAAGAGATCGGCAAGCGCCGATCAAGCCTTGGTCAAAGCGGCTTTTACCAATCCGGAAACAGCGGTCATATCAGCCCGACCAGCCAGCTTGGCCTTCAAAATGCCCATTACCTTGCCCATGTCCTGCGGGCCAGCAGCACCGGTTGCTGCCACAGCAGCAGCCACTTCCGCCTGCACTTCCGCATCCGACAAGGCTGCCGGCATGTAGGCACTCAACACGGCCAGTTCGGCCTGTTCGATTTCAACCAGATCCTGACGACCACCGGCCTCGAATTGCGAGATGGAATCCTTGCGCTGCTTGATCATTTTTTCAATGATGGCTTGCACTTGCGCATCATCGAGTTCAACGCGCTCATCAACTTCCTTCTGCTTGATCGCTGCCGTGATCAGGCGAATTGCACTCAGCTTGCCAGAGTCCTTCGCGCGCATTGCGGCTTTCATGTCTTCGGTGATCTGTTCCTTGAGACCCATCTTCACACTCCGCTCATTTTATTTTTTGATCATTAAAATGCCAAAACCCGCTGCGGACCAACACCGGAGCGGGTTTGCTACCAATTTCCCTGACTGGCGCACCTGAAAGCGCGCACCGCCAGTACGGAAATCAGTACAGTTTTTTAGGCAACTGCTGGCTGCGGATACGCTTGTAGTGGCGTTTCACGGCAGCGGCCAGCTTGCGTTTGCGCTCGGCAGTTGGCTTTTCGTAGAATTCGCGCGCACGCAAATCGGTCAACAGACCGGTTTTTTCAATGGTGCGCTTGAAGCGACGCATAGCAACTTCGAACGGCTCGTTTTCTTTAACGCGAATAGTGGTCATGTGAACTAACTAAAGCAATGTTGGTAGAGAGTCGAAAAGTATAGCACTCTCAATCAACAAATGGAAGCCTCTTTATTTACCAAACGTTTCAGATACGTCACAACATTTCAAAATGACAACAGTGCTCTGCGCGCTCAGGCATCCCAGAATGTCGCTTCAATCTTGTTCCCATCCAAATCCCGCACGAAACAACCATAGTACGGCTCGCCATAATGCGGACGCGGGCCTGGCGCACCGTCACTCATGCCACCCGACGCCAGTGCAGCCTGGTGAAACGCATCGACCTCTGCTTTGCTATGGGCAATAAAGCCCAGATGAAAGCCGTTGCCCACCGATGCAACCTTGCCGTCATGCGGCACCTGCAACCAGAATTCGGGAAACTGCCGTCCATACGCAACTGCGCCCGGATGTTCCATGACGACCCTGATCGACAAGGTTGCCAGTACGACGTCATAAAACGCACGTGCGCGCTCAAACTGATTGGTGCCAATCGAAACATGCGAAATGATGCTGGGAGATAAATCACTCATATCAAGTCCTCGTAAATAGATTGAAGCAGGAATGAATAATGACCATGCGAAAGACGCTCTACGTTACACCGCTTGCCCTGCGGCCACACCGGACGCCCAGGCCCATTGGAAATTGTAGCCGCCCAGCCATCCTGTGACATCGATAGCCTCTCCGACAAAATGCAGGCCCGGCACCTTGTTGACCATCATGGTCTGCTGCGACAGCTCGCGCGTATCGACACCGCCGAGTGTGACTTCCGCCTTGCGGTAGCCTTCCGTTCCATCCGGCACGATCGCCCACTGGTTGAGTGAGGTGCCCAGTCGTCTCAATTCCTTGTCCGGCATATCGGCAATGCGTGCGTCTGCGACAAAGCCATTGATACGCAACCATTCGTCTGCAAGGCGTGACGGCAACCACTGCGCCAGCAAATTGCCGAGATTTTTCTTCAGCGTCGATTTGCCATCGATCAGCGTTTGCGCGATATCCATGTCCGGCACCAGATTGATCGTCAGTGGCGTCCCGGGTTGCCAGTAACTCGATATCTGCAGAATGGCCGGACCGGACAGGCCACGGTGCGTAAACAGCAAATCTTCCTTGAACCAGCCGCGGGTCTTCTTGGCACCCGTTTCCACCTCAACCGGCAAGGCAACACCGGCCAGCGCAACAAAAGGCTGCCATGCCTTGGCGTCGAATGTCAGTGGCACCAGCGCGGGCCGTGGCTCAACGATCTTTAACTCAAACTGCCTTGCCACGCGGTAAGCAAAATCCGTGGCGCCAATTTTGGGGATGGACAAACCGCCGGTGGCTACTACCACGCTACTCGCTTGTACCGTTCCCATATCCGTCTCCATCAGGAACTGATCACCCTGTTTGGCAAGCGATTGCACACCGCAAGGCATGCGCCATTCCACATTGCCAATCCCGCACTCTGCCTTGAGCATGGCGATGATGTCTTCCGCCGAGTTGTCACAAAACAGCTGGCCTTTGTGTTTCTCGTGATAGGCAATCCGATAACGCTTCATCAATGCCAGAAAATCCTGCGGCGTGAAACGCGACAAGGCACTTTTACAGAAGTGAGGATTTTGCGAAAGGAAGTTTTGCGGCGTCGTGTCTACATTGGTGAAGTTACAGCGACCACCGCCGGAGATACGGATTTTTTCTGCCAGTCGGGATGCATGATCAATCAACATGACCTTGCGGCCGCGCTGACCCGCCACCGCCGCACACATCATGCCGGCCGCGCCCGCGCCGATCACGACCACATCAACCTGTTTTGTCATGGCTTGCCAGAAAAATAATCAAGCCGTGATTGTACTGGTGCCCGACCAGTATGGGCAGCTCAATGTCGTCAGGCGCTGTGCCGTGCCTGCAGAGAAGATTGTTCCTGGCATGCATGTGCATCGAACTGATCGGCACAACGCACGACATCACCAATGACAATAATGGCAGGACTACCAATACCAGATGCTGCGAGATCGTGTGACAGATCCGCAAGACTCGTGATCAGTTGCGCCTGCTGCGCACCGGTTGCAGACTGGATCACGGCAACCGGTGTAGCACCATCCTTGCCGCCTGCAAGCAACGCCGATTGAATCTCTGCGCAACGTGCCACGCCCATGTAAATCACCAGCGTCAGATTGAGCTTGGCGAGCGCACTCCAATCCGGATTGGCTTCCGGTGTCTTGCCGTGCCCGGTGATGAAAACCGCACCCTGTGTCCAGTCACGATGCGTCAATGGAATCCCAATGGAAGCCGGCGCCGCCAGCCCGCTGCTGATGCCATTGACTACTTCCACGGTAATGCCGGCTGCCTGCAAGTGTTCACGCTCCTCACCGCCGCGACCAAAGATAAACGGATCGCCACCCTTCAGACGCACCACGCATTGATCAGCCTGTGCCTCGGACAACATCAGTCGTTCGATAAATTCCTGCGGCGTCTGTTTGCAGCCACCGCGTTTGCCAACCGGCACGACACGCGCATTCGGGCGCGCATGTTCGAGCACGGCAGGATTGACCAGATCATCGATCAAAATCACATCGCCAGCGGCAATCGCCTTGACTGCTTTCAAAGTCAACAACTCCGGATCACCCGGCCCCGCACCAACGAGAAAAACCTTACCTTGCTGCTTCATGATGTTCACCCGCACCTTTGCGTTTCAGTTCTTTCGCTACATGCAAACAATGTTCCACCTGCTCAAGGATAGAAACAGGAACAGGTTCTTCGCCGCGCAACGCAGCAGCAATCCATTGCGCAGTCGTTGCAGCATCGCGATCGGCAGGCAACGGCGGCATGTCATCTACCGGCTCCTGCTTCTGGACCAGAACGGTGCATTCGCCATCGTGTATCCAGGTAATCTGCTGCGCGCGCTTGGCGTTCGCCACTGTCTCACCTTCCGTGCCACGCATCAGAAAGACCTCGCCACGTTCCGGCGGCGCCGCCTTCGAGAAATAATCAGTCAGCATGGTCAGATATTCCGGATGCGTGTACGACGTCAAGCGCAAGGCCGGTTGCGCAAATGGCTGCATGATCTTGACCAGCGTATGTGTCGAGTTACGCAAACCCAGAATGCGACGCATGGCGAGCAGGCGATGCAGGCGTGGTGCCAGTGATTCGATCGGCATCAGTACTGGTGCCTGTCGCGCAAACTGTGCGTAAGCCTCATCCGCGGTATGCGATATCGGATAACCCAGTTCCTTGAGAATTTCAGCAGACGTCACACGCCCTGGATCGCTGGTTACACCATGAATGAAAACCGGCGCACCGGCACGAGCCAGCAGAATCGCCATCAACGGCAACAGATTTGGCAGTTGGCGCGCGCCGTTATAACTGGGCACGACAATCGGCGCATAGTCGCCCGCAGGCGCGATCAAGGGTGGAAAAGACGCCTCGGCTGCATCGATAAAGCCGGCGATCTCATCAACCGATTCGCCCTTAATGCGCATGGCAAGCATGATGCCGCCCATTTCCAGATCGGAAACACGGCCATCCAGCATGGCGCTGTAGAGCAGTTGTGCATCATCACGCGACAGACTACGCGCACCTTTGACGCCACGGCCGATTTCCTTGATGAAACGGGCGGTAGCGAGTGGTTCTTTGGTATTGGATTCAGACATGAGGCAAAGTATACCGAAGGCGTATCAGCGAAACATAAGTTCAGGCCGCTCTGGCGGTATCCTGATGCGCCAGAATGATTTTTTTCAGTTCGGGCACGCACGAACCGCAGTTGGTACCGCAGCGGAGCCTGTCTTGCAATTGCGTGAGGACGGCATTTTCATTTGCCGCACAGGCATCCAGAGCCTCACTGATTTCCGTTTCTGCAACATTGAAGCAATTGCACACAATGCGCCCGCGTGGCTTGAACGCTTGCGGCGGCTGCGCTGATGGCATCAAAAGCAAACGCCCCAAGGCAGCAACGGGCTGCTCAGCTTCCAGATAATCTTTCAACCAGCGCTCCGCTGCAGCATCACCGGCAAGCGCAACCGCTTTCAGCTTGCCGTCTTCAATCAGGATATGGCGCGCATTACCGCGCCGATGATCGTCGTATCGCAGCACTTGCTCACCATCGATACCGAATCGGCTTTCGATTTCCGCCATCAACTCCGCACTGGCAGCATAATCGTCCGCAGCCCGAAACAAAACGCCTACCTTGTCGCGGCCAAACAGCGTACAGGAAGCATAGGCAAACTCGCGCATGAACGGGCGCAAGGCAGACTGCAGCTGCAAGGCATGCGATGCATCCACCCAGCCAAAGACGACAAAGCGCCACGGCAGTTCCGCCTTCAGAACCTTGATCGCGGCATGCTTGAGTTCCGGCTGCTTCGAGCTGGGATCGAAAGCGGGTGACATCAATGCATTCACGCCATGTGTTCCCTCGCCCTCGTGACCACGCCCTGAAACGTACTCCTCCCCCCAATGCATGCCGATGAAGGTCTGGCCGGCACGCATGTCGTCACCAATCAGCAGGGGCAGAATCTGCGAGCCATGCTTGCTCGTTACATGTACCAGATCACCCTGCTTCAACATGCGGCGATCGGCATCGATTTGCGACATCACCAGACCGGGTTCGGACGCATGCGAAAACAACTGTGCCACCGTACCCGTACGACTCATGCCATGCCATTGGTCGCGCAAGCGTCCCGTGGTCAGATGAAAGGGGAAACGTGCATCGACCCGATCAGCGACCGGCTTGAACACCGTATTGACGAAACGCGCCTTGCCGCTCGCCGTCGGGAAGATGCCATCTTCATACAAGCGGGCCTTGCCAACGGACGCGCCTTGCGGAAACGGCCATTGCTGCGGCCCCTGCTTTTCGAGAATTGCGTACGACAAGCCCGTGATATCCAGATCGCGGTCTCGCGTGGATTCGCGATGTTCGTTCCAGATCGACTCCGTGCCTGTGTAAGAAAACAGGGTCTTCGTTTTTCCCATCAACACTTCAAGGCGACGTGCAAAGTCGATGGCAATTTCCCAATCGTGACGTGCTTCTGCCGGTTTTGCGACGGCAGGAAGAACACGCGTGATGCGACGCTCGGAGTTGGTTACCGTGCCCTCTTTCTCACTCCAGGTAGTTGCCGGTAGCAACACATCGGCATAGTCACAGGTCGCCGTTGTGCGATAGGCCTCCTGCACGATGACCAGCTCCGCTTTGCTCAAGGCTTCGCGGATCAGTGTCTGTTCCGGCATGGATTGCGCAGGATTGGTACAGACGATCCAGAGCAGCTTGATCTCGCCGGCACGCACGGCTTCGAACATTTCGACTGCACTCTTGCCCGGTTTGGCCGGTATCTCGTCAACACCCCACAATGCAGCGATCTCGGCACGATGCGTTGGATTATCCAGATCGCGATGTGCGGACAACATGGTCGCGAGGCCACCAACTTCGCGTCCGCCCATTGCATTGGGCTGGCCCGTCAATGAGAACGGACCTGCACCGGGTTTGCCAATCTGATGCGTAGCCAGATGCAGATTGATGAGCGCTGCATTTTTTGCTGTGCCAGACGACGACTGATTCAAGCCCTGACAGTACATCGACAATGATGCAGGCGATGAACCAAACCAGCGCGCCGCCTGCACCAGATCGCTCTCATTAATGCTGCAGGTTTGCGCCACGAACTTGGGCGTGTAATCACGCACCGTTGCCTTTAGTTCGGCATACCCTTCCGTATGCGCATCGATAAAGGCAGGATCGATCAAGTCTTCCCACAGGCAGATGTGCAACATGCCATTGAACAAGGCGACGTCAGTGCCTGGCAAGATAGGGAGAAACAGATCCGCCTCGCGTGCCGTATCCGTGCGACGCGGATCGGCGACGATGATTTTCAGATCAGGATTGTTCTTGCGTGCATCTTCAATACGACGATAAATGATCGGGTGGGCATACGCTGTATTGGAACCGACGATGAAAATGACTTGTGCCTGATCGATATCTTCATAACAGGCGGGTGGCGCATCCGCACCCAAGGTCTGCTTGTAGCCGGATACTGCGCTCGACATGCACAGACGTGAATTGGTATCCACATTGTTGGTACCGATCAGCCCCTTCGCCAGCTTGTTGAAGACATAGTAGTCCTCGGTCAGCAACTGGCCGGACAGATAAAACGCCACGCTATCCGGGCCATGCTGGCGTATCGTCGCAGCAAATTTATGCGTGAGATAGTCGAGCGTGGTGTCCCAGCTTTGCCGCTCGCGGGCATCGCCGCGTGCCAGTCGCATCTCGGGATGCAGTGCGCGTGCCTGCGATTGCAAGGTCGGGCTGGCCGTCAGATGCAGCGTACTGCCCTTGGTGCACAGCCTGCCGAAATTGGCAGGATGATCAGGATCACCGCGCACACCGACAACCTGCTCCCCATCGGTCTGGATCAGCACGCCACAACCCACGCCGCAATAGCAGCAGGTCGAGCGTGTTTCGTTGGGCAACAACCCGTTCACAGTAATCTCCGGCAAAACGCGGCTTCTCTGAATTGGAAAATCTTATGCAGCAGCAGCCTCGCCTGCACACGCCGTATTCGTCAGCGGTGCCGCAGGCATCGCCAGTTCATTCAGGTCGAGATGCACCAGACCGTGTTCCACCTTGACACGGAAGGATTGCGTGCAACCTTCGTCCGGTGCCACTGCGCAGCCACTTTGCAGCTCGATGCTCCAGTTGTGCAGGGGGCAGGCGACACGCTCACCGAACACGATACCTTGCGACAACGGACCGCCTTTGTGGGGACAACGGTCGAGCAAGGCAAACACCTTGTCTTCGGTATTGCGGAATACGGCGACATTCGGCTGATCCTTGCGCTGTATCACGCGCGAACCCAGCACAGGGATATCGTCGACACTGCAGATGACTTTCCATTCTTGCGACATGATGTGATTCCTTTGCTTCGATGATCAGATAGTCAATGCTGCAAACTGGCGAGTGTCGACGTGCGCCTTTTCAGACTCGTGCCAAGGATCAACCTGACCTTCGAGCGAGAACAACAGGCGTTCGTAGAGTGCCTTGCGGTTGGCTTCATCTTCAATGACTTTCTTCTTCGCATGCTCAAGGCCGACACGCGCAAGGTAATGCACGGTACGTTCGAGATACCAGCCTTCTTCGCGATACAGTTGCAGGAAGGCGCCGGTGTACTCCAGCACTTCTTCATGTGTTTTGACCTTGACGAAGAAATGCGCCACCTCGGTTTTGATCCCGCCGTTGCCACCGACATACAACTCCCAACCGGAATCAACGCCAATCACGCCCACGTCCTTGATACCGGATTCGGCACAGTTACGCGGGCAACCCGACACAGCCAGTTTGGTCTTATGCGGCGTGTACATCAGCGCAAGCTGACGTTCAAGCTCCTGCCCCATGCGCGTCGAATCCTGCGTGCCGAAACGACACCATTCAGAACCGACGCAGGTTTTCACCGTACGCAATCCCTTGGCATACCCAAGACCTGCCGGCATGCCGAGGTCGTGCCAGACCTCACGCAGGTCTTCTTTCTTCACACCCAGCAAATCGATGCGCTGACCGCCGGTCACCTTGACGGTCGGAATCTTGAACTTGTCGACCACATCCGCGATACGACGCAACTCCGATGCATTGGTCTCACCACCCCACATACGTGGAATGACCGAGAACGTACCGTCCTTCTGGATGTTGGCGTGCGCACGTTCATTGATGAAACGCGATTGCGGATCATCGATCGCTTCATGCGGCCAGGTCGAAATCAGGTAGTAGTTGATGGCAGGACGACAGCTTGAGCAACCGTTTGGCGTCTTCCAGTTCATCTTGGCTTGCGCATCGGCGACGGTCAGGATGTGCTGCTCGCGAATCGCGTCACGCATTTCCTGATGCGTGCAATCCGTGCAACTGCACATTGGTTTGGCCTTGGTCGATACCGAGTAATCGCCACCAGCGGTAGCCATGATGATCTGCTCGACCAGCCCCGTGCACGAACCGCATGATGCCGATGCCTTGGTGTGCTTGCGCACGTCCTCGATCGTGAACAATCCTTTTTCCTTGATCGCGGTGACGATGGTGCCCTTGCACACACCGTTGCAGCCGCAGACTTCGGCACTGTCCGGCATGGCGGCGGCCTTGTTGAAGCCTTCGTGACCGGTATCGCCCGGACGCATCATGTTCGCTTCACCAAACATGAGCGCATCGCGAATCTCGCTGATATCCTTGCCTTCGCGCAGCATGTTGAAGTACCAGCTGCCATCGACCGTATCGCCGTACAGGCAGGCCCCGACCAGCTTGTCGTCTTTCAACACCAGCTTCTTGTACACGCCACCGATCGGATCGGACAGCATGATTTCTTCCGTGCCTTCACCACCGAGGAAATCGCCTGCAGAGAACAGATCAATGCCCGTGACTTTGAGCTTGGTTGACGTCACCGAGCCCTGATAACGACCGATGCCATAGTTGGCCAGATGATTGGCGCAGACCTTTGCCATCTCGAACAATGGCGCAACCAGACCATACGCAACGCCGCGATGGTTGGCGCATTCGCCCACGGCATACACGCGCGGATCGTAGGTTTGCATCGTGTCGTTGACGACGATGCCGCGGTTGCAATAAATGCCGGTTTCTTCCGCCAGTTTGGTGTTCGGGCGAATACCCACAGCCATCACAACCAGTTGCGCAGGAATCTCGCTGCCGTCGCTGAATTTCAATGCCTTGACGCGACCATTGTCATCACCGATCAGCTCTTGCGAATTTTTACCGAGCAGGAACGACAAGCCGCGATCTTCCAGCGACTTCTGCAGCATCTTGCCCGCGGTCTTGTCGAGCTGACGTTCCATCAACGTCTCAGGCAGATGCACAACCGTCACTTCCATGCCGCGTAATTTCAAGCCATTTGCAGCCTCCAATCCGAGCAGACCGCCACCGATCACCACGGCATGCTTGTATTTGGTGGCCGCCTCGATCATGGCATTGGTGTCGTAGATATCGCGATAACCGATCACACCCTCGAGTTCCTTACCCGGAATCGGCAGGATGAACGGATTGGAACCGGTCGCCAACAACAAACGATCGTATTCCGCTACTGTGCCGTCATCGGCAATCACCTGACGACGAACACGATCAACCTTGACGATCTTTTTACCCAGATGCAGCGTGATATCATTTTCGCGATACCAGTCTTCATCGTTCAGCATGATGTCCTTGATCGTCTGCTCGCCGGCCAGCACAGGCGACAGCAGAATGCGGTTGTAATTGGCATAAGGCTCGGCACCAAAAACGGTGATGTCATACAGATCGGGCGCAATCTTGCGCAATTCTTCGAGCGTACGCACACCCGCCATCCCGTTGCCCACCATGACCAGTTTCATCTTTTTCATCGCTGCATCCCACATTGATGTTATTTGCCGATTTAAATAAGCAATTCAAATGCCAGTTTTAAATCGCAACTTTTTAAATACTTGCGTTGGAAATGCACCATTTAAAACGGCACACAACCTTTACCGCACTATCTACGGGCAATATCCGCTTTCTGACTCATCCACTGCAAACGCCGTGATCAGAAAGGCGGACATCACTTCCCTATGCCGCTTCCTTCGCAGGATGCGACTGGCGGTGATAGAGAAATTCCAGTACGGCCGAACGGTATTGCATGTATTGCGGATCTTGCGCCAGCGAGACACGTTCGCGCGGACGCGCGAGCTTGACCTCGCAAATTTCACCAATCGTTGCTGATGGGCCGTTCGTCAGCATGACGATGCGATCCGACAGCAGCACGGCTTCATCGACATCGTGTGTCACCATGATCACCGTGGAATTGGTCGCCGCAACGATCTTCAGCAATTCGTCCTGCAGATGCGCGCGGGTCAGCGCATCAAGCGCACCGAACGGTTCATCCATCAGCAGCACTTTCGGTTCCATCGACAATGCACGGGCAATACCGACACGCTGCTTCATGCCACCCGAGATTTCGTTGGGACGCTTTTGCTCAGCATGAGAAAGACCCACCATCGCCAGTGCATCTTTCGTACGTTTCTGCAGTTGCGCTTTGCTTTCGCTCGCGCCGAACACACGTTCGACCGCCAGATACACGTTCTCAAAGCAGGTCAGCCACGGCAGCAACGAGTGATTCTGGAACACGACAGCGCGCTCAGGCGACGGGCCGGCGATTTCGCGATTACCGCACAACAGGGTGCCGCCGGTTGCGGTCGTCAGACCCGCAATCAGATTCAACAAGGTCGATTTGCCGCAACCGGAGTGACCGATCAGCGTGATGAATTCGCCCTTGGCCACGGTCAGATTGATATCGCGCAGCGCGTTGAACACACCTTTCTTGGTGTGAAACGACATTTCACCGCCGTGAATATCAATATATTTGCTGTTGAAGTTTTCCATGATGATTCCTTTGCGTTTCTGTCCGTTCAGCTCTTGACGTCTTCGTAAGTAAAGGCCCTGGCAAGACCGACGAGGATCTGCTCGAGAATCAGACCCACCACGCCGATGACAACGATGGCAATGATGATGTGCGGCACATTCAGGTTGTTCCACTCGTCCCACACCCAGAAGCCGATACCCACGCCACCCGTCAGCATTTCTGCTGCGACGATCACCAGCCAGGCAGTACCGATCGCCAGACGTACGCCGGTCAGCATGTACGGCAATACCGACGGGAACAGAATCTTGGTGATGATTTTCCATTCCGACAGATTCAGTACGCGCGCCACGTTCATGTAGTCCTGCGGCACGCGCTGCACACCGACGGCGGTGTTGATGATCATTGGCCAGATCGAACAGATGAAAATCGCCCAGATTGCGGCAGGATCAGCCGCCTTGAATACCAAAAGACCAATCGGTAGCCAGGCCAGTGGCGATACCGGTTTCAGCAAGCTGATGATCGGATTGAACATGCCCGAGATGAAGCTGAACCGGCCAATCATGAAACCAAGTGGAATACCGACCAGCGCCGCCATGCCAAAACCAAGCCCGACACGTTTGAGCGATGCCAGCAGATTCCAGCCGATGCCCTGATCGTTCGGACCATTGTTGTAGAACGGATCGGCAAACAGTTCCACCGCCGCTTTCCATGTCATGAATGGCGATGGAATGCCACTGTTTTTGGCCGAGATGATTTCCCACACCACGACCAGAAAAAACAAGCCGAACAACGGTGGCAACACTTTCAGGCAGAATGGTTTAAGCACGGGTGGCCGCGCCGATTTCACGGGTGCCTGTGGTTTAACCGCAGCAGCCGCAACACCGTTTTGCGAGGTGCTGTCGGCAATTGCGGCGGTGACTGCAGGTGAATGAGCGGTGTTGGTTTCTGCGACTGCTGCGATATTCATGTGAACAACTCCTTAAGCCTTGATCTTGAACGACTCTGCGTATGCCTTCGGATTCTTGCCATCCCAGACCACGCCATCGATGAGCTTGGACGTGCGCATTTCGCTCTTCGGCAGCGGTACCTTGGCAGCCGTTGCCGCTTCCTTGTAAAGCGCAATGCGGTTGATCGATTTCGCGGTACCCAGATAATCCGGCTCGCCTTTTGCCAGGCCCCAACGCTTGTGCTGCGTCATGAACCACATGCCATCCGACAGATACGGGAAGTTGACTGCACCATCGTTGTAGAACTTCATGTGATCCGGATCATCCCAGGTCTTGCCCAGACCATTTTGATAGCGGCCGAGAATGCGTTCGTTGATGACATCAACCGAAGTATTCACATACGACTTGGCAGCAATCACCTCGGCCATCTTGGCCTTGTTCGACAGACCGGAATCGATCCAGCGGCCGGCTTCCAGAATGGCAGCCGTTACTGCGCGGGCGGTATTGGGATTCTTGGCAACCCAGTCAGACGTGGTGCCGAGCACTTTTTCGGGATGGTCTTTCCAGATATCTTGCGTGGTTGCTGCAGTGATACCGATACCGTCAACGATGGCACGGTGATTCCATGGCTCGCCAACGCAGAAACCATCCATATTGCCGACGCGCATATTGGCAACCATTTGTGGTGGCGGCACGGTGATGACCTTGGCATCCTTCATCGGATTGATGCCGTAGGTTGCGAGCCAGTAGTACAACCACATTGCGTGCGTGCCGGTCGGGAAGGTTTGCGCAAACGTGTACTCGCGCTTTTCCATCTGCATCAGCTTGGCCAGCGCCGGACCGTTGATGGCACCCGCATCCGCCAGCTTCTTCGACAAGGTGATGGCCTGACCGTTGTTGTTCAGGCTCATCAGGACGGCCATATCCTTCTTGGCACCACCGATACCTTCATGCACGCCATACACCAGACCATAGAGCACGTGCGCTGCGTCGAGCTCGCCATTGACCAGCTTGTCGCGCACACCTGCCCATGACGACTCCTTGGTCGGCACAATCTTGACGCCGTATTTCTTGTCAAAACCCATCACGGACGCCATGACGACGGAAGCGCAGTCAGTCAGCGGAATGAAGCCGATCTTGACTTCCTCCTTCTCTGGCTTGTCCGAACCCGCAGCCCATACACCTTGCGTTGCCAAGCCGCCAAAAGCACCGGCAGCGACCGCCGTTCCTGCCTTGATAATCGTGCGCCGTGTCATGTTGGTCTTCCTGTCATGCGTTGTCATGTTGTCCTCGAAGAGCTGTTTGGAATAAAAAAAGACGCCCGGACTGCAAAAGCAAACCTGCCTTTGCAGCACGGACGTCTTTGTCCTGACTGTACCGACCGCCATTGGTCGGCACATTCTGTTTTGTGGCACCGTCGTTGGCACCGACAACAAACTAGCAATTCATATGCCAGTTTAAGAACACCATGCGGACTATCGTCTTTTACCAGTGAGAATGCAAAAAGATGGCTTCATGATCAGTACTGTCTACCTCCTGCTGATCGCGCTGTTTTTGTGCGCCGCCTTGATTTAGTGCATCCGAAATGCACCATTTAATGATCAAGCGAGCAAGTCAGCGGCATCGATCAGGCGTTGCGCCAGTTCGGAAATTTTGAGATTTTTATCCATCGCCATCCGGCGTAACTTGCTGTACGCCTCGTCTTCCGAGATCTGATGACGGCTCATCAACAAACCCTTGGCGCGTTCGATGGTCTTGCGCTCTGCCAGCTTGGTTTTGGTGTCCGACAATTCATTACGCAATTTTTGATCGGCATTGAATCGCGCCATCGCCACATCCAGCACGGGCTTGACGCGTTCCGCATGCAGACCGGCAACAATATAGGCAGACACGCCGGCAGCCATCGCTGCTTCCATACTGGAAGGTGCCTGATCCTCCGTAAACAACACAATGGGACGACGTGCGTCCCGTGTTGCCATGACGACATGTTCAAGCACATCGCGCGCATCGGACTCCGCATCGATGATGATCATGTCCGGCTGCAATTGCATGACGCGATCCGGCAGGTGCAGATCGGCCGGCAGCACGGCCACGATGTTGTAGCCCGCTTCCAGCAGGCCGATACGCAAAGCGCGTGCACGCTCGTCCTGCTGAAGAGCAAGCTCGTCCAGATCGGCGTCAGGTGACAATAATGTGTTGATCACGACGATGCGCAAGGAGCGCATATCGATCTTGTCTTTTGATGTCATGCAAATCGAAAATGGACAGTCGGCAAGTGCCTGACCGGGAGAATACGCTACAATCCACGCAAGAATCGCACCAATATCGCATCACTACTTTCCCGCCTTCATGCTTGTTCTCGGAATCGAATCCTCCTGCGACGAAACAGGCCTTGCTCTGTACGACACACAACAAGGTTTGCGCGCGCACGCACTCTACTCGCAAGTCAAAATGCATGAAGAGTACGGCGGCGTCGTGCCTGAGCTTGCATCGCGCGATCATATCCGCCGTGCGATTCCCTTGCTGGAACAGGTCTTTGCGGAAAGCGGCGCAAGGCGTGAAGACATCGATGCCATCGCCTATACACAGGGACCCGGTTTGGCAGGTGCCTTATTAGTAGGCTCATCGATTGCATGCGGACTTGGCCTCGCGCTCGACAAACCCGTGCTCGG
The DNA here is from genome assembly GCF_014635705.1 of Oxalicibacterium faecigallinarum. Classification (GTDB taxonomy): domain Bacteria; phylum Pseudomonadota; class Gammaproteobacteria; order Burkholderiales; family Burkholderiaceae_D; genus Oxalicibacterium; species Oxalicibacterium faecigallinarum. The sequence continues at coordinate 316,556 of NZ_BMDI01000003.1, read as the reverse complement.
CGTACATCATCTGGAAGGTCACTTGCTGTCACCGCTGTTGGCCAGCGATCCGCCTGCGTTTCCGTTTATAGCCTTGCTGGTTTCCGGTGGACACACGCAGCTGATGCGTGTGGATGGTGTTGGCCGTTACACCATGCTCGGCGAAACGCTGGACGATGCGGCAGGCGAAGCCTTCGACAAATCCGCCAAGCTGCTTGGTCTGGGTTATCCGGGCGGCCCGGCAATATCACGACTCGCAGAATTTGGCGACCCGGATGCGTACAAGCTGCCGCGCCCGATGCTGCACTCCAAGAATCTGGATTTCAGTTTTTCCGGATTGAAAACTGCCGTCCTGACCGTGGTGAAGAATCATGGCGACGCCAATCTCTGCGAACAGGACAAGGCCAACATCGCACGCGGCTTTGTCGATGCCATCGTCGATGTACTGACCGCCAAGTGCATGAACGCGCTGAAAGAAACCGGCTTGAAACGTCTGGTTATCGCCGGCGGCGTCGGCGCCAATCGCCAGCTGCGCGAATCACTGAATGCCGCAGCCGCAAAGCGACGCTACAAGGTCTATTACCCTGAACTTGAATTCTGCACCGACAACGGCGCGATGATTGCCTTTGCTGGCGCGATGCGTTTGCAGATTGATCCGACAGCAGCCAAGAAAGATTACGCCTTTAACGTGCGCCCACGCTGGCCGCTCGACAGTCTGGCCGCACCATAAACAAAGCCCGCATAAGCGGGCTTTGTCGCAAAGCGGTCAAGACTACTTCTTCTTGCTGCCGATTCTGGTTTCCTTGCCAGCCAGCAGATTGGCGATGTTCTTTTGATGGCGGAACAGCAGCAGTATGCTCATGATTGCGATCGACAACGCAATTGCATCGATCTCAAACATCAGCACATAGAAGAACGGCGCAAATACCGCCGCGACCAGAGCAGACAGTGACGAGTAACGGAAGGCGTACGCCACGATCAACCAGGTTGCCAGCGTTGCCAAACCCAGACGCCAGTCAATCGCCAGCAAAATACCAAGCGCGGTTGCCACGCCTTTACCACCAATAAAACGGAAGAAAACTGGATACAAATGGCCAAGAAATACGGCAATCGCCACCAATGCGATGCCGGTCTCGTTGAGCCCCAGATCCGGGCCAAAAACCTTCGCCAGAAATACCGCCACAAAACCTTTGGCACCGTCCCCCAGCAAAGTCAGGATTGCCGCCTTCTTGTTGCCGGTGCGCAGCACATTGGTCGCACCCGGGTTTTTCGAGCCATAGCTACGAGGATCGTCGAGACGAAACAATTTGCTGACAACAACCGCAAACGAAATCGAACCGATCAGGTAGGCACCAAGGACAAACAACGCTGTATTCATTTCCATCTCTTCTGATTGCGCGGTCTGTCCATACTGGGTCGAACAGACCGCCTTGTTTCTTTATTTAGTCTTCCAGTGCGCATTGCACCGGCTTTGCACCCAGCACATCCGACAATACCAATGGCGCAATGCCGATCAGATAACCACGCCGCCCACCATTGATATAAATGTGCTCGAGCGACAGGATACTGTCTTCCACATAAACCGGCATGGCCTTGCGTGTGCCAAAAGGCGAGGTGCCACCGATCAAAAAGCCGGAATGACGATTTGCCACCTCCGGCTTGCACGGTTCAATCGATTTGCAACCGATCTGGCGCGCCAGATTTTTGGTCGATACCTTGCGGTCGCCATGCATCAGGATAACCAGCGGCTTGGCCGACTCATCCTGCATGATTAACGTCTTGATGACGATATGCTCGTCCACACCCAGTGCACGCGATGAACCATCCGTGCCGCCATGTTCCTCGTATTCGTAGGGATGCTCGGAAAACACGACCTTGTGACGACGCAGCCATTGTGTCGCTGGCGTTTCCGACACATGCTCTTTTCTTGCCATCGTGATACGCTCAAACCAAAAGGAGCACATTATGCAGCAAGAACTCCGCTTTGCGACTTTCAACGTATGCAATCTGGCACTGCCGGGCGTCAAGTACTACGACGACCAGCCCCCCTACTCGCCTGACGAGTACGAGACCAAGATCCGCTGGATTGCACAACAGCTGGATCGGCTGGATGCCGACGTCATCGGCCTGCAGGAAATTTTTTCGCAAGTCGCCATCAAGGATGTTCTTGCCCGCACCCGCCTGTACCGCGATGCGCATCATGTCGGTGTCGATCCCGACCCCGCCGCAGAAAAACTCACGCCCAGTGTCGCCCTCATTTCCCGCCTGCCAATTGCAGAAGGTGCGGGCGTGATCGGCAAACTGCCGCACCAGCTAGCCATTACATTGCCTGGCGTCCCTCACCCGGTCACCGACTTTACGCGCCCCATCCTGCACGCGGAGATCATCGTTTCGCCCAGCCTGTCGATCGATACCTATGTGTGCCATCTCAAATCCAAGCTGCCCGACTATCGCAATGATGGTAGCCGCTCCCTGCCCGATCCGGCAGGACTGGCGATGCTGCGCTCCCTGATTCGTCGCGGTACGGATGCGCTCGGCTTGCGCTACCTGCTGGCAGAACAAACGCACGCCACGCATCGCCCGATTGTCGTCATGGGTGACTTCAACGATGTTGCCGATGCGATTTCGACGCAAATGGTGATGGGGCTGGAAAAGTATCCGCAGGAAGATCAGGAGTTCGTCAACGATCGTCTCTTCGAAAGCTATCGCATTCAGTCACGCCGCGATCCCTTGCGCGATGTGGGCTACACCCATATTCATGAAGGCAACTTTGAAACCATCGATCACATTCTGGTATCCGCCGCGTTCAACCCCGCCCTGCCTGAAGCGATAGGAGAGGTGCTGGATGTGCGCTACCTAAACGATCACATGATCTTTCAAGAACCGCAGGCATCCGATCACGGCATCGTGCTGGTTCGCATCGGCCTGTACGACACCGATATTAGCGATCTGCCGCTGGCATAGGACGATGCAGTTGCACCATCCTGCATCAACCACATTGCACTCTGACAATCGCTGTAGGCTTGCTTCCGCACGCAATTATCTGCACCATGCACGCTCATCTCTCAATCGAGCAAAACCATGAAATACGACGACGCGAGCTGGCATTACGGCGGGGACTTTCCAGTCGACCAGCCAGCCGAACACGGCGGCACCCACATCGCCCTCTTCCTCCGATGGTGCCTCACCAAAGGCTGGGCGGGTGAATGGCTGCAGGAAGAATCACCAGATGACATTACGGACGTCATGAACGGCACGCAGTCCGCCACAGCCTTTTTATTTGCACATGACGGCAAGTTCGTGGACGACATGCTCAACGACGAAGGCAAGGCATTCGCCAATCAGTATTATGGTGAAGACGGCCTGTACCTTGAAGATTACTCAATCAATTTCGGTCACCTGATGTACGTTGCACCAGAGGATGCACACGATTTCGATCAGTTCTCGGCCATGATGGAACAACGCCTGAAGAGCGGCATCCTGACCAAGGCACAATTCAAAGCCACCAAGAAGTGGTGGAAGTTCTGGTAAGCAAACCCACGCAAACAATCACGATACAAACACCATGACACAAACCGTCATTCCCCAATTACGCATGACCAACGCCAAAGTCAGCGTGCCTTTCTATGTTGATGGTCTTGGCTTCAAGGTTGACTGGACACATCAGTTCGAGCCCGGTTTCCCGCTCTTCGTTCAGCTGACACGCGAAGGACAAACTATCTTCCTTACCGAACACAAAGGCGATGCGCAGGTTGGCGGTGCCGTGTATTTTCTGGTACCGGATGTGGATACCTGTCATCGACAATTCGAAGCGAAGAATACGCCAGTCAATCAGCCACCGATTGATACGCCGTGGCGAACGCGCGAAATGGTAGTGGTTGATCCGGATGGCAATCGGCTACGGTTTGCGACGGATCCTGATCGATAAAAGGAATGTTGGCTTTCGGCCGGAAGCCGTCATACTCGCTGTAAATAAAGGCATTGCGCCTGAAACGATCTAGCGTGTGGAAATCAGAATTTATTTGCTCGATTCTGGCTGCCATATGCATTTGATACATGACCGTTGTTGATGTAATAAATGGAATCTGCATTGGGCGACGAGAGCTAACACGAGATAGGCTTGTTTTTATATGAACAATGACACTGACGATAGACCAGAATACCTTGCGGCTTGTCACTGCGGCACCGTGCGATTCACGGTCAGGCTGACTGACGAATTAAAAACTGCACGCAGATGTAACTGCTCGTACTGTCGTATGCGAGGTGCAGTGACAGTGTCAGCCAATTTGGACGATATCGAGGTTGTGCAAGGTGCGGAGGCCCTCACTCTTTATCAGTTCCATACGGGCGAAGCCAAACATTATTTTTGTTCACGCTGTGGTATTTACACATTTCACAAACGCCGCTCTTCGCCAAACCAATACGGCGTCAACGTTGCCTGCATAGAGGGAATGTCTCCGTTCGACTTCCCGGAAGTACCCGTCTCCGAAGGTAGATTGCACCCCAAAGACAGCAATCAACGTGGTCCCGTTATTGCAGGCTGGATTCGTTATCAACCAAACTCAGAAGCCGACAAATGAGGCTTGCCCGATATAGTTGGTAGCGCTCCACGGTCATCAATCGAGGCGGATTGCTTTTCTTGGCAAGACGCATCACCTAAGCGGTGACATCTTTTCTAATGCAAAAAATCCAGATGGGAATTCCGTCGGCCTATCATCACGGCTTTCGCAACACGTCAGTCCAGATGATTGATGTCGAAATAGAAAACGTCTTCCATCGACCGCAAGCGAACATTCACAAGTAAAAAAGCGACCCTCAGGTCGCCTTTTTATCTGGGCTTGGTGGTGGATTAAAATGCCCACTTCGCGCGAACCGAAGCCGTGTGATTAAGATAATCCGAACGACCTTCTGCATCGTAACGGAAGCTGATTTCGGTACCGTTCATGGCCTGCATGCTGTAGCCGATGCCGCCACGTACCAGCCATGGCGAATGATCAATACCGGTTGTGACGAACGATTGTCCCGGCGCACCGGCATAGGCTGCGACGATGTTGCCTTGCTCATTGATGACGTCGTAACCAAGTCCCAGGTTGGCATCGATGCGAGAGACATTCGAGAAGCGATGCTGCAAGTAAGCATCCGCACCAATTACAAACGTATCGGTTTTATTCGAGCCCACATTCAGATTCAGTGCATCCGCCCCCGTCTCGTTATAGCTTTGTGATTTGAGCCACGTGTAGTCGGCACGCAATGCCGGAGTCAGCGTAGTCTTCTCGCTCAGCGCAAATGATTGTGCGATGGCCGCACCAATGTGTGCGCTATAAGTGCGGTAATCGGCACGTGCCGTGCGGTTCATGAAATCGATCTGGCGTGTGGACTTGTTGTCATTCACACCGATATCACCCTGGAACGAGAAGGTGCGATTGTCTCCGAGGTCTTTACTGCCGTAGGCAGCGATGACATGCGAACCGATGTTGGCGCGCTGAGCAGAACCGCTGAGGTCGGTATTGCCGTTGACCGAGGTCTTGGCGTAGCCATACGCTACACCGAAGCGCGCACCCGGAGCGACTTGTGCATCGGCGCCCAGCGCCAGACCCCACGTATCTGCCTTGAATCCGGCCGCACCGCTACGGCTATCCTGCTCCGCACGCGAGCCAAAGACCTTGCCCCACGCATTCTTGTTCAAGAGCGCATCGCCAGAAGCCAGTCCTGTTGTGCCGCTATTACCGCCATTACGGTTCTGCACCAGCTTCTGGAAGGTGGACAAGGTGCCCTCAATGGCAGCATTGCCCGAGATGACGGGAAGTGTTTGGGCAGCCGCACGCGCGATATCACGATTGTTTGATAACAGTCCGAGAGCAGCAATCACCGTGCCCATATCCCCAGTCGCGCCGTTATAGAGATTAATGTCCAGTACATCGGCCGCTCCCAATGCAAACCACTGACCTTGCTCGATCACCGCCTCACGGATGCCGGTGGCGCTGCTTGCCACGATGCGCAAGTCGACCGACTGGTCGTTTTGCACGGCAAGGAAATTGAATAAGGCAGAATTGTCGGTAACGGTAAATCCATTGGCATGCAAGGTACCCGCCGTGATGACGCCAGTGAGCACATCACCGACAGCCAAAGCAGGGGTGAGTGGCGACGCGACATCCACATCGATACTGGCACCTTCGTTGAAGGTGGCAACGCCAGTCACATCCAGTTGCCCGTAGCTGGATGGATTGACGGCACCAATGCCCAGTGTCTGGCCTGCAATCTGGTCGTAGGTGTCGAAGCGCAGCACACCAGCAGAAACGGTTGTGTTGCCGCCATAGGTATTGCCACCTGCAATGCTTAGTGTGGCACTGCCCATCTTGGTCAAGCCACCCATGCCACTCAATACACCTGTTGTTTGAATAGCAGTATTAAAACCTTGGGTATCGAAGAAGGCACCGTTACTGCCAATCGTAACGTCACCTGCTGAAAATCGATGAAAGAAATCACCAAAAGCGCTTACGCTGGTTGCTTGCACGATACCGCCATCCCAATTGAATGTCGCCGTGCCAGAACCTTTTTCAAAGTAGCCCGTTGCAAGAATACCGCGCGCGCCCGCTGTTCCATTGAGATTCAATGTGCCGTTGGCTGAAAGACTTGCCGCCATGTGGACATTCTCGGCTGATACCTTGCCACCGTCCTCTATGTTTAGCGTGCCAATCCCGCTATCGCCGACGTACAAGCGAAGTGAGTTAGTCCAGTTCGATCCTGCACCGGTAACGGTCGCTGAACTGACCCCGCCAATGGTAGCGCCTACATATCCATAAGTATTACTGACGCTGCCTCCTTGGCTAACATTGAGCGTACCGGAACCATAAAGACCAACATAGAGCGGGCCCGCATTTTCCCACGCCGAGTTGATACCGTTCACATTTACCGTGCCCGTAGCGTCTTCCGCATAGCCAACATAACCCGTCGTGTTTTTTACCTTGCCGCCATCTTCGATATTGAGTGTGCCGGTAGCCGTATCGTCAAAGCCGATGTAAAGTTCCAGCCCGTTTTCCCAGAGCGAATTGGCACCCGTTACTGTGGCAACAGCAGTCGCATTGGCCGCATGACCAACATACCCCCACACAGCATTTGTGACGACACCGCCATCTGCGATGGTGAGTGTGCCATCGGCATAATCACCAACATAGATACCCGCTCCATTTTCCAAACGAGAGCCGTGTCCAGTGACCGTTATAGCACCTGTATCCTCGTAACCGATAAAAGCCCAGTTACGATTCAGAACATGTGCGCCATTCTTGATTTCAATCGTGCCCTTGCCACGGTAACCGCTGTATAGAAAACCCGTATCCAGAATGGTGCCACCACCTGTCACCGTGATATGCCCCTCACTACCGACGTCATCACCAGCAGTCGTGTAGGAAACAGCGATGACATGTGCCTGATTCTCGATAATCAGTGAGCCAGTGCCGGCATCACCCGCAACGAGCGCGTGAGTGTCCAGTTTGGCTGCCGGGCCGCTCACGATCAGCGTTGCTGTCTTGTCGGTGTCGCCACCGGTGTAATCAATTTGTGTAAACGTATTACTGATTTCGCCATTGATGACCAGAGTATCTTCCTGCACCACGATGTCTTGCAGCACACCCGCACTGTTGCCGTTAAGCGTGAGGGTGCCTGCACCTTGTTTGGTCAGGATGCCTGTATCAGGCGTGGATGTCGTGAAGGTAGCGACGTTGATACCAACGTCACGACCATTGGTATCAAAGAACAAGCCATCACCGGCAAGTGTGATGGAGCCATTATCAAAATTGTAGAAATAATTTGCTTGATCAGCCGTTGCGCGTAATACGCCGCCATCGATCGTGACGTTGGCGGTACCCAGTGCTTTTATAAGTTGACCGGTTTGAAGTACACCTCGACCATCGGTGCTGTTACCGTTGAGATAAAGCGTGCTCACACTGTCTTCGTAGCGTGCCAGAATGGTGTCGGCTGCACTCACTGTTCCACCATCTTCAATAGTCAATATGCTCGCTCCGTAAATGCCAAGTCTTAGAGTTGAGGCGTTCCATGTAGAACCTGCGCCTGTCACAACGACAGTACCGCTACTGGCAGTGCTTGAATATCCAATAAAACCAGCGCCGCTTTCTACTCTGCCGCCATTTTCAATGGTCAGTGTTCCTGTGCCCGCATCACCGACAGAAATAACACCCGAGCTTTCCCAAACAGCTTGGGGGCCAGTCACGGTTACCGTGCCCTGGCTTCCACTTTGATTACCCAAAAATGCACTGCCGCTCGTTACTTGTCCGCCGTTTTCAATATTGAGCGTACCGGCCCCAGAATAACCGACATAAAGAATATCTCCGCCATGCCACGGCGATGGCTGACCAACTGATGGCACAGAGACCGTTTGCCCGCCATCAATCGTGAATATCTGCGCCATCGCCGATGCACCGACAGACATGCCAAGTACAAGCAAGGCGACAGACTTGCGGACCGAATTGCCGGTCTTTCCGGCATGGCGGGTGTTTTCCGAAGCGACTTGCCAGACCCCAGTCCGGCGATTGAAGATAGATTTGAATGAACGGTTCATCAGGTCCTCCCTGGACACATGTATCGATAACAAAGCTGGCTGGTACTGCCAAACTTCCTTTGCATCGATTTTTGCATCAAAGAAATTCCAACACCATAAGGTGAGGACGAATTGCATCCATGACGGACAAATTGCATGCACACGTTGTATTATTGTTTCGCGCTGCGCTTCATCTACCGTCAGAAGGTCTGTCAAATGGGCGAGCGTCAACTCATCTTTTTTACATGCCTAATACATCGTTGCCGCAAACTTCTTTTCAGATATCGACGCCAGAGCCTGTCGGTACGGCTGCGAATGAATGGCCCCATTTGGTTGCCCGTGAATTGCTCAAAGGCCCATTAAATGAAGCATTGGCATCCGTACTGCAGATGCTTGGAAGAATGGGGGCTGCCGACCGGGTGTACGTCATCGAATACGATGCGTCGTTAGCGCTTTTCCGCAACACACATGAATGGGTGCGCCGCGGTGTGTCTGCGCATGTGCAAGACCTGCAGAACGCGCCAGTCTCCTTATTGGGCAGTTTGCACACCGAAGCATTAGCTGGAAATGCTGTTGCATTCACGGACGTGTACGACATGCCATCTGATTGTGAGGCGCTTCAGGCTGAATTTATTCGGCAAGGGAACAAGAGCGTGTTATGTCTCCCGTTGATGCGCAATGGTCAATTACGTGGATTGTTCGGATTCGATGCGACCAAGCGTCAAACGCAATGGAGTAATGACGTGGTCAGCGCCATGTTTGCATGTGCCGAACTGCTGGCAATTGCGTTGCATAATCCTCGCAACATCATCAGAAACCGACAGGCCGACTATTTCCCTGAATTGATTTATCTGCGCAATGGCGGCGACTTACACGGTGTTCCTTTGACCAGCATCATTGCGATCCGCGCACGCCGTAATGTGAGTGAAGTGCTTCTTGCCGAACATGCATCATTCTTGCCGGATTCGCGCCCCATCAAAGATTGGGAATCTATTCTGTCAGGTAATGCATTCATGCGCATTCATCGGAGTGCCATTGTGCGCGTCAAGGCAGTTCGAGATTTGGTTCGTCGTCCAAGCAGTAACTGGCATATCCGCTTGCTTCACAGCGAAACAAGTTGGAACGTTTCGCGCGAGGCCGTAGAGCAATTAAAGCTTCGGATGATCGAATGAGATACATTGGCGCCCGTTTGGTCAGGAGTAGATGTCGTCTTTCGGCCAAAAGCGGACATGCAGATTATTCCGTTTCGTGACTCATGGCATTGGCTGCCAATGCGGCTCGTTGCTTCTCTTGTTCTGCATTACGTTCGCTGTATCGGTCAGTCAAGTAATCCGAGCGGTCGCGAACAAGCAGCGTGAACTTGTACAGCTCTTCCATCACATCGACCAATCTGTCGTAGTAACTGGAAGGCTTCATTCGTCCAGCCTCATCGAACTCTTCGAATGCCTTGGCAACTGAACTTTGGTTCGGGATAGTAACCATGCGCATCCAGCGGCCAAGCACACGCAACTGATTGACAGCGTTGAAGGATTGGCTGCCACCGCTCACTTGCATCACTGCCAGTGTTCGCCCTTGCGTAGGGCGGATGCTGCCGACCTCAAGGGGCAACCAATCAATCTGCGATTTGAAGACACCTGTCATTGCGCCATGACGTTCGGGACTGCACCAGACCTGACCTTCAGACCATGCAGACAGGTTGCGCAGTTCCTGCACTTTTGGATGGTCTGCTGGGCAGCTATCGACCATCGGCAGACCCGCCGGGTCGAAGACTCTTGTTTCGGCACCAAAGTGTTTGAGGATTCTCTCCGCTTCCAGCGTCAGCAACTTGCTATATGAACGCTCACGAAGCGAGCCATACAGCAGCAGAATGCGCGGCGGATGTGTGGATACGCCCGATGCATTTAACTGCGCATGTGTGGGGGTGTCGAGTTGAGACGATACGTTGGGTAGGTCTGGATTGCTGTTTGTCATGTCATGTCATTTCCCATTACTTGTCACACCTGCTTGGTACCAACTCTGAGACCGATTGACGATGCCGACGACGAGCAGCATGACTGGTACTTCAATCAACACACCGACCACGGTCGCGAGTGCCGCACCTGATTGGAAGCCGAAGAGACTAATTGCGGTCGCAACGGATAGCTCAAAGAAGTTCGATGCACCGATGAGACTAGATGGCCCTGCGACACAATGCGCCACACCCAGCTTGCGGTTTAGTATGTAAGCCAGTCCTGAATTCAGGAAGACCTGAATCAGGATGGGGATGGCAAGGATGCCGATAACCAGCGGTTGTTCGGTTATCGCTTCACCTTGGAAAGCAAACAGCAACACCAGCGTCAGCAACAGGGCCGCTATCGAGAACGGTCCCAACTGCTGGCTCACCTTAGTCAAGGCATCTGGTCCTTGCCTGAGCAGTGCCTTACGAAACAACTGCGCCAGAACAACCGGCAGGATGATGTACAGGCCGACCGACGTAATAAGGGTATCCCACGGCACCGTAATGGATGCCATGCCGAGTAACAACGCGACCAACGGTGCGAAAGCCACAATCATGATGGAGTCATTCAGCGCTACCTGCGACAGCGTGAAGTATGGGTCACCTTTGCATAGCTGACTCCATACAAACACCATCGCGGTACACGGCGCAGCGGCAAGCAAGATGAGTCCTGCAATGTAGCTATCAATCTGGTCTGCGGGCAGCCAACCAGCGAACACGTGCCGGATGAAGAGCCAACCCAACAAGGCCATCGAGAACGGTTTAACTAACCAGTTGACGACCAGCGTTACACCAATGCCACGCCAATGACTTTTCACCTGCGATAGCGCAGAGAAATCGATTTTGACCAGCATCGGAATAATCATTACCCAGATAAGAAGTCCGACAGGCAGATTGACCTGTGCGACTTCCATCTGCGCGACGAGTTGAAACACGGATGGGAAGAGCTTCCCAAGGATGACACCTGCAACGATGCACAAGCCAACCCACACCGTCAGGTATCGTTCGAAGCTTCCCATCATCCCATCCTTAGCCAACTACAGGCGTTGCGCCAATTTTCTGAATTTCCTGATGGATGGCGTGCTTCTCCAGCATGTTATGCGGCAGGCTGACAAACGCGTTCATGCGGGCCATGATTTGCTTGAAGATGCGCTCGAATGCAGCCCGTTTATCTTCATCGCTACCTTCTACGGCTGCCGGGTCTTCGAAGCCCCAATGTGCCGATGCGGGATGACCAGGCCATACTGGACAAACCTCACCAGCAGCGTTGTCGCAAACCGTGATGATGAAGTCCATATGCGGTGCGTCAGGGCCAGCGAACTCATCCCAGCTTTTGCTGCGGAGATTGTCAGATGAATAGCCTGCCTTCTCTAACTGTTCGATGGTGAACGGGTTGACGGTGCCTTTCGGGTCGCTTCCAGCGCTGTAACCTTTGAATTGACCATGACCCATGGTCGTCACAAGGGCTTCGGCCATGATGGAGCGTGCAGAGTTGCCGGTACAGAGAAACAAAACGTTGAACGGGTGATTCGACATGATTTTCCTTATGGGCGTGTAAAACAGCGTGCAAATGCACACTGGCGAATGGATAGTGCAGATTGAATGTGACCGGCGCTGATTACGCGCAACCGCCTTCCGTTGAACAGGCGAGCTTTGAGTCAGGCGAACATGGATTGCCACCGCAGCAGTTTTCGGTCAGGTATCCAAGCAGTCCATTCATTGCGCTGAAGTTCGCTGCATAGATGAGTGAGCGACCTTCACGAACCTGCGTAACCAAGTCAGCGTGCAAAAGCTCTTTGAGATGGAAGGACAGCAGGGACGGGGCAATGCCGACGCCTTCTGCAATCTGAGATGCAGATAGTCCAGTAGGGCCCGCCTGTACCAAGAGACGGAACACGCCAAGACGTGTTTCCTGCGCCAATGCGCCAAGTGCGGCAACAACCGATTTAGGGGTCATTTCAATAATCCTTGAAGTATTAATTCAAGATTAGTTGAAATATTGAATTGATGCAAGGACTATGTCTGCTTTGGGTCGAAAGCGGACATTCCAAACAAGGTGTTGGAATCGCCCATTGGTGTGTATACAGTCCATTTACACCTTCCAACATCGTGAGAACATCTGGACTGTTCCTCGACCTACCATAAAAAATGGCCCAGTTTTTCAACGGGCCATCTAACTGTTTGAATTCCTTCACGTTTTGTCGGTACATCAAGAGCTTAGAAAGCTCTTCATGCACTGTTTCCCTGCACAATTTCCAACTCTTCGTTGCTCGGATACAAAGATTTTCTTCCAAAGCATGGGATTACATGGCAAATTGGATTGCTCTGGTAACATCCTTGTAGTCCCCCCCATTTGCCTATTCACAATGACGCAACAATTTAACGACAATTCAAATTCAGCAGTCGACCTGAAATCGCTTTTGGTCAGAGAGAATGAGCAGGTGGAATGGAAAGAAAACGTGGCTGACACTGATGACGTCGTCGCCACGCTTAGTGCATTTGCTAACGATTGGTCTAACTTGGGTGGTGGTTATGTCATCTGTGGTGCACAAGAAGGCAAAGACAGCCACGGTTTCCCTGTCGTCACCGCCGTAGGTCTTACAGCAGCTCGACTTAAAGAAGTGGAAGGAAAAGTGATGGCTGGCTGTAGAGAGCGTGTTTCTCCAGCAATCACTCCCCTCGTTGAAGAGATAGTACTTCCAGATGAGTCTAAACGTGTACTGGTATTTATTATGCCTGCAACAAGTCACGTTCACACTTTCAGGCGAGCCAACGAAGGTAACAAGCACTATGTCAGAGTTAGTCGCGAAACTCGCGAGGCGCGTGATGGCATCTTGCGAGAACTTTTAGTCAGGAAAGGTGAAGCGGAGCCGTGGGATCGTCGCGTTTGCGCTACCGCTACAACGAATGATTTAGATCTTATCGCGCTACGTGACGCTCTTCAGCGTATGAACGTGTTTGATCCAAACCGTGGCATCGATGCTTATCTTTCTGATACGAATTCCCTAAGTCCATTTGTTCCACCGCTTTGCGGACGTGATCCGCTTACGGGGGTTCTAAGGCCCCGAAATTTTGCTGTTTTGCTTTTTGGTCGGCAGGTTCAGTTGCACATTCCCGGCGCTTATTCACTATTATCAATATATCCAGGGACAGATCGATCTGAACCACACGCCTCAAGGCACGAACTGTCTGGAACCTTGGTTGAACAAGCTAAACGGTCGATTGACCTATTGGGCGTAGAAAGTCATGTCGCCTATGATAAAAATGACAAGAAATCCCCTAATGCTCTGAAATACCCCCAACAAGCGTTGACAGAAGCCATAGTGAACGCGCTTGCACATCGTAACTATGAGTTAAACGAGCCCACTCGTACGACCGTCTTTTCTGATCGAGTCGAGATTGTTTCACCGGGGCCACTCCCATTAGGAATCAACGTTGAAATTTTTCGGTCGGGGAAAGCCACTTCCAAATGGCGAAATCAAAGTCTCGCTTGGTTTCTCAATCGACTGCAGCTCGCGCAAGCTGAAGGACAAGGGATTCCGACGATCATTCGCTCGATGAAAGTCGAGGGATGTCCGGCACCACGCTTCGACGTCGATGAAAGTCAAGTTATATGTTTACTTCCAGCTCATCCGAGACATGCACTTGCTCGAGAATATAAGTCCATTGAAGAAGCTATATCGTTAGGCGATTTTCCAAGAGCGAAGCAAAAAATCTTAGCTCTTTTGTCTGTGGATCCTATCAACCACCGTGCTCTCCATTTACTTGCGGAGGTTGCACCTGTTCTAGATGATATTGATTTAGTCAGGGATCACCTTAACAACCATCCAACGATCGAGTCGGAACTTCCCCCGAACACACTCACTCGTCTTGCTGATGCGTTAACTATGAATGAGCACAGGAATCGTGCCGACATGCAAATCGGTCGACGGCTATACCTTGCTGCGACCCGAGGATATGTCGAAGAGATGGAGGTTCGCAAGGTTGCGATCGGTTTGAGTCGGTCGGGAGATGATCTAGCTGCAGTCGAGTTTCTTGACAAGCAATTTTCTGTTCATGAAGAGTGGCGTAATAATCCATATTTCTTACAGGCTCGAGGCAACGCTTGTATTGGATTAGCCAAACAGTGCACTAATACTGCGCGGAACAGAAGCTTGCCTCCCCCGGCAAAAAAACGAGCTTGGGACGACTGTCGGCGCTATCTTTCGTCAGCAGAGAAAGATTTGCAAAATGCTTTGCTAAATGCCCCTGACCGTCAGCTGAAAGAATTCATCAACAAGAATTTGGAATTTGCAGCGAAGATGCGGCAAACTGCTGGAGATGGTAATCGCCACTCGCAACGACCATCTAAAGACCACACAGATAAAGGCACGAGATTCAAGCGAAACTAATTGATCAATAAAGACTGTAGAGCCCTACGGAATTATGTCGGGCTCTTTGTGCAGCAGCCTTCTATGCTCTTAAGCTGCCACAAGTTCAGTTCCTGATCTGCATCGTTTCCAAGTCCTTCTTCTGCACCAGTCCACGCCCGTTCTCATTGAACACAACAACGAATCCCATCGGATCATCCCCATGTATTTGCACGGGGATCGGTTGTGCTGCGATGTGGCAGTCAGGCGGCATCTGAACGTATGGATTGTTGACCCGCTCCATCACCTGTACCTTCTGCATTGATCGCATCTGCGAACACACAGTGCCGCCCTGCCTGATAACCGTCTGAAGCGTGATCTGCACAACTTTTTCCTTCTTGACCTGCGCTTGCTTCTCAGTCGATTGTGATTCGGAACATCCGGCAATCAGTAGCGTACTGATTACCAAAATCGGAAAGTGCGTTTTCATCATGGCTCCCGCTTGATCAGAATAACTTCTGTTTGTCCGCCCTGATCATGCAAAGCACATTCGACGCCATTCTTCTTCGCTTGAATCATCGTCTGGTTAGCTGATAACGACACCCATTCGGAACCGCACTCTGAAGACAAGCTTCTTTTCAGATTCGCAATGGATGCCATATCACCTCGGATCGGCTTCTTGTCTAACTGAATCTGGGCAATCGCTAGCTTCTCGTTATCGTGAAAGTGAACATTGACCTTCATAGCCTTATATCCCTTCCATGACGATTCGTACGACAAGCCGCCCTTGTCCATGAAATTTGCGAACTGGTCTTTCGTGCTTTTTCCGACATACAGCGCTTTTTCAAGCGTGTTATCGCCGAACGAAATCGAGAAGTTGAAAAAATTGGATAGCGGGTAGTACATGAGCGCGACAGCAAGAATCAAAAAGGCGACGACTTTCTGCCAAGGTTTATTTGTTGGTGCCGGTGCTGCTTCATTTTCAGTTGTCATTACTTTCCCCTGTAATCAAAGTTTATTAAGCACGCGGCAGAGGAATGCCAACCAAGGTGCATTTGGATTGGGCCCGTAGCCGAAGTTGTTATTCGGCCCTGCCAAACTTGCGATGAATATGTACAACCTGCTTGTTGAACGCGGGCTATTCATTAACCACGTCATATGCGGCATCGAGTTTTCTTCGATGGCTTGAATGATGTCTTCGTTGGACATTTCTACTCCCTGAAGGTACTTCGGACAAAAAGAAGGAGAGGCATTCGCCTCTCCCTGAGCAAATCCAGCTTTGTCAGATTTATTGACCGCATCAATGCTGGCAAACAGTCTTGGGCTTTTGTCCGATGACTGTCCGGCCATGATCAAAGAAGGTCAACTTTGTTGCGGTACATGTACCGTGGCTTTATGCGCATCATAACGGAATCATTTCCGGATGCCAAATCTTTCAAAAAATCGTCAGGATCCAGTGCTTGTGGCATTGGGGAATGCCATCAGATGTATTCGCTTGGAAAAGGAAATTTCCCAAGAAAACCTCGCGCTATTAGCGGAGGTGGATCGCAGTTATGTTGGTCGTGTTGAGAGAGGCGATAACAACATTGCCGTGCTGACGTTACATAGAATCGCTGGAGCGCTTGATCTCACACTAACGGAACTGATGGCACAAGCCGAGATTTAGGCTGTTACTTGCATTGAAGCGTGCGATGCGACGTATTCAGGACGTCACATGCTTTGATTGCCATCGGATTCACTTCCAGATTTGCACAAATCATTGTTGTTTCGACGGCTTCGATGTGTTGCCATGTACGCTCATGGTCGGAATGAGCACTGCGCCATTCTTTCCAACGTAATTGGTCTGCTTCAGACGCTCCGACTCGAAAATAGACCGCATGCAAGCAACTAAAAAGCCTGACAAGATGCGATCTCTGTCAGGCTTTTTTCTGGACCGGATAAGAATCCGGCTTCATCTATTTCATTTTTTCAGATCAAATCGATCCAGTTCCGTCACTTTCGTCCAAACCGCGACGAAGTCATCGATGAACTTGTCCTGCGCATCGGCACTTGCATAGACTTCCGCTTGCGCGCGCAAGATACTGTTTGAACCAAAGACCAGATCGACACGCGTGCCGGTCCACTTTGCTTTGCCGGTCTTGCGATCACGACCCTCGAACAGGTTATTATCATCCGATGATGCTTTCCATTCCGTACTCATATCAAGCAGATTGACGAAGAAGTCATTGGTCAATTGGCCCGGACGTTGTGTGAGCACACCATGCGTCGTACCGCCAACGTTGATATTGATCGCTCGCAGACCACCAATCAGCACGGTGAGTTCAGGCTGCGTCAGTGTCAGCAGTTGCGCCTTGTCGATCAGCAGTGCTTCGGCAGGCACGCTGTAACGGCCTTTGAGGTAATTACGGAAACCGTCTGCAACCGGTTCCAATACATCAAAAGATTCGACATCGGTCTGCTCTTGCGAAGCATCGACACGGCCCGCCGTAAATGGCACACTGACATTGCGGCCTGCTGCCTTGGCAGCCTGCTCGATACCGGCATTCCCTGCCAGCACAATCAGATCCGCGAGCGATACCTGCTTGCCACCCGTCGCATT
Organism: Oxalicibacterium faecigallinarum; assembly: GCF_014635705.1. Classification (GTDB taxonomy): domain Bacteria; phylum Pseudomonadota; class Gammaproteobacteria; order Burkholderiales; family Burkholderiaceae_D; genus Oxalicibacterium; species Oxalicibacterium faecigallinarum. The sequence continues at coordinate 299,079 of NZ_BMDI01000003.1, read as the reverse complement.
GCGATTGAATTCGCTACGAATGCCTTCAAGCACCTCCAGCACCTTGGCAAGCTGCTCCGGTTGATTGACCGCCCAATCCTTTTGCGGCGCCAAACGAATACGCGCACCGTTGGCGCCGCCACGCTTGTCCGAACCACGGAAAGTCGATGCCGACGCCCATGCCGTCCCAACCAGTTCAGAAACCGTCAAGCTGGACGTAAGCACCTTAGCCTTCAATGCCGTGATATCCGCGGCATCGATCAACGGATGCGTGACTGGCGGCAGCGGGTCTTGCCAGATCAAATCTTCTTTCGGTACCTCCGGACCGAGATAACGCGCTTTCGGACCGAGATCGCGGTGCGTCAGCTTGAACCAGGCACGCGCAAAGGCTTCGGCAAACGCTTGTGGATTATTGAGGAAGCGGCGCGAGATTTTTTCGTAAGCCGGATCAAAGCGTAATGACAGATCGGTCGTGAGCATCGTTGGCTTGCGCTTTTTGGATTTGTCGTGCGCGTCGGGGATGATGGCTTCCGCGTCCTTGGCCACCCATTGGTGTGCGCCGGCTGGCGACTTCTCCAGTTCCCATTCGAACTTGAACAGATTCTCGAAGAAGTTGTTACTCCACTGCGCAGGCGTGGTGGTCCAGGTCACTTCCAGTCCACTGGTGATCGCATCGCCCGCTTTACCGCTGCCAAACTTGCTGGCCCAACCAAGACCTTGTTGTTCAAGATCGCCTGCTTCCGGATCAGCACCGACATTGTCCGCCGGGCCCGCACCGTGCGTCTTGCCAAAGGTGTGACCACCGGCGATCAAGGCAACCGTTTCCTCATCGTTCATTGCCATGCGACCAAAGGTATCGCGAATGTCATGTGCGGCCAGTACCGGATCGGGATTGCCATCCGGGCCTTCTGGATTGACATAGATCAAACCCATCTGCACAGCGGCCAAGGGGTTTTCCAGACGACGTGTATGCACATCGCCATCCGCGTCATCTTCAGAAACAAGAACCGACTCGTCACGCGGCTTCGGCACACCGTCGGAGCCATGTGCATAACGCACATCACCACCAAGCCAGGTTTTTTCCGAGCCCCAGTAGACGTCCTGATCCGGTTCCCACGTGTCTTCGCGTCCGCCAGCAAAACCAAACGTACGGAAACCCATGGTTTCGAGCGCGACATTGCCCGTGAGGATCAGCAGATCGGCCCATGAAATACGCTGACCATATTTTTGCTTGATAGGCCAGAGCAGGCGACGCGACTTGTCGATGTTGACGTTGTCCGGCCAGCTATTCAGTGGTGCAAAGCGCTGCTGACCGCGACCGGCACCGCCGCGACCGTCGCCCGTGCGATACGTACCGGCTGCATGCCAGGACATGCGGATGAATTGCGGACCGTAATGACCAAAGTCGGCTGGCCACCAATCCTGCGAATCCGTCATCAGTTTGCGCAGATCCGCCTTGAGAGCTTCGTAATCGAGTTTTTTGAATTCTTCGGCGTAGTTGAAACCGGTGCCGAGCGGATTGGATTTGGAGGAATGCTGATTCAGCAGATCAACGCGGAGCTGATTAGGCCACCAGTCGCGGCTCGTGGTACCACCGCCAGCGGCGAACTTGGCTTGGGCAGCTTCGGCACCATGGTTAAACGGGCACTTTCCAGTGGATGGCTGCTGCTGGCTGTCTTTGGATGCGCTCATATGTCTGTCCCTTTATTGATGGAAGTGAGTAGACCGATCATAACGATGGAAGATCGATAGACAAAATTGGATATTTTTAAAACATCAATTTACACAAACTATCACTCATGCTTCGCTGCGTCTTGTGCTTCTTCTTTTTATCCCTCGATTACCCCCGCGGATGATGTTGCTGATGCAATGACTTTAATCGTTCGCGCGCCACATGGGTATACACCTGCGTAGTCGAGATATCGGCGTGCCCAAGCAGCAATTGCACGACGCGCAGATCGGCACCATGATTCAGCAGATGTGTGGCAAATGCATGCCGTAGGGTATGCGGCGAGAGTGGCACCTGAATTTCCGCAGCTTTCGCGTGTTTCTTGATCAACGTCCAGAACATCTGCCGTGTCATCGGCCCGCCACGCGCAGTGACAAACAAGGCATCGGCAATCTGCCCTTCGAGAATCGCAGGCCGACTCTCCTTCAGGTAACGCTCGATCCAGACCCGAGCCTCTTCGCCAAACGGCACCAGCCGCGTCTTGCTACCTTTACCGGTGATCCGCAGCACACCTTCATTCATGCCGACCTCCACCGTCTTGAGCAAAACCAGCTCACTCACACGCAAACCACTGGCGTACATGAGTTCGAGCATGGTGCGATCCCGCAAACCCAAAGGTGTTGCCAGATCCGGTGCGGCAAGCAGCGCTTCAACATGCGCCTCGGATAAAACCTTGGGAATCCGCGGTGGCTGCTTGGCCGACCGCATGGTCACACAAGGATTACTCGTCATTTGTCGCTGCCGGATTGCCATCTGATAAAAGCGTTTGAACACGGCAAGCCGCCGGTTGGAAGAGGTCGCTTTAGTATCCGCATGCCGCGCAAAGAAATAGGCATTGAGGTCTTCTGCCTGTGCCTCCAGCAACATCTTGCCGCGCTGCTCGGCCAGCCAGCTTGCCAGCATCTTCAAATCACGCCGATATGCATCCAGCGTGTTTTTCGACAAGCCATCCTCAAGCCACAAGGCGTCGCAGAATTCATCAATCTGCGACAGACTCGCTGACAACGATGCACTCATACCGACAGCCCCATCAATAGCCCTGAACGCGCTCATGCGCCAGCAACCAGCGTTTGACACCGAGATGGAAGCCGGTTTCGTCATCCGAATGCGCAAAACCGCCGAGTCCGCCCGCTGCGGTCACACGATGGCAGGGAATAACGAGAGGAAACCAGTTGGCACCGCACGCCTGCCCCACCGCACGGGGTGCAGAACGAATACCGCGAGCGATATCGCCATATGTCAGCACCTCGCCGCGCGGAATGGCAGCAATCGCAGCCCATACCTTTTGCTGAAATGCCGTGCCGACGGTGGCCAGCGGCAATGTGAATCGAAAGTCGGGATCATCCAGATAGCGCGTGACCTGATGAGCAGCCTGTTCGGCAACAGCATCGGTCGCGGCTTTTTCATGAAAAGACGACGGCAGATAGACGAGTTCGTTGACTGCACCATCTGCAGTACGAATGCCGACTGCACCAAAGGATGTTTCAACGATGGCGGAAAAAAGACGGCCCTGATGAGCAGATTGCATGGAATGACCGTGCAGAAGAATAAAACGACAGCATAAAACAAAAAGGCGCATCGTCTCGATGCGCCTCAATATTGCTTGTCTGTACCGATTGCGTATAGCGAGCTATCGCAACTTATATTGGATACAGGTCTCCTCACTGTTCCGGCATCAATGCCGTGTTGCTCTACGCTCCCCCTTTGGCCTGCAATGCAAGCGGATTCGGTGGATCTGAAATCGATTATAGGAGTGCCGTAAGTTTAGAGCAAGAAATAATTCAAAACATTTCACTTGCCACGATCAGCAAAAAATAACGACAGTTACCATATATATGAGAGCTTTTAGTAAAAACATTTTCCTGAAAAGAAAAAAGCACGTCGAAAGACGTGCTTTTTAAACGATGACAATATCCGCTCAAACAGACATTGCAGGATGCATGCGTTTTGGCCTGATCAACCCTCTTCCTTGAAGGCTTCTTCACGTTTCTTGCGCAACGATGGCAGCAGAACGACCGCCAGTGCCAAGGCCGCCAATGCCAGCATCGTGGCGCTGATCGGGCGATCAATAAAGACCATTGGATCACTGCGCGAGAGCAACAGCGCACGACGCAGATATTCCTCCATCATCGGGCCGATGATGAAACCCAGCAGCATCGGTGCCGGTTCCGCCTGCAGCTTGGCGCAGATGTAGCCAAACAGGCCAAACAACGCCATCAGATAAACGTCAAAGTCGCTGTTATTCAAGCTGAACACGCCGATCGCACAGAACATCAGAATCGCCGGGAACAGATGATGGTAAGGCACCATGATCATGCGTACCCACAAGCCGATCATCGGCAGGTTCAGCACGATCAGGAAGAAGTTGCCGACCCACATCGATGCGATCAGACCCCAGAACAGGGTTGGCTGCTCGGTCATGACTGCAGGTCCTGGCTGAATGCCCTGAATGATCATCGCGCCGATCATCAGCGCCATCACCGGATTCGACGGAATACCGAGCGTCAGCATAGGAATAAAGGACGTTTGCGCCCCTGCATTGTTTGCCGACTCAGGCGCAGCAACACCTTCAATCGCGCCTTTGCCGAATTCCTTGGAATTCTTGGAGACTTTTTTCTCGATCGAGTACGCGGCAAACGATGCCAGCATCGCGCCACCGCCTGGCAGAATACCGAGCGCCGAACCAAGCACGGTGCCGCGGAATACCGGAGCGATGATGCGCTTGAAATCCTCCTTGGTCAGCATCAGGCCCGTCACTTTTTTCATGACCAGCGTGCGTGTTTCTTCGCTTTCCAGATTGCGGACAATCTCGCCGATACCGAACATGCCCATCGCCACGATGACGAAGTTGATACCATCTGCCAGTTCGGGCATATCGAAGGTATAACGTGCCGCACCCGTGTTGACGTCAGAACCTACCAGACCCAGCAACAAGCCCAGAATCACCATCCCGATTGCATTCAGCAACGAGCCGCTGGCCAGGACTACGGAAGCGACCAAACCCAACACCATCAATGAGAAGTATTCGGCCGGACCAAATTTCAGTGCCAGATCAGCCAGTGGCGGCGCAAACAGCGCCAGCAACAGTGTGGCAACCGTACCAGCGAAGAAGGAACCGATCGCCGCTGTTGCCAGCGCCTTGCCCGCGCGACCGTTACGCGCCATCTGATAACCATCGATTGCGGTCACAACAGAAGACGATTCACCCGGCAGATTGACCAGAATCGCCGTTGTCGAGCCGCCGTATTGTGCACCGTAATAAATACCGGCCAGCATGATCAGCGCCGAGATCGGTGGCAGACCGAACGTTGCCGGCAACAGCATCGCGATGGTCGCAATCGGGCCCAAGCCCGGCAGTACGCCAACGGCTGTACCGATAAAGACACCAAACAGGCAGTAGCCCAGATTGGCAAGTGTGAGCGCGGTATCGAAGCCCAGCAAAAGGTTATTGAACAGTTCCATTTATTATTCTCCTGACTGTCCGATCAACCGCCGAACCATGGGCCGACGATTGACAATGGCAATCCCAGCGCCTTGATGAATACGAGTACCGAAAAGGCCGTGACGCCAATCGCCACGGGAATACTGGTGCGCCAGTTGAATTTGGAACTGGCCAGCGCACTCACCAGCATCAGCGCCATGACGGCTGCGACCAGACCGCCGCCACGCACCAGAAAAGCAAACAACACCACACCCAACAAAACAAGAATGCACTCCTTCACCGCAAACCGGCCCATCGGATCGGTTTCTTCACGAAAGAACGAGCGGATGACGGCGATCAGACCAACGACCGCCAGCAATCCGCCGAGCACCGTCGGGAAATAGGCTGGGCCCATACGACCTGCCGTGCCCATGTTGTAGTCACGACCGATAATGATGGCGGCCAGACCGAAGAAGATAAAAATGACTCCGGTCCAGAAGTCCTTGTGATGTTTAATGAATGACGGCATGCCTGCTCCCGTTTAAATCTCAGTTACTGCTGCATTGTGCGACTGGTTATTGCCGCGGGAATGCGCGGCGGGCGGATGATACCTCATCCGCCCGACCCTCCTGCAAGGAATAATCAATCAGTCCGCGTAAACGCCAGCTTTCTTGATGATTGGTGCCCATTTGGCAATTTCTGCCTTCAGGTGCGCACGCAGTGCTTCCGGGGTTGCCTTATCCTGTGCAACAGGTTCGGTACCCAGATCGGCAAAGCGTTGGACGACTGTCGGATCTTTCAGAGCCACTTTCAGCGCCGACGACAACGCGTCAATCACTGGTTTCGGTGTGCCCTTCGGAGCATACAGTCCGTGCCAGACCGCGACTTCAAAGCCAGGCAAGCCGGCTTCGTTCATGGTTGGCAGATTTGGCAACGATGGGACGCGTGTTTTGGTCGTCACAGCGTAAGCCTTGACCTTGCCGCTTTTAATCTGGCTGGTCGTGTTGGTGGTCTGATCACACATAAAGTCGACCTGACCACCCAGAATGTCATTCATTGCCGGGCCGGTACCTTTATATGGCACGGTGGTCAGCTCGGTATCGATTGCCGTCATGAACAGCATGCCGCACAGGTGCGAAGCCGAACCCACGCCGGCGTTGGCATATGTCACGGTGGCTTTGTTGGCTTTCACGTAGGTCAGCAGATCTTTGAAATCCTTGGCCGGAAAGTTGCCACGGGCGATGAACGTCATTGGCACATCGGTGATCAGACCGACTGGCTCGAAATCATCAATCGCGTTGTAGCTCAGCTTGCGATACAGCGATGGCGCCGTCGACATGCCGATGTGATGCAGGAAAACGGTGTAACCGTCATTTGGCGACTTCGCCACGCGTGCAGCACCGATCGTGCCACCCGCGCCGCCGACGTTCTCCACGATGATGGTTTGCTTGAGCGTGTTACCCATCGACTGGGCCACCAGACGCGCCACCGTATCGGTTGGACCACCTGCAGCAAATGGCACGACCATCGTGATCGGCTTGTTCGGATAATTTTGGGCGGATGCGCCAAAGGCGCCGGCGAGCAGCGTCAGACCAGCCAGCGTCTTAAGGATTGTTTTACGCATTTGATGTCTCCTGATTTCATTATTTTTTGAAAGCATCGCGACGAGAGCACGTGGTGCCGATGTCTTGATACACTCCGACAGACATATCAGTTTGATATCCCTGTCACCCTACTCAAATCGCGCCTCATTGTATGAATCAAACCTTTCACGAGGCTTGCGTGATCCAAGACTAACGATTTTATTTGCGGCCTGCAACAAAGATCATGCGCATGCCTGTTGCGTCTGCGTCGAACATTTATTCAAACATTACGAAATGCGAACGTGTCGCGCGGCCGCGAAAAATGACATGCCAAAGGCAACTATTTGATCAGGTAGGAAAATGAAGGAGGCTGCTTGTATTCCCTTCCATCTGCGTCCTTCTATATAGAAGCAGAGTAAAGAGACAGCCTAAGGTACGACTGGACGCACGCGGCTGGTTTCGGTCATCACGGCAGAAACAATCGCTTTGCCGATGCGATTTTCCAGATCAGTGCGCACCGGCAGCAAGGCTTCGCGCCATGCACGCTCCTCGTTCTCACTCAAGGTGTGAAAATGCAGATGATTCTGTTTTTTCAAGGCAGCCAGTGCTTCGGCATTGGCTTGCTCGGCGAGGTCATTGCCGTATACCGTTGCCTCGCGCAAGGCGCGCTCAATGATGGTCCGCGATGTAGAAGGCAGACCTTCCCAGAATTTTTTGTTGACGACGACCGCGCTGCCCATGTAACCATGATTGGAAACCGTCAGGTTGGTCTGCACTTCATCCAGCTTGCGCGTGTAGATACTGAGCGGAATGCCTTCACCACCATCGATCAGCTTGGCTTTCATTGCCAGATGAATCTGTTTGGCATCAATGATTTGCGGCATGGCGCCTAACGCATCCATCTGCTTGTCCAGCACGCGCGATGGATAAATACGCATCTTCAGGCCGGCAAAGTCACGTGGCATCTGCACAGCACGATTAGCGGTCATGACCTTGAATCCGTTATCCCAATAGGCCAACCCGACCATGCCTTTGCTTTCCACTTTCTTCAGCAAGGCCTTGCCAATCGAGCCTTCAGTCACGCGCGCCACAGCCGCACGATCCTTGAACAGAAACGGCAGATCGAAGACTTCAAATTCGTGCAAGCCGAATTGCGACAGGCGTGACAAGGTCGGCGCCAGCATTTGAATCGCACCGAGCTGCAGGGCTTCCAGCTCGTCCGATTCCTTGTACAACAGATTGTTGGGATAAACGTCCACACGCATGCGTCTCTGGCTGGCATGCTCGACCAGTTCCTTGAAACGCAACGCGGCCTTGGCCTTGGGCGTGTCGCTTTCGGCAACCAGGCTGAACTTGATGACGGTAGTGGTTTGCGCAGAGACGATTGCACTGACCAGTGACAATAACAGGCCAAGCAAAAGCAGATGCAAGTTTCTTGCTTTTTTCATGCGCGATTCAGGAGTCTCGAATTATAGTTTTGTTGGTACTATGCGCAGTCGCCTGCACGGTCACAAGTGTGGATAACCGCAAACCTTCATGATGCTCTCAACCGGCGTATCGTGATGCCTGCATGAACCATACCGTGATGCACCTCGTCATGCAATGCCTGCATGCAATACGGCTCGCCACTGTGCACGATTCGCGCCGATGGTTTTCCCATCGTCTGCCCATTGCCTGCAATACATGTTCGATATGATGTCAAAACAGCTACGCTTCTCCAACTTCAGCCTTCCCAGCCGCAAACAGGCGTGGCGCTGGTTGTTGCCGCTTTTTCTGGGCCTGCTGTTCATCACCACCCTGATCTGGCTACCCATCCATGAAAAGGAACAGGAAACAGCAGAGCGTCAGGAGCAACTGGTCGCCGATTCCCTTTGGGTCGAACAAACCATCCGTTTTCAGTTGCAGCGTAACGAGGAAAGCCTGAGCCTGATGGCGGCCGAAGTCGCAGCAGGCTACCTGCGCGGGTCGCGCCTGCAGGACCGGATGGAAAATCTGATCCGCAACAATCACGAAATTCACCGCATCATCTATCTGGACGCCTACGGGAAACTGCTGACCTCCACAGACGAAACCATGATGTCGCTGGACGTACTGTCCACGCCATCCAGGGAAACCGATCAGCGTGCGCGCACAACCCGATCCGCGTTATACAGCCAGCCGGCGGCCGACAAGACGGGCCCCGTCATGCTCGATTATCACGTCCCGATTTTTGTCGAAGACCAGTATGCCGGCAGCATCATTGCCAGTTATCTCGCGTCCAGTATTCTGGATGACATGGTGCCGTGGTGGTTTGCGCAGGACAATGAGATCGCACTGACCGACATCAATGGCACCGTCATCCACAAACGCGCTTCCGGTGGTGCCGGACGCGGCATCTACACCCATCGCCGGGCCCTCAATCTGGCTGGCGTATCGCTGCAACTGGCAACCGACAGCATCAAGGGTGCTCCCAAACTGCTGCCGAGTCTGCTGGTTGACGCGATCATTCTGCTGTCGGTCGGCCTGATGTGGAGCCTGATTGCACTGTGGCGTGATATTGCCCGACGCAACGCGGCCGAATCGGCATTGCGCGAACAGGTCACCTTCCGGGTCGCGATGGAAAACTCCCTGATCACCGGCCTGCGGGCGCGCGATCTCGAAGGCCGGATCACGTATGTCAATCCGGCCTTCTGTGAGATGGTGGGCATGCCGGCAGAAGAAATTGTCGGCCGCAGCCCACCGATGCCCTACTGGGCACCGGAAGCCATGAACGAATATCAGCGTCGTTTTGCGCAGGTCGTCGCCGGCAACCTGCCGCCACAAGGCTTTGAAACCATCCTTCGCCATGCCGATGGCACACGCATTCCGGTACTGTTCTTCGAATCGCCCCTGGTCGATGACACCGGCAAGCAAACCGGATGGATGGGCTCGATTCTGGACATCTCGGACCGCAAACGCGTCGAAGACCTGAACCGTCAACAACAGGAAAAATTGCAAGCCAGTGCCCGTCTGGCGACCATGGGTGAGATTGCTTCCACACTTGCGCATGAACTGAATCAGCCCTTGGCAGCCATCTCAAGCTACACCACCGGCGCACTCAATATGCTGGATACCAAGCATCCGAAAAACCTGGATCTGGGCATGCTGCAGGAAGCTCTGGACAAGACCAACACCCAGGCCCAGCGGGCCGGCCAGATTATTCGAAGCGTGCACACCTTTGTCAAGAAGCGCGAGCCGACACGTGCACCGATCACCGTTGCGGAACTGATCGAAAGCGTGACACCACTGGTGGAATTGCAGGCGCAAAAGTATTTTGTCTCGATCGAAATCGATGTGCCGGAAGATCTGCCACCGGTCCTGGCGGACCGTGTCCTGCTGGAACAGGTGTTGCTGAACCTGACGCGTAACGCGATCGAATCCATGCAGTATGTCGCGCCGGCCAAACAGATCCTTCGCATCACGGCCGAACGCGATCAGGTGCGCACACACAATGTGGTGGTCTCGATCATCGATCATGGTCACGGAATTTCACCGGATGTGGCAGCACGCCTGTATTCGCCATTCTTCTCGACCAAGGCTGACGGCATGGGCATGGGACTATCCATTTGTCGCACCGCCATCGAGTTCCACGGCGGCTCGCTGACACATGAAGACAATCCGGGCGGCGGCACGATTTTCCGTTTTTCCTTGCCGGCATACGTACCAGCCGCACACAATCGCTGGATCGGATCAACGGTCAGAACGTCACAGACCGGCTAAAATAACGCTTCTATAACACGCTCTGCGTTTCCTTCGGGCACGATAACCGCGTTTTCGCTGCACGAAATACCGTGATCAAAGGTCCGGTATGGCTGACTGACAGGATTTTTACATGCTGCACATTATTGACGACGAAGAAGTAATCCGTGATTCGCTCATGTGGCTTGCCAAGTCACGTGGCATCACCGCCATTCCGCATGAAAGCGGCAAGGCTTTCCTCGCCATGCTGGACAACATGACACGTACCGGCATGCAAGGCCATGCACTGTTGCTCGATGTCCGCATGCCCGATCTGAGTGGCATCGCCCTGTTCGATCTGCTGGCGACACGCGGCCTGACACAAACCTTCCCTGTCATTTTCCTGACGGGCCACGGCGACGTGCCGATGGCAGTCGATGCGCTCAAACGCGGAGCCTTCGACTTCTTTGAAAAGCCGTTCAACGACAACAAGTTGATGGATCGTGTACAGGAAGCGTTGATTGCCTCGGAAGAAGCGATTGCCAGCGCCGCCATCCATACGCGTCTGGCTGCATTGTCGAGCCGCGAGCGTGAAGTGCTGGATCTGATCCTCGAAGGCAAGATGAACAAGGTCATCGCCGACAAGCTGGGCATCAGCATGCGCACAGTGGAAGTCCATCGTGCCCATATCTTCGACAAGATGAATGTCAAGACGGCGGTCGAACTGGCGCGTCTGCTCAAGTAAGTCGACACACGCTTCAAGTAAGTTAGCAGCAAGAGTTTACCGGCATCATACGGGCGACAGTATAAGAGGTACAGATTCAGGCCTTGCATCCGCTGCTGTTGTCCTTTTCCTTTTATTGACGACTTTTATTGGCTCGCGCTGATCTTCCATGCATATCGTCAACATCCTGCTGCCGGACTTCCTGCTGATTCTCTTCGGCGCGATACTGATTCGCGTCACCAAATGGGGCGCGCCTTTCTGGGAAGGCATGGAACGGATGATTTACTACATCCTGTTTCCTGCCCTGCTGTTTTATTCCACGGCACGTTCACCGATCGACTTTTCGAAAACCGGCACGTTTTTGCAGATTGCCATGGCGGCCTGCATCAGCGGCATTCTGCTTGGCTGGCTGGCGAAACCGTTATTCAAGGTCGGCCCAATGATTTTCGAATCGGGGGTCCAAACGGCGTTTCGTTTCAATTCTTATATCGCTCTGGCAATCGCCAGTCGTCTTGGTGGCGCTGAGGGTACCTCACTGATGGGTCTGATCATCGGCTTCGCCGTCCCCTTGTGCAATATGGGCGCGGTGCATGCGCTGGTCAAAGACAAGGGTGGCCTGCTGCTGGAATTGCTGAAGAACCCGCTGCTGATGGCCACCATGAGCGGCGTCCTGTTCAATATTGCGGGCTTTCAGTTACCGGAGCTGGCCTCCGCCTTCCTGTCCCGTCTGGGCAACGCATCGATCGCGCTTGGCCTGATCATGGTCGGAGCCGGGTTGCGCATGACCGGCCTGAACGAATCCAAAGGCATTACCGCATGGTTTCTCGCCGTCAAACTGATTGCTGTGCCCGCAATCACGTATGCACTGGGCATCTGGGCCAATCTGCCGCCGGCGCAACTGACGATGGTTGTCATGTTTGCCGCCTTGCCCACCGCTTCAAGCTGCTATGTGCTGGCCGTTCGTATGGGCGGCAACGGCCCCTTCACTGCCTTCCTCATTTCTGCAGGCACGCTGCTATCGATGGGAACCTTGCCTGTGTGGCTGGCGCTGTTACAGTAACGGCTGTTCCCGCATTAAGCTCATCCCATGCCCGACCATATCACCGCGCACCTGCACGAAGAAGCCGCCACGCTGGCGCTGGGTACGGCTCTTGCCCACGCCATCACGCCCGGCATGACGCTGTATCTGCATGGCGATCTGGGCGCCGGCAAAACGGCATTGACGCGCGCGATGCTACACGCACTGGGATATGACGGACGCGTAAAAAGTCCAACCTACACACTGGCAGAACCCTATACGATCGAGACGGCAAGCGGCTCGTTGCAGGTGGTGCATTTCGATTTGTATCGCATGAGCGGTCCCGAAGAATTTCTCGATGCAGGTTTTCGGGAACATTTCAACGCTGAAACCGTCTGCATCATCGAGTGGCCGGAAAAGGCCGATGGCGTTTTGCCCAATCCCGATCTGCGGATTTCCCTCTCTGTAGCCGGGCAGGGGCGTGATGTAGAATTGTTGGCGTTGTCCGATCAAGGTAATGCATGTCTGAACCGACTGAAATTCGCACCCAATCTGTAATTGCCAAAAGACGCCGCACGGTTCTCAAGGCCGGGGGCACGCTTCTCATCTCGCTTCTGACGCCACTGACCGCTCGGGCCGCACAGATTCTCGCTGTGCGCATGTGGCCTGCCGAAGACTACACACGCATCACGCTGGAAAACGACAGCGACCTCAAGACCCAGCATTTCACGCTCAAGAATCCGGAGCGGCTGGTCATCGATATTGAAGGCATCGACCTCAGCCCGACACTCAAGAGTCTGGTGGCCAAGGTTCAGCCCAACGATCCTTACGTCAGCCAGATTCGCGTGGGACAAAACAAGCCGCATGTTGTGCGCCTTGTGTTCGATCTCAAGGAAGAAGTCAATCCGCAGGTGTTTACGTTGGCACCGATCGCCGAGTACCAGCATCGCCTTGTCTTCGACTTGTATCCGGTCAATCCGCCTGATCCGATTGCCGCCCTGATCCGCGAAGGCAAATGGTCACTCGACGATCCGGTAGATAGCGGATTGTCGTCACCGACTCCGCCACTGGCAGAAAACACGCCGCCTTTTGCCGAACCCAAACCCGGTCCAAAGCCGAACACAGCGCCACAGGTCACGCGCATGCTGACGATTGCGCTCGATCCGGGTCATGGTGGCGAAGATCCGGGGGCGATCGGGCGTCGCGGCAGTTATGAAAAGAATATCGTTCTGTCTATTGCCAAGCGACTCAAGGCCAAGCTGGAACGTGAGCCGAATATGCGCGTGATGCTCACGCGTGACGGCGACTACTTTGTCCCGCTCGGCACGCGCGTCCAGAAAGCACGCCGAGTGAATGCCGACCTGTTTGTGTCGATCCACGCCGATGCCTTCGTCAAGCCGACTGCCAATGGCTCTTCCGTTTTTGCACTATCGGAAAAAGGTGCCAGTTCGACCGCGGCGCGCTGGCTGGCCAACAAGGAAAATGCGGCCGATCTGATCGGTGGCGCCAATCTGAAAAACGGCGCCGACAAACAATTGGCGAGCGTCCTGTTTGATCTGTCTACCACGGCACAGATCAACGACAGTCTCAAGCTCGGCAAGGCCGTGTTACAGGAAATTGGCGGCATCAATCGCCTGCACAAGAATGCGGTCGAGCAGGCAGGTTTTGCCGTGCTCAAGGCACCGGACATTCCAAGCATCCTGATCGAGACCGCGTTCATCTCCAATCCGGAAGAAGAAGCCAAACTCAATGACAATGCCTATCAGGACAAGATGGCAGAAGCGATCGCGCAAGGCATCAAGCGCTACTTCGCAAAAAACCCGCCGCTGGCCAAAGGCCGCATGATGTAAGACTGTGCAAACCTTGCGCAGTCTTTTAGGAGGGTTGCGAAGGCTTGCCAGACACGCGCTTGCACAGCTTCCACAACACGCCAAACAGAACCGGCACCGTTGCGGCAGCCACCCCAGTCAGGACGATGGTGCTGAGATGATCGCGAATGATCGGAATATTGCCGAACAAGTAGCCGGCCGTCACCAAACCCACGATCCAGAGAAACGCGCCGGCACAGTTAAATAACTGAAACTTGGCAAACGTCATTTTCGACACGCCCGCAACGAATGGCGCAAAGGTACGCACGATGGGCAGAAAGCGCGCCATCACCAGAAATTTCCCGCCATGATTTTCATAGAACGCATGCGTGCGCTGCAAGGCAGCCCGATCCAGCCAGCGATAGTCATGCGTATAGACCTTATCGCCGATTCGGGCACCGATCAGATAATTGACCGTATTGCCAAGAATTGCCGCCGCGCTCAGCAAAAACAGCAGCAAGCCGATATGCATGGCACCGGATGCACAAAAGGCACCGGCGATGAACAGCAAGGTATCGCCCGGCAGAAAAGGAAAAATAACCAGACCCGTTTCGCTGAAAATGATGGCAAACAACACCAGATAAATCAAAGGGCCGTACTGTGTGATGAACACACCGAGATACTTGTCGACATGCAAGATCATGTCGAAGAACTGCATGAAATCCATAATTCTCCTTGATTGCCCGCTCATGATACCTGAGCAGACCGTTTGCGATGGAATGCCCATGATTTTGCAATCCGCTGCCCTGCGCCAGGCAAGGCAATCCACCGGCATGCAACCGCTATAATGCCGGGATGCACGCAACCCAGCCTTCCTTCCGTCCGATCCAGCCGCTTTCCGATCAGCTCATTTCGCAAATTGCCGCAGGCGAAGTCGTCGAACGACCTTCCGCTGTCGTCAAGGAGTTGCTGGAAAACGCGCTCGATGCCGGGGCAACACAGATCACCGTCCGTCTTGAGCAAGGCGGCGTCAAACGCATTGCGATTACCGACAATGGACGCGGCATCACGCCGGATCAGATGCCACTGGCGCTGGCACGGCACGCGACCTCCAAGATTGCTTCGCTGACCGAACTGGAAAACGTGGCCACTCTCGGCTTTCGCGGCGAGGCACTCGCCTCCATCGCTTCAGTCGCACAACTGACACTGACCTCGCGTACCGCCGATGCCGAACATGCATGGGAAATCGTCGGCAACCATCAGTCGCAAGTCGTACCATCCGCCGGTGCCGTCGGCACCACGATCGATGTGCAGGACCTTTACTTCAACACGCCGGCACGTCGCAAGTTTCTGAAAACAGAACAAACCGAATTCGGTCATTGCGCCGAAGTCGTCCGTCGCATTGCGCTTTCTCGTCCCGACGTTGCATTCTCCCTTACGCATAACGGCAAAACCGTCGACCACTGGACCGTCAACGACATCGCCAAGCGCAGCGCCCAAGTGCTGGGCAATGAATTTTCCGGCGCGCGTCTGCCAATTGACGAGCAGGCAGGCCCGTTGCATCTGCATGGCTTTATCGGTTTGCCGACCGCCTCCAAGGCACGCGCCGATGCACAGTACTTTTATGTCAATGGCCGCTTCGTGCGCGACAAGTTGCTCACGCATGCAGTGCGCTCTGCCTATCAGGATGTGCTGCATGGTGATCGCTATCCGTCTTATGTGATCAGTCTCGATCTTGATCCCTCGCTGGTGGATGTCAATGTGCATCCGTCCAAGATCGAAGTGCGTTTCCGCGACAGTCGCGCCGTCCATCAGTTTGTCTTTCATGCCGTCCAGCGTGCGCTTGCGCAGACTTCTGCGACTGCGCATGGCGCAGCGCCGGCACCAACACCCGCACCATCATCTGTGCTGCCATGGCTGCGCGAGCAACAGCAAACCTCGTTTGGCATGCAGTTCAACTCGGGCAGCAGCAATCAGGGCGTTGCACAGAGCACGGAAAACTACGGCAACTTTTTTGCCGCTGCCACGGCATCCCCTGCAACGCCGTCCTATACGAACAGCGGCCTTGCCTCTGCCGCAGCAGCACCGCCGCAATCCATGCCAGAGGACGAGGAATATCCGCTCGGCTTTGCGATCGCCCAGTTACACGGCATCTTTGTTCTGGCACAGAACCGCAAGGGACTGGCACTGATCGACATGCATGCAGCGCATGAGCGCATCTTGTATGAGCAATTGAAGAACGCGCTGGACAGTGATGCCATGCAGGTGCAACCACTGCTGATTCCCGTCACGTTTTACGCCGATGAAGTCGATGTCGGCACGGCGAGCGAAAATCAGGAGATCCTGCGCTCGCTCGGGTTCGACATCACCGCCCTGTCGCCCACCACACTGGCCGTGCGTGCAGTGCCTGTTTTATTGAAGAACGCCGACGCACAATCGCTGGCACGCGACGTGTTGCGCGATGTACGCGAATTCGGCGGCTCGCGCGTCCTGCTTGAAAGACGCAATGAAATGCTGGGCACATTGGCCTGCCATACAGCAGTCCGCGCCAATCGCATCCTGACCATTCCGGAAATGAACGCCTTGTTGCGCCAGATGGAAGCCACCGAGCGCTCCGATCAGTGCAACCACGGCAGACCGACGTGGGTTCAGCTCAGCCTTTCCGATCTGGATAAATTGTTCCAGCGCGGTCAATGATGGCATCGCATTGCGTATGAACACCGCCGTCCGCAAACCACTGGCTGTCGCGATCATGGGACCAACCGCGTCCGGCAAGACTGCCGCTGCGCTCGACATTGCCGCGCACATTCCATCAGAAATCATCTCGGTGGATTCCGCCCTCGTCTATCGCGGCATGGATATCGGCACCGCCAAACCTACCAAGGAAGAACAGGCACAGGTGCCCCATCATCTGATCGACATTCTCGATCCGCTGGATGCCTATTCGGTCATGCAATTTCGTCAGGATGCGATTCGCCTCGTCGCCGAGATTCAGACGCGCGGCAAGTTGCCCTTGCTGGTCGGCGGCACCATGCTGTACTTCAAGGGTTTGCGGGATGGACTCGATGACTTACCGCAGGCAGATGCCGCTACCCGCGCGGCACTCGATCAAGATGAAGCAGCATTGGGCACGCCGGCGCTGCATGCACGTCTGGCCACGATTGATCCGGAAACCGCAGCACGCCTCAAACCCAATGACTCACAACGAATTCAGCGGGCACTGGAAATTTATCTGCTGACGGGTCAGCCAATGTCGTCCCTGCTGGCACGTGCACCGAAGGTGGCATTGCCTTTTGATTTGCTGCCCATCGCCTTGGAACCTTCCGATCGCGGCGTCTTGCATCGTCGCATCGCCCAGCGTTTTGATGCCATGTTACGTGATGGCGGGCTGATCGACGAGGTTGAGATGCTGCGCCGTCGTGGCGATTTACATCCTGGCTTGCCATCAATCCGCTGCGTCGGCTATCGGCAGACATGGGAATATCTAGATGGTCTGTACGACGTGGCCGAACTTCGCGAAAAAGGCATCGTCGCCACGCGCCAGCTCGCCAAACGGCAGATCACCTGGCTACGCTCCATGCCTGACCGGCAGATCATCGACTGCCTAAGACCTGATGCCCCACAAGCCGTGCGGCAACTGATCCAGACACGCCTGCCTGACGCGACATCGTGACGTCCTCTTGCACGGACGACAACAAAATACACATATTGACAGCCTTACCGAAAGCCGACATAATCTCTGGCTATCTGGTGATATAGCTCAGTTGGTTAGAGCACAGCACTCATAATGCTGGGGTCGGTGGTTCAAGTCCACCTATCACCACCAAGAATGTGTTCTCCGGAACAACCTGAAACCCGCCCTGCTTCTGCAAGGCGGGTTTTTTGTTTTTCAGTCCGGGCGCCTATTGCCGCACGTGATATTCATACATAGGGCATAGGCAAAAAAAGACCCTCACGTTTCGGTGAGGGCCAAACCACGAAAATCAAGGAATGACAGAGGGCAAAGTCACTATAACGCTGCCTTCAGTTCCCGACTACGAAGTAATTCGTGATTGCAAATGCAGTTCCTGCATAAGGTCTGGCCCATGAAAAAAGCCCGCACCGGATAAACGGTGCGGGCTTGATAGAAGCAAAAAATCAGAGCGGGATACGCCCTGCGCTCCTTATTCTTCCAGCAGGCTGCGCAGCATCCATGCGGTTTTTTCATGGATTTCCAGACGACGC
The DNA here is from genome assembly GCF_014635705.1 of Oxalicibacterium faecigallinarum. GTDB lineage: Bacteria > Pseudomonadota > Gammaproteobacteria > Burkholderiales > Burkholderiaceae_D > Oxalicibacterium > Oxalicibacterium faecigallinarum. Next base: position 280,897 of record NZ_BMDI01000003.1, on the reverse strand, counting down.
GTCAGCAAATCGGCGGTCGGCTGGTCGTTTGCTTTATCAACCAGCGGGAAAATGTTACGACCGGTACGCGCCGTCGCCTCATGGGCAGCAACCAGATGCGCCACCATGTCCAGCGCTTTTGGCACGCCGGCAACTTCCTTTACGGTCGCCAGTTTGGCAAATTGTGCGTAAGTCCCCGGCGCCGGATAACCGAGTGCACGGATACGTTCGGCGATTTCGTCCAGCGCCGCCCATTGTTCGGTGTACTGGGTCATGAACATGGCGTGCAGGCTGGTAAACATCGGACCGGTCACATTCCAGTGGAAGTTATGGGTCATCAGGTACAGCGTGTAGCTGTCAGCCAGAAAGCCGGAGAGTCCTTCCGCAATTTTTGCGCGGTCTTTTTCAGAAATGCCGATATCGATCTTGGTTGGGTTGGTTTTCTTGGTTGCCATTTGTGATCCTTAGCAGGTTGAGAATAGATTATTGCGTTAGCTTGCCACAGTTGTAACAAATGCGCACAACGCTGTCTGTGAACAAGCACGCATAGGCGGCGTGATATCATTTCGCGTGTTCGTGCCTTGATCACTTTGTGCGGTTTTGCCGCTTTTTCAAGTCTTTTTAGCACCGCTCAGCTGCCTGCGCACGCCTTCCTCGTCTTTCCGCCCGAACGGATATCAACATGTCGATGCGTCATATTGTGATCAGTTGTGCACTGGCCGCAGCCATGCTGCCCGCACATGCTTTTGAACGGCCATTTCCGCCGATCACCAAGCGGGGCGAGATCATGATCGGCAAGCATCCACAGGTTGTCCTCGATGGCAAGGATCGTACACTGTCGCCGGGTGCCTGGATTCGCAACAAACAGAATCTGATCGAAATGCCGGTTGCGCTGTACGGCCGCAAGTTCACCGTGAATTACACAGAGAACATGGAAGGTAACATTGATCGCGTCTGGATTTTGAGCGACGAAGAGATCAAGAAACCCTTACCTAAAAGGGATGCGGCCAAATAACGGTTGTAGCGACCTCTCCGTTTCGGCGCATTCGATTTATTGCACTACATTGCACGTTACTCGCGCCTTCATTCGAATTTATTAGTCAGTCATTACATGCAGAAAAAGATATACATCAAGACCTTCGGTTGCCAGATGAACGAGTACGACTCGGACAAGATGGTCGACGTGCTGGGCGCGTCCGATGGTCTGATCAAGACGGATCGTCCGGAAGATGCGGACGTGATTTTGCTGAACACGTGCTCCGTACGCGAAAAGGCACAGGAGAAGGTTTTTTCCGATCTCGGCCGCTTGCGTGAACTCAAGCGTACCAATCCCGATCTGTTGATTGGCGTCGGCGGTTGCGTGGCCTCTCAGGAAGGGGATGCCATCGTCAAACGAGCACCGTATGTCGATCTGGTGTTCGGACCGCAGACTTTGCATCGCCTGCCGGATATGCTCAAGCAACGCCGCTCCACCGGCCGTTCGCAGGTCGATATCAGCTTTCCGGAAATCGAGAAATTCGATCACATGCCGCCCGCCAAGGTGGAAGGCGCGACCGCATTCGTCTCCATCATGGAAGGCTGCAGCAAGTATTGCAGCTACTGTGTCGTACCTTACACACGCGGCGAAGAAGTCTCGCGTCGCTTTGAAGACGTGCTGGCCGAAGTTGCCGGACTCGAAGCACAAGGCGTAAAGGAAATCACGCTGCTGGGTCAGAACGTCAATGCCTATCGCGGCAAGATGGAAGACGGCGAAATTGCCGACTTCGCCTTGCTGATTGAATACATCGCGGAGCTGCCCGGCATCGAACGCATCCGTTTCGTCACCAGCCATCCGAAGGAATTCACGCAACGCCTGATCGATACGTATGCCAAAGTGCCAAAGCTGGTCGATCATCTGTATCTGCCAGCCCAACACGGCTCGGATCGCATTCTTGCGGCGATGAAGCGTGGCTATACCTCGCTCGAATACAAATCCGTACTGCGCAAGTTGCGCGCGATCCGGCCGAACATCTCGATCTCATCCGATTTCATTGTCGGCTTCCCGGGTGAAACCGATGAAGACTTTGAAGCAATGATGAAGCTGATTACCGACATCGGCTACGACAACAGCTTCAGTTTCATCTTCAGCCCGCGTCCCGGCACGCCAGCGGCGAATCTGGAAGACGATACGCCACACGAAGTCAAACTCAAGCGTCTCCAGCGCCTGCAAGCGACCATCGATGCCAACACCCGTCGCTATAGCGATGAAATGGTGGGCACGATTCAGCGCGTGCTGGTTGAAAGCGCCGCCAAGAAAGAAGAAGGCGATCTGCAAGGCCGCACCGAGAACAATCGTGTCGTCAATTTCGCAGGTGGCCCGCATGGCGACCGACTGATCGGGCAAATGGTCGATCTCAACATCACGCAGTCGCATGGTTACACGCTACGCGGTGAGATCGTCGTCAAACAGTAAGTCTTTACCCACAAACACATTGAAAACAAAAACCGCCGTCCTGCCATCCTATTTCATCCCCGAGCCACTCGACAACAAACGGCTCGCGCATCTGTGCGGCCCGATGGACGAGAACCTGCGCCAGATTTCTGCCGCGCTGGATGTTACCGTCTTCCGCCGTGGTGAAAAATTCATCGTCAGTGGCAGCAACGCCGAACGCGCTGTCGCGATTCTCGAACAGTTCTACGCTCAAGCCGACCGCATCATTCCGCTTGAAGAAGTGCAGCTTGCACTGGTAGAACAGCGTGCCGAACTGGCAGAACCGGACCTGATCGTTGCGCCGCAATCCAAAGGCAGCAACAAAAAGAAAGCGGTCGAATCGGTCGTCGACGCACCCATCGTGCTCAAGACACGCAAGCACGATCTGCGTGGCCGTACACCGCATCAGATCCAGTATCTGAAAGCGATCACCGAACACGACATCACGTTTGGCGTCGGCCCGGCTGGTACGGGCAAGACCTATCTGGCTGTTGCCTGCGCCGTCGATGCGCTGGAGCGTGACGCGGTCAAACGCATCATCCTGACTCGTCCAGCGGTGGAAGCTGGCGAACGCCTCGGCTTTCTGCCCGGCGATCTGGCTCAGAAGATTGATCCCTATCTGCGCCCGCTGTACGACGCGTTGTACGATCTGCTGGGTTTCGACCGCACGCAAAAGATGTTCGAGAAGAACGCGATCGAAATCGCACCTCTGGCTTACATGCGCGGACGCACACTCAATCATGCTTTCGTGATTCTGGATGAAGCGCAAAACACCACGCCGGAGCAGATGAAGATGTTCCTGACCCGTATCGGTTTTGGCAGCAAGGCAGTGATCACGGGCGACATCACACAGATCGATCTGCAGCAACATCAAAAGAGCGGACTGGTGGAAGCCATTGACGTCTTGAGCGATGTACGCGGCTTGGCCTTTACACGCTTCTCGAGCGCGGACGTTGTCCGTCATCCGCTGGTTGCACGGATTGTCGATGCCTACGATCAAGCCAAGACACCTGCAACCAAAGTAGCGTCCAAGACTGCGACAAAGGCGACGACAAAACCTGCAGCCAAGGCTGCCGCAAAATCTGCCCCAAAGCGCACTGTGAGCAAACATGCAACAGACAAATAAACTCACACTGTCGGTTCAATACGCCGATGCCAGTTTGCAAGAAACTTTGACACGCCCTTTGCTACGGCGCTGGGCCAAGGCTGCCTTGTTTGCACCAGCACAAATTACCTTGCGATTTGTTGATGCAGAGGAAGGACGTGCGTTGAATCAGGCCTATCGCGGCAAGGATTACGCGACCAATGTCCTGACTTTTGCCTATACGGAAGATGAAGAAGACGATACGCAGGCAGACATTATCTTTTGCTCGGAAGTATTGGTGCGCGAAGCCAGTGAACAGAAAAAAACTTTGCTCGCGCATGCCGCACACCTTGTAATTCATGGCATGCTTCATGCTCAAGGTTATGACCACGAATCGGATGATGAAGCCGATGAGATGGAAGCCTTGGAAGTAGAAATTTTGGCAACACTAGGTTTCCCCAATCCGTATCAAACTCTTTGATGCCGAGGTCACCATGAACGCCTTGCTCTACGCATTGTGTGTTTTTGCACTTCCCCTGTGGGTTTTCTGGGGATTGCATATCGTGCTGGAATTCCGTGCCTATTTTCGCGGCCAGCCGCTCGAAAAAGAAGACGACGCATAAAGCCATCTTGTCAGGCTGCAAACAACGACTCGGCGCTTTTTGAGACCTCGGGTCGTTTTGTTGTATCCTGACTGTCCTTGAACTACCTTCCGCACCGGCATTTCGCCTTATGCAAGACAACTCACCTTCTGACAGACCCAGCGACGCCAAACCGCATCGCTCGTTATTTGAACGTCTGACGGCGCTGATGGCGCCAGAACCCGAAAGTCGTACCGAACTCCTCGCCATCCTGCAGGATGCCCATGAACGCAACCTGATCGACGCCGATGCGATGTCGATGATCGAAGGCGTATTCCAGGTTTCCGAACTGTCTGCGCGCGACATCATGGTCACGCGTGCGCAAATGGATGTGATCGACATCAGCAAACCCATCGAAGAATGGCTGCCGATGGTGCTGGAAACAGCCCATTCGCGCTTCCCTGCCGTCGATGGCGAACGCGATAACGTGGTCGGCATTCTGATGGCCAAGGATCTGCTGCGCTACTACGCAGAAGAATCCTTCGATGTGCGCCAGAAACTGCGCAAGGCGGTCTTTATTCCCGAGTCCAAGCGGCTGAATGTGCTGCTGACCGACTTTCGTTCCAAGCACAATCACATGGCGATCGTGGTCGATGAGTACGGTGGTGTAGCCGGACTGATCACGATTGAAGACGTGCTGGAACAGATCGTCGGCGACATCGAGGATGAATACGATTTCGACGAGGAAGAAGACAATATCCTCGCGATTGCGGCCGGCAAGGAAGGCCCGCGCTGGCGCGTCAAGGCACAGACCGAAATTGCCCAGTTCAACGAGGAGCTGGGAACCACACTGGTCAATCCGAACGTCGAAACCATTGGCGGTTTCATCACCGATCATCTGGCACGCGTGCCGCACAAGGATGAGGAAGTCGAAATCGAGCACCTGCGTTTTCGCATCGTTCGCGCCGATGCGCGTCACATCCACATGCTGCTGGTTGAGAAGCTGCCCGTTCCGGATGAAGAAATTGCTGAAAACTGAAGGTCCGGTTGAAGCCGGCCTTTCGCCGGCGTCAGCACCGTCACATCACCACTTCGCGATTTGATCAAACACCACCTGACCAACATGCCGCCCTTGACCGCGATCTTGCTGGCATTGATCGCTGGCATGAGCAACGTGTTTGCGTTTGCACCATTCGGCTGGTGGCCCTTGCAGATCGCCACGCTGGCGCTTCTGTTTTATCTGCTGACGCAGCACACCACATTCAAACAGTCATGTCTGACCGGATGGGCATTCGGCACCGGATGGCTGGTAAGCGGCGTGTACTGGCTTTATATCAGCATGCACGTGTATGGCGGCATGCCGTCTGCCATGGCGGCACTCGCGGTATTTCTGCTGGCCGCCTTTCTCGGACTGCTGGTTGCCGGTGCCGCAGGCCTAGCCAGCTGGATACGCACACGCTGGCAACTGTCGCTGCCACTGTATCTTTTACTGGTCTTGCCAGCCGTCTGGGTTTTGGCAGAGTGGACGCGCGGCTGGATCTTTACCGGCTTTCCATGGGTCGCTTCCGGGTATGCCCACACCGCCAGCCCGCTGGCCGGCTTTGCGCCGGTGATCGGCGTGTACGGCATCGGCTGGCTGGCGGCGTTGGTTGCTGCCTCCCTAGTGCTGCTTCCCCGCTGCAAAAAAATCATGGCATTGCCTGTGCTGCTCCTGATCGCCGGCTTGGGCCTGCAGTACATCGACTGGACTCAGCCACATGGGACTCCCATCTCGGTGCGCCTGCTGCAAGGTAATGTCCCGCAGGAAATCAAGTTTGATGCACATCAGGCCAACCTGACCTTGCGCCAGTACGAAGACATGATCCGTGCCATGCCGGCCGATCTGATCGCCACACCGGAAACCGCACTACCGTTATTGCTCCATCAATTGCCGGCCGATTATCTGCCACGTCTTGCCAGCTACGCGACTGCATCGAATAGCCATCTCGCCATCGGCGTACCAGTCAGCGATGATCCCGTGTCATATGCAAACAGCGTGATCGGAATCAGCCCGACGTCGACCGATACTACGCCCTCGCTGTACCGCTACGACAAGCATCATCTGGTGCCATTTGGCGAATTCATTCCATTCGGTTTCCGCTGGTTCGTAAACATGATGCACATCCCGCTTGGCGACTTCACGCGCGGCAGCAAGACACCGTTGCCGTTCGCGGTGAAAGACCAATGGGTTTTGCCCAACATTTGCTATGAAGATTTGTTTGGCGAGGAAATAGCCGATCAGTTGCGTGCCAGCCGCTCAAATGGCACACCTGAGGCCAGCATGCTGCTGAATCTCTCCAACATCGCCTGGTTTGGTGATTCCGTCGCCTTGCCGCAGCATCTACAGATTTCACAGATGCGCGCACTGGAAACCGGGCGCCCCATGCTGCGCGCCACCAATACCGGCGCCACCGCCATCATCGGTCCCAAAGGCAGTATCACTGCCGAGCTTGCCCCCTTCACGCTGGGTGTATTGACCGCTTCAGTCCAGGGCTATCGTGGCGCAACGCCCTACATTATTCTTGGTAATAGCCTGATTGTCGGGATTGCAGCGCTGCTCTTGCTGGGCGCGATACTCCTTGGTCGCCGGCGCCGACATTCCTGATCATTTCGTCAAGGGTGGGAAGACGTCAAAACTGCGCCTCCGCTTACTAGAGCTGCCTAAAACCCGTTAAAATCTAGGGTTTCGGCAACCCTGCCCGCTCGCCTTGTCACGGCGACAGCCAAAGTAACCAAGATGCTCACATTTCAACAAATCATTCTCAAGCTGCAGTCCTATTGGGATGCACAAGGCTGCGCCCTGCTGCAGCCCTACGATATGGAAGTCGGTGCTGGCACCTCTCATACCGCGACCTTCCTGCGCGCCATCGGACCTGAGCCGTGGAAAGCCGCCTATGTGCAGCCATCACGCCGCCCCAAAGATGGCCGCTATGGCGAGAACCCGAATCGTCTGCAGCACTATTACCAGTTTCAGGTGGTCCTGAAACCGGCACCAGCCAATATTCTTGAGCTGTACCTTGGGTCGCTGGAGGCACTCGGTTTCGATCTGCGCCAGAACGACATTCGCTTTGTTGAAGATGACTGGGAAAATCCAACGCTCGGCGCGTGGGGACTTGGCTGGGAAGTCTGGCTCAACGGCATGGAAGTCACGCAGTTCACCTACTTCCAGCAAGTCGGCGGTATCAACTGCAAGCCGATCACCGGCGAAATTACCTACGGCCTTGAACGCCTCGCGATGTATCTGCAAGGCGTCGACAATGTCTACGATCTGGTCTGGACTGAAAACAATGGCAAGAAGATCAGCTACGGCGATGTCTACAAACAGAATGAAGTCGAGCAATCGACCTACAACTTCGAACACAGCGATGTCGATTTCCTGTTCACCGCATTCGGCGCACACGAAAAGCAGGCGCTCAATCTGATGGACAACAAACTCGCCTTGCCGGCTTACGAACAAGTGTTGAAAGCGGCTCACACCTTCAACCTGCTGGATGCGCGTGGCGCGATCTCGGTCACGGAGCGCGCTGCCTACATTGGCCGCATTCGCAACCTTGCGCGCAGTGTGGCGCGCAGCTACCTCGACAGCCGTGCACGTCTCGGCTTCCCGATGGCCAACCCTGAACATGCCGCCGAAGTGCTGGCCCAGATCGAGAAGGAAGCGGCATGAGCAACAAGAATCTCCTGATCGAACTGTTCGTCGAAGAACTGCCACCAAAGGCACTGAAGAAAATCGGTGATGCCTTTGCTCAAGGATTGCTGGCATCCCTCAAGGCACAAGCCCTGCTCGGTGCAAACAGTACATTGACCGCATTCGCCTCGCCGCGTCGTCTTGGCATTCATCTCACTGATGTCAGTGAACAGGCTGACGACAAACAGATTGCACAAAAACTGATGCCGGTTACCGTTGGCCTGACTGCAGACGGCAACGCCACACCTGCACTGTTGAAAAAACTGGCTGCCTTGGGCGCGGATGCATCTGCCGTCGCATCGCTCAAACGCGAGTCGGATGGCAAAGCCGAAGTATTGTTTTTCAATAGCGTGGTGACGGGCGCAACCATTGCAGAAGGTGTGCAAAAGGCTCTTGAAGAAACGTTGGCAAAACTGCCAATCCCGAAAGTCATGACCTATCAGTTGGCCAATGGCTGGGAGTCGGTCAACTTCGTCCGTCCTGCACATGGCTTGATCGTCTTGCATGGCGCAGATGTGCTGAATGTTTCTGCACTCGGCCTGAAATCAGGCAGCACGACGCACGGCCACCGCTTTGAAGCGGGAATCGATCCGCTCTACATTCGTAATGCCGACAGCTACGAAAAACAATTGTCGAACGAAGGCGCAGTCATTCCCTCATTCGAAGCACGCCGTGCCGAAATCGCTCGTCAGTTGAAAGAAGCTGCAGCAAAGGCTGGCGACAATCTGCAACCGATTGAAGACGATGCATTGCTGGATGAAGTCACCGGTCTGGTGGAACGTCCAAACGTGTTGATCGGCCAGTTTGAAGAAGCCTTCCTTGACGTACCGCAGGAATGTCTGATTCTGACCATGAAGGCCAATCAGAAGTACTTCCCTTTGCTTGATGCACAAGGCAATCTGAGCAACAAGTTCCTGATCGTTTCCAATATCCGCCCAGCCGATGCCAGCTTGGTCATCGGCGGCAATGAACGGGTCGTGCGTCCTCGTCTTGCCGATGCCAAGTTCTTCTTCGATCAGGATCGCAAGAAGTCGCTGGAATCGCGGCTGTCCGGTCTCGACAAGGTCGTCTATCACAACAAGCTCGGCACGCAAGGCGAACGCGTACAACGCGTACAAAAAATCGCCGCTGCCATCGCCACAAAGCTTGGCGTGGACACACAGCAGGTCGATACTGCTGTCCGTCTTGCCAAGACCGATCTGCTGACCGATATGGTTGGCGAGTTCCCGGAACTGCAAGGCATCATGGGGCGTTACTACGCGCAACATGACGGCCTGCCGGCAGTCGTTGCCGATGCCATCGAGGATCATTACAAGCCACGTTTTGCAGGCGATGTCTTGCCACGCAATCCGGTCGGCACCGTTGCCGCGCTGGCAGACAAGCTGGAAACGCTGGTCGGTCTGTTCAGCATCGGACAGGTACCGTCAGGTGACAAGGATCCGTTTGCGTTGCGTCGTCATGCACTCGGCATCATCCGTATGCTGACCGAAGGCAGACTCGACATCGGCATTGATGAATTGATCGATGCTGCTGCAGCGCCATTCAATGGTTTGAGCCCCGAGCATCGCGCAGCCTTGTTGAGTTTCTTCTTTGATCGTCTGGCGAATGCCTTGCGCGATCAAGGTTACAGTGCGCAGGAAATCGATGCTGTGTTGGCATTGCAACCGCAACGTCTGGCGGATGTCACCAGTCGCCTCGCTGCCGTACGTGCCTTTGCTGCGCTGCCTGAAGCAGCCAGTCTTGCCGCCGCCAACAAACGCGTCAGCAATATCCTGAAGAAAATTGAAGGCGAGGTTGCGGCCAAAGTCGATCCGTCGCTGCTGAAGGAAGATGCAGAAATCGCACTCAACAGCACGCTGACCAGCGTCAAGCCAGCTGCCGATGCTGCTTTTGCGCGTGGCGACTACACAGCGTCGCTGCAAGCGCTGGCTGCATTGAAGACGCCGGTTGATGCTTTCTTTGATGGCGTGATGGTCAATGCAGACGATGTCGCTCTCCGCACAAATCGGCAGGGCTTGCTCGCAACGCTGCATGCCGCAATGAACCAGGTTGCGGACATTTCGCGTCTGGCGTCCTGATCCAGATCATTCAATCCTGCGACGAAAGGTGATGCGATGAAACTGATCATTCTTGACCGTGATGGCGTCATCAATCGGGATCAGGCAACGCCCATCAAGTCGCCGGATGAATGGGTGCCGATTCCCGGTTCGCTGGAAGCAATCGCACGCCTGAATCAGGCTGACTACCGTGTGGTCGTTGCAGCCAATCAGTCGGGTATCGCACGCGGCATGTTCGACATCATGACACTCAACGCCATTCATCAAAAGATGCATCAGGCAGCACAAGCCGTTGGTGCAGAAATTGATGCCGTGTTTTTTTGCCCGCACAGTGCCGACGAACATTGTGACTGCCGCAAGCCACAGCCCGGCATGCTGAAAGCAATTGCACAGCGTTTTGATATCAGTCTGAAAGGCGTGCCGCAGGTAGGCGATTCGCTACGCGATCTGCAGGCAGCCTTTGTTGTCGGATGCAAACCCTATCTGGTTAAAACCGGCAAAGGCGAACAAACCATTGCCAAAGGCGGACTCCCGCCAGGCACAGAAATTTTTGCCGATCTTGCGAGCGTGGTTGACCAGCTTCTTTCATCACCGTCTGCGCAAACCCGATGACGGCCTTATCCGCTTTTCTGGAGACTTGATGTCCCGCTTTGTTCTTTTTTTGCGCTCGCTCGTTTTTGCCATCGGCATGTTTCTGGCCACGGTCATCTGGGCATTCGTCTGCTTCATCAGTCTGCCCTTGCCTTACGAGAAGCGCTATTACATTACTTCGCGCTGGAACGTATTCATTGTCTGGCTGGGAAAAGTTGTCTGCGGCATGGACTATCGCGTCATCGGCAAGGAAAACTTGCCTGACAAACCCGTTATCCTTCTCGCCAAACACCAATCGGCATGGGAGACCATCTTTCTCTTTTACAGCCTGCCACGTCCGCTGGTGTATGTACTGAAGAAGGAGTTGCTCTACATTCCGCTGTTTGGCTGGGCGCTTGCTTTGTTGCGCATGATCCCGATTGATCGCAGCAATGGCAAAGATGCCTTTGCGATGGTCGCGCGCATTGGCAAACAACGTCTGGCAAATGGTCAATGGATCATCATGTTCCCGGAAGGTACACGCACACCCGTCGGCAGCCAGGGTCGCTACAAAGGCGGTGGCGCACGTCTGGCAGTAGAAACCAACACGCCCGTTGTGCCGATTGCATTGAATGCGGGCGAATGCTGGCCACGTAATTCTTTCATTAAAAAGCCGGGACTCATTACCGTATCGATCGGCAAACCGATTGACGTCGATGGGATGAATCCGGTCGATCTGATGACCAAGGTCGAAAATTGGATAGAATCGGAAATGCGCGTGATTTCGCCAGGCGTGTACACGAACGCACAAATCGATCCTTCCACTACGCATCAAACAACCTGAGTCCAGACCTTTGAAGCTGCTTCGCCATAACGCACCCGATCCGCAACAACTTGCGTTGCAGCTCGATTTTTTTGCGGGCGATTTTTCCGCACAGCCCAAAGTGGATCATCCGGCACCCACACCTTCTGCGCCGTTAATGCCGTCCACGGCGACCAGCGAACCATCACGGCCGGTGCCTGCAGGTAAACGTCGCATTCAGATCGGCGAACACGTATTGGATTACTCGCTGGTGCGATCCAAGCGTCGCTCCATCGGATTCATGATCGATGATGATGGTTTGCGAATCACGGCACCGAAGTGGGTCACGCTGACCGAGATCGATAACGCGATCCATGAGAAACAACGCTGGATTTTTAACAAGCTCAATGAACGTCGCGAACGCTCTGCACGCCGCCTGCAACCACAGATGGAATGGCGTGATGGCGGCAAACTGCCTTACTTTGGCGACGACATTACGCTGCGCCTGCGCGCCAACCTTGCGGTTGGTGTGCAATACGATAGCGAAACGCGAGAGCTGACGATCGGGTTACCGCAGGATGCTGCAGAACAGCAATTGAAGGATCGTGTACAGGGGTGGCTGCAACTGGAAGCCAAACGCATCTTTGCCGAACGCTTACCGCTTTACGCAGAAAAGCTCGGCGTCAGCTATCAGTCGTTTGCGCTGTCGTCGGCGACGACGCAATGGGGCTCTTGCACGGCAGACGGACGCATTCGCCTGAACTGGCGACTCATCCACTTCTCGTTGCCGCTGATTGATTATGTGATTGCGCACGAGTTGTCGCATTTGCGCGAAATGAATCACGGCCCGCAATTCTGGGCAACAGTGCAATCGGTGTTTCCCGAATTTGTCGCTGCCAGAAAGGCCCTGCGCGATCACGCGCCGGAAACACTGCCGATCTTCTAGGCCGACGTTTGGCCCTGTGAGCGATGCCGTTCTCATACGGCATCGCGTTACCCAGCCTCAAAACTGCTCGGCCGTTTCCCATTCCTTACGTTCGATGAGCTCAACCTTGTAGCCGTCCGGATCGGTTACAAACGCGATCACCGTCGTCCCACCCTTGACCGGACCAGCTTCGCGTGTGACGTTACCACCAGCCGCCTTGACCTCTGCACAAGCCTTGTATGCATCCGGCACGGCAATCGCGATATGACCGTAAGCCGATCCCATCTCGTATTTTTCTGTGCCCCAGTTATACGTCAGTTCCAGCTCGGCATGAGCCGGATTTTTTCCGTACCCGACAAATGCCAGCGTGTACTTGTATTCCGGATTTTCCGTCTTGCGCAGCAAGGTCATGCCAAGCACATTGGTGTAGAAATCGATTGAGCGTTGCAAATCGCCGACACGCAACATCGTGTGCAGGATGCGCATAATAGTTCTCCAGGAAGCAGGGTTATCTGAAGAAGAGATTGTAAGCTGTACGCGCTTTTTCTGCGCGCGACGAACCTGTGCCCAGGACTTATTCGCCCAGCAAGTTGGTCAAGGCGACATACTGCTCCATCGCGATTGCTTCTGGTCGCAGTTGTGGATCAATGCCTGCCGCAATCAACTGCTGCTCATTTGCCACACCAGCGAGACAATTGCGAATTACCTTGCGTCGTTGTGAGAACGCCTTTTGTACAACCTGTTCCAGCCTTGCGCCATCACAAGGCAGAGGCTGCGACAGAGGAATCATGCGCACGATCGCCGAATCCACGCGTGGCGGCGGATCAAATGCCTCCGGTGGCACGACAAACATCAGTTCCATGTGATAACGCCACTGCAGCATGACGGACAGACGACCGAATGCCTTGCTGCCAGGCGCTGCCACCATGCGTTCAACAACTTCCTTCTGCAGCATAAAGTGCTGATCCTGCACATGGGGCGCAAGCTCGGCCAAATGAAAGAGCAAGGGGCTGGAAATGTTGTAAGGCAGATTACCGACAACACGCAATTTGCGATCAGCCGGCACAGGAATGGCGCTGAAGTCAAACTGCAAGGCGTCTGCCGAATGCACAGTCAATCGGTCGGCACTGAAGTTTTTCTTCAGATACACCACCAGATCCCGATCCAGCTCAACGACATGCATTGCTGTAACGTTATCCACCAGCAAGCGCGTCATGGCTGCCAGGCCCGGACCAATCTCAACCATGGTGTCATGTGATTGTGGATTGATGGCCTGAATGATGTTGTGCAACACCGCATCATCCGTCAGGAAGTTCTGACCGAAACGCTTGCGAGGAGTGTGATTCATAGTGTGAGCAAGACAGCCTGATGCTGTCTTCTGGAAATTAGGAAAGTACCGGACGCGAGGCGCAAGCCATTTGTGCTGCAACACGAATCGCTTCCATCATGCTGCCATAATCTGCCTCCCCCAGCCCCTTGGCGGCAAGATCAAGCGCAGTGCCATGATCGACCGAGGTACGTATGATGGGCAGCCCCAAGGTGATGTTCACGCCCAGACCAAAACTTGCATATTTCAGAACAGGCAAACCCTGATCGTGATACATCGCCAGCACGCAATCGGCATGCGCCAAGTGACGTTGTTGAAACAAGGTATCCGCAGGGTAAGGGCCACGCACATCTTGTCCCTTGGCGAAGGCGGCTTTCAACACGGGCGTAATCACGTCAATTTCTTCACGCCCGAGATAGCCATCCTCACCTGCATGCGGATTGAGTCCCGTGACAAGAATGCGCGGTCTGGCAATGCCGAATTTTGTTTGCAGGTCCGCGTGCACAATATCCAGAATCGATGACAAACGCTCGAAGGTAATGGCACTGGACACGTCTTTGAGCGGCAAATGCGTTGTCGCCAACGCTACACGCAACGGTTGTGGTGTGGCATTCGTCGCCAGCATCATGACGACCTGTGGCGTTGCCGTACGTTCTGCCAGATATTCGGTATGACCGCTGAAGGCAACACCGGCATCGTTGATGGTGGATTTCTGCAACGGTGCGGTCACGATGGCATCGATCTGCTTTTGCGTCGCCGCATCGATCGCAACATCCAGCGTATGCAAAACCGCCAGACCGTTAAGTGGATCAAGTACACCCGCAACAGCCGGAACCGACAAAGGACAATCGACGACGAACAACTGATCTCTTGCGTTGCAATTGCTGTCATGGGACAGTGCATCTATCGATGCCAGAGTCACCAGCTTGATCGCCGGATTGATCGCCCGCGCAACTGTCGTCAGCATCGCCAGATCGCCAAGCAGGACGCTGCGCACATCGGCGCGCAACTCCCACGCGGCCCTGACCGATATTTCCGGTCCTATACCAGCAGGTTCTCCGCAGGTAATGGCGATCGTCGGACGCTGGCTCACACCAAGGCCTTACTGCTCGCCCACACGATACTCGACATACGCCTGATCACGCACCTGACGCAACCAATCCTGCGTCGCTTCCTCTACCTTTTGCTCGCGAATCGCCTGACGTGCCGCCATGCGCTGACGCTCTTTCGAAACGTCATCGACTTTACGCTCCTTGACCAGAATCAGGTGATAACCGAAAGGTGATTCCACCGGCTCACTAACCTGACCGACTGCGAGTTCATTCATCGCACGCTCGAATTCGGGCACGGTATCACCTGGATAAATCCATCCCAGATCACCTCCTTTGGAAGCGGAGAAATCATTCGAATACAAACGCGCCAATTCTTCAAATGTGGCGGCGTGATTATCCAGCCGCTGTTTGAGCTCGGCCAGCTTACGACGCGCATCCGCTGCCGTGACGACCTGATTGACCTTAATCAGGATATGGCTCGCATGCGTTTGTTGCACACTTGGCATTGCAGGCTGTTGTTGTGCCTCGTCCGCCCCACCACGCATCACGCTCTGAACGCGCTTGCCGACGAGTTTCAGGATATGAAAACCATTCCCGCTGCGAATCATCTGTGAAATCTGTCCTTGCTGGAGTCCAGCTGTGGCCTCGACAAACAACTGCGGCAGACGATCCTGAGACCGCCAGCCAAGCTCACCACCGCTTAGCCCGTCCGGCGAGTCGGAATATGCTGCGGCCAGCTTGGCAAAATCCCCACCCGCCTGCAACTGCGCCATGACGTCATCCGCACGACGTTTGCTTTCAATGAGCTGCTGTTGCGTCGGATTTTCCGGTACGCGAATCAGGATTTGCGCAATATTCAATTCCTGGGCCGCGGCGGCAGCCTTGGCACCGGCTTGGTGCTCCTCCAGAAAAACATCAATTTCGGCATCGGAAATCTGGATCTTGTTATCGACTTCCACCTCACGCAAACGCTGCATCGTGATCTCTCTGCGAATATCCTCGCGGAACGCTGCGTATGACATGCCATCCTGCTCAAGGCGGCGACGGAACTCCGCCATGCCCATATTGTTTTGCTCGGCGATACGCGCAACCGCACGATCCAGCATTGCGTCATCCACCTTGATGCCCCGCTCCTTGGCTTGTTGCAATTGGGCTTTTTCGACGATCATGCGCTCCAGCAGTTGACGCTGCAATTGCTGGATCGGCGGCATTTGCCCGCCTTGCGCTTTCAAGCGTTGCTCAACCATTTGCAAACGCTGCAGGAACTCGTAACGCGTGATCACATCACTGTTCACAACGACCAGAATTGCATCAGCCAAACGAGGTTGCACGCGCTCGCTTGCGGAAGTCGTGGCGCTCGTCTCCTGCGCATGTACGCTGACATTCAAACAGCAGGACAATCCAAATGCCGCAATCCATGCCAGCTTTTTGCGACTAGATACATTCTGGACTGCAGACGTTGAAACATTTTTTTTCATGATTACATGCCAGTGACATTGGAAGGTTGATTAATGAGCTGGTAACCCGGCACATTTCGACGAATTGCGGTCATTGGGTCCGAACCGAGCTTTGTCAGACCACTCAACTCAAGTTGGAAAAACAGACTGGTATTGGCTTGCCCGGTCCCAGTTGGCAAACGCTGTCCGACAATACGGAAAATCCAGCAATCTGCCTTGTACTCAAGCCCCAACAATCCTTCGGAAATTCGATTGGTCGAATTAACGACCTGTGTGTTATCCGATAGCGAATAATTAATACGTCCGACGCCGTACCAGCGATCTGCGATCGGCCATTGTCCTGAGACGTCAATCTGACTCAATTCGTTCGCCTTGTCGCGACGATATGTCAAATTCAAGACCTTTTTAGGTTCGGGACGCCAGCTCAAGCCATAGTTGGCACGACTAATTGTCTTTTGCGTTGCACTGTATTGCAAATGACCTTCCGTGCTCAGGGTATCGGACAGTTTCAATGCAGCCGAGGCCAAGAAATCAGATTTCTTATCGTTGCTCGGGGCACGATTCGGCAACGTCACTTGCGGTTCGTCAAAGTAAAAACGCTGGCCAAAAGCGACACGCAGTCGCTCGACACCGTTCTTTTCGATAAAGCGTGATGTCATGGCCAGCGTCAATTGATTCGCATCACTAATACGGTCACTGCCGATGAAGCGATTTTCGGAAAAAATCTGGGCAAAGCTCAAGTCTGCCTCGGCCGTATCGAAAATCGGAATCATGCTTTGATCGCGATATGGCGTTTTTACGTAGAACATCCGAGGCTCAAAAGTCTGCGTCATTGACTCCCCGAGGAAACTCGCTTCACGCTCAAAGATCAACCCTGTATCCAGCGAAACGGTTGGCAAGCTGCGGTTATAGCTGGCACTCAGATCCGTCATGGGATCGCGCACGCTGTACGACGTTGCATGCAAGGACACTTTCGGCGTAATGAAATATCCGGGTCGCACAATCGGGTACGACAAACTCGGGTTAATCACATAACGATCGCCACGCACCATGTCCGGATGATAAAAGCGTGTTGCCTCTGCATTGGCAGTCCAGTCGAAACCACCCACATCTTGTCTGGCACTGGCAAACGTCACTTGCGGCAATCGATCGTAAGGACGTGTAATTGGCGTCAACGCATAGATATCCTGCAAAACCTGATAGCCCGCTGCACGAGCCGTCAGACTCCAGTAATCACTTTGGTACCTGAAATTAATGTCCCGCAACAGGAGGCGATTGGTACTGGTCGCAAGATTACGCGAGAAATCCCGCGGATAATTGTCATCCGATGCCGCGTTGATATTCCAGCCAAAGCTCGCTTCCGGACTCAACCGCTGAGTATGGCGCGTCGAGATCGAATAACGATCTGTTTTCGTTTCCCGATCATTCGACAAATATTCGAAATGTGTCTCGCCGGCATAAGTACTTCCTAAATAACGTGCTTCACCACCTAGCTGAAGACCACGCTTCGAAATAATACGCGGCAAAAATGTGAAATCCCTATTGGGTGCAATATTGAAATAATAGGGCACCAAAATTTCCAAACCACCGCGAGTCGTCGTCCCAATACTCGGCGGCAGCACACCCGATTTGCGCTCTCCCGACAAAGGGAAAGACATATAGGGCGTTCCAATAATCGGCGTTCCTTTGAAGTAAACGACTGTTGCGCCAGCCGTCCCCACATCTCGCCCTTTGTCGAGATGCATGGTATTCGCGCTCAGATACCAATCCGGATCCGGACCTTCGCACGTGCTATATGTGCCTTGCGTGATCAATGCCCGATCATCAGACTCGAAATCAATACGGCTTGCCGCCCCCTGTCCACTATTAGCGCGCATATGGAATGTCGGGTTTTCCACATACCCCGTCCCCGCATCCATTTTGAAACGCAATTTGTCGCCGGTATAGCGATCGCCAAAACGCGTCATTTTCACATTACCGCTCGCCTCAATCTCATCCTCGGCAATCCAGTAAGTCGCCTTATCCGATGTCATGGTCGTTTCGCCGCGGATAATTTCCACGTCACGCTCCAGGACTACCTCCCGGTCCGGACGACCGGTCATTTGTTCGGCGCTGATATTGGTCGGTGCGTTGGCGTCACTGCTTAGTGAAGACGCCGGCCCTGTCGTCTGCGCAGAAGCAGCAAAAGGCAGCGCAGAAATTGCCGCTGCCATTGCTGTCATAACCATCATGGACCGTCGTTTTGGATGGAGAGGGGGAAGCCAGGTCATGAAAATAAGTGTTTGAGTACCATCGCTGGCGTCTTTTGGAATTTAATCCCTTATTATATGGGAACTCAACGCCCACAAACCGTATTCACCAGGTTCGCTTCATGTCATCCCAATCCCAGCCAGACAACTCTCCTGATTTGCGTCTGAACGCCATCAAATCCTGGATCGCCACGCTCAACGCACGAGAACTCCTGCCGGAATCCTTGCGCCCGGCGTCCTCGGACGCCAGTTTCCGCCGTTATTTCCGGATCGATGACGCAAACAGAGCCTCCTTTATCGTGATGGATGCACCGCCACCGCAAGAGGATGTACGCCCTTTCGTGCATGTCGCCAAGGTACTGGGCGATACCGGTGTGTCGGTACCGGCCATCTTGGAGCAGGACGTGGAAAACGGCTTCCTGCTGCTGTCTGACCTTGGCAATACGACTTATCTGCAATTGCTGACGCCAGACACGGCGCACAAACTGTACATGGATGCCATCGAGGCGCTGGTCTTGATGCAGGCACAAAGTCAGCCTGATGTCCTGCCGGAATACGATCGCGCCTTGCTGCTGCGCGAAATGATGCTCTTTCCGGACTGGTACATCAACAAACATCTGGGGCTTACGCTGAACGAGAAACAGCAAGCGACGCTGAACAGCATCTTTGATCTGCTGCTGGCAAACAATCTGGCGCAGCCACAAGTCTATGTGCATCGCGACTATCACTCGCGCAATCTGATGGTGCTGTCGCAAGGCAATCCTGGCATTCTGGATTTTCAAGATGCGGTGTTCGGCCCGATTACCTATGACCTCGCCTCTCTCTTGCGCGACGCTTATATTCAGTGGGATGAAGAGCTGGTGCTGGATTGGGTCATCCGCTACTGGGAACGCGCCCGCCGTGCCGGCCTGCCTGTCAACCCGGATATCGACAGCTTCTATCGTGATTTTGAATTCATGGGGTTGCAGCGTCATCTCAAGGTGCTGGGCATCTTTGCACGCCTCTATCATCGCGACGGCAAAGACGGATACCTCAAGGATCTACCGCTGGTCATGGAATACACGCGCAAAGTCGCCTATCGCTACAAGGAGCTGGCGCCGCTGGTCCGGTTGCTTGATGAACTTGAAAACAAGACGCCGGCAGTCGGTTACACCTTTTGACATCCTTCCTCACCTATAAACAGGGAATGGAACCCAACAAGATTTTACGAACATGAAAGCGATGATTTTCGCTGCCGGACGCGGTGAAAGAATGCGTCCGCTCACCGACACTTGCCCCAAGCCCTTGCTGAAAGTGCGCGGGCGTCCCTTGATCGTCTGGCATATCCTGAATCTGGTACGCGCCGGCATCACCGAGATCGTCATCAATCACGCCCATCTCGGACACATGATCGAAGAAGCGTTAGGAAACGGCGCACAGTTTGGTGCGCACATCACCTATTCCGCAGAGGGTACCGCACTGGAAACAGCCGGCGGTATCGCCAAGGCGCGCCACCTGCTCGGTGATGCACCGTTTCTCGCGATTGCAGGCGATATCTACTGCCCGCATTTTGACTTCAAGCAGACCATCGATGTTCTCGAGGACAATGACGTCTGGGGCAATCCGCACCCAGCAGATGCGCGTGACGTGGCGTGGCTTTATCTGGTCAAGAATCCTGCGCACAATGCCGCCGGTGATTTCGCACTGAATAGCTTTTTGATTGCCAACGAAGGCGAGCCCCGCCATACCTTTTCCGGCATTGGCGTTTATCGCCCCTCCATGTTTGATGCGATCGAATCCGGTCAGCCGGCCAAACTCGCCACCCTGCTGCGCGAATATGCTGCCCGCGGACAAGTCGGCGGCGAACTCTACCGGGGCGACTGGACCGATGTCGGCACAGTGGAACGACTCGAAGCACTCAATGCGCCATTCACAGGAGGGATCAAATGAGCCCATATGCAAATCGCCGCACGGCCCTGATCACACAAATGCATGCCAAGGGAGGCGGCATTGCCATCATCCCGACCGCGCCTGAAGTGATGCGCAATCGTGATGCAGATTATCCCTATCGACACGACAGCTATTTTTACTACCTGTCCGGATTTACCGAGCCTGAAGCAGTGATTGTGTTGATTGCCGGAGAAACCAATCGATCCATTCTTTTCTGCCGCGAGAAGAACATGGAGCGCGAGATATGGGATGGTTTCCGCTACGGCCCCGACGTCGCCCGCACCACATTCGGATTCGATGCTGCCTATCCCATCGATTCACTGGACACTGAATTGCCGCGCCTCATGGCCAACGCGCCTGCGCTCTATTACGCACTCGGCAGCGATCAGAAACTTGATGCACAAGTCCAGTGTTGGTTACAGTCCGTGCGCGCGCAGGCACGCGCCGGCATCACGCCGCCGAATGCTGCCTTCGACGTGCAAATCTTGATCGATGACATGCGTCTGAAAAAAGATGCGGTCGAGATCGACATCATGCAGCGGAGTGCCGATATTGCTGCAGCGGCACATCGGCGCGCCATGCGCATCGCGCGTCCGGGCCTGCGTGAATACCAGCTGGAAGCAGAAATCCTGCATGAATTCCGCAACAGCGGATCGCAGTTTCCTGCCTACGGTTCGATTGTTGCGACAGGCGCCAATGCCTGCGTACTGCACTATCGCGCAAGCGATGCCGAGCTCAAGGATGGTGATCTGGTATTGATCGATGCCGGTTGCGAACTCGACAGCTACGCCTCCGACATCACGCGTACGTTTCCTGCCAGCGGCAAATTTTCAGGCCCTCAAAAAGAGCTTTATGAAATCGTGCTCGCCTCGCAGTATGCCGCCATCGCTGAAACAAAGCCCGGCAAGCGCTTCATGGATGGCCACGATGCCGCCGTACGCGTGCTCGCACAAGGGATGCTCGACACTGGCCTGCTGGACAGCAATAAGGTCGGCACGCTTGACGACGTCATTACCAATCACAACTACAGTCAGTTCTACATGCATCGCACCGGGCACTGGCTTGGCATGGATGTACATGACGTTGGGGACTATCGCGATGCCGCACCGGCCGGTGCGGACCGACCATGGCGCACTTTGGAAGCCGGCATGGTTTTGACTGTGGAACCGGGCATCTATGTGCGGCCTGCGGAAGGCGTGCCGGAAAAATACTGGAATATCGGCATTCGTATCGAAGACAATGCCTTGATTACAGCCGAGGGCGTACACATCCTGAGCGAACAGGCACCGAAAACCGTCGCCGATATCGAAACACTGATGCGGCACTGACATGCAGACAGATTTCGATATTGCCATCTGCGGTGCCGGACCTGTGGGGTTGGGCCTGGCCGCCATGCTCATTCACCGTGGCATGCGCGCGCAAGGCATCGCTCTGATTGATGCCAAGACCGCCGAACAATCCGCCCGCGATCCGCGCTCCATCGCCTTGTCATGGGGCAGCCGTCAGTTGCTGGAGCAGTTGCATGCATGGCCTGCCAGCTTCACATCGATTGAGCAAATCCATGTTTCACGTCGCGGCCGTTTTGGCCGCACGCTGATCGACAAAAACAACTATGGCCTGCCGGCTCTTGGTTACGTCTTGCGTTACGGCGCCATTGTCAGCAAGTTGACCGCGTCCCTCGAGCATAGCGGCATCCATATCCTGCGTCCCGCAAGCATCGTCGACATCGCAGAACACAACGGTGCACACATTACGCTGCAGGATCGTCCTTCCATCACTGCCAACCTCGTGATTCAGGCCGAAGGGGGATTATTCGCCGATCAGCAACCAAAACAATTGCATCGCATGTACGAACAAACGGCCATCGTTGCGCATGTTCATGCCGATATGCCGATTGCCCATCGTGCTTTTGAGCGATTCTGCGACGAAGGCCCGCTCGCGCTGTTGCCGCAGGAAGATGGCTACGCGTTGGTATGGTGCGTTCACCCGGATACCGTCCGACGCTTGCTGGCGCTGGATGACAAGAAATTTCTGGCTGAATTATCCGACGCGTTTGGCGGCCGCTTGGGTAATTTCACCAACGTTTCCGCGCGCAACGCTTTTCCTTTGGGACTGAATGCGCAACCAAGTGACAAAAGCCGGGTCATTGCAATCGGCAATGCGTCACAGACGTTGCATCCGGTTGCCGGTCAGGGGTTGAATCTGGGATTACGCGATGCCAGTGTATTGGCCCGCTTGCTGACGAGCGGTCTTGCGACTGCCGAGGTCGTCGCCCAGTTTGCACAAAGTCGGAAAGATGATCGCAATCTGACAATCCACCTGACGGATATCATGGCCCGCGTTTTCACCAGCCGCCATCGGGATAGTCCGACACAAACCTTGCTTGGATTATCTTTGGGATTGGTCGATGGCTTCGCACCGGGCAAGAAAGTGCTGGCAGACCAGATGATGTTTGGGCATCGCACCTGAATATCGGACACATGCGCGTGCAATCCTCGGAAGCTCCTTCGTTCAGTTTTCCACAGGAATGAGGCCGAGGTTGCTCTTAGGCATGCAATTTGCATCATCGCTGTTATCTAGTCTCGGCGGTCTCGCCGAAAAAGCGAGTAAAATTGCAAAAAGCATCTTCCATTATTGAAACGTTGCAAATGCGCCATGTTTTTTTGCTATTTGTCGTGCTCTGCTTGCCGCTCCAATGGGTGTGGGCCGGCTCGACATCTTGCAAAACAAACGCCAACGTACCGGCAAACGCGATTGCACAAGGCTCAACCGTTTTCATCAGTAATGCATTGATCGATACCGTCATTGATCGGCTTTCCGCGAAAGAAACCGATACGCCTCAAAATCGTCTGCCTTACTCTCTGGTCGTTCAGGATATTCATCCAATTCTGGCAGAGCTGGCGCGCTGGGAAGCCGACGCTGACGACAAGTTCGGCATCCTTGCGCAAATTCAGGATCCCGTCTGGGACGACATGGCGGAAGACAATCTGTCCTGCCACGTCCGTGTTCCGGAAAGCAAACACTCCAAAACACAATTGCCCGACCCGCAGGAAGTCGATATCCCCTTTGCACTCGGCCTGAATGGCCCGATGCTGGCCGACACCCTGTTCATGGCCGCGCAACATCCCCCTCGCCCTGCGCCGGTATTCCGCGCGTATCGCCCGCCGTCGCTGACGGCTTAAGAATTTCTTCACCTTTCGGGGCCAATCGGCTGTCCGTGCGCCGTGCGAGCAATTCGCACGGCGAGAACTCGCTTTAACGAAAAACATGAAACCTATTACTTTACTTATCACGTCAGTATGGCTGGCTGGCATATGGTCGCATGCCTCTGCCGCGCAGCCCTACACGCTGGACCAACTCTTGTCTCTTGCCATGCAAGGGAACAAAAATGTGGAAGCCACCGCTGCCGGCGTCGAAGCAGCACGTGCCGGTGTAACTACCGCCGGCGCCTATCCGAATCCGGAAGTGGAATACACCGCTGGTCGTGTCCGCGCACGAGCCCCTGGCGGGGTACCAGGCGATGGAGAAACGGTGTCGATCACGCAGCGCCTGGATCTACCGAGCCAGCGCTATCTGCGTCAGGAAATGGCACGCAAAACGCTGAGTGCCACGACGGCCGGTCAAAGCCAGTTCATCAACGAGCTGGCCGGACAAGTCAAACGCGGCTTCTATGAAACCCTGCGTCGTGAAGCTGAACTGGAAGCGGCACTGGAAGATCTGTCACTCACGCAGCAGCTTTATGATCGCGCCCAGGTACGTGTCGATGTGGGCGATGCGCCAAAGTACGAAGCCATTCGGGTCTCGGCAGAATTGCTGAACGCACAGAAGAACAGCCAGAGTGCACTGCTACGCGTCAATCAAGCCAAGTCTTTCCTGCGTCAGCAAGTCGGCAATGTATTGCCGGCTACCTTCTCGATCGCCGGTCGCATGAACACCATCCCGACCATGCCTGCTTTGGAGACGCTGCGTCAGACCATGCTGAGCGGCAATCACGAATTGAATCAGTATCGTCTGGAGCTTCAGCGTGCCGACATGGCCGTGGACTATCAACGTTCGCTGCGCATGCCGACCATCGCTCTGAAGGCGACATCGGCTCGGGATCCCGAAGTTCGTGATACCCAGTTCGGCGTGGTCATGAGTCTGCCACTCTGGGATCGCAATCGCGGCCCGATCAATGAAGCAAGCGCCAACGCCATGCGCATTCGCAGCACGCTGGAGGCACGCGAGTTCGAAATGACACAACGCCTCGATTCGTCCTATCAACAATTCCAGATCGCAGCATCGCAAGTGGATGCACTACAGTCCGGCATCGTCCGTCAGGCTGAAAGTGCATTGCGTGTCGCCGAAGCGGCTTACCGCTACGGTGAGCGCGGCATCATCGACTACCTCGACGCTCAGCGCGTTCTGCGCACCGCGCGTAACGAGCTCATCGCTGCCCAATTTGATCTGCAAGTCGCCGCCATCGAAATCGAACGGCTATTGGCTAACTCTTCCACAGGTACCGCACCATGATTTCTCGACTCTCCACCTCCGCAGCGCTCATCGCACTTTGCTTCTCACTCGCTGCTTGCGGCGACAAGGCACCTGCGGAAAGTGCAGCACCCGCCGCACCAACCGACCCTAACATGGTGATCGCCGATGAAGCGGCGCGTACACGCATCAAAATTGCAACTGTCGGACTGGAACCCTTCAGTGATGTGCTGCGCGTTGCCGGCTTGATCGATTTTGATCGCGAACGCATGGCACGTATTGGCGCACCAGTCACTGGCCGAGTTGCCGACATTACCGCCATGCTTGGTCAAGCCGTCAAACCGGGTGATGTGCTGGCACGTCTGCACAGCACGGAACTCGGTAGCGCCCAGCTTGCGTATCTGAAAGCGCGTGCACAAGCTGAGCTGCAAATGGATAACAAGGAACGTGCACGACAGTTGTTCGCTGCCGATGTTATCGGTAAAGCAGAGTTGCAACGTCGTGAAAACGAAGCGGCCGTCGCCGCTGCCGAATCGCGTGCAGCATCCGATCAGCTCAAGGTTTTGGGCATGTCGCCTGCGGCAATTGCCAACATGGGCAAGAGTGGCGAGATCAGTTCCTTCTCGCCGGTCGTCTCCACACTGCGTGGCTCGGTTGTCGAGTTCAAGGTCTCGCCAGGCCAAGTTGTACAACCAGCCGATGCTTTATTTACCGTTGCCGATCTGTCTCAAGTCTGGGCAGTGGCAGAAGTCCCCGAGCAACAGGCTGATCTTGTCGCAACCGGCCAGACGGTGGATATTGAAGTTCCTGCACTCAACCATATGCGATTTTCCGGCAAGCTGATCTATGTCGGCCAAATCGTCAATCCTGAGACACGTACTGTACAAGTTCGTACTGCGATCGACAATAAAGATGGTCGACTAAAACCAGCGATGCTTGCGACCATGCTGATCGCAAGCCGCCCTACTGAACAGTTGGTGATTCCAGCCTCGGCAGTAGTACGTTTCGAGAATGAAGATCTGGTCTTCGTCGAAACCAAAGAAGGTCAGTACCGCGCCACCCAAGTGCAACTGGGCCAATCACATAACGGCACACGTACGGTCATCTCTGGACTCAAGGCAGGCGATCGCATCGTTTCCGAGGGTGCCTTCCATCTGAACAATCAGCGCGTCGGCATCGCTCAGGAGTAAATCATGCTAGAGAAGACTATCCGCACTGCTCTGCAGCAGCGGCTGATTGTTATCGTTCTGGCCGTCATTGCCCTTGTTGTGGGCCTCGACGCCATGCGTAAATTATCTGTCGATGCTTTTCCTGACGTAACCAACGTGCAGGTTCAAATCGCAACGGATGCTACCGGCCGCTCGCCTGAAGAAGTTGAGCGTTTCGTGACCGTTCCGATCGAAATCGCCATGACCGGTTTGCCCGGTCTAGAAGAAATGCGCTCATTGAACAAGCCTGGCCTGTCTCTGATCACCTTGGTTTTCACGGATGCCACCGATGTGTACTTTGCGCGGCAATTGGTAATGGAACGCTTGATCGAGATCGGTTCACGTATGCCCAGCGGCATCACGCCTGTGCTCGGTCCTGTTTCAACCGGTCTGGGCGAGGTCTATCAATACACGCTCGACAAACCAGATGATGGTGACCGCGAACTGACTCAGAAAGAGCTGACCGAACGTCGCATCGTGCAAGACTGGGTCGTTCGTCCACTGTTACGTTCGATCCCGCAAGTTGCCGAAATCAACTCGCAAGGTGGCTACGTCAAGCAATACCAGGTTCTGGTTAATCCGGATCGCATGACCTACTACGGTATATCGCTTGAAACCGTTTATCAGGGACTGGCACGCAACAACGCCAACTCCGGCGGCGGCATCTTGCCGCAATACGCTGAGCAATACCTGATCCGTGGTGTTGGTCTAATTGAAAATCTGGATGACATTGGCAATATCGTCCTCTCGGAATCGAATGGCACGCCAGTGTACGTCCGCGATGTCGCCAAGGTCAGCATGGGACATGAAGTCCGGTACGGCGCGCTCATCAAGAATGGTGTGACCGAATCCGTCGGCGGTATCGTGATGATGATGCGAGGAGGCAACGCCAAGGAAGTCGTCACCCGGATCAAGGACCGTGTTGCAGAAATCAACAGTCAGGGCATGCTGCCCGATGGCCTGCAAATCGTGCCTTACTATGACCGGAGTGAACTGGTCGACTCGGCATTGTGGACCGTTGCCAAGGTGCTTATGGAAGGTGTCGCCCTTGTGGTGATCATTCTGTTTATCTTCCTTGGCGATGTGCGGTCATCCGTGATTGTTGTTGCGACGCTGGTGCTCACACCACTTCTCACGTTCTTCTTCATGAACCAGCTGGGCATCTCGGCCAACCTGATGTCATTAGGCGGCCTTGCGGTAGCGATCGGTCTGATGGTCGATGGCTCGGTCGTGGTGGTGGAAAACGCCTTCGAACATCTTGGGCGACCGAACAAGTATGGCAAGCGCAAGATTCAGATCATTCTGAACGCCGTGATCGAAGTCGCGACACCAGTGGTATTTGGTATCGGCATCATCATTCTGGTGTTCCTCCCACTGATGACCTTGCAGGGTATGGAAGGCAAGATGTTTGCCCCCTTGGCGTACACCATCGCAATTGCCTTGGCCATTTCCTTGTTCCTGTCGATGACGCTGTCGCCCGTCCTGTCTTCGTACATGCTCAAAGGTGGCGCGGAACATGACACGCGTGTAATCGCGTTCATGAAAAAACATTATCTGCGTATGCTGAGTTGGGTATTGGCCAATGCGAAGAAAACGCTGATTCTTGCCGTTGGCGCTTTCGTTGCGTCGGTTGCACTGTTGCCGTTGCTGGGCACTGCCTTCATTCCGGAAATGAAAGAGGGCTCCATCGTGCCTGGTATCAACCGTGTGCCCAACATTTCACTCGAAGAATCGATCGCACTCGAGAAACAAGCCATGGCGATTGTCATGTCGGTTCCTGGTGTGAAGTCAGCCATTTCCGGGGTCGGTCGTGGTGAAAGCCCTGCGGATCCCCAGGCGCAGAATGAATCCACACCCATCGTCAGCCTGAAACCGAAGAGCGAATGGCCGGAGGGCTGGACGCAAAACACGATTGAAGCGGAAATTCAGAAACGCCTGCAAGTCATTCCAAGTGCGCAGGTCGTCATGGCCCAACCAATTTCGGATCGTGTTGACGAAATGGTGACGGGTGTTCGTTCCGACGTTGCGGTCAAAGTCTTCGGTGAAGATCTTGATCGACTGCTGCAGAAGGCACAGGAGATTGCACGTGTTGCCGGTAACGTACAAGGTGCACGTGATATCCGCGTTGATCGCGTCAGCGGTCAGCAATATCTGTCGATCAACATTGATCGTCAGGCCATCGCGCGTTACGGGCTGAACGTGTCTGATGTGCATGACGTGATCGAGGTGGCAATTGCCGGCAAGACGGCAACCGAAATCTACGAAGGTGAACGCCGCTTCTCTGCCGCGGTTCGTCTGCCGGAAGATTTCCGTGGCAACGTGCAGGCGATTCGCCAAATCCTGCTGACCACACCGCACGGTGTACGCGTCCCGCTCGACAGTCTGGCCAAGATCGAAGTACGTGACGGTCCTGCACAGATCAGTCGCGAAGGCGGCAAGCGTCGCGTCGTGGTTGCAATCAACGTCGAAAACCGTGACTTGGGTGGCTTCGTGGCAGAACTGCAGCAAGTCGTGCAATCCAAGGTACAACTGCCTTCCGGTTACTACCTTGAATGGGGCGGTCAGTTCCAGAACATGGAACGCGCTTTGGGCCATATGGCCATCATCGTGCCTGTCACGGTCGGTGCGATCTTCTTCCTGCTGTTCCTGCTGTTCAATTCGGTCCGCTACGCAACGCTGATCATCACCGTGCTGCCGTTCGCTTCGATTGGCGGCATCATCGGCTTGTTCGTAACGGGCGAATATCTGTCCGTGCCAGCGTCTGTGGGCTTCATCGCGCTGTGGGGTATTGCTGTGTTGAATGGCGTGGTGATGGTGTCTTACATTCGCAAGCTGCGTACAGACGGCATGGAACTGGCCGATGCGGTCGTGAAAGGTGCAACCATGCGTTTCCGCCCGGTCATGATGACGGCAACGGTAGCGATGCTTGGCTTGGTGCCCTTCCTGTTTGCGACCGGACCGGGTTCGGAAGTACAAAAGCCTCTGGCTGTCGTTGTGATCGGCGGTCTGATCACATGTACGGCCCTGACGTTACTGGTGCTGCCGGTTCTGTATCGCTGGTTTGACGACAATCCTGGCGAGGCCTGATCCAGGCTTCCTGACTTCCATGCCGTCTTGACGGACGGCATGGATCATCCAACCGTTCAAGCAAGGAGTCACAGATGAAAGAAATCAAGGCCATCATTCGCCCGGCACGTCTAGAAGACGTCAGCGAAGCGCTGCGAGTTATGCCGGGCTTTCCTGGCATGACCATCACTCAGGTGGAAGGCTGCAGCTCACCATTACGTCATCAGCCACAGGGTCATAAAGAAGAACTACTCGACTACTCGCCCAAAGTGCGTATCGAACTGATCGTTGACGACCAATATGCGCTATCGCTTTACGACACCATCAAGCAAATGAGTTCCACCAATCACGTTGGCGATGGGATTGTATGGATGACAGCAGTCGAGCGTTTCGATTACATCTGGCAGCCCGGCAACTGAATGTTTGCGCCCTCGTACCCAAAAAATAAAAAAGCCCGCTGACAGCGGGCATTTTTTTCAGCATCGCACATCAGTCAGTCCAGATGTGCAATTCTTTGATCAGACACCAACCTCAGCCTGCTGAAACGCGGCCCAGTTGACCGAAGCGGCTTTTTTAACGCCACCATCCGTCATGGTTTCAAAACAGCGCGCTTTCGCGGTCTGAATCGCATCAATCAGAAAATCAGGGTCGTATGCCGACAACAAATGCGACTGGTGCGACTTCATGTATGCCTTGATCCATTCACGCTCACAAGGCAAGCTTTGCAGTGCATGAAAGGTTTCATCATCCCAGTGCCAGCTCAATCCGAGTTCATAAAACGCAGCGTTATAAGCTGCCAGATGGCAAGTCACGGCAGGTCCGATTGGGCATTGTTCAGTTACGGTGATAGTCATAGCACTTCTCCTCGCGGGGGCATGTCGGCCAGAGTTGGCCTGCATGTTTGCCGACCTTGTATGCATCGTAATCGTCAAAAATGATTACGTATAGTTAAAGTATTTAATAAATACCATTACTTAATACTTATTGTATTACCCTACTATTCAAGCAAATCGCCGCTCGGCATGTGTGTTTATCCTCGCTAAAGCACTTTCTTGACAGCCGTCATAGGTGCGCAAAGGCAAATCAAGGTAGCCTTCGTTCTCGTTACTTACACAAGCAGCGCAACCTCTTTCCGTCATCTACCCTCCTTGTTCGAAAAAGCATGAAAGTCATTGTTCTGGGCGCCGGCATCATCGGTACTGCCTCTGCCTGGTTTCTTAACAAGGCAGGACACGACGTCACCGTTATTGATCGTCAGCCAGGCCCGGCACAAGAAACCAGCTTTGCCAATGGTTGTCAGATTTCGGTGTCGCATGCCACACCATGGGCGAACAAGACCGCGCCGCTGACGCTGTTGCGCTCACTCGGCAAGGAGGATGCACCGCTCCTTTATCGTTTTCGTCCTGAGTGGCTGCAATGGAAATGGGGGCTGCACTTCTTGCGCGAGTGCACGCCTGCTCGCACGGCTTACAACATCCGCCAGATTGTTGCGATTGCCGAGTACAGCCGTCAGACTTTGCAACAAGTGCGTGCAGAAACAGCTATTGACTATCACTGCCTCACGCGTGGCATTCTGCATTTCTATACGGATCAGAAGGAATTTGACAGCTCGCTCACATCGGCCGCCATCATGCGCGAACTGGGATGCCCGCGCGATCCATTGACAGTCGATGAAGCCATCAGGCTGGAGCCGGCTCTCCAGGCTATCCGCGATCAAATCGTGGGAGCAGACTTTACCGCGAGCGATGAGTCCGGAGACATCTACCAGTTCACCAGAGGTTTGGCACAACATGCGCAAGACCGTGGTGTCACCTTCCATTTTAATCACACGATCACACGGCTGCTCAGGGAAGGTACCGGCAGCTCCGCACGGGTCAGCGGCGTGGAAATCATCGATGCAGAAGGTCGACACCAGACTTTGTACGCCGATGCCTTTGTCGTGGCCATGGGCAGTTTTTCTGTCGATGTACTCAAGCCACTGGGGATTGATCTCCTGATTTATCCTGGCAAGGGATATTCAGCCACCTATCCCGTGATCAATCCATCCGCGGCACCGACGGTTTCACTGATTGACGATGGCTACAAACTGGTTGTGTCCCGTCTGGGCGACCAATTGCGCGTGGCCGGCACCTGCGAATTCAACGGTTATTCGCGCGCGTTGAATCCGGCACGTTGTGATGCGATCACCCGCCGCGCACGCGAGCTATTTCCGGAAGCATGTAACTTTGACGTCCCAGTTTACTGGGCAGGACTGCGGCCGCTCACGCCATCCAATATCCCCTACATTGGCAAAACCAGGTACACCAATCTGTATCTGAATACCGGGCACGGTTCGCTCGGATGGACGATGGGCTGCGGCTCCGGCCGGGCGATTGCCGACATCGTTTCCGGCAACGTGCCTGAAGTTGACTTCAACTTCACCAGTCCGCCCACTCAGCGCAGGCCATCAACGACATCCCTGATCATCGACAACGGCAATCAGCGTACATAACGTCCGTCTTTGCCGATCAGCGTCAGCTCGACATAGTCACTACCCGTGTGGTCACGCGCGTTGTAACTGATCAGTACGCCGCCGATGTCAACACGCTGCATGCTTTCCAGTGTCTTGATCAAGCTTTCGCGCGTCAGATTACGTCCAGCACGACGCAAACCCTCAACCAGTACTTTGGCTGACATATAACCTTCCATTGCCGCATAGGACAGGGGAACATTCGCTACCTTCGCAATGCTCTGAAATTCCTTGCCCAGGGCCGTCGTGGATGACGTAGGTGGTGGCGTAATCTGGGATACGACAATCCCTGCCGCATCCTTGCCCAGTTCAGCCACGAAGTCCTGCGATGCATTATTGGACAGCGTCATGATCTGCATGCGGCCGCCTTGTGCACGAATGGCCTTGATCACCTCGACCGTATTGACGCCGGAACTGACGATGATCAATGCGCTCGGATTTGCGTTGATCAGTTTTTTAGCCACATCGGCAACGTTTGGATTGGTACGAGGAAAAATGGCCACCAGACTCGGCGTCAGGTGATGTTGCGCCATGCCTTTGTTAAAACCAACCAGCCCATCATGTCCGAGCGGATCTTCCTTTTCATAGGTCAGTAAGGCGATGTCCTTCATCCCCAGCATCGTGAAGTGTTCAATCGCCTTGATCACCTCATCCTGATATTTGGCGCGTACATTGAACACGTAGCGATTCAATGGGACATGAACACTTTCCGCACCTGTGGCTGGGGCAATCAGAGGAATCTTGTGCTGCGATAACTCAGGCAGGATGGCAAGTGTCTGTGGTGTGCCACGACTCTGGAAAAGCGCAAACACCTTGTCTTTTTCAATCAATGTTCTTGCGTTACTTACTGCGATATCCGGCAAATAGCGATCATCCAGCGTGCGTAGTTCAATCTTGCGACCGTTCACACCACCGAGTTTGTTGATGTGCCCGAAATAAGCTTGCGCGCCGGCATTCATTTCTTTGACGGTGCCGGCAACCGGACCCGTGATGCCTATCGTTTGCCCAATCAGAATTGCATTGTCGGTGACACCCTCTTCTGCCATGCCGTGCTGACAGATTGTCAGTAGTATGGTCGCAAGCATGCCCTTCCATACGGAATGTCGCATTACTCCTCCTTGTTGATGGTTCTTTTATCGGCCACTGTGCAGCCACGCATCTTGATGTGCGTTGTTCTTCCTGCCACGCAAAACGCTGACGGAAGCAGAAGATTGCCTTATCGCAATCCTGTTAGGCAAGCTTTTTGTTGGCTCGCCAAGATGCCTGTTTAACCAGTCCCACGGACACACCGCATTCGGCCATAAAAAAAGCCCCTCGATCGAGGGGCTTTTTCGAACTGGTTATGTGATTACGAAATCACGCGATCTGCACGCAGATCATCGATTTCCGCTTTCGAATAACCAAGCTGCGCCAGCACTTCTTCATTGTGCTCACCCAGCAATGGCGAGCGAACGATATCGGTCGGGCTGTCCGACAGTTTGATTGGGTTACCAACGGTCAGATACTTGCCGCGAACAGGGTGATCCACTTCCACGATCGTACCGGTATCACGCAGTGCCTGCTCTTCTGCGATTTCCTTCATCGACAGAACCGGGCCGCAAGGAATATCGTACTTGTTGAGAATGTCCATTGCCTCGAATTTGGTCTTGGTTTTGGTCCATTCTTCAACGGTAGCGAAAATGTTCTTCAGGTGTGGCAGACGCGTCGCTGGCGTTGCGTACTCAGGATCAGTCAGCCATTCTTCCTTGCCGATCACCTTGCAGATCTGTTCCCAAACTGGGGCTTGGGTGATGAAGTAGATGTAGGCATTTGGATCGGTTTCCCAACCTTTGCACTTCAGGATCGAACCTGGCTGACCACCACCCGAAGCATTGCCTGCGCGTGGAACGGCATCGCCGAATTCGGTGCCAGGGTATTGTGGATATTCCTTCATGACGCCGGTGCGTTCCAGACGTTGCTGATCGCGCAGTTTGACACGGCACAGGTTCAACACGGCATCCTGCATTGCTGCGAGAACGCGCTGACCGCGACCGGTCGTTTGACGTTGGATCAATGCAGCCATGATGCCCAGTGCCAGATGCATGCCCGTACCGGTATCACCAATCTGCGCACCCGTAACCAATGGAGGACCATCGTCAAAACCCGTGGTCGATGCAGCACCGCCTGCGCATTGCGCGACGTTTTCGTAAACTTTGCAGTTTTCGTAAGGACCAGGACCGAAGCCTTTGACCGAAGCCATGATCATCTTTGGATTCAGTTCCTGAATGCGTTCCCACGAGAAGCCCATGCGATCCAGCGCGCCCGGTGCGAAGTTTTCGACCAGAACGTCGCATTCCTTGATCAACTTTTCCAGAACGGCTTTGCCTTTTGGATTTTTGGTATCGAGCGTGATCGAGCGCTTGTTGCTGTTCAACATCGTGAAGTACAGGCTGTCTGCCTCCGGGATGTCACGCAATTGACTACGCGTTACGTCGCCTTCACCTGCACGCTCTACTTTGATGACATCCGCGCCAAACCATGCAAGCAACTGGGTGCAAGCCGGGCCAGACTGAACGTGCGTGAAATCAAGAATGCGGTAACCGCTTAATGCCTTACTCATCACTACTCCTTTGTTTTTGCAAAAATACGCGAGCGAACATGAATCCGCTTCGCGCTGCGTTCAACTCAAATAAAAATTCGGTACAAAATTGTGCGCACGCGATCTGGAGCGCAGCCTGAAAGGCAAGGGCCAGATGTTACCACTGCAGTTACGGTATGCGCTTTATTTGCTTGCATGGTGGATTCATGCATTTACCGGTACGCGGCTGTCACCGAAACCGTCTGGCGGTCTGGAGCGCACGTCCAGCCATACTAATTGGGTGGCCGTATCATAGCCATCTGCCCCCTCTAGCATCATTGATCGCGGTCAATTTCCAAGGCATAAAACATTGTTGATCGATGTACAACAGCCTTTATTGCCATAGATGACGACATGAATAGAATCCCGTCTTTTCTCGACATCAACATCAAACTGATCCGGAAATAAAAAAAGCGCCCGAAGGCGCTTTTAAAGAAATCAGTTTAGTTTGATTAAACCGATTTGTTTGCGTGCAATTCAGCGATCTGCTCTTTGGTGTAACCCAGTTGAGTCAGAACTTCATCAGTGTGCTCGCCCAGCAGTGGGGAAGCAGTGATTTCCGGTTTCAGATCGGAGAATTTGATTGGGCTACCAACGGTCAGGTATTTTTCGCCACGATCTTTGTGCTCAACTTCAACGACCGAACCGCTTTCACGCAGGGATTTGTCTGCAGCGATTTCTTTCATCGACAGAACTGGTGCGCAAGGGATGTCGAATTTGCGGAAAATGTCGACAGCTTCGAACTTGGTTTTGTCTTTGATGAAGTCTTCGATGAACGCGAAGATGTCAAAAATCTTGTCTTGACGAGCTTGTGGCGTGTTGTACGCTGGATCGTCGATCCACTCTTCTTTACCCAGTGCTTTACAGATTGGCGCCCATGCGTGGCCTTGGATCGTGAAGTAGATGTAGGCGTTAGGATCGGTTTCCCAACCTTTACATTTCAGAACCCAGCCTGGCTGACCGCCACCACCTGCGTTACCACCGCGTGGAACGACATCGGTGAATTTACCGTGTGGGTATTGTGGGTACTCTTCCAGATAGCCGATTTTGTCCAGACGTTGTTGATCGCGCAGTTTGACGCGGCACAGGTTCAGAACAGCATCTTGCATCGAGACAGCAACTTTTTGACCTTTACCGGTTTTTTGACGGCCCATCAGAGCGGTCAAGATACCGATTGCCAGGTGCATACCGGTGTTGGAGTCACCCAGAGCAGCTGCGGAAACGGTTGGTGGACCATCCCAGAAACCGGTGGTCGACGCAGCACCGCCTGCACATTGTGCAACGTTCTCGTAGACTTTCAGGTCTTCGTAGTGGTGACCTTCCGAGAAACCTTTAACCGAAGCCATGATCATGCCTGGGTTCAGCTCTTGGATACGTGCCCACGAGAAACCCATACGATCCAGTGCGCCTGGGCCGAAGTTTTCAACCATGACGTCAGATTCTTTGATCAGCTTTTCCAGAACTTCCTTACCTTGTGGGGTTTTGGTGTCCAGCGTCAGCGAACGCTTGTTGCTGTTGAGCATCGTGAAGTACAGGGCATCTTTACCTGGGATATCGCGCAATTGCGAACGCGTTACGTCACCCGAACCTGGACGTTCAACCTTGATCACGTCAGCGCCGAACCATGCCAGCAGCTGCGTACATGCAGGACCTGCTTGCACGTGGGTGAAGTCAATGATCTTGATCCCTTCTAATGGCTTGCTCATATTGATAGCTTCCTTGTTAATTGTTTAACTTGCTTCCTGAAAAAACATTCAACAGCAATGCATTTTCAGAAAATGGAAATCCCACGAGGGCTTACGCGGAATGTGGACGGCTTTTTGTAGCCGACTTATTCATATTCAGACCAGATGCGGATCCTTGCGGAAATTTCAACACTGGAATGAGTATTTTTTACAGCCCAAGAGCCAAGACGGCTTTTGGGATAATGGCGCGTCCGGTCGCCCGGAACGCGCCAACTTTGTAACGATAAAACAAGTTACTTCGTTTGTACATGGCTTGCGCCATGCACAAAGATTACTTCTTGCCGATCGTCGAAACGATGTTCAGGTTACCAATACGGCCCGACTCAACACCAGCTGCTGGGTCGATGATCGCGTCGATGATGGTGGTTTTGCCCGACTTGATCGAAGCTTCCAGTGCTTTTGCCAGTTCTTCTGGGGTGTTGACGCGAACGCCTTCACCACCCAGAGCGATACTCAGTTGGTCGTAACGGGTGTTCGGGTTGAAC
Organism: Oxalicibacterium faecigallinarum; assembly: GCF_014635705.1. Lineage (GTDB taxonomy): Bacteria > Pseudomonadota > Gammaproteobacteria > Burkholderiales > Burkholderiaceae_D > Oxalicibacterium > Oxalicibacterium faecigallinarum. Next base: position 244,588 of record NZ_BMDI01000003.1, on the reverse strand, counting down.
AACATGCACGAGAACTGGTGATCTGGGCTGGCTTCGTCACCGCGGTAGATACCGCCGTTGTTCATGACGATAACGGTAACAGGCAGGTTGTAACGGGTCAGGGTTTCATATTCCATTGCGCTGAAGCCGAAAGCCGAGTCACCGCAAATTGCGACAACTGGTTTGCCGGTTTCAACAGCAGCTGCAGCAGCCGAACCCATACCGATACCCATAACACCCCAGGTACCCGTATCAACACGCTTACGTGGCTGGTATTGGTCGATGACCATACGTGCGTTGTCGAGTGCGTTTGCACCTTCGTTAACCAGGCAGATGTCTGGGTAGTTTTTCAGAACATCACGAATCGCGCCGAGCGAGTTGTGATAGTTCATCACTGGGGTAGGCGTTGACAATTTGCCTGCCAGTTTTGCACGGGTGGTGTTGTGCTTCTCAGCAACCGCTTTAGCCCAGGCAGCTTGATCATCCGACTTGTAGCCTTTCAGTTCAGCGCGCAGTGCGTTGATACACGATTGGACATCACCAACCAGCGGCGCAGCGATTTGAACGTTGCTGTCGATTTCATTTGCCTGAATATCAATCTGGATGAATTTCTTAGGAACACCCCAGGTTTTGCCTTTGCCGTGTGCCAGCAGCCAGTTCAGACGTGCACCAACCAGAACGACGACGTCGGACTCTTGCAGAACCATCGAACGTGCTGCAGCAGCACATTGTGGGTGCAGGTCGGAAACCAGGCCTTTAGCCATCGACATTGGGGTGAAAGGAATACCGGTTTCTTCAACGAATGCCAGGATGTCTGCGTCGCATTGAGCGTAAGCAGCGCCTTTACCGAACAAGATCAGTGGCTTTTTAGCGTTTTTGATCAGTTCTGCAGCACGTTGAACTGCGGAAGGCGCAGGGATTTGTGCTGGAGCTGGATCAACTGGTGCCCACAGCGATTTTTTGCCTTCTTCAGCCGACATAACGGTGCTGAACAGACGTGCTGGGATGTCCAGATAAACACCACCTGGGCGGCCCGACAATGCGGTACGCACAGCGCGGACAACTGCAACGCCGATGTCTTCAGGACGGTTGATACGGAACGATGCTTTGCAGTGTGGACGAGCGATGTTCAGCTGATCCATTTCTTCGTAGTCACCTTGTTGCAGATCAACGATTTCACGCTCGGACGAACCCGAGATCAGGATCATTGGGAAGCAGTTGGTGGTGGCGTTAGCCAATGCGGTCAAACCGTTCAGGAAGCCAGGTGCGGAAACAGTCACGCAAACGCCTGGTTTTTTGGTCAGGTAACCAGCAACAGATGCTGCGTAGCCAGCATTTTGTTCATTACGGAAGCTGTAGAACTTGTTACCACGTGCTTGCCACATACGGCCGATTTCGGTCACTGGGATACCGAGCAAACCGTAGATGTTGGTGATACCGTTCAATTCCAATGCGTCCATCAACAGATGGAAGCCGTCGGTCAACTCTACGCCTTCAGGTACTACTGCAGGTGCGTTACTCATAATGAAATCTCTTTCGATAAAGGTTGAGCAAAGTAGCTCAGTGCCATGTCCATACCGTTCTTTGACGGCAATCCTTACTTGCAAGGCGACTCTAAAAATCTGATCGGCAGATTTTTAGAGACACCCTTTCAACATGCGTTATTACGCATGCTGGTTCAAGTCGGCGTATCATATCGATCTGCTTGCGCTTCTATCATTGACCCCGGTCAATTTTCATCGCATGATATCTGCCCTTGCTTCAACTCCTTCTTGGCTCTGTTTCCTGACCGTAAATGCCCACTGTCGATAACCATCCTGACCGTAATGTCATACGGGTTCAACTCAAGCAAAATCATGTCTTAAAAGACATGAATGAGCAGGAATGGGCGGAGCTCGAACAGCATTTGCTGGTCGTGGATTGCCCGAAGGGTGATTTCCTGTTGCATCAGGGTGTGCACGAGATGGAGCAATACTTTATTCTCGATGGCATCCTGAAACGCGTCGTCACCAACCAGCAAGCCAAGGAAATGATCCTACGCTTTGCCGACGAACGCAGCATGGAAACCAGCTATGCAGCATGGCGCCTTAAAACGCCAACGCCTTACAGCATTATTTGCGTGACCAAGGCCCGCATTGTAAAACTGCCATTACAGCAATGGATCGCTTTCCTCGACAAGCATGAACATATCAAACAGGCATTCGAGCTAGATGTCATGCAATTGATGAGCGACATCATGGCGCATACGATTACATTGCACTTGCTTGATGCGCCGGGGCGCGTACAACGTTTTGTGCGTAAGCACCCTGCCTTGTTCGACCGCATCCCCAAAAAGGAATTGGCGTCTTACCTGAACCTTTCTCCTGAAACACTGAGCCGACTCAAGCACCAAGGCAAGATCTGATTGTAAAGGCTTTTGCCCTGCGCTGCAGGGCGGCGCCAGAAGCACAGTCTGTACTCCGCCCGCTCCTCAAAGAATCTCATCCAGCTCTCTACAAGGCAGTCTCTTCTTTTTAGGCACGATTTCACCGTTTTGCAATGAAAAGCGCCTCGCAGAGGATCACCCTGCAAGGCGCTTTGTTTTAAGGTCGTTTGCAAAAACGACCGCTTGCATGATTAATCCACTGGACGTTCGTCAGCGAACTCATCTTTCTTCGGTGGTTTTACCAAAGCAATCAGTTTCGAGATCAGTGGCCAGAACAGCATGAGCAGAGCCAGACCGGTGATGGTGCCAACCAGCGGGTTCGAGAACATGATCGATACGTCACCTTGCGATACCAGCATCGCTTGGCGGAACGAGTCTTCTGCCTTGTCGCCCAGAACCAGCGCCAGCACCATTGGCGCAAGCGGATAGTCGAGCTTCTTGAACAGATAGCCGATCACACCGAACACAATCATCAACCAGATATCAAACATCGCGTTGTGCACGGTGTAAGCACCGATTGCACAGATGACGATGATGACTGGTGCAATGATCGAGAACGGAATACGCAGGATCGAAGCAAACACTGGCACCGTGGTCAAGACGATTGCCAAGCCAACCAGGTTACCCAGATACATACTGGCGATCAGACCCCAGACGAAGTCTTTCTGCTCAACGAAGAGCAGAGGACCAGGCTGCAAGCCCCAGATCAACAGACCACCCAGCAGAACCGCAGCGGTTGGCGAACCTGGAATACCGAGCGCGAGCATCGGCAGCATAGCAGCAGTACCTGCAGCATGCGCTGCGGTTTCTGGTGCGACGATACCTTCGATCTCACCTTTACCGAAGTTCTTGCCGCTCTTAGACATTTTCTTGGCCAGACCATAAGCCATGAACGATGCCGGCGTTGCGCCACCAGGCGTCACACCCATCCACATGCCGACCACTGCACTGCGCAGCGACGTTGCCCAGTAAGCAGGCAGTCTCTTCCAGGTTTGCAGCACGACTTTTGGATCGATTTTTGCCGACTTGCCCTTGAATGCCAGACCTTCTTCCATCGACAACAGGATCTCACCGATACCGAACAGACCGATAACGGCGATCAGGAAGTCGAAGCCACGCATAAACTCTTCGAAGCCGAAGGTCAAGCGCAATTGGCCCGTCACCGTATCCATACCGACCGAAGCCAGCGCAAAGCCCAGCGCCATCGAACCCAGCACCTTGAACGGCGATCCTTTACCCATACCCACAAAGCTGCAGAAGGTCAGGAGGTACACCGCAAAGAACTCTGGCGGACCAAAGCGCAGCGCAAATTTTGCAACCAGCGGTGCCATAAACGTGATCATGATCACAGCCAGGAATGCGCCGACAAACGATGACGTGAATGCACTCGTCAACGATGCACCGGCCTCACCTTTTTGGGCCAGTGGATAACCGTCGAAGGTTGTCGCAACAGACCAAGGCTCACCTGGAATATTGAACAGAATCGACGTAATTGCACCGCCGAACAATGCGCCCCAGTAAATACACGTCAGCATGATGATTGCCGACGTTGGTGACATTGTGAACGTCAACGGCAACAGAATTGCCACGCCGTTCGCGCCCCCGAGACCCGGCAATACGCCGATCAATACGCCCAGAACAATGCCGACCACCATCAGCAGCAAGTTCATTGGCGTCAAAATCACGGCAAAGCCGTGAAATAATGCGCTAACTTCATCCATTTTAGTAACTCCTTTAATTCAAGCTTGTTCGATTTCCGTGATTGACCGAGTCAACGCATCAGTAACCGAGGAAGCTCAAGAGATTGACGGCGCCTTTGTAGAGGGGGACTTTGAACCACACCTCAAACATCATGAAGAACAGCGTATTTACACCCAGCGCTGCGACGATCGCTTTCCATGGCGCGAACTTGCCAAGGAAGATCATGAACAGTGCAATGTAAATAGCCGAAGCGACGTAGATACCAATGAGTTGAATCGCGCCAACGTAGATGGCTGCAGGGATCAAGACCTGCAAAATACGTTTCAGCTGTTCGCCATCGACGAAAATCTCAGTATTTTTTTCCTTGCCAAACAAGGCTTGAAAAAGCGTACCTGCTCCCGATATGCAGATCACGAGACCGATATAGAACGGGAAATAACCCGAGCCCGGGCCGTCACTTGTCCAGCCAGCGCCAAGCTCCCAGCTGCTGATGGCAACAATGATGCCGAGCAAGAGTAAAAGTCCGGCGACCGCTGCCTCCACGACGTAGTGGGCTACGCCTGTGCGAACGCCGCCATTGGATTCTGAATGCTGATCCATGGAGAATGCTCCTGAAAATTATTTATATGATTTGGGCAGACGAACGCTACCGACACTACCGGTTGCCCGGTAGCATCGTAGTCAGTTCAGTGTGAATCCCTGCTGGTTACTTCTTGGCCATGAAGCCGGCTTCCTGCATCAGAGTCGCGTGCTGCTTCTCTGCTGCCTCAAGCCATGTTTTGAAGTCGGCGCCGGTTTTGAAGGTCGTGTTGAACGCACCTTTTTCCATGTACTCTTTCCAGTCTGGCGTAGCACGCAGCTTGGTGAAGAGGTCGACATAGAACGCCAGTTGATCAGGCGTCACACCAGCTGGCATGAAGATACCGCGCAACATGGTGTAGTCGGTTGGGATGCCGGCTTCCTGGCAGGTTGGAATGTCGTTCCAGGACTGGGTCTCGGTCACTTTGGCCTTGTAAGGCATGCGTTCGTGATCAAATACGCATTGAGCACGCAGCTTGCCGGCACGCCATTGCGAAACAGCTTCGATTGGGTTGTTCACGGTCGATTGAACGTGCCCACCAACGAGCTGAACAGCCACTTCACCACCACCCTTGAATGGGATGTAAATGAACTTGGCGCCGGTTGCTTTTTCAAGCCCGACAGTAATGATCTGGTCTTCCTGCTTGGAACCCGTACCACCCATTTTGAATTTGTTCGGACCAGCAGCCTTTACTGCATCGATATACTCTTTTGCAGTTTTATAAGGCTGCTCAGCATTCGTCCACAGAACGAACTGATCCAGTGCCAGCATCGCGACTGGCGTCATGTCACGCCAGCTGAATGGGACACCGGTTGCCATCGGCGTGGTGAACAGATTGGACAGGGTAATGATGATCTTGTGTGGATCACCTTTTTCATTTTTGATGCCGAGGAAGCCCTCTGCACCAGCACCACCGGACTTATTTACGATGATGAGAGGCTCTTTCATCAGCTTGTGCTTGATGATCACGCCTTGAATGAAACGTGCCATTTGATCAGCGCCACCACCGGTACCGGCAGGAACGACAAATTCAACTGGTTTGGTTGGTTCCCAGGCAGCGAATGCTGGAGCGGTAGTCAGGGCGAGAGCGGCAATTGCACCTGCGGTTGCTTTGGCGACACCGCTTTTGAAAATCAATTTCTTGATCATTACTGTCTCCTTAGAATAATAATTTTTTTACTGCTTACTACCTGCCACTTTTATAGATGCCTTTTGGGCTCCTGCATCGTGCGGCGCCGATGCTGATTGAAACAATTCGCTTGTTGCGATCATTTCCAAACGGTGCGTCCTTTCGTTGAATCCTGCATCAATGTCACTAAACATTTTTGCCGAACCAACCACACCATTCGTTGCGGAGGCGACAGAATCACTACGATTTACAGACACGGCCTCCTTTAACCTTATCTGCAAATCCGATCAGGATTTTTGATGGCACGCCGTCATTTGCGGCACGTCCTATCAACATCCTTGATCAATCCTGCCCCCACCCAGATTCCATAGTTGCTTTGCGTCAGTGTGCCAGCTTTGAAAAGAAATTGGGAAACTTTTTACGCTTTTCTCACTCGCATGCTGCTTTGATTGTCCCGGATTCTCCGAGAAGATTTAAACAGCTTCCTTGACCGCGGTTAAGTTTTACGCATGTTTAACAATCTAATCACGAACTCACAATACGTATTAATACTTACTAGGTCGAAATTCGGAAATTTCTCTCCTTATTTTTTCCAATGAATGCGATAAATGCACCAAAAAAGAAAAAGCCTGCGATTTCGCAGGCTTTTTTTATGAAGCTGAATAGATCAGACCTTTTGCATCTTCACCAGACCGGACTCTTCGCCCATCGTCTTCGCCAGCAACTTAACCAGCGCAAACACGGTATCGATATGCGGCGTTGGCGTGTTGGTCAAACGACCCAATTCAGCGACCGAACCGACCAGCGCATCGATTTCCGGATCACGACCGGCCTCAACGTCTTGCAGCATCGATGTTTTGTGCTTGCCGACCTTCTCCGCACCTGCGATACGTTTTTCGAGTGGCACGCGGAATTCGATGCCGAGCTTGTTCGCAACGGTTTGCGCTTCGGTCATCATCGCCGCAGCCAGCTCACGGCTCAATGGGTATTGGCAGATGTCCACCAAGGTCGAGTGCGACAAGGCACTGATCGGGTTGAACGTCAGGTTGCCCCACAGCTTGAGCCACATTTCTGCACGGATGTTGTCCAGCACAGGCGCTTTGAAACCAGCATTCGTAAAGCACTCCGAAACGCGCGTTGCACGTTCGCTGATCGAACCATTGAGTTCACCGATCGGGAAGCGATCGCCTTCGATGTGCTTGATGACGCCTGGCGCGATCAGTTCGGATGCTGGATACACCACGCAACCCAGGACGCGATCAGCAGGGATCTTGGCCGTGATCTTGCCGGTTGGATCCACGCTCTTGACGCAGGTGCCAGCAAGGTCACCACCGTGTTTGTGGAAGTACCAGAATGGGATACCGTTCTGCATCGTGACGATGACGGTTTCAGGGCCGATCAGTTTTGGCAGATCATCAGCGATCGCTTCCAACTGGTGCGCCTTCATTGCCAACACGATGATGTCTTGATGACCGGCTTCGTCGTAGTTGTTGGTTGCCTTGACGTTGGATGCAACGTGCTCGGAACCATCGTGCATGATCAGCTTGGCGCCGTTCTTGCGAATGGCTTCCAGATTGGCACCACGCACGATGAAGGTCACATCTTCACCAGCCAATGCCAGTTTGACGCCGACGTAACCGCCGATTGCGCCTGCTCCGATAACAGCAATTTTCATAGCTTTCCTCAGCTTATTTATTTGAAATCGTTCGTGAGCTTGCCGATACCGGCAATCTCGACCTCGACGACGCTGTTCGGCTTCATGGAGCCGACACCGACGGAGGTACCGCAGAGGATGATGTCACCAGGGAACAATGTCAGTTCCTGCGAAATCATGCTGACCAGCTTTTGGGTCGAGAAGCGCATGTCGCTGATTGGGTAATCCTGACGGACATCACCGTTGAGAATGGTTTTGACGACCAGCGTGGTCGGATCCAGATCGGTTGCAATCGCAGGCCCGAACGGACAGAACGTGTCGAAACCTTTTGCACGCACCCACTGTGCGAACGATTCGTCGCGATTGAGGATGTTGGCGACGGTCACGTCGTTCGCTGCGGTGTAACCAAACACGTAATCGAGCGCATCGGCTTCCGATACGTTCTTGGCTTTTTTGCCGATAACGATACCGAGCTCACCTTCGAAGACGATCTTGTCGTCGGTTGGTGGTTTCTCGATCGTTTCACCTGGATTCAGATACGAATTTGGCGCCTTGATCAGATACAGCGGTTCAGCCGGATCTGCGAGATTCAATTTGGCTGCCAGAGCGTGGAAATTGTTCCACATGGCGATGACTTTGGTTGGCTCACATGGCATCAACAGCTTGACGTCACTGGCTTTGACAACCACATCGGTCTTGACCGGATTGGCAAACATATCGCCGCTATAGACTTGAATATTGTCGCCTTCGAGCGTGCCGAACTGTGTGTTGCCTGCGTGACTAAAACGAACCCAACGTTGTGACATTTTTTGCTTTCTTTAGATTTCGAAACTTGTACTGTCACTCACGGGACTGCGCGAATCTTGTCTCCATCGCAGCAACATCCCGACGTGCGCGTAACGCACCAATTGCATTTGCATGAGTAACTATCTCTGCAGAAAACACCGTGTATTTTCTGTAGGGATAACACTCCTCCATGCAGAGGAGTGTCAAAACTACTTGTTACAGAACCGACTTCAGCAGACGACCCATTTCAGCCGGGTTTTTCGTCACTTTGATGCCGCATGCTTCCATGACAGCCAGCTTCTCTTGCGCCGTACCCTTGCCGCCCGAGATGATGGCGCCAGCGTGGCCCATGCGCTTGCCCGGAGGCGCGGTGACGCCGGCGATGAAGCCGACCACCGGTTTCTTCATGTTGTCCTTGATCCAGCGTGCGCAGGTTTCTTCTGCTTCGCCGCCGATTTCGCCGACCATGATGACTGCATCGGTGTCAGGATCGTCGTTGAACATTTTCAGCACGTCGATGTGCTTCAGACCCGAGACCGGATCACCACCGATACCGACCACGGTCGATTGACCCAGACCGAACTCGGCCAGCTGGCCAGCGGCTTCATAGGTCAGCGTGCCCGAACGCGACACGACGCCAATGCGGCCTTTCTTGTGGATGTGGCCTGGCATGATGCCGATCTTGATTTCGTCAGGCGTAATCAGACCTGGGCAGTTCGGGCCCAGCAGCAGGGTCTTGGAGTTTTCCAGACGTTGCTTGGTGCGGATCATGTCGCGCACTGGGATACCTTCGGTGATACAGATCACCAGATCGACGCCAGCATCAACCGCTTCATCGATTGCTGCAGCAGCAAATGGAGGCGGAACATAGATGACGGAAACGGTTGCACCCGTTTCTGCTTTTGCTTCAGCAACCGACGCGTAGATCGGCACGCCTTCGAACGATTCGCCCGGCTTCTTTGGGTTCACGCCAGCAACGAAACAGTTTTTACCGTTCGCGTACTCGAGGCACATCTTGGTGTGGAACTGACCGGTCTTGCCGGTGATACCTTGGGTGATGACCTTGGTGTCTTTATTGATCAGGATAGACATTGATTATTTCCCCTGTGCTGCGTTGACGACTTTTTCTGCCGCTTCAGCCATGTTGTTAGCCGTGATGATTGGCAGACCGGATTCCGCCAGAATCTTTTTACCCAGTTCTTCGTTGGTACCTGCCATACGAACAACCAGTGGCACTTTCAGATCGACCTGTTTTGCTGCCGCGATCACACCGTTGGCGATCGTGTCGCAACGCATGATGCCGCCGAAAATGTTGACCAGAATCGCCTTGATGTCCGGGTTTTTCAACATGATCTTGAATGCTTCGGTCACTTTCTCGGTCGTGGCACCGCCACCAACGTCGAGGAAGTTGGCTGGTTCGCCGCCATACAGCTTGATGACGTCCATGGTTGCCATGGCCAGACCAGCACCGTTCACCAGGCAGCCGATGTTGCCGTCGAGCGAGATGTAGGTCAGATCGAATTTCGATGCTTCAATTTCTGCTGCATCCTCTTCGTCCAGATCGCGCATTTCCTGGATTTCAGGGTGGCGATACAGTGCGTTGGAGTCGAAGTTGAATTTCGCGTCGAGTGCAACGATACGGTCATCGCCGGTCACGATCAGTGGATTGATCTCTGCCAGCGATGCGTCGGATTCGTCAAACGCTTTGTACAGGCCTTGCATGAAGGCGCGTGCTTGGCCGATCGAACCTTCAGGCACACCGATCTTGCGAGCGATGTCGTCGGCTTCACTATCGAGCAGACCTTTGGTTGGATCGATGAATACCGTATGGATTTTCTCAGGAGTGTGTTCTGCGACGTGTTCGATATCCATGCCGCCTTCGCTCGACGCCATCAGCGCAACGCGTTGGCTACCGCGATCAACGACCATACCGACGTACAGTTCTTTCTTGATGTCTGCGCCTTCTTCGATCAGCAGGCGCTTGACCAGACGACCTTCTGGGCCGGTTTGGTGCGTAACCAGCGTCATGCCGAGGATGTCGTCAGCGTACTTGCGTACTTCGTCGAGCGACTTGGCAACCTTCACGCCACCGCCTTTGCCGCGACCACCAGCGTGAATCTGTGCCTTTACAACCCAGACCTTGCCGCCCAGTGTTTCAGCAGCTTTAACAGCCTCGTCTACGGAAAAACATGGAACGCCTTTTGGTGTCGTGACACCGTACTTGCGCAGTATTTCTTTTCCTTGATACTCGTGGATATTCATGATCGTCCTTATTGAAAACCAATTTTTTCTGGCAGCGATTCGCTACGAATATTTTTTTGCATTGAATCCACGCAAAAACCGTCAGTGCCTCTTCCGTGCCTCTTCAGCAAAAAGACTGCTATCTTAGCAATTCTTGACTCGAATTCAAACGGTGCCGCGATTGTCCGAGAAGCCCTAACCGAACGCCTTGACCTCGGTTAAGTTTTTTTCACGCATACATGCAAAAACTGCATGCGGCGGTGCAACAGGTCTTACAAATGAAGGAAAAGTGTCGGCTTCCTTATTGCGTCTTGGGCAACAAGAACAACTGACTCTCCTGACAGCACGAGGCCGATCGGCACATGCAGCTTGAGACAATTGCCTGACAACATCGCATCAGATCATGATGCGCAGCGATGTCGGACAATAATTAGACGCCGATTTGACCGCGTTGAAATTCAGCCCAGTTGACTGCCGGTTTGCGCAAGTCGGCAGTACTCATGGTCTGAAAGCAACGCGCCTTGGCGCTTTGGATGGCATCAATCAGAAAATCCGCTTCATACACTTTCAGCAAATGGGACTGATCATTTTCCAGATAATGACGCAAGCGTTGTGTGCTGCCCGTGTTATCGGAAAGATCGTGATCCGTATCTGCATCCCAGTGCCAGCGCAAACCCAACTCATAGAACGCAGCATTGAAGGCATTACGATGAAGGTCAGCAACATCGTGAGCAGCCTGCTGGGTATGCGCAAATTTGAACATGGCGACTTCCTAAAAGATTCCGTTCATCCGGATATGTTCCGGAACGAGGTGCATCTTATGAAAAAAAAATGATTACGCATAGTCAAAGTATTTAATAATAATGATTCATTAAAAGTTATAAATGGTGAAAATCCCATGAAGAACGCGACCCTCCGGCAATTGAAGGTCTTTGAAACGGTTGCTCGTCACTTGAGTTTTTCACGCGCAGCAGAAGAATTGCATCTGACGCAACCGGCCGTATCGACCCAGATCAAAAAACTGGAAGATCATGCGGGATTACCATTGTTTGAACAGCTGGGCAAAAAGATTTATCTGACGCCTGGGGGCGCCGAGTTACTGCATCACTGCCGCGGCATCATCCAGCAGTTTCAGGAAGCCGAAGATGCGATGACGCAATTCAAGGGCATCACAGGTGGCAAACTGAACGTCGCCGTGATCAGTGCAGGCGATTACTTTTTCCCGCGACTGCTGGTGGAATTTGCACGGAGCAATCAGGGTGTGACGTTGAACTTGTCCGTGCACAACCGAGACGGCCTGCTCAATCAGCTTGCCAACAATCTCACCGACATTGCCATTATGGTGCGTCCGCCAGTGGATTTCGATACCGATGTCGAGCCGTTTGCGCCTCATCCTTACGTGATCGTGGCCCCTCCCGACCACCATCTGGTATCGAAGAAGAATATTCCCCTCGACACATTGATGCGCGAACCCTTTGTTGTACGCGAGAAAGGGTCAGATACATGGAATTCGATGGAAGAAGGGTTTGGCGGTCGACTGGACGAACTCAATATCGCGATGGAAATCCGCAGTACCGAAACCATCAAGCAAGCCGTCATTGCCGGCATGGGCCTGGCCTTTCTTTCTGCGCACACCATCAGTCTGGAACTGCAAGCCGGCAGTCTTGCCGTACTGGACGTTGAGGGTTTCCCCGTCATGCTGAACTGGTATGTGGTCCATCGCAAGAACAAGCGCCTGCCACCAGTAGCCAAGGCATTCAAGAAGTTCTTGCTGGAGGAAGGCCCGTCGCTGATCGAAAAAATCGTGCGCTACAACCCGAAGCCAGGACGCCAGCTCAGCAACCTGCCCGTCAAGCGTGCCAAGAAGCGACAAGGCTTGTAAGAATGCCGCATGTAAAAAGCCGGGACAAACCCGGCTTTTTTATTTTCGAATCAAGACTCAAACAATCTTCAGTACGATCTTGCCAATGTGCGTGCTGCTTTCCATCAGTTCATGCGCTTTGGCCGCATCTTCCAGCACAAAAGTTTGATAGACAACCGGTTTGATTTTGCCTGACTCGATCAGTGGCCAGACATACTTTTGCAATTGCTGCGCAATCGCCGCCTTAAAACCAATCGGCCGCGGGCGCAACGTCGAACCAGTAATGGTCAGACGACGCAGCAGAATCTGTCCGAGGCTGATGTTTGCCTTGTTGCCACCCAGCAGCGCAATGAATACGAGACGACCATCATCAGCGAGACAGCGGATTTCACGATCGGTATATTCGCCACCGACCATATCCAGAATGACATCGACACCTTTGCCGCCAGTGGCTTCCTTGACGACCTGCGCAAAATCTTCCGTCTTGTAGTTGATGCCGCGCTCTGCCCCCAGCACTTCGCACGCCCGTGCCTTGTCGTCGCTGCCCGCGGTCGCAAACACGCGATGACCCAAGGCCGTTGCCATTTGGATTGCCGTCACACCAATGCCAGAGGTACCGCCTTGCACCAGCAAGGTTTCTTGTCCGCGCAAGTGGCAGCGATCAAAGACATTACTCCAGACCGTAAAGAAGGTTTCTGGCAGCGATGCCGCCTCCACCGCACTCAATCCTTTGGGAATCGGCAAACATTGCGGCGCCGGCACGGTGCAGTACTCGGCATAACCACCACCTTGCGCCAGCCCGCACACCATGTCGCCAAGCTTGAAACCACTGTCAGCGAGATCACCGCCGACCACTTCACCCGCGACTTCCAGTCCTGGCAAATCCGACGCACCTTTTGGGACAGGGTAGTTGCCGGTCCGCTGCAATACATCAGGACGATTGATACCGGCTGCATGCACCTTGATCAACAACTCGCCGGCCTTGGGCTCCGGCATTGGTCGCTCGCAAAGCTTCAACACATCCGGAGGGCCGGGCTGGGTAATTTCGATCGCGCGCATGAGAATCCTTTGTCATAAGAGGCTGAATCCGCAAAGCATATTCGATATTGCCGCGCTCTGCCAAACACGTCCCTTTCACAGGTGGAAAGAAACCATTGCCGTCATGCTTACACCACGCGCCCAGCCATCGGCGACGATGGCGATGCGGCAAACTTGCGTGGGATGCGGCCAGCCAGGAAGGCATTGCGACCTGCTTCAATACCGAGCTTCATCGCATGTGCCATGCGTACCGGATCTTTGGCGCCGGCAATCGCGGTGTTCATCAGCACGCCATCACAGCCAAGTTCCATCGCAATCGCGGCATCAGATGCAGTACCAACACCAGCATCAACAATGACAGGCACTTTCGATTGCTCGATGATCAGCGACAGATTCCATGGATTGAGAATGCCCATGCCGGAGCCGATCAGGGAGGCCAGAGGCATGATGGCGGCACAGCCGATGTCTTCGAGCATGCGGGCCTGAATGGGATCGTCGCTGCAGTAGACCATGACGTCGAAGCCATCCTTGACCAGTGTTTCGGCTGCTTTCAGGGTTTCCGGCATGTTCGGGAATAGGGTCTTTTCATCGCCCAAAACTTCAAGCTTGCAGAGTTTGTGGCCACCAAGCAATTCACGACCGAGTTGCAACGTGTAGACGGCATCGGCGGCAGTGTAGCAACCGGCAGAGTTGGGCAACAAGGTGAATTCGAAAGGTGGCAAGGCATCGAGCAGGCTCGGGGCGTTCGGGTTCTGGCCGATGTTGACACGACGGATGGCGACGGTGACGATTTCGGCACCGCTGGTCAGACTGGCTTCGCGGGTTTCGGTCAGGTCCTTGTATTTGCCACTGCCGACCAAGAGACGCGATTTGTAGGTCTTGCCGGCGACGGTGAGTTTAGTATCTTCAAACGAGGACATGGAATATCTCCAGAGAATGCGGCAGGCAAATTCCGCTGCCATGAATACAAAAGACATCGGTGCAGACGGCATGAACACGCCGCATGCACCGCTCAGCCTTCGATGGAATCAACCGCCACCAATGGCACGCACGATATCGACACGATCGGTAGATTCCAGAACATGTTCGTGCCAGCGATTGCTGCTCACGACTTCCCGATTCACGGCAACCGCCAATGCCTTGCCAGTCAGGGACAGCGCCGCAACCAGATCAGCCACGCTGGAACCGTGACTGATCTGGCGCGAGACACCGTTGAGTTCGATTTCCATCACTGCTTGCGATACAGCTCAGCACCGCTTTTGACGAACTCGACTGCCTTCACTTCCATGCCCTGCTTGAGCGCAGCGATTTCCGATATCCCCTGACTCGCCGCATAGTCACGCACTTCCTGCGTGATCTTCATCGAGCAGAAATGCGGACCACACATCGAGCAGAAATGGGCGACCTTGGCTGAATCCTTGGGCAAGGTTTCATCATGGAATTCGCGCGCCTTGTCCGGATCGAGACCAATGTTGAACTGGTCTTCCCAGCGAAATTCGAAGCGCGCTTTCGACAACGCGTTATCGCGAATCTGCGCACCCGGATGCCCCTTCGCCAAATCGGCCGCATGCGCTGCGATCTTGTAAGTGATGATGCCGTCCTTGACGTCGGTTTTGTTCGGCAGGCCCAGATGCTCTTTCGGCGTGACGTAGCACAGCATGGCCGTACCGTACCAGCCGATCTGGGCCGCACCGATGCCCGAGGTAATGTGGTCGTAGCCAGGCGCAATATCTGTGGTCAACGGACCCAGCGTATAGAACGGCGCCTCGTGGCAATGCTCGAGTTGCAAGTCCATGTTTTCCTTGATCAGATGCATCGGCACATGACCCGGCCCTTCGATCATGACTTGCACATCATGCTTCCATGCGATCTGTGTCAGTTCACCCAGCGTACGCAGTTCGCCGAGTTGTGCCTCGTCATTCGCATCGTAGATCGAACCCGGGCGCAAGCCATCGCCCAGCGAAAACGAGACGTCATAGGCCTTCATGATTTCGCAAATCTCTCCAAAGTGCTCGTAGAGGAAGGACTCACGGTGATGGGCAAGGCACCACTTCGCCATGATGGAGCCACCGCGCGAGACGATGCCTGTCATGCGCTGGGCCGTCAATGGCACGTACTGCAAACGCACGCCGGCATGGATCGTGAAGTAATCGACGCCCTGCTCCGCCTGCTCAATTAACGTGTCACGGAAAATTTCCCACGTCAGGTCTTCGGCCTTGCCATTGACCTTTTCGAGTGCCTGATAGATCGGCACGGTACCGATCGGTACTGGTGAATTGCGGATGATCCATTCGCGCGTTTCATGAATGTGCTTGCCAGTCGACAAATCCATCACGTTATCGCCGCCCCAGCGAATCGCCCACGTCATCTTCTCCACTTCTTCGCCGATCGAAGACGTGACAGCCGAATTACCGATGTTGGCGTTGATCTTCACGAGGAAGTTGCGGCCGATGATCATCGGCTCGACTTCAGGGTGGTTGATGTTTGCCGGGATGATGGCGCGCCCCATCGCGATTTCATTGCGCACGAATTCGGGTGTGATCTCCTTGGGAATCGCGGCACCGAATGATTGCCCCGGATGCTGACGTCCCATCATCTCGGCCAATCTCTCGCCTTTCGGCCCCGAGTTCTTGAGCGATTCCAGATACGCCTTGCGATTCATGTTTTCACGAATCGCGACAAACTGCATTTCAGGTGTGATGATGCCGCGACGCGCATAGTGCATCTGCGTCACGTTCTTGCCCGCAATCGCACGACGCGGCTTGCGGTGCAAGTTGAAACGCAGCTCGGCCAGCCTGGGATCATTGAGCCGTTCGATACCATAGGCCGATGTTGGTCCGGCAAGCTCTTCGGTATCTTCACGTTCGAGAATCCATGGCAGACGCGGTGTCGCCAGACCGGAGCGAATATCAATTTTCACGTCCGGATCAGTGTATGGACCAGACGTGTCATACACATAGATCGGTGGATTCTTTTCCGCACCAAAAGACGCAGGCGTGTCTGATTGCGTGATCTCGCGCATGGGCACGCGGATGTCAGGACGCGAACCTTCGATATAAATTTTGCGGGAATTGGGAAGCGGCTGGATGGCTGCTTCATCTACCGTGGCGGTAGCAGAGAGAAACTTCGGATTGGCATTCATTTTGGCTCCTTGGCTAACTACGGCTTGGAGCCAGCTAAGGAGTTTGGAAGTCATGCACGCGCATGCCGATCAGGCGCGCACAAAGACTTCTCAGCTTCCCTTCGCTGGCATTATCCAGATCAGGTTCAAGGGTTTTTCTCACCCGGCCGAATCAACAGCATTCGACCTAGGACCCCTAGCTATTTATTGCAACTTCGTTTTACTGCATTTACTGCCGTTGCCGTCTTTGCAGCAACAACACCAGTCTATGAACTGATGCCGATACCGACATTGACCGCGGTCAAACTTTGACGTCTGACATGAATGGACTGCCGCAGATTTCGTTGCTTGCGCCGATCGCTTGCATATCGGCAATCCATTGATGTCAGTTCTGGCGAATGCATCAATCACTCACCAGAACTGTCAGGCATTACTTGATCGTTGCGATGTGCAACAGGTTGGTCGTGCCGGATTCACCGAATGGCAGACCAGCGGAGATTGCGATGTAATCGCCTTTCTTGGCGAAACCTTCGCGCTCTGCTGCCGTCACGGCTTCGCTAACCATTTCGTCTACCGAGTGCACGTCTTTACCGACGATCGAGTGAATACCCCAGACCCATGCCAGACGGCGTGCGGTTTTCAGTTCTGGCGTGATGCTCAGGATCGATGTGGTTGGACGCACACGTGCTGCGCTCATGCTGGTGCTACCGGACTTGGTGTAGGTCACGGTACCGGCTGCCTTGATGGCAGCAGTGGTTTCACGCAAGGCATTGCAGATTGCATCTTCCGGCGTTGGACGTGGTGCAACTTGTTGTGCATCCAGCAGCGTGCGGTAAACCGGATCGCTTTCTACTTCCTTGATGATGCTGTCCATCATCTGCACTGCACGAACAGGGTTCTTGCCGCTGGCCGATTCAGCCGACAACATCACTGCATCCGCGCCTTCGTAGATGGCGTTGGCAACGTCCGATGCTTCTGCACGCGTTGGCATTGGCGATTCGGTCATCGATTCCAGCATGTGGGTTGCAACGATGGTTGGGCGACCATATTTGCGCGACACGCGAATGATTTCCTTTTGCGCGCGTGGCACTTGCGAGATCGGCAGTTCAACACCGAGGTCACCACGTGCAACCATGACGGAGTCCGATGCTTTGCAGATTGCATCGATATCCAGCATCGCAGCTGGTTTTTCGATTTTCGACTGGATCAAGGCGCGATCGCCGATGATCTTGCGTGCGTCTTCGATGTCGGAGACTTGTTGCACGAACGACAGTGCCACCCAGTCCACGCCCAACGACAGGGCGAATTCCAGATCGACCAGATCCTTCGGTGTCATTGCCGGAATTGGCAGGATCGCGTCAGGAACGTTGACACCTTTGCGGTTGGAAATCTTGCCGCCGGTGGTTACCCGGGTGACGATGCGGTCGCCCGAGTTGCTTTCGATCGAAACACGAATCTTGCCATCATCGAACAACAGGTTCTGACCAGCTTTAACCGCTTCGAACAGTTCCGGGTGTGGCAGGTAGACGCGGGTAGCGTCACCTGGCGTTTGATCGCGGTCGAGAACAAACTGTTCGCCAGCGGTCAAGACAGCCGAGTCACCAGTGAAGGTGCCCAGACGAATTTTTGGGCCTTGCAGATCGCAGAGGATGGACACTGGACGACCGTAGGTCTTCTCCAGACCACGCACGATTTCGTGACGCGCACGGTGATCTTCGTGCGAACCGTGGCTGAAGTTGAAGCGGAACATGTCCACGCCAGCTTCAAACAGTGCGCTGATGGTTTCAACATCAGTACTTGCTGGACCAAGGGTTGCAACGATTTTTGCTTTGCGATTACGTCTCATGACAGTCTTCTTTTTAAAAAATAAGGATAAAAAACAGCTTGCCCGATCCATCATCGGCACGGGCAATGTGATGCATCTTACAGAATCAGGATGGCGCGGAAGTCATTCACATTGGTGCGCGTCGGACCACTGACGATCAGGTCGTCAAGACCGCTGAAGAAACCATAGCCATCATTGTTTTCCAGCATGGCTTTGGCATTCAGACCTTTCTCCGCTGCGCGCGACCAGGAATCAGGAGTGTAGATAGCGCCGGCGTTATCTTCCGAACCATCGATACCATCCGTGTCACATGCCAGTGCATAAATACCTGCCGTGCCTTGCAACGATACAGCCAGGCTCAACAGGAATTCTGCATTGCGACCACCACGACCTTTGCCACGCACGGTGACCGTTGTTTCACCACCAGACAGAATCACGCATGGTTTGGCAAACGGCTGACCGTATTTGGCAACCTGCTTGGCCAGTGCAGCATGGACCATGCCAACATCGCGCGATTCACCTTCGAGATCATTCGACAGGATATAAGGGGTAATGCCGGCAGCGCGTGCTTTTTCCGCAGCCGCTTCCAGCGCATGCTGCGCAGTTGCCATGACGTGATGTTCATTACGCGCAAAGCGTGCATCGCCCGGCTTTGGTGTCTCACCTGCACCAGACTCGAGATGCTTGCGTACGTTGTCCGGCAGTTCGATGTTGTACTTTTTCAGAATCGCGAGTGACTCTTCGCACGTGGTTGGATCAGGCAAAGTCGGGCCGGATGCAATCACGCCTGGATCATCGCCTGGTACGTCGGAGATCAGCAGCG
Organism: Oxalicibacterium faecigallinarum; assembly: GCF_014635705.1. Lineage (GTDB taxonomy): Bacteria > Pseudomonadota > Gammaproteobacteria > Burkholderiales > Burkholderiaceae_D > Oxalicibacterium > Oxalicibacterium faecigallinarum. Next base: position 225,425 of record NZ_BMDI01000003.1, on the reverse strand, counting down.
TGATCACCTTGGCGGGCGCACAGGCCAGTGCCAGGCGACCGCCTTTGATCGCCGACAGGTGCTTGCGCACGCAATTCATTTCAGAAATGGTGGCACCGCTCTTCAGCAGCGCCTTGTTCAATGCTTGCTTCTGTTCAAGCGTGATACCTTCGCCGGGCAGACTCAACAGTGCGGAACCACCTCCCGTGATCAGGCACAAGACCAGATCGTCCTCCGTCAGTCCTTTGACCAACTCAAGCATGCGACCGGCAGCAGCACGGCCTGCTTCATCCGGCACCGGATGGGCTGCTTCAACGATCTCGATTTGCTTGCAGTCGGCACCGTGGCCATAGCGCGTCACGATCAGGCCTTCGACTTTGCCCGGCCACGTATCTTCAACAACCTTTGCCATCGCCGCGGCACCCTTACCGGCGCCGATCACCAGCGTGCGGCCTTTGGCGGATTGCTTGGGCAGATAGGCGGGCATGCACTTGCGTGCGCTCACGGCCTCAACTGCGGTGTCATACAGGTCGTTCAAAAACTGGCGTGGATCAATCGACATGGGAACAAATACTTTTAATGGAATAACAAAACCGGAAAACAGAACCGGCATTGCCGAATTGCACAATGCCGGTTCGATAACGACGACCGAAGTCGCCGTAGAACCGCTCTAACGAAATTACGCCTTCGCGATTTCGTGGTTCGACATGATTTCGATCGCGCGGCACAGTGCCGAGTGATCCATGCCGGACAAGCCGTTTGCTGCGCAAGCGTTCATCAGTTCCTGGGTTGCTGCGGTGTTTGGCAGCGTCACGCCCATCGACTTGGCACCTTGCAATGCCAGGTTCAGATCCTTCTGGTGCAGTTCGATACGGAAGCCTGGGTTGAACGTACGTTTGACCATACGCTCGCCATGCACTTCCAGAATACGCGAGTTGGCAAAACCGCCCATCAGCGCTTGACGCACTTTGGCTGGATCTGCGCCTGCTTTCGATGCGAACAACAGCGCTTCGGAAACGGCCTGGATGTTCAGCGCAACGATGATCTGGTTCGCTACTTTGGTGGTTTGACCGTCACCGTTACCGCCGACCAGCGTGATGTTCTTGCCCATCAGTTCGAACAGTGGCTTGACGGTGTTGAATGCAGCTTCCGAACCACCGATCATGATGGTCAGCGATGCTGCCTTTGCACCGACTTCACCGCCGGATACTGGTGCGTCCAGGTATTCAGCGCCGAGTGCGTTGATTTTCTTCGCGAATTCTTTGGTTGCGATTGGCGAGATCGAGCTCATGTCGACCACGATCTTGCCTTTGCTGAGACCAGCGGCAACACCGTTTTCACCGAACAGAACCGCTTCGACGTGCGGGGTATCCGGCACCATGGTGATGATGATGTCAGCGTTCTTGGCAACTTCGGCACCCGATGCGCAGACTTTTGCGCCACCGTCGATCAGTTCCTGTGCTGGTGCTTTCTGATCGTGAACGTACAGTTCGTGGCCGCCTTTTTGCAGGTTAAGCGCCATTGGTGCGCCCATGATGCCCAAACCGATAAATCCGACTTTTGCCATGTTATTGACTCCTGAGGTGTTTTAATGGAACGCGTACTAAAACGGAATCCGTGATGATACGCGTATGGTGTAGTTCTTTTGTGACGAGAGCGTGAAAGTCCGATAAAAGGCATGGGCAGTCCGCAGACCGCCCATGATTTTCTTGCTTACACGCCGTGCGCAGCGCGCCAGCCCAAACCTTCAACCGTGCCGGCTTTCGGTTTGTATTCACAACCGATCCAGCCTTGGTATCCGATTTCGTCCAGATACTTGAAGAGGTAAGTGTAATTGATCTCACCCGTACCTGGTTCAAAACGGCCTGGATTATCTGCCAACTGCAGGTGTGGAATCACTTTCAGATTGTTCTTGATCGTGTTTGCCAGCTCACCTTCCATGCGTTGCATGTGATAGATGTCGTACTGGAAGAACAGATTGTCAGAACCAACTTTAGCGATGATGTCCAGCGTTTGCTTGGTGCCAGTCAAGAAGAAGCCTGGAATATCAAACGTGTTGATCGCTTCGATCAACAATGGAATACCCGCTTCTTTCAACTTCGCAGCCGCATATTTCAAGTTAGCAACCAAAGTGGCTTCTGCTTGTTCATGCGTCACGCCAGCAGGCACGATACCCGACAGGATGTTGACTTGTTTGGTACCGAGTACTTTGACGTACTCGATTGCCTTATCGACACCAGCCTTGAACTCTTCAACACGATCCGGATGGCAGGCGATACCACGCTCACCACCAGCCCAGTTACCGGCCGGCAGATTGTGCAGAACCATTTCCAGATTGTTTTCTTTCAATTTCGCCGCGACATCAGCCGCCGGGAAATCGTAAGGGAACAAGAATTCAACGCCTTTAAAGCCATTCTTTGCAGCTTGTTCAAAGCGGTCCATGAATGGAACCTCATTGAACAGCATCGTCAGATTAGCAGCCAGTTTCGTCATTGCATTACCCTTTCGCTGTCGCTACTTCGCCTTCAACGATGTCCAGGATTTCTTCGAATTCGTTGATCGCGTTGATTTCGGTACCCATCGAGATGTTGGTAACGCGCTCGAGAATGACCTCGACCACGACCGGCACCTTGAATTCCTTGATCCACTCTTGCGCCTTGCGCAGGGCAGGAGCGATTTCGTTTGGATCAAATACACGGATCGCTTTGCAACCCAGGCCTTCGGTCACCTTGACGTGGTCCACACCATACGATGCGTTCTCGGTCGAGTTGATGTTGTCGAATGCCAGCGAAACGCAGTAATCCATCGTGAACATACGTTGCGCCTGACGGATCAGACCCAGGTACGAGTTGTTCACCAACACGTGGATGTATGGCAGGTTGAACTGTGCACCAGCAGCCAATTCTTCAATCAGGAACTGGAAGTCATAATCACCGGTGATCGCAACGATTTCGCTTGCAGGGTCAGCAGCACGCACACCCAGTGCAGCAGGAACGGTCCAGCCCAATGGGCCTGCTTGGCCGCAGTTGATCCAGTTACGTTCTTTGTGCACTTGCAGGAATTGACCAGCGGCGATTTGCGACAGGCCGATGTTCGACACATAACGAGTGTTCTTGCCGAACACATTGTTCATCTCTTGATAAACACGTTGTGGCTTGATCGGGGTGTTGTCGAAATCAGTTTTACGCAGCATCGTGCGCTTGCGTTTTTGGCACTCTGCCAGCCACGCGTCACGGTTTTTCAGCTTGCCTGCAGCTTTCCATTCTTTCGCAACTTCAACCAGCAGGGTCAATGCAGCTTTTGCATCGGAAACGATACCCAGATCAGGACCGAACACGCGGCCGATCTGCGTTGGCTCGATGTCGATGTGAACGAATTTACGATCTTTGGTGAAAACGTCGATCGAACCGGTGAAACGGTTTGCCCAACGGTTACCGATACCGAATGCGAAATCCGAAGCCAGCATCGTGGCGTTGCCATAGCGATGCGAGGTTTGCAGACCAACCATACCGACCATCAACGGGTGATCGTCAGGAACGGTACCCCAGCCCATCAGGGTTGGCACGACTGGTACGTTGACCAGTTCAGCGAATTCTTGCATCAGTGCCGATGCGTCAGCGTTGATCACGCCACCGCCGGAAACCAACAATGGGCGCTCTGCTTCGTTCAACATCGCCATTGCACGCTCGATCTGCTTGCGGCTTGCTGCTGGCTTGTAGACTGGCAATGGCTCGTACAGATCCGGATCGAATTCGATTTCGGCAACTTGCACGTCGAATGGCAGATCGATCAGCACAGGACCAGGACGGCCCGAACGCATGATGTGGAATGCTTGCTGGAACACTTGTGGAACCAGGGCTGGTTCACGGACCATGACCGACCATTTGGTCACTGGCTTGGAGATCGATTCGATATCGACAGCCTGGAAGTCTTCCTTGTGAACGCGCGCACGTGGTGCCTGACCCGTGATGCACAGAATCGGGATCGAGTCAGCTTGCGCCGAGTACAGACCTGTAACCATGTCGGTACCGCCAGGACCCGAGGTCGCCAGTGCAACACCGATATTGCCTGCTTTGGCACGGGTGTAGCCTTCGGCCATGTGGGTTGCTGCTTCTACGTGACGAGCCAATACGTGAGCAATCGTGCCGTTCTTTTGCAATGCCGAATAAAACGGATTGATCGCTGCGCCCGGAACGCCGAACGCCTGATCAATACCCTCTTTCTGCAAGACCCAGGCTGCTGCCTGAGCTGCGGTCATCTTTGCCATCAAAACCTCCAGTGAATGAAATTTTTACTAATGCGAATTTTTTACAGGTACGTATACTAATTGCTATGCAATAATTTGAGAATAGAACATTTGTTTAACCAATTAAATACTTCAGGTATCGAATGGATAAGCTCAAACAGATCGAGGCTTTTACCACTGCCGTTGACCAAGGAAGCTTTGCGGCCGCCGCTTTGGCATTGCAAGTCACGCCTGTAATGGTCGGTCGGCGCATCGATACGCTGGAGAAACGCCTGGGCGTTCGCCTGCTCCATCGTTCGACCCGGCGCCTGGCCCTGACAGAGGAAGGCTCGGTCTACCTCGAACATTGCAAAAGACTGATCAGCGAGCTCGATCTTGCGGAAAGCGCCATTTCGGAAGGTCGCCATAAGGTGACCGGCCATTTGATCGTATCCGCACCCGCTTCTTTCGGCCGCCAGCATGTGGCGCCTTATGCCCCGGAATTTCTTTTGCAGCATCCGGATTTGAAAATGTCGTTCAACCTGACCGACCGGGTCGTCGATCTGGTACAGGAAGGCTATGACATGGGGATACGTATCGGCGGCAACATCGAGCCCAACTTCGTTGCCGTCAAACTGGCGTCCAACAAACGCGTCGTGTGTGGCACGCCGGAATATTTCCGGCAACACGGCAAGCCAAAGACGCTGGACGACCTCTCCAAGCATAATTGTCTTGCCTTCAACTTGCAAGGCGGTCAGCAACGTGGCTGGTACTTCCATCATCGCGGCAAGACCGTCTCCGTCCGCGTCGATGGCAGTCTGGACTGCAACGACGGTGAATTGCTGCACCGCTGGATGACGGAGGGCCTCGGTATTGCGTGGCGTTCAATGTGGGAAATTCAAAGCCAACTGGAAAATGGCACGCTGGAAACCGTGCTCGACGATTACGCGATTCCCGAGTACGACATCATGGCGGTTTATCCACAGCAACGAAACGTACCAGCCAAAGTCCGGCTTTTTATTGGTCATTTGCAAGCCATGTACGACCAACCGGGTTATTGGAGCCGTTAATACACAAACGAACAACCGATCAACTGCTTCAGCCAATAAAAAAGCCCGCGTAAGCGGGCTTTTTTGATCAGGCCAGAAAAACTTAGCCTTTGAGCGTTGCCAGGACTTCATCCAGCATCTTCTTCGCATCGCCGAACAACATGCGATTGTTTTCTTTGTAGAACAGTGGATTGTCGACACCAGCGTAGCCCGAAGCCATCGAACGCTTCATGACAATCGTGGTTTCTGCTTTCCAGACTTCCAGAACCGGCATGCCGGCAATCGGGCTGTCCGGATCATCCTGTGCATCCGGGTTCACGATATCGTTCGCGCCGATGACCATGACAACGTCGGTATCCGGAAAGTCTTCGTTGATTTCATCCATTTCCAGCACGATGTCGTACGGCACTTTTGCTTCGGCCAACAGCACGTTCATGTGACCAGGCATACGACCGGCAACCGGGTGAATCGCAAAACGCACGTTGACTTTCTTTTCACGCAGGAACTTGGTGATTTCATTCACGGTGTGCTGTGCTTGCGCAACAGCCATACCGTAACCTGGAACGATCACAACGCTTTTCGCTTCGCGCAGCAGTTCAGCCGTTTCTTGTGCCGTCACAGGCGTCGCTTCACCAACCTGTTCTTTCGCAGCGCCACCAGCCTTTGGTGCACCACCGCCGAAACCACCAGCGATCACGCTGAAGAAGTTACGGTTCATTGCCTTGCACATGATGTACGACAGAATCGCACCCGACGAACCAACCAGTGCGCCAGTCACGATCAGCAGATCGTTGCTCAGCATGAAGCCGGTTGCCGAAGCAGCCCAGCCCGAATAGCTGTTGAGCATCGACACCACGACCGGCATATCCGCACCACCGATGGCCATGACCATGTGAATACCGAACAGCAGCGCGATGATGGTCATGATGATCAGCGGGGTCATGCCTTCCGACACGGTTTCTGCCTGGATGAACTGGGCACCGAAGTAGATCACGATCACCAGCAAACCAAGATTGAGCCAGTGACGCGCTGGCAGCATCAGCGGTTTGCCGCCGATCTTGCCGTTCAGTTTGCCGAAAGCGATCAGCGAACCGGAGAAGGTCACCACACCAATCAGGATGCCGATATAGATTTCGACGTCATGAATGGTTTTTTCTGCGCCTTCGAAATGCAGCGACGGATCGACATAGCTGGCGAAACCGACCAGTGCTGCAGCCAGACCGACGAAGCTGTGCATCAATGCAACCAGCTCCGGCATTTCGGTCATTTTGACGACCTTGGCTGCGTACAGACCGATTGCGCCACCGACGACCAGCGCGATGATGATCCATGCGTAGCCGTCAGCGGTAACGCGTGGACCAAACACGGTCGCCAGCACGGCGATTGCCATACCGATCATGCCGTACAGGTTGCCACGGCGCGAGGTTTCCGGGTGCGACAAGCCGCCCAGACTGAGAATGAACAGAATTGTTGCTCCGATGTAGGAGACAGTAGCCAGATTTGCAGACATTGGGAGTCTCCTTCTTAATTCTTACGGAACATGTCGAGCATGCGACGGGTAACGGCAAAACCACCGAACATGTTGATGGCGGTCAGGACGATGCCAAGGGCAGCCATGACTTTGATCAGCATTTCAGGGCGCGTAATACCATCCGCCAGCGGAGGTGCAACCTGTACCAGCGCACCGATCACGATGATCGACGAGATGGCGTTGGTTACGCTCATGAGCGGGGTATGCAGTGCCGGCGTCACATTCCAAACGACCATGTAGCCGATGAAACAACCCAATACGAATACCGTCAGATGGCCGAGGAACGCGCTAGGCGCACCAAAGCCGATCAAACCGAACAACAAGGTTGCAAATGCGAACATGACGACCACACGTGTCGGCGACGATACGGTCGTGCTTGGACCATGGCCATGCGCTGGCGCAGGTGCGGCCGCAGCAGGCTTCGGTTGTGCAGGCGCAGCCGACAACTTCGGTGCTGGCGGCGGCCAGGTCACATTGCCCTGATCGATGACGGTCGTGCCACGCACGACTTCGTCTTCCATGTTCATCTTGATCGCAGCAGCACCTTCGCCGGCAGGATCAACGCTCTTGGTCTTGATCAGATCTTCCGAGAGACGGAACAGGTTGGTTGCATACAGCGTCGATGCCGTCTTGGCCAGACGCGTCGGCAGATCCTTGTAACCAATGATGGTGACGCCATGCACGGTCGTCACTTCGCCCGGAACGGTCAGTTCGCAGTTACCGCCCTGCTCCGCTGCCAGGTCGACGATGACCGAACCCGGCTTCATCGACTGGACCATTTCTGCCGTGATCAGCTTCGGTGCCGGTTTGCCTGGAATCAGCGCCGTCGTGATGATGATGTCAACTTCCTTGGCTTGCTGCGCAAAGGTTTCGCGCTGCGCCTTCTGGAATTCTTCCGACATCACCTTGGCGTAACCACCGGTCCCGGCACCGTCTTCTTCGTAGTCAACCGCGATGAACTCGCCGCCCATCGAAATGATCTGGTCGGCAACTTCCTTGCGCGTATCGTTGGCACGAACAATCGCGCCCAGATTGGCAGCGGTACCGATTGCAGCCAGACCGGCCACGCCCGCACCGATCACGAAGACCTTGGCCGGCGGTACTTTACCTGCAGCCGTGATCTGACCAGTGAAGAAGCGACCGAATGCATTGGCGGCTTCAATAACCGCACGGTAACCGGCGATGTTGGCTTGCGAAGACAAGGCATCCATCTTCTGCGCACGCGAGATACGTGGCACGGAATCCATGGCCAGCACGGTTGCTTTTTTAGCAGCCAGCTTTTCCATCAATTGCGGATTTTGCGCAGGCCAGATGTAGCTGACCAGCGTACCGCCGTCTTTCAGCAGGCCGACTTCTTCTTCGTTCGGACCACGCAGTTTGAAAACGATGTCAGCCTTGGACCAGACTTCAGCAGCACTGCCGAGAATTTCTGCACCGGCTTCGCGGTATTCATCGTCACTGATATTCGAGGCTGCGCCGGCACCGGTTTCCACAGCGATGGCATAACCTTGCTTGATGAGCTTTTGTACAACCTCAGGGACGGTTGCAACACGTGTTTCGCCGGGGAATGTTTCCCGCGGCACTCCTATCACTAAAGACATAACTTCTCTCTTAAGTTGTTTAAATTCTTTTTCTGACGCGACCGGCACATACATAAAAACCCGGTTCTAGCTGCTAGGAAGCGCGACCGGGTTTGTCTGGTGCTGCAACTGACTACTGCTGCTTCAGTCCCGTAATGCGATTATGTTCATCAACAAAAACAATCTTGGGCTCGTAGGTTTCAATTTCCTCGTCGCTCATCGGTCCATATGTACAGATGATGAGCAAATCACCCAGATGTGCGCGCCGCGCAGCCGCGCCATTCAGGGAAATCTCGCCGGTACCCTTTGCGCCCTTGATGGCGTAGGTGGAGAAACGCTCGCCATTGTTGACGTTGTACAGCTCAATTTTCTCGCCGACCTTGATATCGGCCGCGTTCAGCAGGTCTTCGTCAATACCGCACGAACCTTCATAATGCAGATCAGCCTGCGTCACCGTTGCGCGGTGAATCTTGGCTCTGAGCATGATGCGCTGCATAGTTATTCCGTTTTGCTAAAAATTCGCCAGAAGCCATTTGCAGGCATCTGAGCAATCAAATTCATGGTTAGCGGCACACGCTCTTCTATAGAGCGCAGCACTTCATTTCGCGACGTTGCCAAAATCGGTGTGCAAGTGCCCATTAAAACACGCATCACAATGTCGCAAATTGGCGATTTTGTAAGCTTCGTGTCAAGAACCGCCAAGAAATGAACCGGCAAGGATACGACCAAATCTCGGACAAGCAAAGGATTTAAGGCAATTTTTCGTAAAAAAACATGCGATTTCTTTTGAAAAACTTGCCACAAACCGCACAGGAACGGCAATTTTTGCTGGCGCAGGCTAGAATAGCGGGCTATTCCGAAAGCCAATATGTCTGATATCTGGAAACCATCCGTTACCGTCGCCGCCGTCATGGAACGTGAAGGCCGCTTTTTGCTGGTTGAAGAAGAAACCAGTGAAGGCGTGCGATTCAACCAGCCTGCCGGACATCTGGACCCGAGCGAATCGCTGGAGCAAGCCGTCTCGCGCGAAGCAATGGAAGAAACCGCGCACGAGTTCACGCCGACTGGCTTGATCGGCATTTACATGTCGCGTTACGTTTCCGCCCGAACCGGCAAGGACATTACCTATCTGAGCTTTACCTTCTGCGGTGAAGTGGGTGCCCAGCATGATCAACCGCTGGATGTGGGCATCCTGCGCGCGGTCTGGATGACCTACGACGAAATGATGGCTTGCCGGGACAAGCATCGCAGCCCATCCGTCATGCAACGTGTGGATGACTATCTGGCCGGCAAGCGCATGCCCCTGTCCTATCTGATTACGCACTCTTCCGTCTACGATGTTCCGCACGAGGCACTCAATGGCTAAGAAGCGTGTCGTCATCGGCATGTCCGGCGGTGTCGATTCGTCTGTTTCTGCCTGGCTGCTGAAGGAACAAGGTTATGAGGTCATCGGCCTGTTCATGAAGAACTGGGAAGACGATGACGATTCCGAGTATTGCTCGACGCGCCAGGACTGGATTGATGCAGCCAGCGTCGCCGATGTGGTCGGCGTGGACATCGAAGCGGTCAACTTCGCCGCCGAATACAAAGATCGCGTGTTCGCCGAGTTTCTGCGCGAGTACGAGGCCGGCCGTACGCCCAATCCCGATGTGCTGTGCAATGCAGAAATCAAATTCAAGGCGTTTCTGGATCATGCGGTCTCGCTGGGCGCCGATCTCATCGCGACCGGCCATTACGCACGCGTCCGTGAAGTAACCAGCGGTCCGGATGCCGGTCAGGTTCAATTGCTCAAGGCCGTCGATGCCAGCAAGGATCAAAGTTATTTCCTGCATCGCCTGAATCAAGCGCAACTGGCAAAAACACTGTTCCCGCTCGGTGAAATCAAAAAGACCGAGGTTCGCAAGATCGCCGAGCAACTCAAATTGCCGAATGCAACCAAGAAAGATTCGACCGGCATCTGCTTTATTGGCGAACGCCCGTTTCGCGAGTTTCTGAATCGCTACTTGTCCTATCAGCCGGGCCCGATGAAAACGCCGGACGGCACTGTCGTTGGCGAACACGTCGGTCTGAGCTTTTATACCCTGGGGCAGCGCAAGGGTATCGGCATTGGCGGCATGAAGACACACCGCAATGCAGATGGCACCAGTGATGCATGGTATGTCGCACGCAAGGATGTGGTCAACAACACGCTCTATGTTGTGCAGGGACACGATCATCCATGGCTGCTGTCGTCCGAACTGCATGCGGGTCAGATGAGCTGGATTGCCGGCACCCCACCGACGGATGAAGCGCTGTTTGCCAAGACTCGTTATCGCCAGGCAGATGTTGATTGCCGTCAGCACACCAGTGCAGACGGCTTTTCACTCGCATTTTCGACACCGCAGTGGGCTGTGACGCCAGGGCAGTCTGCCGTGCTGTATCAGGGCGATGTCTGCCTCGGCGGCGGGATTATCGACACCAGCAACGCCATTGCCTGATCCACAAAAATAAAGCCGTCTGATGACGGCTTTATTTTTTGATTGCAGCACTCATCGCCCGTCGCTGGCAATGCAGTTGCGTCCTTTTTGCTTGGCTGCATACAAGCGACGATCCACTGCGTCGATGAATGAAGAAATCGAATCCTGATGCGTCGGGATGATTGCACCGACACCCATGCTGATCGTCAGAATCTGGCTCACGGCAGACTGCGCATGCGCAATTTGCTCCTTGAAGATCAGATTGCGACAACGCTCTGCCACCTTGACTGCGGATGCCTCATCGGTCTCCGGCAATACCAGCATGAATTCTTCGCCGCCAAAGCGCGCAAAAAAGTCGCGAGACCGGGTCGCCGCCGATGCCAACGTCTTGGCAACACGTTGCAGACACTGATCGCCCTGAATATGTCCATAGCAATCGTTGTACTGTTTGAAGTAATCGATATCGATGATGATCAGTGCAAGCGGCCGGTTATTGCGACGTGCGTTGCTCCACTCCAGCTCCATCACCGAATCGAACATGCGCCGATTGGCAACACCCGTCAATCCGTCCTTGAACGATAAGGCCTCCAACTCCTTCTGCAGATCAATCAGCTTGGCTTCCGTCTTTTTGCGCTCGCTGATATCAAACATGAAGCCAATCAGCGCTTCGACCTCGCCCGCATCGTTGCGCACGACATGCACCACATCGCGAATCCAGACGTAATCACCATCTTTGGTCAGGGCGCGGTAATCCGCCTCATGATCCGCGCCTTCCTTGGATTGGGAAATACAGAAATTGACTACTTGTTCGCGATCTTCTTCATGAATTCGCTCGGCCCAATCCTGCACGCTGACCCAGCTCTCGACAGACCAGCCCAGCACCCTTTCAATCTGCGGACCGATGTAGGCAAACTGCATGGTTCGCCAGTCGAGCTTCCATGGAATCGCCTTGGTCGATTCCAGCAATGTTTTGTACACCGCACTATCCGCTTCTATCTTCATAGCCTTTTGCTCACCAATGAAATGATCGCGGCACTTGTGGCGTGCCGAACCAGATTGTGAACAAGCATACGCTGATCAGAACGAAGTTGTGGTGCGGCAATTTTTTTTAACGTTGTACACTGTCGCTTTCCAGCGTCACCCAGATGATGCGCAATTCAGGAGATGCGATGCGTTTTTTGCCCATACGCTATGTCGCGATGGCGATTGCTGTTGTACTTTTTGTTGCGTCCCTTGCCAGTGTCCTGCTATTTAACAGCGGCTGGTGGCTGCTTCTGGCTTCCGGCGCACTGACCTTGCTTGGCATCATGGACATGCGTCAGAAGAATCATGCCCTGCTACGCAATTATCCGATCCTCGCGCATTTCCGCTACTTGTTTGAATCGGTCCGTCCCGAAATTCGCCAGTATTTTCTGGAAGAAGATGCCGCCGCGCATCCGTTCTCGCGCAACCAGCGTTCGCTGGTCTATCAACGCGCAAAGCAGGATATCGATAAGCGTCCTTTCGGCACCCAGTACGATGTTTATCAAAGCGATTACGAATGGATCAACCACTCGATTCAACCGAGCAAGGTAGGGTCCCACGATTTCCGGATCACAATTGGTGGTGATCGCGCCCAACCGTATTCCGCAAGCGTATTCAACATCTCGGCCATGAGTTTTGGCTCACTGTCCGCCAACGCCATTCGCGCCTTGAACCAGGGTGCGCAAATTGGTCGCTTTATGCACGATACCGGCGAAGGCAGCATCAGTCGCTATCACCGCCCGGAACAATCAGGAGAGCCGGGCGGCGATCTGGTCTGGGAAATCGGTTCCGGCTACTTTGGTTGCCGCGATGAGAAAGGCAATTTTTCCCCAGAACAATTCACACGCAATGCCACGCTGTCGCAAGTGAAGATGATCGAGATCAAACTCTCGCAAGGCGCCAAGCCTGGCCATGGGGGTATGCTGCCCGGTGCCAAGGTGACCAAAGAGATTGCCGAAGCACGTGGCATTCCTGAAGGTATTGACTGCATTTCGCCCTCGTCCCATTCCGCTTTTGATAGCCCGATCGGTTTGCTGCAGTTTGTCGAACAATTGCGCACGCTGTCTGGCGGCAAGCCCACTGGCTTCAAGCTTGCCATCGGCCATCCGTGGGAATTTTTTGGCATCGTCAAAGCGATGATGGAAACCGGCATCACGCCGGACTTCATTGTGATTGATGGCGGCGAAGGAGGGACCGGCGCGGCGCCAGTTGAGTTTACCGACCACGTCGGCATGCCGCTGCAGGAAGCCTTGCTCCTTGTGCATAACACCCTCGTTGGCGCGAAATTGCGCGACAAGATCAAGCTAGGCGCCTCTGGCAAGATTGTCAGTGCTTTCGATATCGTGCGCACGATTGCGCTCGGTGCCGACTGGTGCAACTCCGCGCGCGGTTTTATGTTTGCACTGGGATGTATTCAGTCCCAAAGCTGCCACACCGACCGCTGCCCGACGGGCATCGCCACACAGGATACGCTGCGACAACGCGCGCTGGTCGTGCCCGACAAGGCACAACGCGTTGCCAATTTCCATCAGAACACGCTGAAAGCGCTGGCTGAGTTGATTGCCGCAGCAGGATTGACCCATCCCTCGGATTTGAAACCGCATCACCTTGTGCGTCGCGTGTCTGCCAATCAGGTCAAACTGGCCTCGGCGCTGTTGCCTTATCTGGAGCCCGGTCAGCTATTAAGTGAAGCCGAAGCAGGCTCCACCAGCACGCTGCCAGAAGTCTTTGCGCGCTACTGGCCGATCGCACAGGCCCATTCCTTTAACCCGCTGAACTGAACCCAACCCGCTCCAAAACGCGCCAGACTGGCGCGTTTTTTCTTTTGGACATCGCTTTGAGAGCCTTGACTGGCAAGGTGTTGCGCCAGATCCATGTTGTTCACACTTTCTTACTAAGTAGTGGCCACAAATCCGTAAAAATCCTTGCATTCCTCATTTAGTTGGACAATAATCTAAACAAGAATTGTTCTCATTTAATAAAGAGGATATAATGACGATCACGGCACAACGCAATATGCAGGAAAACCGGTTATCCGCACCCCGTGCACGCACGGCAGCAGACAAACCTATCGAGCGCATCAACAGTCGCGATTTGTTTCAGCAAATGCGCGAAGTGGAAATTGCCCATGAAGGTCGCATCTATCGCCTTCGCCTGACGCAATTGAACAAACTGATTTTGACGGCTTAAGAAATATCCGCGATTCCTGCAAGCCAGCCTGCACAACAATCATCTTGTTGCGCCAGCCAGCAGACCAACCTACAAGGAGAGTTTGATGGCAATCGAAAAGGCTTACCAGGCATTGCGCGAACCGAATAAGGCTTCGGCACAACCGGAGTTGCTGGTCTCGGCAGTCCTGCACCTGATGTCGCAGTACACAGCCAACAACCAGGAAAGTGCAGCATGTATCAAGCTGGCATCGGTTATTGAGCGCCATTTGAAAGCGCTGGCGGAGTTACCAGATCTGGCACCTGTTCTGCGAGCGACATGCCAGCAGCTTTCGGAACAGTGGGGGACGGTAGTGGAACGTGCAATGCCGCCACCGGAAAGGTTCAGCATTCTGACGCGCCTGGTAGCAGGCAGTCGAATGAACTGAATCGAGCAGAATGAATACAGGAATACCCGGATGCCGGCCTTAAGCCGGCATCGCACATAAAAAGAACTACCCTTTTTGGCTTTGTTAACCTACAACGTAGACGGCAAGAGGCATCGAATGATTGTTTGTGTTTGCAGCAATGTTTCGGACAGGAAAATTCGGCAGGCGGTTGATGGCGGACTGACACGGATGTCAGAATTACGCGATCAGCTGGAAGTCGGCACGTGTTGCGGGAAATGCAACTCCTGCGCAAAAAACATTTTGCGTGAATGTCTGGCCAATGCGCAACCAAACGCTGTGCAGCCGATCATGTTCCACACACAAGCAATGGCCGCATAAGCACTACTCTATGAATGCATTACCAATGTCGTTGTCAGCACCTTCGCAAAACCCACAACTCGCTCTGCAATTAAGAAGGTACCTTCCTCTCATAATTGTTATCGCCTTGCACGTCGGCTTGTTCTACGCGCTACGCGGCGGTCTTGTTCATCAAGTTGCACAAACCCTGCCGCGCGAAATCATTGCAAGCTTCGTCACACTGGAACCACCGCCAGAACCCAAACCGCAGCCTGCTCCGCCAAAGACCGTGCCTGTCGTGAAAAAACCGGTGGCGCAACCAAAGCCACGTCCGGTGATCAGCGAGAAGCCTGCAGAAAAAGCCATTACTGAAGAAGTCCCGCCAGAAGCGCCGCAACAGGAATCGAAAGAACCGCCGGCCGTCTTCACGCCGCCGGCCCCTGCTGCGCCAGCCGCGCCAGCATTGCCAAAGACGATCTCCGGTGTTTCCTACATTAATGCCCCGCGTCCGGTATATCCTCCACTGGACGCACGGATGGGCAATGAAGGTACCGTGACGCTACGCGTGCTGATCAATGAAAAAGGCAAGGCAGAACGTATCGAGATTCAGAAATCTTCCGGCTCGTTGCGGATGGATGACGCGGCTCGTGACGCCGTCATGCGTGCCCTGTTCAAACCTTATATCGAGGATGGCAGACCGACGCCTGCGTTTGCCATCGTACCGATCAATTTCACGTTAAATAGATAAAGAAGGAAAAATCATGGAAGCAGTTAATCCGTATGGTCTCGAGAGTTTGTGGGCTCAAGGCGACATCATCATCAAGACGGTCGCCGTGCTGTTGGTCGTGATGTCGATCGCCTCATGGTACGTCATCATCAGCAAAGCCATTCAGCTGTTCCAGTATCGTCGCGCAGCGCATGCTGCCGGTCACGAATTCTGGGATGCGACCAGCCTGGAAGAAGGCAAGGCAACCCTCGGCCATAACAACCCGTTTGCGGAAATCGCGGAAGCCGGCACCACGGCAATGCGTCACCACGAAGCACACAAAGGCCATCTGCACGATCAATTGTCGACCAGTGACTGGATCACGCTGTCGCTGCGTCAAGGCATCGATGAATCTGCGGCCAAGCTGCAAGCTGGCATGGCGGTGCTCGCATCGGTAGGCTCAACTGCACCGTTTGTCGGCCTGTTCGGTACCGTCTGGGGCATTTACCATGCACTCGTGGCAATCGGCACCTCCGGCCAAGCCAGTATTGATAAAGTTGCCGGTCCGGTTGGTGAAGCACTGATCATGACCGCCATCGGTCTGGCGGTCGCGATTCCTGCAACCTTCGGCTACAACGCGCTGGTTCGCGGCAACAAATCGCTAATCGCAAAAATGAACAAGTTCGGCTTTGATCTGCATGCCCTGTTCGTGACCGGCGCACGTGCCAATGATGCCGGTACGCCAAATGGTGCAGGAAAAAAGCTGGTGGCAGTCGGAGGTAAATAATGGCAATGGGCTCCCTGTCCGAAGAGGACGATTTCAACCCCGAGATCAACACCACGCCGCTGGTCGACGTGATGCTGGTGCTGCTGATCATCTTCATCATCACCATTCCTGTGATGAATCATGCGGTCAAACTGGATCTGCCACGCGCAGCCAGCCAGCCGAATGATGTCAAGCCGGAGACCATCAGCCTGTCGATTGATGCGGAAGGCACCGTATTCTGGAACGGTGACTCCATCAATGAAGCGGATCTGGCAGCACGCATCGCCGATGCCGCAAAAACGGAACCACAACCTGAACTGCACCTGCATGCCGCTCGTACAACACAGTATGAAAAGGTGGCGCAAGTCATGTCTGCAGCACAGGCTGGCGGTCTGACCAAGATGGGTTTTGTGACGGAAACGCCGAAGTAATCCCTTTCAGTCTGCCCGACAAAAACGCGCTCCGGCCATGTGCCTCGGCGCGTTTTTTATCGCACGTCAGTTCGACAAGGAAGGGGCGCCAGCCCGCATCCCTACTTACTTGAAGCAATCGAAACACGAACGATTCCTGCTAACAAAATGCAGTCAAAATGATACAAGATCGCCCTTCTTCAACTATCATGGGCGCCTGAATCCATGCATGGACTTTTCCTGCATCCAACGCTTTCACCAGAATAGAGGCTCCCATGAAAGGCGACACCAACGTCCTGAAGCTGCTCAACGCGCAGCTCACCAACGAACTCACCGCAATCAATCAGTACTTCCTGCATGCACGCATGTACAAGCATTGGGGCTTTGAAAAGATCGCGAAGAAAGAGTACGAAGAATCGATTGGCGAAATGAAACACGCCGACAAGCTGATCGATCGTATTCTGATGCTCGACGGTCTGCCTAATCTGCAAGCACTGCACAAGCTGATGATCGGCGAAACCACGCCGGAAATGCTGAACTGCGATCTGGGTCTGGAAAAAGCCGCGCAGAAAACCGTGAAAGAAGGCATCGCTGCCTGCGAAGCGGTAGGCGACTATGTTTCGCGCGAACTGTTTCAGTACATCCTGGACGACACCGAAGAGCATATCGACTGGCTCGAAACACAGCTCGACCTGATCGAAAAAATCGGCATCCAGAACTATCTGCAAGCGCAGATGATGGAAGGCGAATAATTTTTTTGATTGCCTGGCAGTTTACGCATGAAAATACGCGCCGTTATACACCCCTTGGATGCGTAACTTTCAATAGAGCAATGCTCCTCCGAGGGGCGCTTTGAGTCAGTAGCAGTTCCCTGACTGGCCGCACAAATTTCCAGCGTCCGAAACTTCCCTTTTCGACACAGGCCGTCGTCGAAAACATCCAGGGGATGCGGGTTAGTCACACCTCACCAGTACGATATTCCCTATGGTGATGAAGTTACCCAGCATAGTAGAGTAAGTCGCAAACCCAAATGGCTAGTGCGGTACACGCTAGTTACTCAAGCAACTGCCCACCTCCACTTCCTGTAAGTGTCGTTATAACCATGCCTACTTAGTTTTCTAGACTAACTAGCCGTGATGGATTTTTGCTCAAGGAATGGACCAAATCCACACAAGGTCGCATTTCCAAAAACTTCAAATGAAAATTATTGAAGTTTAATTTTTTGACGAAATCATGCTTCGTCAAAATTGTCATAATTCAGATCTGCAATTTGGCAAGATTTTCAAAAATCGGCCTCACTCGGTCCTGCCAGCGATTTTTGGTTATCCTGTGCCATTCAAAAATTATCGATAGGCAAGTCATATGTCAGCTTCACCAGCAGTCACATCAACACAACACAATCTTCGCCGATCGATTTCCAACACCCTCAAGGGCTCAGCCGGCAATTTGGTGGAGTGGTATGACGTTTACGTCTACTCCGTTTTTGCCACCTATTTTGAAACCCAATTTTTTTCCCCTGACGACAAAAATGCCACCCTGTACGTGTGGGCGATTTTTGCCATGACTTTCTTGATGCGACCATTAGGCGCTTGGTACTTTGGGCGATTTGCCGATCGCTATGGTCGCCGTCTGGCACTGACCGTCTCTGTGACAATGATGGCCGCGTGCTCCTTTATCATTGCGGTCACTCCCTCTGCTGCAACGATTGGTGCCACGGCAGCCGTCATTTTATTGTTGGCTCGTTTGGTTCAAGGTTTTGCGACCGGTGGCGAATACGGTACCAGTGCCACTTATATGTCTGAGGCAGCAATCCCCGGTCGGCGCGGATTTCTTTCATCATTCCATTACGTCACGCTGGTAGGCGGACATGTCTTGGCGCAAGCTGTGTTGCTGTTCATGTTGAGCTTTTTTGATAAAGGCGCAATTTCTGATTGGGGCTGGCGCGTGGCTTTTGGCTTGGGCGGGGTGGGCGCGATTGTGGTGTTCTGGTTGCGCCGAACCATGGATGAATCCCTTTCTCCTGAACAAATTGCCAAAGCACGGGAAGGCAAGGCCCAACAAACAGGTTCGCTGCGTGAGTTGTTCGTGAATCAATGGCGCCCCTTACTGCTGTGTTTCCTAGTAACCGCCGGCGGCACCATCGCTTTTTACACTTACTCTGTGACCGGTCCGAAGATGATTCAAAGTGCCTTCTCTGGCGGCGATGTCATGACCGGCACCATTATCAATTTGGCGGCATTGATTGTGCTGATGGTGATGCAACCAGTAGGGGGGTGGCTCTCTGATATCGTAGGCCGAAAATCGTTGTTGGTCTTCTTTGGTATTGGAGGCGTTCTCTATACCTGGTATTTGGTGCAGTACTTGCCACAACAGACGCATTGGGCATCTGCGTTTTTGGTATTGACGGTGGGCTTTGTGATTTTGACGGGCTATACCTCGATCAATGCAGTGGTGAAAGCCGAACTCTTCCCAACTCATATCCGTGCTTTAGGGGTCGGTTTGGGCTACGCTCTGGCCAATTCCGCTTTTGGCGGTACCGCCCCCTTGTTCTACCAGGCAGCGCTTAAGAGTGATCATGTCTCGACGTTTGTCATCTATGCGACCGTGATGATGTTTATCTCCCTGATTGTTTATGCCTTCTTCTTGCCTAAGCAAGGCGACAACTGGCTCGATAACGAACAAGGCATGACGAATAAAATGCGCTAATTTATCTCACAGCGCCTTATACCGAGAACAAAAAAGGACGCCTCGGCGTCCTTTTCTATTTTCCAGAAACCACTGCTTATTGCGGCAGCGTTTCCTTGAACGACTGACGTTCGCTCAGGCGCTCAAACAGCTTTTCAAGATTCGGGTGATCGGCACGCCATTTGATTTCAGGAAAACGGAAATCCAGCCAGCCCAATGCACAACCAACTGCAACATCAGCGAGGCTGTAGTGCGTGCCGCCACAGAAGGTCTTGTCTTTCAGGCCGTCCGCCATTGCCTGCAAGCCTCCCGTCACCTTGGCCATCTGGCGATCAACCCAGGCCTGGCTACGCTGCTCTTCCTTGCGCAAGGTTTTTTCCAGGCGGATCAGCAAACCCGCATCCTGCACACCGTCCGCCAGCGCTTCCCAGCATTTGATTTCAGCACGTTCACGGCCATTCGGCGGAATCAGTTTGCCGACCGGCGTCAGCGTGTCCAGATATTCGACAATGACACGTGAATCGAACATGGCGCCACCGTCTTCCATCACGAGGCAAGGCACTTTACCCAGCGGATTCGAATGCTGAATCGTGGTGTCCGCGGCCCAGACATTGTCGAGTACCAGCTCGTAGTCAAGGCGTTTCTCCTGCATCACGATGCGAACCTTGCGGACGAAAGGACTACCAAGGGAACCAATCAGTTTCATGATGTACCGCTTCAAAAATCGGAAGGCGATTATACCGCGCCGCCTCTGGAAAATGACCTCTTGCTCCGTACGGGGTCGTGCAGTTTTGCAACGGGAGCACCGTGGTGCGGTGGTAGAATAACGCCTTGCTTTTTACGCCCGCCAAACGCTTACCAGCACGCGCGGACGCCCTGTTCATTCACGCTATCGCGTTCAACGCTCAACATCATGTCGCTTTCCACCCTTTCCGCTCTGTCGCCACTGGATGGCCGCTACGCCAGCAAGACAGACAAGCTGCGCCCTATCCTGTCCGAATCCGGCTTCATGCATCACCGCGTCAAGGTCGAAATCGCCTGGCTGCAAGCCTTGTCGTCAGCCGGCTTTGCCGAAATCAAACCATTCTCGGCAGAAGCCAATGCGCGTCTGATCAAACTGACCACGGATTTCACGGAAGCCGATGCACAGCGCATCAAGGACATCGAGGCGGTCACCAATCACGACGTCAAAGCCGTTGAGTACTGGCTCAAAGAACAAGTCAAGGATGTGCCGGAACTGGTTGCCGCGACCGAATTCATTCACTTTGCCTGCACGTCGGAAGACATCAACAACACGTCGCACGGCATGATGATCAAGGCAGCACGCAATGATGTGTTGTTGCCCGCCTTGCAAACCATCATCGACAAACTCACGCAACTCGCGCATGAAAATGCCGATCTGCCAATGATGTCGCGCACGCACGGCCAACCTGCCAGCCCGACCACGCTCGGCAAGGAAATGGCGAACGTCGTTGCCCGCCTCAAGCGCGCGAGTGATCGCATTGCCAATGTGCAAATTCTCGGCAAGATGAACGGTGCCGTCGGCAACTTCAATGCGCATTTGTCCGCGTATCCAGAAACTGACTGGCAAGCCTTTTCCAAAGACGTGATCGAAAACCGTCTTGGCCTGACATTCAACCCGTACACCATCCAGATCGAGCCGCACGATTACATGGCAGAACTGTTCGATGCGATTGCACGCACCAACACCATCCTGCTGGATCTGAATCGCGACATCTGGGGTTACATCGCGCTTGGCTACTTCAAGCAAAAGACCAAGGCAGGCGAAATCGGTTCATCGACCATGCCACACAAAGTCAATCCAATCGATTTCGAGAACTCGGAAGGCAATCTGGGCATGGCCAATGCCGTGCTCAAGCACATGGCGGAAAAACTGCCTGTATCGCGCTGGCAGCGCGATCTGACCGACTCCACCGTGCTGCGCAATATCGGCGTTGGTTTCGGTTATGCCGTTCTCGCGTATGACAGCTGCCTGCGCGGCCTGAACAAGCTGGAAGTCAATCCGGAACGCATCGCCCAGGATCTGGACGATACCTGGGAAGTACTGGCCGAACCGGTACAAACCGTCATGCGTCGCTACGGCATCGAGAATCCGTACGAGCAGTTGAAAGAACTGACGCGTGGCAAAGGCATCTCGAAAGACGATATGCGCGCCTTCATCACCACCTTGGACATCCCTCAGGATGCCAAGGATCAGTTGCTGGCGATGACGCCGGCCAGCTATATCGGCTACGCCAGCAAGCTGGCACGCGACATCTAAGCCGCCCAGAACATAGAAAGCGTTCAGGCAACTTACTGCACGTTGCCTTGTCAGAAGCTGTGCAATGAACCAATACCAAGGTTTGCTGCACAGCTTCTTTTATTTTGCTATATTAGTTCTAGTTAGAACTTTTTGCGAATTCGACCATGCGCGCATCCACCACTCGCTACAGCCTGCCCGCCATCGCGCTGCACTGGCTGATCGCGCTTGCCATCATCGGCACCTTCTTTCTTGGCTGGACCATGGCCGACATTCCAGGCATCACACCAACCAAACTCAAATATTATTCGTGGCATAAATGGGCTGGCGTCACGATCTTCGGGCTGGCATGCCTGCGTCTGTTGTGGCGTCTGATCCATCAGCCACCTGCCTACGACCGCAACATGCCTCAATGGCAGCAGAACGCCGCACACGGCGCACATGCCCTGCTCTACTTTCTGATCTTTGCCATTCCGCTCACTGGCTATTTCTACAGCCTCGCGGCCGGCATTCCCGTCACTTATCTCGGCATCTGGCCAATGCCGGTCTGGATCGGTCCCGACCCTGAATTGCGCAACATACTCAAGTTGGCGCATTACTGGCTGAACATGCTGCTGCTTGGCGTGTTCGTGCTTCACGTGCTCGCCGTCGCCAAGCACCAGTTCATTGATCGGGATCGCACGCTGCAACGCATGCTTCCCTGATACACACTTTCAACCGTTATCGTTCCTCAATCGAAAGGATCACGCATGTTCACCCAATCACTTTCCGGCAAACCGACTCGCTGGCTTGTTATTGCTGCGGCAGCCATCGCGTTGCCAGCACTCGCTGCAACCGCACTCAAAACTGATGTAGCAAAAAGCAAAGTCACCATCACCTTCAAGCAAATGAATGTGCCGGTCGATGCGCAATTCAAGAAATTCAACGCAGCGATCAGCTATGACGCAGCCACGCCGGAAAACTCCAAAGCCAACGTTGATATCGACGTCACCAGCTTCGATCTGGGCGATCCGATGTACAACCAGGAAGTACAGAAGAAGGAATGGTTCAACACCGCACAATTTCCCAAAGCCACGTTTGCCTCCACCCAGATCAAGGCCGGCGCAGCAGGCAAACTGGATGTGACCGGCAAGCTCACCATCAAGGGCAAGAGCAGCGACGTCAGTTTTCCTCTCACCGTAAAAAAAGAAGGCACAGCACACGTGTTTGAAGGCACCTTGCCGATCAAGCGTCTGACATACGGCATCGGTGATGGCGAATGGAAAGACACCAGCATCGTGGCAGATGATGTGTCGATCAAGTTCCGTGTCGTCGCCGCACCGTAAATCCGAACAAGAATCTTCACCTGCAACACGCACTACACCAACTCAACCTAAAACCACATCAGGAGTGTTTACATGAAAAAGCAACTTGCCCTGTTCTGCCTGTTGGCAGCCTCTGTCACTGCAGCATCGGCACAAACCTATA
Organism: Oxalicibacterium faecigallinarum; assembly: GCF_014635705.1. GTDB lineage: Bacteria > Pseudomonadota > Gammaproteobacteria > Burkholderiales > Burkholderiaceae_D > Oxalicibacterium > Oxalicibacterium faecigallinarum. The sequence goes on along the minus strand of NZ_BMDI01000003.1, from coordinate 202,395 downwards.
ACATCGAACCGGGCCACACCTACCCCAGCTTTGAAGCCGACCACATGGGCATTTCCTTCTGGCGCGGCAAGTTCAACAAAACCAGCGGTACCGTCACGCTGGATCGTGCCGCCAAGACCGGTACGCTGGATATCGCCATCGATGCGTCGTCCATCGATTTCGGCCATGAGAAAATGAATGAACATGCACGCAACAAAGATATGTTCAATGTCGAGCAGTTTCCAACCATTACCTACAAGAGCAAAACGATTAAATACAAAGGCGACGCACCGGCAGAAGTCGATGGCGAGCTGACCTTGCTGGGTGTAACCAAACCAGTCAAGCTGAACATCGACAAGTTCAAATGCATTCAGCATCCAATGCTCAAGCGTGAAGTCTGCGGTGCCAATGCAACCGCCACGTTCAATCGTAGCGATTTTGGTTTGAACTACGCGCTGAACTACGGCTTCTCGCCTGAAGTGAAACTGGCCATCCAGGTCGAAGCACTCAAGGCAGACTAAGTCGTTTTGCTTGCCTGATCACAAAAGGCCGACATACGATGTCGGCCTTTTCCATTCATCGCCGTGAAAGAATCTCATGGGTGAACGTTATCTTCGCAGTGTGCGTCTGCTCGCCGAATGCTATCAGGCGTTTGAGCGACATGCCGCCGCTAACATCCGCTGCCGTACCGGGCTAACGCCTGCGCAGTTCGACATCATTGCCACTCTCGGCAATACACCCGGCATGAGTTTCAAGGAGCTAGGTGAAAAAACACTGATTACCAAGGGCACGCTGACTGGCGTCGTGGATCGGCTGGAAGCAAGCGGTCTGGTTGTACGCACAATACAACAAGAGGATCGACGCAGCACCATCGTGCGCCTGACAGATGCCGGCGAGAAGGAATTCGAGCGCGTCTTTACGCCGCACATCGCCCATTGCAAACAGCCATTTGCAAATTACAGTGAAGCCGATTTTGATACGCTTGAATACGAACTAGGTAAGTTACATGCTCATCTGACCAACAATAAAACGTAATGCGCTCATCTTTGCTTGGCCGCATTTTCCACTGCATTTTGCCCTCACTTTTGACTTGCTTTTTCATTTAAGAAAATAAACTCAATAAAAACATAGGGTTGCAAGTTAAGAAATTGTTATATATTATCCAGCCTCATGGGTGTTTTTAGCATGGTGCTATAAACAGGTTTTGCGTCGGTCGGGCCGCCACGCGGAGAGTACGCATGCCTATACCCATAGCCATTGGCTTTCACGCCATCTATTTGTCTGATTCCATCTCGCGAGTCAGCAATTTTTCCTCCCAACGTGTAAATCGATTTTCCGCCGCTAACGCTGCTTTCTAGCAGCTTGTAGTCGTTCGCCTAGCCCAATCGTCGGCTGGCAGGCTCGCGCCCGAAAGAATCGAATCCATATGTTTTCTATTGCAATCATCGCAATAGAAGTTATTTGCATATCGCATCGGAAAGGAGGAAATCAACGCATCCCTTTATTTACGCAAAAGAAACAAGGGTAATCGGCATGTTCTTGCCACTTATCCAGCCTCATATGGAGACTAGAATTAATGACTGATACAACGATGAACATCTCAGGCATGTCTGCCGGAGACAAGAAAGAAACCATCCACATGAAAGCACCGGGCACGGGGCTGGTGGACACCTGGAAGGCGATGGGACCTGGTATTGCTGCGGCAATGACAGGCATTGGCGCCAGCCACATCATGCATGCGCCGACAGCGGGTGCCCGTTTTGGCTATGACCTGCTCTGGGTCATTCTTGCGGCCTACATCATCAAGTATTGTGCATTCGAATTTGCACATCGCTACACGATGGTCAAAGGCGAGACCATCATCAACGCCTATCACCGTAACGGTAACTGGCCGCTGTGGTTCATGATTTTCCAAGGATTTGCCAATACCGTTGGCATCGCCGGTCGTGCACTCGGTTGCGCAGCCATGCTGTGGGCAGCATTTCCATTCATGGCACTGGAAACATGGGCGGTGGTGATTCTGCTGGGTACGGTTGCGATTCTTTGGGCCGGTAGTTACAAGGCTGTCGAAGGCATCTGTAAACTGCTGATTCTGATTTTTGCCGGTTCATGCTTTATCGCGTTTGCGTTGCAAGCACCGCCACCGATGGAATATCTGTCGCGTCTGGCACCGACTCTGCCACCAATCGCCGCCATGATGCTGTTCGGCGCCATGTTCGGTTACTTCCCGACGACGCTTGAAGTTGCGCCGATGCAATCGAACTGGGCCGTCGACAAAAAAGCCGGCATGGTGAAGATCAATGAGCTGCGTGCGCAAGGACACAAGGTGGAAATGGATAAGGACTACATGAAAAACAGTCTGATCCTTTTCAAACGTGACATGAACATCTCGTACATCGTGTCGATGCTGTCCGGCATGATCTTCCTGATCGTCGGTGCCGCCATTCTCAATCCGCTCGGTCTGGTACCGAAAGGCAGCGAGATGGGTGCAACGATTGCGCGTATCTATACCGATACCTTCGGCCCTTGGATCTTCCCGGTCATTATTGCTGGCGGCGTAGCAGCACTGTTCTCGACCGTGTTCACGTACTTCGATGGCCAGGCCCGTATCACCGAAGAGTGCGCTGCACGCCTATTCAAGAAGCTCGATACACCGACGGCACGCAAACTCGTCTATCGTGGCATGCAGATCATCTGGATCATCGCAGGTATCGCGATTATCTACGGTCTGCCTGAACCGATCTTCGTCACGCAGTTGGCATCGGTGATGGCACTCGTCTTCTCTCCTGTCTTGTACTGGTTGACCGTCAAGGCACTGAAAGACAATTTCAAGACCGATTTTGAACGTGAGCTGCTGCCATCCAAGCTGATGTTTGCATGGGCATGGTTCGGTGTCATCGCACTGGTCGGCATTACAGGCTGGGTGTTGTACACGCAATTCATGATGTAATCACACCGCCATCTTGATGATGGTGGATTAATCCTTACCGCTTGCCGGGGACTGGTCCTCATGCTGATCCCCGGCTTTTTTATTCCTGGATTACACGGCATGGCGTAATTGCCACCGTTAAAAAAAAAGCCCTCACCATGAATGAAGAAATGAATCTCATCGCAGCCGTGTTATTTGGCATCGCACTTATTCACACATTCGCTGCCAAGTCGTTCGAGAAACTCGCACATCGCAGCAAACATCACTCCGGTCTCCTGCACCTGCTGGGTGAGATCGAGGTCGTCTTCGGCTTCTGGGCCTTTGTCCTGGTCTGCACAATGGCTTTTGTCGTTGGACCACAGAATGCAATCGAGTATGCAGAATCCCGTCATTACACGGAGCCGCTGTTTGTTTTCGTGATCATGATCATCGCGGCGTCGCGCCCTGTACTGGAAACAGTCAAGGGACTGGTTGCCGTACTCGCCCGCGCCATGCCGATGCGCACTGCTGTCGCACGCGTCTGGCTCTGCCTGTGTGTCGTTCCTCTGATTGGCTCTTTGATCACCGAGCCTGCAGCCATGACCCTCGCCGCACTGATGCTGGCGCCACTCGTCTTTCATGACGGTCTACGTGAATGGAAAAAATACGCTGCACTGGGCGTCTTGTTCGTCAACATCTCGATTGGTGGCACCCTTACGTCGTTTGCAGCGCCGCCCGTACTAATGGTCGCTGCCACCTGGAACTGGGACAGCGCTTTCATGGCTGCAACGTTTGGCTGGAAAGCGGCGATTGCCGTGTTCATCAATGCGACTGGCGTCACCATTCTTTTGGCTAAACATCTGGTCGACAAACCCTCCGAGGTGGAAAAAGCAGGCGGTGAACTGCCGATGCCTATTATTGTGGCAGTCGTGCATTTGCTGGCATTGGCCGGCGTTGTGTATTTCGCGCATCATCCGGTCATTTTCCTGGCGATCTTTCTGTTCTTTCTTGGTTTCACTAAAGCTTATGAACCGTATCAAAGCCCTCTCATCCTCAAGGAAGGATTGCTGGTCGGCTTTTTCCTTGCAGGCCTTGTCGTGCTCGGCGGCATGCAGCAATGGTGGTTACAGCCAATCGTTTCCGGACTTGAACCGACGGCTCTCTTCTTTGGCGCCCTGTTCTTGACTGCGATCACAGATAACGCCGCATTGACCTATCTCGGCTCACTGATCGAAGGCATGAGTGACGCTGCGAAGTACATGCTGATGGCTGGTGCTGTTGCGGGTGGTGGTCTGACAGTGATCGCCAATGCGCCAAATCCTGCCGGTGTCGCTTTGCTCCGTGGAGGCTTTAAGGATGGCGCGATCAGTATCCTGGGACTGGTTGTCGGCGCAATCATTCCTACTGCTGTTGCAGCAGCGCTTTTCCTGATGTTCATTCCTTGACGGCTGGTGCGCACTCCATTCCATGGAGTGCGCAAATTCAATCGATCTTGCCGTGTTGGAAATGCAATTGATCGCAAGAGAACGCTAGCCCAATTGCGCATCTCTCTTATCTATCTTTAAAAAGATGAAGGGCGAGTTTGATTGCCTCCTGCCTTTACCAAAGGCTCATCTATGCAGCGGCAATTCCACATGACAGAACTCATACTGAACTACCGACTAGAACTGGTCATAGCGATTTTTGTAGTGATTGCTGCCATCTGGCTTTGGCAGAGTATGCGATTCACATCGAGCCGTCATCGGTCGCAAGAACGGGCTGATACCAATAATCAGCTTTCGTATGATTACCTTGTATGGAAACTGGACGGTAACGTCGAGCTCGCCGACGAACTGATACGGATTGAGCGCGAAAAGAACGGCAGCTCACTCAAACAAGCGATCGATCAGGTCAATAAAGAGATCGCAAAGGACACAGAAAAAAACTAAGCCATACCAAGTTCAAGATTTCAGGATTAAAAATACACGCTCCAATAAAAAAGCCGGCATTGCCGGCTTTTTTCTTAAGTACGATCAGACTACTGCGCCATCGTTCTCTGTTTTTTCCTTGACCGGCACCATCAAGTCTTCACGTTTAACGCCTAGCCACATTGCAATCGCTGCAGCCACAAAGACAGAAGAATAAATACCGAAGCAGATACCAATCGTCAGTGCCAATGCAAAGTAATGCAGCGTCGGGCCGCCAAAGAAGAACATCGACAACACCATCAGCTGGGTCGAACCGTGCGTGATGATGGTACGCGAGATGGTGCGCGTGATCGCGTGGTTCATGACTTCGGCCACAGGCAGTTTGCCGTAGCGGCGATCACGGAAGGTTTCACGCACACGGTCAAACACGATGACCGATTCATTGACCGAGTAGCCAAGAACGGCAAGAACTGCCGCCAGCACTGTCAGCGAGAATTCCCATTCGAAGAACGCAAAGAAACCAAGAATGATCACCACGTCATGCAGGTTGGCAAAGATGGAAGCGACCGCAAATTTCCATTCAAAGCGGAAAGCCAGATAAATCATGATGCCGATGACCAGCATCCCCAGCGCCATCAGGCCATCGTGCGTCAGCTCTTCGCCCACTTGCGGGCCAACGAACTCCACGCGCTTGAGCTCGACGGTGTCGTCCTGCGCTTTCAAGGCGCCAATGACACGTTCACTGACTTGCTGCGTGCTGACACCTTCCTGCACAGGCAGACGAATCAGCACGTCCTGCGCCGTGCCAAAGCTTTGCACCTGCATATCGGTGTAACCCAGCGTGCCAAGCTCCTTACGCACCGCTTCCAGATCGGCCGGCTTCTTGTACTGCACTTCGAGCACGGTGCCGCCCGTGAATTCGATCGACAGATGCAAGCCTTTAGAGAATAGGAAAAATGCCGCCAGACAAAACGTCAAGACTGAAATGACGTTGAAAATCTTGGCATGGCGCAGAAAGGGAATGTCTTTATTGATCCGGAAAAATTCCATCACTAACCTCTTCAGCGATCGCCCCGTCCTTGGAGCGATCTGTTTATTTATTGATCAATACAATCGCAATGCAATCGATTCAGGATGATGCGTAACGCTTATTCGGTCGGCTTCCAGACCTGACCAATCGAAATGCTGGTGAGACGCTTCTTGCGGCCGTACCAGAGATTGACCACACCGCGCGATACAAACACCGACGAGAAAATCGACGTGATGATGCCCAACGCATGCACCACCGCAAAGCCGCGTACCGGACCGGAGCCGAAGATCAGCAGGGCCAGCGCCGCAATCAGCGTCGTGATGTTGGAATCCAGAATGGTTGCCCACGCACGATCAAAGCCGAGCGCAATCGCCTGCTGCGGCGTTTGCCCCGCTCGCAACTCTTCACGCACACGTTCGTTGATCAGAACGTTGGCGTCAATTGCCATGCCGAGTGTCAGCGCAATCGCGGCAATACCCGGCAAGGTCAATGTAGCCTGCAGCAAGGACAGAATCGCCACCAGCAGCATCACGTTGACCGCCAGTGCAAAGACACTGAACATGCCGAACACGCGGTAGTAGATGATCATGAAGATACCCATCGCGACGAAGCCCCACAGCACCGAGTGGAAACCCATCGAGATGTTTTCCGCACCCAGTTGCGGACCAATCGTACGTTCTTCGATGATTTCCATCGGTGCCGCCAGCGAACCGGCGCGCAGCAGCAGTGCCAGATCGGCCGCCGCTTCCGACGAACCCATGCCGGTAATCTGGAAGCGCGAACCCAGTTCGTCACGGATCGTCGCCACGGTCAGAACTTCGCCCTTGTTCTTTTCAAACAGTACGATCGCCATCGACTTGCCAACACGCGTACGTGTTGCGTCGCGCATGCGGCGACCACCGTCACCGTTCAGATCGATGCTGACAGAAGGCTGCTGGTTCTGATCAAAGCTGGCCGATGCGCTGGAAATGTATTCGCCCGTGATGACCGGATCTTTGTACAACACGACCGGTGCATTCTTGCCGACACGGAACAGCTCGGAGCCGAATGGAATGGCGGCGGTTTCTTCCGTGCCGCGCATGACGCTTTCATCGACCATGCGGACTTCCAGCGTGGCGGTCTTACCGATGATGTCCTTGGCCCGCGACACATCCTGCACACCAGGCAACTGAACGATGATGCGATCTGCGCCCTGACGCTGAATCACGGGCTCAGCCACACCCAGTTCGTTCACCCGCTTGGACAAGGTCGTGATGTTTTGCTGAACCGCATCTTCAATGGTCTGACGCAACACGGTCGGCTGCATCGAGCCCACCAGTTTCAGGTCACTGCCGGTGCCGCTGTCAGCCAGCGTCAGTTCGCGCAACTCGTCACCCAGCACTGCTTTTGCGCGCTCACGGGTTTCGTTGTCACGGAAGGAGATTTCAACCGTATCGCCCACACGTGCGATACCGGCGTGGCGCACATTTTTGTCGCGCAGGATGCTGCGCACGCTGGCCTGCAAGCCGGTCACGCGTTTGTTCATGACTGCCTTGGTATCAACCTGCATCAGGAAGTGCACACCACCGCGCAGATCGAGGCCGAGATACATCGGTGCCGCTTTCAGGCTTTGCAGCCATTGCGGCGTGTTCGGCAACAGGTTGAAGGCAACCAGATAAGTGGGATCGGTCGGGTCTGTATTCAGCTCACGCTCAAGCACACCCTTGGCCTTGAACTGAATGTCGGTCGAGGCAAAACGGGCGCGGACACTGCCCTGATTGCCAATCGTCTCGTACATGATGCCGGTATTGGGAATGCCATCCTTGGTCAGAATTTCTTCCACGCGGCCCATCAATGCGGTATCGACCTTGATGGTGGCCTTGGCACTGCTGATCTGGACAGCAGGCGACTCGCCGAAGAAATTGGGCACGGTATACAGCGCACCGACGACCAGCGTAAAAATGATCGTGATGTACTTCCAGAGAGGATAGCGATTCATAGTGATTCGTAATCAGGTAAAACGTCAGGACAAAATCAACCCCACGTCTGCACCTGCAGAGGTGGGGTTGATTTTCTTACAGCGACTTGATGGTGCCTTTTGGCAGCAGCGTCGTTACCGCACTTTTCTGGATGATGATTTCGGTACCATCCTGCACTTCGATCGACAGGTAGACGTCGGACACTTTGTTGACCTTGCCGAGGATACCGCCGGACGTCACGACTTCGTCGCCGCGGGTGACGGCTTCAACCATGGCTTTGTGTTCTTTCTGGCGTTTCATTTGTGGGCGAATCATCAGGAAATACAACACCACAAACATCAGGATGATCGGCACGAACTGCATCAAACCGCCCATCGCGCCACCTGGCGCAGCTGCATATGCGTTGGAAATAAACACGAGAAATGCTCCAGATTGTTGATTAAATGACCGGCTATTCTAGCATCGCAGGGCGTCCGGTCGATCCGCCCTGTTTTTCCCTGCGGAAAACTCAGGTGCTGCGCACCCTATCCGCGTGAAACTGGATGACAAACTGCTGGAAGGTCCCCGCATCAATGGCATCGCGCATCTGCTGCATCAGATCCAGGTAATAGTGCAGATTGTGGATCGTATTGAGACGCGCGCCGAGAATTTCGCCGGTGCGGTGCAAATGATGCAGATAGGCACGCGAGAAATTGCGGCAGGCATAACAACCACAGGTTTCGTCCAGCGGCGCCTTGTCTTCCTTGTAGCGCGCATTCTTGATCTTGATGTCACCAAAGCGCGTGAACAACCAGCCATTGCGCGCATTGCGGGTCGGCATCACGCAATCGAACATATCGATGCCGTTGGACACCCCGGCCACCAGATCTTCCGGCGTACCGACGCCCATCAGATAGTGCGGCTTGTCGGCAGGCAGACGTGGGCCGACGTGTTCCAGCACACGCATCATGTCTTCCTTCGGCTCGCCGACCGACAGACCGCCGATGGCCACGCCATGGAAATTCAATTCTTCCAGCCCGGCCAGTGATTCGTCGCGCAAGATTTCAAACATGCCGCCCTGCACGATGCCGAACAGGGCATTCGGATTTTCTTCGCGGTTGAACTCATCGAGCGAACGCTTGGCCCAGCGTAAGGACATGCGCATGGACTTGGCCGCCTCCTCCACTGTCGCCGGCCGGCCATCGATCTGATACGGCGTGCATTCGTCAAACTGCATCACGATGTCGGAATTGAGGATGCGCTGAATCTGCATCGACACTTCCGGCGACAGAAACAGCTTGTCGCCATTGATCGGCGAATTGAAATGCACGCCCTCTTCCGTGATCTTGCGCATCGCACCCAGCGAAAACACCTGAAAACCGCCGGAGTCGGTCAGAATCGGCTTATCCCAACCCATGAAATCATGCAGACCGCCAAACTTGGCCATGATGTCATTGCCCGGACGCAACCACAGATGGAAGGTATTGCCAAGAATGATCTGCGCATTGATTTCCTTCAGTTCCAGCGGCGACATCGCCTTGACCGACCCATACGTGCCGACCGGCATGAAAATCGGCGTTTCCACTGTGCCGTGATTGAGCGTCAGTTGGCCCCGACGTGCCTTGCCATCGGTTTTGAGTAATTTGTAGTTCAGCATTGCTTGGTCATCATCGTTTCGTCGTCAGGAACATCGCATCGCCGTAACTGAAGAAACGGTAACGCTGGGCAATCGCATGCGCGTACGCAGCACGGATGGTGTCATAGCCGGCCAGTGCCGATACCAGCATCAGCAGGGTCGATTTCGGCAAATGGAAATTGGTGATCAGACGCGACACCGTCTTGAAGGTATAGCCGGGTGTGATGAACAGGCGCGTATCGGCACTGCCAGCCTGCAACACACCGCTTTGCGACGCCGATTCCAGCGCACGCAGACTCGTGGTGCCCACTGCGATCACGTCACGACCGGCGGCTTGGGCTGCCTGCACCGCATCCACGGTTTCCTGCGCAATCGTGTACCACTCGCTGTGCATATTGTGCTCGGCCAGATTCTCACTCCGCACAGGCTGGAAGGTCCCTGCGCCGACATGCAGCGTCACATAAGCAAACCGGACGCCTTTTGCCTTCAGTTTTGCCAGCAACGCGTCATCGAAATGCAGGCCGGCGGTCGGTGCGGCAACCGCACCGGGATTCTTTGCGTAGACGGTTTGATAACGGGTCTCATCAAACGCATCCGCGTCGTGTTCGATATATGGCGGCAACGGCAAACGTCCATGTGCCTCGATCAGCTCAAACACATCATCAGGAAACTGCAATTCGTAAAACTCGCCCGCGCGCTGGCCGACGACGACATCGAAGGCATCAGCCAGCCGAATCTTCATGCCGGCCGTCGGCGATTTGGATGCACGGATTTGGGCATGCACATTACGCGCATCGATCACGCGCTCGACCATGACCTCCACCTTGCCGCCGGTTTCCTTGACGCCGAAGAAGCGTGCTTTGAGAACGCGCGTGTCGTTGAATACCAGCAAATCACCGGCCTGCAGCAGATCGACGATCTCTGCAAAGGCGCGGTCGTGTTGCTGCTCGCCATCGACATGCAGCAGGCGCGATGCACTACGCTCGGCCAGCGGCGTTTGTGCAATCAGTTCCGGCGGCAAATCGAAATCGAAATCGGAAAGGGAATACATGCTCGGGTAAGATGAAGAACGGTTGCGACAGACCTGCTATCGTTGCCATAATGTTCAGTCGCCTGTGTTTTGTTATCGATTCGTCACGATATCCATAACAGCAATACGCCTCGGCGACCGCACTTTGCAAAACCCGCTATTTTACGCTCTGTCGCCCGTTTTCGGCCCGATATGCCTGCTCCCAGAACAAAGTCTGTCTCTTCTTCGCGCCGCACCACTGAAATCGCCGCCCAACCGGCAGGCAAGACTGCGTCCGCAACCAGCAAAACCGCTGGCAACAGCACGGCCGCCAAGCTTGAAGACAAACTGATACGCCTCGGCCTGCGTACCGATATGGACAAGGTGCTGCATCTGCCGGCACGCTACGAAGACGAGACCCAACTTTGCCGCATCAGTGACGCCGGCATGCGTGCGGGTCATCCCGTGCAAGTGGAAGGGGTGGTCACCTCATGCGAAGTCGCATTCCGCCCGCGCCGCCAGCTGATCGTCACGATTGCGGATGACAGCGGCCCGCTGACGATGCGCTTTCTCAATTTTTACGGCAGTCAGGTCAAGCAACTGGCCGAAGGCAATCGGGTGCGTGCACGTGGCGAAGTACGGCATGGATTTTTTGGCGCAGAGATGGTGCATCCGTCGTACAAGATGGTCAATCAGGACGCACCGCTGCCTGATGCGCTCACGCCGGTTTATCCGGCGGGAGAAGGTTTGTCGCAAACCCTGCTGCGTAAAACAATCGCGACTGCCATGAGCCGCATCGTCTGGGACGACACGCTGCCCGAAGCAATGCGTACCTCGCTGGACTTGATGCCTTTCGAACCTGCCGTTCGCCTGCTGCACAATCCCCCACCTGACGTCGATGAAAGCGCCTTGATCGACCGCTCGCACGATGCATGGGTACGTGTGAAATTTGATGAGCTCTTGGCACAGCAGCTTTCGATGAAGCGCGCGCAGGACGCACGCCGTGAAAAAGGGGCACCGGCCCTGAAGAAAATCGGTGCATTGTCCAAAGCCTTTCTCGCACAACTGCCTTTCAAACTCACAGCGGCACAGCAACGCGTCTTGGCAGAAATCCGGGAAGATGTGCAGCAATCCTTCCCCATGCAACGCCTGTTGCAGGGGGATGTCGGCAGTGGCAAGACTGTGGTGTCGGCACTTGCTGCCGCACAAGCCATCGACAGCGGCTACCAGGCCGTGTTGATGGCCCCAACAGAAATTCTGGCCGACCAGCATTTCCGCAAGATTGCCGGATGGATGGAGCCGCTCGGCATTCGTGTCGTCTGGCTGACCGGCAGTCTGAAAAAGAAAGAGAAAGTTGACGCAAAAGCCCTGATCGAATCCGGCGAAGCACAATTGATCATCGGTACGCATGCCTTGATTCAGGAAGATGTGCAATTTTCCAAACTCGGGCTCGTGATCGTCGATGAGCAGCATCGCTTCGGCGTGGGCCAACGCCTGACGTTGCGCAACAAGGGTGCGGCTGCAGGCGCAAGCAAGAAACCGGTCGCCACCGTGCCCCATCAACTGATGATGTCGGCCACACCGATCCCGCGCACGCTGGCAATGACGTACTACGCCGATCTGGAAGTCTCGGTCATCGATGAACTGCCCCCCGGTCGCACACCGATCGTCACGCGTGTAATCGACCAGAATCGCCGTGACGAAGTGATCGAACGTGTGCATGCCGCTGCGCTGGAGGGACGACAAATCTACTGGGTCTGCCCGCTGATTGAAGAATCCGAAGCACTGCAACTGCAAACGGCAACGGACACGCATGCGACCCTGTCCGCCGCCTTGCCTGATCTGCGGGTTGGACTGGTGCACGGTCGCATGAAGCCGGCAGAAAAGCAGGCAGTGATGGATGGATTCTCACGTGGCGAGATTCATCTGCTGGTCGCCACCACCGTGATTGAAGTCGGTGTTGACGTGCCCAATGCCTCATTGATGGTAATCGAGCATGCGGAGCGTTTTGGCCTGTCGCAACTCCACCAGTTACGCGGCCGCGTCGGGCGCGGCTCTGCAGCCAGCGTTTGTCTGTTGCTGTATCAATCGCCACTCGGGCAGATTGCCAAGCAACGTCTCGCCATCATGCGCGAATCGACCGATGGTTTTGAAATAGCTCGTCGCGATCTCGAATTGCGCGGCCCCGGCGAGTTTCTGGGCGCACGGCAGTCCGGGCAGGCGATGCTGCGCTTTGCCGATCTGGAAACGGATCAATGGCTGGTCGAACGTGCACGCGATGCCGCACAACGCCTACTGCGCCACGACCCTGCAGCAGTCGATGCGCATCTGGCACGCTGGCTCGGCGCGCGCGAAGAATATCTGAAGGTATAGAATGGGTGCTTCCTGGCTGTCACTATTTTTATCAGCCTTTGACCGGCTTCTGATTTCTCTCAGTCTGGATTTCTCATGACGCTTACCGAACTCAAGTACATCGTTGCAGTGGCACGCGAAAAGCATTTTGGTCGCGCCGCAGAAGCCTGTTTCGTTGCGCAACCTACGCTGTCGGTCGCCATCAAGAAACTGGAAGATGAACTGGGCATCAGCATCTTTGAACGTGGTGGCAGCGAGATTTCGACCACGCCGCTTGGCGCGCAGATCGTCCTGCAGGCAGAGCGTGTGCTCGAACAAACCGCCGCCATCAAGGAACTCGCCAAGCAGAACAAGGACCCGCTGGTCGGCCCGTTCCGCCTCGGTATCATTTATACAATTGCGCCGTATTTATTGCCGCCCCTCGTCAAAACGCTGATTGATCGGGTGCCGCAAATGCCTCTGGTTCTGCAGGAGAATTTCACCGTGAAGCTGGTGGAGCTGCTGCGTCAGGGTGAGCTCGATGCCATCATCGTTGCCCTGCCCTTCAATGATCAGGGACTGGTCGTGCAGCCTGTGTATGACGAACCGTTCGTGGTCGCCGTACCCGAACATCACGAATGGGCGTCGCGTGACCACATCAACAGCGACGAATTGAAATCCGAAACCATGCTGCTGCTTGGCAACGGACATTGCTTCCGCGATCAGGTGCTCGAAGTCTGCCCGGAAGTATCGCGCTTTTCGACATCCGGTGACGGCATCGCGCGCACCTTTGAAGGCTCTTCGCTGGAAACCATCCGTCACATGGTTGCCTCGGGCATCGGCATTACCGTCCTGCCGCGCGGTTCGGTACCGGACATGCACACAAGCGAAGGCATGCTGCGTTACCTGCCCTTTACCGACCCGGCACCGTCACGCCGTGTCGTGATTGCATGGCGCAAAAGTTTTACGCGTGGTGCAGCGATCGAAGCCGTACGCCAGGCATTGCTGTCTTGCGACCTGAATGGCGTCACAATGCTGCCGGATGAACCGTCGTCCGAATCCTGACATCCGATTTTCCGAGCGACCAACGCACATCTTCATCAAACCGTGGCATGAATCGTCTTCACCTGTATTTCAAACTGATCCGTCTCGACAAACCGATTGGCATCGTTCTGCTGCTCTGGCCAACCTTGTGGGCATTGTGGATGGCCTCCGATGGCGTCCCTGATGCATCGCTATTGTTTATCTTTACGCTCGGCACCATCCTGATGCGCTCGGCCGGCTGCGCGATCAATGATTATGCTGATCGCGATTTCGACAGGCATGTAAAACGGACAGTCGATCGCCCGATCACAAGCGGCAAGATTCGTCCCCGCGAGGCACTGATCGTTGCCGCGGTATTGTCCATTACTGCGTTCCTGCTCATCCTGCCGCTGAATGCGCTGACCAAGCAGTTATCGGTTGCCGCCGTCATCATTGCCGGCACCTATCCTTACTTCAAACGTTTCTTTGCGATTCCGCAAGCGTATCTCGGGATTGCTTTCGGCTTTGGCATCCCGATGGGTTTTGCGGCAGTGCAGAACAGCGTGCCGCCGGAAGCATGGTGGCTGCTGCTTGCCAATATCTTCTGGGCCATCGCCTATGACACGGAATATGCAATGGTGGATCGTGACGATGATCTGAAAATCGGCATGAAGACGTCTGCCATCACCTTCGGTCGCTTTGATGTCGCGGCCGTGATGCTGTGCTATGCCGTCAGCTTTGCCATCATCCTGATCATTGGCTGGCAATTCGGACTACGCACATGGTTTGTGGCGGGGATGTTGATCGCCAGTGCCTGCGCGGTTTATCACTACTTTCTGATTCGTGATCGCGGACGCGAGGGCTGCTTCAAGGCATTCCGGCACAACAACTGGCTCGGTGCCGCCATCTTTGCGGGCGTCTTCCTCGACTATTTGTTGCGCACGTGACTTGCCTGAGGTGAGACAACGCACATTACGCATGTCAAAACCGTTTTCAGCCTGAACCAAGTCGTCGAATCAGAATCACTCAGTCTCCAACCTATGAGAAGGAGACTGTCATGCAACGTTTCTCTAACAAAGTCGTCATCGTGACTGGTGCCGGCTCGGGTATCGGCGAAGCGACCGCTCGCCGTTTTTCAGACGAAGGCGCTTCCGTTGTACTGGCTGGCCGCACCTTGTCCAAGCTGGAGAAAATCGCTGCCAGCCTGCCGGCCGAGCGCACGGCAGTCAAAGCCACCGATGTTTCCATCTACACCGAGGTCGAAGCGCTGATTGATTTTGCGATCGATCGTTTTGGCAAACTCGACATACTGGTCAGCGATGCCGGCACCTTTGCCGAAGGTAAGGCTGCCGATCTGAGCATCGAAGAATGGCAGCGCGTACAGGCGACCAACGTCAATGGCGTATTCTTTGGCGCCAAGGCTGCCATCCCGCATCTGGAGAAAACGCGTGGCTGCATCGTCAATGTCGCCTCGGTCTCCGGGCTTGGCGGTGATTGGGGCATGACCGCCTACAACGCCTCCAAAGGTGCGGTCGTCAATCTGACCCGTGTACTGGCAATGGACTACGCACCGCAAGGCATCCGCGTGAATGCCGTTTGCCCAAGCTTTACGCTGACGGACATGACTGCCGACATGCAGGACGATGAGGCATTACTGAAGAAATTTTACGAACGCATTCCACTGGGGCGTGGCGCACAGCCTTCGGAGATTGCCTCCGTCATCGCCTTTCTGGCCAGTGAGGATGCCGTGTTCGTTACCGGCGTCAATCTACCCGTCGACGGTGGATTGACAGCGTCCAACGGACAACCAAAAATGTGATTGCCAGCCGAATTTTTATGACGGAGTATGCTCTCTTCTTCATGGCGGATCATTGATCCGCCATCTTTCTTTATCACGAGGAATTCGCACGACATGGACAACCAAGCAATCAGACGTTATCTGCCCTGGCTGGTTGCGCTTGCCCTGTTCATGGAAAACCTCAACACCACCATCCTCAACACGGCAGTGCCTGCGATCGCGCACAGTCTCAACGTTACGCCACTGAGTCTGAAGGCGGTTGTCAGTAGCTATGTACTGAGCCTTGCGGTCGGCATTCCAGTCAGTGGCTGGATGGCGGATCGATTTGGCACACGACGCGTGTTTGGCTCCGCGGTAGCCATCTTTACCTTTTCCTGCCTGCTGTGCGCCATGGCGAGCAGCGTGCCGATGCTGGTTGCCGCACGCATCCTGCAAGGTATCGGTGCTGCCATGATGCTGCCGGTCGGGCGACTGGCCATCGTCCGCACTTTTCCGAAGTCCGAACTACTGGCTGCCATGAACTTCGTGATCATTCCGGCACTGATCGGTCCTCTGCTCGGCCCGACCATTGGTGGTCTGATCGTGCACTGGCTGCCCTGGCAATTCATCTTTCTGGTCAACGTACCCATCGGCATCATCGCGTTGTGGATGATCGTGCGCCACATGCCGGATTACCGATCCGAACATGCCTCTCGTCTGGATGTCATCGGACTGGTTTTGTTCGGCAGCGGTATCGCGTTGCTGTCGTGGATACTGGAAATTTTTGGCGAACACTATCTCGATGCCACGTCACTCGGCGTTCTCTTTGTACTGTCACTCAGTCTGCTGGCAGCGTATGCATGGCATGCACGTCATCATCTGACGCCTTTGCTGCAACTGGGCCTGTTCAGAATTCGTACTTTCCGTGTGGCGGTTGCCGGCGGATTCCTGACCCGCTTTGGACTGGGCGGCATGCCTTTCCTGCTACCGTTGCTGTATCAGATCGGCCTGGGCCTTCCCGCATGGCAGGCCGGCTTGCTGATGATGCCTTCTGCCGCTGCGGCCATGTTCATGAAAGTGATTTCGATCCGCGTGCTGCGCACGTTTGGCTATCGCAAGGTCCTGATCGTGAATACCGTCATGATCGGCCTGACCATCAGCCTGTACGCCACCGTCAATGACGGTACGGCGATTGGCTGGATCGTTGCCATCAGTCTGGCGCAGGGCTTCTTCAATTCGCTGCAATTCTCGAGCATGAATTCGATGGCTTATGCCGATGTTGCAGCCGAACAGGCCAGCATGGCCAGTACCATTGCCAGTTCCTTGCAACAGTTATCCGTCAGTTTCGGCTTGGCATTCGCATCGATTCTGGCAGGATGGTATCTGGGCGATTTGCCGCAATCGGATCGGGTAGCCATCACGGGCGCCTTGCATCATGCCTTCCTGACGCTGGGTGGCCTGACGATTCTATCGTCGTTATCGTTCTGGTCGCTGAAAAAACATGATGGCGACAATGTCAGTCGCGGTGCGGTCGACACATGAAAATGCCGCTGCCATTCATCACGAATGAGCAGCGGCACGCATGAGCAATCGGAAGGATCAGCTCAGATCATTTGCCATCTTCAGATGCGCTTCGATGACGGGCGTCAGCTTTTCACCCAAGGCTTTCAATTCCGGATTGCTGGAATTGCGCAGGTTCTCCACCAGCTGTTTTGTGTCCTTGTGTTCCTGCACACCCGCTTGCGACAGATACTGGCGATCAAATTCGTCCGCGCTCAGCTGGTTCATTTTCTTGAGTGCATTGGCATGACTGCGGCCCGCATCCTTCGGCATGCGAACATCATATTTTTCTGCCACCGCGGTGATTTCCTTTAAGGCATGCGAATGATCCTTGATCATTTGTTGCGCGAATTTCAGCACGTTCTCATTGCTGGATTTGGTCTTGGCCAGTTCGGCAGCAGCCACTTCTGCCATATTGGCTTGCGCTGCACGCGTGAGCATTTGGCGTTCGGTTGCATTGAGTGGCGCACCTTGGGCAGCGGCAGCAAGCTTTCCTGCCTGTGCAGCCGACACCTGATCTGCGATGGCACCAGTGCTCATGCCGCCCAAAGCGATTGCAGCAGCCAATCCTAAAACACGAGCGTGACGGAAATTGCGAATGGTTTGCATAGGAATCTCCTTTTTAATGATGACAAGACCGCCTCCAGCGGGCGGCAAGCAAACAATAAACAATCCTTAAAAATCCCTTCTATCGGACGTGTTCGCGAATCTTTGTAAGAAGAGTCCCACGCAACACCTTCCTCTACGTGTCACAAGCGTGAAATGTTGTGACACAGCGCGGTTATGCAGCGGCATGCAGATAGAATGTTTTCATGCTGAATTCGACCACTTTTTTCCCCGCTGATATCAAGACCGGCTGCGCTGGCTGCAGCGAGAGCGTCAAACTGCCGTTCAGCTTCAGTTATGCCTACCAGCCTATCGTCAACATTGCATCGCGCTCGGTCTACGCACACGAAGCATTGGTACGCGGGCCGAATGGCGAATCTGCGTACAGCGTGCTGGAACAGGTGACGGACGCAAACCGGTATCGCTTTGATCAGGCATGCCGTATCAAGGCCATCAAGACGGCTGCTGCATTGCAAATGCCATCGATGTTGTCGATCAATTTTTTACCGAATGCGATCTATCAGCCGGAGCTATGCATACGCTCGACTCTGGAAGCAGCACGCACGCATGACTTCCCTATCAATCGATTGATATTTGAAGCGGTGGAAGGTGAACGTGTTGAAGATGGCCTGCGGCTCACCGAGATTCTGCGTGAATATCAGCGTATCGGCTTTTTGACTGCAATCGATGATTTCGGCGCAGGATTTGCGGGACTGAATCTGCTAGCGAATTTTCAACCGGACATCGTCAAACTCGACATGGATCTGGTGCGACGGATTGATCAAAGTCCGGCGCGCCAAAGCATCGCGCGTGCGGTTATTCGCATGCTCGACGAAATGAAGATTGTCATGATCGCCGAAGGTGTGGAAACACAGGAAGAGGCGAAATGTCTGGCACAAATGGGTGTGCGCCTGATGCAAGGCTATCTATTCAGCAGACCTTTGTTCGAGGCCTGTGGCAATGCCGATGAGATCATGTGGCCGCACACGTGACCTCTCACCAGCAATCAATCTTTGCCAAACTCCTCACCTAACGCTTTTCCTCGGGCAGCTGCAGCTTTCATCGCTCTCACAATTGCTTCCTTGACGCCGCTGTCTTCCATACTGCTCAATGCGGCGTACGTGGTCCCCCCCTTGGACGTGACGCGTTCACGCAAGACGGACACAGGATCATCCGATTTTGCCGCCAGCTCTGCCGCGCCAACAAACGTCGATATGGCGAGTGCATTGCCTTGCTCTGCCGTCAAACCCATTTCCTGCGCGGCTTGCTGCATCGCTTCCAGGAAGTAAAAGACATAGGCAGGACCGCTGCCGGAAACGGCTGTGACCGGATCGATCAACGCTTCGTCATCCAGCCAGACGGTCTCGCCAACCGCACGCAGAATCGCATCTGCAGCGGTGCGCTGCTCGGCACTCACGCCCGTTGTCGCGACCATGCCTGTCACGCCCTTGCCAATCAGCGCGGGCGTATTCGGCATCGTGCGCACAATCGCGCCATGTCCGCCAAGCCAGCGTGACAGATCGCTGGCACGAATGCCGGCAGCAATCGACAACACCAGTTGCGTTCCGATATGCGGCAGGACTTGCGCAACCACGCCTTTCATCTGCTGCGGCTTGACTGCCAGCACGATGACATCGCTGTCGGCAATCGTCGCATCGATATCACCACTGATCGAGACACCGAACTGTTGCTGCAGGCGCTGGATGGAATCGACATGGATATCGATCACATGGATATTGGACGCGGCCGTCAGTTTGTCCGCAAGACCGCCGATCAAAGCCGCAGCCATGTTGCCGCCACCGATAAAGCTGATTTTCAAATTATTGTTTTGCATAGTCCCTTGCTCCAAAAATGGCTGAACCGATGCGTACGATGGTCGCACCTTCGGCGATCGCCGCATCAAGATCGCCCGACATGCCCATCGACAAGGTATCGATCGGCAACCCTTCTGCCTGCAAACGACTGAACAGATCGTGCATCTGTCGGAACGGCACGCGCTGCTGCTGAGGATCATCCGTTGCTTCCGGAATCGCCATCAGTCCACGCAGTCGCAACCGTGGCATGGCGGCGACGCGACGCGCAACCTCGGGCACGTCATCCGGCGACAACCCGCTTTTACTTGCTTCACCACTGATATTGACCTGCAGACACACATTCAACGGCGGCATATCGATCGGACGCTGATCTGACAGGCGTTGCGCGATCTTTTCGCGATCCACGGCATGCACCCAATCGAAGTGCGTTGCGATCGGTCGCGTCTTATTGCTTTGAATCGGACCGATGAAATGCCATTCCAGCTTCAAATCGGGTCGTTCGGTCTGCACGCTTGTCATTTTATCCAGCGCTTCCTGCAGATAGTTTTCACCAAATGCACGTTGCCCTGTCGATGCCGCGTCGATCACGGCATCAGCCCCAAAGGTTTTGGAAACCGCCAGCAGTGCAATACTATTGGCAGGGCGTTGCGCATTGTCTGCAGCCTCGCCGATACGGCGCTGCACGGCTTGCAAGTTCTGGCGTATTACAGACATAATCAAAGTTCTTCAGGGCAATATTTCGCCGGATTGTGCAGTTGGTTGCGGCTAGCGAAAACGACAAGTCGTCGTCATGTGCTTTTTGTATTCATCGCAGGCTCAGGAATTATAAATGGACATTTCCGAATTACTCGCGTTCTCGGTGAAGAACAAAGCCTCCGATCTGCACCTTTCGTCCGGCCTGCCTCCCATGATTCGCGTCAACGGCGACGTACGCCGTATCAATCTGCCGCCGATGGAGCACAAGGATGTGCACGGCATGATTTACGACATCATGAACGATGGCCAGCGCAAGGCATATGAAGAACGTCTGGAAGTGGATTTTTCATTTGCAATTCCCGGTCTTGCCCGTTTTCGTGTCAATGCCTTCAATCAGGATCGCGGTGCTGCCGCGGTGCTGCGTACCATTCCTTCCAAAATCCTGAGTCTGGAAGAGCTGAACGCGCCCAAGATCTTTGCCGAACTGGCACTCAAGCCGCGTGGTCTGGTACTGGTGACCGGTCCGACCGGTTCCGGCAAATCGACCACGCTGGCGGCCATGGTCAATCACGTCAATGAAAACGAATACGCACACATCCTGACGATCGAAGACCCGATCGAGTTTGTGCACGACTCCAAGAAATGCCTGATCAACCAACGGGAAGTCGGCCCGCATACGCACTCGTTCGAGAACGCCCTGCGCTCGGCGCTGCGTGAAGATCCGGACGTGGTGCTGGTTGGCGAATTGCGCGATCTGGAAACGATTCGTCTGGCACTGACTGCGGCAGAAACCGGTCACCTTGTATTCGGCACCCTGCACACCTCCTCGGCCGCCAAGACCATCGATCGTATCATCGACGTTTTCCCCGGTGACGAAAAGGAAATGGTGCGTGCAATGCTGTCCGAATCCTTGCAGGCCGTCATTTCGCAAACCTTGCTCAAGACGAAAGACGGTACCAGCCGCGTGGCGGCACACGAGATCATGTTGGGCACGCCGGCGATTCGCAACCTGATCCGTGAAGCCAAGATTGCGCAGATGTATTCGGCGATCCAGACCGGCTCCAATGTTGGCATGCAGACGCTGGATAGCAACCTGACTGATCTGGTACGTCGCAACATCATTTCCAGTGTGACGGCACGCGCGGCGGCCAAGACACCGGAAAACTTCCCGGGATGAGTGTGGGGTTTCGCAAAGCATCGCTTTGCGCCATACGAATCCGAGTAGCTTGCAAGCTGCGAGGTGGGGTAAAGCTGCATTCAACCTGCAACGTTGAGATGATTCAGAATCCGCTTGATTAGCATTTTCAAATTTAGATACAAAGAAACATCAAACCGCACCACCGTACGAATCGAGTAAAGAAGGAACAGCGCCATGGAACGCGAACAGGCAACCAAATTCATGTACGACCTGCTGCGTCTCATGCTCAGCAAAAACGGCTCCGATCTGTTCGTCACGGCAGACTTTCCGCCGGCGTTCAAGATCGACGGCAAGATGACACAGGTTTCCAACCAGCCACTGACAGCCGCACACACGACCGAACTGGCGCGCGCCATCATGAGCGACAAGCAGGCCGCCGAGTTTGAAGCCACCAAGGAATGCAATTTTGCGATCAGCCCGG
Source organism: Oxalicibacterium faecigallinarum (assembly GCF_014635705.1). GTDB lineage: Bacteria > Pseudomonadota > Gammaproteobacteria > Burkholderiales > Burkholderiaceae_D > Oxalicibacterium > Oxalicibacterium faecigallinarum. The sequence continues at coordinate 180,563 of NZ_BMDI01000003.1, read as the reverse complement.
GCGGCATTGGTCGCTTCCGGGTTTCCGCCTTTATTCAGCAAGGCAAGGTTGGCATGGTCTTGCGTACCATTACCACGGCGATTCCTGACATCGACAAGTTAGGCGTACCGGAAACGCTGAAGGAAATCGCCATGACCAAACGTGGTCTGGTGATCATGGTCGGTGCTACCGGTTCAGGAAAATCGACCACGCTGGCGGCCATGATCGGTCATCGCAACGAACACAGTTACGGTCACATCATCACGATCGAGGATCCGGTTGAATTCATCCATCCGCACAAGAATTGCGTGATCACGCAGCGCGAGATCGGTGTTGACACGGATGACTGGGGCGTGGCGCTGAAGAATACCTTGCGACAGGCCCCCGATGTGATTTTCATCGGCGAGATTCGCGACCGTGAAACCATGGACTACGCAATCGCCTTTGCCGAAACGGGTCATCTCTGCCTGGCAACCATGCATGCCAACAGTGCCAATCAGGCGCTGGACCGCATCGTCAACTTCTTCCCGGAAGAGCGGCGCCAGCAATTGTTGATGGATCTGTCGCTGAATCTCAAGAGCATGATCTCGCAACGTCTGATCCCGCTGAAAGACACCAAGGGACGCTGCGTCGCAGTGGAAATCATGCTGAACTCGCCACTGATCTCTGATCTGATCTTCAAGGGCGATGTCCACGAAATCAAGGAAATCATGAAGAAGTCGCGTGAGCTCGGCATGCAGACCTTCGATCAGGCCTTGTTCGATCTCTACGAAGGCGGCAAGATTTCGTATGAGGATGCCTTGCGCAATGCTGACTCCGTCAACGATCTGCGTCTGTCCATCAAGCTGCATGGCAAGGAAGCGCAGCAACGCGACATCAATCGCGGTACCGAACATCTGGGCATCGTATGAGCAAGCTCTACGACTTCACCGTCACGGCGCTGACCGGCGCACCGATTCCGCTTGCCCAGTATCGTGGCAAGGTCCTGTTGATCGTCAATACTGCCAGTGAATGTGGCTTTACGCCGCAGTACAGGCAGTTACAGGAATTGCAGGAACAGTTTCAGGATCGCGGCTTTTCGGTGCTGGGCTTTCCATGCAACCAGTTCGGCCGCCAGGAGCCCGGCGACGCCGACGCCATCGGCAGTTTTTGCGAACGCAATTACGGCGTCACTTTCCCGTTGTTTGCCAAGATCGATGTCAACGGCAACGATGCTGATCCGCTATTCAAGTATCTGAAGCACGCCGCACCTGGCCTCTTGGGCAGTGAAGGCATCAAGTGGAATTTCACCAAGTTTCTGGTGGATACGGAGGGCAATGTGGTGAAGCGCTATGCCCCCCAGACCAAACCGGTGGAGCTGACGCAGGATATCGCATCGCTGCTTTCCGCCTGATGGACGCATCCCATCCGGCACGTCACCCTTCTCAGAGCCAGCGTCGCGTCCTGCCTTTATACGCCACGTAGGCCTGACCAAATTTCTCAGTCAGCACGCGCTCTTCCGGCACAATCTGAAAACGCGTGACGTAAGCAACGAACGCACAAGGGCCAATCCAGACCATCGCCGACTCCAGGCGTATTGCATACGCGATCAAGAGCAGCAACAGGCTCAGATAAAGCGGATTGCGCGAAAAACGAAAGATGCCGTTTGTGACCAGACTACTGGCCTTGTCCGGCTGCAAGGGATTGATCGTCGTGCGTGCACGCCACATGCAGACAAAGGCAATCAGCGCGATCAATGCACTGATTTGTGCCAGCGTCACGCCGATCTCCATCCGCAGCAGCGAGGGATCCATGCGCACATCGCCCGCATGAGCGTACCACTTCATCAAAAGACCAATCACGATTGCCGTAACTGGCGCAGGAATTTTCGTATCAAGACGAGGCATGCTCTTGCGTATGGAAAGCAGGGTTGAAGATGCAGACCGATCAGGTCGCTACGGATTAAATCAATCTTTATGCCGAAAAACAGCGGTAGGATACAACGTCAGATGCCTTCCTCACAATCCACAATGTATGGCAGCAGCATTGTCTGGCTTCGCAATATAAAAAAGGGGCCGCTCGAAAAGCAGCCCCTTTTTATACGACACTATCAGGAATGTGCGTTATCAATGCGCTGCAATCAACGCATCATCGATCAGTTCGATCCAGTGTCGCACAGGCTTTGCCGTACCGGATTGCAGGTGCGTCAGACAACCGATATTGGCAGAAACGATGGTGTCGGCGCCGGTCGCTTCCAGATTGGCGATCTTGCGATCGCGTAGCTGATGCGAAAGCTCCGGTTGCAGAACCGAATAGGTGCCAGCCGAGCCGCAGCAGAGATGACTGTCCTTGCACAACTGGACGTCCACACCGGCTGCACGTAACACACCTTCCACCTTGCCGCGAATCTGTTGACCGTGTTGCAGCGTGCAGGGCGGATGCCAGGCAACACGCTTGTTGATTTTTCCTGCCAGTTGCGCAGCGAGCTCTTCCTCAAAATCCGGCAGGATTTCACTCAGGTCCTTGGTCATGCCCGAAATACGCAGGGCTTTTTCCGCGTAGTCCGGATCATGCGCGAGCAAATGCCCGTAGTCCTTGACCATGACACCACAACCGGATGCGGTCATCACGATTGCTTCTGCGCCCGCTTCGATCGCCGGCCACCATGCATCGATATTGCGACGGACATCATTCAGTGCGCCATCATGATCATTCAGATGATGACGAATCGCACCACAGCACCCCGCTTTTTGCGCGACCAGCAATTGCACTTGCAAGGCATCGAACACACGTGCAGTAGCCGCATTGATATTCGGTGCCATGGATGGCTGTACGCAACCATCAAGCAATAACATGGTGCGTGCGTGCTGACGTGTTGGCCAGATACCGGACGACCGGGGTGCTGGGACTTTCTCGCGCAATGCCGACGGCAACAATGGACGCACCAGCTGCCCAACCTTCATCGCGGGCGAAAAGATCGCCTTGCGCGGTAACAGTTCACGCAAAGCGGCGCGCTTGAGACGCTGTACCGGCGTGTAGGAAACACGATCGGATACGACCTTGCGACCGATATCGATCAGGCGACCATACTGCACACCGGAAGGACAGGTGGTTTCGCAATTGCGGCAGGTCAGACAGCGGTCCAGATGTTGCTGCGTCTTTGCGGTCGGCTCCTTACCTTCCAGCACCTGCTTGATCAGGTAGATGCGACCACGCGGTCCATCGAGCTCATCACCGAGCAACTGGTACGTCGGACAGGTTGCCGTACAAAACCCGCAATGGACACAACTGCGCAGGATGGCATCCGCCTCCTTGCCTTCGCGCGTGTCCCGGATAAAGTCAGCCAGATTTGTTTGCATTGCTATTTACCTGAAGATGAATCGGCAATCACAAGCCCGCATACATGCGGCCCGGATTGAAGATGCCGCTTGGGTCGAATGCCTGCTTGAGATTACGGTGAATGCGTTCTACTGCGGGAGCCAGCGGCTGGAAGATCTCGCCCGTACGATCGCCTCCGCGGAACAGAGTGGCATGGCCGCCCGCCGCGGTTGCCGCCGCACGAATCGCGGATGCCATCGATGCATCATGCGTACGGAACCAGCGCTGCGCGCCGCCCCATTCGATCAGTTGCTCACCTGGCAGCACGATCGGTGCAGCCGTTGATGGCACGGACAAACGCCACAGCAGCGGCGCCTGCGCGAAGAAGTCATTGCTTTGCTCACGCATCGCGATCCAGAATGGCTCGGCGTCGGATATCTCATCGCCGCCAATGATCTCGCGCGCTGCGGAAATTGCCGCCTGTGCACCAGACAAACGGACGACCAGTACGCCATCACACCAGGCGCTGGCCGAAATCGGCAGCGGCTGACCGCCCCACTCATTCAAACGACGCAAGGCATCCTGCTCGCTCAATGCCATACGCACAGTGGTTTCGGCATAAGGCTTGGGCAACACTTTGAGCGACACTTCAACCAGCAGGCCGAGCGTTCCCAGCGAACCGGCCATCATGCGCGACACATCGTAACCAGCCACGTTCTTCATGACCTGTCCGCCGAAATGCAGCAGCTCGCCCTTGCCATTGATCATGGCAACGCCCAGCAAGAAGTCACGCACGCTGCCCACTGCCTGACGACGCGGGCCGGCCAGACCGGCAGCAACCATCCCACCAGCAGTCGCGTTGGCACTGCAATGCGGCGGTTCGAAAGCGAGCATCTGATTCTGTTCGGCCAGTACCGCCTCGACTTCGGTCAAGGGCGTGCCGCTGCGAACCGTGATGACCAGCTCGGTCGGGTCATAGCTGACAACACCGCTATAGGCACGCGTATCCAGCACATCACCAACAGGTTCGCGGCCATACCAGTCCTTGCTACCGCCACCGCGTATGCACAATGCCTGCTTCCTGTCGGCGGCATCGAGAATCACGTCGCGGAACTGATCGAGTTGATTGTCCATGTTCGTCATCAAAAACGGGGCAGATCGGCAAACTTGAGCATGCCACGACGCACGTGCATCTTGCCGTACTCGGCGCAGCGCTGCAGGGTCGGAATTGCCTTGGTTGGGTTGAGCAGCATCGGCGGATCAAACGCCGCCTTGACAGCGAGAAAGGCGTCCATCTCGCTGCGCGAAAACTGAACGCACATCTGGTTGATCTTTTCGAGGCCGACACCGTGTTCGCCGGTGATGGAACCTCCAAACTCAACGCACATTTCCAGGATTTCGGCGCCAAACATTTCTGCGCGATGAAATTCACCTTCCTGATTGGCGTCGAACAGAATCAGCGGGTGCAGATTGCCATCTCCTGCGTGGAACACGTTGGCGCAACGCAGACCGTATTTTTCTTCCATGCGCTGAATGCCGAGCAAGACGTCGGCCAATGCACGGCGTGGAATCGTGCCATCAATGCAGTAGTAATCCGGCGAGATGCGACCGGCGGCCGGAAACGCATTCTTGCGACCGGACCAGAAGCGCAAGCGTTCTTCTTCACTATTCGATACGGCAATCGCGGTGGCACCGGATTTCTCAAGCACGGCAATCATGCGAGCGATTTCTTCCTCGACTTCTTCGGGGATGCCATCGGATTCGCACAAGAGAATCGCCTCCGCATCAATGTCGTAGCCCGCCTTGACGAAGGGCTCAACCATGCGCGACGAGGTCTTGTCCATCATCTCCAGCCCCGCGGGAATGATGCCCGCCGCGATCACGCCGGCCACGGCGTTACCACCTTTCACGACGTCATCAAACGATGCCAGAATCACACGTGCCTGACGCGGCTTGGGAATCAGGCGCACGGTCACTTCCGTCACCACACCCAGCATGCCTTCAGAACCGATAAACACCGGCAACAAGTCCAGACCCGGCGCATCGAGTGCAGTGCCGCCCAGCTCGATTACATCACCTTCAATCGTGACCATGCGCACACGCATGACGTTGTGAACGGTCAGACCATACTTGAGGCAATGCACACCACCCGAATTTTCCGCAACGTTGCCGCCAATCGAACAGGCAATCTGCGACGAAGGATCAGGTGCGTAATACAGACCATGCTGCGCAACGGCTTCGGAAATCGCCAGATTACGTACGCCCGGTTGCACCACTGCCGTACGCGCATAAGGATCGACATTGACGATACGACTCATGCGTGCGGTGGACAGCACCACACCATCGGCAATCGGCAAGGCGCCGCCGGACAAGCCGGTGCCGGCACCACGCGGCACGATGCGAACCTTCAGCGCATTGCATATTTTAAGAATCGCGACAACCTGCTCTTCCGAATCCGGCAACACGACCACCATCGGCAGTTGTGTGAACACGGAGAGTCCGTCGCATTCATAGGGGCGCGTGTCTTCGGCCTGAAACAAGACAGCACGCTCGGGCAATACAGCGCGCAACGCATTGACGACCATGCGTTGATGTTCTGCTGTATAGGCGGCCTCTGTCGACACGTGACAATCCTTTAATGACAAGAATGAAAATGAACGGCTCACACGTTTAGCGTGAGCAGAGGCGAAGTGTAACGAAATGACCGATGCATCGCGAGTCAGATGACTCGGTTTTCACTGAAAGCTTTGCCATTGCGGGATGAAAATAATTCAATTGCCCGCTATGGCACGCCACGACTGCGCGTGGAAACAAACACTGACGTATCAGGACAATACGTCAGCAGGACGGATCAAGACAAGCGTTGCGTATTGAAGCGCGCCATCATCCAGTTCAGCATGGCGTCGACTTCAGGCCGCTCGCGTACGCCGCGTTCATAGACAAGATAATACGCATGCTGCGGCGTTGTCAGTGCGACATCAAACAAAGGCACCAGATCGCCATTGCGGATCATGTCGCGCGCAAAATGACTGCGGGTCAAACCGACACCATAGCCATGACGCACGGCCTCAAGCAACAATCCAAGATCATCGATGCGCAAACCCATCGAAGGCTCGGGCCAATCCAGACCTGCTGCATTGAACCAGGGTTGCCATGGCTCCAATGCAGACCGCAGGAGCGTCGCATTTTTCAGATCGCCCGGCTTTTCCAGCCCCATCTGTTTTGCATATTCGGGGCTGGCGACAGGGAATACCGGCTCTTCAAACAATTTTTCCGTCACCAGATCCGGATAATTGCCGACACCAAAGCGCACTTCCACATCGGTTTCCGAAAGGCTCATGTCATACAGCGGCACCGACAGAAAGGTCTCGATCGTGATATCGGGATTGGCATCCGTGAATTCCGTAATGTTGGGCAGAAACAGGTAACGCGCAAACGTAGGCGGCACAGTAATCTTGACGCGCGGATGCGTTGGCGAGCTGCGATGCGGCAGCGGAAAATCGGCCAGCGAACGCAAGGCATCACGCACCACATCCAGATAACGGCGGCCAAACTCGGTCAAACTGACACTACGCCCATCACGCAGAAACAGCCGCTCGCCGACAAATTCCTCCAGCAGGCGAATACGATGCGAGAACGCCGACGGCGTGATGCACAACTCTTCAGCCGCAACGGCAAAGGAACCTAGACGGGCGGCCGCTTCAAAAGCGGAAAGAGCATGAACGGGAGGAAGGCGAATGGCCATGAATTATTTGATTACACAACGGGAAAGGTGAGATTCTACCGCTTCGTCTTGATCTACGTCATTTACAACACGTAATTTTCTCTGATCAATACCGAAGATTGATGTTTTCCCGTATCCTCGCGGCTTCCAACTCAAACAACACTGACAAATGGGCAACAGACTTTCAAAAATCACAACGCGCACGGGTGACGATGGCACAACCGGCCTCGGCGATGGCAGCCGCACCGGCAAGGATGCGCTGCGCGTGCATGCAATGGGCGATGTCGACGAACTCAACTCCCATCTGGGCCTGCTGCTCTGTGAAACACTGCCTGATGCGTTGCGCGAAGAACTCATCACCATCCAGCACGACCTGTTCGATCTGGGTGGCGAACTCTGCATTCCCGGCTATGCCCTGATCACCGAAACCCATGTCTCACGTCTTGATGCACTGCTCGCCAGGTACAACGCCGAATTACCTGCGCTGAAGGAGTTCATTCTGCCAGCAGGATCTCGCGCCGCCTCGCAGTCGCATGTTTGTCGCACGGTGTGCCGCCGAGCCGAACGTGCCGTCGTTGCGCTGGGCCGTGCCGAAACCATCAATGATGCGCCACGGCAGTATCTGAATCGCCTGTCGGATTTGTTGTTTGTACTGGCGCGGGTGTTGAATCGGTTTGCTGGCGGAGGAGATGTGTTGTGGGAAAGAGAGCGTGATCGAAATCACGCATGAATCCCCAGTGCCCTTACAGTTTCCAATTAGCCAAGGCGATTTGCCGGATGTGGCCCGCAAGGCTATCCGAAGAGCCAATATCACCCGCAGTCACCGAATCTCAATAAAAAATGCCGCTCCAAGGAGCGGCATTTTTTAACCAATCGGCAAGGGGTGCTCAGCCTACTCGCTTGTCCTTCTCAATCAGCGCATACGCCGAGTGATTGTGAATCGACTCAAAGTTCTCTGCTTCCAGCGTGTACGCAACGACAGCAGCTTCGTTGTTCAGCATCACCGCCACATCACGCACCAGATCCTCAACAAACTTCGGATTCTCATAGGCGCGCTCGGTCACATATTTTTCATCCGGACGCTTGAGCAAGCCCCACAGTTCGCACGACGCCTGTGCCTCGATCTTGGCGATCAAATCGTCAACCACAAAATCACCATCCATCACCGCCTGCACCGTGATGTGCGAACGTTGATTGTGCGCGCCGTAAGCCGAAATCTTTTTCGAGCACGGGCACAGGCTGGTGACCGGCACCAGCACCTTCAATGTGATTTCGGTCTTGCCATTGCGATGATCCGCAATCAAGCCGACTTCGTAATCCATCAGACTTTGTACGCCGGAAACCGGCGCGGTCTTGTTGATGAAGTACGGCAGCGTCACTTCGATACGACCTGCTTCGGCTTCGAGCAAGGCGAGCATCTTGCGCATCAATTCGCTGAAGACGGCGACATCAAATGGTTGTGCGTTATCTTCCAGCAGCGCGATGAAGCGCGACATGTGGGTGCCCTTCTCCTGCTCTGACAAATGCACATACATGTTCCAGGTGCCAACCGATGGCTGCACGCCGGACGCGGTCTTGACAGAAACCGGATAGCGAACGCCTTTGACGCCCACACGTTGAATCGGGATATGACGCGTATCTGGCGTGCTCTGCACGTCAGGGAGGGCATTGATGCCGGGGTCGCGAGTATTCATCACTAAACCTTAAAAGACGCGGCGTCTGTAGACGATCCGCCTGCTATGCGGCCACATGCGCCGCCGCAAAATAATTATTGTTTGTTATTGACCACCAAACGTGGCTCACCCTTGTCGAAACGCTGGCGAATCGAAGCCGCAATACCCTTGGCATCCAGCCCATTCATCGCCAGCAACTGCCCGGCGTCACCATGATCGATAAATTGGTCCGGCAAACCAAGAATCAATAGTGGCTTGACAATGCCTGCTGCCGCCATCGCTTCGGCTACCGCAGAACCGGCACCGCCCATGATGCAGCCTTCTTCTACGGTCACCAGTGCATCGTGTGTTGCTGCCAGCTGCTTGAGCAAGGCAACGTCCAGCGGCTTGACGAAACGCATGTTCGCCACCGTGGCATCGAGCTCTTCACCAGCCTGCAGGCTTGGCGCCACCATCGTGCCAAATGCCAGAATCGCAATGCTTTTACCTTCACGACGCACTTCGCCGGTACCCAGCGGAATCGTCTCGAGATCCTTACCGACCGCCGCACCGACACCACCGCCACGCGGATAACGAATGGAGGCAGGACCATTGTATTGGAAACCCGTGGACAGCATGCGGCGGCACTCGTTTTCGTCCGATGCTGCCATGATGACCATATTCGGAATGCAGCGCAGAAAGGCAATATCGTAGTTACCTGCATGGGTTGCGCCATCCGCACCAACCAGACCGGAACGATCCAGCGCAAACGTCACGTCCAGATTTTGCAGGGCAACGTCATGAATTAGTTGATCGTAACCGCGCTGCAGAAACGTCGAATAGATCGCGACCACCGGCTTCAAGCCCTCGCATGCCATCCCGCCTGCAAAGGTCACGGCATGCTGTTCGGCAATGCCGACATCGTGATAACGGTCAGGGAAGCGACGCTCGAACTCGACCATCCCCGAGCCTTCGCGCATTGCCGGTGTGATACCAACCAGACGCGAATCAGCCGCGGCCTGATCACAGAGCCAGTCACCAAATACGCTGGTGTACGTTACTTTCTTGGCCGCAGCCGGTTTGATGCCTTCTGCCGGATCGAACTTGCCAGGGCCGTGGTACAGCACCGGATCGGCTTCTGCCAATTTGTAGCCCTGTCCCTTGCGCGTCACCACGTGCAGGAACTGCGGTCCTTTGAGCTGCTTGATATTTTCCAGCGTTGGGATCAGCGAATCCAGATCATGCCCGTCGATCGGGCCGATGTAATTGAAACCGAATTCCTCGAACATCGTGGCAGGCACGATCATGCCTTTAGCGTGCTCCTCCAGCCGTTTCGCCAGCTCGCGCACCGGTGCAGGCAAAACCGTCTTGCCGACATTCTTCGCAGCAGCATAGAACTGGCCCGACATCAGACGCGCAAGATAGCGATTCAAGGCCCCGACCGGCGGAGAGATCGACATATCGTTGTCGTTCAAGACCACCAGCAGATTGCAGTCCTCGTGAATGCCCGCGTTGTTCATGGCCTCGAAAGCCATGCCCGCCGTCATCGCACCGTCGCCGATGACAGCGATCGCGTGACGATCCTCCCCTTTGACCTGCGCAGCCAGCGCCATGCCGAGCGCGGCAGAAATCGAAGTCGAGGAATGCGCGGTACCAAACGTGTCGTACGGACTTTCATCACGACGCGGAAAACCGGAAATACCTTTGAGCTGACGCAGGCTATGCATTTGGTCACGACGCCCGGTCAGAATCTTGTGCGGATAGGTTTGATGACCAACGTCCCAGATAATGCGATCTTCCGGCGTGTTGAACACGGTATGCAGTGCGATCGTCAGTTCGACCGTACCGAGGTTGGACGACAAATGTCCGCCCGTTTGCGCAACCGACTCCAGCACAAACGCGCGCAGCTCGTCCGCCAGCTGCTTGAGCTGCGGTCGCGACAGGGCGCGCATGTCGGCCGGGTCATTGATTGTTTGAAGCAAATCCATACTAAGCCTTCCGCTGCACGATCAGATCTGCGATTTCACGCAAGCGTCGTGCCTTATCCCCAAATTGTTCGAGCGCATTGTGCGCATCGGACCGCAATTGTTCAGCGAGTGTCTTAGACTGTTCGAGCCCCAGAATCGATACGTAGGTCGGCTTGTTGTCCGCCGCATCTTTGCCTGCTGTTTTTCCCAATGTTGCCGAATCGGCAGTGGCGTCGAGGATATCGTCCACCACCTGAAAAGCCAGGCCGATAGCGACAGCATACTTGTGTAGCGCCGCTAGTTCTTCCTGATTCAATACCTTGCCAGCCATGGCACCCAACAAGACAGCCGCACGCAACAGGGCACCGGTCTTCAGTTGATGCATCTGCTCAAGCTCCGGCAGTGTCAGCGACAGTCCCACGCTCGACAGATCAATCGCCTGTCCGCCACACATGCCCAGCGATCCTGATGCCTGCGCCAGCAGACGCACCATCGCCAATTGCTGCGCCGGTGCGCCATTGCCGTTGGCCAGCACATCAAACGCTTGTGATTGCAAGGCATCACCCACCAGCAACGCCGTCGCTTCGTCGTATTTCACATGCACAGTCGGCTTGCCGCGACGCAATGCATCGTCGTCCATGCACGGCATATCGTCATGCACCAGCGAATAGGCATGAATCATTTCGATCGCCGCACCCGCGCGTGCCAACTCTGCAGCATCGGCATCAAACAAGGCACCCGCGGCATGCACCAGCAGCGGCCGTACACGCTTGCCGCCATCCAGTACGGCGTAATGCATGGCTTCGTGCAGTCGGACAGGCTTTACAGTGACAGCCGGAAGATGTTGCAGCAAGGCCGACTCCATCTGCGACTGGACGTCCTTCATCCATGCATCAAAGGCAACGGAGGTCATCACTGCCGTCATTCGTCCGCCTCACCATCCGTCTGAAACGGCTTGAGCATGTCACCTTCCAGTACCTTGACCTGACTTTCGACTTTTTCAAGCTGCCCTGCACAATACTTCACAAGCTCAGAGCCGCGTTTGTATGCGGCAACCGATGCCTCCAGCGGCAGTTCGCCCGCTTCCATGCGCGCGACCAGCTGTTCGAGTTCTGCCATTGCTTCTTCAAACGAAGCCGGCACGGCACCTGCAGATAGTTTCTTGGACATAACGACCGAAAAAAGGTTTAGCCCGCTATTTTAGTGCAATCCATCTGCAGCGGTGCAGATCGGGCGCGGTAACGCCACACTTGATGAAAGATTCCTGGCCGCAACCACTTATCCAGTTTATCCCGCATTTTTCTCTTGAAATTCAAAGACCTGCCCGAACCTGTCTCTTTGCAAGCAAGGAAAATCCGAAATCTTTTCATTCTGGCAAATTTACGGGCACTTTCCGCTTGTTTGACGCACAAATCAATGCGTGGGCATGACTGACAGTGCGCCCCCGATGAAAAAGCTTGGGTTATAATCCTTGGTTCTGTCCAAAATTGCCTCATCATCTCGTTTGATTCAAGGTTTTTGCGGATTCTTTCTCTCTTAGGTTGGTGCAAATTAATTTGGGGGTAGGGGATGTCCGATCTGGCTAATCTCGCCAAACTCGTGCGCTCGAACGCACAGCTTCCGGTCAATGTGTATTTTGACGAAGCACTGCAAAAGCAGGAAATTCAACAATTGTTCCGCCAGGGCCCGCAATATGCAGGCCACAGCCTGATGGTGCCGAATGTCGGCGACTTCGCCACGCTTGCGTGGGAAAACGAAGGTCGCATGCTGGTTCGCAATGCCCAGGGAATCGAACTTCTTTCCAATGTCTGCCGTCATCGTCAGGCCAAGATGTTCAATGGTCGCGGCAATGCCAATACGCTGGTGTGTCCGCTGCATCGCTGGACCTATGACCTCAAGGGCGAATTGATTGGCGCGCCGCACTTTGGCGAAACACCTTGCCTGAATCTGTCCAAGACTCCGCTGCAAAACTGGAATGGCCTGCTGTTCGAACAGAATGGCGTCGATGTCGCCGGCATGCTCAAGAATCTGAGCGTGACCAAGGATCTCGACTTCAGTGGTTACATGCTTGATCACGTTGAAGTGCATGAATGCGACTACAACTGGAAGACCTTCATCGAGGTTTATCTGGAGGATTACCACGTCGAGCCCTTCCATCCGGGCCTCGGCAGTTTCGTCACCTGCGATGATCTCAAGTGGGAATTCGGCGAGCATTACAGCGTGCAGACCGTCGGCGTCAATCACGCGCTGGCCAAACACGGTACACCAAAGTACAAGAAATGGCAGGAGCAGATTCTGCAGTTCCGCAACGGCGAAACACCGCCCTATGGGGCGATCTGGCTGACGCTGTATCCGAACATCATGATCGAGTGGTATCCGCACGTACTGGTCGTTTCGACGCTGTGGCCGAACGGCCCGCAAAAGACCACCAACGTCGTCGAGTTCTACTATCCGGAAGAAATCGTCCTGTTCGAACGTGAATTTATCGATGCCGAACGCGCCGCTTACATGGAAACCTGCGACGAGGATGACGAGATCGCCCTGCGCATGGATGCCGGCCGCAAGATCCTGCTGGATCGTGGGGTCAATGAAGTGGGTCCGTATCAGTCGCCGATGGAAGATGGCATGCAGCACTTTCATGAGTGGTACCGACGCCAGATTGCCGTTTAAGGCATAATCAGGCAACGACTCAACATACCGGCCGGCTCCAATCGGCCGGTTTTGTTTTTGCCGAACAGCACAGGTCCTTGCTGTACAGCATAAAACGGCATCATCCATTTTTACGCGTCTTCCCCCCACTTCTTTCTGTCTGTTTCATCATGCAATCGCTCTGGATGTTGTTCGCCACCTTCATGTTTTCCATCATGGGCGTGTGCGTCAAACTCGCATCCGAAACCTACTCCGTCGCCGAGATCATCATGTATCGCGGCTTCATCGGCGTACTGTTCATCTATCTGCTGATCCTGTATCAGGGCGGTTCACTGAAAACGCCCCTGATCTGGGAGCACCTGTGGCGCTGCGTGGTTGGCGTCACCGCGCTTTGGCTCTGGTTCGTTGCGATTGGCCTGTTGCCGCTTGCCACCGCGATGACACTCAACTACATGGCACCGATCTGGATTTCCGGCATTCTGTTTCTTGCGGCATGGCGTAGCGGCAAGCGTCGTTTTGAATGGGGTCTGGTCACCGCAATCATGGCCAGCTTTGTTGGCGTCACGCTACTGCTGCGCCCTGCAATTCATCAGGATCAGTTGCTGGGTGGCCTGATCGGTGTTGGCTCCGGTTTTCTGTCTGCGCTGGCCTACTTGCAGGTGCGTCATCTTGGGCAACGCGGCGAGCCGGAATCACGTGTCGTATTCTATTTTTCGCTGACCGGCTTTCTTGCCGGCCTGGTGGGCACGCTATTTTTTACCGATGCCAACGGCATGCATGCGAGCTTGTTCCGCTCGCATTCCGTGCATGGCATCTCGCTGTTGCTCGGCATTGGTGTACTCGCGGCAATGGCACAGATTGCCATGACGCGCGCCTATCGACTTGGAAATACGCTGGTCACCGCCAATCTGCAATACACCGGCATCGTGTTTTCCAGTGTATGGGGCGTGTTGCTCTGGAGTGACATCCTTGGCCTGTTTGGCTGGAGCGGGATCGCCATCATCCTCGTCAGCGGCCTGGTGGCGACGTTTTACAATATCCGCAACACACGGCAGGAGAAATCGGCCCCACCGCCCGATCCGATCGCAACAGAACTCTAATTGCATGCAACACATGCACGAAAAGGAAATGCCATGACCTTCAGCACATTGGTTTCTGCACAAACCCTGTCGGACCATTTGTCCGACCCGAACTGGATTGTCATCGACTGTCGTCACGATCTTGCCAATCCGGAGGCCGGTCAGGCCGCCTACGCACAAGGCCACATTCCGGAAGCACGCTTTGCCCATCTGGATCGCGATCTGGCCGGACCTACCGTTGCAGCCGATGGCAGTTTCCGCGGCCGCCACCCACTACCAGACCGTACCGACTTTCTTGCCACGCTGCGTCAATGGGGCATCAACGAGCACACGCAAGTCGTGGTTTACGACGCCCACGGCGGCATGTTTGCAGCACGCTTGTGGTGGATGCTGCGCTGGGTCGGCCATCAGGCGGCAGCCTTACTGGATGGCGGATTGCAAGCATGGCAGTCACTTGATCTGCCGCTTTCCACCGACACGCCTGTCGTTGTCAAAATCGGCAACATTCAGGAACGGTCAGCCCTGACCAAACAACTCAGCGTGGAAGACGTGTTACGCAATCTGAAAGAACAAGGCAAGGCGCTGATCGATGCCCGTTCACCAGATCGTTTCCGCGGCGAGAACGAAACCATCGATCCGGTCGGCGGCCATATTCCTGGCGCCGGCAATCGCTTCTTCAAAGACAACCTGACTGCAGACGGCCGCTTTAAAACCAGCGAGCAATTGCTGCAGGAATGGCAGGCAATTATCGATGAGCCTAGCGAAGCCGTCATGCAATGCGGCTCCGGCGTGACCGCCTGCCACAACCTGCTCGCCCTGGAAATCGCCGGCCTGCATGGCGCAGCGTTGTACCCGGGATCATGGAGTGAATGGTGCTCCGATCCGAAACGTCCGGTCGCCTAATAGTTGCAAACTCACCCACCGGCAATGCCGCAGGCGAGCCGGATCGCATGACCCGCTTTGACGATGCCATTGAAGCGAAGGAAAAAATGGAAAAAGGAGTGAGCGTTGTCTGAGCGTAGCGAGTTTCGCTCACTTCCCATTTTTGTCTTTGCTTCAATGGGAACTCGAAGGGCAGCGTCAGTGCGGTCGCCTTTCTTTGCCTACTTTCTTTGGCGAAGCAAAGAAAGTAGGTAGCTGCCGGGCTACCCCGGCAAGGCCCCATGAAGAAACGACGGAATCAATAAAAAACCGCTTGGCACTATCCTGTGCACAAGCGGCTATTTTCCCAACTTGCATCGCAAACCACTTCAATGCGCGTGCGAATGCCCCGTCAAGAACAACACAATCCCCACACCCAGCGCGATCAGAATGACCTGTGGAATCGTTTCCTTGATCGAAGCACGACGCTGCATCTGCGGCATCAAATCACTGAGCGCAATATAGATAAAACCCGACGAGGCAAACACCAACACGTAAGGAATCCATTCTTTTGCATCGTCGAGCGTAAAGTATCCCAGCAAGCCACCCAGTACTGCCGTCATACCGGAAATGATGTTGTAGGCAAAGGCACGCGTACGCGTAAAACCCGCATTCAGCAACACGATAAAGTCGCCAATCTCCTGCGGAATCTCGTGCGCGATGATCGCCAGACCGGTCATGATGCCCAGATGCGGATCAGCCAGAAATGCTGCCGCGATCAGAATGCCGTCCGTGAAATTGTGCAGGCTGTCACCCACCAAGATCATCCAGCCAGCCGTACCTGCCTCGTGTTTGTCGTGACCGTGATGATGACCGTGACCATCATGCTCGTGATGGTGCGAGTGGCGCAGAATCGCGCATTTTTCCAACAGGAAGAAACCCAGCAAACCGCCGAGCAGGACCGCAAACAGCGTATGTGCATCGGCTTCGGATTCAAACGCTTCCGGCAAGGCATGCAGCAGTGACGTCGCCAGCAGAATCCCGACCGACAGGCTGACCATGCGATCGACGATCTTGGACAGCAGCGAGAACGAAAACAGCGCTGCCGCAGAAATGCTGAGCACGCCGGAAATGGCTGTCGTCAGCAGGATGGAAACGAGGGTGGAGTTAATTTGAATCTCGAGTATTGCAACCGGGTTGCAAATTAGAACACAACGCGCCTTTTCCAGCAATAAAAACCGCGACAGCCTTGCGGTCTGTCGCGGCGATGCGCCAATGGCGCAATGTTCATGCAATTCTGTCAGTACAGATCAGACGCCATTGGCCTTGAACCAAGTCAGGCAATGCTGCCAGCCTTCTTTTGCATCGGCTTCGACATAGCTTGGACGGTAATCGGCATGGAACGCGTGACCGGCATCCTTGAACAGGATGAACTCCGAACCACTCTTTCCACGCTTGAGTGCATCCTGCATTTCCACCACGGTCGTCACCGGAATGCCCGTATCCTTGCCGCCATACAAACCCAGCACCGGCGCTTTCAGTGAAGCCGCGATATCGACCGGATGCGTCGGTTGCAAGGCCGTCTTGCTCCCGACCAGGCGGCCATACCAAGCGACACCGGCCTTGACCTGCGGGTTGTGTGCCGCGTACAGCCACGTAATACGACCACCCCAGCAAAACCCGGTGATGCCCAGTCTTGCCGTGTTACCGCCATTCGCCTTGGCCCACGCCACGATCGCGTCCAGATCACTCATCACCTGCGCATCCGGCACCTTGGAAATCAGCTCCTTCTGCAACTCGGCAATCGACGGGTACTTGGTCGGATCGCCCTGACGCACAAACAGATCCGGCGCCAGTGCCAGATATCCCTGCCTCGCAAAACGACGTGTGACATCGGCAATGTATTCATGTACGCCGAAGATTTCGGAGATCACCAGAATCACTGGCAGATTTTTCTTGCCGGCTGGCTGCGCGCGATAGACCGGCACTTCCTGACCGTTGATCGTGACGTGTATCGTGCCCGCAGTCAGTCCGTCGGCATCAGTCTTAACAACACTTTGCGCACAGACCGGCAGCACGGCAGCGGCGAATCCTGTGCCCAGCGTCGTCTTCAGAAAACCGCGACGATTCACCTCATCCGATAACGCACTCTTGCCAACCAGACTGTCAAAATCTTCCTTCATGTTTTCCATGCGACCTCCGTAAGAATCAAAACAAGGATGAGAGAAAATGTTTCGTGAGCGGTTCTTTGACTAGTGGGCCTCGTCCCAGTTCTTGCCGATACCGACTTCGGCCAGCAAAGGCACTTTAAGTTGCGCCACCCCTGCCATCAGCGCAGGTAACTGTTCGCGCACCAGTACCAGTTCATTCTCTGGCACTTCCAGCACCAGTTCATCGTGCACCTGCATGATCATTTTCGATTGCAGCTTTTCCGTTTCCAGCCAGTTCTGTACAGCGATCATCGACAGCTTGATCAGATCGGCAGCGGTACCCTGCATCGGCGCATTGATCGCCGCACGTTCCGCCCCTTGTCGACGCGGGCCATTCGGTGAATTGATTTCCGGCAGCCATAGACGGCGACCAAAGACGGTCTGCACATAACCACGCGCCTTGGCTTCGAGTCGCGTTTCGTCCATATAACGCTTGACGCCGGCAAAACGTGCAAAGTAACGCTCGATGTAGTTCTGCGCCGCCGCACGCTCGATTCCCAGATTGCCTGCCAGACCAAACGCGCTCATGCCGTAGATCAGGCCGAAATTGATCACCTTGGCGTAGCGACGCTGCTCGCTTTCCACCGCGGCCGTTTCCACGCCAAAAATCTCTGCTGCCGTTGCACGGTGAATGTCTTCGCCTTCGGCAAACGCACGCAACATGTTCTCGTCTTCCGAGATGTGCGCCATGATGCGCAACTCGATTTGCGAATAGTCGGCCGACACGATCACGCTGCCTTCCGGCGCAACAAACGCTTCGCGAATGCGACGACCTTCCGCAGTACGGATCGGGATGTTCTGCAGATTCGGATCGTTGGATGCCAGACGGCCTGTGACTGCCACCGCCTGCGCATAGTTGGTGTGCACCCGGCCAGTACGGGCATTGATCATCTTCGGTAGCTTGTCGGTGTAGGTCGACTTCAGTTTCGACAAACCCCGATAGTCAAGCAACACCTTCGGCAACGGGTAATCTTCCGCCAGCTTTTGCAGCACTTCTTCATCGGTCGATGGCGCGCCGGATGGCGTTTTTTTCACGACCGGCAGTTGCAAACGCTCGAAGAAAATTTCACCAATCTGTTTGGGCGAATTGAGATTGAAAGGCTGGCCTGCCAGTTCGTAGGCATTCTTTTCGATCTCGAGCATGCGTTTGCCAAGCTCGTTCGATTGCGTGTTGAGACGATCCGGATCGATCAGGACGCCATTGCGCTCGATCTTCTGCAACACGACCGCCGTCGGCAATTCGATCTCGCGATAGATATGCGCCATGCCCGTATCTTCTTCCACCTGCGGCAGCATGCGCTGATGCAATTGCAAGGTGATGTCAGCATCTTCTGCTGCGTATTCGGTTGCCTTGTCGATTGCCACTTCATCAAAACCGATTTGCGATGCCCCCTTGCCGCAGACATCGGTATAGCTGATGGTTTTGCGATTAAGGTGACGCAGTGCCAGACTATCCATGTCATGACTGCGGTGCGACTCGAACACGTAAGACTCGAGCAGTGTGTCGTGTTCAATCCCGCGTAACGTAATGCCGTGATTCGCAAACACATGGCTGTCGTACTTGAGGTTTTGGCCGACCTTCGGTTTGCCTGCATCTTCCAGCCAGCCGCGCATTTTTTCGAGCACCAGTTCGCGCGACAACTGGGCTGGTGCATCCTGATAATGATGGGCAACCGGGATGTAGCATGCCACGCCCGGTTCGCAGCACAGCGAGATACCGACGAGCTGCGCCTGCATCGGCTCCAGCGATGTAGTTTCCGTATCGACCGATGTCAACGCAGCCGCATCGATCTTCGCAATCCAGCGCTCGAGGTCAGCCTCCGTCAACACCGTTTCGTATTGACGCGGCACATCGGCAGGCGGCGTATCAAACAAACCGCCCTGCGGCGCACCTGCCGGCGCTGTCTTTGCGCTCTGGTCGGAAGCAGGCAATTCGGCTTCCCCAGTCAGTTCGCGCAACCAGGTCTTGAAGCCCATCTTCTTGAAGAAGGCGATCATTGCCTCGCGGTCTTCCGGCTTTTGCGCCAGCGTATCGCAGATGGATTGCATGTGCGCCGACAAATCGCAATCCGTCTTGACCGTGATCAGCACCTTCGCCTTTGGCAGCCAGTCGAGCGCATTGCGCAGATTCTGGCCGACGACACCCTTGATTTCATCCGCGTGCTCTACGATGCCATCCAGTGTGCCGTACTGCGTGAGCATCTTGACGGCCGTCTTTGGCCCCACCTTGTCCACGCCCGGCACGTTGTCGACGGTATCGCCGATCAGTGTCAGGTAGTCGACGATCAATTCAGGCGGCACGCCAAATTTGGCAACCACGCCTTCAATGTCGAGCTTTTCATTACTCATGGTGTTGACGAGGGTGACCTGACGATTGACCAGTTGCGCCAGGTCCTTGTCGCCCGTCGATACCACCACGCTCATGCCCTGCTTTTCTGCCTCGACCGCAAGCGTACCGATCACATCGTCGGCCTCGATACCTTCGACCATCAGAATCGGCCAGCCCATGGCGCGCACGACTTCGTGAATCGGTTCGATCTGACGCGACAGGTCATCAGGCATGGATGCGCGTTGCGCCTTGTACTCCGGATACAGATCGTCACGGAAGGTTTTGCCCTTGGCGTCGAAGACGCATGCCATGCAGGCACTCGGATAATCCTTTCGCAGACGACGCAGCATGTTGATCATGCCGTAGATGGCACCGGTCGGCGCGCCATCGGCATTGCGCAGATCAGGCATGGCGTGGAAAGCACGGTACAGATAGCTCGAGCCATCAACGAGAAGCAGGGTTTTATCCATAGGGAAAGATTCTGAAGAGTGGAAGGCGACATCCGCGCAGCATTCTTTTGCCACTCGGACAGCAACATCGTTACCACGATGCCTATTTGCCACAAACGATGCACGATTATCGCAGAGTTTGGCGGCGCAATTTGTCCAGATCACGCCCGTCGTTTTGCCATTGAGCCGATTGCAGCGCACGTCCATGCGGCGTGACGACATCTTTCCGACAATGCGATTGCGTTCGCTTTCCCTCTTTGCAAGGAATTTTGGTCGGGCACAAGCCGAAATGCTGGGCTACAATGAAGTCATTGCCGTATTCCCATTACCATCAGGCTCGCTCACAAATCATGCGCACATCCAAACTCTGGTCTTTTCTGGCTCTTTCGGCTGCCGTCCTGACGACACCGGTCGTCGTCCATGCTCAAGCCACTTCGCCATCCGCCAATACGCCAGCGCCACCGCAAACCATGCGTCTGGAAGAAGGTGAAGCACCGGCCGTGACCATCAACCCGCCAAGCACGGAAAAGAGCATTACCGAGAAACGTGAGCTCGGCAAGGTCAAGGAAGTGAAGGTACAGACAGGTCGTACAACCTACTATGCCAAGCCAATCGAACCGGCAGGCGCCATGCGCGGCGATGGTCAGAGTGATAATACGCAACCGGTGCAGTTCAAGGTTGGCGAATTTGGCCCACCCAAGGACAAACCTGCCGCCGAAGAGCCACAAACGCTCTACCCGAAAAAATAATCACCGCCATGCCTAAAAATAACGCACGCAAGTGCGTTATTTTTTGAGAGCATGCCCCCTTACTCTTTTCTATCCGCATCATGGCAGTCTTTACTCCGGTCACGCTGGACGATCTTTCCCAGTGGATCTCGCAATTCGATCTCGGCAAGGCCCATGCCATCAAAGGCATTTCCTCGGGTATCGAAAACACCAATTTCTTCATCACGACAGACAGTGGTGAGTATGTGCTGACCGTCTTTGAAAAACTGACGTTCGAGCAGCTGCCGTTTTATCTGAATCTGATGCGCCATCTGGCCGAACGTGGCGTCAGCGTTCCGGCTCCCATCGCCAATCACGAAGGCAGCATCATCAATGCACTGCATGGCAAGCCGGCCTCCATCGTCACCAAACTGGTTGGCGAATCGCAGCTCGCGCCCGCACCCGTGCATTGCGCGGCTGTCGGCGCCATGCTGGCGCGCATGCATCTGGCGGGCAGCAACTTCCCGATGCGGCAAGGCAATCTGCGCGGCATTCAATGGTGGAACGAAACGGCACCGACCGTACTACCTTATCTCAGCGCAGAACAGCAAGAATTGCTGACGCAGGAAATTGCAACGCAAAACGCCTATGCAGCCTCGCCTGACTACGCCGCCTTGCAACAAGGACCGATCCATGCGGATCTGTTCCGCAACAACGTCATGTTTGATGGTGAACATCTGACAGGCTTCTTCGATTTCTATTTCGCTGGCTGCGATACCTGGCTGTTCGATGTTGCCGTCACCGTCAACGACTGGTGCATCGATCTGCAAACTGGTGAACTGGATGAGGCACGCGTGCGCGCCATGCTGGACGCCTATCACGCCGTTCGTCCGTTTACAGCCGCCGAACAGGCGGCCTGGCAAACCATGTTGCGTGCCGGTGCCTTGCGCTTCTGGCTGTCGCGTCTGTATGATTTCCATCTGCCGCGCGATGCCGAAATGCTGACCCCGCATGATCCGGGCCATTTCGAACGCATTCTGAAACTGCGCATCGCGCACCCTGCACCACCGCTCTTCGGGAATCACTGACATCATGGAAAAACCAAGTGCTGCCACCGGCTGGCTCTGGGTCAAGGAAGGACTGGCCATTTTTCGCAAACAGCCGATGGAATTGCTGACGCTGTTCTTCGCCTACATGTTTGTTGTTCTGCTGGTCAGCATCATTCCGGTCATTGGCCAGATCATTCCAATGATTCTGATCCCGATTTTCTCGATGGCCTTCATGCATGCGTGTGCGTATGTGGAGCGCGGACAAAAGGTGTATCCGAATCTGCTGCTGGCCGGTTTCCGCTCGCCGTTTGTACGCAATCTGGTCAAGCTTGGCACGCTGTATCTTGTCGCCTCCATCATCGCCGTTGTGGCCTCCAGCGTGGTGGACGGCGGCACTTTCCTGCAAGCCATCACGGGTCAGCTCGAACTGGATCAGGAAACCGTGCAAGGCTCCAACATGACGCTGGCAATGATCTTTGCCGCGCTGGTCTATACGCCGGCCGCCATGGCGTTCTGGTATGCCGCGCCGCTGATTGCATGGCAGGAAATGCCGGTCGGCAAAGCCGTGTTCTACAGTTTCTTCGCCGTCAAACGTGCGGGCATGGCTTTTCTGCTCTACGGTCTGGCGTGGGTGACCATCGGCATCATCCTGCCGGTGCTGGTCAGTACGCTGCTCGGTGCCATCGTCGGCTCGCCCGGCCTGTCGCTGCTCCTTCTGATCCCGGCATCGATGATCATCACGGTCGTGATGTACTGTTCGTTCTACCCGACCTACACGCACATGTTCGGTCCGCCACCAGAACGCTTGCCGTCGTAAATAAAAAAAGCCTGCATCGTTGCAGGCTTTTTTTATTGCGTGGCTTTCACCCGGCACGCCGGATCAAGCCGATAATTTGTCGAGCTTGGCAATGCTCAGGTCCAGCAGCTTCATGCCGTGGCGCCCAAAATTGATATGCGCACGTGCACTGCTGCCACTACCTTCGATATTGACGATGACACCCTCACCGAACTTGGCATGGGCCACGGATTCGCCAATCCGCCAACCCATTGCTTGCTTGCCCATATTTTGTGCAATCTTGTTGGTGCTTTCGCCAAACGCGTTGTCCCATTCTGCCTTGGGGCTGGCGAACCAGTGATGTTGCTGCACCTTGGGTGACAGCCACTTCAGCGATGATTCCGGCATCTCGTCAAAGAAGCGCGACTTCATGTTGTAGCGCGTCTGACCATGCAACATGCGCGTCTGCGAGAAGCTGATATACAAACGACGGCGTGCACGCGTGATCGCGACATACATCAGACGGCGTTCTTCCTCGACACCGCCCTCTTCCTTCTGCGAATTTTCGTGCGGGAACAAGCCTTCTTCAAGACCCGTGATGAAGACTGCATCGAACTCCAGCCCTTTGGCGGAATGCACCGTCATCAGTTGCAAGGCATCCTGCCCGGCTTGCGCCTGGTTGTCCCCGGCTTCCAGCGAGGCGTGCGAAAGAAACGCCGACAGCGGCGACATCACCGTCACCAACGGCACATCGGCATCGATGATTTCAATGCCGTCCCCAACTACCAACGGTGTGCCTGCGCTGGCTTCGCTTTGCGGGCCAAGCCCTGCGGGCGCATCGTGACCGAATCCTTCTTCCGACACAAACAGGGACGCCGCACTGACCAGCTGCTCCAGATTTTCGATGCGATCCGCACCTTCCTTCTCATTCTGGTAGTGCGCAATCAATCCGCTCGAGTTGATGACAACGTCCACCATTTCTTTCAAGGGCAACTGCAGTGTTTCAAAACGCATGCCTTCGACCAGTTTGATGAAAGCACCGAGCGACGTGCCAGCCTTGCCGGTCACATACGGCACTGCCGCATAGAGCGAAATGCCATACTGCTTTGCCGCATCCTGCAACTGCTCGAGCGAACGTGCGCCAATACCTCGCGTCGGAAAATTCACCACACGCAAAAAGGCCGAATCGTTATGCGGGTTGTCCATCAACTGCAGATACGCAATCGCATGCTTGATCTCGGCACGCTCAAAGAAACGCTGACCGCCATAGACGCGATAGGGAATGTTGGCAGAGAACAAGGCATGCTCGATCACGCGCGACTGGGCATTGGAACGATACAGAATCGCGATCTCGTTGCGCGCACTACCTTCCGCGATCAGGCTCTTGGCTTCCTCGATGATCCATTGCGCCTCCTGCAGATCACTGGTCGCTTCGTAAATACGCACCGGCTCACCATGGCCTGCATCGGTGTGCAGATTCTTGCCAAGGCGCTTGGTGTTGTTGGCGATCAATGTATTGGCAGTGTCGAGGATATGGCCGTGCGAGCGGTAGTTCTGCTCAAGCTTGATCAGATTCTCAACCTTGAACTCGCGCTCGAAAGCGCTCATGTTGCCAACGTTCGCCCCACGGAAGGCATAGATACTCTGGTCATCGTCGCCAACAGCAAACACCGCGCCCTGCGTGCCGGCCATCAGCTTGAGCCAGTTGTATTGCAGGTTGTTCGTATCCTGAAACTCGTCGACAAGGATGTGACGAAAGCGCGCCTGATAATGCTCGCGCAGCGGCTGATTGCGTAACAACAACTCATACGTGCGCAGCAACAGTTCGGCAAAATCGACCACGCCTTCGCGCTGGCACTGCTGGTCATACAGCGCGTAGAGCTCGACCATCTTGCGGTTGTAATCATCGAACGCTTCAACGTCGTGCGCACGCAAGCCGTTGTCCTTGGCACCGTTGATGAAGTACATCAGATTGCGCGGCGGATACTTCTCGTCATCGATGTTGTTGGCCTTGAGGAGGCGCTTGATCATCGACAACTGATCCTGCGTATCCAGAATCTGAAAAGCCTGTGGCAGTGCCGCGTCACGATAATGTGCGCGCAACAAGCGATTGCACAGGCCATGGAAGGTGCCGATCCACATGCCGCGCGTATTGATCGGCATCATCGCCGACAGACGCGTCATCATCTCCTTGGCTGCCTTGTTGGTAAACGTGACAGCCAGAATCCCGGCAGGCGACACTTGCCCTGTCTGGATCAACCACGCAATACGCGTCGTCAACACACGTGTCTTGCCCGAACCGGCACCGGCAAGAATCAGGGCAGGTTGCGCAGGCAGCGTGACGGCGGCAAGTTGTTCGGGATTGAGATTGTGGAGAAGATTTTGCATCCGTGGATTATAAGCCGCGCCGCTGCCTGCCGCCCGGCTGATGCCCCATACGCGACGTTGCAACAACGATCAGGACAGAAGAAAAGATGCAGCAGAGACGATGTGGCGCGATGAAACTTCATCGCGCCACAAAGGAAGAGAAGAATTATTTGGCGAACAGCGTACCGAACGCACGCGCTGCTGCTTGCGGATCACCAGCCAGATAGATGCTGCTGATCGCGGCAACCATGTCGGCACCATTGGCAACGAGTGGCGCGGAATTTTCGCGCGTCATGCCGCCGATTACCACGCTTGGCACCGTGCCTTGCTGCTTCCAGTCAGTCACGATAGTCGCTGGCGTCGTGACCGGATACTTCTTCACCTTGGAGGGATAGAAACCGCCGAAGGCCACATAGCTGGCACCGGCCGTTTGTGCTGCATGCGCCAGTTCCAGACTGCCGTAGCACGACGAACCCAGAATCTTGTCCGGGCCGATTTGCTTGCGCACTTCTGCAACGGCCGTATCGGTACCACCAACGTGCACGCCATCCGCATCCAGACTCAGGCACAACTCGATGTAGTCATTGATGATGAACGGCACCTTGTAGCTACGTGCTAGCGCCAGCAGGCATTCCGCCTGTTCCTGACGTTGCGCTGCATCGGCAGTCTTGTGACGGTATTGCAGCAGGCTGACGCCGCCTTTCAAAGCCAGTTCGGTAATTTCCAACAGCTTGCGGGTATCGTCCCAGTCAGGGGTGACCAGATACAAACCCTTCAATGAAGATGCGTACTTGTTACTCATGGTCTCTCTTCTCTCGTTTTTATAATGTGTTACACCACGCGACCAGCCATCGGCGACGATGGCGATGCGGCAAACTTGCGTGGGATGCGGCCAGCTAAGAAGGCATTGCGACCTGCTTCAATACCGAGCTTCATCGCGTGTGCCATGCGGACCGGGTCTTTGGCACCAGCAATCGCCGTGTTCATCAGCACGCCATCACAGCCAAGTTCCATTGCGATGGCAGCATCAGATGCAGTGCCAACACCGGCATCAACGATCACGGGCACTTTCGATTGTTCGATGATGAGCGACAGGTTCCATGGGTTGAGAATACCCATGCCTGAACCAATCAGCGATGCCAAGGGCATGATAGCGGCACAGCCGATGTCTTCCAGCATGCGTGCCTGGATGGGATCGTCACTGCAGTAGACCATGACGTCAAAGCCATCCTTGACCAGCGTTTCGGCTGCTTTCAGGGTTTCCGGCATGTTTGGGAACAAGGTCTTTTCATCACCGAGCACTTCGAGCTTGCAGAGTTTGTGTCCACCGAGCAATTCACGACCGAGTTGCAGGGTGTAGACCGCATCTGCTGCGGTGTAGCAACCAGCGGAATTTGGCAGCAAGGTGAATTCAGACGGTGGCAGTGCATCGAGCAGGCTCGGTGCATTGGGGTCTTGGCCGATGTTGACGCGACGGATGGCGACGGTCACGATTTCTGCACCGCTGGCCAGACTGGCTTCGCGGGTTTCGGTCAGGTCTTTGTATTTGCCACTGCCAACCAGCAAACGCGATTTGTAGGTCTTGCCGGCAACGGTGAGTTTAGTATCTTCAAACGAGGACATGTTGATTCCTGTGTTAGCGCAATAGCCACATGCAAGCTGCGCATGCGTCATGCGATGCCGCGCACGGCAAGGCGATTAAATAAATAAAAACCGGAATTGCAGATCGGACTGTGCCGTCAATAAAGACGCCGTGCGCCCTTAACCGCCACCAATCGCGCGTACAACATCGACACGATCGGCAGGCTGCAACTGACGTTGCTGCCACTGCGCACGCGGCACGATTTCACGGTTGATGGCAACGGCCACTGCCTTGCCTGCCAGCGACAGGGAGGCAATCAGACCTTCCACATTGAGATCGGCGGCCACCTGATGTGCTGCGCCGTTCAGTTCAATTTCGATCATTACTTCGTTCCAACGAAAACTGCAAGTCAGTCTCAATGACAAGCTTCAGTGACAGAAAGACATCGCCGCATGCGCCGGATCGGCCGGCAAAGACTCGGATTTTACCCGCTTTTCACTCCATAACGCCAATGCACGCCATGGATAACCCGCATCCGATTGCGGGCTTGGCGCGGTCATGAACGCAATAATCGGCACCACAGCACAGACGGTAGCGATCGATGGTTGATCTATAATGCTCGATTCGATTCAATTCTTTAATAATCATGGAATTAGCCAAGTCTTTCGACCCTGCCGACATTGAAACTTTCTGGCGGTCCGAATGGGAAAAACGCGGATATTTCACCGCGACAACCGACGCCGACAAGCCGGCCTTCAGCATCCAGTTGCCACCGCCAAACGTCACCGGCACGCTGCACATGGGTCACGCTTTCAATCAGACCATCATGGACGGCCTGACGCGTTACTACCGCATGCGCGGCTACAACACGGCGTGGATTCCGGGCACCGACCACGCTGGCATCGCTACGCAGATCGTAGTCGAACGGCAGCTCGACGCGCAGAAAGTCTCGCGCCATGACTTGGGCCGTGAAAAATTCCTCGAAAAAGTCTGGGAGTGGAAAGAAAAGTCCGGCTCCACCATTACCGGCCAGATGCGACGTATTGGTGCCTCCGCCGACTGGAGCCGTGAATACTTCACCATGGACGCACCACGCTCCAAGGTCGTGACCGAAGTCTTCGTGCGCTTGTTTGAGCAAGGCTTGATCTATCGCGGGAAGCGTCTCGTCAACTGGGACCCTGTGCTCGGTACCGCGGTCTCCGATCTGGAAGTCGTGTCGGAAGAAGAAGATGGCCACATGTGGAACATCCGCTATCCGCTGGCCGATGGCACCAAGTACCAATTCCCGATCGCCTTTGATGAAGAAGGCAAGGCTACCGAATGGGAAGAGCGCGACTTCATCGTCGTGGCCACTACGCGCCCGGAAACCATGTTGGGCGACGTGGCCGTTGCCGTCGATCCGACCGATGAACGCTACAAGGCGCTGGTCGGCAAGCAACTCGTGCTGCCATTGTGCGGCCGCACGATTCCACTGATCGCAGACGAATATGTCGACAAGAACTTTGGTACCGGCTGCGTCAAGATCACGCCGGCGCATGACTTCAACGATTATGCGGTTGGCCAGCGTCACAATCTCGACAAGATCAGCATCCTCACGCTCGATGCAAAGATCAACGACAACGCACCTACCGCTTATCAAGGCATGGATCGCTACGTTGCGCGCAAGCAGATCGTCGCAGACCTCGACGACCAAGGCTTGCTGGAATCGGTCAAACCACACAAGCTGATGGTGCCGCGTGGTGATCGTACCAACGTCGTCATCGAACCGATGCTGACCGATCAATGGTTTGTCGCCATGAGCAAGGGCGCACCGGAGGGCACCTTCCATCCGGGCAAATCGATTGCCGAAGTCGCGCTGGACAAAGTCGCCAGCGGC
Source organism: Oxalicibacterium faecigallinarum (assembly GCF_014635705.1). Taxonomy (GTDB): domain Bacteria; phylum Pseudomonadota; class Gammaproteobacteria; order Burkholderiales; family Burkholderiaceae_D; genus Oxalicibacterium; species Oxalicibacterium faecigallinarum. The sequence continues at coordinate 152,011 of NZ_BMDI01000003.1, read as the reverse complement.
GAAATCAAGTTCATCCCGGAAAACTGGGCTACCACCTACAACCAGTGGCTCAACAACATCCAGGACTGGTGCATCTCGCGTCAACTGTGGTGGGGTCATCAAATTCCGGCGTGGTACGACGATCAGGGCAACTACTACGTCGCACGCAACGAAGAAGAAGCAAAGGCAAAAGCGGCTGCAGCCGGCAACACCGGCGCACTGAAGCGCGATGACGACGTGCTCGACACCTGGTTCTCGTCGGCGCTCGTCCCATTCTCGACACTTGGCTGGCCGGAAGAAACACCAGACTTCAAAACCTTCCTGCCATCGTCAGTTCTGGTCACCGGCTTTGACATCATCTTCTTCTGGGTCGCACGCATGGTCATGATGACCACGCACTTCACCGGCAAGGTCCCGTTCGAAACCGTTTACGTGCACGGCCTCGTGCGCGATTCGAGCGGCCAGAAGATGTCCAAGTCCAAGGGCAATACGCTCGATCCGATCGACCTGATCGACGGCATCAGTGTCGATGATCTGGCTGCCAAGCGTACCGCTGGTCTGATGAATCCAAAACAGGCTGCCAGCATCGAGAAAGCCACGCGCAAGGAATTTGCCGCTGGCATTTCTGCTTATGGCACTGACGCATTGCGCTTCACGATGGCCAGCTACGCATCACTCGGTCGCAACATCAACTTTGATCTGGGTCGCGCCGAAGGCTATCGCAACTTCTGCAACAAGCTGTGGAATGCCACACGCTTCGTGCTGATGAATTGCGAAGGCCACGACTGCGGCTTCAACAATCCAAACAACTGCGCGCCCGGCGATTGCGGTCCTGACGGTTACACGCACTTCTCGCAAGCCGACTACTGGATCGTCTCGCTGCTGCAACGCGTGGAAGCCGACGTTGCCAAGGGCTTTGCCGACTACCGCTTCGACAACATCGCCTCGTCCATCTATCAGTTCGTCTGGGATGAATACTGCGACTGGTATCTGGAAGTCGCCAAGGTGCAAATCCAGACCGGCACCGAAGCACAGCAACGCGCCACACGTCGCACGCTGCTGCGCGTACTGGAAACGATCCTGCGTCTGGCACATCCGATCATTCCGTTCATCACCGAGCAACTGTGGCAGACGGTTGCACCGATGACCGGTATCAAACTCGATGCAGCAGGCAGCACCATCATGCTGCAGAAGTATCCGGAATCGCAGCCAGGCAAGATCGATGAAGCGTCCGAACAATGGATGGCCGAATTGAAGGCGCTGACCGATGCCTGCCGTAACCTGCGCGGCGAGATGCAACTGTCACCGGCACAACGCGTGCCGCTGATCGTGGAAGCAAGCGATACGCAGCGTGCGCAAGACTTTGCGCCTTACCTGCAATCACTGGCTAAACTGTCTGAAGTACAGATCGTCAGCCAGTTACCGGAATCGCCAGCACCAGTCTCCATCGTCGGCACCACCAAACTGATGCTGAAGGTCGAGATCGATATCGCTGCAGAACGCGAACGCCTGACCAAGGAAATCACGCGCCTCGAAGGCGAGATCACCAAGGCCAACGCCAAGCTGTCGAACGAGAGTTTTGTGGCGCGCGCACCGGCGCAAGTGGTGGCGCAGGAGAAGGAACGCGTGGCGAATTTCTCGGCAACACTTGATAAATTACGAGAACAGTTCGCCAAGCTGTAATCGCCGTCGCAAAAAAAACGCAGACTGAAAAGTCTGCGTTTTTTATTTCTTCCTTCGCTTTCTATACGGCCGGCAAAGATCTCGGAAGTACAGAAGCCGGTCCGAAGAACGCCTACCAGGATCTAGCGACTATCCCGCTTAGCCTGAGATCTCTTTGCTTGAGAGCGTTGATGAGCACCAATTGCGAGACCCCGTGACTGCTGGGTCAATTGGGTAGACTCAACGGCTCGAGCGGATTTGCTGACGTTCTTTTTTTGGGCCTTGGCTTCGCCCACCTTGCCTTTGGAGGCCTTGGCAGCGCGCGTTGATGCGGCCGTCCCACTCTGTTTGGCAGCTACCAATTTTTTGGCCACGGCCTTCTTCAGCATTTTGGCAGCGGGGACCTTTGAAGATGCCGCCTTCTGTGCTTTTTCGAATTCACGGTCTTCCTGTTTTTCAATTTTCGCCAAACGAGCCTCGAAGCGGGCCACAGACTCGGCGAAAATTTCCTCTTTCTCTTGCGTGCGGCGGTTGGCATTTCCTCCAGTACCCGCTTTGGAACCGCTAGCGTTGCGAATAGCAAGGCGTTGGCGACGATAGAGATCACGATACTTGTCGCGTAATTTTCGACTACGTTCCAGCTTGGAACGCAACTCAGGTTTGCTTAACTTGCCAATTTCAGACGTGCGACCAGCATCAAAAAGTGCTAACTCAGCGACTGTCAAAAGCTTTTGTGCCTGTGTGCGTTGATATGCCATCCATGACCTCCTGTAATTGCTATGCAAGAGCGATCCAGCCTAGCAGAAAAAACATTTTGAATAAGATAGATACTTAACACTTAGCGCCATTGACACTGTCGCCAATCAGTCAAATACGCGTTCACATGTTCTGATCAATCCTTTACGCTGTACGAAAAAGCAGGCGCGATCATGCTTGTTTTTTCACCCGTCGATATGCGCCACCAACGGCAAATGATCCGAAGCCACTTTCGACAATGGCGTATCGTGCACCTCAATACGAGTCAGTCGATGACGCGGACTGATCCAGATGCGATCCAGTGCAAAGATCGGCCAGCGTGAGGGGAAAGTATTGAAGGCCGGTACCGCTTCAAAATGCGAGACCAGCCAGCGCAATGGACGCCCCCAGACAAACCATTCGTTGACGTCACCCATCAAAATGACCGGCATGCGGTTGGTATCGAACTCCTGCAATAGTCGCTTGATCTGATCGCGGCGTTCTGCCGGACGCAAACCCAGATGCACGGCGATGATGCGCAGCGGATGACCGTGACAGTCGAGATCGGCATCGAGTGCACCACGCGGCTCGCGACGACCGAACGAAAGGTCGATGGTGCGCGTGCACGTGATCGGATAGCGACTCAACACCAGATTGCCGTAACGACGATCGGCACGATCCTCGGTTGGGCCTTCGACCATGTGAAAGCCGGTTGCTTGCTTGAGAACAGCCGCCACACTTTCACGACGGCTGTCACCAAGTGGCACTTCCTGCAATGCAATGACATCGGCATTGATTTCCTTGAGCACGGCAGCGATACGCAAGGGATCGAAGCGTCCGTCGGTACCGACTGCGCTATGGATGTTGTAGGTTGCAACCGTCAATGGCCATGGATTGACGTCAACTGCGGGTGGTACCGGACATGCCTGTGTCTGAACCTCTGCCTGCTTTTCGCTCATCGTCCCCTGCTCCTCTGCTTCGCCATGCTGAAAGCGTGTTTGTTACAGGGATTGATTGCCGGATGGAACGAAGGTTCCGGCGTCTGCGCGTCGACGGTAAGGAACATGACTTATTCATCGCGACGGCAAACAAAAAAGCGACCAGAGGGTCGCCTTTGTTCTGAACTGCAGCAGATCGATAACCTAGATCAGCGACAAGGTCATGCCGGGCAAGGTTACACCGGAAAACGCGGTGGACCAGGTTTGACCAGCCTTGATTGGATGCGCATCGGTCAGGGTACCGGTGGCGATCAGTTCGCCAGCCTGCAGCGGCGCAAACTGCGGTTGCGTCTTCAACGTCTGATGCAACTGCCAGACAGCGTGCACGGGACTATCGAGCACATTGCTGCCGAAGCCGGCACTCTGCAGCGTGAATTCTGCACCTTCGCTATACGACAACGAGACGCTGGCGGCGGTCAGAATGTCGGCCAGATGGCGGCGCGTGGCGGACGACAGCACATGCGGCTCGCCGATAATCAGCGTGCCATGCAGGCCAAAGGCGGCAATCGCATCGGCGGCATCAAATTTCCAGTCCGGAAACGGACAGGCCACCAGTTCAAAGCCGTGCGCCATCCATTCGATGCAGTCGGCAATCTCTTCCAGCGTGGCATCGGGCGATGGCGCGGTGCCGAGCTTGAAGACAATTTCCGGCTCGATACGCGGTTGCACGGCACCGGCCAGGCTTTGCACACCGCTGTTATCTTCGGCAAAGCGCACGGTGTCGTCGTACATGTAGGACCACATCGGCGCGCTGATTGGTTCGCGCTCGCCGTAGTTGGCCCAGATGCGGCGATTGGTAAAGCCGATCTTGCGGCCGATTGGCGTCTCGCCCTGCGCAATGCGAATATCCATGATGCATTTGGCAATGTCGTAGGCGTCGGCAATCGACAGCTCGGTATCGCGGCTGATGCAGGGGATTTCCTGCGATTTGGCGCGGGCTTCGAGTAACTGGTGTGCATAGCGGTTGGCTTGTGTAGACATCAGCATAGGGAGCTCGCGCAAGGAAGTGAGGGGGAATCGCCGTCGTGCTTATTATTGGTTTTGCTGCAATACGCATATTTGCGACGCAACATTTTTACACAGGCTTGGAATCCTGCAAAGCCGCAAACGTTCGCCGAAATGACGTTGCAGTTGAAATATTTTCACCAGGAAAATGATGGCGATCGCCATCACACACCAGATTCAGCGTTTCTTTTTTGCAAGAAAGCGGTCGAGCTGATTGGCAAAGGCACGGGTATCGGCCTGACTGAAAGCGGCCGGACCACCCGTTTCAACGCCGCTGCTGCGTAATTCCTCCATGAAACTACGCATGCGCAGCATTTGTTGGATATTGTCTTTAGTATAAAACTCGCCGCGCGGATTGAGGGCGTGGCCGCCTTTTTCCAGCACATCGGCCGCCAGCGGAATATCACCGGTAATGACCAGATCGCCCGCTTGCGATAAGCGGACAATTTCATTATCGGCAACATCGAAACCGGCCGGCACCTGAATCGCATGGATAAAACGGGATGGCGGTGTGCGCAGCAGCTTGTTCGCGACCAGCGTAACGTGCAGGTGCAACCGATCCGCGACACGAAACAGTACGTCCTTGATGACCGACGGACAGGCATCGGCATCCACCCAGATCTGCATGCCGAATTCGTCTTGTTTTACCGAATCATTCAAGACAGGGAGTACTCACTGACCATTCCACAGATCGCCGTTTGGCTGCGATTGCGGTGCGGTGACGCCAAAGTGCGCATAGGCAACCGGCGTGGCAATCCGGCCACGTGGCGTGCGCTGCAGAAAGCCTTGCTGGATCAGATAGGGTTCGAGCACGTCTTCGATGGTGTCGCGCTCTTCACCGATTGCAGCCGCCAAATTGTCGAGACCGACCGGACCGCCGTTGAATTTGAACAGGATCGCTTCCAGCAGTTTGCGATCCATCAGATCGAAACCGACCGGATCGACATCCAGCATCACCAGCGCCGCATTGGCCATTTCCTTGGTGATGCGGCCGTTACCCTTGACCTCGGCATAGTCACGCACACGACGCAACAGACGGTTGGCAATACGCGGCGTGCCACGACTGCGGCGCGCGATTTCGAACGCACCTTCGTCATCAATGGTGGCATTGAGCAGGGATGAACTGCGGGTGACGATCTTGGCCAGTTCGAGCGGCGTGTAGAACTCCAGTCGCGCCACGATGCCAAAACGATCGCGCAGGGGATTGGTCAGCATGCCGGCGCGCGTAGTGGCGCCGACCAGCGTGAACGGCTGCAGATCCAGCCGCACCGAGCGTGCCGCCGGACCTTCACCGATCATGATGTCGATCTGGTAGTCCTCCAGCGCCGGATAGAGGATCTCTTCAACGACTGGCGACAGGCGATGAATCTCGTCGATGAACAAAACGTCATTGGCTTCGAGATTGGTCAGCAGCGCTGCCAGATCACCGGCACGCTCCAGCACCGGACCGGAGGTCTGGCGCAGGTTGACGCCCATCTCGCGCGCGATGATGTGTGCGAGCGTGGTCTTGCCCAAACCCGGCGGACCGAACAGCAATGTGTGATCGAGTGCTTCGCGACGCTGCCGCGCTGCGGCGATGAAAATCTCGAGCTGGCCACGCGCTTTTTCCTGCCCGACATATTCGTCGAGTTGTTTGGGGCGCAGCGCGCGTTCGATCGCCTCTTCATTGGAAGAAGCCGGTGTCGCGGCAATGATGCGTTGTTCGCTGAAGTCGTCGGTTTGGATGCTCATATTTGCATTGTAGCTTGGCAGCGGAGGATAAATCGAAACGATAACTGCGTTGCTTCACCTTGCCGTGCTTTCGCACCGTCTACGGCTTTGCGCCTTGCTCTCGGTCCGATTTCTCGTCCGCTTATCTTTTCAGATCGCGCCATCAGCCTTTCGACAAGGCTTTCAGGGCCAGCTTGATGCCATCCGACACGCTACTGCCTGCCGGCACCTGCTTCATCGCCAGCACGGCTTCCTTGTCGGAGTAACCGAGTGCGAGCAAGGCATTGAGCACATCCGACGAGGCATCGCTGGCAACCGCTCCGCCGGCACCGATATCGGCACCCAGCTTGCCCTTCAGTTCCAGCAGCAAGCGCTCAGCCGTCTTCTTGCCGATACCCGGCACCTTGGTCAGACGACCGGCCTCCTGCAAGGTGATGGCTTGCGACAGATCACCAACCGACATGCCGGACAAAATCGACAGCGCCGTGCGTGCACCGATGCCGCTGATCTTGATGAGTTCCTTAAACACATGACGCTCTTCGGTCGAACCGAAACCAAACAGAATTTGCGCATCTTCGCGCACGACAAAATGCGTCAACAAGACGACCTTTTCGCCCACGCCTGGCAAGTTGTAGAAAGTACTCATCGGCACATTTACTTCATAGCCAACACCATTGCAATCGACGATCAGTTGCGGGGGATTTTTTTCGAGAAGAATGCCGGAGAGACGACCAATCATCGTGACGACCTTGCGAATGAAAAACCAAACATGAAATCGCTTACCGCGATCACTGACCTTACCCGATCAAGCGACCACCGCGTACGCGCAAACCCTTTTTTGCCAGCTCTGGCGCCAATGTACTCAACGCCTTGAGCGAATCGCCGCTGTGTGCGTGGCAGATGGCCACACCCAATGCATCGGCCGCATCGGTACCGGGCATACCGGATAACTGAAGCAACCGCTGCACCATATCCTGTACCTGTGCTTTTTGCGCCTTGCCATGACCGACGACTGCCTGCTTGACTTGCAGCGCCGTGTATTCCGCCACCAGCAGATCGGCACCCACCAGCGCACAGATGGCGGCACCACGCGCCTGCCCCAGCAAGAGCGTCGATTGCGGATTGACGTTGACGAACACCTTTTCGATCGCCGCACAGTCGGGACGATAGGTCGCAATGATTTCTGACACGCTGCCGAGGATGGTCTTCAGCCGTTGCGGCAGATCGGCATCCGGCGTCTTGATGGTGCCGGATGCGATGTAGGCGAGTTTGTTACCCTGCTTTTCGATCACGCCAAATCCCGTCGTACGCAGACCGGGATCGATGCCGAGAATTTTCATGCGGGCGCGATCGTCAGGAACGAAATCAGTGACGGAAGTGACGCGTGCCGGTCAGCAGCATGACGATGCCATGCTCATCGGCAGCATCGATGACTTCCTGATCGCGCATCGAACCACCCGGATGAATGACCGAGGTTGCGCCGGCTTCGACGACGACATCCAGACCATCACGGAACGGGAAGAACGCATCCGACGCCACTGCGGTACCAACCAGCGAGAGACCCGCATTCTGCGCCTTGATCGACGCGATACGTGCGGAATCGATACGGCTCATCTGTCCCGCACCGACACCCATCGTCATGCCATTGGCGCAGAACACGATCGCGTTCGACTTGACGAACTTGGCGACGCGCCAGGCAAACATCAGATCCTGCAACTGCTGTGGCGAGGGTTGTTTCTTGCTGACGACCTTGAGTTCGGACAACAGCACATTTCTGGCGTCCGGCGATTGCACCAGCAGACCGCCGCCGACACGTTTGAAGTCATAGTTGTTGGTTGCCGTACCGAGCGGGATTTCCAGCAAACGCACATTCTGCTTGTTCGCAAAAACCTTCTTCGCCTGCTCACTGAAGGACGGTGCAATCAAGACCTCAACAAACTGCTTGGCAACCGCTTCCGCCGCGTTGCCGTCGAGTTCGCGGTTGAAGGCAATGATGCCGCCGAATGCCGAGGTCGGATCGGTTTGCAATGCCTTGCTGTATGCCTCGAACGGGCTGATGCCAACGGCCACACCGCACGGATTGGCATGCTTGATGATGACGCAGGCAGCTTCGTCAAACGTCTTGACGCATTCCCACGCGGCGTCGGCATCGGCAATGTTGTTGAACGACAGTTCCTTGCCCTGCAGTTGCGTGTAATTGGCAAGCGCGCCTTCCTGCGGATTGGCTTCGCGATAGAAGGCTGCAGACTGATGCGGGTTTTCACCGTAGCGCATTTCCTGCACTTTGTCGTAATGCAGGTTCAGCGTGGCTGGATATGCACTGCGCGTGGTATGCAGTTTGTCTGCGCCGAGCGAAGTGAAGTAGTTGGTGATGGCACCATCGTATTGCGCCGTGTGCGCAAACACTTTTTTTGCCAGCGTGAACTTGGTTTCGTAGGTGACGGTACCGTTATGCGTCTGCATTTCGGACAGCACTTGCGCATAGTCGCTCGGATCGCAGATCACCGTCACATCGCGATGATTCTTGGCAGATGAACGCAGCATGGCCGGGCCGCCGATGTCGATGTTTTCGATGGCGTCTTCCAGCGAGCATTCTTCACGTGCCACGGTTTGCTGAAACGGATACAGATTGACCACGACCATATCGATGGTTGGAATCGTATGTGTTTCCAGCGCCGATACATGGCTGGCAAAGTCGCGACGCGCCAGAATGCCCCCGTGAATTTTTGGATGCAGGGTTTTTACACGACCATCGAGCATCTCGGGAAAGCCGGTGTAATCGGCCACTTCCGTCACCTTGATGCCATTGTCGGCCAGCAGTTTGGCCGTGCCGCCGGTGGACAGGATGTTCACGCCCATGCCAGCGAGTGCGCGTGCAAAATCGAGAACGCCGGTCTTATCGGAAACGGAAATGAGAGCTTGTTTGATCATGATGATAAAAACTTGAAGAGGATGAATAACGCAAAGGTACGCAACCGTTAAAACGAATCAGCAACGAGCCCTTGCGTTATCCCTTTCTGCTTTCTTGCAGAAAGAGATCAGACTTTGTGCTTACAGCAGATCGTGCTGTTGCAGCTTTTTGCGCAAGGTGTTGCGATTGATGCCCAGCATGTCGGCAGCGTGCGACTGGTTGCCTTCGGCGCGTGCCATGACTGCTTCCAGAATAGGACGCTCTACCGTGAATACAACCATTTCATACACATTGGATGGCGTCTGCTCGCCCAGATCCCGGAAATACTTTTCCAGGCTTTTCTTGACGACGTCTTGGATGTTGTCTTTGCTCATGAGGATGTCATACGTGGGGCGTTGAACCACCGGGTTATTGTTGTCAGCAGCGCAAGTCGGGCGTCAACCCTCGTTCAGGCTGCCAGTTTTTCTTCGGCAGGACGGTATTGTACCCGTTCGCCATGCACCAACTGCGATTCGAAAAAGGCATCGACTGCCGCCAGTTGTGCCGCGCAATCCTCCAGACGATTCATGCTGCGACGGAATTCTTCCCCGCCCATCAGGTTCTGTACATACCAGCCGATATGCTTGCGCGCCGTGCGCACGCCAAGGTAATCGCCATAGAAAGCGTAATGCGCACGCAGATGTTCATCCATCAGCGCGCGCACTTCACTGATCAGTGGCGATGGCAGATGCGTACCGGTGCGCAGGTAGTGATCGATCTCGCGGAAGATCCATGGACGTCCTTGCGCGGCACGACCAACCATGATGGCATCGGCACCGGTTGCGTCGAGCACGAAACGGGCTTTCTCCGGCGTATCGATATCGCCATTCGCAACGACGGGAATCGACACGGCAGCCTTGACTGCCGCAATCGTCTCGTACTCGGCATCACCACTGTAGCCATCGGCACGCGTACGGCCGTGCAAGGTCAGCATTGCGATGCCACTGTCCTCGGCCATGCGTGCGATCTGCATGGCGTTCTTGTGCGCACGATCCCAGCCGGTACGAAACTTGAGCGTAACCGGCACATCGACGGCTGACACGACTGCCTGCAGAATTTCGGCGACCAGGCTTTCATGCTGCAGCAAGGCGGAACCGCACCATGCGTTGCAGACCTTCTTGACCGGGCAACCCATGTTGATGTCGATGATCTGCGCGCCACGTGCCACATTGAACTTCGCACATTCGGCCAGCATGGATGGATCGGCACCGGCGATCTGTACGGCCTTCGGTTCCATCTCGCCATCGTGATTGGTGCGACGCGACGATTTTTCCGTCGCCCACAACTTGGGATTGGATGCCGCCATTTCCGATACCGCATAACCCGCACCCAGTTGCTTGCACAACTGACGGAACGGACGATCGGTCACGCCAGCCATGGGCGCGACAAATACATTGTTCACAAGGGAATAGGGACCGAGATTCACGGTGCGGCAGTACAGTGGGGGAAACCGCTATTTTAGCCGCTTCAGGCTTGCGCGATCAGCAGAAAGACGACAAACCAACAAAGATTCCGCACGAAAAATTGCAGGAATGACACAGGAATCCTGGATATCCGGCAGTTGCCGGATCAAGTCTGGCTGATTCCCAGATTACCGTGAGGGAAAGACGGACCGGACCTTAATGCGCCTGATCGATTTCATCCAGCGCGCCCTGCGCCAGATGAGCGATATCCGCCCATTTCAGGATGACCACCTGATCATCTTCCCAGGTGACGTGATTCAGACTGGCGTTGAGCACTTCAAACGAGCGTGGCAGATTCAGCGCCATGCCGGTTGCACGGCGATACACGCAATCAAGCACACCACCATGCGTGACCAGCAACGCGCGCCGATGGCCACTTGCTGCAATACGTGCAACACACTCGAGCGAACGCGCATTGAATTCGGTCAGCGTTTCGCATTCGAACTCGCCCCGCGGATAACGCGCATCGACATCGCGTCGCTGCAACGCTGCGTAATGGTCCGGATAACGTTGCGCCAGTTCCGGATGCAGGAAACCTTCAAAGATGCCGAAGCAGCGCTCACGCAAACCCGCCTCTTTCTGAATCGGCTTGTCGCATGCAGTCGCAATCGCCTGCGCCGTCAGATACGCACGCTGCAGATCGCTCGAATAAATCGCATCAAACGATTCGCACTTCAAGCGCTGCGCAAGCGCACGCGCCTGTCGTTCGCCTTCGGCGTTGAGGGTGATGTCATGGTGGCCTTGCAAGCGCTTTTCGACATTCCAGTCGGTTTCGCCGTGGCGGATCAAAATCAGTTCAGTCACACTTTTCCTGTGGGTGTTGCGGCGACAGCTGGATTGAGCGAATACCAGCCTGTCAGTGAAGCTTCTGCCAGCACATGACCGGAGATGGCGGCCAGCACATCTGGTCCGGTGAAGTTGCCATCCACTGCGACATGCTCGATATCGAGCGCATACACGGTGAAGACATAGCGATGCGCAATCGCATCGTTCCATGGCGGGCACGGGCCATCGTAGCCGAAGTAGTTACCGGACATATCCTTGTCTTGCGCAAACCAGCCGGTGTAATCGTTGATGCCGTGGCGTGCATTGGCAATCGGCGAATCCGAAATGGCCGGGCCGCTTTTGCCACGCGGCGTGATGCCATTCGCAAAACTGCCGGCAGCGATATTGCGCAAGTCCGTCGGCAGATCGATCAAGGTCCAGTGATAGAAATCGACGCGCGGCAAGTCGACCGGCACGGTTTTGCCTTCCTGATTGACATCATCGCCGCGCGACGGCACGTCCGGATCATGCACGATGATGGCAAGCGATCTGGTGGCTGCCGGTACGTCACTCCATGCAAGATGCGGATTACGGTTGGCCGACATCGCCACATGATTGGTCGGATCAGCGACGCAAAACGCAAACTCGCCCGGAATCGCTTCACCATCTTTAAAGGAATCACTCCACAGCTTCATCTCATCCTCGTCTGGTTGGTCTGCCTACAATACCGATCATTTTAACGGCATCACGTTCGTGATCAAGCGCCCGCGCCTGACTGGGGTTTAACCTGCAGCCAGAAAGTCACCGGCCCATCATTGGTCAATGACACCTGCATGTCCGCACCAAACTGCCCTGTTGCCACATCGGCATGTTGCGTACGTGCCTGATCGGCAAGACTGGCAAACAATCCGCGCGCCACATCTGGTGCAGCGGCCGGCGTAAAAGAAGGCCGCGTGCCGGAGCGCGTATCGGCTGCCAGCGTGAACTGCGGCACCAGCAATACACCACCACCGATATCCGCCACACTCAGATTCATCTTCCCCACCGCATCGGGAAACACACGGTAGCTCAGCAACTTCTTGAGCAATGCATCCGCCTCGCGTTCGGTATCGCCACGCTCGGCACAAACCAGCACCATCAGGCCTCTGTTGATCGCGCCAATCGTTGTGCCATCTACAACGACGCTGGCATGCGTCACGCGCTGTAGCAAGGCGATCATGAGGATGACCGAACGCTGCCAACCATCGTCATCAGGACAATGTCACTCGTGCAAACTTGCGCTTGCCGACCTGCACCACCGATGTGCCCGCCTCAACCTTGAGCGCTTTATCGCTGATGACTGCACCATCGATACGCACACCGCCTTGCTCCACCATGCGCAGTGCTTCGGAGGTCGATGCACACAGATTGGCTTGCTTGAGCAATTGGCCAATCCCCAACGGCGCGCCAGACAAGGCGACTTCAGGAATGTCATCCGGAATACCGCCCTTGGAACGATTGACGAAATCTGCCAGCGCATCTTCTGCCGCCTGACGCGAATGAAAGCGCTCGACAATCTCCTGCCCCAGCAGGACCTTGATGTCACGCGGGTTGCGGCCTTCTTCGACTTCCTTGCGGAACTGCGCAATCTCGCCCAGCGAACGGAATGACAGCAGTTCGTAGTAGCGCCACATCATGACGTCGGAAATGCTCATCAACTTGGCAAACATGGTATTGCCCGGCTCCGTGATGCCGATGTAGTTACCCTTGGACTTGGACATCTTCTCGACGCCGTCCAGACCTTCCAGCAATGGCATCGTCAGAATGCATTGCTGCTCCTGACCATAACTCTTTTGCAATTCGCGACCAACCAGCAGATTGAATTTCTGATCGGTGCCGCCGAGCTCCAGATCGGATTTCAACGCGACCGAATCGTAGCCCTGCATCAGCGGATACAGGAACTCATGCAACGAAATCGGCGTGTTGGACTGGAAGCGCTTGGTGAAGTCTTCACGCTCCAGAATACGTGCAACGGTGTACTTGGCCGACAGTTCGATCATGCCGCGTGCACCCAGCGGATCGCACCATTCGGAGTTGTAGCGAATTTCGGTCTTGGCCGGATCCAGTACCAGGCTGGCCTGCTGGAAGTAGGTCTTGGCGTTTTCTTCAATTTGCTCGCGGGTCAGCGGCGGACGCGTGATGTTGCGGCCAGACGGGTCACCGATCATCGAGGTGAAATCACCGATCAGGAAGATGACCTGATGGCCCAGATCTTGCAGCTGACGCATTTTGTTCAAAACGACCGTGTGACCCAGATGCAGATCAGGTGCCGTCGGGTCCAGCCCAAGCTTGATGCGCAGCGGTTTGCCGGTCTGTTCGGCACGCGCCAGTTTCTGGGCAAATTCGGATTCAATTAGCAGTTCGTCAACACCGCGTTTCGTGACCGTCAGGGCCTCTTGGACAGCATCGGACAGAGGCAACACAGAAGCAGCCTGATTTGTAGGTGAAACGTTCATGTCGAAGAAAATTGTAAGAAAGGGATGTAGGAAAAGAAGAAATCGGTACAATGCCCGTTGAATTTTATTTCAGCGCCTTTTAACCTTGCCGTTCGCAAAACCGACAAAAGCAACAATAAAAGCACTTGAACAAGCGGCTGATTTTAACTTATTGCATGTTCACATTAAATAAATTCCTGAGCGCAAGCTCAGCCAGCAAAAATCTTCTTCTCGGTTCTTCGCGTAAAACACGCATCGTTTCCGCTTCTGCATTGCTTCTGGCCCTGTGCGCTTTTGGCGCCGCTGGTGTTGCCCCAATGGCACCGGATGCCGACGATCTGCCCGTGCGCGCGATCTCGCAAGAACTCGAACTTCCGCAACTGGCAGAGCAAATTGCCGCGCTGGAAGAGCAGCAACAAAAATTCATTACCGAGGAGCGCGTACGCTCGGGCGACACGCTGGGTACGTTGCTGCAGCGCCTTGGTATCGATGATGACGCTGCAGCAGCCTTCATCCGCAATGATCCTGTTGCCCGCAACATGATGCAACTGAAGGCAGGCAAACGCGTACAAGCCGAAGTGACGGCGGATGGCGAGCTGGAGCGCCTGACCACACTGGTTTCGCAAGGTCGTGATGAGCCGATCAGCAATCTGGTCATCAAACGCGAAGGCGATGGCTTCAAGTCGGTACAAACTGCAGGCAATCTGGAAAAGCGCATTGAAATGCGCTCGGGCATCATCCGCTCATCCCTGTTTGCTGCGACCGATCAGGCGCAAATTCCTGACAATGTTGCGCTCCAGATCGTTGACATGTTCTCGACCAATATCGATTTCGGCTCCGACCTGCGTCGCGGCGACCGCTTCAACGTCGTATACGAAACCTACTGGCAGAACGGCGAATACATCTCCTCCGGTCGCGTACTGGCGGGCGAATTCATGAACGGCCCTTCGGTCTACCAGTCGGTATGGTTTGAAGAGTCGTCGAAAAGCGGCGGCTATTACAGCTTTGATGGCAAGTCGCTGAAAAAGGCGTTCCTCAAATCGCCACTCGAATTCAGCCGTATTTCTTCCGGCTTTTCGATGCGAAAACATCCGATTTCCGGTCAGTGGAAAGCACACAAGGGCGTGGACTTCGCTGCGGCAACCGGCACACCGATTCGTGCGTCCGGCGATGGCGTGATCGACTTTGTCGGCACCCAGCGTGGTTACGGCAACGTGGTGACGATCAAGCACTGGAACAACTATTCGACGCTATACGCCCACATGAATGGCTTTGCCAAAGGCCTGCGCAAGGGCATGAAAGTCAGTCAGGGACAGTTGATCGGTTACGTCGGCTCGACCGGCTGGGCAACCGGCCCGCATCTGCATTACGAGTTCCGTGTCAACAACGAAGCACGTGATCCGATGTCGATCAATATTCCAAACGCGCAGCCACTGAACGTCGCGCAGATGAAGGAGTTCCGCAAAGTCGCGACCGCCATGCAGCATCGCTTCACGCTGTTGACACCGGAAAGCAGCAATACCCGTATCGCGTCACGTTAAGCAGCAGCATCGTACATGCTGCAATTGAACTGTAGCGAAAGCCGTTTGTCTGGCAAGGAGTGCTTTACAATCCTTGCATCTAGACAAACGGTTTTTTTATGTCCTCTTTCGATTCTGGCAACTCCCTCTACATCGGCCTGATGTCCGGCACCAGCCTGGATGGCGTCGACGGCACTTTGGCTTCTTTTGCCGACAAGACTGGCGCGCTGCAAGAGACGCTCGCGTCTGCCTATATCCCCTTTCCTGATTCCCTGCGCGCCGAATTACTCGCCTTGCAGACCAGCGGACCGGATGAAATTCACCGTGAATCGCTCGCGGCCAATCAGCTTGTCGAGTACTACGCTGCATGCGTGGCGACCTTGCTGCAACAGGCGGGCGTTGATGCCGATCGCATCGAATCAATTGGCGTACACGGACAAACCGTTCGTCATCGCCCCGATCTCGGCTACACACGACAGATCAACAATCCGGCCCTGCTTGCGGAAAAAACCGGCATTGACGTGATTGCGGATTTCCGTAGCCGCGACATTGCCGCAGGCGGCCAGGGCGCGCCACTGGTTCCGGCATTTCATCATGCGTTGTTTGCCAGCCAGGAAGAAGATCGCGTTGTCGTTAACATTGGTGGTATTGCCAATATCAGCATCCTGCCAAGCAAGCTGACCAAGCCGGTCATTGGCTTTGATACCGGCCCAGGCAATGTTTTGCTGGACGCATGGATCAGCCAGCACAATGGACAACCGTACGATGCAGGCGGGGAATGGGCCAAGACCGGTAAAGTGCATCCGGCGCTGCTGGCCGCGTTGCGTGAAGAGGCATTTCTGTCGGCACCACCGCCAAAAAGTACTGGCCGTGACTTGTTCAATCCTGCATGGCTGGCCGACAAACTAACGCAGTTTCCGGATGTGGCCAGCGCAGATGTCCAGGCGACATTGACCGTGTTTAGTGCAACATCGATCGCAGATGCGATCCGTCAGCATGCGCCGGATACGAAAGCGGTGTATGTGTGTGGTGGCGGGGCGCTGAACGCCTATCTGATGACGCTGATTCACTTTTCGCTGAAACTGCATCGCGCGGATATCGTGGTGAGTTCTACTGCAACGCTCGGCGTTGCGCCGAATCAGATTGAAGCCCTTGCGTTTGCCTGGCTGGCACAGCGCTTTGATACCAAAGAACCCGCCAACCTGCCTGCCGTAACGGGCGCAGAAGGTTTGCGCATACTCGGCGCTCTTTATCCAGCGTAATAGAAACGCCGTATAAAAATAAAAAAGCGCAGCCGAAGCTGCGCTTTTCTATTGCAGAAACAGAATTACGCGGAGAACGAAGAACCGCAACCGCACGTGGTCGTGGCGTTCGGATTTTTAATCACGAACTGCGCACCTTCCAGATCATCCTTGTAATCGATTTCTGCGCCAACCAGATACTGGTAGCTCATGGAGTCGATCAACAACTGGACGCCATTCTTGGTCATGGTAGTGTCGTCTTCGTTGGTGATTTCATCAAAGGTGAACCCATACTGGAAGCCCGAGCAACCACCGCCCTGCACGAACACGCGCAGTTTCAGATCCGGGTTACCTTCTTCTTCGATCAGCTCTGCCACTTTAGCTGCAGCGCTATCGCTGAAGTTGATCGGTGCTGGCATATCGGTAATTGCATTCATTTCAGACTCCTGCTGGAAAACGGTACGTCAATTATAGACCTTACGACGATTTCACGTGTTGTTTGCTGCCACAGCGGTTTTGGCCAAGGTAAGCAATGGCGTTTGGGCAACATCGTGCGTCAGTTTGCCGGAAACCACGGCACCGCCATGCATTTCCAGCGCTTTGTAATACACATCACCCGTTATGCGGGCTTTTGGCTGCAATTCAAGCAGTTCCGACGAATAGACGGGGCCAAAAATCTCGCCGTTGACCAACAAGTGCGCCACACGCACCTCGCCTTCCACGCGCGCATGTTCGGAAATGACCAGCATGCTGATTTCATTCTCTTCAGCAATCACATCACCCTTGACGCAGCCATCGATACGCAAACCACCCTTGAAGCGTACATCGCCGGTAACCGTGGTTGCACTGCCGATCAGGCTGTCGATGGTGCTTTTGGATTTCTTGCTGAACATGATGACTCCTTACAAGTTTTCAGACTGTTGCGCGCGCACTGCACCTCGCTCCAGCACCTTGATCAGTACCGACTTGACCACGGTATTGGCAGGCACATCCAGCACACCTTCCACACGCTGATAATGCCGGAATGACAAGCGATAATCGGCTGCCGCCTCGGCCTTGGGGAAAGTGATCATAGCACTTTTGCCGTTCTGGACGACATTGAGAATCAACTGATAATTCCCATTGAAATCCTGTACGGTCTTGCCGCCCTGCATGAGCAGCAGGCGATAACGCAGATGCGCAGGATCTTCCATTTCCGCCTTCATACGGCGAATAGAAATGCCCTGTGCGCCAGCCTCCGTTGGCAAGACACTTTCAAAAAAAGCCAGATCTTCCTTCAGCTTGATGTTCTGCGCTTCCAGCGATTTGATCTGCGCCACCAGTTGGGCCTGCAGCGATTTCTCGATGTTCAGCTGACTTTCTGCCGCATTGACCGTCGCGCGATACTCATCGCGCTCCTTGTTTACCTGCAACAGCTGCGTTTGCACCGAAGAGAACTGCTCCACGCTGGGCCCGCTCCCGAATCCGGTGAAACTGCGTCCCGCCTCGTATGCCCACATGGCAACAGCCGCCCCCAATCCTAGAACGATTGCCAGAAACACGGCTCGCAAGGGCCACGGCAACTGGCTCTTGATCGTCATCTTGGGCGCGGAAACAGACCAACGACGTAACCACAGCTTGCGCTGCAGTGATTTGAAAACCGGCTTAGGTGTGCTCACTGGCGATAACGATCAAGGCAGCACAGGCACGTGCAGCAAGCCGGTTGTCTCGCTTAATCCAAACATCAAATTCATGCATTGCACAGCCTGGCCTGATGCGCCCTTGACCAGATTGTCCTGTACGACCAGCACAATGACGGTATCACCCGCAGTCCCATTTTCCGTAGGACGATGCAGCGCAATGCGCAACATGTTGGAGGCACGCGTCGAACGTGTCTCCGGATGCGAGCCAAATGGCATGACATCAACAAACGGCTCATTGGCATACGCATCTTCAAACAGTTTTTGCAAAGCGGCGTTATCGATCTCCTTGGTCAGGCGCGCATACAAGGTTGAATGCATACCGCGGATCATCGGCGTCAGATGCGGCGTGAAAATCAGACCGACCTTCTCCTTGGTCAACAAGGACAGGCGTTCCAGTGTTTCCGGCGAGTGGCGATGACCAGACACACCATATGCCTTGAAGTTATCACCTGCCTCCGAAAACAAGGTTGCCACTTCCGCCTTGCGCCCCGCGCCAGACACGCCGGATTTGCAGTCGGCAATCAGATGCCCCGCGTCAATCACGCCTGCTTTCAGCAACGGCGCAAAACCAAGCTGCATGGTGGTGGGATAGCAACCCGGATTACCGACAATCTTGGCACTACGAATCGCGTCACGATTCAACTCGACCAAACCGTATGCAGCCTCCTTGAGCAGATCCGGGCAGCCATGCGGCATCTTGTACCACTTCTCGAACGAAGCAATGTCCTGCAAACGAAAATCTGCTGCAAGATCGATCACCTTGACGCCAGCAGCCAGCAATTCTGCTGCCTGGGCCATCGCGACACCGTGTGGCGTTGCAAAGAAGACGACATCACATTCCGTCAGTCTGGCTTTGTCGGGAGAAGAAAAGGCAATATCAACGCGACCGCGCAGTGACGGAAACATTTCCGATACCGGCATACCGTCTTCTTTACGGGAGGTAATCGCGGTGAGCTCCACATCAGAGTGCGTTGCCAGCAAACGCAGCAACTCTACGCCCGTATAACCCGTACCACCGACGATGCCAACTTTAATCATTTCTATTCCTAAGCCAAAAATGTGCCCATTATTTTAACAGGCGGAAGGAAAGTGCTCCCGAGAGCAAACGTGAGGCTGCAATGAAAAAAGCCGTCGGGCGCGAACCCGACGGCTTTTTCGAAACTGCTGAAAATGCCAGCAGTTTGGTGCGACTTAACGCTTGGAGAACTGCTTGGCGCGGCGGGCTTTGCGCAAACCGACCTTTTTACGTTCAACTTCACGTGCATCACGTGTCACGAAGCCGGCTTTCGACAGTTCCGATTTCAGTGCTGCGTCATAGTCGATCAGAGCGCGGGTGATACCGTGGCGAACGGCACCTGCCTGACCCGACTCACCACCACCGTGGACGTTGACCATGATGTCGAATGTTTCAACATTGTTGGTCAGTTCCAGTGGTTGACGGATAACCATCAGGCCGGTTTCGCGCGAGAAGTATTCAGCGGCTGGTTTGCCGTTGACGACGATCTGGCCGGAACCCGATTTGATGAACACGCGAGCAACTGCGCTCTTGCGACGGCCGGTGCCGTAATTGTAATTACCGATCATGGCCGTTCCTTAGATGTCGAGTGCTTTAGGTTGCTGAGCGGCGTGCGGGTGCGAACCTTCTGCATACACTTTCAGCTTCTTGATCATCGCGTAGCCGAGCGGGCCTTTTGGCAGCATGCCTTTGACCGCTTTCTCAAGCGCGCGACCTGGAAAACGCTGTTGCATTTTCAGGAAATTGGTTTCATAGATACCGCCTGGGTAACCGCTGTGGCGATAGTATGTTTTTTCAGTCGCTTTGGTACCGGTCACGCGCAGTTTGCCTGCATTGATCACGACGATGAAATCGCCGGTGTCGACGTGAGGAGTAAATTCTGGCTTGTGCTTGCCGCGCAGTCGGCGTGCCACTTCGCTGGCAACACGTCCGAGGACTTTGTCCGTCGCGTCAATCACGAACCAATCGCGCTGGACTTCATGTCCTTTAGCGGAAAAAGTTTTCATGATGACTTTCCAAATAAATGATTTGCTCAAATATGGCGGTTACGCAATACAGCACGTACACATCCTTGTTATCTCTTCCTGAGCAAACGGAAGAACCGCAAATTATAGTCTTTTCAAGGACTTGGCGTCAAACCTTGCCATGAAAAATCATTATGAGGCGTCGGATGGCGTCTCATCCTGACGACAAAACCACTTTTCAGACAAATGACTGAGCGATCTGCACGCAGGCAATCGCGCAGTTCCGCAAGTACAATGGGATCACTTTTTTCAAACCTGATGAGAATTTGATAATGGAATGTACCGTACGCTGGACCGGCCTAGCCGCCGGCATGACTTTTCTGGCTGAAACCGGCTCCGGCCATGTTGTAGCGATGGATGGCGCACCCGAAGGCGGCGGCCGCAATATGGCGCCGCGCCCGATGGAAGTCGTCTTGCTCGGCACAGGCGGCTGCACTGCTTATGACGTTGTTGTGATTTTGCGCAAAAGTGGGCAGGACGTGCGCGGCTGTGATGTCGCTTTGAAATCGGAACGCGCCGACACGGATCCTAAAGTCTTTACCAAGGTTCACTTTCACTTTACCGTTACCGGCCGCAACCTGAAACCCAATGTTGTCGAACGCGCCATCAAGCTGTCGCATGACAAATATTGCTCGGCTTCCATCATGATGGAAAAAACCGCGGAGATCACCCATTCCTACGAAATCGTGGACGACCTGACGACACAAGCACCGACGATCTGACTTTGGCAAGCGCACAAACAAAAAAGGGAGCACACGCTCCCTTTTTTGTTGCGGCAGCTTCCTTATATATAGTAGGCCGTCGTCGTCATGACTTTGGCCATTGCCCGCATGACCAACTGTGCCGGCGGCGGTACGTCCCTGGCCCCCAGTTCCTTCGCAGCACTGCCATGCTCGGCCTCATCCACACTCATTTGAGACACGATCGCCAGCGACTTCATATCCTCCGCCGGCAGACGGCCCATATGATCATTCAGATGCGCCTCAACCTGCCGCTCGGTTTCCACCACAAACCCGAGGCTGCGCGCATCACCCAGTGTCGCCGCGACGGCGCCCAGCACATACGCCCCGGAATACCAAAGCGGGTTCAGCAAGCTGGGGCGCGAGCCAAGTTCTTTCAATCGCTGCGCCGTCCATGCCAGATGATCTTCTTCCTCGCGCCCCGCATGTTCCAACTGCTTGCGCACATCTTCATTACGCGCAAACCGGGACTGCGCCTGATACAAAGCCTGCGCACAGACCTCACCGACATGATTGACGCGCATCAGACCCGCGCTATGACGGCGCGCAGTGCTATCCATTGACACTTCCTGAATGCCTGCCGCAGGCGTCGGACGTCCCGCCACAGCGACGCCACTCATGACGCGCAACGCGCCATCGATTTGTTGAATCAGCCGATCGGCAAATACCATAAGAACAACCTCGAAGACAAAAAGAGACAAATAACAAGGGCACACCAAGTCTTTTTCAGAATACTAACCGATATCAACCATTATTTTGACGGAGGCATTTAATCTCCTGCCGCCGCGACGTAACCAGATGCAGGCATATGCCCATTGTTTTTATCAAATCAATCATGAAAAAAGTCTTTGTTCTGACCGGATTGACCAGCCTGCTGATGACGCAGGTGTATGCCGCCACGCCAACCATGACGATTTATGGCACGTTCGATAACGAAGCCCCAAAAGGTCAAGCGCCCACACTGGAAATCAATCCATCCAATTCGTCAATCACGCTGTACGGCACAATTGACGCCGGCATCCGCAATGTGACAAACGCCTCTGCTGCAGGCAGCAAGCTCAGCATGAGTTCCAACGGCCAGTATTACAACAACCGCTTTGGCGTGCGCGGTGAAGAAGATATTGGCGGCGGCATGAACGCACACTATCACTTGGAGATGGGCTTCAACTCCGGCACTGGCGAACTAGACAATGCAGAGAACCGTTTCTTCAACCGCATCTCTGCCGTAGGCATTGCAGGACCACTCGGCTCAATCGACTTGGGCCGCCAACCCTCCGTCGCTTGCAAAGTCGTGCATGCTTACGATCCTTTCTCCTATCGCTATGTACAGTTGATCCCATTGGCTGGCGCAGTCTCGGGCAATGCCGATGCAGACAACCCTTTCGGCAAACTGGGCGGCACGCGCTTCAGCAACGCGGCGCAGCACATTGGTAAATTCGGCAATATCACCACCATGGCCGAATACTCTTTTGGCGAAGTCAGTGGCTCGTCCAGAGCAAACAGCGCCAAAGCCGTTGGTTTTGTTTATCGATCTGGCGCCTACGCATTTGGATCTGCTTTTACAAAACAACAACCCAATATCGCCACAGGCGGCGCAGTGGAATATGCGGATCAGGAGCAACTCACCTTCGGCGCATCATGGAAATCAGGCCCTTGGCGCTTTGCAGGTGGCCATATTGGTACCGATTCAGAGTCCACTCGGCTTGGCACCTTGCGCCAGGCGCACAACAACTGGTTTGGCGGCAGCTATGACTTTAATTCGACCGTCAGCATGACTGCCGCGCTCTACAAAACCAAATTAGGCGCCGTCAGCGGCGCAATAGCACGGCGGGATTTTTTAATCATCGGCGCGACCTATGCTCTATCCACTCGCACCAACCTTTACGCAAGCGCAGATCGCGCGAACATTGCGGGCTTTGCTTCACCCATTCCCGGCAAGCAAGCTAGACAAACCGGCATATCCCTAGGTATTAACCACATGTTTTAAAGGTTGCTCAGGCAAAAGTGAATTTAAGTCTCCAAGAAGACTTGATGGATTTACCAAGAAAATGTCTTAACAAATCAACACAATTCAATACAAATGCCCTCAGAAAACAAAGAGGCACTCCCAATCGCACCAAATTAGTGCAACTTCGCACCGGCCTGTTGCAAATAAACGTCAATCTGTCTCATTTCTTCCATTCACTTTTGATATTTGGTTGTCACCCAAGACTTAATTTGTTTCAATCAATCCGTCGCCTTGTCAAAGTTAGGCAAGGCAGGCAGCTCCGCAATGGACACTGTGCAGACCTGATAACAGGCGGCACTTCCTAAAACAACATTTGAGGAACATTTAAATGAAAAAATCGCTTTTGGCCTTGGCAGTTCTGGGCGCATTCGCAGGTGCTGCATCGGCACAATCGTCGGTTACCGTCTACGGTATCATGGACTTGGGTGTTCGTAGCACCGACAACGGCAACCCACTGGGCCGCACCAACGGCATCGAATCCGGCAATCAAAGCGCAAGCCGTATCGGTTTCAAAGGTGTTGAAGATCTGGGTGGCGGCATGGCCGCAACGTTCCAATTGGAAGCACAAATCGCTGCTGACGTTGGTGGCACTAGCAACACCGCAATTGGCTCCCAAAACCAAACATTCAATCGTCTGGCGACTGTTGGCCTGCAAGGCGCATTCGGTAAAGTCGATCTGGGCCGTCAAACTTCAGTTATTCAAGATGCGTATAACGCAATCGATCCATTCGGCGACGGTGGCATCGCTGGCATTACCGGCTTCTTCTTTAACGGCAACCAACTGAGCGGCGACGCTGGCCGTATCTCGAATTCGGCTAAGTATGTCACGCCTTCGTTCGGCGGCTTTACGGCTCGTGCAGCATACTCGTTCGGCGAATCGGCTGGCGACACCGGCGCAAACAGCAGCTACGGCTTGGGCGCAGCTTTTGTTAACGGCCCTCTGAACGTCCAGTTCGGTTACCATAACCGCGATACTTCCGCACAAACATTGACAACGACTCCGTTCGTTCAAACTGGTGAAGGCAAGTTCACGTTTGTTGGTGCTACCTACAACTTTGGTGCATTCAAACTGCATGGCGCATATGCTGACTCTAAAGTTCAAACCGGCACTATCGCACTCCCACTGTCGGCTTCTACTAAATACCGTAATGCAATGGTTGGCGTGAGTGTTCCTGTTGGTCCAGGCACCATCATGGGTACCTATGCAATCAACGACAATCGCTCGGCTGCTGACTCCGATGCACAACGCATCTCGCTGATGTACTCGTACGATCTGTCGAAGCGTACCAACCTGTACACCGGCTACGTTCGTACCTCGAACGATAATGGTTCGCGTATTAGCTTGGCTCCAGCAGCACCACTCGGCGAGAGCGCAAGCGTCTTCACCGTTGGCGTACGTCACAAGTTCTAATTTCTTGCAGGCCTAGCCTGCTTGAGTTAAACGACGAGAAAGGCACCTTCGGGTGCCTTTTTTATTTCCAGTGCACGCCCTACCGAGCGTCATGCGATACTTGCACATTCCTGTAAAAGCAACCCGATCTAGGCAGCTTCGAGATTGAATATTGGTAGAAATGATCCGTGCCCATGCGGTAGCGGCGATAAGTACAAAAAATGCTGTGGCAAGGTCATTCAGGTTCAGCCTATTAAACCTGCACGCGCCAGCAGCGTTACGCGCTCTTGCGGCGACTGCACGGCATGCTGCGATGGATGGCTTGCCTCGACGATCTATGGGCACAAGATGTATCCCGGCCAACGTTGTCACTTTGTGCGTGATGGTGGATGCAGTATTTATGAAACACGACCAGAATCACCATGCCGTCAATTCGAATGCGGATGGGTTGATGTCGATAGTCCGTTTCCAGAAGCATTCAAACCAACTCTGCTCGGCGTGATCATCGTGAAGACAACTTGGCGTGGTCAGCCTGCCTATCGGTTAGCACATGCAGGCCGCGACTTGAATCAGGCTGAACTGGAGTGGTTCATGCGCTTTGCACAACAAACCGGACGCCCTTTCTTTTATGAACAAAATGGCACAACAACTGGCTATGGTCCGCAAGCGTTTGTGGAAGATATGCAAATGAAGTTACGCAAGGGGCTGCCCTTGTTCGAGTCGCATGCAGCGAGCTCGTAAGCCGCATCCGATTGTCACTTTTATCTTTGACCAGCCATGCCGTCGTCACCACCAAAATCATCGTTGCGCCGTTGCCTGATCATCGAGGATGACACACACAATGCGCATCACATTGCCAAGGGCTTGAGCGATATCGGTTTTGCCACCACGGTATGCGCCGACAGCAATGAAGGCTTAACCCGCGCCATCCATCAGAACTGGGATGTCATTATTCTGGATCGAATGCTGCCAAACGACGTCGATGGCCTTTCGATTCTTTCTACCTTGCGCGCACACGGCAAACGAACACCCGTGCTCATCCTGAGCGCGCTGTCCGCCATTGATGAGCGCGTGCGAGGGCTCGAGGCCGGCTGCAACGATTACCTGACCAAACCCTTCGCTTTCCCCGAGTTGGCTGCTCGCGTCGAAGCGCTGGTACGCTGGACCCAACCGGCGGAAGTCACGCAGGAACTGCAACTCGCCGATCTGAAAATCAATCTGCTGACACGTAGCGTGGAGCGCGGTGGCAAACCGCTGCTCCTGCAGCCGCGCGAGTTCCGGTTGCTTGCTTACATGCTGACCCACGCCAATCAGGTGCTGACGCGCACCATGTTGCTGGAAGCCGTCTGGGACTATCAATTTGATCCCCAGACCAATGTAATCGATGCGCATATCAGTCGCCTGCGTAACAAGGTGGACAAAGGCTTTTCACCACCACTGATTCATACCAAACGCCATCTTGGTTATATTCTGTCGATACAACCAGAAACAGATAGCGATAAAACAGCTACCACCAAAGCCGGCATTCGCTGATCCGGATGAAACTGTCATTCCAGCCACGCAGTTCCGCAGCCTTTCGCATGGCGTTCAATTACAGCGTCCTGCTGGTGCTCTCCCTGCTGATTCTGTTCACAATCTTCTACATGCAGACGGTCAATGTTTTGCAGAACCGCATCGATCGTCAGATTATCTCCAGCACCAACCGCCTTCTGGAAGAATATGCACAGGATGGACAACCCGCACTGGTAAAACAGATCCGCAATCACTTCCGTGACGACATTTATTCGGATACCGAGATCTATTTGCTGGTCAACGCCGAAGGTGAAAAGATCATCGGCAACATTCCGGCAATCCCACCGTTATTGCAAACCAGAAAAGGACTGGCTGAAGCACGTGTTATCCGTAACGGCAGGGAAGCACGCGGCCGCATGGCAGTCGAAACACTCTCCGATGGCAGCCGCCTGCTAGTCGGCAGTGACATCAATCACCAGCTTGAGATTGAAGCGCTGTTCAACCGAGCAGGCTTAATTGCCGGGCTGCTGGGACTGATCATGTCCATCGGCGGCGCCTTTCTCTTTCATCGCGAACTCAAGTTACGTATTGCCGGCATCCAGAAACTGGTGACGCATGTCCGGCAAGGCGACCTGTCGCAGCGCCTGCCTGTCGCCGAGGAGAATGACGAATTCTCGCGTATGAACATGGATATCAACGACATGCTGGATCAGCAGCAGCGCCTGATGGATGGCGTGCGTCACGTCTCCAACACCATCGCTCACAATCTGCGTACACCATTGACACGCATTCTTTTGCGCTTGCGCAAGAGCGGACAAGAAGATCCACAAGCACGGGAAGAAACGCTCCGTTTTGCCACGCGTGAGATTGAAGAGCTCGGCATCATGTTCGACAAGATGCTGAACATTGCCGAAGTCGAATCCGGCACACGACGCCAGGCCTTTGCGCCCATCGCCTTGAATGACGTGGTGGCTGATGTGATGGAGCTTTATGAGCCTGTCGCGGAAGAAAAAGGCATAAGCTTGCACGTCCATTTTTCTGATACGCCGATGATTCTCGGCGACCGTGACTTGCTAGCCAGCGCAGTAGCCAACCTGATCGACAACGCCATCAAATATGCAGGCCAGAACGCCACAGTGGAAGTCAGCACCATGAGCGACCTACATGAATCGATCATCTCGGTACACGACAACGGTCCGGGCATACCTGACGATGATTTACCGCATATCGGCCGTCACTTCTATCGTGTTGATCGCACGCGCCCCGGTTACGGCCTCGGTGTAGCAAGCATCATGGCAATCGTACAACTGCATAGTGGACGAATTGTTTATCAAAATACATCACCGGGTCTGATGGTACAGATGTATTTCAAATCCCACACTTCGTGAAGATTAACGAACCGTAATCACACATACATTCGACCCTGATTATCATCCTTGAACAGACTGCGGATCATCACGATCACTAGGTGCGCTACGCCGTGACACTGCGTCGCCGCACCTGACAAGCAGCAATGATGATTTTCGGAGATGAAACATGCCTCACCCTGTATTTGCGCGCCCACTCGCATTGTTAGGCGCACTCTGCCTTACCGGTACCATTGCCGGTTGTAGTGAAAAGGCAGCAGCACCAGAAGCCAAACCCGCTCCCGTTCATTCTCAAGTTCCCGGTCGACTGAAGATTCAACCCGCCTCCATGAAGATGCTGGAGATCCAGACCGTCAGCGATACGCAGGACACGCAAACCGCGTGGGCTCCCGCGCACATCGCCTTTCGCGATGACCGCGTCACGGCCGTCAGCGCCTCGGTTCCCGCGCGCGTGCTTGAGATTCATGCCAACGTCGGCGACACCATCGAACAAGGTGCGGCACTTGTCACCATTGTCAGTCCGGACGCCTTGCGTATCCGCTACGAACTCGGCAAGGCCGAGGTTGCCTATGACGTCGCCTTTGCCGAAGCAAAGCGGCAACGCATGATGTTTGAAAAAAATGTCGGCACACAGGTAGATCGTCTGGCAGCAGAAGCACAATTGCGCGAAGCCGAACAAGAACTGCAACGCGCCAAACGCACCGCTTCGTTGATGGGCAAAGGCAATAACGATCGCATCGTCATCACTTCGCCACGCACTGGTGTCATCGCGGCGCGGAATGCAACCATCGGCGCCGCCGTGGAACCGGATGGAGAGCCCTTGTTTATCGTTGGCGATCCCAAGGCAGTCTGGATCGTTGCCGACGTCTTTGAAAGCGATCTAGCCGGCATGCGCGTCGGTACACGTGCACAGGTCGAGCTGTCCTCCATGTCCTATCTGGCAACCGGCACCGTGCAACGCATTGGCGCAGTACTCAGCACGGATACGCGTCGCGCACCTGTTTTCATCACACTCGATGGCGACAAACCCTTGCCGGAACTGCGTCCTGGCATGCTGGCACGTGTCGGTCTGGAAGTCCCGGCGCAGGCTGGCATGGTGATTCCTCTGAGCGCCGTACTGATCAAGGATGAACGACGCTCCATCGTTTACGTACAAGTTGGCGAGAACAGTTTCGAAGCACGCGATGTGATCCTCGGCGCACCGTCGCGCGGGTATATCTCGGTAATTTCTGGCCTGAAAACAGGCGATCGCATTGTCGTCAAGGGTGGCCTGCTGCTCGATGGCGCCGCTAACCAGCTTCTGTAGAGAACACCATGCTGCGCGCTCTCATTTCCTTTGTCGTCCACCGACGACTGGTGGCACTCGCCTTCACGGCTGCAGTCGGTGCCTACGGCATCTTTGCCTATCTCAATACCGCAATCGAAGCCTATCCTGACGTCACCAATGTGCAGGTCGGACTCATTTCACAGGCGCCAGGTCTGGCGCCGGAAGAAGTCGAGCGTCAGATCACGTTGCCACTCGAACGTGTTCTGAACGGCACACCGGGCCTGCAATCGTTGCGCTCGGAAAGCTATTTCGGTCTGTCGATGATCAACCTGGTGTTTGATGACAACACCAAGAGTTTCCGTGCACGTTCTGAAGTTACGCAGCGCTTGCCGCAAGCCGATCTGCCCGACGGTGTCGTGCCGGAGATGGCACCCGACTACACGCCCCTCGGAAAAATTTACTACTACCGTCTGAACAGTGATCACCACACACTGGCCGAACTGCGAACGCAGCAAGAGTGGACCGTCACACGTGTACTCAAGCAAGTACAAGGCGTTGCCGATGTGGTCAGCGTTGGCGGCTTCGTCAAGGAATTTCATATCGAGGTGAGTCCCGCCAAACTAGCCGGCCTGGGGCTGACGCTTGGTGATGTGGTCGATGCCTTATCAAAATCAAACAAGAATGTCGGTGGCGGTTTGTTGCGCCGCGGCGAGCAATCGCTAATCATTCGCGGCATCGGCTTACTCAAATCCCCTGCCGATATCTCGGCTGTCGTGATTCGTGAGAATCGCGGCTCACCCATCACGGTTGGTGATGTCGCACGCGTGATGCAGTCACATACGCCGCGTCAGGGCTCGGTCGGCATGGATGACGAAAACGACATCGTGCAAGGCATCGTGTTGCTCAAGCGTGATGAAAACCCATCCAAAGTACTCGCGCAAATTCACAAGAAGGTAGACGACCTGAATAGCGGTTTGCTGCCTGCCGGTATGCGTCTGGAACCAAGTTACGACCGTTCCGTACTGGTCGGTCACACGCTGGGGACAGTGCAACACAATCTGTTGTTCGGCGCCACATTGATTATCGGCATCCTCTGGCTGTTCCTGCGCAGCATGCGTGGCTCGCTCATTGTGGCAACCGTGATTCCGCTCTCGTTGCTGGTGGCGTTTATTGGCCTTTATCTGATCGGCATGCCGGCCAATCTGATCTCCATGGGTGCAATCGACTTCGGCATCATGGTTGACGGCGCGGTGGTACTCACCGAAAACATCATTCGCAATGCACGGCAGAGACAGCCACAGAATCGTTCTGATATGTACAACATCATCATCGATTCTGCCGTCGCAGTCGGTCGTCCCACCTTGTTTGCAATGGCAATCATTATCGCCGCATTGATTCCGGTGTTTTCGCTAGAGAGCGTGGAAGGCCGCATCTTCCGCCCCCTCGCCATGACATACAGCTTCGCGCTGCTTGGCGCACTGGTATTTGCGCTGGTGCTGGTACCGGCGTTGTGTGCGCTGTTGCTCAAGCCCAAGCACGTCAACATTCCAGAACCCAAGGTTTTCACCAAGATGCACCACGTGTATCACGACCGCCTGAGTCGGCTGTTGCAAACTGCGCGTGAACGCTGGATTGTGATTGGTGTATCTATCGGTGTCCTCGTGATTGCCCTTGGTTCCGCCAGGTTTCTCGGCACCGAATTTTTGCCCGAACTGGACGAAGGCGACGCGTATGTACTGGTACAAATGGCGCCTTCCATTTCGCTTGAGAAGGGGCAGGAAGTATTGGCAGATGTGCGCCGCCGCCTGCGTGCGTTTCCGGAAACCAATAGCGTCACCAGCGAGCAAGGTCGGCCTGAATCCGGTACCGATAACGAGACCTTGAATCTGGCCAAGGTTCTGGTTCGCCTCAAACCGCACAAGGAATGGCGTGCCGGCCTTACCAAACGCGACCTGATCGGCGAGATGCGTGCCTCACTGAGCGAAATTCCCGGTGTGGCATTCAACTTTGCCCAACCGATTCGCGACAGTGTGGAAGAAGCGACTTCCGGAGCGCGTGGTCACGTGGTTCTGAAACTCTACGGACCAGACATCCCGACACTACGCTCCATCCTGCAGCAGACCAAACTTGCACTGCAGCCGATCGAAGGCGTCGTTGATCTGGATCTTTATCGTGACGCCCCGGCACCGCAATTGCACATCGAATTTGATCGTCAGCAGCTTGCCCGTTTTGGCGTCTCGATGGAAGAAGCAGAAACCGCGGTCGAAGTTGCAATCGCCGGACGTGTCGTTACCACCTTGTGGGAAGGCGAATATGGTGTCCCCTTACGCGTACGTCTGCCTTATGCCGATCGCATGGATGAAGCACGTATCCGTGAGATCACCATTCCGACACCGAGCGGCAAGGCGGTGCCACTGTACGCCGTTGCCACGATCGGCTTCAAGATCGGCAATTCCTCGATTTTCCGCGAAGGCAATGCGCGTTACATGGCGCTCAAATTCAACGTTGATGGCCGCGATATCGGCTCCGTCGTCAAGGATTCGCTGGCCGCGTTCAAGCAAACCGTGAAGCTGCCTGAAGGCTACGTCGCGCAGTGGGGCGGCGAATGGGAAAATCAGCAACGTGCCGCATCCCGCTTGAAGATCGTGATTCCCCTCTCGCTGGTCATCGTGTTTGCCTTGCTGTTCAGCGCGCTGGGCAGTGCGCGTAGCGCCGGCATCATTTTGCTGACCGCACCGTTTGCCATGGTGGGCGGCATCGTTGCACTGCACCTGACGGGCATTGCGCTATCCATCAGCGCGGCGATCGGCTTCATTGCTCTGCTTGGTCAGGTGGCGCTGGTTGGCCTGCTGGTGCTCAGCGCGGTTGAGGACATGCGTCGCGGCGGCATGCCGATGCTACAGGCACTGATTGAAGGCATGGCAGAACGCATGCATTCGGTGCTGCTTGTGACGTTGCTTGGCCTGCTTGGTCTGTTGCCGATGGCACTGTCTACTGGCGTGGGCAGCGAAACGCAGCGTCCATTTGCCTCCGTCATTGTCGGCGGCATGGCGATCCTGCCGTTGGTTGCGCTCTTCATTCTGCCGATTTTTTATTACTTCTTTGGTCCACGGACCATGATGACGTGGGAGGAGCGTGATGCGCTGGCCACACAAAATTAAGATGCGTCATACCATGCGCGGCGTCACCATTCTGCTTGCTGCATGTGCTGTGGTGCCTGCCTGGTCACAAACCATGTCGGGCGAAATCCTGCCGCAACGCGTTGCGCTTGATGCCTTCCTGCAGATCGTGGAACGCAACAATCCTTCCCTGCAGGCAGACCGTCTGCAGATTGATGCGGCACAAGGCGATCTCCAAGCTGCTTCAGCCTTTCCAAATCCTGTTGTCAGTTACGGCAGAAAGCCAAACGAAAAGGAAGCGGTTGTTGAGCAGCCAATCCCGATCTTCGGCCAGCGCGGCTTGCGCATGGAAGGTGCTCGCCTAGGCGTGGATGCGACCAGTGCGCGTGTCACGTCAGCCAAGGCAATGTCCTTGCGCGATGCCGCACATGACTTTATTACCTTGCTCGTCGCACAGGAAAAGCTGATGCGCCGTGAAAAGGCGGAAAAGCAGATGGAACAGGCGCATCGCATCGTGGTCGGCCAGGTAGAAGCCGGCACACGCAGCCGTTACGATAAGGCGCGCATGGATATTGAGTTCGCCAATATCCGCATGCAGGCCGCGCAGGCACGTTCTGCGTTAAGCGATGCAACCGCCCGTGTCATCGAAGCGGTGGGTGCGCCGGGCTGGAATCCGATTGCGGTCGGCACACTGCAACCGACACTGACGCAAGCGACCTTTGATTCGCTATGGTTGCATGCAAAGGACAATCTGCCTGCCGTACGCGCAGCCATCGCCGAGCAGGCATTGGCGGACAAAATGATCGAAGTGGAAAAGCGCGAAGCATGGCCGACACCTGCCTTCGGTGTCGGTAAATTGCGTGATAGCGAAGGCCGTCATACCGTGATCGGCGTATCGGTCGA
The DNA here is from genome assembly GCF_014635705.1 of Oxalicibacterium faecigallinarum. Lineage (GTDB taxonomy): Bacteria > Pseudomonadota > Gammaproteobacteria > Burkholderiales > Burkholderiaceae_D > Oxalicibacterium > Oxalicibacterium faecigallinarum. Next base: position 119,481 of record NZ_BMDI01000003.1, on the reverse strand, counting down.
AATCCCCTTGTTTGATCGCCGTCAGGGACAGGTTGCCAAAGCACAGGCGCAGGCCAGAGAAGCATCGCTACGACGTGAAGCCGTGATCCGTAACGCGCAGAATGAACTGCGGCGCGCCACCGCGTTACTTTCGCAACGCATTGCACTGACACAACGCTTCCGCCACGACGCACTCGATCTTCTGCCAGACCTGAACCAGATGGCACAGGACTCATACAGTCTTGGCAAAGGCTCCATACTGGAATTGATCGATTCGATTCAATCGATCTCTGAAAAGGAAATCGTTTATCTCGATCTGACGGAAGAACTGCTACAGGCAGAGATCGATGTGCGGTTTGCTTCGGGCGATATGGTGCCAGGCACCATGACGGCCAACAGCACAAGATAATCTCTCGTCACAACAACCTGACCATTCAGCGTCTTTCGCTTCGCTTGGGGCGGAAGACGCTAACGTCCGCGTAGAAATCCTCGTTCTGCTCAGGCCACCAGCCGGGCACCCCCAGAACAGGGAGTGGAGAAAAATCCGCCGTCGATAATCCTCTCGCCAGCTGCGCTGCAACATACGCATCTATCTCGCCAGCGCTGGCCGAAGCCGGCAAGGCGACAAACCAGATATGACCGGTGATTGGCTTGCGTGGCGCCACCAGTTTCTCCATCAGCGCATGACCAAACAGCAAGGGGTGACAGTGCTGCTCAAAGTCGGCACGCGCTTTCACAAACAGTTGTTGCCATGCATGCGCTCGTAGCGCATCGATGAATATCGGCTTGTCTGTCACCAGCAGCACTGCATTTTCATCGAAGATGGTGGCAGCATCGCGGACACTGCCACGCGGCGCGTCCGGCCCGGCACGCGCAATCTCCTGCGCCTGCAAACGATTGAGCTGCACCTTGATCTTCGGATAATGCAACCAGACCAAAGCATTGAAGAAGTCATGCAGGTTATCGCGAGTCGGAATGTTGCCGGTATCGCTGATGAACTGTTCATAAGCCATACCCTGCGGTAACGCCTCTTGCGGCACACATTGCAGCATCAACCCACGATGATTACGCAAGGCCATGGCCTGCATGCGCGCGTTACAGGCGTGACGCCAGTTCGCGGATTGCGCCAACGCTTCGCCCGTGGGGCGCACGGAAGCCAGCCACGGACGTGACCAGTCGATCTGTGCAAGGCAGGATGATGTCATGCAGAGAAAAACGGATAAACCACGTTCACACGCAAACGATCAGACGAACTTCCATCCCATCGTCTCACCGGCCGCCAGCGGCACCAGTGTGTTATTACCCATCGGCAGCTCTGCCGGAATTTCCCACGTCTCGCGACGCAAGGTCACCGTTGCCGTGTTACGCGGCAGATTGTAAAAATCTGGCCCGTGGAAGCTGGCAAATCCTTCCAGCTTGTCCAGTGCATTGACGCGATCAAAGGCTTCTGCATACAGCTCCAGTGCATGCAGTGCGGTATAGCAGCCAGCGCAACCGCACGCGTGCTCCTTCATGCCTTTCGGATGCGGCGCCGAATCCGTGCCAAGGAAAAACTTGCTGCTGCCCGAGGTTGCTGCAGCAACCAGTGCCTGACGATGCACCTCGCGCTTGAGAACAGGCAGGCAGTAGTAATGCGGGCGAATGCCGCCTTTGAAAATCTCGTTGCGGTTGTACAGCAGATGCTGCGGTGTAATCGTGGCAGCCACATACTGATCCGCTGCCGCCACATACTCGGCAGCATCCTTGGTGGTGATGTGTTCGAACACGACTTTGAGTTCCGGCATGTCGCGACGCAACGGCTTCATCACACGCTCGATGAATTCCGCCTCGCGATCAAACAGATCAATGCCCGGATCGGTGACTTCGCCATGCACGAGGAAAGGCATGCCAACCTTCTGCATCATTTCCAGCGTCTTCATGCATTTGGACAGACTGCTGACACCTGCATCCGAATTGGTCGTCGCGCCGGCCGGATACAGCTTTACGGCATGGACAACACCGCTTTCCTTGGCGCGCACGATTTCTTCCGGTGGCGTGTTATCAGTCAGATACAGCGTCATCAACGGCTCGAACTGCATACCAGCCGGCAAGGCGGCAAGAATGCGCGCGCGATAGGCAACGGCTTGCTCGGTCGTCGTAACAGGTGGCTTGAGATTCGGCATCACGATCGCGCGCGCGAACTGGCGCGCTGTGTCCGGCAGTACCGCGGCAAGCGCTGCGCCATCGCGCAGATGCAGATGCCAGTCGTCGGGACGGGTGATCGTGAGTTGAGAAGGTTGCTTGCTTGCGGTATCGGATGCGGAATGTGTGGTCATGGCGAGGTCTTTCTTTGAACCCCGCCATTTTACCTGTTCGGACGACGAATTCCGACTCGATTGGCCGGATGCCAGTGGCGATGATCAATGCAGGATTTTGGCCAGGAAATCTTGCGCACGTTCGGAGCGCGCGCTGCCGAAAAATTCATCCTTGGTGCAATCTTCAATGATGGCCCCCTTGTCCATGAAAATGACACGATTGGCAACTTTTCGCGCAAATCCCATTTCATGGGTAACCACCATCATGGTCATGCCTTCCTGCGCGAGGCCGACCATGACATCCAACACTTCATTGATCATTTCAGGATCAAGTGCAGACGTTGGCTCATCAAACAGCATCGCCATCGGATCCATCGACAACGCGCGTGCAATCGCAACACGTTGTTGCTGACCGCCGGACAATTGCCCGGGAAACTTATCCTTGTGCGCCAGCAAACCCACACGATCCAGATACTTGAGGCCGCGCTCTGCCGCTTCTTCTTCACTCCGGCCAAGTACCTTGACCTGGCCCAGCGTCAGATTCTGGCGAATAGAAAGATGCGGGAACAGCTCAAAATTCTGAAACACCATGCCAATCCGCGAGCGCAGTTTTGACATATTCGTTTCCGGTGCACCGACGACGGTGCCATCCACCGTGATACGTCCTTTTTGAAATGGCTCCAGTCCGTTCACGGTCTTGATCAACGTCGATTTTCCCGAACCGGATGGACCGCACACGACCACCACATCCCCTTTGGCGACCTGCGTTGTGCAATCGGTCAGCACCTGAAAATTGCCGTACCACTTGCTGACGTTTTCCATTTCGATCATGACTTGCTCCTCCGGTTGCAATTAGGTCTGGCTAGCGAATGATGGCCGTGCGTTTCTGAATCTGCTTGACGATCATGGACAAACCCAGACTCATGAAAAAGTAGAAAACAGCGATGAACAGATACATCTCCACCACACGGCTGTCGCGCTGTGCAATCTTGACAGCTGCACCGACAAAATCTGTGACGTTGAGCAGCGACACCAGCGAGACGTCCTGAAACAGAATGATGGTTTGCGTGAGCAACAAGGGCAGCACGTTACGCCACGCCTGCGGCAAGACGATCAGGCGCATCGACTGTCCGTAATTCAAACCCAGCGCATAACCTGCATTCACCTGCCCTCTCGGCACGCTCTGAATACCAGCGCGCATGATTTCGCAGAAGTAAGCGGCTTCGAAAAGAATGAAGGTGATATAGGCAGAACGATCGGCACCAATTGCAATCGGCCACTCCGATCCTGTTATCCACTGCATCCCTAACGGAAACAGAAAATAGAACCAGAAGATCACCAGCAATAGCGGAATCGATCGCATCACATTGACGTAACCACCCGCCAGCATCGACAACGTACGGTTACTGGAAAGCCGCGCCAATGCCAGCAAGGTACCGAACAACACACCGCCAATCGTTGCCACCACCGTCAACTGAATCGTGTATTGCAACCCCAGCAGCAGCAAAGGCCAGCTATCGGCGATGACAGCAAAGTCAAAATCAAACATGGCGACCTCCCGCGGCCTGTCCCGGAATCGCCAATCGTCTTTCCACCAAAGCCATCAGGCGGTTGGCCAGCAAGGCGATAACCAGATACATCAGCGTGGCGGCAGCGAAGGCTTCGAAATAGCGGAATGTCGTTTCGCCCATTTCACGTGTACGGAAGAAGAGCTCAACCAAACCAATGGAATAGGCAACCGCCGTGTTCTTGATCAGATTCATCAGCTCGGAGGTCATCGGCGGAATAATCATGCGATACGCCATCGGCAACAACACATAGCGATACGTTTGCATCTGCGTCAGTCCCAACGCATAACCGGCGTTGCGCTGCCCACGCGGCAATGTCTCTATGCCGGAACGCACCTGCTCGGCAATCCGCGCTGCCGTAAAGAAGCCCAGACAGAGGACGGCAGTAACGAACTGATGCGTAATCGGATCGAGTTCGATGACGATATTCTTGACCGCTGGAATCACTCCGGGAACGACGAAGTACCAGACGAAGAACTGCACGAGCAAGGGAATGTTACGGAACAGTTCAACATAGGCACCGCCCAGCATCACCAGCCAGCGCTTGTCTGTGGTGCGTGCAATACCGATAAGCGAACCCAGCACAAACGCCATGATCCAGGCCAGCGCCGCCACGGCTAGTGTCCACCCCAGTCCTGAAAGCAGCATGACGCCCCAGGTCGGGTCACCCTCACCCATTGGCTGAAAGAAAATGCCTAGCTCCATGATGCGCGACCTCCCTCTCTGACCTGCCATGCAAATGCAATCGGAATACAACGCATATCAAACCCCTTCATCGTTCGGATGCTGAAACTGTTCACGCAATGCATCCGTCAAGGGAAAATGCAAATTGAGTCGACGTGGTGGAATCGGCTGTACAAACCATTTGTCATACAAGGCGTAGATTTCGCCAGAACGCATGACGTCGCCTACCGCCTTGTCGACCAGGGCCTTGAATTGCGGATCATCACGACGCAGCATCATGCTGTAAGGCTCCTGCCGCAAAGATTCCGGCAGAATCCTGTAAAGCTCAGGCTTCTTGGCATTGGCAATCTGCCCTGCCAGAAGAATGTCATCGATGACGAAAGCGGATGCGCGGTCCTCTGCCATCAGCAAGAAAGATTCCGCGTGATCCTTGCCGTAGATCTCCTTCAGGCGCATTTCCTTGCCACGTTGATGTGCACGCAGCAATGCCACCGATGTGGTGCCGGAGGTTGCCGCCACGGCGCGATTATCCAGCTGCGCCAAGGTCTCGATGCCGGATGATTTCTTAACGGCTGCACGGATATTCACAAGAAAATAGGTGGGGCCAAACGCAACCTGCTTTTGACGTACCTTGGAGTTGGTGGTGGAGCCGCACTCCAGATCGATGGTGCCATTCCGCAGCAGGGGAATACGATTGCTGGATGTTACTGGCAACATACGGATTTTCAGATCGGGGCGATTCAGAGTCAGTTTGACCTGATCCACAATCTTCATGCACAGATCAATCGCATAACCGATCGGTTCGGCACGATTGTCGAGATAGGAAAACGGAATGGAGGTTTCGCGATAACCGATGGCTAGCGTGCCGGTTGCGTTGATCTTCTTGAGCGTGCCGGTCAGCTCCGGCACCTGCGCCTGCGCGACTTGCATTGTGCCGGCACAGGCGATGGCGCCTGCCCACACGCCACACCACTTCATCCAGTTCATACACGCTCCTCGAGGAATGATGGCTACTGCTTTATTCTGAATATGTATCCTTGTGCAATTTCCAGGCCATGCAAGAAACAGAAACGTTTCTAGTGCAGGCTTTCTTCATAGAACGTGTTTTCCTGATTCGGTTCCGTGCACGCGCGATGGACGTGCCTCCTCTCGTCTAGCGTAACACAGAATTCCCGGTTTCAGCCACTGTGTCCAGCAAATCAGGCTCCGCCGCCAATGCTTCTTCCGCCACGCGTTGCTGGATCTGATGTCGCCACATACTGGCATATGTGCCATTCGCGGCAAGCAACTGCACATGCGTACCGCGCTCGATGATACGTCCGTGCTCCAGTACCAAAATCTGCGCCGCATCGACAATTGTAGAGAGCCGATGGGCAATCACCAAGGTGGTCCGGTCCCGCGCAATCTCCTTGAGTTGCGACTGGATCGCCTGCTCTGCATGCGTATCCAGCGCCGATGTGGCCTCATCAAAGATCAGGATGGCGGGCTGCTTGAGCAAGGTACGCGCAATCGCCACACGTTGCTTCTCGCCACCGGACAGTTTGAGGCCACGCTCGCCGACCATCGTGTCATAGCCATTGGGAAGCGACTCGATGAAATCGTGAATGTAAGCCGATTTTGCAGCGGCAACAATGTCGCTGCGCTGCGCACCGGGACGTCCGTAGGCAATGTTGTATTCGATCGTATCGTTAAACAGAACCGTATCCTGCGGCACGATACCAATCGCCTGACGCAAGGACTGCTGCGACACCGTGCGGATATCCTGGCCATCGATCATGATGCTGCCGGCATTGACATCGTAGAAACGAAACAACAGGCGCGACAATGTGGATTTACCTGAGCCACTGTGTCCGACCACGGCCGTCGTTGTTCCTGCCGCGATCGTGAAATCGACATCATGCAGAATCTGCCGATTGCTTTCGTAGCCAAAGTCCACGTGTGAGAATGCAATCTCTGCGCCACGCGTTTGCAGCGGCGTCGCATTCTCCGCATCGGCAATTTCCTTGTTCTGCTCGAGCAAGGAAAACAGTCTCTCCATATCCGCCATGCTCTGCTTGATTTCGCGATAAATCACACCCAGAAAATTGAGCGGAATATAAAGCTGGATCATGAAGGCATTCACCAGCACCAGATCGCCCAGCGTCATGCGACCATCAATCACCTGTTGTGTCGCACGCCACAGAATCAGCGTCACGGCAAGCGCGATGATGCTCGACTGGCCCGTATTCAACAGCGATAGCGATGACTGCGATTTGACAGCGGCTCGCTCGTAACGCTGCAAGCCTTCGTCGTAACGCCTGGCTTCGTACTCCTCGTTGCCAAAGTACTTGACCGTCTCGTAATTGATCAGCGAGTCAATCGCACGCGTACTGGCTTTGGAATCCAGATCATTCATGGTGCGACGAAAGTGCGTACGCCATTCCGTCACGACAATGGTAAAAATCACATAACTGATCAATGCGCCCAGCGTGATCAACGTAAACCAGATGTCGTAGTGCAAGGCCAGATACACCAGCACCAAGGTAATTTCCACCAAAGTCGGCAGAATACTGAACAAGGTATACGACACGAGAGACGATATGCCCCGCGTACCACGCTCGATGTCACGCGTCATGCCGCCGGTCTGGCGATTCAGATGGAAACGCATCGACAAGGCGTGCAAGTGCTGGAAAACCTTGAGTGCAATGGTGCGCACGGCCCGTTGCGTGACGCGCGCAAACAGATACTCCCGCAATTCCGTAAGCAGCGTCGTCGATAGCCGCAACACGCCATAGGCAATCAGTATCCCCACCGGCAAAACCAGCATTGCCTGCATGCTGCCAGTTGGCAGCGTCAGACTGTCAATCAGATTCTTGAGAACGAGCGGAACGCCGACATTCGCCATCTTGGCGGCAATCAGACACACCAGCGCCAGACCGATGCGCCATTTGTATGTCCAAAGATAGGGAAGAAGGGTGGCGAGTGCCGCCCAGTCATTGCGCCCCTCATGCGGAGGCAAACTGGGCTCGGTAGAAGAATTTCGGCGCATACGGCGAACTATTGGCGAATGGTTTATTCTGCGGAAGCCGAATTGTAGCGGCTCGTGATTTTTCCCACCGGAGACAGCATGCCAAGCGAACACCACACCAATCTTCCGCAAGGAAAAATTCCCCAGATGCGCGTCGTCGCCATGCCCAGCGATGCCAATATGCATGGCGATGTCTTTGGCGGATGGATCATGTCACAGGTCGATCTGGCTGGCGCCGTCTGTGCGACACGTCGCGCCAACGGCCGCGTTGTTACCGTTGCGGTCAATTCCTTCCTCTTCAAGCAACCGGTGTTTGTCGGCGATCTGCTATCGATCTACGCTGACATCGTAAAGGCAGGGAGAACCTCGATCACTGTCAATGTTGAATGCTATGCGGAACGCAGCCAGCTTGAAACCGATATCGTCAAAGTGACGGAAGCGACCCTCACTTATGTTGCAACAGACGACCAGCGCCGACCACGCCTCCTGCCGCATATCGACTCCGTCACGAACTGAGCACGCACGTCCATAGTCAGACTGGCGCACGCACCTCGTCACGCAATTCGCGACGCAGAATTTTTCCGACGTTGGTCTTGGGCAGTTCGGTACGGAATTCGATGCTCTTCGGTTTTTTGTAACCGGTGAATTGTTCGCGGCAGTATTGCAGCAGGACTTCTTCCGTTAGATCAGGATCACGCTTGACGACAAACAGTTTGACCGCTTCGCCGGTATGCGGATCGGGCACGCCGATGCAGGCACATTCGAGTACGCCTGGATGCGCTGCAATCACACCTTCGATCTCGCTTGGATAGACATTGAAGCCGGATACCAGAATCATGTCCTTCTTGCGATCAACAATCTTGATGTAGCCGCGCTCGTCCATGATGCCGATGTCGCCCGATTTGAAGAAACCATCACTTGTCATCGACATCGATGTTTCAACCGGATTGTTCCAATAACCAGCCATCACTTGCGGACCGCGAATCGCAATTTCACCAGGCAATCCGACCATCACGTCGATATCATTGTTATCGATGATACGCACGTCCGTCGATGGCACTGGCACACCGATCGTGCCGGAAAACTCAGTCAGATCGACGGGATTGGCAGTGACCACCGGCGATGTCTCCGACAAACCGTAACCTTCGATGATGGAGACGCCGGTTGCTTCGCGCCAGCGTTCACTGACGACCTTCTGCATCATCATGCCACCGCCATTGCATAGCAATAGCTCTGAAAAATCGACCGTCTTGAAATCGGGATGATTGAGCAAGCCGTTGTACAAGGTATTCACTGCGGGCAGCAGATGGAATTTGTATTTCTTGAGCTCCTTGATCAGACCCTTGATGTCACGCGGATTGGGAATCAGGATATTCATGCTGCCCAGACGCAAGCCCGTGATGCAACAGACCGTCAGGGCGAAGATGTGATATAGCGGCAAGGCACAAACAAAGTTGAGTGCCTTGTCAGCCGGTTGCTTGCGCAACACGGGCATGATCCACGCCTCATTCTGCAACACATTGGCGATGATGTTGCGATGAGTGAGCACCGCCCCCTTGGCCGTGCCTGTCGTTCCGCCCGTGTACTGAAGAAACGCAATGTCTTCGCGATGCAATTCCGGCTTCTGCAACGACATGCTGCTGCCTTGTTGCAGTATCTGCTTGAAGGAGGTCGCACGTGGCAGCGAAAAGGCTGGCACCATTTTTTTTACATGGCGCACAACCAGATTGACAATACTTCCCTTCAGTCCGCCCAGCATGTCACCCATACTGGTCACGACCACATGCTTGACCTGCGTGCTGTCGATGACCTGTGCCAGCGTCGCCGCAAAATTTTCCAGAATGATGATGGCTTCCGCACCGGAATCAATCAGCTGATGTTGCAGCTCACGCGGTTTGTACAAGGGATTGACGTTCACCACCACATAGCCGGCGCGCAGGACAGCTGCCAGTGCAATCGGATACTGCAGAATGTTGGGCATCATCAATGCCACGCGCGCGCCTTTAGGCAGGCCGCTGCTTTGCAACCATGCCGCGACGTATTCGGAATAGCGGTCGACCTCGCGATAGGTCAAAAACTTGTCCATGCATACGTAGGCGTTACGATCGGCATACTTGCTGAATGTCTCTTCCAGCAACTGCACCAGAGAATCGTATTGTCTATAGTCAATCTCCGCCGGCACACCCTGCGGATACGACTGCAACCATAACTTGTTCATCTCCACCACCTCGCATGCGTCTTATTATTGGCCGTGCAGCCCTGTATCAATCCTGACCTTGTGGGAAGATGCTATCGGTCGAATCTGTCAAACGCAAGTATTTTGCATGCATTCTTCCGCTCACCTCCCATGAATAAACGAAGGCGCTTGTCTGCTGCCCTTCCCGTTTTGACGTACCATAACGAGATACCTGCCATGCCCAATCGCAACCTCATGTACGGATCATTCGCCGCACATGCAGGTGATTGCAAGATAGACGGAAAATTCATGAATCTGATCGATCCCATCCTTGAGTTCCAGACCGAATTGCAAACGATCCGACGCACCATCCACGCGCATCCCGAACTGTGTTTTGAGGAGCACGATACAGCGGAGCTGGTAGCGAACAAACTGACGGAATGGGGCATTCCGATTGTCCGCGGTCTTGGCGTCACAGGCGTGGTCGGCATCCTCAAGAACGGCGGCAGTGGTCGCGCCATTGGACTGCGCGCCGATATGGATGCGTTGCCAATGCAGGAAATCAACACTTTTCCGCATACCTCAAAAAATGACGGGAAAATGCATGCCTGCGGGCACGATGGCCACACAGCCATGTTGCTGGGCGCAGCACACTATCTGGCACAGCATCGCAACTTTGATGGCACGATCTATCTGATCTTCCAGCCAGCGGAAGAAGGCGGCGGCGGAGCCAAGCGCATGATGGACGACGGCCTGTTCAAACAGTTCAACATGGATGCTGTTTTTGGCATGCATAACTGGCCTGGCATACCTGTTGGCCAGTTTGGCGTCACTGCGGGTGCAATGATGGCGTCCAGCAACGAGTTTGAAGTGATCGTGAACGGTAAAGGCTGTCACGCCGCACAGCCACATAAAGGCATTGATCCGGTGATGGTTGCCGTCCAGATCGCGCAAAGCTGGCAAACCATCATTACGCGCAATCGTAATCCGCTGGATGCTGCGGTTTTATCGATTACCCAGATTCATGGTGGGAGCGCGACGAATGTGATTCCCGATGATGCACGCCTTATCGGCACGGTACGGACATTCAATCTGCGTAGTCTTGATCTGATCGAAGAGCGCATGCGTCAGATTGCAGAGCATACGGCACAGGCATTCGATGCGACTGTCGAGTTTCATTTCAAACGCAACTATCCGCCGCTCATTAACCATGAAGCGGAAACCGCATTTGCCGCGCAGATCATGCAGGATGTCGTTGGCACCGAAAACGTCGATATTCACGTCGAACCAACGATGGGTGCGGAAGACTTTGCTTTCATGCTGCAGGAAAAGCCGGGCTGTTACGTTTTCATCGGTAATGGCGAAGGAGATCATCGAATGGCGGGGCATGGTCTTGGCCCATGCAATCTGCACAATCCAAGCTATGACTTCAATGATGATTTGCTGCCGATCGGCGCAACCTATTGGGTACGCCTTGCCGAAGCGTGGCTTGCCCGCAGGTAGTTGAAGCGCGCTGTACGTCAAATTACAGCGCGCTTTCCTCCTATTGCAGTACGGCGACCACTTGCTGGCCGTACTGAATCAGATAACCCCCATGCTCTGCCTGCCAGGCATCCGCGCTCGCACGATTGGCAAACCAGTTCTGCTGATAATCGGCATACATCCCCATATCAAGGCGATATCGATCCAGCATGCTGACCGGCTGCCGATCAATCTCCATCTTGCATCGCTCCCATGCCGGATAACCCAGCTCTCGTGCCAGCATGTGCAAGACGTGTTTGAGCTGGATCGAATCCCGCACGGCATACAGATCCTGCAATAACAGTTCTGGCGTGACTTTCTGGGTGATCAGACGTCGCAGCACGGGTAATGCGCGTGAAGCAGGCGCTTGCCGGATATCGCGCAAAAGCTGCCGCGCATACCGACGCAAGAAGGTGGTGTTCTCAGGAGCCTTGTTCAGTCCGTAGCGACTGCAATCAATGACGGGAGGTGTGGTTGACCACATGACGTTTCCTTTCAGATCATCGTCTCTCGCTACGACATCAAAAGTTTAACGTTGCGGTTCGTCCAGATGGATGAAACGTGAGTTGAAAACAACAGGTGCATCGGCTTTTGCGAGAACAGGCATCCTGTCATGCCTGCGTACATTGTAAGACAATCGTCGATCCACTTCAATCCGTCAGCCTTGTGCAGGTAACTGATCAGGGGCCGTACCCAGACGCAAGCCTTCATTTTCTTTTTCGAGTGCGAGCAGGACGGCACACTGATCAGCACGCGGCGCGACGGGCATCAAAGACTGGTAATGCCGTGTCACCAGCTCCGTTACCGGCAAACGCAATCCTGCATTACCGGCGGCAATCAGAACGTTTTCCAGATCCTTGTGCTGGCTCATGACTTGACCACCCGGCATGAAGTTGCGCTCAAGCATGCGTTGCCCATGCACTTCCAGAATACGGCTTTCTGCAAAACCGCCACGAATCGCCGTGCGGACTGCCGCCGGATCTGCACCACCCGCCTGCGCCAGCAACAAGGCTTCCGCCACGATATTCAATGTCCCGCCGACGATAAGCTGATTGCACAGTTTTGCAATCTGGCCGCAGCCTGCCGGGCCAACCAGTGTCGGTCGCCCCATGACACGCAATACGGCTTCCGCGTCAGCAAAATCGTCCGCACTACCACCTGCCATGATTGCCAATGTACCCGCCTGCGCACCGACTACCCCACCCGACACCGGTGCATCGATGAAACGCACACCTGATGCCGCCAGCAAGGCGTGCATGTCCTGCGCCTCTGACTGTCGCGTGGAGCTCATGTCGATCAACAGCGTACCTGTACGCAAGCCGGTTAGCGCCGCATTCACCACCTGGGCAACGACAGGGCCAGCCTCCAGCATGGTGATCACAATATCCGCCTGACGCACCGCCTCAGCGGGCTGATCGGCAACCTGTGCGCCAGACGCCAGCAGTTCTTCCGACTTGGCACGTGTGCGATTCCACACTGTGACGGCATATCCCGCCTGCAATAATCGGGTTGCCATGGGTTTTCCCATGAGACCGATACCGAGAAAGGCGATCGTTGGTTTGGCTTGAGGCACTGCAGACTGCGTCACTTCCGACTCCTTGAAGAGAATATAGAACGATATTTTGCCTGCATAATGGGCATTCCACTTTGAAAAGGCAAATCTGATGATGGAAAACTGCCAATCTGCGCTGGACGTACGCATGCAACTGGGCGAGTGCCCACTTTGGCATCCCAAAGAATCCGTACTGTACTGGGTTGATATCGATGGTTGTGCTGTGCATCGCTTTTCCCCCGCCGAAAACGCGCATACGCAATGGAAAATGCCGACCGAACCAGGTTGCATTGCACTACGTGCCGGCGGTGGCTTGCTGGTTGCGCTGCGCTCCGGACTTGCCTTTCTGGATACGTCCACCGGTGTCTTGACCATGCAGGCACCACCACCTTATGACCCCGCAACCACACGCTTCAACGATGGCAGAGTTGATGCTGCGGGACGATTCTGGGTCGGCGCGATCTACGAACCACGCGACCAGGCCAACGCGGCGTTATATCGCGTACAAGAAAATGTTCTTCACGACAGTGGCAAGCGTGCAACCGTGTCTAATGGACTTGCGTTCAGTCCCGACAATCGCACCATGTACCACAGCGATACAACCAGTCACCGCATCTTTGCGTACGACTATGATGTGCAAACCGGTACGATTTCCGATGAGCGCGTGTTCCATGCCTTTTCTAAGGAGCGTACCGATCAGTATGGCGGGCGCCCTGACGGCGGCGGCGTCGACAGTGAAGGTGCATACTGGGCTGCCATGTATGAGGGCGGCAGACTGGTCCGTTTCGCACCGGACGGGACGTTCCTGCAAGAGATTGCCTTGCCGGTTCGCTGTCCGACCATGATGGCGTTCGGCGGCGATGATTTGCGCACGCTCTACATCACGACGGTCAGTAAGAATCGTCCAGAATCAGAACTCGCGCAACATCCGCTGTCCGGCCACCTTCTGCAAGTGCGCGTTGACGTTCCCGGTTTGCCTGAGCATTTTTATCAAGACTAACTTTTCGTTATGAGCCAGTACGTTCTTGCGCTCGATCAAGGGACCACCAGCTCCCGCGCCATCCTTTTTGATCGCGCCGGTCGTCCATACGACGTAGCGCAACAGGATTTTCCACAGCTTTTCCCCCATCCGGGTTGGGTAGAACACGATGCGATAGCGATTTGGGAAAGCCAACTGGCCGTGGCGCGACAAGTGATGCGAAATGCCAATGTTTCGGCACAGGATATTGCCGCCATTGGCATTGCCAACCAGCGAGAAACAACTGTTTTATGGGACCGCAAGACCGGGGAGCCGATCGCCAACGCCATTGTTTGGCAAGACAGACGGACTGCATCCATCTGCGAGTCACTGCGTGACGCCGGCCTGGGCACACTGTTTCAGCAGAAAACCGGACTGGTACTCGATGCCTACTTCTCAGGCACCAAATTAAAGTGGCTGCTCGACCATGTACCGAACACCCGCGCTCGCGCAGAGCGCGGTGAGCTGGCCTTTGGCACGATTGATAGCTGGCTGATCTACAAACTGTGCGGTCGCCATCTGACCGATGTGAGCAATGCATCTCGCACATTGCTGTTTAACATTCATACGCTGCAATGGGATGACGAATTACTCTCCGCACTCACGATTCCACGGTCTCTCTTACCTGAAGTAACGCCCAGTAGCGGCATCGTTGCGCATTGCAATGCCGAATGGTTTGGCCGCACGCTTCCGATCGCAGGTTTGGCTGGCGATCAGCAAGCTGCCACCTTTGGCCAAGCCTGTTTTCAACCAGGCATGGCGAAGAACACTTACGGCACCGGCTGTTTCATGTTACTGAACACGGGTAACAGTCCGATTACATCCCATAATCAGCTTTTGACCACCGTCGGCTGGCAATGTACCTCGAACACCGCAGCGGTTGATTACATGCTGGAAGGTAGTGTTTTCATGGCAGGTGCCATTGTGCAGTGGCTGCGTGACGAATTAGGCCTCATTCAGCAATCAGCCGACATTGAAGCACTGGCCAGCAGTACATCCGATTCAAATGGCGTTTGGTTCGTACCTGCCTTCAATGGATTAGGCGCGCCATATTGGGATCCTTATGCAAGGGGTACGCTGCTGGGCATGACACGCGGTACCAGCAAGGCACACATTGCCCGCGCAGCGCTTGAGAGCATCGCTTATCAGTCCGCAGATCTCATGACAGCGATGCAAAAGGATGCCTCCGTTCCGTTGCTTGCGTTACGCGTGGATGGTGGCGCCTCACGCAATAATTTGCTCATGCAATTTCAGGCAGATATTCTTGGCTCGCCTGTTATCCGACCGGTCGTTACAGAAACCACGGCACTTGGTGCTGCGTACCTTGCCGGGCTGGGCGTGGGCTTCTGGCAAGACGCAGACGAAATTGCCGGCTTTTGGCAAGTAGATCGTTGCTTTGAACCCCGAATGTCAGTCGATGAGCGCTCGTCGCGGCTGTCCATTTGGCATCGCGCGGTGGAGCGCTCTCGCGGATGGGACAGCCCCAGCGAGTAACCCAGACAAACAAAAGGCTGCTCAAAGATAGCCTTTAATGGACAGAAAACTTATTCGACTGCGAGCCAAAGAAACGCCAGCCCTACCCCCACAGGAATTCCGAACCGCTCCAGTTTTCCTGCTTCGCCGCGTGCCACGATTTCAACCGGCTTTTCTGTCAGCGCCATCACCCTGTTGACGACGGATCCCTGAAAAAATCTCGTCAATGCATTTTTTCGTGTCGTGCCCATCACAATTTTGTCCGCTTCCATTTGGAGCGCGCCTTGGGCAATTTGCTCAGCCACATTGCCTTTATATACATGCAAGTCATATGGGACACCAGCAGCTGTCAGCATAGACATCGCGTCTTTCATTGCCTCCTCGGCGCGCTCCGCTTGCAATTGCCTGACGGCCTTAGCTGAGGCGAATCTCGTGATGTGCCTCGGCAAGCGCGGCTGAACATTAGTCAACGCCACCTTGATTGGCTCTGCGTGCAATACGCGTTGATGAATGACATGCTTTACCGCCGTCAGAGCACTTTTTGAGCCATCGACAGGAATGAGAATATTCAGCATGACGTCCTCCATTGTTGTGTTGGTGCAGCACACTGCACCAAATGGCGGGCTCCATTTCTTGCCCCCATGACTTCAACATAGGAGAAGGATTGCAGGGCGTCAATCTGTTTATCATCTTCAAGGCCATGAAAAAAGCCAAGCGTGCTTCGTCAACTGTCAAATGAGAAGCAGGTCTCGACAATCATCTGGCAAGGGCAATTCTGCAGAATTTTTCGTTTCGAAAAGCAGGAGTTACAAAAGCAAAACGGCTTGCACAAGGCAAGCCGTTTTTATTTGGTGCTGATGAGACGAATCGAACGTCCGACCTACTGATTACGAATCAGTTGCTCTACCGACTGAGCTACATCAGCAAGTCGAGCATTATAACCGCGAACCTTCTTATTTTTCAATTCGTGCCTAGCAATTATCTCCAAGACTTCTTCAGCAGGTACTTTTGCCGCTCTTGATATAGCTAATGCTGCAGCCGCGCTAGGCATGCTCTGGCTTTTTACGTATCTGTCGAGATTTGATTGCGGTATGCCCCAAACCATTGCCGCTCTATTTACCGTCATCCCATCCAGTGCTTTAGCTATCAGTTCGTCGTAGGTCATAGTAATTTCCAAATAGAAATAGTTACCCATATTGGGTATCTTCCGCATCAAGTTACCCAAATCGGGTAACCGTGATTTGGTTACTCATATTTGGTAGCCGAACAATATCACAACGCCGAAAAAGGTAAACCATGCCGCGTATTCACCCGCACCACTGCTCTGACTACCTCTGGTTCTATGCACGCCGTCTGTGTCACGACATGACACCGGCCCAGTTGGCTGAATCGGATGCGTTCTACGCCTCGGTATTGATGCAAGCCGGTGGACTCGGTGCAGCGTGGTAACCATGACCAACTTCCTTTGGTTCCTCGGCTCTCTGGCCGTCACCATCATCTCTGGCTGGATGACCTACGCATGATCCGCTACGAGATCCACACCGCAAACGGCTGCTACATCACTGGCAGCGATAGCGATTTCCTCGCAGTCATCCTTAAAGCAAAGAAGGCAAAGGCCCGCGCACTGGCAGATCTGCCTTTCTCGCGCTTTCGCGTTCGCATCGTCTATCCGAATGGATCGACGGTGACCAAAGCGGACATCAAGTCGGCGCTACAAGCCCTCGCCAACAAGGCCGTTTATCACGCCGTAGAGAGTCGTTTGCGGGTGAATGCTCGCGGCGCGGACCGCAGGAACGAGGACCGCACCGCGGGCGTTCAGCCCGCGCTGTTGTCCGTCGCAGTAGGTTCCGGTTTTTGTCAGGCGGGCGTGGTAGCACCGCCTGACAGTCCCGATTTTGGGAATCCCGTCGTTTTCAGCAAAGGCAAGTTCGCGGGTCGTTTTGCAGTCAAGTCGAGGTCATCCCATGGCGTATGACACGATCAAACTGAAGTCACCGCCACTGGATCGCCAGCTCGTGCAGAAGATCGAGCAGCAATGCATGTTGCGCTCTGGTCAGGACATGGCCACCGGCGAGATCCTGTACGAACTGTTCAGCGGCCAACTACTAGGGTCATGGGATTCGCGGATCTCGGTGGTGCCGAAGTACGAGGACTTCGTCATCAACAAAAGTGGTCGTCCTGTGCTGCAGCCATGCGAACCGTACTTGTTGATCGAGGCATCCGTGCACAAGGTGTTCTTCGGTCACAACGTGTACGGTGGCCCGACTGACTTCCAGCAGGTGTGTAGCGACTTCGTTGTGCTGCTGGAGGATCTGCTGCAGGTCGAGTTGCCACCGGCCAGAGGTTGGACAGTTCACCGCGTCGACGTGGCCTCCGTCTATCGCTTGTCGAAAGCAGCCTGCAAGGAATTCTTCGACGGCATTCAACTGATCAATTTTCCGCGACGTAAGCGCGGATCTGCGAAGTACGACATGGCGGCGTATTTCGCAGGCAAAACCACCACCGTCAAGTTCTATCACAAAGGCACTGAATTCCAGGTGCACGAGCGGGCAAGGCTCCGCAACTTCTTCGGCAATTTGTTCACGCACTTGTACGGCATCGATGACAAGGGCAACCGTGAACGTGTCGAGAAAAAAATCAACGCGCTCCAACGACTGGCCGATAGCAGGCTGCGCGTCGAGGTCGAGGTACATAGCGACAAATTTCAGTATGACTTTGAGAAAAATCCACGCGTCGATGAAGTGACAGACGCCTATCTGCAGCAGGTGTACGACAAGGAAATAGAGAAGCTGCTACGTGAAGGGAAACAAGGCATGGATACCGTTAGAGACAACAACGCAGTGATGCATCGATTGATCGGCATGTACGGCCATTTAGCAGGCATGCGGCTGCACGGATTCTGGATGCAGCTATCAGGCATGGGCGACGACAAGGCACGCACGTACTGCTCGAAAACCGTCTTTTATCGAAACAGAAAATTACTTGAAGAAGCAGGCGTCTCGTGGCGATGCACGGACGTGGTCATCGTCGCAAATGATGGCGCGCTGCCATATGACTTCTCACCAGTTCGCAGTGACAAGCGGTTGTGTTTTTTACCGGCACGCAATCGCACTGAGTATCAAGTTAGCCGGGAAATGATGCGCTTAGCCGCTTAAGGAGAATCACATGGCAGAACCAGCAGTCGCAACACCACTACAACCACGTCAAACCTTGCAACCAATGCAGGTAGCGATCAAGGGCCGTATCGAAGCATCGCGCATGTTCAACGGCAATCGCTACACACGCATCACGACACCGGCAGCCGATCAGTACTCGCGTCCGCAAACGGTCGAGATCCGCAGCAAGGGCAAGCTCGGTGAAAAAGGCGAAGAGGCCACCGTCATGGCAACGCTCGGCGGCTTCACACGTCGTCCGTATCAGACCAAGGACAACGACAGCGGCGAGATTGTCACGATCACGCCGGTAGATCTGACGTTAGACGCAATTGAATAAAAGGAGACTGCAATGAGTTTGTTTGATTGGATGTCGCGACGCATGGATGAAGCCGACAACGATAACGAACACTGCTGCGATGAATGCGGCATGTGTACGGATGACAAGTCCAGAACGATCTACATCGAGAGTCAGGACAAGACGTTGTGTCTCGAATGTGCATCGGACGCGCTCGGTTAAGTCATGACATCCGCAGACGCACAACTCATTGCCGCCGCAATCAATCGACTCTGTGACATCGCAGAGTTGATTTTCCGTATTCCTCCGGGAGAGCAGTTACTTGCCCTGTTCTCCGTCGGCTTCGTAACGCCTATGACGTTGTATCTCGTGTCGTATGGCGCTGGGTTGCTGGTGAATTTCTGGCGAGATTAATCTTTGAAGGGAGTTTCAAAATGGGTGATTACGCAGACATCGTCGCAGCAGTATCCGTAGCCGGTCTGGTCGCTGGCATCTTCGCAATGGCCGTGGTCAAGGTTGGCCCGAACGTCGCGAAGTG
The DNA here is from genome assembly GCF_014635705.1 of Oxalicibacterium faecigallinarum. Taxonomy (GTDB): domain Bacteria; phylum Pseudomonadota; class Gammaproteobacteria; order Burkholderiales; family Burkholderiaceae_D; genus Oxalicibacterium; species Oxalicibacterium faecigallinarum. Next base: position 100,221 of record NZ_BMDI01000003.1, on the reverse strand, counting down.
GGGCGCAAACAAGCTGGCTAACTTCTTCCGTTAATCAACGGTTGAATCAGTGCACCGCAAGACCGGCCGGCTTGCGGTTTTTTTTTCGCGTGAAGGGAGATAAAAATGATCTGGGCTATTTTGATGTTCTTCTCCGGTGCCTTCTGTGCACTGGCCGTTAAAGCAGGTTTCAGCAATGCGTAAGTTCCCTATCTGCTGGTGGTGCATCTTATTGGCAATGATCACCGTCACCGCATGCAATACGGCCTCCGCACAGGTAGTTACCTATTACACATGGCGCTATGGCGCTACTCCTAATTACACGCCCTCTGGTACCGTCTATCAATCGCCTGAGGCTGCTTGTGCTGCAGCTGGCGCCGCCACTGGTTTCACTTTTACTGTTGGTGCTGCGGCAGGAACTAATTACAACTGCAATACTTCTTCAGGTTGGTCTGGTTATAGAGCCTTACGACAGACAACGTGCAATGACCTCGGCATGCTTCAAAACGGCGTCTGCGTCGCAAAGCCACTGCCTCCGCAATGTACCGCTGGTGAGTTCACCAGATTCACCATGGTTACAGGTACTGGTCCCATCTCGGCAGCGACCAGCAGTCAAGGATGGGAATGGCCGTCTAGTGATGGCACATGTAACGTCGACTTTGACACTGTTGAAAAGTGCGGATCAACCACAAATGCAGACGGTGTCACAAAGACGTTTAGGTGTACGTTCACTGGCAAGAAAACCGGTACTGCCACTCCTACGTCTGAAAGCCCACCGCAATCTACAACAATGCCTTCCGACTCGAAGCCTGAGAAAGTCACGCCGTTCAATCCGCAGACCGGCCAAGGCTGTCCAGCTGGAACGACCGCAATCGGCGTTGATTCGTCTGGTACATCGATCTGTGCGGGATCTGGCACAAGTCCATCGACACCAACGCAGACCGAAGTCAGAGAGCCAACCGTCAACGTTACCAATCCAGACGGCAGCACCTCCAGCACGGACGTTATACGGCGAACCAATGCAGATGGCAGCGTGACCACCACAACGATCAACGTCAACATTTCGCCGACAGGTGTGAAGACCACGACGACATCAACCGTGACCGGTAATGCACCAGGTGGAGGGGCAGGAAAGAATGACAAAGCTAACGACGATCCAAAAGGGAACTCGCCGGTCGCAACGGGCGAACTCTATGCCAAAAAGGACAAGACATTCCAGACTGTTTTCGGTGCTTGGAAAACGAGTCTTGAGACGGCTCCTGTGGTCGCTGCTGGCAAGGCTTTTTTCACGGTGAACGTATCCGGTGGTGGATGCCCGTCATGGTCGGCTGACGTGCCTTATCTGAATACGACCATTTCCATGGGCGACATTTTCTGTGGCTCGACTGCAAACAGCATCTACGCTGTCATCAAGATCGGCCTGCTGATCGGTGCCGCGTACATGGCATTCAGGATGGCTTTCCTATGATCGAAGCATTTACAGGGTGGCTCCTTGAGCTGGTACTCAAGGTCATTAAATCGATATGGGATCTGCTGACCGATATCGCGATTGCGGTCACAGATCTTGTGTTGTCTGCACTGGCTGCTGTCATCCGTGCGATACCTGCACCGGAATTCCTGACGCAGTACGGCATCGGCAATCTCATCAATCAGTTTTCCAGCGACATTTTGTTTTTCGCATCGGCGTTCGGTCTGAATGACTGCTTTGCGGTGCTGGCCGCTGGCTTCGGCTTTCGCATGGTGCGGAAGATCGTCACACTCGGACAATGGTGATCTGAATGCTCTTATTCCACGGTGGATTGCCGCGTTCTGGCAAGTCGTATGAATCGGTGGTTGAACACCTGATACCGGCCATCAAGAAGGGCCGTAAAGTCTATGCGCGTATCGATGGTCTGAACTTCGAGAAGATCGCGTCACTGGCCGAGGTCACGCTCGATCGCTGTCAGGATCTCTTGCAGCATCTGACGGAAGAACAGACGCAGCACATCGAGCAGCAAAAGTTTGATATCGGCTCGCTCATCATCATCGATGAGGTGCAAAACTACTGGCCGGATAAGCGCCAGCCGCTGAGTGCTGAGATGACCAAGTTCGTATCGGAACACGGTCACCAAGGCCTGGACATTCTGCTCATGGGGCAGGAGTTCAAGGACATGCACAAGCTCTGGAAAAATCGTGTCAGTCAGAAAGTCGAGTTCCGCAAGCTCGATATGGTGGGTAAGGCGAAGGAGTATCGCTGGATCTTGTTTAAGGCCGTCTCGCCGCAAAAGTTCGTCGAGGTCACCAAGGGCACACGTCCATACGATGAAAAGTACTTTGGTACCTACAAGTCGTTTGAGGAAGGCGCAGAGGGCAACCAGCTCTATGACGACAAACGCGCAAACGTCTGGAACAGCAAGGCGTTCAAACTCTGGATTCCACTATTCGGTGCCGTGTTCCTGTTCGCCATTGGTTATCTGTGGTGGGCGTTCTATGGCGGTGGACTGGCCGAGCAAACGACGGCCAACTTGCCGCCACCGCCAGAGCAAAAGCAAGAGATCAAGGTGCCGGTAGTCGCTGGCCCGCCGCCTACAGTCGTGATCACGCAAGAGGTGTTACCGGCGAAGGAACCAGAGCCGCAGAAGCCCATTGACGTCATCGATGGTCTGTCGAAGAAGTACCGTCTGCGTGTCAGCGCGATCCTGCGTTCCAAGAACAGCGAATCCGCCATGTTCGAATGGTATGACGACGGCCTGAAATTGAAAGAGCGTCTATCGCTGTTCACACTGGTCAAGCTCGGTTACACGGTGTTCATCGATGAAGATATGCGCTATGCGACATTGACGAGCGCCGATGGCCGTCAGTACCTGGCTACGCAGTTTTCGACAGAAAACGAAGGCAGAGTACCGGACGCCAAAATTCGTGAGGTCGCAGGCTATCCAGATCGCCAAGGGTTCACACCACCCACGGAAGAGAATCGAAGCAGCAGCGCCGGTAACTTGGCCGATGGCTGGGGCGTTCTTGGCAAAGCACCTGAAGGTGTTAGACAGCCCGGATCTTGAAAGCCCAACCAACTGAGCATCACTATCGCAGCTAGGGCGATTTGAGCCCTAGCCGTGTCTCAAGGCATGCAGGAGCGTCTTGGCGGGCCGTCCCCGCCAGCGACGATGCCGCAGCGCTATGTCAGTATCCGCGCAATCTTCTTAGTTCGGCTTGAGCCGGATCTCGAGGGGCTAGCGCATCGCAAGATTGATTAGTGAATACAGTTTTTCCACCTTGTGTGCATCTGCTTATTTCTTGTGCATTTTGCTGCTGCGTTTTCAATTCAGTTTTGCTAGCTACATTTGCACTTGCGGTCGTGACCGTCACAGTGGTTGTGCTGCTGAATGAGCTAGAACTGGTTGTAGTAGTTGTTGTACTCAATGGCTTGGCTGTACTACCCATGACGAAGCCTGCTTGAGCAGAAGCTTGGACAGTAACCGCAGTCAAGACTGCAAATAGAAGTTGATTGGCAATCTGCATAATCGTTAACTTGGCAACAATGGAATGCGTCGATTATATTGCCGTTTTGAAATGAATTAGATTGATGCAGCAGCTAGATTTCTTCAATGCCGCGTCAACTAGCAGCAATCTCCCATATACATGGGATGACGCTGTAGCGCGGTGGACACAAGAGCAATCTCATAAGGCCAGTTTGAAAACTGACCTTATGCATTTTCGATGGCTTGAACCATTCCTTGCAGGTCGCCCGCTGCATTCAATCGATCGCGCAATGATCGAAAAGATCCGGCAGGCCAAGATTGATTCCGGTGCATCTAACGCAACAGTAAATCGCGTTCTTGCTGTACTCAGATCTGTCTTGCGTCGAGCATGTATCGATTGGGAGTGGCTAACCAAAGTCCCTTACTTCAGGTTGCTGAAAGAGCCCACACGACGCATTAGATTCTTGACCAAAGAAGAAGCGATAAAACTTCTACACGAACTCCCGCCACATCTTTCTGACATGGCGGCATTCACGTTAGCCACAGGATTACGACGTGCAAATGTCACCGGCCTGCGATGGGATCAGGTCAACCTCACATTGCGCCAAGCGTGGATCCATCCCGATCAAGCCAAGGCAAGAAAGCCTATTGCTGTACCGCTGAATAACGATGCATTTATGATCGTCGCTAAACAACACGGCAAGCACCGCACGCATGTTTTCAGTTATGAGGGAAAACCTATAACGCAAGCTAGCACTGCAGCTTGGTACAAAGCATTAAAGAGATGTGGTATTGAGGATTTTAGGTGGCATGATTTACGCCATACATGGGCAAGCTGGCATGCTCAGGCAGGAACGCCACTATTCGTGCTACAAGAATTAGGCGGATGGGAGAGTGCGGAGATGGTTCGCCGCTATGCACATTTATCAACAACGCACTTAGCTAACTATGCCCGCAACTCTACCCTATAGACGTTAATTCAGATAATCGTTTCCTGCTAGCGCACCGATTCTTGCCATCGCTGCACTTTCGTCTCCTCGAAAGCTAGGCGTTGCATCCAAGCGATTGAATGCTCGACGTAATGGGCGACCACTTATCTGAGGAGGCTTTTCCTTCTCAAGAAGAAGAGCTACTTTCACATTAGCTTTGGCTAAACGCGACTCCATCCAAAGCATCACAGACTCATCTACTTTGCTGTCACTCGTAGCAAAGTACAGTGCTACCGGCGGGCCTACTTTAGGTCGAATTACTGCATCTACTATGAAGTCAGGTAAGGTCTTAGATACCATGGAATGAAATTCCAAAGTTGCTTTACCTTCAAACTCTTTTTTCAAAGCTTCTTGTGCGTCTTCACTCCACGCATTTTTTACTGTCTCATGATTCAACATCTCGAGATCTCGCACACGTAACATCAGTGCTATGAAACGCATCGCCTCGTTAGGAATCTCTTCTTCTGTTACGTACTCTGAATTAATTTCGAAGCTATCGTCATCAAAGTGACAGTTATATTCTGAGAGCATGCGTTGAAATGCATCGGCACGAACACCGTTATCCAAGTTGACGCCGCTTGCTTCTAGCATAGGAACTATCAGTCCTGAATCCTCAAGACGATAAAGCGTTTGCTCAATTGGATGTCGGGTTATATAAAAACCTATCGTGTCGCCATCAGATGCACTGAAGCCGGTCCGTACAGCAAATCCTGCCGGCACTTTCCGTACCTCTAGCTCCCCACAAAATGCTTCACACAATTGTTCTTTATTCATGGGCCTTCCCCAAATAGGGATTCAGTACCTGATTCTGATGGCATATTCTGAAATGCTTTTTGCAATCCAAAATGTCTAATTGCCGGTTCCAGTGCATCGTATTCATGAACCCTGAATTCAGTATTTCGATGGTACTCTTTTGCATCTGGCAAGCGCACCATTTCTGTGTATCGCATGCGACCTACGTTTTCTGGCCTTCCAGGTTTACAGCATCCATGTATATGCCAGCCGGGATGAGTACCATGAAATTCCAAAACTCCGATTACCTCAGTGTCGCTGCCCCTTACATACCCTAGTGCAGCTAGATAGTTTTCTTTTGCGGAGTGAAATGCTATTAGCAATCTGCATTCTCGCCCAGCAGCTTCCAACCCCATAATTCTCCAATGCCATCCGCCACCCAGGCGTATTACTCTGGACTTGGAAAGGGGAAAACCGTTTCCTGTTTTTGGCATTTTTTTATCACTCCATTTTCCAACGGCAGTGATAACTTTTGGTAGGGAACGGAATTGTTTTAGACTCATGCCTATTCTCAGTGGTTTAGAGTTCGCTGCTACCGTGCTTTCTCGAAGAGTAGGCATTCTAAAGAAGGCTTGCTCATTAACTATCCCATATTCATGGTAAATATTTCCTTAGAGCACAAAAAAAAGCCGCTAAATCTAGCGGCTTTTCTATGGAATTTTTATTTCTTGTATTTTCAGATTCGCAGATGCTTACGAATCAGTTGCTCTACCGACTGAGCTACATCAGCGAAGCCGCATATTTTAGCAGCAAAATTAATTTTTGTAATGCATAGGAAAGGGACTTGTACGCAAATCGCGTTGATCTGCCGTGATTTCAATATCCTTCTGGTGCCTTGCTTTATCGAATCGCCACTAAACTAACACTCAACATCATCGTCTCTTACTTAGTCGCCAGAAGTGAATAATACAAACGTTCACTGCATCAATTCCTGGACGCTACCTACGACGCTGTGGCCCTTCCAATCCCAACAAGACACCAGACTAGAAGCTTAAAAGTCTAGAAGCCGCAAAGCAAAATCCAAATCCAAAGCAAAAACCCCCGACCAGATCACTGGACGGGGGTTTTCTAGATAAAAGCCTGACGATGACCTACTTTCACACTGGTTGCAGCACTATCATCGGCGCAAAGTCGTTTCACGGTCCTGTTCGGGATGGGAAGGGGTGGTACCAACTCGCTATGGTCATCAGGCATAACTTGTAAAGTTGCCTGCTAAGACACTGATCTGTCTTGAGCAAACAACCCAATCTGGAAGAAGTAAATTTTGGTAGTGACTGCCATCAATTGGCACACACATTCAGAACTATAACTGTCAATGTTATAGGGACAAGCCTTACGGGCAATTAGTATCAGTTAGCTTAATGCATTACTGCACTTCCACACCTGACCTATCAACGTCCTGGTCTCGAACGACCCTTCAAGGAGCTCAAGGCTCCGGGAAATCTCATCTTAAGGCAAGTTTCCCGCTTAGATGCTTTCAGCGGTTATCTCTTCCGAACTTAGCTACCCGGCAATGCCACTGGCGTGACAACCGGTACACCAGAGGTTCGTCCACTCCGGTCCTCTCGTACTAGGAGCAGCCCCCTTCAAATTTCCAACGCCCACGGCAGATAGGGACCAAACTGTCTCACGACGTTTTAAACCCAGCTCACGTACCACTTTAAATGGCGAACAGCCATACCCTTGGGACCGGCTACAGCCCCAGGATGTGATGAGCCGACATCGAGGTGCCAAACTCCCCCGTCGATATGAACTCTTGGGAGGAATCAGCCTGTTATCCCCAGAGTACCTTTTATCCGTTGAGCGATGGCCCTTCCATACAGAACCACCGGATCACTATGTCCTACTTTCGTACCTGCTCGACTTGTCAGTCTCGCAGTTAAGCACGCTTATGCCATTGCACTATTAGCACGATGTCCGACCGTACCTAGCGTACCTTCGAACTCCTCCGTTACACTTTGGGAGGAGACCGCCCCAGTCAAACTGCCTACCATGCACTGTCCCCGATCCGGATAACGGACCAAGGTTAGAACCTCAAACAAACCAGGGTGGTATTTCAAGGATGGCTCCACGAGAACTGGCGTCCCCGCTTCAAAGCCTCCCACCTATCCTACACAGATTGGTTCAAAGTCCAATGCAAAGCTACAGTAAAGGTTCATGGGGTCTTTCCGTCTAGCCGCGGGTAGATTGCATCATCACAAACACTTCAACTTCGCTGAGTCTCGGGAGGAGACAGTGTGGCCATCGTTACTCCATTCGTGCAGGTCGGAACTTACCCGACAAGGAATTTCGCTACCTTAGGACCGTTATAGTTACGGCCGCCGTTTACTGGGACTTCAATCAAGAGCTTGCACCCCATCATTTAATCTTCCAGCACCGGGCAGGAGTCACACCCTATACGTCCACTTTCGTGTTTGCAGAGTGCTGTGTTTTTATTAAACAGTCGCAGCCACCAATTTTTTGCAACCTCTTCGTCCTTCTAGCGCAGGCTAGTCAAACTACAAAGGCGTACCTTATCCCGAAGTTACGGTACCAATTTGCCGAGTTCCTTCTCCCGAGTTCTCTCAAGCGCCTTAGAATACTCATCTCGCCCACCTGTGTCGGTTTGCGGTACGGTCTCGTTAGACTGAAGCTTAGAGGCTTTTCTTGGAACCACTTCCGATTGCTTCGCGGCACAAGGCCACTCGTCGCACACCCTTGAATTACGCTGCCGGATTTGCCTAACAGCCTTCTTCGATGCACAAACCGGGACATCCAACACCCGGACAACCTTCCGCGATCCGTCCCCCCATCGCATCTAACGACGGTGCAGGAATATTAACCTGCTTCCCATCAGCTACGCATCTCTGCCTCGCCTTAGGGGCCGACTCACCCTGCTCCGATGAACGTTGAACAGGAAACCTTGGGCTTACGGCGTGGGGGCTTTTCACCCCCATTATCGCTACTCATGTCAGCATTCGCACTTCTGATACCTCCAGCATCCTTTACAAGACACCTTCGCAGGCTTACAGAACGCTCTCCTACCATATGTACAAAGTACATATCCGCAGCTTCGGTGACTGGCTTAGCCCCGTTACATCTTCCGCGCAGGACGACTCGATCAGTGAGCTATTACGCTTTCTTTAAAGGATGGCTGCTTCTAAGCCAACCTCCTGACTGTTTTAGCCTTCCCACTTCGTTTTCCACTTAGCCAATCTTTGGGACCTTAGCTGGCGGTCTGGGTTGTTTCCCTCTTGACGCCGGACGTTAGCACCCGACGTCTGTCTCCCAAGCTCGCACTCATCGGTATTCGGAGTTTGCAATGGTTTGGTAAGTCGCGATGACCCCCTAGCCATAACAGTGCTCTACCCCCGATGGTGATACTTGAGGCACTACCTAAATAGTTTTCGGAGAGAACCAGCTATTTCCAGATTTGTTTAGCCTTTCACCCCTACCCACAGCTCATCCCCTAATTTTTCAACATTAGTGGGTTCGGTCCTCCAGTGCGTGTTACCGCACCTTCAACCTGGCCATGAGTAGATCATCTGGTTTCGGGTCTACACCCAGCGACTGAACGCCCTATTCGGACTCGATTTCTCTACGGCTTCCCTATGCGGTTAACCTTGCCACTGAATGTAAGTCGCTGACCCATTATACAAAAGGTACGCAGTCACCCCACAAGGAGGCTCCTACTGTTTGTATGCACACGGTTTCAGGTTCTATTTCACTCCCCTCCCGGGGTTCTTTTCGCCTTTCCCTCACGGTACTGGTTCACTATCGGTCGATTACGAGTATTTAACCTTGGAGGATGGTCCCCCCATGTTCAGACAGGATTTCACGTGTCCCGCCCTACTTGTCGCAAGCTTAGTTCCACAATACTGATTTCATGTAAGGGGCTATCACCCTCTATGGCTGCACTTTCCAGAGCATTCCACTATCAATACTGCTAAATCTTGCAGGCTGTTCCCATTTCGCTCGCCACTACTTTGGGAATCTCGGTTGATTTCTTTTCCTGCAGCTACTTAGATGTTTCAGTTCGCCGCGTTCGCTTCACACACCTATGTATTCAGTGAGTGATGACCTAAAAGGCCGGGTTTCCCCATTCGGAAATCTGCGGATCAAAGCTTGTTTGCTAGCTCCCCGCAGCTTATCGCAAGCTACTACGTCCTTCGTCGCCTGTAATCGCCAAGGCATCCACCATGTGCACTTATTCACTTGTCCCTATAACGTTGACCTCTGTTGCCAGAGACGTCATAGAGATATTCTGAGTTAAGCGTTTGCCGTATTGCCAAAGTAAGTCTTCTAATTGCTAAGATCACTTCGATAATACATTTGATTGATACAATCACTACCCATCAGCGTCTCTCAACAATGCTTTCACATCATTGGTCGACACCAATAAATAATCTTTACTTCTTCCAAATTGTTAAAGAACAAAAACAGCCAATGATCGTTAAACGATCAAACCTAAATCCAATCAATGACTTGATCGACTTAGGTTTGACGTCTTGGTGGAGGTTGACGGGATCGAACCGACGACCCCCTGCTTGCAAAGCAGGTGCTCTCCCAGCTGAGCTAAACCCCCAAATCCGGTACAACATAATTCTTGGTGGGTCTGGTTGGGCTCGAACCAACGACCCCCGCGTTATCAACACGGTGCTCTAACCAACTGAGCTACAGACCCGTTCGGATCAGTACCAACCAGCATTGCACAGACTTCACTGCTTTGCCTGCACACTGCCGACATTCACTGTTCTTCTTTTGCTTAACAGCTCGATAAGTGTGGACGCTTAACTTTCATGCTGACTCTAGAAAGGAGGTGATCCAGCCGCACCTTCCGATACGGCTACCTTGTTACGACTTCACCCCAGTCACGAATCCCACCGTGGTGAGCGCCCTCCTTGCGGTTAGGCTACCCACTTCTGGTGAAACCCGCTCCCATGGTGTGACGGGCGGTGTGTACAAGACCCGGGAACGTATTCACCGCGACATGCTGATCCGCGATTACTAGCGATTCCAACTTCATGTAGTCGAGTTGCAGACTACAATCCGGACTACGATACACTTTCTGGGATTAGCTCCCCCTCGCGGGTTGGCGGCCCTCTGTATGTACCATTGTATGACGTGTGAAGCCCTACCCATAAGGGCCATGAGGACTTGACGTCATCCCCACCTTCCTCCGGTTTGTCACCGGCAGTCTCATTAGAGTGCTCAACTAAATGTAGCAACTAATGACAAGGGTTGCGCTCGTTGCGGGACTTAACCCAACATCTCACGACACGAGCTGACGACAGCCATGCAGCACCTGTGCGCAGGTTCTCTTTCGAGCACTCCCAAATCTCTTCAGGATTCCTGCCATGTCAAGGGTAGGTAAGGTTTTTCGCGTTGCATCGAATTAATCCACATCATCCACCGCTTGTGCGGGTCCCCGTCAATTCCTTTGAGTTTTAATCTTGCGACCGTACTCCCCAGGCGGTCTACTTCACGCGTTAGCTGCGTTACCAAGTCAATTAAGACCCGACAACTAGTAGACATCGTTTAGGGCGTGGACTACCAGGGTATCTAATCCTGTTTGCTCCCCACGCTTTCGTGCATGAGCGTCAGTGTTATCCCAGGGGGCTGCCTTCGCCATCGGTATTCCTCCACATCTCTACGCATTTCACTGCTACACGTGGAATTCTACCCCCCTCTGACACACTCTAGCCGTGCAGTCACAAATGCAATTCCCAGGTTAAGCCCGGGGATTTCACATCTGTCTTGCACAACCGCCTGCGCACGCTTTACGCCCAGTAATTCCGATTAACGCTCGCACCCTACGTATTACCGCGGCTGCTGGCACGTAGTTAGCCGGTGCTTATTCTTCAGGTACCGTCATTAGCAAAGGATATTAGCCTCTACCGTTTCTTCCCTGACAAAAGAGCTTTACAACCCGAAGGCCTTCTTCACTCACGCGGCATTGCTGGATCAGGGTTTCCCCCATTGTCCAAAATTCCCCACTGCTGCCTCCCGTAGGAGTCTGGACCGTGTCTCAGTTCCAGTGTGGCTGGTCGTCCTCTCAGACCAGCTACTGATCGTAGCCTTGGTGAGCCTTTACCTCACCAACTAGCTAATCAGATATCGGCCGCTCCAATAGCGCGAGGTCTTGCGATCCCCCGCTTTCATCCGTAGATCGTATGCGGTATTAATCCGGCTTTCGCCGGGCTATCCCCCACTACTGGGCACGTTCCGATATATTACTCACCCGTTCGCCACTCGCCACCAGGAGCAAGCTCCCGTGCTGCCGTTCGACTTGCATGTGTAAGGCATGCCGCCAGCGTTCAATCTGAGCCAGGATCAAACTCTTCAGTTCAATCTCTGTTTTATGTCGTTTCCGACATGGTCCATTTCTGAACCGGTCACTCACTCAAAATACTGACAGATAATTTCTTACCTATATTTTTTGTGAGCATTTAATATTTAAAGTTCTAACAGCTTGCGCTGCCGCACTTCCATTAAACGCCCACACTTATCGGCTGTTAATTTTTAAAGAACCTTGTCTGCTTCGCTTCAGCTTTCGCCGTTTGCGTCGCTGCGAATCGTTTTGTTCGTCAGCAGCAGAGAAACGAGATTATGTAGGAAGTTTCTGTCGTCGTCAACATCTTTTTTAAAAGATTTCGTTTTAAATTCGATTCAAAACGACGCTGACCTTACCACCAAAACCTCAACCACTTCTCCCCACAAAACCAGCCTCTTCCCTCTCAGAAATCACTTCGTTTTGCAGCCCGTCTTGCAACGGGAGGCGAACTATAGCAAACCTTTTCTGAACTTGGCAACACCCTCTCAACAAAATATACAAAATATTTTTAGGCACATCAAAAACAGGAACGTGCACCGCCAACCATGCACACACCATCCACACAGCTGTCCATTCAAATCAACACACCACATAGCTAAAAACAAAGAGCCCACTTACGCGGGCTCTTTGTTTTACTGCTTCTTATTCTATTTCGACTGGTGATACTCCGTGACACGTTCGACTTCATTCTTGGAGCCAAGGAACACCGCGACACGTTGATGCAGCTTAGTAGGCTGAATATCGAGAATACGTTGCTTGCCATCTGTCGCTGCGCCGCCGGCTTGCTCCACCAGGAACGCCATCGGATTGGCTTCGTACATCAAACGCAATTTGCCTGGCTTGTCCGGATCGCGCTGGTCTGCCGGATACATAAAGATGCCGCCACGCGTCAAAATACGATGCACATCAGCGACCATGGATGCAATCCAGCGCATATTGAAGTCTTTGCCACGCGTCCCCGTACTGCCTTCTTGCAGCTCACTAATATAGCGCTTGACCGGCGGAAACCAGTGGCGCGCATTGGATGCGTTGATTGCATATTCCTTGGTATCAGCCGGAATCTGCATATTCTTTTGCGTCATCACCCACGCACCCATTTCACGATCCAGCGTGAAGCTCTGCACACCATTCCCCGTCGTCAGCACCAACACGGTCTGCGGTCCGTAGACGGCATAGCCAGCCATGACCTGCTTGCTGCCGGGCTGCAGGAAATCTGCTTCGGTCGGATGCTTCATCCCCGCTGGCGCCTTCAGTACCGAAAAGATCGTGCCGATTGACACATTGACGTCGATATTGCTGGAGCCATCCAGCGGATCGAACAACAACAGATACTCGCCCATTGGATAACGATTCGGGATCGGATGAATTTCTTCCATTTCTTCCGATGCCATCGCTGCCAAATGGCCGCCCCATTCGTTGGCTTCCAGCAGAATTTCGTTGGAAATGATGTCGAGCTTCTTTTGTACTTCGCCCTGGACGTTTTCACTTTCCGCGCTACCCAGCACTTCGCCCAGCGCACCTTTACCGACGGCATGGCTGATGGTCTTGCAGGCACGACCAACCACTTCTGTCAGCAAGCGCAGTTCTTCCGGGATGTTGTTGTGCTGGCGCTGCTCTTCGATCAAATACTGCGTAAGGCTGATCCGTTTCATGACGTCCTTTATCTTTTTCAATACTGCTTTTACGTTTTACTCGGCCGCCAGCGATTTGCCGACAACCTCTTTGGTATCTTTTGACAGCTTGGCCGTCTGCGCCACGCGCTTCAACGCAGCCTGCATTTTCGACTGCAAGGAAGGCGCGTATTTACGCCAGCGATCCAGACTACGGGCCAGACGCGCCGCAACCTGAGGGTTGATCGCATCCAGCGCAATGACTTGCTCAGCCCAGAATGCATAACCACTGCCGTCCGATGCATGGAACTGTGACGGATTGCCATTACAGAAGCTGAAAATCAGGCTGCGCGCACGATTCGGATTTTTCAGCGAAAACGCCGGATGCTGCATCAATTTGCGCACTGCGGCGACATCCGTCGTCCGTGCCATTGCCTGCAAGCTGAACCATTTATCGACAACCAGCGGCTCGGCCTCAAAATCCTGATAAAACTGTGCCAACGCCGCTTCCTTGCCTGGTGCCGTGCTGTTGGCCAACGCTCCCAGTGCAGCGACACGATCGGTCATATTGTCGGCACCGTCGCATTGGGTCTGTGCCATCACGTGCGCAGCTGCATCATCCAGTTCCGAAATGTACGAAAGAGCCAGATTCTTCAAAGCGCGTTTGCCCGCCGACGCGGCATCCGGACTGTAATCACCCGGTGTCTGATTCGCCTTGTAGGCCTCGATAAAATCAGCACGCAATGCCTGTGCCAGCGATTGGCGCAAGAAACGGCGCGCCTGATGAATCGCTTGTGGATTAATCACATCCATCTGTTCAGCGATGACCGTCTCGGATGGCAAATTCAATGCAATTTCGCGGAAAGCAGGGTCCAATGCGGCATCGTTCAGGGTCAGACGAAGACTTTCGCTCAGGGCCGGGTCTGTAGTCAGTACGGCACCGGACTGTTGCGCAGTAGCAGTCAAGGCAAGCAAGCGGCGCGCGGCAAGACGCTGCCCTGCTTCCCAACGATTGAAAGCGTCGCTGTCATGCGCCATCAGAAAAGCGAGATCGGCATCACTGTAGTCGTACTCGAGATTGACTGGCGCAGAAAAGTCCCGCAGCAATGATGGCACCGGCTCCTCGGAGACGTCTTCGAAGACGAAAGTTTGCTGTTCTTCCATCAACTCCAGCACGACTGTCGATTGCACTTGCGGAAAACCACGCAGATGCAACTGCATATCGTTGCCGTTACTATCGAGCAGGCCGACCGCCACCGGAATATGGAACGGCAGTTTGTTCTTTTGTCCCGGCGTTGCAGGACACGATTGCTTGAGCGTAATCGCATAGGTCTTGTGCACGGCATCGTAAACAGTCGTTGCCACAACCCGCGGCGTGCCTGCCTGACTATACCAACGCTCAAACTGTGTCAGGTCACGGCCATTTGCATCGCTCATGGCGGCGCGGAAATCATCACATTCCACGGCCTGCCCATCATGGCGCTCAAAATACAAATCCATGCCTTTGCGAAAACCATCGCGACCAAGCAGCGTCTGGTACATGCGCACGACTTCCGCGCCTTTTTCGTAAATCGTGACGGTATAGAAATTACTGATCTCAACGAAGGAATCAGGACGCACAGGATGTGCCATCGGCCCCGCGTCCTCCGGGAATTGCGCCTGACGCAGCACACGCACATCGTCAATACGCTTGACGGCACGACCGCTGTCGGTACCAATCATGTCAGCGGAAAATTCCTGATCACGAAATACCGTCAGACCTTCTTTTAATGACAACTGAAACCAATCGCGGCACGTCACGCGATTGCCAGTCCAGTTATGGAAATACTCGTGACCCACCACGGCCTCGATATTGCCGTAGTCCACATCGGTCGCAATGCGCGGGTTGGCCAGCACAAACTTGGTATTGAAGATGTTCAATCCCTTGTTTTCCATTGCGCCCATATTGAAGTCGCCAACAGCAACAATCATGAAGCGATCAAGATCCAGCTCCAGGCCAAAACGCTCTTCATCCCAACGGATGCTGTTGATCAGCGAATCCATGGCATGCTGGGTCTTGTCCAGATTGCCTTCTTCAACCCATACCTGCAACAAAGCCTCACGGCCAGACTTCAACTTGATCGTTTCTTCCTGGCAGACCAGTTGCCCCGCTACCAGGGCAAACAAATACGAAGGCTTTTTGAACGGGTCTTCCCATAAGGCATAGTGGCGACCATCGCCAAGATCGCCCTGCTCGATCAAATTACCGTTGGATAACAGAACCGGATATTTCTTCTTGTCGCCACGCAGCATGACCTTGTAGGTCGCCATCACATCCGGACGATCCGGGAAATAAGTGATCTTGCGGAAGCCTTCTGCCTCGCATTGCGTAAAGAAATTACCGTTGGACACATATAAACCCATCAGGGATGTATTCCGATCGGGTTGCAGCAGCGTTTCTATATCCAGCGTGATTTGTTCGGCGGTGGTTGGAATGCGCAGGACGCCATCCTTCAACTGATATGCCTTGGTGCCCAAAACCTTGCCGTTGAGGCGAATCTGTACCAGTTGCAGCTCTTCACCGTACAGCGTCAGCACTTTGTCATTGCTGGTCTGATTGCGCTCCAAGGTCATGCGGGTCGCTACACGCGTCGCAGATGGTTCGAGGTCGAATCCCATTTCGACAGTGCGGACCCAGTAACTTGGTGGCGTGTAATCTTTGCGGTAAATGGTCGGCGGCGTATCTGTGCGCATAGGAATAGATTGGAAGACTTGCAAAATGCCATTTTACCAATCATGGCAACAGATTTGGTAACAGCCTGAACTCGGCAAAAATGGCGTAACCAGCACCAGACTGGATGACGACGGTATGACCACAAAGCAGGCTTTCGGTTCTAAGCCACATCGACAGAAGGGTCTATTGCTTGCGAGTTACAAAATGTAACGGCTCTTTTTATGAATACGTCTATGCTGTCAGCATGGATCAAGGAGAAAAATAATGCGTCGCACTGTTTTAATCATCGTTGCCTTGTCGAGCGTATTGCTAAGTGGCTGCGCCTCGTTCATCCGCAGTGATGTCATCGCTTTCCATGACTGGCCGGCAGAAATGCAAAACAAGGTCTATGTCTTCGATCGCCAGCCCGGACAGGAAAACAATCTCGAACATCAGAATTATGAGAATCTGGTTCGGGCCGAACTGACCCGCCTGGGCTTTGTCGAGGCGCAGAATCCACGCGCCGCCATTCTGAAGGTCGCACTCAACTACAAGATCGACTCACGCGATGTCCGGGTGGTGGAACCGGTCGCCGATCCTTACTGGCCGTACTACGGTGCTTATTACGGTCCGCGCTGGCGTGGCGGTTATTACGGCCCCTACTACGATCCGTTCTGGTATGGTCCTCCCCGCGTAACCTATCGCGAAGCACAATACGAAGTCTTCAAACGCGAGTTGAATGTGCAAATTACGCAGGTACGCGACGGTAAAAAACTATATGACGTCAGCGTCGACAGCGATGGCGGTAACGGTTCGCTCGCCTTTGCCATGCCCTATATGGTTAAAAGCGCATTTGAAGATTTCCCTGGACGTAGCGGTATTCCGCGACGGGTAAAGCTTGAAATCAAGGAATAGCACGAGTTGTGCAATAAAAAAGCGGCGACTACCAGTCGCCGCTTTTTTATTGCATCCGCTCTTTATTGCCCCTCACGTTATTACCTTGGCGCTCATGCTTCACGTGTAGTAAGCCAGCGATCCAAACGTCAGCGCAACCACGATCAGGACGCTCCCCGCCAGTACCAGCAGCAAACGGCCGAATTTGGGATTGCCGTCTGAACCGGATGGCTGCTCTTCCGGATGCTGCATGGGATTTTTGTCGTCATCATCCGTCATCATCACCTCACGGAATCAGAATCGACGACCCCGTCGTCAGGCGCGCCTCCAGATCACGATGGGCCTGCGCGGCATTCGACAATTCGTAGCGCTGATGAATATTGATCTTGAGCTTGCCTCCTTCAACCATGCCGAACAACTCTGCCGCCATGATCTCCAGTTCGTCCCGCTTGGCCGTGTAATGGAACAGCGAGGGACGCGTGATGAACAAAGACCCGCGCGAAACGAGTTCCTTCAATTCAAATGCAGGCACCGGACCAGAAGCCGCACCATAGCTGACCATCATGCCTAGCGGCGACAGGCAATCGAGCGAATCGAAGAAAGTTTCCTTCCCGACGGAATCGTAGACTACCGGCACACCTTTGCCTTCCGTGATTTCCTTCACACGCTCGACAAAATTCTCCTTGCGATAGTTGATGGCATGCGCGCAACCGTGCGCCTTGGCCAGTTCTGCTTTCTCGTCCGAACTAACCGTACCGATCATGGTGACACCCAATGCCCGTGCCCACTGACAGGCAATCAGACCGACGCCGCCTGCAGCCGCATGAAACAGAATGGTTTCGCCTCCCTGCAAGCGAAAGGTCCGTCGAAACAGATACTGCACCGTCAAACCCTGCAACATCATCGCAGCAGCCGTATCAAACTCAATCGAAGCCGGCAGTTTGACCAGTACATTGGCGGGCAACACACGGGCGGCAGCATAAGCGCCGGGCGGACCACCCGCATAAGCAACACGCTCACCAACATGGATATGCGTAACGTCAGGGCCAACTGCCTCGACCACACCGGCGCCTTCCATGCCCAGACCTGCGGGTAAGGACTGCGCGTACTGCCCGGTACGGTAATAGACATCGATGTAGTTCAAGCCGCAGGCCATCTGACGGATACGCGCCTCGCCGGGGCCGGGTATCGGTAATTCGACGTCCGTGTACTCCATGACATCCGGGCCGCCGTTTTCACTAATCCTGATTGCTTTTGTCATGCTGTCTCACTCCAAAAGTTGAAGGGCATCGTTTTTGTTATCGATAGGTAGAGCAGAAATCGTTGCAACCGTTCCCGTTCAGTAGGTACCGGGATAAGCACCGCCGTCCAGCAGGATATTCTGTCCTGTCATATAGCCGGCATGTGCACTGCACAAGAATGCACAAACGGCACCAAATTCCTGTCGCGTACCGAAGCGTTGTGCCGGAATCATCACACGGCGGCTTTCACGGATTTCTTCCGCCGAACGATTTCCACTTTGCGCGGCACCCGCAAAAATTGCCGCCAGCCGATCCGTATCAAATGCTCCCGGCAACAGATTATTGATCGTCACATTGTGCTTGACGGTTTTACGTGCGAGACCCGCGACAAAACCCGTCAAGCCAGCCCGCGCGCCGTTGGACAAGCCCAGTGCATCAATCGGCGCCTTGACCGAATTGGACGTGATGTTGACAATGCGCCCGAATTTGCGCGCCATCATGGCATCCACCGTGGCCTTGATCAGTTCGATCGGTGTCAGCATGTTGGCATCCAGTGCGGCAATCCAATCGTCTCGCGACCAGTCCCGAAAATCACCCGGTGGCGGCCCACCCGCATTGGTCACAAGAATATCCGGTTGCGGACAAGCTGCCAGCGCTGCCGCTCTCCCTTCGGCGGCCGTGATGTCAGCGGCAACGGTTGCCACCGACGAGCCAACCTTTGCACGCAACGCACTTGCCGCTTGCTCAAGGACGGCAGGATCGCGCGCCACAATCGTGACATGCACACCTTCGGCAAGCAGCGCTTCCGCGCAACCGAGGCCCAATCCCCGACTCGCACCACAAACCAGGGCCGATTTCCCCTGAATGCCAAGATCCATTTATGCCGCCTTTTTTCTGGAAAGAAGATAAACCCCACATAACACCAGCGCCGTGCCCGCCAATTGAATACCGGTTATCGGCTCATCCAGCAGCATTGCACCAAGGAATAAGGTCGACACCGGACCAATCATGCCAGCCTGCGAAGCGGTGGCTGCGCCAATACGCTGCACCGCAATCATGGTCAGAAAAACCGGTAGCACCGTGCAAAACACGGCATTCACCAACGACAACCAATACACATCCACTGGTTGAATCAACATGGAGGATGGCCGCAACACAAAAAACTGTGCGATGCAGGCAACACTGGAAACACACATCGCGTATGCAACCAGACGCAAGGAGCCAACGCGTTTGACCAGCTCTCCGGATGCCAGCAAATAAACAGCGTACGAAATCGCGCTGATCAACACCGCCATGCCGCCTAGCGCGACATTGTCGCCACCCAAACGGACATCGTGGACGAAAACCAGTACGGTTCCAAGATAAGAAATCGTCAGTGCAGACCACTCGATCATGGTGATCTTTCGCTTCATCAAGAACACGGATAACAACAGGACGAAGGACGGCGTGAGAAACAGGATCAGACGCTCCAGCCCTGCAGAGATGTATTGCAAGCCGAGAAAATCGAGAAAGCTCGACAGGTAATAACCGAGCAAACCCAGCACGATGATTTGGATTTTTTCCCTACCAGTCAGCGGTGTGGATTGGCGTGCCTGCCAGATGGCAATCACGGCAAAGAACGGCAGCGAAAACAACATGCGGAAAGCGATCAGGGTAACCGCATCAACCTGATAGCGATAAATCAGCTTGGCGACGATTGCCTTGGCCGAAAAAAGAATCGCACCGACAACGGCAATCGCCAGCCCGGCCAGCAACAACTTGCGCGCGGCAAGTGCGTCATCGTTGGAATATGAGGCATCGGGCATGCCACGATTGTAGCGACTATGTCAGCAGCGCGCCGACCGTCGCTACGTGCTGATCGTATCAAAACAGATGACCGAGCTTGACAGCCTTGGTCGTCAGATAACGATCATTGAAGGGATTACGCGTGATGATCAACGGCACACGCTCGGCGATTTTCATGCCGATCTGCTCCATCGCCGCGATCTTGCGTGGATTATTGGTCATCAAGCGCAGTGTCGATATCTGCAAATGCTGCAGCATCGGCAAACACAACTTGTAATTGCGTTGATCCGCCTTGAAGCCAAGTGCCTCGTTTGCCTCAACGGTGTCCGCACCGGCATCCTGCAACTGGTACGCGCGGATCTTGTTGACCAGGCCAATCCCCCGCCCTTCCTGACGCAGATAGAACAAGGCACCACGCCCTTCTTCCGCGATCATGCGCAAAGCCGCTTCCAGCTGCGGGCCGCAATCGCAACGCAAGCTGAACAAACCGTCGCCAGTCAGACATTCGGAATGAATGCGCGACAACACTGGTTTGCCGTCGGCGATATCGCCCAGCGTCAAGGCAACATGCTCCTTGCCGGTGGATGGTTCAACAAAGGCATGCAGACGGAACGTCGCCCATGGCGTCGGCAGATGGCACGACACCACGTAATCGAGATCGGAATCAGAAGGGGAATCGGATACAGCAACAGCATCCGCTGCGGTCAGGCTTGTATTCATGAACGATGTACTTCAATCAACGGAAAAAGCAGCAGAAACCGACCACCGGTTTCTGCTTGCATTTTTCCCGAAAGACGAAGGATATCAGGCTGGGAGCAATTCGTTGATTGTCTCGCTGGTTTGCGCCAGTGCTTTTTCCACACCAACCTCACCCATTGCCAGTCCTTCACTATGGACAAAGGTGATATCGGTGAGGCCGATAAAGCCCAGAACCGTACGCAGATACGTGCCCAGGAAGTCCATGCTTTGTGCAGGACCAGAGCTGTAAACACCGCCGGTCGCCGTAAAAATATAGACTTTTTTACCCGTCAGCAGGCCCACTGGGCCCGATTCGCCGTATTTAAAAGTCACACCGGCACGCGCCACATGGTCGATCCATGCTTTCAGACCGGAGGTGATCGAGAAGTTGTACATCGGCGCACCGATCACGATAACGTCCGCATCAAACAACTCCTGTACCAGCGATTCCGACAGTTTGGCGATTTCGGCCTGTTCTGCCGTACGTTGATCGGCTGGCGTGAAGAACGCACCCAGTGTTTGCTCAGTCAGATGTGGCAGCGGCTGCGCTGCGACATCGCGTTCCACAACGATGGTGCCGGGATTGCGCGCCTGCCATTTAGCGACAAATTCACCCGTCACTTTGCGGGAAATGGAATCGGTGCGACGTACGCTGCTGTTGATGAGGAGGATCTTGCTCATAATGTTCTCGCTTTCATTCGGTTGTTGCTCGGGCGTTTGTTGAACACGGTTTTGTTGTTGCCGTGTCGTTGAAAGCATCGTAGAACAGGTTTAATATCAATAAAACCCACTTTATTTAGCTAATTAGCATCGATTAAATCGATATGAGAGATCCCGGCTTACCTACACTGGACCAGTTGCGTGTTTTTGTCGCCGTCATCGACTGCGGCAGCTTTTCGCGCGCCGCAACCGAATTGCATCGCACGCAATCCGTTGTCAGTTACACGATTGCCAATCTGGAAGCCCAGTTGAATGTCGAACTGTTTGATCGCAGCAAACGCAAGCCGACGCTGACCGACGCCGGCAAAGCCTTGCTGGTGGATGCGCGCACCGTCGGCCTGAAAGTCGATGCCATGCGGGCGCGCGCCAAGATGATGTCGCTCGGACTGGAGGCGGAAGTCTCGATTGCCGTCGATGTGATGTTTCCCAATTGCTCGCTGGTCACCGCACTCAAGGCGTTCCAGGAACAATTCCCGACCGTGGCATTGCGTCTGCGGATCGAGGCGCTGGGTGCGGTCAAACACCTGGTCAGCGAGCGGATTTGCCAGATCGGCATTACCGGACCGATGCTGGATTTCCCCGACACCTATCACCACCAGCAACTTGGTCACGTCACGATGATTCCGGTGGCGTCACCCACACATCCACTGGCGCAACTGACCGGCAGCATCCCGACCGAGATTGCACGCGACTACACACAGCTCGTACTGACGGATCGCAGCCAATTGACGGCCGGACAGAATTTCGGCGTGGTTGCCTTGCGTGACTGGCGACTTGGCGATCTGGGTGCCAAGCACATGTTGTTATTGAATGGACTGGGATGGGGCTCGATGCCGGATCACATGATTGCGGATGATCTGGAAAACGGACGACTCGTCCGTTTGAAACTCGCCCATCTGGAAAGCGACAAATATGTGCTGCACATGATCAATCGTAGCGACGATGCGCCAGGGCCGGCTGGCAGATGGCTGATGCAATACTTTATCGATCATGCCGACAGCATTGCAGGCCCGCATCACCGACCGGGCAAGGTGCCCGACGCGGCAAAGCACGAATGACAGAAACCGAATCGCCCGATGCGTTGAAAGGAATCGTCAGCCAGCTTTATTTCTTTTTGAGAATCGAGCCGAGAATGCCGCGCACGATCTCGCGACCAACGGTTGACCCCATCGTGCGGACCGTGGATTTGACCATCGCTTCGACGATGGTATCGCTGCGGCGACCTGCGGTTTTCTTGCCGGTGGTATTTTTACCACCACCCAGGATACTGCCCAGCATGTCCCCAAAGCCGCCGCTCTCCTCCTGCTCGGCGGCCGTGATTTCCCCTGCTTCCTTGGCTTGCGCAGCGGTGCGGCCTTTCAGCTTCTCATAGGCCGATTCGCGATCCACAGCCTTTTCGTACACGCCAGCGACGACCGATTGTGCAATCAGGGCAGCACGCTCTGCATCCGTAATCGGACCGATCTGTGAGGCGGGCGGCAGGACAAATGCGCGCTCGACCACCGCCGGACGCCCCTTCTCATCGAGGAAGGAAACCAGCGCCTCGCCCACACCCAGATCGGTGATCGCCTGCGCGGTATCCAGTGCGGGATTAGGACGGAAGGTTTGCGCTGCGGCCTGCACCGCCTTCTGATCACGCGGCGTGTAGGCACGCAAGGCGTGCTGCACGCGATTGCCGAGCTGTCCAAGCACTGTATCGGGAATATCGAGCGGATTTTGCGTGACGAAATAAACACCCACGCCCTTGGACCGAATCAGACGTACGACCTGTTCGATCTTTTGCAGCAAAACCTTGGGTGCTTCGGCAAACAACAAATGCGCTTCATCGAAGAAGAAAACGAGTTTGGGTTTTTCCAGATCGCCGACTTCCGGCAATTTCTCGAACAATTCAGACAACATCCATAACAGGAAGGTCGAATACAAACGCGGCGCGTGCATGAGCTTGTCCGCCGTCAAAATGTTGACCACGCCCTTGCCGTTGCCGTCGGTCTGCAGCAAATCCTCAATATTGAGCATGGGTTCGCCGAAGAAGCGATCGCCGCCCTGCTCCTCAATACCGATCAGGCCGCGCTGGATCGCACCAATGCTCGCGGCCGAGATATTGCCGTATTCGGTCTTGAAATCGGCAGCATTGTCGCCCACGTGCTGCAACATCGCGCGCAGGTCCTTGCTGTCGAGCAGCAGCAAACCCTGATCGTCTGCAATCTTGAACACCAGTTGCAGCACGCCCTGCTGCGTATCGTTGAGATTGAGCATGCGGGCCAGCAACAGCGGCCCCAGATCGGAGACCGTGGCGCGGACCGGATGCCCTTTTTCACCATACACATCCCAGAATGTCACCGGTGCTCCGGCCCATGTCGGCTCGGCCAGTCCGAGCGACGCGAAGCGTTCCTTGACCTTGCCGGCGCTAACGCCCGGTTTGGCAATCCCGGACAAATCCCCTTTGACGTCGGCCATGAAGACCGGCACGCCAATATCGGACAAGGCTTGCGCCAGTGTCTGCAGCGTCACTGTCTTGCCGGTACCGGTGGCACCGGTAATACAGCCGTGACGATTGGCAAGCGCCGGCAGCAACGCAAGCTCCTGTTCATGGTTTTTGGCAATCAGCAGAGGATTCAACATGGTTTGGTCCGCAAAAGGAAGATGCGCAGTGAGGGATGATCCGGTCAAATCGGAGGGCAGGCGATATGTTAAAATCCGCGCCTCATTATAGCCAAGAGTGGCTTGTAAAAATCGTTGATAGTAAGGCATGCCAGCGCAAAACAGTAGGCGTGCAAGACAAGCTTATGCAACACCGTAGCCAGCGATTTTTAACCACCAAACTCATCGGGAAAGAAATTCGTCATGGCAGGACACAGCAAATGGGCCAATATTCAGCATCGCAAGGGTCGTCAGGATGAAAAGCGAGGCAAGATCTGGACCCGTCTGATCAAGGAAATCACCGTTGCAGCGCGTATGGGCGGTGGCGACCCGGAGGCTAATCCGCGCCTGCGTCTGGCGGTGGACAAGGCTGCTGATGCCAACATGCCGAAGGACAACGTTACCCGTGCCATCCAGCGCGGTACCGGAACGCTCGATGGTGTCGATTACGAAGAGATCCGCTATGAAGGTTATGGCATCGGGGGTGCTGCCATCATCGTCGATTGCATGACCGATAACCGTGTGCGCACCGTGGCCGAAGTTCGTCATGCGTTCTCCAAGTTCGGTGGCAACATGGGCACCGAAGGCTCGGTTGCCTTTTTGTTCCAGCATTGCGGCCAGTTTTTCTTTGCGCCTGGTACAGATGAAGACAAGCTGATGGAAGCAGCATTGGAAGCCGGTGCCGACGACGTCACCACGGACGAAGAAGGCGGGATTGAAGTCCTGTGTCCGCCGCACGATTTTTCCACCGTCAAGAGCGCACTCGAAGCCGCAGGCTTCAAAGCCGAACTGGCAGAAGTCGTGATGAAACCGGCAACCGAAACCGTATTTGAAGGCGATGACGCCATCAAGATGCAAAAACTGCTCGACGCGCTGGAAAATCTGGACGACGTGCAGGAAATTTATACCAACGCTGTCATTCAGAACTGATGAAACAAGGTAGCGAGGAAACATGGTTCGCTACCGCAACCCACCGGCCGCGTCGCATGCCGTTCGCAGCCCGCGACAACTTAATTAAGCGAAATATTCAATGAAAATCATGGTAGTCGGCTCAGGCGGCCGCGAACACGCTCTGGCTTGGAAACTGGCGCAATCCGAACGGATTCAGAAAGTCTATGTCGCACCGGGCAACGGTGGCACGGCGCTGGACACACGCCTGGAAAATGTCGCATTGACCGATCCGCAAGCCATCGCCGATTTTGCACAGAAAGAAAATATTGCGCTGACCGTCGTCGGCCCGGAAGTGCCGCTGGCGGCCGGCATCGTCAACATTTTCCGTAGCGCTGGCCTCAAGATCTTTGGCCCGACCAAAGAAGCCGCGCAACTTGAAAGCTCCAAGGATTTCGCCAAGGCCTTCATGAAGCGCCATGAAATCCCGACAGCGGAATATCAAACGTTCGCCGAACTCAAGCCTGCGCACGACTACATCGACCAAAAAGGCGCGCCGATCGTCATCAAGGCGGACGGGCTGGCTGCCGGCAAAGGTGTGGTCGTTGCGATGACACTGGAAGAAGCGCATGCCGCTGTCGACATGATGTTGTCCGACAACAAGCTCGGCGATGCTGGCGCACGTGTCGTCATCGAAGAATTCCTCGCTGGCGAAGAAGCCAGCTTCATCGTCATGGTCGATGGCAAGAACGTATTGCCACTCGCAACCAGTCAGGATCATAAACGCCTGCTCGACAATGACGAAGGACCCAATACCGGCGGCATGGGTGCCTACTCGCCTGCCCCCATCGTCACGCCCGCACTGCATGCGCGCGTGATGCGCGAAATCATTCTGCCAACCGTGCAGGGCATGGCAAAAGATGGCATCGTCTTCACCGGCTTCCTGTACGCAGGTCTGATGATCGATGACAAGGGCAACCCGAAGACACTGGAATTCAATTGCCGCATGGGTGATCCGGAAACACAACCGATCATGGCGCGCCTGAAAACCGATCTGGTCACGGTCATGGAACACGCCGTCAATGGCACGCTCGACACCATCGAGCTCGAATGGGATCGTCGTACCGCGCTCGGCGTCGTCATGGCAGCCGCAGGTTATCCGGATGCGCCACGCAAAGGCGATGTCATCACCGGTATCGCAGCAGAAACACCGGACAGTGTGACGTTCCATGCAGGCACCGTACTCAACGGTACACAACTGGCTGCAAACGGTGGTCGCGTCCTGTGCGTCGTTGGCTTGGGCGACAGCGTCAAGATGGCACAAAAGAAAGCGTACGACGCTGTGGATCAGATTCATTTTGACGGCGCACAATTCCGTCGCGACATCGGCTGGCGCGCGCTGAAACGCACTTGATGCTCTGCTTGTTCAATGCCGATCATTACCAGTCCGACCGGCATTGAACAACAAACCATATTGGATGACTACTCAGGCGCGCCCAGCATGACGCGCCTGTTGTTTTATGAAACACAAGACATTTACCCTGTCTGACTGAACGCAACCTATCGTGACCACACCACAAACCACCGCCGTCAAGCAGTACCTGCAGGATCTGCAGCAGCGCATCGTGACGGCGCTCGAACAGCTCGACGGCAAGGATTTTCTTGTCGATCAGTGGGAACGTGCGGAAGGCGGTGGCGGTACGTCGCGCATTATTGAAAATGGCAATGTGTTCGAGCGCGGCGGTGTCGGTTTCTCGCATGTGATGGGCAGCAATCTGCCGCCGTCGGCCGCTGCCAACCGTCCCGAACTCGCCGGTCGCAATTGGGAAGCCATGGGTGTGTCGCTAGTACTGCATCCGCACAACCCCTACGCGCCCACCGTACACATGAATGTGCGTTTCTTTATCGCGATCGCGGAAGGCAAGGAGCCAATCTGGTGGTTCGGCGGTGGCATGGACTTGACGCCCTATTACGGCTTTGAAGAAGACGCCCGGCATTTTCACCAGACCTGTCGCGATGCGCTGCAACCATTTGGTGATGATCTGCATGCGCGCTACAAGCAATGGTGCGACGACTATTTTTATCTCAAGCATCGCAAGGAACCGCGTGGTATTGGCGGTATCTTCTTTGATGATCTGAACGAACTGGGTTTCGAGCAATGCTTTGCCTTGCAGCGCAGTGTTGGCGATCATTTTCTCGATGCCTATCTGCCGATTGCCATGCGCCGCAAGGACACATCGTATGGTGAACGCGAACGCAATTTTCAGACTTATCGGCGCGGACGCTATGTGGAATTCAATCTAGTATTCGACCGCGGCACACTGTTCGGGCTGCAGTCCGGCGGCCGTACCGAATCGATCCTGATGTCGATGCCGCCGGTCGTCACCTGGCGCTATAACTGGGAGCCGGAAGCAGGCAGTGCCGAGGCACGGCTGTATTCAGACTTTCTCATCCATCGTGACTGGATCTGACGTGACCTCGGGGACAACGTCCGCTACCGAATGCATACTGCTGCTCGGCGGCAGTTTCGACCCTGTACACAACGCGCATGTTGCACTGGCCAATCATTTCATTGACCTGATCCGCCCAAACTCGCTTCGCGTCATTCCTGCGGGCAATCCATGGCAAAAGGGCAGCCTGCACGCATCGCCCGATGATCGGGTGGCCATGGTCGAACGTGCTTTTTCTGATTGCAAGGTACCCGTCCATATCGATCGCCAGGAAATTGTGC
This sequence comes from Oxalicibacterium faecigallinarum, assembly GCF_014635705.1. Taxonomy (GTDB): domain Bacteria; phylum Pseudomonadota; class Gammaproteobacteria; order Burkholderiales; family Burkholderiaceae_D; genus Oxalicibacterium; species Oxalicibacterium faecigallinarum. The sequence continues at coordinate 72,751 of NZ_BMDI01000003.1, read as the reverse complement.
GCGACAACGCGACCTATACCATCGATACGCTGAAGGCCTTACGCGCAGAGCTCGGCCCTGCTGTTTCGCTGGCATTTCTGATCGGCGCAGATCAGTTGCAGCATCTCAACACCTGGCAAGGCTGGGACGAACTGTTTTCGTATGCGCATCTGTGCGCAGCATCGCGACCGGGTTTTGCTACCGATGCAACACATGTACCAGCAGAAGTAAGCGCAGCCTTTGCACAACGGGCAGGGACGCCCGACCAGATTCGGCAGACCGCCAGCGGTCTGTCTTTTGTGGCAACGGACTTGTCTGTCGACATTTCCGCCACAGCCATTCGCGCCGCATTGCACCGCGGCGACCACGCGATTCCTCAGCTACCGCCCAGGGTGCTAGACTATATCGAACAACATCATCTCTACAGAAGCTAATGGATATCAAAAAACTGCAAGCCCTCGTCATCGACGCACTGGAAGACGTCAAGGCACAAGACATTCAAGTGTTCAACACCGAGCACCTGACCAGTCTGTTCGACCGACTTGCCATTGCCTCGGGTACCTCGAACCGTCAGACCAAGGCACTTGCAGCCTCGGTACGCGACAAGGTGAAAGCCGCAGGCGGCGATATCGTCAGCATCGAAGGTGAAGACACGGGCGAATGGGTACTGGTCGATCTGGGCGACATGATTGTTCACATCATGCAACCTGCCATCCGTGCCTACTATCGCCTGGAAGAAATCTGGGGCGAGAAGGAAGTCAAATTCGGCGCTGCCAAACGTACGGCAAAGAAAACCGCCGCAAGCGACGAACCTGCACCGAAAAAAGCCAGCCGTCATCTGGCTGCAAGCCAGACCACGGTAGATGACGACGAACCGAAAAAACCTGCCCGCAAGACAGCCACGAAAACGGCCGCAAGCAAGATGGCAGCCAAGAAAGCACCAGCCAAGACCGCTGTCGGCAAAACCGTCAAAGTCGCTGTGAGCAAAACGGTCGAAGCATACAAAAAGGAAAAGGCACCTGCCAAGAAAGCAGTAGCCAAGAAAGTCGCAACCAAGGCACCGGCCAAAAAAGTCGTTGCCAAGCGCGCGCCCAAAAAATCTGCAGATTAATTCCGCATGCAGCTTGTCATCGCGGCGGTCGGGCACAAGATGCCCGCGTGGATCGAAAGCGGCTTTGGCGAATATGCCAAACGCATGCCGCATGATTGCCGCATCGTTCTCAAGGAAATCAAGCCGGTCGAACGTTCCGGCAGCAAGACCGCCGAAACCGCGATGGCGCTGGAACGCAGCAAGATCGAAGCGGCTCTGCCTAAAGGCACACGCATCATTGCACTGGATGAGCGTGGCAAGGATCTGACCAGCGTCCAGCTTTCGCAACTACTCACGCAATGGCAGCAGGATGGTCGTGATGTCGCGTTTGTCATCGGCGGCGCGGATGGTCTGGATCCCGAGTTCAAACGCAACGCCGATATGTTGGTACGCATTTCCAGCATGACCCTGCCGCATGGCATGGTGCGCGTGATGCTCGCAGAACAGTTGTATCGTGCCTGGTCCATCACCCAGAATCATCCTTACCATCGGGTCTGAACGAGCGTGAAGCCGTCCGCACAGAAAATCTATCTGGCATCCAAGAGTCCGCGGAGACGCGAACTGTTGCGACAGATCGGCATTGAATTCGAGCTGCTGATGTTGCGGGACCAGACACCACGCGGACCAGAAGTCAGCGAAGCCGTTCTGCCCAACGAACAGGCAGAGGACTATGTGGCGCGCGTCACGCTGGAAAAAGCGCTATTTGCCAAACAGACCATGGAATGGCGCAAGTTACCCTTGCGTCCGATTCTGGCCGCCGATACCACGGTAGTGCTCGATGGCCGTATTCTCGGCAAACCAGCGGATGAAGCCGAGGCAATTGCGATGATGCAATCCCTCTCAGGCCGCACCCATCAGGTGCTGACGCATGTTGTTGTGCTGCATGGCGACAAGACGTATCGCACCACGCAGCGCTCCGACGTTGCCTTTGCCGCTCTGCCCGACGCCTTGATACGCAACTATTGTGCAACCGCCGAACCTTACGACAAGGCGGGCGGCTATGGCATTCAGGGGCAGGCAGCATTATTCATCATGGACATTGCGGGCAGTTATTCAGGCATCATGGGACTGCCCTTGTACGAAACCGGACAATTATTGAAGCAGGCAGGCCTGCAAATCCTATGAGCGAAGTCATTCTGGTCAACGTTACCCCACAGGAAACCCGTGTTGCCCTCGTACTGCAAGGTGCCGTGCAGGAGCTGCATGTCGAACGTACGCTGTCACGCGGCATGGCAGGCAACATTTATCTCGGTAAAGTCGTGCGTGTGTTACCCGGCATGCAGTCTGCCTTCATCGACATCGGGCTGGAACGTGCGGCCTTCCTGCACGTCGCGGATATCTGGAGCGCACGCCCGCACGATGGCCCGCCGACGACCCAGTTGCCGATTGAACGCATGCTGCATGACGGTCAGTCGATCACTGTCCAAGTGATCAAGGATCCGATCGGGACCAAAGGTGCACGACTCTCGACACAGATTTCCATCGCCGGACGCATGCTGGTTTATCTGCCGCAGGAATCGCATATCGGCATCTCGCAGCGTATCGAAAACGAAGCCGAACGCGAACTGTTACGCGAAAAAGTGCAAAGCTTGCTGCAACCGGGTGAAAAAGGCGGCTTCATCATTCGTACCATGGCAGAAGATGCCTCGGATGAAGACCTGCAATCCGATATTGATTACCTGCGCAAGACGTGGTCCAACATCACGCAAATGGCCAAGACCAATCCCGCACCGAGCCTGCTGTATCAGGATCTGGATCTGGCACAACGTGTCTTGCGCGATTTCGTCAACGAAGACACTCCGCGCATTCAGGTTGACTCGCGCGAGAACTATCAGAAACTGGTTGCATTCGGCGAGTTGTACACACCATCGATCCTGCCCAAGCTCGCGCATTATCCGGGCGAACGCCCACTATTCGATCTGTATGGGGTGGAAGAAGAAATCCAGCGCGCGCTGGGGCGACGTGTCGACCTCAAGTCTGGTGGCTACCTGATCGTTGATCAGACCGAGGCCATGACCACGATTGACGTCAACACCGGCAGCTTCGTCAATGGTCGCAATTTCGACGATACGATTTTCAAAACCAATCTGGAAGCCTCGCATGCTATTGCACGTCAGCTGCGCCTGCGTAATCTGGGCGGCATCGTGATTCTCGATTTCATCGATATGGAAAACGAGGAGCATAAGGCGGCTGTTCTCAGTGAGCTTAAACGCGCACTGGCACGCGATCGCACCAAGGTTTCGGTATCAGGGTTTTCTGCGTTGGGCTTGGTTGAAATGACGCGCAAACGTACACGTGAGTCACTCGCGCATATCCTGTGCGAACCGTGTCCTGCCTGTCAGGGAAAAGGACAAGTCAAGACCGCACGCACGATCTGCTATGAAATCCTGCGTGAATTGACACGCGAAGCGAAACAGTTCAACCCGCGTGAGTTTCGTATTCTGGCTTCGCAAGTTGTCATCGACATGTTCCTGGAAGAGGAGTCGCAGCATCTCGCGATGCTCAGCGCCTTCCTCGGCAAACCGATTTCATTGCAGGTCGAGACGATTTATCATCAGGAACAGTATGACGTGATCCTGATGTAAGGCAAAGAATGGCGATCAGTGCCGAAAAATAAAAAGCGGAACCCATGGTTCCGCTTTTTTACTTGAGGATACGCTTACTCTTTCCAGTAATGCGCAATCCACGGCGCCTTGCGCACATAACGGAAGGCACGATTACGGCGTCCTTCCAGCGCATCCGGCGGATTCACCTCACCGTGGAAAATAACAATCTTGGTACCAGCTGGTACAAACGGCTCGCGCCAGTAATTGGTCGGCCATGGCGGAATGCAGTGGTACTTGTAGCTGCAACACCAGGACGCCGGCCAGTAAGCAAGCTTGCCTTGTTTATGCAGGACATCGGACAAGAACGCTTGCTCATTCCGGAAATTGGCACGCGCTTCGGCCTGCGTCGCACGAAACTGCTCCAGCACATCCGCATGCGCACCCAGCTTGAAACGATAAACAGACGAATTGCCTGTTACGCGCCATGGTCGCTTCCAGTCGTGAATGATCAGAAATTCACCCGGATGCTCGAAGAACGCATCGATCTGATCAGTGATGACGATATCGATATCGAGGAACAATGCCGTGCCTTTCAAGCCGTGCAAATCCGCCTCGAAGGTCGTTAGCTTTTTCCAGCCCCGCTCAGGCAAACCATCGGGTAAACGGAGATCCGGAATCGGTAGACAGACCACCTCCGAGCGTATGCCTGTACTATCGTCGGTCAGGCAGACAAACCGAAAGTCACCGCGCAGATAGCGGCGCACCATACCGTATAAACGGTTGATGTACTCTGGTCCGTACTTGGTGCCCCATTTCATACACAGAATCACGCGATCGTCATCACTTGCGTGCCGTGCTGTTGTTATTGTGTCTGACATTCCCTGCATCTCCACCGGATCATTACTACCCAATTCATCGTATTAAAGCCAAAACTACTCAGCCTGTATCTCGCTGTCATCCTTGGCAAACTGCAGTTGGTACAGATTGGCGTACACCTCGTTTTTCTTCAGCAGCTCGGCATGCGAACCAAGCTCCACGATCCGCCCGTCGTCTACGACGGCAATGCGGTCTGCGCGTTCGATCGTGGAAAGGCGATGCGCGATGACCAGCGTCGTGCGCCCTTCCATCAACTTATCCAGTGCAGCCTGCACGGCGCGTTCAGATTCGGAATCCAGTGCCGACGTGGCTTCATCCAGAATCAAGATCGGCGCATCTTTATAGATCGCACGCGCAATTGCCAGACGTTGACGCTGCCCACCTGACAAACGTGAACCGTTGTCACCGATGACGGTTTGCATGCCTTGCGGCAAACCGGCAACCACCTCCTCCAGATGTGCGGCTTTCAAGGCTGCCTGAATCCTGCTCGGATCGGGTTGCGCATCGCCATACGCGACGTTGGCGGCAACAGTGTCATCAAACAGCACCACATGTTGACTGACCATCGCAATCTGTTGACGCAAACTGGTCAATGCAATGTCATCAATCGAATCGCCATCGAGCCGAATCTCACCTGTTTCAACAGGATAAAATCCGGGCACAAGATTAACCAGTGTGGATTTGCCGCCACCGGACATGCCGACGAATGCTATCGTTTCACCCGGTAGCACTGTCAGGTTGATATCGTGCAGAACCTTGGTGGACTGGCCTGGATAAGCGAATGACAAGCCCACAAAATCAAGACGTCCGTCTGCACGCTTTGGCAACACCTTGCCTGTCGTACGTTCGGTCTTTGCATCAATCACCGCAAAGACGGCTTCGGCGGCTGTTAGGCCACGCTGCAAGGGGCCATTCACTTCCGCGATATTTTTCAGCGGCGTCAGCAACATCAGCATCGCGGTAATGAATGAAACAAAGCCGCCGACCGTCGTTTCATTGTTGCCGGACTGGATCAGCGCAATCACAATGACAACCGCAACGGCAGACGCTGCCATCACCTGGGTGACCGGCGTGGTCGCTGCCAGCGTACTTGCCATGCGCATGGTGTAACTACGCAATTTGTCTGCACGTGCCTCAAAACGATCAATCTCGTACTGGTGCCCACCGAAAATCTTGATGACCTGATTGGCGCGAGTCGTCTCTTCCATGACCTGCGTCATCTCCGCATTGACCGTCTGGTATTCACGCGTCAGTCGACGTACTCGCTTGCCCGTTGCGCGCACAACCACTGCAATCAAAGGCAGCAGTACCAGCGCCACCAGCGTCAGACGCCAATTCAACCAGAACAGAAAACTCAGCAAGACGATGACCGTCAACGAGTCACGAATCATCGACGTGAACACCTTGGTCACCATGTCCACGATCTGCTGTACTTCAAACATCATCGAATTGATGACCTTGCCAACGGAATGGTGTGCATAGAATCCCAGCGGGACATCCAGAATGCGGGCGAACATCTGACGTCGCAAGGTATTAAGAAGACGTGACGACACCCACGTCATCATGTAAGTCGTCGTGTAAGTCGACATGCCGCGCAAAACAAAAATGCCGACAATCGCGACCGGCACCAGCCACAGCGAGAAGGAAGGCTTGCCGCCAAATCCCTTGTCCAGCAAAACGCGCATGACGGCAGGGAACATGGGTTCCGTTAGCGCCGTCATGATCATGCCGCAAAAGGCAATGACAAGCCTGCCCTTGTAGGGACTCAACATGCCAAACAAACGGCGAAGATGCTCTGGAAATTTCATTCAGAAGTCTCGATAAGGATCTGCCAGCCGGCACCAGTTAGTCATAGGCAATCTGTACATTTTGTTCCGAATAAAGTTCGATCAGTTTTTGTTTGACGTTGTCGTCAGGATTGATGCGCCATTGATCAGAGAAGAGGAGATCGCTTTCTCCTTTGGCGTTCTGATATTTGATGATGACCGGTGCACCATCTACGCGCGCTGCAGACTGCAACGTTGCAATCAAAGCGGTGGTGTCGATCGATGCATTCAATGAGAGAGCAATGCCTTTTGCATATTGAATCCGCATCGCGGCAATATCCATGACCTTCTCGGCACTGATACGCAAACCGCCCGAGAATCGGTCCTCTGACACTTTGCCAAACACAGCCAGAAATTCATCTTCCTTGAACAGGTGCCGATTGGCGTCGAAGACTTCGTTGTAAACCGTGACATCGACTGTCGCACTACCATCATCAAGCGCGACGATGACAAGACGGCCACGCTGTGTCATCTGCGTACGCACACCCGCAATGACACCGGCAATCAGCTTTGGCTCGCGTGACGGTTCGAGATTGATCAGCTTGCCGCGTGCAAACCGACGCGCCTCTTCGGCATAGGAATCGTAAGGATGGCCTGAAAGATAAAAACCCAATGCGGCTTTTTCTTCCGCAAGGCGTTGCTTGTCACTCCACGGCGTTGCCTTGACATACTCCGGTGCCATTTCGAGATCACTGTCATCTCCACCAAACAGACTCACCTGATTCGCCGATGCGGCAGCCTGTTCGGCACATTCCAGCGCAAAACCGACAGAAGCAAGGAGAATGCCGCGATCCACCTTGAAGCAATCGAATGCACCTGCACGAATCAGGGATTCAATCGTGCGACGGTTGATCTGCTTCTTGTCCACGCGTTTGCAGAAATCGAACAGGTCTGTATAGGGCTGTCCCTGACGCGCAACAATGATGGCATCGATCGCACCTTTGCCCGAACCTTTGACGGCACCAAGACCATAACGTACCTGCATGGCTTTCTTGCCCGGTTCGCCCACCGGCGTGAATCGATAATCCGACAGGTTGATATCCGGTGGCAGCATGGTCAGGCCACAGATATCCATCGCGTCTTCGACAAGGATTTTGACCTTGTCGGTATCGTCCATTGCGAGCGACATATTGGCTGCCATGAACGCGGCCGGATGATGCGCCTTCAGGTATGCCGTGTGATACGACAACAGAGCATAAGCAGCGGCGTGCGACTTGTTGAAGCCGTAGCCGGCAAACTTTTCCATCAAGTCGAAAATCTCATCGGCCTTTTCAGCCGTCAGATCATTCTTGGCGGCACCTGCACGGAACAGCTCACGATGCTGCGCCATTTCCTCGGCTTTTTTCTTGCCCATCGCACGGCGCAGCAAGTCAGCGCCGCCGAGTGAATAGCCTCCAATGACCTGCGCCATCTGCATGACCTGCTCCTGATAGACCATGATGCCGTAGGTCTCGGACAGAATGCTTTCAGTACGCGGATCGGGATATTCGAATTTTTCACCGTGCTTGCGTCGGCAGAAGTCCGGGATCAGATCCATCGGGCCTGGGCGATACAACGCCACCAGCGCAATGATGTCTTCGAAGCGATCGGGACGTGCATCCTTGAGCATGCCTTGCATGCCACGGCTTTCAAGCTGGAATACGGCGACCGTCTTGGCCTTGGTCAGCAATTCGTAGGAGGCACGATCGTCGAGCGGCAACTTGGCCAAATCGAAATCGGCCATCGCCGGATCAAGATCCTTGATGTAACGCACGGCACGATCGAGAATCGTCAGCGTGGTCAAACCCAAGAAGTCGAACTTGACGAGGCCCACCGCTTCAACGTCGTCCTTGTCGTATTGCGAGACCACGCCCGAATCACCGCCCTGCGTATAGAGCGGACAAAAATCGGTAAGCTTGCCCGGCGCGATCAATACGCCACCGGCGTGCATGCCGATGTTACGTGCAATACCTTCGACCTGCTGCGCCAGATCAAGCAGTTGCTTGACCTCCTCCTCCTTCTCGATGCGTTCGGCGAGCATCGGCTCTTCCTTGATCGCATCTTCGATGGTGACGAGCTTGCCCGGCTTGAACGGAATCAGCTTGGAAATGCCATCGCAGAAGTTGTAGCCGAAATCGAGCACACGACCGACGTCGCGCACCGCGCCCTTGGCGGCCATGGTACCGAAGGTTGCAATCTGCGAAACGGCTTCCTTGCCGTAGGTGTCTTTCACGTATTGAATGACACGGTCCCGGCCCTCCTGACAGAAATCGATATCGAAGTCGGGCATCGAGACACGTTCCGGATTCAGGAAGCGCTCAAACAGCAAGTTGTACTGCAGCGGATCGAGATCGGTAATCAACAGGGAATACGCCACCAGCGATCCGGCCCCCGAGCCACGGCCAGGGCCGACCGGCACGCCGTTATTCTTTGCCCATTTGATGAAGTCGGCGACGATGAGGAAGTAGCCGGGAAACTTCATCTTGATGATGGTATCGGTCTCGAACTTCAGTCGCTCTTCATAGCGCGGTCGCTGCTTCTCGCGCTCGACAGGATCGGGATACAGATGTTCCAAACGACCTTGCAAACCGCGCGAGGCTTCCTGCACAAGGAATTCGTCGATCGACACGCCGTCTGGTGTCGGGAAATTGGGCAGTTGCGGTTTGCCAAGCTCGAGTACCAGATTGCAGCGTTTGGCAATCTCGACCGAATTGCGCAAGGCATTCGGCATATCGGCAAACAGTTCGGCCATTTCCGCCTGCGTGGTGAAGCGCTGACGCTCACTGAATCGTTTGGCGCGACGCGGATTGGCGAGAATTTCCCCTTCCGAAATACAGGTACGCGCTTCGTGCGCAGTAAATTCTTCATCCGTCAAAAACTGAATCGGATGGGTGGCAACCACAGGCAAGCCGAGGCGCGCTGCCAGTTGCGTCGCGTGACGCACATGCGCATCCATGTTCGGTTGACCTGCGCGCTGCACTTCGATATAGAAATGTCCCGGAAACAGCGCTGCCCACCGCTGCGCAGCACGCTCTGCCGCCGTCAGATTGCCATTGTCGATAGCAATGCCGACATCGCCGAAATGCGCGCCGGACAAAACGATCAAATGCCTGTCCGGCGACGACTGCGCAATTTCTTCCAACCATTCAGCACGAATTTCGGCGCGACCCCGGTGCAGGTTGGTCAACCATGCGCGTGACAGCAAATCGCATAGCTGCAAATAACCCGTCTTGTCCTTGACCAGTAAAAGAAGGCGCGAGGGCTTGTCACGATCATTGTCATTACTGATCCAGACATCGCAACCGACAATTGGCTTGACGCCTTTGCCACGTGCTTCCTTGTAGAACTTGACCATTCCGAACAGGTTGGCCAAATCACTGATCGCCAATGCGGGCTGACCATCCTTGGCTGCAGCCTTGATGACGTCGTCAATACGGACAAGACCGTCAACGATCGAATATTCAGAGTGAAGGCGGAGGTGAATAAATTGCGGAGAACTCATGGGCCGTATTCTACCGCGAGCGCCTGGGCATGCCGCACGCAATCCGACATTTCAGGGAAAGAGACGCGAAGTTTATAATGTCGCCTTGTTGATGCGCGATTTCGTGTTTTTTACCACTGCGCATCCCGTTTCCAGACTGACGCCTCATGCAACCGAACTCTGCCATCATCAATATTGCGGCCTACAAGTTCGTCACCTTTGACGATACGGAGGCAAAGCGCCCTGTTTTTCTCGATAAATGCAACGAATTGTCACTAAAAGGAACGATCCTGCTCAGTCCGGAAGGCATCAACCTGTTTCTGGCTGGCGTTCGCGACAATATCCATGCCTTTTTGACATGGTTGCGCAGCGATGCGCGTTTTGCCGATCTGGAAGTGAAGGAAAGCCTGTCCGACGATCAACCGTTCAACAAAATGCTGGTCAAGCTCAAGCGCGAAATCATCACGATGAAGCATCCGCTGATCAAGCCGGAACTTGGCCGCGCGCCGGCAGTGGAGGCGCACACGCTCAAGCGCTGGCTCGATCAGGGCCACGACGATGACGGCAAACCCGTGGTCATGATGGATACGCGCAACGATTTCGAAGTGGATGTCGGCACCTTCGACAACACCCTCGACTACCGCATCACCAAATTCAGTGAATTTCCGGAGGTCGTCGCCAGCCACAAGGACGAACTGGAAGGGAAAACCGTCGTTACGTTCTGTACCGGCGGCATCCGCTGTGAAAAAGCCGCGATTTACATGAAAGACGTCGGCTACGACAGTGTGTATCAGCTCGAAGGCGGCATTCTCAAATATTTCGAGGAAGTTGGCGGCGCGCACTACACGGGTGACTGCTTCGTCTTCGATCACCGTACGGCGCTCAATCCACAACTGGAACCCAGCGCGCAAACCGCTACCTGCCCGAACTGCAAGAATGCCGTCACGCCGCGCGAACAACTCGCGCCCGAATACATTGCAGGCCAAACCTGCCCGCACTGCCCTCAACATTAATCAGGTCCAACATGCCTCAGGCCCAAAACATGATCACCATCCCAGGCAATAATCCGATCCGTGTCGATAACGCACTGCCTTTCGTCCTGTTTGGCGGCATCAACGTGCTGGAATCACGCGATCTGGCAATGAAATCTTGCGAAGAGTATGTGCGTGTCACACAAAAACTGGGCATTCCGTATGTCTTCAAGGCTTCGTTCGACAAAGCCAATCGCTCGTCCATTCACTCCTACCGTGGTCCGGGTCTGGAAGAAGGTTTGCGCATTTTTGAAGACGTGAAGAAAACCTTCGGTGTCCCGGTGATTACGGACGTGCACGAGCCGCATCAGGCAGCACCAGTGGCAGAAGTCGTCGATGTGCTGCAATTGCCGGCCTTTCTCGCACGCCAGACCGATCTGGTCGTCGCGCTGGCCCAGACCGGACGCGTCATCAACATCAAGAAGCCGCAGTTCCTGAGCCCGTCGCAGATGGGCAATATCGTCGAGAAGTTCAAGGAAGCCGGTAACGAACAACTGATCCTGTGCGATCGTGGCAGCAACTTCGGCTACGACAACCTGGTCGTCGACATGCTGGGCTTTGGCGTCATGAAAAAGACGTGCCATAACCTGCCTGTGATCTTTGACGTCACGCATGCCCTGCAACAACGCGATCCGGGTGGCGCCGCATCGGGTGGTCGACGCGAACAGGTACTGGATCTGGCACGCGCCGGCATGGGCGTCGGTCTGGCGGGCCTGTTCCTAGAAGCGCACCCCGATCCGAAAATCGCCAAATGCGACGGCCCAAGCGCGCTGCCACTGGACAAGCTTGAACCATTCCTCACACAGCTCAAACAACTCGACGATCTGGTCAAATCGTTTGCGCCCTTGCAAATCGACTAATCATCTTCACCCATGAAAAAAAGCGCGCCACCTTTTGGATGGCGCGCTTTTTTATTTTCAACACACGCCTGATTAAGGCACCATGTCGAACACGAGAACTTCAGCATTCTCGCCTTTTGCGATGGCAATCGCATCGACTTCACGCAGTTTCAGTGCGTCGCCCGATTTCAGCGCCGTACCATTCACTTCTACGTTGCCACGAGCAACATGCACATACACCAGACGACCTGCAGCAATCGGCAGTGACGCAGTTTCGTCACCATCGAACAGGCCGACATACAGCTTGGCATCCTGATGGATCAGCACCGAACCATCTGCACCGTCCGGACTGGCGATCAGGCGCAGCTTGCCGCGTTTTTCGCCTTCGGAGAAATTTTTCTCTTCGTAGCTTGGCGGGATGCCCGTCACGTTTGGCTGAATCCAGATTTGCAGGAAATGCGTGGTCTGGTCTTTCGAGTGGTTGAACTCGGAATGCCGTACGCCGCTGCCCGCACTCATGCGCTGCACATCGCCCGGCCGGATCACACTGCCGGTTCCCATGCTGTCTTTGTGCGCCAGTTCGCCGTCCAGCACATAGCTGATGATTTCCATGTCGCGGTGGCCGTGCGTACCAAAGCCGGCACCAGCTTTGACGCGGTCTTCATTGATCACGCGCAGCGGACCGAAACCCATGTGTGCCGGATCGTAATAATCGGCAAACGAGAACGAGTGATGGGAGTCGAGCCATCCATGGTTTGCGTGGCCACGGTCTTCGCTTTTACGGAGCTGGATCATGATGAAGTCCTTTCTGTTGATATTTCGTTGAAATTGTTTGCTGCCATAGACTCCACTATAGACAAGCATTGCACGCAAAATAAGGGCATAATCTTGTGCAAATCATTCAAATTATTTGAATAATATTTCTCATCATGAATCTGACGCTGGAAGCGCTGCATATTCTCGACACCATCGACCGCAAGGGCAGCTTCGCGGCGGCGGCGGTTGCGCTGGATCGCGTGCCATCCGCGCTCACGTACACCGTACGCAAACTGGAAGACGATCTGGATGTGTTGCTGTTCGATCGTCGGGGTCACCGCGCCAAACTGACGGCGGCGGGGCTGGAGTTGCTGAATGAAGGCCGGCACCTGTTGCGTGCCGCTGACGAACTCGAACAACGCGTCAAGCGCACCGCCAGCGGCTGGGAAGTCGAATTGCGCATCGTGCTCGATGCCTTGATTCCGTTTGAAAAAATCCTGCCTCTCATCGACGAATGCGATCTGCAAGGCTCAGGTACGCAACTACGTCTTTCCACCGAAGTGCTCTCCGGCACATGGGAAACGCTGGTCAGCGGCAATGCCGATCTCGCCATCGGCCTTGCCTACGATGGTCCGGAGCTGGCACGCACTTCTGGCGGCTTTCGCAGCAAACCACTGGGCGAAGTCGACTGGGTGTTTGCTGTCGCGCCGAATCACCCCATGGCCGGCATGGACGAACCGCTTTCGGCCGCGATCGTTCGCCAACACCGCGCAATCGCCATCGGCGACAGCGGACGCATGCTGCCCCGCATCACCTCCGGCCTGCTCACCGGGCAATCGACACTCACCGTTCCCAGCGTGCGCGACAAGCTGGCTGCGCAACTCGCGGGACTCGGTTGCGGCTATCTGCCGCGTCACTGGGCACAGCCGTATCTTGATAGCGGCGCACTGATCGAAAAAAAGACAGAGGAACGCAAACCCGACGGTGCGCTGCAATACGCATGGCGCGCCGATGCACGCGGCAAATGCCTGAAATGGTTTGTGACCAAGCTGGCCGATCCGGATGTGCAACGCATGCTCTTGAACGAACCATGACGTATTCCGATTACATTGGCCGCTTCGCCCCCTCGCCCAGCGGTCCGCTACATGCCGGCTCACTGGTCGCCGCGCTCGCCAGCTATCTTGACGCGCGTGCCCACCATGGAAAATGGCTGGTGCGGATCGAAGACATCGACGAAACACGCACGGTGCCCGGTGCCGCAGACACCATCCTGCATGCGCTGCAGGTGTTCGGTATGGAGCGCGATGGCGAAATCATCGTGCAGAGCCAACGCAAGCCGCTGTACGAAGCCGCAGCCAGCCAGCTTGGCGCATTGCTCTACCCATGCGGCTGCACGCGCAAGGAAATTGCCGATTCACGTCTTGGGATTGCCGCCGATGGCGCGGCAATCTATCCGGGCACGTGCCGTCATGGTGTCGCCGCAGGAAAGCAGGCTCGCACCTTGCGTCTGCGGGTGCCGGGACAAGGCGAAGCCAACGAAACCATCACTTTTGATGACCGCTGGCTCGGTCCGCTGACGCAACATCTGGCGAGCGAGGTCGGTGACTTCGTCCTTAAACGTGCGGATAGCTTCTGGGCTTATCAACTCGCAGTCGTGGTCGATGATGCCGAACAAGGTGTCACCCACGTCGTACGCGGCACCGATTTGCTCGAATCCACGCAACGGCAGATCTATCTGCAACGCATGCTTGGTCTATCGACGCCGTCCTACATGCACGTGCCTGTCCTGCGCAATGAATTGGGAGAGAAACTTTCCAAGCAAACCGGTGCAAAGGCGCTCGATTTGCATGACCCGCTTGGCGAACTCGTCCGCGCAGCACATTTTTTGGGATTGCCCGTATCGCAATCCACGTGCCTTGCAGACTTCTGGGAACAGGCATTAGCGGCCTGGACGGAGCGATTTGGCATCGCTTTTACCGCCAAATTTTGACGGCAAGCGGCGAGATACCTCTAGATCAGCCCTCAATTTCATAAAAAGACAGGCATTTGAATTTCTGTTCCGCCCTTCAATTTTTGCATTCCTGTCCGATAGTAAGGGTAAGCATCAGAAACCAGATGCATACGGGCTTGACTAGGCATAGTCGCAGCAATTAGGCTTGTGTCATAAAAAAGCGGCACTATTACTAAACGCGATAGACGACATGTTCAACGCGCGCAGAAAGCGTGCCGACACAAGCCGGATTGAACACATGCTGACGATGAAACGACAGCGTGCTCCGATCAGCCCCAACCATCACCTGCCACAATCGGGTAAACAAAGCGTCGCATTACATGCCAACAGAGGGCTTGCCGGGAATGACTACATGAAGCATCCAAGCATCATCCCTCTTTTGGTACCGCAACTACCTGATCGTCGCGCGCTGTCTCCCTATCTGGATCAAATCGATCAGAATCGTCATTACTCCAATTTCGGTCCTTTGAATCAAAGTCTGGAAAACAGGCTCGCCAGTTCGTTTGAGGCGCACTGTTCGCATCCAATCCATGTGACGACCACAAGCAGCGCAACCATGGGGCTGGAGCTGACGCTGCACTGTCTGGGTCTGCCCCCCGGGAGCAAAGTCATCGTGCCGGCCCTGACTTTTGTGGCATCGTTTACCGCAATCATTCGCGCCGGCCATGTCCCGGTAATCGCCGACATCGATCCGGAAAGTTGGCTCCTGACACCGGAAACTGCCTCAGACGTGGCAGCACAAACCGGTGCCGCAGCCGTACTTGCCGTCGCTGCCTTCGGAAAACCACACGATACAAAACGCTGGAGTGCATTCCGCAAAAAGACCGGCATTGAAGTCGTCATTGATGCCGCCGGTGCCTTTGGCAGTCAATGGGTGGAAGCCGCCGATGTCCCGGTGATCTACAGCCTGCACGCAACAAAATCATTGGCCGCAGGCGAAGGCGGCATTGTCGTCAGTGGCAATCCAGCCATCAATGCGCGTGTACGCCAGCTCAGCAATTTCGGCATCAATCTTGATCCCGAAGCAGGTCTGCCAACCGGCCACCTCTCCTTTGTCGGGAGCAATGCCAAACTGTCCGAGTATCACGCGGCAGTCGCGCATGCCAGTCTGGATCAATGGCACCTGCATGCCGGGCAGCGGCAAAAGATTTATCGGACCTACCGAGAGACCCTCGATGCAGCCTGTGGCGACAAACTGCAGTGGCAAAGCGGCTCGGCACCTGCGGCGCCAACCATTTTTTGTGTGCGTATGGCAGAACCCGCGCGCAATCGAATGGAAAAGATCTGCCAGTCCCGGCACATTGCCACACGACGCTGGTATCAACCTTTATTACACAAGCACGCAGAACAGGTCACGCCAACCATCAAGATGCCGGTTCCTATTGCGGAATCCATTGCATCAGGCCTGATCGGTCTGCCGTTCTCACTCTTTCTCTCGTCGGACGAGATCACACGGATTGCCGAAGCTGCCCGCCAGGCAACCGCAACACATCGCAAACAACTCTCCCCTCATCTGGACCATCATGGATAACATCGAAACATTCATCGAAAAGTTTAACGAAGCCGTCGACTTTCAAGAACCAGTTGCCGTTACGGCAGAAACCAAACTGGAAGATCTGCCAGAATGGGATTCCCTGGCGGCGCTGGGCGTGATTGTCATGTTCGATCTGGAATATGGAAAAACCATCACCGGAGAAAACTTGCAAAAGGCATCGACGATTCAGGATCTTTACCAACTGCTGGGTTGATGCAGATATGGCTAATTCCACGCTGAAAAATGTACGCTTTGCCGGCATGGCCAGCTGCGTCCCTAAACAGATTGTTTCAAACCTGACGGACTGCAGACCACAAATTCGTGCAGACCGCGAACGTCTGGTTCGCAACATCGGTATCGAAACACGCCGCATGGCGCCTAAATGGCAGTGTTTCTCCGATTTGGCGTTTGATGCAACTGAAAAGCTACTGGAAAGCCTGCAATGGCAGCGTGAAGAAATTGATGCGTTGATTGTCGTCACGCAATCACCGGACTACCCGATCCCTGCAACCGCCATCATCATGCAAGACCGCCTTGGCCTGCCGCATACAACCATTGCATTCGACGTCAATCTAGGCTGCTCGGCATACCCATTCGGCATTCATTTACTCGGCTCGATGATTTCTGCTGGCGGCATCAAAAAAGGGCTGCTGCTCGTTGGGGATCGCAGCGCAACACTGGACGATCCAATTTTCTCGGATGCAGGTACGGCAACCGCTTTGGAATTCGATGAGAATGCGCCGCCAATGTATTTCGATCTGAACAGCGACGGCAGTGGCTATAAAGCCATCATGCTTCCAGTTGGCGGACAACGAGAGCCAGTTGATGTGCAACATCTGATCAAATATCGCGAAGATGAAAACGATCACTGGCATCGCGCCACGGATCTGGTACTCGACGGCCCTGCGGTGCTGAGTTTTTCTACGCAGCGTGTACCACCAGCAGTAGAAAAATTGTTGGCCTATTCAGGCGCAAGTAAAGATGAAGTCGATTACTTTGTCTTTCATCAGGCCAACCGCATGATCAACGAAACAATCCGTAAAAAACTTGGTATTCCGGTCGAGAAAGTCCCCTCTACGCTGCGCGACTTTGGCAATACCAGCGGCGCGTCACTGCCGATCACGATCACGGCAAGAATTAACAAGCAATTGGAATCCAGCAAGCATCGCGTGCTGCTTTCCGGCTTTGGAATCGGTCTTTCATGGGGCACGGCATTGATTGACATGAAGGATGCCAAATTTCCGGATTTGGTCGAGTCGTAATATGGAAACTCTCAATCCCGGAAATCCTTTCAGCCTGACTGGAAAACGTATTCTTGTCACTGGCGCATCATCGGGTATTGGTCGTCAAATCGCTATCTCATGTTCAGAAATGGGCGCGCAACTCATCATCACTGGAAGGAATGCCGAACGTCTTGCATCCACGTTCAGTGCGTTGGCAGGTAAAGACCACTCGCAAATCCCAGCAGATTTGAATCAGCCAGCAGACGTTGAGCATCTGATATCGAAAGCAGGCGCATTAAATGGATTAGTGCATGCAGCAGGAACATCAAAATTAGTCCCGTTTCACCTGATCAATCAAGCACATGTAGAGAATACATTCCGCGACAATACATTCGCGCCCGTTCTATTAACCCGTAACCTGATATCTCGGAAAAAGATCGCATCAGAGGCGTCAATCATATTTATTGCTGCCGTAGCTTCATATGCCGGTCCTGCAGCTAGCTCGGCCTACTCTGCCAGCAAATCAGCCCTTTTGGGCGCCACACGCTCCATGGCCAAAGATCTCGCCAAGCAAGGCATTCGGGTCAACTGCATTGCCCCAGGTTATGTTCAAACACCTATGCTTGAAAAACTAAACTTGGCCGGCGCAAACCAGAATACGCGCACTGAATGGACGCCTCTCGGCATGGGTGAACCAGAAGATATTGCGAATGCAACGATTTTCTATTTAAGTAATGCCAGCCAAGCCATCAATCAAAGCTACTTTACGATAGATGGCGGTATTTCTATCGGCATGAACTTATGAACATAGCTTCAGGTACATATTCGTCAGGCCCTGCCTTTTCCTTAATAGGAAAAAACATT
Organism: Oxalicibacterium faecigallinarum; assembly: GCF_014635705.1. Lineage (GTDB taxonomy): Bacteria > Pseudomonadota > Gammaproteobacteria > Burkholderiales > Burkholderiaceae_D > Oxalicibacterium > Oxalicibacterium faecigallinarum. The sequence goes on along the minus strand of NZ_BMDI01000003.1, from coordinate 54,716 downwards.
GCGCTCGCAGGTGCCAGCACGATGAATGGCAAGCAAGCCAAACACGCTCTTAGTAAACAAGGTGCACGCGTCATCGTACTAGATGAGCCTGGCGTGGCAGATACGCTGGAACCGGCATCGTGCGATGGATTGCTGTACTGCGCTGCGCCAATTCTTGCCCCGGTTTACAAACTACAAGACGAAGACATTCAACATCTCGCGATGAAACGTCTGGTTGCGCCTGCAATACTTGCAAACAATCTATTACGCAATCAAATTCTTCGTAGCGGTGCCGCCATCGTTTTTGAGAAACACTGTATCGCTCATTTACGCACTGAACAAGGTGGCTATTACCTCAGCATGGAAAGTGGAATCGACACCTTGGCAGTTACCCTCGCCCTAGAGTACGCTTCGATGAAAATTCGCGTCAACACGGTAACCACGCGCGCATCGGGCTCAAGCAAAGATGCAGATGCCTTTGCCAATGCATCCATTTACCTACTTGCCCCTGCCAGCCGCTGGGTTACCGGAAGCAATATGGTACTCACTGGAGAGCCCACTCGATGAGTATTAAAAAAGTATGGATTATTGGTGCAGGTGGATGCGGACGCGAGACATTGATCTTGGCCCGAGGCATGCGCGAATCAGGCTGGCAATGGGTGATAGAAGGTTTTCTTGATAGCCGCCAGCATATGCTGGATGGTTATGGAGCAGACCTGCGCATAGAAGGTGACCCATCAAGCCACATACCAAAAGAGAATGAACTTTTTATTTGTGCGCAAGGCCACGTAGATGCACGTCGCCATTACGCAGAAATCATTGAGCGAAAAGGTGGTGTCTTTCTCAGTGTCATACCTCGCGATATGTACATCCCTCCAAGTACGCGTATTGGAAACGGCTGCGTTCTGTCGACAGGCGTCATTGTCGGTCCCGACATGAACATCGGCGACCATGTACACATTCAATCGCTAACGGTATTTGGTCACGATGTGCGCATTGGGCGTTATTGCCAAATAGGCGCAATGACTGTGATTGGTGGCGGCGTCTGTATTGGTGAAAACGTGACTGTGCATCCGCATGCAACCATCTTGCCAGGCATCAAAGTCGGTGATGGTGCAATCATCGGCGCAGGTGCTGTTGTGCTAAAGGACGTGCCTGCTGCATCAACCGTTTTTGGCAATCCGGCACGGATCATCTTCAGCAAACAACAAAATGAATTATGAGAGGCTAGAACCGTGCTATCCCGCATGCACCCTCGTTATTACTTAAGCGCAGACACTTTTGAACAAGAGCAGAAAAAAATATTTCGAAAAGTCTGGCTGTTTGCAGGACTGAAGACTTTACTGTCCCAGCACAATAATTTCATTACTCGCAAAATCGCCGGCATTCCGGTAGTAGTGCAAAATTTCAATGGCGAACTACGTGCTTTTGAAAATGTTTGCCTGCATCGCAGCGCGCCATTACAGTCTGCATTCACCGGCTGTCGCCCACTCGTCTGCCCTTACCATGCATGGAAATATGGCTCGGATGGAACGCCTGACAAAATTCCTCATTGCGAGAGTCTTTATCAGTTTGATGCGGATGAAAGAGCATCACTTAAATTGCGTGAATTTCCCCTGCGCATAGTAGGAAACATTTTGCTCATCAACATGGATGCCAATCCATTTCCGCTTGAAGAACAGTTTTCATCCGCATTCCTATCCTTGCTGGAAGACAGTTCAAATGCCTACGACACCGAAGTCATGGTGACGACCTGGCATTGCAAATTCAACTGGAAACTGATCTACGAAAACCTGCGAGATGCAAACCATGTCGCGTTCATTCATCCAAAGAGCTTGGCACCTGCCGCGAGTTTTAAACCGGTTGTCAATCATCAGGCAGCTGCAGAATCCTGCAACGCAATGAGTGATACCTCCCCCGAGGCAATGCGCAAAGAGATGCGTCGTTTCAGCTACGGCGGTCCCGAAGGAAAAATCGACGAACTCAAATCATTTGGCTGGCATGATTTCGTCAAACGCTGGCGTTTTTCTGAGGTACCCGGAAAAACTACGCAGAGTGTTGGTCACAATCAGGCAGTCGCTGAAGAATCACAAGACGATGCGTACTTTAACTGGCTGGCGTTTCCAAATCTGCACATAGCCAGCGGTGATGGCGGCCATTCGTTTGTCATTGAGCACCATATCCCTGTTTCACCAGAGCGTACCGATTTGGAGATATGGCGATTTACGGCCCGTAAGACACGCCGTTATCAATGGTCATCGCAGGTTCTCCTATCTGGCATGCACCACGGAAAACTCATCGTGGGAGAAGACGTTGATATTTTGGAGAAAGTGCAATCCGCGCTGCATTTAGAAGCCCCCATGCCGCACCAAGGTGCTTATGAATCCACCAATCGTCTGATCGAACGGTGGTACTCGACCATCATGGAGACAGAAGATGGAGTGTAAATGGGTCATTGGTGCCAGCGACTATCTGGATATTGTTTACGACGCTTGCTGTCAGGCTCGCCCAGATCTGACCATCGAGAAAGTCTTTATTCCTCAAAACTCAGATTACTCCTTCGATCTGGCTGCAATCCAGCATCTATCGCCTGGTGATGGTTTGGCATTTGTGGCATTTGATGAGCGGTTCGGTAATTTCAAACGTACCGAACTCATGAGAGCCGTTGCTGAACGCGGCATCTCTCTTGCCACTTTTATCAGTCCTCGATCACTTGTCGCCGCGAATGTACGGATAGGGCCCAATGTCTTTGTCGGTGATGGTGCCGTCATCGGGCATGGAACACAGATTGAATACAACACCGTCATTCATCCTGGTGCCCAGATTGGATCAGGCAGCAAAATCAAATCCTCCTGCTGGATTGAACAAGGTGTGCAGGTAGGATCAAATGTCGAAATCGGAACACATTGCACTATCCGCATGGGCGCAGTACTTAGAAATGGCATCACCATCGGTAGAACTTGTGAACTAGGTTGGCCACAACTGTATGCCTCGGATATCTCTAACAAAACGATTTATGACCTGCGTTACGATCAGCCTATCCATACATACGGAAACTGAGACTGATAACGTATGCATGACTACATCGCCATGCAAAAAAGAAGTTACTTGCGTTTACTTTTATTGAGCCAAGAATGAAGTGGAATTGCATCGCCTGCGTCGAAGACCTTATACGCCCAGAAAAACTATTGGGGTCATTCCCGCTCCCGCTATTTACATTAGTCAGTGAGCCGATACGCCAAGCGATTCAAAAAACTGTCTTGTTTGAACACGGCACCGGAATCCCTTCCGCAATCGTGCAACATGGTGCCAGCAAGTTTGACTGGGAAGAATTCAAACGATTGGCCTACGAAGAAGGACAATCCTCCTGGGAACATTTGAACTTCACCATCCCTGAATCTGCTCGGGTCTATTTACGCACATGCATTCCCCAAAATACTCTGCTGTTGGGCGTAGAGATGCCCGCATGGTTCAAGGCATGGAGCATCGAGTCAAATATCGATTACATCGATCTTCGAATTTCACCTGTACGTTTTGCCCGCGACTTTTACATTGCGATCGATACGAATAATCCTGAAATTTACGAACGCATTCAGAAACACGCTGTTCCCGAGGAGGAAATCCGTTTAGAAGCGACCGCAATGACAGCGTCGACGCTTGCGCAACAATGGGCGCTGGATCGTCAAGACAGATATCCTCTCGATTTGGATGACACGTTAATCTACGTCGGGCAAACATCATTCGATGCAGCCATCATTGGTGCACCAGGAAAACATTTGCGCTGCCAGGATTTTGCCAATGATCTGTTGAAGTTAGCATCAAAACCATGGCGCAAGATTCTGTACAAACCTCACCCTTTTGATGATGGCTTTTCAAGCGAAGAACGCAAAGCGCTGGAAGCCATCATGCAACGCCCGCTGTCGATCTGTCTAAACAATAGCTATCAAATCATAAGCAGTTCGGCTTGTACTGAACTGGTATCCATCTCATCTGGCGTATTGCAAGAAGCGGAATTTTTCGGAAAGACGACACACTGGCTGCACCAGCCTCTCGTACCGCTTGCATGGCCGCAAGATGCCTATCAAAACGGGCGATATCTGCAAGTACATTTCCAAACTATTCTGGCCCCATCTTTCTGGCACCAAATCCTGGCCCCGGATCAAACAGCGCCAAGAGTGCCGCAACTCCCTACGCTTACGCCGAGCTACGGACGTGAATTGCTCGATACATGGTGGGATTACTCCAAGTTCAAGCTATGGCAACGCAATTTTTGGATCGAAGCGTTTGAACGGTCTGGTGGCGGATTTCTTCGCCATCGCGTCGAAACACTGGAGCAAGGCTTGCTCCGAAATCGCAGTACCATTTTGGATTGTGATGAAGGAAACCACACCACGTGGCCATCCAGTGCTCAGGTTCAAGGAAAGATCACCATTCGGGGTAAAGGCAACCACATTACTATCGCAGAAGGTGTGAACTTTGACGGACTCGTCGACGTTACTGGCCACAATAATCAAATTCATATCGATCAAGATGTTCGTCTCGTGGGAAAGATTTACATCTGGGGATCCGGCAGCACATTACAAATCGGCCGCAATTCAACTTTCGCGCGCGTCGACATCAAATGCCACGAGGGAAAGAACATTACGATCGGTACCGATTGCATGTTCTCTTACGATATCGAGATGCGCACGACGGATGGGCATTCGCTTGTCGACATCGCAAACCGACAACGCATTAACCCACCAGAAGATATCGTCATCGGTGATCATGTATGGGTAGGAAAAGGGGTCACGATCCTCAAAGGAACGATCGTCGCAAGCAACAACATGATCGGCGCAAGCGCCCTTCTTAATCGCCCCTATAAAGAGGAACAAACCGTACTTGCAGGTAGCCCAGCCAAAGTAATCAAGCAAGCCATCACTTGGCAGCGCGAAGCAAAAGAAAAATTCACCACCGCTGAACTCGATGCGTGGAAGTTGTTACAAACATCGCCACCAGATTCGAGCAAAAAACCTGCATCCAATTGCATATCTCCATCATCTCTTGTGATCAGTGATGAAGACTGGTTCGCCTGTATTGCGACTATTCGGTCCAAGATCGAAGCTAACCCGCAGCAATTCGGACGAGGCGATCTCTATCAAGCACACGAAACCTGGGGGATTAAAGGTCAGCGCCCGACGTTACAACGCTTGTACGAATATGGACTTGAGAAATGGCTGCCTGCACATGCCAACGTCCTCGATATCGGTTGCAACATCGGGATGTTCGGACTCGCTCTTTCAGAAAAAATAAAAAGCTACTACGGCTTTGATCATAACCAACTGCTCATCGACATCGCACGGCAAATGGCAAATGTACGTGGCATAGATAACTGCCAGTTTGAATGCGAAAGCTTTCGCGACTTCACTTTGCGTAACAAAGAAAACAAGTTCAATGTTGTCTTCTCTTTTGCCGTGCATGTCTGGATCGGCATGTCGATCGCTGACTATGCAAAAGCAGTCTACGCGTTGTTAAAACCGGGCGGCATTCTGATTTGGGAAAGCAATCGTCTGGATACCAATGACAAGGATTTTTTTCAAAATGTGCGTCACTTCCTCAATGCAGGCTTCGTCATACAGTCTTGCGGAAAGCTGAAAGATGACAACATTATCGAACGAGGTTTTTATGTGCTCGCCAAGCAGGAACCGTCGCAATGATGCAAGCTCATCCATCAGCTTCTGACACGCAAACGCTTTCAGCATCCCAGCCTGGCGAATCCGCAATGCTGTTGCTGAAGCAAGGCAAAGAGAAAGAGGCAGAGGCCTATCTCCATCAGGCAGTCAGGCTGCAACCATCCAATGCCCAGTGGCATCTCGAACTGGCAAGATTGCAAAGACTGCATGACCGTGAGCGGGCAAAGAAAACATATGGCATTGCCCAATCGTTGGGAAGCATCAATGCAGAGTTTGAGGTGCGCGCCTTGTCAGAGGCACCTGGTGCCATCGAGTACCTTGATCCCAATGAGATATGGCAAACAGATAGACTGGATGTGGCGGTCAAACTGCTCTTTGCAAGAAGCCTGCTCAACCCTGCTGCGACAAAAGCCGACATTGCACATGCACTCTATCGTCGGCATATTCTTCATCGTACAAACGGTGTTGAACCAGAATCATCAAGCAAGACGTCTCAGGAAGACTACGAACTGTGCTTCCAAGGTCTGCTCGCCTCTATTCAAAAAAACGGTTTTCCAGACAAATTTGCGATCCCAATTGACTGCAATAACAGAATACTGAACGGCGCTCACCGCTTGGCAGCAGCGCTGGCACTGCAGTTGGATCGCGTACCAGTCGTGCGCATGCCACCCACTTGGCATGCGTTGGATTGGGGCATGGCTTGGTTTCTGCGGCATGATTTTTCACCGGAAGAAATCAATCTTCTCCTGGGACTATGGGCCGACGCTCATCCTGACCAGATTGGCTTGTTCGTAATCGAGCATTGGGGCTCCGGTGTGCCGGAAGATTGCATGCACGAATTGCACCGAGAATTTCCACTTCTCGCGTGGCGTGACCTGCATCCTACTGTCGCACTGACATCGCTCTCTCATCAAGAGACACCGCCAAGGGGCCCATGGCGATACGTGTTGGTCAACAAACGCGAAGAAGCCACCTTCCGCACCTTTGCCACATCACAGAATGAGAAGTACGCACATCGACTGCATTGCCGAGCACTATCCGGCGATGCCTCACTCACCTGGATCACCCAGTTGCTGGATGAGCCTACCGTCGCTTCTTGGCATCCAGAGAGCCCGTCGCGCGCGAGCAATGCCTCATCGATTGCATCCTGGATGCGCTATGGTGAACAAGCTAAAGCAACGGCACCACTCACCCAGCCGAACTTTTTAAAGTGGCGAAATCTTCAACTTCTTGAAGACATTCATACAGTCATTGATGTTGGCGTCGCCAATGGCACACCGGATCTCTTCAATCACATAAAGCCAAAACATGTGATTTTTATCGAGCCGGTACCATTATTTAAAGAACGTATTCAGGCGTTGCAGATGCAATTCCCCAGCAGTCAGTATTTCCCTGTCGGACTCTCAAGCCAGGATCAGGAATCAACAATCAACTACCGCAAAGACTGGCCCATTCTGACCTCTTTGCTGAAGAGCAGCCCGCTCAGAGACACCGGCAGCGAAGAAATCGAGCAGATGCCTGTGTCCTTGCGCAAACTGGATACGCTCTTTCCTGAATTTCAGAATATCGACGGCCCAATCCTGTTAAAAATCGACACGGAAGGATACGAGCTGGAAGTTTTAAAAGGCGCCGTTGCGTCTTTATCAAAAATAAAATATCTCGTCCTCGAAGTATCAGTCATTGAACGATTTGAAGAGTCTTATACTTGTCGAGAGCTGTTCGCGTTTTTGCAGGAACATAATTTCATTCTGCAAACCTGCCTTTCTGCCAGCGTCGACGCAGAAGGATTCTGCCGTGTCATCGATGCTGTATTTTGCAATACCTCATTGTCCTGATCATCACCGCACGATTCTGGATAATTCGCAACTTCTCAATCTTTTAAGGTATCGATTCAATTGAGCGTAGAGACTATTGTCAGCATCATCATTCCTGCCTATAAGTTTCAGTACATGGAACAGGCGCTTGATAGCGTATTGAATCAAACCTATCCTTCACTCGAACTGGTTATCTGTGATGACAGTGCGGATGGCCGCATTGCCGAACTTGTCGAGAAAAAAAGAGCGAGCACCAGCTTGCCGATTCTTTATATCAAGAACAGACATCAAATTGGTGAACTCACCAATACAGTCAAATGCATTCGACACGCGCAAGGCAAGTACATCAAGTTTTTGCATGACGACGATGTACTTGAACCAGAATGCATTGCCGAACTGGTCACCGCAATGGAGAACGAGCCGGACGTCGTACTCGCATCTTCCCGCAGACAACGCATTAATGAGGAAGGCGAGCCACTTCCCGACATTCTGGCGACTTCCTTCCCTTTTTCAGGCGATGTCCTCATCAACGGCAAGGAACTGATTTCCTTCCTTGGCGATCACACCATCAATTTCATTGGTGAGCCAAGTTGCATCATGGCACGCAGTGCTGATCTTAAAGAGATCGACATGCAGATGATGTCGCTCAACGGCAAGATGATCCATTGGGTTGGTGATCTGGCCTTGTACGCCAAGCTGCTACAACGCGGCAATCTAGCTTTCCTCTCCAAGCCATTAACCAAGTTCCGCGTATCCAACTCACAATTCAGTCAGGCAGGCCGTGACAAGGTTGGCATTGGCGATCAGGGGCACGCCGACTTTCGACAAGCGATACGCGATCTGGGATGGTATCGCACATCGGGAGACAACCGGTTTGTCAGCGTGGCCCCCATCACGCGTCTGAAAGCACGGACATTCAAGCCGATCAACCTGCTGGATGCGTTACGACGCGCCGTCGGCTTAGGCAGTGTGTCTTTATCTTCCTGGCTGGAGGCACGCAGACCGATTCCCGCCGAGCAGGCACTAATCAACCAACGCCTTGCCGAGCAGAATGGCGGCCCGCGTATTGCCGTCATGTTGCTCAATCAAGGTGATGCACCCGATGCATCGGATGCACTCAAGCGGTCGCTCGATCATCTTGAACGGGTCAACCTGTATCGCCACATTGAGATCGTGGTGTTCACCACACAGCCTCACACAGACTGCGATGAGAAGGTCACGGTCATCACGCTAGAAGACCATACGCATCCGGTGACTGCGATCAACGATTATCTGGCGAGATCGCAAGCAGACTGGCTCCTTGTCGCAGAAGCAGGCAGTGAATTTTTGCAAAGCGGGCTGCTGATGGTTGCGCTCGATCTGCCGATCCTGCCGGATAGCTGTCAGGCCGTTTATGCAGATGAACTCGTTCGTCTGAACGATGACGAACTAGGCGTGCTGCTGCGTCCGGATACCAATCTCGATCTGCTGCTCAGTTTTCCGGCAAGCATGTCACCGCATTGGCTTTTCCGTCGTACAGCCTTAGTGGAACAAGGTGGCTTTTCGTCGTCAAACGGTCGTGCATTTGAACTGGCGTATCAATTGCGCTTGATCGAGCAGTTTGGTTTGGGCTGCATTGCGCACGTCAGCGAGCCCCTGTTGATTGCCAATGCATCCAGCATGCAAGAACATGCGGATGAGCAGGTGGCCATTGCGCAGCATCTGAACAATCGTGGCTATCCGCAAGCAAGCATCCGTAGCCATTTTCCGCGCTGCTACGAAATTGATTACGGTCACACGCAACAGCCATTTGTCAGCATTTTGGTGATCGTAAAGGATCGCCTGCCGCAGGCACAGCGCTGTCTGGAGAGCCTGCTGGAAAACACCCAGTACACGAATTACGAAGTACTGCTGCTGGATCACGGCAATCAGGCTGCAGATATGCGTAACTGGCTGGCTGGTATTGAAGCGATTCAGGCGGCACAACTGCGTGTTCTGCGTTTTTCCGAAAGCGTTTCCGATGCGCGGCTACGTAATGAAGCAGCCCAGCAGGCGCGTGGTGATTTTCTGCTCTGGCTCGGCGATGGCGCTGCCGTACTGCATAAGGACTGGCTTCAACAACTGTTGAATCACGCCTTGCGGCCGGAAGTAGGCGCAGTCGGTGCCAAGCTGTTGTCTGCCGACGGCAAAATACGTCATGCCGGCCTGCTGCTCGGACTCAACAGCCCGGCGGGCAGTGCATTCGAGGGACTGGCGCATGATGACAACGGCTATATGCAGCGCTTGCGACTCGATCAGAACTATTCGGCTTTGAGCGCGGAATGTCTGCTTCTGCGCCGCACCTTGTTCATGGAAGCAGGCGGATTCGATGAAGAGCCGCTGCTCTCGCGCTGGACTGATGTCGATCTTTGCCTGAAGTTGCAACAAGCCGGCTTCCTCAATGTCTGGACGCCGCGTACGCGACTACTGATGGACATGCCACCTACCAGGCCGGTCGGCTCTGCCGAGGAAGATGCAATGTATGCGCGCTGGCTCCCCGTACTTGCGCGTGACCCGGCCTACAATCCCGGTTTTTCTCTGCAAGACAACGAAGGCTTCAAGCTGGCTGCACCACAGCTGGCGTGGCGCCCCTTGCAAGCCTGGCGCCCTTTGCCTGTCGTACTGGCCCACCATGCCGATCCGTATGGCTGTGGCCATTACCGCATCATCCAGCCCACACTTGCCATGTGCAATGCGGGCCTGATCGACGGCACACTTTCCAGCCAGATCCTGTCACCGACCACGCTGGAGCGGTTTGCGCCAGATGTCCTTGTAATGCAGCGCCCTACTTCGCCAGAACGCATCGAAGCGTTACGCAGAATGAAACAGTTTTCAAATGCGTTCAAAGTGTACGAACTGGACGACTATCTGCCCAATCTGTCGATGAAGAACATCAACAAGCAAAACATAGACAAAGATGTCTTGAAGCGCATAAGACAAGGCTTGGCCCATGTCGATCGCTTTGTCGTCTCTACCGATGCGTTGAAAGAAGCGTTTGCCGGTCTGCATGCCGACATCCGCGTAATCGAAAATCGTCTGCCTGCGGACTGGTGGGGCAATTTGCAAGGTAAGCGGCACACCTCGACCAAGCCACGTGTCGGCTGGGCGGGTGGCAACAGTCATAGCGGCGATCTGGAACTGATCGCCGATGTTGTCAGGGAACTGGCCAACGAAGTCGAGTGGGTGTTCTTCGGGATGTGTCCGGACAAACTACGTCCTTACATTCATGAACTGCATGCGGGCATACCGATCCAGCAGTATCCGCAAGCCCTAGCCGATCTCAACCTCGATCTGGCATTGGCACCGGTAGAAGATCATCTCTTTAATCAATGCAAAAGCAATTTGCGCTTGCTCGAATATGGCGCTTGCGGCTTCCCTGTCATCTGCAGCGATGTCCGCTGTTACCAATACGACGATCTGCCGGCAACACGTGTGAAGAATCGTTTCAGTGAATGGGTCAATGCGATCCGCATGCACCTTGCCGATCCGCAAGAGAACGCGCGACGCGGCGATGCCTTGCAGGCCATCGTGCGCAGAAACTGGATGCTGGCAGATGACAATCTGCTGGCGTGGCGCAAGGCCTGGCTGCCGGATTAAAAAGGGCGCTCATGGTGAGCGCCCTTTTGATTTCCGGATCATCTGCATCAGCGTTTCGGTGTGCCACCCAGCAACGCTGCCACTTTGTTTTTTTGCGGTTTGATCGACGACGACTTGCTGTCGACTGCTTGTGTCTCGCTCGCTGTCGTGCTCGATGGTTCATAAGGTTGCGTGAAAAATGGATCAACCTTTTCACGACGTGGTGGGGCATAAGCACCACGCGCGCCCGGCGTGTAGCTGTGACCGGCGTGTTCGCCGGCTGCTGCACGTTGCGGAGAAGCTCTTCCCTCATCGCGACGGGTACCGCGCTCCTGACGACGATCACCACCACGCGAGACGACCAGCCCGCTCAGCGCTTCCGGTTTCAACGATTGCTTGGTCAGCTTCTCGATATCGGCCAGCAAACGTGTTTCCTTGTCCGAGCAGAACGAAATGGCATCGCCTTTTGCGCCGGCACGACCCGTACGACCGATGCGGTGCACATAATCTTCGGCGTTGTAGGGCAAATCCACATTGATCACGCAAGGCAGTTCGGCAATATCGAGACCGCGTGCTGCGACATCGGTCGCGACCAAGACTTCAACCTCGCCGGACTTGAACTGATCCAGCGCCTGCATGCGTTCGCCTTGCGACTTGTCGCCGTGAATCGCTGCGGCCTTGACGCCGCCGTTGACCAGATGACGCGCCAGACGCGAGGCTCCGATCTTGGTATTGGAAAATACGATGACCTGCTTGAGACCGCGTTCGCGAATGATGTGCGACACCGCATCCGCCTTGGCCTCTTCCTCAACCTTGTAAATGATCTGCTTGACGTTATCGTTAGTTGCATTGCTGCGTGCCACTTCGATCGTCACCGGATTCTTGAGGAAGCTGCCCGCGAGTTTCTTGATTTCGGGCGAGAAAGTCGCCGAAAACATCAGGTTCTGGCGCTGCTTCGGCAGCAGGTTGATGATGCGCTGCAGATCAGGCAAGAAGCCCATGTCCAGCATACGATCCGCTTCATCCATCACCAGAATCTGTGTCTGCGCCAGATTGACGGTTTTTTGTTGCACGTGATCGAGCAAACGACCCGGTGTCGCGATAACGATTTCCACACCCGATCGCAAGGTGACAGTTTGCGGACCGATATCCACGCCACCAAACACCACGGCCGAACGCAACGGCGTGTGACGCGAATAAGCCTTGACGTTATCCGCCACCTGATCGGCCAGTTCGCGCGTCGGCGTCAGGATCAGCGCGCGCACCGGATGGCGCGCTGGCGACATGCTGGTATTGGCATGTGCCAGCAATAACTGAATGATCGGCAGCGAAAAACCTGCCGTTTTACCGGTACCGGTTTGTGCTGCTCCCATCACATCCTTGCCTTGCAAGACAACCGGAATGGCTTCCGCCTGAATCGGTGTCGGGTGTTCATAACCCTGCTCGTTCAAAGCGCGCAAAATCTCCGGTGCAAGACCAAAATCCTGAAAACGAACGGTGGCGGATGCAGTGACAGGCGAGGCAGCGGGAGTTGCGGTGGGCGATACGGACTGAATGTCAGACATGATATGCAGCAGGCTTGCTTGCAACGATAACCACTGCAAACGCAATGGTTAGGCAAAACCTGACTCTTTCGATAGTGGTGATGACGCGTCAAAGGTCGGGGACTGCGCTCATTCAGTTCTGGCAGGCAGTCCTGCCCTGAACAAATTCCCGCCCCAGACGGAAATTCCACATTATACGCCTGACGACAGAAAGACGTGATTTATCAAAGACTTGACGCCATTTCAACAATGTTCGGACGAGTGCATCGGATTGCCTGCTCGCGTACCATTTCGGCATCGATGATGGATTTCGCAATGCGCAATGTCTTGTTGCGTGCATCAACCGGATTGGGTTCGGCACGACTGACTGTTCCTGCACGCGCCTGTGCGCTATTTTCTCGCCAAAAATCAAAATGGCCACGCCAGTACGAGCCCGCCTGATCAGGCGTTTGACGCTCGACCGTAACCATCAATTTGAACCCGTTGTACTCGATCGGCATCGACATTGCGCTTTCCCGTGTCATCTCTTCCCTCTTGCCTGGTATTCACTTGTTCTTTGCGGAACACGAACCGCAAGCAGTATAAAAGTGACTGGGCCGAGCACCAAGGCAGGCATTGTTATCAGCTGATCAGTCCCAGTTATCAACCATCCGTGCATCGCACGATCGGAAAGCAAAAAGCCCATCCGAGGATGGGCTTTCATCAACAGCGAGTATTACTCGCAGAGGATTACTTCTTGGTGCTGTCCTTGACGCTTTCTTTCACGTCGCCGTAGGCCTTCTCGGTTTTACCTTCGACCTGCTTGGCCATACCTTTGGCTTGCTGTTCCTTGCTGCCGATCAGTTCGCCAGCTTTCTGTTGTGCTTTACCAGCGATATCTTTAGCAGTGCCTTTAACTTGTTCTTTATTCATGTCTATTCTCCTGCAAAAAGTAATGGCGATTCACGCCAGACGAGCGGGATTGCTCAACTTTCATGCGTACTTTGCCCAAAAAAAACAGGGGAATCCGTGCGCTAAATCACATACCTGCTTATATTGCCGTACGGCATTTTGACGCAATCGTTGGAGGATTCTTTTTGATGTGAACAACACCATGCAGGCCGATCTCTACCTCATTCTGTTAATGCGCGTACAGACCTTCCCCGCAGCGACTGGCAATCTGCAAAACGAACCTTATATAAAGATTCGCGATACCTCTGTTAAGCGGGCATTGATCGGAGAAACCATGAGCGACATGGTGGTGGCGAGAAAGGAAGGGCTTTATTGCGTCCCTGGTGATTTCTATATCGACCCATGGCGTCCTGTTGCGCGTGCCATCATCACGCACGGGCATTCTGACCACGCACGCGTCGGTCACACAAAGTATCTGGCAACCGAACAAAGCGCGGGTATTCTGCGCGCCCGTCTTGGCGATATCTCGCTCGACACCCTGCCTTATGGCGAAACGATCGAACATAATGGCGTCCGCATCTCGCTGCACCCGGCTGGTCATGTGCTCGGTTCCGCACAAGTACGCATGGAACACAAGGGCGAAATCTGGGTGGCCTCTGGCGATTACAAGGTCGAACCCGATGCCACCTGCGCCACCTTCGAGCCCGTCCGCTGTCATGCCTTCATCACCGAATCCACCTTCGGGCTGCCCATCTACCGCTGGCAACCGCAACAACGGATATTCGACGACATCAATCAATGGTGGCGGCGCAATGCAGACAACGGCCGTTGCAGCGTGGTGTTTTGCTATGCGTTTGGCAAGGCACAACGCATCCTGCACGGACTCGATACCAGCATCGGCCCAATCGTCTGCCACGGCGCCGTTGAGCCGTTGAATCGCGTATATCGCGAAGCGGGCGTAAAGCTGCCTGACGTCTATCTGGCAAGCGAGATCAAGGACAAGGCCTTTTACCGCAATGCCATCGTCATCGCCCCACCTTCTGCCGGCGGCTCCACCTGGATGCGCCGGTTCGGCGACTACAGCGATTCCTTCGCCAGCGGCTGGATGCAATTGCGCGGGGCGCGCCGAAGACGCGCCGTTGATCGCGGCTTTGTCCTGTCCGACCATGCCGACTGGCCGGGCCTGATGCAGGCGATTCGCGCCACCGAAGCGCAACGTGTGATGGTCACGCACGGTCAGGTCGCCGTGCTTGTACGATGGCTGCGCGAAAACGGTCTCGATGCAGGTTCGTTCGAAACCGAATACGGTGACGAAGACGGAGAGAAGGACCCCAGCGCTGCTGATCAAAGCGAGGCACCGACCCATGCGTGACTTCGCCCGTCTCTATGCCGGACTCGATGAAACGACGGGCACCAATCGCAAGCTCGAGGCGCTCAGGAATTACTTCCGCCACGCCGCAGCCGAGCACGCTGCATGGGCCGTCTATTTTCTTGCCGGCGGAAAGCCGCGGCAGGCCGTACCGACCAAGTTGTTACGCCAGTTCGCCATCGACTATGCGCAGATTGCCGAATGGCTGTTCGACGAGTCCTACCATGCCGTCGGTGATCTGGCGGAGACGATTGCGCACGTCCTGCCACCACCGCAGCAGAGCAGCGATGTGGGACTGGCCGAATGGATGACTGAACGCATTGCCCCCTTGCGCGGCGCCGATCCGGAAACCATACGAACCGCGTTGTACGGCTGGTGGAATGAAACAGACTGGCGCGAACGCTTCCTCCTCATCAAATTGATTGGCGGCGGTTTTCGGGTTGGCGTTTCCAAACTGCTCGTCACGCGCGCGCTGGCCGAAGTCGCCGAGCTTGATAGCAAGCTTGTGGCGCAACGTCTGATCGGCTGGACCGATGGTCGTACGCAACCGACTGCCGAACGCTACGCGCAACTGATCGCTCCGGTCACGCATGACGAACACCTGTTGCGTGGCGGCCAACCGTATCCGTTCTTTCTCGCTCATCAACTGAACGCTGAACCCCAGACACTGGGGGCAACAGATGAGTGGCTGGTCGAATGGAAGTACGACGGCATACGCGCACAACTCGTGCGCCGGCAACACCAAAGCTGGCTGTGGTCACGCGGAGAGGAACTGATCACCGATCGCTTTCCCGAACTGATTTCGATTGCCCTCCTCGAAGGAACGGTGATCGATGGCGAAATTCTGGTGTGGCGCGATGACATGCCTGCACCATTCGCCGACCTGCAAAAGCGTATCGGCCGCAAGACCGTCAGTACCAAGCTCTTGAACGATCTGCCGGCTGTCCTGGTGGCCTACGATCTGCTCGAACACGAAGGGCAGGACATGCGCAGCACGCCCCAGTCGTCACGCCGTGCCCTGCTCGAAAAAGTCGTGGCGCAAGCAGATCATCCCGCCTTACGTCTTTCGCCGCTGATCGTCGCCGCCGATTGGCGAGAGCTGGAGACCATACGTGCAACCTCGCGCTCGCGTCTCGTCGAAGGCATGATGCTCAAGCGCGCCGATGCGCACTACGGCGTCGGCCGCACGCGCGATGTCGGTGTCTGGTGGAAATGGAAAATCGATCCGCGCGCAGTCGATGCCGTACTCATCTATGCACAGGCGGGCCATGGTCGCCGTGCCTCGCTTTATACCGATTACACCTTCGCCGTTTGGGACACGGAAGCCGATGGCACACGCAAGCTGGTTCCGTTTGCCAAAGCCTACTCGGGCCTGACCGATGCCGAGATCGCCAAGGTCGATGCCGCCATTCGGCGCACGACGATCGAGAAGTTCGGCCCCGTGCGCAGCGTGAAGCCCACCATGGTGTTCGAAATCGGCTTCGAAGGCATTGCCGCTTCGACACGACACAAGGCCGGCCTTGCCGTACGTTTTCCGCGCATCCTGCGCATACGCGACGATAAGGAAGTCGAGCAGGCAGATACGCTGGATGTGCTAAAGGACATGCTGGCATGAATGCACGTACTTCGCGTCCGACTGTTACTCAGGCCGATGCTGTCGACATCACGTCACCAACAGCGCGCGACGCCACGCCGCTACAGCAGATCGATGCCTGGTTCGCGGCGCGGGACTGGAAAGTCTTTCCCTTCCAGCGCACGGTCTGGCGCGCGGCGCAAAAGGGAAAATCCGGCCTGCTGCATGCGACAACCGGCTCCGGCAAAACCTATGCAGTCTGGTTTGCGGCGTTGCTGCGTGTCTTGTCTCAAGGAGCCGGTCGTCAGCAAGGGGGCTTGCGCGTACTGTGGCTGACACCCATGCGTGCCTTGGCGGCCGATACGGTTCGGGCGCTGGAGGAGCCGCTCGCGGCCTTGCTCCCCGACTGGCAGGTTGGCATGCGAACCGGCGATACCAGCTCATCGGAACGCGCACGACAAGACAGGAAACTGCCGCCGGCACTCGTTACGACACCGGAAAGTCTGACGCTGCTTTTAAGCCGCACCGATGCGCGCGAGCAGTTCCGCCGGCTTGATGTCGTCATTGTCGACGAATGGCACGAACTCATGGGGAACAAGCGCGGCTCGCAGACCCAGCTGGCATTGGCACGCCTGCGTCGCTGGAACCCCGATCTCGTGATCTGGGGACTGTCTGCCACGCTCGGCAATCTGCAGCAATCGCAGGATGCGCTGCTAGGCGATGCTTCTGCAAATGGCGTCCTGGTCGAAGGCGCGAGCAAGAAACGCATCGTGGTCGATACCCTGATTCCCGATCATCCTTCGCGCTTTCCCTGGGGCGGACACCTGGGCCTGCAAATGCTGCCTGCTGTCATTGCCGAAATCGACAGGCATCAGACCACGCTGGCATTCACCAACACGCGCTCGCAAGCCGAGATCTGGTATCAAAATATGCTGGAAGCCAAACCGGAATGGGCCGGTCTCATCGCCCTGCACCATGGCTCGTTGGACAAGAGTGTGCGGGAATGGGTGGAACGAGGTCTCAAGAACGGCGAACTAAAAGCCGTGATTTGCACGTCCAGCCTTGATCTCGGCGTGGACTTTCTGCCGGTCGAACGTGTATTGCAGATCGGCAGTGCACGCGGTGTCGCTCGCCTGCTGCAACGTGCAGGTCGCAGTGGTCATGCACCGGGGCGCGTCTCACGCGTGACACTGGTGCCGACCAGCAGCCTCGAACTATTGGAGGCAGCGGGCGCACGGGATGCCGTCGCGCGTGGGCAGATCGAAGCCCGTGCCATCCCCAACAAACCGCTCGACGTCCTGGTACAGCATCTGGTGACGATCGCCCTCGGCGGCGGCTTTACCTCACAAGAACTGTATGACGAAGTCCGCACGACCTATGCCTATCGCAACCTGACGCTGGAGGAATGGCAATGGGCACTCGATTTCGTTGCGCGCGGCGGGCAAAGTCTGACCGTTTATCCAGAATACCGACGTGTCTTGCCGGACGAGCACGGTATCTTTCGCGTGCCGGACAACACGATTGCGCGTCGCCATCGCATGGGCATCGGCACCATCGTTTCCGATGCCAGCGTGCAGGTGAAATACTTATCTGGCGGCACGATCGGTTCGATTGAGGAATCGTTCATCTCGCGTCTGAAAGCCGGCGATCACTTCCTGTTCGGCGGACGCATTCTCGAATTCGTTCGCATGCACGAGATGGCTGCGTATGTACGCCGCGCTACCGGATCACGCGGCGCGATTCCACGCTGGCAAGGCGGGCGCATGCCGCTGTCTTCCGAGCTTGCCCACGCCGCACTCACCAGACTCGAACAGGCATCCCAAGGCATGTATGAAGGGGCCGAGATGCAGGCCATTGTGCCGCTGCTGGAACTGCAGCAGCAGTGGTCGGGGTTGCCAACCGCACACTCGCTGCTGGCGGAGATTACCCACAGCCGCGAGGGACAACATCTGTTCATGTATCCATTCGCCGGTCGTTCGGTCCATGTGGGTCTCGCTTCTCTGCTGGCATGGCGCTTCAGTCGCGAACAGGCCGGTACCTTTTCGATCTCGATCAACGACTACGGCTTCGAGTTGCTTTCGCCTGTTCCGGTCAATTGGCAAGCATTGCTAACCACGGCAGGCATCGCCAACCTGCTGAGCACCGATCACCTGCTTGAAGATGTGCTCGCCAGCCTGAATGCAAGCGAACTGGCGCAACGACGCTTTCGGGAAATCGCGCGTATCGCCGGTCTCATCTTTCAGGGATATCCGGGCCAACCAAAAAGCAATCGGCAGTTGCAGGCATCGTCCAGTTTGTTCTTCGAAGTCTTTCGCAAGCACGACGCCGGCAATCTCTTGCTGACACAGGCGCAACGCGAAGTACTGGAGCAGGAGCTCGAACTGACACGCTTGCGTGACACACTGGAAGAATTGCAACAACGCACGCTACAAGTCCACCAAACGAAACGTGCCACACCCTTCGCCTTTCCCTTGATGGTCGAACGCTTTCGCGAAAAACTCAGCACCGAAAAGCTGACCGACCGCGTTGCCCGCATGGTGCGTGAACTGGAGAAAGCAGCATCGACACGCTAACCATCACTGCTGCGGGCCATGCCTTGACGCTGCTACCGCAGCGTGCGCTCTGGTGGCCGAAACACGGCATGCTGATTCTTGCCGACATCCACTTCGGGAAAGCCGCCGCGTTTCGTGCGAAAGGTGTGCCTGTACCGCGTGGCACCACAAGCGAAAATCTGCAAAGTCTGGACAAACTGATTGCCCGCTATGCACCACGTACCGTGCTGTTTCTCGGCGATTTCTTGCATGCCGCGACGTCGCATGCAGCCGCCACCTTGGCTGCCTTACGGCAATGGCGCAGCCGGCACCCGGAATTGAAACTCATCCTCGTCCGCGGCAATCACGATCTGCGTGCAGGCGATCCGCCGGATGATCTGGAAGTTGACATTGTCGACGAGCCGTTGCTGATTGAGGGCTTTGCGTTTTGTCATCACCCGCAGACACTGGCCGGTAACTATGTCATTGCCGGACATCTGCATCCGGTTTTTCGCGTCCGCAGCGGCCGCGATTCTCTCCGCCTGCCCTGTTTCGTGTTTGGCGAACATGGCGCCATCCTGCCTTCCTTCGGTGCATTTACGGGCGGCTTCACCATGGATGCGCAGGCTGGTGAACAGATCTTCATCGTGGTGGAACAGAGTGTGATCCGCATTCCTCGATAAATGCGACGGATCAAAACAATGCATTTATTTCTCTGCTGCACCGTCGGTGTGCAGGCTGTCAGGCATGCGCCTTGCTAACCTTACGACTGTCTGACAAGTATTTTTTGACGGACGTACCGCGCACTTCAGAGCATGCTTCAGGGCAACGAAAACAATCACCAAGCCGGGATGGCGACCTTGCAGGTTTCCACATCACAACACGGCGTTTCACAGGGGAAAGATGCGTACATGACGATACTGAAATGTTACCTCGGTAACGTTTTCTTACAAATAGTCGCGGCAGTGTCTGATTCGACTTCAAGAAAGGCTTCGGTATCGTAGGGTACAGTAGATACAAACTAATCAAACTATACGGGCGCAAGCCATAAGCAGCGCACATAGACCTGGGAGAAGTTGATGTTACAACCGCGTGTTCTTCTCGTAACTTCCGAAGCCGTACCGCTCGTCAAAACCGGTGGTCTGGCTGATGTCATTGGCGCACTGGCTGCCAACCTTTCGACACTCAAGGTCGATGTCACGATCATGATGCCCGGTTATCCGGCGGCACTCGAACTCACCAAGCAACTCCAGATAATTTCCGATCTTCCCGCCTTGCCTGGCGGTGATGCCGAACTGATGCAAGGTGTCATGCCGGATAGTGGCGTCAAGGTATTGCTGATTCGCTCGCCATTGTTTGACAAACGCACGGCCAATCCCTACGTCGATCAGAACGGTCAGGAGCTGGATGACAATGCGGTTGCATTTGCCTCGCTCGCCCATGCCGCCGTGCGCGTCTGCGCCGGCAAGACAGATTATCCGGTACCGCATGTAGTCCATGCCAATGACTGGCACGCCGGTCTGGTGGCTGCCCTGATGAAGCTCGAGGGCGTTACCAATGTCGGAACCGCACTGACGATTCACAATCTGGCCTTCCAAGGCAACTTTGCGTTGGACAAGGCCGAAGAGATCGGCATTCCAGCCGACATGATCACCGAAGACGGCATGGAATTCTGGGGCAAGATGAGCTATCTGAAGGCGGGCATCGCCTGGTCTGACCAGATCACCACCGTCAGCAAGACCTACGCCGAAGAAATTCTGGGAGAACTCGGCTATGGCATGCAAGGCATTCTCAACAAACGCAAGGATGTCCTGAGCGCCATTCCTAATGGCGTGGATCTGGATCTCTGGAGCCCGAGCCACGACAAGCTGATCAAACGCAATTACAGCCTGGAAGACATGAGCGGCAAAGCGGCCTGCAAACGCGAGTTGCAGCGTCTGTTCAATCTGCCAATCCAGCAGTTCACGCCGTTGATGGCGGTGGGTAGCCGCATCACCCATCAAAAGATGGCCGATGTGATTCTGGCCGCCATGCCTGATCTGCTGGAACGTCATCCGCATCTGCAAATCGCAATCCTGGGTTGCGGCGAACCACAATACGAAGCGCAATTCAAGCAGTTCGCAGCAGACTATCCCGACCGCGTCGGCGTCAGCCTTGGCTATGATGAGCAACGCGCGCATGCCTTGCACGCCGGCGCCGACATCCTGCTGCACCCCACCCGTTTTGAGCCGTTCGGCCTGACGCCGATTTACGCCATGCTGTACGGTACGATTCCTGTCGCGTCACGTGTTGGCGGTCTGTGCGATACCGTAATCGATGCCGGCTCTGGCGACGTGTTGGCCGAAGGCGCAACCGGCATTCTGTTCAAAGGCGAGCAGCCAGAAAATCTGTGCGAAGCGGTCGCGCGCGCACTGGCGCTCTATGCCCGCCCAACGCAATGGGAAACCATGCAGCGGACGGCCATGGCGAGTGATTTCTCCTGGTCCAGTCCGGCCATGGCTTATATCCAGCTGTATGCCAAGATCGCACCGACCGCAGCACGCCCGCTTTTTTTGGAATTATTGAAGGAGCTGCTCAAGCCCAAAGCGAGTAAGCCCATGGTGAGTCCCTCCCCCCTCAAAATGACAGCGTGAAAATTACCGGCATGCGATTTGCATCGCATGCCGTGAGGTCGTTTGGACGTACAATCTTTACGTAGTGCGCCAAACGGCCTCGTCCCTTTCATCTTTCAAGTGAAACGGTTTGACCATGCCCAGCCAACCCGCTTCGGGCAACTGCCCGCCGCGCATCTATTGCATCGCTGCCTCGACCATCGCACATGACGACGACTGGCCGCAGCTTCTGACACACATACATCGTCTGGGCTTTGATACCCTGCTCCTGACGGACAGCGCCACACTGGCCTTGCCCTCGACCCAGACCTCCCCTATCGATACCCTGCAACGCCTGACCGAAGCATGTCGCGATCAAGGCCTGCAATTGTTTATCGATCTGGAACTGGACCGTTTTCCGACGGATCATCCACTGGTTGTCGAACAGGCCCATCACTTCTATCAGGAAGATGCCGTCACCGACACATTGCCCGACCCGCGCTTTCAATCCGGCTGGTGCGATACCGGACACGCGCGCCTGCGCCTCGATAGTGAGGGACTGGAACTGGCGCGACAGTACTGGCAAACCCAGCTGACGCAGTGGCTGCAGGCAGACCTTGCCGGCTTCCGTTGTCTATCGCTCGCTCGCATTGCGCCCTGGCTCTGGCGTGATCTGATCCATGCGGCAAAGGCAAGTGCACCGTCCGCATGTTTTATCGCATGGACGCCCGGCACACCCGGCGATCAGCTGCTGGCGTTGCGGGATTGCGGCTTTGATTTCACCGTAGCATCGGATGCCTGGTGGGATTACCGTGCTGACTGGCTGATCGAGGAACAGCATCGCTTGAGCGCTGTGGCGCCGGTACTTGCCGCTCCCGAAGATCCAGCGGGCCCACGCTTGCAACATCGCCTGCATCTGGATGATGCACGTCATGCCGAACACGCCTATCGCCGTGCACTGCTGATTGCAGGTGCGACCGCACACGGCATGCTGCTGAATGCCGGCTTTGAGTACGGCAACGGCACCGCTCTCGGCGAACTCTATCGCGATGAACAATGGCGTCAGCCGGTCGTTTTCGATTTGTCTGCCGATATCAAAGCCATCAATCAACAGTTCGCTACATCCCGCGACCCGATGCGCCACGTGCAGCAGATATCGGCACCGCATGCCGATCTGATTCTGTTGCAACGTACATCACAGGCGGAAAAGGTCGCGACGCTCACTGTCATCAACGCCGATCTGTTTCATCCACACACGCTGTCGAGTTTGCAACTGCATGAAAATCTGGCCGGCTGGACAGTGCCGGATGATGGACAACTGACGCTGTCGCCCGCCGAAGTGCGAACGATACCCTTGCAAACCCTTGCGCCGGTTGCACAGACACCTTCGGGCGGCAAGAATGCAGTCATCCGCGCAACAAGAAATGCGCGTGTTGCGATTGAACAGATTTCTCCCGTTGTCGATCATGGCCGCTTTGCCGCCAAACGCATTGCCGGTAGCGTGATCGAGGTCGAAGCCGATATCTTTGGCGATGGCCATGACAAACTGGCGGCATCCGTACTCTGGCGACCGGCAGACGACAAGCAATGGCAACGTGTCCCGATGCGGCTGATCGATAACGATCGCTGGCGTGCGGTTTTGCCCTTGCAGCGCATCGGTCGCCACTTCTTCATGGTCGAAGCATGGCGCGACAATTTCGCCACCTTCCGGGATGAACTGGAAAAAAAACATAATGCGGGTCTGAACGTCTCTCTGGAATTGCTGGAAGGTCGTCTGCTTGTCGAAAAAACGCTGGCAGAACAAGCAGAAGACAGTGATCAGGTCGCGGCACTCAAGAAACTGCTCAAGCAACTGCCCGCCAAGAGCAAGAAGAAACTCGACGAGCAGGAGCGCGCACAAGCCGTGGAACTGTTCCTGAATACCGATACGGCGACGTTGATGGCCGCTGCCGATCTGCGCGACTTCAGCACCTGCAGCGAGGAATTCCGCATTGATGTCGAACGTCGTGCAGCAGAATTTTCAAGCTGGTACGAACTGTTCCCACGCTCGCAAAGTGGTGATATCCATCGTCACGGCACGTTCGATGACGTGATTGCACGTATTCCGGCTGTGCGCGATATGGGATTCGATACCTTGTACTTTCCACCGATTCATCCGATCGGCAGCAAGAACAAGAAAGGCAAGAACAATACGCTGACGCCGGCACCGGATGATCCGGGCAGCCCTTACGCGATCGGCTCACCGGATGGCGGCCATGACGCCGTGCATCCGGAACTGGGCACGCTCGACGATTTCCGCCGCATGCTGCGTGTCGCACGCGCACACGGTCTGGAAATTGCGCTCGACTTTGCCATCCAGTGTTCGCCCGATCACCCCTGGTTGCAGGACCACCCGGAATGGTTTGCATGGCGCCCGGACGGTTCCATCCGTTATGCGGAAAACCCGCCGAAAAAATACGAAGACATCGTCAATGTCGATTTCTATGCCACCAGCGGCGACCATCCCGCGATTCCCGAACTGTGGATCGCCTTGCGTGATGTGGTGCTGATGTGGGTGCGTGAAGAGGTCCGTGTATTCCGTGTCGATAATCCGCACACCAAGCCACTGCCATTCTGGGAATGGATGATTGGCGATATTCGCAGCCGCTACCCGGATGTGATCTTCCTGTCGGAAGCCTTTACCCGACCAAAGCCGATGTACCGTCTTGCCAAGGTCGGCTTTTCGCAGTCCTATACCTACTTTACGTGGCGGCATACCAAGCAGGAATTCATCGATTACCTGTCCGAACTGACGGCAACCTCGCCGGCTGGCGGGCCGCGTGATTTCTTCCGGCCACATTTCTTCGTCAACACACCGGACATCAATCCTTATTTCCTGCAACGCTCGGGGCGCGCCGGTTTTGTGATCCGTGCAGCGCTCGCAGCGACATTGTCCGGTCTGTGGGGCGTCTACAGCGGATTCGAACTGTGTGAGGCGCAAGCTGTCACAGGGAAGGAAGAATATCTGGATTCGGAAAAATACGAGATTCGCGCATGGGACTGGCAACGCCCCGGCAACATCGTCCGGGAAGTCACGCAACTGAACCGGATACGTACCAGCAATCCGGCACTGCATACGCACCTGAATGTACGTTTCCACACAGCATCGGATGACCATATCCTGTATTTTTCAAAATCGACGCGCGGTACGTCTGCGGACCGGTTTGGCGACAACACCTTGTTGATCGCCATCAATCTGGATCCGTTTGCCGCGCATGAAAGCACGATTGACCTCCCGCTCTGGCAGTTTGGTCTGCACGACGATGCCGAAGTGGAAGTCGAGGAATTGATGAGCGAGAGCCGATTTACCTGGCGTGGCAGACAGCAGCATGTCCGTCTGGATCCGCAACAACTGCCATTTGCCATCTGGCGCCTGCGTCCGTCCGGCTAAGTGCCATCAACAAGCAACCATCTGGAGAAAAGGTAGCCCATGACCAATCCGTTGACCGCACAGATTGCAGAACAGGAACTCGCCCGGCCATCCGCCAGCTTTAGCGAGGACCCGCTGTGGTACAAGGATGCGGTCATCTATCAGGTGCATGTCAAATCCTTCTTCGACTCCAACAATGATGGCGTCGGCGATTTTCCCGGCCTGATCGACAAACTCGATTACATCGCCACCCTTGGCGTCAACACGATCTGGCTGCTGCCGTTCTACCCCTCACCGCGTCGTGACGATGGTTACGATATCGCTGCCTACATTGGCGTGCATGAAGATTACGGCACGATGGAAGATGCACGCCGCTTCATCGAGGAGGCGCATGCGCGCGGTCTGCGCGTGATTACCGAACTGGTCGTCAATCACACCTCGGACCAGCATCCATGGTTTCAGCGTGCGCGCAACGCGCCGAAAGGCTCGCCCGAGCGTGATTTCTACGTGTGGGCTGATTCGGATGAGGGCTATGACGGCACGCGCATCATCTTTCTCGATACTGAAAAATCCAACTGGACCTGGGATCCGGTGGCCAATCAGTATTTCTGGCATCGCTTTTACTCGCATCAGCCCGATCTGAATTTCGACAACCCTGCTGTTCTGGAAGCCGTGCTGGAAGTCATGAGCTACTGGCTCGATCTGGGCGTCGACGGCTTGCGTCTCGACGCGGTGCCTTATCTGATCGAACGCGAAGGCACCAGCAATGAAAATCTGCCGGAAACCCACGCGATTCTGAAGAAAATACGGGCCAAGCTGGATGCCAGCTTTCCCGACCGCATGCTGCTGGCCGAAGCCAATATGTGGCCGGAAGACGTACAGCAGTATTTCGGTGATGAGGATGAATGCCACATGGCCTTCCATTTTCCTTTGATGCCGCGCATGTACATGGCGCTGGCGCAGGAAGACCGTTTTCCGATTACCGATATTCTGCGCCAGACACCGGATATCCCGCCGAGCTGCCAATGGGCGATCTTCCTGCGTAATCACGATGAGCTGACGCTGGAGATGGTGACCGAACGTGAGCGTGATTATTTGTGGAATCACTATGCATCCGACAAACGGGCACGTATCAATCTCGGTATCCGTCGACGTTTGGCACCGCTGCTCGAACGTGATCGCCGCCGCGTGGAACTGCTCAACAGCTTTCTGCTCTCGATGCCCGGCACGCCCGTGCTGTATTACGGCGACGAGATCGGGATGGGTGACAACATTCATCTCGGTGATCGCGATGGCGTACGTACGCCCATGCAATGGACGCCCGATCGTAACGGCGGTTTTTCCCGCGCCAATCCTGCCAGCCTGGTGTTACCGGCGATTCAGGATCCGCTATACGGCTATCAGGCAGTCAATGTCGAAACGCAGCATGAAGACCCGTATTCGCCACTGAACTGGATGCGCCGTCTGTTGCAGGTGCGCAGCAAGCATCACGCGTTCGGTCGCGGCTCGCTCAAACTCATCTATCCGGACAATCGCCGCATCCTCGCCTATCTGCGCGAATACACGGATGCCGATGGCAATAGCGAAACCATTCTGTGCGTGGCCAATGTCTCGCATGCCTCGCAAGCTGTCGAAATCGATCTGTCGCAATTCGCCGGACGCATTCCGGTCGAGATGCTGGGTGGCGTGGCGTTCCCGCCGATTGGTCAGCTCACGTATCTGCTGACACTGCCGCCGTTCGGCTTTTACTGGTTTATGCTGGTCAACGACACCAGCATGCCGGCTTGGTACGTCAAACCATCCGAACCGCTGCCTGATTATCAGACCCTGGTCTTGCCAAACGGCGCGCCGGACCTGTTGCGCGGTGCCGCCCGCGAAACATTGGAAAAAGTCACGCTGCCGCAGTATCTGCAACTGCGTCGCTGGTATGCCGGCAAGCAGCAAAAACTGTCAGCAGTGCAGATCGCTCAGGCAACGTCCTTGCCGCTCAAACCCGGCATGCTGCCGATGATGCTGACCGAACTGATTACGCAAGATGCCAGTGGCGAGGAACGCTACTTCCTGCCACTCGGCGTGTTGGCGGAAGAAGAAGGCGGGTCCAGCCTGCCACAACAGCTGGCATTGGCCCGTGTCCGGCGTGAGCGTCACGTCGGCATGCTGACCGATGCATTCTCGCTCGACAATTTTGCCTTGCGTGTCTTTGACCTGATCAGTGAAGAAGCCAGCATCGCCACCAGCGATGGCACCATTCATTGCAGCAAGACCGCCGCATTGGCCGACATCGCGCTACCGGAAGAAATCAGTATTCGTCGCATGACGGTCGAACAATCGAACAGCTCGCTCTCGATTGCCGACATGGTCGTGCTGAAAGTGATCCGTCATCTGACGGCAGGCATTCATCCCGAACTGGAAATGGGCAAGGTCCTGACCGAGCGTGGATACAAGAATGCACCGCTGATGCTCGGCGACATGACGCGCATTGCTGCCGATGGCACACCACATACGCTGATCGTGCTGCAGCGCTTTATCCACAGTCAGGGCGACGCATGGCGCTGGACGCTGGATACGCTGGCCCGTACTGCACAGCAAACAGACGATACCGGCACCGGCACGCCAGCCATGGCTGACATGGCGGATCCGATCTTTGACCTGCTGCACTTTGCCGACAAGCTCGGTACGCGTCTGGCCGAATTGCACACGGTACTGGCGCAGGAATCGAGCGATCCTGCCTTTGCGCCGGAGCGTGCCAGCGAGGCCGACTGCCAGTACATGGCCAGACAGATTCACGCGCAACTCGACAAAGCATTCGCCGTCTTGCGTGACCATGAAAGCGAGAACAGCGAAATCCGCGACATGACAGCGCGCCTGCAATTGCTCAAGGGTGGACTGGAATCGCTGATCGACAAGCTGTCTGCCAGTGCCGTCGGCACCTTGCGCACCCGTATCCACGGCGATCTGCATCTGGGTCAGATTCTGGTTTCTTCCGGCGATGTCTATCTGGTCGACTTTGAAGGCGAACCCGCCCGCACGCTGGAGGAGCGTCGTGAAAAGAACAGCCCGTGGCGCGATGTCGCCGGTCTGATCCGTTCCTATGATTACGCGGCGTATTTCTCGGCCAATAGCGGTCCGGGCGATCTCAGCGATCAGGCTTTGGCAAATCGTCAGCGGCTGCTGGAACGCTATGTGCCCGAATCGCGTGAAACCTTCCTGCAGGCTTATCGCGCCGGCGCGCCGGACGACCAGGCTGCCGATGCCTTGCTCGACCTGTTTACGCTGGAAAAGGCCTTGTATGAAATCTGCTATGAGGCAACCAACCGTCCGGCATGGCTGATCGTGCCGTTACGAGGGTTGCGCGATCTGGCATCACGTCTGCTCGATCTGCCTCATTCACCCACATAATCCTTCCCATAAAAGGCTGAAGATGTCAGAAGTTTCCGCGTCACCTCCCGCCGCTGCCAATGATGTGCAGCGCGATGCCCTGTTGCAGGGTCGCCTTGGCGATCCGTTTGCCTTTCTCGGACCGCATGCCACGGGCAAGGACATCACGATCCGCACCTTTCAGCCAGGCGCTGCTGCTGTACATGTTCGCATGGGCGGGCAAACCATCACACTGAATCAGCACGCACACGATGGTTTATTCGCAGGTACTGTTACCGCCCCCAACAACCACGAACACCTGAGCCCCAGCGATTACACGCTGGATATCGTCTGGCCCGGCGCCAACGGCGACACTGTACAAAGCACCGAAGATGTCTATGCCTTCGGCCTGCTGCTCGGCGAACTCGACCTGCATCTGATTGCGGAGGGACGACACCGTGAACTCGGCCGCTGTCTTGGCGCCATTCCGATGACGGTTGATGGCGTTGAAGGGACACGCTTTGCCGTGTGGGCGCCTAACGCCCGTCGCGTCTCGGTCGTGGGCGATTTCAATTCTTGGGATGGTCGCCGTCACCCGATGCGGTCGCGCTCCCAGGCCGGCGTATGGGAATTGTTTATCCCGCGCCTTGGTGCCGGCGAGCGTTACAAGTATGAGTTGCTCGACATCAATGGCCAGTTGCTCCCGCTCAAGGCCGATCCGATTGCGCGTGCCACCGAACTACCGCCTGCGACCAGTTCTGTCGTGGCACCGGCAACTGCTTTCCGCTGGACCGACGCAGCATGGATGAAAGCGCGCGCTGATTTACGTCCCTGCTCCATGCCGATGTCGGTGTATGAAGTGCATGCCGCATCATGGCTACGCGTAGTCGAGGAAAACAACCGCAACCTCGACTGGCACGAGCTGGGCGATCGTCTGATTCCCTATGCGCTGGAAATGGGCTTTACCCACCTTGAATTTCTGCCGGTGATGGAGCATCCGTTTTCCGGCTCGTGGGGTTACCAGCCGCTGTCGCAATTTGCGCCCAGCGCACGCTTCAGCACACCGGCGGCCTTTGCCGGTTTTGTTGATCGTTGCCACAACGCCGGTCTGGGCGTGATTCTCGACTGGGTGCCGGCACACTTCCCATCCGATGCCCACGGCCTTGCGCACTTCGACGGAACCGCGCTTTATGAGCATGCCGATCCGCGCGAAGGCTTTCATCAGGACTGGAATACGCTGATCTACAACTTCGGCCGCAATGAAGTGCGTGGTTTTCTGATCGCTTCCGCGCTGGAATGGCTCGAGCATTTCCATATCGACGGCCTGCGTGTCGATGCGGTCGCCTCCATGCTGTACCGTGACTACAGCCGCAAGGCCGGTGAGTGGATTCCGAATATCTACGGCGGTCGTGAAAATCTGGAAGCGGTAGCCTTCCTCAAGGAGCTCAACGAGGCCGTGACCAGCCGCTGCCCGGGCGCGCTGATGATTGCCGAAGAATCGACTGCATGGCCCGGCGTGACGGCACCGGTCAATGAAAACGGACTGGGCTTTTCATTCAAGTGGAACATGGGCTGGATGCACGACACGCTGCGTTACATCGAGCACGATCCGGTCCATCGTCGCCATCACCATAACGACATGACATTCGGCATGGTGTATGCCTATTCCGAGCATTTCGTCCTGCCGATCTCACATGATGAAGTCGTGCACGGCAAGGGTTCGCTGCTCGGCAAGATGCCGGGCGATGACTGGCAAAAACTCGCCAATCTGCGCGCCTATCTCGGTTTCATGTGGACGCATCCGGGCAAGAAGCTGCTGTTCATGGGCAGCGAATTCGGCCAGCTCGGCGAATGGAATCACGATGCCTCCCCTGAATGGCATCTGCTCGACGATCCGCGTCATCGCGGCGTGCAACGTCTGGTACGCGATCTCAACCATTTCTATGTCGCACAACCGGCACTGCATGAAAGCGACTGCCAGCCATCCGGCTTCCGCTGGATCATCGGTGACGATGCAGACAACAGTGTCCTTGCCTATCTCCGCATGAGTCCGAACGCGCCCAGCGTACTGATTGTCTGCAACATGACGCCGGTACCACGCACCGACTATTGCATTGGTGTACCGGAAGCAGGTAACTGGGAAGAAGTCATTAACTCTGATGCGGCTGTTTATGGTGGCAGCAATATCGGTAATGCAGGCGGTGTTTCTACGATCAACCAACCGGCACATGGATACGCGCAGTCTCTAGTGCTGACCCTTCCCCCTCTCTCTACTGTCATTTTCAGAAAGAATCCATAAATAAAATGGCACACGACAAACAATCACGCACACGTATTCAGGCTGGTCGTCCTTATCCTTTAGGCGCAACCGTCGATAGTTTTGGTACCAATTTCGCTGTCTTTTCCGCACACGCCGAGAAGATTGAAATCTGTCTTTTCGACCCCAGCGGCCGTCGCGAAATTGCACGCCATGTTCTTCCCGAATGCACAGATGAAGTCTGGCATGGCTATCTGCCTGAGGTTCGCCCAGGACAGCTCTACGGATATCGTGCATACGGTCCCTACCAACCTGAGCACGGCCATCGGTTTAATCCGCACAAACTGCTGCTTGATCCGTACGCCCGCCTTATTCATGGTCAGGTGAAATGGAGCGATGCGCTGTACGGGTATCGCGTCGGCGCCACGCGCGGCGACTTGTCTTTTGACCGCCGTGATAGCGCGCAGTACATGCCGAAAGGGGTGGTGACGGATAACGGCTTCCATTGGGGCCACGATCAGTCGCCCGATATTTCTTGGGATCAAACCGTTTTCTATGAAGCCCATGTACGTGGCCTGTCGATGAATATCGACTCCATTCCGCAGCATGAACGCGGGACCTTTGCTGCACTCGCCGATCCTTATGTCATCGATCATCTGCTGAAAATCGGCGTGACCTCGCTTGAACTGCTGCCGGTCCATGCGATCCTGCAGGATCGTCGTCTGGTAGAAAAAAATCTGCGCAATTACTGGGGCTACAACACGCTGTCCTATTTCGCCCCTGAGCCATCCTACTTGTCCGATGGATCGCTGAATGAGATGAAACGCGCGATTCGCCAACTACATCTGGCGGGTATTGAAGTGATTCTCGACGTGGTCTACAACCATACCTGCGAAGAAAGCGAAATGGGCCCGACGCTGTCGTTCCGAGGACTCGACAACGCCAGCTATTACCGCCTGTTGCCGGACAATCCACGCCACAGCATCAATGACACCGGTTGCGGCAACACGGTCAACATGTCGCATCCGCGCGTAATCCAGATGGTGATGGATTCCCTGCGTTACTGGGTGCAGGAATATCACGTTGATGGCTTCCGCTTCGATCTTGGCGTCACGCTAGGTCGTGAGCCAAACGGATTTGACCCGGGTTGCGGCTTCTTTGATGCATTGCGCCAGGATCCCGTTCTGTCACGCGTCAAACTGATTTCCGAACCGTGGGACATCGGTCCCGGCGGTTACCAGATCGGTAACCATCCGGCCGGCTTTGCCGAGTGGAATGGTCGTTTTCGTGACGACGCGCGTCGCTTCTGGAAGGGCGACGCCGACATGCGTGGCTCGATTGCGGCACGTCTGCTCGGTTCTGCGGATCTGTTTGCCCATCATCGCCGTCGTCCATGGGCGTCCGTCAACTTCATCACCGCACATGACGGCTTTACGCTCAACGACCTGGTCAGCTACAACGAGAAGCACAATGAGGCCAATGGCGAAGACAATCGCGATGGTGCCAACGATAACGAAAGCTGGAACTGGGGCGCGGAAGGCCCGACCGACGATCAGGGCATCCAGTACACGCGTGAGAAATTGCGTCGTTCCATGCTGATGACGCTGTTCTTTTCCAATGGCACGCCGATGCTGTTGGGCGGCGACGAATTCGGCCGTACCCAGCATGGCAATAACAATGCCTATTGTCAGGACGATCCGCTGTCGTGGATGGACTGGTCGCTGGCCGAGAGCGATCCCGGAAAGTCACTGGTCGACTTTACACAACGCTGCATCGCCGCGCGACGCGCTCGTCCAACCCTGCATGCTTCACGCTTCTACACTGGTGATCTGGAAATTCTGCCCGGCCTGTACGACACCTCATGGTTCGACGAATACGGCCAACCGATGACTGAAGAAAGCTGGCGCTATGCGGAAGGCCGTCTGCTGACACTGCGCCGTGTCGCCCGCATCGAAGCCAAGCGTCACAACGAAAGCGAAGTAACGGCATCGCTGTTCCTGCTCAATGCCTTGTGGGAAGACCGCGAATTCGTGCTGCCTGAGCCCGTTCTGCAATGGAAAGTGCTCATTGATGCCGCCCAAAAAGACGGTGAACCGCCTTTGCATGTCATCGAGAACAATCGCATTGTCGTCAGCGCACACAGCGCCGTACTTCTGGTAGCCGACCATGTCGTCGTTTAACTATGCCTTTGGTGCACAAATCGGCAGTGCCGGTCGTGTGCTCTTTCGTCTGTGGGCGCCCAGTGCCGATCAGGTCAACCTGATACTGGGTGGTGATACGACCCATGCCATGACGGCACTGCCGGATGGCTGGTTTGCCTTGGAGGTCGCCTGCCAGCCCGGCAGCCGCTACCAGTACGAGATCGTGCGCAACGACGGCAGTACAATGCGCGTCGCCGATCCTGCCTCGCGCGCGCAGGATACGGATGTGCATGACGCCAGCGTGGTCGTCGATCTGCAAAGCTATCACTGGCAATACCCGCTATGGCGCGGGCGTCCCTGGCACGAAACCGTTCTCTACGAATTGCATGTTGGTGCGTGCGGCGGCTTTTCCGGTGTCACGCATCAGTTGCCGGCCCTTGCCGCGCTCGGCATTACGGCGATCGAACTGATGCCGATCAACGATTTTCCGGGCACCCGCAACTGGGGCTATGACGGTGTCCTGCCCTACGCGCCGGATACAAGCTACGGCACGCCGGAAGAATTGAAAGCGTTGATCGATACCGCTCACGGTCTGGGCATGATGGTATTTCTCGATGTGGTTTATAACCACTTCGGTCCGGATGGCAATTATCTGGGGGCTTACGCCAAGGATTTCTTCCGTGATGACATTCAGACGCCATGGGGACAGGCGATCGACTTCCGTCGTCCGCAGGTACGGAATTTCTTCACCGAAAATGCGTTGTACTGGCTGCGCGAATATCGCTTCGACGGCCTGCGTTTCGACGCCGTGCACATGATCAGCGAACAGGACTGGCTGGAAGAAATGGGCCAGCGTATCCGCGATGAAATGGGACACGAACGTCATATTCATCTGGTACTGGAGCATGATGACAATGCCGCCCATCTGCTTGGCAAGACAACCGAGGCGCCATTCGACGCACAGTGGAATGACGATGGTCACCATGTACTGCATACGCTGCTGACAGGGGAAAACGATCATTACTATCTTGATTACTGCCAACGGCCTGCAGAAAAACTGGCACGCTGCCTTGCCGAGGGTTTTGTCTATCAGGGTGAACCATCGCCGATCCGTGACAATGCGTTGCGGGGGGAATCGAGTGCGCATCTGCCACCGACTGCCTTCGTTCTGTTCATTCAAAACCACGACCAGATCGGCAATCGCGCCTTCGGCGATCGGCTGACGACGCTGGCGCGACCAGATGCCTTGCGCGCAGCCATGGCATTGCTGTTGTTGTCGCCACAGATTCCCTTGTTGTTCATGGGAGAACAATGGGGGTCGACCACGCCTTTTCTGTTCTTCACCAGTTATCAGGATGAAGGACTGGCGACTGCCGTGCGTGACGGACGCAGGCAGGAATTTGCCGGCTTTGCGGCGTTTGCCGATGAAGCGCAGCGAGAACGAATTCCGGATCCGAATGCGCCCGACACTTTTTCGGACTCCATTCCGCAGCAGGGACCTGACGCAGAACAGTGGCAAACCTGGGTACATACCTTGCTCGCATTACGCAAGCAACACGTGATGCCTCATCTGCATGACTGCCGCTCGCTCGGCGCTCAAGTACTGGGTGAGTCCGCTGTCGTCGCGCGCTGGCAGCTTGCGCACGGCAGAGTGCTGACGGTCGCGCTCAATCTGGCATCGATCCCCATCAAGGTAACGCCTGACAACATCGTGCATACAGGCGGCGCCGACCTGCTGTTTGAAACCACGAACGTCATGACGTCACTGCAAGGTGACATTCTTCCCGCTGATTCCTTCATTGCCCTGCTGGAGCCTGTCGCATGAATGCCCGATTAAACGAAGATCACATCGATCGTGACCGCAATGACGCACTGCTCAAACTGGCACAGGCCGCAGGCCTGTCCGTCGAATGGACCGATGCGTATGGCCAGCCGCAACAGGTGTCTGGTCAAACCCTGCGTACGGTGCTGACCGCGTTGCAGTTTGACTGCAGCAGTGATGCCGCTTGCGCAGCATCCATTCTCACCCTGCAGGAAGACGAGGAGCGTCTGGCCCTGCCACCATTGATTACCGCGCAGCAAGGACATGAGATCGTGTT
The DNA here is from genome assembly GCF_014635705.1 of Oxalicibacterium faecigallinarum. Lineage (GTDB taxonomy): Bacteria > Pseudomonadota > Gammaproteobacteria > Burkholderiales > Burkholderiaceae_D > Oxalicibacterium > Oxalicibacterium faecigallinarum. The sequence continues at coordinate 19,895 of NZ_BMDI01000003.1, read as the reverse complement.
CTCGCCGCTGGCGCGCATTCATGGCAAAGCATATCGCCTGGTACTCGAAGACGAGAGCGAACAAAGCGGACACATCAGCGGCGAGCATGATGCGCCCGCGCGTATGCCAGCCGTGCATGCAATGGGCTATCACCGCTTGTATATCGATGGTGAACACCCCCTCACACTGGCCGTTGCGCCCGTACGCTGCTTCAGCGTCAGCGATGCGGCACACGATCGCACTCCCCATCTGTGGGCCCTGGCGGCACAACTGTATTCGCTACGTCGCGCCGACAAGGATGCGCAGACCGGCGACGCCGGAATTGGTGATTTCACGGCATTGGAACAGCTCGCGCAATCGGCAGCACGCCACGGTGCATCCGGTATTGCAATCAGCCCTGTACACGCCATGTTCAGCGCCAATCCGTGGCATTACAGTCCGTACGGTCCCTCCAGTCGTCTGCTGTTCAACGTTCTGCACATCGACCCCGCCAGTGTCAGTGGCGAACAGGCCTTGAGCGAGGCCATCGCCGATCTTGAGAATGGTGAGGAACGCAAACACCTGCAAGCACTGGAATACGTCGATTGGCCGACCGCAACAAAGTGGCGACTGACCGTACTGCGTTACCTGTTCGATCACTACGACATCCATACAGATGGCTGGAAAGCGTTTGAACGTTTTCGCAATGAAAGCGGTACAGCACTCGAAGATCATGCACGCTTTGAGGCATTGCATGCCGACATGCGCAGCAAAGGCATCGAGGGAAGCTGGAAAGACTGGCCGGAAGATTTGCGTGATCCGCACAGCGATGCTGTGGCTCGGTTTGCCGAAACGCACGACAACGAAATCACCTTCCACGCCTTTCTGCAATGGCAGGCTGCACTCGGCTTGCAGCGTGCACAGCAACGTGCACGCGACAGCGGCATGGCAATTGGCCTGATTACCGATCTGGCCGTGGGCGCCGAAGGAGGCGGCAGCCAGGCCTGGAGCCGGCAATCGCAGATGCTCAACGGCCTGTCCGTCGGTGCACCACCCGACCTGCTGGGCCCGCAAGGACAAAGCTGGGGGCTGACCGCCTTCTCTCCACGCGCATTGCGCGAATATGGTTATCAGGCCTACATCGAAATGTTGCGCGCCGCCTTTGCCTATGCAGGTGGTGTACGCATCGATCACATTCTCGGTCTGGCCCGTATGTGGCTGGTACCACAAGGCCAGCCAGGTACCGAAGGCGTTTATCTGCGCTATCCGTTCGAAGAACTGATGCGCCTGATCGCACTGGAAAGCCATCGCCATCGTGCCATCGTGATCGGGGAAGATCTTGGCACGGTTCCGGCAGGTTTCGACAAGGCACTGGCGGATGCAGGTTTGATGGGCATTCGCGTTCTGTGGTTTGAACAGGAACACGGCATGTTCCGCTCCCCTGACCACTGGTCGTCGCAAGCCATTGCCACGACCGCCACGCACGATCTGCCGACCGTTGCTGGCTGGTGGCAAGGTCGTGATATCGAATGGCGTGAACAACTGTCACTGCTGGCACCCGGCGTGCAAGGATCGGATGAACACGCAGCACGCGGCTACGATCGCACACGCTTGTGCAATGCGTTGAAGTACCAGTATCCGGAACGCACTTTCGATTGCGACAGCCCGCATCCGCCACTGAACGATCTTCTTGAATTTGTGGCCAGCACCCCGGCACCGCTCGTCATCATTCCACTGGAAGATGTGCTGGGCCTGCTGGAACAGCCCAATGTGCCCAACACGATAGACGAACATCCAAACTGGCGGCGTCGCCTGCCGGAGACGACTGATCACATGCTCGATCGCGGTGACGTTGCACAGCGTCTGTCCATTCTGGAAAAAGCAAGGCAAGCAAAAGGAAACCATTAAATGCCGATCCCACGCGCCACTGCGCGATTGCAGCTACACAAGGATTTCACACTGGATGATGCGGTCAGTGTCGTCGATTATTACGCACGTCTTGGCATCAGCCATCTCTATCTGTCACCGATACTGACAGCACGCCCGGGCTCGACGCACGGTTACGACATTGTCGACCCGACCCGTATCAATCCCGAACTTGGCGGCGAAGCCGCATTACGCCGGCTGGTTGAGAAAGTGCGTGCAGCCGGCATGGGCATCGTGATCGACATCGTGCCCAATCACATGGGTGTCGGTGGTGCCGATAATCCGTGGTGGCTCAATGTGCTGGAATGGGGGCAACACAGCCGGTATGCACGCTGGTTCGATATCGACTGGCATTCACCCGATCCGACGCTGAACGGCAAGATTCTTTTGCCCTTTCTCGGCGACCAGTATGCGCAGGCATTGCGTTCAGGCGATCTGCGTCTGCAGTTTGATCAGGAGACCGGGCTGTTCCACTTTGCCTACTATGCCCACCGCTTTCCATTGTCGCCCGCCAGTACGATCCGCGTGCTGCGACATGGCGGTGCCGCATTGAAATGCGTTGCCAGCGATTTTCCCGAAGTGCATCCGGAAGAAGTCGATGCCTTTGACCTTCACAGCACGCGCGCTGGCATGCTGCGCGAGCTTGCCGCGACGGAAGAAGGTCGAGAAGGCATCGCACAGGCACTGGCCTCCGTCGATCCCGATCTCGCCGGCGGCCTCAAGCGTCTGCATCGTTTGCTGGAAAGACAGAACTACAAGCTCACGTGGTGGCGCAACGCTGCAGAAGAAATCAACTGGCGCCGCTTCTTTGAAGTCAGCGATCTGGCCGGCGTCCGTGTCGAGCTGGACGATGTCTTCGATGCGACACATGCACTGATTTTCAGATTGTATGCAGAAGGCCTGATCGATGGCGTGCGCGTCGATCACGTCGATGGGCTGGCCAATCCGACCGCCTACTGCAATGAACTGCGTCAGCGCCTTCTGGCGTTGGCCGAACAGCGTCCACCCTCGCAACGCGATACCCATCCCTACATCGTCGTCGAGAAAATTCTCACGCGCGGCGAACGACTGCATGAAGACTGGGCCATCGACGGCACCACGGGCTATGAATTCATGGATCAGGTCGGCGCATTGCTGCATAGCGAAAGCGGGCTGAATGCGCTCAACAAATTGTGGATCGAACTGACCGGCGACAACGACGCATTTGCAACGCATGTACTCAACGCACGCAGACAACTGCTGCGTGAAAATTTTGTTGGCGAATTTGCCGCGCTGACGCGTGCCGTTCACGCTGTCGCAAGGACCGAGCTCGATACGCGCGATATTTCGCAGGCGGCAATTCACCGCGTACTGACGGAAGTGCTGGTGGCGTTTCCGGTTTATCGCACCTATGGCACGCAAGATGGCCGCAATGAAGTTGATCGGCTGGTCATCGAGCGTACGCTTGCCGAGGCTCGTCGCAACCTTTCCCCTCCCGATCAGCCGCTGCTGGATACGCTCATTACGCTGTTCGACACCGACAGCATCGATCCCGATGCCAGCCCGGATGCCCTGCCGTTACGCCAGCTTGCCGTGCGCCGCTTTGAACAATTGACGCCACCACTCGCTGCCAAAGCCGTGGAGGACACGGGTTTTTATCGTTACGGTCGACTGCTGTCGCGTAACGAAGTCGGTGCCGATCCCGAATACTTCTCTTCATCCATCGCTGATTTCCACGCTTTCAATGCGGAACGTGCCGTGCACTTTCCCCACGCCATGCTCACCACCGCGACGCACGATCACAAACGCGGCGAAGACGTGCGTGCGCGACTGGCAGTACTCAGCGAAGCGGCTGACGAATGGGCCGAAACCGTGCGTCGCTGGAAACGCCTGCATACCGATTTCCGGATTCGTCTTGTTGCCGAAGCCGACACACCAGAAGTGGTTGCGCCCTCGCTGGATGACGAAATCATGCTCTACCAGATGATTCTCGGCGCGTGGCCGTTTGAACTGCGCGCCGATGATCAACAGGGCCTGCAAGCCTATGCCGAGCGCCTGGCTGCCTGGCAGGAAAAGGCATTGCGTGAAGCCAAGCGTTACTCGAGCTGGGCCATGCCGAATGGCGAGTATGAATCGGCCTGCCGAGAATTTTTAATGGCCTTGATGGATCGTGAGAAAAGTGCCGGTTTTGTCGACGAAATGGTGGCATGGGTGGAGCGTGTATCGACGGCCGGCATTGCCAACAGCCTGACGCAGACACTGCTGCGACTGACATCACCCGGCATGCCTGACTTGTATCAGGGGACAGAATTCTGGGATTTCAGTCTGGTCGATCCGGATAATCGCCGCCCTGTACATTACGACGCACGCGCACTGCTGCTGGCACAGGATGGTCCTGCCGTGGAACGGATTCCTCATCGTCGGGGCTGGCATCAGTGCCAGCTCAAGCAGCCATTGATCTATGCTGCCTTACATCTGCGCAAACGTTATCCCGCCCTGTTCGAAACGGGTGCCTATATACCGCTGACGGTGGAAGGTCCGCTTGCCGATCATGTGATCGCTTTCCTGCGACAGCACGATCAGCATCAGGTCCTGGTGGTTGCGTTGCGCATGAGTCTGCATCTGTTGAACGAGGATCTCTCGCTACGCCATACGGCAGGCGATGTGCCCGGTCATACGATGATCCAGTTGCCGCAGGCTTTTCATGGTGATCACGTCAACCTGCTGACGGGCAAACAGGTGGAGGTCAATCTGGAACAGATCGACATTGCCAATCTGCTTGGTGATTATCCGGTTGCACTGATCGCACCACGCGACGCGTAAAAATAAAAGCCCGCATCTGCGGGCTGTTTTCTACTGCATGGAAAAGCGTCTTGAAGCGGGACTGGTGTTACTGCTTGCCAGCCTTGTCACGCTTGTTGACGGCAGCAGGCAAATGATCCCGCTCCTGTTGCAATTGCCGGTTGCCGCGTCCCATTTCCACTCGTTTATCACTACGTGTGACAACGCTGTCTGGCGGGCCATACTGTCCATGTTGAATGGACTGATGACGCGATGCGGCATTCCCTTTGGCATGGTGCTGATCGGCCATGTCGTTTCTCCTGTATAGAGTGAACAAGATAGACGGCTGATTCACAGTGCGCACTGTTTTTACGCACTCATCATCTGCCGGACAGTCATGATGCATGGCTAGTGCGCCGCGCTATATCAGTCAATTCCCAAATCTGCGTAGGATTTCGACTCTTTTGCCTTCACTTGTCTGCTTGATCACGTCTCGACAAATCATGTCGCTGATTCTGATTGCGCGATTATGTGCGCCCTCTCACAGACCCCATGCGCGCTTACGCTTAAGTTATAGGCTCGATCACTGAAATGAGCATTTCCATCAAGCCCATGCAAGTATCAATTCTGATCGTCGAGCATTTTCCGGTTGTGCGCGCTGGCATACGCGAGTGGCTATCGGCTTTCCCCGATTTTTCGATCGTGGGCGAGACACCCTGCGCCGAAGAGGGTGTGCGCATGACGGCAGACTTGCATCCCGATCTGGTATTGCTCGACCTCGTGGCTTTGCGTCGCTTTGGCTATGAGCGTCTGTCGGCATTTCGCACCGACCAACCATTGTTGCCCATCATTATTCTCAATGGCCGGTCCGACAATATGCACGCACTGGAACTGATGGGTGGAAGCGCCAGCGGTTTCTTTCCTTCCGATGGCGATGCCGAACAACTGGTCACTGCGATCCGCACCGTATGCAGTGGTGAACGCTACGTCGCAGGCACAAGCACGCGTTTCAATGGCAGTTATACCACCCGCCATCAACGCCTGACTTCCCGTGAGCTGCAGGTTTTCCACAGCATGTGCCGGGGCGAACGACCGACAGAGACTGCCGATCGCCTGTCCCTGAGCCTGTCCACCGTCAATCGCTACCGCAAACTGGTCTTCAAAAAAATGGAGATCGACAACATGCCCGCGCTGATCCGCTACGCGGTCAACCAGGGAATTGAAGTCTTCCCGGAATAAGCTTCCAGCCTCCCATCATCGTGTTACCCGTGCCAAAATCGTCGGCATGCTTCATTCCGTCCGAAAAATAACTTATGCTCCCTATAAACTTTGCAGCATATCGGTAGTCAGTCTGTAGGAAGAATGACTTTTCCCGACAGGATCACCAGCATTCAGGGGAGCATCATGCAATACATCGGCGGAATCGATATTGGCGGAACGAAAATGGCGGTCGTCATTGCAGACAGTGACGGACCGCTGCTCCGCCTGACTGAACCGACTGCCAAGGAAGGCAGTTCACGCGCACCGGCAGATCAGGCCATTCGCATGCTGCGACAGGCCTGCGAGCAGGCTGGCGTGCCTTTTTCCGAGCTCAAGACGGTAGGCGTCAGCTCGTGCGGCCCATTCATCAAACAAAACGGGCTGATCGAGCTACGCACGCAGAATATCTGCGGTGGCATTGGTAATCGGGGCGATCTGCCCAACGACTGGCAAACCGTGCCACTGGAAGCCGTGTTGCGTGAGCAATTTACCAACGTACATATCGAAAACGATTGCGTTGCAGCACTGGCTGCCGAGAGGGCCTTTGGCGCGCTGCAAGGCAGCGATCACTGCGCGTATGTCACCTGGAGTACCGGCGTCGGATTTGGTCTGTGTGTGGACGGTGTCATGCTGCGCGGCAAGAACGGGAATGCCGGGCATGCCGGACACATGCTGCTGTCGGAACAGTCGCTCGCACAATGCGGTTGCGGCAATATCGGGGACGTAGAAGCACTGGCTTCAGGGCGCAATCTGGAAATCCAGCATGGTCGCTCGGCGGAGGAATTGTTTAATGCGGTCAAGGATGGCGACGTCAAGGCGCATGCTGCAGTGATCCATGCCGCACAATGGTTTGGGCGCGCCCTCTACAATGTGACTGCCACACTGGATCTGCAGGCCTTCGTTATCGGCGGCAGCATCTGGCACCATCATGGGGACTGGCTTGAACCCATCGTCAAGAATGAAATCTGCAGCCGCCTGCCGCCACTGACCGCAGGCGTGCAATTATTGCGTCCGGCACTGGATGCCTATGTTGCAGATATTGGCGCGCTGTATCTGGCAATGCCGCCTGCCTGGATCGGCAACTGGCGTGTTCATGCGCTCTGGCAGCGTATTGGCGATATCGAAACCGTCTGATTGCATATACCGGCCCAGCGCAAAACGGCAGATCAGAAGATCTGCCGTTTTTCATTGCCAACCGTTTGCCGCTTCTTTAACGGAACGCAATCTGCGCCGCCGGCTGCAGCAAAGCGACGCTGACTTTCTGTTTCTTTGCACGAGTAGGTGTCGCCATCGCCAGCGAATCACCCCGTTCCGTTTTGAACACCGAGATTGAACGCGTCAGATGCACCGTCTGTTCTTCCAGACTGGCAGCAGCGGCAGCGGCCTGCTCCACCAGTGCGGCGTTTTGCTGCGTCACCTCATCCATTTGCGAAATGGCGTGGTTGACCTGTGTAATGCCGTTGCTTTGCTCACGACTGGCCACCGCGATTTCGCTCATGATGTCATTCACCTGACGGACAGATTTGACGATTTCGCTCATGGTGACGGTAGCATCGTTCACCAAACGATTGCCGGCATCGACCTTGGTGACGGATTCATCGATCAGTTGCTTGATTTCCTTGGCAGCCGAGGCCGAACGTTGCGCAAGATTGCGTACCTCCGCCGCTACCACTGCAAAGCCGCGGCCCTGTTCACCGGCACGTGCCGCTTCGACGGCCGCGTTCAAGGCAAGGATGTTGGTCTGGAAGGCAATGCCATCGATCAGACCAATAATGTCCACAATCTTGTGTGCCGACGCACTAATGTCATTCATCGTCGCCCCCACCTGCGCGACGACTTCGCCGCCACGCGCTGCCACCTCGGATGCCGACAAGGCAAGCTGGTTGGCTTGCGTGGCGTTGTCGGCGTTCTGTTTTACGGTCGATGCAAATTCTTCCATGCTGGAAGCCGTTTCTTCCAGACTCGACGCCTGTGATTCCGTGCGTCCCGATAAATCCATGTTGCCGCTCGCAATTTCCTTTGTCGCAATCATGATGGAATCGACGTTGGTACGAACATCGCCCATCACTGAACGCAAATTGACATTCATCTGTTGCAAGGCACGTTGCAGCTGCCCCATGTCGTCCTGCCGACTGGTCTCGAAGACCACACTCAGGTCACCACCGGCCACCGCATTGGCGCTATCCGTTACGCTCTTCAACGGGCGAATCACGGCGACATGCAGGCTGTTCCAAATGAACAAGGCCAACACGACGCCGACTGCAGTCGCACCGCCATACCAGTATGACAACGTGGCCTGTTCGGTTTCACTGATGGCGACCAGACCCAGCGCAACAATCAGCGCAAGCAGGATGCTCATGCCAAGTCCAAGGCGCGCACCCAGGCCCAGGTTGCACAGCGCCGCGATGCGGCCGCCAACACCGGTCGATACAACCTCGCCGCGTCGGATTGTCAAACCGCGCGCCTGCCCGTTCCGAAATTTGTCATAGAGTTGCGTTGCGTCGGCAATCTGTTGCGTCGTTGCCTTGTTACGCACCGACATATAGCCAACCACCTGATCGCCCTCGCGCACCGGTGTGGCATTGGCATAAACCCAGTAGAAATCGCCATTTTTACGACGATTCTTGATCACGCCATTCCAGGGCAAACCCATTTTGAGGGTGTCCCACAGGTCATGGAAGGCTTCTTCCGGCATATCAGGATGACGTACCAGATTATGCGGCGCGCCCATCAGCTCTTCTTCGGAGAAGCCGCTGGCTTCCATGAAAGCCGGGTTGAAATAGGTGATCCGGCCCTTGGTGTCCGTCTTGGATACCAGTGAGGTGCCCTCCTTTAGAACATATTCGATATTGGTAATCGGCAGATTGGTGCGCATGCTTGTCTCTCCTTATCCTGTAATGGCGTCTGCGCGCCGATTGATCAGTCTGATGCAGTCAACCTAATCATGCGCTTACCTGATGCGCCAGGATTTGCGCAAAATCAAAACAGTGAAGATTTCCCCTCGGAGAGCGGCCCAATTCAGCAGCACCGAAAGCCGCCATTTCAAGGAGAAGATGGAAGGATGCGACGGTCGTTTGCGAATGCCTATCTCATAAATTAGGTATTTACGGGAAGCAATCACTGTTACTTCCTGAAGTGAGTACCTACCTATTTGCATAACCAGAGACAAACGCGCGGCGACTCCCGTCCTGGTCGTTGTACACATACCGTTGGACTTTTCCAATGTCGGCGCCGTAGATGTGGATGCTGATCGAAACCTGATCGTTGTAGTAATTGGAAACGCGATGGATATCGCCTGTTGCTGGTGACAGCACCTCGATATCACCTGGATGCAAAATCTCCGTTCCCAGACTGCGCATCGCCTGCCCTTGTTCCGGCACAGCGAAGCGCTCGCCCATCTCTGCGCCACGCAGCATGCCGATCAGCGCCCAGACTGTGTGGTCATGTACAGGCGTTGTTTGCCCTGGCCCCCAGACGAAACTCACAACCGAAAAACGCTCTGCCGGATCGAGATACAGCAAGTATTGCTGGTAGTACTGCGGATGCGGTACTGAGCAGGCATCCGGCAACCAGTCATCGACTGCGATCACGTCCCGCAACAGCACAGCGCCTTCCTCAAGCAGTGTCCGCTCATCCACACCGTCATCCAGCAAGTGACTGAATCCCGCCACCAGCTGCTCAAAACGCATCGAATTCATCACGATCTCCTCCGTTGGGATTGTAACCAGCACGATTTGATCACATTAAACAACAAAACACGATCTTGACATACCAAATATCGCTAACTAATATATTAGTCATACATAACATGCGACTCACGCAAAGGAGACACAATCATGATGAGCGAGCGCCAGCGGAAATTTCGCGAAGAATACAAGGCTGATATCAGCCCTCTTTACAACGGTCTGTTGCACATTGGTGTGATGTACTCGGTCGGCATTGCCGCGATCTGGTATTGCCTCACGCAACTGGACAATGCGCGCTGGGAGTGGCTGCTGGCCATCCCTGTCTTTATTGCCGGCAACTTTGTGGAATGGGCGATGCATCGCTTTGTCATGCATCGCCGCATTGATGTATTTGCCTTGCGCGCCATCTATGACCGCCATACGCGCCAGCATCATCAGTACTTTACGGACAATGAAGCAACAATCGACACCACGCGCGAATTCCGCATCGTCTTTTTCCCTTGGCGTGTGCTGATCACGCTGGGCGTTGGTGGCCTGACACTGGGTTATCTCGCTTCCGTCATCTTCAATCCGAATGCCGGTTACATCCTGTTCATCACGATGGTGGCGCAGTATCTGATTTACGAGACGTTTCACTACTGCTGCCACGTGCATGAAAACTGGTTCGTGCGCAACATGCCGTTCATCAATACGATCCGTCGTCACCATACGGCGCATCACAATCAGGGGATCATGATGAAGTACAACATGAACCTCACCTTCCCGATTGCCGACTGGGCCATGGGCACGACCGACCTGGATCGTGGCTTGCTGGGCCATCTGTTCAACGGCTATAGCGAAAAACATGTGAAGGAAGAGCTCAAGCCGATCATCAAGCGCTTCCGCATCGATGATTCGCGCGTCACGCTGGATGGTCCGCAACTGACCAAGGAAGAGAACGAAACCATCGATCGTGGTCTCGTGATGTAAAGCGGGCGGCTGCCGGACACAATCCGGCGGCCGTTTTTTTACATGTCCGCCATCAATGTGGCCTTGGCAAAGGTCTCGATGTTGTCCAGCAAAAGATCCAGTCCCAATCCTGCTGCCTCGACATCCCCTTTTGCAATGGCACCGGCGACGTTGGCATGCAGGCGGGCCATTTCCGGCAGATCGGCTGCCTGCTTGTAATGGAAGTACCAGAAGCGACGCGACAAGCCATGCATCAAGCGCATCGCCCCTTCTGCAAATTCATTACGTGCAGCAACCAGTGTCAGCTCATTGAACTCACGATCGGATCGCATGAAGACAACATCGTCATTGGTTTTGGAAGCATGCATGAACTCGTCGAACAGACGCGCAAAGATTTTGCGTTCATCAGGTGTGGCGCGCCGTGCCGCGCTCTTGCAGATCAGGCGTTCGACCTCGCGCCGGGTTTCCAGCAGCTTCAACTGTTTCTTGAGATCGATCTCGGGTACCAGCAAACCACGTTGTGGCAACACCAGCAGCAAATGTTCACGCGCCAGTCGCTGGATTGCTTCGCGAATGGGGGTGCGACCGATGTTCAGCATCTCGCTCAGCGTGAGCTCGGAGATCACGGAGCCTGGCGGAATCTTCAACGTGATGATGGCTTCTTCCAGCTGATCGTATGCGAGATCCGTCAGCTTTGGCTTTGGGCCGGCAATGCGATGCAGTTCGGTACTTGCAACTGACTTGGTTCTTTTGACGGCAACTGCCTTGCCGGTCGTTGTCTTGGTCGTTGTCTTGGTCGTGGTTTTTTTGACTGGTTTTTTGGTTGTGGCCATGAGCAGGAGTGAAGCGAAAAGATGTGAGACGGATTGTATAGGACAGGAATACGCAATGACACGTTATCGCATCAACAAAATAAATTCTAAAGATATATATCAAATATAAAACAATTATCAAAGGAAGAGACCACATGAAACATGATGTCATTCGAGCAGGCAATCCCGAACAGGATCTGACTATCGTTGCGCTGCACGGCATTCAAGGAACACGCAGCAGCTGGTTGCCGGTGGAAAGAAATCTGCATGACGACGCACGCTGGATCTTGCCCAACCTTCGCGGTCGCGCTGCGGCCTGGCGTGGTGCCAGCATCGATGATTACAGCCTCGATGCCTATGCAGCCGAAGTCTGCGCCATCATCGCGCAGTATGTCGATACACCCAATTTCGTTCTCGCCGGATGGAGCATGGGCGTGTCCGTCACATTGGCGACATGGGCACAGCTGAAGCAAGGCAATCTGCCCCTGCCCAAGGCATTGATTCTGATGTCAGGCAGCCCTGTGCTCCAGCAGGTCCGATGGTTCCGCCAAACCAATCACACCTCGTTAATCGAAGAGATCGCTGCGCGTGAAGAACGCTTGCGTTTACAGGTAGCCGCCGACCGCGATGCCGTTGCCTGGACCTGGCGAAGTATCAGCCAGACCGATCAACGCCACTTGCTGCCTCACATCCAGTTGCCAACGCTGATTGTTCACGGCAGCGATGACGAAGATTCACCATTCAGCCACGCACAAATGCTGGCTGCCGGTATTCGCGGTGCACGACTCGAATGCATTCCGCATGGCTATCACAGCATCCTCACGCAAGACGCTCCACAGGTTGCCAAAACCATGCGCGCCTTTCTGTCCACTCTTCCACAAACCGGAGCCCTGCATGCGACCCAATGATCTGATCCATTTCTGCCCACCTGCGCGTGTCATCCTTGGTTGCGGCAGCCGTAGCCAGTTACCGGCACTGCTAGCGCGACTTGGCTATCGCACGGGCGTACTGATCACCGATACGTTCTTCAGCCAGAAAACGCCATGGGTAAATGAGTACATCAAGGCAGCCGAAGCAGTCGGCATCCTTACCATCGTGTATGACGGCGGCAAACCCGACCCAACAACCACACTGTGCGATGACGCAACCAGTGAAATCCGCTTACAACTACAAGGCAGGCAACTGGATCATGTGATTGCCCTGGGTGGCGGCAGCAACATCGATCTGGCAAAGGCCTTGTGCGTCACGTTACCGGATGGCCAGCCGGTCAGGCAGTTCGTCGGTGCACTGGCACAGGCCCCCAGGGCACTGCCCTTGATTGCATTGCCAACCACGGCAGGCACAGGATCGGAAGCCACGCCTGGCGCCATCCTGATCGACCCGAGCAATGCCACCAAGGTGGCCGTGATGGACAACACGCTGCGCCCCGTCATTGCGCTGATCGATCCCGAATTCACCTACACCTGTCCGCCACGCGTCACGGCCGATGCCGGTATTGATGCACTGACACACGCGCTGGAGTCTTATCTGACCATGGACTCGTTCGCCTTTGATCGTGGTGGTCAGGTCGATCCCGGCTACAGCGGCCGCTCGTCGTTGACCATGCTGTTTGCACGCGAAGCCATCGATCTGTGCGCACGCTTTCTGCTACGGACCTATCACGACGGCAGCGATCAGGAAGCACGTATCGGCATGGCTTATGCCAGCCATTACGCTGCGCTGTCATACGGCGGTGCCGGACTCAATGCGGTACATGGCATTGCCTACGCAGTCGCCGGCATCACACACCAATCCCACGGCAGCACGAATGCCGTCCTGTTGCCTTATGTACTGGATGCACTGCGCGTCACACGCCGTAACGAATTGCTCACCATCGCGCGTCTGTTCGGCATTGAAGAAAACGATGAAGACAGCGCGACAAGACAAGTCCCCGTGGTGCTGCGCGCATTGGTCAAGTCACTTGGCATTCCAACCGATCTGAAATCGTTCGGTATCCAGCACGAACAACTTGGCACTGTCATTACCGATGCCCTTGCCGTGACACGTCTGGCAAAGGCATTTCCCTCTAACGACACCGCGGCCGACTATGCACACATCGTCGAAGCCGCCTGGCATGGAAGACTGGAGGCCGACTTCACAAAATGAATATCCATTGACGCAAAGTCTTATTGAATATCACTGAGATTTATATAATATATCAGTGCACCTGTAGAAAAATCACGATAAAACCGTCCCAAGGCGGTATCACAGGAGACAAAACATGACGACCAATACCGGAGCCCGGCTCCGTTCCAACGTCGCGGCCAGACTTGAACGTCTGCCGATGACACGCTACCAGCGCTCGCTCTTTGCCATCATTGCGACGGCCTGGTTTTTTGACTCGATGGATCTCGGCATCATGACGTTCGTGCTCGGCTCCATCAAAACCGAGTTTGGCCTTTCTACCGCACAGGCCGGCCTGCTCGCCAGTTCCAGCTTTCTTGGCATGTTCTTTGGTGCCGCCATCGCAGGCATGCTCGCCGACAAATTCGGCCGCAAACCTGTCTTCCAGTGGAGCATGATCTTCTGGGGCGTCGGCAGCCTGCTGTGCGGCTTTGCACAAAACGTCGAGCAACTGATGATGTTTCGCATCCTGCTCGGTTTTGGCATGGGGATGGAATTTCCGATCGGACTTTCCATGGTGTCCGAGATCGTTCCGGCAAAAAGCCGCGGTCGCTACGTCGCGATTCTGGAAGGCTTCTGGCCGCTCGGCTTCATCGCTGCCGGCATTCTGGCCTGGCTCACTCTGCCGCTGATCGGCTGGCGCGGCATCTTCATTGCGCTGTCTGTTCCTGCCGTGTTTGTCTTCATCGTACGTCGCTACGTACCTGAATCGCCACGCTGGCTGGAGGAAGTCGGACGAACACAAGACGCAGACCGCGTCACGACACAGATGGAACAACGCGTCATTGCATTAACTGGCGGCAAGCCGTTGCCAACACCGATGGTTTCCGCTGATACAGGCGAGAAAGTCAACAAACGCGCCCTGTTCGCCGAACTATGGCGCGGTGTCTACGCCAAACGTACCGTCATGTTATGGGCACTCTGGTTTTTTGCCCTGCTTGGCTATTACGGCCTGACGACATGGCTCGGTGCGCTGTTGCAACAAGCCGGTTATGAAGTCACCAAGTCGGTTACCTACACCATCTATATTTCGCTGGCCGGTATTCCGGGCTTCATCTTCTCTGCCTGGCTGCTCGAGGTATGGGGAAGAAAAGGCACATGTGTACTGATGCTGGTCGGCAGCGCCATTGCAGCGTATGTCTACGGACAGGTTGCCACCGCACAAGCGCCTGTTGCGCAACTGATCGGTGCCGGTCTGTGCATGCAGTTCTTCATGTTCGGTATGTGGTCGGTTCTGTATGCGTACACGCCGGAACTGTATCCGACCCGTTCGCGTGCCACTGGCGCCGGCTTTGCATCTTCTGTAGGCCGCTTTGGTTCGCTGCTCGGTCCGTTTGCTGTTGGCCTGATTCTGCCGATGACCGGTCATACCGGCGTGTTTACGCTGGGCGCCTTGTCGTTCGCCGCAGCCGCACTGATCGTGATCGTGATGGGTGTGGAAACCAAGGGCAAATCACTGGAAGAAGTCTCGTCCTGATTTTCTCTTACTCTCTTTGCGCTCAGGTCAATCTCCGGCGCAAGACAACCTAGTCCTGCGGTATTCAGCAAAGCCCGGTTTTCCGGGCTTTGTTCATTGCATCCGCCGCGCACTAACGCCAATCGCAGTATCATCTCGAACCAGGCGGTCACAAAATGACTGTCCAATAAAAACCAAGACACCATTCAAAAGGAATTTTCCTCAATTGCCTTACAGCTTCCCCGAAATGTTTGCAGAACTAAACCTCTTCGCCAAGACGGAGTTGGGGCGTATTCTGGTGACACTCATCACGATCATCGTTACGCTGCTGATCGTCAAATTTCTGCAAAAACGTGCACGCATGCAGGGCGCAACCGATGTTGCACGTCAGCGCCGCAATCTGGTACTTGCCAAGAATCTGGTTTTGCTAACGGCCGTCATCCTGATCTGCGCAACATGGGCTTCCAAAATTGCAGGCGCGGCTTTGTCGCTGGCCGCCGTAGCCGGCGCGATGCTGATCGTCAGCAAGGAATTCTTGCTGAACCTGCTGGGGACGGCCATGCTGGCCATTTCACGCCCGTACCGCATCGGTGATTTTGTAGAGCTCGAGAACATCTCCGGCCGCGTGCTGGATTCGGACCTGATTGCCACGACCTTGGCAGAAACGATGGAAGGCAATCAGTTGACTGGTCATACGGTGACGATTCCGCATTCGGTTCTGCTGAGCAAACCGGTGCGTAATCTGACCGCCACCGGACGCTTTACGATCAATATGCTGCCGGTCGCGGTCCAGCCCAATGAAAATCTGCAATTGCAGGAGCAAGCCTTGCTCAAAGCGGCATTCGACATTTGTGGCAGCTGGATCGAAGAAGCCAATCGCCACTTTGAGCGGCTGGAATCGCGCGAACTGGTCACGCTGCCTTCCGCCGAACCGCGCGTGCTGATCGAACTCAAGACGGTCAAGGAATACACGTTCTCGCTCCGCTACTGCTGTCGCCCCAACGAGCGCGTCAAAGTGGAACAGGCCATCATCCGGCAATATCTGCAAACCAGAAGTACTTTTGTCGCCGCCCCGGAGGAAGAGTAACGGTCTGCCAGCCTCTGCACTACTTAACACTGCGATGCAGCACATTGCATCGCAGTGTGCGGTCGCTAACAATTTGCCTTAGCGATTGTTGATATACTGACCACCCCGTATTCATTTTGGTCTGTATGAGACGATTCATCGTCATCTGTCTGATCCTGCTGTTCCCGTTACAGGTTTTTGCCGATTCAGCCGAAGACTATCCGCCCGCGTACGCATTGTCCGGCATGGATAGCCAGTCTGATGCATCCTGCTCTACAGCACCCCTGCAGCATCTGTTACCGTGCAATGCAGCAACCGGCAAACTCGTGCCTGCACACCTAGACTTTGCCGATATTCTTGTTCCTGCACCTGCCATTCCCCTACCGCTTCACGAGGGCAGCCGACTCTCTGTCGCACCGGACTCTTTCCTGAATGCTACGCCGGTCCGCCTTGGCAAGCCGCCGCCATCGATCTCGTCAGCTTCGCATGCTGCACACATCTTGCTTGATGTGGTGTCAGCGCGCGTCTGACCATAATCATGCATGACTGACTTTGCCCGCCACCTGCTGCGCGGGCGCTCTGATTATTTGACAAGGTATTGACACCATGGAATGGCTTTCCGACCCCGCAATCTGGCTGGGCTTCTTCACACTAGTACTGCTCGAGATCGTTCTCGGCATCGACAATCTGATTTTCATCGCGATCCTGGCAGACAAGCTGCCCCCGCACCAGCGCGACAAGGCGCGCATCATTGGTCTCTCGCTCGCGCTGCTGATGCGACTCGGCCTGCTGACCATTGTCTCCTGGCTGGTCACGCTGACGACGCCGCTGTTTCACATTGGCGCCTTCCCGTTTTCAGGGCGCGACATCATTCTCTTCCTCGGCGGAATCTTCCTGCTGTTCAAATCCACGACCGAACTGCATGAGCGTCTCGAAGGCAAACAACACGTTCACACCGAATCCAAGGTCTATGCAAGCTTTGGTGTTGTCGTCGCGCAGATCGTGGTGCTGGATGCGGTCTTCTCGCTGGACGCGGTGATCACTGCGGTGGGCATGGTCGAGGAGCTATACGTGATGATGGCCGCGGTCATCGTCTCCATCCTGATCATGATGTGGGCATCCAAGCCATTGACACGCTTCGTCAACGCACATCCGACGGTGGTCGTGCTGTGTCTGAGCTTCCTGCTGATGATTGGCCTGAGTCTGGTGTCGGAAAGTCTGGGCTACGAGATTCCGAAAGGCTATCTGTACGGCGCAATTGGCTTCTCGATCATGATCGAGTTTTTCAATCAGCTGGCACGTCGCAACTTCCTGAAAATGGAATCTGCGATTCCGCTGCGCGACCGCACTGCGGATGCTGTCCTGCGTCTGCTGGGCAGTCGCCAGCGTGCGCATGGCCCGGTCGAGGAAACGACGGAAGCGCCACAACAGCAAGTACACGCCTTCGGTATTGAAGAACGCAACATGGTAAGCGGCGTTCTCTCACTGGGCGAACGTTCGATTCGCTCGATCATGACGCCCCGTTCCGATATTTCCTGGGTCAATCTGGATGACGATCCGGACAAAATCATTTTGCAATTGCGTGAAACGCCGCACAGCCTGATGCCCGTCTGCCGTACCGAACTCGACAACATCGTCGGCCTGGCCCGCACCAAGGATCTAATCGGTGATCTGGCCGCAACCGGCATCGTCAATGAGCAAGGCAGCCTGAAGCAACCGATCATCCTGCCCTACTCGGCGGGCGTACTCAATGCCATGGCGATCCTGAAAAAATCGCCAGGTCAATTGGTCTTGGCAGTGGATGAATTTGGCAGCATCCATGGCCTGTTGACGCCGATCGATATTCTGGAAGCGATTGCCGGCGAATTTCCGGATGAAGACGAACGCCCTACCGTACAAGCCGAGGGCGACAATCGCTGGCGCGTCGATGGCTCGGCCGATCTGCATCATCTGGAACAAATACTGGAGACCCGCGCTCTCGTGACCGAAGGTGCGGATTACACATCGATCGCCGGATTGCTGCTTGACCGCTTTGCAAGTTTCCCGGAACCCGGCACCGCGCTGGAACTGGATGGCTGGCGCTATGAGGTGACCGAAGTGGATGGCCGACGCATCACCACAATCCTGATCAGCCGGATTGAGAATCAGCCGGATCTGGACTTTGAATCCTGACGCCTATTCTTGATGCGCAACGGCGGGATAACGTTTCATTATCGAAAGATGTTACCCAATCAGCCAGCTTCGGGAACATTTTGTGCGCAAGCATCCCTAACCAATATAACAACACCGTGTGTCCGTTGCAGACGGTGTTTTTCTGCATGAGGAATCGCCATGTCTAAATTCACACTCCTACTGGCTTCACTGATCTGGTTCGGCATCGCTCCGGCAAAAGCAAGTGATCTGACGATCACCTGCGATGTGCAACAAACCACGGAAGGACAAAAGAAAACCGAGTTCAAACGACGTTTCGAGATCGATTTTGAGCCGCGTTACTTCAAGACCTCCGTGGATAATGGCAAAGGCTGGCGAGGCAGGGAAGAAGGCTTCCCGGAAGACATCAACGCCACGCGTGTCGTTTTCATCGATGATGGCAAGGTCAGCCAATACTACGACCGCGCAACACACGAATATGTCTATCAGGATGTCACCGCAGGCATCGAAGCAAAGGGAAAATGTCGCGAAGAAGGCCAACCAAAGAAGTAAGCCTGGCTGTCAGTGCCTTCGTTTTTGAGTGCTCGGCAGATTTCCCTACTTTATGGGATAGCAATAAAAGCGGAGACAAACCATACTGACCCCGCTTCTTTTCTCTGACTCATTTGAGCACGGCCTTCTACCCGAAGGCCGTTTTTTTAGCGGCTCATCGACCTACATATGAAAATGGCACGACCATTCTTATATGTATGGTCACCTAATCTTTATTTTTCACCCTGCCAAAGCCCGAAATATTACAAAACAATCTAAAAGAATTGCCGCTTCAAAAATAAAACGTTAAAAATCGTGGCGACTTCTTTTAACTAGATTTTCATCTTTTCAAATGCCTTTTCTCACAGTGAAAACGGCATTTTCCCGCACTACAAAACGCAAGCGAAATTTAAAAAAATAAGGGAAAACAACTAAGCGTATAAGTAATAACACTTATACGTGTACGTGATAGTACGCATTGTTAGCATAGGGGGAAGTACTTAATCTCTCACGCAATCTTAACGAGAAAGAAAACGCGTTGTGGTCTGGCGTGAGCAATCGCGGCAATCCCAATTATTCAGGACTTGTTAAGGGTGTCGAGAATTTTTCGGCACGGTTTCTTCCATCGGCAGCCGCGTTTTTGCCTCGGCAGAGCGCGGCGATGTTCGGATTACTCGTCCGGATAGCAGTCTGTCTACCCAGACAGCGCAGAAACCAATGATCTGTTTTCGATCCCGACCGGACCGAAAACAGAGGGCGGAACGGCATTCGACCGGTCCAGTAGTCTTGGCCGCCTTTCAACATCTTGCGGACGTCTTCGCACCTTACTTGCAGATGAACCCAATTGCGTGTGTTTGCACGACACACCAGATTTATAACTTGAGGAAACACCATGAGAAACGCAGCTAAAGGAGGCCGCAATGTCTGAACTCTCCGCATCGGCAATCCGTCCTGATCAACCGATCAAAGAAAGCACCCGTTGGCTCCAACTGTTGGTTGGCGTCATTTGTATGGTTGCAACCGCGAACATCCAGTATGCATGGACCCTGTTCGTTCCTGAAATTCAAGGTACTTTCGGCTGGGCTCGCGCAGAGATCCAGATCGCATTTACCATCTTCGTCCTGGTTCAAACCTGGCTGGCACCGATCGAAGGCTTCTTCATCGATAAATTCGGTCC
>NZ_BMDI01000002.1 GCF_014635705.1 Oxalicibacterium faecigallinarum | reverse complement strand
GCAAGTCAGGAGCAGACCGATGGCATCGAGCAGATCAATCAGGCGGTGATGCAGATGGATACGGTGACCCAGCAAAATGCAGCGCTGGTAGAAGAAGCGGCTGCCGCTGCGGCGTCATTACAAAGTCAGGCATCAAATCTGTCGCAGGTTGTCAGCGTGTTCAAGCTCGGACGCGCATGACAGCCGGTATCCGGCAGAACATGGATCGCAAGCTGTCATCGCGAAACTGGCCAAGAAGGATCCTGTGTCATCAACATCGGAAGACAACTGGGAGCAGTTCTGCACCGAAGAAGCTTACGCTAGCGCACGTCATTGCCGCGATGAAAAAGGCCACTGTGGATGTGGTCACAGTGGCCTTCGTCTCGTACTCATTGGCCGAATATCAGAAACCATGCTGCCGATCACGGCGATCTAACAGCAAAGTTACTCGACCGAATACACGCGTTATTCTTTGATGAAATGTTCGCGGTAGTATCGCAACTCTTCGATTGATTCGATGATGTCGGCCAGGGCCGTATGCTTCTGGTGCTTCTTAAAGCCCGATGCCAGTTCCGGCTTCCAGCGCTTGCACAGCTCCTTGAGGGTCGACACATCGAGATTGCGATAGTGGAAAAATGCTTCCAGCTTTGGCATGCCACGTGCCATGAAGCGACGATCCTGACAAATCGTATTGCCACACATCGGCGACTTGCCGGCCGGCACATACTTTTTCAAGAATTCGATCAGGGCAGCTTCCGCATCGGCTTCGCTGACCGTTGAGTTTTTCACGCGATCGATCAAGCCCGAGCGACCGTGTGTGCCCTTGTTCCAGGCATCCATGCCGTCCATGATTTCATCCGGCTGATGGATCGCAAATACCGGGCCTTCGCCAATAATGTTGAGCTCCGAATCAGTCACCACAACGGCAACTTCAATAATGCGATCTTTGTCAGGATCAAGTCCTGTCATTTCCATATCGACCCAGACCAGATTGAATTCATTGGGACGCAATGGCGTGATGGATGCCGATTCATTCGCTTGTGACATAATTGATTTCCGTAAGTCAGTAATAGCCGTTCAAGCCGCCATTTTCTCACAGGAAAAGAATGACATCATTTGCTTTTACCGTTTTGTTCGTCGGCTTTCTGCTTCTCAGCATCGTCGTTCGATTCTGGCTGGCATCGCGACATATTCGCCATATTCAGCAGAATCGCGCCGCGGTGCCCGCGCAGTTTGCGGGCCGTATCCCGCTTGAAGCACATCAGCGTGCCGCCGATTACACCGTCGCCAAAACCAAATTCGCGCTGTTTGTCGTGCTGCTCAATGCTGCGGTCCTGATCGGCTTTACCCTGATGGGCGGCCTGCAATGGCTGTCCAGTACTTCGCTGGATATCTTTGGACCGGGCATCCGCTATCAGCTTGCGCTGGTATTGGCGTTTGCCGTCATCTCAGGCCTGATCGAGTTGCCGTTCGATTACTTCCGCCAGTTCCGTCTGGAAGCTGCTTTCGGCTTCAATCGCATGTCGCCTGCCCTGTTCTTTACGGACATGATCAAGAGCACGCTCATCTCGCTGGCGCTCGGCCTCGGTCTGGTCTGGATCACTTTGCTGCTGATGGACAAAGCTGGTGCATTGTGGTGGCTGTATGCATGGTTTGTCTGGTGCGGTTTTCAATTACTGATGCTGGTATTGGTACCGCTCTTCATTGCACCGCTTTTCAATAAGTTCAAACCGCTGGAAGATGAAAGCCTGAAAACGCGCATCGAAAATCTGATGAAGCGTACCGGCTTCTCCGCCAGTGGTCTGTTTGTGATGGACGGTTCGCGTCGCAGCGCACATGGCAATGCCTATTTCTCCGGCTTTGGTGCAGCCAAGCGCATTGTGTTCTTTGACACGCTGCTCGAACGTCTGGCACCACATGAAATCGAAGCCGTACTGGCACATGAACTGGGCCACTTCAAACTCAAGCACATCGTCAAACGCATCGTGATGATGTTTGCGGCTTCACTCGTCTTTCTTGCTCTGCTCGGCTATCTGAAAACGCAAACATGGTTCTATACGGGGCTGGGCGTTGAGCCGATGCTCAATGCCAGCAACGATGCCATGGCGCTGTTGCTGTTTGCGCTGATCCTGCCGGTATTCTCGTTCCTGCTGTCGCCGCTGACGTCGCTCGGCTCGCGCAAGCACGAGTTTGAAGCCGATGCCTTTGCAGCCCGGCATACCAATTCGCAGGATCTTGTTTCGGCGCTGGTCAAACTGTATGAAGACAATGCATCGACGCTGACGCCTGACCCGCTGCATTCCGCGTTTTATGATTCGCATCCGCCGGCCAGCGTCCGCATCAACCGCCTCCTTGCGGGCGGCGCTGCATGACCAGCACAGCAACACTGCGCGAACGACAGTGCACGCCTCAACAGGATGCACTGTCCGATGCGCAAGTCACGGCACTGCTACCGTTACTGGATGGCTGGCAACGCGATCATCAATCCATCACCCGGACCTTTTCCTTTCCTGACTACGTCGCTACGCTGGCGTTCGTCAACGCGATTGCCCCCATGATTCACGAGCAAGACCACCATCCCGAACTGACCGTCACCTACAACCGTTGCGTCGTGCGTTACAACACGCACTCCGTCAATGATGGCAAAGGCGGCCTGTCCGACAACGATTTCATCTGCGCCGCGCGCATTGATGCCATTTACCAGCAAGCGGCCTAATTCATGACAACCATGCAGGGCACCGTCATTGCGGCGCACGGCCGCCATTATCTGGTACAGGCAGGACAGGAAAAATGGCAATGTGTCACACGCGGCAAGAAAAGCGATGTCGCTGTCGGTGACCGTGTCGAGGTCAAGCAGACATCCGACAATCAGGGTGTGATCGAAGCCATCGTCGAACGCGAGACACTGTTGTACCGCTCCGATCAATACCGTTCCAAACTGCTCGCAGCCAATGTCGACCAGCTGTTCATCGTCGTTGCCACCGAACCGAGCTTTACCGACGATCTGGTCTCGCGAGCCTTGGTCGCAGCCGAAGCGGCTGGCGTCCAGGCGCATCTGATCCTCAACAAGATCGATGTCTCGGAGAATCTGGCACGCACCCGTGAGCGTGTGGCCTTGTATGCACGGCTGGGCTATCCCGTGCATGAAGTATCGGCACAGGAACAGCCGGATCAGACACGCGACACCCTGACACCATTATTGCAAGGTCACCGCACCATCCTGATCGGCCAATCCGGCATGGGCAAGTCATCCATCATCAACCTGATCGTGCCGGACGCCGATATTGCCGTACGCGAAATCTCCGCCGCGCTCGATACCGGCAAGCACACCACAACCTTTACGCGCCTGTATCAGATTGATGAAAAAACGGCGATCATCGACTCTCCTGGCTTTCAGGAATTTGGTCTTTATCATCTGACCGAAGGCATGCTGGAACGCGCCTTCCCGGAGTTTCGCCCCCGTTTGGGTGGCTGCAAGTTCTACAACTGCCATCACGTCAGCGAGCCGGATTGTGCGATCCGACTCGCCGTGGAAACCGGCGACATCCACCCGATGCGCCACGCCTTGTATCTGCAGCTTTTGCATGAATCCTCGCAAAAACTCTACTGACTTCAGGGCGAACAACCCTGCCTGCTCAGAGGAAATGTCCGGTTTTGAGTGGCTTTCAGTGAAAAATCCCTTATAATTTAAGCAGTTATCACAACCGGCGGCAGGCGCCAACCTAGCCGCCGTTTTTAATTATGGCAATCAAACATTTTCTGCAGTTTTCCGATCTGACGCTGGAAGAACTCGAATACGTCATTGCACGTACCCACGTCATCAAACGAAAATTCAAGAATTACGAACCGCATCACACGCTGGCGGACCGCACGCTGGTGATGGTGTTCGAAAAAAATTCTACCCGTACGCGCCTTTCGTTTGAGGCGGGCATGCACCAGCTTGGTGGTGCCGCCATCTACCTGAACACGCGTGACAGCCAGCTCGGCCGTGGCGAGCCGGTAGAAGATGCCGCACAAGTCATGTCACGCATGTGCGACGTCATCATGATCCGTACCTTCGGTCAGGAAATCATCGAGCGTTTCGCCGCCAATTCGCGCGTGCCGGTGATCAACGGCCTGACCAATGAACATCATCCTTGTCAGGTACTGGCCGATGTCTTTACCTATATCGAACATCGCGGTTCGATCAAGGGCAAGACCGTGGCATGGGTCGGCGATGCCAACAACATGCTGTATTCATGGCTGCAGGCCGCGCAGGTGTTCGGCTTCCACGTAAACGTTTCTACCCCGAAACGCTACGAAATCGACCCTACGCTGGTCGCTGAAAACAACACGCATTACACGCTGTTCAATTCACCTTCCGACGCCTGCCAGGGTGCGCATCTGGTCACGACCGATGTCTGGACCAGCATGGGATTTGAAGAAGAGAATGCGGCACGTCTGAAAGCATTCAAGGGCTGGATAGTCGATGCGGAGAAAATGCAGCGCGCGCAACCGGATGCCCTGTTCATGCATTGCCTGCCCGCGCATCGCGGGGAAGAAGTCTCGGCAGAAGTCATCGATGGTCCGCAATCGGTCGTCTGGGATGAAGCCGAAAACAGACTGCACGTACAAAAGGCATTGCTCGAGTATCTTGTTCTCGGCAAACTCGACTGACCCCCATTTCGTTTCACCCAATACACACTTATTTCACGCAGCGAAGCAGAAACCATGTCCACCATTCTCCAATCCGTTCCCGTCAATCAAAAAGTGGGCATCGCCTTTTCTGGCGGTCTCGATACCAGCGCTGCACTGCACTGGATGCGTCAGAAAGGCGCGATTCCTTACGCCTACACCGCCAATCTGGGACAACCGGATGAAGCCGATTACGATGCGATTCCAAAGAAAGCCAAGCAATATGGTGCAGAAGATGCACGCCTGATCGATTGCCGCGAACAACTCGCCGCCGAAGGGATCGCTGCACTGCAAAGCGGTGCGTTCCACATCACGACGGCTGGTCAAACATATTTCAACACCACCCCTTTGGGCCGCGCCGTTACCGGCACCATGCTGGTTGCTGCGATGAAGGAAGACAATGTCGACATCTGGGGCGATGGCTCGACTTTCAAAGGCAACGACATCGAGCGCTTCTATCGCTACGGCCTGTTGATCAATCCTGCCCTGCGTATCTACAAACCATGGCTGGATGACACCTTCATCAACGAACTCGGCGGCCGCAAGGAAATGTCCGAGTTCCTGATCAAGTCGGGCTTCGACTACAAGATGTCGGTCGAGAAGGCTTACTCCACCGATTCCAACATGCTCGGTGCAACGCACGAAGCCAAGGATCTGGAATTCCTGAACACGGGCATCAAGATCGTGCAACCGATCATGGGCGTGGCATTCTGGCGCGATGATGTCGAAATCAAACGTGAAGAAGTCACGATCCGTTTCGAAGAAGGTCGTCCGGTCGCATTGAATGGGCAAACCTTTGCCACCATGACCGACCTGATTCTGGAAGCCAACCGCATCGGTGGCCGTCACGGCCTTGGCATGAGCGATCAGATCGAAAACCGCATCATCGAAGCCAAGAGCCGCGGCATCTATGAAGCTCCCGGTCTGGCCTTGCTGTTCATCGCCTACGAGCGTCTGTTGACCGGCATTCACAACGAAGACACCATCGAGCAGTATCGCGAAAGCGGCCGCAAGCTCGGTCGTCTGCTGTATCAGGGCCGCTGGTTCGATCCGCAAGCCATCATGCTGCGCGAAGCAGCGCAACGCTGGGTTGCACGCGCAATCACGGGTGAAGTCACGCTGGAGCTGCGTCGCGGCAACGACTATTCGATCCTCAATACCGAATCGAAGAACCTGACCTACGCCCCAGAACGTCTGTCGATGGAAAAGGTCGAGGATGCACCATTCTCGCCAGCCGATCGTATCGGCCAGCTGACCATGCGCAATCTGGACATCACCGATACGCGTCACAAGCTTGGCATCTACAGCGATGTCGGCCTGCTGACCGGCAACACCTCCGTTGCACTGCCACGTATCGCAAAAGACAGCGACAAATAATTCACCCTCATTGATTCGACAACCATGACTACTCAATTCGATAACGTTTCCGTCGTCAAAAAAGCCAACATCTACTTCGATGGCAAATGTGTCTCGCACAGTGTGCTGTTCGCAGACGGCACCAAGAAAACCATCGGCGTGATTTTCCCATCCAAGCTGAAATTCAATACCGGCGCAGCAGAAATCATGGAACTGAATGCGGGCAAATGCCGTATTCTTCTGGCGGGTGAAACCGAATGGCAAACCTATGAAGGTGGCCAGCAGTTCAATGTGCCAGCCAATTCGAGTTTCGATATCGAAACCATTGAAACGCTGGACTACGTTTGCCACTTCGTCTGATCGATGCCGGCAACACTTTAGCGAAGCCCGGCTTGCTGCCGGGCTTTTTTCATGGTCAGTGCGGGAAATCGGCGACGGCTTGATGCTATACTGCCCGCCATGCAAAGCGGAATCCCATTTTCAGATTATCGTTGGTGGCGCGCCTGACCAAGGCGGCCCGTTTTCACACAGTTTCATAAAACGTGATGCCGCCAGTCCTGGCGGCATTGTTTTTTGATGTCAGTCAGGACTGGCGATCTTCCGAATACCACGGAGTAACCATGTCCCTGAATGCCTCTTCGTCAAGCACCCCTTCCCGTCCTATCGTTCTGACCGGCGATCGCCCGACCGGTCCCTTGCATCTCGGTCACTATATCGGCTCGCTGAAGTCACGCGTCGAGCTGCAACACACGGCGCAGCAGTTCATCCTGCTGGCTGATACACAGGCCATGACCGATAACGTTGGCCGTCACCAGCGCGTGACCGAAAACGTGATGGAAGTTGCGCTTGACTATCTGGCTGTTGGTATCGATCCGGAAAAATCCACCATCTTCATCCAGTCACAAATTCGCGAACTGTATGAATTGTCGATGGTACTGCTGAATCTGGTGACGGTGTCGCGGCTGGAACGCAATCCAACCATCAAGGAAGAAATTCGTCTGCGTGGTTTCGAGCGTGATATTCCTGCCGGCTTCCTGACCTACCCCGTCAGCCAGGCTGCCGATATCACCGCCTTCAAGGCTGTTCTGGTCCCGGTCGGAAACGACCAGTTGCCGATGATCGAACAGACGAATGAACTCGTACGTCGCTTCAACAATGTGGTCGGCAAGGATATTCTGGTCGAATGCAAGGAGCTGTTGTCAGCGACCAGCCGTTTGCCTGGTATCGATGGCAAGGCAAAGATGAGTAAGTCGCTCGGTAACTCGATCCCGCTGGGTGCCACCCCAGCCGAGATCAAGAAAGCCGTGAACAATATGTACACCGATCCCAACCATCTGCGCGTCGAAGATCCGGGTCAGGTGGAAGGCAACGTCGTGTTCTCCTTCCTCGATGCATTCGATCCGAACAAGGATGAACTGGAAGGACTGAAGGCGCATTATCGTCGTGGCGGTCTGGGCGACAGCGTCGTCAAGCGTCGTCTGGAAGCACAATTGCAAGCCATGATCGAACCAATCCGCACACGTCGTGAAGAATTCTCCAAAGACAAAGGCGAAGTGCTGGCCATGCTCAAACGGGGTACCGAGCGCGCGCGCGCCGTCGCTGCGCAGACGCTGTCCGAAGTCAATGCAGCAATGGGACTGAATTACTTCGACTGATGGATCGTCGCAGAAAACAAAAAGGGCGACAGACTATGCTGTCGCCCTTTTTGTTTTCTGCCCATATTCAGGCGCCACTCATCAGCAGCGCGCGCGCCGCACTGCCATAAGAAGAGAACAACCACACCACGCCCATCAGATGCAGCAGTACCGTGATCTTGTACATCGTCTGAAATGATGACTTGCCGGATTTATGGCGCAAGCGCTTTTGCGCAAACAATCCCGCTGGCCAGCCGCCCATCAGATCAAACAGATGCAAACGCGCTTCCGGGGTGCGCCAGGCTGCTTTCTGCGCCGCCTTTTTATCGATGGCATACGCAAAATAACTCAACAGATTGATTGCCGCCAGATAGCCGAGAAAATTCCACGGCAAGCTGCCGATCACGACAGACACAACCGCAACACTCACGTACAGCGAAGCCAGCCAGCCCCACAAGGAGTCGCCGCGATCTTTTCCCAGCGGTTTGTGCGATACGCTGCCGATCATAGAAGCGTATGCCACATCCTGCGCACATTCACGACCATTTTCCGTGCCGAGGCGATAGGTGACAACATCATTCAGAACCGGTCGCCGGCCACGCTTGGCAAAATTGTTGATGTGAACGAACACCCGCTTGTAATCGCCATTTTGCGAGATAAAGCCAAAGCCCTGCTCATCGCGCCACTCGATGATTTTTCCCTGAAATCGCATACTCAAACAAAAACCGGTTCCGGTTCCAGCGTCACACCAAAACGATCATGCACATCGGCTTGAATCGCCTGCGCCAACGCCATGATGTCAGCCCCGCTCGCACCACCGCGATTGATCAGCACCAGTGCCTGATTGGCATGCACCGCCGCCGCTCCTTCTTGCCGACCTTTCCACCCACACTGATCAATCAACCAACCGGCAGCCAGCTTGAAGCTGCCATCGGCTTGCGGATAGTTGACCAGATTCGGATAGATATCGAGCAATGCGGCGCGTTCGTGCGGTGACACGACTGGATTCTTGAAAAAACTGCCCGCATTGCCAATAAGACGTGGATCCGGCAATTTGCGCGAACGAATCGCAATCACGGCGTCCGCAATCTGTCTGGCCGACACTGCAGCGCCCTCTTCAGCCGATGGTTTCAACGCATCAGCCAGTTCACGATAGCTGGTTATTCCCTGCCATTGCGCCGGATGCGGACATAGAAAGGTGACAGACAACACCAGCCACTGTCCCGGATGACGTTTGAACACGCTTTCACGATAGGCAAAATGACACGCCTGCGCAGACATATGGCTGATAACGCCAGTCTGCCAGTCCAGTACTTCGACCGACTCGATGCGTTCACAGACTTCCAGTCCATACGCCCCGATATTCTGTATGGGTGCCGCGCCAACCGTGCCCGGAATCAGCGCCAGATTTTCCAATCCGGGAACATCCTGCTCCAGTAATGCCATGACGAATGCATGCCAGTTTTCACCAGCTGCCGCCGTTACACGAATGCCCTCTTCACTACTGCGATCAATCTGAATACCTCGTAGAGCGACCTGCACCGTCAGTCCCGGCACATCGCGCGTCAGCAGAATATTGCTTCCACCACCAAGAAAGAATGCGCCGCCATGGGCCTGACAGGCCGCAATCAGGTCGGGAATTTGTGCACGGTCATGCAGGACGGCAAATTGCTCGGCACGAGCCGCAATCCCGAAAGTGTTCAGGGATACCAACGATTTCGCCGATTCAAAAGAGAGTTTCATAGCCCGTCATTATAGGCCGCGCCTGCATTTATCGTTACCCTGCTTGCTTTCCGGCACCGTGTTTTGGACGGATTCGGTGTCCATGCGGTGATCGGCAGGCTAAAATGCGCGCTGAACAAAGTTATTCAGGAGAACAGCATGCCCTCATTTGATACCGTATCCGAAGCCAACATGGTTGAAGTCAAAAATGCCGTCGATCAGGCAAGCAAGGAAATCGGCACCCGCTTCGATTTCAAGGGCAGTGATGCCCGCGTCGAACAGAAGGACCGCGATCTGACGGTATTTGCAGATTCAGAATTCCAGTTGAATCAGGTCATTGATGTGCTGACCGGCAAGCTGACCAAGCGTAACGTCGATGTGCGTTTCCTTGATCGCGGCAAGATCGAAAAAATCGGCGGCGACAAAGTCAAGCAGGTCATCAAGATCAAGAATGGTATCGAGACGGAAACCGCCAAGAAGATCGTGCGCGTCATCAAGGACAGCAAGATGAAAGTACAAGCCAGTATTCAGGGCGATGCCGTTCGCGTTACCGGTGCCAAACGCGACGATCTGCAAGCAGCCATGGCCTTGCTGCGCAAGGAAGTTGCCGACCTGCCTCTGGAGTTCAACAACTTCCGTGACTGATCTACCGGCCCTTCCGGATCAACAGTCAGATTACTCATCTCTGTCCTGACCTTCGCCGACCATGAAGAAACTGCCGCTTGCCACTGCATTTCTACTTGTATGCAGCCCGCTGCTTCACGCAGCCGATATCAGTGTGGTCGGTCTGTTTCCCGGCAAGGCCGTTCTGGTCATCGATGGCAAGCTGCCAAAAACGTATTCGGTCGGCAGTGAAGTGGTCGGCGGCATCAAATTGATCGAGGTGAGTCAGACCACGGCAACCTTTGACACGAACGGCAAAAGACAACGCATCGACATCGGCGCCCATGTCAATCGGGTCGCACCATCTGGAAACGGTAGCGTGACACTGCGTGCCGATGCACGTGGTCAGTTCATCGCACAAGGACAGATCAATGGCGACACCATGC
Organism: Oxalicibacterium faecigallinarum; assembly: GCF_014635705.1. Classification (GTDB taxonomy): domain Bacteria; phylum Pseudomonadota; class Gammaproteobacteria; order Burkholderiales; family Burkholderiaceae_D; genus Oxalicibacterium; species Oxalicibacterium faecigallinarum. The sequence goes on along the minus strand of NZ_BMDI01000002.1, from coordinate 736,514 downwards.
GCATGCTGGTCGATACGGGCGCGTCCATGATTGCCATTCCGGCAAACGAAGCTCAACGGCTCGGCATCAATTACCGCAGTGGCAAGCCGGTGCTGGTCAATACGGCCAATGGCGTGACCACGGCTTATCAGGTCGTTCTGAATAACGTCAAGATTGGTGACATCAGCGTCAACCAGGTCGATGGTGTCGTGCAGGAAGTCGGGCTGCCGTTCACGCTGCTCGGCATGTCTTTTCTCAAACGGATGGAAATGCGCCGTGATGGCGATGAAATGACACTGACCAAGCGCTACTGATCATCAAAACAAAAAAGCCGATACAGACGTATCGGCTTTTTTATCATCGGCCTCACGGCCAGTTTCGGTCAGGCGTAACTGCGCAGACGCAGCGAGAAATCACGCAGAGCGGAAATACCAGACGACTCTGCACGGGCGCACCAGTCCTGCAACTGTTGCAGCAACTGATCACGGCTTGCATGCGAACGCTCCCACAGGCTGCCCAGTTCCACACGCATTTCATGCATGGTCTTGAGCTGCGCGCTGTGCTGGAACAAGGTTGTCAGTTGCTCTTTATGCGGCTCTTGCAACTGGCTTGGCTCACGATGCAACAGCTTGCGGCTGGAACGCAGGAAACGCGATTCAAGCTTGGCTTTCTCTTTCAGATGCTGCAACTCTTCTGCCCAGATACGGCGTACCGATTTGGCATACGTTGCCGTGACATCATAGCGATTGGCAATCACCGACTGCAAGGTATCAAAATCCAGATGCAATTTGCTGCGATCGAATTTTGGTTCCGGCGCGACTTTCTTCACTTTGGCCAGGCCAACCGCAGACAGCATGCGGATATACATCCAGCCGATATCGATCTCATACCACTTGCACGAAAACTTGGCCGACGTGCCGTAAGTATGATGGTTGTTATGCAACTCTTCGCCACCGATGATGATACCGATCGGGAAGACATTGGTCGCTGCATCATTGCATTCGTAGTTGCGATAGCCCCAGTAGTGGCCGATACCATTGACCACACCTGCGGCCCAAAACGGGATCCACGCCATTTGCACCGCCCACACGGCCAGACCGACGACGCCAAACAGCAGCACGTCCAGAATCAGCATGATGGAAACGCCCAGTGCGCTGTGCTTGGTATACAGATTGCGTTCGATCCAGTCGTCCGGCGTACCGTAACCGTACTTCTGGAGAGTTTCCTGATTCTTTGCTTCCGCGCGGTACAACTCCGCGCCTTCAAAGAACACCTTCTTGATGCCTTTGACAACCGGGCTATGCGGATCGTCTTCGGTTTCGCATTTGGCGTGATGCTTGCGGTGAATTGCAACCCACTGCTTGGTGACCATACCCGTAGTCATCCACAGCCAGAAGCGGAAGAAGTGGCTGGCGATCGGGTGCAGATCAAGGCCGCGGTGCGTCGCACTGCGGTGCAAGTAAATGGTCACGCCGCAGATCGTAATATGCGTCACGATCAGCGTGAAAAAGAAAACTTCCCAACCAGTGAAATGGGTCAGGCCATTTGAAAGGAAATCCAATACTGCGTCCAAGATCATATCTCTCCGAGCGAATGCCAAAATCGGCATGGTCCATATCTGGTGCCGTTATCGCAAATTACGAGAGGCACAAGTGTAAAAATTACAGATGGATTGTAACGCCTTTAGGTCTGCAAGTCCTTGTTTGAAAAGGATTGTTGCGAATTTATGTGCGAATTCATGTTATTTCGGATCGCATTGTATTGCTCATCCATCAACCTTATTTCGCGACGTGCTGCCGGTACCTCAACTCCATTGGCCCTGAAGGCTTGCCAGATTGCACGATTGACATCGGAAGAAGCACCGCCTTTATGGTCTGGTGAATTGACAAAAAATCCAAGCTGCAACTCGATACCATCCGGCGTAAAGGACAAAACGGTCGCACCGGGGACACGATCCGGTCCCTTGCGAACACGCTCCACGCTGCGCGCAGCCTCTTCCAGAAGCCGCAAGGCCATTTCCACGTCCGACCGGTAATCGATGATGATGCGCGTTGTTGCCTGTACCACGTTGTCCGTCAACGTCATGTTTTGAACTGCAGCCGATACCAGCATGTCATTGGGCAAAACGGTATCTGTACCGTCGCCACCACGCAGCACCGTGTAACGCGTGTTGATCTGTGCCACCTTGCCACTGAACTTGTCTACCGTGACCGCATCGCCAATCGACAAGCTGCGTTCCAGCAGAATGACAAAACCGGAAACATAACTGCTGGCGAGCTTCTGCAAACCCAGACCCAGACCGACGCCAAGCGCACCACTGAATACGGACAATACTGTCAGATCGATACCGACCATCGACAGGCTGAACAGCAGGGCAACAAGAATCAGCAATCCCTTGCCCATGCGCGATAACACAGCCCGCATGGACGAATGCATGCTGCTCAACTTCATCAGTCGCTCTTCCAGCAAAGCCGATGCCCACAACGCCAGCAGCATGGTCACACTGACCGACACCACGGCTTGCAACACCGTCATCAGCGAAACGCGATTGCGTCCCAGCGGCACGTAGCTCGATTCGAGCGCATGCACGATCTCCGGCAGCAAACCGGTAAGGTGCAAGGCAACAATGATCCAGACCAACGTAGCAAAAGTGCGCTCAAACAGAATCACCGCACCGCCCACACGACCGCCGCGAACGAAGACACGATGCAGCAGATAGAAACCCATCCTGATCAGTGCGAACGAACCAAACAAAGGCATGGCCAGTCGCAACAAATCGACGCTATACCAGCGTTGCAGAAGCGCCGCGGACAACATCAACAGCAACGCCGTCAGCAACGGCCACAGAATGCGTTCCGCTGCCTCGGCAGCCAGACGACGACGGATGGAGTTTTCCTCGCTCTCGTGCGCCGTAATGGCATTGCGTACCAGCCGCGCCAGCATCCAGCCTGAACCGACACTGAATACGATCATCAGAAGCTGCCAGCGCAATCCCGGATTGCCGAGATCGGTCGACAGTTCAAGCCACAGCGAGGAAAGCAGGTTGTTATCCATTATTTCTTGCGTTCAAAAACCGCCGCAAAGAAGCCATCGGTCTGATGCTTGTGCGGCAGCAGTTTCAGATAATCATCCATCTCCAGCGCAACCTTCTGCTCCGCCAACACCTGATTCATTGGCAGCAAGGTAAAGTCATCGCGTGCTGCCAGAAACTGCGCAACGATGGCATCGTTTTCTTCATCCAGAATACTGCAAGTCGCATAGACAAGACGTCCACCCGGTTTGACCAGTCGTGCTGCCGCGCTCAAAATCGAAATCTGCTTTTCGTTAAGTTCAGACAATGCCTGCGGTGTCTGGCGCCATTTGACATCCGGATTGCGGCGCAAGGTCCCCAGACCGCTACAAGGCGCATCGACCAGTACGCGATCAATCTTGCCGGCAAGACGTTTTACCTTGGCATCATTCTCATGAGCAATCAGCACAGGATGCACATTGGACAGACCACTACGTGCCAGACGCGGCTTCAGCTTGGCCAGACGCTTGTCCGAAATATCAAACGCATACAAACGTCCCGTGTTGCGCATGGCGGCGCCCAATGACAAGGTTTTGCCACCTGCCCCTGCACAAAAATCGACGACCATCTCGCCGCGTTTTGCACCGACGATCTGCGACAGTAATTGACTGCCTTCATCCTGCACTTCGATCGACCCATTCTTGAACAAAGGCAGATTCTGCAGCGCAGGCTTCTTGATAACGCGAATACCCAAAGGCGCGTATGGCATCGACTCGCACAGAATCGGCGCCTGCGCCAGTTCGGCCACGACCGCGTCACGGTCCGCCTTGATGGCATTGACGCGCAGATCGAGCGGTGCCGGCTTGTTCATGGCCTGTGCCAGCTCCAGCGTCGCCGCCTCACCGTCACGCGCAACCAGTTTGTCGAACAGCCATTCAGGCAGATTGGCACGGAGTGCTGCAGGAAGTGTGCTGCGATCGATCTGCATCACACGCTCCAGCCAAACGCGTTCTTCTTCCGACAAACCACCCAGCGCATCCACACCCGCCGCATCAGCCAGGCCAAGCAAGGTCATGCGGCGCATGATCGTGCCTGTGCCGGATTCGGCAAAGTTGGTGTACACGGACTTGTTACGCAACAGTCCGTATATCGCCTCGGCAATCACGCCGCGCTCACGCCCGCCGAGTCGCGGATGCTCACGGAAATAACGCGACAAGGTGCCGTCCGCCGGGCCGGTAAAACGTAAAACCTCACGCAGCACTTCTTCCGTGCTACCAATGATCGCGGGAGGCAATCTCATGACTTTTCCTTCAACTAGATAAATGAATGCCTGTAAACCGGCAGTGTATCGATGAAACCGGACGCCGTTACGCTACACCGACCTCAGCAATCCGGACAATTCCGTCCACAATTGTCAGCCGGCCTTCAATAAACCAGCGCACCGCCTGCGGATAAATTTGATGCTCGTGTTCAAGAACGCGTGCAGCCAGCGTCTGTTCCGTGTCATCCGGCAAAACCGGTACGGCAACTTGCGCAACAATCGGGCCGTGATCCAGTTGCGGGGTCACAAAATGGACGGTCGCACCATGAATGCGTACACCAGCCTTCAGCGCCTGCCGATGCGTCGCCAGACCAACAAAACTGGGCAACAGCGATGGATGGATATTCAACATGCGTCCCTGATAATGCTGCACGAATGCATCCGTCAGAATACGCATGAATCCAGCCAACACCACCAGATCGGGTGCGTGCGCATCAATGGCAGCCTGCAGCGCGGCATCAAATGCCGCCCTGTCCGGATACGCGTCACTGGGAATCACGATGGTTGGCACGCCTTGCTGCGCGGCAAAAATCAGACCGGGCGCATCCGCCCGATTACTGATCACGGCAGCAATCTCAACCGGCCATTGTTCATCTTGTGCGGTACGGAGGATGGCTTGCATGTTGCTGCCCCGTCCCGAAATCAAAATGACGATTTTCTTCATGGCGCGCATTGTACCGCAGCGCCCCCTGCCAAGCCCAGAAGCAATAACGGCCGCCCGCAGGCAGCCGTTATAAACCGGTCGCCATCCGGCGACAGGCAGCAGATTACTGAAACGAATAAAAGACGCGGAACGCTACTTTCTTGTCAGCCCAGAAATCAGCCGCATCGCGGAATACGTCCAACAGTGTTTCGCGTGCTTCCTTATCGAATTTGGGTGTATTCGGCAATTGCTCAAGCACCACCAGAAACCCGGGTTGCGGACCGGCCTTGTGCGCCAGACTCGTGAGGCAATCAGACAGGGCATCGAAATTCTTGCCGAAATGCCTTGGAAAATGGAACGCTTCTGCAATTGCAGCCAGCACCTGCTGTTTGGTCGTGGCATGCGCGCAATGGGCATAGAGGAAGTGCTGCCCCAGAGTCGCAGCTTCGGTCTGCAAATCAGTGACGCGAAATGCACGTATCGATTGCACGACATTCGGCGGGACGGTTTTGAACAAACTCATGTAATCCTATCTCCAGCAAATAAACCTGACCGCTTACTCGCTCACACGACGAAATGTACGGTAATGATCAGCCGTGTAATACACCTCTGCCGTTGATTGCGGCTCACCGCCTGTCACCAGACGTCTGGCACCCCGATGCCGCACATACGGTGTTTTTACGGTGAATTCGCGATAATACCCGCGCTTGCGTTGGGGTAAAACCTTTTCGTAGTTTCCAAACACCGATCCGTCCTTTTCGTAAGGAAATGGCCCTCCAGCCCGGATCAGTTGTAGCGTTTCGCGCGCCTCAGCCGGCAAATCACGATAGCTGACCGTGCCGGAAACGCCACTTTCGAACGAAAATGCATTAAAAGAAAGTAATAATGTAGCGAAAAACAGCCAAAACCGTGGAATTAATTTATTGCTCATTTTCATTTTTGTTGGTTTTCATATAATTTTTGAACCTTGCGTTGGTACTAAAAGCCCTGATCAAATCAGGCCAGGCTTCAGCGACGCTCTACTTTCTCCTTCGACCCACCGCGTTTCGTCTTCCGTTGCGGCCGTACAGTCAAAAAACCGCAGGATTTCATTCTTGTGCGCCTGCGCATCCTTGCGTCCCAGAGCCATCAATTCGTGGGTATAACTGCGCTCAAACAGCAAATACGATGCCAGTGCCGCGCCTCGCAACTCGGTGGCACCAATACCGCTTAGCAGCATGCGTACCGGACGCGGCAAGCTCCCAACATGCTGACTGGCAATGGTATCAAGCCGTTCGGACGGCACAATTGCCAGCATTTCCACTGGTCGCAAGGAAGTTTGTGCACGCTGCTCCGGCGTCAAAACGGACAAAGTCTGGTTGACACGATTGAGTCGCTCGATATCACCGGCAATACTGTCCAGAAAAATGCTCGACATGGCATGGCCGGCGATCTGGGCCAGACTCGGATATTGCGCATGCATGCCCGGATCGATGGCCGGCTCCAGCAAACGCCCCGCACCGATCACCAACACCTTGTCCGCCCCCAGATGAATAGCGGGTGAGATCGGCGCGATCTGGCGCATCGAACCATCGCCGAAATACTCACGTCGCCCTTCGCAATACAAGGGTGTTGCCGGAAAGATCAGCGGAATGGCGGACGACGCCAGCAGATGATCGATACCGATCTGACCGCGTACTGAAACCCGTTGCGTGCGTACCCAGGGCTTGATGTCTGCTTCTGTCTGATAAAAGGTGATGTGGCGGCCCGCTGTATAAGACGATGCCGTAATCGCCAACGCATGCAACTTGCCGTCATTCAGCGCCGCATCCAGCCGCGGCAGATTCAGCATGCGATTAAGCAGACTGACCAAGGGGGTGTTGTCGAGCAGGGAAACGGGCGGATTGGCCTTCCATGATCGCAGCAGCCAGCCGAAAGAAAACAAGGTCAGCCAGCGTGCGCCCGAACGCAGTACTCCTAACGAATCAGCGCGATAAACCTGTTCTGCGGTGATGTGCTCCCATGCGCCAACGATCCGTTGCAAGCCATGATTGAAATCGTCCGCATGGCAAGCCAGTGCCGTCGCATTGATTGCACCGGCAGACGTGCCGCAAATAATGTCGTATGGATTACGTTCCGGCTGCCATCCCGATTCGATCAGGATGTCATTGATCGCATGCAAAACGCCAACCTGGTAGGCCGCACGTGCGCCACCTCCCGTCAATACCAGACCTGTTTTTTTCCTGTCTCCCATGCGCCTCATTATTCAAGCGTTTGTGTTTCGGAGCAAGCCTTCACCTCTCTATCCAAACGCAGGGAATCATTCGCCTGCCGCAATACCCTCCCGACGGGGATCGGCCCCACCAAACCACAACTCTTCACCATGAATATTCAATCGCATCAGGCCATGCAAACCCGAGGTTTGTTCTTCCACGACGACATCATGGCCGCGCGCTTTCAGTTCGGCAATCAGCTCTGGCGACACCCGCCCCAGCTCCAGTTCTGTCGGGCCGTTCCGACTGCCAATGTTCGGCAGACTGATCGCCTGCTGCACATTGCGTTGCCAGTCCATCGTCCCGACCAGTGTCTTGGCAACGTAATTGATGATGGCCGAACCGCCTGGTGAACCAAGTGCCATCACCAGTTTGCCGCTGGATTTTTCGAAGATCAATGTCGGTGCCATGGAACTGCGCGGCCGCTTCCCTGCCTCTACCCGATTGGCGATCGCCCCATGTTCATCCGCAGGCAAGCTGGAAAAATCGGTCAGCTGGTTGTTGAGCAGGAAACCACCGACCATCTGACGCGCACCGAAACCGTTTTCGATCGTAGTCGTCATTGCCACCACATTGCCATAGGCATCGGCGATCGACATATGCGACGTGGAGGGACGCTCACTTGCCTGATCCGAACCAAACGCCAACGGCTGGGCGAACGGCTGCCCTGCCACGGCCTTGCCCATCGACCGCTCACCAATCAATGCAGCGCGTTGCGCCAGATAGGTTTTGTCCAGCATTGGCATGCCGCCACCTGGCAACGGGACAAAATCGGGGTCGGCAATATAACGATTGCGATCCGCGTATGCGAGGCGCCCTGCTTCGCTGAATAAATGCACTGCCTGCGGCTGCAGAGCGTTGCCGTCAGGTGGCAAGTCTTGTATCTCGGTGTGCGCCAAGATTCCCAGCATCTGCGCGATCGTGAGCGCGCCAGAAGACGGCGGCGGCATGCCGCATAAACGCCATAACTTGTATTCACTACACAAAGGTTCGCGCTGTTTAGAACGATACGCATCCAAATCAGCGATCGTCATTAATCCGGGATTGGTCGCGTGCGCGCGTACCTTGTCGACAATCGACTGTGCAATCTCGCCTTGGTAGAAGGCATCGGCGCCACCTTTGGCTACCATCCGCAAGGTCGCTGCCAGTTCCGGATTTTTCAGCAGATAGCCGACAGGTCGTGGCTTGCCGCTGGCATCGTAGAAGTAAGCGGCAGCCACCGGGTCCTGCCGCAGTGCGTCTTCCTTGCTCAGCAAGGTTGCCAGACGTGGACTGACCTCGAATCCCTCTGTCGCCAGACCAATCGCCGGTTCGAATAGCATCGCCCACGGTAACTTGCCATGCAAACGATGCGCATCTTCCAGCATGCGCAGCACGCCCGGCACACCAACGGAACGACCGCCGATCACCGCCTCGTAAAACGACATTGGCGTGCCATCTGCCTGCATAAAGAGGTTTTGATCGGCTGCAGCCGGTGCCGTCTCGCGGCCATCGAATGCCTGCACACGCTTGCCATCGAAATGCAGGAGGAAGGCACCACCACCGATCCCCGACGATTGGGGCTCGACCAACGTCAACACCATCTGGACTGCAATGGCCGCATCGACTGCAGAACCGCCGCGTTTAAGAATGAGATTCCCGGCTTCGGCCGCCAAGGGGTTGGCAGCGACCACCATATGCTTTTTGGCAAACCAGCCCTGTTTTTCCTGATAGCCGCTGGCGCCCTCTGGTGCCAGAGTGGGTGACGCAACCTTGGGTTCGATGGTGGCGCATCCGAGCAGCAAGGCTGTACATGACGCCATACCCAGAGCAAGAAGGGGACGAAAAGAAAACGGCGGCATCACGACTCCTGCAAAATAAACAACACCTGCAGTGTAACGCGTCTGCTGCATCGCACCAAAGCCGGCCAAAAATGAAAAAAGCGGACATCGAGTCCGCTTTTTTTTTATCGAGAGGGCTGAATCAGCCTTCGAGTGCCGCGAACGCGCTGTCGCGAATCTGATCAACCGGGCCCACGCCTGCAATCTTGCGGTACTTTGGCGCACCAGCTTCACCGGAAGCAGCCCATTGGTTGTAGTAACCAACCAGCACTTCGGTCTGATTGTGATAAACCGACAAACGCTTTTTGACGGTTTCTTCCTTGTCGTCATCACGCTGGATCAGTTCTTCACCCGTCACGTCATCACGTCCTTCGATTTTGGGCGGATTGAATTTGACGTGATAGGTACGGCCGGACGCAGGATGCACACGACGACCGCTCATACGCTCGATGATGGCGCTGTCCGGCACATCAATTTCGAGTACGTAGTCAATGGCAACGCCCGCTTCCTTCATCGCATCCGCTTGCGGAATCGTGCGCGGGAAACCGTCGAACAAGTAGCCGTTGGCGCAGTCATCCTGCTTCAGACGGTCTTTAACCAGACCGATGATGATGTCGTCGGAAACCAGACCACCTTCATCCATGATCTTCTTGGCAGCCAGGCCAAGCGGCGTGCCTTCCTTGACCGCAGCACGCAGCATGTCGCCGGTCGAGATTTGCGGGATGTTGAATTTGTCCTTGATAAAACCAGCTTGCGTGCCCTTACCGGCACCAGGCGCTCCCAAAAGGATCAGGCGCATGAATTATTCCTAAATGAATTTGAATCGATGACTGCAGGGGCCATGACAGGCCCGGAGGAAAGTCTGAATCACGGATTGGCTTGTCAGCAGAGCACGGAATTTACCACAAAAAGCAGGCAAAACCCGGCTTTCATAGCAAATCGACAACCTGGCAAGCACCAGAAAGGAGCGCACCGGAACAAGAGACGACCACGATATCAGACGTAATGACGTCGCACGCGCTCCAGATCTTCGGGCGTATCGACACCCGCAGCCGGGGCTTCGTTTGTTACGTGCACGGCAATCGGAATACCGTGCCAGAGCACACGCAACTGCTCAAGTGCCTCGATCTGTTCGATGGGCGACAGCTCCAATTTGGGATAAGCCTGCAGAAAATCATTGCGATAGGCGTACAAGCCGATATGCCGCAACGGCGCGTAGCCGGTCGGCAGCGCTTCTTTTGACTGCGCAAAGCCATCGCGATGCCAGGGAATCGTCGCTCGTGAGAAATACAGGGCCCGACTGGCACGATCCAGCACCACTTTTACGACGTTGGGATTGAATGTCTCGGCAACGTCGTGGATCGGATGTGCGGCGGTCGACATCGGCACGTCGTTACCGATCAATTTCGCGGTTGCGGCAATCAGGTCAGGGTCGATCAGGGGTTCATCACCCTGGACGTTCACGACGACGGCATCGGCAGGCAAACCAATGGCCGCTGCCACTTCTGCAATGCGGTCCGTACCCGATGGATGATCGCTGCGCGTGATGCAAACCTCGACGCCATGCACGTTGCACGCAGCAACGATATCGGTGTGATCCGTCGCCACAATGATGCGATCCGCGCCGGACTGCGCTGCGCGTTCCGCCACCCGCACGACCATTGGCTTGCCGCCTAAATCGGCGAGCGGCTTGTTCGGCAAGCGAGTGGAAGCAAGACGGGCGGGAATGATGACGGTAAAAGACATGCAGACATCCGAAAACGGGAAGAATCAGTCGGCTGCCGAAGCAACCTGCAAATCACGCGCCTGATCAGCCCACATGATCGGAATGCCATCGCGAATCGGGTACGCCAGACGATCTGCCTTGCAGATCAGTTCCTGCGCTTTTTTGTCATGGTCAAGCGGACCTTTGCAGATCGGGCAAACCAGAATATCAAGCAATCGAGTGTCCACGGAGTTTCTCCACTATACGTTCGGCAAAGGCGCCGTCGATCTGCGCCGTCACGGGCACGACCCAGATGCGCGGATCGTTTTTCAGGGTTTCATGTTGCCGACATTTTACTGCATCCTTCTCCGTGATCAGGATGATCTCGGCAGTCGAATCCGCAAAGGGATTGTTCGCAAAATCGTGGTGGTCCGGCAAGGCCATCGTCTCGAACTGCAAACCGGCTTCGCGCAGCATGTTGAAGAACCGTGCCGGATTACCAATGCCTGCTGCCGCCAGCAGCGACGCAATACCAGCGAACGAAGTTAGCGGACGTGTTTGCGCAGGATCGCTCAACTGTTCTACCTGATCGGCACGCAGATGCATCGCAATCGCATCCGCCGCGACACCCGGCGCAGGCAGACCACCGTTCACCACCGTGAAATCGCCTTGCCGCGAGGCCGGCTCACGTAGCGGGCCAGCGGGCAACAACCAGCCGTTGCCGATTCCGCGCTGATCGAACAGAACAATCTCGATATCGCGCACCAGACGGTAATGTTGCAAGCCGTCATCGGAAATAATCACATCAACCTGTGGATGCGCTGCCAGCAATGCCAGACCCGCCGCGACACGATCACGCCCGACCACAAGCGGACATTGCGCACGCTGTGCAATCAGCAAAGGCTCATCGCCCACATCCTGCGGCGATGACAGCGTCGTCACATTCTTGACCAAGCTATTGTCTGCGCCATATCCACGCGAAATCACGCCCGGGTGAAACCCCGCCTCGCGCAAGGTATGCACCAGCCAGATGGTCAGTGGCGTCTTGCCGGTACCACCGACAAAGATGTTACCAACCACGATGACTGGCACCGGCAGACGCTGTCTTTTTTCCGGGTGATCGAGATAGGAACGACGGCGAGAGTTTGCCAGATGATGGAACAGGCAGGACAACGGCAACATCGCATGCGCAAACAGACCGCGCTGCATCCAGCTGCGCGTCAGAAAGTTTTCGAGTCGGGAATGTCGTCGGGCCAAGTCACGCTCCGTGCAACGGCATAGTGAAAACCGCAGCCAAGAGAATTACTTCTTGCCGCGCGTTTGCGCCACAAAGGTGACCTTGGCGTAACCGGCGATACGCGCCGCATCCAGCACATTCACCACGGTCTGGTGCGTTGCCGTGGCATCCGCTGCAATTGCAATGACCGGATCAACATTCTTGGGGCCGGACGCATTGACGACGGCAACCAGTTCGGCTGCCAGCGCTTCGGCATTCTGCACTGGTACACGATTGTTATTGATCGTGTAGCGGTTCTGCGAATCGATACCGATGTTGATCTGCAGCGGTTGCTCCTGCTGCTTCTCGGCATCTGCCGTCGGCAATGTGATCTGCAAGGCAGTGAACTTGCTGAAGGTCGTGGTGACCATCAGGAAGATCAGGATCACAAGCAGCACATCGATGAACGGGATCAGATTGATCTCCGGATCTTCGCGGCCGTGGCGCTTACGAAAGTTCATGCGCGCTCGACCTTACCTGCGATTGCCGTGGACGATATCGACAAACTTGACTGCCTGTTGCTCCATCTCCACCACGAACGTATCGACCAGCGCACGGAAGTGACGATAGAACACCAGTGCCGGCATCGCAATCGCGATACCGAAGCCCGTGTTGTACAAGGCAACCGAAATACCATGTGCCAATTGGCCAGGATTGGAGCCCGTGCCCGATGCATTTTGCGAACCGAAGATTTCGATCATGCCCACGATGGTGCCGAACAAACCCATCAGAGGTGCCAGCGAAGCAATCGTGCCCAGCGTCGTCAGAAAACGCTCAAGCTCATGCGCCGTTGCCTGCCCGGCTTCCTCAATCGATTCTTTCATGATCTCGCGCGGCGCATCCACATTGCGCAAGCCGGCAGCAAGCACGCGACCAAGCGGCGAATTCTGTTCCAGTGTCGCGACGACATTGGCATCGATCTTGCCGTTCTGATAGACACGCACGACTTCCTGCAACAGCGTGGGTGGCAGGATGCGATTGCGGCGAAGATACAGCAGACGTTCAACGATCAAGGTCAGGGCGATGACCGAAGCCAGCAGGAGAAAGTAGATCGGCCAACCTGCCGCGTGAATGATGGCGAGCAAAACAAGCTCCTTCGTTGAATCAGGGATGTGAAGAGTTACGGATGAAGAATGTAACGTTTTGACCGGGCCGAGGCAAGGGCAAACCCGCACCACACCTGGAAATAGTCATGCACAGCAACATCGCAGAGGCCAATTCGCTCAGTCCAAACAGCCGTACGCAAGTTATTCACGGTTATGCAGATTTTCTGTGGATAAGACTGTGAGTAACCATGTGATGACGAATCAAAGCGATTGATTACAAAGACCTTTTTTATCGTGCTCAAAAAAAGCGCGACTGGATAATATGTGCTGCACGAGGCGTCAAACCGCAATCTCCAGCACCTTGATCCGATAATTCAGTTGCCGCAGCGTCAAGCCAAGCCGTTGTGCGGTACGCGACTTGTTGCCCCCACATTCTTCCAGTGCTTCGACAATGTTGGCGCGCTCGTCTTCTCTGACAGGCCGGATCGATCGGGTTTGCGGCGCATCGACAGGCATGCCCGCAAGCATCGTGTCGGCCGTGCGTTCCGATTGCAGCACTGCCCGCACATCGGCTGCCTCTATCTCCTGTCGCTCGGCCAGCAATACCAAACGCTCGACGATGTTTTGCAACTGGCGAATGTTGCCTGGCCACGGAAAACGCACAAGCTGGTCCAGGGCGCCCGGCCCGAGAATGGCCTGGCGTTGAAACGTCCCGTTCGCCAGCGAAAGAAAGTGCCGCGCCAGCGCCGGAATATCTTCTGGTCGTGCGCGTAACGCAGGCAGATGTACCGGCACCACATTCAGTCGATAGAACAGATCAAGCCGGAAACGACCGCTGGCGACGAGTTTTTGCAGATCACGATTGGTCGCGGCGACGATGCGCACATTCACCGGAATTTCCCGGCGACCACCAACACGCTGAATCTGTTGCTCCTGCAAGGCGCGCAACAACTTTACCTGCATCAGCAACGGCAGATCCCCGACCTCATCCAGAAACAAGGTACCGCCATCAGCATCTTCGAAACGACCTGGCTTGGCCGCATGTGCGCCAGTGAACGAGCCCTTCTCATGACCAAACAACTCGGACTCGAACAGATTTTCGGGAATGGCGCCGCAATTGACCTTGACGAAGGGCGCATCGCGACGGTCGCTCGCCGTATGCAAGGCACGGGCAAACAGTTCCTTGCCGGTGCCGGATTCGCCAAGCAGCAATACTGTGGCAACAGTACGCGCCACCTGCATGATCTGATGCAGCGCTGCACGCGAAGCCATCGACTCACCGATGATGCCACCCGCCTGCGCTTGCTGGCCCAATGCCTTTTTTAATTCAAGATTTTCGACAGTCAATGCTGCCGTACGACGTTCCACCTGCTCGTTGACCAGATTCTCGATACGCATCAGTTGCGCAATCTGCGCCGCTACCAGTCGTACTGTCACCAGATCGTCACTGAGTGGTCGATGCAAGCCGCGAAAACGATTGATCGCCAGCACACCACGCACTGTGCCATCGACGATGATCGGTAACGCGAACATCGAAATGATGCCCTTGGGCAGGCGATCGCGATCAACCGTGCGCGCCAGATAATTGGGCTCGGCATCGATGTCCTGAATGATCGCGACCTCGCCCGATTGAAACACCTTGCCAGTAATACCCTCACCCGGACGAAATACACCGCGTGCAATTTCTTCCGCCGCCAATCCATACGAATAGCGAATGACCAGACGCTGCTTCTGCGCGTCGAACAGAAAAAGTCGGCCACGATTCAAACCAAGAAATTCGGATAACAACTGCAGCATATTGCTGATCGCAAAAGCAGGGTCAAGACTCTTGCCGATCAGCTTGGAAATCTCCTGCGTCACAAACAACTGTGCCTGCGACCAGTCGACAATGCCATGCACATTGCGTTGCAACTCCGCCTTGGCTGTCGAACGTTGGGCGAGCGATCGTCGTCCTTCCTGCCGTGCCTGCGCCACCATTTGCTTCTCCTTAGTCATCGTCAAAGCCAATGTAAGCAATGTCCCTGCCAACGTTTACATCGTCCCCATCACCAAAATTGCACCGCATCCGTGCAAAAACAGTGGCTTAGCGTGACTTGCTCTCCATCGTCAGACCGGCGCAACCGGTAAATATTGCCGTATTGATATGAACAAAGGGGCTCATTGTGCTAACCATATTGTTAACAATTTTGGACAACTGAATAGCAAATAATGATCAAAATATCTATCCATTAAGGCAATCAATCGTCTGATTTTTCTGCCTGTTTGACGTCTGAATACATCGATTCTTTTCGTGTAAAAACGCGCCAGAACCCGCATGAAATAAGCAAATCAGACTGAAATCGCGCGCCCAAAAACGGGGGCGGCATCGCTGAATTCATCAACCTGACAAGCGCACTGGCACATCAATTGCGTTAGAGGAAGCAAAGAAGGATCGCAATATCAGCTCAATGCTTGTATCCGATCAATCGCACAGCATCCTCACAGGAAAGCAAATCATGAATCTCGTTGTCGACCTCTCCGGACGCCACTATCCGGGTAACCAGAAAAATGTGGTGCCGCCACCTGCAGCACGTCCGCATATCACCGTGCGCGGCTTGAACAAATCGTTTGGTGGCGTGCCTGTGTATTCGGACTTCAATCTCGATTTTCCGAAAGGCCGCGTGACCTGTGTATTCGGCCCGAACGGATGCGGCAAGTCGACGCTGATCAACATGATTGCGGGACTTATTCCCTATGACGATGGCGACATTCTGTTCGATGGCAAGACACTCAAGCAAACCACCATCGGCTATGTGTTCCAGAACTATCGCGAGGCACTGTTTCCGTGGATGCGCGCGATCGACAACATCAAGTACCCGCTTGAACTGATGGGCATGAGCAAGGCGGACTGCAACGCACGTGTCGAAGAACTGATTGCCTCGTTCGACGTCAAGTTCGACCTGCAACGTTATCCCTATGAATTCTCCGGCGGCCAGCAACAACTGATTTCCATCATGCGTGCCCTGGCTCCGCATCCCGAAGTGCTGTTTCTCGACGAACCTTTCTCGGCACTCGATTACGAGATGACGCTCTTCATCCGCGAAAAGCTGCAGGAAATCTTTCAGGCCACCGGCACCACCATGATCGTCGTTTCGCACGATCTGGAAGAAGCCGTTTATCTGGCCGATCATATTCTGTTGCTGACCAAACGTCCGACACGCGTTGCCGACAACGTTTATTTCGATGCGCCGCGACCACGTGATCTGTCGACACTGTCCAGTGATGCCTTCGTACAAACCAAGGCACGCTGCCTTGAAATCTTCCAGACCGAGGTGCGCAAATGAAAACCGCCGCATCGACTTTCCCCCCCGGCCTGACACGCGTCGCACGCGCCCTGATCGGACCCGCAGCCCTGATTCTGATCTGGTGGCTTGCCAACGATTCAGCCTGGGTCAGTAACAAGCTGTTGCCCAATCCGTTCGCCACCTTTGGCACGCTTTGGGAAAGTCTGCTGTCTGGCTCGATGACAGTTGATCTGGGCGCGACACTGTATCGCACCATGTATGCCTTTGCGATGGCCGCCGTGTTCGGTATTCCGGTCGGCATTGCGCTGGGATCGAATGAACGCATCTATCGTTCTGTGGAATTTCTGGTCGACTTCTTCCGCTCGACCCCGGCGACAGCGATGTTTCCCTTGTTTCTGCTGATCTTCGGTATCGGCGACTTTGCAAAGATTGCAGTTGCCGGCTTTTCGGCGTGGCTGGTTGTCGTGTTCAACGTTGCCTACGGTGTCATGAACTCGCGCAAGACACGCATTCTGGCAGCACGTGTGATGGGTGCCTCTCACTGGCGCGTGTTCCGCGATGTGCTGTTCTGGGAATCCCTGCCGCAGACCTTCGTCGGCCTGCGCATGGCGGTATCACTTGCACTGGTCGTGATCATCGTCGCCGAGATGTTCATCGGCTCCACCAACGGCATGGGCCACCGCATCATCGATGCCCAACAGGTTTTCGATTTGCAGCAAATGTATGCCTCCATCCTGATGACGGGTGGCGTGGGCTACGGATTCAACGTCTTATTCATCGCACTGGAGAAATGGATAGTGCACTGGGCTGGCCGGTGACATCTGTCACAGGATTGTTCCGGGTTTTTACTTTGATCTTTTTGGAGAATGGTATGAAAAAGCTTGTTTTGACTTCACTCATCACCGGTCTGTTATTCAGCGCCGGTAGCGCATCCGCACAGAAGATGGAAAAAGTTACCGCATCGTGGCTGCCAATCATGCAAACCATGGCTTACTACGTGGCACTGGAAGAAAAGCTGTTTGAAAAAGCTGGCATCGAAATCAACTCGGTCAAGTTCCAGAATCCGAACCAGATCATCGATTCGCTCGTATCCGGTCAGGCCGACTTTGGCCCTCCGGGTGCAGCCGCCGGCATCACGGCACTGGCAGAAGCACGCTATCCCGGCACCTTCAAGGTCTTTGGTCTGCAAGGTGGTGGCATCAAGGTCAACATGATCAACGATGGGTTGATCGTCTCCAATACATCGACCATTTCCTCTTTCAAGGATCTGAAAGGTAAAAGCATCGCAACCCTGCCCGGCATTCAATGGAAAACCATCACACGCTACGTCATCCGCCAGAACGGTCTGGATCCGGACAAGGATGTGATGATCAACGAGATCGCCGTGCCGATGCATATCCCATCACTGCTAGCTGGAACGGTCGATGCCACGCTGTCGCTGGAGCCGGTTGGATCGATCGCGATTGCGTCCAAGGAAGCCAAACGCGCCATGACAAATCCAGTCGCCATGTTCATTGCCGATCCGTTCTACTCGGGCGCGTCTGTTCTATCGACCAAGTTCATGAAGGAACGCCCAGCCGTTGCGAAGAAAATCGTGGAAGTGCTTGATCAGGCAACCAAAATGACCAACGAAAATTTCGACAAGTACCGTCCGATCATTGCCAAGTACACCGCGATCAAACCAGATCAGGTGTCGCTGGTTGCCCAACCTTACCTACGTGCCAACAGTGAGTTGACCGCAACCGATATTGCGTCTTACCAGGCGCTGGTCAATGTCTTCGAGAAGGAAGGCGTTTTGAAAGAACATGTCGATGTCAAAAAACTGATGCTGAAGCCAAGCGACTTCAACTGATCTCGACACCAATCCAGCGCACTGACTAACCGGCGCTCAACCATCTCCCGTTTCGGGAAACACAAACCACCAATGCAAGCACAGCAAGGGCGCAGCCCCTTGCCGGGCCGCTGCATTGCCTATTTCACTGAAGGAGCAATACCATGGCAACCCAACCATTCCGTGCCGCCGTCGTGCAAACACTGGCGACACTCGGCGATCTCGATATCAATATCGGCCTGCTGCGCCAATACACGAAAGAAGCTGTCCGTCAGGGCGCACGTCTGATCGTCTTTCCCGAATGCATGAACACCGGCTATCTGTTCGATTCCGCAGACCATTGCGCCGAACTGGCAGAACCCGTCAATGGCCGCTTCGTACAAGCGATGGCCGATCTGTGCCGTGAACACAATGTGTTCATCGCCAGCGGCTTTACCGAAAAGGATGAAAGCAAAGGCAAGATCTTCAACACCGGTCTGCTGCTCGATCCAAAGGGCGACATCATCGTCCACTATCACAAGCAATTCCTCGCCACGCACGATCAGAACTGGTTTGAACTTGGTGAAAACGGCTGCCCGGTTGTCGATACCGAACTCGGTCGCATTGGGCTGCTGATCTGCTTCGATGGCCGTATTCCTGAAATCACGCGCAGCCTGGCCATGCAAGGCGCCGAAATCATCGTCGACATGGCCAATTTCTTCGCGATGGATCAGGCCGATATGTGGGTACCGGCACGCGCTTATGAAAACGGCTTGTGGTTCGTCGCGGCGACCAAGGCTGGTGTGGAACGCAGCATTTACTATCCGGGCGGTAGCATGATCGTGGCACCAACGGGCGACGTGATTGCCAAGATTCCTTACGACACACATGGTGTAGCCACCGCAGAGATCGACGTCAGTCGCGCACGCAATAAAGGTTGGCACCATGAGGGTAATCGCTTTGCGGATCGTCAACCGGCGTTATACGGTTTGATTGGCAAACCCGTTACGGATACACCGCTGGCTGCCATTCTCGATCAACCATTGATTCCGGAACAAAGCGTGGCAAAAGCTGCCGCCGTACAAGCGCATGTGACGAAAGAAACAGGCAGTCTGGAAGCTGCCTACGACATGATCGACCACACCGCCAAGCTCGGCGTCAAAGTCATCGTCGTCCCGCAATTCTTCGGTAGCGCCACTTGGTTGCCAACACTGGCCGAAGCACATGCCGAAGCCAAGTGCACGGCATCACATCTTGCCAAGGTTGCCTCGATTGCCCAGAAGTACGGCTGCGTCATTGTCTTGCCTGTCCTAGAAGAAAAAGGCGACAAGATCGCCAGCGTTGCCGTCATCATCGGTACTGACGGCAAGGAAATCGGTCGCTATCAACAAACCCACATCGAACCGGAAATGAAAAGCTGGTGCATTGCAGGCGATACCCTGCCCGTGTTCGACACACCATTCGGCCGCATTGGCGTCTTGCTTGGCTACGATGGCATGTTCCCGGAAAGCAGTCGTGTGCTGGCGCTGCAAGGTGCCGACATGATTGCGTGGTGCAGCGCATGGCGCAATCCGCTGGATCGCAAGCTGCTGACCGTGCCAAAAGCGGAAGACAATCGCATCTTCCTGATTGCCGCCAACCGCACCGATTCGCCTTATCCGGGTGGCTCCTTCATTGTTCCGCCTAACGGTTTTCCACAATGGGATCTGGATGTGGCTGCGCCACCAACCAAACGCCACGGTGCCGTGATGCCGGCCTTCATGAATCTGGCGATGAGCCGTCAGAAGTTCATGATTCCAAAGGTGAACATGCTGCGTAACCGAATCGTTGCCAGCTACGATCCGATCACCACTGAAGAACCGGTTGTCTGATTAGCGATTCATCTGCATTTTTAAACAAAAGCCCTGCATCGCAATCGATGCAGGGCTTTTTAGTTGAGAGCAGACAATGTTCAGCGAATACCGCGGAACACCCCACACTGCTTGAATGCCTCTTCCGACAATGGGATTTTCTTGCTCTTGCAGTACTTCGACGTCAGCTTGATCAATTCTTTCACGTCGCGACCACTGCATTTCGCATACACGTCGCTGAGACGATCAATTAATTCATCCGACAGATTGGCGTGGAACTGCGCCGAGAGCGAAGCCCACAAACGCACAGCATCTTCCTTCGGCGGTACTTCATACTGGATCGTTGCAATACAACGCGACAGAATCGCATCGTCCACGTCACCAATCCGGTTGGTCGTCATGAACAACAGGCCTTTGAAGTATTCCAGCGTCCGCAGGAATTCAGCAACGATGGCATTGTGCTGCAGATCATTATCGCGGCAACGGATGTAAACATCTGCTTCATCGAGTAAAAGGATCGAATCCCAGCGTGCTGCCCGACGCAGAATAGAAGACAGATTACGCTCGACCGATTCCGCCGTGATGCCCAGTTGACCGGAATGCACGCGGTACAAAGGCTTGCGTACGATTTCGGAATAGACTTCCGCAGTCAATGTCTTGCCCAGGCCTGGCGCTCCCTGACAAAGAATCGTCGTACCGCCCGATTTTCCTTCGACGATGTCTTCCATCAGCACGTTCATGTCGGCCGTCAGGATGTCGATCAGGTCGCGATGCTGCGGTGGCAGAATCAGCTTTTCGCGCAACTCCGGTTTGTACTGATACTCGCTGACGTTCTGTGCATGCACCCAGATATTCTGATGCAGCTCCAGATGGAAAAGATGCAAATAGCAATGCATCGGGATGCGCTCAAATCCTTCATTGAAATCTGCATCACGCCAGAACTCGGCATCCGTCATCATCTCGAAGCGACGATCAAGAATCTCTTCATCGTTGACGCATCTGGCAGACATGCCTTCACGCAACATCATCATCGAGACTTTTTCCTTGTCATCAATGGTAAAGGCCGCATTACGTGCGACAAACTGCTTTCCGAAACGCGGCTGGAATTCGAGGAAGCGCTTGGCGTGCAGTTCGTATTCCTGCTTGAACTCCTTGCACTCCTTGAAGTAGCCCATCTCGCCCAACAGTTCCGGAATCGTACGGTTGACGATGTCGTGACGGTTAATCACGATGGCGTTAGTCATACCCGTACGACGCAAACGCATATCGCTGACTTCTTCTTTTGCCGCAGCCTGCATGGTATTGGCCAGCAAGTCCACGACGACATACGGCGCGCCCTGATCCGGCACCATGTAACGCAGGCGATGGATCAGCCATGGCAGCAGTACGCCATCCTTGTTGCGTTTGTAAATCCAGCCATCGATGACATCGCGCGCAAGATACGCAGCCAGCCCCGGCACAACCTGCTCCAGGTCGGGAATCTTGCGGGCCTGCGGTGCATTGCGGATATTATCGAGCGCCAGCATCTGGAACATCAGTGCACGGTCTTCGTTCGACTTGGCCAGGTTGTATAGCGTGTTGAGCGACTTGCCATCAAACAGACGGCTCGCCACGATCATGTGACCGTGACAGACGCCGTGTTCGGCCAGACGCTTGGCCAGCGGTGACTGCGGCTCGATCATGCCGAGCAGCACATTAATCATCGACTCCGGTATTTCAAAATCCATCACAGCTCCTGCTATTGTCGTGCTCGGGCACGATTCGAATGGTTTCCATATGCGGCGGTATCGGTGCATGCATGATGCACCTTGCAAAGCAAAACGGCCTCCATCACTGGAAGCCGCGGCCTGACAAGCGTCGGCCGGAATTTCCTCGTCTGCAGAGGACGCCTCGCTCTCGTCAACAACGGAGCATCATAAAGCAATCCGGCATGACTGTGAAGCCGCGCTCTACCCTGCAAAGGGACATCATACCGTGCAAATCCGGCCATTCCACGATCACATTCCGGGCAAACGTCGTTTGATGCCCGCATGACAAGTCGGCATCTTGAGGCAGACGGTGACAGGCGCGGCTATACTGGCGCGTTCTTATCCGTCTGTCATGGGCCTGTTGTGGTCAAAGGAATCACCTTCTCCGTCATCGGTTCGGCTCTGTTCGCCGTGCTGTATTACTACTCGACGTTACTGACGCCGCTGGATGGCGAGCAGATCTTCGGCTGGCGCACACTGCTGACCTTCCCCTTCCTGACAGCCTTCATCTGGATGACACGCCAGCAGCACATGGTCATCACATTGGCAAAGCGGCTGGCGGCGCAACCGCAGCTGATCTTTTTTGCCATTGCCACCTCGATCATGCTCGGCATTCAACTGTGGTTGTTCATGTGGGCGCCCTTGCACGGCCGTGCATTGAATGTTTCGCTCGGCTACTTTTTGCTGCCGTTGACGATGCTGCTGACCGGTCGCCTCGTCTATGGTGAACGCCTGACACGCTGGCAGAATCTGGCTGCCGGGTTTGCTGCGATTGGTGTACTCAACGAGCTTTATCAAATCGGCACGCTATCTTGGGAAACCCTGCTGGTCGCGTTTGGCTACCCCGGCTACTTCGTCCTGCGGCGCAAGATAGAGGCTGCCAACCTGGGCGGCCTCTGGTTTGACATGGCGTTGTTACTGCCTGCTGGCCTGTGGTTCATCATGACTGGCAAAGTGGGCTTTGACATGATCGCCGATCATCAGGCCCTGTATGGCTTGATCCCCTTGCTGGGCATTTTGAGTTCGATGGCACTGGTGTTTTACATACTGGCCAGCCAGATGCTGCCGCTCAGCCTGTTCGGCCTGCTCGGCTATGTCGAACCGGTCCTGCTGGTGTTCGTTGCGCTATTTCTGGGCGAAACCATCAGTGGCACTCAATGGCTGACTTACATTCCGGTCTGGATTGCCGTCAGTCTGCTGATTATCGAAGGTGCGCTCGGTCTGCGGCGCATGCGCGCAAGCACTTAATCCAACAACCTCCCTCCTGAAAAAAGTGTATCGATATTTCCACACGGATATTGCGCTATCGTTATGTAGTTATATAACATAACGAACTTTTGGATTTCCAGAGGTATGGCATGCAAGGATTCGGCCGCGATCCGGTGAACGAAGCGCAATGGCGCGCGCTGGATGCAATCGGCACAAGCTGGTCGCCACCACAGCCCAGCGACTGGCTGCTGGCGATCGACGATACCGACAATCTGGACTCGCGCGGCACCGGCTTTCTTGCGCGGCAATTAGGACTGAGACTTGCCGAAGCCGGTCTAGCCGAAGTCAAGGCAATCACGCGTCATCAACTGTTGGTCGATCCACGCATTCCTTACACCTCTCACAACAGCTCGGCCTGCCTGGTCCTGCAAAGCATCGTCGATCGCAAAACCATCTTCGACTACACCTGCCGCTACCTGCTGGATGAAAGCGCGGAAGGTTCCGATGCAGGCACGGTGCTGGTTCAGCGCGCCGATTTGCCTGAAGACGTGCAAGCGTTTGGCTATGCCGCCAAACAGCAGGTACTGGAACAAGCCGATGCATGGAAGCTGGTTGAGCAACGACCGATGGACATGGCCGGGCTGACCGGTACGCATGGTGGCGTCATCGGTGCGCTGGCTGCAGTTGGTCTCAACGCCAGCGGTCGCGATGGCCGATTCCTGTGGCTCAAGCAATTGCGCAGCCTGTCAGGCAAGCAATGGACAGTCGGTGCGCTCGAACAGGCAACCGGTGTGACAGTGCAAAGCACACAAGGACCCGACATCTCTATCACCGCTGACGATCACATCGATCTTGGCGAATGGCCACGCGCCATCTTCCTGCATGGTCAGGCAACACTTTTAGTGGAGAACATCAATGAAACCAATTTCAACGGCTGGCGCTCAGCTTCCAAGGACTACATCCGGCAGTTTTGAATGGCCCGGCACGCGCGACCAGCAAGACAAATTTCCGCTCGCGCTTGAAGTGATCCTGCTGCTGGCCGTTGGTGTACTGGCCGCCGTATTACATCAGTCATTACGTATTCCACTACGCATGCCCGGCTATCACGGCATGGAATGGTTTGCCTTGCTGATACTGGCGCGCCTGCTTTCCAACCGCAGCAGTGCTGGCATGGTGGTCGGCCTCGGCGCGGCAACCAAAGCATTTGTCTATGCAGGCAGTATCGGCCTCGATGGCAAATCGGCGCAAATGCTGACCTATCTGCTGCAAGGTTGCATTGTCGACGTGCTGCTATTCCGCTCCCGTTCGCCACTGCCTTGGTTTGTCTGGCTGCCTGCAGTCGGCGCGATAACACACATGATTGCGCCGCTGACGCGTAACGTCTTCAGTGGCATCAGTGCCGGCACTATCGAGTTTGGCTCACTCATCCATGGCATTGGTTACCCACTTGCCACGCATGCGCTCTTTGGCGCAATCGGTGCCAGCGCAGGTCTCTTGATTTATCTCGGTGCTGCCAGCATGCGCCGCCGCTAATCCGTTTTCATCTGCAGTCTTTGTTGCCAGTCTCCGGGCTGGCATTTTTTTGCCTCTGTTTTTTCCATCCTCAGAAAGTCATCATGAACAAACCCGCACGCCACTCCCTGCTACTCGCAGGGGTA
The DNA here is from genome assembly GCF_014635705.1 of Oxalicibacterium faecigallinarum. Lineage (GTDB taxonomy): Bacteria > Pseudomonadota > Gammaproteobacteria > Burkholderiales > Burkholderiaceae_D > Oxalicibacterium > Oxalicibacterium faecigallinarum. The sequence continues at coordinate 711,903 of NZ_BMDI01000002.1, read as the reverse complement.
GCCAGCTGCGTCTTCGGCACGCCTGCACTTGCCGATAATCAGGCTTACACGCTTGGTCAGATTGAAGTCGCTGGCAGTCAGCAAGCCGACGTCGCCGAAAAGTCCACCACGGTCTGGCGTATCAGTGCCGACGAGATCGAACGCCGTGGCGCACGCACGCTGGATGAAGCATTAGCGCAAATTCCTGGCTTGAATATCCGCACTGGTGGCGAAGGTTCACCCCGTATCGACATGCGCGGACAACGTACCCGCCAGATCAAACTGCTGGTCAATGGCATTCCCGTCAATTCCAATGCAGATGGTCAATTCAACCCTGCGCTGATTCCCGTTACGCAGATCGAAGCGATCGTCGTACGTAGCGCCACGTCTTCTGTTCTGTATGGCGAAGGTGGCACCGCCGGCATCATCAACGTCATCACACGTCGCGGTACTGCCGATCACACGACGGCTTCAGTCGATGCACGCTTTGGTACAAACGCATCGCGCGCAGTCAGCGCCAGCGTCGGCGGTCAGGCTGGCGCGCTTGACTGGTTTATTGCAGCCGATCATCAGGAGCATGGTAATACCCGTTTGTCCAACGACTATGTAGGCACTGCCGAACAACCACGCGGCAAACGCCGTAACAGCGATCTGGACAACACAAACATCACCGGTAACTTCGGCTATCAAGTCAACCGTGACCTGAAAATCGGTCTGGGTATTAGTGCAAGCGAAGGTAGTCAGGGTAAGCCTCCTGGCATTTACCCAAGCACTGATGTCTTTGCGCAGGTACCGCGTTATGAACGTAACGACGATATCTCGCAATTGTCGACTCAACTGTCGGCAGACTGGGCCATCAGCGATCGCACGCGTCTGCGTGGCTGGATCTACGCCAGCCAGCTTCGTCAAGACGAACGTCGTTACGACAATAGCAGCTATGCACTCTTGCAAAGCAATGCGATCAACGGTGGCTTCGACAAGACATCGGACAGTCGTAGCCTTGGTTATCACTTACAAGTCGAACATTTGGCAACTGATCGCCTGACACTGAGCGCTGCCTTCGATACACGCCGTGACAGTTATGGCGAAGATGGCCGCATCCGCGATGTCGCTGTTACAGGTGGCGGTGGCGGTGGCGGTGGCGGTGGCGGCGGCGGCGGCGGCGGCGGCGGTGGCGGCGCGACGACCTATAACATCCGTGCCATCGATTTTAGTCAACAAACCTATGTCGACTCCATCAGTGGCGAAGCCGCTTACAAGATCAACGATCGTAGCGGCATTACGGCCGGCGCCGGCTGGATTCGCCAACGGCGTGACGATGGTGGCAGTGATCAAACCGCACCGATTGCAGCGTTGAGTACTTACGTCGATATCGATGCGGCATGGCGACTCAAAGGTGGCCTGTCGCGCAAGGCACGTGCACCAAGCCTTTCTCAGCTTTACGAGAGCGCACGCGGCAATCCGAATCTGAAGATGGAAGAATCGACTACCGCCGAGATCGGTACGGTGTGGAAGGCAAACGCCCACACTACGGTGGAAGCAACCGTATTCCGTTCAGAGATTCGCAACTTCATCCAGCCGGATAACAACAGCGTGCAACAGAATCAGGAACGCTTCCGCAATACCGGTCTAGAAGTATTGGCACGTACGGCATTGGGCAACGGCACCATCAGTACCGGCTATACCTACATGAGTGCAAAAAATCTGGTCAATGCAGAATCACGTACGCTGCAATATCTGCCACGCCATCGCCTGACGCTGGATGTCTGGCAGCCCATCGGTGACAAGCTAAGCTGGTCCGGCAGCTTGCTGTATGTGCGTGATCAGTCTTACTACTCACGCGGCACGACAACACCAGCACTGTCAGCTGAATTGCCATCCTACGTGCTGGCCAATACGCGCCTGACGTATGCACTGGATACCAAAATCCAGCTGTATGCAGGCATCGACAACTTGTTCGATCGCGATTACGCCACGGCCTATGGCTTCCCGCAACCAGGACGCACTGGCTACCTTGGCATGCGCGTACGCTTCTAAAAACAAAAAGCCGACTGCAATCAAACAGTCGGCTTTTTTCTTGGATGCTGCTTTTACCTTACGGCATGATCGACATCAAGTCTTGATCAGAGCGATGGATACGCCTTACCCAGACCATCCAGCGTGACATCGATCACAACGACCTTCTCGGAACCCAGCGGACGGAAGCCGACTTTCATCTGCTTGCCGCTTGTCAGTTGCCTCTTGATGTCATCGGTCACAATCGTACTGACCAGACAACCGCCCGGCATACAGGTCAGGAATGGCACCGTTGTCTCCTTACCGCCATCGATCTGATACACCATACCTGGACGCAAATCGATGCCAAATGGCAATTCAAAGCTGAGCACTACACCTTCCTGCTGCTTTTGCAAGGTCATGCGCAACAGTCGCTGACCGGTGCTTTTGCCATCTTTCTCATTACGCGTTTCCAGTGCCTGCACAACCTGACAGATTTCCTTCTTGTCCGGCTTGGCGCAGATGACTTCCCAACTACCGTGGGTTGCCTTCTGCTTCCACTGCGGCGTAGCAGGAGCCTTGTCCGGCGTTGCCGGCGCAGGCGTCTGCGCCATGGCAAGACCAGTTACGGCCACGCCAAGTGTCAGTGCAAGATGCGCAGCCGCTGTGCGAAATGTAGAACGTGTCTTGATCATCGTGCTCCCTCCATCGTGTCATCGGCCTGACGCACACCGCCATTGACGGTCACGACATAGGTCGTCGAACGTGAGCTTTCATCACCAACGATTTCGCCCACGGCTTGATTGATGGATTCTGCACCAACTATCGAGCCAACGCCACCCGGTACTGTCGAAGTCAGATTCACCATCTGCAAATCACCGATTGCCATCTGTTTCGATCCGGCATTGCCCAACAGTGCCAGCGACACTGGCTGATGCACGTCGCTCAGGTTTGGACGCATGCCGGCTTGCTGACTACCTATCGAGAACAGCGTTGGCAGATAGTTCTTGATGTTATCGACCGGACGACCGAACTGGATACGACCACCTGCGGTGACATCCAGCAAGGATTTACCTGTTCTAGCATCACCATAGAACAGCGCATCACCGCCAACAGCAACTGTCGTCGCACCTTTGACGTGGACCGCTTCTTCAAAAATCAGCGAGCCGGTCAAGGCGATTGAAGGGCCGTGGATGTTGATTGTGCCAGTGCCAGTTCCACCGTACAGATTCTTCAATGGTGCCGTGTCACCAATTGCGCCACCAAATGTGGTCAAACCTGGTGTTTTGACCGTCACGTCATGCGGACCATCGAGCGTGTCATTAAAGGTGATCGGGCCACCCGCTGTAAAGACCGTATTGGCACCGACCGTTACACCATCGTTGAAGGTTTGTGCGCCGCGTGTCGTAACAGAACCGCCATTGATTAAGACATCACCGTCCTCGTCCGTGGTCAAACTTGCCAGTGCACTCTTGCTACCGACCGCGCCATTGAAAGTCGTGGTGCCAGCCGTTGCAATGGTCAACGTACGTGCGCCATCAACTGTGCTGTTAAAAGTGATATCGCCCTCATCACTGCTGGACAGCACCGTATTGGCGCCAAGCGTCACTGCGTTGTTATAGGTCTGCTTCCCTTCCGTCTTCACACCACCGCCATTGATCTGCACGGTGCCCGTGCCAGTCGTCGTCAGACTTGCCAACTCACTCGTACCGCCAACGGTTTGTGTAAAACGCGTCGTGCCGTTGGTCTTGATCGTCAGATCATGGGGGCCATCCACCGTACCGCCAAATACGATATTGCCGTTATCCGTCGATTCCAGAACCGTGTTATGACCCAGTGTGACTGGTGCACCATAAGTCTGCGCACCAACCGTCGTGACTTCCCCACCATTGAGTGAGACCTTGCCATCTTTGCTCAAGCTGGTATCAAGGCTTGCAAGACGTTGATCATTATCGCCAACCTTGCCGTTGAACTCGATATCACCGGAGGTATCAATGGCCAGAGATTGCTGACCATCATCCTTGGCACGTACGTACCCGCCAAAAACGATATCGCCCTGGCTGTAGCTGGTCAGTTTGGTATTCGTGCCAAGGATGACATCCTCACCATAGCGCTGATCACCGTGCGTAATCACCGTACCGTTTTCGAACGTCACGGTATTACCATTGCCAGGCGAACCATCTGTCGTGATGCTCCAGAGCGGACGGTAAGTACCAATGGCACCGGCAAATTCCGTTGCGCCTTGCGTATTTACCGTCAGTGATGCAACGGTACAAATCGCGGCATCGATATCACCATCGAATCGGACCAAGCCTGCATTTGTGCTTTGCAAGATCGTGTCACGACCAAGGATGACCTTGTCACTGTTGTAGAGCTGTGCACCAGAGGTGGTCACGCTACCGCCATTCATCAACAGCGTGCTTGTCGCATTAGCGACAGTCAGGCTTGCCAATTGTGAGGTAGAGCCAATCGCACCTTCAAAGATAGTATGACCATCTGTTGCGACCGTCAGCGCATTCGGTCCATCAATCGCGCCATTGAATGTGATGCCACCGACTCCGGTATTCGTGCGCGTCAAGGTTGCATCCGCACCCAACGTCATACGACCGTTATAGGTTTGATTGCCGGTCGTCGTCGTTCCATTACCCACGGTATTTACACCACCACCATTCATTTCGATCGTGGTTGCAGTCGCAACCAAGCTCGTCAATGCGTCAGTCCCACCAACCATTCCGCCAAATCGGAGGGTGTTGGTTGCACTGGCGGTAAGGTCATGCTCACCATTGATCGTGCTACCAAACAGCAGGTTATTGCCGCTGTTCAGCGTTGCATTACCTGTCAGGCTGACAGCATCGCCATAGCTTTGACTACCAACAGTCGTGATTGCAGCACCGTTCTGAATAATCGTGCGACCACCAGCATCTGTCGTCAACGATTGTGCTTTTACCAGAACTGGCAGTGTCACATCCTGACTTGTGTTGATCGTCAGATTACCCAGTTCTGTGGTTTCACCAATATTGCCACCGAACGAAATCACACCATCACCTGCAGTCAGCGTCGTGCTACCACTGTAAGCAGTAGAGGCATTGTTCAGCGTACCGCCAAAGGTGATGTTGCCGTTACCCGTTGCACCCGTACTGAGTGCAACTGCCCCACCAACTGCCACCGCATTGGCAAAGCTAATGTTCGTACCTGTCGTGGTGATATTGCCAGCCAACTGCGCCGTGCCTGCACCATTTTGTGCGAATCCACCAGCCGCATTGATGTTGCTGCCTGCCCCCGTCGAGAACAATCCAGCGTTCGTGATCGTGGCTGAACCTGCGGTCAGGCTACCGTTGGCAGCAATAGCAAGCTCATTACCAGTGAAGGCAAAAGCACCGCCACTAAACAAGTTGGTACCGCCTAGAGTAGTTTTTCCAGTACCAGCTTGCTGTGTGAACGAAGTCGCTGTTATGCCGGATGATTGAACATCATTAGCTGAACCAATGACGATGGCACCGAGTGCTTTGGTATGACCGACCAAGCCACCGAAGGTGATATCACCACCGGTACCGGTATTAACCGTCAGGTTGCGTGTTGTATTGTCTGAGTCAAGTGTGCTCTTGAACCACACGTTGCCACCAGCAGCTACATCACCGCCATCCGTCGTATCGATCACCACACTGGAACCCAGGGTCGTCGCGGAACCCAAAATGATGGCATTACCGGCCGTCGTCAATGAGCCATCTACGCGAATGCCATCGGTTGCAACCAGCTCAATGCTGCCTGACGAATTGAAAGCCGATGTATTGGCGATCGTCAACGCATCCTTTGTAGCCAGTTTGATGTTGCCATCAACCGTGGTGGTATAGCGCATATTGTTGGCGGTAGCATTCAACGTTTCGCTGTTGATATTAATGTCACCGGTCGTCGTGACATTTCCACTCAAGGTCGTTGTGCCTTCAGCATTGGAAATCACCAAACTCCCTGCATTAACAGTACCAAGCGTCGCGTTGTTGGCAGGGGTAAGATTCACTGCACCTGTTGCATTGACAGCCCCCATCGACACATCGTTGACCGACGAAACCGTCAGGCTGCCAATTTTGCTGGCAACACCAATTTGACCAAGCGACACGCTGCCATATTCCGTCGTATTACCGACTTGTCTGCTCGAATTGATCGACAGGCCATTGCCGCCATCGCCATTGATTCCACCACTGAAAATCACATCGCCGCCGCCAGCACTAATCGTCGCAGTTTTCGCGCCACTGGAGCCTGGCAATGCTGCCAGCATGACAGGATCACTGAATGTCAGATTACTACCTGCGCCACGTGAGCCATTCGCTCCACCGTATCCGCCAAGCAGATTGATGGTCGTACCATCAAGCGTGATCGCTCCACCAGAAGTAGCATCAACGATCAACGTGCCGGCCGCACCACCAGTAGCATTAGCCGTCGAGTTATTAGAACCATTGCTGCTGATCGTGACCTGGCCCAATTCAACATTCTGCCCACGCAAGGTAATGACACCACCTTGCTGCGACGTATTGCCAGATGATGCATAACCGTTCGAAGTCACACCACCTTTGATTGTCAATGTTCCGCCAGTTGACGTCAGATTGATGACGCCACCGCCCACATTGGCACCGACCGTATTACGTGTCGCATCAATTTCAGCAGTCGTCAGCAGATTGCTGCCACTAGTGACATTGATCGCACCACCCCTGCTAGTTAAACCATTAACTGTCGTCGTGCCCGTATTATTAACCGTCACGGCACCGATTCCATCAGCTTTAACCGCAAGCGTACCGTCATTAACAACATTAACCGTTGAACCGGCACTGATCACGGCCGTTGCGGTACCAGTATTGTTAACACTGACAGCACCCGTGGATGTTGCATTCAAGTCAAGGGTACCCGTGTTTGTAACGCTAATCGCGCCGCCAGAGCTTCCATCGAAATCAAGGTTGCCCGCGTTGGTAAGGCTAATACCGTTGCGTGTTGTCGCGCTGAACGTACCAATGTTATTACCCGCATTGTTCAACGTCGCACTGCCCGCACCATCGGTAATAGAACCAAGTTTGACATCAAGCGTATCAACCTTGAGTGCGCCCGTTTGCGTCACCGACCCAGTCCAGCTGTTCACAGACAACGAGGTGATAGGTCCATTGCCTTGCGTGAAATCAACGCTATCCAGACGAATATTGCCGCTGGTCGGCTCACTAGACGAATTGCGACCAATCACGAGATTCTTCGCTTGAATCTGAAGCAGTTCGGTAGCGTTCAACGACAAGGTATTGGCTGCATCTGCACCACCGACAGTGATGTTGCGCCCCGTACTTGCAGTGCTAACCTCTACCGTGCCGGCACCATTTTTCGACGACAGTGTGCTACCTGAAGCAAGTACGAGATCATCCACCCGAACTTTGACATCACCGGCCGTACTTGTGATGGCGCTGTTACTGCCCATCGTCAGCGAGCCAGTTCCATTAGAACGAACACTGGCTTCACCACTTGTCGTCAATGTGGCATTAGTACCAAAAACGATATCTCCAGCTGCCCGGATACTGCCACTGCCGCCTTTAATATCAACGCCATTATTGAGATTAACGTCACCACTGGTTGCACTTACAGAGAATGCGCCACCTTTCAAATCGGAATCCGCATCAACCGTGATAGAGCTGCTGCCTGTAAAACTGAAGTTCGAGCGATTGGTTGAGTTGGCTGAAACAACGTAGCTAGTACCCGTACCTACCGCTGAGAAATTCAGTCCAGGCCCATCCTCTTTACCAAGCACCTTATAGAACACATCCGTCCCGCCGGATGTCGAAGTGATCGACACTGATTCCAGATTGATTCGATCTGATGCTTGGTAGTTATAAGCCTGTACATGAATCACGCCGTTCGATTTGACGGAGATATCATTCGCACCTTGGGTGTAAATAGCTTGTCCAGTAGAACCCACTACCGAACCGTTGAGAGTAACTGAGCCTCGGTTATTTGCATTGCTCAATACCAACCAATTTTCAGCTTCTGGACCAGCATCAAGAGCCGTGATCGCACCAACACCGCTTTCCAACGTCAGATTATTAACATTTTTAAGATAGACGTTACTGGTAATCGTCGTGTTACCGCTCGTTGCCAGCGTCAATCGATCAGAAGCATGGATCTGATCTAGCAAGAGATTGTTGATTGACAACCCACCTGTACTGCCGTCGCCAACATCGATAGCGAGGGAGTCGGTGACTTGCCAGACATTGTTTCCTGTGGTGCTACCACTCGCTTTACCTGTCAACCAGACATGACCAGCACGAATCGTGTTGCCGCCATAGATACTCATAGCATCCGCTGCGATCGCAACATTACCGCTGCCCATATTGATGGAATCTTCAACTTTTAACGAACTGATGTTGTACAGACCTAGATTGCCAGAACCTGTGATGCCCGCCAGCCCATTCAAAGTGACGGTTCCAACAGTCAAAGAGCTGTTACCACGACCACCATTATCGAAATAGAAGCCTGTCGTTACATTAGCAGCCAATTTGGCAACGTTATTCTCATTCGTAAGTACAGCCTCGCCGGCTTGTGTGGAGATGACTTCCAGACCAGCTGCCGCGATAATGCCGGAGCCCTGCTGATCAATAGAACGGGCGTTTGTTCCACTACCTGACTTACCTGTCAGGGCGACCGTACCCGTCACATTGGTGACATACCCCGTACCGGCAAATACAACACCATCGCTAGTTGCGCCTCCTATGCTGCTATTGCTGCCACCCGTACCATTGATCGCAACTTTTCCACCTGAACCTGTTACAGCACCCGCAACCACAACGCCATCCTGATCACCGCTACCATTACCACCAGTACCAGTGATGGAAATCGCACCACCTGTGGAAGAAACTGTGCCATTAATTGCGACACCATCGTGATCACCACCGTTTTGGCTGGAAGAGCCTCCCGAGCCAGCAATTGTGATCGAGCCGCTAGAAGCAGAAACAGAACCGCCAATGACTACACCATCGTGGTTACCACCGCTTTGGCCGGAAGAACCTCCCAAACCAGTAATTGCAATCGATCCCGTCGTCGCAGAAACTGCACCAGCAATCTCTACACCATGCTGATTAGACTGATCATTGTTGCTATCGCCACCGTTACGGCCATTACCACCACGACCTTCGAGGACAATGCTGCCAGATTCTGTGCGCACACTACCGGCTGCAAGAATATCAACACCAACGAAATTACCTGAACTGCCAGTCGACTTAAGGGAGATTGCACCAGTAGTGCCGGACACCAATTGAGAAACAGTAATACCGTACTGGGTTTGCAAGGCAAAATCTGCCCCTCCAATCATGCTTCCAACAACCTTGATTGGAGCGTTACCGATAAAGCTGAAATCCAACGGATCGGCATCAGGGTTAATCAAACCGATGGTGTACACACCTTTGATTGTCGGAGTCTGTCCTTGATACCAACCCGAAAAGTTTTCACGACCGAAAGTAAGCCCCGCGGTCGACGATACTGAATATGCGTAGTTTGCACCTGCAGAATTCGATGTGATATGCAGTTTATTCAGATTAGCATCAGCATTATCCGCCGCATTACGTGCTGCAACATTGATATCGCTTGCCGAAGTCAGCGTCAGACTAGATGCGCCAACCGTCTTTAGAGCACGAGCAGAAGTCCCAATACCAGTATCAGCAACAGAACCATTGGCGGTGCTGTTTAATATCAGCACACCATTCTCGCGGTTGTTGAAACCGAGTTTGCCGTCTGCACTACCCAAAATACCTTTGCTTGCCGTGATCGACATGGACGACACGTTGGCAAGGAAATCACCTGAGCTGTTCACGCTGCCACTATTGGCCGTAAGCGTTAGCGAAGTCGCCTTCAAGTGTTTGGCTTCGTCATCCGTCAGCGAAAGTTTGTTTGCTTCTTCGCTTCCAAGATAAACGTCTTTCGCCGTTGTGATCGAGATATTGGCAGCATTGACATCGGCACCAATGTCCATTTCACCGATGTTGTTGAAGGAAACCGTACCTGCAAGGGCATTGATAGCCGCGTCAACATCCACTTTATTGGTATTGTTAAACGTAACCGAACCACCAGCATTAATTGCTTGCTCCAGCTTGATCTCATTAGAACCATTGAAGGTCACTGAACCAGCTGCGCGAATACCATTCGTTTTCACATTCTGATCAAGGCCTACGGCACCAATAGTCAACACACCTGCATTGCCACTATTATTCAGCGTGAAGCTACCGTTGGTCACATCAGCCGCGACCATCTTGATGTTGTTACTCTGGGCCAAATTTACACTACCATTTGTGCTAATTACTTCCAGCGCATCCGTGGTGATAGAACCTGCAATTTGATTCAATGACTTAGCTGTCAAATGAACCGATGTACCCTTCAACGTCCCATTCAGATCCAACGCATTGTCACCGTTGTTGAAGGTGATTGTCCCTACCGCCGTCGCAGCCAGGGAGCCGGCGCGATTATTCGTTCCTGCCAGAGTGATATCGCCATCACTTGTCAGATTGGCTGAACCAACCTCAAAACTCTGGGTCTGGGTGATATCGCCTTTTGCCTTGATGTTCAAAGCATTGGCTTCGATCGTTTGCTCGAGGCTGACATCACCGCCATTGAAACTCACGACACCATCAATTGCGATTGCTTTGTCGATCTTGATGTCTGCGTCGTTGGTCGTTCTACCAATGGTCAGTGCACTGACTGCATCCAGCCCACCTTCAGCTGCATTGAAAACAAACTTGTTGGAAAAATCGTTGAGACTGAATGCTTGATCAAAACGTGTACCGGCAGAGAGCACAGCTGCGTCGCCCTTGCTGCGAACATTGACAATACCGTTGGTGCTGAGCGCATCACCTTGCAATGTCAAATTGCCTTCGCCTGTTCCGATGTAACCACCAGCTGCATCGCTGGCATAGGCCACACTACCAACATCGGCACCCACCTCTGTACTCACGATGACATCACGATCACCGCTGGCATCACCAATTTGACCGCGCTGATTGAATACCAGCGCATGGTTATTACCGACAGCACCGCTACCACCGGCCGCATTGACTGTGATTAGCCCGCTGTTGGAGGTAATCACACCGCTATTGACATTGCCGTTACCCTGAATCACAACACCGTGATTCTCGCCTCCAACATTGGCGCCACCAGTACCAGTTACCTCGACTTTGCCTGATCCACCAGCGCTAACGATTGCATTGGTAATTTGTACGCCAACCTGATGACCACGATCGGCATTACCACCACGTCCGCTAATTTCAATATCACCACCTTGCGTCGTGATGTTGGCGTTTTGCACAAGCACACCCGTGTAATCACCGGACTGCCCTTGATTTGCGTTCAATGAAATATTGCCGCTGGCCGTGGTGATATTCGAATTAACCTGCAGATTACGTGCCTTCAGATCAATGTCGCCGCCAATACCTGTCGAAACACCATTTACCCCACCAATATTAGTAACCGTCAATCCGGCAGAATTGGTGTTGTAGAAAGCGATGTCGCCCGAATTGGAACGGGCAGCAATGTTATCCACCGCATTGCTACCAGCTGTCAGCGTCACATTGCCTGAATCAGTGTCCAGCTTCAGGCCGCCACCAATGATTTGACTGTTGCCACCCTGACTGATACTGCCAGTGGTCGTTGTCAAATTGATTTGTCCGCCAGCACCTGCTACACCGGTGCTAGTACCGCCCTTTGCCAACAGATCGCCGCCATTAAGTGCAATGCCTGTTGTACTGTTAATTGTGATGGAACCTGCTGCTCCACCGGCAGCCGTGCTACCCGTTGCTGCTGCCGAGCCACTCGTGTTGATAACAGCTTGATTACCGAGGATGACGCTACCGCTTGCTGCGTTCAGATTGACGTTACCACCCACACGACCTGCGCCACTATTTGCAACACCACCGTTTGCATCGATCGTTGCATTTAGTTCGATATTGCCCGTCGCTGCTTTGGCGGTGAAGTTACCGCCTTTGGTATTCGCCGCACCAACCGAAGTGATATCGGCATTGATGTAGATGCTGCCGGTTGCATCGAGCGTCAGGCCTTTGCCGCTGCTCCATGTGATCGCATCCTTGACGGTAATCGTGCCAACGCACGTCGCAGTAACGCAAGCCGACTGGACCGTAATATCCGTCGTTGCCAATGCAGCTTCCAGCACGTCCGTACGCAGGAACGAGAAATCATGCGCAGGATTAGGCGTTGTGCCTGACGTAAAGTCAGCGAACGTGCCACCTTGTTTTGTAATCCAGCCAGACGTATTGACCTTGCCAATCGTCAGATTGGTCGGATCCAGCAACAGCGTCCCGGTTTTGCCTTTGGCCGCCGTTGTATCGACCGTCCCCTGGAAGTCGAGGAACTGCTTGCCTGATACTTCGACCAAACCGCCGTTACCGCCTTCTGTACCACCCTTGGCTTCGATCGTGCCGCCAAATGCAGTGCGATCATCGGACCAAACAATCACCTTGCCGCCGTCACCGTTACCCGTCGCATTGGCACGTACTGTCGCACCTTCACCGACAAAGGTCATTTGCGCATTAGTGACTGCTGCATTCTTGCCTTGATAGTCACCGCCCAACAGCACCGTACCGCCACCAATTGCGCCGGAAGCATCGACCACGCTGCCATCCAGAATGCCAACGCTTGCTCCCGTCACTTCAACGTAACCGCCTTTACCTTCAGCCGAGCTTGCATTCAAGGTGCCACTGTTGGTGACTGTGCCGCCATCTGCCAGCAACTGGATCGTGCCGCCATCTCCGTGTGCCAGACTGGTTGCTTCGATAATGCCTTCATTATTGATTGCCAAAGTGGCCAACTCACTGGCTGTCTTGACGGTCATAACGACGCTACCGCCTTCGGCCTTGATCAAACCACCGTTGCGGATATAGCCATCGATCACGGCTTCATCGACTTCGATCTTGGCTGGGCCGCCCAGATCCAGGCGTACCTTGCTGCCCGAGCCCATCAGGACTTCGCCACCACGCACACGGATGTCGCCAACGTTTTCAATCTTCGCGGCAACCAGTGCAACAAAACCACCATCGGCAGCCTTGATGCTGCCTTGATTGACGACAGAGTTAGCAGAATTACCGGTCAGATTAAAGTTGCCAGCCATGAAATCTTCATTGCTCATATTGAGCGTAGAAGCCAGCAAGGAAGCCACTTCGACTTTAGAAGTCGGCCCGAACATGATACCGTTCGGATTCAACAGAACGACACGACCGTTCGCGCTGATCGTACCGCGGATGACCGAAGGATCACCGCCCAGCACGCGGTTCAACGCGATTGCATCTGCCGACGGCTGGATGTATTGCACGCTGTTACCGCTACCAATGCTGTAGCTGGTCCAGTCGATCACCATTTTGTTGCTGTTCTGATTGATCACCATGTGACCATTCGACGGTGTGCCAATCTGACCATTACCAGCCGTGATCTGACCACCGGTCGGTAGCTCAGCCAACGCCCCAGCGCTGCATAGCACCAGAATGCTGCCTGCACTCAGACGCGCAAAACCGCTTTTACTCAAACGTACCGATTTCGTCTTGCCTTTGCCTTTGGTGTGTTCCGAAGCAACCTGCCATTCGCCGAGAACAACGTTCCATACCACGCGGAAGATGCGATTGAGTGAGCCGTGACCGTTCATGTTTCTTTACCTTTGAGCTGAATTCTTGATGTCGTATTGCTTGACGAATATGTAGTTGGCGCGGCGATGAATCAGAAGCGCTTGATGAGGGAAGCCCAGATGCGTGCACCACGCTCGTTCGGCTCTACCTGCGATGGCGAGCCGGCATCAGCCCACGCTGCCGTCACATCCAGCGTCCAGCCAGCGTAGTTATAGCGCGCACCCACGCCATAGCCAGACAAGGTACGTTTGAGCGTGGTCGTCAGATTCGAGGCATGACCTTTGTCGTAGAAGACATAAGGGGAAACCTTGTACTGCGGCAGGTTGTAAGCCAGCTCGGTCTGTGCAGACCAGCCACGATGTCCGCTGAATTCACCAACCGGGAAAGCGCGCACCGCGTTTGGTCCGGAAATCGGCAAGAATTCCGTCGCATCGATGTTGTCGTTGGTGTGTTGTCCAGAAGCCTTGATGCTGGCTTGCAGACGATCCGTCACACGTTGGATACGCGCCAGATCCAGATTCACTTTACGGAAGCTGTCATCACGGCTCGCCGTCGGCAGGTTGTCGCTACCGACACGTGCTGCGGTGTATGTCAACGCACCGAATGTGACAGCACCGCCGTTGAACTGATCGCGCACATCAAAATTGAGTGCCAGCGGCAAGGTATTGATGTTGTAACGCTCGCGTGCACCGATTTCATTGGTATAACGCTTGTTTTGCACGCCGCCACTCACGGTTAGATTGGCATTTTGTGAACGCACAAGCGGATAGCTGACCAGCGCACCCAGAATATTTGCCTTACCCTTGAAGCCAGCGCCCGTCATCCAGTCGCCACTCAATTGATACGAGCTGTGAACAGCAGACAAATCCAGGCGCAAACCATTTGGCATCAACGGCATGCTGTAACCCAGTGCTACCAGACCGGTTTCACCATCGGTCAGCAAGCCGGTTACACGCAGTTCATCACCGAGCATCAGATTGTGTGCTCGCGCCACATCTGCACGTGCACGATACAAGCCCGTATAACGGCTGCCGTGATTATCGACACCGATCGAAGCGCGCGTACGGTCACTTTCCACCAGACGCACTTCCAGATCGCCACTACCGACATCCGCGCCCGGACGCACAATCGGCACTGCCGTGTAACCAGGCAGATCGTTCATGATCAAGGCGATACGCTCGATTTCTGCGGCGCTGATGACCTCGCCTTTTTTCAGCGGTTTCAGATAAGCCTGCGCTTCGCTATCAGCCGCTTGCTTGCCACCACGCTCAATTGTTGCAGCCACTTCCGCGTAACGACCTTCCACAATATTCATCGTGACAGAGCCGTTCGCCACATCCTGGCGCGGCAGATAAGCACGTGCGAATGGATAACCGGCTGCGCGATAAGCCGTCGTCACGACATTGGCAATTTCCTGCAAGCCTGCCAGATCAACTGACTGACCAATATAAGGTTGCACCACACTCGCCAATTGCTCGGACGTTAGTTTGGTATTGCCCTGAAACTTGATTTCCTTGAGCGGAAAGCGCTCACCACCCGGCGTTGCCGTGCTCGGCAAAGGCGCACCTTGCAGATTAAAGGATGGGGATGGCTCCGGCGGCGCTAGACGCGGCGCGGTCTCTGGATACAACACACTAGCATCAGGCAATTGCTGGGCATTTGCCGCAGCAAATGGCGCCAACACCATCAAGGTCAGCGAAAGTTTGAGTCGTGGGAGCATGGTTGAATCGAAGTGAAGAAATGTGCGGCGTCGCCAAATTAATCTTTGAGAAACATCAAGCGACATGAAAACTTACGTGAAAATTACTGAGAGAAAAAAGCGAATTTGCTTCAGGCAAGATTACTGCATGGAAATGTGAAGGCGCGATGAAATTTTCATTTTTCAGAGGAGAAAAATTTTTTTCGTAGGAAAAATCCCACAAGTGTGAACAAATGTTTCACAGAAAAATTGAGACGTTGTTTAAACAAAATGTCATTCACACAAACATGAAAATTTAGTCATGCCTTTCATGCATGATTTCTTTTTTGATTTTGGATTGCTTAAATTTTAAGCACACGATTTTTCCAAATCGTGATGTCTGCTTATCGACAAAAGAAAAAAGCTTGGCATCCCGCGTCGGCATTGCATCTAACTAATCAAATTACGATTTGATGCGATTCTTCTCTCGATTTTCTTTCTATGTAGACTTTAAAATCCATCTCACTCACTTTCTAGTGACATAACGACCATCAGGGTCAACATCCCGCGATTGGATTACCATCTGTTTGTCGCACACCGTGCAAAAGATTTCACATTTCGTTTTCTGATTTTCGTTTCATGACAAACACAACCACACCCAACGTCGTCAGCGTTTCTGCACTCAATCAGGCCGTTGCGCGCATGCTGGAAAAAAGTTTTCCACTGACGTGGATTAGTGGCGAGATCTCCAATTTCACACGCGCAGCCTCTGGCCACTGGTACTTCACGCTCAAAGACGATGCCGCGCAGGTGCGCGCCGTCATGTTTCGCGGGCGCGCGCAATACGCTGATTTTTCGCCGCGAGAAGGCGACAAGGTGGAAGTCCGCGCGCTGGTCACGTTGTACGCGCCGCGTGGCGACTATCAATTGAATGTGGAAGCGATTCGCCGGGCAGGTGTCGGCAATCTGTACGAAGCGTTTTTGCAGTTGAAAGAAAAACTCAATGCCGAAGGCTTGTTCGATCCGGCCCGCAAACGTGCGCTTCCCTCATTTGTGCGCACCATCGGCATCGTCACCAGCCCGCAAGCCGCCGCATTACGCGATGTGCTGACCACGCTGGCGCGTCGCGCACCGCATGTAAATGTGATTTTGTACCCAACGCCGGTACAAGGCGAAGGCGCAGCCATGAAGATAGCGCAAGCCATTGCCACCGCATCGGCACGCGCCGAATGCGATGTGCTGCTGGTCTGTCGTGGTGGTGGCAGCATCGAAGACCTCTGGTCCTTCAATCATGAGATCGTGGCACGCACGATTGCGGGCTCGGATATGCCCGTGATTGCTGGTATTGGTCACGAAACCGATTTCACCATCGCCGACTTTGCTGCCGACGTACGCGCACCTACGCCAACCGCCGCAGCCGAACTGGCCACCTTGCCGCGTGCCGACTGGCTGGCGCAACTGGATACGCATGCCGATGATTTACGCGTTGCCATGAAACGTCAGCTTGGCAATGCATCGCAAACGCTGGACTGGATGTCGCGCAGACTGATCAGCCCTGCCGCCTATATCGGCCAGGAGCGCTCGCGACTCGGCGCGTTACAGAATCAGCTACAACATGGCACGCGCATTCCGATCGATCGCGCTCGCCTCTCACTCACACGTCTGACGCATCGCTGGCAAAGCCAAAAACCGGATACCCGTACAGCGCGCCTCAACATCGCACGCGATGCACGCAGCCTGCTCGGCAGCATGCAAACCCAGCTCAAGCAACGCCAGCAACATCTGCGTGGGCTGTCAGCGCAACTGGAAATGTTGAACCCGCAACGCACGCTGGAGCGTGGCTACGCCATCGTCAGTAATGAAAAGGGAGAAATCCTGCGCTCACCGCAGTCGCTGCAACCGCGCAGCAATGTGACTGTGCGGTTGGCAGAAGGGACGGCGCAGGTGGGAATTGCGAGCGTTCAGAAACAGATTGATTGATCTCTATCAAATTGTTTTGTAAGCATGATCACGGCGTGCGGCCCTTTTCCTCGCCCAGATCACAACCCCTGTCACGCTTAAGACAGCGATAAGAATTCCCAAAACCGATACAAGAATGCGTCCTGGCATGCCGGCAATACGACCTGAATGCAATGGGAATTGTGCTGCCATGAAGATATCTGCGGCAGTGCCTGCAGTTGGCACCTCCTCGCTGAATAACGCACCCGTTTTACCGTCGTAGTACAGAACTGAGTTGCCAAGGCCAGCTGCACCTAACGCATTGCCCGGTGAGAAGAAGCTCACTCCATACAAGTTGTACGGAGCGTTGTAGTGAATAGCACCGGCCGGTTCCTTCCAGCCTCGCTTCGTTGCCTCTGCAACCGCAAACGCCAAAATAGTTTCACGAGTTATCTCGGGTGCAATCGGTCGTTTGGTACGAATACGTCCATCGTATCGTGTTGGCGTGAGCTCGGCGACGTAGCCAACGGCACCACGAACAACCTCCGGAAGATTCATTGCAATGGAGGTCAATGCCATGATGAGCAGAAGCCCCCACAACCAAACCCCACCTGAGCGGTGCAAGTCAAAGTTCAATTTGTAGTTGCCGCTCGTGAGACGGAAAGCAAAAGATTTCTTCCACGCTTTTCGATGCGGGAACGCGATGATTAGAGCAACGAAGCAATCGATGAGCCAAACGATGGAGACGATGCCCATGAACCAGGTGCCAAGCTTGATTCCCCAGCCATCGGGGATATGCATTGTGTAATGCAGCTTGTAGAGGAACGGCATGATGGCCTCACGTGAAAAGGAGAGCTCTCCCCACTTTCGCGTTGCCTGAATCGTTCCGTTATCGGGATTTAACGACACCTGATTGAAAGGCAACCGATGCACACGATTACTCTGTGCGTCCCATGTCGGTGTCACCGTCAATGTTAGAGATTCACCAGCCTGTGTTGCTAACGGCAAGTTCTTTATTCGTGCACGAGGCTCGGCAGTTTCAAACTGATTTGCCAGTTCAAGGATGCGTTGTGCACTGAGGGCTGCGCTATCTGATTTAAATAGCGACGGATTCAACCAGGAATCCAACTCGCGATCCCACGCAATCAAGGCACCGCTGATTCCTGATAAGAACAGGAATACAGCGATGAACAGGCCCGCCCAACGATGCAGGCGACCAAGAAGCCTACGCATGTTGTTTACCAGCGATACGTCATGGTTCCGGTGACTTGTCGTGGCATGCCGTAGTCACAAATACCCGAATAACACATGGATGGGATGTAGGTGCGGTCGGTCAGATTGGTGATATTCAATGCATACGACCATGGACCATCGACATATCCGATACGTGCATCCATCAAGGTGTAGGCTGGCCCGCCTCGTGCTGGGAGGGATGGTCGATTCGGACGTGAAGACACATAACGCACGCCAGCACCAGCGCTCCAATTAGGAAGATCGAACATGCCTAGCTTGGCATTCATCCAAAGCGAAAGAAGATTCCTCGGTGAATTGAACCGTTCACCTTGTTCTCCAGGGTTGTTGCTTTTGGTGACTTCCGCATCGGTGTACGTATAAGCGCCGATAACATCAACGCTCTTGCCGAGTTTCGTTTTGAGTTCAAGCTCCAAGCCACGCGAACGCACTTCACCGGTTTGTACCTGAAAAGTGGACTCGACCGGATCACGCGTGGTCACATTCGTTCTTTTTAAATCGTAAAGACTCGCCGTTAAAAGCGTGTCCGTCCCTGGGGGCTGATAGCGCAGCCCGATTTCGGTTTGCTCGCCCTCACTCGGTTTGAAACGCGCGCCAAAGCGATCGGTCTGCGCAGTCGGTTCAAATGATTGTGTGAAGCTGATATATGGTGCGAAACCATTCGCCGCCAAATACACTAAACCGGCACGTCCCGTAAAAGCCGAATCAGAGCCATCGTCGCTTACCCTTGTTGTGGACCGGATCTGATCGCTGAACACATCCGCTTTATCGTATCGACCACCAAGCAAGACAACCCATTTATCCGAGACCTTGATTTGGTCTTGCAAATAGAAACCGAGCTTCTTTTCTTTCGCGATAACCGTTCGGTCAAAATTCATCGGCACCGGGCCGGTCAAGTACACCGAATTATAGATATCAAACAGTCTGTTGGCAGCACCACGGGTGCGTGTACTATCGTAACGCGAGTTTGTGTAGTCAAATCCTGCTAACACGACATGTTTTACGTTACCGACGTGCCAAGTCTTTTCCATGTTCGTATCCATGGTAAAGATGGACGTATCATCAAGGAATCCCCGAGGTGAAAGCGAAACTTGGCGACCTGTACCATTCACGTCGCCAGTCAAAACGGTGTAGCGCATATCCAGATCGGACTCGTAATAACGGAGCGAATGTCGCAACTTGAGCGTGTCGGAAAATGCGTGCTCAAACAGATAGCCAATCGTGCTGGTATTGGTTTCGAATTTGTTGTGACTTGTATCGCCAAGGAATCGATTGCGCGGAATCTGTCCATTTGGATTCGGCAACAAACTCCCTGTCACTGGGACGGAAGGCGCAAAGATGGTATTGGATTTCTGGTAACTGGCAAGTAAAGTGAGCGAAGTCGCAGCAGATGGTTGCCAAGTCAACGCTGGCGCAATATAGGTACGATCGTCACGGCCGTAATCGATGTAAGTGCCACTTTTTCGTTCTAACGCGGTGATTCGATAAGACCAAATTCCCTGATCATCCAGAGGACCGCCAAAATCTGCCGAGAGCTGCCTGCGATTGTGGCTGCCATATTCCACATTGATTTCACGCAGGGGCGGCGAGGTCGGTCGTTTGGTCACGGTATTGATCACACCACCTGGCGCTGCTGCACCATAGAGAATGGAAGACGGACCTTTCAGCACTTCAATACGCTCGAGACCGTATACTTCCTGCTTGCCGTTATACAGGTTAGCCATGTAACGCATGCCATCACGGTAGTAACTGCCGTTTTGGGGATCTGCTGCAAACCCACGGATGCTTACCGTGTCATCAATGAGCGGATTCTTGGCCGAGATTCCCGTCATCAAGCCGGCGGTATATCCAAGTGCATCTTGGATGGTTTGTGCTTTTTGGTCTTCCATCTGCTGGCGACCAACGACAGAAATTGACTGAGGAACTTCTATTAGCGGCGTGTCTGTTTTGGTCGCAGTGCTCGTCCTACTGGCTACATAACCAAGGACTGGGCCAGTTGCACTCTCTTGTACACCCGTCACGCGAACCGTAGGCAGGGTTGTGTCCGATGGCATTGCTGTTGGCTGATGCTGCAACAGATAGCCACCATTTTTCTGTCGTGCGGCTTGTAAACCTGTACCTGTAAGCAGCATAGTCAGCGCAGAGTCCACGCCGTGCGTGCCCTGCAATCCACGTGTTTGCAGAGAATCCGTCATTTCGGTAGAAAACGACAACATGATCCCCGCCTCGCGACCGAATCGATTGAGTGCGCCAGTCAACTGACCTGCAGGGATGTTGTAAGTGCGTGTGACTTCGGCTGTCTGCGCGTGCGCCTGAGTCGGCGCCACGGACGGTACAAGAACAGCAACACCAAGCACGAGATGCAATACCGCGCCGGCGATTGCAGTGCGTTTGAATGATTGCGGGGATGCAATGAGCGCGGTTGATGCGGCTTGCTGATGATGCGGTTGAGTCATGTTCGTTTCCCTGAAGTTCAAATGAAGAAAGGCCTCCTGTCTTCATTGCCCCGTGAGAAACGAAAATGGCTCAACTTTTTGAAAATATTTTTTGATACGCAAATTTTCTTACGTACGCGTTGGCTCGACCTTTACCCAGTAACGCGTGACGAATCGAATATCCACCGGCAAGGTCTTGCGCAGCATGTCAAGAATCTTGTCGGTATCAGCCAGCGGATAAGTCCCGGTCACTTTCAGATTGGCGACAGTGGCATCACAACCAAGATAGCCGCGACGATGCGGACCCAATGCTTGCAAGAACGCGCCTAACGGCATGTCGCGTACGACCAGCATACCGTCCGTCCAAGCGATAGCATTGTCATCAGCCTCTTCAATTTCTTCAAAACGATCTTGCGAGAAGCTGGTTTGCTGGCCATCACGCACGATACGCGGTGTTTCCACATGACCGGGGCGCACTTCCACTGCGCCTTCATACACAGCAACCAGGCTGTGTCCTTGCTGATCATCGCGCTGCTGCACCAGAAAGCGCGTCCCTAATGCGCGCATTTTGCCGTGGGCTGTTTCGATTAAAAATGGTCGACTACCGCTACGCGTTACCAGTGGATCAGGCGCAGTCACAACCAACAGCTCGCCTCGCACCAAACGAACCAGCCGTTGCGTTTCGGTGTATTCAATATTGATGGCGGTCTCTGCATTGAGCTGCAACTGCGTGCCGTCATCCAGCGTGATGCGCGTGCGTTCACCAACACCAGTGCGACGATCTGCCGTCCATTGATCAATCGGTGCCTCTCGCCCAACCAGCCATGTCGTGCTACCGGCAAACAGCATGATGGCGAGTGTCTTGACTGCACGCCGACGTCCTGCAGTTTTAGGTTGCGTCAGTGCCGCATGGGCTAGCGGGGAAGACAGACCCTGCAGTCGCTCACCAAATGCTTCAATGCGCTGCCATGCATGTGCGTGATCAGAATGTGCATCGCGCCATTGCTGCCAGCGCTGCCGCGTTTCATCCGCGACGTCTGCGCTTTGCAGCTCAACCAGCCATTCTGCGGCTTGCTGCTGCACTTGTTCTGGGATCGGGGATATCGGAAATTGCGCGCTCATTCGGCGAAACAACAACGTGTCAACGCTTTGGCGATATGACGTTTGACGGTAGAAATAGAAATGTTCAGGCGCTCTGCAATCTCGGCATGTCCAAGATCATCGAGTTGCGACCACAGGAATGCCTTGCGCACATCCATGTCCAGACCGTCGAGAAGACGATCGATCTCCATCAGGGTTTCGAGCATGACAGCGCGTACTTCTGGCGAGGGCGCATGTTGTTCTGGTATGCGTGCCAGAGCGTCAAGATAAGCCTGCTCAATCTGACGATGACGATATTGATTGGCGATCAAACCCTGCGCAATCGTCGTCAGGTAGGCACGAGGTTCACGGATGACTTCAACAACGTCGCGGGTCAAGACACGGATGAAGGTGTCCTGTGCGAGATCGGCTGCATCGAAAGAATTGCCGAGTCGTTTACGCAACCAGCCATCAAGCCAACCGTGATGATCGGTATAAAGCGATTGAACGTCGTGATGCAAACGAGGCTTGGCAGCCGACATGGTGGTGCACTTTCCGGTGCCGAAGTCGCACCAATAAAAATGAGAATAATTCGCATTATAAATACATCCCCTGTTCTTGGAAAGCCCCGCCAATCCTTGCTCTCCGGCCGGCATCTCGTTCTTGCAAAATTGACCTGCGTCGTGTGCAAGCATTTAATAACCGTTTTACAATGAATGTCTTTTAAAAAATACGTTTTCATTTTTAACTTCACAAAGGACGACCATGGAACATACCCTGCCGGCACTGCCCTATGCGTTGGATGCACTTGCTCCACACATCTCGCAAGAGACACTTGAATTCCACTATGGCAAGCATCATCAAACCTATGTGACGAATCTGAACAACCTGATCAAGGGTACCGAATTCGAAAACCTGTCCCTGGAAGAAATCATCAAGAAATCGTCCGGCGGCATTTTCAACAACTCCGCACAAGTCTGGAACCACACGTTCTTCTGGAACAGCCTGACGCCAAATGGCAAAGGTGCTCCTGAAGGCGCACTGGCTGACGCCATCAATGCAAAATGGGGTTCGTTCGATGCATTCAAGGAAGCGTTCACCAAGTCGGCTGTTGGCAACTTCGGTTCGAGCTGGACCTGGCTGGTGAAAAAAGCGGACGGTTCGCTGGACATCGTCAACACCTCGAACGCTGCCACGCCACTGACTACCGCCGACAAGGCGCTGATCACCATCGATCTGTGGGAACACGCTTACTACATCGATTATCGCAACGCACGTCCGAAGTTCGTCGAGACTTTCTTCAAGCTCGCCAACTGGGATTTCGCTGCAAAGAACTTTGCCTAATCAGCAAAAAATCTGCATCCCGAAGCTGTGATACAAGTCAAACGCCTCCTTAACGGAGGCGTTTTTCATTTTGCGCATCGTCTTGTAAGATCATTCGCCTCTTATTCTATATGCGAATTTTGCATACTTAAATGCAAAATAGATCGTTTGATCGCATAAGAGAACTTGTTATATTTGCGGCTCGGCAAGTTGTCACGCATCAAGAAGGATGACGCCTACATCGCAGCACCCTGCGAATGCCCCACGAATTTCTCTCTACATGGAGTACGACATGTTTAAAAAAGCCGTTTTGTTGTCGGCCATAGCTGCCACATTCTTTGCCGGTGCTGCTCAGGCGCAGGAAAAACCACTGCTCAACGCGTCTTACGACGTTGCGCGCGAACTGTTCGCAACAATCAATCCTAAATTCCAGGAAAAATGGAAAAAGGAAACCGGTCAGGATCTGAAGATCGATCAATCCTTTGCTGGCACCTCGCGTCAGGCACAAGACATCATCCAGGGCAAAAAAGTGGATACCGTGACCTTCAATCAAGTCACCGACATCGACATCCTGGCAAAACGCGGCTTGGTACGTAAGGACTGGCAAAAAGCCTTCCCGAATAATGCGTCGCCTTACTACAGCACGATCGCTTTCCTAGTTCGTAAAGGCAATCCCAAAAATATCAAGACTTGGGATGATCTGGTCCGTGATGACGTGAAACTGGTTTTCCCGAATCCAAAAACTTCGGGTAACGCACGTTACAGCTACCTTGGTGCATGGCTTTACGCAAATGAAAAATTCAAGGGCGATGAAGCCAAGACCAAGGAATTTGTCGGCAAGCTGCTGCGCAATGTCGTCAACTTCCCGACCGGTGGCCGGGGCGCAACCGTGGCGTTTGCTTCGAACAACCAAGGCGATGCACTGCTGACCTTTGAATCCGAAGTGATCAACATTGCCAAGAGCGACGAGTTCAAAGCGGGTGGCTATGAAGTCATCGTGCCACCAGTCTCCGTCCTGGCTGAGTTCCCAGTTGCTGTTGTTGACAAAGTCGTGGATGAAAAGGGCACCCGCAAACTGGCAACCGATTACCTGAATTTCCAGTACTCGCGTGAAATTCAATTGTTGCTGACGACCTTCAACTACCGCGTGCATCATCCTGACTTGGTTAAAGTGATTACCGACCGTTATGCAAAGGTCCGACTGATCAACCCAAATACCGTGCTCGGTAGCTGGGATGACATTCAGGAAAAACACTTTGGTAGCGGCGGCGTACTCGATCAGTTGCTCTCCCAACGTCGTTGATCACCCAGCCGGCCTCCCATAAGGTGGCCGGTTTTGGCAACAACGCGCGCGTGGTTTACAATGCCACCCTGCAAAACGACCATCCTTTTGTGATGGTCGTTTGTTTTTAAGCTCAGACAACTTGGTCTGACTGCACTTTTCGCAACGACATTGCCACTATCGTGAATCAGTCCCTACGCTTCTTCCGCAGCACGCCAGTGCTTCCCGGTTTCTCGCTCAGCTTCGGTATCTCGACGCTGTACATCAGCCTGGTGATCCTGCTGCCGATTTCTGCGCTGCTGATCTATGTCAGCGGCATGACGTGGGCGCAGTATTGGTTTGCGATCACGGATGTGCGTGTATTGCAGAGTTATAAAGTGACGCTGCTTGGCGCGTTTTACTCGACCGTCGCCGTCACGGCTATCGGCTTTCTGTGGGCGTGGATCATTACGCGTTATGACTTCCCGGGCCGTCGCCTGATGGATTCTCTGGTCGATCTGCCTTTTGCATTGCCGACTTCAGTCGCTGGCCTGACGCTGTCGACGCTCTTCATTCCAACCGGCTGGCTTGGTCAGTTCTTTGATGCGGCGGGCATCAAGATCTCGTATGCCTTCCCCGGCATCGTGGTCGCCATGATCTTTACCAGCATTCCGTTCATCGTCCGCTCGGTGCAACCGGTGCTGGAAGACATGGAAAAGGAGCTGGAAGAAGCCGCCCTCATGCTGGGCGCCAACAAGTGGCAAATCTTCTGGCGCGTGATTCTGCCCACGCTGGTGCCGGCGCTGATCGCCGGCTCCTCACAGGCGTTTATCCGCAGTCTGGGTGAGTTTGGCGCGGTCATCATGATCGCCGGCAATATTCCGTTCGAAACCGAAGTCACCTCGCTGATGCTGTTTGTCCGTCTGCAGGAATTCAATTATCCGGCCGCTGCCGCGATCGCCTCGGTCGTGCTGATGGCATCGCTGGCCTTGCTCTTCCTCCTGCAACTGGTGCAAAGCCGGCTGTTCAACCAAACGCCGCGCACCTAAGGAGAATCGATATGGCAAAAGCAATCAAACGTCCAACCGAACTCCATCAATGGGTATTGATCGGTCTGGGCATCTTCTTCACCATCGTTCTGCTGATCCTGCCACTGACGCTGATCTTTGCGCAGGCATTGAGCGGCGGCGTTGCGCTCCTTCTGCAGAATCTGAACGAAGACTACATGAAGCACGCCATCAGCCTCACACTGCTGGCCGCCGTACTGACCGTACCGATCAATCTGGTGTTCGGCATTCTGCTGGCATGGTGTGTCACGCACTTCGACTTCTTTGGTCGTCGCCTGCTGATTACGCTGACTGAAATTCCGTACGCCACCTCGCCCGTGGTCGCCGGCTTCTGCTATCTGGTCGTGTATGGCCTGGAAGGCGTCATCGGCCAATGGTTATACGCGAAAGATATCCAGTTGATGTTTGCCTGGCCCGGCATCATCATGGTCACTGTGTTTGTCACGGCACCCTACATTGCGCGCATCCTGATGCCGCTGATGCAAAAACAAGGTACGGAAGAAGAAATCGCCGCCCTGTCACTCGGTGCCAGTGGCTGGCAAATCTTCCGCAAGGTAACGCTGCCCAACATCAAATGGGCGCTGCTTTACGGCTGCGTGATCACCAATGCGCGTGCGGTGGGTGAATTCGGCGCCGTCGCCGTTGTTTCCGGCACCATCATGAACCAGACACTGACACTGCCGTTACTGGTTGAACAGCTGAACAACGACTACAAAACGGCTGCTGCCTTTACCGCTGCAGGCCTGCTTGCCTGTATGGCGATGCTGACGCTAGTGCTGAAAACCTTCATGGAATGGCGTCAGGAGCGCCGTGAAGCGGAACCCGCGATGGATCCGCGCGGCGCTTAGCCCAAACCGCTTTACAGATCAGAAAACGGCGCAAAAGCGCCGTTTTTTCTTTGCGGCATGTGATGCAAACAGGCATTGAACATGCAATATCTTTCATTTAACTGAGCATTATTCTCAATAAAATGAAATAACACGATATGTGGAAGATGGTGTTAGACTGTCGCCACTGTCGATCGACCATTGTCGTGACCCCGCAGTCGAATGTCGGCTCTATCGCATTCAAGCTCGTTCGTCAGTGCTTTCCTACCGTATCTCGGGACAAGCACTGATCGCCCTCAAATGAAGGCTCCTCTATTCTCGCAACACAGGTTTGAAAAACCAGTTCTACGTTGCGGAAATTTGCCAAGACTGATGAAACGGTTCGCCAGCGTGCTTGTTTCAGCAGTCGTCACAATAAGGAATCGATCATGTCCAAGACCAACCATGAGCTCACCCACCGCATTCTGTCGATGAGCAGCCAGGCCGAAGAGAAACATCACGGCGACAACGATCGCGAGACCGTTGCCGAGACACAAGAAGCCGCAGATAAACGCGAAAGCCACATCCACGTCGTGCCATTCAATCCAGTGCAGACCGGGTCGTTTCAGTAATTTCCGTTTTTCCGTATCCCGGTGTTTAGCGAATCAGACTTTCGCGTGCCGCAGAGCTGATCGCTACCACCGCCGGATGCGTCAATTGTCTTTCCACTGAAATCGCATAAAACTGTTCGGTCACCAGATTGGTTCGACCAAGTTCAGTCACACCTGACTGTTTGCAGATTTGATCAGCCACCGCAGATGGCGCAGCAAAGATCCCCTTCCCCGCTTCGCCAAAAGCCTGCAGCAACGCACCATCGTCAAATTCGCCCACGATCCGCGGGTGCACCCGCTCTTTCTCAAACCAGCGCATCAGCCGCGGCCGCACCGCGGCGTCCTCTCCCGCCATCAGGAAAGGGGCGCCATCCAGGCTTTTCGGGAAACCCTTTTTGTACTGCTTCGCCAGTTCTGGCGCGGCAAAAAAACTGACGCTGCACTCTCCCAGCAAGTGGTTGTAGCCACGCACATCGATATTGGCCGGCATCGGGCTGTCTGCAATCACGATATCGAGACGGTGGATCGCCAAATCCGCCAGCAAATCGTTGAGCTTGCCTTCGCGACAGACAATCCGCAATGAATCGGGTAATTCCATCGATGGTTCCAGCAACAGATAAGCGATTGCCTTCGGCACCGCATCCGCCACCCCGACACGAAACTGCAGCGGCAAACCATCCGGGCGCGAACGCAGGACTTCCTGCAGCTCCTCACCAATGGTGAAGATTTCGTCGGCATAACTGAGTACGACACGACCGGCGTCATTGAGCTCCAGACGTCGACCGACCCGATTGAACAGCGGATAACCGAGTACGTCCTCAAACAATGCGATCTGACCGCTGATGGTCTGCGGCGTGAGATGCAGGCGTTCACTTGCCCGCCCAATGCCGCCCGACTTGGCCACCACCCAAAAATAGTGCAGATGCTTGTAATTGATTGCGTTCATCGTGTCTCACTCTATGGTTTTTACGAACGAAATGCTGAATTTATTCGAATTTTAATGAGGCAAATCTAGCCGTACAGTACGCCAGCCGGGGCAATATTGCCAGCCATAAAATGAAGCGTGACTGCAAAACAAGATAAAACGGCAGCGCTCGAGGAGACGTCATGAAGTGTCCCTGTTGCAAAGACATGCAACTGATCGTATCGGACCGCCACGGTATCGAGATCGACTACTGCCCGAATTGTCGCGGTGTCTGGATGGATCGTGGCGAACTCGATAAATTGATCGAACGTTCAATTACATCGCTGCCCGCGGAGCCGCCTGCGCCGGTGCGATCGCCGATATCGTCCATGCGTGGCATGGCTGCAGCCAACCCAAATCCACACTACGGCTACATCAAGGAAGGCTACGGTCAAAAGCAGCGCAAGAATCTGCTGGCCGAGCTTTTTGATTTCTGACCGACTTCGAAAGAAGGCACCGCGTAAGCAGGCGGGCAATTTGCCGCCTGCTTTTTTTATGGAAAAACGCCCTGAATGCGCTCGCCTTAACGCTTTGCCAAGGCAAAGTTCGGCCGAATGCTTTAAAGTAACGCCCTTAGCGGCGTTCTGTTTTACCAAACAGCGTCCTCACGACGCCATATAGCGCGCTCGTCCGTAACTCACAACAAGACTTACAGGAAATTTTTCATGCCAAAGCGCACCGCTAAAGAAGCACTCGCACGTCTACGTGACGGCAACCAACGTTTCGTCTCCGACATCCGTAGTATCGAAAGCATGACCACCAAGGTCCGCCGCAGTGAAGTCGTTGATGGACAAGACCCGTTTGCCATCATTCTCGGCTGTTCCGATTCCCGCGTTCCCGCAGAGATGGTGTTCGATCAGGGACTGGGCGATCTGTTCGTGATCCGTGTTGCCGGCAACGTCGTCGCGCCATCGCAGATCGGCAGTGTGGAATTTGCCGCAGCCCGCTACAACACCAAGCTGGTCGTTGTGCTCGGTCACTCGCAATGCGGCGCCATTCTGGCCACGCTGGAAGAACTCAAACGCCCCAGCGAAAACCAGTCACCGCATCTGAAATCCATCGTCGACCGCATCCGTCCGTCGGTTGCCACGTTGCTCGACACCGATCTCAAACACGATCACTGCGCACTCGTACATCAGTCGGTACGCGCCAACATCCGCGCATCGGTCAACCAGTTGCGTCATGGCTCGGCCTTGCTGGAAAACCTGATCGAAACGCAAGGTCTGGTTGTTGTCGGTGCCGAATACTCACTGGAAACCGGCGAGGTGGAATTCTTCGAAGGCTTGCCGGAGTAGGCGAACCGGGCTTCAAAAATAAAAAGCGGGCGCAATGCCCGCTTTTTTTTGTTGAGACGTAGCGATGCGTCAATCCACGGCCATCTCTGGCTCCACATCCCGCAGTGATATGGTCAGTTCCGGCGGCACGCCTGCGCGTCCACGCATACCCTCGATATCACGCAGGGGCGACTGTCCGTAAAGCCGTGCGTACTCGCGACTGAACTGCGACGGACTCTCGTAACCCACGCGGTGCCCTGCCGTACCGACATCCAGCCGTTCCACCAGCATCAGCCGGCGCGCTTCATGCAAACGCAACCGCTTCTGGTATTGCATGGGGGTCATCGCCGTCACCTGCTTGAACTGATGATGCAGCGAAGAGACGCTCATATTGAGGCGCTCTGCCAGTTCGGTCACCCGCAACGGCTGATCAAAATGATCGCGCAACCATGCCGCTGCCCGCGCGATGCGATTACCCTGACAATCCTCTGTCGCCACGTTGAGCAACTTGGCGCCATATGGTCCGGTCAGCAGACGATACAGAATTTCCTGCTCGATCAAAGGTGCCATTGCAGGGATATCGTCAGGACGATCCAGCAAACGCAACAGACGCAAGACTGCATCGATCAGTTCCGGCGGCGCTGCATGGACCGAAACCCCGCGCAGGTTAGCGCCATTCACGGCCGATCTTGGAATATGGGTGCGCTTGAGCAGTTCGGCCAGTCGGTCGCTATCGATGGCCATCCCGAGGCCCATATGCGGTTCGGCTTCGCTGGCTTCGGTAATGCAGGATTCGACGGGCAGATCCATCGATACCATCAGATAGTCGCCGACACCGTAGTCGAAGACTTCCGATCCCAGTGTCACCCGCTTTTTGCCCTGCACGATGAGCGCGAAACAAGGCCATTGCGCCGTATGGACCGCACGCGTGGTCTGACTGCTGCGCTTGAAGAACAGGTTGCCGATAGCCGTGTCGTATTCGCCATCCTTGTCGGCATAACGGGCAATGATGTCAGCCATTTCCTGATAGGCGGCATGCATGGAGATTCCTTTTCTTTCATCGACTTATGATGCAAGCGATGCTATCAGAGGCAAGTGCTTTTGATCGTACCCGACCCGACGATTTGCAGGATCGTGCATGAAGTTCGCAGGATAAGGATAACGGCCGATTGAGCAGCCATGCGAAAGTCTGTTCCTCCGCTACGGTCTGACTGTCGCCTGGATTCTCTGCCCGTTGCCTTTGCCCTGTTTTCACGCGGCTCCCGCCATTCTTTTATGAGGAATATCCCATGACGCATCGTACGCACCCGCTTCAAAACAAGGTCGCTATCGTCATTGATGCTGCTCACGGCATCGGTGCCGAACTGGCGCACCAGCTTGCCCATGCCGGCGCACTGGTCGTTGTACAGTACCGAGCCGTACAACGACAGGCCGCGCACAGGGTGGAAGAAGAAATCTTTGCTTGTGGCGGTCGCGCCTGGGCCGTCCCGGCCAATCCGTACAGCGCGTCGGACATTGCGTTTCTATTGGAACAAACCCAACAAGGCTTTGGCACGCCGGACATCATCATCGCCTGCGAGTCAAACGACGACATGTTGCGCCAGCAGTTTGGCACGCATGCAGAAAAGGTCTGGTTGCTGAGCGACGCTGCGGGCTGCACGCGAAAGAACTGCACCTTGCCAGCCAATGCGAGCTGTGCGCTGGTTCGCATCATCACGCAGGCGACGCGTAACGCCGCGCTGCAGCAGGGACGTCATCCGGTGACAACCGATGACGAAGAAGAAATGGCACGCAGCGGGGACTGGCTTACTGCGCACGCACACGTCTAAGTATCGCCTCAGTACTCGAAACTGACGGTAATCGAGCCAAAACTTTGTGGCTTGACCTGCCCGCGAAACTCTTTGCTGCGCAGGTACTGGGCATAGGTGATCTTGCCGCCCCGCCACTGCCAGGCAATCCCCGCCGCCACATCGCCTACAAAATAGCGTTTGGGTATGCTGTGACTGTCCGAAAAGGTATTGCCATCGAGGAAAATATTGTGCGCCATGGCGCGGGCATCCACCGAGACGAAACCGTGCAAACCACCTTGCGCCAGCCGACGGGATGAATTGACAGGCAACGGCGCATTGCTTTCGCTGGCAGGCCGAATTGGCGAGGTACCAAAGTCGTTGGGCAGAAAATTACCGATCCGCATCTCGACCCCGGCATTGGCGTATGTCTTGACGTTACCCAGCGCATAACCATAGTGCGTGATCGCGTCGAATTTCAACGCCCCCGCATCATGAATCTGCATGACACGACGTTTCTTTTCCCGCACATACAGAATGCCAAGCTCATTGTTCAACTGATTATTCCAGCCCTGGAAACGGTAGATACCGCGCCACTTGTGGATCAGGTCCTGCGACTGTCGCGCCAGTGACGCCGGTCCGACCATCCCCACGTTGATTTCAACCGTCTCCATCTCCTTCTCGGTGCGTGCGTTATAGGCTAGTCCCAGATACAGCCAGCCGGCATAAGGACGATCGTTGGTAATCAGGTCGCTGCGCGTGTGATCGGTAGGCGTGTAAATCTGCTGTCCGCCGGTCACCACCATATTGCGTGATTCGAAGTCACCAGGCTGGAGATGGCGGGAAAAATGGTTTAGACGACGTATCCATTTGGGCAGACATGGATCGCTGATGTAATCCTCCAGATTGGCCGACACCCACGATAGCTTGACGCCATTGGTATAGTTGTTGTCCGTGCCAGCGAAAAGATCGTTTTCAAAATAGAAATTGTAGACATCCGGATAGTTCTTGAGCTCACGCACACCCGGCTTTTTACCGCAGCGCGTGTGTTCGTAATCTTCCTCTTCTGCGGCAAGGACCTGGACGGGCAGTACGCAAAACGACAAGGCAAGACCTAACGCAAATCGTTTGCAGCAAGCAGAACGAATCGGTGAGTTTGGCATGGGTCGGAAAGGTAAAGGTCATACACACGCAGTGCGAGCCGTCGGCACTGCACCAGCGTCCATGCGCTAACGCACATCAGACAACTCGCATAATATGCGAGGATATGCCAATCGTTAATTGCTTCCTGCACGGACAAGATCAAACATGACTATTTCGCCACGCTTTACCGCCATCCTGCTCGCCACCACCCTGCTGGCCGGCTGTTCCATGTTCTCCAAAAAGGATAATAACGCCGTCCTGTCAGGCAATCTGACCGGCAGCGTGACCTATCGCGAACGGATTGCATTGCCGCCGGATGCCAAGGTCATCGTCAGTCTGGAAGACACCACACGCAAGGACCGCAGCGCCGAATTCGTGGCCCAGCAGGTACTGGAGCCCAAAGGCCAGGTACCGGTTGCCTTCAACCTGCGCTACATCCCTTCCGCCATCGATCTCAAACACCGCTACGCCATCAATGCAGCCATCATCGACGGTGCGGACCAGTTGCTGTGGTCCACGGATGAATCCGTACCCGTCAATTTTGCCGAACAGGACAAACCCATCGCAGTCACCGTCAATCGCATGCTGAGTCCGGTCGCGGCCCCTGTCCCCGCACCAAAAACTGCCATGCCATTCAAATGCGATGAAATCAGCCTGATCGCCCGCTTCTCGGATGGCGTGGTGGAAATTGCCTTGCCCGGCCGCACGATCTCCTTGCCACAAGTCGTCTCGGCATCCGGCGCACGTTACACGGATGGCCAGACCTTGTTCTGGAATAAAGGCGACACTGCGCTGTTCGAAATGAACGGCAAGAAGTACACGGGTTGTCTGGTTGATCGCCAGTTTTCGCCAGCCAAATCAGGACCGGCAGCCAAGAAAAATTAAGCCGCTTTACCTGTCCGGGAAACAGTCGCCTACATAACGACGAAAGACTTCATCCGGCCAGTACACGCCGCCGCACCTGTCAACAACAGTGGGAGTGATGCATGAGTTCATACTTGTTCTATCTTCTTGTAGTGGCTGCAGGTGCCAGTGTCGCGTTTCAGCA
Organism: Oxalicibacterium faecigallinarum; assembly: GCF_014635705.1. Lineage (GTDB taxonomy): Bacteria > Pseudomonadota > Gammaproteobacteria > Burkholderiales > Burkholderiaceae_D > Oxalicibacterium > Oxalicibacterium faecigallinarum. Next base: position 678,624 of record NZ_BMDI01000002.1, on the reverse strand, counting down.
GGTATTGATTTCCAATCTGCGCCTACAGATCGGTTCGGCGTGGTGGGCCGCCGTAGCGAGTTATCTGGTGGGCTTGCTGTTCACACTGATAGTCGCGGCCATTGCACCCGGACCGAAGCTGGCCGAAGTCTTGCCCAGGAGCGGTGACTGGCTGCCCTGGATGGGCGGCATATTTGGCGCGATTTTTCTGGCCATTACCATCATGATGGTGCCGAAGCTAGGCGCGGCCACCACCATCTCGCTCATCATTGTCGGTCAGATGATGCTGTCGCTGATCATGGATCACTTCGGACTTTTCGGACTGCCGATCCAACCCATCAGTCTGCTCAAGCTGGCCGGTGCCGGACTATTGATCGCCGGGGTGGCACTGATTCGTGCCTGACGGCCATGCCTGTCAGGCGGTGATACCGCCTTGTTGCGCGCAACGCTTTTTCTGCAAAGGAATCCGAACCCACATCTTGACTTGCGCAATTTGCAGGCAGACATAGAGCAGACACAACCTTTCCCTCCTTAGCAGCTTGCGTCGTCTGTTTTTTCCCGCCTGAATTCTTTCCGCTCAGCCTGCCTGAAGCACCTCTGCACGCCGGCTCATTCAACTGCCCACCCATCGAGGGGCGCCACGCAACACCCCCATCGTACGCCTCAGCAGGCGTATTCCTTGTAGGCATCTCCTTACATCATGAAGTGGATGCAGCTTTCATTTCCCATCGGCATTGGCTTCTTACGGCGAAATACGCGGACGCCTATTCTGAACACATGTCAGGAGCGCTTATGAAAATCGTCGTTGTGGAAGATTCAGCAGTGATTCGAAAACATCTGATCACGTTGCTGGAAACGGTAGAAGGGGTGGAGGTTGCCGGCGAAGCAGAGTCGGAGCAGGCAGCCTTGGCGCTCATACCGGATACGCAGCCTGACTTGGTGGTACTCGATATCAGACTGTCTCCCGGCAACGGATTGAATGTGCTGAGAGAACTGCGTGCTTCTGGTGATGCAACTGAAATTCTGGTGGTAACGAATCTGATGCACGAGCAATACCGGAAGTTGAGCATGCGTCTGGGTGCAAACGGTTTTTATGACAAGACGTACGGTATCGAAACGATGTTGAACAGGATTCAGAGTGGATGTACCGGGTGGTCTCAAAAAAGGCAATGTAATTAATTTTTCCGCAGTCACAATCTGTCAGATACAGGAGTCGAAAATGTCCAAGTTGTTGAAAGCCGTCGTAGTTTGCTCCGCAGCCCTCGTTAGCAGCGCATCGTGGTCGGCCACCGCTTCCACCACCTTCCAGGTAACGGCGACAATCCTGAGCTCCTGCACCGTTGCCGGCACGACGCTGAACTTCGGTAGCAACATTGATCCGATCGCGGCGAGCGTGCCGCTGGATTCGACTTCGACCCTGACGGTTACCTGCAGCAACACCACGCCTTATACGGTGGCATTGAGTGCAGGCAGCAATGCAGGTGGTGCGACCAACTTCACTTCGCGTGCGATCAAGAACGGTTCGAGCACGCTGGGTTATCAGCTTTACACGGACTCCTCGCGCACCACGGTGTGGGGCAACGGTACCAGTAGCAGCAGCACGGTCCCCGGTACCGGTTCCGGTAGCAATCAGACGCTGAGCATTTATGGCCGTCTGCCTTCGTTGACTGGTGCTGTGCCTGGCAACTATACCGATACCGTCACCGTCACGATCACGTACTGATCATGTTGTACCTACTCTGCACCGCTTGCTGCCTTGGCCTGATCATCAGGGTCCGCGGCAAGGCAAAAATCGTGACAGCGACAATCAGAAAATCTCGGTAGAAAAAGGGCGGCCAATTGGCCGCCCTTCTTCCATGCAAGCGCTATCTGTCAGTTTTGGACCCATGCCAGCAATCGATTGTTGGCAGGCATTGCATGATCCGCACGTTGGACAAACCCGCATGATGCAGCCAGCGCTTGCACGGTTTCCAGATCGCGCAAACCCATATGCGCACTTTGTGCACGCAAGGCTTCATCGAACCGCGCATTGCCATCACTGGTGTACTGACCGCCGATATTAAACGGGCCGTACACACACAACACCCCTCCTGCGGGCAATACACGACCGGCACCATCGAACATGCGCTCGACCTTGTCCCATGACATGATGTGGCAGGTGTTGGCGGTAAAGATGGCATCGAAATCACCTTGTGGCCAGTCCGGTTGCGCCATGTCGAGGATCAGCGGCTTGCGCACATTGTGCAGTTGCGCCTCGTCGATCCATGCCTGAATGCTGGGATGATAGTTGGGCAGATCACTCGTTTGCCAGATCAGATGCGGCAAACTGGCTGCCATGTGCACAGCATGCTGACCGGTACCACTCCCGATTTCGAGCACGTGACGAGCGCTGGCGAACTCCTGTCGCAACACGTCGAGGATAGGATCGGCATTGCGTTCGCAAGCACTGGAAAATTGCTTGTTCATCGTGTCCTTTTCTTCAACTGAGGACTCAAGGGTACACGATGCGAAAGATCGATGTGCACGGGTCGAGCCCGCGGTTCACGACAACTGATCGCGCCCGACACGCCAGAGTTGATCCTTCTGCATACAAAAACGGCGCTTCTGTGCAGCGCTCAATCGCTTCATCGTGTATTCGGCACGTGATGCGGCTGCACGATCCGGATAGGCCACGACGGCCAGCAAGCGTCGTGGCGGATGCGAGCGTGTATAACGTGCGCCCTTGCCATTCTGGTGACGTGCAAAGCGCGCCTGCACATCCACCGCAATGCCGGTGTAAATGCTGCCGTCATGGCATTCCAGCATGTACAGGTACCAGCTCAATGCCCACACTTTCTGATCGTGCGAGGAACGGATGCGAACGAGGCTTCGTTATACTTTGCTGTCCCTTCAGAAATCCTGCACATGCATCCGTCCTTTTCATTCATCTTGCGGCTTGCCCTGACAAGCGTCATCGCCGCGTGCGCCTTGTTCGGCACCACAACCTTGCATGCCGACAACGAACCAACCCTGACCTTGTCGCTGCCCAATCAGGAGCAAAAGCTGGCACGCTCCAATCTGCTGCGCCACACAGCAACGCACACCATCACCGTCCCTGACGATCAGGCCTACAAGCGCACGATGACATATCAGGCGATTCCGTTTGCGGCCATTGTGCGCGACATGCGCCATATCGACACCTTGCAGTTTACGTCTGCAGACGGCTTTGTCGCCAATATTCCGGGAGAGCTGTTTCGTTCCGCATCCGAACCATGGATCGCGATTGAACCGGCAGGACGACCCTGGCCTGCCCTTTCATCCGACAGCCTGCGCAGCGCCGGCGCATTCTATCTGGTCTGGCTGACACCGGAGAAAAGCGGTGTCAAAGCGGAACAATGGCCGTTTCAGATCATCAGCATCCGTAATGTGGAAGCCTTGACCGTACGCTATCCGCAATTGCTTCCCAGGACAGAGGGACAAGACGAAGACGCGCAAGCGGCTGTACAGCGCGGCATGCAGCAATTTGTAATGCAGTGCGCAAGTTGCCATCGGCTCAATGGCGGCGGTGATGCCGATGTCGGGCCGGATCTCAATCTGCCCTTCAGTCCTACCGAATATTTTCAAGAAGCCTATTTACGCAAACTGATCCGTCATCCGGCTGCCGTGCGCAACTGGCCGCAGGCCCGCATGCCCGCCTTTGGCGAGGCGGTCATCAGCGACAATGAGCTGGATGATCTGCTGACCTACCTGCAGCAGATGGCCAGACAGCGCGATCGTGGCCGCTCCACACATCGCGATGCGACCATTACGCAGGAGTGAAAAAGCGGGAAGACATTTCTTCCAGACCTAGTGTCTGCAGGACTTCCTGCAACCTTTCGGTTGGACGGCGACGCGGCAGATCCTTGTAGCTGGCGATAATCAGCTCGTTCTTCATCGAATGCTCCCACCCGACCAGCTCGGTCACATTGACCTGATAGCCATGCGCCTCCAGCTGCAGGCAACGCAGCACGTTGGTGACCTGACTGCCGAATTCACGCGTATGTAAAGGATGGCGCCAGATCTCGGTCAATGGACTGGCTAGCGCCTTGCCTTTGTTCTTTCGGAGTACGGACGCAACTTCAGCCTGGCAGCAAGGCACGATCACGATGAACTGCGCCTGCTTTTTCAACGCGAAATGAATCGCATCGTCGGTTGCCGTATTGCAGGCGTGCAATGCCGTGACGACATCGATTTTTTCCGGCAACTGGTCCGAAGTGATGGAATCCGCCACCGACAGATTGAGGAAGGACATGCCCGGAAATGCCAGCCGTTGCGCCAGTTCGGTCGATTTCTGTACCAGTTCGTCGCGCGTTTCGATACCGTAAATGTGTGACTGATCCTGACGCTGCTTGAAAAACAAGTCATACAGAATGAAGCCCAGATACGATTTGCCCGCGCCATGATCCACCAGCGTGATATCCGGATGATCGGCGGAAATCTGCTCCAGCAGCGGCTCGATGAACTGATACAGGTGATACACCTGCTTGAGCTTGCGGCGACTATCCTGATTGAGCTTGCCATCGCGCGTCAGGATGTGCAGCTCCTTCAGCAGTTCAATGGATTGGCCGGGACGAATGTCGTGGGCTTGTGCTGACGAGGGGGACGACTGCTCGGTTTGCTGCCTGGGCGCGTCGGTGCGTTTACGGCTCATGGTACGGTTACTCGGAAAGCGTGCGAGCCGCCACTATAGGCACTTTGCGCAGCAGCGGCAACTTTGGTGGATTTCTGCCTGGACGGGAACTAGCTGGTTCGCTACAGGGTCGGACTGCGGCAACGGGCCTGCTCTGGCAACAAGCGCATGCAAATACTGTAAGCTTGCAAGGTCGGCAACACCCATCACGTTGCATTCTTTCCGTATCGACATCGATATCGGTTTGGCAATTCGCTCATGTTGCAGCGCTTTTTTGCGGCAGGCCTTTTTCACAAAACCAGTGCTGAACAGAACTCTTTACTCCTTCCATTCTGCGCGTCTTTTACGACGTCCCGTGCGGACATGTGTGATGCTGCTCGCCTGCCTGCTGCCTGTATGGTCGATGCCGGCACTGGCACAGGATGCGGTTGAAGCCGATGAGGCCGCCATCGAAGAAGTAAAAAACGAGACACCGATCGTTCCCTATCGTTTTGAAATCAATGGTGCGGGTGGACTGACGCCGTTCATTACCGACAATCTGGAACTGGCCAAGCGCCAGTCGCAATCCCTGAACGAGGATGAAGTCTCGCGCCTGATGACGGTTGCGCCCAACCAGATTCGCTCCTTGCTCGCGACCGAAGGCTATTTCTCAGCGACGGTCACCCACGAAATCAACCGGGACAGTACACCTTGGCTGGCGCGGTATCAGGTGACACTCAACGAGCGCACGCTGGTACGCAGCGTTGCGCTCAACGTCACGGGTCACATTGTCGAAGCCGATCCGCAACGCGTGGAACGATTACGCCGACAATGGGGCCTGAAGGCAGGCGGCATTTTCCAGCAGAAGGCATGGGATGACGCCAAGACTGAAATGCTGCGCTCCTTGCTGGTACGTGATTATCCGGCCGCTGCCATCACCCATAGTGAAGCGCGCATCGAGCCGCTGACCGCCAGTGCCACCCTGCTGATCGATGTCGACTCCGGTCCTGCCTTTACCTTTGGCGAATTGCAGATCGAAGGTTTGCAGCGGTATGAATCGCGCATGATCACCGATCTGAATCCGATCAAGCCCGGCGATCGCTACTCGCAGGAAAAACTCAATGAGTTGCAGGCGCGTGTGCAGGACACCGGTTACTTTCGCTCTGCCTTTGCGACCGTCGACATCGATCCTGCCAAACCGACCAATGTGCCGGTGCGACTGGATCTGAGTGAAAACGAACGCAAGCGCTTGTCGCTGGGTGTCGGCTTCTCCACCGATTCCGGGCCGCGCCTGCAACTTAAATGGCTGAACCGCAACTTTCTTGGCCGCGACTGGCGTCTGGAATCCAATCTGCGACTCGATCGCGACAACCGCCGCATCGGGTCTGAGGTTTTTCTGCCGCCAATCAGCAATGGCTGGAGTCCGAGTTTTGGTGCGCAGTATTCCTACACCAATCTGCTGGGTGAAAAGCTCGACAAGATTCAAACCGGTGGTCGCCTGACCAGCCCGGACAAGAACAATGAGCAGGTCTGGGCGCTGACGCTGTATGCCGATCGTCAACGTATCGGCGACAACTTTGAAACCAATCGTGAAGCCTTGCTGGCGTCCTACAGCTACACACGACGTCGTGTCGATAATCTGATCACACCGTCGCGCGGTTATGTCGCCTCGATCGAACTGGGTGCCGGACCCAGCGGTGTCGTCAATGAAGAAAACATCGCCCGTGTGGTCGCACGCGCCACCTACCTGTCACCGACATGGAACCGGCGTTGGCAAGCCGTGTTGCGCGGCTATGTCGGGCAGGTATTTGGCGCCGAGCGCGATACCGTTCCCGGCGATCTGCTGTTCCGTACCGGTGGCGATCAGACAGTCCGCGGTTACGGTTACAACCGATTGGGTGTCGAACAAAAAGGAGCCATCGTCGGAGGCACCGTCACTGCCGTTGCCAGCGCAGAACTGGTCTATCGGATCACGCCGGCGTGGGGCGCAGCGGTCTTTACCGATGCCGGTAATGCCGCCGATTCCTGGGGCAACTTCAAGTTCATGCACGGCAGCGGCGTTGGCGCACGCTGGCGCAGCCCGATCGGACCGGTGAATCTGGATCTGGCGTACGGACATGAAACCAAAGAACCCCGCCTTCACTTTTCCATCGGCTATGGCTTCTGACATGACGACACCAGAGCAACAGCCGCAACCGGCAAACAGCCCGAACAAGCCAAAGCGCCGCCGCTGGTGGCTGCTCGCAATCGCGCTGCCTGTCCTTTTGATTGCCGCTTCGATTGGCGCAGGCAGCTGGATGTTGCAAAGCGAACGCGGCGCTCAAACGGCATTGTCACTGGCCGAACGCTTTTCCGCCGGCACGCTGACGGCCGAAGGTGTCGATGGTCGCTTTAACGACACCTTGCACATCGCCCGACTGCAGATCAAGCTGGAAAATCAAGCCATCGTTCTCGACAATCTCGCCTTGTCCATGCGTCCTGCGGAATTGCTGCAAGGCCGACTGCATGTGACAGCACTGAATATCGATAAGCTCGGTATCACCAGCAAGATTGCGCAGACCAGCGAACCAGCCAAACTGCCAGACAGCATCAGCCTGCCCTTGCGTGTTCGCATCGATGGTGTTCAGGTTAAGGGCGGTGAACTGTCGTGGGGGCCGTTGAATGTCGTGACACTCGGTGCCTTTGCCTTCAATCTCGATTATGACAAGCAGCGCTATCTGTTGAATCTGGATCAGTTCAGTGCGCGGTCAACCTCTGGCAACAATGCCTTTTCCGGTGATGTGAGCGGCAAGCTGGAACTGACGACGGCGACACCGTATGCACTCGATGCGCATCTCAAGACAAACAGCGAAAACGTGATCGGCGATCGTGCCATCGTGATCGCCGGCGATGTGACGGCACAAGGCTCGCTGGCGGATGTGCAGGCCGGCATCGACATGCGCGTCGATCGGGCAACGATCAGCGGTCATGCCAGCATTCGTCCATTCGCCGAACAACTGCTCGGCAAGGCCGATCTCACGACGCGTGATCTTGATCTGGCATTACTGGCCGATGGCCTGCCAATGACGACACTGAATATCGACCTGCAGGCGGATGAAAAAGGCAGTGGCAATCTGACCATCAACAATCCGGCCGCTGGTTTGTACAGTGATGGCCGCGCCCCGCTCTCGCGTCTGGTCGTTGAGTTCGCACAGTCAGACAGCCGCTTTGATTTCAAACGCATTCTGGCCTCTCTGGGCAGCGCCAGAACGCCAGCCGGTACGATAGAGGGTAGCGGACATCTCAAGGATGGCGCGCTCGACATGACACTGAATACCGCAGCGCTCAATCTGCAACGCATCGATGCCCGCATCCGCCCCACCAAGCTGCAAGGCCGCCTGAACATCAGGCATGTGGAAGGTCGGCAGGACTTTACGCTGGCCTTGCAAGAACCATTGAAAAGCAATCCGCTCACCCTGAACGCACACGCAATCATCGCCGATGAGGCGGCTGTCATCGATAAGGCAGAACTGCGTGCCGGTAGCAGTGCCGTCGATCTGACTGCACGCATCGGTCTCGCCAATGCACAGGCGTTTGAAGCCAAAGCGCTTATCCGCGATCTGGACCTGCGCAACTTCGGCAATTTTATCGATACGCCCAAACTGAAGCTCAATGCAGAACTGTCGGCCAAGGGGCAGCGACATCCCGCGCTGGAAGCAGATGCTGATTTCCGTATTGCCAACAGCAGCATTGAAGGACACGCGCTGACAGGCGAGGGGCAAATCGCGCTGCGCAAAGAGACCTTGAACATTCCCAGGTTCCTGCTCAATGCCGGCAGCAATCGTCTGAGTGCCCAAGGAAAACTGGCCGAACAGGATGCCCGTATAACCTTTGCCATTGATGCGCCGGCATTGGCGCAGCTTGGCAATCCGTTTGGCGGCGCGCTGAAACTGGATGGCGAAGTGCGCGGCAGCGTGCAGCAGCCACGCATTGCCGCCAGCTGGAATGGCACACAGTTGCGCTTACCGGCGCAACTGCAGATCGATGGCACGCAAGGCAAGCTTGAACTGGCGCTCAACCGTAACGCCAACGCTGCGCTGATTTCTTCCGTTACCCTGCTTACCGATGCACAGGGTGTACGCAATCATACGCAGCAGGTCAAGCAACTGAGTGCGTCGTTGCAGCATGGCGCACCGGCCAATGCGCCCCTGAATCTCAAGATTCGCGGCGATGGCATCAGTGGCCAGCAACTCGATGCCGAACATTTTGAGATCACCGGTAGCGGCACCACCGCGCAACACACACTGACGGCGAGTCTGGCAGAGCGTGATCAGAACTGGAAGATGATCGCCCAAGGCGGCCTGCAAGATCTGGCGCGCAATCCGGGCTGGAAAGGCACGATCAACACCGTCGATGCAACAGGTCGACTGAATATCAAACTGGCTGGTCCTGCCGGATTCCAGGCATCGCAACGACAGGTACAACTTGATCAGTTCCGCCTAGCCTTTGGCAATGGCGTGATCGCGATCGAGCAATTCCTGCGCAACGAACGCGGCATCACTACACGCGGCACGATTGCCCGCCTGCCCGTCGCCGAGCTGCTGCGCTACGCGGCACCGGAGGCTCCGATGAGTACTGATCTGACCTTGGCCGGCGACTGGGATTTGAAGATGAGCAACCGGCTTGATGGTCGCTTCAATCTGCAACGCGAAAGCGGCGATATTGCCGTCCTCAACAACACCTCTGCCCGTCTCGGTCTGTCTGCATTGACGCTGACCGGCAATGCAGACAGGGGCCGGCTTGCGCTGCAGTTCCTTGCGGAAGGCGCCAAGCCGGGTCGTATCGAACTGCGACTGGACACCGTGATCGGCGGTGGCGAAAGCCAGTTTTCGATTGCTCCCAGTGCACCATTCAACGGCACTGCTCGCATCAACACGCCGACACTGACTTGGCTTGGCCCGCTGCTCTCCCAAACCTTGGTCACCGAAGGCAGCCTGAATGCCGATGTCGCCATCGATGGCACGTTTGGTCGTCCGCGCTTCAATGGCGGCATCAACGCCGACAAGCTCCGTGTGCTGATGACGGATACCGGCGTGGATTTGCGTAACGGTACCTTGCGTAGCCGCTTTCAGGGTGATCAGCTCGTGATTGAAGGCTTGAATTTCCAGAACGGCCGCGGCACGCTGTCGATTGCCGGGCCATTGAGTATGGTGCGCGAGCAGCTGGCACTGGAATTATCGGTCAATGCCTCGCGCTACACATTGATTGATCGTTCGGATCGCAAACTGGTTATCAGCGGTAGCAGCGTGGTCGGCTGGCGCGAAGGTCAGGCCAAGGCAAACGGCAACTTCACTGTCGATTCCGGCATGGTCGATATCGGCTCGTCCGAGGTGCCGCAATTGTCGGACGACGTCATCATCGTCGGTCAAGGTGACAAGCAAGGCACCAAAACCGTCATCGCACTGGACCTGACCATCGGTCTGGGCAAAGGCATCCAGCTGACCGGACGCGGACTCGATGGCACCATCGTTGGTGACATTCGCCTGCTGGCAGATGCCGGCGGCCCGTTGCGTGCGGAAGGCACGCTGCGCGTCGCCAAAGGGACGTTCAAGGCATACGGACGCGAACTGGCAATTGAACAAGGTCTGCTGCGATTCAATGGCCCCCTCAACAATCCAAGTCTTGATATTCTGGCGATGCGACGCGGACGCGATCTGGAAGTCGAAGCAGGCGTCTCGGTGCGCGGCAATGTCATGACGCCACGCATCACGCTGGTATCCGATCCGGTTGTCGCCGATGCGGAAAAACTGGCGTGGCTGGTATTGGGACGCAGTCTGTCCAGCGCCGGTGATGGCGACATGAGCGCACTGCAAAGTGCGGCCAGCTCCCTGCTGACACAAGGCGCGGCCGCCGGCCTGTCCTCGCAGATTGCAACCGCGTTCGGTCTCGATGATTTCAGTATTGGCACCAGCAATACCGGTTTGCAGGAACGCATCGTGTCACTGGGCAAGCGGATTTCTTCCCGTTTGTATGTGAGCTACCGTCAGGGACTGGAAACCGCCAGCAGCATCCTGCTGCTGCGTTACACGCTGACGCCGCGTATCTCGGTCGAGGGCGAGGCCGGTACCAGCAGCGCACTGTCTCTGTTCTATAACTTCGCGTTTGATTAAAAGCTTGTTTTTTGACAACGGAACGAAGTCTGCCTGCCCCGCTCTAAATCCCTGCATCAGCTCCGCAACAGGCTGAAGGCTTGTGCCGATCCATGATCCGGGGAGAACGAGAATGACAACAGAAGAACAGACCCAGAGACCGCAAACCCGACCCGATTCCATCAATTCGCCGCACCGCATCGTCATCGTTGGCGGCGGTGCTGGCGGACTTGAACTGGCGACCACGCTTGGCAACAAGCTGCACGAGCGCGTCAAGGTCGTGCTGGTCGATCGCAATTCCATCCATATCTGGAAACCGCTCCTGCATGAAGTCGCCGCCGGCAGCATGGATGCCAATGCCCACCAGCTTGAATATGCTGCACAGGCCCGCTGGCATCGCTTTGTGTTTCAGCAAGGCGATTTGTGCAAGCTGGATCGCGCCCGAAAAATCATCACTGTTGGCGCGTTGCTGGATGACAATGGCGAGGAACTGATTCCCGCACGCGAGATTCCCTACGATATGCTGGTACTGGCCATCGGCAGCGTTACGAATTTCTTCAATGTCCCGGGTGCTGCCGAGCATGCGATTGCACTCGATGCATTGCATCAGGCCGAACATTTTCGTCGTCGCATGATCAGCATGTGCATGCGTGCCGACCGCGGCATGACCAGCAATTCGGACAAGTCCAACCCGCAGATGCACATTGCCATCATCGGCGGCGGCGCGACCGGTGTTGAACTATCGGCAGAACTGCGCAATACCGCGGAAGTGCTGGGTGCGTATGGCTTGCATCACCTTGATCCGCACAAGGACATCCGCATCTCGGTCATCGAAGCCGCACCACGCATTTTGTCTGCCCTGCCGGAGCCGGTTTCAGCCAAGACTACCGCCTTGCTGCAAAAACTGGATATCGATGTGCTGACCAGCGCCAAGGTCGCCGAGGTACGTGCCGACAGCGTGGTGTTCGACAACGGGAACAGCGTGCCAGCCGACCTGACGGTATGGGCGGCCGGTATCAAGGCGCCAGCCATCCTCGCCGAACTGGACTTGCCCATCAACCGGCTTGGCCAGGTCGTGGTGAAGCAGACACTGCAAACCGAAGTCGATCCCGATATCTTTGCCTTCGGTGATTGCGCAGCCTGCCCATGGCCTGAGAAGAACAGCACGGTGCCACCACGCGCACAGGCAGCGCATCAGCAGGCGGATTTTTTGTTTGATGCCATCAAGCGTCGTCTGAACGGTGAGCCGCTCCAGCAATACACATACAAGGATTTAGGCTCGCTGGTATCGCTCGGCCGCTTTGATGCAGTCGGCAATCTGATGGGACCACTGGTCGGCAGCACGCTGTTTGTCGAAGGCCTGCTCGCGCGTTTGTTGTATATCTCGCTCTATCGCATGCATCTGGTCGCATTGCATGGCTGGCTGCGTACAACAGCCGATTCGATCGGGCAGTGGCTGCAAAGAAAAACCTCACCAAGGGTGAAATTGCATTAATAACAAGTCACGGCAAGCCATTGATGTGACAAATATTTGCACTATAATCGGCACCCCGGCACATTTGCCGGGCCCAAAGCAGGGTGCGCCGCTCTATCGTCGCAGCCACGTGCCGGATGATTGCAGTGGGTCGCAATCACCGTTCCTGCAGGATGGCAACCACCCTGCACCTATGCTATGTACTGCATCGACGAATTGCAACAAGGCAAGCAGTCAAGCCATAAAGAAGCGAAAGATCGGCAAGAGCAGCAAGAACCGCCGACCTCGCCGCGTGTCGAAAAGCAGAAGAGCATGACTGTGTATCAAGAAGTTTAAGACGTGCATCCGTGCATGCGCGATACATGCTTGGCGTTGATGAGCGCGCATCCTTTCTGCCGGTTTGACCGCTTTTAATCATTGCCGGGAGCAATATGACGCCACACAGTTTTTTCCCAGCGCTGCCGGAAGCGCTGAATGTTTTGACCGCGACCGGGCTGCTTCTGATTGCCGGACTGGTCGGCGCACATCTGCTGCGCCGTGTGTTTCCGCAAGTGCCCGCCATCACTGGCTATGTCCTGACCGGATTGCTGATCGGACCGTCCGTTTTCAATCTGATCAACGTACCGCTGCTCGCCGATATGAGTCTGCTGGTCGATCTGGCGCTCGGTCTGGTGCTGTTCGAACTGGGACGTCGTGTCGATTACCAGTGGCTGCTGCGCGAGCGCGGTCTGCTGTTTACCGGCATCGTCCTGAGCACCGTTACCTTCTTTGCCCTGTTCCTGCTGATGACGTGGTTTGGTGTCAGCAAGCTGGTCGCCACCATGGTCGCAGCGCTGGGTATGGCGACTTCGCCGGCGGTGGTCCTGAATGTGGTGCGCGAGGTCAAGGCCGAAGGTCAGTTGACAGAACGCATGCTGCATATTGTGGTGATCGGCAACGTACTTGGCTTTGTCGCCTTCACCATCGGTCTGATGGCCGTCCACGTGGAATACGACGCGGGCTGGAAAAGCGTCGTGCTGCATCCGATTTACCTGCTGCTGGGCTCAGCGCTGCTGGCTTGGGTGATGAGCCGTTTGCTGGTCTGGATTGGCCATTATCTCGGCAGGGATGTGCAGGCAAGGACGATTCTGGCACTGGCGCTGATTGCAGCAACCGTTGGCATCGCCTTCATGCTGAATCTGTCGGCCCTGATCGCTCTGCTGTTGTTTGGCATTGCCAGTCGCAAGAACGATCCGCGCCACACGGTGGTTGAAACCGATCTCAGTCCCTTTACCGGCGTGCTGTATGTTGCCCTGTTTGTTTTTGCCGGTGCAAGGCTTGAACTGTCGCACTTGCTGACCTTGTGGCCGGCTGCATTGGCCTTCATTGCCCTGCGTCTGTTGATCACCCTGACGACGACGACCGCCATGTCACGTCTGAACGGCATCGCCTTGCGTAAAGGCGCACTGCTTGGTGTCGGGCTGGTGCCGCTGTCCGGCTTCAACATCATCATGGTGCAGCATGCGGTCGGTTACTATCCGCAATTCGGCGCGCAGCTGAGCGCGCTGGTGGTCTCGATTCTGGTCATCCTGGAATTGCTGGGACCGATCTTCACAAGATATGCGCTGGTTGCCTCGGGTGAAGCCAAAAACTGAACCCCAAAAAAGCACGACGCTGATCAAGGAGCAACATGCTGGAATTCAATAACTCGACGCCGCTGACCATGGGCGTTGAACTCGAACTGCAGATCGTCAACCGTCGCGATTACAATCTGACGCGCGGTTCCGACGATTTGCTGGAGATTATCAACAAGGTCGATCACGGCTACGACATCAAGCCCGAGATCACCGAAAGCATGATCGAGATTGCCACGTCTGTGCATACCGATCACCATGCGATGCTGGCTGAGCTGGTCGAGATGCGCAAGCTTCTGGTCGCCGCTGCCGACAAGCTGAATCTCGGTCTGGCCGGCGGCGGTGCCCATCCGTTCCAGCACTGGGAAGATCAGCGTATTTATCCGACCGATCGCTATCGCCTGGTTTCCGATTTGTACGGCTATCTGGCCAAACAGTTTACGGTTTACGGTCAGCATATTCACATTGGCTGCCCAAGCGGTGACGAAGCCATCCGCCTGTCGCATCTGCTGGCACGCACGATTCCGCACTTCATCACCTTGTCGGCCTCGTCCCCGTTCTATCAGGGCGTCGATACCACCTTCCAGTCATCACGACTGACCAGCATCAATGCCTTTCCGCTCAGCGGTTACATGCCGTTTGTGACGGACTGGGATGGCTTCAACACCTACTTTGACAAGATGTCGAAGCTTGGCATCGTTGCCAGCATGAAGGATTTTTACTGGGATCTGCGGCCGAAGCCGGAATACGGCACGGTCGAGATCCGCGTCTGCGATACGCCGCTGACCATTGAAACTGCCGTTGCACTGGGTGCGTATGCGCAAACGCTGAGCAAGTACTTCATGGACAACCGCGACCTGCAACCCTTGCAGGATACGTATCTGACCTATTCCTACAACCGCTTCCAGGCATGTCGCTTCGGGCTCAACGGTGCCCTGATCAATCCGATTGCCGGAACCCAGTCATCAATTCAGGAAGACATCCTCAATACGTTCGACATGATCCGTGATGCTGCCGACGCGCTCGGGACCAGCGATGCCATCGCTTTGCTGCGCAATCGTGTAAACGCGCAGGGCGATGCAACATGGCTGCGTGCCAGCTACGAAAAGAGTGGTTCGTTGTCTGACGTGGTGCGTCAGCAAAGCAATGTATGGATGGGAAAGTAAAATCAACAAAAACGACGTCGCAACATTTTCCCTCAAGTAAGAGGATTCCTACAAACGAATTGGAAAAGCGCCGATTCTGCAATCTTTGCAACACGCTCACAATAGCCTCTGTAAAAAATGCATGTTGCTTTAGCAGAGGAGAATTACATGGCGAATGGATTGAATGTTTGTGGCAATGTTGTCGGTTTGCCGACACTTGACGCAAAGACACAGGCAGTCCTTCACGAAGACCGTGCTCCGTATCAGGAAACGGAACTGAGCCGTTGCGGCAAGCTGTATGGTGCATCCGAACCGATGCGCAATCTTTTTACCATGATCAGCAAAGTTGCACCGACCAATGCCAATGTCCTGATCGTGGGTGAAAGCGGCACCGGCAAAGAGCTGGTAGCCAATGTCATTCACCAGAAAAGCAAGGACAGCAGCCAACCGTTCGTTGCACTCAATTGCGGTGCCGTGTCACCCCAACTGATCGAGGCAGAACTATTCGGCCACGAGCGCGGCAGTTTTACGGGCGCCATCCGCTCCCAAAAAGGCTGTTTTGAACGTGCCAATGGCGGCACACTGTTTCTCGACGAAGTGACTGAGATGTCGCTGGACATGCAGGTCAAGTTGCTGCGCGTGCTGGAAACCAACCGTTTCTACCGCATTGGTGCAGATGAAGAAACCGAAGTGCGCGTGCGCGTGGTAGCGGCCACCAATCGCGATCCGGCAGAAGCCGTCGCAGCAGGTTTGCTCCGTCGCGATCTTTACTACCGTCTGGCGGTGTTTCCAATTGCCATGCCGTCATTGCGCGAGCGTGGTCACGATATCGGTCTGCTGGCTGATCTGTTTCTGCAACAGCTCAATGCCGAGGAAGGCTGCAATAAATTCTTTTCGCGAGCCTCGCTGCGACTGCTGCAAGCGTATCCGTGGCCAGGCAATGTTCGCGAACTGAAGAACGTCGTCCACCGCGCATTCATTCTGGCAGACCGCGAGCTCGACATTGCGCCGGCCATCGGCCCGGTCCGTAATGCACCGACATTGGCCGAGCAGAACACGGATTGCGTTACAGTGCAGATTGGCTCCAAGCTGGCGGACGCCGAACAGCAACTGATTTGCGCGACCCTGGACCACTGCGGCGGTAACAAGACCATGACCGCCGAGGTGTTAGGCGTGAGCCTGAAAACCCTTTACAATCGATTGAACGAATATCAATCGAAGTTATTCCTGCAGGATGCCATCGTGCATGCCAGCCCATACGGTGTACAGGCACGAAATTAACATCTGTTTGAATCCATTCTTGCCAAGACAATGATAAAAATTCTGGTAGTCGATGACCATGCAGTCGTAAGGGCGGGCGTACAGCACTTCATTTCGCAAGTGCCCGACATGAAAATCGAGGGAGAAGCAGGGACTGCACAGGAAGCCATCCGCATGATTCGTGCGCAGGAGTACGACATCGTCCTGCTCGACATCAACATGCCCGATAAAAGCGGCGTTGAAGTCCTCAAACAGATCAAGCGCGAAAAGCCGAACCTGCCGGTTCTGATCCTGAGCATGCATCCGGAAAGCCGCTATGCGGTACAGATCCTGCGATCGGGCGCGAGCGGTTATGTGCAGAAGGAAGCGCTGGCAGACGAATTGGTCAATGCGATCCAAACCATTTTACGCGGTCACAAGTACATCAGCCACGCCGTTGCCGAACTGCTGACCACTGAGCTGGATGTCAATGCCGAAAAGCCATTGCACGAGACGCTGTCCAAGCGCGAATACGAGATTTTCTACAAGTTATGCCAGGGACATGGCGTAACGAAAATTGCAGAGGATCTCTGCCTGAGCGTCAAGACCGTCAGCACGTATCGTGCGCGTGTCTTGCAAAAAATGAACATGGAGAACAACGCGGGCATCATTTACTACGCGATCAAACAAAATCTGATTGACTAGATTCATCAGGAATACCGCAGCGCACAGTACGTACCGTAACAACGACATGACCACGATCAACGACAACTCAATCACTCAAGGCAATCTGCCATTACGTGTTTTTCTGGTGGAAGACTCGCTGGAAATTCGCGACTTGATGGTCGAGAACATGGCAATGATCGATGGACTGAATGTCGCCGGTATGGCCGAATCGGAAGATGAGGCACTGATGCAACTGCAGGCTGAGCCGTTCGATATTCTCATTGTCGATATCCAGCTCAAGAAAGGCAATGGCATCAACCTGCTGCGAAATATTGCCGAAGATCAGAAATTTACCAATGCACTGAAAATCATCTGCAGCAACAATGCGACGGAAGTGTTCAGACGCGTTGGTCGTCAGTATGGCGTCAATCACTTCTACGACAAGACATCCGAGTTTCCCCAATTGTTTGCCCTGCTTCAGCAAATCGCCTCCCAACAGGATCACCGTCAGCAAGCCTGACGACGCTTATCAAGCCTGCCCACCCCATCCTGCTGCATCACATTCTGCTGGATCACATCCGGGTTCGGCGCGCCTGGAGCCAAACGCACCACCTTAAATCAGATCGCCAGTCAGATCCGGTTCGGCATCGTTCCGCATGTTTGCGGGAATTTTGGGAATGGTTGCACTGATCAACGTGCCGCCACTAGGCGCGTTCCCCACCGTGACCGAACCACCCAGATAGGTGGCGCGCTCGCGCATGCCGCGCAGACCGTGCGTCATCACATCCTTCAGACGTTCCGGCGCGATGCCGATGCCGTTATCGCGGATATTGAGAATGATCTCGTCATCCGTATCGTCCAGAATCACATCCACATGCGTCGCCTGCGCATGCTTGGCAATATTATTCAGTGACTCCTGCACCATGCGAAACAGCGCGATATCAACGCGCGGCGCATAAGACAGCGCATCATCCGGCAGGCTCGCATTGCAACTGATGCCGGAATACTTTTCAAACTCCAGCGCCTGCTCTGCAATCGCGACTTTGATACCGAACACGTCAAGTTTGTCAGGACGCAAACCGTTCTGAATGCGTCGTGTCGCCGTCGTGATCGAGGCCAGCAAGGTACGTATCTTGGCAATGCGTTCTGTGAACTTCGGTTCGTCCGGCATCTGCTGGAACGCCAGCGACAGATGCATGTTCAATGCCGTCAATGCCGAGCCCAGGTCATCGTGCAACTCGCGGGCAATGGCCTTTTTCTCTTCTTCTCGTGTCGTCTCAAGGTGACCGATCAGTTCATTGACTTCGGCAGTACGGGAGGCAACCAGTGCTTCCAGCTGCGTTTCATGTGCCTTCAGCGCATCTTCCATACGCTTGCGATCGGTGATATCGGTACTGATACCGACCAGTCCCATCATCTGCCCCTTTGCGTTCAGCCAGGGTGCTTTGGTGGAATGCAAGGTACGTACACCGAACGGAAAGTGTGTGGTCGTCTCGAACACCTGGGCCTGCTCGGTCTCGATCACGCTTCTGTCCTCGCGCGCGACGCGCTCCGCATCATCGCTGTTGATGTAAATGTCCTGACTGCGGAATCCCAGGACTTCATCACTGCTCTTGCCCAGCAGACGCAATTTGGCCGGATTGGCAAAAATCATGCGGCCATCCGTATCCTTGACGAAGATCGCATCCGGCGTGTTGTCGCTCACTGCACGTAACAGCGCATTGCTTTCGGCGAGCGCAATCTCGCCCTGTTGCCGCACTTCGTACTCGCGATTGAGCAAGCTCGCTGTACGACAGAACATGATGAACAGCACCGAGCTTGCCAGCAGGATCAGCAGCGGAGACGTCTTGTCTGCCTGATAGAAACCGCGTTCGACCCCCCACTTCACCGCAAGATCCAGCACAACCAGTAACAACAGACTGTTTGGCAGCAAGCGGCGCAACAACGGACCTGCCGGTGACTTGCTGTTCCAGAGACTCATCAGCCGGTGCGTCGGACGCGCCGCCAATATGCCCAGAGCCAGAATCACAAACGCGATCGAGGTGGCCGGCGCGACATCCGGATTGGCGGCAGCCGTACCGAATGAAATCACGTGATAGAAATGGCCGATCAACGGCACGCCCATGACACCACCCAGAACGATGGCACAGTATTCGGCCGGATAATGCTCGGCAGGCGTGCGGTAGTCGATAAACAGCAGGCAGCTGCCCGCCAATACAAACCCGGCAGCAGCCAGCGGCAGAATATTTGCGGACGCCTGTGCACTGGCCAGCACATAGTCGTCACCGATCTGCACGTTGAACAATTCACGCATCAGCGCCAGTGCACCTGCGGCTATCACCGCAACGGAAAAGATCGAGCCCACCATCGCCGCGCTGGTTTTCAGCAAACGACTTGAAAAGCGCATGGAGCGCAAACAAAGCGCAACGCTGACCAGCACAAAGATCAGGCCGGTATTGGGATTCATGGGAACAAAGTCGGAAACTGGATAATCAAGAATCCAGTACTGTTGCTGAGCGTTGATGATCGAGGTCAGTCCGACCACCGCCAGAAAACAGGCTGCCAGCACAGGGGCGTATAAGACGCGATATCCGATCAATCGGAACATGTAGAAACTCCGGTGAATAAGACTGAACCCTGCTTGCATTATCCCGATCTGCACGCTGCGTTTATTCGCGACGTCACGAGATGTGTGGAATAAGTATTACCGCATTCCATTGTCCACTTTTTGCAGCGCATTTGCATACCCATTCGGCGACAATTTCTGCAGAAATTTCAGAGCAAGAAAACAGGGACAGGTAGACATGACCTCACGGCCTGATAGCGAGTTGCACCTAGACGGCACCAGACTTTCGCACCAGATCCGCCTCGCCAAACAAAAAAGTCCGCGCTTGGCGGACTTTCTCGCTCTCTTGCTACGACATCAAAAAATCAGGTAAATCAGCACCAGTACAAAAGCTGGAACGCCGAGCAACCATGCAACGAAATATTTGCCCATGATGAGCCTCCTTGATAATTTATGCGCCGGGTTTATCCGCCGTGACAGAGCCTCACGCCATGTCACCGGACTTTGATGGCTTCCATGCTAGCGCGCGGGATGTCATCGCTGTATAGGCCGATGGCGCATAAAGATGTAGGAAAGCAAGTAAATGCAGGGCAGCAAATGAAGCGCATGTGGCAGCATGGCGCCGGCTGGCATCACCAGGATTCAGCGACGCAACTTTCATCGGCCGACAGAGTCTTTTAGTTACCAGCGTCTTTAGTTACATTACGTACGGGTACGGGCACCGGCCCATACGCCCACCGACACTCGATCTAGCAGGACGACGCCATGGCTTCTGGCACAACAAAAGAGTCGTACTCCGTCTGGCGACGCATGCGTATCGTCGCACAATGCTCCGTTACAGAATGGTTTGACCTGCGCGGCGGCAGTAAAGGTGCGGCAGTCGCTTTTTACACTCTTTTTTCCATGGCGCCGATTCTGGTGCTTGCGGTTGCAGTCGCCAGCGCCTTCTTTGGGCCACAAGCAGCACGCGGTGAAATCTTTGCCCAACTCACCAGCCTGGTTGGGCCGACCGGCGCGCAAGCCATCGAGATGCTGCTCACGCATGCGCAAAACCGTGAGGCCGGCTTTGCTGCAACCGTCATTGCCACCGTCGTGCTGATAGTAGGTACCACCACGATCTTTGCCGAGTTGAAGGATAGTCTGGATGAACTCTGGCATGTGCCGATTGCACGCAAGGTCGGTCTCATGCAGGTACTGCGTGTCCGGCTGCTGTCATTCGGCATGGTGATGGTACTGACCTTTCTGCTCCTCGTCTCGCTGGTCATCAGCGCAGGTATCGCGCTGCTGCAACGCTACTGGAACGACATGTGGCAGGAACATGCCATCTACCTGTGGCCGCTGGCCAATCTGGTGTCCTACTGTGTCATTGCGATTCTTTTCGCTGTCATCTACAAGACACTACCGCAGGTCAAACTGTCATGGCGTGATGTGATGATCGGAGCGATGGGCACGGCAGGCTTGTTCATCCTTGGCAAATATCTGATCGGTCTCTATCTGGGCAATAGCGGGGTGGCAAACAGCTATGGCGCGGCCGGCTCACTGGTAGCTCTCCTGTTGTGGGTGTATTACTCCGCACAGATATTTTTCCTCGGCGCCAGCTTCACGCGGCAATACGCCTTATGGTTTGGAACCCTGCACAATGATCAGCTCGCGCATGCGCAAGGCGCATCGTGCGCAGCAGAGACCTCTTCCGACACCTCCCCCTCTGTCGGTAATCAACACTGACCACACCCTTCCTTTTCTCTTTCAAAAGCCTCCTGCTTTCTCACATGTAGCGCTTGCAATCCCGTTCGAAATATTTACAAAAAACCGCATCGAAAATCATAAGTCACTGATTTTCATAGATAAAAAACCTGGCCCGAGGTTTGCAATAGGGAATGCAGGCACTTTTGCCGCGTTACCAAGCCAAGGAGAAAAATTATGAACTGGGACATCGTCGAAGGTAACTGGAAGCAACTCAAGGGAAATGTGAAAGAACAGTGGGGCAAGCTCACCGACGATCACCTTGATGTCATTGCGGGCAAACGCGATCAACTCGCCGGGAAGATCCAGGAAGCCTATGGCGTCAGCAAGGATGAAGCCGAAAAGCAGATCAAGGCGTTTGAAGAGCGCAACAGCAACGATCCACGCTTCAAGTAATTTTTCCTGCCGCTCACCAGACACCGCTTACTTAATTTAATTAACTAGGCATTGATTTATCAGAGCAAGACCAATCCAACTACAAAAAGGAGTATCACCATGAAAAAAACGCTCTCCATGCTCGTTCTCGCTTCCGCCAGCTTCGGCTTCATGGCAACGGCTGCTCACGCAGACCATCACATGAACAAGATCACCAAGGCAGAATACGATGCCGCTAAAAAGCGTGCTGATGCCGACGAAAAAGTAGCCAAGGCTGAATGCGACAAGCTGAATGGCAATGCAAAAGACATCTGCCAGGCTGAAGCAAAAGCTGCGCATACCAAAACCGTAGCCGAAGCAGAGGCTGCTTACAAAAACACGCCAAAAGCATGGGAAAGCGCTCGTAAAGACATCGCTGATGCCAACCACAAAGTCGCTAAAGAAAAATGCGATGACCTGAATGGCAACGCAAAAGACGTCTGCGAGAAAGAAGCAAAAGCAGCGCATGAAGCCGCCATCGCTGATGCAAAAAAAGATAAAAAAGTAAGCGATGCAAAAAAAGAAGCAGCTGACGACAAGAAAGACGCAATGGTCAAAGCTGAAAAAGAAAAATGCGATGCATTGAGCGGTGAAGAAAAATCGCGTTGCATCGGCGCAGCCAACGCCAAGCGTTAATCACATGCGCATGTAAGGAAAAGCCCTGACAGAGCCTGCTCAGTCAGGGCTTTTTTACACAAGACGCACATTCTCAATCCAGATCACATACTGTCTATAAGCATTTCAGAAACTGCAGCGGGGGAGCATCATCATGACAATCATTCTTTGTATCGCCACCGGTATCATCCTCGGCGGACTCTGCGCATTCTCGATGTCGGAAGACCGTTCGGACGTGATCCTCAATCTGATGACCGGCATCTCGGGTGCCGTACTGGGTGGCTGGATGCTGGGCCCCATGCTCGACGCCGCGCCCTCTACCATGAATGCCTTTGACGAGAGCAACATTTACGCAGCCATTGGCGGCGCCATCGTACTGCTAGTCATCGTGCACGTCTTGCAAGCGCAAGACCGCGTCGAATAACCATTAAAAAATGGCGCATCAAGACGGATACGCCAATCTACATTCATTTGCCGCACCGGGCCTCTTACCCAGAACAAATCAGCCTGGATGAATCATGTCCTGCGGCTGTACCCAGCGATCAAAATCTTCTGCACTGACCCAGCCTGAAGCAATTGCCGTTTCCTTCAGGTTCTTGCCTTCCTTGTGGGCGGTCTTGGCAATCTGCGCCGCTTTGTCATAACCAATATGTGGTGCCAGCGCGGTTACCAGCATGAGTGAACGTTCCATCAAATCCGCGATGCGATCCCGATTGGCAACAATGCCGCGTGCGCAATGTTCATCAAAGCTGTGGATGCCATCCTTGAGCAATCGCGCACTCTGCAGGAAGTTGTGCGCCATCAGCGGCTTGAACACGTTCAGTTCGAAATTGCCTGATGCGCCCCCCATGTTGAGTGCGACATCGTTGCCAAACACCTGACAACACAACATCGTAACGGCCTCGCTCTGCGTCGGATTGACCTTGCCCGGCATGATGGAGCTGCCGGGTTCGTTTTCCGGAATGCTCAGTTCACCCAGACCGGAACGCGGACCGGAAGCCAGCCAGCGTACATCATTGGCAATCTTCATCATGACTGCAGCCAATGTCTTCATGCCGCCATGCACACTGACCAGTGCATCGTGTGCCGCCAGTGCGGCAAACTTGTTGTCGGCACTTTTAAAAGCGACGCCGGTTCGCCTGCCCAGCTCTGTTGCAACGCGATCGCCGAATTCCGGATGCGTATTCAGTCCCGTGCCGACCGCCGTACCGCCTACTGCCAGTTCATGCAGCGATGGCAGCAAGGTGCCAATGACCTGTTCGGCATGCGCCAGTTGCGCGACGTGGCCGGAAAACTCCTGTCCCAGCGTTAGTGGCGTGGCATCCTGCAAATGGGTGCGGCCGATCTTGACGATATCGGCAAACTCGCGCGCCTTGTCATCGAGCGTACGACGCAATCCGGCGATCGCCGGCAACAAATCGCGCACCGCAAGCGCTGCCGCCACGTAAATTGCCGTTGGAAAAATATCATTGGACGACTGGCCAAGATTGACCTGATCGTTCGGATGGATCAATCGCTTTTCGCCACGCTCGCCCCCCATCAGCTCCGAACCACGATTGGCAAGCACCTCGTTCATGTTCATATTGCTTTGCGTGCCGGAACCCGTCTGCCAGATCGCCAGCGGGAATTCTTCCGGATGGCTGCCGGCAATCACTTCATCGGCAGCCTGCACGATGGCATCGGCTTTCTTCTCATCCAGCTTGCCGAGTCCTTTGTTGACGACTGCCGCAGCACGCTTGACTTCAGCCAGTGCCGTAATCAGTTCGGGCGGCATGCGTTCGGTTGAAATATGAAAGTGATGCAGGGAACGCTGCGTTTGTGCTCCCCACAGTCGCGCGTTATCCACCTCGATCGGACCAAACGTATCGCGCTCAAGCCGTGTGCTCATGATTTCTCCTTGTTCTGCCAGCCCGGTGTGGTGAGATCACCCCTGTATGTGTCATCCATGGTAGCGCAGCGTCCCCCGTCCCTGCGATTACCCGTACTGCGGAAACGGGTATCACACTGATACTTGCCGCCATGATGACTCCAGCCATGAATGCATGCATCGATGCATGACATACCGTCAGAGCTGCCTGGGTCCAGCAAGTTTCAGATATGGATATTCAAAAATATTCGATTTCGATTCGCAACGATTCCCTTACCATCCATTTCCATCCATCAACATCGCTGCAGCTGCGTCCGTGCTGACGCATGCATCCGCCCTCCATGACGCCGGCCGCATTCCGCTTTTCTTCTTCCCTTCAGTGGACAAAGTCCATCTGGATGCGGCTTGCCAGTCTGCTGCAATCAACATCGCGTGAACCCGCTTATGGTTATCTGCTGGACGCGGATGGCGATGCATTGTTGCAGGACGGTCGTGTGCTCTGGATCATGCAATTGCAGCAACGCCGGATTTTGCATGCCAGCATCGGCGTGGAAGAAATCTATGGGCATACAAAAGAACGGTTTGTCGCTGATCACAGCTTGTGGCTGGAGTGCATCGCCCCCGGCGATCGTCAGCAACTGCAAACGCTGCTGACGACCATCGGCGTCGGTCAATCACACACACTGTCACTGCGGATCAACCGTCCCGACGGCAGCCCGCGCTGGATCGAATATCAGATCAAATGCCTTGCCGACTATGCAACCGGCGACATGCACGTACGCTTTGTCGGTACCGATATCACCACCCGCCATCATCTTGAGATTGCACTGGCGCGCAGCAATCGGGCGCTACGCGCGATTACCGCTTGCGAAGATGTCATCGGCCATGCCGCCAACGAATCGACGCTACTTCAGGGCATTTGCGATGTCGTCACCGCTACCGGCTATCAGCTGGCATGGGCCGGCCTGATTGAATCGGATGGCGCAATCACGCCGATCGGTCTGACCGCGAAGCATCAGGATTATCTCGACGCGATGAAAGTCCCGTTGGGTGCCGGCGGCAACGGCACCATCGCGATCGCAACGGCACTGCGCACGCGCCGCCCCGCCGTTGCCAATTACTTTGCCAGCGACATGAGCCCGACACCGTGGCGACTGGCGGCCATGCGTTACGGCTTTCACTCCAAGCTGGTATTGCCGATGGCGGATCAGGACACCATGCTGGGCGTCTTCAATGTCTATGCGTCAGAACCGGATGCGTTCGATGCGCAGGAAGTCGCCCTGCTGGTCAGCTTGGCGCAACGCGTGGCGATGGAACTGCGTGCGCATCGCGATCGCGCCGGCAGACAGGCCGCAGAAGCGGCGCTGCGACTGCGTGAACGTGCCATCGAATGCAGCGCCAATGCCATTATCATCTCCAGCGCACGCGCCCCGGACTTTGTCATCGAATACGTGAATCCGGCCTTCGAACGCATTACCGGTTACAGCGCTGCCGAAGCCATCGGCAAGAACAGCAATTTTCTGCTGGGCACTGATCACGATCAGCCGGGCTTGCTGGAAATCCGCGCCGCGCTCTCCGAGCGACGCGAAGGCAAAGCCGTGCTGCGCAACTATCGCAAAGATGGCTCGCTGTTCTGGAATGATCTGCACATCGCGCCGGTAACCGGCGACGACACACGCACCACACACTTCGTTGCGGCGATGAGCGACATCACGCCGATGAAGCAGTATGAAACCACGCTGCATCGCATGGCCAACCACGATGCGCTGACCGGCCTGCCGAATCGTTCCCTGCTGGAAGACCGCCTCGAAAATGCCATCAACTACTCCGCCCGCAACGAACACTCCTTGTGGGTGGTTCTGGTCGACCTTGATCGCTTCAAGCTGATCAACGACACCATGGGGCATCAGGCCGGTGATCATTTGCTGAAGATCATTTCCGATCGTCTGCAATCCTCGGTCCGCGAATCCGATACGGTGGCGCGACTGGGCGGTGACGAATTTGTGCTGGTGCTGCCCGAATGCGCAGATGGCAACGCCAGTTCGGCGGCCGACGTGATCCAGCGCATCATGGATGCGGTGATCCAGCCATTGACGATTCGCGGCAATGAATACGTACTCGGCTGCAGCATGGGGGTGGCCGTCTACCCGAACGATGGCACCGACCCGGCAACCTTGATGGCCCACGCCGATGTCGCCATGTATCGTGCCAAGGACAACGGTGGCAACAGTTTCCAGTTCTATACACCGGTCATGCACGATGCCGCATTGAAGCGCTTGCAGCTGGAGTATCAGTTACGTCGTGCGATCGAACTGGATGAGCTGACCTTGCACTATCAGCCGCAGGTTGATCTGCGCCACGGCACCATCGTCGGCATGGAAGCGCTCATTCGCTGGAATCATCCACAAATGGGGCTGATCACGCCCGGTAGTTTTATCGGCATGGCGGAAGAAACCGGCCTGATCCTGCCAATCGGCATCTGGGTCCTGCGTACCGCCTGCCTGCAGGCGAAGAAATGGCAGGACATGGGCCATGACAATCTGCGCATCGCCGTCAATCTGTCGGCACGCCAGTTCGTGCAAACCGATCTGACCGAAACGATCGCGGACATCCTGCAGCAGACCGGCCTGCCGCCGCACTGCCTGGAAATCGAACTGACCGAGAGTTCCGTCATGGCCGACATCGAGCGTCACCTGTTGATCCTGCATGCCATCAAAGCACTCGGTGTGCATTTGTCCGTCGATGATTTCGGGACCGGCCATTCGAGTCTGGCGTACCTGAAGCGCTTTCCCATCGATACCCTGAAGATTGATCGTTCATTCGTGCGGGATATTGCCCTGCATCAGGACGATGCCTCCATCGTCGCCACCATCATTGCACTCGGTCACAACCTTCACCTGCAAGTCATTGCCGAAGGGGTGGAAACCGAAAACCAGATGGCCGTCCTGCGTGCACAGGGTTGCGATCAGATGCAAGGCTATTACTTCAGCAAGCCGCTTCCCGCCGAGCAGATCGAAGCCCTGTTTCTCGATCAGCAGATCACGGTCTGAGAGAACGCTTTTCCGCTCTTGCACATTTTTATCATGTGCTTATACCTGCAACGTCTTATGCGGAAAACGTACAAGCATGCGCGAAGAGATTCGTTCCGTTGCGCAAAGTGAATCGCTACTCTTGTTCTCCTCTGCATTGCAATGACGCCTTCAGACGGCGAACAGGCAGTGACCCCATCCTTCACTTTCAGGGTAGAACATGGATCGCCGATCATTCATCAAGAACACCTCCGTATTGTCTCTGGCTGGCCTGACATCCGGCCTGTCTCTCTCTGCATTGGCGGCAAACCCGCCGGAAGTGCGTCTGGATTATGCTTACTACTCGCCCACCAGCCTGGTGCTGAAAAAGTTCGGCTGGCTGGAAGAGGCGCTCAAGCCTGCCAACATCCCTGTCAAATGGACGCTGTCACAAGGCAGCAATCGCGCGCTGGAATATCTGGCGGCCAACAGCATCGACTTCGGTAGTACCGCCGGTCTGGCAGCCGTGCTGTCGCGCGCCAATGGCAATCCGATCAAGAGCATCTACGTCTACTCGCGCCCTGAATGGACTGCATTACTGGTAACCAAGGATTCGCCGATCCAGTCTGTTGCACAACTCAAGGGCAAGAAGATCGCCGCCACCAAAGGGACCGATCCTTATCTGTTTCTGTTGCGCACATTGAAACTCAATGGCTTGCGCAAGAACGATGTCGAAATCGTGCATCTGCAGCACGCCGATGGTCGTACCGCGCTGGAAAGCGGTCGCGTCGACGCATGGGCCGGCCTTGATCCACACATGGCGGCGAGCGAACTGCAAGCCAATACGCGTCTGCTGTATCGCAACGTCGCCTTCAATACGTATGGCTTCCTGAACGTCACGGAAGACTTTGCGAAAAAATATCCGGATACCGTCAAGCAGGTGATTGCTGCCTATGAGCGCGCCCGTCTGTGGATTCTGGCGAATCCAAAAGAAGCATCGCAAATCCAGGCTGACGAGGCAAAAATTTCTTTGGCCGTTGCCAAGGTTCAGCTCAATCGTACCGATTTCTCCAATCCGGTCATCGGTCGCGAGCATAGCGATGCATTAAAGGCCGCTGCACCGATCCTGTTGCAGGAAGATCTGGTCAAGCGTGGCACCGACGTCAACAAGGTAATCGATGAACTGATCGATCCACGCTTCGTACAGGGCATCGCCGTCAAGAAAGCCGTTTAAGCAAGCCATCTGATCGATAACCGGACTCAGGAATCGCCATGCCTCGCAGCCCTTCTGCCTCGCTCACATCGTACCCGGACAAACGGCTGGTTTCCGCTGCTGCGGTGACTGCGCCCATACCGCGTACGGTACAGGCGGCAAATGAACAGCCTGCCCACGATCAGCAGGTCACACGCAAGACATCGCACCGTACTCTGGGATGGCTGGGATGGATTCTGCCGGTTGCTCTGCTCGGCTTTACGGAAATCGCGGCCCATGTCGGCT
Organism: Oxalicibacterium faecigallinarum; assembly: GCF_014635705.1. Taxonomy (GTDB): domain Bacteria; phylum Pseudomonadota; class Gammaproteobacteria; order Burkholderiales; family Burkholderiaceae_D; genus Oxalicibacterium; species Oxalicibacterium faecigallinarum. The sequence goes on along the minus strand of NZ_BMDI01000002.1, from coordinate 650,042 downwards.
GGGTGCAGGCGCGTCTGTTGCCGCCACCCTCGGAGATCGCACAAACCTTGTCAGCGCTGGTCGATCAGGGCTTGTTCGGACATATCGTGGCAAGCAGTACGCGCGTGCTGTCCGGCTACGCAATCGGCGCCCTTCTCGCACTGGCCTTTGGTCTGCTGGTCGGATTGAGCCGTCATGCAGAAGCCTTTTTTGAACCGACCTTTCAGGCGTTGCGCGCGATTCCAAGTCTGGCATGGGTACCGCTTCTGCTGCTGTGGTTCGGGATTGATGAAACACCGAAGATCACGCTGATCGCCATCGGCGCGTTCTTCCCGATTTATCTGGGGCTGGTGTCCGGCATCCGCAATGTGGATCGCAAGCTGATCGAACTGGGTGAGATGTATGGCCTGTCGTCCCTGACGCTGGCGCGCCGCATCGTATTGCCAGCCGCACTGCCAAGTCTGTTTACCGGCCTGCGCAACGGTTTGTCGCTGGCATGGATGTTCCTTGTCGCCGCCGAATTGATCGCTGCCACACGTGGCATCGGCTATCTGCTGACCGATGGTCGCGAAACCAGTCGGCCGGATGTCGTACTTGCTGCCATTCTGCTGCTCGCCATCCTCGGCAAGCTGACCGACAGCCTGTTGAAATGGCTGGAAGTGCGCAAGTTGGCATGGTCCGATTCACTCGCCACGCGCAATGCCTGAGGATTACCCCATGACTGCCCTGCTCGACCTGCACATTCATCACAAGCATTTTGACCAGCGCACGATCTTGCACAACGTGACGCTCTCGCTGAACGCTGGCGAAGTCGTCAGTCTGGTCGGCAAATCCGGCTGCGGGAAAAGTACCTTGCTGCGTCTGATTGCCGGGCTGGACCGTCAGTTTGACGGCCGGATTTCGCTGGATGGCAACGCCTTGCACGGTGTGTCGCCGGATGTCGGCCTTATTTTTCAGGAACCGCGCCTGTTGCCATGGCTGAGCGTCGCCGAAAACGTCGGCTTCAATCGCGACAGCAAGGGCGCAGCCAATCTCGATCCGCATATCCGTACCCTGCTGCAGGAGGTCGGTCTGATCGATGCCATCAATGCCCTGCCCAAGCAACTGTCGGGTGGCATGGCACAACGTGCAGCAATCGCACGCGGCTTGTACAACCAGCCGCGCCTGTTGCTGCTCGACGAACCATTCTCGGCAGTCGATGCATTTACCCGCATGCGGTTGCAGGACCTGCTGCTGACCTTGGCAGCACAACATGGCTTTGCCGTCCTGCTGGTCACGCATGACATCGATGAAGCGGCCTACCTGAGTGATCGTGTCCTCATCATGGGTCAGGGCGAGATCATCGATGACCTGCCGATTCATCTGACACGGCCGCGTAATCGCCATGCCGAAGAACTGGCCCAGGCACGGGATCGCATTCTCGACGTACTGGAAGAAATCCACGCCATCTGACCTGCGGCGTCGCCTCAACGGCACAGCCACTGCACATTAACCAAACACCATCACCATCGTTCAGGGAGAACATTTTGAAAACGAAACACAATCTTCGCCGTACCTTACTCACCCTGCTGGCACTGGCACCACTCGCTGCAACCCTGCCAGCCCATGCGCAAAAAGCACCGGATACGGTGCGTATCGGCTATCAGAAATCGTCGACACTGATTACCGTGCTCAAGACCCGCGCCACGCTCGAACAAAAACTGGCGCCGCTCGGCGTCAAAGTGACGTGGCATGAATTTGCCAGTGGCCTGCCGTTGCTGGAAGCATTGAACGTCGGCGCAGTCGATGTCTCGGCTGACGTTGCCGATACCGTACCGATCTTTGCGCAGGCTGCGGGTGCACAACTGACCTTCATCGCGCAGGAAGCGCCATCGCCGACCGCACAGGCGATAGTCGTCAAGGAAGACTCGCCGATCAAATCGATCGCCGATCTGCGCGGCAAGCGCATCGGTTTTGCCAAGGCAGCCGGCGCACATTACCTGTTGATCGCAGCGCTGGAAAAGAATGGCTTGTCGCTCAAGGACGTGACGCAGGCCTATCTGGCACCGGCGGATGGGCGCGCCGCGTTTGAACGTAATGCGATCGATGCGTGGGTAATCTGGGATCCGTTCCTCGCTGCCGTGCAACGCCAATCGAAAGTACGCGTACTGGCAGACGGTACCGATCTGGCCAGCTATCAACGCTACTACCTGGCTTCCACGCCATTCGCCAAGGCACGTCCTGACGTCGTGAAAGTTATCGTCAACTCACTGCAGGAAACCGGCAAGTGGGTCAAGCAATCCCCGCAAGATGCTGCGGCACTGCTGGCACCGGTCTGGGGGCTGGACACGGCAACGGTTGAACAGGCCAATGCCCGCCGCAGCTATCTGGTACGCAGCGTTGTACCCGGCAGCATCGGCGAACAACAGAAAATTGCAGATGCCTTCCTCGATGCAGGACTGCTGCCGAAAAAGGTCGACGCCACCAACGTACCGCTGTTCTAAGCAACGGACTTGAATCATCACATAGAAAGCAAGCTACCATGGGCCAAATACTGAAACTGGGCGAGCGGCAACAGGAACGCGATGCCGCCGTCACCCCCGCGCATCTCGCTCAACGCGATTTCGGCTCATGGACGGATGCGGTTGAGCAGGTTGCATCCGCCCTTGCACTGACCGCGATTGAGCGGGATCGCAATGGTGGCACCGCATGGGTCGAACGTCAGGTTCTGCGGGAAAGCAACTTGCTGAAGCTCGCTGTACCGGCTGCATTCGGTGGTCCTGAAGTGCCATGGCCGACGATTTATCAGATCATCCGCCGTTTTGCGGAAGTCGATAGCTCGCTTGCCCATCTTTTCGGCTTCCAGCATTTACAGGTTGCCAGTGTGACGCTATTTGGCAATCCGGAGCAAAAAGCATCGCTGCTTGGCAGAACGGTCAGCGAAGGCTGGTTCTGGGGCAATGCAACGAATGGCCTGGACACCCGCACCACACTGACCTGGCATGATGCCGATGGTGATAACGCCGCGCATTTTGAGCTGAACGGCATCAAGTCCTTCTGCTCCGGCGCAACCGGATCGGACATGATCAATATCACCGCGCCACGTTCTGCCGATCCGGCCGATCGTGTGTTCATCTCGATTCCGACCAATCGTGCCGGTGTGACGGTCTTGGATGACTGGGACAATCTTGGTCAGCGCCAGACCGATAGCGGCTCAGTCACCTTCGATAAAGTCCGTGTGGAAGCACATGAAGTACTCGGTCCGCCGGGCACCGCCGGCACACCACGTGCCACTTTACGCACGCTGGTGTCGCAACTGATCCTGATCGAAATCTATATCGGCAATGCCCAAGGCGCTTTGCTCAATGCCTGGCATTACACGCATGAACAGGGACGACCATGGTTCACCTCGGGTGTCAAACGGGCAATCGACGATCCTTTCACGCAACAGCATTACGGCGATTTGCGGATTGCCTTGCGTGGTGCCATCGCACTGGCCGAATCCGCCGCGCGCGATCTGCAACATGCATGGGAGCGTGGTGATGCCTTGACGGCGGAAGAGCGTGGCCTGCTGGCCGTGACGATTTATGAGGCAAAGATTGTCGCTGCGCGTGCTGCGCTGGATATCACATCAAAAATATTTGAAGTGATGGGCGCACGTGCCACTGCAGCGAAGTATGGCTTTGACCGCTTCTGGCGCAACGTGCGCGTGCACACGCTGCATGATTCGCTCGATTACAAACTCAAGGATGTCGGGCAGTGGGTCCTGACCGGCGACGTTCCGACACCATCGATCTACTCGTGACCGGCGGTTGATCCATCGCGCTTTATTTTGACGGCAATCTACTGAACTCGGGCCGGCTTGCGTCGCAGGCCGATCGCCACCTTCGCTGTTATATACAGGCCGACGAGCCCGCCTATCAGTAACAAGGCGTCAGCCAGATCGTCACGATCGTCCATGTTCTGGCCCAGAATTGCCAGTGCCAGCAAGACCATCACCAGATGGATACAGAACACCGGCAAGGATGCGGCACCCATGACTTCAAAGATGCGCAGACGCGGCAAGGCAAGCCGGATGCGTTCACCGTAGTGCATGATCAGAATCAGCAAGGCAAAGAAGTTGAGCATGCGCAGCGGTCCCAGATGCCATTTGTCCTGCAATGCATTCAGCATTTCATTGCCGGGGAAAGGCACCTGCCCAACGATATGGCGCCAGGCAAAGAAAAACAGCGCGATCAACAAGGAGGCGATCACGATGGAATCAGGAAAAGGTTTGCGATTCCGCAGCACCCCTTTGGCATCCATTGAACCCAGCCACAGGCCGAACACCCACAGGAATTGCCATGCAAAGGTTTCGAACGAACCTGTCTCATTGAACGGCACCGGCAAGCCGGTCACTGCCACCAGTATCTTGTAGAGCGCCGCGGAAAACTCGAACTGCGATAACAGCCATAACAAAACGCTGACGGTAAAAATGCCGCGCCAGCCATGCTTGATGCCATACGACAAAATGAAGGGACTGACCAGCAGCAACATCACGTACAAGGGCAGAATGTCGAGCAGAGGCGGATTGTAGATGAGCAAGATGCCGGCCCATAATCCGGTCACGGGCTGATTCAGATAAAAGCCGAGGTAATTGACGAAATCTTCCTGCTGATACTTGAGACCCAATGCGGTAATCAGCGTGAACAGGAATAACAGGCATGCAACGTGGCACCCATACACTTTCAGTGTGCGGATCAGGAACGAACGACGCATGACGGGAATGCCATCCTGTTCTGCTCTACGGGTATAAATCATGCCGGCCATGAAGGCCGACAGAATGACAAAGCCTTCCGCGGCAGAAACAAACCCCAGAGGTTGCCCCAAGCCGATGCTGTAACGGGTAGGAAGATGGGTCGCAAACATCAGGACCAGCATCAAGCCGCGCAGAGCGTCGAGCTCCCAGCGGCGACGGGTTAAATCTGTCATCGTGAAAATGGTATGCGCCGACCATGCCGACAAAATCAAACGCGCATTCAGGTATCAGAACAAGCGACGAGTCTGGTAGACCGGCCTGTTTTTTGAAAGTTCATGAATAATTTACAAAGTGCCGTCTCGACCGGGAACAATTTGCATACCGTCAGGAAGACCGTTGCGACAAACTGTTTTATGGCGAGCCGGATGCACGATGTTGCAAACGACCATCGTGCCAGAGCATGAATCCTGTCAACATCGCCAGAATCGCACCAGTCACGCAGATCGCGCCCCACCCGCCAATATTCCATGCCAGCGAACCCGCTGCCGACCCAAGCGCAGCACCAATGAAATACGTGGTCATGTAAACCGCATTGATGCGTGAGCGTGCCTCCGGCATCAGTTGATACACGATCTGCTGGTTGCTGATATGCAGCCCCTGCAAGGCAAGATCGATCAGCAACATTCCTGCGACAAACCAGAGCAGACTGGTGCCGCCAAGGTAAAGTCCGCCCCAGCTCAGCAGTAGCAGGATTGCACACACCATGCTGGTTTGACGATCCCAGCCACGATCGGACAAGCGACCCGCTACGTTGGCCATCAAGGCGCCCGCCACGCCGATCAATCCGACCAGACCGATCTGTGCATCATCCAGACCATGTGCAGGCCCCGACAACAATAGCGCCATGGTCGAGAACAAGGCACTCACTGATGCGAACGCCAGCGCACCGATGATCGAACGACTGCGCAAACGAGGCATGTCGCGAATCAACGTCGCCATGGAAGCGAGAATCTGAAAATAACTGGCACGTACCGGATTGCGCGACGACGGCAGTACGAACCACAAGGCCAGCGCAACGACCAGCATCGTGACACCTGCCACGCGATACACGGTATGCCATCCGCCCAGCCCGGATAACAGACCGGCGACGCTCCGCGCCATCAGAATGCCGATCAGCAAACCGCTCATCACGATCCCGACTGCACGACCGCTACGCGCCGGGTCCGACAGAGTCGCGGCCATTGGTACGAGAATTTGCGCTGCGACCGAGAACAGACCTGCCATCACGATACCGGCAAACAACAAGCCAATGTCGTTGGTGAAACCACTGATGAACTGACCGGTTGCAGCCAATAGCATCAAGAGAACCACCAGACTGCGACGCTCCAGTTTGTCACCCAGCGGCACCAGCAACAGCAAGCCAAACGCGTAGGCTACCTGTGCCACTGTCACCGTGAATGCAGCGGTCGCTTCACTGACCTGAAAACTGGTGGCAATCGAATGCAGCAAAGGCTGATTGAAGTAATTGCCGCCTGCGCACAAGCCGCATGCAACCGACATCAGCAGCAATACCGGCGTGCTCAATCCGCTATGTGATATCTGATTCGGCGAGGAAGAAGAAGTCATGTCAAAACCATGATGGATGATCAGTGCGGATGCAAGTGACATTCCGCCGGCGAAAAGCGTCGGGCAATGGCGAACATCGCCAACGATGCCAGCGCCATGAATAGCCATGCGTCAGTCAGATCATCGGATTGCTGCCGCACAATGCCTGCGATGAACGGAAACAGCGCGGCAAGGATATAACCGCCGCCCTGCGCAAAGGCGACGATCTCCCCTGCCCGTTGCGGGCTGTCGGCATGATCCATCGCCACAATCAAGGACAGGGGGAACAAGGCGCCAATGCCGAATCCCAGCAACACCGCCATCGGCCACGCCGCAGCCAGCGGGATGGTAATCAGCAAAAGCAGTGCGACCAACAACGAAGAGATTGCCGCATACAGCGCAATGCGCCGATCATGCAAACGATCGATCCATGCAGAAACCGCCAGGCCCACCATCACTTCCGACAGGGTGACGACACCCAGCAATGAACCAGCCTGTGCAGGTGTCCAGCCAAGCGCCGTGTAATACGGTGGCAGCCATGCGAGCACCAGTGCATATGCGCCTGTTCCCAAACCAAAGAACACCATCAACAGCCAGGCACGGGGCAGGCGCAATAACGAGGACGAAACCTGCGCAGTCGATGGAACCGATATCGGCTCTTGCGGCCACAGCAGCAACCACAATACGACAGCCGCCATTGCCGGCACCGCCCACACAGACAGGGCAACCATCCAGTTCGACAGCGCCGCGATATTCGGCGCACTGACACCCGCGATCAAGGCGCCACCCATGATCGCCGTGGTGTAAAAACCCATCGCACTGCCTGCCTTGCTGGCATAACGCTGGCGAATCAACACGGGCAACAATGCCTGTACCAACGCAATACCAAGCCCCGCAACAATCGCCGTCATGACGAGAGAAGCGCTGCCCGGATTCCACACACGTGCCGCGCACGCTGCGGCAATCGCCAGCAATCCGATCAGAATGCCGCGGCTCACACCAAACCACATCCGCAGGCGCGCCGCCAGTAACCCGCAGACACCCATCAGAACGACCGGTATCGTCGTGAGCAGACTGGCCGCCGTGTTACTCAATCCGGTTTGTGCCTGCATCTCGTCCAGCAAAGGACCGATCGTCGCCAGCACCGGACGCAAATTGAGTCCGATCGCAATCAACGCAATGGAAAACAGAGCCAGCGAAGAACGGGAACGCAGCATGGAACGCCTTGAAGGATGATCAGGAACAAGATAAAGTATCTTGACGTCGAGATATTATAGCAAAAACTATCTCTACGTCGAGATAGTTGAGGAGGCACGATTGGATAGAGCAGAAAAAGCAGCAAGGCAATGGCGCGAGGAACGTCCGGATATCGAAGTCGGACCAATGGTGTTGCTTGGGCGTCTGCAGGAAGCAGCCCTGGTGATTTCGCGCGACAGGCTCAACCCGCTGTTTGCCGAATATGGATTGCAGCCGGGCGAATTCGATGTACTGGCAACCTTGCGTCGCAGTGGCGCACCGTACATGCTGACACCGACCGCCTTGTATAACACCGCCATGATTTCCTCCGGCAGCATGACCAACCGGATCGAGCGTCTCGAAAAGGCCGGTCTGGTCAGTCGCAATGCGCATCCGACCGATGGCCGAGGCTCGCTGGTCGCCCTGACGGAAAACGGGCTGACACTGATCGAGGAGATGATCGGCGCCCACGTCAAAAATCAGAAAAACATTTTGCGCACGCTGAGCAAGGCCGAACAAGCGCAACTAAGCGCACTGCTGGAAAAACTGCTGGCCGATCAATGTCCCCCTGTGGATTGACCGGCAGATTCCCGTTTTGCGCCCACCTCCATCACCAGATAGGCAATCGTCGCCAGACCGAGCGGGATGAAATAATAAAAGGTCCGATACAACAGCAATCCAGCCAGCAATTCACTCGATGGCATGCGATGCGAGAGCAGCGCAACGAACACGGCCTCGATCACGCCCAGACCTGCCGGCACATGGGTGATCACGCCGGCAATCGCCGCAATCAGCAAAACACTCAGCACATCCACATAGGCGATCTTCTGCTCCAGCAGCACATAGATCACCACCCCCATGATCATCCAGTTGGCTGTCGACATGACGATCTGCAACAGGCCAAAGGGCAAAGAAGGAAAAGTCATCTCATGCCCGCGAAACGACAGCGTCTTGCCACCACGCAGCGCGCACAGCACAAGATAAAGACAGACGACACCTACCAGCGGCAAACCAAGCAAATGCAGCTCCGCCGTATCCATCGCCCATGAGGGCGGCAAACTCAGCGGCCGGAACCAGAACAACAAGCCCGCCACCAGCATGTAGCCGAGCCAATTGGTTGCCATGCTGGTGGCGACGACGCGCGTAATGGTGCTGGCATCCAGACCCAGACGTGAGTACAGACGATAGCGAAACGCCACACCACCCACCAGTGAACCGAAATTCAGATTGAAGGCATAGCTGATCATCGTCACGCTGACGACCTGCCATACACGCAAACTGTGCTTCATCAGGTAACGTCCGAGCAGATCAAAGCAGCCATACAGACTGTGACTACACAAGGCGAGGACCAGTGCCGGCCACAGCGCAAGGAGTGAACGTTCCTTCAGGGTATTGAGTACCTCGCCCCATTCGATCGTACGTGCGTGCTTGACGATCAGATAAGTCACGATGGCAAAGAAGGCAATCTTGAGAAAGCGCATCAGCCACGGCCACCATGCCCGCTGGCGCCAGCCGTGTGCGGCTTTATGCGCTGCGGATTTCTTCACAGTGCGTTCAGCCCCGGTATGCGGTGTTGCCTGTGAAGACTGCGCCATCATGCCTCCTGCGTCGCCGCTTCGACCGATGCCGTGGTTTGAGAACGATGCGCTGCCTTCAGCGATGGCGCATGCGTGGGCAGCCACCCCATCCACGACGGATAGCGTCGCAGAATATGAAACAGGAAATAGCTGCGTGTCAGGCGCCACCATGTCGGCTCTTCGATATCCTTGATGGAGAGTTGCTTGCAGCTCTCGTTCATCAGACGGTCGAGGCTCTTGCCCAGCTCGGCATTAAATTCCCGATCGCGGATCATCACATTGGCTTCCAGATTCAGCGCCAGACTGAGAGGATCGAGATTGCTGGAACCGACGGTCGCCCATTCATCATCGACGAGCGCCACCTTGCCATGCAGCGGACGATCGCAATACTCATAGATTTTGACGCCGGCGCTGAGCAGATGGTGATACAGCATGCTTGCGGCATACTGCACGATCGGCATATCAGGATTGCCCTGCAAAATCAGTGATACGTCCACACCGCGTTTTGCGGCATGGCGCAACGCTTTGAGGAAGCGATAACCGGGAAAGAAATAGGCATTGGCAATCACGATCCGTTTTTGCGCAAGACGGATGGCCAGCCGGTACTGCCGCTCGATATCGTTGCGATTACGATGGTTGTCACGCCAGACAAATGCGGCCAGCGCACCTTGCGGTTTGGCCGTCGGAGCAAGCGGCTCACGACGTCGAAACCAGCGGCGCCGGTCACGCGTCTTTTTCACTGCAGCCTGCGCAAAACTGTACATGTGCGACACCACAGGCCCATGCACCTCCACCGAGTAATCCTGCTTGGCTTCCGGTCCGAAATCGGCCAGATGATCTGCCGAGAAATTGATCCCGCCGATGAAGGCGATACTGCCATCCACCACGATCAGCTTGCGATGCAGGCGACGGAACAAATGCACACGACGGAAGATACCCGGCGCTGGATCAAATACATGCACGCGTACGCCAGCCTTCGTCAATGTCGAAATAAACTCCTCTGACAGATCCGGCGAACCCCAGCCATCGATTGTCATGTCAACCTCGACCCCGCGTTCGGCGGCAGCAACCAGTGCCTGCTGCAGGGCACGCCCTACCTTGTCGTCAAACAGGATGAAGGTTTCGAGAAAAATATCCTTTTGCGCAGCCGCAATCGCCTCGTACACCCGAGGAAAAAAAGCCTCGCCGTTTTCCAGTAGAGAAAAACGATTGCCATCGACCCAACGCTGTCTCAAGATAACCTCTGCGTGATTACACAATCTTTGGCGTGCGGCATGCAGGCGCATGCCTGTATGGATTTGCAAACAGCTCTGTCGCACGTCGAACCATTGCTGTAAAGTAATCGCGTCAGCCCATGAAGTCTGTGCGCTGACTCACAGTCCGACAATCGTCTTACCCGATCTTGTCATTTGGCAGCATTATTGTTCGTCAACGTACATAAATTTGGTTTTGCCATCCTTACAATGAGTTGTACCCATAGTTGTAACTGAATGGAGGTGTGTACACGCTCAGGCTGTTGCGCTGTGCACATATTTTTCCTCCCTTCTTTTTTAGCTTTATCACACAACAAGAAAGGAACCGACATGGCCACGAATATGAGCGGGGAGAGCGTTTCCCAATGCACGCTTCATCTGATTGAAGAACAATTGCAGGTCTTGCCGATTTCCATCGCTACCATCATGCAAGCAGACGAAGTTGGAGAAACAGCGTCTCAACTACTGTCCAAGCTCTTTCTGAAACGTAAACCGCGGCACAAAAAGACCGGTTCAGCCGGTAACATCGTCGCCGAAGAGGCACAGCCTTCGGAAGACATCGATTTCCATGAAGCCAGCGAATATTTGCGCGAGCATCCGCTTGAAAAAATGGATTACGCCCGCGTTCTGGTCAGCAACTCGCTGCTGTCCGTCGGCATTTATATGCGCGATCACGACATGGCATCGATGCGCACGCCCGAATTCCAGTTTCTCGGTCATGTCGTCAACGCGCTTCTCAACAACAACCGTTTCAAAGTCAACGAAGGCTATATGCCGATGGCTACCTTTGATGGCCTCGTCATCGATAGCAGCCTGAACGGCACGCGCGTCTTCGCTGAAAAAGGCGAGGACGGTTTCCTTGAATTCGGCGATGCGGTTGCTCTGCTACAGTGGCTGTCGCGCTACCTGCGCGGCGAGAAACGGTTTGTCTCGGGCGGCGACGCAGGTTAAACGAAACACCGCATAAAAAATGCCGGCTTCAAGCCGGCATTTTTTTGAGCAAAACGGATTACGAATGATTAGTTCGCAGCGTGTTTGGCACGCTCGATCCCTTGCGCAATAAAGCGTTTGCGCATTGGCGACAACACAAACTTGGCCGTCAACCCGGCAGTGATGGTCACCACTGCAGCCAGAATAAACACGCGGTTCCAGTTACCACCTGCCGCCAGCAGTGAGGCCAGCGGCACCAATGCCGCGGCGGCACCTTTGGCGGTGTACAACGTACCCGCATTGGCCGAGGCAAACTTGCTGCCGAAGGTATCGCCACAGATCGCAGGGAAAATAGAGAAAATCTCGCCCCAGAACATGAAGATCAGTGCAGCAAACACCATGAAGGCATAAGGATTGTGTCCCCACTGCATCAGACCCAGCAAGGCCAGACCTTCACCGATGAACACAATCACCATCGTGTTCTCACGGCCGATTTTGTCCGAGATCATGCCGCACAGAGGACGGGTCAAGCCGTTGGCCACGTTATCGATCGAGAGCGCCATCGTCAGCAAAGGCAGGGTCGCACCAAACAGCGTGATTGGCGTACCGGCGATACCGAAGTCATGCGCAATCGGACCAAGCTGCGCAGTTGCCATCACACCACCCGCAGCCACCGCAACATAGATGACATAAATCAGCCAGAACACCGGCGTTTTCAACATTTGTTTTGGTGTGTAGTCAGCGGCTTCCACTGTTTTCGTGCCTTTGGCATGTTCAGGCGCACGTGGACGAACCAGAAACAATGCAAGGATGAAGATCACCACACCTTGCAAGATACCGAAAGTCAGGAAGGTTTTTTCATAGCCTTCGCTGGCGATCATGTTGGCAATCGGGATCACGGTGATGGCCGCACCCGCGCCAAAGCCGGCCGCCGTCAAACCAGCGGCCAGACCGCGGCGATCAGGAAACCATTTGAGCGCATTGCCCACGCAAGTGCCATACACACAACCCGCACCGATCCCCGAAATCACGGCAGCCGTGTACAGCAACGGCAGGCTTTCTGCATAGCTGTTGAGAATCCAGCCCAGACCGGCAAAGATCGCACCGCCGGCCACAACCGGACGTGGACCGAACTTGTCGCCCAGCCAGCCTTCAATCGGCACCAGCCAGGTTTCGGTCACGATGAAGATGGAGAATGCCAATTGGATGGCGGCAGTTCCCCATTGATGCTTGGCGTTCATCGGTTCGACGAACAAGGTCCAGCCATATTGCAGATTGGCGACCAAGCCCATACAAAGAATACCGATGATCAGTTGCACCCAGCGGTTTCTGAATCCGGTGAGTGGCTGCACAGCGAGTGCAGACGTTTGTACTTGAGCCATGACGTTTCTCCTTCTTATCGGGATGAATTTACTATACTCGTGAATATTTCAGTTTTGAATTAAATATTCGTTAAGATGGCAAATTATTTTTATCCCGCGGGAAGTTTTTTCAGAAACCACGATGGAAATTACGCGTTAACGCGTAGGCGGAACGTATCCTCTTGGCAAGCACAGCCTCCCGCACGCCACGCAAAGCGCATACCTGCTTTGCGTGCCACTTCCTATTTGACGCGCTGCTTTTCCAGCTTGCGCGCCAATGTGCGACGGTGCATTCCCAGACGACGCGCGGTTTCGGAGATATTGAAGTCGGTTTCGACCAGCACCTGATGAATACGCTCCCATTCCAGCGTCTTGATCGAGGTCGAGCGATTGGTCAGTTCGATATCCGTATTGCCGGCAACGTGGTTGAAGGCCGCTTCAATGTCATCGGTATTCGATGGCTTGGCCAGATACTGACAGGCACCGAGCTTGATGGCCTCGACCGCAGTCGCCAGACTGGCAAAGCCGGTCAGCACGACGATCAGCATGTCCGGATTGTGCTGATGCAGCATCTGTACACACGCCAGACCGGATGAATTGCCTTCGAGTTTGAGATCGACCACGGCATAACCGGGTGAATGCTCTTGCAGGACCTTGGCCGCTTCATCCTGATTGGCAGACAACAACACCTTGTAGCCACGCCGCTCGAACGAACGTGACAAGGTACGTGCGAACGCCGTATCGTCTTCGATAATCAATAGTTGCCGATCAACCGACATGTTGTTCATCTCCTTCCAGACTGATCGAGGACAGTGGCAACACCACCTCGACGATCGCGCCGCCCTCTTCGCGGTTGCGGGCAACGATGGTGCCACCCAGCTTGCGCGCAACGTTTACCACCAGAAATAATCCAAGTCCCCGACCCGGTCTATTTTTGGTGGACTGATAAGGCTTGCCAAGCTGCGTCAGGATCGTCGCCGGAAACCCCGGGCCGACATCGGTAATCCGCAGACACAGGGATTCGCCCTCGCGCGAGACATCAAATCCGACCCAGCGTGGTGATGCTTCGGCCGCATTATCCAGCACATTCCAGATCATCTGCTTGAGTACCGAATCAAACGCAACAGGCACATCCTGCTCGATACGATTGACGTAATCAAAGTCGGTGACGCTGCGTTTATCGCGCCAGTCGTCCACCAGTTCATCAAGAAAGGTGCGCAGTGTCGTCTTGACCGAAGATTCGCCACGCGCCTCGCCCGCCGACAACAGAATGCTGCTGACGATGCCTTTGCAGCGCAGAATCTGCGCCTCCATCTCGGCAATCTCATCCTGCACTTCACTATTCTGAAATTCGGGCATGCGTCGCCAGTCACCAAGAATGACGGACAGCGTCGAAAGTGGTGTTCCCAATTCATGCGCCGCACCGGATGCCAGCAGACCCATCCGCACGATATGCTCTTCCTCGACAGCACGATTACGCAGATTGGCGAGTTCGGCATCGCCTGCCCGCAGATTGGCATTGATGCGAATAATGAAGAACGCCAGCAAGGCTGCATTCAATACAAAGCAGATCAGGATGCCTTGCACGTACAAGCTGAAGAACAGCGTTTCGCTCTCGCTTGGCAAAACCAGCGGATGCGAAAACGCAGACAGGCCAACCAGACAGGTACTGGTGATACCGACAATCATCCAGGTCGACCATGCCTCGAGCAGCAAGGCACTGAGGATGATTTGCAGCAGATAGAGAAAAACGAAAGGATTGGTGGTGCCGCCGCTCAGATACAGCTGGGCTGTCAGGATGGCAACGTCCACCAGCATTGCAAGGAACAGTTCCTTGTTGGAAACCATCGGCCGCTCGTGCCAGCGCAAGTGACTGGCCAGATTGAAGGCGACCAGACACACCAGTACTTCCAGCATCAGGCGCACCGGAAGCTCGATGCCGAACACCACCGTGACCACAAAGATGGTGGAAAGCTGGCCGATCACGGCGATCCAGCGCAACTGAATCAGTTGCTGCATGTTCTTGTGACCGGTCAGGCTGGTACCGAGTGCATCTCGCCAGCGCTTTCCGGCGCTGTGCTCGGCCGCTGCCGTTTCGCTTTTTCCTGACATTCAGGTTTCCGTGGCTGTCTTTGTCAATCGGCGGGTGCGGCAGCGGCGCGACGTTTGCGCTCCGTACGCGCAATCCACACCACGACAGCCACCACCATCAAGGCAAGAGCATACCAAGTTAGTGCATACACCAGATGGTTATTATGAAACGAGATCACCGTCAGACCGCCAACCGGCTGCACCGCACCGTCCAGCAAGGGATCGGTCAGCACCTGTCGGGACGCATCGGCATCAATGAAGTACGGTGCCACCCGCGTCAGGCCACGCGCCTGGGCAACCGCCGCGACATCCCGCGAATGCCAGCGATCTGCTGCCGGATCATTGGCGCGTAAAAAGCCGCCACCCGGTTCGGTGATACGGAGCAAGCCATTGACCTCGACCGGTTCAGTGGCAGGCGCCAATGCATCGGCAGCCTTGCCAGCCATCGCCGCACGAATCCGTGCCGCATCCTGTACAGATACAAAACCGCGATTGATCAGTGTGGTGCTGCCCTGCTCATCGCGCAATGGTGTCAGCAACCAGTAACCCGCACCCAGCTCGGTCGTCGCCTGCGTCAGTGCCGATGCCTGATACTGATAATGACCACGGACGGTGACATGGCGGTATTCATCGGAAGCGGCATTCACTTCGGACCAGCGATCCGGCGTTGGTGCTGCAACCGGCGCAGCATGCGCACGTTGCTCGACGCGTTCGATCAAGGCCAGTTTCCACTGCAGACGATAGAGCTGCCAGGTCCCCAGCGAGAAAAAACCGGCGAACAAAATAACGGCCAATACAACCAGAATCAGCCGGGCGGATTTTGAACGTAAAAGCGGCTCGGCTTCTTCCGAAGCCGAGCCGCTTTTCAGGGCAGTCCTGTCACTCATTTGCTATGCGACAGATGTCCTGCATCCGGTGCGCCAGCAGGCAGCGTCAGGTTGTGTGCCGCATCGTGCATCATGCCTGGCATCATGTTGTGATTCAGGTGATACATGACCCAGATCGAACCCGCCAGCATGATGATCACGACCACGACCGTGAAGATCAGCGCCAGCATCGACCAGCCACCTTCCACCTTGCCATTCATGTGCAGGAAGTAAACCATGTGCACCACGATCTGCACGGCTGCAAAGCCGAGGATGACGAAAGCCGTCGTGTTCGAGTTCTGGATGACATTGCCCATCACCAGCCAGAACGGAATTGCCGTCAGGATGACCGACAGGATAAAACCGACGACGTAGCCTTTGGTGGTGGCGTGATAGCCGCTGTCGTGGTCGTCATGACCGTGGTCGCCGTGTGCGTGTGCGTGATCGCTCATGGCAGAACTCCCATCAGATAAACAAAGGTAAAGACGCCGATCCAGACCACGTCCAGGAAGTGCCAGAACATCGACAGGCACATCAGGCGACGACGGTTCTCAGGAATCAGACCATGCTTGTTCAGTTGCACCAGCAACGTGATCAGCCAGATGATACCGAAGGTGACGTGCAGACCGTGGGTACCGACCAGCGTGAAGAACGCCGACAGGAACGCGCTGGTTTGCGGCGTCGCACCCATGTGCCACAGGTGATAGAACTCGTACAGTTCAACCGCCAGGAACGCTGCACCGAACACGCCGGTAATGGCGAGCCAGAGCTGGGTGCCCTTCAGGTTCTTGCTCTGCGCAGCAATCATGGCCATGCCGTAGGTGATCGACGACAACAGCAGGAATGCCGTGTTGATGGCCACCAGCGTCAGGTCAAACAGTTCTGCACCCGTTGGACCACCTGCGTAGTTACGACCGACCACTGCATACACTGCGAACAGCGAGGCAAAGATCAGACAGTCACTCATCAGGTAGATCCAGAAGCCCAGCATCGTGCTGCCTTCCGGATGATGCTCATGCACGTAATAACGTGGATCAGCGGCGCCGCTCAGGGCGCCATGCGAAGTTGCGTGTGTATCAGACATGGCTTTCCAGCAAACGAGTACGTGCTTCTTCGGTGCGGGCTACTTCATCCGCAGGGATGTAGAAATCACGTTTGTAATTGAAGGTATGGATGATCGAGGCAACAACGATGCCTGCGAACGTAAGGCCAGCCAGCAGCCACATTTGCCAGACGAGGAAGAAGCCCATCGCACCGCTCATCGCAGAGATGATGAAACCTGCTGCCGTGTTCTTTGGCATGTGGATCGGCGTAAAGCCTTCCAGCGGACGCTGATAACCGTTCTTCTTCATGTCAGCCCAGCTATCGGTGTCATGCACGCGTGGGGTGAACGCGAAGTTGTAATCTGGTGGTGGCGACGAGGTCGACCATTCCAGCGTACGGCCATCCCATGGATCACCGGTCACGTCACGCAGCTTGTCGCGTTTCAGGAAGCTGACACCGAACTGGATCAGCATCGAACCGATACCCATCGCGATCAGCACTGCACCGACTGCAGCGATCTGGAACCAGATCTGCAGCGATGGATCGTCGAAGTGGCTCATACGACGGGTCACACCCATCAGGCCGAGAACGTACAACGGCATGAAGGCAACGTAGAAACCGATGACCCAGAACCAGAACGAGCACTTGCCCCAGAACGGATCCAGCTTGAAGCCGAATGCTTTCGGGAACCAGTAGTAGATACCGGCAAACAGACCGAACAACACACCGCCGATGATCACGTTATGGAAGTGCGCGATCAGGAACAGGGAGTTATGCAGCACGAAGTCGGCAGGTGGAACCGCCAGCAACACGCCGGTCATACCACCGATGACGAAGGTCACCATGAAGGCAATCGTCCACATCATTGGCAGCTCGAACGAGATGCGGCCACGATACATCGTGAACAGCCAGTTGAAGATCTTCGCGCCGGTCGGGATCGAAATGATCATCGTCGTGATACCGAAGAACGAGTTGACGCTCGCTCCCGAACCCATCGTGAAGAAGTGGTGCAGCCACACGAGGTAGGACAGGATGGTAATCACAACGGTCGCGTACACCATCGAGGTGTAACCGAACAGACGCTTGCGGCAGTACGTCGACACCACTTCGGAGAAGATACCGAAGCAAGGCAGGATCAGGATGTACACCTCTGGGTGGCCCCAGATCCAGATCAGGTTGACGTACATCATGGCGTTACCGCCAAGATCATTCGTGAAGAAGTTGGTACCCACGAAACGGTCCAGTGCCAGCAGCGTAATGACTGCGGTCAGGATCGGGAACGAAGCAACGATCAGCACGTTGGTGCACAGCGAGGTCCAGGTGAAAACAGGCATCTTCATCATGGTCATGCCTGGCGCGCGCATCTTGACGATGGTGGCGATCAGGTTGATACCGGACAGCGTCGTACCCACACCGGCCACCTGCAGCGCCCAGATGTAGTAATCGACCCCGACGTCCGGACTCGCAAGAATGCCTGACAGCGGCGGATACGCCAGCCAGCCGGTTTTTGCAAATTCACCGATGAACAGCGATACCATGATCAGGACGGCACCGAAGGTGGTCATCCAGAAGCTGAAGTTGTTCAGGAACGGAAACGCAACGTCACGTGCGCCAATTTGCAGTGGCACCACATAGTTCATGAAACCCGTCACCAGCGGCATTGCCACAAAGAAGATCATGATCACGCCGTGCGCCGTGAAAATCTGATCGTAGTGGTGCGCGTTCAGGTAACCGAGGTTGTCGCCGAAAGCGATCGCTTGCTGCAGACGCATCATGATCGCGTCGGCAAAGCCGCGCATCAGCATGATCAGACCGAGGATCATGTACATGATGCCGATCTTCTTGTGATCGATACTGGTGATCCAGTTGCGCCACAGCGGGCCCCACAGGCGGAAATAGGTCAACGCACCCAGCATCGCGATGCCACCAAGGACAACCGCGCAGAAGGTGACGATGAGAATCGGCTCGTGAAGCGGGATCGCGTCCCAGCCCAGACGGCCGAAAATCAAGTGATTAGTATGCTCTTGCATCTTCGTTCTTCATCAAATTTGGAGTGGAACTGCACACTTCGCTGTTGATCAGCGCAAGGCGTGCCGCAGCTTCATTTTTGGACAGGTTGCGTGCAAGGACATCAACGCGCAGACGGTTTGCATCCGCTGCCATCATGTCTTTCATGCAAACAGTGCCAGGTTCGACGCAACGATTAACGATGGCTTCGAACAGTTCTGCGTCCAGTTTGCCGTAACGACGCACAGGCTCACGTTCACTTGGTTTTTCCAGTTCAACGTAATTGGTGCGATCCATCGATTCAGCGTTTTCGGCCTTGGTCTTTTGAACCCAGGCAGCAAACTCTTCATCGCTGACAGCATGATATTTGAAGCGCATGTGCGAGAAACCCGCGCCGCTGTAGTTGGCCGAGAAACCTTCGTAGGTGCCTGGCTTGTTCATGACAGCGTTGAGGGTGGTTTCCATACCTGCCATGGCGTAGATCTGGCCAGCCATCGCAGGAATGAAGAACGAGTTCATGACGGTCGATGCCGTGATCTTGAAGCGGATCGGCGTATCGATCGGTGTCACCAATTCATTCACCGTCGCGATGCCTTGTTCCGGATAGATGAACAACCATTTCCAGTCCATCGCGACAACCTGCACGGTCATCGGCTGGTGATCGGCTGGCAACGGACGGCTGGCATCGATACGATCAAGCGGACGATACGGATCCAGCTTGTGTGTGCTCACCCAGGTAATCGCACCCAGAATGATGATGATCAGCAGCGGTGCGCCCCAGATCAGCAATTCGAGCTTGGTCGAGTGATCCCAGTCAGGTTCATACTTGGCTTCGGTATTGCCCTTGCGATAGCGCCAGGCAAACACGAAGGTCAGAATGATGACCGGAACAATAATGATCAACATCAGCAGCGTCGAAACGATGATGAGGTTGCCTTGCTGGGCTGCGATATCGCCAGAAGGATTCAGCAGAACCAAATCGCATCCGGACAATAGTAGTACGAGCGGTAACAGCCATAGCCCGCGACGTGTGAATAAATGAGTCATTCCGTACATACAGAGGTTTGGGAGGCTGCTACTGTAATCTCAATTACGCAACCTGCCGATTGGACGTTTTGTCCCACCTTTTGATAAATCAGGTGTAAATTAGTATCAAGACGTCTGAACAGTGAGGTAAAGCAGGGTAATTGATGGACTAAACCAAAAGAAATGGAGGCGAGGATCATGGCTACCACTTATAACGCTGGACTGTCTGCCCATCCAGGATCACCAGGGCATCACGATTCCTTGAGTAGTCAAACCGGCAACATCAATGCCCAGGGGGGCAAGGTCGAACCAGGAGAAATCGCGATCGGGGTCGTACTGGGTCGCACTTCCGAGTACTTTGACTTCTTTGTCTACGCCATCGCCTCCGTCCTGGTGTTTCCCGCCGTGTTTTTTCCGTTCGAAGAACGTCTGACCGGCACGCTGTATTCTTTCCTTATTTTCTCCTTTGCCTTTTTGGCCCGTCCCTTTGGTACCGTCGTGTTCATGGAAATTCAACGACGCTACGGTCGGGAAGCCAAGCTGACACTCGCCTTGTTCATTCTCGGCTTCTCCACGGCAGGCATTGCCTTTCTGCCAACATACGGCACACTGGGTGCGATCGCCATCCTTCTGCTGGCCATGTTCCGTATTGGTCAGGGCGTGGCGTTGGGCGGTTCCTGGGATGGTCTGCCCTCCCTCCTTGCGATCACGGCACCGCCAGAACGCCGCGGCTGGTACGCCATGCTCGGCCAGTTGGGCGCGCCGATCGGCTTCATGATCGCTGCCGGCCTGTTTGCCTATCTGGTTTATACCCTGTCTCTGCCAGATTTCCTGGAGTGGGGCTGGCGCTATCCGTTCTATGTGGCATTCGCCATTAACGTGGTAGCCCTGTTTGCTCGTTTGCGTCTGGTCTCCACACCCGAATACACGGAGTTGCTGGATGCACAGGAACTGGAACCAACCAGTGTGGTTGAGCTGTCGCGCTCGCAAGGCCGCAACGTATTGATTGGCGCATTGGCAGCATTGGCCAGCTACGCCATGTTCCACGTTGTGACGGTATTTCCCCTGTCGTGGATCAATCTGTATTCGGCGCGCTCAATCAGTAACTTCCTGGTGATCCAGATGGCTGGTGCGGTACTCGGTGTTCTGGGTGTGCTGTTCTCGGGCCTGATCGCGGATCGCTTCGGACGTCGTAACACCCTTGGCACCTTTGCAGCCATGATCGCCGTGTTCAGCGCCTTTGTGCCCGCCATGATGAGCGGCGGCATTGGCGGCCAGAACACTTTCATTCTGCTCGGGTTCTTCCTGCTGGGTCTGTCTTACGGTCAGGCACATGGTGCGGTATCGGCCAACTTCCAACGTAAATACCGCTATACCGGCGCTGCGTTGACGTCGGATCTTGCTTGGCTGGTCGGTGCCGGCTTTGCACCGCTGGTCGCGCTGGGCCTGTCGGCACACTTTGGTCTGGGTTATGTCAGCCTGTACTTGCTGTCCGGCGCTGTCGGTACGCTGGCCGCACTGAGTGTCAATCGCGCCTTGGCATCCCGCAACTAGCTCGGCTTGCCTCGCTGCATCAAAAGCCTTGCGGTCTTGCCGCAAGGCTTTTTTATTGGGTACCGCGCAGCAAGACCTTCCACTTTTTCAACAGAATTGGAAAGATTGCCTGAACTATCACGTTTTTCGGGACTCCCTCTGTTTTATGGAAAGGAGAACGCCCATGTCTACTTCTTTAAATGGAATGCGAGTCGCTATCTTGGTAACAGATGGTTTTGAGCAAATCGAGCTGACCTCACCCAAAGCTGCACTGGAAAAGGAAGGCGCAACGACGATCATTGCCTCCGATCAAAAGGGACAGGTGCAAGGCTTTCACCACGACAAGAAAGCCGATCATTTTCTCGTCGAACAGATTTTTGATAACATCGACCCCAACGATTTTGACGCCGTCTTGCTGCCGGGTGGCGTACAGAATTCGGACACCATCCGCCTCAACCAGCCTGCACAACGATTTGTGCAAGCCATGCAAAAGCAGCACAAACCCATCGCCGTCATCTGTCACGGTGCCTGGCTTCTGGTCTCTGCAGGTCTGGTCAAGGGACGCACACTGACCAGCTGGCCTTCCCTGCAGGATGACATCCGGAATGCGGGCGGCGAGTGGGTTGATCAGCAAGTTGTTACCAATGACAACTGGATCAGCAGCCGTAAGCCCGATGATCTGCCCGCTTTCAACAAGGCTGTGATCAAAGCCATCTCCGACTACAAACAACAAAGCGTGCGTGGTACGGAAGATGAAAATGCCGTTGGCCTTGCCGCAGGCTAGTTAACCAGAACGGTGTCACACAGAGCAGGCAATCGCGACAGCGGTTGCCTCTTTTTGCATCCAGCGCAATCAATCAGGAAGCACATGTTTTACCCAACGCCATCGTCTCTGCGCGACATGGTGATTGATCGTTCCAAGGGAGTCAGCAATATGAACAGCAGCACCTCAGCACGTCTCAAACGTCGTACCTCCGCCTTATGCCTTCTGGCCACCACCACCCTCGCTGCTTTGTCCACACACGCAGCCACTGTCACACTCAACAATGGCGACCAGATCTCCGGCACACTCAAACAGTTGACTGGCGACACGGTCATATTTGAATCTGCCGTTTTTGGCGAGATCAAGATTCCCTTCAAGGAGGTCAGCAAGCTGACCACGGATGAAGATGTACGCGTACAGCTCAGCGATGGCACGGCGCTCAAAGGCAAGGTGGCGATGCAGGATGACGGTGCTGTCCAGATTGCCGAGCAACCGACCGAGGCACCGCTTACCGTGCCGCGCCAGCAGGTCGCCGCCTTCAATCCACCCATCATTGACGAATCGATGAAGTACACCGGCCGTCTGGATCTCGGTGGCGCGATGAATCGTGGTAACTCAACCGATGAGAAGCTCAATATCAACGGCGAATTTGTCGCACGCGACATCAAGAACCGTTACACGCTTGGCTGGGAATTCAACGAAGCCAGTTCTGCACAGGTGACCACCACCTCCAACCGCCGTCTGCTTGGCAAATACGATCGCTTCCTGAATGAAAAGGATTACATCTTCTTCAGCGTAAAGGGAGAAACCGACAAGATGGCTGCGCTGGATCTGCGCAGTTCAGTCGGTACCGGTTATGGTCGCCAGTTCATTGAAACGCCAGAAACCAAATTTTCAGGCGAGGTCGGCGTCAACTACATCAAGGAGCGCTATGCGACTGCGCCGGACGAATCCTTCCCGACCCTCAGCCTTGGCATGAAGTACGACCGCAAGTTCTGGGAAGACAAACTGGTCTTCTTCGAATACCTGAGCATCGATGCCAGCCTGGAAGATGCCAGCGATACACTGCTACGTAATCGCATCGGCTTTCGTGTACCGATCGCCAAGGGTCTGAACCTGAGTACGCAGTTCAACCTCGATTACGATAATCAGCCTGTGCCCGGCAAGAAAAAATCCGATCGTGCCTTCATCGTCAGTATCGGTTACGGGTTCTGACCCGAATTCTCTGCGCAGCAAGACAAAAAGCCGACTCCTGTAACATGGGTCGGCTTTTATTTATCTTCAGACCTTTCAGACCATGCCAACAGCATGGCAGCATCTCGAATGAAGTCACTGAACATCGCATCACTGGCCGCACTGTGCATGTTACTTGCCCTCGCTGGCTGCAGCGCTCTGCCCTCATTGGATAACCGGACTCGCAGCACGGCACTGGATGAAGCCAGCGCCAACGCGACGACGCTCGGACGTGCCAATCTACCTCGCACGGCTGCACATCCGGACAAATCCGGCATTCACGTCCTGCAAGACGCGCACGATGCCTTTGCCGCCCGCATGCTATTGGCGCATGCGGCAGAAAAAACGCTGGATGTACAGTATTACATCTGGCGCAACGATCTGACCGGCACCATGTTGTTCGAGGCGCTGCACAAAGCCGCCGACCGGGGCGTGCGGGTCAGATTGCTGCTCGACGACAACAATACGGCCGGACTGGAAACGGCATTATCCGCACTCGATGCGCATCCCAATATTGAAGTGCGGCTGTTCAATCCGTTCGTACCGAGACAGCTACGCATCATTGGTTATCTGACCGATTTTTCGCGTGCCAACCGGCGCATGCACAACAAATCATTCACTGCCGACAATCAGGCCACCATTATCGGTGGCCGCAATATTGGCGATGAGTACTTTGGCGCCACCAGCGGTGTGCTATTTGCCGATCTGGACGTGCTGGCAGTTGGCCCGGTCGTCAAGGATGTCTCGCGTGACTTTGATCGCTACTGGGACAGTGCCTCGTCCTATCCGGTCGGGCTGGTGTTGCCGCCGGTCGATCCAGAAGAATTGCAGCAGTTGGCAGCCAACGCAGCATCGGCCGAACGCAAATCCGAAGCCGCCGCCTACATGCGCGCGTTGCGTCACGCCACCATACTCGGCAAGCTGGCCGCCGGCGATCTGCCGCTGGAATGGGCGACCACCCATATGCTCAGCGACCATCCCGATAAAGGTTTGGGACGCGCAGCCGATCATGAATTGATCACGCACGACCTGTTGCGCATCATCGGCAACGCGAGTGCGGACGTTGAACTGATTTCGCCTTATTTCGTCCCGACCCAAGCCGGTGTCGACGCGTTGGTCGCGATGAAGAACAAGGGCGTCAGGATTCGCATCCTGACCAATTCGCTCGACGCCACCGACGTTGCAGCCGTGCATGCCGGCTATGCCAAACGCCGTGCGCCGTTGTTGAAAGCCGGTATCGAGCTTTTCGAACTGCGCCGCCTGTCACCCACTGCCAGCAAACCGGAAAACAAGGGAAAAATCGGCAGCTCAGGATCCAGCCTGCATGCCAAGACCTTTGCCATCGATAGGGAGCGCGTGTTTGTCGGCTCGTTCAACTTCGATCCCCGTTCTGCCCGTCTGAATACCGAACTGGGTTTCATCATTGAAAGTCCCGCACTAGCCGCCCGGATCGACGATGCATTCGAGAACGACATCCTGCACAACGCCTATACCGTACACCTGGATGAACACGGCAAGCTGTACTGGAATGAACTGGTGGATGGCAAATCGGTGCGCCACGACATCGAACCCGGCACCTCTGCTTTCCAGCGTAGCGCCGTCCGGTTTCTGTCCATCCTGCCGATTGAGTGGTTGCTGTAGTCGTGCAATTACCCTCCCTGCCGATCACGCGGACATAAAAAAGGGGATCAGATAACTGATCCCCGAAAACGCCCTGGCTCATCCTTAAGCCAAGGACTCCGCATAACTGGAACCCGGCATGGTGATGCAATGCATATCCTTGACGCGTGCCATCAGTTGCTCGATCTCGCTGTTCTTGGCAAAAAAATGCTCTACGCCCTGATCGCGCACAAGCTCGCGATAATCAGGCACGCTGCAGTTACTCAAAATCCATACTCGGGTGCGATTGCCGGACTTGCGGATTCGCTTCAGTGCATTGATCCCGTTACCGCTTTCCAGACCGATATCCATCAGCACCAGATCCGGACGCTTGCGATCCACCATGTCGACCGCTTCATCTTCACTGGCTGCATGACCGACAACTTGCACGCCCTGGATTCTTGCCAGTTGCAAAGTCAGTCTTGCCCGCACAATTACCGAATCTTCCACCAGAACGATCTTCATTTCCGACTCCTATTGCATCCATCACATGACTGCATTCTAGAAATCGGGGATTAAAACGCACAGTCGCAAAGCCCCTTCCGCATCGACAAGAAAGACTGAAACATGTGTAGGGAAATCCTCACGCACTGCTCGCGGGATTGTGTTTTAGGAAAGTTAAGGCTATATCTGAGTCATCGCTGGCGTTTACCAAGGAATATCTTCATGTCTGACACATCAACCTCCGCCATCCACTTCAGCGACAAGCGCATCACGGTATTGATTACCGGTGCAACCGGCTTCATCGGGAAGAAACTGGTGGCGGCACTGCTGAAAGATGGTCATCAGGTCATCGCACTGACACGTGATCCAGCCAAGGCAAATGCCATGTTTGCCGGCCAGGTGCGTTGCGTTCAGGAGCTGGATGACTTGAGCGATACGGATGCGGTAGACGTCGTGATCAATCTGGCCGGTGCACGCATACTCGGCGCACGCTGGAGCGCTCGACGCAAGCAGACCTTGCGCGCCAGTCGTGTCGGTCTGACAAAAAATCTGGTGTCGTGGATAGCCAACGCGCAACACAAACCTGCACTGCTGCTATCAGGATCAGCCGTCGGCTATTACGGTATTCAACATCAGGACGATCCGACACCGCTTGCGGAAGATGCGCCACCGCAAGCCATCTTCATGTCGCAGCTCTGTCAGGAATGGGAACAGGCGGCCGGCACCGCGAGACAGGCGGGCGTGACAGTCGCCTGTATGCGCTTTGGCATGGTGCTTGGGCACGAAGGGGCGTTACCGCTGATGATGATACCCGTCAGACTGGGTCTGGGAGGCCCACTTGGTGGTGGCAGACAGATGCTGGCCTGGATTCATGTCGAGGATGTACTGCGCGGTATGGCGCACCTGATTCAGGCTTCCGCGCAGGACAGGCCCATTGCAGCCGCCTACAACTTCACGGCACCACATGGCACGACACAGGCGGAATTTTCGCGTACGGCTGCGCTCATCCTGCATCGCCCTTGCCTTTTCCCGACGCCGGGATTTCCGGTCCGCCTGTTACTGGGCGAACAGGCAGACATCGTTCTCGAAGGACAGCGCGCCGTACCTGTGCTGTTACAGAAAGAAGGATTTCAGTTCCGCTATCCCACGGTAGACGATGCCTTACAGGCGTTGCTGCGCTGAATCGAACGTTCGTCGCGTCCGGCAACGACTAGCGCAAGACCGACAGATGCCGCGGGTGGGCCAGCGTATCGGCGATGTCGCGCAAACGCTCGAACTGTTGCCACCCCTGCTCCCAGTCACCCAGGCCGGATTCGGCATTGATATGCCCTAAGGCGCCCGCGTTCAGAAAGCCACAGCCCCAGACATCGGCCCAATAGGAAGCACGTGCCGCATTCATCCACGGGTCATTGGTGCTGCCGACCACAACCGATGGGCAGGACAGCCGCACATCACGCAAGGCATTGGCAACGTGAAACTTGTCCGGATCGGCAGGTGCCACCAGCAAGGCACCAGCGATGTTGAAACGGCCATGGCGATTGGCATGGATCGTCGTCAGACAACCAAAGCTGTGTGCCACGATCAGGGTTGGACGATCGGACTGAGCCAACGTCTGCTCCAGTTTCCATGACCAGCGCGGCAGATCAGGGATCGACCAGTCATCCTGATGTACGCGCTCGAAGTCCGCATGTTGTGCTTCCCAACGGCTTTGCCAATGTTCAGGTCCGCTGCCATGCAGGCCCGGCACAATCAGAACGCGATAGTTATCTCTGGTCGTCACGATGTCGCTCCCAGCGGCTGTTGTTCAGACACGATATCCCACTCTGCGAAGACAGAACGCGGCTGATCCCACAAATGACCTTGCACCTTCAATGACTGCGGTGCGCGCTCTGCGAGACGAAGCAGCTTGTCATGCACGCCTTGCGACTCGACACGTTTGAAGACGACGCTGACATGATTCGTCTGCGCTTCCAACAACAGCTCCAGTGCCGCCACTTCGTCATACAACTCGCGCACATCCACCTTGATGACATCCGGGCGAATCTGCGTCAGTTGTGCCAGCCCCTGACGCACGTCGGCAACATTGATCGCCAGACGGAAACCATTGCGACGGTAGTTGTCCGCAACGTAATGTGCAATCCACGCCTGATCCGGCTGGATCATGGGCAGTTGCAGAATGATCTTGCGGTGCGGCAAACCCAGGACATCCAGCACATGGCGGAAAGACATGCCATGGTTGCTGTCGACGGCCGACAGCAAGCGTGCATGCACGCTCAGATACAGATCGGCGTCGACCAGCTCCGGCTGGCGATAAAAATTCAGTACATGCAGCAGGCGGCACAGACGATCCAGTTCAATAGACTGATCGTCGGTCGCCACCGTATCCAGCAACTTCCATACGCTCAAACCAGCATCATTTCGGGAATGGCTGCGCATGTAACCCTGCACACCCACGATACGATGGTCGGCCAGCGTACGTATCGGTTGATAAACGCTAGTCAGGGTCGAGTTGAGATAACGTCCGTGCGCCTTGCCCTGCGGATCCAGCCACAGCGACGTATCCACTGGCGTATGGCGCAAGCGATCAAGATAGTCTTGCAATGCAGGGAATGTCATGGCGTTCTCCTAAAACCCGATCCTGCTCGTCTGCAACGCATGCAGATGAGCAGGCCTTCGCTTCGATTACAGCAGTTTGGCGAGCGATACTTCGGTCGCTTTCACCAGTGCCACGACTTCGGTGCCGATCTTCAGATCCAGATCCTTGACTGATCGCGTGGTGATGACGGAGGTCACGATACCGGCAGGCGTATCGACGTCGATCTCCGACACGACCGTGCCTTCGATGATGTTGCTGATCTTGCCTTTGAACTGGTTGCGTGCGTTGATTTTTTCGATGCTCATTGATGTTCCTTGTTGACGATGATGATGAAAATGATTTGCCTGAATGGTTCTAGACTGCCCAGGCAAATTGATTAACGGCCTTGAGCAGGGACACATCGCCAAGCGAGGCATCCGGGTCATTGGCCGAAGCCGGTTGCTGCAGGACGCGCGACAGAATCCGCTCTTCCAGTTGTGCAAAGGTCAGGTTGCCGCGTGCCCTTGGACGTGCCAGTGGAATCTGTTCGTCGAGCGTGATCCGCCCGTCTTCGATCAGGACCACACGATCGGCGAGCGCAATCGCTTCCTGCACATCGTGCGTGACCAGCAAGGCGGTAAAGCCACGCGCTTGCCACAACGATTCGATCAGTTGCTGCATCTCGATCCGTGTCAACGCGTCGAGTGCACCCAGCGGTTCGTCCAGCAACAGCAATTCCGGGTCGTGGACCAGTGCGCGCGCCAGAGCGACACGCTGACGCTGCCCGCCGGACAGCACGGCAGGCCATTCGCCAGCGCGGTCTTCCAGACCGACCTGGCGCAAGGACTTGCGTGCATCTTCCTTGTGCGACAAACCGAGAGCGACGTTATCGAGCACGCGCTTCCACGGCAGCAAACGCGAATCCTGGAACATGATGCGGGTCTCGGGACGCTGGCCGTTTTCGCCAAACTGCAGCGTGCCGCGATCGCCATTTTCAAGTTCCGCGATCAGGCGCAGCAAGGTGCTCTTGCCGCAACCGCTGCGACCGACCACAGCGACAAATTCGCCCGGTTCGATGTTCAGATCGACCGACTTCAGTACGTCGCGCCCGTTGTACGACTTGTACAGGCTCTTGATGGCAACACGAATACCGCGCTTGCCTGTACCGACCGCTTGTTTCAATTGACTGGACATGACAATTCCTTAATGACGATAACCGGGATGCCAACGCAACCAGTACCGTTCCAGCAGGCGCGACACCACGTCCGCCAGCTTGCCCAGCAAGGCGTAGAGCAGGATGCCGACCAGTACGATATCGGTCTGCAGAAATTCCCGCGCATTCATCGTCATGTAGCCAATACCGGATTGCGCAGAAATGGTTTCTGCGACGATCAACAACACCCAGACCAGTCCGAGCGAAAAACGCACGCCGACCAGAATCGATGGCAAGGCGCCTGGCAGGATCACGTCACGATACAAAGGCCAGCCGGACAAGCCATAGCTCTTGGCCATTTCGATCAATCCTTTATCGACCGAACGGATGCCGTGAAAGGTATTCAGATACACGGGAAAGAACACCCCGAGTGCAACGAGAAAAATCTTCGCGGTTTCCTCGATGCCGAACCACAAGATGACCAGCGGAATCAGTGCCAGCGCCGGAATGTTGCGGATCATCTGCAAAGTCGTATCCAGCAAGGTCTCCGCCGTACGGAAGGTGCCCGTCAGCAGACCCAGCGTCAGACCCAGACCGCCACCAACCGCAAATGCAGTGACAGCGCGTCCCAGACTGACTTGTACGTGCGTCCACAATTCACCCGAGACGGCGAGTGCCCACGCTGCCTTGGCAACTGCCCACGGCTCCGGCAAGATGCGGCTCGACAGCCAGCCCACTTGGGAAGCAATCTGCCAGACGGCAATCAGGACAAACGGCACGATCCACGGTACGACGCGTGACCATGAAGACGAACGCCAGGAGGAAACCGGTCGCTTGAGTTGCTGGGCGTCATCGACGCCGGTATTGGAAAGTACGGCACTCATGCATTCACTCCTCAGCTTGCCGAAACCTTGGGCAGGATATCGTTGGAAATCACTTCGCCAAACGGGCCGGTCAGCGTCGGTTCATCCGCCCTGTCCTTGCCCTTGCCGAGCAACGGGAAGACCAGTTCTGCGAAGCGATACGACTCTTCCAGATGCGGATAACCGGACAGAATGAAGGTCTCGATGCCCAAGTCGGCATATTCCTGCATGCGCGCCGCGACAGTCTCGGCATCGCCCACCAAGGCCGTTCCCGCGCCACCCCGTACCAGACCGACACCGGCCCACAAATTTGGCGAGACTTCGAGCTTGTCCTTGTTACCGCCATGCAGCGCGGCCATGCGGCGCTGACCTTCGGAATCCATCTTGGAGAAGGAAGCCTGCGCGCGCTTGATCAGGTCATCATCGACGTACTTGATCAGTTCATCTGCATCGCGCCATGCTTCCTCATTGGTTTCGCGCACGA
The DNA here is from genome assembly GCF_014635705.1 of Oxalicibacterium faecigallinarum. Lineage (GTDB taxonomy): Bacteria > Pseudomonadota > Gammaproteobacteria > Burkholderiales > Burkholderiaceae_D > Oxalicibacterium > Oxalicibacterium faecigallinarum. The sequence continues at coordinate 619,643 of NZ_BMDI01000002.1, read as the reverse complement.
TCACGTGCAGACGAATACCAAACTTGACGGTGCGGCCACGCTTGGCCGCACGTGCACGGATGTCGGCAATCTTTTCTGCCACCGCTGCCGGTGGCTCACCCCATGTCAGATACACGTCGACCTGCTCGGCTGCCAACTCGTGCGCGGCCGGCGATGAGCCGCCAAAGTACAGCGGCGGATAGGGTTTCTGAATGGATGGATACAGCGTCTTCGCACCTTTGACCTTGATGTGCTTGCCATCAAAATCAAAACCAGCATCACCGCCCTCACCGGCCAGCGAGGCACGCCAGACTTTCAAAAATTCCGACGAGATTTCATAACGATCTGCATGTGATGCCCACAAGCCATCCGCTTCCAGCTCGGCCTGATCACCGCCAGTCACGACGTTGATCAACAGACGGCCTTTGGACAGTCGATCAAAGGTTGCTGCCATGCGCACCGCCAGACCCGGCGTACTCAAACCCGGACGGATAGCGACCAGGAACTTGAGTTTCCTAGTCTCGCCGATCAGGCTCGATGCGGTCACCCAGGCATCTTCGCAGGAGCGGCCGGTAGGCAGCAACACGCCGTCATAGCCGAGCGTATCGGCAGCGACGGCAACCTGCTTCATGTAATCAAAATCGACCTGCCGAGCGCCCTTGGAGGTGCCAAGGTAGCGGCTGTCACCGTGGGTTGGAATAAACCAGAATACGTTCAGACTCATGTGCACTCCTTGCGGTGCGTCGCCACCTCTTCAGGCGTGGTCGACGACATTTTCGTGGTTTCGTGGATCAGGGCTTGGTGGCGAGCACCGCATCCCTGACATTGATTTTCTTGGGAATCAGTTTGAGATCAGCGAACACATCAGCGATCTTTTGCTGTTCTGCAATGACTTGGGGCGACACCGGTTTGACGCCGTATGAGTAGCGTTTGGCAGCCAGTTCCACGGTCGGATAATCAAGGCCGGTTTGTTCGGCCAAAATGGTGGCGACTTCCTTCAGGTTCCTGGCACCCCACTGATCAATCTTGTCGAGTTCCTCCAGCAGGATGGCGAGCAGCCTGGGATTTTTCTCCGCATAGCTGCGCGAGGCGAGGAAGAACTGGTGATTGGCAACCAGTCCTGTGCCATCTTCCAGCACACGTGCACCGATCTGTTTTTCGGCGGCGGCGAGGAAAGGGTCCCAGATCACCCACGCATCCAGACTGCCACGCTCGAAGGCCGCACGCGCATCGGCAGGTGCGAGGAACAGAGTCTGGACATCCTTGTATTCAAGGCCGGCACGTTCAAGCGCTTTGACCCAAAGGTAATGGACGTTAGAGCCGCGATTGAGTGCAACCTTCTTGCCTTTGAGCTCTGCCACAGTCTTGATCGTGGAATTCTTTGGCACGATGATGGCTTCGCTGGTTGGCGATGGCGGTTCATTACCGACGTACACCAGATCAGCGCCGGCAGCCTGCGCAAAGATCGGTGGCGCTTCACCTGCGACACCGAAGTCGATGCTGCCGACATTCAAACCTTCAAGCAGTGCAGGGCCGGCAGTGAACTCGGTCCATTTGATCTCAATGCCTTCCGAGGCAAAGCGTTTTTCCAGCGTGCCGCGTCCCTTGAGGATCACCAGCGTGCCGTACTTCTGATAACCGATGCGCAGCACCTTGCTTTGCGCGGCCGCCAGCGTTGGTAGACCTGCCGTCAGTGCACCCAGACCAGCGGCCGACAGATAGGCCAGTGTGCGGCGACGTGCGGCGTGTTTTTCATTGTGATCCGACATACCGATTCTCCTGATGCAAAATTTCAGAAAAAGCGATCCCACCAGCATCGCAATGCCGTTCTTTCAGGACCGGGTTGATGAACTACGACAGTGAACGACTCAGCAACAGTCAGTTCGTACTAGTCGACGGCTTGCCAGCCGCAGTCTGGCGTCAAACGCTACAGCGCACAGCAGAGAATGGAATCGGATCGAATCCATTGACTGCTGCCGTTTCACGAATTGCCGCCAGACTGGACGACAAGTTCTCGATACCGTCACTGACACGTTGCGCAATGAGCGGATCAATGATCAGCCCGCTTTCGGCCGACCAGTTGATTTGTTGTTCGGTGGCGTAGATGCTGGGCAAAACATGCCGCGCATCGAGTGCCGATAACACCGGACGCAGACCGTAATCCAGCGCCAGCATGTGTGACTGACTGCCCCCAGTTGCAATCGGCAAGACCAGCTTTCCCTTCAGGCCATCCTGTGGCAACAGATCGAGAAAGGCCTTGAGGATGCCACTGTAGGCTGCCTTGTAAACCGGGGTGGCGATGACGACGGCATCTGCTTCTGCCACCTGCTGCCGTGCCGACTTCAGCACGGGATCGGCAAAGTCTGCATGGATCAGTGACTGCGCAGGCAGATCACGCACATGCAGCTTCACATAGCGGTGGCCGAGTGATGCCAGTCGTTCGCCAACATGATGCAGCAGACGGGTAGAACGCGATGGTGTAGACGGACTACCCGCGAGCAACAAGATGTTCATTTACTTCTTTCAGCTTTAAAACGATGTCGTGATATCGATGACGATACGGACAACAATCAATTACTTCGAACCTGGTTGATAGATCTTGTCGAACACACCGCCGTCCGAGAAGTGATCTTTCTGTGCCTTGGTCCAGCCACCGACGTCTTCGATCGTGTACAGCTTCAGTTTTGGAAACTGAGATGCATACTTGGCTGCCACTTTGGTGTCGATAGGACGGTAGTAGTTCTGTGCTGCCAGTTCCTGACCTTCAGTCGAGTACAAGTACTTCAGGTAGGCTTCGGCAACTTCACGGGTACCACGACGATCGACAGTCTTGTCGACAACGGTCACTGGTGGTTCGGCCAGAATACTGACGCTAGGGGCAACGATTTCAACCTTGTCCGGGCCGAGTTCCTTGATTGCCAGGATCGCTTCGTTTTCCCATGCCAGCAACACGTCGCCGATACCGCGTTCAACGAAGGTGGTGGTTGCACCACGTGCACCGGAATCCAGAACAGGCACGTTCTTGTACAGCTTGCTGATGAAATCGGTGGCCTTGGCTTCATTGCCGCCCGGTTGTTTCAATGCGTACAACCATGCTGCCAAGTGGTTCCAGCGAGCGCCACCCGAAGTTTTCGGATTTGGCGTGATGACGGCAACGCCTGGTTTCACCAGATCGTTCCAGTCCTTGATGCCTTTCGGATTGCCTTTACGGACCAGAAACACGATGGTCGAGGTATAAGGCGAGCTGTTGTGCGGCAGGCGTTTTTGCCAGTCTTTTGCGAGCAGGCCCTTGTCGGCAATCGCGTCGATGTCATAAGCCAGTGCCAGCGTCACAACGTCTGCTTCCAGACCATCGATGACCGAGCGACCTTGCTTGCCGGAACCGCCGTGCGAGGTACGGATCTTCAGATCGTCACCGGTCTTGGCTTTCCATTCCTTGGCAAAGGCCTTGTTGAATTCTTGATACAGTTCACGTGTCGGGTCGTACGAAACGTTCAACAACGAAACTTCCTTTGCATGCACCACTGGTGCAATCAATGCGAGTGCCAGAGCACTTCCAACCAATTTCTTGAGCAACATGTTTTCCCCTGAGCAGTAACTAAGTAACTTAGCGAATACAAACCGTTGGCTTGTTGAGGATGGAGATTACGGGGGCGTAAAAAAAAACAGAACGAATTGTTTCGCGGTTGCTTATCCGTTTTACGCATAACGCATGCATATCAAGGGCACAAATTGCGAACTACTTGAATCGCGCATATCGATATGACGAAGATGTCTTAGATGCGCGCCGCATATGGTGCGTAAAACCCTGCTGTGCCTGCATTGGCAATTATTGATAGACTGAAGCGCTTCCGTTTTCGCTTTAGCAACAGGAGCACGCATGCAATACCATCCACTTGGCCGCACCGATTTGCGCGTCAGCACCATCGCACTGGGCACCATGACCTGGGGCGAGCAGAATTCCGAATCAGATGCCCATGCGCAACTCGATATGGCGCTCGATGCGGGTGTCAATCTGGTCGATGCTGCAGAAATGTATCCGGTACCGCCCAAACCGGAAACACAAGGATTGACCGAGCGCTATCTGGGCACCTGGTTGAAGAAAAGCGGCAAGCGCGACAAGATCATCCTCGCTACCAAGGCAACAGGTCCGGCGCGCATGGCGCACAATCCGCAGCACATTCGCAATGGGTATTCCCGCCTGGACCGTCGTGGCCTGACCGAAGCGCTGCACGGCAATCTGGAACGCCTGCAAACCGATTACATCGATCTTTATCAATTGCACTGGCCGGATCGCACCGTCAATATCTTTGGCGCTCGTGACTATAGGCATCATGGCGAGGAAGACACCACGCCAATCGAAGAGACCTTGAGTGTGCTGGCCGAGTTTGTGAAGGCAGGCAAGATTCGCCATATCGGTGTGTCGAATGAAACACCATGGGGTATTGCACAGTTCCTGCGTGCGTCGGAACAACTGAATCTGCCGCGCATCGTCAGCATCCAGAACCCTTACAACCTGCTCAATCGCAGTTTTGAAATCGGTCTTTCCGAATTCAGTCATCGCGAGCAGGTTGGCCTGTTGGCGTATTCGCCGCTGGCGTTTGGCACACTGTCGGGCAAATACCTGAACAATGCGCGTCCTGCCGATGGCCGACTGACGCTCTTCAGCCGCTTCGTGCGCTATACCAATGAACATGCCACCAAAGCCATTGCTGCTTACGCAGAACTCGCAAAAGAGCACGGACTTGACCCGGCACAAATGGCGCTGGCGTATGTGAACAGCCGTCCTTTTCTGACCAGCAATATCATCGGTGCCACCACGCTGCATCAACTCGAACGCAATCTGGCGAGTATCGATCTGACGCTCAGTGCCGACGTGCTGGCAGCCATCGATGCCATTCATGCGCGTCATCCCAATCCGGCACCATAATGTGCGCTATCACATCGATTCACATGCAGACAATCTGGTAATGTCCTAAAGCCACGACAACCCTCTTTATCGACCACTTCGAAAAGGAACACCATGAGCCAAACCCGTAACGTCGCCGTCATCGTCGGCAGCCTGCGCAAGGATTCGTACAACCGTAAAGTGGCGGAAGCGCTCATCGCCATCGCGCCGCCAACCCTGAAACTGCGCATCATCGAGATCGCCGATCTGCCGCATTTCAGTCAGGACTGGGAAGCCAATCCGCCACAGACCGTGGTCGACTTCCGCAACAAGATCGGCGAGAACGATGCCGTGCTGTTTCTCACGCCGGAATACAACCGCTCGATTCCCGGCGTGCTGAAGAACGCCGTGGACATCGCCTCACGTCCTTACGGTCAGGGCATTCTGATGGGCAAACCAGCGGCGATTGCCAGCGCATCGATCGGTGCGACGGGCGGCTTCGGCGCCAGCCATCACCTGCGTCAGGTGCTGGTCAACGTCAACATGCCGACACTGGCGCAGCCTGAAGTCTATCTGGGCACCATCGACAAGCTGCTCGATGACAAGGGTCAACTGAGCGATGAACGCACGCTCAAATTTCTCGGCAAGTTTCTCGCCGCGTTTGAAAAATGGATCAACATCCATCTGCCTGCCTGAGCGCCCGCGCCAACAAAAAAGCCGAAGCATCGCTTCGGCTTTTTTGCTTTCTGATCGCAAGATCACGCCACAAAATATGGCCACAGGATCACGATCCAGGTTGCGCCTGCCAGTAACAACATCAGCAATACGGCCGCACTTCCAAAATCCTTGGCGTTCTTGGATAAGGGGTTACGTTCCAGAGAAACACGATCCACCACCGCCTCGATCGCAGAATTGATCAGTTCGACAACCAGCACCAGCACAAACACACCGATCAGCAACAAGCGTTCCCATGCAGCGACGGGCAGCAGAAAGGCAATGATGGCAGCCGCAACCACCAGCATCAGCTCCTGACGAAAAGCATGTTCGTTACGCCAGGCACTCCTGAATCCTTCAAGCGAATAACCCAGTGCAGAAATAATGCGCCGGAAACCGCTTTTGCTCTTGAATTGACTGACAGGCTGCGGGGATTGATCAGGGGTCATCGGTTGGTTCCGGTAGTCGGCCACAGGCGTGGCAACAAATCAGGGATGGTTCGATTATCAAACCAAGCCGCATTCTGCACAAGCAAGGAAGAATCGGATGGAGCCCATCCTGACCGATCCGCCGTGAAGCCGGCGTCAAGATCAATCCTTGCAGCAAGCGCGTTCTACGCATTGTTCTGATGTTTCACAATGTGATATAAACGTGGCACTGTACTGCCTAGACCAATTATGAGCACACCTCCCACTGCAGATCAGGACAAAACATCCATTCAAGTCATTGAGCGCATGGTGTCGCTGCTCGATGCCCTTGCCCTCCAGCCGGATCCGGTCAGCCTCAAGGAACTGGCGGCCACCACCGGATTGCACCCCTCCACCGCGCATCGCATTCTGAACGATCTGGTCATCAAGCGTCTGGTTGATCGTTCCGATCATGGCACCTATCGCCTCGGCATGCGCCTGCTGGAACTGGGCAATGTCGTCAAAAGCCGTTTGAATGTCCGCGATGCCGCCCTTGATCTGATGCGCGAACTCCATCGCAAAACCGATCAGGCGGTCAGCCTGTCTGTACGACAGAACGATGAAATCATTTATGTCGAGCGCGCGTTCTCCGAGCGTTCAGGCATGCAGGTTGTACGTGCCGTGGGTGGTCATGCGCCACTGCATCTGACATCAACCGGCAAACTGTTTCTCTCGGTCGATGAGTCCAAAGCGGTACAAGCTTATGCCAGACGCACCGGACTGTCCGGCCACAACCACAATTCGATCACGACGCTGGACAAGCTGGAAGCCGAACTTGATCGCGTCCGCACGCTTGGCTACGCACGCGACAACGAGGAACTGGAACTGGGTGTGCGCTGCATGGCTGCCGGCATTCATGATGATAGTGGCAAGCTGATCGCTGGCTTGTCCATTTCGGCACCAGCCGATCGCTTGCAGGATGCCTGGCTCGATGACCTGATCGCAACTGCACATCAGATTTCCATCGCACTCGGCTATAACGGTCATCCCAGCGGTAAATCTCGGCAATAGCCGCGCACTTTGCATTGCGGGCTGAGCGCGCCCTGTCTTATGGCAGAAACGGCAAGGACAATAAACGCAAGCCAATCGAGAACCAGCGTTCCTGCGAGCCGTCGTATCCAAAACGACTGCCGTAGGTAGCGTCGATCTGTACGCGATCCTGAATCAGCCAGCGACGTACGCCGAGCTGGTAGAACGGTCGCCCGCCTTGCTGACTGAAAGTTTCTCCAATCAACCAGGTCGATGGCGTCAGCTGCCATTCGCTACCAATACCCCATGTGCCGCGTTGCGTTCTCAACTCCCCATCGCGCAGCCAGCCCAGGTTGGCATGCACCAGCATGCGATCGTCACGAAAAGAAAAGGTCGCTGGTACGTAAGCGTAATAATCATTGGCAATGCGTCCAAGTCCGCGGTCATCGTGTCGCGTACCGCCTATAACCAATCCCCACCCCCAGTCATTTTCTTCGAGCTGGCGAAACAAGGTTTTGCCCTGCACGACCATGTCGGTGGTACTGCGTGTGTCTGGTGAGCGTGTATGACCGGTGCCTATTGCCAGTTCCAGATTACCGCTGAAGTTACATGCAGGCAGTGCCCAGAACTCATCATTCCCGCGATTATGCTGCGTCCAGCTTTCCAACTGACAGGCCTTGGGATCCACCACACGCGCATCATCCGTCACCATCGGGCGCGCTGCATGCACCGTGGTACTCGCCAGCATCAGTGCAAGGCAAGCGAAGCATGGCGACAAGGGAAAAAAGCGGGAAAAATACTGCATACAGGATGAAGCCTGGCGAAAAGATAAACGGCACAAACAGAAGCGGAGTGGCTGCGATTGTACGCAAGCGAAAGGAGAACTCAAACGCCTTCAGGGCGAAAGCAGAAAAGCGTTTGATCTTGTCCACGCGTCATCGGCGTGTCATGAAATTCTGCAACCATCCGAGATGGCTTGCAGAGAAAAAGCATCAGCTTTCGATGGTACGTACCTTGCGACTGGCGTTTTGCGGCTGCGTTTCTTCCAGCCATTTACGGATGCGTTGTGCATCGCCCAGACGCGAGTACTTGCCCTTTGAGTCGAGGAAGATCATCACGATCTGACGACCATTGATGCTGGCTTGCATGACCAGGCAACGGCCAGCTTCCGAGATATAGCCGGTCTTTTGCAGGCCGATTTCCCAGTCGGGATTGTTGACCAGACGATTGGAGTTGGCGTACTGCAGCGAATGACCACCCGGTTCGACCACATACTTGGTATCGGTCGAATACTGGCACAGCACGGGATGATGCGAAGCAGCCGCAACCAGCTTGGCCAGATCACGCGCCGTCGCGACATTACTGCTGGACAGGCCGGTCGAATCGACATAATGCGTACCGCTCATGCCCAACTCTTTTGCCTTGGCATTCATGGCCGCGACAAAGGCTTTGATGCCGCCCGGATAGTGACGACCCAATGCCGACGCCGCGCGGTTCTCCGAACTCATCAGGGCAATGTGCAACATGTTGGCGCGCGACAGCCGCGAACCGACACGCAGACGCGAGGAGCTGTTTTTCTCGCGATCAATGTCTTCGCTGGTGACTTCCAGCATTTCGTGCATGTCTTGACGTGACTCGACGACCACCAATGCCGTCATCAGCTTGGTGATCGAGGCAATCGGCAATGTCACGTTGGCATTTTTTTCAAACAGGACGTCCGAACTTGACTGATCCATCACCAGTGCCACATTCGATGCCAGTGCCAGCGGGTCGCGCGTCAGATTCAGGCCAGCCAGATCGCCTGCGGTCATCACAGGCGGTACGATAGGCACCGCCGGCTTGGCGACGCGATCATAAACGGTCTGCTTTTTACCATTGACGACAACCGATTTCTTGACCAGCTTTTCCTTGCTGTTCAGAGAGGCGGTTTGTGAGGACTTGGACTTGCCGGAAGCGGCGGTCTTTTGTGCATTGCTCTTGCTGGCTTTGCTGGAAGCGGTCTTGCTGGCAACCGGCTTTTTGCTGCTGGCAGCGGTTTTGGAAGAGGTCTTGCTGGAGGAGGCAGTTTTTGTCGTAGCGGCAGTGCTTTTCTTGGCGGTCGGGCTGGCGGTCGTTTTCTTGGAGGACGTCGTTTTTGCATCCTTGGCGTGCGCAGCCGGTACAAAAGCGATCATCAACGAAAAAAACATGCCTAGCGCAGACTTAAGCATCAGCGGCTCCCCAAAATCGGTGTACAAAATTGCTTGCAGTTTAGCAAACTCGCAAAAATACGCAAGAAAATTAAATAGTTAGCGTTAGTCATTAAACTATTTTCTAACTAACAATATTTGCTTTTCACCTAAACAGTGCGCGCTTTGGCACGCATCATCCTGCAAATGTAATTTCCTTTGAGCAATTTTCAGACCATTGTTTGACGTGCGCCTGCCTACTTGCGCACAACAAATGCCACTCCGGCAATCGCGAGCAACATTCCGAGCACCCCGATCATGCTGAAGGTTTCACCAAACATCAGCCATGCCATGATGGCCGTGGTCGGCGGTGTCAGATAAAGCAGGCTGGTCACTTGCGTGGCAGCGCTACGGCGGATCAGCGCAAACAACAGGAAGATTGCGCCAATCGACAACGCCAATACCGACCATGCCCATGCACCGATGAACTGCGGTGTCCATTGCACATCCGCAAACGCCGGCGTCCAGCCTTCAAACCAGATCGCCAGTGGCAGCACCACCAGCAAAGACGCCACATACTGAATCAGCGTACCGCTACGCAAATCGAACTGCGGGCAATGATGCTTTTGGTAGAGCGTGCCCACGGTAATGCAGAACAAGGCGATCAGACACCAGACGATGCTTTGCCACGTCAACCCGATCAGCGAGACCTTGTTGGCGACCACCAACGCCACGCCGGACAAGCCGAGGACCAGACCGATCCATTGCCGGCCGCGTACGCGTTCGCCGATCAGCGGTGCCGCAAAAGCAGTCAGAACCGGCTGCATCCCCACGATCAGCGCCGAGAGGCCCGCCGGCATCCCCAGTTTGATTGCGCACCAGACGCCTGCCAGATAACCGGCCTGCACGAGTACACCAGCCACGGCGATATGCCCGACCTTGCCATGCGGCCACGGCGCGCGCATGAACAGCACGAGCGGCAACAAAATGATGGCGACACCCAGAAAGCGCAGCATCAGAAAAGTCAGCGGCGGCGCATAGGGCAAACCATACTTGGCGGCGATAAAGCCGGTACTCCAGATCAGAACAAAGAGGAACGGCATCGCAGCGAGGCCGACCTGAGCTGACCAGTCAGTCGAAACGCCGGAAGAGGAAGAAGATTTGTCAGTCATTTGCAATTGTGGCACCACAGTCCACATGCGAAAAATGCATGCGGGACGCGCAGTATGCCTGTTCGCTGACTATTTTTCTTTGAGATTTTTTCACGCCGCATGCGACGCATGAATAATGTTCATCCGCGGCTGCCGCGATGCCCGGATCAGGATCGCAGTTTGTTTGAAGCAATCGCACGTGCCAGCACCATCACCGGCACCATGGCGATCAGCACAATAGTGAATGCGGGCAACGCCGCTTCGCCCAACCGCTCATCGGAAGCCAGTTGATGCGTGATCACTGCCAGCGTATCGAAATTGAAAGGCCGGATCGTCAGTGTCGCCGGCAACTCCTTCACCACATCGACAAAGACCAGCAGGCCTGCGGTCAACACACTACGCCATAACAATGGCGCATGCACACGCATCAGCATCGACGCCGGCCCATGCCCGAGACTGCGTGCACTGGCATCCATGGAGGGCGTGATCTTGAGCAAACCCGCCTGCACACTTTGCAGCGATACAGCAAGGAAGCGCACCAGATAGGCGTAGATCAGGGCAATCACGCTGCCGCTCAACACCAGCGCCACACCATGCTCGCTGCTCCACTGATCCATGCGCGCAATCGGGATCAGAATCCCCACTGCAATCACGGCCCCGGGAATGGCATAACCCATGCCAACAATCCGATTGCAGATGCGCTGTGCCGTTCCACCTGCAATTCGCGCCGCGTAGGCAATCACGACACAAATGATCACAGCAATCACTGCAGTCACGCCTCCCAGCAGAATCGTGTTGCGCAACCACTCGACGTAACGTGCCGAGATCACAATCGTTTCCGCGTCGATCAGCAAGTGCACCAGAATCAGCAACGGCGTCACAAAGCCGATCAGGATCGGCAACGCGCAAAACAGTCCTGCACCCACTGCATGCCTGCCACGTAACACCGCGCGTGGCTGCACCACGCTGCGCGCACCCACTGCGTAATAGCGTGCGCGCCCGCGACTTTTCTGTTCGAGAAACATCAGCAGCATCACCGTCAGCAACAACACACCGGCGATCTGTGCTGCAGCCGTGCGATCCGAGAAGATGTACCAGGATTTATAAATGCCGGTTGTGAGCGTCTGAACGCCAAAGTAACTGACCGCGCCGTAATCCGCCAGCGTCTCCATCAGCGCCAGCGCAATGCCTGCCGCCGCAGCCGGACGTGCCAGCGGCAAGCTCACCTGCATGAAGGCACGCCATGGGCCAGCACCCAGCGTACGCGCGGCATCCCACATGCGCGGACTGCGTTCCAGGAACGCGTTACGCACGATCAGATACACATACGGATAAAGAATGAAGGCAAACAGAATCCCTGCGCCTGATACCGACCGTACCTCGGGAAACCAGTAACTGCTGCGTCCCTGCCAACCAAACAGTTCACGCAAACCGCTCTGGATCGGCCCCGTGAACTGCAGGAAATCGGTGTAGGCGTAAGCAACCACATACGCCGGCATTGCCAGCGGCAGAATCAATGCCCATTCGAACAGTTTTCGCCCCGGAAAATCAAAGACCGCAACCAGCCACGCACACCCGATCCCGATCACAGCCGTCAGCACGGTGACGATCAATGCAATCGTGAGGCTATTCAGGATGTATTCCGGCAAAACGGTTTGCCACAGATGCGTAAACGTCTGCGCCTCCGCATCGGCCACGACAAACAGATTCGACAACACACCGATAATCGGCAGCGCAACGAGTGCAGCAATCAGCAAGGAAAGCAGCAACAAAGGATGGGCGCGCCCACCGTACAGAAACGGCCGACTCCGCTCACGAGAGCGAGCAACAACAGTGGGATCGGGCATGAATCGAGACGAGACGTGAAAGAGGAAACGAGAATTATAATCACTTTGCCTCTATACTCTGCGCAATCTCATTCGGAGCCTGCATGTCGTCTGTATCTCAAACGCCCCATCTGCATGTTGAAACGATCCGTGTCGGCTATCGCACAAGCCGTGAAATGCACGAGATCGTGCATGGATTATCGTTCTCGCTGGCACGTGGCGAAATCGGTTGCCTGCTCGGGCAGTCGGGCTGTGGCAAAACCACGGTATTGCGCGCCATTGCCGGTTTTGAAGGGCTGATCGATGGGCGTATCACACTGGGCGGACGTGAGCTGAGCAACGCGCAGAAAACAGCCGCACCGGAGACCAGACAGATTGGTGTCGTGTTTCAGGATTACGCCCTGTTCCCGCATCTGTCGATTGCCGACAACGTCGGCTTTGGCCTGCGCAAGTTATCCACGACTGACCGCAACAAGCAAGTCGACAAGCTGCTGCAACTGGTCGGTCTGTCTGCACATGGCAAAAAATTTCCGCATGAGTTATCGGGTGGTCAGCAGCAACGCGTGGCGCTCGCGCGCGCACTGGCACCACAACCCGATCTGCTGTTGCTGGATGAACCGTTTTCCAATCTGGATGTCGATTTGCGCGAGCGCCTTGCGACCGAAGTACGCGACATTCTGAAGGAAGTTGGCACCACCGCTATTCTGGTGACACATGATCAGCACGAAGCCTTTGCCATTGCCGATCGTATCGGCGTCATGCATGACGGCATGATCGTTCAGTGGGACGACGCTTATAACCTCTATCATCGTCCAACGACACGGTTTGTGGCGGACTTCATCGGACTGGGTGTCTTCGCGCCGGGAATCGTGGATGCAGACAGTAACCAGGTGCGTATCGAACTTGGCAATCTGCCACTAACTCAGCCCGATTTCCTGCCGGGCAATGCGCGTGTCGATGTATTGCTGCGCGCCGATGACGTGATTCATGACGATGCGAGCACGATGTCAGCAAAGGTGATTCGCAAGGCATTTCGCGGCGCCGAATTTCTGTACACACTGCGACTCGCCAGCGGCCAACAACTGCTGGCGCTGGTACCGTCGCATCACGATCATGCGATTGGCGAATATATCGGTATCCGTCTCGATGCTGCGCATGTGGTGAGCTTTCCGCGCGCCGACTAGCTCCACATACCGGACACTCAAGTCGGCGTGAACTCTTCCCCGCGCTTTGTCAGCTCGGCCTTCAAGCGTTCAAAGGCCGGCGCAACCGATTCAGGCGGCCCCTTCACACCCAGTTCGATATGCCGACGCGTGTTGGCATCCCCGACGCTAGGCAAACTGAAAACCTTGACTGGCGCATAATCGTGCTCGATCTGTTCCATCATGGGTGTCAACGCTGATTCCATCGCTTCGAATACCAGCACGGATTGTTCGGTACTGGGCTGCTGATGAAACAGATGCGCGTAATGCGTATCCAGCAACCATTCGATCATCGGCCATGCCATCACCGGAAAACCCGGCATGAAGTAATGCGCGCCGCCTTTACCATGACGAATCGAAAAGCCGGGAATCTTGTTGTACGGATTGGGAATGATGTCGGCGCCTTGCGGAAACTCGCCCATCTTCAGGCGATGCAGATTCTCCGGCTTGTTCAGGTCAAACGGCACGCCCGCTTCGCGCGCCATGTCCAGCATGCGCTCCTGAATTTTCTGCTTTGCCTCCGGATGCAGCACCAGCGGCACATCCAGTGCAGCCGCCGCGCATTGCCGCGTGTGATCATCCGGCGTCGCACCAATGCCGCCGCAACTGAACACCACATCGTCACTGCTGAAAGATCGTTTCAGTGTCGCGGTAATGCGCGCACGATCATCCCCGACGTATTCCGCCCAGCCGAGCGACAAACCGCGTGCAGCCAGCAACTCCACTACCTTTGGAAAATGCTTGTCGGCACGTTTACCCGACAGAATCTCGTCGCCGATGATGATGAGTCCGAATGCCATAGGTGATCCTAATCAGGGCAGCAAAGCTTGCATGGCTGCGTCAGTACGAACCTTCATGCAGAAGGCGTGGTGGGCGAAGGTGGTTCTGCAATCTCCGGCAGATCTAGCAGCGGCATCACATCTTTCGGTCCGGCATCACCATGCTCGACGCGATAGGTCGCCAATGCCTGCAAGACGTAATGCTGAAACCACAAACCCGTGAAAACGAACACCAGCACATACAGCCAGATCGCACCGGTTGCAAACACCGGCAGAAAAAACAGGAACACGGCACCGCCCAGCCACAGCAGCATCGGTGCCGCGCCCAGCAAGGTGGCCAGCGTACCGATGCAGAGCAAAGGCCAGCGATGCTGTTTGAGAATCGCCTTGCGCTCTTCCGCATCCGCATAGTCAGCAAGCGCGTCATACGCCATCACGCGATACGTGACCCAGCCCCACAACAAGGCTTGCGCAACGAACATGAAGGGAATGATGAGTGACAGTGGCAACGATACCAGCCACAGCACGAGAAAAATCAGGAATGAAGAAACCGAAGTCCACAGGCTGCCGAAAAAACTGCCGCCTTTACGCTGCTCCAGTCCCTTGTAATGACGCCCGCCGACATGACGCACAATAAACGGCATCGCAATCACGCCGACAAAGATCAGCGCCGTAAAGATCATCAGCGGCAACAGGATCCACATCGAAATCAGCGGCACCACCACCGTCTTGAGCGTTGCCAGCCCCAGCCAGGTCAGTACATTGCTTGCGGTGGTGAAGCCATCATTCTCGAGAAAGAAGGCCTGGGTCCAGTCCATCATGGCATTGAGACAGAACCACAGCACGACGCCCCAGATCAGCATCGACAGAACAAATGGCACGACCGTCAGCAGCAGCATGCGTATATGCAACTGACTGACAACCGCCCGCCCGAAGGCAACCAAGATTGCTTGCATCAAACCTTCCTGTTTTTCCTGTAAGGATTGCGGCCACATGCCATAAAGCGCTGGCAGCCAGCACGCATTTTACCGCGCCGCCTTATCTCATGCCGACGCCTGCCGGTCTTTGGCCAGGCGTGAACCTATGCCGTCCCGATGCGGTCTGCCTGTTATCCGCACCAGCGGAAGCCGGCGCGTACCTGATACAATCGCTGGCACTTTCTGACAATCATTTATCAAGGGAAAAACATGTCCACTACCACTTCCTCCGGTCTGCAATACGAAGACAAAGTCGTCGGCGAAGGTGCCGAAGCCACTGCGGGCGCGCACGTGACCGTGCACTACACCGGCTGGCTGCAAAATCCGGACGGCAGCGCTGGCGCCAAGTTCGATTCGAGCAAGGACCGTAACGATCCCTTCCGCTTCCCGCTCGGCGCCGGTCATGTGATCAAAGGCTGGGATGAAGGCGTGCAAGGCATGAAAATCGGCGGTACCCGCGTGTTGACCATTCCATCCTCGCTGGGTTACGGCGCACGTGGCGCAGGCGGCGTGATTCCACCAAACGCAACGCTGATTTTCGAAGTCGAACTGCTCGGCGTTTAATTCGCGCCTTCAATCAAAAACCGCACATTACCGTTGTTTCTTCCCGCCAACCAATCCGAGGAGAAATCATGAGTCTGCAGCAAGAATTTGAACAAGCCGTCGCCGATTCCAAAACGCTCCCGCAGCGTCCTGACAATCTGACCTTGCTGAAAATCTATGCACTATTCAAGCAAGCCAGCAGCGGTAATGTCGAAGGCGAGCAACCCGCCATGACCGACTTTGTGGCGCGTGCCAAATGGGATGCCTGGAACAATCTGAAAGATCTGTCGGCCGATGATGCCAAGCAGCAGTACATCGATCTGATTACAGACCTCAAAGGCTGAGTTGTCTTCACCAAAAAAATCCCCGCGCTGGCATCTGCCACGCGGGGATTTTTTATTGCAGAACGTTGGGCAAATGCGTTCGGCAACAATCAGGCGGTCGTACCAAAAAACTTGTCCATATTGCGCGCGATCTTTTCTTCCAGCGTGGACGAGAATGCCTTGAACAGAAAGTCCAGATTCACATCGACCTGAGCTTCATTCTCGCGCAAGGCCAGCGTGCCGGATACCCCGCTACGCTTGAATGCCAGCACATCGCCCTGCCACTGCGTACTCATATCGAATTCATTGACCATGCGATCGGCAATCTGTTGTGCCGCGTTGCGTGCCTGTTCCAGAGGAAGCTGATGCGCACGCTTGATACTGATGTCTGCCATTTGTACTACGTTCCCTTTACTGTTTGAGCGCGTCCGATTAACGCTATTTAACGCTATTACTTGAATGTATCTCCGTTGATCAGATTGGGGGGACGCTGTCCCGACAGCGCTGCCACCAGATTCGCCGATGCACAATCCGCCATGGCGCGACGGGTTTTTTCCGAGCCGCTGCCGATGTGCGGCGTCAGTACCACGTTGGGCAAGGTCAGAAAATCCGGATGCAGCGCTGGTTCATTTTCGAAGACATCCAGACCGGCAGACGCAATCCGCTTTTCGCGCAAGGCCGCGATCAGCGCTACGTCATCAACGATGCCGCCACGCGCGATGTTGACCAGTGTCGCGGTCGGCTTCATCAACGCCAGTTCTGCAGCGCCGATGATGTGATGGGTTTCCGCCGAATACGGCAACACCAGAATCAGGTGATCGGCGGTACGCAGCAATTCTTCCTTGCTGACGTAACGCGCATTGTTGGCCTGCGCCTCCTGCTCTGGCGTCAGGCGGCTGCGATTGTGATACACCACCTTCATGTCGAAACCCATCGAGCGGCGCGCAATCGCCTGCCCGATGCGTCCCATGCCGAGAATACCCAGTGTGGCACCGTGTACATCCGCACCGAGGAATTGATCAAAACGCCAGTTCTTCCACAAACCGGCGCGCAGATAATGCTCGGACTCTGACACGCGGCGCGCATTTGCCATCAACAATGTCCATGCATAGTCTGCAGTCGTCTGGTTCAACACATCCGGCGTGTTCGTCACCATGATGCCCGCCTTGGTTGCTGCCTGCACATCGATGTTGTTGTACCCGACCGCGACGTTACAGATCGCTTTAAGGTGCGTGTTCGCAGCGATTACATCCGCAGACATTTTTTCGCTGCTGGTGATCACGATGGCATCCTTGCCTTGCATCTTGCGATGCAATTCTTCGGCAGAAAAAATCTTGTCGTCCTGATTCGATTCGACCTCAAACTGCTGTTCCAGACGATCCAGCACATCCGGAAAAGTGGCGCGTGCAACCAGAACCTTGGATTTCATCAATGTCTCCTCAGACTGTGAGCTGTGTGGGGGAAAACAACGGCATTTTTGTTTTTATTGCGACGCAGCGCAAGAATGAACGTGCGGTATCGGTCCACCATTCTATCGCAGCTCTCTGTGGCGCATTGCCAGCCCGCAATGGTCGCCCCTCTTTGTTCGAAAATCTTATTTGCTTATGCAAAATCCATATAACTCGCATTTGTGGGAAAGTGCGATTTGCCTTAAAATGCGATGTTCTGCGGCTGTCCGGCGCGATCTCTTGCTATTCCAGCACTTCGCTTCTCCCATACTGCCCGCCAGGTTTTTCAAAATAATCAACAGTTAGGACTTGGTATGACCCACGTTGTTGCCGACTCATGCATCCTTTGCCGTTATACGGATTGCGTGGACGTCTGTCCGGTGGACTGCTTCCGTGAAGGCCCGAATTTCCTCGTGATCGACCCGGACGAGTGCATTGATTGCGCCGTCTGCGTGGCCGAATGCCCAGCTGCCGCAATCTTTGCCGAAGAAGATTTGCCAGCCGATCAGCAAGAGTACATTGCCATCAATGCTGAACTCTCGCGCTCGTGGCCGTCGATCACCAAGACCAAGGCACCACTGCCTGACGCAGACGAATGGAAAGACAAGCCGAACAAGCTCCAGTATCTGGAACGCTGATTCACTACTCTGCTCTCTGAACGCCTCGCTGTTTTTACACGGGGCGTTTTTCATTTGCATGCCACAGATTGGAATGCCTCTCATTACGAATATCCGTACGGATTGCCGGTCTTGCTTGGCGTTGCATACTGGTTAAGACCATAATTCGCTCTTACGCCACGACCGCACCCGCATGACCGTGTCTTCCTCCGACAATCGCACGCTTGCCGATCGCCTTGAAGATCTGCTGCCCCAGACGCAATGTACAAAATGCGGCTATCCGGCTTGTCGTCCGTATGCGGAAGCCATGGCCGATGGCAGCGCGTCCTACAATCAATGCCCTCCGGGTGGTCAGGAAGGCATCATCCGTCTGGCCAATGTTCTGGGCAAACCTGTTATTCCCCTGAACGTTGTGCACGGCCAAGAGCGTCCTCGTCCGATTGCCGTCATCGACGAAAAAATCTGTATTGGTTGCACGCTTTGCATTCAGGCATGCCCTGTCGATGCCATCGTCGGTGCCGCCAAGCAGATGCACACCGTCGTATCCGAACTGTGCACCGGCTGCGATTTATGTGTTGCACCCTGCCCGGTCGACTGCATTGATATGGTTGAGGTCACGCCGGGCAGGACGGGTTGGGATGCGTGGTCGCAAGAACAGGCGGATGCGGCACGCGCACGGCACGACTTTCGCATCGAACGTCTCAAGCGCGAAAAGGAAGAAAACGATGCCCGCCTGGCTGCCAAGGCGGCAGCCAAACTCAAAACGCTCGAGAGCGAAGAAGTCTCGGACGCTGAAAAGGCCGAGCAGGATCGCAAGAAAGCCATCATCGCCGCGGCCATCGAAC
The DNA here is from genome assembly GCF_014635705.1 of Oxalicibacterium faecigallinarum. Classification (GTDB taxonomy): domain Bacteria; phylum Pseudomonadota; class Gammaproteobacteria; order Burkholderiales; family Burkholderiaceae_D; genus Oxalicibacterium; species Oxalicibacterium faecigallinarum. The sequence continues at coordinate 600,747 of NZ_BMDI01000002.1, read as the reverse complement.
GTGCACGTCTGAAAAAAGAACAGGCGGAGAAAGACAAGCAATGAATGCCGACAAGCGACGCGAGATTTTTACGCGACTGCGTGCTGCCAATGAAAAGCCCACCACCGAACTCGAATACACCACGCCGTTCGAATTGCTGATCGCAGTGTTATTGTCTGCGCAGGCCACCGACGTTGGCGTCAACAAGGCCACCCGCAAGCTCTATCCGGTTGCCAATACACCCGCCAAGATTTTTGCGTTGGGTGTTGAAGGATTGATGCCCTACATTCAAACCATCGGTTTATATAAAACCAAGGCCAAGAACGTCATCGCGACGTGTCAGATTCTGCTTGAGCAACATGGCGGCGAAGTCCCCCGCACGCGTGAAGCACTCGAAGCCCTGCCCGGCGTCGGCCGCAAGACTGCCAATGTCGTGCTTAATACCGCCTTCGGCGAGCCAACCATCGCGGTCGATACCCATATTTTCCGCGTCTCCAATCGCACCGGCATTGCGCCCGGCAAGAATGTCGATATCGTCGAACAGAAGCTACTGAAATTTGTCCCAGCGGAATTCAAGCTCGATGCGCATCACTGGCTGATCCTGCATGGCCGCTACACCTGTATCGCACGCAAGCCGCAGTGCTGGAACTGCATCATCGCCGATCTGTGCGAATACAAAGCCAAGACGCCGTTGCCTGCCAAAGGTGTCTAGGAATTAGATTCATCAATGAAAACAAAAACGACATGCCTTGGCATGTCGTTTTTTATTGCGCATCAAGTTGATCGCTTACAACACAATCGCACAAGCCGCATCAAACGTCAGACGTGGCAGACGTGGTTTGATCGCGGTGTGGTCGCCATAACCGATGCTGCACAGGAAGTTGGCCTTGACCTGGGTACCGACAAAGAAGGTTTCATTGACCTTGTCTGCGTCAAAGCCCGACATCGGGCCAACGTCCAGACCGATCGCGCGTGCGGCCAGAATGAAGTATCCGCCTTGCAATGACGAATTGCGGAAAGCGGTTTCTTCAGCCAGTGCCGGATTACCGTCCATCAGCGCCTGCACGTTGAACGGAGGATAGAGCTGCGGCATCTTGCGCGAGAACGCCATGTCCATGCCGATGATGGCAGTGATGGGGGCAGTTTTGACTTTCTCTACATTGCCGGCAGACACGCAGGCAGCGAGTTTTTCCTTGGCTTGTGGTGACTTGATGAAGGCAATGCGGGTGGGCGCGCTGTTGAAAGCGGTTGGGCACCATTTCATCAATTCATAGATTTCGCGCAGCTGACCATTGGTAACCGGCTTGTCGAGCCAGGCATGATTGGTATGGGCTTGGGTAAAAAGAGTCTCAAGTGCTTCCTGATTGACCATGGTCGATTCCATTCAAGTTTCAATACGCCGCGCTCGTGCATTTCTCATGCGGCAACAAACGGCTATGGTAGCGGAAACTGTCACTGCGAGCTTGGCCCGGGCAACGTACAATATCGGCTTGGCGGGCGATTTTGCCTATTGAGTGCTGGATTACTTGCTTCGAGACCATGTTTTTTACACCTTCCCAACACGACGTGCGTCGCTTCTTTTGCGAGACCTATCGCAAGACGACCGATAACGTCATTCTGACGCCGCTGGAAGCGATCGCGCGCGACTGGATCGTGCAGCATCCGGAATACGCCCCCGATTTTGAGAATGTGGAAGAAGCGATTGCGCGTGATTACTCGGTCGAGAATGGCCAGACCAATCCCTTCCTGCATTTGTCTATGCACTTATCGATCGCCGAACAGATTTCCATCGACCAGCCGCCGGGCATCCGTGCGGCATTCCAGAATCTGGCGCGTCGTCTGGATTCCGAACATGAGGCACATCATCGCATCATGGAGTGTCTGGGCCAGATGCTGTGGAAGTCGCAACGTACCAACTCGCCACCAGACGCTGCGGAATACATTGAATCCATCAATCGCATCGGCAGTTGAATCCGCACACTCTTTGTACGATTTGCTTCTAGCGAACAAAAAAGCCGCCTTCAAACGGGCGGCTTTTTATTTCCCAAAACGGAAAGCACTTTACTTCCGAAGCACTAACGTCCCCGGCAAGCTGTGCAGATAAGCAGCGATATTCTCGATATCCTGATTAGATAGCTTGCGTGCTTCCGGCACCATGATCGCGTTGGCGCGACCATTCGTGCCATCGCCGCCACGCTTGTACGCAATCAGCGCGTGCTTCAGGTAATCGCGATGCTGGCCTGCCAGATTGGGATAAGCCGGATCGATCGGTGTCTTGAAGTCGGCACCATGACATTGGGCGCAGTTGAACTTGGCGACGGCTGCCTTGCCCGCCTCGATCCGTTTGTCCGCATGGGCCGAAACCGAAACCAGCGCAGCCAGCGAGAACACACTCAGGGAAATGATTTTTTTCATGTCTGCGCTCCCTTATTTCTGATGTGAGTAATAGGCAGCGACATCGGCGATGTCCTGATCCGACATGCTCTCGGCTATGCCGCGCATGGTGGGATGCGAGCGCTCGCCCTTCTTGTATGCATTGAGGGCGTTGATGATGTACTTCTCGTTCTGCCCGCCGATCATGGGCACTTGATAAACCTCGGGGAAAGTTGCCTTGTAGCCGGGAATGCCGTGGCATCCGATGCACATCGCAACCTTGTTTGCCGCCGCCTTGGCATCGCCAACCACTTCTGCCGAGACTGCGAAATGCGGGGTACTCGCGAGTACGAGAATTGCAGTAAGAGATATAAGAGGTTTTTTCATGTTAGCCGTGGACAAGTTAGTCGAAGCTGCTGCATGAAGCTGTGCGACGGATGAAGATAAGGCGGTGTCGCACGGAAAGGCGAGTTGATTCTACATGAAGAAAAATATCAGTCCAACCAGTTATTTATTGCCACAAATACAACTTGCTATTTGGCGTTATTTCAACCGCGGATAGACAGGCGGCTCGTCGTCGTCGCGCTGCTTACTTTCATCACTGATTTCCTGCGAATCGGCAGCCACGACTTCGGCCGCTTTGCGTGCATCGGCGCCGACCGGCAATACGAAAATCAACGGCGTCAGCGTGACGCGACGTAAAAAGGAGCGGTAGACAACCCGCCGCACACGGCGCGGCACATCACGCGCACGCAATGCCAGCAGCAAGGCGCAGACAAACGCCACGCCAACGTTGAGCAAACCGACCGCAAGCAGACCGGCAAAGGCCAACCAGAACTCGGATGTCAGCAATACCATCCAGCCCAGACTACCCACGGTTGCGGTCAGGGTAGCCGCCGACAATGCCACATGACGTACATCCACCGGCAGGCCGAAGAAGTGCGCCACGGCAGGCATCATACCCAGCAGAACCGCCAGCGCCAGATTACCGGCGATGCCCGACACATTGCGCTCCAGCCAGTTGGCAAATCGTTCGGCGCGGTTGGCACCCATCGCATGTACCAATCGCCGGTGATTAGACAGCGACTCCTTGAGTCTGCGTAAGGCAAACCAGTTGTCGGCAAAGCCGGCAAACAGACTTGCCAGCCATAGCAGCAATCCGGTCACGGCAGCAAACAATGGTGTCCAGCCGATGATCGACAAGGAATGCAATGTCGTGTGCGCATCAATCGGATGCATCAGCGGCGCGTCCATCAGGAACAATGCCGCCACGCTCAGACCGCTCACCACCATGGCGACCGTCAAGACATTTCCCAGTACGGCAGCCGCCTGCGAACGTAGCAAGGCTGCCATTTGCGACAGCAGGCCACACAATCCTTCTATCGTATCCAGTGCGCCCATTTTTTCAGCCAGTGCCGCCGCCGTAATCACCGGCTGGCGTGCTGCCAGCACGCCACCAATAGCCGAAATCAGCAAGAAGCCAATCGCATAATTAACCGATAGGAAGAAACCTTCGAAGAATTCAGCAAAGCGGGCCCGATCGATGCCGAACTTGAACAGCCAGGTAAAACCAATCACCAGACCACCCAGCATGGCTGCCTTCAGCATGCGTTTGTATTCCTTGCCGTCACGCGCAATGTAATGCTCGCCGTGATAAGCGGTACGTTCGACAATCTTGCGTGCCAGCAGCGAAAAGCTGCGCCGGATCAAATCACGCACGGAAGAACGGTGATGATGTGCAGTGATCAAATCCACCAGCACGCTCTGGATCTGTCCCGATCCCTCTTCCGCATACGGTGCATTACGCAGATCAAGCAGGCGCCCGATACGATTGAGCTGTGCACGCATGCGTTCCAGGTGATACACCAGCCCGACCGAGGTGCCGAATTCGTCCAAGTGCGCGTATATCCGGTCGGTCTGTGCCTGACAAACCGCAATCAGCATGCGCACGCTACGCAAGGCACCCTGATCACGGGTATTGGTGATCAGATAGTGCTCCAGTTCCCGACGCAGCGACATAAAGGGCGTCGCCAGTAATTGCATGCGTGGCTCGAGACGCTGGCGAAACGCCGGGCTGATGCCGACCGATACGACCATCTGCACCAGATACAGCATCGCCTCATCAATCTGCTGGCGATAACCGTGGGCAATGCCGTCATCGCCGCACAGCTTCCACAGACGCATCATGGTGCGATCATCAAGCTCCAGCAACCATTCTGCATCGGATACGTCGGGAAACATCACCGTAAACAGCGTAGACAGATCATGCTGCCCCAAAGGCTTGGGCAAGATCAGCTTGACCAGTCGTTCGGACAATTCGGTAAAAAATGCCGACTCACGCGGCATGCCGGTCGACGAAAACAATTCGTGCCCCGTGGCTTCACGCAGCGTCTTGCGCAAGGTAGCCTGCACGGTTTGTCGCGCATCGCGATGCGCATCCAGCCAATCGAGCAGAAAACGCAGGCGATAGTGCTTGAGGCGGCGCCATTCGTCGCGCGCCAGCAAGGACACTTTCGGTTCATGACGCAGCCAGTCCGCCAGATCGATCATCCAGTTGGCGCGCACATGCCACGACGCATTGGGGTCGGCACGGCGAACCAGCGATTCGATCTGCGGCACGTACTGCGCATGATCGGCATGATGGCGCAAGGCACCACGACGGAATCTGCGCCATACGGCACAGATTCTTAAAAACGATATTTTCATTCTAGTTATTGTTGATTCAGGCGCTGTCTTGAAGAGCAACCGCATGGCTAACCGTGGCTGCTCACAAAAAGTTACTTCTCGCTCTCGCTTATACTGCGTATCTCTTCCTTGATATTTTTTACATCCGCCATGCGACAAGATACACGCTTCGAAGGTTCCCCGAATTACGTCACAACGGGCGATCTTAAACTGGCCGTCAATGCTGCCTTGACGCTGGAGCGCCCGTTGCTGATCAAAGGCGAACCGGGTACCGGTAAAACCATGCTGGCGGAAGAAGTCGCCGCAGCGCTCGGCATGCCACTCTTGCAATGGCATATCAAATCAACCACAAAAGCACAGCAAGGTCTGTACGAATATGATGCCGTCTCGCGCCTGCGCGATTCGCAACTGGGCGACGAGCGCGTCAAGCATATCGAAAATTACATCGTCAAGGGCGTCCTCTGGCAAGCCTTCATGGCCGATCGGCAAGTGGTGCTGCTGATCGATGAAATCGATAAAGCCGATATCGAGTTCCCCAACGACTTGCTGCGCGAACTGGATCGCATGGAGTTTTACGTGTACGAAACACGCGAAATGATCCGCGCCCGGCATCGCCCGCTGGTCATCATTACCTCCAACAACGAGAAGGAACTGCCGGATGCATTTCTGCGCCGCTGTTTCTTCCATTACATCAAATTTCCCGATGCAGAAACGATGGCACAGATCGTGGCCGTCCATTTCCCCAATCTGAAACAGGAATTGCTGGCAAGTGCCCTTGACGTGTTCTACCAGCTAAGGAATATCGGTGGCCTGAAGAAAAAACCATCCACATCCGAGCTGATCGACTGGCTCAAGCTGTTGCTGGCAGAAGACATTCCACCGGAAGCGCTGCACGCCAACACCACCGACATCAGCGTGCCACCGCTGCACGGCGCACTGCTGAAAAACGAGCAGGATATCCACCTGTTCGAACGTCTGGTGCAGATGGCACGCGCCAACCGCTAAAACTTTTTCGGCACATCACGCGCGCATGCTGATCGACTTTTTCTACACCCTCAGGAATGGTGGCGTACCGGTCTCGATCAAGGAATTTCTGATCCTGCTCGAAGCACTGGAGAGGCGCATCGTCGATTGCTCGTTTGACGATTTTTACTATCTGGCACGTCTGACACTGGTCAAGGACGAGGCGCACTTCGACAAGTTTGATCGCGCCTTTGCGCTGTACTTCAAAGGCATCGAGGCTGGTTTTGACGAGAAAGCCGAGATTCCGCTGGACTGGCTGATCAAGCGTGCCATGCGCGAACTCTCGCCGGAAGACAAGGCGCGACTGGAAAAATTCGGTTACGACAAGTTGCTGGATCGCCTGAAGGAATTACTGAAAGAACAGAAGGAACGTCACGAAGGCGGCAGCAAATGGATCGGCACCGGCGGCACCTCCCCTTTTGGTCATGGCGGCTACAACCCGGAAGGCATCCGCATTGGTGGTGAAAGCACGCACCGCCGCGCCGTCAAGGTGTGGGAAGAACGCAGCTTTCGCGATTACGATGCCTCGCGCGAAATCGGCACGCGCAATATCAAGGTGGCATTACGCAGGCTGCGCCGCTTTGCGCGTGAAGGTGCTGCCGAAGAACTGGCTCTGGATGACACCATCCGCGCCACTGCCAGCAATGCCGGCTGGCTGGATCTGAAGATGCGGCCGGAGCGCCGCAATCACACCAAGGTACTGATGCTGCTGGACGTTGGCGGATCGATGGACGATCACGTTCAGCGTACGGAAGAATTGTTCTCGGCTGCGCGTACCGAGTTCAAGAACATGGCGTTCTATTATTTCCACAATTGCGTCTATGATCATCTGTGGCGCAGCAACAGCCGCCGCCGGAACGAACGCTTTGCCACCTGGGATGTGCTGCATACCTATCCGCCGGATACCAAGCTGATCTTCGTCGGCGACGCCACCATGAGCCCGTATGAAATACTCGCCCGTGGCGGTGCGATCGACCATCACAACGAGGAAACTGGCGCAACGTGGCTGCGCCGTTTCACGCAAGCCTTTCCCAGCCATCTCTGGCTTAATCCGGAACCGGAACATCTTTGGGATTACCGCCAATCGATTGCCCTGATTCGCCAGCAGATGAGCAACCGCATGGTGCCGCTGACGCTGGAAGGACTGGAACGCGGCATGCGCCTGCTCAGCAAGTAAGTTCGACGCGCTCAACGCGGGAGATGCATGAAACGCTGCAGGGCGATGGTCAGATTGGTTTTGGACACCGGCATCGACAAAAAGCCGTCATATCCCGATACACGAGCACGTTCGGCATCGAATGTCATGTCCCGCGCCGACAAGAAGATCACGGCAATCCGCTCGTCATGCGCACGATTCTGTGTGACCAGATCGCACACCGCATAGGGATCCATTCCGGCTGCCGTCGTATTGACGATCACCGTTGCGACCGGGTGGAGGACGCAAGCCTGTTCCACCGCCGACATGGTATCGGCCAACAGAATCCTGACCGGCGCCTGCGCAAACATGGCAGCAATCCAGTCATACAGTTGCGGCGACTGATCCACGATCAGCACAGTACGTCCCTGACTGCGTTTGGTGCGCATCTTCAGATAGTCAGCCGGATCGGTCAGATCAATGTCCACCCGGTTACTGCGCCTGCGCTCGGTCACCGTCACAATGTCCGATGCCTGCAGGCGGGACAACGCGTCTGCCCGCGTCTCAATCAGCTTGTCCAGCACTTCGACCAATTGCTGCCAGCGTATCGGTCGCTCAACCCGAGCATAAGGCAAGGCCACTGGCGGCTCGCCCACCAGCAACGCCGGTCGTACGTCGCTCGGACGCAATTGCTCGAGAGTGACCAGCGCCTTCAGGCTGGCCGCATCGGCAATATACAAGTCCGGGTCTTGCAGATTGTCTTCATGCAGTTGCATGTAACGATGTCCCTGCTGCTCAACGGCAAAGGTCGCGTCGAAGACATCCGTTTCCTGCCGGGTAAAGCCCAGCAGACGCACTGCAAAAGGAAAAGAATGGGATGACATGTCTTGATACACACCCGATCAGCTTGCACGCCGTCTGGGCCACAGCACAATTTTCTAGTCGTCTGTTTACCAGCTCGTTTCAAACAATATTTGATCGCATTACCAGCCAGCATCCATGCAAATCACCGCATGGACTGATTGTTCTTATTGGAACCCTTTTGCCGAAAAAGCGCCATATGCTCATGCAAATAAATCCATGTTTGCCTGTCTTTGCATAGTTTCCCGTATAGTCGGCAAATCGTTCGGAAATGCAGTCCGGCAAGCCGGTAAAAGCATGCAGGCTGGTTTTTTTATTAGAATGCAACACATTACTCAGCATTTTTGCCGCAAGGCAGAATATTTGGAAACGGACTTTCACAGGTCCACCGCATCCCCAGCAAGATTGAATGGCCACTAAAAAATCCCCAGCAGACTACAGCGAATCCTCCATCCGAGTACTCAAAGGCCTGGAACCCGTCAAGCAACGGCCGGGCATGTACACCCGTACCGAAAACCCGCTGCACATCATTCAGGAAGTCATCGACAACGCCTCCGACGAGGCGCTCGGTGGCTACGGCAAGAACATCCAGGTCACGCTCAATGCCGATGGCAGTGTCAGCGTCGAGGATGACGGCCGCGGCATTCCGGTCGGCCTGCATCCGGACGAAGGCGTGCCAACGGTTGAAATCGTCTTTACGCGCTTGCACGCGGGTGGCAAGTTCGATAAAGGTTCGGGCGGTGCATATGCCTTCTCGGGTGGTTTGCACGGTGTCGGCGTCTCGGTCACTAACGCGCTGGCCAAGCGGCTGGAAATCACGGTCTGGCGCAAGGATGGCAACAACGGCGTCCATCACTTGGCGTTCGCCGCAGGCGATGTCATCGAACCGCTGACATCGCGCCCGTATCAGCGCGACGAAAAGCGCAACGGCACGCGTGTAACTGTCTGGCCAGATGGTAAATACTTTGACTCGGCTGCGATTCCGCTGGGCGAACTGCAACGTCTGCTGCGCTCCAAGGCAGTACTGCTGCCGGGCGTCAAGGTTACCCTGACCCAAGCCAAAACCGGTGAAACCCAAACCTGGTTCTACGAACAGGGCTTGCGTGGTTATCTGACCGAATCGCTGGCACAAGCGTCCGGCTCGGACTTGCTGATCCCGCTGTTCGAAGGCGAGCAGTACGCAGGCCCGGACGCCGACGGCTTTGCCGAAGGTGAAGGCGCAGCGTGGGTGGTGGCATGGACCGAAGATGGCGCAGTCGTGCGCGAGTCGTACGTCAACCTGATTCCGACATCCAATGGCGGCACGCACGAATCCGGCTTGCGCGAAGGCTTGTTCGGCGCGGTCAAGAACTTCGTCGAGATGCACTCGCTGCTGCCCAAAGGTGTCAAGCTGCTGCCGGAAGACGTGTTTGCACGTGTTTCCTTCGTGCTGTCGGCCAAGGTGCTCGATCCGCAATTTCAGGGCCAGATTAAAGAACGCCTGAACTCCCGCGATGCCGTACGTCTGGTGTCCACCTTCTCGCGCCCAGCGCTGGAGCTGTGGCTCAATCAGCACGTCGACTACGGCCGCAAGCTGGCCGAGCTTGTCATCAAGCAGGCGCAATCGCGCCTGCGCTCGGCGCAAAAAGTCGAGAAGAAAAAATCGTCCGGCGTCGCCGTCTTGCCGGGCAAACTGACCGATTGCGAATCCAGCGATACCACGCGTAATGAACTCTTCCTCGTCGAAGGCGATTCCGCCGGCGGTTCGGCGAAGATGGGCCGCGACAAGGAATTTCAGGCGATCCTGCCGTTGCGCGGCAAGGTGCTCAACTCTTGGGAAACCGAGCGTGATCGCCTGTTTGCCAATAACGAGATTCACGATATTGCCGTCGCCATCGGTGTCGATCCGCATGGCGTCAATGACGAGCCCGATCTGTCCGGTCTGCGCTACGGCAAGATCTGCATCCTGTCCGATGCGGATGTCGATGGTTCGCACATCCAGGTTCTGCTGCTGACGCTGTTCTTCAAGCACTTCCCGAAGCTGATCGAACACGGCCACATCTGTATCGCACGTCCACCGCTTTATCGCGTCGATGCGCCGGCACGTGGCAAGAAACCGATCCAGAAACTGTACGCGCTTGATGACGGCGAACTGGAAGCGATCGAAGACAAGCTGCGCAAGGATGGCGTGAAGGAAAAAGCCTGGGGCATTTCACGCTTCAAAGGCTTGGGCGAGATGAATGCCGAGCAGTTGTGGGAGACCACGATGAATCCGGACACACGTCGCCTGCTGCCGGTTTCGCTCGGCGAGTTTGACAATCCATTCTCGGAAGCGCGCTTCAATATGCTGATGGGCAAGGGTGAAGCAGCGGCACGACGGAACTGGATTGAAGAGCATGGCAACGAAGCCGAGGCCGACATTTGACGACTTCAATCTCGCAGCGATGACTGCGTTGCAAGGTCTTGCCGTGCCATTGGCACTGTCTACGACCTTCCGCCTTGTCCTCGCCCCGATATTGAACCCGTCGGTATTTTTGATGTAATGAATAATTGTGTAAAACAAGATGACCGATCAAGCCAATCTTTTTGACGAAGCTGTTCCTTCCGATAGCGGTGAATCGCTGACGCTCGCGACGTTTGCGGAGCGTGCCTATCTCGACTACGCCATTTCCGTCGTCAAGGGCCGTGCCCTGCCGGATGTGAGCGATGGCCAGAAACCGGTACAACGCCGCATTTTGTATGCGATGCATGAGCTGGGACTCGACGCCAGCGCCAAGCCGCGCAAATCCGCTGCAGTCGTCGGCGACGTGCTCGGTAAGTTGCATCCGCACGGCGATCAATCCGTGTATGACGCGCTGGTGCGTATGGCACAGGACTTCTCGCTGCGCTATCCGCTGATCGATGGCCAAGGTAACTTTGGCTCACGCGATGGTGACGGTGCGGCGGCGATGCGTTATACCGAAGCGCGTCTGACACCGATCTCCAAGCTGCTGCTCGAAGAAATCGACATGGGCACAGTGGACTTTCAGCCGAACTATGATGGTTCGACGGAAGAACCAAAGCTGCTGCCAAGCCGTCTGCCATTCGTTTTACTGAATGGCGCATCCGGTATTGCAGTCGGCATGGCGACGGAAATCCCGTCGCATAATCTGACCGAGATCGCCAAGGCTGCAGTTGCACTGATCCGCAATCCCAAACTTACGCATGCCGAGTTGATGGAAATCGTACCTGGCCCTGACTTCCCGGGTGGTGGCCAGATCATCACCTCGCCAGCCGCCATCAGCGACATGTACGCCAGCGGTCGCGGCAGCCTCAAGGTACGCGCGACATGGAAGATCGAAGATCTGGCACGCGGCCAGTGGCAAGCCGTTGTCACGGAACTGCCGCACGGCGTGTCGTCGCAACGCGTGCTGGAAGAAATCGAAGAGCTGACCAATCCAAAGATCAAGCTCGGTAAAAAATCTTTGTCGCCAGAACAGCTCGCGCTCAAGCAAACGGTACTGGCAATGCTCGATACCGTGCGTGACGAATCGGGCCGCGATGCGCCAGTACGTCTGGTATTCGAGCCAAAGTCCAAGAATCAGGATCACACCGAATTCACCAACCTGCTGCTGGCCCACACTTCACTGGAAACCAGTGTCTCGGTCAATCTGGTGATGATCGGCGGCGATGGTCGCCCACGCCAGAAAACACTGACCGACATCCTGCAGGAGTGGATCGCCTTCCGCTTCTCGACGATTACCCGTCGTACGCAATTCCGTCTGCAAAAGGTCGATGACCGCATTCACATCCTTGAAGGACGTGAAGCGATTCTGCTGAACATCGACGAAGTCATCCGCATCATCCGTGAATCCGATGAGCCGAAGCCAGCACTGATCGATGCATTCCGCTTGTCCGAACGTCAGGCCGACGACATTCTGGAAATCCGGTTGCGTCAGCTCGCCCGTCTGGAAACGATCAAGATTCAGCAAGAGCTGGCAGCATTGCGTAACGAAAAAACCACCTTGCAGGATCTGCTCGACAATCCATCGTCGATGAAAAAGCTGGTCATCAAGGAAATTGAAGCCGATGCCAAACAGTTTGGCGATGCACGTCGCACATTGATCGAAGAAGCCGAGAAAGCGACGGTCGAACAGAAAGTCATCGACGAACCGGTTACCGTCGTCATTTCGCAAAAAGGCTGGGTGCGCGCGCGTACCGGTCACGGTCATGATGCCGCGCAGTTCACGTTCAAGGCAGGTGATGCGCTGTATGACGCGTTCGAATGCCGCACGGTCGACAACCTGCTGGTATTTGGCTCCAACGGCCGTATCTATTCGGTGCCGGTCAACGCACTACCCGGCGCACGTGGCGATGGCGTCCCGATCACCACACTGGTCGAACTCGCCAGCGGCACCCAGATTCGTCACTACTTTGCAGGTTCGGGCGACACGCAACTGTTGCTCGCTTCGACCGCCGGTTACGGCTTTACTGCCAAGGCCGGTGACATGACCGCACGCAATCGTGGCGGCAAATCATTCATCACGCTGGATGAAGGCGATGAGCCATTGGCACCACGCCCGGTCATTGCCGGTGCCAGTGCGATTGCCTGCCTGTCGGAAAAAGGTCGCCTGCTGGTCTTTGGCCTAGACGAAATCAAGACACTCACGGCTGGTGGCCGTGGCGTGATCCTGATGGAACTCGAGAAGAACGAAAAGCTGCTGGCAGCACAACCGATCACGCAACGTGGCGTGCTGGTCAGTGGCAGTGGACGCGGGGGCAAGGCGCAGGAAGTCGCCCTGTCCGCGTCCGGCCTCGCAATCCACATCGGCAAGCGTGCGCGCAAGGGCAAGGCACTGGAATCCAAACTCAAGGCCACGACGCTGGCACCGCAAAAATGATGGTGGGGACGGCAGCAAGATCGTGCAGAGCGACGCGCACCGGCTTGCTGCTGGCCTTGTCCGCCACGCTGATGCTGGCCGCGTGCGGCCACAAGAACCCGTACTACGATCCCGCCAAGCCGCATCACACGCCCGAAGGCTTTCGCAACAATTATCTCGACAGAAAGCCGGATGGCTTGCTGAAGTGGCAGTGGCAACGCATCACGCAAGGTTTGCCCAAACCGCCTGCCAACAACTATGCGTTCCCGATTGTGCGGCCCGATGTCGTCGCATTGCATGCCAACAAGACGGATACCACTGCCACCTGGATCGGCCATGCCACCGTGCTGTTGCAAGTGCAGGGCACCAATGTCCTGACGGACCCGATCTGGTCCAAACGTGCCTCACCCTTATCCTTCATGGGCCCCAAACGGCACGTGCCGCCGCCGATGGATATGAACGAACTGCCGCATATCGATGTTGTTCTGATTTCACATAATCACTACGATCATCTGGATCGTGCAACGGTCGAGCAGTTGAACAAGCAGGATGGCGGCCCGCCGCTGTTCCTCGTTCCACTTGGCATCAAGCCGTGGCTCAATGATCTGGGCATCACCAACGTCAAAGAACTCGACTGGTGGGAAAGCGCATCGCAAGGTAGCTTGAATTTTCATCTGGTGCCAGTACAGCATTGGTCCGCGCGTAGCCTGACCGACCGGCAGGAAACTCTGTGGGGCGGCTGGACGATGCATACCAACAAGGATACTGCTACGCCCTTCTCCGTTTTCTTTGCCGGCGACACCGGCTTCTCCAAGGACTTTGAAGACATCGCCACGCGTTTCGGCAGCTTTGATCTGGCACTGATCCCGATCGGTGCCTACGCGCCACGCTGGTTCATGCAAACCCAGCACGTCGATCCGGCCGATGCAGTCAAGATCCACCAAACGATCAAGTCGGCTTACTCGATTGGTGTGCACTGGGGTACGTTCGAGATGGCGGATGAATCGCTGGATGAACCACCGCTGGCTCTGGCAGAGGCACGGAAAAAGGCAGGGGTTGCCGATCAGGCGTTTGTCGCACTCAAACATGGTGAGACGGTACGCTTCGATAAAAACGGTGCAGTTATTCCTTAAATCTTCCAGAGCGACACAATAAAAAACGGCGTCCGAGGACGCCGTTTTTTATTCGCTGATTGAAGATCAACGCAGCTTGTTCTTGATCAAGCCTGCCAGCACTTGCACACCATGCCGAATCTTTTCTGGTGGCACGGTGACAAAACTCAGACGCAAGGTATTGGTTTCTGGCTCGTTCGCATAGAACGGTGCGCCCGGAACGAATGCAACGTTTTGCGCAATCGCTTCATCCAGCAATTGCATGCCGTCGATGTGCTTGGGCAAGGTGACCCAGATGAACATACCGCCTGCAGGCTGGTTCCATTTGACGCCAACCGGGAAGAACTCTTCCAGCGCATCCAGCATGACCTTGCATTGATTGGCATACAGCGTACGAATCGATGGAATGTGCTGTGAAAGGAAACCATCCTTGATCGCTTCATACACCACCATCTGCGTCAGTTGCGAGGTGTGGAGATCAGATGCCTGCTTGGCCTGTTCCAGCTTGCGGATCAGGATCGCCGGTGCGACCACATAACCGAGACGGATGCCCGGCGTCAGCACCTTGGAAAACGAACCCAGATAGATTACGCCATTCGGATTCATCGTCAGCATCTTCGGCAATGGCTCACCGGCATAGCTGAGCGCACCATACGGATCATCTTCGATCAGGGGCAAGCCAAGACGTGCACAGGTTTCCACCAGAGCTTCCCGACGTTCGAGCGACATGGTGCGGCCGGTCGGGTTGTGGAAGTTCGGTAACGAATACAGCAGGCAGGCACCATCGGCAATGCCTTCGACGGTTTCCGGCAACAAGCCGTTTTCATCGGTCGGTACAGAAACGAACTCCGGGCGATACACCGAGAACGCCTGCAAGGCGCCCAGATAGCTCGGTGTTTCCACCAGCACCTTGCTGCCATCTTCGACCAGCACCTTGCCCAGCAAATCCAGCGCCTGCTGCGAGCCCGATACCATCAACACCTGATCCGGTGAAATCGTCACGCCATCGATCGACAGCGACTGCGCAATCCATTCACGCAATGGCGCATAGCCATCAGTAGGGCCGTACTGCAAAGCCACCTTGCCCTGATCCGACAAAACCTTGTCGAATGCCGTCTTCATATGCTCGACCGGGAAGGTTGCCGGCGAAGGCAAGCCACCCGCGAACGAGATGATGTCGGGCCGCATCGTAACCTTGAGGATTTCGCGGATGACCGAGCTTTGCAGTTGTTCAGCGCGTTGGGAAAACTGCCATTTGATCGGGGTTGGATTTTCGATTTTCATGATTCAGGAAACGGTGCTCTGCCTTGGCAGAGCGGGTAAATCGGACGAGGCAACCCCGTCAGAGTTGAATGAAGGAAAGATCAGGCAAGAACGCAGGCAACACTCAGATCACTTCGGCAATCAGCTCGATCTCGACACAAGCACCAAGCGGAATCTGTGCCACCCCGAACGCGGAGCGCGCATGCTTGCCCTGCTCACCAAAAATCTCGCCAAACAACTCCGATGCACCATTGGTGACCAGATGCTGCTCGGTAAAGTCCGGTGTGGAATTGACCAGGCTCATGACCTTGACGATACGCTTGACGCGATTGAGATCGCCGCCGCAGGCCGCTTGCAGTGTGGCAATCAGATCGATTGCGACGACACGTGCGGCCTGCTTGCCTTCTTCCGTTTCCATATCCTTGCCCAACTGACCGACCCATGGCTTGCCTTCCTTTTTTGCGATATGGCCAGACAGGAAGATCGTGTTGCCGGTTTGTGCATACATCACATAGGCGGCAGCGGGCGCGGACACCGCAGGCAATTCGATATTCAGGGCTTTCAATTTGTCATAGAAGGACATGCAGACTCCGGAAGGAAACAAGGCCAGCGCCTCAAGCGCCGTGACCGTTAGAAAAACGAAAACAGGCAAAAATTGCCGAATTCCGTGATTATCTCAAATCCGCGCCAACCCGACCGAACTATCTCGTTGCAAGGCAATGACACGCATCACATCAGCCATAACGGCGAACCGGCATGCGCTTGCCCAGCGCCACCACAATCACGATCAGCGTCGCAAACAGGACGGTTTTCCATGTCAGTGGCTCACCCAGAATCACCGCAGCACCCAGCAGGGTCAGGAAAGGCTGGATCAGTTGTACCTGACCGACACGCGCAATGCCGCCCAGCGCCAGTCCCTTGTACCAGAAGAAAAACCCGATAAACATCGAGAACAAGGACACATAGGCGAACCCGAACCAGGCACGTGGAGAAGCATGCAGCCCATGCTCCATGATCAGCCAGCCGAGCGCCGGCAACGCCAGTGGCATCGACAGCAGCAATGCCCAGGAAATCACGGTCAGTCCGCCCATTGTTTCGGACAAGCGGCCACCTTCTGCATACCCCATGGACGCGGCTACCACCGCGATAAACATCGCCAGATCGCCCCATTGCAAGGTGCCACCGCCCTCTTCCAGCGCAAAGGCCGCCACCAGCGCACTGCCGATCACCGCCGCAATCCAGAAACCTGCAGAAGGACGCTCGCCAAAACGGAGCGCGCCAAACAGCGCCGTCGCCAGCGGCAGAATGCCAAGCATGATGGCACCATGCGAAGCGTGAATCTCTCCCATCGCGACGGACGTAAAAATCGGAAAGCCCAGCACGCAACCGGCTGCGACGATGCATAGCGACTTGACCTGCGACCGGTTCGGACGCGGGGCCTTGGTCCACCACAACAGCGTGGCGCCACACATCGCTGCGACCACAGCCCGCCCCAATGCCATCAGGACAGGATGGATTTCCGTTACCGCAATACGGGTAAAGGGCAAGGTCAGGCTGAACATGGCAATGCCGATGGCACCCAACAGCATGCCGCGTGTTTCGTCAGAAAGCGCTTTTGCCATTGCCTTTACCTAAAGCCAGATTGCCACAGCGGCATAGACGGTCGCCAGCACCATCACGACACTGAAGACGCGACGCCAGAACACATCCTGCAAATAGCGGCGCAAGGCGGCACCTGCGGCAGTCCAGACGCTCAGGCATGGCAGGTTGACCAGACTGAACACGAGACAAAACAGCAAGATAGCCAGCCAGACCGGTTGCAGTGTCGGCAAGAAGGCGGCCGCGCCGGTAATACCCATGATCCATGCTTTGGGATTGGCAAACTGAAACAACGCTGCAGCACCAAAAGACATCGGCTTTGCCTGTCCGGTCATTGCGTCATCCGCTTTCATCACCCGCAATTGCCACGCCAGATACAGCAGATAGGCTGATCCGGCCACGCGCAGCAGCATATCGGCACCGGGCAAGGCCAGTACCAGACTGCCAATACCCGCCGCGCACAAAGCCAGCAGTATGGCAAACCCGCTCACGACACCCAGCATGTGCGGAATCGTGCGTACGAAGCCAAACCGGATACCGGAAGAAGTCAGCATGATGTTATTCGGCCCCGGCGTAATGGACGAGACAAAGGCAAAGATCAGGAAGGGCAACAGGGTATTCATGACAGCGAAGAGGCGAAACGACAGCGGGAAACACAATCGAACCAACCATCCGACCTGTACGACATGACACGTGCATCCCCGTCCCGAAACGATACAGGGAATTGCCATTTTGCGTTTGCCTCTCTCTGAAGCGGCTTTTGCGTGCCATCCAAACGCAAAAAAGTATTGAAAAAATCGATTCCGTCGCCAACTAGCAGCGCAGGGCAAAATCGGCGCGTTTTGCCTGATTTAACGGTACGCGTACAATGCGCGCACTTCACCGCATTCACGCAATGCGCCGCGCCGTGGCAACCGGCCTGACCGGCACTGCCTGCGATTTCAATATTCAACGACGTAACATCTCGACTCTGAGGAAAAAATGGCTACATCCGAAAAGCAAACCCTTGGCTTCCAGGCGGAAGTAAAACAGTTACTGCAACTGATGATTCACTCCCTGTATTCCAACAAGGAGATTTTCCTGCGCGAGCTGATCTCGAACGCATCCGATGCATCGGACAAACTGCGTTTTGAAGCGATCAATAACGCTGCCCTGTTCGAAGATGATGCCGATCTGAAAATCAAGGTCAGCTTCGACAAGGAAAAACGTACCATCACCATCAGCGACAACGGCATCGGCATGTCACGCGATGATGCAGTCGAACATCTCGGCACGATCGCCAAATCCGGCACCAAGGAATTCTTCTCCAAACTGTCGGGCGACCAGCAAAAGGATGCGGCACTAATCGGTCAGTTCGGCGTTGGCTTCTACTCCGGCTTCATCATCGCCGATCGCATCACGGTCGAAAGCCGTCGTGCCGGCCTGCCAGCCAATGAAGGTGTGCGCTGGGAATCCGAAGGCGCAGGCGACTTCACGATCGAAGCCATCGACAAGCCAAACCGCGGCACCGACATCATCCTGCACCTGCGCGAAGGCGAGGACGACTTCCTCTCCTCGTGGAAGATCAAATCCATCATCCGCAAATATTCCGACCATATCTCTCTGCCAATCGTGATGCAGAAGGAAGAATGGGATCAGGAGAAAAACGAAACCGTCGTGCGCGACGAGCTGGAAACCGTCAATCAGGCCAGTGCACTGTGGGCACGCAGCAAGAATGAGATCACGCCAGAGCAGTACACCGAGTTCTACAAGCATGTCTCGCATGACTTCGGCGATCCGCTGACCTATACGCACAATCGCGTCGAAGGCCGCAGCGAATACACGCAACTGCTGTACATCCCTGCCAAGGCACCATTCGACCTGTGGGATCGCAACAAGCGCGGCGGCATCAAGCTGTACGTCAAACGCGTCTTCATCATGGACGACGCCGAACAACTGATGCCGGTGTATCTGCGCTTTGTCAAAGGCGTCATCGATTCGGCCGATCTGCCGCTGAATGTCTCGCGTGAAATCCTGCAAGAGTCGCGTGACGTCAAGGTGATTCGCGATGGTTCGACCAAACGCGTGCTGTCGATGCTGGAAGATCTGGCCAACAGCGAAGAGCAAGCCGACAAGGACAAGTATGCGACCTTCTGGACCGAATTCGGTCAGGTGCTCAAGGAAGGCATTGGCGAAGATCACGCCAACAAGGATCGCATCGCCAAGCTCTTGCGCTTTGCCTCGACACATAACGATAGCGATGCCCAGACGGTATCGTTTGCCGATTATGTGTCGCGCATGAAAGAAGCTCAAACCAAGATCTTCTATGCGACTGCAGAATCCTACAACGCCGCAAAGAACAGCCCGCACCTCGAAATCTTCCGCAAGAAAGGTATCGAAGTCCTGTTACTGACCGATCGCGTCGATGAATGGATGCTGTCCTTCCTCGAAGAATTCGATGGCAAGCCGTTGTCGTCGGTTGCCAAAGGCGATCTTGACCTTGGCAATCTGGAAGACGAAACCGAGAAGAAACAGCATCAGGAAACCGAAGATCAGTACAAGGATCTGGTTGCCAAAATGCAGACCGCACTGGCAGACAAGGCCAAGGAAGTCCGCGTCACCTTCCGTCTGACCGACTCGCCAGCCTGTCTGGTTGCCGAAGAAAATGAATTGTCAGGCAACCTGCTGCGCATGCTGAAAGCTGCTGGTCAAAATGCACCGGATGCCAAACCAATTCTGGAAATCAATCCGGATCATCCGCTGGTACAACGCCTGAAGTACGAAGAAGCCAAGTTTGATGACTGGTCCAACATCCTGTTCGATCAGGCGCTGCTGGCAGAAGGCGGCAACCTCAATGATCCTGCCGGTTTCGTCAAGCGTCTGAATGACATGCTGCTGGGACTGGCCGGTAAGTAAGCCTCTTTTCGTTATCATGAAAAAAGCCGCACAGTGTGCGGCTTTTTATTTGAGGTTGTGCGAACGTTTTACATGAGAGGCATGAGTCGGCTTACTGGGGTATCTTTCTCTCGATGTAAGTGTTAGGCATCCGTGCCTCTGCTAACACGTTCTTTGCGCCAGGCTTCGAGCAACTCAGTGTTTCCGGTAGCTACTTGGATAAGCATTTGCAGCGACAGGATGGCCCCTGGAACTATGCCTTCTTTGTCAATTTCTTGGTTATCGTAGTCCGGGTTAGTCGCAAGTTCGACATTGATAACCCACCAGACTTCAATTTTTCGTAGTAGCTCGAAAAGGACTTCAAACTGCGCTTGGTGATCTGATTCAACTTGTCCCGTAACTACATCAAAAAGTTGATGCGCAAGTTGATTCCGTATTTTCTTTAGCTGCTCGAAGGTTTCGAGATCATGGTCATTGATTACTTCATACTCTTTTAGCCAATCGAGGGATGCGTAGAGAATGCTCCTGCTTCTTGATGCGACATTCTTTTGATAGTCTGGGCCGACGATAAGTCCAGTTTGATCGAATCCGTTTATATAGAAATCTCGAATGCGATCAACGATGCAGTCTTGGAGTATCTCAAACGTTGTGACGAACATCGTAGCCATAAAAAGCGATGGCCTCACTACGTCTGGATCGAGAAATCTCTCCCACCTATCAGCGTTGCTTGTCATTACAGACGCCTAACTATTTTTCAGCAGCGCAACAATATGAGCTGGCATCGACTTCTGCCAACCGCTTTGCGTACGGTTTATTTCCAGCAGTACACATAAGGCAGCGTACGCATCGTTGGCCGCGTAAACCAGCTGCCCTTCCGACAAAGTGCGCAACGCCCAGTTGGAGGTCGTCATGCTCTTGGATTTGTGAAAGCGCTGATTGAAGGCAAGCGCCACCGCAGCACGCAGACCAGTCGAATTCTTGTAACCCAATAGTTTGAAGACGGTATTGATATCCAGAACCGACGCAAGCGTGATACCAAAACGACGTCGGCTGTTGGACATATCCGATTCCAGTCCGAATCCTGCCTTGAGTACTTCAGGCGAGGACAGAATATCGATCACCGCTTGTTCACATTCAGGGCGATGCAACTGGAAAATGTAAGCTGTCTCCAGCGTAGAGAGCTGAACGACGTGCGGACCATCATCCACCGCGTTCTGCACAAAGATCGGCTTGGACTCGGTATCAAAACCAACGATGCGTGCACGACGCAGATCAGCAATCGCCTCCCTGCATGCCGCTTCGCCTGCCGGTACCTTGATGCGCGACATCGGCAACATGGGAAACGGCTGCAGCAGGTCCGTCTCTGCCTTGGTCGGGGCGTTCATGCGTCGTCCGTGCTGCGTGCGCGCGGCAGGTGACGGCGACTCTCGTTCTTGATCCATAGGGCGATTCGTGGATGTGATTGTTGGAAAGGAAGATTGCCTACTGGGCGCCATCCGCTTTCTGCGCCGCTTTGACTTCTGCCACGGCAGCACGCATTTCCATCTGCATGCGCTGCATCATCGGGCCAATGCGTGCTTGCGTCAGCTCCATCGACTTACCCATGACGACAGGCATTTTTTCGATCAAGGCCTTGCCGGTTGGTGTTGCATAAAACGTCAGCAAGTCATCGACTTCCTGCTGCGTAAAGTTTTCGCTGTAGACCTGCACGTAAATCGGTTTGGTTTGCTCCCAGCTGAGCTCTTCTCGCATGACCTTGACCATACGCGCCATGAAGTTATCCATGACCTTGCGGCCTTCTTCATTCATTTTGTTTTGCTGTACAGACTGATTGACCATGTTCTTCATGAAACCATCCAGATGGTCAAACATCTGATCCATCACCTTGTCGGAATCGGTGACGATCAAGAGCTTTTCAATCGATTCGGCAGATGGCTTTTCCGCCAGCGCAGCGCCGGAAACGGTCAGCACCAACAATAAAGTGATCAATGATTTCATGCACAGTCCCTGAAAAATGACTTCGGTCGAAGCGAAGCATTTAACCACAGGAAGTGCGATTTGCACGGTTATCCATGCAGAATACGAGGTCTTTGATACGGGAGAAAAATAGAGAAAGGAAGCTATTGCAACTTGCTGTCTTCGCCCTTGGCTTCCTGCATCGCTTCGGGCTCCAGTTCTTCTGCCGAACGATTAAAGTAGACAAACGCACCCCAAGCTGTCAGCAGCAAGGCCGTCGATGCCAGTATCGAGGCGGCATAAGGCAAATGCGCCATGTCGTCATGAATCGCCTTGAAAGTCGCGACCAGCCCTTCAATCGCCAGCGCCACCACCACGACAACAAAGAACCGCGACAAGAACCGGCGCACGCGCGTGGGGGCACTGATGTCGGCATCACGCACCACTTCCTCTTCGACGATCGTCTCAGCAATCTGTAACGCCACCACCGCCGCCGCCAGCAAGCCGACCGCTTCAATGATTGATTGTGCGGCACTACTGTCGAGTTCACCACCGAATGCCTGCCAGCCCATGCGCACGGCAATGATGATCAGCATCAGTGCCGCCATGGCAAAGAACACGGCAGTCAACACATGCATCGAACGAAAAAGACCGGTGACGAATTTCATGGTGATCCCACACAGGATATAGATCGTGCCGAGCAGGCGCATCGGCTTGCCCCAAGCATACGAGAATCACCTGGCGCCGAATGTGCGGCACCCCGCACAGGCTAGCGTCCGCCGGTCACGTCGATCAGTGTGCCGGTGGTATAGGAAGCCTTGTCGGACAACAGCCACATCACGGCTTGTGCGATCTCGACCGGCTCACCGCCTCGCTGCATCGGGACATGCGCCTTGACGCGATCCACACGTCCCGGCTCGCCGCCGCTGGCATGGATATCGGTGTACACCACGCCCGGACGTACGCCGTTGACACGTATGCCTTCCGTCGCAACCTCTTTGGCCAGCCCGACGGTCAACGTGTCGATAGCACCTTTGGAGGCCGCGTAATCGACGTACTCGGCCGGGCCACCAGCCTTGGCTGCAATCGAGGACAGATTGACGATGGCGCCGCCTTTGCCGCCATGCAGCGTCGACATGCGACGTACGGCTTCCCGGGCGCATAGGAAACTGCCGATCACATTGGTGGCAAAGATGCGCTGCATGCGCGCCGCATCCATTTGATCAACGCGCATTTGCTGCTCGAGAATACCGGCATTGTTGACCAGCGCGGTCAGCGGACCAAAGGTCTGATCAACTTCATGAAACATGCGCAGAATGTCCGTTTCCACAGCAACGTCGGCCTGTAGCGCCAACGCCTGTCCACCCGCTTGCTCGATCTTTCTGACTACACTGTCTGCTGCAGTCCGATTGCTCTTGTAGCTGAAACAGACCACATAACCATCCGCCGCAGCAAGCTCGGCAATCGCCGCGCCGATGCCACGACTGCCACCGGTGATCAGCATGACTTTCTTGTCCATCTTCGTCTCCTCCCTGTTTTGATCAAGAACGAAATTGTGCTTGCTGAATCACGCTCAAGTTACTGAGTGCCGAAACGGCATGATCCAGAAACGCCCGTAATCTCGGTACCATGTGTCGTGTGCCCGTAACCACGAGCTGAACCGGCAACGGTGCAGGTTCGTAGTCCGGCAACAGACGGACCAGCGCACCTGCTTCCAGATCCTCGGCAACCTGATACGACAAGGCCCGCGCGATGCCACGACCGGCCTTCGCCGCCAGCAATGCCGCATCAATTTCATTGACGGTCAGACGCGGCGTCAATTGCACTGTACGCTCCCTGCCCTCATGCCGGAAGCGCCATTCCGTTGCATGGATGCGTTCTGTGGTGAAGATCACATCATGCTGCAACAGATCATGAGGTGTCTGGGGCATGCCACGTCGGGCGAGGTAGTCCGGGCTGGCAACCAGCAGGCGACCGACCATGCCAACAGGACGCGCAACCAGTGTCGTATCAGCCAGCGTCCCGATCCGGACAGCCAGATCAAGTCCCTCTTCGATCAGATCAAGATTACGGTCGCTCATCATCATTTCGACCTGCATCTCCGGATACCGGTCGAGATAGCTATTGACGATCGGCGCCACGTGGCGCCGGCCAAAGACCATTGGTGCCGTGATACGCAGCTTGCCGCGCATCGCGGTCGATGCATCATCGGACACAGCCGCCTCATAGAGTGACAACACCTGCCTGGCTTGTCCGGCAAGGCGCAAACCCGCTTCGGTCGCTGCAAGATGGCGCGTTGTACGTTCCAGCAAGCGTGTGCCAATACGTTCCTCCAACGCGGATAACAATCGCGTCACGGCCGGCGCAGACCGCCCCAGCTTCCGACTCGCACCGACCAGACTTCCGGTGTCCAGAATGGCGAGGAAAACCTCCAGCTCATCCAGCCTGTCCATGCGCTTTCTCGCTCAAGTCCATCGTTTAATTATTCCATTTATTGAAATATTGAATTGCATTTTTACATAATTTACATCAATTATTGGAATAACTATGATGAATCCACTTTTCACCCATTCATCAAGGAGTTGTTCATGTCACACCTGCCACGCAAACTTTACGGTCTCAAGATTTCCGGTCACTGCCATCGCGTCGAGCTGATGCTGCGCATTCTGGACTTGCCGTTCGAATACGTTGAAGCCAATGCCACCGTCCGTCATAGCGCGGAATTCAAGGCCTTGAATCCGCTGGGGAAAATTCCCGTTCTGGTCGATGGCGATCAAGCGATCCCGGACAGCAATGCCATCCTCGTCTATCTGGTCAAACGCTATGCGTCAGGCACAACATGGCTGCCCGACGATGCCCTGCAGGCGGCAGAAGTCCAACGCTGGCTCTCCATCTCGGCCAATGAGTTGCGACATGGTCCGGCCAGCGCACGCATGACGGTGCTGTGGAACATGCCGGGAGAAATCGCACTGCCACTGGCACACGCCATCTCTGAACGTTTACTGGAAATGATGGAAGGACATTTGAAAACACGCCACTATCTGGCCACGGCGCACCCGACCATCGCCGATCTGGCGTGCTATTCCTACATTGCGCATGCAGACGAAGGACGTATCTCGCTGGCACCCTATCCGTCTATCAAAGCGTGGCTCAAACGCATTGAGGCGTTGCCGCACTTTGTGCCAATGCCTGCCTCACCTGTTCCGGAAGCAGCATGAACATCCCGACCAAGGCCCTACCCTTTCATGCGGGCGAATTGCGCGCACAGCAACTGGCGGGTGGTGGCCCGCCCGGATTTGCCATTCGCGAGGCGATGCCTGAACAACATCGCGACTTCTTCGCGATGCTGCGTTACATGATGGTGGCAACAGTTGATCACGATGGCTGGCCGGTTGCCTCCATCGTGACGGGCCCGTCCGGCTTTGCTACCTCCCCCAGCGCGGAAAAGCTGGTCATTGCCCGTGATGCACAGTGGCTTTCCAACATTCAGCCTTTCCTGCACGCTGGCAAGCCAGTCGGCATGCTTGGGATTGATCTGAATACACGTCGCCGCAATCGCGTCAATGGCACGATCAGCCATCTTGATGCGGAGGGCGTGCATCTGGATGTCAGGCAATCCTTTGGCAATTGCCCTAAATACATCCAGCTACGCAGCATTGACGATCATGCCGTCATGACTGCAACCACCAGTCAGGCGACACGTTCATTGACCAGTCTGGATGCGCAAGCGCAGGCCATGATTGCCAGGGCGGATACCTTGTTCGTGGCAACCACCAGCAATCCGCACGCAACTGAAAACGGCGGACTGGATATCTCGCATAAAGGAGGACGCCCCGGTTTTATTCGTGCCGATGGCAATATGCTGACCATTCCGGATTTCGTGGGGAATCGCTATTTCAACACGCTTGGAAATATCCTGACTGATCCACGTGTGGCCTTGCTGATCATTGACTTTGATCATGGCCATGTACTGCACCTGCAGGGCAAAGGCGAGGTGCTCTGGCATGCGTCAGAAACGGCTCAGGTGACCGGCGCGCAGCGCCTGTGGCGCGTCCATGTACAACACGCCAGCATCTTGCACAATGCAGTGCCATTGCGCTGGACATTTGTAGAAGCGGCACCGACAACACTGGCAACCGGCACCTGGCAACGGGAGAGCGAAGCTGTGCCTGCAAAATGACGGCAACGACGCCATGTCATTACAATAGGCACATGTCTTCCGCTGTCTTTCCCTCTCTGCGCTGTTTCCCGCCGGTCATCAACACCGATACGGAGATTCTGATTCTCGGCAGCTTTCCCGGTGAAGCATCGCTCGCTGCGCAACAGTACTATGCGCATCCGCAAAACCAGTTCTGGCGATTGCTGTCCGCCGTACTGGATGATGATCTGGTTGCGTTGCCGTATGCAGAACGACTGGCGCGATTACAAACGTACCGTATTGGTTTGTGGGACGTGATTGCTGCCTGCACCCGTGAAGGCAGCCTTGACAGCGCAATTCGCGGTGCGCTGCATAATGACTTCTCGCTCTTGCGCGAGCAATGCCCAGTCTTGCGCCGCGTTTGTTTCAACGGCAAAAAATCAGGGCAGCAGGCCGCCCGGTTTGCGCAAGCCGGGTTCGAGACCTTGCTGCTGCCCTCCTCCTCACCGGCTTACGCCGTCATGCGATTCGAACAGAAACTTGCAGCGTGGCGCGGTATCATCGCGCCAACCTGATTTTTTCCCAAAAGCCATTCATGCTGATCAAACGCAAATCCATCGAAGCCGAAGCCAACGCCAAGGCAGGACCGGGCCGCAAGAAAACTGCCACGCTCGCCAGCCTGAAGCAGCTCGCCTCGCCCAAGCAACGCAAACCCAGGTTTGCACCGGTCACACTGTCCGAACAGTTCGGCGTGCGCTATCTCCACTTTGGTACGGAATGGGTACAAGGTGCCATGCGCATCAGCAAGCCGGACTGGATCGAGCTGGAATATGCGCAGCAGATGATGGCGTGGATGCTGTTCAAAGACCAACCGCAACACATCGTACAACTCGGTCTTGGTACGGGTGCGTTGACCAAGTTTGCTTACCGTCGCTTTGCGGATGCCCGCGTTACGGCGGTGGAACTGAATCCTGCCGTGCTGGCGATTTGTACCTCGATGTTCAAACTGCCACCCAATGATGCACGTCTGAACGTGATCGAAATGGATGCGCTGGACTACGTGAACAATGAAGAACATCACGGCACCATCGATGCACTGCAAGTCGATTTGTACGACGCCACTGCACGCGGACCGGTGCTGGATACGCCGGAGTTCTATCAGGCGTGTGCCGCCTGCCTGAAACCGGATGGCATCATGACCGTCAACCTGTTTGGCGATCATCCGAGTTACGCCAAAAACCTCAGTGCCATGCACTATGCCTTCGATACGGTGATCTCTCTGCCGGAAGTACATGACGGTAACGTGATTGCGATTGCCTTCAACCAACCGCCAGAACTGGATATTCCTGCGCTCTACGAACGTGCCGCGCACATCACTGCCACCACGAAACTACCCGCCAAGTCCTGGGTCAACGGGATCAAGGCCTGGCAGGCACAACAGTAAGCAGGCGATCCGGCAAGGCGTGGGGGCTGTGATAGCATCGACGCACTTTTCGTCTTCTGGATTTGCACATGGCCAACGCCCCAATCGCAGCAAGTGGCACCGGCAAACCTGCCGCAGCATTCACTGCCAGCACACCCACACGACTGGATTTGCAGACGCTGTTCAACTGGCTGCTTGCCGACGGCATTCTCGCCAGAGAAGACGGCAAGACCTTTTACACTCAGGCGCAGGCCATTCACCGCAATGCCAGCATTGCCATGCATCCGCTGGTTGCCATTGCGCAGTGCAAGCTGACCGCGTTTGCACCACCACATCGTCCGCTTACACTGGAATGGTTGACGGAATGGCTGGCCGGCAAGGTCAAACTGCCTTTCTATCGTATCGATCCGCTCAAGATCGACTTTGCACGTGTTGCCGATGTCATGTCTGCCACCTACGCAACGCGCTTTCATATCCTGCCGGTCGAAATGACAGCAACCGAACTGGTGATTGCAACCTGCGAGCCTTTCCAGACCGAATGGGAAGCCGAGATCGCCAAGATCACGCGCCGCACGGTCAGGCTGGTCGTGGCCAATCCGCTCGACATTGCGCAGTACACGACGCAGTTCTTTGCACTCGCCAAATCCATCAAGGGCGCACGCAAGCTGGGCGGACAAGACCTTGCCTTGCGCAATAACTTTGAGCAACTGGTTGAGCTGGGCAACAGCAAACAGGTCGATGCCAACGACCAGCACATCGTCAGCATCGTCGACTGGTTGTGGCAATACGCGTTTGAGCAGCGCGCCTCCGACATTCATCTGGAGCCCAAACGCGAGTTTTGTGCGATTCGCTTCCGCATCGATGGTGTATTGCATCAGGTTTATCAGGTGCCACCGAGCGTCATGATTGCGATGACGGCGCGCATCAAGCTACTCGGTCGTATGGACGTGATCGAAAAGCGCCGCCCGCAGGATGGCCGCGTCAAGACGCGTACGCATGGCGGACAGGAAATCGAGCTGCGACTCTCCACCCTGCCGACCGCCTTCGGCGAAAAGCTGGTCATGCGTATCTTCGATCCTGACGTCGTCGTCAAATCACTGCCCGAACTCGGTTTTCCACCGGATGATGCCGCACGCTGGGCCGAGCTCACCACGCGGCCGCACGGCATCATTCTCGTCACCGGTCCAACCGGCTCTGGCAAAACCACCACGCTCTACACGACACTCAAGGCGCTTGCGACCAGTGAAGTCAATGTCTGCACGGTGGAAGATCCGATCGAGATGGTCGAAGCCGCCTTCAACCAGATGCAGGTGCAGCACGGCATCGATCTGTCGTTTGCCGAAGGCGTCCGTGCACTGATGCGACAGGACCCCGACATCATCATGGTGGGCGAGATCCGCGATCTGGAAACCGCCGAAATGGCCATCCAGGCGGCGCTGACCGGTCACCTTGTTTTGTCGACACTGCACACCAACGACGCACCGTCCGCCATCATGCGCCTCCTCGAACTGGGCGTACCGTATTACCTGCTGGAGTCGACGCTGATCGGCATCATGGCGCAACGGCTGACGCGTACCTTGTGCGCCCACTGCAAGTCGCCCGATGGCACCCTTTCCGATGAAGTTTGGCAAAACCTCGTCGGCGATGCCAAGATCAGCAAACCACGCACCGTATATCGTCCCGTCGGTTGCCCGGAATGCCGTCAGACCGGCTATCGTGGTCGCACCGGACTCTATGAACTATTGACGGTTTCACAGCCGTTTGCCCGTCTGATCAAGGCTGAAACAGACATCCATGCGTTGCGCAAGCAAAGCATCGCCGATGGCATGAAACCTTTGCGGCTGGCCGGTGCCCTCAAGATCGCCGAAGGCGTCACCACCATGGAAGAAGTACTGAAGGTGACCGCAGTACAAAACTGAGTCACGACACACATCCCCCAAAACAAGCGGGATATAAAAAAAGGAACTCTTACGAGTTCCTTTTTTGTTGCAGCAGGCTGCGCATGCAGCCTGCTTCTCAGCGCCTCACACTCAGGCGGTTTGTTCCTGTGGTTTGCCATCATGCGGCAGGTCTTCTTCACGCACATCGCAGATTGCCATTTGATGGGCACGACGCATACGGATGTTGCACAGTTCCACAACCAGCGAGAAGCCCATTGCGCCGTAGATGTAGCCCTTCGGAATATGGAATTCCAGGCTTTCCGCGACAAGAACCGCACCGACGATCACCAGGAAGCACAGCGCCAGCATCTTGATGCTTGGGTACTTGTTGACGAACTCGCCGATTGCCTTGGCCGAGAACATCATGATACCGACGGCGATCATGATAGCGACGATCATGATTTCGACTTCCTTGACCATGCCGACAGCGGTAATGACCGAATCCAGCGAGAACACGATGTCGATGATGGCGATTTGCAGCAGCACCATACCGAACGTTGCTTTCTTCACGGACACTTCCTTGCCGCTTTCCTCTTCCTCATGACCACCGGACATCAGTTCCTTGATCTCGACCAGCGCTTTGTAGAGCAGGAACAGACCACCGAAGAACAGAATCAGGTCACGACCAGAGAAGCCCATGGTACCAATCGTAAAGACCGGCTCGACCAGGCTCATCATCCACGAGAGGCTGAGCAGCAGCAGGATACGTGTACCCATCGCAAGACCCAGACCGATGATGCGGCCTTTTTGTTGTTGATGTTTCGGCAGGCGATCCACCAGAACCGAAATGAAGATGATGTTATCGACGCCAAGCACAATCTCCAGCATCGTCAGCGTTGCCAGCGCAATCCATGCTTCAGGCGTAGTGAAGACTTGTAAAAATTCCATAATGATCTCGAAAGTTGGTTTGAAAACACGCCGGACACATGGTGAGTTGTCCTGTCCTGATTGCTGACCAGCGCGGATAATTCATGCCATTTGAAGAAATGACAATGGTTGACGCATGTCATCCTTGGGATTGGCCTGCTTCTACATTGCAATTTCCTTTTTAGTTTTGGTCCCTGTTGGCAGGTGGTGCCACTCTAACGGAATCTTAACTGGGTGCAAAATCGAATTTAGCGTGAATTTAATTCGAAAAAACCGAATATTTAACGTTTTAAATGCCAAAAAAATGGATACGAGATCGTTAATTATCCTGCGAGTTCTGCTGCCATCCCAACAGAGAAAACCCTCTGTCCGCTATATTTTGCGCGCACTCAGGATGAATGCTTTGTGCAAAGCCGCACATGCAGATTGAAGCAATCACAGATTTTTTCGGATAATTTCTTTTTAACAATAATGAAGCGGATTGTTCGAAAAACCCGACACACAATTAACAACAATCTAACGTGATGGCGCGGTCTTAACGATTTTCTGTAACCCGTGTTGCACGGTGGAATAGTGCAGGCGAACGCCCAGTTCGGTTTTAAGCCGCCGATTGGCAAGACGGCGGGATTCCGCCATGAAGGAAAGCATTGCTGGCGTGACCTGATGCTGCAAGTCGGTACGCGGCAGACGTGGCGGGCGCGGCAACTGCAAGGCATCGGCCACCACGTCGAAGTAAGCACCCATTTTCATATCCGAATCATCCACGGCGTGATACACGCGCAATGGCTGCGCGCGCCGCATGGCGGCGATCACGATGCGCGCCAGATCGTCGGCATGGATGTGATTGGTAAATACATCGTCGGACTCGACCAGTGCCGGCGTTCCTTTGCGCAGACGCTCCTCAGGCAAGCGGTTCTGCGCATAAATGCCGGGTACGCGCACAATCGCCAGTCTTGAACCTGAGCGCCTGGCCCAGCGACGCAAGGTACGCTCTGCATCGACGCGGCGAATGGCGCGTGCATTGTGCGGCCGGACAGCACGCGTCTCGTCAATCAATGCACCACCGCAATCACCATAAACACCGGACGTGCTGACATAAACCAGTAAGGTGTGGTCGGGTAAAATGGCGGTCAAATGGCGGGTACGGCGATCAATCTGCCCTTCTGCCTGTGGCGGTGCCAGATGCAAAACGGTCGGTGCCAGTCGCGCCAGCCGGGCGGCCTCTGCCGGATGATCGAGATTGGCCAGGATGGGCGTTGCACCGGCAGCACGCAGCTCAGCCATGCGGTCGGCCTGTGTCGTGACGGCAAAGACACGATAGCGGTCTCGTAGCAGCGGCAGCATGCGCATGCCGACATCGCCACAACCCACAATGAGTAAGCGCGGTTTGCCGATTTTGCGGATCGCCTGTTTGTTTTGAATTTGCATGATCAGGATTGTATGACGTTCCAAGTAACCGTTAAGCCCAGCGGCAGGCAATTTCCCTGCGAAGCCGACGAAACCATTCTGAATGCCGCCATTCGCGCCGGCATCGGCTTGCCTTATGGCTGCAAGAATGGCGCCTGCAGCACCTGCCGCGGCAGCATTCTGGAAGGTGATGTGCATCACGGCCCGCACCAGGAGCGTGCTCTGTCCACTGCAGATGAATCCAAGGGTTTTGCCCTCTTCTGCTGCGCCAAACCTTATACCGATCTGGTGATCGAATCGCGCGAAGTACTGGGCGTCGGCGAGTTTTCGATGAAGAAGCTGCCTTCGCGCGTCGCCAAGCTGGAACGCCTGAGCGATGACGTCATCGTCATGTCGCTGCAACTGCCGGCCAATGAGCGTCTGCAGTATCGCGCCGGTCAGTACATCGAATTTCTGCTGAAAGATGGCAAGCGCCGCAGCTACAGTATTGCCAATGCACCACACGCCGACGAGCACCTGACGCTGCATATCCGTCATATGCGTGGCGGCCTGTTCACCGATCACGTGTTCAATGTGATGAAAGAACGTGAAATCCTGCGCTTTGAAGGCCCGCAAGGCACGTTCTTCCTGCGCGAGGATTCGCGCAAGCCGATGGTACTGCTGGCGTCCGGCACCGGCTTTGCACCGATCAAGGCCATCGTCGAACAAGCTGTGTATGAACGTAGTGAGCGCCCGATGGTGCTGTACTGGGGCGGCCGCCGCCCGCGCGACCTGTACATGCATGCCCTGTGCGAAGAATGGGCCCGCACGATTCCCAACTTCCGCTACATCCCGGTGATTTCCAATGCGGTCGCCGAAGACAACTGGACAGGACGTAGCGGCTTTGTGCATGAGGCCGTGATGGCCGATCTGCCGGACTTATCCGCGTATCAGGTCTATGCCTGCGGCAATCCGGCCATGGTCGATGCGGCGCAGGAAGCTTTCAACAAACAATGCGGCCTGCCGCGTGACGAGTTCTACGCGGATGCATTTACCTCCGAAGCGGATCTGCACAAGAACATGATCGAATAGGCACAGCGGTCGGAAAACGTTTTGACGGCCTGTGCAAAACGTCTTACTATTTCCGCATGAAACCGACCGCCATCAGCCTGCGACGCCGTAACCCGATTCCGCTACACCGGATGCCGTGCGCGTAGGCTTTTGCCGATCAATCAGCCACAGGCCCATCCTGTGGCTTTTTTTTTAGTTATCCATTTTTACTTACTCGTCACGAACAATCGGACGACTTTTGTATCCAATCACCATCTTTCGCTCGGGAGCACCTGCAATGGAATTCAGCCAGTACGACGTTAACAAACTGATGTACATCACCAATCGTCCACCGATCGTGTTCGTCGAAGGTGACGGCATGTGGCTGACCGACAATAACGGCAAACGCTATCTGGATTACCTGCAAGGCTGGGCCGTCAACTGCCTCGGCCATTCGCCACAGTGCATTCACGATGCGCTGGTATCGCAATCGAAAAAACTGATCAACCCATCACCTGCTTTCTACAACGAGCCGTCGATCGAGCTGGCCAAACTGCTGACCGACAACTCCTGCTTCGACCGCGTGTTCTTCGCCAACAGCGGCGCAGAAGCCAATGAGGGCGCATTCAAGCTGGCCCGTAAATGGGGCAAGATCAACAAGAATGCTGCAGGCGAAAATCGCTACGAGATCATCACCTTTGATCACAGCTTCCACGGCCGCACCATCGCTGCCATGTCGGCAAGCGGCAAAGCGGGCTGGGACACAATTTTTGCTCCGCAAGTGCCGGGCTTCAGCAAAGCGATCCTGAACGATATCGCGAGCGTCGAAAAACTGATCACCGACAAAACCGTGGCCGTCATGCTGGAGCCGGTACAAGGTGAAGGCGGTGTGATTCCTGCCACGCGTGAATTCATGCAAGCGTTGCGCGCCCTGACCAAGAAGCACAACATCCTGCTGATCGTCGATGAAGTGCAAACCGGCATGGGTCGTTGCGGCACGTTGTTTGCCTATCAGTTGTCGGGTATCGAACCGGACATCATGACACTCGGCAAGGGCATTGGCGGCGGCGTGCCACTGGCAGCCTTGCTGGCGAAGGAAGAAATCGCCGTGTTCGAGGCAGGCGATCAGGGTGGCACCTACAACGGCAATCCGGTCATGACTGCCGTCGGTTCTGCAGTCGCCAAGACACTGCTTGCGCCGGGCTTTCTGCAATCCGTGCAGGAGAAAGGCGATTACCTGAGCAAGGAACTGATCAAACTCTCCGACAAACATGGCCTGGCGGGCGAACGTGGCGAAGGTTTGCTGCGGGCACTCAAACTCGGTCGCGACATTGGTCCACAGATTGTCGAGATCGCACGCGATCTGGCACCGGTCGGTTTGCTGCTCAATTCGCCACGCCCTGACCTGCTGCGCTTCATGCCATCGCTCAATGTCACGAAGGAAGAACTGGATCAGATGCTGTCCATGCTGTCCAACGTGCTGGACAAGATCGGGCGCTGATTGATGTCAGGCCCGATGGAGAAAAGGACAAGCCGACGTGGCATGCTGCTCGCGCTGCTTGCTGCCTCGGTGCTCACAGCGTGCGGCACACCCACGCCATCAAGACGGCAAGCCGTAAAGCCTATCCTGTACGAACCGCAACCAGTCAGCGAACAAGGCAACGAAGTTGCACTGTTTGCGATGGGCCTGATCGACATCGGCTATCAGTTTGGTGGCAAGAATCCGGAAGCAGGCCTCGATTGCAGCGGCATGGTGTCCTACATCTATGGCAAGGCCGTTGGGATGCGCCTCCTCGGCAGCGCCGCCGACATGGCACGTCGCGGTCGCGAGATTGAGCCGCGGACCTTGCGTCCTGGCGACCTGGTGTTCTTCAATACGCTGAATCGTCCGTTCTCGCACGTTGGCATCTATATCGGCGATGGCCGCTTTATCCACGCGCCTTCCAGCCGCGGTCGCGTGCGTATTGATCGCATGGACAATGTCTATTTTGCGCCACGCTTCGAAATGGCACGCACCTACTTCGATTAACACCGTTTGAACCACATGCCTTCAAGGGGGCAACGATGTTGCATACGCCGGGCGATCAACGAATCTGCTTTGTCGGTGACTCTTTCGTACAGGGAACCGGTGACCCCTTGTGTCTTGGCTGGGCCGGACGACTTGCGCAACGTGCCGTTGAACACGGTGTCAATCTCACGCATTACAACCTCGGCATTCGTCGCGATACCAGTCGCGACATCCTTGCCCGCTGGCGGCAGGAATGTGCGGCCCGTCTGCCATCCGATTGCGCGCAGCGCGTCGTGTTCTCCTTCGGCGTGAACGACACATCCTACGATCACAATGCATTGCGCGTAGCACCGGGCGAGAGCCTTGCGAACCTGCAAACCATTCTGAGTACGGCCACCACGCGCTATCACGTCCTCATGGTCGGCCCGCCGCCCATGCCGGACCCTGCACACACGGAACGCATCGCCCGCCTGGACCGGCAGTTTGCCGATCTGGCCGACGTGCTGAGCGTACCGTATCTGTCAATCTGGGAGGCATTGCGCAACGATGCGTACTGGCTGCAGGAAGCGCAGCACAGTGACGGCGCACATCCGGGTCGACATGGCTATGACACGCTGGCCGACATGGTCCAGCGTTGGGAAGGCTGGTGGTTCCGTTAGGTAAGGCGTTCTAGTTGCGCCCGATCAGGGCACGACGCAATGCCGGCACGGTAGTTTTTTCTCCCAGCCAGATATCAAGAAAATGCCGGTTGAAGTCGCCATCCCGGATCGTGTTGATAAACCGGCCGTTGTGAAAGAATCCCAGACTGGCGTCTTCCCGTTGCACCACCGTCAAAGTATCGCCTTTCTTCACATCCAGCAGAACGCTTTGCATGAGCGGTTTCCATTGCACCAGCCGTGCCTCATCCACGCCCTGCTTGCGCATCTGTTTCAATCCTTCATCCGCCAGCGTATCCGCACTGAAGTCGCGGCTATAAACCAGTTCCAGAGCGTGTGGTCTGTTCACCGCATAATGACCGCTGCCAGCCCACAGGCTGGCCTCGTAGATATGCAGTCCAAACCAGCGCAAGGAGCCGGTTCCGACAATCGCCGCCTGCGGAATGTCGGCATTGATGTAAGCCGGCGCGCTACTTGCGCCAGCCATATTGGCCCATGCCAGAAGAATCAGGACAAGGTAGCGCACGGTTGACGAACACCCAGAGTCCACAACGCCACATCGGTACGACGCTCAAGAAAACCGGCTTCGCAATATTTGAGATACATCTCCCACAAACGCATGAAAGGCTCGTCAAAACCCTGCGCACGTATCTGTTCGCGTTGCGCCATGAAAGCGCGATGCCAATGATGCAGTGTCAACGCATAATCAAGGCCGAACGACTGATGCCGCTCTACACGCAATCCGACGTGATCGGATTGTGTGTGCAGCACGGAAGGACTGGGCAGCATGCCTCCCGGAAAAATGAATTGCTGGATGAAATCAGTACTGCGACGGTAGTGCGCGAAATGCGCATCGGCGATATCGATCGATTGCAGCACGATCTTGCCATTCGGCTTCAGACTGCGTTTCAGCATCGAAAAATAGGTAGGCCAGTGTGTCTCGCCAACCGCCTCGAGCATCTCGATCGAGACGATATGATCAAACTGCCCTTCGACGTGACGGTAATCCTGCAACGTGAGTGTGACGTATTTTTCCAGTCCCAACGTACGCATCCGTTGTTCGGCATAAGCAAGCTGAGACGGCGACAACGTGATGCCATATACATGGAGGCCACGTTGCGCCGCATATTCTGCAAACCCGCCCCAGCCACAGCCAATCTCCAGCACACGTTGCCCCGGCCTGGCGTCAAGTTCATCCAGAATGCGCTGGTACTTCGCTTGCTGAGCACAGTAGAGATCAAGTTGCTCCTGCCCGCCAAACCATGCCGACGAATACGTCATGCTGGCGTCGAGCCATAGCTGGTAGAAGGAATTGCCGAGGTCGTAATGCGCCTGGATATTCCGCTTGCTGCCCGCCCGGCTGTTATTGTTCAGCCACACGTGGGCAAGACGACGCATGAGCAGCGCCCACCACTTGCCATGGATGGCCTGCTCCAGCATCTGCTGGTTACGGATGACCAGCCGGAACAATGCAACCAGACTCTCGCTGCCCACCCAACCTCGACGCAGGCTCTCGGCAAAACCGATATCGCCTTGCATCATGATCGGACGCGCAGCACGCCAGTCGTGGATCGTCATATCTGCATCAATGCCTGTTTGTCGGCGACCAAACAGATGCACCATCCCCTCCGGCGTGGTAACACGCAGACTTCCCTCTTCAATTCGTTCCAGCAGCGAAAACAACAGCTGTCCTGACAAGGGAATGGTGTCGGGTGCCTGTAACGACAGTGCGCGACTCGATTTGATTTTCATTGCCGGAATTCCTTTTTATTACTGGTCAACGAATGAGAGGGTGGGACAGGCTTTGAATAGAACGGCGTTTTCTTCATCCATAACTTGAGTGCCTGCACGTGAATGCGAAACATGACACCCAGAGTAAGAAATGGCATGCGGCACAGGGCACGCCATAACTGACGGTCGGTGGCTGGCAGGCTGCGATAGGCGATGGCTGTCGCAATCAGCGGCTGACTGGACGAAGCTTCATCGAAATAATCGATTTCCATACGATGATGCGCGCCATTGCCGCAATAGCGGAAACGGTAATGTCCACCGACGCGACAGAACGGCGACACATGAAACTCCTTCCGGCAAATCAGCGGCGTGGTTTCCGTAATGGATTGCTGGTCTGGTGCGCACAACAGATACTGGTGGTGCTCTCCGAACGTGTTGTTGACCTCGGCAAGAATCGCGCGCAATGCTCCCCTGCTGTCGTGCATGTACCAGAAGCTGACCGGATTGAAGCCATAACCCAGCACACGCGGCATGGTCTGCAACCAGATCGCGCCATCCGGCAATGACATCCCTGCCTTTGCCAGTTCTGTCGTCAGCCACTGCATCAGTTCACCGG
This sequence comes from Oxalicibacterium faecigallinarum, assembly GCF_014635705.1. Classification (GTDB taxonomy): domain Bacteria; phylum Pseudomonadota; class Gammaproteobacteria; order Burkholderiales; family Burkholderiaceae_D; genus Oxalicibacterium; species Oxalicibacterium faecigallinarum. The sequence continues at coordinate 563,234 of NZ_BMDI01000002.1, read as the reverse complement.
AACGATCGCCATGGTCACGCGAAAAAAAGGACAGCAAGGCAGGCCGATCAACGGCAAACAGGTAATTGTTTTTCTTCTGCAGCATCGCCAGCGCACGTACCGGAATGCGCAAGCAAAAAACCGGATACAGGAACCGATGTGCGTTGGGACGGGTACGTGCATGCATGACCTTGCCAAGCCCAAGCTCCATGAACGAACGATCATTCATATACAGCCTCCCATGGCGGCGCAATACCGAAGTCGCGTGCGACACGCAAGGCAGACTTCAGCCCGTCTTCATGAAAACCGTAGCCCTGCCATGCGCCACAGAACCAGACACGATCCTTTCCCTGTATCCGGGGCAATTCGCATTGAGCAGCAATGGCTGCTGCATCCATGATCGGATGCGCGTAGTCGAACTGTGCGAGCACGGCATGTTCGGCGATCGCCTCGTAAGGATTCAACGTCACAATGACTGGCTGCTGCCAGGGCACCGGCTGCAGCGCATTGATCAGATAGCTGACCGTCACGGGGACCGCGGCACTCTGCTGCGCCGCCAGCCTGTAGTTCCAGGCAGCCCATGCCTTGCGCCGGGCGGGCAATTGCAAAGAATCCGTATGCAGCACCGCATGATTCGGCTCCGTGCGGAAGGCACCAAGTATGCGTGCCTCTTCTTCATTGCAATCCAGCAGTTTCAAGGAAACGGGTGCATGACAAGCCATGACCACCTGATCATATTGCTCCACGCCCTTTACACTTTGCACCACAACACCCTGCGGTGTACGACGTACAGCGCGTACCGGGCAACGCAAATGCGTTTGATCAATCGCAGGCAGCATGCGATTGACATAGTCGCGTGCACCTTCCCGTACCGTTTTCCAGATTGGACGTTCGTTGATTTGCAGCAGACAATGATTGAGGCAAAACCGCAAAAAGGTCGCTGCCGGAAAATCCAGAGATGCCTGCGTCGAGCAGGACCAGATTGCTGCCGTCATGGGGAGCAAATACCATTCACGCATGGCGCTGCCGTATGCATGTCTGTCCAGCAAGTGACCCAGCGTACATCCGTTTTCGTCAGCCTCGATCAAATAGGCCGACGCGTTGCGGTTGAAACGCAGAATGTCTTTCAACATGCCGAGGAAGCGCGGGTTGAAGAGATTGCGTCGCTGACAGAACACGGTATCAAGATTGTTACCCGCCCATTCGATGCCATGCTTTTTGATGCCAACCGAAAAACTCATGCTGGTTTCGTGCGTCTGCACGCCCAGATGGCGAAATAGTGCGATGAGATTCGGATACGTCAGATCGTTATGGACAAGAAAGCCGGTATCGACAGGTGCCGTGATGCCTTCGAGCGTGACATCCACCGTGTGCGTGTGCCCACCGAAATAATCGTTGGCCTCATACAAGGTCACTTCGTGCTCACGCGCAAGCAACCATGCCGCGGCCAAACCGGCAATACCGGAGCCAATCACGGCAATACGTTGCGGCCGGTTCATCTTACGTTTCCTTCAGTAATTGAAGACGCAAGCGCTGACTGTGACAATCGGGATGAAACCAGATGTGCGCCATTGCGATTGCCAGATCTGGATCGGCAATGCGTCCCAGCGCCCCGTCTGCATGATGGAAAGAGACTGCCTGCCCGCGCTCGAAGATCATCCACAACACATCGCCTCGGTGTGCATCCGGCATCACTTTTCGCAAGGCCGCTTCCCATCGCTGCATTTGCTCGAGCGTCGGCTCGGCGAGACGCGCAATCTCGCGCTGGCTCGCTTCCACAATCGATTCCGCACTGACATTCCGCAGATAGGAGAACTGCAACGCAAAGTGTGGATTCGCCGGTTCGCCAGCCTCCAGCACGAGCGGGCCGGACGTCCACAACGTGGCGTGATACACCGAAAAGACGCTCCAGGTCAGCGTACCTGTGCCTTGCGACTGCCAGGCAGGCGACACCGGATGAACTTGGTCGAGGAATTCTTGAGCTTGCATGAAAATACGTCCGCAATACCGATTAGTACAAAATATAACATATAAGTTTAAATGAAAAACCAATTAGTTTTCTTTTTTACCAATTGGTCTATAATGAACAAAACCATTTGAAAAGCAGCAATGAATACACCTCCGAAGCCCAGTCTGAAAGAACGTCAGTTTGCATTGCGCGAAAGCGCGATTCTCGACGCGGTCGATGCACTTCTCTCGGGCAAGGGCTTCGATCTGATGACCATGGACGAGGTGGCGCAGGCGGTCGGCATTTCCAAAGCCAGCCTGTACAAACATTTCGATTCCAAGGAATTGCTGGCGGCTGCGACCATGTCGCGCCTACTGGATCGGACGCTGGACAAGGTTGCCGAATGCACGGACAACCAGCGCGCCATCGACAAACTGAAAATGCTGGTGGCGTGGAGTGTGCTCGAACATCTCGAAGGACGCATGCCGACATTGCCCTCCACGCGATCGAGCATTCATGAGTTCATGATGCGACACCGCCCGTATGTGGAGAAACTCGAGCAACTGACCGAGATCCTGGGCGGTTGGATCATCGCAGCGCAGGAAGCGGGACATATCAACCCAAGGCTACCCGGCGAGGTGGTGCTGTACACGATCTACGCCCGTCCTTGCGACCCGGTCACCGACTTTTTGAAGATGGGTGGCGCTTTCACCGATGAGGAAATCATCGATGCCATCGTCACCACCTGTTTTAACGGATTGCAGCCCGGTTAGCGGCCGCTTCCTGCGTTTGGGAGAAGCAAGATGCCATTGATTAAATATGCAATTGAACTTTCCGAACACGGCCGCATGCCGGATACCTTTATTCGTGCCGGCATTCGCCACTTGTTGAAGTCGCGACTCAACGAAATTGCCGCGCATGACATCGCCACCAGCGCTGACATGCAGCACGCCTTCGTACAGGACATGTGCATAGCACCTGTTGCCTTGCTACCCGAACGGGCAAACGAACAGCATTACGAACTGCCCACGGAATTTTTCCGCCTCAGTCTCGGACATCAGCTCAAGTACAGCTGCTGCTATTGGGACGATCAGACAAACACCCTGGATCAGGCCGAGGAAAACGCACTGGCATTGACGGTCGAGCACGCCGGTCTGGTCAATGGACAGGACATACTTGAACTCGGCTGCGGATGGGGCTCGCTGACCCTTTATATGGCGCGCCACTTTCCGGACAGCCGCATTACCGCCGTATCGAACTCTCACTCACAGCGCCAGTACATCGAAAAAGCGGCGCGCGAACGCCAGCTGGACAACATCACGGTGATCACCGCAGACATGAACGCGTTTGCGACCACCCGGCAATTTGACCGTATTGTTTCGGTCGAGATGTTCGAGCATATGCGCAACTATGAAGTCCTGTTTGAACGCCTGCACGGCTGGCTCAAACCGCAAGGGCGTTTCTTCATGCATATCTTCGTGCATCGCCTGACACCGTATGCATTCGTCGCACAAGGCGAAGATGACTGGATGAGCGAACTGTTTTTTTCAGGCGGCATGATGCCAAGCGATGCGCTTCCGCTGCATTTCCAACAGCATCTGACACTACGTCGGCAATGGCGCTGGAGCGGCGAGCATTATGAAAAGACTGCCAACGCGTGGCTGCAACTGATGGATGAAAAAAGCGACGTCATCATGCAGCTCTTCCGTGAAACCTACGGCGAAGACGCGCAGCGCTGGTTCAATCGCTGGCGCATCTTTTACATGTCCTGCGCCGAACTGTTTGGCTATGCAGATGGGCAGGAATGGTGGGTCAGCCATTATCTGTTTGAGCGCACATGATCCCGCTTGACGAGACATTCTGGCAACCCTGGCTGGCTGCGCTACCGGCGCTGCTGGTTTTCGCCGTTGCCGGATGGCTCTACAGCATATGGCGTCATAACGTCCACATCATCGATAGCATGTGGGCGCTGTATTTTTTATTGACCGCCATTTGCGTGGCATTGCAGCAAGCAATCACAACACGAGGCATCCTGATCTTGTGCGTGGCGATGATATGGGGATTGCGTCTGAGCACTTACCTGACCTTTCGCAACTGGGGCAAACCAGAGGATTATCGTTACCAGCAAATCCGCAAAAACAATGCGCCCCACTTCTGGATCAAAAGTCTTTATCTTGTCTTCGGCTTTCAGATGGTGCTGGCATGGTGTCTGGCGCTGCCGCTGATAGCAGCCATGCATAGCACGGCAGCAATGACCTGGCTTGATATCACTGGCCTGGCAATCGCATTGATCGGCATTGTGTACGAAGGTACAGCGGACTGGCAGCTCTATTGTTTCAAGCAGAATCCGGCGAACAAGGGCAAAGTCCTCGACCATGGTTTATGGGCATGGTCGCGTCACCCGAACTATTTTGGCGAGTCGCTGACCTGGTGGGGATTTTTCATCGTCGCCTTGGCATCTGGCCATTGGTGGACTGTATTCAGTCCAATCATCCTCACCATCTTGTTGCTGAAAGTCAGCGGTGTGAGGCTGCTTGAAAAAACCATTCACGAGCGACGCCCCGCGTATCGGGAATACATTGCGCGCACGAGCAGTTTCATTCCCTGGCCACCCAAACAACCATTGTCCCGTACGTCGACGTAAAGGAGCATGACATGTCATACAAGACCTGCCTCGCAACATGGATGGGCGTGTTAACACTTTCTGCCTGCTCGACAACCAGCACGCCGGTGCCACTGGCCGAGAAAATCGACCTCGATCGTTTCATGGGGAAATGGTACGTCATTGCCCATATCCCGCTATGGGTGGACAAACATTCCTTCAACGCAGTGGAATCTTACGAGCTGGCCAAGGACGGCACAATTGCCACGACGTTTACATTCAATGAAGGCAGCCTGAAAGGACCGCTCAAGACTTACAGGCCGACAGGATTCGTCAGGGAAGACACTAACAATGCCTTGTGGGGCATGCAATTTATCTGGCCGATCAAGGCGCAGTACAAGATCAGCTACATCGCGTCCGATTACTCCAGCACGATTGTCGCGCGTGACAAGCTGGATTATGTATGGATCATGGCGCGCAAGCCCACCATGGATGAGACTGAATACGAACGCCTGCTAACCCTGATTAAAGGGTATGGATATGACATCAGCAAGCTGCGTCGCGTCCCGCACGATACCCAGCCGACAAACTGAAATTACTCCAGTCAGTCGCCGATCGAAAAACCGGACAACTTGGCATCAGACCGTCATTCATTCAGCAGGACCGAGAATCCACCGTAAATCATGCGCTTGCCATCAAACGGCGCCCCAACGCCCGGTGCATGCATGCGTGGATCGTTCATGACCTTTTGCATACCCGCATCGCGCGTTTCCTTATCGGGCCAGCTGATCCAGGCGAAGACCACTGTTTCATCCGCCTTGCATTTGACCGACATCGGGAAAGAAGTCACCTCGCCTTGTGGCACATCGACGCCCCAGCATTCGACCACGTTCAAGGCACCAAACTCCCTGAACACAACCGCAGCATCTTTCGCGTGCTTTAGGTAGACATCTTTATTGGCGGTGGGAACGGCAGCGACAAAACCGTCTACGTAATGCATGCTTGCCTCCATTGATTAAACATAGCTGGAAGACGCAGTCCTTACATGAAAACGCATCCACCGTCTGGCGCATTCTAGAATTTGGCAAATTGCACGCCAAGCTTGTATTCCAGACTTTCACCGAGTCGAGGACCAATGCCCGGCAAAATGGCGCGCAGATTGCGTGGAAAGTGATGCAATTCATCCCGCATCTCTTTCAGCATTTTCTCGGCATCCTCGTCGCACATGCCATTGGACAAGCCTTCGCGGCATCGCACCACCATACCAACCAGTCCATCAGTAAAGTAATCAAGCCCTTCGTCGTAGGTTTCGCGCAGCAAACCGATCAGTTGATCGTAGATGATCAAAAGCTTGCCAAGTTCAAATTCAGGAGTCGTATCCGGAGCAACGCGTTTTACAGGACGCTTGAAGGGAAGAACGTTACTGCCGTGCGAAGTATTCTCAATCATGACCATCGAGCCTTATGCCAACCTACGCGAGAAAAACCTGCTCATATGACTTGGAGCGTATTTCTCTCGATTAATTTCAAGAAGACTGCTAACGCAGGACAAAAGCAAGCAATATTCGCGCCCTCAACTGCAGACGTACAACACACTATCTCTGCAAGTTTTTGATTTGCAAGGCGAAAGCATCAACAGCAGACCAGTCAGTAAATTCGACTGGCTTATTCAGATCAGTCGGCCCGCCGGTCATCCACATGATGAAGCGAATCATCTGCCGGTCAAAGAATCGATACTTTGCATAATCAATCTTGCCACCAAACATGGCGGCCAGTTGCGGCGACCAAGCTGCTTGAGCGACAAATTTCTTGAAGTAAGGATTATGGGCCCGCGTAGCCTTGTCCGCATTACGCGCAACACCACTTACGGAAAAGAACGCACTTGGCAAAGCAGCAAGCGTAACGCGATGCCTCTGAATGAAGTTGTACAAGGAAGGATGATGCTTGCCATAACGAATGCTCGCACCAATCACAATGCAGTCAAAGCCGCTGCAATCCAGCCGGATCGCTTCTTCAACAGATAGCAACGCAACTTGATGACCATAGTCTTCGAGAAGACGCTGAATAGACTGGCAAATTTTTCGTGTATGACCATCAATGGTTGAATACACAATTAGGATATGAGAATCGACATGCATGACACGTCGATTGTAACGCCTGGGTCAGCAAAAATCGCTTCTTGGGCTTAGGCGGCAAATAAACAGAAGGCATGCAACTGATAACAAGAATGAGCCAAGCTTGCATTGATGGAATCGCAGTGTGTGCGACGATCAGGAACGTAAAACAGGCGCACGTTGCGAGAACCATGCATGGATTAATCCAGACTGATAGAACTGCACAGCCTGATCAAAGCCCGCTGAAGTAATCATGGATGCAATCCGCGCAGGCGGCAGAATCGCGACATCTTTGGCATACGCTGCGCGCATCTGCTCCAGCCCAGCCGCGGGAATGCCAGCTGCCAGCATCATGTTCAGCCAAGTCTCAAGCAGAACTTCATAATCGGATGACCCAATATCCGAAGCCAGATCCGAACTCGCAAGTATCCCGTTCGGTTTCAATCGTGCAGCAATGCTGTGGAAAAAAGCGATGCGTGCGTCTTGATCGAGAATGAATTGCGACACCAAAAAACATGTCGCTGCATCAAAAGCATTCTGATCAGGTAGTGAATCCAGATAGCCCTCATGGAATTCGCAACGCGCCAGATAACCGCCCTTTTCAGCCTTGCTACGGCAAACATCCAGCATGGCTCCGGAAGGTTCTACGACGGTAAATTTCCATTGTGGGTAACGCTTGGCGAGATAGTCAATTTCCTCGCCGGTCCCAGCACCGACGCAGAGAATTCGAGCATTGACTGGAAGCGTGGCGAATACCGCTTCAAGCAGAAAATGCAAGGCATGGCGGATTGGAGCAGTCTTTGCCCAGCGCTCATCGTAGCTTGTAGCTTGTTGATCGAAGATAGCTTTGATTTCGTCGTCACGCATAAGATGTATTGCCTTGATAGCGATTTCAAGAAAAAACGGCGCATACGCGCCGTTTTTTATATTCAATTTTTTACTTCTTTCGCATCGGCGGCAAATCCGTGCAAACCCCTTTGTACACTTCCGCCGCCATACCAATCGACTCGCCCAAGGTTGGATGTGGGTGGATGGTCTTGCCGATATCGACAGCATCCGCGCCCATCTCAATCGCCAGAGCAATTTCACCGATCATGTCGCCGGCATGCGTACCGACAATGCCACCACCAACGATGCGATGTGTCTCGGCATCGAACAGCAGTTTGGTGAAACCTTCATCACGACCATTAGCAACTGCACGGCCGGATGCTGCCCATGGGAACAGGCCTTTGTCGAGCTTGATGCCTTTGGCTTTGGCTTCGTCTTCCGTCAAACCAACCCATGCAACTTCCGGATCGGTATAGGCAACCGATGGAATCACACGGGCATCGAAGTAGGCTTTCTCACCTGCTGCCGCTTCTGCAGCAACATGCGCTTCGTGCACGGCTTTGTGCGCGAGCATCGGCTGACCAACCAGATCGCCGATGGCGAAGATGTGATGCACATTGGTACGCATTTGCGCATCGACCTCAATGAAGCCGCGATCCGTGACAGCCACGCCTGCATTCTCGGCACCGATCTTCTTGCCGTTCGGGCTGCGACCAACTGCGACCAATACGAGGTCATAGACTTGTGGCTCTGGTGCGGCGACAGACGAATCAGCCGCTTCGAAGGTGACCTTGATGCCTTCCTTCAATGCTTCGACACCAACGGTCTTCGTCTTCAACATGATCTTGTCGAAGCGCTTTTCGTTGAATTTCTGCCAGACCTTGACCAGATCACGATCCGCGCCTTGCATCAGGCCATCCATCATTTCGACCACGTCGATACGTGCACCGAGCGTCGAATAGACTGTTGCCATTTCCAGACCGATGATGCCGCCGCCAATAACCAGCATACGCTTTGGCACGCTACGCAGTTCGAGCGCGCCGGTGGAGTCGACGATGCGTGGATCCTGCGGGATGAAAGGCAGATTCACCACGGATGAACCGGCTGCAATGATCGCCTGTTTGAACTGAACGACTTTCTTGCCATCTGCGGTCGCCACTTCAATATGATTAGGGCCGACAAACTGACCGACACCCTGCACGACATTGACCTTGCGCGCCTTGGCCATGCCAGCCAGACCGGTGGTCATCTTGCCGATTACTTTTTCCTTGTGGCTGCGCAGCTTGTCGATATCGATTTCCGGCTTGCCAAAAGTCACGCCGTGCGATGCCATGGCAGCCGCTTCGTCAATCACAGCTGCGACGTGCAGCAACGCCTTCGATGGGATGCAACCGACATTCAGGCAGACACCGCCGAGCGTCGAATAACGCTCGATCAGCACCGTCGACAAGCCCAGATCAGCTGCGCGGAAGGCAGCGGAATAACCGCCGGGACCTGCGCCCAGAACCATCATGTCGCATTCGATATCCGCAGTGCCATTGAAACTGGATGCGGTTGGCGCAGCGGCTTGCCGGGCCGGTGTTGCAGGTGCCGCCGTTGCAGATTGCGCAGGCACCGCAGCTTGTGCGACAGGTGCAGGTTTCTCTTCCTGTGGTGCGGGCGCTTCTTCACTCGCGTCCGCTTCCAGAATCAGCAACAGCGAACCCTCACCCACCTTGTCGCCCAGTTTGACTTTCAGTTCCTTGACGACACCGGCGTGACTGGATGGAATTTCCATGCTGGCCTTGTCGGATTCAACGGTGATCAGTGATTGATCCACCTTGATGCTGTCGCCTGCGCTGACAAGCACTTCAATGATTTCCACATCCTTGAAGTCACCGATATCCGGCACCTTGATCTCGACCGTGCCACCAGTTTGCGATTTGGCTGCGGGAGCGGCCGGTTTTGCCGCCGGCGCTGGCGCCGGTTTCTCTTCCGCTTTCGGCGCAGGCTGTTCGGCCGGTTTTTCTGCCGGTGCGGCTGCGGACGACTCCAGCACGAGGAGCAGCGAGCCTTCGCTGACCTTGTCACCCAGTTTGACCTTCATCTCCTTGATCACGCCGGCATGACTGGCAGGAATTTCAAGACTTGCCTTGTCGGACTCAACCGTGATCAGCGACTGATCGACGGCAATCGTATCGCCCACGCTGACCAGCACTTCGATGATTTCCACATCCTTGAAATCGCCGATGTCGGGGACTTTCACTTCAATCGTGCTCATCGCTTTCGCTCCGTATTGTTGTCGTTGGTCCGCACCTGGGCGAACGCACTATGTTTTTGAATGGGTTACAGAACCTGCATCGGAAAGCTGACGATGCGGAAAGGTCCGGCCGAGCTCTTGTCGAATTCGGCGCCTGCATTGACGCCAATCTCTGCCACTTCATACGCTGTCTGGCATTTGTCATAGGCGGCGTACATCGCACCCAGCGCAAAATTGCGGCCACTGCCAATGCCCCAGAAACGATCAAAGCAGAACACTTCGCGGTACGAGTACACGCCAAAGATGCCGTATGGATTGGCGACCAGTGCCGCAATCTGCGAAGACTCGTAAGGATCGTCATCTTCCTCTTTGGTATTGAGGAAGAACTGCTCCTTCAGGATCTGATGCACCTTTGAGAACGTATCGAAAACCTCGTCACGCGTATTGAGCTTGCAGTCTTCTGCCATGCCAACCAGCAGCTTGCGCATGACGGGAAAATGCGCTGCCGTACCCGCCAGCGTGACCCACGAATTGCCAACCTCGAACATCTTGTTGTTCGCTTCGTACGCATGCGACAGCCGCGTGTCACCAAACGTGACGAGCGAATCGCTGGCAATCGCGATCTCGTTGTTTTTCTTGACGACGACGCAGGTAGTCATGCGCCGTTCCTTAAATCAGCGATTTGCGCAGATCGGCCAGCATCTCGCTCAGATAGGTCACAAAGCGCGCGCCTTGTGCGCCATCGATCACGCGATGATCGTAGGACAGCGACAGCGGCATGATCAGACGCGGCACGAATTGCTTGCCGTCCCAGACTGGCTTCATCTGGGTTTTGGACAGACCGACAATCGCGACTTCCGGCGCATTGATCAGCGGCGTGAAGTAGGTACCGCCGATACCGCCGAGCGACGAGATCGTGAAGGTTGCGCCTTGCATATCGCTGCCTTTGAGTTTGCCGTCACGCGCCTGCGCCGACAATTCACCCATTTCACGCGCGATCTCCGTCACCGTTTTCTTGTCTGCGTCTTTCACGACCGGCACGACCAGACCATGCGGCGTATCGGCAGCAAAGCCGATGTTGTAGTACTGCTTGAGAATCAGGTTGTCGCCGTTTTCGTCGAGCGAGGAATTGAACTCCGGATATTTCTTGAGTGCCGCAACGCAAGCCTTGATCACGAAGGCCAGCAGGGTCAGCTTGACGCCGGATTTGGCCAGCGCTTCATTGCTCGATTTACGCAGTGCTTCCAGTTCAGTGACATCCGCTTCGTCGTATTGCGTCACATGCGGAATCATGACCCAGTTGCGATGCAGATTTGGACCACTGATTTTCTTGATGCGCGACAGCGGTTGCAACGTGGTCGGACCAAACTTGCTGAAATCCAGCGATGGCCATGGCAGCAGGCCGAGTGCAGCGCCATCGCCTTTTGCCGCTGCCGCAACCGGTGCCGCAGCAGGTGCCGCCGACAATGCCGACTTGACGAAACCTTGCACGTCCTCTTGCGTGATACGACCTTTCGGGCCGGAACCGCTGACTTTACCGAGGTCAACACCAAGCTCGCGTGCAAATTTGCGGATCGATGGCGATGCGTGGGCCTTGCTGTCTGCGCGTGCTGCAGGCGCTGCGGCGGCAGCTGGCTTTGCCGGTGCAGGTGTCGGTGCGGGAGCAGCCGCTGGTGCTGCTGCAGGTGCTGCTGCAGGTGCTGCAGGTTTGGCTTCTGCGACAGGCTCTTCTTTCTTGACTTCCGCTTTTGGCTCTTCAACCTTGGCTGGCGCTGCTTCTTCTTTTGCAGGCGCCGGTGCGGCCTTTTCTTCCTTGGCTGGTGCAGCCGCTTCTGCCGCTTCCAGCGTCAGCAGCAAAGAACCTTCACTCACCTTGTCGCCAAGTTTGACTTTGAGGTCCTTGACCACGCCAGCGTGGCTGGATGGAATCTCCATGCTGGCCTTGTCGGACTCGACCGTGATCAACGACTGATCGACCGTAATCGTGTCGCCTGGCTTGACCAGCACTTCAATGATTTCGACTTCCTTGAAATCGCCGATATCCGGGACTTTGACTTCCACGATGCTCATCTTTTCTCTCCGCTCATTTGTGCGTATCCGTCATCGCGGAGAACAACAGGCGCGTATTGATCGGAGAGCGATCTTCGCACCTGCGTCGCCCCGCGACGACGAGGGATGTTATTTCTGGATTACAGCGTGACCGGATTGGCCTTGTTCGGATCGATACCGTACTTCTTGATCGCATCGGCAACCACGGATTGTTCGATCGCACCTTCGTCCGCCAGCGTCTTCAGTGCTGCAACCGTGACGAAGTAACGGTTGACCTCGAAGAACTCGCGCAGCTTGGCGCGGCTGTCGGAACGACCAAAACCATCGGTACCCAGGACCTTGTACGAACGATCTTTTGGAATGAAGGCACGCACCTGCTCGGCAAACGTACGCATGTAATCGGTCGCCACAACGATAGGACCAGCCGTGCCTTGCAACGATTGCGTGATGTGCGCAACGCGTGGTTTCTTGGCGGTTGGATTGAGCATGTTCCAACGCTCTGCATCCTGACCATCACGTGCCAGCAAGGTGAACGACGGTGCCGACCAGATATCAGCCGTCACGCCCCAATCGTCTTTGAGCAGATCCGCTGCCGCGATGACTTCACGCAGAATCGTACCGGAACCCATCAGTTGTACGCGATGTTTGGCTTTCTTCGCGCCTTCCTGCAGCAGGTACAGACCTTTGAGGATGTTTTCTTCCTGACCGGCAACCAGACCTGGCTGTGCGTAGTTCTCGTTCATCAGCGTGATGTAGTAGAACACGTCTTCCTGATTGGTGACCATGCGACGCAGACCATCATGCAGGATGACTGCAACTTCGTGCGCGAAGGTTGGATCGTAAGGAATACAGTTCGGAATGGTCGACGCCATGATGTGGCTGTGACCGTCTTCGTGCTGCAAGCCTTCGCCGTTCAGCGTGGTACGACCGGCGGTACCGCCGAGCAGGAAGCCGCGTGCACGCATGTCGCCCGCTGCCCATGCCAGATCGCCGATACGCTGCAGACCGAACATCGAGTAGAACGTGTAGAACGGCACCATGATGCGATCATTGGTCGAGTACGAAGTCGCTGCCGCGATCCACGATGCCATCGCGCCCGCTTCGTTAATACCTTCCTGCAGAATCTGACCGGCTTTGTCTTCGCGGTAGTAGCTGACCTGATCTTTATCGACCGGCTCGTACAACTGACCTTGATGGTTGTAAATACCGATCTGACGGAACAGACCTTCCATACCGAAGGTACGCGATTCATCGACGAGAATCGGCACCACGCGCTTACCGAGGCTGGCGTCGCGCAACAGGATCGTCAGGAAACGCACGTAGGCTTGCGTGGTCGAGATTTCACGACCTTCTGCAGTTGCATCGAGTACGGCCTTGAAGGTTGTCAGTTCAGGCACCACCAATTTCTCATCCGACTTGACGCGACGTTGCGGCAGGTAACCACCAAGAGCCTTGCGGCGTTCGTGCAGGTATTTGATTTCCGGGGCGTCGTCCGATGGCTTGTAGAACGGTACGTCGGCCAATTGATCGTCGGCGATTGGCAATGCAAAGCGGTCGCGCATTTCGCGTACGGCTTCGTCGTCCAGCTTTTTGGTTTGGTGCGCGGTATTACGCGCTTCGCCCGATTTGCCCATGCCATAACCCTTGACGGTTTTGACCAGCAATACGGTCGGCTGACCCTTGTGTTCTTGCGCAACCTTGAAGCTGGCGTAAACCTTGTGCGGATCGTGACCACCACGCAGCAGGTGCCAGAGGTCGTCGTCCGACATGCGCGAGACCATTTCCAGCAGTTTGGGATGCTTGCCGAAGAAGTGCTTGCGCACGTAGGCGCCATCCTTGGCTTTGTAATTCTGGTATTCGCCGTCCAGCGTTTCCATCATCACGCGTTGCAGAATGCCTTCCTTGTCTTTTGCCAGCAGCGGATCCCAGTTGGAACCCCAGATGACTTTCACGACATTCCAGCCTGCGCCACGGAATTCGCCTTCGAGTTCCTGCATGATCTTGCCGTTGCCGCGCACCGGGCCATCCAGACGCTGCAGGTTACAGTTGACGACCATGACCAGATTGTCGAGCTGCTCGCGACCGGCCACGCCGATTGCGCCCATCGATTCGACCTCATCCATCTCGCCATCGCCGCAGAAAACCCATACCTTGCGATTGTCGGTTTTCGCGATTTCACGCGCTTGCAGATACTTCAGGAAACGTGCCTGATAGATCGCCATCAGCGGACCAAGACCCATCGACACCGTCGGGAACTGCCAGAAGTCAGGCATCAGTTTTGGATGCGGATAGGACGACAGACCGTTGCCATCCACTTCGCGACGGAAGTTGATCAGCTGTTCTTCGCTCAGACGGCCTTCGAGAAAGGCGCGCGCATAGACGCCAGGCGACGAGTGGCCCTGGATATAAACCAGATCGCCACCGTGATCTTCGGTTGGTGCGTGCCAGAAATGGTTGAAACCCGTACCCAGCATGTTTGCCAGCGACGCAAAGCTGGAAATATGACCGCCCAGATCACCATCGGCACGGTTGGCCTTGACCACCATTGCCATTGCATTCCAGCGCATCCACGAGCGCAGACGCTCTTCGTATTCCAGATTGCCCGGCGAGTTTTCGCCCAGGTCAGCCGGAATCGTGTTGACGTATGCCGTGGTTGGCGAGAATGGAATGTGCGAACCGCGACGGCGCGCCAGATCGATCATGCGTTCGACGAGGTAATGCGCGCGGTCCGGGCCCTCGTTTTCAATCACCGCTTCGAGGGCATCAAGCCACTCTTGCGTCTCCATCACATCTGGATCGTTGGCGGCTTGCGCGAGTACCTGATCGAGCTGGGCTGACATAGATAAAGTCTCCTGATTTGTCTGGTGCCATCTTTTGTAAAGACGGCCACGATTTTTAAAAATCCGATATATGCATTGTCATGCGAACGGGTCGGAGTTTAACAGCAGTTTTTGCAATTTCCAAATTGCGATATGATTTTCCACAATGTGAAATTTTGCAGTTTTGAGCCTTATTTCATCCGGTTAATCTTTTGATACAGCAACTGGATTACTGCCGATAACGGACCCGGAAAAGTGACCAGATCCTGCGTCAGGACGGCGCACCTATATAATCAGTTTCCTGATCGGTTCCGGATTCCCCTTTTCATCGGTTTTCGACTGTCTTACAAATTTCTTACAGCCCTATCTTTTCATTTATGACCGCACAAATCATTGATGGTAATCAGCTTTCCAAACAACTTCGTGCAGATATTGCACAACGTGCCGCTGCGCTGACCGCAAAAGGCAAGCAACCCGGTCTGGCCGTCATTCTGGTCGGCGAAGATCCGGCGTCTCACGTTTATGTCCGCAACAAGGTCAAAGCCTGCGAAGACAGCGGCTTGTACTCCCTGCTGGAAAAATACGATGCCGATTTGACCGAAGCTGCCCTGCTGGCCCGCATCGATGAACTGAATAAAGATCCAAAGATTCACGGCATTCTTGTTCAAATGCCATTACCCAAGCATATCGACGCGACTAAAGTCATTGAAGCGATCTCGCCACGCAAAGACGTGGACGGCTACTCTGTATTAAGTGCAGGCGAACTGCTGACCGGTCTGGATGGCTTCCGCCCTTGCACGCCTTACGGCTGCATGAAGCTGATCGAAAGCACCGGCACCAGCCTCAAAGGCAAGCACGCGGTCGTTATCGGTCGCAGCAATACGGTTGGCAAACCGATGGCACTGCTGCTCTTGCAAGCCAACGCGACCGTCACCATCTGTCATAGCGGTACCCCGGACCTTGGTTACCACACACGTCAGGCTGACGTCGTGGTCGCCGCCACCGGTCGTCGCAATACGCTGACGGCCGATATGGTCAAACCGGGCGCCATTGTTATTGACGTCGGCATCAATCGTGACGACAACGGCAAGCTGTGCGGCGATGTTGATTTCCACGCCATCAAGGAAGTTGCAGGCCACATCACCCCGGTGCCAGGCGGCGTCGGGCCCATGACCATCACCATGCTGCTCGTGAACACAATCGAAGCAGCGGAAAGAGACAACTGATGAATATTGCCCTGAACCCTTTACTCGATTTTTCCGATCTGCCACGTTTCGAGGGCATCAAACCCGAATACATCGGTCCGGCCATCGATGGCTTGCTGGACGAATGTCGCCGCGTCATCCAGGAACTGGAAAGCTCAACCACCCAAGTCACGTGGGAGAACTTTGTCGAACCGCTGGAAGACGTGACGGAAAAACTGGGACGGGCCTGGGGCATCGTCAGCCACCTGAACGCGGTGGTCGACACACCGGAACTGCGCGCTGCCTATAACGAAAATCAACCAAAGCTGACCGAGTTCTGGACCGAGCTGTCACAGAACCTGACCATGTTCACCAAATACAAGGCGCTGCAACTCGGCCCTGACTACGCCGGCTATTCTGCTGCACGCAAGAAGATCATCGAAAACGCCGTGCGCGATTTTCGTCTGGGCGGCGCTGAACTGAGCGATGCGCAAAAACCCGTCTTTGCCGAGATTCAGGAAAAACACGCTGCACTGACCACCAAGTTTTCGGAAAACATTCTCGACGCGACCAACGACTATGCCTTGTTCGTCGAAGATGAAGCCGAGCTGGCAGGCTTGCCGGATGACGCCAAGCAGGCAGCACGTGCTGCGGCGGAGAAGGCCAACAAGCCCGGCTACAAATTCACGCTGCACTTCCCGTCGTACTTCCCTGTTCTGCAATATGCAGACAGCCGTTCGCTACGCGAAACCATCTATCGCGCCAACGCGACCAAGGCATCCGAGCTTGGCGGCCATCCGGAATGGGACAACACACAGAACATCGTCGATATCCTGAAGCTGCGCGACGAAGAAGCCAAGCTGCTCGGCTACAAGAATTACGCCGAAGTGTCATTGGTGCCAAAAATGGCGCAGACGCCGGATGAAGTCATCGCCTTCCTGCAGGATCTGGCCAAGCGCGCCAAACCGTATGCAGAAAAGGATCTGAAGGAACTGCGCGACTTTGCCAAGAAAGAACTCGGCATCGACGATCTGCAAGCCTGGGACGTGACCTACGCGTCGGAAAAACTGCGCGAGCAACGCTATGCGTTCTCCGAGCACGAGGTCAAACAGTACTTCCCGGAAAACAAGGTCATCAACGGTTTGTTCCGCACCATTGAAACCCTGTTTTCGGTTGTGATCAAATCGGATAACGCCGAAGTCTGGCATCCGGACGTCAAGTTCTTCCGCATCGAAAAAGACGGCAAGCTGATTGGCCAGTTCTATCTGGATCTGTATGCACGCAATGGCAAGCGTGGTGGCGCGTGGATGGATGACGCGCGCGGGCGCCGTCGCCTGACGTCGAACAACGATGGCACCGGCGTACAAACACCCGTCGCCTACCTGACCTGCAATTTTACCGAACCGATGGTCGTCGACGGCAAGGTCAAGCCCGCCTATTTCACGCATGACGAAGTCATTACGCTGTTCCACGAATTTGGCCACGGCCTGCATCACATGCTGACGCAGGTCGATGAACTCGGCGTGTCGGGCATCTCAGGCGTGGAATGGGATGCCGTCGAACTGCCATCGCAGTTCCTCGAAAACTTCTGCTGGGAATGGGACGTGGTGCAAAGCATGACGGCCCACGCCGAAACCGGCGAGCCATTGCCCCGTGCGCTGTACGACAAGATGATCGCAGCCAAGAACTTCCAGTCCGGTCTGCAAACCCTGCGCCAGGTTGAATTCTCGCTGTTCGACATGCACGTGCATTACGACTACGATCCGGCTGGCGCAAAGAGTGTGCAGGATGTGCTCAATGAAGTTCGCAAGCAAGTGAGCGTCCTGACGGCGCCGCCCTTCAACCGCTTCCAGCATTCGTTCTCGCATATCTTTGCGGGCGGCTACGCAGCCGGCTATTACAGCTACAAATGGGCAGAAGTCTTGTCCGCCGACGCATACGGTGCGTTTGAAGAGGCAGGGAGTACGGAGGGTAATGTGCTGTCGCAAAACACCGGCGCCCGTTTCCTCAAGGAAATTCTCGCGATGGGCGGCTCCCGCCCCGCGATCGAATCGTTCAAGGCCTTCCGTGGCCGTGAACCATCGATCGATGCATTGTTGCGTCACAGCGGCATGGCTGCATGATTTTTGTGCGTCACCGCTTGCTTTTGCGAGCGGTGACGGCGCATACTCTGGCGATTGAGATTCTGGCTTGACATTCATTCAACAACAAGCGTTACACAACGCGAAGGAGACTGGAATGCACCATCGATCTTTATTGCTCTTGCTGTCCCTGCTGCTCTCTGCCACTGCACACGCCCAGCTTTACAAGTCCGTCGGTCCTGACGGCAAAGTCACCTACGGCGACACTCCGCCGCCAGCCAAGACCGGCAAGGTGCAGGAAAAAAACCTCAGCAACGCCGCACCTTCGACGCAATTTCCTTTCGAACTGGCAGATGCATCCCGCAAACACCCTGTCACGCTTTACACCGCCAGCAATTGCGCAGCCTGTGATCGCGGCCGTGAAGCACTCAATGCACGCGGCGTTCCCTTCACTGAAAAAACCGTGCAGACCGAAGCAGATGTCGTCAGCCTGAAACAGGCTGGCGGTGATCAGGAATTGCCGCTGCTAAAAGTCGGCAACAAAAAACAGATCGGCTATGCGCCAGATACATGGGCACAACTGCTCACCACGGCGGGCTACCCGGTCAACAGCCAGTTGCCTCGCACCTATCGCAATCCCGCACCCCAACCTGCGGCACCCGCCGCCCCAGCCACAAAGGCATCCACGTCCGCCACCGAACCTGCTGCAAGCGATAGCGAACGCTTTGCCGAGCGCCCTGCGGCAACCGGCAACGCGCCACCGGGTTTCCGTTTCTAAAACAAGCTATTCCTCAAAGATGGCATCACAATGACGAGATGCCATCGCCTCAAGCTCGCGCAGGTTTCGCTTCACCCAGGCTGGGCATTTCGTATAATCGATGACATTGTCCCGCCGGTTTGAAGAATTCATGACGCGTATCGATTTTCACAGCAACGTCCCCGACAAGATTGCCTATGCCTGCCGCCTTGTGCGCAAGGCACGCAACGCTGATTTCCGTGTCGTCATCCTGACGCAGGACTCGACACAGATGGCACGGCTCGACGAAACAATGTGGACCTTTTCCGCGCATGATTTTCTGCCCCATGTAGCAATCAACGATACGCTCGCTGCGCAGACACCCATTCTGCTGACCGCCGATCCTGCCATGGAAGCGCCGCATCACGACATCCTGATCAATCTGTCGGATGCGCCTCCAACACACTTTGCCCGCTTTGAACGCATGTTCGAAGTGATCTCTGCCGACGATGCCGACAAGCATGCAGGCCGACAGCGCTATACCTATTACAAGCAGCAAGGCTATCCACTGACGCACTTTGTGGCAGACAACACATGAATAAACCGAGCCAAGATGCCGGCATTCCGGTCCTGACCGAAATCATTCCTTCCCGCCCGCGTCCACCGGCAGACGATATTCCGGAACTACCGATATCGTCTGCGCTGCCGCCTGCCACGTCAGCACCAGTGCCTGCTCCTCCGCCTTCAACTGCAATCGATATACCAGATCCCTATCCCTCTACCGTTCCCATTGAAGGCTGGCTGGACGGTGAATGGACACGACTGGAACAAAAAATCAGTGAGCGCGCACTCAGCACTTTGATGGACCGCCTTGACCCTGTGCTGGAAGAACACATCCGTGAAAGTATCAGCGCCAGTCTGGACGAAGCCATGGACACCATCCGCGCCAACTTGCAGCTCAGCATCGAACAACTGGTGCGCGAATCCGTGGCCGAGGAAATTCGCAATCTTGATTTTTCAAAAAACAAAAAATATTAGTATTTTCTTTGTTTTATAGAAAAAAATATTTATAAAGATAATTTACTAAAAATATTAATGGCAATTTTGATTACTCAAAAAAGCCGTAAATTTTTACAATGTCACCTTGTGTTGTGAAAGAACAATGGAAGGAAATGGCATGAAAGTTATCGTTTTAGGCTCCGGCATCATCGGCACTGCATCGGCATGGTTTCTCAACAAATCCGGCCACGACGTCACCGTACTCGAACGGCAGGCCGGCGCTGCGCAGGAAACCAGCTTCGCCAACGGCTGCCAGATCTCCGTCTCCCATGCCGAACCATGGGCCAACCCGTCGGCACCTGCCAAGATCCTCAAATGGCTCGGCAAGGAAGACGCGCCGCTGCTCTACCGCTTCCGTCCGGAATGGCTGCAATGGAAATGGGGCATGCACTTTCTGCGCGAATGCACGCCGGCACGGACGGCAGACAACATTCGCCAGATTGTCTCGATCGCAGAATACAGTCGTCAGACCCTGCTGCAGGTACGCGCCGAAACCGGCATCGAATACGATCACCTGACACAAGGCATCCTGCACTTCTATACCGATCAGAAGGAATTCGACGATTCGCTGGCTGCGGCGCGTCTGATGTGCGAGCTGGGTTGCCAGCGCAATTCGATCAGCGCCGATGAAGTCGTACGTATCGAACCCGCACTGGCTGGCATGCGTGACAAGATCGTCGGTGGCGACTTTACTGCCTCGGACGAGTCGGGTGATGTCTATAAATTCACCACCGGCCTGGCAAAAAAAGCGGCCGAAGCGGGTGTCGACTTTCAGTTCAACACCACCATCACACGCCTGATTACCGAGGGTACGGGCGCGCATGCCAAAGTGAGCGGTGTGGAAATCATCGATCAGTACGGCCGCCATCGCACGCTGTACGCCGATGCTTTCGTCGTGGCCGCCGGCAGCTTCTCGCAGCCTTTGCTCAAACCACTGGGCATCGATCTGATGATCTATCCAGGCAAAGGCTATTCGGCAACCTATCAGGTGACCGACAGCGATGCGGCACCAAGTGTGTCGCTCACGGATGATGGTTACAAGCTGGTGTTCTCTCGTCTTGGTGATCGTCTACGCGTTGCGGGCACATGCGAACTCAACGGCTATACCCGCGAACTGAACACGACACGCTGCGAAGCGATCACGCGACGTGTGGAAGAACTGTTCCCGGGTGCCTGCGATTACGACAATGTCGCTTACTGGACCGGCTTGCGTCCGATGACCCCTTCCAACGTGCCGTACATTGGCAAGACCAAGTTCAGCAACCTGTTCCTGAACACGGGACACGGCACGCTGGGCTGGACCATGGGTTGCGGTTCCGGCCGTGCGATTGCCGATATCGTGTCCGGTCGCCAGCCTGATTTCGATTTCCGTTTCACCGGCATGCCACACCAGCCTGCTACCGGTGTTCCGCAAATCTGTTCCGCCACAAGCTAAACAGATTGCAGGGAATAAAAAACGGATGCCTTTCTTGATGACACGGCATCCGTTTTCCTTTGTAGTCCGGCGATTGCATGCCCGATCATTTGCCGATACGCACCTCGACTTCCGCTGCCTTTTCATCGAAGGCAATCCGCGTATCGAACTTGGCCCGCTTCATCGGAAAGCGGGACTGAAAATGCCGGACATTGCCCGAGCCTGAAATCACGCGTCGCACGAACTGATAATAGGCATCCATGTCCACCACGTGCACGACCAGAAAATAGTCATAATCACCCGACACGAAATAGCACTGCATCACTTCGGCCTCGCGTGCCATATTCGACTCGAAGGCTTGCATATGTTCGTCCGACTGGTTGTCGAGCGACACCTCCAGAAATGCCAGCATGCCGTAGCCAAGTGCAAACGGATCGATCATGGCAACGTCAGCACTGATAATGCCGGCATCGCGCATGTCGCGAATACGGCGCAGACACGTTGGCTGCGAGATATGCACGGCATCCGCCAGCTCGCGGGTGGAGATTTGATTGTTCTTCTGCAACAGATTCAACAGTCGGCGATCGACCTTGTCGAGGGTATGACTTTTCGGCATGCTTCTCTCAAGCAGTAATTCAATCCGTAAAAACAGGGCAAAATGCTTTGCGCCGCTTTTCTAATGCTGTAATGTCCATGAATCGTTCTACAGCCTTGGCCTGATTCTTGCGGCCATTGCACTGTGCATTTACACGCAACGCGACCAGTGTTGCAGCTACGCCAATTTTTGACAATCCTCAGGAGATAAATATATGCAGTTCAAGATGATTCCTCTGGTCGGTGCCCTCTCGCTCGTGCTGTCCGGCAGTGCACTGGCGCAAGAACAAGTCGTGCGCATCGGCAGCGTGGCGCCGACAACCGGCTCCGATTCGCATATGGGCAAGGATAATGAAAACGGCGTTCGCATTGCCGTCGAGGAAATCAATGCCAAGGGCATCACCATCGATGGCAAGAAAATCAAACTGCAACTGCTGGCTGAAGACGATGCCGCCGATCCACGCCAGGCAACCAATGCGGCGACCAAGCTGGTCGATGCACGCGTTGCTGCGGTCATCGGTCACCTGAACTCGGGCACCACGATCCCCGCTTCCCGCATCTATTCCAATGCCGGCATTCCACAACTGTCGCCATCGGCAACCAATCCAAAATACACGCAACAAAACTTCAAGACCGCTTTCCGCCTCGTCGCCAATGACGCCAAACTCGGCGGCACACTCGGCGAATACGCTGTCAAGACCATGGGCGGCAAGACCTTTGCCATCATCGATGACCGCACCGCTTACGGTCAGGGCGTTGCCGACCAGTTTGCCAAGAGCGTCAAGGCTTCCGGCGGCAACATCGTTGCAACGCAATACACGAACAACAAGGCAACCGATTTCAACGCCATCCTGACCGCGATCAAGGCCAAGAAGCCGGACATCATCTTTTTCGGCGGCATGGATGCGGTCGGTGGTCCGATGCTGCGCCAGATGCGCCAGCTCGGCATCAATGCCAAGTTCATGGGCGGTGACGGCATCTGCACCGGCTCGCTGCCTGGCCTGGCTGGCACCGCGCTCGGTAACGACCAGATCGTCTGCGCCGAAGCCGGTGGCGTTGCAGAAAATCAGCGCAAGGCTGTGGATGATTTCCGTGCCAAGTACAAAAAACGTTTCGGCAATGACATCGTCTACACCGCCGCGTATGCGTACGATGCGACCTACACCGTCGTCGATGCGATGAAACGCGCCAACTCGGTTGACCCTGCCAAGTTCCTGCCGGAAATCGGCAAGAGTAATTATCCAGGCGTGACCGGTACGATCGCCTTTGATGCCAACGGTGACATCAAGGACGGCATGCTGACGCTATACACCTATCGCAATGGCAAACGCGAGTTGCTGACCGTGACCAAGTAAGCGTCATTCTCTGACGTCAAAAGAAAAAAGCGCTTCGATGAAGCGCTTTTTTCATGAGGTCTGCAATCCGCTCTTGTTTCAAGCAGCAACCGGAATCAAAAAGTCGCAGGAGAATTCACCCACAGCACCTTGGCTTCCACTTCGCCCACATTGCGATAGCCATGCGGCGTATTGCTCTGGAAGCTGAACGTGTCGCCGGGGCCAACCACATAACTCTCCTTACCCAGGCGCAATTCGAGTTCGCCTTCGAGCACGTAGCCAACTTCTTCACCGACATGTTCGATCTGGCCGTCGCTGGCACCACCCGGTGCAACGATATGGATGTTGGCTTGCAGCAGGCCACCGCGAGTCGGCAATACAAGACGCTCCAGCGCGATGTCACCTGTCCTGATGATTGGGCGCTCGCCCTGACGCAAGACGGGTCCCGCCGGTGGCGCTTCATCCGACATCAGGGTCGAGATATTGGTATCAAGTGCATTGGCCAAGCGATGCAGCATCGCCAGCGAGGGGGTTGCCGAACCGCGTTCGATCTTGGAAATCAGGCTTTCAGAACACTCCGCCTTTTGCGCGACCTGCATCAGCGTCAGTCCGGCAATCAGTCGTGCATAACGCAAACGCACGGCCAATCCGCCAGGCCCGCCCTTCTTCTCCGATGCTTCGGTTTCCGCAACGACTTCGCTTTTCTTCTTCATTCCACTATCCATCCAGTATGACGATGACCTGAAATCTGACAGCAACGATCAGGCCAGCACTAGCGATTCGCCAGTTCCACCATCGTATAAGCCAGCGCCTGTACGCCAAGGTACAAGTCGGCAGGTGCGGTTTCTTCGGCAGCATTGTGACTGATACCGTCCTTGCTTGGCACAAAAATCATGCCGGTCGGACAGTGATCGGCCATATACATGGCATCGTGAAAGGCACCGGAGGTGACCTTTTTCGGTGCACCACGCTGCGCAAGATCGCTGGCGCGCGTACAGGCCTTCTCGATCAGATCCAGCATCGGCTGCGGAAATGCCGTCGGTGCACGATAAAACAGATTCTCAAACGTGATGTTGCCACGCCACGCATGCTGCGACGTCACATCCTGCAGAAAACGTTCAAAACGGTCCAGCACTGCGGCATCGACGCAACGGACATCGATCGTGAATTCCACTTCACCCGGAATCGTGTTGATCGAATTCGGTCCGACATGCCAGCGCCCCAGCGTCAGGCGAATATTATGTGCGGCTTCCTGATCGGCGCGCGCATAGAGTTGCGTGGCGATCGCCATGGCGGCAGCCATCGCATCGCTGCGCTCATCCATCGGTGTCGTGCCGGCATGGGCCGCCATGCCGGTGCACACCACACGATACCAGCGCACGCTTTGAATGCCGGTCACCACACCCAGCGCGGCATTGGCACGTTCCAGCACCGGACCTTGTTCGATATGCAGTTCGACATAGGCTTCCATCGGCAAGGCCATCGCGCGACGGGGCACATCGGGCACTTCCTTCAATGCAGCATCCAGTGCATCGCCCATGACGATGCCATCCTTGTCCACCGACTGACGATACCCATCCAATAGGGAAGGTGTCACAAACGCGCTGGAACCCATGGTGCCGGGACCAAAACGACTACCCTCTTCATTGGTCCATGCTACGACCTCGATCGGACGTACGGTGCGGATACCTGCATCATTCAGTGCCGCGATGACTTCCAGACCGGCCAGCACGCCGTACGCACCATCGAGCTTGCCGCCCACTGGCTGCGTATCGGCATGACTACCCGTCAGCACCGGTGTGCGATCACTTGTGCCAGCACGACGGAAGAACAGATTGGCACAATCATCGATACCCACTTCACAACCGAGACTGCGCGCATAGTCGATCAGATGACGGCGCGCGGCCAGATCGATGGGCGTCAAGGTCTCGCGTGAGACACCGCCATCATCACGCCCGCCAAACGCGGCAAGAGCTGCAATCGCGGATTGCAGACGTTCATTGTTGACAGCATCCTGCGCGCGCTCGGCGGCACTGGCTGTCGTGTTGGATGCATTCATGACTTCTTCCTACTTGTTGACTGAGGTGTTCTTGTTCGTTTGGGCTGCGATAAATGTTCGCGGTAATTGCACGGTGCTATTTACGATGTTCCTGCATAACCCCGTTCGAGTCGCGCAGCGGCCGTCAGGACACGATCATCGCCCCAGCGTGGTCCGACCAGTGTCACGCCAATCGGCAGTCCCTGACTGCCATTGC
This sequence comes from Oxalicibacterium faecigallinarum, assembly GCF_014635705.1. GTDB lineage: Bacteria > Pseudomonadota > Gammaproteobacteria > Burkholderiales > Burkholderiaceae_D > Oxalicibacterium > Oxalicibacterium faecigallinarum. The sequence continues at coordinate 538,000 of NZ_BMDI01000002.1, read as the reverse complement.
CAAGTGGCACATGCACACACGGATTACCCAGCAGGGTCCACATGCGATTGAAAATCGGATCACCGGTCGCACTCAGACCGGCCGGTGCTTCACCTTCCGTACTTGGTGCCAGCAGGAGGTCAACAGATTCAAAGACCTGAACCAGCTTGGCACGCGCTGTCGCCGCCAGCGCCTGGGCTTCAACATAACGCTCACCACCAATGCGGCTGCCTTCTTCCATCAGGTTTGCAAACGACTTGCTAAAACCATCGGACTGCGAGGCGCGTTCCGGTGCAAATGCCGCCGCCGCCTCATACGCCATGATGGTGATCTGAGCCTCGCTCAACGCATTACATGGTGATGGCAGTTCGACGTCGCGCAGCACGGCGCCGGACGTTTCCAGCAACTGCGCCGCCAGCGTCATGGCAGCACGCGTGCTGGCGCCGGCGCGATCCCAATGCGGGGTACGCACGATGCCAACCTTCAATCCCTTGACATCATTCGTCGCGAGAGCGGATGACAACGGCAGTTGTGCCAGCGCACCGATGAAGAACGCAGCATCCGTCACGCTGCGTGTCAGCACACCGACGGTATCCAGACTGATGGCCAGCGATTTGATGCCGGCCAACGGCAAGGTGCCGTACGTCGGCTTGTAACCAACGACGCCACAAAAGGCGGCAGGACGCACAATGGAGCCTGCGGTCTGGGTGCCGAATGCCACAGGCACCATGCCGCAGGCAACGGCCGCAGCCGAACCGCTGGAGGAACCGCCCGGCGTGTGCGGCAAGGCCGCACGTGGATTACGTGTCGGACCCGCGTGAAAGGTTGCGAATTCGGTCGTTACCGTTTTACCGACCAGCAGCGCACCGGCATGACGCGTTGCGCCTACGCATGCGGCATCAACCTCCGGATGGTGATCGACATAGATGGGCGACCCATAGGTTGTCGGCATGTCTGCCGTATCCATCAGATCCTTCACGCCGACCGGCAAACCGTGCAATACGCCATTTGCCGGCATGGTGTCCAGCCGACGCGCCTGCCTGAGCACCTGTGCCGGATCAAAATGCTGCCAGGCCCGTATTTCCGGCTCCAGCTCAGTGATACGTTCGATTGCCGCATGGGCAACCGCTTCCACCGTGACCTTGCCCGTGCCAATTCGCTCAGCCAGTTCCTGCAACGAAAGTAATGCGTAATCCTTCACACCATTCTCCGCTTAACCGAAATAGGCCGAACGTACATCGTCGTTGCTGGCGAGTTCTTGCGCGGTACCTTGCGCAACCACACGACCTTGCGACAGCACGTAACCATAGTGCGAGATCGCCAGCGTCTGACGTGCATTCTGCTCAACCAGCAACACCGTAATACCCAACGAGTTGATGCGACGGATGACGTTGAAGTTTTCCTTCACGTATAGCGGCGACAAGCCAAGCGAAGGTTCATCGATGACCAGCAACTTGGGCTCGGCCATCAGCCCGCGACCAATCGAGACCATCGCCTGCTCGCCCCCGGACATGGTGCCGGCGAGCTGGGTCGAGCGTTCTTTCAGACGCGGGAAGATTTCATACACCTGCGCCAGACGATCACGTACCAGCGCACTGTCTTTCTCAAGGAAAGCACCCAGCGCCAGGTTCTCGGCAACCGTCATGCGCGGAAATACCTTGCGGCCTTCGGGAATGCACGAGATACCGCCACCAATAATCGCGTGTGTCTGTTTGCCCGCCAGATTGCGTCCGTCCCACAGAATTTCGCCCTGACGCGGTGGCGTCAGACCAAGAATGGAACGGATCAGCGTGCTCTTGCCGGCGCCATTGGCACCGAGGATGCAGGTGATCTTGCCCGGCTCGACTTCGATGGAAACGTCGTGCAATACATTGACCTTGTCGTAGCCAGTCGTGAGACCCTTGACGATCAGCTTGCTCATTCGGCTTCTCCAAGATAAGCGGTTTGTACATTCGGATCGGCAGTGATTTCGGCATACGTGCCTTCGGCAATCTTCTTGCCGTAGTTGAAGACGATGCAGCGATCGGTGATCCGCTCAATCACATTCATTTCATGTTCGATCAGCACGATCGTCAGGTCGTCGAGCTTGCCGCGCACCTGCAGAATGTCGTCCATCAATGCTTCGGTTTCGTCATGCGTCATGCCGGCCGATGGTTCATCCAGCAGCAACAACTTGGGACGGCTCAGCAGCGCACGACAGACTTCGATACGACGACGATCAATCATGGTGAAGGTTTCCACCGGCTCGAACATGCGCGATACCAGCGGCGGACTGAAGATGTTCAGCAGCGCTTCGACCTTCGCAACATAGGCGTCGTATTCCGCACGGAATGCCTTGCGACGGAACAGGTTGAAGAACAGGCCGTGCTGCATGTGCTGGTAGTCGCCGATCACGATGTTGTCGAACACCGTCAACGGCAGCGACAGGCGTGAGCGCTGAAAGGTACGTGCCACACCCCGGCGATAGATATCCTGCGGTGTCTGACCGACCACCTCGCCACCGGCGTAGACGATCGAACCTTCACTCGCCTTGTACAGACCGGTGAGCACATTGAAGAAGGTCGTCTTGCCGGAACCGTTCGGTCCCAGCAGACCCAGCACTTCGCCGCGATTGATGTGCAGATCGAGTTTGTCGAGTGCCGTCAGACCACCAAAGCGCATGGTCAGTCCGCTGACAGCAACCAGGGCTTCCTTCTGCGTGACTGCACTTTTCGACTGGGCAGTAGCCGTTGCAGATTCCACCGAATTCATCAGATCGGCACTCATTACTTGCGTCGTCATCATGCGGCTCCCTTATTGAAGAACAGACGGGTCTTGCGTGGCAGCAGACCATCAGGACGGAACAGCAGAATGGCAATCACGAGTGCTGCATACAACAGCACGCGGTATTCCTGAATGAACTGAAACTTCTCCGGGAGGATCATCACGATGATGGCCGCAGGGATCAGACCAATCGGATTACCGAGACCACCGAGAATCGTGATCGACAACAGCAACAGAGAATCGGAGAACGTAAAGTTGTTCGGCGCAATAAAGCCAACCATCATGCCGTACACGCTACCGGCAATACCGGCAAACAGATTGCCCATGGTGAAGGCAATGATCTTCCAGCGCTTGATGTGCAGGCCAAATGTCGACGCAGCCGTTTCATCGGTACGCACGACGTCCATGCTCAGGCCGACCCATGAACGTTCGAGTGCACGCAGCAATACAAACGTGCCGGCGCAAATCACCAGGCTCAGCAACACGTAAGACACATAGAACGACACATCCAGACCGAATAGCGTAAAGCCGTCATTGAACTGGAGACCGAAGATTTCCATGCCCGGCACTTGCAAGCCTTGCGGGCCACCAAGCACGTCATTGACCTCGATAAAGGTCTTGAACAGGATGCCGAATGCAATCGTCACCAACGCTGCATAGTGACCACGCGTCCGCAGCACTGGCAGAATCAGAACGGAGCCGAGAATCGCAGCGACCAGACCGGACAGTGCAATGTTGACCAGTTGCGGCAAACCCGTATGCGTTGCCAGCACGGCAGCGGTGTAGCTGCCGATACCAAAGAACGCTGCCCCTGCAAAGTTGGCCACACCGGAGAAGCCGAATTGCAGCGTCAAACCCATGCACGCGGTCGAATACAGCAGCACGCCACCGATCATCAGCAGGATGAAGTGACTGTCATAGAAGGCAGCCGTCAACGCCAGTACCCCACCGATGGCCCAGATGCGCGCCAGACCGGGGCGGCTGGCCGCTGCCTGCTCGATGTGTTGCATGGTGCCGAGCTTCTTGCCGGCGATCGTGGCGATCAACGCCACCATGATCAGACCAGCGACCGCCAGTTGCGATTCTGCATGCAGGAACAACCACATGTAGATCGTGACGACCACAGCCGTGGCGCACAACACGATGGTTGCCGGTTTATTGAGAGATGTCTTGGAATTCATGTCAGACCCGTTCACTTGATTTTTCGGCGATGAGGCCAGTCGGTTTCCATGCCATCAACATGATGACCACGGCAAAGGCAAAGACGTCTTTGTACGCACTTGGAATATTCGGAATCAGCGCAGGCAAGGTTGCACTACCCAGCACTTGCAGACCGGCAAACAGGAAGCCGCCGATGATCGCGCCGTAGATATTGCCCAGACCACCAAGGATCGCGGCAGCAAAGCCGATCACACCGAGCAGCAGGCCGACGTTGAAGTTGATTTCGTTGTAATACAGACCGTTCATCACGCCTGCCAGTGCCGCCATCGCAGAACCAATCGCGAACGTCAGCAGCACGACCGCTTCAAAATTGATCCCCATCAGACGTGCTGTTTCTCCATCCTGCGCGACAGCGCGGATCGCCATGCCTAGACGCGTTTTGGTAATCAGGAAATGCACACCCGCAATGATCGCGATACCACTCAATAACAGGATCACGTTATCCGCACGCAAACTCAGATCACCGAGTTCGACCGAGCCGCTTGGCAGCAGCGACGGGAATGGCTGCGAGTTGGAACCGTCAGGGAAGAACAGGCGCACGGCTTCGCGCATCACGGTGCCCAACATCAGGGTGGCCAGCAGCGTGTTGAGCGGCGGTGCCTTGTGCAGAGGCAGAATCAGAAATTTTGCAATCAGCGCACCGAGCAGTCCGGTAACGACAATCGCTGCAATGACCACCGCAGCCAGTCGCAGCCATGGCGAACTGATATCCAGTGCCATCATGCCCAGCGAGGCGGTCAGCCCGGCAAACGCACCGATCATCAAGGTATCACCGTGCGAAAACTTGATGACGTCGAGCACGCCAAAAAAGAGGGTAAAGCCAACGGCAACCATGGCGTAGATGACGCCCAGCATCAAGCCGTTGAACACATATTGACCGATCAGACTCATGGTTTTCTCCTATCCAGTCTGATTGCAGATCGCTTTGCGCGCGACCTGCAATCGTTTGACGACACTTTCTTATTGACCGGATAACTTGCGTTTGCCCGTTGCGTAGCTGCTGTCTTCCCAGATGACCCATTTGCCATCTTCGACGACATACTTGGTGACCAGCGGCACGATGTTCTGACGACGATCATCGAAGGTCACTTTGCCGATCAGAGTGTCGACGTTTTTGGTCTGGTTCAGCACGTCACGCACTTTCTTGCGATCCGGGCCGACCTTCTCGACTGCATCCATGATCAGATTGGCTGCGGCATACGCGAATGGACCGTAGGCTTCTGGCGGTTCGCTGTATTTCTGCACACGGTATTGACCGGTGAATGCCAGTCCGCCAGGCAATTTCTCCCACGGTGCACCTTCGAGGAAGGACAAGGAGCCCTCGGCCAGTTTGTCGCCTACGCCCTGGATGTACGCATCGGACTTGATGCCCGAGGTACCTTCGAACTGTGCCTTGATGCCAAGCTTCTCCATCTGGGTGCGGATACGTACGCCCAGTGGGGTGAGACCGCCGAAGTAGATGACGTCGGGTTTCAGTTCACGGATCTTGGTCAGTTCGGTGGTGAAGTCCTGCTGATCAGCGGTGACGCCAAAAGTGCCGAGGATCTGGCCGCCATCTTTCTTCAGGTATTCGGAGAAGTACTTGTTATGGCCTTTGCCATAGTCGGTCGTGTCATGAATAATGGCCCACTTCTTATAGCCTTGTTCCATCATGAATTTTGCGGCGACTTCACTCTGGTTGATCATCGTGCCATTGACACGATGGACTTCCTTGAAGTCATTGCCATACGTGATCTCCGGCAGCACAGCGCCCCACACGATGACAGGCAGGCCAAAGCGGGCAAACACCGGCGCCGTACCCATGGCAACTGCAGAACAGAAGTGCGTTACACCGGCAACGATGCTTTTGTCCGCCGCCAGCTTGGTTGCCACCTGTACGCCAACGTTCGGACGGCATTCATCATCCTGAGAAACGAGTTGGTAGGTGTACTTCGATTTTGGATCGGCATTGCGCAGACGTACCGCCAGATCAGCCGAGTTGCGACCACCGAGACCGATGGACGATGTGCCGCCGGTCAGCGGACCGACGAAACCGATCTTGACCACTTCCTTGGAAAACGATGGTGCCGATGCGGCCATCAGACCCAGTCCGATTGCCGCGCACAACATCGTGCTCTTTAATACTGTATTGGCTTTACCCACTTCAACCTCCGAAAAATGAATCGTTCGCAACAGGGGACGACCACTTGAATCGAAATAACGAGCGATTCACTAAATTCAAGTAGCTTGAATTTAGTTCAGCAATATGTATGCCAATTTGAATTTAAAGGTTTCTTCTGGAATGGCTAGCTGATGGTGCAGTACTTGTTCGAAAAACGAACAAAGCATGCGAAAGGAGCAACAAACCGCACTGAAAGCGGGACAACGCCAAAAAGGAGTGCTTGCAAAATTGATATGAATAATGCGCGTACGAGCAATCGAGCGCCTGCAGCGCTACATATCAAAACTGAAAGAAGCGGGCAATAAAAAAGCGCCTGTTCAGGCGCTTTATATTAGATGGTGCGGCTTAGAGGAAGCTGACATGCGCCGCCCGGCGTCAACGGCGGATCAGTTCAGCGTCATGATCCATTGCACAAGCTGCTTGGCTTCGGCATCGCTGACCTGGGTATTAGCCGGCATCGGCACCGCACCCCAGGTACCGCTACCACCTTTGGTGATCTTTTGCGCCAGCTTGTCCTCCACACCCTTCTGCCCCTTATATTTGGCGGCGATGTCCTTGAAGGATGGGCCCAATACCTTGTTACCGACCGCATGGCATGCCATGCAATTCTTGGAACGAGCAAGATTAGCGTCCGCGAGCGCGACATTCGACAAACCGGCACTCATCAGCAGACAGAGCAACAACGAACGCTTCATACTTCTCTCCATGCAGTTGATCGGTACTATTTTACCGTGTTTGCCACGGCGTCCCGCTGGACAAATCGTCACAGCATCAACATAGCATCACGCGCGCCAACTTCAATTGACCGTTACTTTTTTTCACAATATGCTGGATAACGTGTGCACCGGCCACGAATACAGGGACAGGACAAGATCATGCCGCTCATCATTGCGATCGTATTGTTGGCGATCCTACGATTTTTCGAGATCAGCATTTTTGCCGGTCTGTCATGGTGGTGGATCGCGGGACTATTTGTCGTCGCCTTCCTCTGGTTTGAATATTTCGAACGCATGCTGGGTCGCGACAAGCGCAAGGCGCACGAGCAACTTGAAAAGGCACGCGAAGATCGTGTCAAAAAGACGTTCAAATAAACGTCATCAAAACCAGACATGAATACACAAAACGATCCCGTAAACAATTGATAACGATTGATAATTCTTTATCCCATCGTGTTTCAAATGGAGACGGCAGAAGCACAATAGCAGGCAATCAGGCCACACTGCTTCCACATGGATACGCCTTTCAACATCACGTCTGTCGGCTTCATCGATTTGCTGCCCGACGCCATCTGCATCGTTGATGAAACGGGACGTTTTGTCTTTGTCAGTTCCGCCTTCGAACGCATCTTTGGCTATCCACCGCATGAGGTCATCGGCAAACCGATGATCAATCTGGTTCATCCGGACGATCGCGCCAATACGCTGGCGATCGCGGATGACATCATGACAGGCAATCCGAGAATCAATATCGAAAACCGCTACATCCGCAAGGATGGCGAAATCGCGCACATCATGTGGTCGGCACGCTGGTCACCGGAAAACAAGGTACGCATCGCGGTTGCACGTGACATCACCAATCGCAAGAAAGCGGAGACCGTGCGCAGTGCGCTCTACGCCATTTCCGAAGCGGCGCACGTTGCGGAAGATCTGCAAGACCTGTTTGAACGCATGCATGGCATCATCAGTACCTTGCTACCCGCCGAGAATTTTTCGATTGCGCTGCACGATGCCGAACAACAGTCCCTGAATTTTGCCTACCATGTCGACCAGCATCAGCAATCGTCAGCAGTTTTGCAGCAATCCGCAGAAAAACTCTATGCAGAGATTGTCAGCACGCACCAACCCGTACTCGTCTGCACAAACGACCGCCTGACACTCCCACCGCGGCTACAGACAGTCGGCAATCAGCATGCACTGTGCTGGCTGGCGGTGCCGCTGCTGGCCAAGAACGGCACCATCGGTGCCTTGTTCCTGCGCAGTTACAACGATGGTTCGCATTACACGGAACAGGACAAGGAACTGCTGCGTTTCGTCTCGGTGCAGATCGCCACTGCCGTCGAACGTACGCAACTCTATGCGCGGCTGCAGCATGCATCGCAGTATGATCCACTGACCGATCTGCCCAACCGCGGCCTGCTGTTTGATCGCCTGCGTACCAGTCTGGCACGTGCACGTCGCCGTCAGGAAATGATGGCTGTGCTGTTTCTCGATCTGGATCGCTTTAAAGAAGTCAACGATACGCTCGGCCATGCGGCCGGTGATCAGCTCTTGCAGGAAGTGGCGCGACGCCTCAAGCAATGCGTGCGCGAGACCGATACGGTGGCGCGCATCGGTGGCGATGAATTCGTGATCCTGATCGAAAGCATGCAGCAACCTGACTACGCCAGCATCGTGGCCGACAAGATTCATGCAACGCTGGGCCAGCCGCTGCAACTGGATGAACATGTTGTGCATATCCTGTCCAGCATCGGTATTGCACACTATCCGAACGATGGCGAATCCGAGCAGAGTCTGCTTGATCACGCCGACGCCGCCATGTACGAACAAAAGCAGCAGCGCAAGAAAGACACCCATTTCGGGGAAGGCTGATCACGTCCGCCAGCGAGACTGATGCCGTATCCGGCAATCCATTCGCGAATTGCCGCATAATCTCGACTTTACCCATTTCCGTCCGCATTCCCATGAGCGTCATCGACAAAGCCCGTTCCGATTCCCGTCTTGCCTCGCTGCTTAAGGACATACAGCAACAACGCAAACTCCGGTTTGAAAAATCCAATAGCAGCGACTGGCTCTCTAGCCTGGACGATGAGCGTGCTGTCATTGAGTACGCCGGCTGTCGCCATCCGAGTGCCGCACTGGCGCAGGAACTGCTTTTACTTGATCTGCAGTTGCGCGGATATCGCCCGATCCGGCTTGGCATTTCTTCCTCGTTCGATCAGGACGCGATGCCCACTTTCATCAATGTCCTCAATCATGAATTGCAGCGCCACAAGATCTATGATCGCTTCATTGCACTCGGCTTTACGCCGGAACAGTTCTATCGTGACGCCGACAAAGATACGTCACCGTATCTGAATCAGGTGCTCATGACCGAGCCGGATACCATCACGCGTATCATTCCCCCATTCATGATGTTGCTGGCACCCGGCGGTACCTTGTCGCTGAACGCGTTTCAGGATTTCTACGATCGCTTCTTGCGCATCAATCCAAAGTGGACCAAGCAACTTCTGACCATCGAACAGCTATTCAAGGACTGGGCCGTCGCAGAAACAGTCGATCAGACCGAAACCGTACGCAAAATCATGCTGACGATCGAACCAAAAGGCAATTTCAGCTGGTTCGGCTTCAAGGATGAACACGGCTTTCCGGACAACGGCTTCTTTGTGGATGAAGCATTTTCAGTGCGGGTGTTACCAAACGCCTGATCTGCAGGATGCTGTCAGGCGAACAGACAGCAACACGGACGACACCGCATCAAATCATGCATATCTTCCATCATCGGCAGGACGATTGAACCAGATGCATTGAACCTGGAAGCAGCAAGTCGTCCAGATGCCTTATATCAGATGAGGAATCACGATGAATATCAGCGGCAAGCTCAGAAAAGCCAGCACAGTAGAGAGAAAGATACTGGCAGAGACTTCATCTTCGGCCACGTGATAACGCTGTGTAAACAGGAAGACATTGGCACCTACCGGTAGCGATGCAGCCAGCGCCATCGTTGCCATCGGAATGCCGCTTAATCCAAATAACCACGCACAGGCAACAAACACCACCGGATGCACAATGGTCTTGATGACGGCGATGCGTAGCGCCGGCATCAGATTGCCTTTGAGTTTGCTGAAGGCGAGCGTCACGCCGACCAACAGCAGGGACATCGGTCCCAATGCTTGTCCCATCAACTGCAATGGCTTGTCCACCATGTCCGGTAACGGCAAGCCCGTTTGCGCATAAAGTACACCGACAATGATCGGGATGGGCACGGGGTGCAGGATGCTGTTCTTGATGGCGGTACCCAAGGTACGCCACATGCTTTGCGATATGCCATCTCGTCGCGCCTGCCGCGCGACGGCCAGCTCAAAGGCAACCGTACCGCCGGTCATGAGCACCAGCGCATGCACGGAGATCAACGTCAGGAGCGAAATCAAACCACTTTCGCCATACACCAGACTGGCAAGGGGAATGCCGATCATCACTGTATTGCTGAAGGTATGTGCCAGCGCGCGTGCCGAGCCCAGCGTCGTCAAACCCTGCATCATTATCGTGACAAGAAAGATCAGGGCAACTGCCAGAAAATACACGCCAATCGGCGCGTAATCCAGCTCAGACAACTTCACATTCATCATCGTGCGGAACAGCAAGGCAGGCGTCAGCACGTAGAACACCAGATTGGACAGATCGGTAATCGATGCCTGACGAACCCATTTCAACCTGGCCAGACAAAAGCCGGTCGCGATGATGAAGACGACGGAGAACAGGGCAGGGACCGCAGGCGAGTTCACGATAACTCCAGAGCTTTTTTAGACTACCTTGCGACTTGGCAAAACCATTTTACTGAATCGAAGAAAATAAAAAACCGGACATTGGTCCGGCTTTTATTTCAGTCATCAGTGCTTCAGCCTGTCGTTGCGCCTTTGCTTGCGCTGGATGCCAGTGCTGCAAACTTCGCCAGAACACCGCGCTTGTAACGCGGTTCCGGTTGTTTCCAGTTGGCGCGACGGCGTGCGATTTCTTCATCCGGCACATTCAACTGGATCAGCAGGTTGTGCGCATCGATCGTGATCGAATCGCCTTCTTCGATCAATGCAATGGTGCCACCGACAAATGCCTCGGGGGAAACGTGACCAACCACCATGCCCCAGGTCCCGCCAGAGAAACGGCCATCGGTAATCAGGCCAACCGATTCGCCCAGACCCTGCCCCACCAATGCACCGGTTGGTGCCAGCATTTCCGGCATACCCGGGCCGCCTTTGGGGCCGAGGTAACGCAATACGACCACATCGCCTGCATTGATCTTCTTGGCCATGATGGCGTCCATTGCCGAATACTCATCATCGAACACACGTGCCGGGCCGGTGATGACCGGATTTTTCAGACCAGTGATCTTGGCAACACAACCCTCTGGCGACAGATTGCCTTTGAGGATCGCGAGGTGGCCCTGGTTATACAGCGCTTTGTCGATTGGACGAATGACGTCCTGATCCGCACGCGGTACCGATGGCACATCAGCCAAGGCTTCTGCAACCGTTTTGCCGGTAATCGTCATGCAATGGCCGTGCAGCATGCCAGCGTCCAGCAGGATCTTCATGACTTGCGGAATACCACCGGCCTTGTGCAGATCGGTCGCAACGTATTTACCCGATGGTTTGAGATCGCAGATGACCGGTACTTTCTTGCGCATGCGCTCGTAGTCATCGATGGTCCAATCGACTTCTGCCGCGTGTGCGATCGCCAGGAAGTGCAACACGGCATTGGTCGAGCCACCGGTTGCCATGATGACGGCAACCGCATTCTCGATGGCCTCACGCGTGACGATGTCACGTGGCTTCAGATCTTTCTTGATTGCTTCCACCAGCACACGAGCCGACTCTGCAGCCGAACCGACTTTTTCATCGTCAGGATTCGCCATGGTCGACGAGTACGGCAAGGACAAGCCCAATGCTTCGAACGATGACGACATCGTGTTGGCCGTGTACATACCACCGCACGAACCCGACGATGGACAAGCATTACGCTCGATACCATCGAAATCTTCTTGCGACATGCGGCCAGCGGTAAATTCACCCACTGCTTCAAATGCGGAAACAATGGTCAGGTCTTTACCCTTCCAGTTGCCCGGTTTGATGGTGCCACCGTAGACATAGATACTTGGCACGTTGGTGCGCAGCATGGCGATCATGCCGCCGGGCATATTCTTGTCGCAACCACCGATGACCAGTACGCCATCCATCCACTGACCGTTGACCGCGGTTTCAATACAGTCCGCAATGACTTCGCGCGAAATCAGCGAAAATTTCATGCCTTCGGTACCCATCGACATACCGTCCGAAATCGTCGGCGTACCAAAGACTTGCGGATTGGCACCGGCTTCCTTGGTTGCCTTGATGGCGATGTCGGCCAGTTTTTGCAAACCGGAGTTGCACGGCGTGATTGTCGAGTGACCATTCGCAATGCCGACCATCGGCTTGTCGAAATCTTCCTTCTCGTAGCCCAATGCGTAGTACATCGAACGGTTAGGGCTGCGGGATACGCCCTGGGTAATGTTTTTTGAGCGGCGGTTGAATGCCATGATGCCTCCATGGTTTTTGAAGTCGCCAGAATGCCTTGCGCAAATCAACCTGTCAAATATATGATTTAATAGTCATTGATATATTTAAAGTATCAATTAAAATATTTTTGTCCGCCTCCTCCATGAATATCGAGTTGCGTCAGTTGCGCTACTTCATCGCCGTTGCCGAGGAAATGCATTTCGGTCGCGCAGCCCAGCGTCTGCATATGACGCAACCGCCGCTATCGCTGGCGATCCGTTCGCTGGAAAGTGCCTTGGGTGTCGCGCTGTTCCGTCGCAACAATCGCAATGTGGCACTGACGCCTGCCGGGATTGCACTATTGCCCGAGGCACAGCGCATCCTGCAGCAGACCGCTGCCCTGCCCGACCTGATGCGCCGTGCCGCATCCGGTGCATCAGGCAGCCTGTCACTGGCGTTTGTGTCGACGGCGGACTACAGCGTGCTGCCATCCTTCCTGCGCGAATTTCGCGAAACCTATCCCGCGGTCGACATCGATCTGCGCGAAGCGACCACCGACGTGCAACTGGATGAACTGATGCAAGGCCGCATCGATGTCAGTCTGCTGATTCCGCCATTGCCGGAAAAAGCGCGACTCGAAATCGATTATTTACCGGTGCTGTCTGAACCTTTGATCCTTGCCGCACCCAAAGGATTGCCTGCCCTGCGTGGCAAGACGCGCGCCTCGCTGCAGACGCTGACCGATCAGCCGCTGATCATTTTCCCGCGGCGAATCGCACCAGCCCTGCACGATGCCATCCTCGCCTGTTATCACGAAGCCGGACTGACACCGCACATCGGACAAGAGGCGATTCAGATGCAGACCATCATCGGCCTGGTGTCGGCCGGCATGGGCATTGCGCTTGTGCCACAATCCGTATCCAATCTGAAGCGTCCCGGCGTAGATTACCGTCCATTGACCAACAAGACGCCCCTGGTGGAAACCGGACTGGCATGGCGACGCGATAATACATCGCCGGTGCTGCGCGCTTTTCTGGAATTACTGCGAAAGAAATAAAACATGTTGATTCACCCGATGCCCGATCCGATTGCCATTTCAATCGGCCCCCTTGCGATTCACTGGTACGGTTTGATGTACCTCGCCGCGTTCCTGCAATTTGTCTGGCTGGCACGCATTCGTATCAGGCAGCCTCATATCGCACGTACCGGCTGGACCAAGGAAGACATCGAGGACATGCTGTTTTATGGCGTGCTCGGCGTGATCGTTGGCGGTCGCCTGGGTGAAGTCTTGTTTTACGCACCCGCCTATTACTTCTCCAATCCACTGGAAATTTTCAAGGTGTGGAAAGGCGGCATGTCCTTCCACGGCGGCTTTCTCGGCGTACTGCTCATGATGGGTGTGTGGGCACGCAAGAAGCAACGCAATGTGCTCGATGTCTGGGACTTCATCGCGCCGATGGTGCCGCTGGGTTATGCATTTGGCCGACTCGGCAACTTCATCAATGCCGAACTGCCGGGCCGTGTCGCCGACCCATCACTCCCTTGGGCAATGATCTGGCCAAACGTGGATGATCTGCCGCGTCACCCGTCACCGCTGTATCAGGCGTCGGTCGACGGGGTACTGCTGTTCATCATCCTCTGGCTGTTCTCGCGCAAGGAACGCCCACGTATGGCCGTTGGTGGCATGTTCTCGCTGCTCTATGGTTGCGCGCGTTTTTTCACCGAGTATTTCCGTACGCCGGATTACGAAGTGCATTTAGGCGTGATCACCATTTCGGCAGGTCAGTTGCTGTCGGTGCCGCTGATTCTGCTAGGCATTGCGATGCTCGTCATGGCGTATCGCAGGCCGTCCTATCCGGCTAGCCGCGCCTGATCAGCACTGCATCCGATTCATTACGCATGTCATCTGCATAGCCGGCACCGATGGATTTCTGGGCCATCTTCACCAAACTGGGCGACACCAATTTCACATTGCCGGTTGCGCTGCTGCTGGCCATCTGGCTGGCCGCAGCACGTCACTGGCGACTGGCGTTATGGTGGTGTATTTTGTTTGGTACCGGTTTATTCATTGTGACGGCAAGCAAGGTTGCCTATGTTGGTTGGGGCATCGGCATTGCATCCATCGACTTTCGCGGTTTTAGCGGACATGCAATGCGTACCGCAACGATCGCACCACCGCTCGCCTATTTGTTGTTCCAGCATCGCAATCCAGAGACTGTGCGAAGGGGATTTTTGCTCGGTGCGGCCTTTGGCATCGCCATCTGCATCTCGCGCCTGATCCTCGGCGTACATTCCGTGTCCGAAGCAGTCAGTGGCTTATTGCTTGGTCTCTTTATTGCCATGCTCTTCGTGATGCTGTGCGAACGCGCACAACCTGTCCAGGCATCCCGCTTGCCGCTCATGATCGGCTTGTTCGCTCTCTTGCCTGCCTTGCTTGCCAGACCAGCGCCCACACAAGGATGGATTGAGCAGGTTGCTATTCAATTAGCCGGAGACCGGCATCGCGATGAAATTCACCATCGCCTTGGCAAACCCAATCCACTTCAAAAGCACGAGTCGAATGCAACGCCATCACCATGATGTCAAGGCAAACAGAAGCAAATAAAAAAGCCCGCATCATGCGGGCTTTTTGGATCGTGTAGCGAAAATCAGGCAGCGACCTTGGCAGCAGCAGGTTTGCTTTCCTTCGTTTCCTTGCTTTCTTTACGCGTGGCATTACGACGATCACGTGCATCGCGCCACGATTCCACTTCGCTTTCCGAAATGTGCTGCATCTTGCCCTCGCGCGTGACGGAGTAGTTGTGATGCACCACCAGTTCGTTCATTTTGGAACCCGGCGACACACGTGTGTATTCAAACAGCACAGAACGTTCGATACGTGCGCCTGCGCAAATCTGGCTACCGTGACCAATCCAGGTTGGTCCGATAATTGTTGCACCCGCCTCAACCTGGGTGCCGGAACCGATATAGACCGGACCTTCGATGGTGGTGCCTTCCCAGTCGATGCTGGTATTCAGACCGACCCACAGACCTTCACGGATCTGCGTGCCAGGCATGGTCATGTGTGCCAGTTCGCCTTGCAACACGCTTTGCGACACGGCCCAGTAATCACGGATGTTACCGATATCGATCCAGTTGAAGAAGCGCTTCTGCGCGTAGAACGGCAAGCCTTTTTCCACCAGCAGCGGGAACAGTTGCGAGCCGATGTCGAACTCGGTATCTGGCGGAATCAGCTTCAGCACTTCCGGTTCCATGATGTAGATACCGGTACTGGCGAACAGGGACAGCGCTTCTTCCGGTTTTGGTTTTTCCTGGAAGGATTTAACGCGGCCTTCTTCATCCATCACCACCATGCCGTAATCGGCCGCTTTTTCGCGCTCGACTTCCTTGGTGATGATGCTGACCATTGCACCCTTGCGGCGATGTTCAAACAGCGCCGACTTGATATCCAGATCGATCAGGGCATCGCCGCAGATTACCAGTGTGGTTTCATCAAAGAACTGGCCAAACTCCTGAATCTTCTTCATCCCACCAGCAGAGCCAATTGGCTTTGGCATCACCTTGCCGTTTTCATCCATGAAACCTTCGAACGAATAGCCGATTTGCGCACCAAAACGCTGACCTTCGCCGAAGTACTCTTCAATCTTGTGATGCAGATAGCTGACGTTGACCATGATGTCACGCACACCAAACTTCACCAGATGCTCGACCAGATATTCCATGACTGGTTTGCCGAGGATCGGAATCATTGGTTTCGGCAGCTCGTAAGTTAGCGGCTGGACGCGCGTGCCCTTGCCCGCTGCGAGAATCATTGCTTTCATGCTCTCCCTCTACTCTTTTGGATAGGTTGTGAATTCAAAACGAACATGCGCGCCGATACGGCAGACATGTAAAAAATGGGGGAAAAGGTACGAAGACGTGGAGTAGACAAACAGAAAAATCGGGAAAAGGAACGTAAAACGACAGGTAACAGCGGGGGCACGACTGCGCGATTGTTGCGCATGGGATTGTGCATGCCAAGATCCGTGACCGGGATTTCCATATTATTGCCTGATGAACCACATGTTGACCATCTATAAAGATGATTAAACCACTATAAAGTTCATTTTGCACGTGCGCTAACGCACTCTTGCATTGAATATTTATCGCTTGCCGATTTCGCCGTCCGCGAGTCTCTTTTTCATTATGCATGCAACGTGCCAGGGGGCATGCAGCATTGACTCACAGCATTTTCTTGACGATGTAATTCCACTCGCACTTCGTCACCGGCGTAATCGAAAGGCGACTGCCTTTTTGCAGTACCTGCATGCCTTCCAGTGCAGCGGCCGCCCGCATGTCGGCCAGCGGAATCAAACGCGTCTTTTCCAGTGCCCGCACATCCACCAGCATCCAGCGCGGATTCTCCGGCGTGGCTTTGGGATCGTGGTACGGACTTTCTGGATCAAACTGGGTGGGATCGGGATAAGGCATACTCGCCACCTCGGCCAGACCGGCAATACCGGGTTCGGGACAGCTCGAATGGTAGAACAGGACGCCATCACCGATCTGCATCGTGTCACGCATGAAATTACGTGCCTGATAATTACGCACGCCGGTCCAAGCTACCGTCTGGCCCGGTGCGGCAAGCGCATCGTCGATGCTGACTTCATCAGGTTCGGATTTCATGAGCCAGTAACGCATGACAATTTCCTGTAACGCCAAGTGAACAGTGAAAGGGGCCACCTGGATGCAAAACCCAGGTCCATGATCACACAAACTCGATACAAAACAAAAAACGGCTGCATTTGCATGCAACCGTTCTGAAATAAGTCCCCGCCTGTGCCGCTTTGCCGGCATCCCGAACCAAAAGGTTCAAGGTGGCCGCAGTTAGTTCAACTTCGGGTTCATCGGACTAGCGACGCTCACGCCCGTCAAACAAAATTCCGCGGCCGCTGCGCGTAAATGGTTCAAGGAATATATGGCAATGGCGAACACCGCAGGGAACTGAAGTCTACCGCAATCGGCGCGCAAGTGAAAGCGGCGGAAACGATTAAAACAGTTTTTCTTGCGGTGCGAGTGCTGTATCCAACACAGCATGCATCGCAGTGATTCTTTGCTTTACTTCTGCCATGCTCATCTCGGACAGCGGGCCATCCGGCACCTTGGTGGAGAGCAATTCTGCCGTGATTCCCAGCGCGGCAGTAACCGCAATGCGATCTGTCCCTTTAATCTTGCCGGCATCACGAATTGCGCACATCTTTTCATCAAGGTAGGCAATTGCTTCGCGCAACGCCTGCTCTTCATCTTCCTTGCAGGCAAGCTTGTACGCTTGTCCCATGATGGACACATTCAACTGAATCATGCTGCCTGTTCCTTCTGCTCTTCTGTACCAGGCATGCTGTCGATCAGCGCAGCAACACGATCATGTGCCTCCTGCATACGGCGCGACAATTGCGCATTTTCTTCCGTCAGTGCAGAAGAACGCAGGCGCAACTCGGCATTTTCACTGCGCAGTGCTTGCGTCAGTGCAGCCAGCTGCTCGATTTTTTGGGAAAGCGTTTGGAAGTCGGAAATCATGCCGCAACTATAGAGGTCTGGAGGAACGAGCGTCAATAGATTGCCATCTGGCACCACACTTTTTTGCATGCAGATGACAATTGTTTATGACTTTGTTGTTGTCCCGCGCAAATTCATGCATCGCCGCGCGCAACAACGCATGCGCATGGTAACCCATCAGGCGATCTCGATCAGACGACCATCCACCGTGATCAGTGCCGTACGGATCAACACGTCCGGAAAAACCGATGCCGCCGCCATGCGATAACGCGCCAGTTGCTGGGTATAGGCAATCCGTTCGTTATCCAGCAAATTACGCTTGTAATCGAGAATCCAGAACGCATCGTCAAACATGACGGCACGATCAAAGCGTGCGATGCCCGTCGCCGTCACGATCTCCATTTCATTACGGGCAAAACGATACTGTGCGGGGTCGAAAAAACGCATCAGTTCAGGCTGAGAAAGAATCGTGTGCGCCTGTGCACGCACTGTCTGGGCCAACACCAACGGGCACGGCAACCAGGCCGCAATCTGTTCGGCTTCTGGTATCTGCACTGGCCAGTCTGCCAGATGCATTAGCCGCTCCATCAACGCATGCAAGGCGATGCCTTCTTCGATTTCATCGGATGTCAACGCGAGAGGAACATCGATTGCCGGTGCAGGCATTGCCGGTGGCGAGAAAACCGGCCAGTCAATATGAGCAGGCAATGCTGGCGCAGATGCCGATGGCGCAACAGCCGTCGAAATCTCTACTGTCGGCACATGCGAGAAACTGGCATACCAACTGCCTTCTGTTACCCCATCAACCGCAGCCTTGCGATCATCTTCGACACCGCTGACGATCAGCAGATGGCGTGCACGTGTCGCCGCGACATACAGGAGATTCCAGTTCTCCTGTGTTTTCTGCCGTTCTTCTTCGTCGAACAGATGATTGCGCGCCATACCCCGCTCTGCCTTGCGCGCAAATGCGGAAAAATGCGTCGGCGCCTGACTATCCTGCGGCCACGCACACAGCATGCCGTAGTCTTCACGTGCGGATTCGCTATGGTTGGTATCGAGCATGACGACAATGGATGCTTCCAGCCCTTTTGCGCCGTGAATCGTCAGAATGCGTACTGCATCGGTACCCGCATCGATATCGGCTTCATCAGGCGCATCGCTTTCCGCTGTTTTTTGCAAACGGCGCAAGGCGTCGATGAACTTGGGCAGACTCGGATAGCGTCCCGCATCCATGTTGAGTGCCAGCTCGGTAAATGCATCGATATTGCCAGTAACCTGCCCGCGCACGACAGGCGTCGCGGTTTGTATATAGCGCGCAACGATATCGCCCTCTGCCAGAATGCGATCCAGCAGATCATGCACGGGTAAATGCGGCGCAACCGTCAACCAGTTCTGCAGCAACGCGACACCACGTTGCAAGGCAGGCGTCGTCAACGATGACGTAATATGCAAGAGCCTGTCCCACCAGTTATTTTCCGGAATGGCGGCAAGCGCAATCAGGTCCTCATCGCTGGCACCAATGATCGGTGACTTGAGCACATGTGCCAACGCCAGATTATCGTGCGGTGTGATGAGAAACGTCAGCAAGGCGATCAGGTCCGCGATCTCGAGCGAATCAAGCAGGCCACCGCGTTTATCGGAGGCAAACGGAATACCAGCTTCCCGCAAGGCACGCTCATAAGCACGCAAATGCGTCCGCTTTTTGACCAGCAACATGACGTCCGACCAGCCTGCTTCTGGCAATGTTTGCTTTGCCCGCAAGATGGCCTGCACCACGGCGCGACCTTCTTCAAGACGCCGCTCGTCTTCCTCTTCTTCCCGCGCTGTGGTCAACGGATCCCGCAACTGCGCAGGCGACCAGGTCACTTTGTCGTTCTTTTCGCGATGCACGAGCGGCAGACGCCAGACCGTGCCGGCCGACTGGGCGAGTGTCGTTTGCGGCTGATAAAGGGGATTGGCCGCGAACGCGATATTGAGCGCATCGACGATGCCTGCTGCATTGCGACGAGTCTGATTGGTACGCAAGAATGCGGCACCTTGCGCTTGCAAGGTTTCACGCGCAGCAGTAAAAACCCGTGGTTCGGCGCGGCGGAAGCGATAGATCGACTGTTTGGGGTCGCCCACGACAAACATGCTGGGACGCACCGTGTCATCGCCGTATGCAGCCAGCCAGGCTTGTACAATGTTCCATTGCAGCGGATTGGTATCCTGAAACTCGTCAAGCAGTACATGGCGATACCGTGCATCCAGACGGCTCTGCACATACGCTGCGTGTTCTCCATTGGCGAGCAGTTTCCACGCCTGCCATTCCAGATCGGCAAAATCAAAGACGCGTTGCTCGGCCTTGACGCCCTGGTACACATCCAGAAAGGCACGGCCAACAGCAAACAGCGCCTGATTCAATTCGATGACAAGGTGCTCGGTCGCACGTGCCTCCAGTTGCATCAACGCCTTGCCGATCGCCTCGAATTCATCCTCGAATGCCTGCACCCCGTCATCGCCAAGATGGCGTAGCAGCACATCGCATAATTTGCCCTTGCTTGCGCTGTTACCGCGGGGATGACCTTTGTCATCGACAAATTGCGTTGCCAGCGCAGCGAACTGCTCTACCGCGGCACCCGCCGTAATGGCAGTTTCAATGGCAATCGCACGTTTCTGATTGGTGGCGGTTCCCTGTCCGAGCAATACGGCGATACGCAGAATGCGCTCTCGCAAGATCGCATCGGACCAGACGGAAAGACGCGCATCGTGAAGCGCATCATCGCCGCACAGTTCCCTCAACCAGTCGAGCGGCTGTTCACCTTGCGCTGTTGCCGCCCACCATTCAGCACGCTTTTCGATGAAAGCATGCAGCAAGTCGCGTCCACGCGTGTCGCCAAGATGACGATACAGAACCAGCAATGCCTCCTTCAACTCGGCATCATCCCGCACCTGCAGCATGAAACGGCCATAGGCATCCGCGCTGATCTCACCCGTTGCTTCGGCCAAGCCATAGCCGTGCGGCACACCAGATGCCAACGGCGCAATTTGTATCAGACGTAGAAACCAGCTGTGGAAGGTATCGATCGACAAACCCTGCGGACTGCGCAGCACACGTTCATACAAGGCACGCGCCCGCGGCATCACGTCCGGCAAGCTCGTCTCTGCAACACCGCGCTCCAGCAACAATGCACGGACTTCCTCATCCTTGCCTTGCGCCAGTTGTGCCAGCAACTGCAACAGACGTTCCTGCATCTCTTGCGCCGCCTTGCGTGTAAACGTAATGGCCAATATCTGCGATGGCTCGGCACCGGCAAGCAACAGCCGCAAGATACGCGCGACCAGCAACCATGTCTTGCCGCTGCCGGCGCAGGCTTCCACCACGACAGAGCGCGCCGGATCGCAGGCAATCGCGACGAATTGTGTCGCTTCAGCCGGTGCACCGTTGATTTCATAGGCGCGCGGCATTGTCTGTTGATGGGGTACGCGTTCCATCACCACGCTCCCTTGCGGCACAAACCACGCACATCGCAATACTGGCAGACGGATTCCGGTCCGGTTGCCGGCAATGGCGCGCCGTTTGCAATTGCCTGCATGTTGTCCGTAATGTGTGAGGACAGTACTTGTTGCCATTGATCGAGCTCTGCCGTCTCGACCAAGGCAATCCCATTTTTATCCGCCTCCAAAGGCACATAGGCAGCGCTTGCCAGAGAGTCGTGCGACAGCAAGCCATAAAACGGCAATTGCTGATCTTCCCCCAGCTTGAGGCGATTCTTCAGATTGCTTTGCCCTGTGCTTTTGTAATCAAGCACCATGCGTTGTCCATCTGCGTTGTGATCGATACGATCTACACGTCCATGCAGCAAGACTTCACCATCGTGCCAACGCAAGACACGCTCAAGACGCTCTTCTCCCACGGAAAAAGTCCAGCCATCCGCCTCGTGTTTCTCCACCCACGCCAGATAGGCAGACATGTTCTTTTGCCAGCGCGCGTAATAACCCAGTGCAGCCGCACTGCGATCCAGCTCCTGCGCAAAGACACGGTTGGAAATCGCCTCCAGCAAGGCGGGACGATCAGCCAGTGGAATCGTGCGATCACGCAAGGTCTCATGAAATTGCAGCAGGATCTGATGCAACCAGTCGCCGTAATCCCGCTTCTCCGGCATGTCCGACAACTCATCGATGCCGGACAGACCAAGCATGCGGGTGGCAAAGAACTGGTAAGGACAGGCAACCAGACTGTTGTAACCGCTCGCAGATAACCTGCGTGGTACCAATGTCGGCGCGGCCGGTCGCGGCATCGTCACCGGCATGACCTCGAGATGACGCTTGGCCGGTGTGACGTCATGGATTGGCAGGCTCGCCTGTCCGGCTTGCTGCAAAGTCAGTTTCAATCTCTCTATCCATGGACTGGCAGGATTGGGCTCACCATTTTTATGCATCTGCCACGACAGCAGCACCGTATCGTTAGAAGACAGCAGCTCGATCACATCACGCAACTGCTGTCGTTGCCGCTGCTCGCGTGTCGGCAGACCGAGTTCAGCACGAACCGAATTGGCAAAGAACAAGGTCTCAACCGGTCTGGATGGCAGATGTTCACCATCGGCGCCCACAACCAGCACGGCATCAAAGGTGCGCAGGCGTGCGCCGTTCAACGGCAACATGATGACGCGACGATCATGATTGCGCGCGACAAACGCTGTCGATTCCAGTTGCAGGTTAAGGAATGCACGCCATTCCGCAAAAGAGAACGGCTGCTCCACGCGCACGCAATCACGCTCAATCTCGCTGAACATCGTGAGCACTTGCGCACCAGCTTCATCCGCCTGCAACGCGGTGCGCATGTCCAAGGCATCAAGCATCGCATGCATCGCACCTAGCCATGCACACAAGGTACGCGGCTTGCTGAACTGCGCGGCTTGTTGCGCCAGCGATGCTATCAGCTCTCGCGCTTCCGGCTGATCGGCAAGCGCCTTGTTGGCCGCCTCCCAACCACTTAAGACATTTGCCCGACGCAATACCAGCTCGATCTTCATGAGCACATCGGCCTTGCCCGGTGCAGACGCCATGACAAACGGTGACTTCAGAAAATCCAGCAAGGCCATGGTTTCTGCGGAAGCGGCAATCAATTCCAGCCATGCGGCAATCGCTGCAGCAGCACGTGTCGTCGACAGCTTCCACCCCGTTTCATCCGCAACCTGAATCTGCGCACGATCCAGAAGGGCTCGGATACGACGTGCCACCACGCGATCCTGCGCCACGATTGCGATCTGCTGCTTACCTTGCTGCAACCAGTCCACAATGACCTGCGCGCCGCCCTGCGCTTCGGCTTCCATGCTTTGTGCGGGGAAAAGCGATACACCTTGTGGCGTGCCGATCGGTCGCGACTCGGCCAGTACAGGGATGTCCAGCACCTCGCTCCATGCACGGCAATAGGCTTCGGCCAACCCTTCCGCGTCCCAGCTCAAGGTGAAGATCGTGACCGCTTGTCTGCCGGCCCAGGCATCAAGAAAAGCCTGCTCCATCGGGTCCGGCGCAACCGGGCTGATCCAGAACAAGGGCTGTGTCGCCTGATCGGCAAAGGCCAGCATGCGCACAAAACGAAGGACAATCGCATCGTTACCGTCGAGCTGGCTTTTCCAGATCGTCTGAACCAGTTGTGCCTCATCCGACACCATATGACGCGCACTCGGCGATAGCTGTTCAAGCGCTGCCTGCCAGCGCGCATC
This sequence comes from Oxalicibacterium faecigallinarum, assembly GCF_014635705.1. Taxonomy (GTDB): domain Bacteria; phylum Pseudomonadota; class Gammaproteobacteria; order Burkholderiales; family Burkholderiaceae_D; genus Oxalicibacterium; species Oxalicibacterium faecigallinarum. The sequence continues at coordinate 514,386 of NZ_BMDI01000002.1, read as the reverse complement.
AGCCGCATCCGGCCTCACATGTAACGACGGCAGCAGGGCTTGCGTCAGTTCATCCGATAAGGCGAGCAGTGTCTCGGCGAGCGGTAACAAATCCGTATTGCGCCGCGCCGTGAATAATTTCTTGAGCCAGGCATGTTGTCGCAAGGAGGCGTACAAGGTCATCAACCGCTCACTCGATGCGGTCGCAAAAATGCCTGAAGCGGGCGGCAGCATGCCGATCGCGGCACCCAGGGTCATGATGGTCGGCGGAATGAAGGCCCGGTCAAGCGCGCGGGTCAGTGCCTGCCGTAGCAACTGGATGTGTTCAAACGTAGAAACCATGACCCGCACGGAAGACAGGTCCACGGACGCCGCCATTCGATAATCAGGCTGCGCACGGACCAGCAAAGCTTGCGCGACTTCGTCCCAGAACGCAGCGGACGGCGGCAATGCAACAACTTCAGGCGGCATGGAAACGGAGGCGTTCAAAGGTCAATAAGGGTCGGGAACGGCAAAACGGACACGGGAAACGAGGCGAGCGCACAACACGCCTGCGCATTCTATGTGAAGTCAAACAACGGCCTTTTGAAATTTTATCGGCAAAGCCACACTTTTTATAAAATTGGGTTATGATTTGCGCAGACCCCGCCTGACTACTTCTTGTACCCTCCCAAAAATACTTGAACTAAATTGCATTGTCTCCATCTGTTGTTTCAGCAACAGGAGCATGCGGACAACACCGGTACACGGTCAGTCTCAAGGCGCAGATATTTACCCCTACCCCTCACTTCGAGGCAAACATGAGCGAAAACATCAAACACATCAGCGATTCGTCTTTTGAAACCGACGTTCTGAAATCCGACCTGCCTGTCCTCGTGGACTTCTGGGCTGAAAGAAGTTGCCAAGGATTATGCTGGCAAGATTCAGATCACCAAAATGGATGTGGATGCCAACCAGGCGATTCCTGCCAAGTTTGGCATTCGCGGCATTCCGACCCTGATCCTGTTCAAGAATGGCGCACCTGCAGCCCAAAAGGTTGGCGCGCTGGCCAAAGGTCAGTTGGTTGCCTTTATCGACAGCAATATCTGATCGACATGCATGAATCGACGGTGCGCCCGCACCGTCGTTTGAATACAAAACAGTACTAGACTAGAGACAGTTGTACCGCTCACCGTAGTTCCCTCCCCCACCTTTTACAACTCCCGTCCGGGACACACGCACGACGACTATGCACTTATCCGAACTCAAGGCCCTTCACGTCTCCGCCCTGCTGGACATGGCCATCAGCCTCGATATCGACAACGCCGCCCGCCTGCGCAAACAGGAATTGATGTTTGCCATTCTCAAGAAACGCGCCAAGGCAGGCGAACAGATTTTTGGCGATGGCGCACTGGAAGTGCTGCCAGACGGCTTCGGCTTTTTACGCTCGCCTGACGCCAGTTACATGGCATCGACCGACGATATCTATATCTCGCCGTCCCAGATCCGCCGCTTCAATCTGCATACCGGCGATTCGATCGAAGGCGAAGTGCGTACTCCCAAGGACGGTGAGCGCTATTTTGCGCTGGTCAAAGTGGACAAGGTCAACGGGGAACCACCGGAAGCATCCAAGCACCGCATACTGTTTGAAAACCTGACACCACTGCATCCAAACAAGCTGTTGCAGCTTGAACGCGACATGCGTGGCGAAGAAAACATCACCGGCCGCATCATCGACCTGATCGCACCAATCGGCAAAGGTCAGCGCGGTTTGCTGGTGGCATCGCCAAAATCCGGTAAATCCGTGATGCTGCAACACATTGCCCATGCGATCACGACCAATCATCCGGAAGCGGTCATGATTGTGCTGCTGATCGATGAACGTCCTGAAGAAGTGACCGAGATGCAGCGCTCGGTACGTGGCGAAGTCGTGGCCTCGACCTTCGACGAACCGGCAACCCGTCACGTCCAAGTCGCAGAAATGGTGCTGGAAAAAGCCAAGCGCCTGGTTGAGATGAAGAAGGACGTTGTGATTCTGCTCGATTCCATCACGCGTCTGGCTCGCGCCTACAACACTGTGATCCCCGCATCGGGCAAGGTGCTGACTGGTGGTGTGGATGCCAACGCACTGCAACGTCCAAAGCGCTTCTTTGGCGCGGCACGTAACGTCGAAGAGGGTGGTTCGCTGACGATCATCGCCACCGCCCTGATCGAAACCGGCAGTCGCATGGACGACGTGATCTATGAAGAATTCAAGGGCACCGGCAACATGGAAGTCCATCTGGAGCGCCGCCTGGCCGAAAAACGCGTTTATCCAGCCATCAACCTGAGCAAATCCGGTACCCGTCGCGAAGAACTGCTGATCAAGCCGGATCAACTGCAAAAGATCTGGGTTCTGCGCAAACTGATGTACGACATGGATGAAATTGAAGCGATGGAATTCATCATGGACAAGATGAAGGCAACCAAAAACAATGCCGAATTCTTTGACATGATGCGTCGCTAATCAGTCAATCGCTTGTCATTTGCACCACACTATTAGGTAGCAAATGCCCAAAGCACGATATCAGAGGTGCTGATAAGCATTAAACAAAGACCGCTCAAATAAAGAGCCCACTCAAGATGGGCTCAAAATTGCGATTCCTCGAATTATTCTTATCGTGATCCTCAAACTATCGGATTAATCTCCATCCACGAAAGCGCAGACTTGTCTTTTAACAAACCTCTCATAAAGGCAACTTTCCAAGAGTTCATCGTGAGGAATTCTTCATCCTTTAAATCTTCCTGCAATCTTAGAAAAGTTTCATGCTGGCCAGCTCGAAAACATCGCATGTGCCATATTCGCCAATGGGAATTCATCTCCCTCTTAAAGAGATCGCCGGGGAGGCACTCATCCAAATGGGTTTGCATACGAATCAGCTCTCCACCAATTAACCCCTCTGGAACAACATTAAAAAGGACAGCTTCAAAGGGGGGAGAAAACCTAACGGTTAGTCGTAATGCATCTAGCATCTTATGGTCAAAATACGGATGGACAAACTCGATTGATTTTCCCTTGCTAGAACGACGTCGTTGACATCCATCACAACTTGGTACTAGGTTGTACGACAGTACAGCAAATTCTGGATATTCTCTTTTAGGCAGCACATGATCAAGAGTCGATACAGATGAACCACCACACATTGGACATGCCGTTAGTTTATGTTCTTTGCGAGCATCTTTAATCCAGTTCAAAGATAGTGCTTTCGGGGCACTTTTATATCTTTCTTCAATCCACTTTGTTAAGTTAATATCAAGCCCAAGCGGAACCAATACATTTGGTCCTCTGGGGCCTTTCAAATAATGAACCTGCGCGGCTCTAATTTCTTTTTTGACTGCTTCAAAATCAGGATTGAGAGCCGCCATCTTTTCTCTAACCTGTTTATTCGGTCCTAAGAGGCGTTTGAGCTTAAGCACCGATATTTCCCCGCAAAATCTGCCTTATCTCGGAAAGCACCTCTGGACTTACGTCTCGTGCATATTTCTCTCTAATCTCCTCAAATGACAAACCGAGTGTCGCAATTTTTCTTGCAACCTCTTGATTGACTTGAGTCGAGTCGGCATCTGCAAATATATTAGTAGCGAGTGCTTCAACATTAGCGCCAAAAGTTCTTAGAAATGCACTAGATATATGCGGCGTTAATTCTTCGTCTACTTTAAGGACGTGTACACAGCTTCCGGGCAGTTCCCGCACCACGAATGGAGAATGAGTAGCTATCAATGCAACAGACTTTGTCTTCTCTAACATAGCGCTTAAAACGCGCATAAAATCTGCAATTAACTTCGGATGAAGATGCGTCTCCGGTTCATCTAATACTAATAGTGTTCCGGTTTCTACTCTTGCGGCACAACGAATTCCAAAATTCAGAAATACGCGCTCTCCACTACTTAACTCAGTTGGCCCTTGATTATCAACCCACCGTTTAGGAGCACTCTCAGGAATAACTCTGGAAAGAATTTCGAGTTGTCGCTCTTCATTCAATAAAGATATATCGTGCAACGACCGCCATCCTCCTGAATTTCTATCGTCGTAACTCGGCAGAATTTCTACGGCAAGATCTTTCACATCAAATAATGGTTTAAGGGTGTCTCTAAGCCTTTCTAAGCCATGATCAATCCCCATTGCACTATCACGATAAAGCTGTATTAGTTGTGAAGATAATGTATCGCTACTATTAGGGGCGACACCACTATCTAAACGATGGATGTCGTCATGCATAGAGAAATTAAGATACTGAAATTTACTGTTCAAACGAACCTCGGGAGGAAATGCAGATTTTGAATCCCAAGATAAGGCTAGTACTCGGTTCACTCGAAAAGACGCGGGTGAAAAGAAACAATTCTCGGCTCGCGAACCGCCATCAGAAGTAAATGGATCGGTTCCAGTGCCATCAATTTGCGATGCTAGTTGCACAATCAGTTCCCGAAGAAACTGGGATTTTCCCACTCCGTTTATTCCAATTAAAGCGTGGCAACGATCATTTAAGGGCGGAGGCGCATCAAAGTTCAAATCAATAGAGTGCGGGCCAGTAAAGCCAGACAATTTAGCTGAAAATGAAAAATTATTTCTTACGTCAGCGATATCCTGCTCATGAGAATTGCTTAATAAACGGCCGGCCTTATGCCAAGCTAGAAACGTTGGCTCACGTCTAAAAACACCTTTGCTTATGGCATTAGTCTTGAGAAGACTCTCGAGTGCTTCTTGCTCTAAAAGATTCAATCGAAGATAGACCATATCCCTTAATGGGAAAAGTATTTCTTCAATAGAACTTCCTACACTTGCTGCCCATTTAACGAGTTCTCGATAAGCACTTTCACTTTTTAAAATTGTAAAAAATTGATCTCGTAACGGCACTGCATCTATTATGCTATCGCTACCAAGTTTGGTCTCTAACCAAAGATCAAATCTATAGGAATTGTCACCTAGGGTCTCAGGAACGACTAACATTCGCAGTTGTAGATCGCTATCTCCTTCCTTGGATATAAATCTGGCCATTGCCTGAAATGCATAACTAAAATCATTCCATTTAGGATCTACTGGCCATACGACTACAGTTTCAGGTGCCGTATGCTTCATTGCAAATTTTTCTGATGAACTAAAAAAAACTCGAAACACCATATTTTTCACTTAATTATTAGTGGCTCTTATAACAAGCCGAATTTTGTCGATGGCTTACTATTTCGGTGGAGCATTTTCTGATGCACGTCGCTCTGACAGATGCAACCAACCGAGAAATCGCTGATAGTCCTATCGAGCCGAACTCATTCCTTCTCCCTTTATAGGAATGTTATCGCTTTTAAACTATTTAACGCCTCTTTGAAGACAGGCGCTTTCACATGGCAAGTTCTAGCTGCGCCAATAATACGAATCTTCCTGCTTTTCGTATTTTTCTAATCAGTACAATTGGTTGATTTTTTCTTGCCTGTGTTGGGCATGTCGAAGAAATGACAGAGCCACTTTTCGTACCACGTTAGATCGAATACTTTGTCATATTCCTCGGCAACTAAAGCCATTTGGTTTTGGCAGATTCTGGTCAGCGCTCCTAGCGTAGGAGGTTCAGTGGCTTCGATTTTACGCAGTGTTGAATGCCAAGCTGCGATCTCAATTTCGGTAATTTCAGACGCAACTACTGCCGCAATGTCAGATTCCAAATAGCCGTATTTTTGGGCAAGTTCTCCGTGTAGACGAGCTCGATCTGCTAGGGAGAAAACCAGACTTGGCATAGTCGAGAGAGCAACGAAGACACCTGCCCAAGCTTTGCCAATTTCATTGGTCAACTGACTAAATGCGGCAGAGCCGGCTATCAGCGAAATAATTTTTCCCCACTTATCTGACATAGCTAAAAAACGCTCTCGCTTCCGGTGATACATCGCAGATAGCTGGACACCATAAATGAGATTATTCAGCTGCATCTGAATATCAACTGGGGTTGTCATTTTTTTGTTTTACCGCTACCCGTGGTGATTGGCTGTGCTGGCTTAACCGAGAAAGAAAGTCCACCTTTATTGTTTGAATTTATCTGTCTGGATCTATTGGTATCGATTGTCGTAGTACGCGATGGCTGATGTGGTTTGCTCGGACTTTGTGTCGGACTAGGTGTGTTAGTCTTTTTAGTTGTCATATTTTCTCCCGTTAGAGTTATGTGTCGAAGTGAAATATAGCGGCTTATCATTATCAATGAAATCTCGAACATCGCTTCTCCCATAAATATGGGGTGCGAAAGTTAGCTTAGAGTTTTCGATCAAGTCTGAGCACAAATTGGACAGGGGGAAGCGTGGCGATCAAAGCAATTTTCGTGGGCATCAACAAACATCTCGATGCGACTATCCCCGAGCTGAGCGGGGCCCGCAGTGATGCGACGGCATTGTGGGCGCTGTTCACCGACACTGTCGAAGCCCTGGCCGGGCGATTGCTTGTCGATGAGGCTGCTACATATGCAGAGGTGTCGCAGGCTATCCTCGGGACGCTTTCAGCTGCGGGCCAGGACGACGTGGTCGTCATTACATTCGCTGGGCATGGTTCTCCCGATGGAACCCTTGTCCTATTCGATACCAACGCAGCCGATCTCTCAAACACAGGCCTGTCGATGGCAGACCTCGCCGATGCCTTCAAGGCGACAAAGGCGCGTGCGGTGCTGTGCGTGCTTGACTGCTGCTTCAGCGGGCAGGCGCCAGCACGCGTTCTGGAGGTTGCAGCACGGCCGCGAAGCGTATTTGCGTTGACTGGAATTTACGGCGAAGGGCGCATTCTTCTTGCCGCATGTGCAGCCAATGAGTCAGCTTGGGAGCAGCCGGGCACCGGACACGGACTGCTTACGCATGCCGTGATTGAGGCGTTGACGGGTGCGATCGGCGACTCGGTTAGCTTCCCTGAAATCGCCGGCGAGATCATCCGGCTGGCGCGTGTCGAGGCCGAGCGCATCAGCGTGACACAGACGCCTGTATTCTTGGGTAGCGTCCAGGGCGGCCTTGTGCTTCCGACTCTCAAGCGCGGTGACAATTACGCCGCGGCGTTTCCGGCCAGAGCAGTCCAGCAAATGTCGGGGTCATTTGCGGAATTTTCCGCGCACGGCTTTTCACCGGACATCGTCGATCAGTGGACGATGGACTTCCCCCGAGGCCTCAACGCGCTGCAACTCAAGGCGGTCAACGAACACGGTGTATTGGCCGGCAAATCGCTGATGGTAGTCGCGCCGACCAGCTCAGGCAAGACTATGATCGGCGAACTGGCCGCGATTCAGGCAATCACAGCCGGTAAGAAAGCGGCGTTTCTGCTGCCGTACCGGGCACTGGTCAACGAGAAGTTCGAGGAGTTCAGCGAGCGATACGGACCTGCGGGCCTGCGCGTCGTTCGGTGCAGCGGTGATGCAACGGATGGCATTGGCCCCGTGTTGGGCGGTCGCTATGACCTAGGTTTCTTCACTTACGAAACCTTTCTCAATCTGGCGCTCGGTTCGCCGCGCTTGCTCAACCAGCTCGGTCTCGTCGTGCTTGATGAGGGGCAGTTCATCACGGACCCGAATCGGGGCATTACGGTCGAGTTGATTTTCGCGCTTCTGCTGCGGGCGCGCCAGCGCGGCATCGAGCCGCAACTGGTGATTTTGTCGGCGGTCATTGGCAACCTCAACAGCTTTGATCGCTGGCTTGACCTGCCCTTGCTGATGTCCAGCGAGCGGCCGGTGCCCTTGGTCGAGGGCGTGCTCGATCGGCGCGGAACGTTCCAGTACGTCGATGTAGACGGCACCACCAAGACCGAAGCCCTGTTGCCTGCGCACTGTATCGTGCAGCGTCGCGACAAGCCCAGCTCGCAAGACGTGATCGTGCCGTTGGTTCAGCAACTAGTCGCACAGAGTGAGAAGTTGCTGGTCTTCCGCAACATGCGTGGTCCGGCACAGGGCTGTGCCAAATACTTGTCCAAGGAATTGAGTTTGGGTTCTGCGACGACCGTTCTGGACGTGCTGCCGACTCAGGATCTGACCGGCGCCTCGCAGGATCTGCGGGAATGCCTTGCGGGAGGCACCGCGTTCCACAACACCAATCTCTTGCGCGCGGAGCGCGAGGCCGTCGAGAAAGGTTATCGCGACGCTGGCGGCGGTATCCATGCACTGGTGGCCACCACGACGCTGGCTGCCGGTATCAACACGCCGGCATCGACGGTGATCCTGGCCGAGAACGAGTTCGTCGGTGATGACGGCCGCCCATTCACCGTCGCCGAGTACAAGAACATGGCAGGACGGGCGGGACGCCTCGGATACAACGAGACTGGCAAGGCTATCATCCTTGCCGACACGCCGATGGAACGCGCCCAATTGTTCCAGAAGTATGTGCTCGGCATGCCTGAAGACGTCAAGTCATCCTTTCAGCAGCGCGACCTGCCAACATGGACATTGCGATTGCTTAGCCAGGTTCGGGGCGTGCGCGCCACCGAAATTCCTGGCCTTCTGGTCAACACGTTTGGCGGCTACTCTGCATCACGCGCAAATCCGCAATGGATCGCGATCGTGGAGCAAGAAGTCACCGCGTTGGTCGAGCGCCTGCTGCAGGCCGAGCTGGCCGAGCGCGAGGGTGAGTTGATCCATCTGACTTTACTCGGACGCGCCTGCGGCGCTTCTTCCTTGTCGTTTGAGTCGAGCTTGCGGCTAGTCGAGTTGATGAAACAGCTGAACGCCGCACAGACGTCACCCACTCAGGTGCTGGCGATGGTGCAGGTACTCGACGAAATGGATGCGATCTACACGCCGGTAATGAAGCGGGGGCGGTTGGAGAGCGTGCGCGCCAATGATGTTGCGCAGCGTTATGGGCATGCGATGACGCAGGCATTGCAGCGATATTGCCGGGACGAGATTGAGTTCTGGTGCCGATGCAAGCGCGCGGCGCTTTTGTATGACTGGATCGAAGGCACTCCCGTCGACGTGTTAGAGAAGCGATTCTCGACCACGCCCTTTGGAGGCGCTGTCGGATACGGGAACATCATCGGAATCGCCGATGCAAGCCGCTTTCACCTGCGCTCCACGCACCAAATCCTGTCGGCGCTCTTCCCTGACCAGCCCGCGTTCCTGGAGGGACTCGACGAAGTCCTGCAACGCCTCGAATTCGGGCTTCCGGCTGGCGCACTGCCGCTCACTAAATTGCCGCTCGCTCTGACCAGAGGGCAATACCTCGGGCTCTTCCACGCCGGATGTATGACGCCGGAAGCCGTGAACGATTTGAGCGGCGAGCGGCTAAAAGCATGTATTGGTTCAGCTAGCGCATCGCTGCTGAGGCCACAAGTATGAACACCATGGTCCAGCGCAGGGAAATGAAGTCTTTGGATAGACATGTCTCCACCATTGCGTCGTGGCCTCGAACGGAGTCAACGTGATGAGCGACTACTTCAGCGATCGTCAGAACGGTCCGCGCGCGCGCACCGAGCAGGTGATTTCTCCCACTGTTTGGGCAGGCCTCGTGGCGACGGTACAGGCGCTGATCAATAGCGGCGCATTCGGCCTGCGTTTTCCCGAACGCTGCCCAGATGGACAAGCCACTTGCGGCGGCGATGCTGTCGCCTTGGCGGCTTCCGTAAGCGCAGAAATACCGGGTCTGGCTTGGCCGTTGGAGACAGCCTCTATTGATGGGGAGGGCTACTTCGCTAAACGCCAGCCGTTCGCGCCGGACACCTTGCTCGTCTTGGATTTCATCGAGTTCGTTCACGCGTCGGTGGCTAAGCCGATCTCAGGGAAGTATCACGACTACTTCAGTCATCACCACCTGACTTTCGACCAGGAGGCTGGGCAGGAAGAATTCCGCGTGACTGTCAATCGCATATTCGCGCGCAACGGGGTTGCGTTCGAGATGCTGCCCAATGGTCGAATTGAGCGAGTACTCCCGCCGGTACTAGGCGAAGAACTGAAAAAAACGCTTTTCAATACGGGAGATCGCACGCTCGACAACATGCTTGACGAGTGTCGGGCCAAGTTTTCGGACCGCAATCCGTTGGTGCGTCGTGAAGCGCTAGAGCGGTTGTGGGACGCATGGGAGCGACTCAAGTCACTGGCTGACCCGAGCGACAAGAAGCGCTCGATCAAGATCGTCCTTGATGCAGTTACCTCCGTGCCGTCGCTGAGAGAGAGATTGGAGACAGAAGCAATAGAACTGAACTCCATTGGAAACAGTCACCTCATTCGACACTCTGAGATCAGCCAGGTGCCGGTGATCGATGTGGATCAGGTCGACTATCTGTTCCATCGACTGTTCGCCATGATTCAGTTGATGCTGAGAAAAAGGTAACGGCGCGAAAGCGTATGTTTGCGCGCTAGCGGGGTTCTCTTAAGCAAATTTTAGGTGTCTTGTGAAATGGAAAAGGTCAACCGTGGGTAATGTAATACTTGAATGGTACTTGGAGGTAAATGCCCTGTTTCGGGCCATGCGTCAGAAAGCGATCGATGCACAAGGCCTGCTTGCGAACGACGATAAAGCAGGAGCCAAGTTGATTAATGGCTATTTGAAATCCGACTATCAGCTACTGCGCAAGCTGTGGACTGGTGCAGGGTTTCCTGAGCAAGACATGGGAAATCTTGGTAGGCATATCGGATTTGGAGCAGCCAATGACTACGATGATATCCTTGCCCGTGATCTTCCCCAAGTTGAAGTAAGAGCGGAAGCGCATGTGCGCGAAGCGACTGGTACGAAATCGAGTATGGGCTTCGAGGAACTACTACATCCCATAATCTTCTCGCATGCTTTCCAGCACTATGTGGACGGACATTACCGGGATGCTGTTTTGAACTCTGTTGTCGCGATCTTTGATTTAATGCGAGAACGCACGGGTCTGGATCTTGATGGCGCGGCGCTGGCGACACAAGTATTGAGTTTGGAAAAACCGCACCTGATCCTCAGCGAACTCAACACGGAATCCGGTCGAAATGACCAGAAAGGCTTCATGCAAATTTTGGTTGGTGCTTACCTTGGCATTCGAAATCCCAAAGCTCATTCACTGAATCATGACCTCGACTCGGACAAGGCAGCGCAGTATTTGATCTTTGCAAGTCTCCTAGCTCGTCGTATTTACGAAGCCAAGGTATGTTGAAAATCTAGTTCTTTCTCGTTCAACGGGAAACTAGGACAGTCTAGTGCTATTTCTAATAACTGATCGGAGATATCCTGAATGCGAAGCATATCTCTTAAAAATCAAATCGTTACTCAAATAGTTTAGCTTTCGTCACAGGTGTTCTGAGACTATTCGTCATAGTTGAAACGTCATTGTTTCCAGGGCTCAGAGATGAAGCATAAAGAGAAATTTTCTCAGACACATACGCTTAAAGCTCACCGATCAGAAAAAACAGATTTATCTCTTCAGCAAAGCAATACATATACGACTAATAGCATTGAGGAACTGATTGACGCTGCGAACGAGATCTGTGTCGCTGTCGAAATCTTTATGATTAATAGACCGCAACCTGAGAAGGACTATGTGGTAAGAATTCTCCAGCAAAGAAAAATTACTTTGCTGGATACATTAACCACTTTTCGAGCTCAATCGTGAGTTAGTCCTTGAGGGGATCGCCAGTAGAGGAAAGCACCTTGATCTCGGACGTATCAAGGACCGCAATATGATTTGCATCTTCAACACTAAACTGAACTTTCTCTTGATTCTCAATCTCAACTGGAACGCTTTGAGAATAGAAGAAACACCATGCATCATTTTTTCTCTGAGCAATTTCACTCAAAAGCTTTAGAAGAGCTCTGTCGTTGCTTTCTAACCACTTCTTAAGCAACTTTATTTCTGCAGAGGTCTTTGCCTGTGTCTTTGTCTCATTAGACGTCGCCTTAGTTAGAGAGAACTTGATCTTCAATCGGAATTTCAACAGAAAGACATTGTCTAGTTCTACGACTTTTACAATCCCTCGATAGATTCGTTGTTTCTGATAGAAGGCATGAAAGCCAGTTATCGGCAAACAGATGGAATAGAACTCTCCTTTAACAATGCCATCAATGACCAACGGGGTTCTTTTTCGCTGTTCTTCAGTGAATTTGAGGAAAGACGCGGCGACAGAGGCCATGAATTTGGATGTGTGTGGTTTGGGCTGGCTTCCGTTGCCGACATCACTGTAATCATTCTTATCGCTCCCACTCAACTCATTTTCTTCGCTGGACTCGTGTTCTGTCCCGCCTTTTTTCTCTGATGTTCCTTTTTTCTTTTGCAGGCGGAATGGTGTAAAAACCAACCCAAACTCTTCCGACACATCCCCATTCGCAGGCGACCTTACTTCAGTCTTTTCTTCGACATCGCTATCTTTGGGCTCGTCGTTTACCCAAGTGCATGAGTCAATGTGGGGATGGTTTCGATGCTCTCGAAAGTAAGGTGATTTATGCTTAATCGTTTTGCTGGGAGTTCCTGTTGGTCGATCATAAAGAGCGGCAACAACAAGGGGTTGTAGCATTGATCTACATCTGGGGTCACCACAACGGAAAACAAATCGATTTCGTTTATCCTCCGGTTGCTGAAAAAACAAAATATGCGCTTCTTCGAGGGATATATTTCTTTTGTGTTTCTCGCTATACGCTTTTGCCTGCGGCATCGCTCTTCCTCATAAATCTATACGCTTTGCTAAAACGTGAGCGCATCTTCTTTCCTGCACCACGAATATCTGGTTGTACCAATTTGAGCCTAGAACCATAATCTTGCAGCGTTCGTAGGCTTATAGTTCCAGTTTGAGAAGTAAGTAGTCTTTGAAGAAATTCAAATTGATAATTAACGTCAGCTGTATCTCACGTGTAAGAATGAATCTACAAGTAAACCAACTCCTTACGCCATTCAATTGAGCTCGCCACATCTTGCGACTTAATCTTTTGTTCTTTGACTAACTTAACAGCAGCTTCGTAAGAATAACCATTAAGACGAGCGGCTTCTTGCTCTGCCCGGATGCGTTCAGCGAAGTTCTTTGTGAAAGCGCGTTCCCAAGCGCCTACAGTGGAGCCGAGAAATGGGGTCGACGGAGTTAAGACGCCAGGGTTGCTGAAGCGATCGAGATTGTTGATTTTCATACCTATCCTAACGCGCCATATATCTGACAACTATAGTCCTATATCAGAGCAGAATACTTGGCTACGAAAAGAAAACAAGAAAATTCGATCATATTTTCTGCATTTTGATTAAAAGCTCACTTGAGCTGCGCTATAGGTGAGGTTTTACAGGTTCTTGACCACAAAAAAGAGCCCTGAGTTTTGGTATGCACGGTTCTAATGATGAGCATCTAAAAGCGGTCGGGGATCATTAGCTTTGATAGATCTCTGCACTTTGCCCACGCCCAAAGGGCGCAGGCCTATGAACCTAGGTCTGTAAATCTGTCACACGTAATGCGGCATCGAGACTCAGTACTACTTCATTTACTTGGGCATATCCTGGGCTGATGACCCGCATCTCTCCCGCATTCTCAAGTAGAAGCGTTGGGAAACTTCTAACGCCCAGCGCCTTGGCACGCGAAAAATCCGACTTCGTTGCCGCAATCGTTTTCACGTCAGACCAAACCTTATAAAAAAAGCTGATATCGGTAGGAAATCCCAATCTACTCATCGCTTCACTACCAAAGCGCGCAAGAACGCGTCCGTCAGTGGTGTCTACTGCATCGACATAGAACGCTGTTTGTAGTGCACGAAATACAGCAAGCAGGTCGATCTCAGGAGCGATGAGGCGGGCAGCTACTACTGCTCGACAAATTGGCTCTGTGTCATAAACAAAGTTTTTGCGGGCGATGAGTCCTTCTCTATTGAAGGGTAAGCCACTGAGCGCTTCCACGCGACGCCAGTGGGTCAGCCGGAACTGCTTCCCTTCATCGTCGAGCACATCCGTCGCACCTGCACGCAAACCTCCTACGACGATCTCTAAGTCCAGATCGGGTCGTAACAACATGAGCTGCGTCATTTCCTTACCAAAGCCGTAGCACCATGAACACATGGGATCGGCGACATATACGAGTTTCATGATTCAGTTTCTTTAAAGCGGTTTATTAATTTGGAAGGCCTGACAATGCGTTCGCTTTGGCGGCGGTTGGCCCCGGTGTTTTGGCGACATTCATCACCCAGCACACCATGACAAAGTAGCCAATCAACGTTGTGAGTTCCATGACTCCTTTCTCACCAAACGTATTCTTCGCTAGCAGGTAGGTTTGATCGCTCACACCATGATTTCGGAGCAACTCCTGTGTGAAATCCACTGCGTGCTGAAGATCTGGCGGTAACCCGTGCACAGTGCTACCCACACTGATGGAATCCAGTGCGTTGGTAGGCACACCAGCATTGATTGCCGTAGGTGCATGTACTTGCCACTCGAATTGATTACTGGTTTCGCGAGCAACCACGCAGATCGTTAGTTCTCTCACTGCGTCCGACAACACACCTTCAAATCGAAGCTTTGCGCCTAAATCACCCACAGGCGCGGTTAAAGCTGGCGCATATAACAATGGGATGAATGCACCGTAAAGACTCTTCCTGGGGCCATTAATGATGGCATCTGCTGCGGCACGTTGTTCAGCATTCATCATTGAGTCTTGAAGCAAAGGAAGACGCTCCGTCTGGTGTGGCCCGTATCCTTGTGGACTAGCATTCTTCAATGTATCCGTCATACATTTCTCCTAGAGGGTTAGGTCGATGTTGCGTTGCGCTCACTTCAAGAGAGGAAGACGCCATACGTCGTAACGCTCTTCACCGAGTTTGACTGAGCCCATGAAATGTTTATGAAGTGCGCTTGATGTGAAGAAAAAGTCGCCCTCAGCAGATCGGGTAATCGTATCTGGCCAATGAATACGCTCATCCTTGTAAAGCAAGGACATGGACTTCGAGCTGGTTTCGTAGCGGACAATGCCGCTGCGCGTGATGTCCGTGAGGTAAAGGTCACCACTGGCGTCAGTCACAATGCCGTCGGTATTGCCACCCACATCACCCAAATTACGTACCTGCTTTGCAAGCTCGACATCAGTGAGTGCTTTGTTTCTTAGTGCAGAGGTCGATATCGAATGCGCATTCTTACCTGTTGTGACAGCCCAATAAAGAATGGATGCATCGGGTGACAACGCAATACCATTGATTCCGACCCGAAGCGGGTAGCCGGGTAGGATGTTGATGCCTTCTGCAACCGTTTCCACATCTTTTTCAGGTTGAACGCTCGTGTCTCGATCAAGAACACGACGTGTCTTGCCACTCATGAAATCGACAACAATTAATCCAGCGTCATTTCCACGCAGCCCGCTATCTGATACGTAAGCAATCTTTCTGCGCTCATCGACAACGATGTCGTTGAGGAAGCTAGTTTTGCGGTTCGCTACGGAATCTAACGGAATGCGTTTGATCACTCGTCCTGTGCGCTGGCTGTAGATCACAATCTTTTGTGCGCCAGCTGGTGCTTCAGTTTCGCCAGCGACGTAACCCATATCCAAAGCCCATAGCCATCCGTTCGTTTTGTCGGTATAGAAACCAAGCACACTTCTCAAATTGTGTTCAGGCCGGTTATTGACCGCATTCCTTTCTACCGAAGGGAATGCTTTGAGATGTGCAGGTCCGGATGTATTGGACGTATCGAGAATATTCAACGTCGCAGGCAAATCTTTACTTACCACTCGTGGCGTACTGACAAACGCACGACCGTTGTTACCAAAGTGAAGTCCAGCAATTGGGGCATTGACGGAGAGCGATGCTGCATTCTCCGTGTTGGTTGGCGCACCGTCCCACGTGATGCCGTTATAACTACGCCATAGCTCAGGTGGTCCATACTCAGATGCCATCGTTGACGTGGAGTACGCTCCGAATAACACGGCAGCGATGGCAGCAGTAAGAGAAGATGTGATTTTCATATGATGAAGTCGCTCAGATTAAATGTTGATGTTTTTAGATCTAAACCAAGGTGATGCCTACATCGACATTGCTGCGAGTGGCATTGGAGTAAGGACAAGTCTTGTGTGCCAAATCAATCAACTTTTGGGCATCCGCTTCATCTACGCCTGGAAGGCTGACTTCGAGATCAGCTGTAATACCAAAGCCACCGTCGTAATGCGGGCCAATACCAACTTTTGCCGTAACGGTCGTTTCTGCAGGTACTTTTAGCTTGAGTTGGAGTCCTGCGTACTTGATCGCGCCGATGAAGCATGCGGCGTAACCAGCAGCAAAAAGCTGTTCAGGATTTGTTCCGTCGCCACCAGGACCTCCCAGTTCTTTCGGAAGGGATAGCTTTGCTTCTAGGCGGCCGTCATCTGACCGTGTTGTGCCTTCTCGACCACCCGTCGCCGTCGCACTTGTTCTGTATTTCACATCAACTAACATCTCGATTCCTTTCGAATTAAAGTTGGAAACGTGGAGTGGGACAGTGCCAATATCAACCTGCATAGAAGCAGCGGGCTAAATCACGTGCACTACACGCGAGATCGCAATCCGGCTTCAACATTGATCGGAGACTACGCCGATTTGTCCTTGCGAAACATTCAGCATTCGCGCGTAGCGGCTGAGAATAAATGCACAACGGGAAGAGAAATTAGAGGGGTGCCCAGACAGCGAAGTTATTGCACTGCCTGGGGAGTTTTAAGGTCGATTGCGATAATCAGACCTCAGAGCATCATGCTTAACGACGCGATATGTTGCGATCCAAGAACTTGTGGATTGCCTGACCAATCTCATCGACATGCGTTTCTAGAGCAAAGTGCCCCGTGTCGTAGAAACGAACCTCTGCCTTTGGAATGTCGCGCTTGAATGCTTCAGCGCCTGGTGGCAAGAAGAACGGATCGTTTTTGCCCCAAACAGCCAGCAGCGCTGGTTTGTTTTTGCGGAAGTACTCTTGGAATTTCGGATACAGGTCCACGTTGGTTGCGTAGTCCTTGAACAAGTCCAGTTGAATTTCATCATTGCCCGGACGCGCAACCATTGTGGCGTCAAGGAAATAGGATTCTGGGGCTACTTTGCTGACGTCTTTCACGCCCGTCTCGTACTGCCACTTGATTGCATCGTGCTTCAGGAAGTCGCGCAGGGCATTGCGATTGGCATCATTAGGTTCTTTCCAGTATTTCTGGATTGGTGCCCAGCCCTCGCTCAGGCCCTCTTCGTACGCGTTGCCATTCTGAGAGATGATCGCGGTAATACGCTCAGGATGGGCTACCGCAAGACGCCAACCAACAGGCGCGCCGTAGTCAAAGACTTGCAGTGCGTATTTCTTCAGCTTCAGTTCATCAGTGAATTGATCGATGGTCTTCGCCAGATTGTCGAAGGTGTAGGCGTACTTCGAACGGTCAGGGCTTTCAGTAAAGCCAAAGCCTGGCAGGTCTGGGGCAATAACGTGATAGCGATCGGCAAGGATAGGAATCAGCTTGCGATACATGAACGATGACGTCGGAAAGCCATGCAGAAGCAGGACAGTCGGGTTAGATGGGTTACCTGCTTCGCGATAGAACACATTGACCTCGCCAACACGCACGAATTTATGGCTGACCTGTGTCGCACTCGTTACTTTGGTTGTTCCTGCACTGTTTGCGCTCGCAGCATGTGCTGGGGTGGATGCAATGACACCTGCCATGCCGATGGTGGCCAAGGCGCCGAAGAGAAGATGATTGAATTTCATTGTGCTGACTCCTAAACGAATAAGTTGAAAATTTCGCACCGGAAGCATGTAACCTGTAAAGTGCTTATATTTAGGTTACAAAGCATATGCGTAACCTGTCAAATGTTTTTTTATGGGTTACAATATCGATGTCGTAAATTGGAGACTCAACATGGACAGCAGCGGCCACAATTCGTCAGCATTGTTTGTTGGCGACAACTTGGCATTGGATTTCATTAACACGGCGTATGGCGTCGGAGACAACAAGCAGGATCTCCTGACTGATGACGCCAGCGTGACGAAGTGGCTACAACAGGCACAGGTAGCCTCACGTCGTTCGGATCAAGCCAAGTCACGTGGACTACTCAAGGCAGCGCTTGAGCTAAGGGATATTGCGCGTGAATTGGTAACCATGAGACATGCCGGCAAATGGGCAGACCCCTCTGCGTTGAATCGCTACCTCTCATTAGGTAGTTACCACCTTGTCCTTCGATGGAGCAAGGGTGATGAGCCTGCCGTGACCAATCAGGAGGCGGCATCAGACAATGTGGAAGCTGATCTTTTGCCGGTGGCAGAAGCACTTGCTCAGCTTCTGGCAGAAGCCAACTTTGAGAAAGTCAGGAAATGCGAGTGCGATGAATGCACACTGCTGTTTTACGACCGTACGAAAGCAGGACGTCGTCGGTGGTGCAGCATGGCAATGTGTGGGAATCGTATGAAAGTAGCTGCTTACAGGGCCCGCAGCAAAGCATGATCCCCTAAGCAGGGATCATGCTTCAAATAACTGTCGATTGTTTGAAAACGACTCCATCAGAAAATCCGCAACGGTTCTGATTGGTTGATTGTTGCGATCTTGACGACGGGTCAAGATCCAAATCTCTCGTGACGCGGGCTCGACTGGCATTTTGCAGAGCTGAAGCGTTCTCTCACGACGACCGACATAATGAGGGATCAGCGCTAGACCCGCGCCAGCCTTCGCAGCAGTGGCCTGTCCCACGTGATTGTTTGCCCTAAAAGACACGCGTGCTTTTGGATAGTTTCGGGCTAGCCAAGTCGCATCTGGCATATCGGCGTTTTCTTCATCGAAGCTGATAAAAACGGGCTCCATCCCCGCTTCAATCTGCGCGCAGATTCTCGGCGTGCCGTAAAAGCCAAAGTCCATACGCCCCATCGGCTTTGCGATGAAATCGCCATCTAGCGGACGTCCTAATCGAACGGCAATATCCGCCTGGTGCCGATCTAAACTGATCGAGCGCAAATCGCTCGCAATGTCGATGTCTAGGCCCGGATAAACAGTAGGTACGCGAGCAAGTTCTTCAATCACAAACGCCAAAGATAGCGCGGGCGGTGCATTAACACGGACTAAGCCCTTCAATGACGTTTCGTCACCACCCCTTGCGATGCCTTGCGCAGCTGCTTCCATCGAGCTGGCAATCTCCATCGTGCGCGTTCCTGCAGGCGTAAGCACATAACCATCCGGCCTTCTTTCAACTAGCTTTTCCCCGACACTGGACTCAAGGGATTGAATCCTGCGTGAAATGGTGGCGTGGTTGACCCCTAATGCACGCGCAGCGCCTGACAGGCTTCCATGCCGGCATAGCGCGAGAAATACGCGAAGGTCTTGCCAATCGGTCTCTGTGCGTTTTTTATCAGTCATTGTTAAAGAATAGCGGATTTTTAAATATCTAGCGTAGCAGTAACCTGTGACTCCGCAGTTAAACGGTTATTACAACTTTGGAGAATATCAGATGAGCAGTGAACAAAAAGTCGCCATCGTAACGGGCGCATCTCAAGGTCTTGGTGCAGGTATTGCGCAGGCATATCGCGATAACGGATTCATCGTCATTGCAAACTCTCGCAATATCAAGCAGACAGCGGATGAAGGCTTGATTGCCGTTCCTGGTGATATTTCGGATCGGAATGTCGCAAAGAAACTGGTTGAAACCGCAGTCAGTCGTTTTGGTCGCGTTGACACCCTGATCAACAACGCGGGTATCTTCATTGGCAAGCCATTTACTGACTACACGGTAGAAGACTTGAACAATATGCTGAGCACGAACGTTGCAGGCTTCTTCCATATCACTCAGCACGCTGTCGAACAAATGCTGAAGCAGCAAAACGGGCATATCGTCCAAATCACGACCACACTGGTGCGACAAGCACTCACCACCATTCCGGCAGGTCTCGCGTTGATCACCAAAGGCGGCTTGGATGCAGTCACCCGTGGTCTGGCGATTGAGTATGCAACGAAAGGTATTCGCGTCAATGCGATTGCACCTGGCATCATCAAAACACCTATGCATGCACCTGAAAATTACGAGTTCCTTGGTGGATTGCATCCAATGGGCCGCATGGGCGAAGTTCAGGATGTTGTCGACGCAGCGATGTATCTGGAACAAGCAAAGTTCGTCACCGGTGAGACACTCAACGTCGACGGTGGCCAACACGCTGGTCGTTGGTAAGAGGTGAGCCATGCCTTACGTGAACATTAAAGTGACTCGTGAAGGTACGGCTCCGGGCGCCGATGTGACAACGCTGGAGCAAAAGAAAGCGTTGATCAAAGGCGTCAGCGATTTGCTCTACGAAGTTATGGGCAAAGAGCATAGCCGTACCTTCGTGGTAATCGAAGAAGTCGATCTCGAAAACTGGGGGATCGGCGGTGTAACGACCTCCGAGTACCGCAAGCAGAAAGCCAAGTCCTAAAGGCGGTATTTTGAAAACCATCACAACATCATCATCTGACCGCAGCGCTGCACTGGCCGCTGCGGTCATTCTCGTCGTCGGCATGGGTATCGGACGCTTTGCTTTCACAGGTCTGTATCCACAGATGGTGCAAGACAACGTCATGACTGTCAGCGTTGGGTCATACGCGGCCTCTGCCAATAATGCCGGCTATTTGATTGGGGCATTCCTCGCCGGATTCTTCCCATCTGTCTCCAGTTTGAGAAAGTGCATTTTTGCGATCGTTGCGACAGTGATTTGCACACTGACGCTCGCACTTCCAGTTTCACACGAAGTCATTATCGGTATTCGCGCATTTGCGGGGATCGCAAGTGCCTTTGCGATGGTATCGGCATCGCACTGGCTTTTGCATGATCAGGCCAATACGGCTGGCGCACCATTACTGTACTCAGGTGTAGGACTTGGCATTGCGATATCAGCCGAGCTGATTGCTGCCGGTAGCTGGTATGGATTAAACAGTGAGTTGAATTGGCTACTGGTATCCGTGGCTGGAGCCGCAATGGGAATTTGCGCGTTGCAGATCATGAGCACGAAGTCGCATGTCTCTTCCGTTCAGACGCACATCACCAGGCCCGGTCATACACAGCAAGCTGCCCTTTCTGCAAGAACACTTTTAGTCATTTACATGCTGAGTGGATTCGGTGCCAGCATCACATCCGCTTACCTTCCGCTGTTTGTGCGTGGCGCATTGGGATCCTTCAATCCTGTGCATGTCTGGACGCTGTTTGGCATTGGTGCCATCCCATCTAGTTTCTTATGGCATCTTTTGCATGAACGTCTGGGCACCAAAAAGGCACTGACAACAAACCTTCTTGTGCAAGGTATCGGCGTCGGATTACCGGCTGTGTACCCAAGCGTGATGAGTTACGGCATTAGCGCGATATTGGTTGGCGGCTCTTTCATGGGTACCGTCACGATCGTTTTACCCGCCGCACGTCGCGTCGCACATACCGTGAAATTCAATGTGCTGGCCATGATGAGCTCTGGGTATGGCGTTGGCGCAATTGTTGGCCCATTGATTGCCGACGCTGTCTTTGCGCGTCAACAGTCATTCACTTTGTCGTTGTACTTCGCGGCGGTAGCCTTACTGATCGCTGCAGCGGCGGCAACGTTTTCTCGCAAAAACGGAACAACCGAAACCAAACTGACAACTTAAAGATGAATACTCCACTTACGCTTGGTGTACACCATGTCGGACTCGCCGTTCCAGACTTAGATTCTGCAGTGGACTTCTTTGTGAAGACCCTGAACTGGAATGAAAAAGGTCGGAACGATGAATATCCTGCGGCGTTTGTTTCAGATGGAACGATTACGCTCACATTGTGGCGTGTCGAAGATCCCAAAAATGCAGTGGCTTTCAATCGAAGACGCAATATTGGACTGCATCATTTAGCGCTTTCCGTAAGCGATCCTCAAACACTGACATTGGTGTTTGAAAGAGTACAGAAACACCCTGATGTTGTCGTTGAATTTGAGCCTAAGCCCATGCGGGTTGGTTCTTCAACACATCACTTTATCTGCGCTATGCCTAGTGGTGTACGGATTGAGTTCGCCACTTGCTAAGTCGTCGATCTTACGCAGACAACATAGCAGGCTCCTTAGCCAGATTTCTTGAGTCTGGCTAATGGAAGCTGGCATGTACCCGAAAATTGAAAAAATATTTTGCTTGACTCTAACTGTGCCAGGTGACACCGAGCCAATTGTCATCGCTATGACTATTGCCTATATTTTGGATTTTTGAGGAGAGTTGAAATGGCAGATGCATTGAAAAGCGCAAGCGCTCGGTACGGGCACATTAAACGTCGTCTGAAGAGAGCTGAACCTCTAACGGGAAAACACTTGGAATTGGCACTTGATGTTGTCGGTGATGGCAGTACGGGCGACAAGATGTTAGATGCGATATCCAACAAGCTTCAGGCAGGTCAAAAACTGGACGACTACGAACTCCACCTCATGGTTGACGTTTTTCTGGTGCACGTAAAGTTATCAATCGCTAGTTCACTACACTAACGTGATTTCTTTGTCGTCATACAATCCGCTTTCGACCCGTTGCCGTCGCTCACCTTATATACGATTAGATCATAGTAATTCACAGTTCACTCCAACGTGAATCCGATCGTCTCAGGCGCTTCCGGATCTGACAGATAATCATCGAGGAGCATGAAGCTCCGCCCAAACTTATTCAACGATAGAATCAAAACGTAGTTTGTAGTCTCGCCGTTTTCCGAAACAGGAACAAGACCTTGCGGTGGCTTTATCCACTCGTCAAAATCTTGACTGTAGTAAGTCTTTCCCGTTTCTGGATCGTGATACGAGTAGCGCTCTGCCTCCCGACGATCTTCCGCTTCTGCCTGATACGCGTCCTCGTCTACCTTGTACTTAGCCCACGGAAAGAAGTGATGAAGCATCCCTTTTAATCGTACGCCTGGTGCGTATAGCGTTGGCCATGTCTCCGTTTCATCGTCAGTGTAAATTGTGACTTGATAGCGTGGCAGTGATTTGTTTACCCAGTCTTCAAAAGTTATTCGGACCTGAACACCTTTGCTAATGAGATCCATCCAGTGACGGTCTATGCGAAGTCTGTTCAGACGGCGAACGTACGGCTCAAGTTGGGTAAGCGACTTAAGCCCCTTCAACGTGTACTCCGGATTGGCCAGCATGTCGATCTTCGGAACTTTGATCTTCCACTTCTTTCCCGTGTTTTTGACGAGTTTGCGGGTGATTTGTTGCCAATGAGCTGTCTTCGTATCAGGGTTATAGAGGACAAGCACTACAGGCATTGAATGACCGACCCAATAAGCCACGTGCTTATCATCGGTTCTGAAGACGTATGAGTCGGCCGTTTCCTCTTTGAAGAAGCTTGTGCCGCTCTTAATCTGGAGAGCAATCAGTTTGCCAGTCGGGCGCTCATTTTCCACGATCTCAATGTGGGCATCGATCCCATAATCATGCGTCGACTGCTCTCGAAAAAGCCATCCTTGTTCAGAGAAGAAATGGTCTAGCGCTGATACGCCTAATCGTTCTGTTTGAGGTGTTGGCATTCCGGGATTTTTGGATACTCAGTGAAGAGGTTGAATCAAGGCCACTTGGTAAGTTTCAGCACCGCATAAAACTCGCTTGGCAAACGAAACGAGAATATGGTCTGTCGCTTTGCTGCTAGCGTACCATCTGATTGTTCCTCTTGGCGAATGACTGCTCTTGCCGCCGATAGCAGACATTACCCATCGCGAATCAGTGGCAACTTTAGATTGCTATTTGGTGGCAATTTTGATGCGGATACTCCTTCATTGAATGAATGAGTCGATGAAAAGACGGAATATCTCGACGTAAAACTCACATACCGTGATTCTTATATTTTCTTGCCCAATTCGATACGGTCGATTCTTGCACCCCCATAATTTTTGCAATCTCAACTTGACGATATCCAGCCGTCGCTAATTCTGCCGCTTTGCTAACACGTGAACGCATCTTCTTTCCTGCACCACGAATACCTGGTTGTACCAATTCTTCTAGAGAGAACCACTCTTCAAACGACTGTATATGTGACTGCAAATGATCTAATTTAAATCTATAGGGATTTAACACCTCTCTGATTTTTTCGCCTAGCTCTTCATACTTTAGCTGGAGTATTGATTGGCCACCAAGCTTGTGCAAGACACGCGGGCAATGCTCTAGTAAATATTTCTGAGTACTCTCAAGCTTCGCCGACCCATCTAAACCCTCTGACATCTCTATAGGTACCAGTACATCCATCATTGTTCGAAGGTGACTAGGCTCTGACAAAATGGATTTGGTTTTTGGCTGCGTTTGAATACCTAGTTCATCCGCAAGTTGTCGAGCTTTTTTCCCTACTCGATACTGCATGTAGAGTCTAGATGCTGTCCGGTCTTCCGTATTGGGATCACTTTGACTATGTCGATGACAGTATTTCCCTTTAGTTTCAAGATCAGTTTGTGCCGGACAAAACAAACATTTACGACGATCTCTTACATATTTCGATGTCCATCCAATTAATGCCAGGCCTCTCACCACGGTGGGCAATGAAAACATATTGCGCGGAGATTTACGTATCGTCTCAAACGCTCGACGACCTATTTTTTCGGGATTGCGAAAATTGAGCCGCTCTTGATGGTTTTCAAGAAATGGGCTTTCTAAACGCTGAATCAATGAGCGACGTCCTTCGTGAGGGTCAAAAAATACTTCAGACATAACCTCTGGAAGGTCAGACTTAATTCTGGAAAGGAGTCTTTTTTGCATGGCAATGAATACTGAATGGATTTCATACCCAAACTCTTCAGTACTTATTTCCAAAATCTGAGGTAGAGGCGAGAGAAATCTCTCATAGAACTCCCCATCGATGCACAGGGGCTCTTCGTCGTAATCTACGTAAGCGCCGGCTTCCAAAGCCATTATATGAACGGTTCGTAGTCCCTCTAATACATAGAATGCCTGCTTTTTCGAAAACTTCATTTTTGATGTTTTTTTATACCTTTGATTTATTTTCTATCGAAGAGGAAAGTAAACGCAACTGTCTGAAAAATTGTCTGGGGATTTAGGTATGAATGAACTGATTGGCGCAAAACAATTTGCCAAATTTCTTGGAGTATCTGTTCGAACCCTCGACACCCTGGATAAGAAGGGAGATCTTCCTGCCGGATTTCGCGTCGGCCATGTAAGGCGCTGGCGTAAAGATGACGTAGAACAGTGGGTGGTCAAAAGAATCAATGACCAGATTATTAAAGATCATTGAAAATCGATGGGTGTCTCTTGATTAAATCAACTCAAAACTAAGCAGAAAGACAGGTGCAATCTCATGAGAACTTTATAGAAACTCGGAGATAGAAAGACAAACGGCCCAAGTTTGCAGACTTGGGCCGTTTTGGGGAAACACAGATTGAAGATCTGGTTCCTATTCTATTCTCCCATCCCCTATTGTCAAGCCATGCAGCGAGCATTTCCATGCTTGCAGGGACGATTGCATCTTGTTGCATCAATTTGCATTGCAATATGCAAAAAATCAAAATGGTTCTATCCCATCGACATTGGCTTTGAACTCTAGCACTAACTCAACTCAAGATCGGCAATTTATCTGAAAGTGCGAAACATCACTTCTATAAGGAGAGCCAATATGTAAAAACGCGACAAGCCTTTCGACTTGCCGCGCTCGCGTCGGTAGTGAAACCAACGGCCTAGGAATCTGCAGTTTCCGTCTACTCGCGCTTCGCGTCAAGCCCTACATTCCCGCACACATCTTATTTGTCGCAGTTATATCGGCAAGGGACCTTTCACGTCCTTTGAAATGTGTGTGCTTACCAAATCGATGCGTCGTAAGACGTGCGAGGGCATTCTTTGCCCAGAAGGAAGCAGCATGGCGCAACATTTTTTATTAACTTCTGCTTCTCGTGATCTCTGCGCTTATGACATTGCAGGCTGGTCTGAAGAGGATGCATTCTGGTTTTTTGTAGAGCAAAGATGGGGAGGAAGAGATGTTCAAACCTGCCCGTCTTGCGGAGCCATCGACTCACATTACTTCCGCGCCAAGCGCCGTCAATGGCGATGCAAACATTGTGATCGCTGCTTTAGTGTGACAAGCGGCACACCATTCGATTCTCGAAAAATGTCTTTTCACAAAATGATGCTGGGTATTGCGTTGTACTTGTCAGGGGCGAAAGGTAAGTCAGCAGTCCAATTGTCACGAGAAATTAACGTGAATTTCAAGACAGCATTTGCCTTTATTGGAAAACTTCGGGAATGTTTGCTTCGTAATCGATCGGTGGAGAAACTGACAGGGCAAGTACAAATTGATGGTGGTCATTTTGGAGGAAAGCCACGCAAGAAAAATTATCGAAACCGGCCTGATCACGCAGCGATCGCTGGCAAAGTCGAAGGCATTCTTAATCCTGAACTGAAGAGTCGAAGAAGAAAGCGTTCTTATGCATACAGCAAAGAAAATATAGAGCGGCGGAAGAAACGTCGCATCGTGATGGTGTTTCGTGACGTGTACCCGGAAAAAGGTCAAGGAGCGCGTCGAACGATCGTATCAGTCGCAATGAGCGAAAATGAGCGTGATGCTATTGAGTTGGCGCACCGTTATATTGGGGAAGATGCGTACATCTGGACAGATGAGAATCCCGCCTATGGGCAACTAGCGGCATGGTGGGAACATGAAGCGGTACCGCATTCAGAAATGTTCCAGACGCCGGAAGGTGTTAATGACAATCAGGCGGAATCTTTTTTCAGTAGGTTAAGAAGGTGCGAATATGGCACCGTACACCGTATTGAACCAAAATATTTAATGGATTTAGCTAATGAAATGGCTTGGCGTGAAGATGTCCGCCGTATGTCAGAAAGACAAAAGCTCACGGATCTATTTTGTAAAATCATGAAAAATGGTCTTTCGCGCTGGTGGCGTGGCTACTTCCAAGGCCACCATCGTGAAATGGAATTGCTCATGCTTTAGTGGACGGTCGGCCAATTCTTGCAGGCCCGTCCCAATCTTTTAGGCGCCACCTGCCTTCTACACATGTTTTAGCGGGATGCAGACGTTCGACCTTGCCATCAGCAAATTTGCGACGTAAAAGTTTGCGAACAGCGTATCGAAGCTCTATCAACTCTGAGTAATCAAGCTCTGTCGTGCTGGCTAGCGCAACGGCAGCCGTTATTTGCGTGGTCGTCAGCGATTCATTGCCTGCTTGCCTCAATGCTTTGTAGATTGCTTTGGTAATGCCGCCGTGTTTGAATTTATGTGGCGCATTCCTAGTTTCTAATGAAGGGATTCTTGCAGGATCAATAGGAATATCGTGTAGCAGAATAGTACGGTCAATGCTAAGCAAGTCCGCCTTAAGCACCTCAATCTCTTGCTGGGCAACTTCAATTTCCCACAACGCTTTTTCGGCCTTTTGAATCTGGCCAGCGATACGGGCGCGCTTAGTAACAAGCCACTTTAATGATGGAGGAATACGATTAGTCATAGCCGCTAGTTTGCGGCTATGACTAAGAAACTTAAAGGGCAGTTGCTACATAAGAGCGTTGCACCAATAAAAAGCCCGGTTTACCGGGCTTTTTTCATGTACGCGTAACATTCAAGCAACATGATCATGCAATCCAGCCCGCGAACCCCACTGCCAAAGCGCTGACTTACTGTCGCAAGTTGATGATTTTATTGTATAATCTGCGGCTATTTCCAACCGGGCAAGTGATCGCAATCGGGTCAAGAAGCAGCGCAGACCGACGAAGTGACGATTGGCTACTCACACATTTAGAGGCAAGCATGAAAGAAGGCATTCACCCAGATTATCGCGAAGTCGTGTTCCAGGACATGTCCAACGACTGGAAATTCATCACCCGTTCGACCATCCAGACCAAAGAAAGCATCGAACTCGACGGCAAAACCTACCCGCTGATCAAGCTTGAGGTAACGTCGGAATCGCATCCGTTCTACACCGGCAAACACAAGATCGTCGATACCGCAGGTCGTGTGGACAAGTTCCGCAAGAAGTTCGGTTCCGTCGGTTCCAAAACGCAAGTGGCCGAGTAATCTCGCCTGCATGCAATTCAAAAAGGCAGCTACGGCTGCCTTTTTTGTTATCGACGATCTTAAGCACAACCTTCGCACTCCATGTGCGCATGTGCATCGACGTCTTGCCAGCCAACTCGTTACACGATTACAGAACTTTTACGGCACAATAACGCCGAAACAATAACAAAAGCCGCCACCCCCTTCATGAAGCCAGTCCGCCTCCCTGCCTCCGCCACAAAAGCTTTGCCGCGCTGGGCATTGTTTGCGCTCTGCCTGTTGTACATTTTGCCCGGTCTGGTTGGCCGCGATCCCTGGAAACCGGACGACGCGTCCGGTTTCGGCATCATGTGGACGATGGCGAACGGCACCCTGTCGGATTGGCTGGCCCCGCACATCGTCGGCTTGCCAATGCCAGCAGAAGGCCCGTTTGCCTACTGGCTCGGGGCCATCTGCATCATTTTGTTTGGTGGGCTATTCGGTGACCCGATGGCTGCGCGCATTGCACCTATCCTGTTCTTCCTGCTTGGGTCGAGTGCTGTCTGGTACACCACCTACCTGTTAGGGCGTCGTCCGGATGCCCAACCAATGCGGCTGGCATTTGGCGGACAACCGGAACCCAAGGATTTCGGCCGCATGCTGGCCGATGGCGCGTTGCTGATTTACCTTGGCTGTCTGGGCTTGCTCGTACACTCGCATGGCACAACAGCGGAAGCGCTTCAGATTTCGCTGGTTGCCTGTTCGCTCTACATTTCCACACGTTTATTCGAATCCCATTCCTGGCGCAGCGCCATCGGCTTGGGTTTTGTCCTCGGGTTACTGGCGCTCACTCGCGGCTGGGTGATTCCGGCGGCATTATTCATCGGTGTCATTGGTCTGGCACTGGCACGTGACCGCGCATTGCTGCTGCGTGTAATTCCGCTGTCAGCACCTGTGGCTATTGCCATTCCAACGCTCTGGCTGTTTGCCAACAACGCCGTCCAACCGTTTGGTGGCACGCCAAACCAGGACTGGATGGCGTGGAATTACGCACAATTCGGCGCCCCCTCTCTACCTACCGCACAGTATTTCTTCAAGAATGCCATCTGGTTTGCCTGGCCAGCCTGGCCTTTTGCCATATGGGCCGTGTATGCATGGCGCCGGCAGCATGATTCGCTCCATATCACCCTGCCCCTGACTTTCCTCGGCGCCCTCCTGATCTCGGCCTTGCTCAATCCTTCCGCCGAAGAAGCCATTTTGTTGCCACTGTTGCCAATGCTGGCGATTCTCGCTGCCTTTGGCTTGCCTACCATGAAGCGCGGTGCCATCAACGCCGTCGACTGGTTCTCAGTCATGATGCTGTCCACCTGTGCGATCCTGATCTGGATTGGCTGGTTAGCCAAACAGACCGGCTGGCCAGCACAGCTTGCCAAGAATGCCTTCAAGATTGCTCCCGGTTTCAAACCCGATTTCAGTCTCTGGACTTTTTTGTTTGCCGCCGCCGCCACTGCAGCCTGGATATGGATCGTGTACTGGCGCGTCTCGCGCCGTCCAACCGTGTTGTGGCGCGCTGTCGTCTTGTCATCTGGCGGAATTATCCTGTGCTGGCTGCTGCTGATGACACTGTGGCTGCCGTGGGGCAATTACATCAAGAGCTATGCGATCGTTGCCCGTCAGGCCGACAAAATCCTGCCCGAAACCAGCCATTGTGTTGCCACCAACCTCGGCGCTGCGCAACGGGCCTCTTTTGCCTACTTTGGCAAACTCCAGTTCGCTCAGGAAGGCGAACGCAACTGCCAGTACTATCTCCTTCAGGACCATCATCGTGGCAATGACTCGGAGCCGACAATGACCCGTAGTGGCAAGGAATGGAAATTATTGTGGCAAGGACGCCGTCCCGCCGATCGCTCCGAACGCTTCCGTCTTTATGAGCGCATCCGCGGCAATTCCCTCATGCCGGAGTAAACGTGCAGAAAGCGCGCTTTCATCTTGCTCAAAAGCGTGCTTTCAAGCATAATATGCGGCTTGCACAATTGCGCCGTCTAACGGCCAATCCAAACAAGCCCGGGTGGTGAAATTGGTAGACGCAGCGGACTCAAAATCCGCCGCCGCAAGGCGTGCCGGTTCGATTCCGGCCCCGGGCACCAAAATGCAAAAAGCGATGTTCGTGAAAACGAACATCGCTTTTTCTTTGGCTCATCCCATTAATTTCAAACAATACGGTTCGCTACCGCATGAATTGATAAAGGGGCTCATAGAATCCCATGCAAACTAACGGATTAAGGTGCCTCTCCTTTTTCAAGCTGCGCATGATTCGTTCCGTCGACCTCTTTGATCATTGGCGCGCCAATTGAAGTCATAAACTGTTTGAAACAATCATTGATGATGACCTCTGCCGCTACATCTACATTTTTGTAGTTATCAGCCTTCCATACATCAAGTGGCATTTTTTCCTTGGCGATACCACTGCAACTCAATGTGCTCACGAGCTGAAACTTGTCATTCACTTTTTCCTGAATATTTAAATTCAGCCCATAGTTCAAGTTGTAATCCTGCGATGTCAGCATCGAGATGTAACCCAACTCCCAGCGAGATGCTGAAACGAAGATATGTAGTTCCTTTGCGTTAGCATCTGCCGGATTGGCTGCAATAAAGTAATCCGATACTTTTTTTGCCAAAGCCAGATCAACACCTTTACCTGCATCAACAGCATAGCTTTGCGGTAAAGCCTTATTCATCTGCTGGCTAAATGCCTGACTGATCTGCATGTTAGCTTGAAGCTGCTGCATATTGGCAGCACCTCCGCCACTTCCTAAAACGCTACCGGCAACAGACGACAACATAAAATTTCCAACTGCTTGCGATTTATTTCTCTCACTTAGTTGCACTGGCTTATCTACAGGCATAACGAATACTCTACTACCCGCCATTCTTTCTTTCAACGGCACAGTAGATACAACAGGCTTGCTTGCACAGCCTGCAAGCATGACGAGTGATACAACGAGTATGGATTTAATTGTTTGCTTCATGATTACTCCCTTGGATAAATTCTTATAGCCACTTTTTCAAATCATCAGTAGGCCATGAGTGGCTGCTGATTCATAGGTCATTTCCACTGAGTAGTAAAAAGTCATCGAACATTCTTGGGCGCTGTATTGCGCAACAATTGATTCATTTGACGGTTGCTATCCCTCTGCATGTCCTGCTGCAGTTTCAGAGATCTCGCTGGATATTCACGTGCAGTAGTTGCCGCCGCTTTGGGCGCCAATTGAGTAGTTACCTGAGTAGGACGATTCGCTGATACAGATTGCTTAGGATTAGCAGAAGATTGTGATGTGCTATCTGTTCCTGGTTGATCTGGTTCGATTTGCACTGACTCGGTTTCCGGCTGGCAGTCGTCAGATTTAGGAAATCGAGTGCATGTATCTATGCTATACCAATCAGGTTGACAGTAATAAGCATCTGGATACTTCCGACATCTTTCGGAGTTCAATATTCTTTCTACTGGTTGAGGCTGACATTCTTTTACAGAGGGATTATTAATGCAATATTTCCCATCTATTCTCGTTTGAATAGTTCTGATTGGAGCGGAAGTACTACAGGCAATAGGTGGATCATTTGCATCACAAAGGGAGAAGCTACCTAAATACGTAAAACCATCATTTAACATACAACGATGAATTTTTATTAATCCAGAATTATATTCTTCCAATGATCGAACTTTCATGAACTGATAACCACGATCATCAAAATAGTCTCCAGAACCACATTCAAGAAGTGCTTTTTCCTTTTCTAATCTTGATGTTCCAGATTTGCTCCATTTCCTGAAAACCCCCACCTCTGATCTGTTAATGTATTTTTCTTTACTAGGAATTTTGAATTTTTTAATGAATTGATCGTCAATAGGGGGATCAATCGTAATTGATTTCGGCTTTCCGCCTTCCCAGTATTGCTCGCAACCAGGTTGCCCATTTCCGTAGCAATTGGAAGCGGATGGAGTAATGCCTCTGGAGCCACAACTAGTTAAGATTAATAAAAGCATAGAAATAATAAAAAGA
This sequence comes from Oxalicibacterium faecigallinarum, assembly GCF_014635705.1. GTDB lineage: Bacteria > Pseudomonadota > Gammaproteobacteria > Burkholderiales > Burkholderiaceae_D > Oxalicibacterium > Oxalicibacterium faecigallinarum. The sequence continues at coordinate 482,540 of NZ_BMDI01000002.1, read as the reverse complement.
TGAATGACTTTCATTTAAATTCGTCTTAACTACTTGGTTGGGTTAATAATTTTTGTAATAGCTTTGCTATCTGGTGAATCTTGCCAATAAATTTGGCTACTGCCATTGGGTTTGCCACTACCATAAGAATTATGTGCACTTGACTGCGCATAAAATATTTTGATTAGTTCTTTAAGAGAATTACTATTAATTGGAGTTGTACCTCCTGTTGCTTGATTTCTTCCCAAGAACGTTCCGACAAAATCATCAATATGTACTTGCGAGTTAACTTTACCTGTCCCTTCACTTAATTCTTTTAATAAATTGGCAGCTTGCTCTGCATTGTAAGCAGAGCCGAATAAACTGATATTGGTACCAGTAAGTGTGCCTTGTGCATTATTTTGTTGGGCAATTGCTTCCAGGGCGTTGCCAATCGTCATTCCCCCTCGACTATGCCCGTCAACTTGTAGCTCATCCTTCCCATACTTATTCATAATTTGTACATTTACCTGCGTCGCATTGGTTAAACCTAAGGCTGTTCCTTCAAGAAATTTCATATAACCCGCGATCATAAGCTCTGATAGAAAGTTATTAGATTCAGGAAAGTACACGAGATAATCTGCATTATTGTTTTGGTGTGCCAGTTGTTGCGCATTTTCAAGTGGATTAAAAATGCCGTTATTAAAAATGTGGATCTTGTTATCTTTACCTGCTTGAAGATTTAACTTCTGGTCTTCACTCAACTCGATCCATTGCACTTTGCCATCACTGTCCGTCACTTTGTGATACATCTTGGCTTCGCTTACAAACATTTTCCTGAACGATTCGTCAGTAAATGCGGTTATCGTTGTAGCCAACAAGATGCGATCAGCCTGTTGCTGATGTGCCTGCTCTTGTAAAAGCTCCATGTTCGGCCTTGCTAGAACACGATTGGTATTCGTCGTATCTCGGTTCAAGGCAACGATGGTTTCTTCAGCACTCTGCCCAGTGAGTTCTTTTTGGGTAGATTCGTCAACAATAGAAATGCTGGCTGGGGCAATAGCGCTAAGGGTCATACTGCTATCACTTAGATTTGCTTCGCCATGATTCAGCAAGTTGCCTGCAATGCCCTTAGCAGCAGCATATTTACCAGAAAGCATGTCACTGCTGAGCGTCATACCGCTGCTGCTAGCTTGAGCGTCCATGTGATTCTGGATATCACTAACAGTCAAGCTGCCTGTTACCAGATGGTTCTTGTCAGCACTAGCAGTGCTATCAATCAATGCGCCCTGTAGGTCTGTATTGCCAGCCACCTTGATATCAAAACCTTCCTCACCCGCCTTGATACCACTTTGTTGATAAACACTAGCGTAGTTGCTATTACTGTTTTGTTTACTCTGGCTAATACTGCCGCTAACTGTACCAACGCCAATCGGGATACTAATACTGATCCCTGTATTGCTTTGTTTCGCATTGCTGACTGCAGTATCTTGCAGGCTTTGAATATTAAGGTCACCACCAACATCCGCAATCACTTGGTTGCCGCTTGCGTTGGCACCAATCAAGTTAGTATCACTGCCTGAATTCAGGGCAAGCGTTTCTCCGGCCGAAACCTTAGTATTGTTATAGGTAACGCTATCGCTATTGGCGCTGCCTTTTCCGCGGCTGGCAGCAAGATCGATACCAAAGCCCACACCATCACTACCAATGCCAAACGATAAGCCGATACTGGCACTGCTGGATTTATTACTGCTGCGATTACTTTCGGTATCTGCGCTAGCAATCAAATTGATGTTCCGAGCAGCATCGAGTGTGACATTTTCATCTGCAGCGATTTGGCTACCCGTTACAGTTAGATCATCCTGAGTAGCTTTTATACTGATATCACCGCCAGCTTTAACCAAACTGCCTTGATGGCTGACGGCAGAGGTACTACTTGAGCTCTCACTTTTACTGCTACCGACACTAATGCTTATTTTGATACCTGCTGCAGCAGCTGCATCCTGCATGTTGCCTGCTGCCATAGCATCAATGACTTTGCCGCCTTGCTCAATGAGGGTCGAACTATTGGCGTAAGTCAGCAGCGCATTCAACGTCTGGTTACGGCTACTTTCACTTTGCGCAGTCGCTTGGGCAGTTTCTGCAATATTCTGAGCAAGATTCAGCGCACTACTTTGAAGAGTAAGAGTCAATCCACTCTGTCTGAATTTCATCTCCTGTGTACTGTCATTAGTATTTTTTGCAGCACTGATATCCACCGATTTTGCGGAAATACTGATATCACCCTGTGGGGCCAATACGTTGCTCCCTTGTTGCGCATAAGCGTGTCCCGCCGCTAAAGTGACATTGCCATCAACGCTTCCAACCGTGCTTGCCGATGAAGATTGTTGCTCTCTTACGCTTGTACGATCCTGCTCCTGTTTGCCATAGCTAATAGACAGGCCTCCACCATAGAAACCACTTGTCTTTGTCTCATTGAAGCTGCTTGAGCGAGTGGTATTAGTTGCTGCTTCAATCGTTAAATCATTTCTGGCCGCAATAGATAAACCTTCGTCACCAATCACTGCTGAGCCACGAATCTGCGTATCCCCAACGGACAGCACGGTAACGGTCTTGCCGCCGATATCGCTACCAATTGCGGTGTCACCCTGACTCTTGCTACGGCTCTCGTTGCTGTATTTGGACATGAAGCCTGAACTGGCGGCATATCGTGCATCGTCCCTCTTGCTTGTCTCACGCCCCTCGACAATTTGTACATCCTGACCAGCATTTAATACTAAGTTGTCACTAGCGTTGATGACTGCTGCACGTGCTGTGATATCAGCACCGGCCACTATCGAAGTAGCGCCGCCAGAGAAGATCTGGCTGCCAACTTCTTTGGTACCCGACTCACGTATGAAATTGCGGGCATCGGCCGTCCAGTCGTTGTCGTAGGCAGTATTGACCGTACGTACGTTGACGTTGTTACCTGCGCTAGCTTGAATATCACCTTTGCTGGATAGCACGCCTGCAAGAAAGCTCAAGTCATTGCCAGCACTCGCAACAAGAATGCCGTTGTCCTTGGTGACGTAAAGACCTGCTACACGATCAACCTGCGTCAGGCTACTACTGGAACGCCCCTCCGATGCTGTGCCAGTACTGGTCGTACTTTCCACTGTCAGATTGCGTCCTGCTGTGGCGATCAACACATCTTCCGCAACAATGCTTCCACCTACAACATTCAAATCTTGCTGCGCAGCCACGTTGACCGCAGTCCCAAGCATTGCGCCCATGTTACTAATGTTGTTTGCGCTGATCCCTGTAACCTGACGACCAGCAATCGTCCCTGCGTTAGTAAGATCACCGGTAAGCTGGATGTTAACGTTTTGCCCTGCCAACAAACTGCCATTGACGGCCAGATCACCCGCTCTTGGCATGACATAGACTTGGGGCACAAGCGTCGTCGTCATTGATCCATCCGGAAGAGTGACTTCTTGCGCAACCAACCAGACGATATCGCTGGTCAGTTGCGCGACCTGCTCAGCACTTAAAGCAATCCCGGGCACCAGATTCCATTTCGTAGCGTGTGTTATGCCGGCCTCCATCAACGCTTGGTACTGTGCCTCGTCACTTGCATAACCATCAAGGAAGCGGCGACCTGTCAGCTGTGCGATCTGCTCACGTACCAGCTTCTGCTCATAGAAGCCATCACCAATACGTTTTTGAATTACGCTCGGATCTGTTGCGAATGTTTGCAACATATAGTCGCTGGATAACCATTGCTTATAATTGCTAAATCGCGCATCCGTTTCATAAATGACGGTAGCAGCCGGATCCAGATTAATTTTTATCAAGCTGCTAGTTGGAACGTTTTGTACAGCAATCTGCGTGCCGCTACCATCAATTGCACTAGCACCTTGCGCAATCGAAGTATCCAGTCGGGTAGTAACATTTTCTGTTACGCCCACATACGATGCGGTGCCATAGTTACCTTGTCTCCATGCATAAGGCGAGTATTCAACAGCATCCATACGAGCGGAACCATACTTCGTTACCTTACGATTGCCTTGGGTCTCAGTATTCGTCAGGCTATCCACGTCAATGTGCAGAAGTCCGGCTGAAAGAATCTTGCTGTTGTCATTTAAAACAGCACCACCGGCAATCGTCATGGCGCCGTCGGCAAGAATCTGCCCTGGCATACCAACGTTATCCACGACGCTTTCAATCGTTTCAACTCTTGTGATGCGAATATAGTCAAAGCCGCGATAAGCACGTGACATCAGATGATTGTTGTAACTTTCCAGACGACTTCTTAAAGTACTCTGTGCTCCTACTGGAACATTAAACAGCTCCCATACGGGACTGTTGTCCGGATAGTCGTAATTTCCCGTGCGGACTCCACGGAAGCCATAGGTATAGATTTGATAAGGCGTTTTCGAGTATCCAGCCTCAAAAGGATACAACGCGCTCGGTGCCACGAGCTCATACCGAGTGAGATTGGATGTCCCATTGTCATTACGATCGGATGCGCATTTGTAGCAACTGCCTAACTCACTTGGTAAATAAAGCGTACCACCTAATCGGTAGTAAACCTGAGAGACACTTTCATTCGATGTGCCCGTCCTGACACTGAAATCGGGGTTCAAGTTATTAAGTGTTTGTACCGCGATGTTCATGCCACCTAACGATTCAATCGTGGCCGCTTGATTGTTAATCAAGTTTGCCGTACCAGTTACATTACCTTGTGCATCCAGATTTCGGCCTATACTGAATGCTGCATTGTCCGTACCACCACTAAACAGTAAAGCGCCATTCCTGTTGTCCAATGTGCCAACGCCGATAACCATCTTCTCGCGTGCAGCAATAACTGCATCTGCACGAATACCATTGATGGTTTCTGATTCATTAGTAAGATATTCAGATGCAATGCCAATATGGTTACCATAGATACGTCCGGTACCGAGGTTAGAAAGGGTGTCAGCACGCAAGATGGTTTGATTGCCGTCGATCAGACCCCGATTTGTGATTTGCTGGGCTGCTACAACAGAAGTGCTTGTAGCAGCAAGCTCACCCGTTACTGCGTTATCCAGATTCTTTGTATTGGCTATAAGTGCATCGACAGCAAATATCGAGCCCGCGTTGCTCAGATTCTGTACATCGATCGCCATTGAACGGTTTGCCTCGATACGCGCTTGCACATCATTGGTCAATGTCGATGTTGTACTAATTACCGCATCGCGCTGCGCAGCGATTAACGCATCAGCGCCATAGTTGTGAATAGCGTCGGTCGTCTCAATTTTGAGATATCCTTCGCTGGCATCCAATGATGCGGCTTGAATTAGTCCCGTATTTGTCAGCTGTCCGTTAGCGTGGAGCACGAGATTGCCGGCTTCAGCACTCAGTGCTCCCTGATTACGTACGCCCATTCCACTTTCGGTACCGATCAGATAAATATGACCAGCGTACATACCGCCCAACGCTGCGACGTCAAGGCTAAATTGTGGCGCAATACCTTCTGCGGTAGTCGCACTGATACCTGCTCCGGGATTTCCAGGATCATCGATTCTTTGAGCAGCAATCTCATTTGCTCCCGTGACCACTTTTAATCGATTTGCCCAAATTCCCGCATTGACTTCAACAGAACGTGCGAGGATATCCGTATAAGTTGCAGCGCTTGTATCAAGCCCTAGCCCTTCAATGCTGACAACACCTTTCGATACGCGGTAGTGATCTAATGCGCCACCGCTTGCCATATTCATCACGGGCTTACCCGTCGTTAAGGTGACACGATCTGCATTAATGAATCCGCCACCATTGACTTGAATACCAGCCGGATTGGCAATAATGACTTCCGCCCGTTGCCCAGCGACTTCGACGAAACCTCGTAATTGACTGGGATTACTGGAATTGACCTCATTCAAAATGACGCGTGCGGCACCACCTGTAAGCCAAGGATTACCTTGGACCCAACCACCAAGCTGAGTTTGGACGTTTGTCCTGCTGTTGTTAAGAATTGCCCCCTGATTCTGTACGTCAAACTGGCTATAGGTATTACGCGATACACCCGCTGCCGATGGCGTTTGAATATTGACTTGCGGTAATCCATTTGCAGTCTGCAAAACTGTAGGGCGCTGATTCCCCGGCGCAGTTGGATCAGCGGTAATTTGTGCATGAGTCGCAGGCGTAATTACCGCGATGACACCAGCTAACAGCTTAGCTGCAAAGGCAATATCTCTGATTTGCAGCACATGGAGCCATTCCTTTCTTTCGGTCACGACAGAGGCATGTTTTTTTTCGCCTTTTCCCTCGGAACTTGTATGCTCTGCGACCACCATCAACATGCCACGCGCCTTGTTTAAAACAATGCGATAAAGATTTTTGTTCATGTAAGGACCTGTCGCTAGATATATTGCATTGGGAATAAAAGAGAACCGGACATCGCAGCTCAGTAGCTCCAGTTCAAACTGAAACCTGCTGTCGTATTCGCTGTAACAAAGCCATCTGGTTTCTTGATTGGCTGTCCAACAAATACGTCATAAGCGCCACCGAGAATGCTGCCGCGCAGTCCAAGTACGGTACCGGCAAGGCGTGTTCCAACCAGATATTGACTGGCCTGACCGCCAACCTCGCCATAGTCGAGTCCGAAATAGATTTCTTGCCCGCTACTACCAAGAATCAGGCCAACGTCATTGCGCAAGGTCCATCCACGATCAGCAGAGAGGATCATGCTGCCGTCAAAGCCACGTACCGTATAACGACCACCAATGGCAAAACGATCCTGGGGGACAAGCGGGGTATCGTTCCATTGCATGCGCAGCGCGCCGAGATAACGCCAATATTGCTGCGCAAACTGCAAAGGAACTGAAAGCGAGGCATCTACGTTCCATACTTTTGGACGCGATGCCCCTTCGCCAAATGCGTCCTCCGGCGCCTCTAGCGCATGAAATGCACCAGTACCACGACGATAAGCAATATTAAGGTCGAGAGTATTTGCACCAATGAACTCGCGATGTCCGACACCAACTTCCCATCCAGCCGTGCGTCGCCTTTGTGTTTGCACTTCGGTATCGTCAATGAAGTTATCCGACTCTTTGAGATAGCCGCGTATTGATACAGTGGTCTTGCGTTGCGCATCGCGATAGACAATGCGCGAAAGCCGAAGGTCATTGTTACGACTGGTTCCAGAGTAGAGGTAGGTCTGCGTCATCCCTGCAACGCTTTGAAAATATCGATAGCGTGTCGCCGTCGTACTCAACATCCAGTAGCCAAACGGGATTGAATAATGCACAGTGCTACCGCGGGTACCACGCGCACCCGCATCTCCACCACCAAGATCATGATTGATACTGACGTAGAACAGGTCGTTCAGCGTCCACCAGTTATCGTAGGAGAGCGTGACGCCACCTTGATACTTGCCTGTCGATTTTGATCCTGAGTCATCCACAAAAAGTGATAGTCGAAATGGGAAAGTCTGCTGATACGCAATGACCAGATCGCTCTCTCCTGGTTTTGCCTGTTCTCCCTCAGCAGGTTCGATCCGTATATCAGCAGTTGCTGTCGGCACACGTTTGAAATTCTCCAAACCTTGCTCGATATCCCGCAAATTCAGAATATCGCCCGATCGAATCGGCATCGCATTCCATCGAGTACCGCGTGCATCTGCATCTTCGGCAAAGCGGATGTTGCGCACGCGTCCAGGAATCACGGTAATTGCCAGATCACCTCTCTGGATATCCTGTGGCGCTACAAGAACACGAGTTGTGACAAATCCTTGCTCCACAATGGAGTTCTGAATGCGTGTAAGCACCAGATTGATCCCATTCGCGCCTAAGCATTTACCGATCGGCGTGTCATCACCATCCACTACTTTGCGTAGGGCGAACTGAAAGCGATCTGCAGCATCGCCAACCAAGGTGACTCGCTCAATAGGGAAGCAGGGAACTTCATTCTGCTGCAATAAATTTGTGGTTTTTCCAGCAGGACTCTGAAGACGAACATCAGGCACCTGCTCTTGCTGAAGTCGGCGTTGTCGCTCTCGTTCTTGCTGCTTCAATAGCTCATCAGAAGCAAAACTTTGTGCGCCAGCAAAAAGCGGGATGAACAATCCGCCAATCAGAAAAAGCACAAAACAGGAAAACCACTTACGGGGAAAGGAAGAAACAGCAGCTTGCATGTATGGACCTGCGACTTTGTATTGTCGCTGTAGATATTGCGATTAGGAAAGGCTCGACAATATCGGCAAGGTCCATCAGACCGAATCCCATGTTCATGGGGATTTAGAAAAAAATGGGTATTTTTTGACGTTTTTTTGAAACAAATGTTAAATATTTTGTTTCAAAAAGATAAATAAAAACTGTATCAAAATTACCTATTTTTCTTGCATGTTCGACGTAGAAGGTGACAGATACAACAAAAATTGGTGAAAACCGATTTCGTTCAGGATGCAACGGAGTTCTAATCGTGATGCTTTAATTGTCATCAAGGTAACGCTCCGCATCACGCAAAACTTGCCTGATCGTGTTTTGAGAGAATCCTCGCTGCATCAAAAACCGCATTTGTTTGGCACGTTCATTGGCATCAACTGGTGGACTGCCAAATTTCCGCTGCCAGACTTCCTTGGCGCGGGCTGTTTCGTCAGCAAGACTGGCATGAACAGCCTCAAAGGTATCGGGGTCGATGCCGTGGCTTTTGAGTTCGGAGAGGATACGACTGTTGCCGAAACGGGCGGCACGTCGATTGATGAGAGATTCGGAGAAGCGTTCTTCAGACAGATATTTGGCTGCCTGCAGCGTATCGAGCAAGGCTTCGATATCGTCGCCCTCTTGCGCATAACGCGAGAGTTTGCGCGCAAGTTCCTGACGGCTATGCTCGCGCGCTGATAAATAACGAAGCGCCCGAGCTTTCAGACTTAATTGAAGTTTTGCCATTAGGTCTCAAAGCGGGGCGCTTGTCATACAACATCAGATGAACTGAGGGGATCAGCCGAGTTCTTTTTCTTCCTTGGCCGCAGCTTCCTTCGCTGCTTTTTTGCTTACAGGTTCTGCTTTCAAAGCTGGCAGTTGCGGTACGCCGAGTGCTTCACGCACCTTGTTTTCGATTTCGTGTGCGAGCTCAGGACGTTCTTTCAGGTAGTTACGCGCATTATCCTTGCCCTGACCGATGCGCTCACCGTTGTAGCTGTACCATGCACCGGCTTTTTCCACGACTTTATTGTCAGCGCCGAGGTCAAGGATTTCGCCTTCGCGCGAGGTGCCTTCTCCGTACAGAATGTCAAAGTGCGCTTCCTTGAATGGTGGCGCGATCTTGTTCTTGACGACCTTGATACGGGTTTCGTTACCAATCACTTCGTCACCAGACTTAATCGAACCGGTACGGCGGATATCCAGACGCACAGATGAATAGAACTTGAGTGCGTTACCACCGGTCGTCGTTTCCGGATTGCCAAACATGACACCAATCTTCATACGAATCTGGTTAATGAAGATCACCAGCGTATTGGTGCGATTGATGCTACCAGTCAGCTTGCGCAGGGCTTGCGACATTAAACGTGCTTGCAGACCAGGCAGTGAATCGCCCATATCGCCTTCAATTTCGGCTTTTGGCGTCAGCGCAGCGACAGAGTCAATGACGATCAAATCGACCGCACCGGAACGCACCAGCGCATCACAGATTTCCAGCGCCTGCTCACCCGTATCCGGTTGCGACACGAGCAATTGCGACATATCGATACCGAGCTTTTGCGCATACACGGCATCCAGCGCATGTTCTGCATCGATGAATGCGCACGTACCGCCAAGCTTTTGCATTTCAGCAATCGTTCGATTCAGGGCCATAGATTTCAACGATACGGCCACGTGGCAAGCCGCCAACACCTAACGCAATATCCAGTCCCAGAGAACCTGTGGAAACAACCTGCACCTCCTCCACGACAGCGCCATCTTCCATGCGCATGACAGAACCCTTGCCGAACTGCTTTTCGATCTGTGCCAGCGCGGCGGCCAGTGCTTTGCTCTTGTCAGAGCTCGGTGCGTTCTTTTTATCGTCCATGGGAATTCTTTCGTATGGGTAATGGGGAGCGGACTGTTTAGCGAGCCAGCCCGTCATGAAACCGTACTGTATAAAAAAACAGTGCTTTGCGCAAGCACCGTTTTCAGTTGTGCGAAATTATTTGGAATTTACGCCTATCTTACGAGAATTCACATTGTCAGGATTCGGTAAGGTGAGCGCAATCAGGTAAGATCGGCTTAACGCTTCCGATTGCATGCCATGTCCAGTCTGCCCGAATTACGTGCCCTTGCTTATAAAAAGGAACAAGCTGCAGCTCGCCGCCTGCAGCGATTGGGAAGCCAGACAGAAGAACAGGCATTGATAACTGTATTACAACAGTCCGCTGCCCCGCATACGCTGGAAAGCTTGCTGACAACCCGTCGCGCGGCACAGACCCAGCAGGATCACAAACGTTTCATGCGGCGGCAGCATGCGATTGAACAAAAGCAAAAGCGCCAGCAACACATTTATCCAACAGATGCATGGGTAGGCTGGTTTGACGGCTCAGCCTCGCCTAACCCGGGACGGATGCATATCGGTGCCGTATTGCAAGCGCCCGATCAGCGCCTGTTTGAAATCAGTGCGGATGCGGGACAAGGCGACAGCAGCATGGCCGAGTACCTCGCATTGCACGCGTTACTGAAAGCAGCGATCGAGCACAAAGTGTCACGATTGCTGATTCATGGTGATAGCCGCGTCGTGATCGATGATGTCCTTGGCAGTCACGGCAAACGTGCCATGGCGCTAGCCCGCTTCCGGATGCAGGCACAAGCGCTCATGACACAGTTGCAAGATGTGAAGTTGATCTGGATACCGCGTCATCGCAACCGGCACGCCGATGCCTTGTCCCAAGGTAGAGCAATCTCTGGAATTGAACAGTAAACAAGAGGGACGAACAGATGCAGCAAGACACGCCTTTTGTTGCTGCCCCTGATGAAACCCAATAGACTACAACCGATTTTCAGGCTGACTTACCAGCTTTCCTGACTTACCAGTTTTCATTGATTAGGTTCTATTTTTTCTATGCGAATTCTGCTTGCCGAAGATGACAGCGTTCTGGCTGATGGATTGACCCGCTCGCTACGCCAATCCGGTTATGCCACCGATTGCGTCAAAAACGGCCTCGAAGCCGATTCCGTTCTCTCCACCCAGGATTTCGATCTGCTGATCCTTGACCTGGGCTTGCCCAAAATGTCCGGACTGGAAGTGCTGCAACGTTTGCGCGCGCGCAACTCGCATCTGCCGGTTCTGATCCTGACAGCAGCAGACTCCATCGAGCAACGCGTCAAGGGGCTCGATCTCGGTGCCGACGATTTCATGGCAAAGCCCTTTGCGCTTTCCGAACTGGAAGCGCGTGTGCGTGCATTGACCCGGCGTGGTGCCGGTGGCGGCCCGACCGTCATCAAGCATGGTCCGCTGACCTATGATCAGGTAGGCCGGATTGCCTACATCAACGAGCAGATGCTGGATCTGTCAGCGCGTGAGCTCGGTTTGCTGGAAGTTCTGCTGCAACGCAGTGGTCGCCTTGTCTCCAAGGAACAATTGGTCGATCATCTGTGCGAATGGAGTGAGGAAGTCAGCAATAACGCGATCGAAGTGTACGTCCATCGCTTGCGTAAAAAAATCGAAGCGGGCGGCCTGCGCATTGCGACAGTACGCGGACTGGGCTACTGCCTCGAAAAATTCCCTGAATCAGCCACAGTAACGACACCGCCACCCACAGCAGGTTGATGCGGCACCATGCGCCATCTTAGTCGAAGCTCAACATCCGATGATGCGATGGCCACGCGACAAGCAGACGACACTGCGCCCGCAAAGGAAACACACCGCTCCCTGTTCGGCGAAATTCTCGACTGGATGCTGGTGCCATTGCTGCTGCTGTGGCCACTCAGCATTGCCGTCACCTATATCGTCGCCAAATCGATTGCCAACGAACCGTTTGATCGTGCACTCGAAGACAAACTCAATGTCATCGCACAGCAGGTCAAGCAACAAGGCAACTCTGTCGTCACACGTCTCAACGGTCCCGCACGCGATGTACTGCATGCCGATAACGTGGACAACCTCTACTACCAGATTCGCAATCATCGCGGCATGCTGGTGGAAGGTGAAGCAGACATTCCCTCACCCAAAGGCGAGGAGCTGCCGCCAACATGGACAACGGAGTTCCGTTATGACTTCGTGCGCAATGCAGAAGTCCGTGTCGCCTATGTGTATATCGATCTCAACAAAACGCGTCCTGAAACCCAGTTCAATCATGACAGCCGCCTGGCATTGATCCAGGTTGCCGAAACACTGGAAAAACGTTCGCAACTCGCCAATCAGATCATCAAGGGCGTGATCGTGCCGCAATTCATTATCCTGCCGATCGCACTGATTCTGGTGTGGTTTGCACTGACACGCGGGCTACGCCCGCTTGCAGAATTGCAGGAACGGATCAACCAGCGTCGTTCCGATGATTTAAGTCCAATCGATTCCGGTCATGTGCCAGAAGAAATCCTGCCGCTGGTCGGTTCGCTCAATGACATGCTGGATCGCCTGTCGCAAAACATCCGTACGCAAAAACGTTTCATCGCCGACGCCGCGCATCAGATGAAAACGCCACTGGCTGGCATGCGCATGCAATCGGAGCTCGCCTTGCGTCAGCAGGAGCAGGAAGAAATCCACAAATCACTGGAACAATTGGCCAAGAGCTCCAAGTCAGCGACCAGGCTGGTTAACCAGTTGCTGGCCCTCGCACGGGCTGAGAACCCGATGCCTGATGCACGCCTGATGCATGCCATCGATCTGACGGAACTGGCGCGCGACACCGTGCAGGACTGGATTCCCATGTCGTTCAATCACCGTATCGATCTGGGACTCGAAGCACCCGATGAAGAAATACTTGTCCGCGGCGACCGCATCATGCTGCGCGAGCTACTAAACAACCTAATCGACAACGCGCTCAACTACACACCGGCTGGCGGGCATGCGACCGTGCGCGTGCATATGGATGCGGCTCACCAGCGCGCCATTCTGGAAGTCGAAGATACCGGCCCCGGCATTGCCCAGCACGAGCACGTGCATATCTTCGACCGCTTCTATCGCATCCTCGGCTCCAATGTCGAGGGCAGCGGTCTCGGCTTATCCATCGTGCGCGAAATTGCACAGCAACACGGCGCGACGATCGACATCCTGGAGAATCCGCATTGCATCGGCCAGAAGATGCCTGGCTGTCTGATGCGCATCAGCCTGCCGCTCACCAGTGCAGAGGAAGTGGTCGAAGAGGAAGAACCATGAATAGCCAACCTGCCACGCCCTACTGGCGACAGACAAGACGCCTGACCCTGCACTTGCTGCTGGTCTGGTTTGTCGTCACTTTCCTGTCGATTTACTTTGCACGCGATCTGGCTGCCTACACCTTGCTGGGCTGGCCGGTTTCCTTCTTCATGGCGGCGCAAGGCAGTACGCTGATTTACTTCGGTATCGTCGCGCTGTATGCATGGGCCATGCGCCGCCTTGATCAACAGCACGACGAAGAAAGCGCGCATGAGCAATAGCAGCTTCTTCCGGCGGCTGGTTCGTTATTACAGCCTGTATACGATCGGTTTTATCGTCTTTCTTTTCATCCTTGCGATTCTGGAGCACGAAGGTTTTCCGCGCGTCTGGATCGGTTACATCTTCATGTTCTCTACCATCGTCGTCTACGCGGTGATCGGTATCTTGAGCCGTACGGCAAACATGGAGGAATACTATGTCGCCGGTCGGCGTGTGCCTGCTTTCTTCAATGGCATGGCGACTGCAGCAGACTGGATTTCCGCCGCGAGCTTTATCAGTCTGGCGGGCGGCCTCTATTTATGGGGCTTTGACGGCCTTGCCTACATCATGGGATGGACCGGCGGCTTTGTACTGGTAGCGCTCTTGATTGCCCCTTTTCTGCGTAAGCTCGGGCAATACACCATTCCCGATTACCTGACAGCGCGCTACACCGGCCCGTGGAGCGATAACATCGTGCGCATCATCACGGTGGTCGCGACGATTCTGGTGTCGTTCACTTATGTCGTTGCGCAGATTTATGGCGTTGGCCTGATTACCTCACGCTTTACCGGCGTCGACTTTTCGGTTGGCATTTTTCTGGGACTTGCCAGCATTCTGGTGTGCTCGTTTTTGGGTGGCATGCGTGCGGTAACCTGGACCCAGGTTGCGCAGTACATCATCCTGATCATTGCCTTCATGATTCCGGTCGTATGGCTGTCGGTCAAACATACCAATATCCCTATCCCGCCAATTGCCTACGGTTCTGCAATTGAAAAGTTGAGTGAACGCGAACAGGTCCTGATCGATGATGAAAAGGAAAAAGAAGTACGTGCGATCTATCGTCAGCGCGCGCAGGATTTGCAAGAGCGGCTTGCCACCTTGCCGGATTCATGGGAAATCGGACGCTCGGAGATTCAGCACAATCTCGATGCACTGAAAGCCGGGAATGCGGAGATGCAGGAAATCCGGCGTACCAGCCGGCAGTTGACCGCCTACCCTAAAGACGCCGAGGACGCGCAACGACAGTGGACAGCCGAACGTGCGCGCTATCTGGAACTGACCAATCCGCCCAAACGGCACACGGAACCTTTTCCCGGTACGCCGGACGAATCGGATATCAAACGAAATAATTTTCTGTCACTGGTGTTCTGCCTGATGATGGGTACAGCCGCCTTGCCGCATCTGCTGGTTCGCTTTCAGACAACACCAACAGTACGAGAGGCGCGCTTCTCCGTTTTCTGGACACTGTTTTTCATCATGGCGCTGTACATCACGATTCCGGCACTCGCAGTGCTCGTGAAGTACGACATCTACAGTTCACTGGTCGGAACCGATTTCACATCGCTGCCCGAATGGGTTTCCTACTGGGCCAGCATCGACAAGAATCATCCGCTGGTCAGCATCAACGACATCAATAGCGATGGCATTGTGCAACTGGCCGAGATTTCGATTGATGTCGATATGGTCGTGCTGGCGACACCGGAAATCGCCGGCCTGCCCTACGTGATTTCCGGACTGATCGCCGCCGGTGGTCTGGCTGCGGCCTTGTCGACGGCAGACGGCCTGCTGCTGACCATCTCCAATGCCCTATCGCACGATGTGTATTACAAAACGATCAACACGCAGGCGTCCACACAAAAGCGTGTCACCGTCTCTAAACTTTTGTTATTGATGGTCGCCTTGGTTGCCGCATATGTTGCATCGCTCAAACCCGGTGATATTCTCTCTCTGGTCGGCGCCGCATTTTCACTCGCCGCCTCTGCCTTGTTTCCGGCACTGGCATTGGGTGCAATCTGGAAGCGTGCCAATCAGCAAGGCGCGATCGCCGGCATGCTGGTCGGATTCATGGTGTGTGCGTATTACATGATGCTGACGCATCCTGCTCTTGGTGGGTCGGCAAGCGGGCAATGGTTTCATATCGCGCCGATTTCTGCCGGTATATTTGGCGTACCGGCAGGCATGCTGACCCTGATTGTGGTGAGTTTGCTGACACCGCCGCCGGACCGGCGCGCCGCAGCCATGCTGGCGCAGATTCGTCACCCATGATGCACTGGGAGGAAGCTGCATCGGTCTGGCATGTTTCTTGAATAAGGCAGTACATCATCTCTTGTAAAACAACCGATTGACTATGCCCAATTTTTTCAACGAGATGTACTCTGATGGCGCCGCCAATGTGCGCGACCACTACCGCGAATTCGAGCGCTGGCTCTCCGCCCAGTCGTCCAAGACCATCGATCGCAAGCGAGCGGAAGCCGATCTGATCTTCCGCCGTGTCGGCATTACCTTTGCCGTCTATGGCAACGAAGCTGGTACCGAGCGCGTCATCCCCTTCGACATCATTCCACGCATGATCACGGCGCCGGAATGGACGCAGATGCAAGCCGGTCTGGAACAGCGTGTACGCACGCTGAACATGTTCATTCACGATATCTATCACGATCAGAACATCGTCAAGGCCGGCATCATTCCGCCTGAACAGATTTTCCGGAATGCGCAGTACCGTCCGGAGATGCAAGGTATTTCGGTAGCGTCCGACATCTACGCCCACATTGCCGGTGTCGATATCGTGCGCGCCGGTCAGGGTGAATTCTACGTATTGGAAGACAATCTGCGCGTACCGTCCGGCGTGTCCTACATGCTGGAAGACCGCAAGATGATGATGCGTCTCTTCCCCGAACTGTTTGCCAAATATCCGGTAGCGCCCGTTGCGCATTATCCGGACATGCTGCTCGATAACCTGCGTTCGGTCGCACCCGTTGGCGTGACGGATCCGACCGTGGTGGTCATGACGCCCGGCATGTACAACTCGGCTTATTTCGAACACGCCTTCCTCGCGCAGCAGATGGGCGTGGAGCTGGTGGAAGGGCAGGACTTGTTCGTCAACGACAACCATGTCTACATGCGCACCACGCGCGGGCCAAAGCGTGTTGACGTGATCTATCGCCGCATCGACGATGATTATCTCGATCCGCTGGCGTTCCGCTCCGATTCCACGCTCGGTGTGCCCGGCCTGCTGTCGGTCTATCGCTCCGGTCGTGTCACTCTGGCCAACGCAATTGGCACCGGTGTCGCCGATGACAAATCGATTTATCCGTATGTGCCGGACATGATCAAGTTCTACCTGTCGGAAAAACCGATCCTCAACAACGTGCCGACCTATCAGTGCCGCAAGCCATCAGATCTGTCGTACGTGCTGGCCAATCTGCCGCAACTCGTCGTCAAGGAAGTCCACGGTGCCGGTGGTTACGGCATGCTGGTCGGTCCGGCATCAACCACGGCAGAGATCGAAGCGTTCCGCGCACGCATCATCGCCAAACCGGAAGGCTACATCGCACAGCCCACGCTGGCGCTGTCGACCTGCCCCACTTTTGTTGAATCCGGCATCGCGCCGCGCCATCTCGATCTTCGTCCGTTTGTGTTGTCAGGCAAAACGATTTCGATGGTCCCCGGCGGCCTCACACGTGTCGCCTTGCAGGAAGGTTCGCTGGTCGTGAACTCTTCGCAAGGCGGCGGCACAAAAGACACCTGGATTCTGGAGAACTGAGATGCTCAGCCGCACCGCCGATCACCTGTTCTGGATGGCCCGCTACACCGAGCGCGCCGAAAATACCGCCCGCATGCTGGACGTCAACGTGCAAACGGCCTTGCTACCGCAATCCGCCCGGGCTGCAGAAGAAGGCTGGCGCGCCACGCTCAGCATTTCCGAATTGCAGAATGAGTTCGATCAAAAGTATCCGAAGTTCACGTCCAAGGACATGCTGCACTTCATGGTCACGGATACCTCCAACCCGTCATCGATCGCCTCCTGCCTGCGCGCTGCACGAGAAAATGCACGCGCCGTGCGTGGTGCATTGACGACCGAAGTATGGGAAACCCAGAACATCACGTGGCTGGAAATGCTCAGCCAACTCAGCGACAACGTGCTGGAACAAGACCCGAGTCAGTTTTTCGAATGGGTCAAGTATCGCTCGCATCTGTCGCGCGGCGTCACCTTCGGCACCATGTTGCAGGACGAAGCCTTGTACTTCATCCGTCTTGGCACCTTCCTTGAACGTGCCGATAACACCGCACGTATTCTGGACGTCAAGTTTCACGGCCCTGGCGCTGCGCCGTCGGCTGCCAAGCTCGGCAACGAAAACCAGCTCGATTATTACTACTGGGCCGCAATTCTGCGCTCAGTGTCGGCTTTTGAAATCTATCGGACCGTCTATCGCGATGCCATCACGCCTGCGCGTGTCGCCGATCTGCTCATGCTGCGCGGCGATATGCCGCGCTCCCTGCGCGCCTGTCTGTACAACGTCGAACGTGACCTGCGCAACATCAGCCATGACCAGCACAGCCATACGCTGCGCATGGCGGGCAAGATGCACGCAGAACTCGAGTTCGCCCATATTGAAGACATTCTGGAAGAAGGCCTGCACGACTACCTGACCGACTTCCTGGAGCGCGTCTATACACTCGGCAATCGTGTCAGTCACGATTTCCTCGTTCCGCTGGCGGCCTGATTATGCGACTTGCCATTCGTCACGAGACGCTTTACCGCTACACCGCCCCGCTAAACTACACAATCCAGCAACTGCGTCTGACCCCTCGTATCGACTCGCATCAGCAAACGCTGCAATGGCACATCGATACGCCGGGCCTGCGACATGCCTTTACCGATGCCTTCGGCAATCTTTGCCACATGCTGACGATCACCGGCAATCACGATGCCGTGCCGATTGTGGTCAGTGGCGAAGTCGACGTCACAGCACTGGTTCAGGGCCGATTGCACGAGAAAGGTACGTTGTCGCCTCTGGTATTCACGACGCCCACGCGCCTGATTGCGCAAACCGAATCGATTCAAGCGTTTTCTGCACGGCATTTGCGAGGGAAAAATAGTACCGATCTGATGCGCTTGGCAGAAGCCATTTGCGGTGCGGTTTCGTACCAAAGCGGTGCAACAGCCGTCACCAGTACGGCTGACGAGGCACTACATCTGGGATCGGGCGTGTGTCAGGATCACGCGCATTTGTTTATCGCCTGCTGTCACGCACAGGATATCCCAGCCCGATATGTATCCGGTTATATCGACTCCGGCAGTACCGGCCATGCCGAAAGCCACGCATGGGTCGATGTCTGGGTGGAAGAAAGTGCCTTTACCGGCTGGATCAGTATCGATGTCACGCATGCCATGTTTGCCGGCGAGGTGCATTGCCGTCTGGCGGTCGCGCGCGATTACGACTCTGCCGCACCGGTCAGCGGGATTCGTCGCGGCGGTGGTGAAGAGTCACTTGAAGTCAGCGTCAATGTGACACCACTGGATTCGCAATAGACATCTTTGTCAGTCTCTCTGTCGTTGCGTATTTCATTTTTTGCATGATCAGAAGATTCATACCGATAGCATGACAACAACATCATTTTCCCACTCGCAACAGAACGTTTTCTTACAAGGCTTCGGCCAACGTCGATACCCTGTTTCCTGTAAAATCGGCGTTTTGCTTTTTCACTTTTCACCATGACTTATTGTGTTGCGATGCGCCTGAATTCGGGGCTGGTTTTTCTGTCCGATTCGCGCACTAACGCTGGCGTCGATCACATCGGTACATTCCGCAAAATGAATGTGTTCGAAACACCTGGCGACCGCATGATGGTGATGATGACGGCAGGCAATCTGTCGATCTCGCAGTCGGTCCGTCAAATTATTGCGGAACACACAACGGCTGCCGGCCGCAATATCTGGAATGCGACATCCATGTATGAAGCCGCCCAAATCGTCGGCGAAGCGATTCGCATGGTGCATGATCGCGATGCCGAAACGCTGGAACAGTTTGGCATCGACTTCAACGTCAGCATGATTTTTGGTGGACAGATCAAGGGCGAGCGCTGCCGCTTGTTTCAGATGTATTCCGCCGGCAATTTCATCGAATCGCACGACGAAAACACCTATTTCCAGATCGGCGAATCCAAGTACGGCAAGCCGATTCTCGATCGTATCATCACGCCGGAGACACCCCTCGACGAAGCCGCCAAGTGCGCGCTGATATCGATGGATTCGACCTTGCGCTCTAATATTTCCGTCGGTCTGCCGCTTGATATGCTGCTGTATGAAACCGATACGCTGGCCGTCACCCGCTTTGTCACCATCGACGAACAAAATCAGTATTTCCAGATGATACGGAACACCTGGGGCAAGCAATTGCGCGCTGTGTTTGAAAGCATCGATGATCCGGTCTGGAATGCAGCCCCGGATCAGGCCGTCAATGTCTTGTCGACGGTGGGTCAGAAAAGTCAGCCACTACGCATCAAACCGCCTGCCCAGTTTGGGATTCCTGCCGGTACACCAGCGCCTTTGCAAACATTGGCACAAGACGAAGAAGGTAATCATCAACAACATTGATGAACCTGGGAACATAAAAAACGGCTGCCGCGGCAGCCGTTTTTCTTAATGCAACAGGTCAGGCAAGTGCCCGTTGCAACCACGTTTCAAAAACCTTGAGTGCGACCTCCTGCAACTGTGGGCCGAGTCGTTGTGCTTCTGCCCGCAGTACATTCGGATCGATACCCGCCTGAGAAAGCTCGCTCGCATGACCAACCAGCCATTGTTCGATACGCGCGGTATCCGCTTCCAGATGGCATTGCAAACCCAAAACCGTGCTGCCGACAGAAAACGCCTGATGCTTGCCCACACTGGTTAAGGCCAGATGATCGGCACCGGCAGGGATATCGAACTGATCGCCATGCCAGTGCAATACCGGCACGTCGTTCAGCAAGGCCAGCGGTGACTGCTGCCCTTGTGCTGTCAGCGTCAGCGGCGAAAAACCGATTTCCTTCACGCCCATCGGATACACCCTGGCACCGAGCGCTCGTGCCATGAACTGCGCACCCAGACAAATGCCGAGCATTGCACGGCCACTAGCCAGACGCGCCTTCACCATCGCCATTTCTTGCGTCACAAACGGATGGATCGCGTCGTCGAAGGCGCCAATCGGCCCACCCAACACCACCATCAAATCCGGTGCGACGACATCAAGATGATCCAAATTGTCGATTGTCGGATCAATGTAGCGAATCTCGTAACCACGCGCACGCAACCAGGGTTCGAAAATACCCAGATCTTCAAAATGCACATGTCGCACTGCCAGTACTGTCTTCATTCCGTTTCTTTTCCCAATCAACGATTGCTTCACCTGAAAACAAAAAAGGCCACAACGCGTCGCGCTGCGGCCTTTTCCTGAATCCTTTCAAACTCAGACAACGATGGTCTGTGCCTGACCTTGTTCACGTTCACGAATTTCACCGATGCGCATGACCGTCTCGCCTGCCGCAGTCAGTTGTGCCATCGCAGCATCTGCATTTTCCTTCGCCACGATCACCGTCATGCCGATACCGCAGTTGAAGACGCGATGCATTTCCGCGTCGGCGACATTGCCATGCTCTTGCAACCATGTGAACAACGGCGGCATGGTCCATGCATCCTTTTGCAACACGGCAGTCAGGTTGTCCTGCAAGACACGCGGAATGTTTTCAACCAGACCACCGCCGGTGATATGCACCATGCCTTTGACTTCCATGGATGCCATCAGGGCCAGCAATGGTTTGACATAGATGCGGGTTGGCTGCATCAATACGTCGGCCAGCTTGCGACCGTGGAAATCACCATTCAGATCAGGATTGGCACGCTCGATGATCTTGCGGACCAGCGAGTAACCGTTGGAGTGGATACCCGAGGAAGCCAGGCCCAGTACAACGTCACCAGGTTTGATTTTGGTGCCGTCGATAATTTTGGATTTTTCAACCGCGCCGACGGCAAAGCCAGCCAGATCGTATTCACCATCCGGATACATGCTTGGCATTTCGGCTGTTTCACCACCAATAAGGGCACAACCCGCCTGTTCGCAGCCCTGTGCGATGCCTTTGATGACATCTGTCGCGCTCGGCACATCCAGTTTGCCGCACGCAAAGTAGTCGAGGAAGAATAGTGGTTCTGCGCCCTGCACCAGAATATCGTTGACGCTCATCGCCACCAGATCGATACCGACCGTGTCATGCTTGTTAAGCATGAACGCCAGTTTGAGCTTGGTGCCAACACCATCCGTACCTGAAACCAGAACAGGCTCCTTGTACTTCTTGCTGATTTCGAACATGGCGCCAAAACCACCGAGACCACCCATCACGCCTTCGCGCATGGTGCGTTTGGCAAACGGCTTGATCGCTTCGACCAGCGCATCGCCGGCATCGATGTCTACGCCGGCATCGCGATAGGAAAGAGAAGTGTTGGAAGTGGTACTCATGATTTGAATAGGGACAGATAAATGGACAGTGTGTGCTGACTAGGCATTCCCGGCAGTCGATGCCGCCGGAATCTGCTGCCTTTTTATGCCGCATTGCACCGGACTTGGCTCTATAATCCAGCTTTTGCACGCGGACAGGCGTCGGCAAACCGCTATTTTAGCAAATCAGCCCTCGCATTTCCCTGTATTTCAGGTCAATTTTTTCAAGCCACCTTTCTTGCCAACCATCGAAAAACAACCTCGCGCGATCCTTTTTCCTCGTGCATCGACCGTTTTTCCTCTGTCATTCGAACCGAATTTCCCCGCATGAGGCAGTTGCTACTCGATCTTCCCGCAGACAAACCACAAACACTGGCCTCGTTTGTCACCGGCGCCAATGCCGAGGTCAAACAGCTGTTGCAGCGGATTGAACAGAACCAGGCTGACAGTCTGGACGAGCGTACGGTTTATCTGTGGGGCGAAGCGGGCTCCGGCAAATCACACCTCCTGCAGGCACTGGCCGCTCTGCCGCAGGCACGGCTGATCGATAGCGCCTCCGCCACAAGCGCCTTCGATTACGACCCTGCGGTCCGTTGCTATCTGCTGGATGATGTCGAGCGCCTGTCCGATGACAATCAGATCGCCGCCTTCGCTCTCTTCAATCAGGTTCGGGAACGTGGCGGCAACCTGGTTGCCAGCGGCAATGCCGCGCCGGCAAAGCTGGCGGTACGCGAGGATTTGCGCACGCGTTTTGGCTGGGGCCTGATTTATCAGGTGCACGGCCTCAGCGATGATGAAAAGATTGCGGCATTGACGCAGGCGGCGCAGACACGCGGCCTACCGCTCAACGACGGCGTGTTAC
Source organism: Oxalicibacterium faecigallinarum (assembly GCF_014635705.1). Lineage (GTDB taxonomy): Bacteria > Pseudomonadota > Gammaproteobacteria > Burkholderiales > Burkholderiaceae_D > Oxalicibacterium > Oxalicibacterium faecigallinarum. The sequence continues at coordinate 459,926 of NZ_BMDI01000002.1, read as the reverse complement.
CCTACCTGCTGACACATTTTGCCCGCGACATGCGCTCCCTGTCGGCAATGCTGGATGCACTGGATGCCTATTCTCTGGAAACCAAGCGCCCGATTACACTGCCTTTATTGCGTGAACTACTGCAGCGCAATGACTGAATAGCAACGCTTTCAAGCCCATTTTGAGATTTACAACTTCACAACGATTCGATTTTGCATGAACCTCGCCCTGTTTGATCTGGACCACACGCTGCTTCCCATTGATTCCGACCACGAATGGGGTGAATTTCTTGTCCGCAAGGGCGCGGTGGATGAAACTGCCTTTCGTGCACGCAACGACGCTTTCTATGAACAGTACGCCGCTGGCGTGCTCGATCCTGTGGCCTATCTCGAATTTGCACTCGGCACGCTCGCATCCTTTTCCAAGGAAGAACTCGATAACTGGCAGTTGACTTACATGCGCGAAGTGATTGAGCCGCAACTGCTGCCAGCAGCGCACGAACTCGTCAAAAAGCACCAGGATGCCGGCGATCTGGTGGCCATCGTTACCGCCACCAACCGCTTTATCACCGCACCGATTGCGCAAGCACTTGGCGTGGAACATCTGATTGCTGCCGAACCGGAATGCGGCCCGAACGGCTGTCCAACCGGCAAATTGCTGGGCGAGCCAACCTACGGTCCGGGCAAGATCGCTGCGACCAATAACTGGCTTGCCAGCCGCGGGCAAAAGCTGGAAGATTTTCCACGCAGCTGGTTTTACAGCGATTCGCAGAATGATATTCCGCTGATGTCGCTGGTGACCGATCCGGTTGCAACCAACCCGAATGCCAGACTGACTGCCCATGCCCAAGCGCATGGCTGGCCGATCATCCGTCTGTTTGAACAACAATGATCCAGAAATTGATACGCCGGATTCTCGGCACCAAGAAAAAGAATACCGGCGACGGCACACAGCCTGTCGTACTGACAGCCGCCGAGCATCGCATCGACCCCAAGCTGGTGTCGTCCAATGCAATTCGCGTCACCAGCACATTGCAGCAGGCCGGGTTCAAGGCTTTCCTCGTAGGTGGTGCCGTGCGCGACCTGCTGCTCGGTGTCAAACCCAAGGATTTCGATATTGCGACGAACGCCACGCCGGAGCAGGTCAAAAAACTGTTCCGGCGTGCGTTCATCATCGGCCGTCGCTTCCAGATCGTGCATGTGATGTTTGGTCAGGACCTGCTGGAAGTCACTACCTTTCGCGGTACCGCCGTTGATAGCGCACCCAAGGATGAGCACGGTCGCGTATTGCGTGACAACACCTTTGGCGAACAGCACGAGGATGCGCTACGTCGCGACTTTACGATCAATGCGATGTACTACGATCCGGCTTCGCAAACCGTGCTCGATTATCACGGCGGCATGACCGATATTCGCAACAAGACGTTGCGCATCATCGGCGTGCCGGAAGCACGCTATCGCGAAGATCCGGTGCGTCTGCTGCGGGTCGTGCGCTTTGCAGCCAAGCTCAACTTCACCATTGCAGAAGAGACGCGTGCGCCGATTTCCGTCATGGCACCGCTGATCAACAACGTGCCTGCAGCACGTGTATTCGATGAAATGCTCAAGCTGCTGCTGAGCGGTCATGCCCTTGCCTGTCTGCAGCAACTGCGCAAGGAAGGCCTGCATCACGGCCTGCTGCCCTTGCTGGACGTCGTGCTCGAACAGCCGCTCGGCGAAAAATTCGTGCGTCTGGCACTCGAAGCAACCGATGCACGCGTCAAGCAAGGCAAACCCGTGTCACCTGGCTTCCTGTTCGCTTCGCTGCTCTGGCATCAGGTTCTGGAAAAATGGAAGGCGTATCAGGCTGCCGGTGAATACCCGATTCCAGCGCTGCATCTGGCAGCCGACGATGTCTTGAACACGCAAACCGACAAGCTTGCCCTGCAACGCAAGATCGCCACCGACATGCGCGACATCTGGGCCATGCAACCGCGCTTTGATCGTCGCGTCGGCAAGACACCTTACAAGCTGCTTGAACATCAGCGTCTGCGCGCCGGGTATGACTTCCTGCTGCTGCGCTGCGAATCCGGCGAGATCGATCGCGAAATCGGTGACTGGTGGACTGACTTCATTGCTGCCGATGGTGCGGGCCGTGAAGAATTACTGGCGAAAAAGCCTGCACTTAAATCGACTGGCAAGGCCATTGCAGGCGAAACCGATGACGCCGCGCCTGCACCCGCGAAAAAACGTCGTCGCCGTGGCGGCCGCAACCGCAATCGCCAGAACAACGACGCCTCTTCTGCAGACAAAAGCGAATGAGCAAGACAATCGCCTACATCGGCATCGGTGCCAATCTGGGCGATGCACGCGAGACCGTCACACAGGCCATCGATCTGCTTGATCGTCTGCCGCAGACCAGTCTGATCAAGCGCTCCTCGCTGTTTCGGACCGCACCGGTTGATGCCGAGGGCGACGATTACGTCAACGCGGTAGCGCAAATCCGGACCGAACTGCTTCCGCACGATCTACTATTGGCGCTGCTGGATCTGGAGCAACAATTCGGCCGCATGCGCCCTTACATCAATGCCCCGCGCACGCTGGATCTGGATATCTTGCTGTTCGGTGATCAGCATATCGACAGCCCGTCGCTGACCGTACCGCATCCGCGCATGACCATGCGTGCCTTTGTACTGATTCCCTTGCTACAGCTCGACCCATTGCTTCACATCCCGGGGCAAGGCCCCGCACACCAGTTCGTACCCCGCGTCAGCGATCAGGCCATCAGCGTTATTTCCTAGGCACATCGCGACCTTTTCTCTTGCCCCGAGACCATCATGCAAATTCCTGTCTTTGTCCAAACCGTCTTTCTTCTGACGCTGTCCAACATCTTCATGACCTTTGCCTGGTATGGCCATTTGAAGGGATTGCAATCCAAGCCCTGGTGGATAGCCGCACTGATCAGCTGGGGGATCGCCCTATTTGAATACATGTTGCAAGTACCGGCCAATCGTATCGGCTATACCGAGATGAGTCTGGCTCAACTGAAAATCTTGCAGGAAGCGATTACACTCACAGTTTTTGTGCCGTTCGCAATCTTCTTCATGGGACAGCCGTTCAAGCTCGATTACGTATGGGCTGCATTGTGTCTGGTTGGCGCGGTGTATTTCATCTTCCGTTCCTGAACGCGTGACGGCAACCACGCAGCTAGCAAGAGTTATGAATCTGGAAAAATACAAATACGTCGTCGTCGAAGGTGCCATCGGTGCCGGTAAAACAACACTGGCACGCAAACTCGCCGAAAAACTGCAAGCACAAACACTGCTTGAATTGCCGGAAGAGAATCCCTTCCTCGAAAAGTTCTATCGCGATGCGGCACGCTATGCCTTGCCAACACAGATGTTCTTTCTCTTTCAACGCCTGAACCAGTTGCGCGATCTGGCGCAGCCAGATCTGTTCGACGCCCGTATCGTGTCCGACTTCTTGCTCGACAAGGATCCGATCTTTGCACGCCTGACTCTGGGTGACGACGAACTGGCGCTGTACCAGCAGTTGTACGATCATCTGCGCCCACAAGCACCACTGCCTGATCTGGTGATTTATCTGCAGGCAGAACCGGCCACGTTGATTGAGCGCATACGCAAACGCGGTGTTCCGATGGAAGCACCCATCTCGGCCAATTACATTGAAAAACTGTGCGACAGTTACAGCCGCATTTTTTACGACTACGAGGCAGCGCCCTTGCTGATCGTGAACACCGAACATTTGAATCCCATCGACAACGATGAGGACTTCGCGCTGCTGCTGCAACGCATCTCCAACATGCGTGGCAAGCGCGAATTTTTTAGCCTGGGAGAATGAACATGGCCAGCTATCTGCAGGAAAACGAACAACGCACCAAGGCGGTCACGATTCCCTCCCTGTTTGCCATGCGTGAACGCGGCGAAAAAATCACGATGCTGACCGCCTATGACGCCAGCTTTGCCTCCGTAATGGATATGTGCGGCATTGACACCTTGCTGGTCGGCGATTCGCTCGGCATGGTCTGTCAAGGTCACAACTCGACACTCACCGTCACGATTGACGAAGTGGCCTACCATACAGCCAGCGTGGCTCGTGGTAACAAGACCGCCTTGCTGCTGGCAGACATGCCTTTCGGCAGCTACCCTACCCCGGAACAAGCCTTCGCCAACGCCGTCAAACTGGTCCACGCTGGCGCCCAGATGGTCAAGATCGAAGGTGGTGCCTGGGTTGTCGACACGGTGCGTTTTCTGGTTGAGCGGGAAATTCCGGTGTGTGCGCATCTCGGTCTGACCCCCCAATCCGTGCATCGTTTTGGTGGTTACAAGGTACAGGGCAAAACGGCAGAAGCCGCTGCGCAACTCAAGGCTGATGCGCTCGCGTTGCAGGAAGCAGGTGCGTCCTTATTGATTCTGGAAGCGATTCCTGCTGGCGTTGGCAAGGACGTCACGGATGCCTTGCAAATGCCAACAATCGGTATCGGTGCCGGCCCTGACTGCTCTGGCCAGGTATTGGTCATGCACGACATGATCAATGTTTTCCCGGGCAAGAAGGCACGCTTCGTGAAAAATTTCATGGCGGGGCAAAGCAGCATCGAAGGCGCTGTACGCGCTTTCATTCGCGAGGTCAGGGAAGGCACGTTCCCCGCAGCAGAACACTGCTTCTGATCAAGCGATCCCTACAACAATGCCCGCATAAAGCGGGCATTGTTGTATGTACGGACAACGGATCACACCGATTTTTCCGCAAAGGTATTGCATCGATTCAGATCGCCAGTTTCGATCCCGCGCTGGAACCAGCGCATACGCTGCTCCGATGTGCCGTGCGTAAAGGAATCCGGCACGACATAACCCTGCGCCTGCTTTTGCAAGGCATCGTCACCAATCGCGCTCGCCGCCTTCAACGCACTCTCCACATCGCCCTGTTCGAGAATCTGGCGGGCACGATTTGCATGATGTGCCCATACGCCGGCAAAGCAATCCGCCTGCAACTCGACACGGACAGACAAGGCATTGGCCTGACGTTCAGTCAGACTGCGACGCTTTTGCTCCACCTTCTCCATGATGCCCGTGATGTTCTGCACGTGGTGTCCCACTTCATGAGCGATCACATAGGCTTGTGCAAAATCACTGGCCACATGAAAGCGATCACGCATGGTCTGATAGAACGCGAGGTCGATATAAATCTTCTGATCGCCAGGGCAATAGAACGGTCCCGCCGCCGTATCGCCGGTACCGCATGCGGTCGGTGTGCGACCGGTAAAAAGCACCAGTCGCGGTTGCTGATACGTGCCACCATTCTCACGGAAAATCGCACCCCAGGTATCTTCGGTATCGGCCAAAACAGTACGTACGAAGCGTGCCATCTGGTCGTTGGCCGGCGTTTCCTGCACAGGTACTTGTGACTGCGTCGATACCGGCCCACCGCTCAGCAAACTCAGGATCGTCATCGGATTAATGCCGAAAACGTAGCCCCCCAGCAAGGCAATCACAATAGTGCCGATGCCGACCGAACGCCCGCCCAATCCGCCGAAACTGCCTCCTCGACGGTCCTCGACGTTATTGCTTTCACGATTGCCTTCCCATTTCATCGCGTGTCCTCCTCTGCAGTCTTGTTCTTGCTGTTCGACCATGGCGAACCCGGAGCAGAATACCGGGAGTCCTCATGCATTTTCTGAGTGTCATTTTGCTGCCGAACGGCAAACCACGCATCAACTATCTGCAAGCATCAGTTCATTTTGCAACGCACGAATCTGCTCCCCCTCCCGCACAAAGACATCGACCAATGCGGGATCAAAACAGATGGATTTGTTCTCGATGATAAAAAAGCGGACCTCTTCCCACGTCCATGCTTTCTTGTAGGGACGTTCAGACGTCAGGGCGTCATAGACATCCGCCAGGCCGACAATACGCGCCTCGACCGCAATCTGCTCGCCACGCAGACCTTGCGGATAGCCTTCCCCATCAAAACGCTCATGATGTGACAAGGCAACTGTCGCGGCTGACCGCAACAGCGGGGAAACGCTATTGGCAAGAATCTCGTAGCCCATTTCGGCGTGTGAACGCATCAGCATTGTTTCACCCGGCGTGAGTTTGCCGTTTTTATTGAGTAACGATGCCGCAATGCCAATCTTGCCGATATCGTGCAACGGAGCGATACGCTCCAGCACCGCAATGTCTGCCTCCGGCAAGCCCATGCCTTGCGCAAGCAATCGGGTATAGCGCCCGACGCGGCGCTCATGTGCGCTCGTCACGGCATCATGAAAATGTGCTAGCCGATCAAAACTGCGCAGCATGTCTTCGTCGCTAAAGCGCAAATTCTGACCGATCTGCTGCATGCTGTGACGCAGCAATCCCAGCTCATCCTGCTCGTCATACTGTTCGCGCGCAACGGCGAGCCAGCGTCGCAGGCGGATCATGGCCTCGACCTCGCACAATGGCAGACGCACACATTCGTCTGCGCCGGACAAAAAGGCTGCCTCGAACATGCCAGTCTCATCCGGCACGGCAATACACAGCGGCAACCGCTCATCCTTGGCACGCACCTGCCGTGCCAACTGCAAGGCATCCACCGCGCCGCCATGCACTGCAAGAACGGCAACGGTCTGCTTGTCAACGCGCAAGGCCTGGACGTCTGAACCGCGCCGGATGCAAACATCTGCAGCGATGCGTAGTAACAGGGTCTCGACGGCAGCGCCCAGCGCGCCATCATCACAAATCAGAACAAGGGAAACGTCATGCGCACTTACAGCAGAATCAGGCATGGGAAAATCAGGAGATAAAAAGCAACCGTGACGATAACGCGATTCGTCCTATCGTGCAGGACGCAAGCAGAAAACAGAAATGACGCATAAAAAACAAAGCCGCTCATCACAACATGAGCGGCTTGTCGTCAAGGCCACATCTTGAACGCGGCCGATCAATTCAATATTTATTCAAAGAATTCCTTGACCTTGTCCTTCCAGGTTTTGGTTTGCGGACTGTGCTTGGAACCACCTTCAATCGTGAGTTGTTCAAACTCACGCAGCAATTCCTTCTGGCGTTCGGTCAAGGTCACTGGCGTTTCGACCACAACATGACAGAACAAATCACCAGCGTAACCAGAGCGCACACCCTTGATGCCCTTGCTACGCAAACGGAAGGTTTTGCCGCTTTGCGTGCCTTCCGGCAACGTGAAAGAGGCCTTGCCGTTCAAGGTGGGCACTTCCACTTCGCCACCCAGTGCGGCCTTGGCAAAAGAGATTGGAATCTCGCAATGCAGATCATCGCCTTCGCGCTGAAACACCGCGTGTTGTTTGATGCGAATCTCGACGTACAGATCACCCGGCGGACCGCCATTCATGCCGGGTTCGCCGTTACCTGACGAACGAATGCGCATCCCGTCATCGATACCGGCAGGAATCTGTACTTCCAGCGTCTTGTTGCGCTTGATCTTGCCGGCACCGCTACAAGTACCGCATGGTGAAGGATTGATCTTGCCGGAACCCTGACATTTCGGACAGGTTTGCAGCACACTGAAGAAACCTTGCTGCATACGCACCTGCCCATGACCACCGCAAGTCGTGCACGTCACCGGTGACGTACCCGGCTTGGCACCGGTGCCATCACAGGTTTCACAACTGTCCCACGACGGTACCCGAATTGTCGTGTCGTAACCATGTGCCGCTTGTTCCAGCGTGATTTCGAGGTTGTAACGCAGATCGGCACCGCGATACACCTGTGGACCACCACGGCCACCACGACCACCTGCAGCCTGACCGAAGATGTCGCCGAAGATATCGCCAAAGGCATCGGCAAAGCCGCCTGCGCCGCCGCCCATGCCTCCCATATTCGGATCGACACCTGCATGCCCATAACGGTCATATGCATCGCGCTTTTGCGGATCGGAGAGCATCTCGTAGGCTTCTTTTGCCTCCTTGAATTTTTCTTCCGCTTCCTTGCTGCCCGGATTGCGATCCGGGTGATGCTTCATCGCGAGTTTGCGATACGCCTTCTTGAGCTCGTCTTCCGATGCACTTTTGCCGACGCCAAGAACTTCGTAAAAATCACGTTTCGCCATCTGTACCTGCCCTGTATTTTCTCTGGTATTACTGCACAGCTATGCATGCAAACGCCGAGTCAGGGTTTTTCAACCGTCGACCCGGCGCGCTTTTGATACTGCCAGCTGTGAACGCTCCAAAACAAACATGGCGCAAACCTTCTTGCGCCATGTTCAGGCGGAAGAGCCGCCTTGCTGCAATTACTTGTCTTTGACTTCCTTGAAGTCTGCGTCAACCACATCGTCCTGCTGTGGCTTGGCTTCTTCCTGCGCACCACCGGCGAAATCTGCACCCGCCGCACCACCGGCTGCTGCCTGTTGTGCCTGCATGTCAGCGTACATTTTTTCGCCCAGCTTCTGCGCAGCGGTCGTCAATGCTGCCGATTTTTCTTCGATTGCAGCCTTGTCGCCATCTTTCAATGCATCTTCAAGATCCTTGATCGCAGCTTCGATCGCTTCTTTTTCGCCAGCTTCCAGCTTGTCGCCATATTCGGTCAGCGACTTGCGGGTCGAGTGCACCAGTGCATCGCCCTGGTTGCGCGCTTCGGCAACTTCCTTGGCGCGTTTATCTTCCTCGGCATTGGCTTCAGCATCCTGCACCATCTTCTGGATTTCCTCTTCGGTCAGACCGGAGTTCGCCTTGATGGTGATCTTGTTTTCCTTGCCGGTTGCCTTGTCTTTCGCGCCGACGTGCAAGATGCCGTTGGCGTCGATGTCGAAGGTCACTTCAATCTGTGGCGTGCCGCGTGCTGCCGGTGGAATGCCTTCCAGATTGAATTCGCCCAGTGCCTTGTTACCGACCGCCATTTCACGCTCGCCCTGGAATACCTTGATGGTCACGGCAGGCTGATTGTCGTCAGCAGTCGAGAACACTTGCGAGAACTTGGTCGGGATCGTGGTGTTCTTCTGGATCATCTTGGTCATCACGCCGCCCAGGGTTTCGATACCCAGCGACAGTGGCGTCACGTCCAGCAACAACAGATCTTTACGGTCGCCAGACAACACCGAACCCTGGATCGCTGCACCCACGGCAACGGCTTCGTCCGGGTTCACGTCCTTGCGTGGCTCCTTGCCAAAGAAGTCCTTCACAGCTTCCTGTACTTTCGGCATACGGGTCTGACCACCGACCAGAATGATGTCATCGATATCGGAAACCTTGACGCCAGCATCCTTGATTGCGGTACGGCAAGGCTCGATCGACTTGGCGATCAGATCTTCAACCAGCGATTCCAGCTTGGCGCGCGTGATTTTCAGATTCAAGTGAACCGGTGCGCCATTTGCCATCGCAATGTACGGCTCGTTGATTTCGGTTTGCTGCGACGACGACAGCTCGATCTTCGCGCGTTCAGCCGATGCCTTGATACGTTGCAGCGCGATCGCGTCTTTCGACAGATCGAGGCCGTTGATCTTCTTGAATTCTTCGATGATGTAGTCGATCAGGCGTTGATCGAAATCTTCACCGCCGAGGAAGGTGTCGCCGTTGGTCGACAGCACTTCAAACTGCATTTCGCCATCGACGTCAGCGATCTCGATGATCGATACGTCAAAGGTACCGCCGCCCAGATCGTACACGGCAATCTTGCGGTCGCCCTTGCCGGTCTTGTCCAGACCGAAAGCCAGTGCTGCCGCGGTTGGTTCGTTGATGATGCGCTTGACGTCCAGACCAGCGATACGGCCTGCATCCTTGGTCGCCTGACGTTGTGCATCGTTGAAGTACGCAGGAACGGTAATGACTGCTTCGGTCACTTCTTCGCCCAGATAGTCTTCTGCGGTTTTCTTCATCTTGCGCAGGACTTCCGCCGAAATTTGTGGCGGCGCCAGTTTTTTGTCGCGCACGGACACCCATGCATCGCCGTTATCGGCCTTGGTGATCTGGTAAGGCATCAGACCGATGTCTTTCTGCACTTCTTTTTCTTCAAACTTGCGGCCGATCAGACGCTTGACTGCGTACAGCGTGTTTTTCGGATTGGTCACGGCCTGACGTTTGGCCGGTGCGCCAATCAGGATCTCGCCATCTTCCTGATAAGCGATGACGGAAGGCGTGGTGCGCGCGCCTTCAGAGTTTTCGATGACTTTCGATTTGCCGCCTTCCATGACTGCGACGCAGGAGTTGGTCGTGCCCAAATCGATACCGATGATTTTGCCCATGATGGTCTTTCCCTTAAATATCTGTAGAACTTGAAACTGTTGAATACGAAAACTGCTTATTCGTACAAAATGGCTGGACACCGCTCAATATGTGGTGAAAATCAGTGCTTTCAAGCCATTTTTTGCTGTTTTTACTGCGCGACGGTTACCAGCGCGGGACGCAGCAACCGGTCGGAAATCATGTAACCCTTTTGCAGCACGGCGACGATGGTGTTCGATTCCTGATCGGCAGGCACCATGGAAATCGCCTGATGCTTCATCGGGTCGAGTTTTTCACCTTGTGCCGGCTTCACTTCCAGCAAACGTCCTTTTTCAAACGCGCCACTCAATTGCTTCAGCGTCATTTCGACGCCTTCCTTCAAGGATTCGATCGTCGGCGTTTCCACCAGCAATGCCATTTCCAGACTGTCCTTGACTGGTACCAGGGCTTCGGCAAAGCCTTCAATCGCAAACTTGTGGGCGCGGGCAATATCGTCCTGCGCACGGCGACGGGCATTTTCCGTCTCTGCCTTGGCGCGTAAAAAGGCGTCTTGCAGCTCCTGCAGCTGCTGCTGCGCCGCTGCCAGCTGTTCTTCCAGTGAAGGCGCCGCGGCAGTGGCTGCCGCAGGTTCGGCAGGCTGTTCAGCCTTCGACGCTTCATCCATTGCTGCCTGTTCGGCGTATTTGTCCTGGTCTTGCATGAAAAAATCTCCAACAATCAAAGAGTTACAGCAACTATTTGTGAACGCAAAAGCGGATACGAATGCCCACATGGGGCTATCCCCCACATTTTCAAGGGATATTCCATGCGAATTGCATGGAATCGATCCGGTTCGGGCAATTGCAAACCCGCGATGATAAAGCGAGCAGCGCGGTTGTTGTTACAAATTTCGCCAGAAAAGGTGCGAAAAGGACTGGATTCCGGAGGGATTGTGTCTAATCTGATGGCAGGGAGGCTGATTTTTGCGGGAAACCGCAAGGAGAGATGCCGTGAAACTGCAACTGATTTCCGCCATGGTCATTGCGTACACTGCCACCGCTGCACTGGTGATTTGTCAGCTCGCACCGTGATGCATCTTTTGGTGCATACAACAGGCAACGCCAGATGAGCGGTTCACTGCGAGGCGCCAAGCCGTGCGGCCGCTTCCCGCGTGATCTGCGCCTGCTCTTCCAGTTCTTCTTTCAAGGCTGGCGTCATCAGCGTCGGCCAGCCAATCATGTGCAACTCCGCCACCTCGGCCATGGCGCGTATCCAGCCGTCATCTTCATTGAGACATGGAATGTAATTGAAATCGGTCCCGCCTGCCTGCAAAAAGTCATGTCGGACTTCCATGGCAATTTCTTCCAGCGTTTCCAGACAATCACTGGTGAATCCCGGACAGATCACATCCAGCTTGCGCACTCCTTCGCGAGCAAGAGCCTGCACGGTCGGCGCAGTGTAGGGTTGTAGCCACTCGGCCTTGCCAAAACGCGACTGGAAGGTCACCAGATATTGTTCGGGCGTCAGACCTAGTGCCTGCGCCAGCAGGCGCGCCGTCTTGTGGCATTCACAGTGATAGGGATCACCGAGCAGCAGCGTACGCTTGGGTACGCCATGAAAACTCATGAGCAATTTCTCGGGCCGCCCATTCAGCTCCCAGTGGGCGAGCACCGATTTGCGCAGTGCCTCGATGTAGGCCTCATGGTCGTGGTAATGCTTGATGAAGCGCAGTTCCGGCACATTGCGTTCACTGCGGTAATGCGCAAACACGGCATCAAAAATCGAAGCAGTCGTCGTTCCCGAATACTGCGGATAGGCAGGCAGAATCAGAATGCGGTCACACCCCTCTTCCTTCAACTGTCGCAGGATCGACGGCAACGATGGATTACCGTAACGCATGGCGTACACCACACGCACCTTGTGACCACGTTCGCCCAGATAACCGGACAGCAGACGCGCCTGTTTTTCTGTATGTACCTTGAGTGGCGAACCTTCATCCGACCAGATGGAATCGTACTTCTTCGCCGACTGGCCCGAACGAAATGGCAGGATGACCAGATGCAAAATCCACCACCAGATCGCACGCGGGATCTCGACTACACGCGGATCGGACAAAAACTGCTTGAGATAACGCCGCACGGCAGATGTGGTGGGCGCGTCAGGCGTACCCAGATTGACCAGTACGACAGCAGTCTTGGGCAACTTGCCATGTGTATGGACGGGCTCGGAACGATAGGACATGGCGATTTGTTCTTCTTGTTGTCGTGAGGAGGAAATCAGCAAAGGCGAAAGCCACCTTTGCGCATTCAGACCACTCAGCTTGCCAGCAGTTCACGCGCATGCGAGCGCGTGGTTGCCGTGATTTCGATACCACCCAGCATGCGGGCGATTTCCTCGACGCGTGCATTGTTATCCAGCGCCACAATCGATGACACGGTACGACCATCGCTATTGCGCTTGCTGACTTCAAAATGCTGATTGGCCTGACTGGCAACCTGCGGCAAGTGCGTGACGCACAATACCTGACGGTCTTGTCCGAGCTTGCGCAGCAAACGGCCAACGACTTCCGCCACACCACCACCAATACCGCTATCGACTTCATCGAAAATCAAGGTCGGGGTTGCGGTTGCACTGGAGGTAATCACCGAAATTGCCAGCGCGATCCGGGCCAGTTCACCGCCCGACGCGACCTTGGCAAGCGAACGTGGCGTCGTACCGGCATGACCTGCCACCAGAAATTCCACCTGCTCCAGGCCATACGAAGCCGGTTCGCACGCGTGCAGCGCGATATCGAATCGACCGCCACTCATGCTGAGCTCCTGCATGGCCGCTGTCACTGATGTTGCCAGCGCCTTGGCGGCCTTGGTACGCGCTTTGGACAGCTTTTGTGCCGCACTCATGTACACCGCTCTGCGCTTTTCTTCCTTCTCGCGCAAGGCGTCCAGATCGCTGGCATCGGCCAGTTGCTGTAACTGCGCCGACAAGGTATCGAACTCCTGCGGCAACAAATCGGCATCGACATGAAACTTGCGTGCCGCAGCATGCAGGTCTTCCATACGTCGTTCAACCTGCTGCAGGCGCGCCGGATCAAGCTCGACTCGCCCCAGATAGTCGTTCAGCGCATAGACCGCTTCCTGCAACTGGATGCGCGCGGGCTCCAGCACGTCCAGAACCGGTTGCAAAGCAGGATCCAGATCAACCAGTTTGCCTAAACGGCTGTTCAGGGACGAGAGTTGCGACAGCATCGGCGCCGCGTCGGATTCGGAAATCAGATTCAAGGCGTCCTGCGCACCTTCGATCAAGGTGGCAGCATGCGACAGTCGGCTGTGTTCCTGCGAAACATCTGACCACTCACCCGGTTTGGCTGCCAGCTTCTCCAATTCGCCGACCTGCCATTCAAGACGTTCCCGCTCGAGCAGCACGTTACGCGCATTGGCTTCGAATTCCTCACGCTGCTTGGCCAAGGCGCGCCAGCTTTTGAAAGCCTCGGCAACCGCCCGCACCTCTTCCTGCAAACCCGCCTGATTGTCGAGCAACACACGTTGCGCATCCGCCTTCAGCAGAGACTGATGGGCGTGCTGTCCATGAATATCAACCAGCTGCTCACCCAGTTCACGCAATTGCGCCGCCGTGGCGGCCACGCCGTTTATGAACGCCTTGGAGCGCCCTGCACTGTCGATGACGCGGCGCAATAACACGCCACCTTCTTCGCTACCACATTCATTCTCTGCAAGCCATGCGTCGAGTTCCGGACTGCCTGAAAACTCGGCTGTGATATCCGCCTTGGCTGCACCTTCGCGTATGACGCTGGCATCACCGCGCCCGCCGAGCGCCAGTGCCAGCGCATCAATCAGAATGGATTTTCCCGCACCGGTTTCGCCTGTAAAGACAGAAAAACCGGCGGAGAAATCCAGCTCGATGGAATCGACAATGACAAAATCGCGAATCGAAAGCGTGCGCAACATGGAGAGTAAACCGCCTTGTGTCCCTGTTCATCGCAACCTTACCCGGCCACGATCAACACCTCGGATGTCATGAAAAAAACGACGGTCAGCGACCGTCGCATGATGCAATTATTTTAACCGGCCTTCTACAGACGGATATTCGTTCCAGTGCAGTTTCTCTCGCAAGGTGTCGTAGTAATTCCAGCCTTGCGGATGCAGGAAGGTCACCACATGTTCGGAGCGCCTGATGATAATGCGGTCGTTGTGCTGCAAACGCGCTACCGACTGCATATCGAAATTGATATTGGCCTCACGACCGCCCATCACTTCGATCATGATCTCGCTGGAATCCGGCACCACGATCGGACGATTCGACAAGGCGTGGGGGGCAATCGGCACCATGGCAAAGCCCTTGACACTCGGCTGCAGGATCGGCCCGCCGGCAGACAGCGAATAGGCAGTGGAACCGGTTGGCGTTGCCACGATCAGGCCATCCGAACGCTGGTTGTACATGAAGTTGCCATCTACCTCGACATGCAATTCGATCATGCCGGAACCGGAGCCGCGCGACAGCACCACATCATTCAGTGCCAGCGTGTGGTTCATGATGCTGCCTTCACGCATGATCACGCCATCCAACAGCGTGCGATGCTCGGACACCGCCGAACCATTGAGCATCTCCTGCAGCATCGGCATCATGCGATCGAGCGAGACATCGGTCATGAACCCGAGACGTCCCTGATTGACACCGATCAGCGGCACATCAAACGGTGCCAGTTGACGCGCGATGCCCAGCATGGTGCCGTCACCGCCAACGATGATGGCTGCATCGGCGGTTTCACCGATCTCACGCAAGGACATGGACTCGAAACCGGTGATCGAAAAATTCTGCACGGTTTCGGATTCAAACAGGACTCGACGCCCGGTTGTTACCAGACATTCGGCAATTTGCAGCAGGGACTGCGCGGTACCACCAGCCATGTGCTTGCCAAAAATGGCAATGGTCTGGAAACGCGGCAAGGGAGCAAGAGAAGTGGTAGGCGACATGATGCAGCAGATTAGACCATAATTTAACTTCCGATTGCACTCCAGCCAGCAGCATTTATTGAAATCACGGGACCGTGTCGTCACGCCCATGCAACGTATGCATTCCACCACCATCAAAGCCGTTTTATTCGATCTTGACGATACGCTGTGGCCGCTCGACGCCGTGATCAAACGCGCCGAGCGCGTCTTGTATGATTGGCTGACTGTCCACACTCCACGCCTTACCCGACAATTCACGCTGGAAGGCTTGCGGTCGTTACGCGCGGAGATACTGCCAACCGACCCACGCTATCGCTACGATCTGTGGTCGTTACGCCATGCCACGCTGCTGCGCGCCTGCGCAGAATGTGATGAAAATGGTGACCGCATGCTGGAAGCCATGGCCGTTTTTTCGGAAGCACGCAGCACGGTCACGCCATTCGATGATGTAGCGCCGGGCCTGCAAACACTTGGACAACGCTACCTGCTGGGGTCGATTTCCAACGGTTTTGCCGATCTGCACGCGATCGGCCTGGCACATCACTTCCAAACCTCGCTGGCAGCCCACCAGTTTGGTGCCGCCAAACCGGATGCCTCGATTTTTCTGGCGGCGTGCGACGCGTTGCAGGTTTTGCCGCAGGAAGCGCTGTATGTCGGTGACGATCCGCATCTGGATGTGGAAGGCGCACAGAACGCCGGTTTGCATGCTGGCTGGATGAATCGCTTTGATCGCCCTTTTCCGCAAGCCATTACGCCGTCTGCACAATTCACCAACCTGCACGACATTGACAAATGGCTGCAGTCAAACTGAATTGTCAGGCAGACATTTTGCATATCTGCCATTGAGATTGGCCGCCATGACAATATGTGCAGGATGTTACGGTCAGATGGCCAAGCGGCTTGCCGTACGGCATTGCGAGTATTTACAATACGCTCATCATGCAACTCGATAATCGCGCCCAAACTCTGCTGAAAGCTCTCGTCGAACGCTATATTGCGGACGGGCAGCCGGTCGGCTCGCGCGAACTGTCGCGGATTTCCGGACTGGATTTGTCACCTGCCACGATACGTAATGTCATGGCCGATCTGGAAAATCTGGGGTTCGTTGCCAGCCCGCACACCTCGGCCGGACGCATTCCCACGCCACGCGGTTACCGCGTTTTCGTCGATACCTTGCTGACAGTGCAACCGATTGATCACAGCAATGTCGAGTCGCGCCTGCAATCCTCGCTGCAATCAGGTTCGTCGCAAAAAGTCATTTCGAATGCGGCGCAGATTTTGTCATCGCTGTCCGAATTTGCCGGCATTGTCATGACGCCGCGCCGCGAATCGGTATTCCAGCACATCGATTTTTTACGTCTGTCCGAGAAACGCATTCTGCTCGTGATCGTCGGCCCGACCGGCGATGTGCAGAACCGCCTGCTTTTAACCGAAGTCGATTACACGCCGTCACAACTGATTCAGGCTGCCAACTACATCAATCAGAACTACGGTGGATTGAGCTTCGATGAGGTCAAACTGCGCCTGCAAAATGAATTGCAGCAGTTGCGCGATGACATGACCAACCTAATGCAGGTTGCCGTTGAAGCTGGGAGTGACGCCATGAATGACAATAGCGACGACGTGGTGATTTCCGGCGAGCGCAATCTGCTGAGCGTCAACGATCTGTCATCCAACATGGCTTCTTTGCGCAAGCTGTTTGAGCTGTTTGAGCAGAAGACGAGCCTGATGCAATTGCTGGATACATCCAACAAGGCGAGCGGCGTTCAGATTTTCATCGGCGGCGAATCCAATCTGGTGCCGATGGATCATATGAGCGTCGTGACGTCGCCCTACACCGTCAATGGCAAGGTTGTTGGCACTCTGGGCGTGATCGGGCCC
This sequence comes from Oxalicibacterium faecigallinarum, assembly GCF_014635705.1. Taxonomy (GTDB): domain Bacteria; phylum Pseudomonadota; class Gammaproteobacteria; order Burkholderiales; family Burkholderiaceae_D; genus Oxalicibacterium; species Oxalicibacterium faecigallinarum. The sequence goes on along the minus strand of NZ_BMDI01000002.1, from coordinate 442,953 downwards.
ACACGCATGGCGTATGAGCGCGTGATCCCGCTTGTCGACATCACGGCCAAATTGCTGTCAAACGCACTCAGTCATTCAAACCCCTGATCAGCAAATAATATCGACCCAACAAAAAAGCCACGCTCCTTTATCAGAACGTGGCTTTTTTACATCCAACCCGTTACTGACGGGCCGAATTGGTTGGCAGCAACTACTTCTTGGCAGTTTTCTGGCAAGCCTTGCAGTGACCATACAATGCAAGTGCGTGATCGGCAATCTCAAAGCCATATTGCTTGGCGATGCTTTCCTGACGCTTTTCGATTTCTTCATCGAAGAATTCTTCTACCTTGCCGCAATCCAGGCAAACCAGATGGTCGTGATGCGAACCCTCGTTGAGTTCGAACACGGCCTTGCCGGTTTCGAAATGATTACGCTGCAGAATGCCGGCCTGTTCGAACTGGGTCAGCACACGATAGACCGTCGCCAGACCAACGTCCAGATTGTCCGCCAGCAGCATCTTGTAGACGTCTTCTGCGCTCAGGTGACGTACCTTGGCATTCTGGAAGATGTCGAGAATCTTCAGGCGGGGCAGCGTCGCCTTAAGGCCGCTGGCTTTGAGTTCGGATGGATTGTTAGGCATGTTCTTGGTCATAATAAGGATATCTGCCTTATCATATAGCGTTTTCATACAATTGCTCAACCGCCCGAGATTCCTTATGCAAATCCTGCCTTTCCGATCCGGCCGCTCGCCGGCTGTTGTCAGCGCGCTGTGCCTGACACTGGCTGCGCTCGTTTCCGGCTGTGCGTCCAAAAAGAATCCCTTGATCGAGGAAGAGGCGCCGGCCTCCCAGGCTGCCCGACCTGCAGCAGACGCCCCAAAATCGGAGAGCGATGCCAAGGCAGCAACTGCCAGTGGCGTGCAAACCATCCAGCAAAAACGTTTCCTCGGCTTTTTGCGTCCTTACCGTCCGGACATTCAGCAAGGCAATTTCGTGTCGAAGGAAATGGTTGCGCAGCTACAACCTGGCATGAGCCGCGATCAGGTGGTTTTTCTGCTGGGTACGCCGCTGCTGACCGACATTTTCCACGCAGATCGCTGGGATTATTCGTTCCGTCTGCAAAAGGGCAATGGCGAAATCACGACCAGTCATGTAACCGTCTATTTCCAGAATAACGTCGTGTCACGCTATGAAGGCGGCAACGATCTGCCGACCGAACAGGATTACCTTGATCGCATTGCCGACAAAGCCAAGAAAAAATAATCTCGAATAATTTCATTACGCCGTTCTCCAAGCAGTCATGACTCCATTGAAAATCGCAGTTGCCGGCGCGTCCGGCCGCATGGGCCAGATGCTGGTCGATGCCATTCAGAATGCACCGGATACCACACTGGCCGGCGCCATTGATATTCCATCATCGCCGGCCATCGGCACCGATGCGGCCGCCTTTCTGGGGAAACCTGCCGGCATTGCGATCGAATCCAACCTTGCGAAAGGTCTGGCCAATGCCACATTCCTGATCGACTTTACACGTCCGGAAGGCACGCTTACGCATCTGGAGTATTGCGCTGCGCACGGCATCAAGATGATCATCGGCACGACCGGTTTCGACGCTGCGGGCAAAGAAGCCATCGCAAAGGCCGCTGAGAAAACCGCAATCGTCTTTGCTCCCAACATGAGCGTGGGCGTCAATGTGACGATGAAGTTGCTGGAAATGGCTGCAAAGAATTTCTCCGAAGGCTACGACATCGAGATCATTGAAGCGCATCACCGTCACAAAGTCGATGCGCCATCCGGTACTGCAATCAAGATGGGCGAAGTCATCGCCGATGCGTTAGGCAAGGAATTGAATGACGTTGCCGTCTGGGCACGCGAGGGGGTGACCGGTGCGCGCGACCCATCGTCGATCGGTTTTGCGACCGTCCGCGGCGGCGACATCATTGGCGACCATACCGTGCTGTTTGCCGGTATTGGCGAACGCATCGAAATTTCGCACAAATCATCGAGCCGCGTCTCCTACGCAACCGGCAGCCTGCGCGCTGCACGCTTTCTCGCGGACAAGCAGACGGGTCTTTACGATATGCAGGATGTACTCGGCCTGCGCTGATAGCCTGCGCCAGGCAAACGTCATTCTGTAAAGGCGCGTGATATGGCAACGGCAACAAATCAGGGATTGGGACTCGCACATTACTGGGCGCAAGGCGATGCCGTTTCCCATACCGTTGCCTATATCCTGCTGGCCATGTCGGTCCTGAGCTGGTTTTACATCCTTTCAAAAAGCTGGAGTGCATGGCGCATTCGGCGCAGCGCATCGGCGCTGGAGCGCTTCTGGCAAGCACCCACGCTACCCGATGCCATCAACGGCTTACGGCTGGCCGATCCGGAGCATGTCTATATACCACTTGCCCTGCAAGCAACCGAGGCGGCCAATTTAAAGCAGCAGGCCGGCTCGCTCAATGCCGACACCGATCCGGGCGAGCTCCTCACGCGCACCTTGCGACGTGCAATCAACCGGGTGTCCGCGCGTCTGGAAAATGGTCTGACGCTTTTGGCTTCCGTTGGCGCAACGGCCCCCTTCGTCGGCCTGTTTGGTACGGTATGGGGGATTTATCACGCCTTGATCGCCGTCTCCGACGCTGGCACCGTGCAGATCGACAAAATCGCCGGACCAGTCGGAGAAGCACTCATCATGACAGCGCTGGGTCTAGCCGTGGCGATTCCTGCCGTACTCGGCTATAACGCCTTTGTCCGTATCAATCGGGTCACACTTGCGGAACTTGATGGTTTTGCGCACGATCTGCATGCCTATCTGACTATCGGCAAACGTATCGGACAGGAGGCCGTCACATGAGTTTCGGTGGTTTCGACGACCACCAGAAACCGTCCCCGATGGCGGAGATCAATGTCACGCCGATGGTGGACGTCATGCTGGTGCTTCTGGTGATCTTTATCCTTGCCGCACCTTTATTTACCCATGCCATCCGGCTGGAGCTGCCGAGCGCTGCCTCGGCACCTGCACCAACCGACACATCCACTGTCACGCTGTCAATTGATGCCAGCGGCAATCTATTCTGGAATGGCGAGATGGTGACACGCGAAGCACTTGAGCACCACTTTGCAGAGGCCGCGCAACAACAACCACAACCGCAATTGCAGCTGCGTGCCGACAAAGACACGCGTTACGATCTGCTGGCACAGCTCATGTCCTCGGCACAAGGCAAGGGACTGACTCGCCTTGGCTTCGTCACCGAACAACCGACAGGAAACAAGTAATGGCGACCGTTCAGCTTGACGGCACCCAGATCAAAGACTGGCCATCCTTCCACCGGATTTGCCGGGATGCCTTCGGCTTTCCGGACTTTTACGGCAATAACATGGATGCCTGGGTCGATTGCATGAGTTATCTGCGTGACGACGATGGCATGACACGTTTCAAATTGCAGAAAAATGAAATCCTGACCATTACCGTCAGCAATGCCGCCGCCCTGCGCACTGCGGCGCCGGATATCCTCGACGATCTGCAATTCTGCATTGAGGCGATTAATGATCGTTATACCGATTATGGTGAAAAAGCCGCACTGATACTCAAACTGGCCTGAAGACACTTCCACGCTGTTCCTGCCTGCGGCCGCTGTCATCGGAAGGGGCGAAACGTTATAATCATGCCTTTGACGCTTTCACGGCGTTTTGCACTCCTTTTCATTCATTTCTTTGGCTTCATCCGTCATGCAAGATAAATACAGCCCCGCCGACGTAGAAAAATCGGCGCACGACCATTGGCAATCCATTGACGCCTACAAGGCCATCGAAAACGCCAAGGACAAGAACGGCAAGGACAAGAAAAAATTCTACGCATGCTCGATGCTGCCGTATCCATCCGGCAAGCTGCATATGGGTCATGTGCGCAATTACACGATCAACGACGTGATGTATCGCTATCTGCGCATGAGCGGCTATAACGTACTGATGCCGATGGGTTGGGATGCGTTCGGCATGCCGGCAGAAAATGCGGCGATGCAGAACAATGTGCCTCCAGCGCAATGGACCTACTCGAACATCGAATACATGAAGACGCAGATGGCGTCGATGGGGCTGGCAATCGACTGGTCACGCGAAATGACCGCATGCAAGCCCGAGTATTACAAGTGGAACCAGTGGATGTTCCTGAAGATGCTCGAGAAAGGCATCATCTACAAAAAGACCGGCACCGTGAACTGGGACCCGATCGACCAGACCGTGCTGGCCAATGAGCAAGTCATCGATGGTCGTGGCTGGCGCTCCGGCGCGCTGATCGAAAAACGCGAAATCCCGATGTACTACGCCCGCATCACCGATTACGCCGAAGAACTGCTCGATCACGTCGACAACAAGCTGCCGGGCTGGCCGGAACGCGTACGCATCATGCAATCCAACTGGATCGGCAAATCAACCGGTGTACGTTTCGCCTTCCCGCATGAAATCAAAGAAGACGGCAAACTGATCAATGAGGGCAAGCTGTGGGTCTTTACGACGCGTGCCGATACGATCAAAGGCGTAACCTTCTGTGCTGTGGCACCAGAACATGCACTGGCCACCTTCGCTGCCAAATCGAATCCGGAACTGGCGGACTTCATCGCCGAATGCAAACTCGGCAGTGTCATCGAAGCCGACATGGCAACGATGGAAAAGAAAGGCATGCCGACCGGCCTCTTCGTCAAGCATCCGCTGACCGGCGCACTGGTTGAAGTCTGGGTTGGCAACTATGTCTTGATCACATACGGCGATGGTGCCGTGATGGGTGTGCCTGCGCATGATGAACGCGACTTCGCCTTTGCACAGAAATACGCGTTGCCCATCCATCCGGTCATCGCGGTCGAAGGCAAGGAATTTTCAGAAGTATCGTGGCACGACTGGTACGGCGACAAGGAAAACGGTCGCTGTGTCAATTCCGGTAAGTACGATGGCCTCAACTATCAGCAGGCCGTCGATGCCATCGCTGCCGATCTGGCCGAGATGGGGCTGGGCGAGAAAAAAATCACCTATCGTTTGCGCGACTGGGGCATTTCGCGGCAACGCTACTGGGGCACGCCGATTCCGATGATCAACTGCCCGGACTGCGGTTCAGTCCCAGTGCCAGAGAAGGATTTGCCGGTCGTCTTGCCGGAAGATTGCGTACCGGATGGCAGCGGCAATCCGCTCAACAAGCATGAAGCTTTCCTCAAGTGCGATTGCCCGCAATGTGGCAAGCCTGCACGTCGCGAAACCGACACGATGGATACCTTCGTCGATTCCTCGTGGTACTTCATGCGCTATTGCTCGCCAGGCTCGAATGATGCGATGGTCGATAGCCGCAATGACTATTGGATGCCAATGGACCAGTACATCGGTGGCATTGAGCACGCGGTATTGCATTTGCTGTACGCACGCTTCTGGACCAAGGTCATGCGTGACTTTGGCTTGGTCAAGTTCGACGAACCTTTCGTCAATCTGCTGACGCAAGGCATGGTACTCAACGAAACGTACTATCGCGAAGACGCAAGCGGCAAGAAGACCTGGTTCAATCCGGCCGATGTCGAATTGACCTTTGACGACAAGGGTCGTCCACTGTCGGCGATCTTGTCCAGCGACAAGCAGGCTGTCGAAATCGGCGGTACGGAAAAAATGTCGAAGTCCAAGAACAACGGCATTGATCCGCAAGCGCAGATCGAGCAGTACGGTGCCGACACCGCACGTCTGTTCACCATGTTTGCCGCTCCGCCGGAACAAACTCTGGAATGGTCAGGTACGGGAGTTGAAGGAGCGAATCGTTTCCTGCGCCGGGTCTGGTCCTTCTGTCATGCGCAAGCCGCCCAAGTTACAGCAGCCTCGACCACTGACCTTGCAACATTGACGGAAGCGCAAAAAACCTTGCGCCGTGAAGTTCACAAGATCCTGCAACAGGCGGATCACGATTACAAACGTATCCAGTACAACACCGTCGTTTCTGCCTGCATGAAAATGCTGAACACGCTGGAAGGCGCGAAACTCGACGACTCCGCGGCATCCAATGCCGTGATTGCGGAAGGGATCTCGATTTTTCTGCGTATCCTGAATCCCGTTGCGCCGCACATCACACACGTGCTCTGGCAGGAGCTTGGCTACGTCAATCAGTTCGGTGACATTCTGGATGCACCATGGCCGCAAGTCGATGCGGCGGCACTGGAGCAAGCGGACATTACACTGATGATCCAAATCAACGGCAAGCTGCGCGGCAGTATCGTCGTGGCGAAGGATGCAGATAAAGCCACGATCGAGGCTGCCGCCCTTGCCAGTGAAGGTGTGCAGAGATTTCTGGAAGGCACACCGAAAAAGATCATCGTGGTTCCGGGAAAACTGGTCAATATTGTTGCCTGACCCTTGTTGCCAGTTGCTGGCATGACGCTCATTCAAACGCAGGACTCAAGATGCTGAAAAAACGCCGCCTTCTCTGCCTCGCATTAGGCTCCACCTCGCTCTTGACTGCGTGCGGGTTCAAGCTGCGCGGATCTTTGCTGGGAAACGATCTGCCTTTCAAGACCTTGTACATCGAGATTCCACCCACCTCAACTTTGGGTGTAGAACTGCGTCGCAACATTCGAGGCAGTGGAGAGGTGCAGCTCAAGGAAATCCGTGAAGAAGCAGAAGCCATTCTGGCCGTGACTAGCGAAACGCGGGAGAAAGTGATTCTTTCCTTGAATAGCCAAGGCCGCGTACGTGAATTTGCCATCCACTACCGCGTTACGATTCGCGTACTCGACAACAAGAATGCTGAATTGCTGCCTCCGACGCAGATCTCCCTGCGCCGCGACATCACGTATAACGAAAATCAGGTGCTGGCCAAGGAAGCCGAGGAAGTCATGCTGTACAAGGACATGCAATCCGATGCCGTGCAACAGATTCTCCGGCGCGTTGCATCCATTCAGCGTCCGACTTCCGCTGCAACGCCACAATAGGTCAAGCAGCCAACCATGCAATTGCGGCCTGACGCACTCGACGCGCATCTGGCGAAACCGCTGGCGGCTCTGTACGTCATCACCAGTGATGAACATTTGCTGGCTCTCGAAGCAGCCGACAAGATTCGCAAAGCGGCACGCACACAAGGTTTGACAGAGCGTGAAGTCCTGATCGTCGAACGCAGCTTCAAATGGGGCGAGTTGCTGGCAGCCAATCAGTCACAATCCCTGTTTGGTGATCGCAAGCTGATCGAATTGCGCATCCCCACCGGCAAACCCGGCAAGGATGGTGGCAAGGCACTGCAAGACTATGCAGCATCCTTGAGTCCGGACAATGTCACCCTGATCACCTTACCCAAACTCGACTGGCAAACGCAGAAAGCTGCCTGGGTATCCAGCCTGCAATCAGCCGGCGTCTATATCGACATTCCACTGATTGAACGCAATCAGCTTCCTGCCTGGCTGGGTACGCGTCTCGCAGCGCAAAAACAGAGTGCCAGTCGTGAATGTCTGGATTTCATAGCGGACCGCGTCGAGGGCAATCTGCTGGCAGCCCATCAGGAAGTACGCAAGCTGGCGCTGCTGTATCCGGAAGGCCAGCTCAGTTTTGAACAAGTGCATGATGCCGTATTGAATGTTGCGCGTTACGACGTTTTCAAACTCAATGAAGCCATGCTCTCCGGCGATGCGGCACGTCTGGTGCGTATGCTGGAAGGCCTCAAGGGTGAAGGCGAAGCGCTACCGCTTGTTTTGTGGGCTGTCGCAGAAGAAATCCGTACCTTGTTAAAACTCAAAGCAGGTGTTGCACAAGGACGGCCGTTGCCGCAACTGTTGAAAGAAGCACGTATCTGGGGACCACGAGAACGCCTGATGGAACCCGCCCTGCGCCGCCTGAAACTTGCCACGCTGGAAGCTGCGCTGCAGGAAGCCGCACAAATCGATAAGATGGTGAAAGGTTTACGCGCCAAGGCTTTCAGCGGCGATGCATGGGATGCGATGCTGCAACTTGGATTAAAAATCGCTCGCGGCTAGACTCGATCAACACTGGCTACAGGTGTTTTTCTCCCAGTCAGCCCCATCTAACGTAAGCAGTAGCAAATACTTGTCAGATCAACCATTGTTATGACCATGGACATCAAGCAATACATGAAGGAAATCGGCGAACGTGCCCGTCAGGCATCGCACGCCATGGCCAAAGCCGACAGCGCAGCCAAGAACAAGGCATTGCTGCTGATCGCCGCAGCAATCCGCCGCGATGCCGACGCATTGCGAGCCGCCAACAAACTGGATCTGGATGCCGCACGTGCCAATGGTCTGGAACCGGCAATGCTGGATCGTCTGACCTTGTCCGATAAGGCGATTGCCACGATGGCAGAAGGTCTGGAGCAAATCGTCGCCCTGCCTGATCCAATCGGTGAAATCTCGAACATGAAGGTTCGGCCAACCGGCATACAGATCGGGCAGATGCGCGTGCCACTCGGCGTCATCGGCATCATTTATGAAGCGCGCCCCAATGTGACAGTCGATGCAGCGGGTCTCTGCATCAAAAGCGGCAATGCAACGATCTTGCGTGGTGGCTCAGAAGCCATTCACTGCAACCAGGCATTGGCCAAGCTGGTCAAGGAAGGCTTGTCGGGAGCAGGTCTGCCACAGGACGCCGTCCAAGTTGTTGAAACAACCGATCGCGCAGCCGTCGGCGAACTGATCACCATGACAGAGTATGTGGATGTCATCGTGCCGCGCGGCGGCAAGGGACTGATCGCGCGTCTGATGGCGGATGGCACGGTTCCCATGATCAAGCATCTGGATGGCATCTGCCACGTCTATATCGACGACAAAGCTGACCCGAAAAAGGCACTCGACGTGTCGTTCAATGCCAAGTGCCATCGTTACGGCACCTGCAACACGATGGAAACCCTGCTGGTTTCACGTAGTGTTGCAGCACAGATTTTGCCCGAGCTCGCCAAGTTGTACGCCACGAAGGACGTCGAGTTGCGCTGTGACGATGAAGCCAAGGCAATACTGCAAGGCTATGCGCATCTGGCATCAGCTACGGAAGAAGACTGGTCCACCGAATATCTGGCCCCCATTCTTGCGATCAAGACCGTGGCCGATGTCGATGAAGCCATTGCGCACATCAACAAATATTCTTCCAAACATACGGATGCCATCATTACGGAAGATTATTCCAAGGCAATGCAATTCCTGCGCGAAGTGGATTCCGCTTCGGTGATGGTCAATGCCTCGACGCGCTTTGCCGATGGCTTCGAATACGGACTGGGTGCGGAGATCGGCATCTCCAATGACAAGCTGCATGCCCGTGGCCCGGTCGGCCTCGAAGGGCTGACCTCGCTCAAATACGTCGTCTTTGGGCATGGGGAGGTTCGTGCCTGACCCGGAACGAGCAGCACTGCAACATCATGTTGTCTTGCAAGGCAATCGCGTGACGCAATCCATCTTCAAACAGGACAGCTGACATGCTCTGGATCAAGGCACTCCATATCGTCTTCATCACCTCGTGGTTTGCTGGCCTGTTTTACCTGCCGCGCATCTTCGTCAATCTGGCGATGGAAACCGATGTCAACGCGCATACGCGCCTGCTGCTGATGGCACGCAAGCTGTATCGATTCACGACAATGCTGGCGATACCGGCACTCGGCTTCGGTTTCTGGTTGATGAGTTATGGTTTTGGTGGCGGCTGGCTGCATGCCAAACTCGCCCTGGTCATCCTGGTCATTGGCTATCACCATGCATGCGGTTCATTACTGAAAAAATTCGAAAACGGCCTCAATCGTCGCAGCCATCAATGGTATCGCTGGTTTAATGAAGTGCCGGTCATTCTGTTGCTGGCCATCGTGATTCTGGTTGTCGTCAAACCATTTTGAGTTTCGCGTTATCCGATAGCGCTTTAGTGCCAATAAGGAAATGGAATGTCCAAGGTCTGTGAATACTACTTTGCACCGCAATCACCGTGGTCTTATTTCGGACATGCGCGTCTGATCGAACTGGCAAAGCGATACGAGGTGCAGATCGATATGAAGCCGATTGACCTATCACAACTGTATAACGCGGCTGGTGGCCTGCCTCTTGCCAAGCGGCCTCCGCAACGACAGGCCTATCGTCTGGTTGAACTCAGACGCTGGAGCGAGCATCTGGGCGTACCACTGAATCCGCAGCCGAAGTTTCCGCCGTTATCAGGCGATGCCGCAGCAAAACTGATCATCGCTGCCAAACTAACCCATGGCACCGATGCAGCGCTGGCGCTGACCGGCCAGATCATGCAGGCTTTCTGGACCGCTGACTGCAACATCATGGATAGCGCAACACTCATTGCACTTGCCAACGAGGCGGGCTACGACGGTGCGGCGTTAAGCAAAGCCTCCGAAACAGCCGCAGTCCAGAAAACATATGAGCAATTCACATCAGAAGCCATCGCTGCCAATGTATTTGGCGTGCCATGGTATGTCGTTGATGGCGAACCATTCTGGGGACAGGACAGGCTGGAATTTGTCGAGGCAGCATTCAAGAAGTAATCGGCCTAGGCGTCAAACGATGACGCACTGCCGCAACGACAAACTGTAATACAAAACAATGTCGATTCTCATCAGGAGGATTGACCTCACATTCAACAACGGACAAAGGGTTCTCCGCATATGACCGCTTCTATCTCTCTTTCTCATTCTTTCTTTTGCCCATGCCCACGCGGCATGGAAGCAGCACTCGCTGAAGAGCTCGACGAAATCGCACAGCTTGGTACCAGCAATGGCGGCAAACTCAAGGTACACAATCAGGTACCGGGCGGCGTACATTGCTCCGGCACCCTGGAAGACGCCATGCGCATGAATCTGCATTCGCGCATTGCCTCCCGGGTGCTCATGCGCATGGCCCATTCCCGCTATGTCAACGAAAACGATATTTACGACCGCACGCTGGAACAGCCGTGGGAAGACTGGTTTGGTATTCATCACACGATCCGGATCGATGTTACGGCCATCAAGTCACCACTGCGCAGTCTTGAATTCACGACACTGAAGATCAAGGATGGCATTTGCGATCGCTTCCGCGATCTGTGCGGCAAGCGCCCTTCCGTCGATACGCGTACACCGGATATGCGCATCGTCGGCTTTCTCGACGCCAACAACTTCACCCTGTACCTCGATACCTCTGGTGAAGCGCTGTTCAAGCGTGGCTGGCGCCTCGACACGGGCGATGCCCCGTTGCGTGAAAACCTTGCCGCCGGCCTGCTGCGCGTGGCTGGCTGGAAACCGGGGATACCGTTGTTCGATCCGATGTGCGGTTCCGGCACCATCCTGGCAGAAGCGGCGCAGATAGTCGCCGGCATCCCGCCAGGACTGCATCGTGAGTTCGCCTTTGAAAAATTCAACGAGGTCGATCAGACTGCCTGGCAAACCATCAAGGGCAGCATCAAACTGAATCCTCTGCCGACCGAGCCAACCATTTTCGGCAGTGACATTTCCGGCGACATGGTCAGCATGACGCGCAGCAATCTGAACAAGGCCGGTATCCACTTTGACGTGCCGCTCAAACAGATCGAGGCACAGGAAGTGAAAGCCCCGACTACCACGCCTGGCATTCTGCTGACCAATCCCCCGTACGGCGAGCGGATTGGTGTACGAGGTGATAAATCGCTGACCGACGATGATCTTGCGAAGGAATTCTTTAGCGATTTCAGCGCCACACTCAAACAGCGTTTTGCCGGCTGGTCGGTGTTTCTGTTCACCGCTGATCTGGGTGTACCAAAAATGCTGCGTCTGAAAGAATCCCGCAAGACCCCATTCTTCAATGGTGCACTGGAATGTCGCCTGTTCCGTTTCGACATGGTGGCTGGGTTCAATCGCCGTGAACAAGCCAAACCCAAGGATGTAACGGGCCATTAACCACAGGCATGCATCGGGACAGACCGTTGTCCCGATATTTTTTCTGCAACACACGTTTTACGATCTTGGTTCAGGGTGACCAAACGAACTGTCACTCCGACCGTTTGTCGCTACCCTGATTTTTTCTTTTCAGGAGAAACAGCATGATGCCCTTCCCTCCTTTGAAAGATCCTTTGCTGCAGCGCACGCAAGCCTATATCAACGGCCAGTGGGTGGATGGCATGCAATCCATGCAGGTCATCAACCCGGCCAACAATCGGGTCGTCGGCAACGTGCCGAATCTCTCGACTACCGAAACTGAGCGCGCCATCGCTGCAGCACAGGCCGCATTTCCGGCCTGGTCTGCCAAAACGGGGAAAGAACGTGCGGCGCTGATGCGCAAATGGTTTGATCTGATGACCGCCAGCACCGATGATCTGGCCATACTGATGACCGCCGAACAAGGCAAGCCATTGATCGAATCCAAAGGAGAGGTTGCCTACGGCGCCAGCTTTATCGAATGGTTTGCCGAAGAAGCCAAGCGTGTCAGCGGTGATGTGCTGGCATCGACATGGGCCAATCGTCGTACTGTCGTCATCAAGCAACCGGTCGGTGTCTGCGCTGCGATTACGCCGTGGAATTTTCCGATCTCCATGATCACACGCAAGATCGCACCGGCGGTAGCTGCCGGCTGCACCATCGTCATCAAACCCGCGGAACAGACACCACTCTCGGCACTGGCACTCGCCGAACTGGCGCATCGTGCCGGCATTCCCGCCGGCGTCATCAATGTCATTACCGCCGACGCCAGCAACTCGGTTGCCGTCGGCAAGGCATTGTGTGCAAGTCCGGTGGTACGCCATCTGTCATTCACGGGCTCCACGCCGGTCGGCCGCATCCTGATGGAACAATGCGCACCGACAGTCAAACGCATGGGACTGGAGCTGGGCGGCCATGCACCATTCATCGTGTTTGAAGATGCCGATCTGGATGCTGCCGTCAAAGGTGCCCTTGCATCCAAATATCGGAATGCCGGCCAGACCTGCGTTTGCACCAATCGTTTCTATGCACATGCCTCGATCTACGACGAGTTTGTACGCAAGCTGGCGGAAGGCGCGACCAAGATCAGAGTCGGCAACGGATTTGAACAGGGCGTCATGCAAGGCCCGCTGATCGACGACGCCGCCGTCACAAAGGTGGAACAGCATGTCAGTGATGCGCTTGCCAAAGGTGCGCGGCTGCTCACAGGCGGTCGTGTGCATCCTGAACTCGGTGGACGTTTTTATGAGCCGACGGTGCTGGCCGATACGCAAAAAGGCATGACCATTATGAGCGAAGAAACGTTCGGGCCGGTATCTGCCGTCACGCGTTTCTCCAGTGATGAGGAAGTCATTGCTGCGGCCAACGACAGCGAGTTTGGCCTGGCCAGCTATTTCTATTCGCGTGACATCGGGCGCGTCTGGCGTGTAGCCGAGCAACTGCAGTACGGCATGGTCGGTATCAACACCGGAGCCATCTCCAACGAAGTCGCACCATTTGGTGGTGTCAAGCAATCGGGGCTTGGGCGCGAAGGGTCCAAGTACGGCATGGACGAATATCTGGACATCAAATATCTGTGCATGGGCGGGATCGAGTAACGCATGACTGATCCGCAATCCACCAAGGAAGAACCACCGCTGGCGCTGCTCATCAGCAGTACGGCGCTGGCTGTCATGCTGGCGCTGTTGGCCATGCTCGGTCCGTTTTCGATCGATACATATCTGCCGGCGTTTCCTGCCATCCAGCAATCGCTGAATGCCACCGCGATCGAGATGCAGCAGACCTTGACGGTTTACATGTTCTCGTTTGCCGTGATGATCCTGTGGCACGGTGCCTTGTCTGATTCGTTTGGTCGTCGCAAGATCATTCTGGTATCGCTTGCCATTTTTGCCGCAGCGACGGCCGGCTGTGCGGTGTCCGACAGCATCGAGCATTTGTGGCTGTTTCGCATGCTGCAGGGGATCTCAGCCGGCGCGGGCGTGGTGATCGGTCGTGCCATCATTCGCGATCTGTACGAGGGTGCGGCCGCCGCGCGTCTGCTGTCGCTGGTCACGATGATTTTTTCCATCGCGCCGGCAATCGCCCCGATCATCGGCGGCTGGATCGTCAAACATCTCGACTGGCGCGCGATCTTTATCACGCTTTTCATCTATGCCGTTCTGCTATTGGTGTACTGCTGGCGTCGTTTGCCCGAATCCTTGCCGGTCACGCGCCGTCAGGCATTCAACCCCAGCATGCTGTACCGCAACTATCGTAACGTCTTCAGCTCCCTGTCTTTTCATTTGATCGGGGGCACGGTCGCCTTCAACTTTTCCGGCATGTTTCTTTATGTCGCGGCGGCACCGGTTTTTCTGGTCGAACATCTCGGGCTCGGTCCCGACCAGTTTGGCTGGCAATTCATCCCGACCGTGGCCGGCATTTTTTGCGGTGCGCTGACGGCCAACCGGCTGTCCGGAAGAATCCCGCTTACGCGCCAGATCTCGATCGGCTTTACCTTGCTCATTGGGGCTGCCTTGTTTAACGTGGGATATCACCTGTTCTTCCCGCCGCGCCTGCCATGGTCGGTGGCACCGCTATTCTTCTATACCTTTGGGATGTCGGTCGTCGCCCCGGTCGCAACACTGCTGGTCCTCGATCTGTTTCCCACCATTCGCGGCATTGTGGCATCGTGCCAGTCGTTTACCCAAACCCTGCTGGGCGCCGTGGTTGCCGGTGCGATTGCACCGTGCCTGTCCCATTCCGCCGTTGCCCTGGCGCTGGGTCAGCTTGCCTTTACCCTCACCGCGCTCGCCTTGTGGAACGGCCGCCGCCTTACGCTGCAACGAGGACCCGGTTTGTAGAATGCAACATCAGCGGCACATCGGCTGCACGTTTATTGCGTGCAGGCATGACTTTCGCTAAATTAATGCCCATTCAGCACGGCAGCCAATTGGCGTGCACATTTCACTTGAACCGGACAAACCGGGAGCAAACATGGTGCATGATTTCAGTTCAGCGACCAAAGAAACACTGCAGTTTCTTCATGCGACTTTCGGCTTCGATCTCTGGATGGTAACGAGAACGGAAGGCAACAACTGGATCGTTCTTGATGTGAAAAATACGCACTATGGCACCCGCCCGGGTGCCGTTTTCAATTGGACGGATTCACTTTGCTCGCGCATGGTGCGCGGTGAAGGTCCTCGTATCGCACCACGCGCCAGCGATGTGCAGATTTATCGCGAAGCGCCCATTGCCAGCCAGCTGAAAATCGGTGCCTATGTCGGCATCCCGCTCAAGCGGGCCGATGGTTCACTGTTTGGCACCCTGTGCGCGATTGATCCCGAACCGCAATCCGACGACATTTATCACGCCCAGAAATACATCGAATTACTGGCAGACTTGCTCAGCAGTCTGCTTCATACGGAACTGGCACTGGCCGACAGCATACGTCGTGCAGAACGGGCAGAAATCGACGCCGCTCGCGACAGTCTGACCTCGCTCTACAATCGTCGCGGGTGGGATCAGTTGCTGGAACGCGAGGAAGATCGCTCACGCCGCTATGGCAACCCTGCCGGCATCGTCATGATTGATCTGGATGACCTGAAAACTGTCAATGACACACAAGGGCACGATGCCGGTGACAAGTTGATCAAACGCGCCGCAACCACTATCCAGCGTGTCACACGTCAGAACGATGTCGTAGCGCGTATTGGCGGCGACGAATTTGCGATTCTCGCCATTGAATGCAGCGCCGACGATACGGAAATTCTCGTCAAGCGCGTCCGTGCCGGTCTGCAAGCTGCAGGCGTCAAGGCATCTATCGGTCACGCCAGCCGCCATCCGGAAAATGGTTTGCTGGCCACCGCGCGCGAAGCCGACATGCGCATGTATGCGGAGAAAAGGCAGCGCCACCTCGAACGCGCAACGCATTCCTGATGGTGCCTTGCTGACCACCCGGAAAGCAGCGCGCCGTCGCCACGCGCTCGACGCTCTTCGATCAGTCCTTCTTTCTGTGCGCATTCAAGTCACGCAGCAGTTGCTGAAAATCCGGCGATGCGTCCAGCAAGGTGGTTGCCGCACCGCGCAACTCCCGCACCGTAGCCTTGGGCAAGTAGAGCGAGGTCGGCACGTTCAGCAAGGCTTCTCTCTGCGCCTCATTCTCCATGTTTTTCAGGGCGATATTGATGTAATACATCTTCGGCATCGGACGACCATCCTTAGCCGCCATTTCTCTTGCCGATTCGCGCCAGCGATCAAAGGCCGTTTGCATGACACGTTCGGACTCCTGCGTATAACGCGCGATCGGGATATCGCCAATCGCGCGAATCACGTCCTTGAACCCCGGCACATCGGCACTGTGATCAATCGTATGGGTTGGATCATTCTGGGCGTTGACGACGACAAGCACAAACTTGTTGGCCTCTTCCAGACGAAAATCGCGCCGCACCTCATCGCCACCCATGACGGCTTCCAGATCGAGCAAACCGCGAATGCTCAGATTGTCAGCAAGGCCGCCATCCAGCAAATGAATGTACGGACGTTTTTCACGGTCTATGTAGCTGAGCAGCTCTCTGCTGCGTGCACGCGAAGCGGCCGCCAGCCGCCCACGTGAAGAAGAATCGGCAGCCAGCCGCATGCTGTCCGGCACCTGATAATCGCATTGCCCCGCATAGTTCCACAACGTCACCGGAGAAAACACCAGCGGTACCGCACTGGATGCTGCCACTGCACGCGAGAGGCGAAAAGTGTTGAGGTCCGAACAGATCAGATCGAATGTCTCTTGCGTGAAATCGAAACGCCCGCCGGTCGACATATCTGTTGCGCTGATGATGACAAACGGACCTTTGCGACCCGACGCCATATCGCCAAAGGTCGCCTTGTCGAACAAGACTTCATCGAGTTGCTCTTCCAGCAGATCGGAGCGGCCAAAACGTGGCGATGTCAGACGCCACTGGCTGGAAAGAGAAATCACCCGGCTGACGATCTTGTCCTGAAAATCCAGACTGAGGAAACGACTGTCGAAATCCTGCAATACACGTTCGCCATGCAAACCGTAGTAGGCCGCAAGAATCGATCCGCCCGACACGCCGTACACAAGATCGACCTCATCGAACAAGCGCATGCGCTTGCCATTGCTCTGAAAGCGTTGCCGCGCAAACTCTTCCAATACGCCGTAACCCAGTGCGGCCGAACGTGCACCACCACCCGAGAACATCAAGACCATGAAGATCTTGCCCTCACCCGGCTCGAGATTCGCCGAGGCAATACTGTAATCCTGGTCCGTATGTGCATGCGGCAACGGGTCGTTGATGTGGTAATGCACCAGACTGCAGCCACTCATCACGACAGCAGCAAGGAGAAGACAGAAAGCACGCCAGAGGCGGAGAGGGGGATTCATGCAGGCAGACGCAAAAAAGTGAGTCGTAACGTGACGGATAAGCTGCTCCGCATTATAGCCAGACGCTGTAACACACAGTTACACATCTGTATGCAATGTGGTCAACGTGCTGCGTTGGCACCACGTTATTGACAGTACGAGTTGACTGCAATTCGTACCCATTCACTTTAAAAAGAGAGAGCACAACATGAACAAACTGATCGCCACCCTGGTTTCTACCCTGTTCGCTTCTGCCGCCTTTGCGCAGGCACCTGCTACTCCTGTCACTCCGGCTCCGGCAACCGTCAAGGCGGAAGTCAAAGCGGAGAAAAAAGTGGCAAAAGCTGAAAAATCCGAGGCCAAAGTTGATGCCAAGGCAGATGCTAAGGTACACAAAGCAGAAGCCAAGGCGGAAGCCGATAAGGCAAAAGCACACGCCAAGGCTGAGAAAGAAAAAGCCAAGGCACATGCTCATACAACCGAAACCAAGGCCGATGCCGCAGCAGACGTTAAGGCATCTACGACCAAGTAAGCTGCAAAGCAAAAAGACAGGCACTGCCCGTCTTTTTTGCTGGATGACACCGTATCTTGCGTGGATTGGTCTTCGCACCGATGCACGCATTATGCGGTGTTGCTTTCCGTTTGTTTCTTCAGCTCAAGCTCTGCATTGTCTTTGCATGCAGCCAAAACACGCGCGCGTGAAAGCGCCCGTACCATTTCCTCAAATGCGGCACGTTGTTGATGCTCGTCAGTCACACGCAGGACAAAGGATGGATGATAGGTTGGCACAATCACGCATGACCTTTGCCTGATCTCCTGGCCCAGCATCTGTGTCAGTGTTGCCTTTGGTGATTTCAGTAGCGATTTCAAAGCCGTGCTACCCAGCGCGACAATAATATCTGGCTGCTGTTGCTCGATTTCCTGATCCAGCCAGATCATGCAGGCATCAATCTCAAGCTGAGCAGGTGTTTTATGCAAGCGACGCTTGCCACGTGGTTCCCATTTGAAATGCTTGACGGCATTCGTGATGTAAATCTGTTTTCGATCGATGCCGGCCTTCTGCAAAGCCTGATCAAGAATCTGTCCGGCAGGACCGACAAACGGGACACCAGCGAGATCCTCCTGATCACCCGGTTGTTCACCGACCAGCATGATGCGTGCGTCGCGCGGGCCGATGCCCGGCACCACCTGGGTTGCGTGACACCATAAGGTACAACGCTGACAGGCCTGCAATGCACTCGTTGTCGCCCGCTCAGGTTGCGCTGCATCGGCTGTTACCCGAATTTGCACGCCACGGCGTGCGCCGACGGATTCGGTCTGCGCAATACGTTGCGCGCCCGCTGCCGCACGACTGATCAGGTCGGGAATCAAAGTCGCCTCCGGCATGTTTTTCCAGTACCGAACGGGCATATGCAGTTCCATCGCCTGCGTATTCAAACGAGCCGGATTGAAGGTGCTGCGATAGTAGGCCAGCCATAACTGTTCTCCTTCATCCTCAACCTCGAGCGGGCCGGTCGCGGACGGCGGGCCTTGAAGCAAGGTTTGACCATCCCACACTGCTGTGGCTTGTGGCGTCGCGATCAGCCAGCTTGCCTTGCCCATGCGGCGCGCAAAGTGGACCGATACGCGCGGCAGCACATCATGCATCGGCTCAAACCAGGCAACAAATCTCGGCGCGCCCAACTCGATCGCTCGTTCCCGAAAGCGCAGAAAGGCATTCATCTTGTGCGCCTCGCGGTGTACGGTCTTGGCCATGGCGTGCAAACGTCGCCCATCTTCATCGGCTGCAGACATCACTGCCCGCTCGCCATGATGCCAGCGCCATACAACACGATACAAAAACGCCCAGCGATCATCTGCACGAAAACAGGCAGCCCCCGCCAGCAATTCCATCAGAGCGCGAGGCATACGCAGACTCGGTACCTGTGATCCGGTTTCCTTGGCATCAGAAGAACGCATTGTGGGGGCCGCAAGGGGCAGCAATCCCTCAAACAAGTCCGCAACATCTCGCGAAGCGGATTGCCATTGCAGCTCATGCGGCGGCAGTCCCTGAGCAATCAGCAGACGCGTGGCATCACGCCATGCCTCAAAGCTATCAACTGCAACAGTCTGCCTCGTCAACGACGTCATGACTATGCCTGCAGCGCGGGGAACAGATTCATCTGCGTCGGCTGCTCAGCCATGGCACGACGCAAGACGTCGGATGGTGTCGTATCGCGCGTCGGTCGATAATCAGCAGTAATGATGAATGGCTTGAGCTTCTCCATGCTGCAGCGCATGCGTGCCAGATCAGCGTAGCGTACACGTCGCGACATGCGAAGATGCACGATGCGGTCCGCATTGCGCAGACCGATCCCCGGAATACGCGCAATCATGCTTTTATCTGCCTTGTTGATATCCATCGGAAAGTGCTCCCGATGCGCAAGTGCCCATGCCAGTTTGGGATCAATATCAAGTGCCAGATTGCCGGTTGTCGGCAAGAGCTCCTGTGCCTGAAACCCGTAGCTTCGTACCAGAAAATCGGCTTGATACAGGCGATGCTCACGCAGCATCGGTGGCGGCTTCAATGGCACGCTCTTGGGGCTTTGCGGAATCGGACTGAAGGCCGAGTAATACACGCGCTTCAATTTGTATGAACTGTAGAGCGTTTCGGCCGTCGCCAGAATGGTGCTGTCATCCGTTTGGTCGGCACCCACAATCATTTGCGTGCTTTGTCCGGCCGGTGCAAATTTCGGCCCACGTGGCTCCGCCTTTTTTTCATCAAGCCGATGACGAATCGAGGCCATCGCCAGCTTGATCGTATGGACTTTCTTTTCCGGGGCCAGGCGTTCCACGCTATCGGCGGTGGGCAACTCGATATTCACACTCAAACGATCGGCATACCGTCCAGCCAGTTCGATCAATTTGGGATCCGCATCCGGAATCGTCTTCAGATGGATGTAGCCTCGGAACTGATGCACCTCGCGCAAACGGCGCGCAATCTCCACCAATTGCTCCATGGTGTAATCCGGCGACTGAATAATGCCGGAACTCAAAAACAATCCGTCGATGTAATTGCGCAGATAAAAATCGGTCGTCAGCCGCACCACTTCTTCCACGCTGAAGCGTGCACGTGGCACGTTACTGCTACGACGATTGACGCAATATTGACAATCGTAGATACAAAAATTGGTCAGCAAGATTTTGAGCAAGGAAATGCAACGTCCGTCCGGCGTATAACTGTGACAAATGCCGACACCCGTCGTCGCCCCCAGTCCATCTTTGCCAATCGATGCGCGCCTGGGTGCGCCACTGCTCGCACAGGAGGCATCATATTTGGCGGCGTCGGCCAACACTTCCAGTTTGGCTGCAAGATCCATAGGATAATTTAACTGTATATATATACAGTATTATAGGCGGCTGCTTTTGAAAATACACCAGCAAATCCGCCTTTTTGACGATGCTAAAATGCTAATTACACGACCGATTATTGCGATATTGCAATCGAAGTCTGGCGGGGGGGGGCGTGCCGTAATTCATTTTTTAGGGTGGCAAGCCGGCAGCTACGTGCGGTTTTTCGCAGGAATCCGCTGTTTTGCACGCAATGAGTGCGTATTCAGGTTCAAAAATTGCATCCTCCACAAGACCGTTTGGCTTAGGCTTAAGGCAACTTTTTGCAGTTGCATCAGCCAAAGCCGGGGAATGCCTTAGATGAGGTTTGTTGCATGATTATTTATCAGGTCTACCCGCGCAGTTTTCAGGATTCAAATAACGATGGCATCGGCGATCTGGCCGGCATCGAGCAAAAACTGGATTACATCAAGAGTCTGGACGTGGATGCCATCTGGATCAGTCCCTTCTTCAAATCGCCGATGGTGGACTTCGGTTACGATGTTTCCGACTATCGCGATGTTGATCCGATTTTCGGCAACATGGACGATTTCAAAAGTCTGCTGGCCGCAGCCAAGAAGCGCGATATCGGCATCATTGTCGACATGGTGATCTCGCATACATCCGATGAGCACCCGTGGTTCAAGGACAGCCGTCTTGGCAAGAACGGCAAATCCAACTGGTACCTGTGGGTCAGCCCGCAACCGGATGGCAGCCCGCCCAACAACTGGGTTTCCGTCTTCGGCGGTCCGGCCTGGCGCTGGGATGCGGAACGTCGTCAATACTATTTCCACTCCTTCTTCGCCAGCCAGCCCGACCTCAACATGCACAACCCGGAAGTGCAGGAGCAAGTCCTGTCGGACATGCGCTACTGGCTGGATCTCGGTGTCAGCGGTTTCCGTTTCGATGCCTGCAATCACGTCTTTCAGGATCTGCAGTTACGCAATAATCCGCCGCGCGAAGATGTCAGCGCCGCCTTGCATCCGTATGGTTTTCAGGTGCACGTTTATGATCAGGCGCAACCGGAAATGCTGCCGTTCCTTGAAAAGATACGCGTACTGCTCGACGAGTATGATGCCTTCAGTCTGGCCGAAGTCGGCGGCCATGACGCCATCAAGCTGATGGGCCAATACACCGAGCCCGGGCGCCTGCATTCGGCCTACAGCTTCTCACTGATGCAACCCGACAGCAGTGCGCAACGCGTGCGCGATGTCATCACGGAGCTGGAAACGAATATTCCGTATCCAGGCGCGCCTTGTTACGCGCTGAGCAATCACGACAAGCCACGCGTGGCAACACGCTGGCAGAACGGGCGTGATCGTGCCGAGACCGCCAAGGAAATGCTGGCACTGCTGTTTTCCATGCGCGGTGACATCTGCATGTATCAGGGTGAAGAGCTCGGGCTGCCTCAGGCGGATGTGCCCTTTGAACGCATTCAGGATCCATTCGGCAAATCGTTCTGGCCGAAGTTCAAGGGACGTGATGGCTGCCGCACACCGATGCCATGGACCGGCGGCTCACACGGTGGCTTCAGCGTGGCTGAACCATGGTTGCCCGTCACGGACGAACATCGTGCGATCAACGTGAGTGTGCAGGAGGCCGATCCGCATTCCGTACTCAACTTCTATCGCAAGATGATTGCGGTACGACGCGCCAATCCGGCATTACACAAAACCGCAAAGATCGAATTGATCGATGCACCGCATGCGGTGC
Source organism: Oxalicibacterium faecigallinarum (assembly GCF_014635705.1). Lineage (GTDB taxonomy): Bacteria > Pseudomonadota > Gammaproteobacteria > Burkholderiales > Burkholderiaceae_D > Oxalicibacterium > Oxalicibacterium faecigallinarum. The sequence continues at coordinate 420,671 of NZ_BMDI01000002.1, read as the reverse complement.
TGGCATTCTGCCGTACCACGGATGGTCAGAAGCTCTACTGCCTTTTCAACATGGATGTCATCCAGCATGTCGTGCAGTGCAACTACAACGGTCTGGTGTTCGGTCAGCACGTGACGCTGAACGATGGCAGTATCACGCTGGGCGTCAGCGGCTTTTGCCTGTTGGCCGTGTGATCCAACGCGCACCTAGCGTGCGCGTAAGGTGATCTCGGTAATTTCCGAAGGACGACCGAGACGAATCGGCAAACCGGCCCACAATCCCGTGCCATTACTAACATACAACTGCATGTCATTGACCTTGTACAGGCCGGAGACAAACCCCTGATTCGCCCACTGCACTACCTTGTGGAAACCCAGTATCTGTCCGCCGTGCGTGTGCCCCGACAATTGCAATAACACACCAGATGTCGCGTTCGCCAGCGCATCGATTGGCCGGTGTGCCAGCAAAATGATCGGCTGCCGAGAAGGCGCATCCTTCAGCGCAGCAGCCAGATCGGGCGGCGTCTCCCGGAAATTCGGTGCGATCGTATCTGTCACTCCTGCCAGCACAAAGGATGCATCATTCTGTGTGATCGTCACATGTTGATTCAACAGCATCGGCAAACCCAGATCACGGAAAGCGCGTAACCAACTTGCATAGTCTGCGTAATATTCATGATTACCGGGAATCGCATACACACCCTGCTTTGCCTGCAGCTTGCGCAGCGGTTGTATGTCCTGATGCCGCGCCTCCGGCGTGCCATCCACCAGATCGCCGGTAATCACGATCAAATCCGCTTGCAAGGCATTGGTCTTTTCCACCACGGCATCCATCCATGCTGCCTGCAGTAAACGGCTTGCATGCAGATCTGTCAGCTGTACCAGACGAAATCCATCCAGCTGGGCCGGCAATGCGGGCAACACGACCTCCAGCTTTTTCACATCCGGCACACGCACTGCCTGCCACACACCGATCAGCGACAGTATTGCCGCAATAGCGGCAATCACGCGGGGCACCCGTACCGAATACAGTAAAGACCGCGCATATCGTCTGAATGGCAGATACGCAAGCAGCGCAACAATATCCTTCAGCATCAGCAACAAGCCGGTGAAGCAGATGGCGCCATACAACCAGCCGAACGACACCAGTAAAACAAACGGGATTTCCGGCGATGCCATCGATCCGAAAAAATTGCGCGTAATCAGTTGATGCTCGGCGCCCAGCAGTATGACGACAGCAAGGCCCAGTCTGATCAATCGGGAAAATGGCAGCGGCCATACCAGCCGCCAGATGACGTACAACGCAATGAAACAAGAAACAGCATGAAACACGAGCACACCTTTTCAGCGATACGGGATCAGAGACTGGCTAACCGTGACAGTCTCGATCATCCATGATGATATTGACGGATACCCGGCGATCACGGTCAGAGCACGTGGCAATACCGCGCTGCTTCTGCTGACAACATGGATGACCGATTGCGACGATCAGGTTTGAAAGTGCGCACGCTGTTTTGTTCCTGCGCGCCAACAAAAGACGAGCATATACACCACGATCTGAGCGACCTTGAGAAAATTGACTGATTACTTGCTGACACGCGCCGCGATCGATTCCGCTTCTCTGGATGCCGCGTCCCGCTCATGCGCAGTCAGGCTGCCACACTCGTAATCGAGATTGGAACGATCACTGCTGCCGGCGAAGGAAGACAGGCCGACGATATACATGCCCCATGCACAACCTCGAATACGATCTTCCTTGTCGTAGGACTCGTTCGAATAAAGGTAAGCAAGCTGGCGCTGCGCCTGATGATCGTTGCCAAAAGCCGGCGGTTTTGCCGCCTTGATTCTTCTTGCAAAATCCTGCGCATCCGCATCGCGCCGCGCCCTGTAACCGTGAGATTGCGGATCATCCAGAAAGACCATGTCCGGCACCGGCACCAACGCACCGCCGCTTGCGCCGCAAATCCGCGCGCAGTCGTTCTTTACCGCGAAATAGCCAGGCTGATCGCCGCCGCCCACCGTAAAGGTACAGACATGACCTGCAGCACGGCTCAACAGATTGCCATCCGGTTGATCAGCAATACGAAATGAAATCTCGAATGCCCGGCTCCAGCCGTAATCGCGCTCGGTACGTGACAATGAGGTGGCGACCAGCGTCCAGTCCGAAAGATCGGACTTCATTTTCGCAAGATTCTGGCAAGCGCCCATCAAGGTTTCCCACGCCTGCGTGCTCTCGGCCTCGGTCAGTTGTGATTTGTTGGCAATCCCGCTTTGCAGCGCAAAGGGTTGCGCATTGTCGTTGTTGCATGCCGTCAATAATCCGACGGCGATCAAGATGGCCAGTAATCGCATGTGTCTCCTCCATTCATTCTTTTCTGCATGGTATCGCATGAAGATGGCAGGTTCGGCGCGGTACAATACGCCGCCTCAGATTCGAGCCTTATTTTCAACAGATACCAGCATGACCGATCACACCACCAACGACGGCAAGAAACCGCTTTTCTACGATCCGACCGAACATCGCATCCGCAGCTTTGTCACGCGCGCTGGTCGCCTGTCGAATGCGCAGGCGCGCGCCATCGAGGAATTCGGTCCGCAGTTTTTCATCCCCTATGAAAAGAAACCGCTGGATATCGATCAGGCATTCGGCCGGACCGCGCCGACAATCTTCGAAATCGGCTTCGGCATGGGCGAAACGACCGCCAGGATTGCATCCGGCATGCCGGAAAAGAATTTCATTGGCGTCGAGGTGCACACACCGGGCGTCGGCAATCTGCTCAAACTGATCAGCGAAGGCGGTCTGACCAATCAGCGCGTGATTCAACATGACGCATATGAAGTCTTGATCAACATGATCCCCGATCAGTCACTCGCCGGTGTGCACGTGTTTTTCCCTGATCCATGGCACAAGGCACGTCACAACAAGCGTCGCCTGATTCAGGGGCCGATGGTGGCGTTGCTTTCGTCGAAATTGAAAGCCGGTGGCTACATTCACTGCGCGACCGACTGGCAGGAATATGCAGAACAAATGCTGGAAGTATTGGGCGCCGAACCGACATTGAAGAATACGGCGGATGGCTACGCACCACGCCCCGATTATCGCCCTGTCACCAAGTTCGAAAATCGTGGGATCAAGCTCGGCCACGGCGTATGGGATCTGGTGTTCGAGAAAAAATGAGATGAGACTTTACGGTGTCGCCATGTCGCCAATCAACGCAACGATCTCGGCACCGTAACTTTCCAGTTTCTTTTCACCGACGCCGCTCACACCCCGCAAGGCGTCCAGTGAGGTGGGCTGCACCTTGGCAATCTCGCGCATGGTCGCATCCTGAAACACGACATAAGCCGGGACATTGTGCTTGCGTGCGGTTTCCATGCGCCACCAGCGCAGTTTTTCGAATACCGCCTGCTCTTCCGCCGACAAGTCAGTTTCCACATACCCTTTCGGCTTGCTGGTACGTCGTGTCTTGACCGGCTTCTGATACGCGCGCAATTGCACTTTCTCCAGCCCCTTGAGCACCGGTCGTGCCGCCTCTGTCAGCTTGAGCGCACCATACGATTCGTGATCGACGCTGATCAAACCCAATGCAATCGTTTGACGCAGAATGGCGCGCCACTCCGCCTCACTGCGATCCGCACCAATGCCGTAGGTCGAAATCTGCTCATGTCCCCACTGGCGTAACTTGTCGGAGTCAGCGCCACGCAACACATCCAGCACATGCATCGCACCAAACCGCTGATCGACCCGATAGATGGTCGACAACAGTTTTTGTACGGCGACCGTAGCATCGAATGAGCTTGGCGGCTGTGCACACGTATCGCAGTTGCCGCACGGCTCGGAGGATTGGCCGAAGTAATCGAGCAGACGCTGACGGCGACAATGCAGCGTCTCGCACAAACCGAGCATGGCGTCGAGCTTGGCGCCTTGCACACGCTTGAATGTGTCATCCGTTTCCGACTCGTCGATCATGCGGCGCTGCTGCACGACATCCTGCAAGCCATACGCCATCCATGCGCTGGCAGGCAAACCATCACGCCCCGCTCGACCGGTTTCCTGATAATAGCCTTCGATGCTCTTCGGCAGATCCAGATGTGCAACGAAACGTACATCGGGCTTGTCGATCCCCATACCAAAGGCAATCGTCGCCACCATCACAATGCCATCCTCGCGCAGAAAGCGTGACTGATTGGCGCTACGTGTCGCGAAGTCCATACCCGCGTGATACGGCAATGCCGTCAGACCGTTTTCATTCAGAAATTCGGCCGTCTCTTCCACCTTCTTGCGCGACAGGCAATAGACGATGCCCGCATCACCCGGATGTTCGCTTTCGATAAAGTCGAGCAACTGCTTGCGACTGCTGGCTTTTTCAACAATCTGGTAACGGATGTTGGGGCGATCAAAGGACGATACGAATCTGTGCGCATCCTCCAGTTGCAGGCGATGCGCGATTTCGGCGCGTGTCTGGTGATCCGCCGTCGCCGTCAACGCAATCCGCGGCACATGCGGAAAACGCTCGTGCAGCACCGACAGGCGAATGTATTCAGGGCGAAAATCATGCCCCCACTGCGAGACGCAGTGCGCCTCGTCAATCGCAAACAGAGCAATCTTGAGCGTATCGAGCATGTCAAGACAACGCGGCGTCATCAACCGCTCCGGCGCCACATACAGCAGATCAAGATCGCCGGTGCGCAGGCGACGCTCGATGCGTATCGTCTCGTCAAAACTCTGGGTGGAATTGAGAAATGCCGCACGCACACCGACTTCGGCCAATGCATCGACCTGATCCTGCATCAAGGCAATCAACGGCGACACCACAATACCGACCCCGTCACGCAACAACGCCGGAATCTGATAGCACAGTGATTTACCGCCGCCCGTCGGCATCAGTACCAGCGCATCGCCACCGCGTGCCACCGCATCCACGATGGCCGCCTGCTCGCCACGGAAGGAGGGATAGCCGAAAACCGTTTCCAGAATATGCAGCGCTCGAGCGCCCAGATCATCCCGCGTATTCATCGAATGCAATCGTCTTTCCTTGCTGACTGCCTCAATGCGCCACCGTCAGATACTCAAGCTGAGTCAGGAATGTCATGGCGTGCAGGCGTGTCGTGCCGCACATGTCCAGGTCCGGCTGCAAACTGCTGCAAACGGAAGGCCGTTCCGGCTGACCGAAAATCCGGCAACGATTCCCGTCGTCGAGCTGCACGCAACGCACCCCCGCCGGCTTGCCGTCCGGCATACCGGGAATGGCCGACGAAATCGACGGTGCGGTGCAGCAGGCGCCACAATCGGGACGACAGGCGAGACTCATTATCTATTTGCCAAGAAAGCAACCCGACAAGTGGTGGGCAGGGTGGAAAAAACGAGGAAGATGCACGTCATGGGCGCCATTGTACCGGTTGCAGCAAGCGGTCGCGGCAATCTTTCCCGGACAAAGCGTGTGGTTTTTTGCAAATTCCTGCCAGCCACAGGTGAAGCTGTTGCGATCAGGCACCCATCCTTTGATAAAATGCCGTCTTCCTTAATTCGTTACCAAGCCATCGCCATGAATATCGAACAAGCCCGTTTCAACATGATCGAACAACAGATCCGTCCTTGGGACGTGCTGGATACGGACGTTCTGGAACTCTTGACCATCGTCAAACGCGAAGCATTTGTGCCGGCCGCCTATCGTGGACTGGCTTTTGCCGACAGCGAGATCCCGCTGCCAGGTGGCGAGAATATGCTGGCACCACGTGTTGAAGCCCGCATCATGCAAGAACTGACTGTTCAAAAGCACGAAACCGTTCTGGAAATCGGCGCGGGCTCGGGTTACATGGCGGCACTGCTCGCACACAAGGCGCGTCATGTGACCACGGTTGAAATCAATCCGGAACTGAAAGCGCTGGCCGAGAAAAATCTGGCTGACTACGGCGTCACCAATGTCGAAGTCGTCGAAGGCGATGCCGCCCAAGGCTACACAGGTCTGGTGCAACCCCATTCGCCATACGATGTCATCGTCGTTTCCGGTTCGCTGCCATTCGTGCCGGAAGCACTGCTGGCCCAACTGAAAGTGGGCGGCCGCATGTTTGCTGTTGTCGGCACGGCACCTGCAATGACCGCACAGATCATCACCCGCATCTCCGAGGTGAAGTTCGATACCGTTGGCGTGTTTGAAACACTGATCAAGCCACTGCAAAACGCACCTGCACCTTCGCAGTTCAAGTTCTGATTCATCGATCTCAAAGAAAGTTTGCGGATGCAACAACTTACTGCCCCGGAAGTCGCCACCCTGATTGCTAACGCTTCCGCGGACAAGCCGATGTTGCTGGATGTGCGCGAACCATGGGAATTCCAGACCTGCCATATCGAAGGTTCGGTCTCGATTCCCATGAACACCATCCCCGCCCAGATCGAACAACTTGATCGCAACGCGCCGATCGTCTGCATCTGCCATCACGGCATGCGCAGCCTGCGCGTCGCCAGTTTTCTTGAAGCCAACGGTTTCGGCAAAGTCATCAACCTCACTGGCGGCATTCACGCATGGGCGCAGCAGGTTGATACCACCATGCCAACTTACTAAACAACGCGCTCCTCAGGAAAGAGCGATGCGCGTATTACGATTTTCCGCTGTTCTTCTCGCCCTTGCGGCATCCTTGCCTGCCTCGGCAACCGATTTGCTGCAAGCCTATCGTGACGCACTGGCCAACGATGCGATCTACGCAAGCGCCCGATCAGCCGCGGCTGCAGGGCGCGAACTATCGGTCCAAGGTCGCGCCAATTTATTGCCGCTGATTGGCTTGAGCGGCAATCATCAACAAATCCGTCGCCAGTCGACTCCCGAATACACCGCGCGCGGCTACACGCTGTCGCTGGCACAACCGCTGATCGACACTGCGGCATGGCAAACCTACGAGCAAAGCAAATTGCAGGTTGCCGCCAGCGAAACAACCTTTGCCGTCGCCGCCCAGGATCTGATCCTGCGTGTTGCCCAGGCCTATTTCGATGTATTGGCGGCACAGGACACCCTGACGTCTCTGCAGGCGCAAAAGAATGCCATTGACGAGCAGCTTGCTTTTGCAAAACGCAATTTCGAAGTCGGGAATGCAACCATCACCGATACGCATGAAGCGCAAGCCCGCTACGATCTGGCAACCGCACAGGAGCTTGCCGCACAAAGCGATCTGGAAATCAAACGTGAAGCGCTGGCCCAGCTAACCGGCCAATCGGCAACCGCACTGGCCGTATTGCGCAAGAATGCACAACTGCAGCCACCACAGCCCGCCCAGATGAGTCCCTGGGTCAGCAATGCAGAGCAACATAATTTTGATGTCATGGCCAAGCAGCTCATGCTGGAAATTGCACAGCGCGACATCACACGCAATCGTGCCGGTCATTACCCGACGGTTGATCTGGTTGCCACGCACACGGATACAACCCAGCGCAATAATGTCATCGGGCAAAGCACGGCCACGGGCCAGACCAATGCGGTCGGTCTGCAATGGCAGATTCCGCTGTTCAGCGGTTTTGCCGTAACGAGTCAGGTGCGACAGGCCATTGCGCTGGAAGACAAGGCACGCGCCGATCTGGAATCCTCACGTCGCGTTGCCGCACAGGCAGCACGACAAGCGTATGTCGGCGTGACAAGTGGACTGGCACAGGTGAAAGCATTGGAAGCGGCAGAAATCTCCAGCCGTTCCTCACTGGAATCGAATCGCATCGGCTATCGGGTCGGCGTACGTATCAACATCGATGTCCTCAACGCACAGCAACAGTTGTATGTCACGCAACGCGATCTGGCGCAGGCGCGTTACAACACCTTGCTCAACTCGCTTCGGCTGAAATCTGCAGCAGGCATGCTGCAGGAAGAAGATCTGATTCAAATCAATACCTTGCTGGTACCACCAGCCACATCACCACAATCCTGATGTCCTGTCCTGCATTGCGCAGGTGGTCATATATTGTTTGATCAGTTTGTTTTGATGCGCTGTGATGGCGCATAGCGCAAACCATCGATACAGGTATCGATCACATGCTCGGCGATCTCTGCCATGTCAAACGTCGTTGGCGAAAACAGCCAGTTCATCAGCAAGCCCACAACCTGACCATGCAAGGTTAGCGCAGCCAAGCGCGTATTGAGATCGGATGGCAACTGTTGGAGCGCAATCGCATCCTTGAGAATACGCTCCATATTCTCCAAACCCCGTCGATAGCAATCCTGCTGACGAATCCAGATCGGGTCGTTGCGATCAACCAGTTCACATTTCAGGAACAAGATATCGAGCACACGGCGTGTACGCTCATTCAGTGCGGCATCTTGCATCAAGTGCACCCACGTATCGCGCAAATGTCTCAGTGGATCAGCGGCATATTCTTCCGATGTCGCATTCATCAGCGACTCCATCGGCAACCGGACCCGCTCTGACATCGCCTCAAACAAATCTGCTTTGTTTTTGAAATGCCAATAGATTGCGCCACGTGTCACATCGGCCGCAACGGCAACATCCGCCAATGAAGTTTGCGCCAGCCCACGCGTATAAAACACCTCTTCGGCCGCATCAATGATGCGGTTACGCGTTTCGAGCGCCTCTTCTTTGGTAGAACGTGCCATCTGCTTTCAATCTCCTGTCACAAACTTTGTGTACTTTCGCTATGCTGAAGTGTTATTTTTATTGTCAGTTTCCTGTAATACATACATTCGCGAATGTATGTATAATACCCGACTTGCAGTAGTTCGGCAAAAAGCACAGCCGCAAAAGCCAGTGCCTGTTGTTTTGCTTCTCTTCAGCGTCACCAGTTTCTTTATCGGATCTGCCGTCCTCGGCAGCGCTTTCACCTATCGTGCGAGATGTATATGAGTTCACTTCCCCGTTTGACGCGCATCAGCGCCAGTCTTTTCCTGATCTTTGCTTTGGCCGCTTGCGGTAAAAAGAACGAGGCACCTGCCGCACCACCACCAACCGAAGTTTCCGTTATAACCATCAATGCCGCTCCTCTCGCCGTTACCAACGAATTGCCAGCACGCCTGGAATCCAGCCGCATCGCTGAAGTACGCGCCCGTGTCGCCGGCATCGTCCTGAAGCGTAATTTCCGCGAAGGTGCAGACGTTAAAGCCGGCGAACTGCTCTATCAGATTGATCCAGCCCAGTTCCAGGCCAACTACAACAGCGCCGATGCCGCAGTCCAACGTGCAGAGGCCACGCTACTGCAAGCAGAAATGACCGCCAAGCGCTACAAGCCGCTGGTAGAAACCAATGCCGTCAGCAAACTGGAATATGACAACGTCGTCGCCACCGAAAAGCAGGCGACTGCCGATCTGGTATCGGCCAAGGCCGCGCGTGAAACCGCACGCCTGTCGCTGGGGTACGCCAATGTGACCTCGCCGATCTCCGGCCGCATCGGTCGCGCATTGGTCACAGAAGGTGCACTGGTCGGGCAAAACGAAGCCACGCCTTTGGCTGTCGTCCAGCAGATCGATCCGATCTACGTCAACATGACGCAATCCAGCACCGAAGTGCTGCGTCTGCAACGCGCCATGGCCGCCGGCCAGCTGAAAAGCGCGGGCAAAGATCAGGTCAAGATCACCCTTGTCACGGAAGATGGTCAGGTCTATCCGCATCCCGGCAAATTGCTGTTCTCGGATCTGACGGTGGATGAAACCTCGGGTGCGGTTTCGTTGCGCGCCGAGTTTTCCAATCCGGAACGTACCCTGTTGCCAGGCATGTACGTGCGTGCACGAGTCGAACAGGCTGTCAATGACGCTGCCATTACCGTGCCACAACAGGCCGTAACGCAAACCCCTGGTGGCTCTGCTGTCATGGTCGTGGGCGAAGACAACAAGGTAACGTCGCGCCTCGTTAAAACCGGTTCGTCGAACAACAACAACTGGGTCATTGAAAGCGGCCTGAAGTCTGGCGAACGGGTGATTGTGGAAGGCCTGCAGAAAGTCCAGCCAGGCGCGACCGTGAAACCTGTGCCTTGGAAAAAAGCAGCGAATGTAACCGATGCAGCCGCACCGGAAGCTGCAGCACCAGCCACACCTGCTGCCGCAGAAACCAAGCAGCCCGCCGCCAATGCTCCTGCCAGCCAGAAGGCAGAGCAGCCCCAGTCGAAGTAAGGGAGTACCGTAATGGGTAAATTTTTTATTGATCGCCCGGTATTCGCGTGGGTACTGGCGATCTTCATCCTGCTCGCGGGCGGACTAGCCATCAAGTTTTTGCCGGTATCGCAGTATCCAAACATCGCCCCGCCGGCTATCGTCGTTACCGCCAACTATCCTGGCGCGACTGCGCAAACACTGGATGACAGTGTTACCTCGCTGATCGAACAGGAAATGAACGGCGCTGACGGTCTGATGTATGTCGAATCGCAAAGTCAGGCCAACGGCCAGGTACAGATCACGGTGACGTTTACGCCGGAAACCAATCCCGATCTGGCAGCCGTCGATGTACAGAACCGCCTCAAGCGTGTCGAGGCTCGCCTGCCTTCCGTCGTGACGCAACAGGGCGTGCAAGTCACTAAATCACGCAGCAACTTCCTGCTGTTCATCGGCTTGTCGTCGACCGACAATTCGCTGGATCCGATCGCATTGGGTGACTACCTGTCGCGTAACGTGCTCAATGAAATCCGTCGCGTCAAGGGCGTAGGTCAGGCCCAGTTGTTCGGCACCGAACGCGCGATGCGTATCTGGGTCGATCCGAACAAACTCGTTGGACTGAATCTGACACCTGCCGAAGTCACTGCTGCCATCCGTGCACAAAATGCACTGGTCGCAGGCGGTACGCTGGGTGAACTGCCAAGCAATAGCGACCAGCAGTATGCGGCTACGGTGGTCGTCAATGGCCAGATGACCAGCCCGGAAGAGTTCGGCAAGATTGTGCTGCGCGCCAATCGTGATGGTTCGACGGTGCGCTTGCGCGACGTTGCCCGTGTCGAAATCGGTGGACAGCAGTATGCGACCTCGGGTCGCTTGAACGGCAATCCGACCTCGTTCATCGGTGTGCAGCTGTCGCCGACGGCCAATGCGCTGGAAACTGCCAAGCTGGTCCACGCCAAGATGGACGAACTGTCGCGCTACTTCCCTGCTGGCGTGAAGTACGAGATTCCTTACGACACGTCGAAGTTCGTGCAGATCTCGATCGAAGAAGTGGTCAAGACCCTCATCGAAGCCATCATCCTGGTGTTCCTGGTGATGTTCCTGTTCCTGCAGAACATTCGCTACACGATCATCCCGACGATTGTGGTGCCGGTTGCGTTGGCAGGTACATTCGCCACGATGATGCTGTTTGGTTTTTCCATCAACGTGCTGACCATGTTTGGTATGGTGCTGTCGATCGGTATCCTGGTCGATGATGCGATCGTGGTGGTGGAAAACGTCGAACGTATCATGGCCGAGGAAGGGCTCTCGCCACGCGATGCAACACGCAAGGCCATGGGGCAGATCTCCGGTGCGCTGGTGGGTATTACGCTGGCTGATTGCCGTGTTCATCCCGATGGCATTCTTCGGTGGTGCCGTTGGAGCGATCTATCGTCAGTTTTCGCTGGCCATCGCCGCATCGATGGTGTTCTCGGTACTGATGGCGTTCACCTTGACACCGGCGCTGTGCGCAACAATCCTCAAACCGATCGAAAAAGGCCAGCATCACGAAAAACGTGGCTTCTTTGGCTGGTTCAATCGCAAGTTCAACAGCACGACGACCGGCTACCAAAGTTTCGTCTCCCGCATGCTGACCAAGACCGGTCGCTGGATGGTGGTATACGGCCTGATCATCGGCTGCGTTGCATTGCTGTACGCACGTCTGCCAGCCTCGTTCCTGCCGAACGAAGATCAGGGCTATATCGTGACCAACGTCGAATTGCCTGCCGGCGCGAGCCAGGCGCGTACGCTCGAGGTCATCAAGCAGATTGAAAACTTCTATCTGAACGAGCCAGCGGTCCAGCACGTGGTGGCAATTACGGGCTTCAGCTTCTCGGGTAACGGCCAGAATGCCGGTATCGTCTTTACGCCGTTCAAGGACTGGAAAGAACGTGGCAAGGGCGAGTCGGCTGATGAAATCGCCGCCAAGGCGTTCGGCACCTTCTCCCAGATCAAGGATGCCATCGTGTTCCCGCTGAACCCGCCTCCGATCCGCGAATTGGGTAACGCCACGGGCTTCACCTTCCGTCTGCAAGATCGTTCGGGTCAGGGACATGAAGCATTGGTCGCCGCACGCAATCAATTGCTGGGGCTGGCAGCGCAAAGTCCGGTACTGGCAGGCGTACGCCCTGAAGGTCTGGAAGATGCGCCGCAGCTGCAACTCGACATTGATCGCGACAAGGCCAATTCGCTGGGCGTGACGTTCGATGCCATCAATACGACGCTGTCGACTCTGCTGGGCTCGTCTTACGTGAATGACTTCCCGAATCAGGGTCGTCAACAGCGTGTGATCGTACAAGCCGATTCGCCACGTCGTCTGCAACCGGAAGATCTGAAAAATCTTTATGCACGTAGCTCGTCCGGCAACATGGTGCCTTTCTCGTCCTTCGTGACGTCGAAATGGATTACCGGTCCGGTGCAACTGATTCGTTACAACGGCTATCCGGCAATGAAGATTTCAGGTGCGACCAAACCAGGCTACAGCACGGGCGATGCCATGACGGAGATGGAAAACCTGATGACCAAACTGCCACCGGGCTTCGGCTTCGAATGGACAGGTCAGTCGCTGGAAGAGAAAACCTCGGGCGATCAGGCACCGGCACTGTATGCACTGTCGCTGATCGCCGTCTTCCTGGTGTTGGCTGCACTGTATGAAAGCACCTCGATTCCATTTGCGGTCATGCTGGTGGTGCCGCTTGGTATTCTGGGCGCACTGCTGGGCGTGACGTTGCGGGGGATGCCGAATGACGTGTACTTCAAGGTCGGCATGATTACGGTTGTCGGGCTATCGGCCAAGAACGCGATTCTGATCATCGAATTTGCGAAAGACCTGCAGGCACAAGGCAAGGGACTGATCGAAGCGACGCTGGAAGCGGTTCACCTGCGTTTCCGTCCGATCATCATGACTTCGCTGGCGTTCATCCTCGGGGTGCTGCCACTGGTAATTGCCTCGGGCGCAGGCTCTGCCAGCCAGCGCGCGATCGGTACCGGCGTGATGGGCGGCATGATCACGGCAACCGTCCTGGCGGTGTTCCTGGTCCCTGTGTTCTTCGTGGTCGTCCGCAAGTTGTTCAAGGGTAGCGAACGTCAACGTCGCATGTATGCGGCCAACAAGCCGCGCAATGAGGATGAAGAAATATGATGAAGCAAATCACATTGACGCTGCTGGCTGTCGGCGTCCTGAGCGCTTGCTCGATGGCACCCAAGTACACGCGTCCCGATGCACCGGTAGCGGCAAGCTACCCGGAGCATCGAGAAGCGCAAGGCGCTCAGCGCAGCGCAGCCGAAACTGGCTGGCGTGATTTTTTCCACGATGCACGTCTTCAGACACTGATCGGTCGTGCACTGGAAAACAATCGTGACCTTCGTGTTGCCGCGTTACGTATTGAAGAAGCGCGCGCGCAGTACAACATCGTGCAGGCCGATCGCGTACCGAACCTGAATGGTACGGCAACCGGCAACCGCGGCCGCACGCCTGCCTCCGTCAATCAGTTTGGCCAAAGCGTCGTCACCAGCAATTATCAGGTTGGTGTGTCGCTAGCCTCCTTTGAACTCGATTTCTTCGGTCGCGTAAAAAGTCTTAGCGATGCCGCGCTGGCAAGCTATCTCTCTACCGAAGAAGCGCGCGTATCGGCGCAGCTCAGTCTGATTTCAGAAGTCGCGAAGGCCTATCTGAACGAACGTGCCTTTGCTGAACAGGAAGAACTGGCGCGTCGCACGCTGGAAAGTCGTGCCAAAGGTTACGAGCTGGCCAAGCAGCGCTTTGACGTAGGCGCAACCTCGGCGCTTGATCTGCAGCAGAACGAAGCCTTGTTGCAGACCGCTCGCGTTACCGCAGCCAGCGTGGCGCGTCAGCGTGCGCAGGCATGGAACGCATTGACCGTACTGGTCGGTCAACCATTGACGGATCTGCCCGCTCCGCAACCATTGTCGTCGCAAGACATCGTGACCGAGTTGCCAGCAGGCCTGCCATCCGATCTGCTTGTGCAACGTCCGGATATTCGCAGTGCCGAACAGACACTGCTGGCAGCCAATGCCAATATCGGTGCGGCGCGTGCCGCTTTCTTCCCGCGCATTTCGCTGACGGCAGGTGTGGGCACGGCGAGCAATTCGCTGGACGGCTTGTTTGAAAGCGGATCGCGTGCGTGGTCTTTTGCACCGCAATTGGTTCTGCCGATCTTCCAGGGTGGTCGCAATACGGCCAATCTGAATCTGGCTGAAGTGCGCAAAAACATTGCTGTCGCAAACTACGAAAAGACCATTCAGGTTGCCTTCCAGGAAGTCGCTGACGCACTGGTCGCACGTGGTTTTCTCGATGAGCAGGCGGATGCACAAGAACGTGTGCAGCGTGCCCAGGCAGAGCGCATGAAGTTTGCGGATCAACGTTTTGAGAACGGTATTGCGAGCTCCCTCGACGTACTCGATGCACAACGTGAATTGTTTTCCGCCGAACAGGAACTGGTGCAGATTCGCCTGCTACGTCTGACCAATGCTGTCGATCTGTATCGCTCGCTGGGCGGAGGTATTCGGGAAACCACTGCGACGGCAGCCGCACCAACCACACCGGCAACGTCGGCACCATAAGCAGACCAACTGCAAAACAAAAAAGAGGCCATCCGGCCTCTTTTTTTATGGGGTATGTTTCTTCTTATGCCAAAGCGGGCTGCGCGTCGCCGGGTCCTTTGAGAAAGGTTGCCGTCAAACGCATCTGCTCGGCCAGTTTTTTTGCCAGCGGCTCGAAAATCGCGCGGCGCTGCTCGGTCAGTTTTTCACCCGGATTACCATGTACAAGGCAAGTCAAACGCGAGGTACCTGAGGTGCAGACACTGAGAAGAACCCTACCCAGTTGACCCAGTTCGCTGTGTCGGAAAATATATTCGTAAGATGTGGCAGAAATCGGTTTGCGTTGTGCTGTCACGTTTGGTGGTAATTCAATTGCCATGTGCTGCGTTCTCCTTTGTTGCCGTATTGTCGGCTGCTCCTACTTGTTTTCGTATCCCATTTTTATGGGATATCTCATACTGATTTGCAATATGGTTAGACAAATCGGTGCATACCATACCACAGACACTTGTCTTGGAACCTCCCCGCCAGCGCATTATCCAAACCACATTGTCACTTGCTGGAGCATGCATGTCTTTCTGGAAGAAACCACTACTGTGTCTGCCGTTTTTATCGATTGCCTTATCCGCTCACGCTGCAGACCATCCATTACGATCCGGCACCTGGGAAATTACCGCCAGCTCCAATCTGCTTGGCTTGGTTGAGCAGGTGCCACCGGATCAGCGCCGTCAACTTGGCAATCTTGCAAAGCAATATGGGTTTGTCATGCCGGATATCAAGGACGGCGCGGCCAGCTCCCGGGTTTGCGTTACACCAGACATGGCAAAACAGAATGTATTGCCTACCAGCTACCATCGCCAGTCAGGATGCGAAGCACGCAACACGCAGCGCATCGGTAATCAGGTGACCGCTGACATTATTTGTGATGGTGCACAAATCAAAGGACAGGGGCGTGTCGAAGCAACCTTGAATACGCCTGATACCTTTACGGGGAAAACCAGCTTCAAGGGATTGGTGCATGGCGTGGCTGTCGATGAGCAGGCCAACACCAGCGGTCGCTGGATTGCGGAAGCCTGCAATCAGGCCAATCCGTGAATAGGAATGTTTACCTCACGAAAAAATAACGGAAACATCTGGTCACAATCGTTACCACTTCAAGGTGGTTATTGCCGGGCGCCTGTTATGTAATGACTTCATCCACTCAAGGAGATGAATCATGAAAAAACTTCTCGGCTTCTCGGCGGCAATCCTGGCGGGCGCAACGCTTTTCTTTTCTGCTGCACCCGCGATGGCACGCGTCAATGTCGACGTGGCCATTGGCGTGCCGGCACCGGTCTATGTCGCACCACCTCCTGTGTATGCGCATCCAAGACCCGTTTATGTTGCGCCGCCACGCCCGGTTTACGTCGCGCCGCGTTACTACTATCCTGAGCGACACTATCACCGTCATCACTACCGTCATGACCACCGCCATCGTGGACATCACCACCATCATGGCCGTCATGGCAGACATTGAGTCGCCATCTAATACCGGACCTGTTGTGCTATGAACCTTCGCAAGCCATCATTGATTGCCCTGCTCCTTGGCATGACGCTATCCCTCATGGGTGCGATGCCGGCGTCTGCGGAACGTGTCAGCACTGTCACGCTTGAACAGGCGCAACAGGACATTCGTGCGCAGATTCAATACGGTCTGGAATATGGGTTCATTACGCCGGAAGAAGCGCGGGTCCTTTATCAACGCGAACGTGACATCCAGTTCAGAGACATGCGCTATCGACAGAATCCCCATGCATCACCTCGCGAGCGGGATCAGCTATGGCGCGATCTGGATGCCATGCGGCTGGATGTGGATCGCAAGCTCAATGGCGACCACGGCAAGCAACGCGCCGCACTGCGACTTGATCAGCGTCAGATCCAACTCAATGATCGTATCAATCGTGGTATCGCGGCAGGACTCATCGCGCCGAGCGAAGCGCATCAGCTACAACAACGGCAGCGTGATATCAGCCGCCGCGAAGCACGTCTTCAGGCAAACGGTACGCTCGGACCAGTGGAACGTGACCGCCTGCATCGCGAATTGGATCGACTGGAATGGGAAGTCAATCGTCTGCTCGATCATGCCTACCAATATCGTCAGTAATGGCTGAGCTGCTGCGATGTGCGCAATGATATGCACACTGAATAACGCGGCTCACACTGCTCTGCCTGATGAAGCCCTGACCAATGGCACGAGCAAATCCATCGTGCGTGATGTGGCACCGCCATGCTGTCGTGCAAAGCGACATGCGTTCTCTCCCATTTCCTCACGCACATCCTGATGCATCAGCAGCCGCGCAGCTTGCGCCATCATGGCTGTCGCATCAGGCATCCGCAAGGCGGCTCCCTCTGCAATCGCATTGTCTGCGGCATCTGCAAAATTGAACGTGTAAGGGCCGATCAGGACCGGTTTGCCGACAGCACACGCCTCAATCAGATTGTGTCCACCCAGCGGCAGGAAACTGCCGCATACACAAGCCACATCAGCAGCTGCATAGTAAGCAAACATCTCCCCCATAGAGTCACCAAGGAACACCTGCACATCGGCGGGTACGGCTTCTTCGCCCGATTCGGAACGGCGCATCAGCGACAGTCCGCGCGTACGGATCTGCTGCGCCACGCTGTCAAAACGCTGCGGGTGACGTGGCACGATAAGGAGCAGGACATCGGGTATTGTCAACGCCGTCAACGCGTCGAGGATCAGGGTCTCCTCGCCATCCCGCGTGTTCGCACAGACCAGAACCGGACGCGGACCAAAACGACGACGCAATTGCGCACCACGCACAAGCATTGCGTCCGGCGGCACGATATCGAACTTGATGCTGCCGGTAACCTGCACACACGGCGCACCTAGCTGGCGGATACGTGCTGCATCACTTTCCGTCTGCGCTGCAACAACTGTCATTGCACGTGCCGCCTCGACAAAAAGCGAGGGCAAGCGCAATGCCTTTTTCAGGGAACGCTCGGACAAGCGCGCATTGACGAGCGCAACCGGCACATCATGGCGTTTGCATTGGCGCATGACATTTGGCCAGACCTCTGTTTCCATCAGCACGCATAACTGCGGTTGGAAGCGACGTAAAAAACGAGCAACCATCCAGCCTGTGTCATAAGGCAGGTAGCTTTGCACGACACGCGACTCATGCTCGAATAAGGCGCGACCGGTTGCTCGACCGGTTGGCGTCATATGCGTCAGCAACACGACATGCCGTGGAAAGTGCGCAAGCAATGCTTCGATCAATGGCTGTGCAGCACGCGTCTCGCCGACCGACACCGCATGGACCCACAGCACTTGCGCGCTCGACATCAACGGGACCTTGCCGTAGCAGCCCAGCCGCTCGGCAACATGTTGTCGATAACCAGGCTCCTTGCGACCACGCATCAGGAGTCGCAACAAAACCAGTGGCAGAGCGAGCCACCACGCAATCGAATACATCAGTCGCATCGTATGAGGGACGCATCACATCGGATACGTGGAAGAAAAATTGGCGGAGACTGCATGAACCGTATTATGCCGCAGCGGCGGACACACCATTACACATCGAATTGCGAAACCCATAAGGAACAAGGCAGCCGAACACTTGTTCGACTGCCTTGTTCATTACGTTCAGACAGCATCAATACGGCATGACAGCATCCGGCTTGGCATCCTTGATCACACGCTTGAATTCACCCTGAATACGTTCCAGCGCCGCCTGCGATTCTGCCTCGAAACGCATGACAATCACAGGTGTCGTGTTGGAGGAACGCGCCAGACCGAAGCCATCCGGATACTCAACGCGCAAGCCATCGATCGAAATGGTCTGATCGGAACCCGGGAACTTGGCTTCTGCCTGCAGTTTTGCAATCAGCGGGAAGCTCTCGCCATCCTCCAGTTTCAGTTGCAGTTCCGGCGTACTGGTCGATTGCGGCAAACTATTCAGCAAGGCCGAAGGATCCTTCTCTCGACTCAGCAATTCGAGCATGCGCGCACCTGCATACATGCCATCGTCAAAGCCGTACCAGCGATCCTTGAAGAACACATGGCCGCTCATCTCGCCACCAAGTGGCGCACCGGTTTCACGCATCTTGGCCTTGACCAGCGAGTGTCCGGTTTTCCACATCAGCGGCTTGCCGCCGTTCTCGGTAATCCACGGCGCCAGATGGCGCGTGCATTTGACGTCGTACAGAATCTGCTCACCCGGATGGCGTGTCAGTACATCCTTGGCAAACAGCATCAACTGACGATCAGGATAAATGATCTGACCGTCCTTGGTCACCACACCTAAGCGATCGCCGTCACCATCAAAGGCAAGGCCGATTTCCGCATCGGTCTCCTGCAGGCAGCGAATGAGATCCTGCAGATTTTCCGGATGGGCCGGATCGGGATGGTGATTCGGGAAATTGCCATCAACTTCGCAAAACAGCTCAATGACTTCACAACCGAGCGCACGATACAAATCACCCGCAAATGCACCTGCCACACCGTTTCCGCAATCCACGGCGATCTTCATCGGACGTGCCAGCTTGACGTCATCAACGATACGCTTCAGATAATCCGCAGCGATATCATGCGTGCGATAACTGCCTGCACCTTCACTGAAGGTTTGATCGACGATTGCCTTGTACAAGGACTGAATCGCGTCGCCGTAAATGGCTTCGCCCGACAACACCATCTTGAAACCGTTGTAGTCCGGCGGATTGTGACTGCCGGTGACCATGATGCCGGATTGCGTGTCCAGCTTGTGCGTCGCAAGGTACAGTACCGGCGTGGCAACCACACCAAGATCGATGACATCAACGCCGGCAGCCTGCAAGCCTTCAGCCAGCGCTTTCGCGAGCGATGGGCCAGACAGACGACCATCGCGACCGATGACCACCGTCTTTTCGCCTTTGGCACGGGCAGCCGTACCAAAGGCCCGTCCGATATCCCGTGCAATTCCTGCATCGAGAGTCTTGTCGATGATGCCGCGAATATCGTATGCCTTGAAAATTCCCTGTGTGAGCGTTGTCATGTTAAATCGCAATCCTGTCAAAGATATCGTCAAACTCCGATGGAATCGAGCGAATTGCCACCTGCCAGCCAATCCTTTACCCACTGTGGCTGACGACCACGTCCGGTCCACTGCAACGACGCATCCTTCGGATGACGATAGCGCACGGCAACCGGTTTTCTGGTTTTGACCACTTTTGTCTTGCCTGCAGAACCGAGCAACTCATCAAGCGATACGCCCACGCTTTGTGCGATCGCAATGATCTGCTCACGTGCGCGAACAACTTCCTGCTTTTGACGCTTTTTGATTTCCTGCTTGATTTTTTCCTGCAAGGCAGACAGTTCGGCCAATGACAATCCGGACAAATCCATGAGAGGCTCCTTTTTTACGACATTGAATGAATAAGAGAAATAAAACACAAAACGGCGATTACTTTAACAGCCGCGTCGTTTTTTCGCCTGAATTCATTTTAAATATCGAAGATTTGATCGAATAAACGAAAAGAGCTTTATTTAAAAGTTTCTCCCAATGGCAAATCGTTATTGAGACCAGTCCCAATCGAAATAGTTTCACAAATTACAACAACATCCTGCCCTATTGCTCCAAGCAATTGCTGCGCCTGCTCATGGCTGAACGTTCCTGCACCTGCCTGACCAATTGCGACTGCAATTCCTGACATTGCTGCATTTCATTTAAAGCGACTCCACTATTTAATAATTGGCTGAAAATAAACCAGCCACTCGCAATCTGATTTATTTTCCAGCCTTGGAATTTAATTAAAAACGCCAGCGTGATAACTAGCCAAAAACAATACGGTCAGGCTGACAGATGGCGAATCAAGGCTACAATCGAGGCAAAGTCGCTTTTAATTATTTTCATGACAACTTACGCCATCGGTGATCTGCAAGGCTGCAATGGACAATTAAGTCATTTGCTGGATGCCATTGACACACATACTCCGGATGCAAAACTGATTTTTGTTGGCGATATCGTCAATCGTGGTCCGGCGTCACTCGCCACATTACGACGCATCAAGGCACTGGGCCCGCGCGCCCGCATCGTGCTCGGCAATCACGATCTCAATCTTCTCGCCGTTTCGTGCGGGCTCAGAAAACCCAGCGCATCCGATACATTGGATGACATTCTGCAAGCCGATGATCGCGAGGAGTTACTGACATGGTTGCGTCACCAGCCGCTGGCATTTGCAGAAGACGATCGTTTGTTTGTGCACGCAGGTGTTTTGCCGCAATGGTCTGTCGCACAAACGGTTGCGCTGTCACGGGAGGTGGAAAATGCATTGCAACGCGATGACTGGGTCGACTTTCTGCGCAATATGTACGGCAATGCGCCAGCCGGCTGGCATGATGAACTGCAAGGCATTGATCGCCTGCGGGTGATCGTCAATGCCTTGACGCGCATCCGCTTTTGCAACCGCGATGGCACGATGGATTTCAAGACGGCAGAAGGAATTGAGCAAATTCCTGCAGGCTTGCAGCCATGGTTCGATATGCCGAACCGAGGTACCGCGAACACAACCGTTGTGTTCGGTCACTGGTCAACGCTGGGGCTGTTAGTGCGACCGAATCTGCTGGGACTGGATACAGGTTGTGTCTGGGGAGGAAAACTGACAGCGATCAATCTGCAGGATCGCTCACTGATTCAGGTCGATTGTCCGCAACATCAACGCCCTGGCAAATCCTGATCAGACAGCCTGCCTGGCTTGCAACACACTGCCAATTGCAGCATGCGCCTGTTGTGCCAATACACGGCGATCCGAGTCCGTCGTTTCGATCAACGGCAATTCAGTGAGTTCGGCGCGCATCCCGCGGGCTTTAAGAATCAGCATCATGCTGTCGACGAACGTCGTATCGCCGACAAAATCAGCGGCTTTATGCAAAGCACCGCTGTCATGCAGATAGCGCACAGCATAAGGTTGAATCGGTACGGCAGCAGCGATCGCCGCCTCGAACAGGTTGGAATGAAACGGCAAGAGCACACCTTGCGCCGATGTGGTCCCTTCCGGAAAAAAAGCGATACGCTGTCCGCGCAAGAGTCCCGTCACCAATCCTTCCTGCACACGCCTTGTCTCGCGCCGTTTTCCACGCGCGATAAAAATCGTGCCGGCCTGTTCACACAACCATCCCAACAAAGGCCAGCTGCGGATGTCTGCCTTGGCGACGAAGTGGCAGGGTTGTACGGAATTGATGACGAAGATATCCAGCCACGACACATGATTGGCGACCACCAGCACAGAGCGTTTGTCTGACGGCACATCAGAAACATGATGATCGACGCGTACGCGCAAGATACGCAACAGCCCGCGTGACCAATGTTTGACGAGCGCTTCACGACGGGCCGCACTGACCAGCGGAAAGACAATGGCGCTGGTTGCCAATCCCTGCAGCAGGTGGAGAATGACGCGCAGAAAAGGCCACATGATCACGCTAGTCAGCCTTTCTGGATACCGGCATGTGCGCGCAACAAAGTCTCAACGCTGAAACGCGATGTGACCTGCAACGATCGTGGCCTTGACCTGACCTGCCAGCTCGTAACCGACAAACGGTGTGTGCTTGCCCTGACTAGCCAGTGCGGCAGCCTCCACTTTCCAATGCACTGCAGGATCAAACAGACAGACATCGGCGACACTGCCAACGCCCAACTG
Source organism: Oxalicibacterium faecigallinarum (assembly GCF_014635705.1). GTDB lineage: Bacteria > Pseudomonadota > Gammaproteobacteria > Burkholderiales > Burkholderiaceae_D > Oxalicibacterium > Oxalicibacterium faecigallinarum. The sequence continues at coordinate 398,341 of NZ_BMDI01000002.1, read as the reverse complement.
ACCGGCCTGCAAACCGACGATGCGCGCAGCGTCACTGGTGACTTTGGCAATGGCCTGCGCTACCGCTTTTTTAGGCTCTGCACATTCTTCCCCCCACTTCAATGCGAGGGAAAGCAGCAATTCCAATCCTGTTGCACCGGGTGACGCTTCACCGAACGGCAGCAATTTTTCATCATCGTCAACAGGCGTGTGATCAGAACAGATCACATCAACCGTGCCATCCAGCAGACCGGCACGAATCGCATCACGATCACGCTGGCCGCGCAGCGGCGGATTCAGGCGCGCATTGGAATCAAAGAAGCCGATATCCATCTCCGTCATGTGCACGTGATGCGCACCCACGTCACAGGTAATCGGCAAGCCCTCTTTCTTTGCAGCCCGCACCAGTTCCAGCCCCGCCGCTGTCGACATGCGGCACAGATGCACGCGTGCCCCTGTGACACGGACGAGTTCAAGAATCGTATGCAAGGCAACCGTCTCAGCCATCACGGGTACACCGGACAAACCAAGGCGGGACGCGACTGGCCCACTATGGGCCACACCGCTACGTCCCAAATGCGGATCCTGCGGACGCAACCAGACCGTGAAGTCGAATGTCTTCGCATACTGCAATGCACGCAACAGAACGGTGGTATCCAGAATCGGCTGATCAGCCTGCGAAAAGCCGATACAACCGGCATCGGTCAGCTCAGCCATCTCTGTCAGTGACTTGCCTTCCAGCTTCGTCGTCAATGCACCCAATGGATAAACGTGCGCCTGATTCAACAAGCGTGCGCGATGCTTGAGCATCTCAACCAGACCCGGCTCATCCAGCACGGGATCCGTATCCGGCGGACAAACCAGGCTCGTCACACCACCCTGCACTGCCGCCTGCATTTCGGATTCCAGCGTAGCCTTGTGTTCATACCCAGGCTCGCGCAGACGCGCGCTCAAATCGACGAGGCCCGGGGCCACGATCAAGCCAGTTGCATCAATCACCTTGCTGGCAGCGAAACCTTCCGGCGCCTGACCGATGCCAACCACTTTTCCCGCTGCGATATAAACGTCCTGCTGTGCATCGATGCCGTTTGCCGGATCGACCAGATGACCATTCTTGATATGGATCTTCATCGTTTAATTTCCCGCCAAAATACTCATCACCGCCATCCGTACCGCGATACCAAAGGTCACCTGCGGCAGAATCACGGCTTGCGTGCCATCGGCAACCGCCGATTCGATCTCGACACCACGGTTCATTGGTCCCGGATGCATGACGATCGCATCAGGCTTGGCCAGCGCCAAACGTTCAATCGTCAGGCCATAGCTCTTGAAGAACTCCTGCGCCGATGGCAGCAAGGCGCCACTCATGCGTTCGTTCTGCAAACGCAGCATGATGATGACATCGACGTCCTTCAAGCCCTTGTTGATATCGGTGAAGACACGCACACCGAGCTGCTCCAGTCCACTCGGTAACAAGGTACGCGGTCCGATCGCCCGCACCTCCGGCACACCCAGCGTTGTCAAGGCATGGATATCGGAACGCGCCACGCGGCTATGCAGAATATCGCCCACTATCGCCACTTTCAGATTGCTGAAATCCTTCTTGTAGTGGCGGATGGTGTACATATCCAGCAAACCCTGCGTCGGGTGCGCGTGACGACCATCCCCGGCGTTCACGACACGTACATGATGCTGTTTGGTGTCATTGAGATGCTTGGCAATCAGATACGGTGCGCCCGATTGCGAATGTCGCACCACAAACATGTCCGCATGCATGGCCGACAGATTGTCGATCGTATCGAGCAGCGACTCGCCCTTGCTCGAGCTGGACGCCGCGATATTCAGATTGATGACATCGGCAGACAGTCGCTTGGCTGCAATCTCAAATGTCGTGCGTGTGCGGGTCGAGTTTTCAAAAAACAGATTGAAGACACTCTTGCCACGCATCAGCGGCACCTTCTTCACCTCGCGATCACCAATGCTGACAAAGGAAGAGGCCGTATCGAGAATGTGCAGAATGTGTGCCTTGGGCAGGCCTTCGATGGTGAGCAAATGCTGCAACTCACCATTCTTGTTCAATTGCGGATTAAGCATGATCCACCGTCAGGGAAAAACGGCCATCGTCGGCCCGTTGCAAGACCAGCTGACGCTGGTCGGGAATGGAAATGGTTTGCGCCACAAAATCGGCAGCGACCGGCAATTCACGTCCACCGCGATCCGCCAATGCTGCCAGCATCACACGCGCCGGACGGCCATAGTCAAATAGCTCATTGATCGCTGCACGTGTCGTACGACCGGTATAGAGCACATCGTCGACCAGCACGACCGTTGCCCCTTCGACATCAAAAGCGATCTGCGTCGATTTGACATCCACCTTCAAGCCTTTTTCTGCGTAATCGTCGCGATGAAACGACACGTCGATAAAGCCGAGTCGATCCGTCAGTTGCAGATCGGCAGCCAGTCTTTCTGCCAGCCAGGCACCACCGGAATGAATGCCGACAATGGCGACGTTCTCGACCTGTGCCAGGCCGGATTTGACCTGTTGCAGCAAGGTCGCATACATCGCCTCGGCGTCGAAATCAGGATTGGGATTCGTCATCGAAATATTGTTGAAGGATGATTGCGGCCGCACGATCGTCGATCGTTTCGCCACGTTGGTAAGAAATCACGGCAGACGAATACCGCTCGTCCACCAGTACGGTTGGTACATCAAAACGCCCATGCAACTGGTTGGCGAAACGACGGCAGCGCACGGTCATTTCATGCTCGGCACCGTCAGGATGACGCGGCAAGCCGACGACGCACAAGGCTGGCTGCCACTCCCTGATCAACGCGCCCAACTCGGCAAACTTGCCGTCATTGGTCGCCGCACGAATCACGGCCAGCGGTTGTGCCTGTCTGAGCACCGTATTGCCCACGGCAACACCAATCCGCTTCAGCCCAAAATCAAAACCGAGCACCGTTTCCATCAGAGCAAGACGCTCTCTGCCATCTTACGCATGACCAGCCTCCGCACTCAACATCAGCGGATCGATACCCAGCAACTTGAGAGCGGCAGTAAAACGTTTTTCCAAAGGCAGATCGAACAGGATCGTGCTGTCTGCCCGGACTGTCAGCCAGCCATTGCGAGCAATCTCGTCCTCAAGCTGGCCGGCACCCCAACCCGCACAGCCCAGACTGACCAGCATCTGGTCAGGGCCTTCGCCGCGCGCCACTGCTTCCAGAATATCCTTGGACGTCGTCATGGCGACCGTCTCGGTCACGGCCATGGTGGACGAAAACACGCCCTGCGGCACATGCAGGACAAAACCGCGATCAGACTGTACCGGCCCGCCATACAGCACCATGTCGTGCGGCGCGGATGGTTCGGGCGCGATTTCCAGCTTCAGATCAATCCGACTCAACAGGTTCTCCACCGTCATGTCCGTCGGCTTGTTGATGATGACGCCCAAGGCACCGCTCGTATTGTGCTCGCACAGATACACAACTGTCCCGCCAAAAACGGGATCCTGCATGGCGGGCATGGCAATCAGAAAATGGTCTGCCAGACTCAAGCCTGCCGGCCGATCGTCGGAACTGGAGGAAAAATCAGGGAATTCCGGGAGAGAACCCGGATCAGAGGGAGAATTGCTGGTCTTGCGTTGCTTCGGCATGGCCGCTATTTTAGCAGTTTTGCACAATCGGTCAGGCCGTTTTTGGCCTGCCTGTCCGTCCGGCGGCATACAGAAAACCCGCTTTTCGACGTGCCGCCGCCCCGACCAAATTGTCATTTGAAACCGATCATGCCCACATTCGACACCGCACTGGTGTGGTTCCGACGCGATCTGCGTCATTTCGATCATGCCGCATTGCATCACGCCCTCGCACAAAGTCGGCAAGTCTATTGCGCCTTCATTTTTGACCGCGCCATTCTAGACGATCTGCCCAGACCGGACAGACGTATCGACTTCATCCATGCCAGCCTGACGGAACTTCGTGCCGCCTTGCAAGAAATGGGGGGCGAACTGATCGTCCTGCATGCCGCGGCAGAGCGTGCAATTCCAGAATTGGCACAGGCCCTTGGCGCCGATGCCGTTTTCGCCAACCGCGACTACGAACCGGCTGCCATCAAACGCGACCAGAATGTCGCGACGGCACTCAACAAAGCTGGACGTGCACTCTACACATTCAAGGATCAGGTCATCTTTGAGTGTGACGAGGTTTTGTCGCAATCCGGCACGCCTTTTTCCGTGTTCACCCCCTACAAGAATGCCTGGCTGAAGAAACTGCATACAGGACCGGAAGACGCCTGGTTGCAGGCCTACGACACCGAGTCGCAACAAGGACAGCTCGCAGCAGCCCCCAAAGCCTTGCAGCATATGCCATCGCTCAAGGAACTCGGCTTTACGCCATCCAATCTGCATGAACTGAAGATACCGACAGGTATGAATGGCGGTCAGATGCTGCTTGACGACTTTGGCGAACGCATGTCCCAGTATCATCAGACCCGTGATTTTCCGGCAGTCAAAGGGCCGTCCTATCTGTCAGTCCATTTACGTTTCGGTACCGTATCGACGCGCGCCCTTGTCCGTCGCGCTTTGCTCACCATGCGAGCCGGCAATGGCGCAGGCAATTCCGGCGCGGCCACCTGGCTGTCGGAACTGATCTGGCGCGAGTTCTATTTCATGATCCTGCACCACCATCCGCATGTTGAAACCCATGCCTTCAAACCCGCTTATGACGCCATCAAATGGGAAAGCGGCAAACATGCCGAAGCGCTGTTCGCAGCGTGGTGCGAAGGACGCACAGGCTATCCACTGGTCGATGCCGCAATGGCCCAGATCAACCAAACCGGCTACATGCACAATCGCTTGCGCATGGTTGTCGCGTCTTTTCTCATCAAGGATCTGGGCATCGACTGGCGCTGGGGCGAACGCTATTTTGCAGAAAAACTGAATGACTTCGATCTGTCTGCCAATAATGGCGGCTGGCAATGGGCCGCGTCTTCTGGCTGTGATGCGCAACCGTATTTCCGCATCTTCAATCCGGTTACACAATCCGAGAAGTTCGATGCGGATGGCAAGTTCATCCGTCGCTATCTGCCGCAACTCGCCCAGCTATCGAACAAGCACATTCATGCGCCATGGAAAGCGGCGCCAACGTCGCTGCAAACAGCCGGCGTGGTGCTGGGAGAAAACTATCCCAAACCCATCATCCAGCATGAAGAGGCACGCGCCCGAACCTTGCAGCGCTATGCCGTCGTCAAGAAGGTCACTGAATCCTGATATCTGTCTACCCAAAAAAATCCCGCTCGCAGGCGGGATTTTTATACCAACTTACTGTTGGTCCAGCGATGAATAGCGGCCGACAAACCCGGCAATCAGTTCCAGCAAGACATCTTCCTGATACGGTTTGCCTAGATACTCATTCACGCCAAGCTCCATGGCAAAGTTACGATGCTTGGCTGCGGTGCGCGAGGTGATCATGATGATCGGAATCGCACGCGTACGCTCGTCATCACGAATATTGCGTGTCAGATCAAAACCGTCCATACGCGGCATCTCGATATCGACCAGCATCACATCCGGCGTGACCGATTGCAGGTGTTCCAGCGCATCCACGCCATCCTTGGCCAGCACAACCTGATAGCCTTCCCGCGTCAGCAGACGTTGGGTTACACGGCGTACCGTCAGTGAATCATCGACCACCATGACGATTGGCGTCGTCCGCAGCCCCTGCACGGGATCGGCAGTGCCTGTCCCGTCCGAGGACGACATCTCTGCCACGGCTCCCATCCCATCCGGCGTATCGAAGGCACTGAGTCGTGGCGCACGCTGATTTTCAACAGCAGCACGTTGCGCCAGTGGCACCGGATTCAAAATCAGCACGATGTCACCGGAACCCAGTACGGTCGCGCCAGTAATACCGATCATGCGTGATAGCTGTGGTCCGATATTCTTGACCACCACCTCGCGAGAACCAATCACTTCATCTACATGGATGGCGATCCGTTCGGCACCACTCTTCAGAATCAGCAACGGCGAATACTGCTGCGTCACTGGCGCGGCATCGACATCACCAAGCAAGGTAGACAAATAGTGCATCGGGACCCGATGGGACTGCCACATGATCATGCCGTCGTTATAGGCCTGCGTCAGCGCGCCGGATTTCAGTTGCTGCACCTGCTCGACCAGCACGGCCGGCACCGCATAAATACGGCCGCCTGTTGCCAGCAGCACAACCTGCGTGACGGCCAGCGTCAGTGGCAAGTGAATCGTGAACTGCGCGCCGACACCTGGCTCAGAGACAATCGCCACGCGACCGCCAAGTGATGCGGCTTCGGATCGCACCACATCCATGCCGATACCACGTCCTGCGAGTTCGGTAACTTCTTCCGCGGTCGAGAATCCAGGATGGAAGATCAGATCCGTGACTTCGGCATCAGACAAAACGGTCTCATCACTTAACAAGCCCACCGCAGATGCCTTGTTACGGATGCCGTCGATGTTCAAACCCTGACCATCGTCAGAGAACTGAATGACAACCTCGTTACCTTCCTGACGGACCTCGATGCGCAACTCGCCGATATCATTCTTGCCCGCGGCGCGGCGTTTTTCACGCGACTCGATGCCGTGTACGATCGCATTCCGCAACAAGTGCTCGAATGGCCCCGTCATTTTTTCCAGAACACTACGATCGATCTCGACGCCACTGCCACGAATATCGAGATTGACACGCTTGTCCATTTCCTTGGAAGCCTGACGCGTCACGCGATACAGCCGTTCCGAAATGCTGGCGAACTGAACCATACGCACGCGCATCAGATCTTGTTGCAAATCGCGCGTCAGACGTGCCTGTGCGGACAGATCGGTACTGGCACTTTCCACTGTGCGATGCAACGTTTGCTGCACCGTGCCAACGTCGCTGACGCTCTCGGCCATCATGCGCGTCAGTTCCTGCAAACGGGTGAAGCGGTCGAATTCCAGCGGATCGAATTCACGATCGGCAGAACTCCCCATGCTGGACGTAATCTGGGACTCCGCCTGCATCTCGATCTCGCGCAACTGTTCACGCAAGCGCGATACGTTATCCGACAACTCACCAAGCGACTGCCTGATCGTGCCTACTTCCGTTTCCAGACGCGAACGCGAAATCGATACTTCACCAGCCTGATTGACCAGACGATCCAGAATATCCGCACGCACACGCACCAGTGGCGACGCTGCAGGCGTCGTCACCGCACGCGAGTCAGGCGTAACCGGCGCAGGCAAGAGCTTGTCGGACGACAATGGCAGCAGCGGTGTCACCTCAACCAGTTCGGCGGCAGGTACCGTTGACGGGTCGTCTGCAACAACATCGGTTTCTGCAGCAACTGCTGCTGGCGAGATTGATGGCAACTCACCGTTTTGCAGTTGCTCGAACAGCTGCAAGGCATGGTCGTAACGGCTCAGCAGATCTTCCAATGCAATCGTCGATGGGTAACCCGCGTGAGCAATGTTTTCAATTCGGGTTTCCATCTCGTGCATATGCTGACCGAGCGTCATCGCGCCCGCCATCCGTGCACTGCCCTTGACCGTATGCAGCAAACGCAACAGCGCCTGTGGCGCTGCCGTGTCGCCGGTGTTGTGTTGCCAGGCCCGCAGGATTTCAGCCATCTGCGGCAACATATCCCGCCCCTCTTCAATAAAGACAGGCAACAGATCCGCATCAATCTCGTCACGAATAATCAGAGTCGGATCAAGGCGCTCTTCGGCGGCCGGCGCATAATCAGACTCCTGCAACGTCGGCGATGCCGCAACCACTTCCTCTACAGTCACATCCGGGATCTCGGTCGATTCGACTGCCAGTGCAGGGGCAAGCACGTCGGACAACAGAGGGATACCTTGATCGAACGTGACGTCTTCTTCGGTCTGGACAACGACATCTGTCGTCGCCAGCGAGCGGAACTCGAAATCCTCCAGCATCGCCTCAAGTGCCTGAATCTGCTCCTGATCGGCTTGCGGCATATCGCCCAGCGCAAATGCCTTCAGCATGTCACGTATGCGTTCAACCGACTGATCCAGCACATCGTACTCGGTCAACAGCAGCTTGACGGGTTTTCTGGACAGGTACTGCAAGACAAGTTCCAGCGCATGGGCAAGACGATGTAACGGCGTAAAGCCAACGGTTGCTGAACTGCCAGCCAGCGAATGTGCCGCATGCACCGCCACCATACTGACCTGACGATCAGGCTCGTGGCGCCACTCACCAAAATCCTGCACCAGACGGCGTACCAGCTCATCGGTTTCTGCCAGATAAATGCTATGCAGCGGCAGACTGATTTCCAGATCGCCGATCCGCTTGATGTTGTCTTCCACGCGCGCAACCGCCATCGGATTGCCTGGAAAGTCGATAACATCGGCAATCGGCTTGCCTGGTTCAGGCGACTGCTCGGTCTCATTCGCGCTCTCGGCCGCCTGCGCATCGACAGGTTCATCAACAACGGTGACTGCATCGCTTGCCGTCGGATCCGGCGAGATGACATCAACGGTCTCTTCTTGCGCGTGATCAGATGTTTCCTGTACTTCGACCTCGGTTTCAGACACGGCTGCATTGAAGGCATCAAACGACGCCAACGCGTCGTCACCAAGCTCAGGTTCTGACAGATCAACGTCTGTTGTAGTGCTTGCCGTCGGCACCACATTTGCATTCTCTTCCGTCGATACGGTCGTTCGTGCGGGTCCGCTATCGGACGACGATGCTGTCGCATCAAACTCGTCCATCTGCGGCGAGGAAGGCACTATCGCTGCGCTTTCTTCCAGACGGAACGGCTCGCCATTTTTCACCCGCTCGGCCGCATCGATCAATGCCTGCCCGGTGCGATCCGAACGTCCCATGGTTTGCATGTCAAGTACCCATGCACCCAACTCACTGGCTGCATGAGCCACCAAGGCATACATCTCGCTATTGCCCTGCCCTTCGGACAAACGTAGATTGAGAACTTGCTCGATGCTCCACGCAGTATTGCCAAAGGCGGACAAACCCACCATGCGGCTACTGCCTTTGAGCGTATGGAAAGAACGACGCAGCGTCGTCAGGTATTCCTGATTGTGTGGCGCGCTGCGTGATGCAGGCAGATTTTCTGCCACACAAGCCAGCACTTCCACTGCCTCGGTCAGAAAAATATCGAGCAGTTCCGCATCAATCTCTTCTTCCGTTTCCGGTGCGACAAGCGGAGCAATTGTTTCCACAACAGGCGAGGGAGATGGCGCAACGAGAGCAAGATCGTCAAGCACATTGTGCGTCGGCACGAAGTCCGGCGATTCCAGCATATCGATCAGATTGCGCGCCCGGTCACCGGCATCCGGATTATCGACCAGCGTCGCATCCATGCGAACCTGTTCGAGCGACTCCTTCAACTGGCTCTGCAACAAGACATTATCTGGCTCGGCGGCCAGCGAACGCACCAGCGCCTGCGATTCCAACTGACGTTGCAACAACTCATCTTCCACTGTCGGCAGGGTTGCGGCGGTGGCAGGCTCGGCGGCGACACCGGCATCAATGACTTCTTTTGCCGGCGCCACTCGTGCAGGCACATCCACCTTGACCGTCAGTTCATCACCGGTCGGGCGTTCTGTCCGCTCGGCGTGGAAAACGCCATGCTCATCATCAAAGCGAAAACGTACACGCTTGCCATCGTCGTGAAGCTGCAAGGTCTCCAGGAAGAATCCCAGTGCGCCGACATTGTTCGCAACCTGTTCAAACGCAGCCACATCTGGCACTGCATCGCTTTCCAAAAAGCCGCGTACCGCGTCCTGCACATGGCGTGTCGCACGCACAGCATCATCGTGATCCAGTACCGCCAATGCGCCACTGATCTGGTACAGCACACTATTGACGTCGGATAAACCGGCACGCTGCTGCGGATCACGGAAATAAGCATCGAGCCCTTTTTCCACCTGCCGCAAACTGGATTGCAGTTCGCTCGACAAGACTGCCATGGTCTGGCGTTGCTGTGCTTCACGCGACATCTCGTCCAGCCATGATGCGGATACGGTCAATGGCTCACCAGCAACGGCAGACAACAGTCGCGCGGTCAATGCGTCGGCGCGCTCGGAAAAATCATCGGGCAGATGCGTGATCTGCTGCAAGGCATGTTCTACAAACAACAGGCTGGTGGCGATTTCCAGACTCAAGGCATCGCCTGGCGCTGTGTGCGCGGCATGCCGCGCAATACCGCTCAGCTCCTTCAGCAATTTGGACAAGGCCGGTGTGGCAAGCCGGCTACCTGCGTCGGCCAGCGCATTCATTTCCAGCTCGAACGTCGGCACGACGCCGGCATCGCCTCCTGCAAGCCTGTTCCAGAGGATCTTGGCCTGTGCCAGGCGCTCTTTGGCAGCAGCCAGCGATTGCACATCGACCTGCCCGTAACGTCTGGTTTCGTAATCCTGCGGCACAACGCCATCGAGCTGATAAACCATGCAGATTTGCTGCACAGCTGGTGATGGCTGCTGAATACGCGCAATGAAGAACAGCGCATCACGCAGCAGCCGTTCGGCGATACTGAACGACCCCTCACCCAGCCGACGAATCTGCAGATTGATACGAGCAAACAACTGTTTGACATACAACTCGGCAGGAATCTGACCGGAGGCAACCGCATCGGTAAAGCCTGCCATCACCCACCAGAAAGCACGCGCCTGAGAGTTGGTCTGCGCACTTTCCACATGCTGGACAACATCGCGCATGGCCAGCGCACCTGTCTTGCCGAAAGCTGCATCGCTTTTCAGATACGTGAGCAAGGCGCGTTCAAAGCGTTTGCGCAAACCGACGTAATCGTCGGCGCTCAGATGTTGCGTCGCAGCAGGCAGCTGAGGACGGATAGCCAGGTTGGGGAAGAACAGATCGGCTGGATGAATACGCTCCGCCCCCCGTACTTCCAGCAAACCGCGATAGTAGGGAAACAGGCGGACCGGTTGGTGCGGCAGGCCGGCGAGCAACTCTTCCAGATATTCAACCAGTGCCTGATACGCCAGCACAATCGCGTCAATACTTGACGCATTCAATTCAAGCTGTTCCGCTTCGAAACGCTCGAACAACTCCTCGACAGTCTCGGTAATGATGGCGACGCCATCGACATCGATAATTTGCAAGGCACCATGTGCCTGATGCAGATATGCCTTGGCTTGTCGCAACGAGGTCGAGCGCGTATCGGCATCGCCGCTCAACGCCTCGCCCAGCGCAACGCGCGAGCGCGTCAGCGCTTCGCTGATCTCACCGATGACCCACGACAACGGTCCGGTATCGAAAGGTTCTCTGCCGCCCGGAGACGAAGAAGAGGATGGGGTATTCATGACTGCCTCGCGGTGCACTGATGAGCATCCGCCATCGCGGGCTCACCACAAGTTCTGTTCAGTCGCAGCCGGCAAACCGGCCGGGGTGACGATCAGGCTGTAACGCGGAAACGCGATACCGAGTTTTTCAGTTCCTCTGCCAGTTTCGAGAGTTCACCAATCGAATAGGCGGTTTGCTGCGTACCTTCCTGCGTTTGTTCCGTAATCGTCAGAATGCCCTGAATGTTCTGCGCCACGCCGTTGGCCGACGTTGCCTGCTGTTCTGTCGCCGAGGAAATGCTTTGAATCAGATCTGCCAGTCGGTTCGAAACGCGACGGATATCCGCCAGTGCCGCACCGGCCGCATCGGACAGACGCGCACCTTCGACCACACCCTGCGTCGATTTCTCCATCGCGGCGACCGCATCATGCGTATCGGTCTGAATGGTACGGACCAGCGCACCGATCTGCTTGGTTGCCTCACCGGAGCGTTCTGCCAGTCGCTGCACCTCTTCTGCAACCACCGAGAAGCCGCGGCCTGCTTCACCTGCCGATGCTGCCTGAATCGCAGCGTTCAGTGCCAGCACGTTGGTCTGTTCGGTAATGTCGGAAATCAGTTCGGTAATCTCACCAATCTCCTGCGAGGATTCACCGAGTCGCTTGATTCGTTTTGAGGTTTCCTGAATCTGTTCACGAATCTCGTTCATGCCCTTGATCGCGTTTTCCACCGCACGTGCGCCCTGTTCTGCTGCGCTAACCGATTGACGCGCCACCTCGGCCGATTCATTTGCAGATTTCGACACATCGGTAATCTGTACCGCCATTTCGAGTACAGCCTGACCCGTTTCCTGAATGTTGCGTGACTGCTTTTGCGAGGCTTCCAGCAGGCCAGCCGAAATATTCTGTGCCTGATTGGACGCCGAAGTCACCTGTTCCGCAGTGTTCGTCACGCGACCGACCAGTCCGCGCAACTCTTCCACCGTGTAGTTAACCGAGTCGGCAATCGCGCCCGTAATGTCTTCGGACACGGTCGCCTGAATCGTCAAGTCACCGTCCGCCACTTCCTGCAATTCATTCATCAGACGCAGAATCGCGGCCTGGTTCTGATCGTTTGCCTGTTTGGCTTCCTCTTCCTGCTTCAATGCTTCCAGACGCAGATTTTCTGCCGCCAAGCTTCGCGCCTCTGCTTCGCGGGTACGATTGCGACCATCCTGCAGCGCAATCAACGCAAGGCCCACCGCCGATGCCAGTGCAGTCACAACCGCCAGCAGCATCAACCAGAATGGTAGGGTCAACGAATCCTGATCGCCGCGATAGCTTTGCTGGATATCCGTCAGGCGCTGCTTGAGTGCCTCGTTCTCTTTAAAGATCAGTTCTTCAGCCTGTTTTGCCGCAATAAAATTTTGCAGATTGCCGAGAATTTGCGCGATCGATTTCTGGTACTCACCGAATGCCGTCTGCAACTCCAACAGTTTTTCGCGTGTCTCCGGCTCGGTCACCCGTGCCAGACGTAGCTGATCGCTGCCGTTCAGAAAACCCTCGATGATGTCGCGAAAGGTGTTGGTATCCTTACCCAGCAGGAACGCCGTTTCCGGATTCACACCCTCGGAACTCAGAAACTCATTTGCGCTTCGGGCCAGACGCTGCGTCAACATCACCAACTGACCGGATGCCGCAATTTCACGCGGCGACGCACCGCTTTGCGCTTTCAGGTTTGCAATCTGCTCGCTCAACTCCAGCAGCGTCGGCGAGATCGCATTCATGCTTTGCAGCGTTGCGCCGAAGCCGGTCAGCACTTTTTCCATCTTCAGGATCGTTGCCGCCGCTTTGTCGGTACCAGACCACAATGCTTGCGTTTCCTTCAGCATGGCATCCATCTTGGTACTTGGCGTTCCGATTGTGCGGCCTTGGTAATTGCCGCCTTGCGACAAAATGGTCAGATCGTTGTTGAATTCCTTGCGGCTATCTGCCAGCTGCTTGAATGCTTCCGGGTTACCCTGAATCGCGTTTGGCGTCGCCTTACCGACACGCTGCGAGTGCATCAGCGCATCACCTGCGATCTGGGTCTGGGTCGATGTCAGCGCTGACGAATCCGCGTTCATCCAGACGAACAACACACCCAGCACCACGGAGCCAAGCAGAGTACCAACCAGGATCCTGTTCTGTTTCTGCAGCGGATATTTACCGATCAGCGGTAACGTGATGTCGCCGCTTTTCTGCAGCATGTCACCGATATAAGTCGCGTTAGGATTGAATTCGCGCGGTGTTTCACCATGCACATCATCGGCAGCGGCATTTGCAATCGGATCGCTGCTTACCGCGCTTTCGGGCAGGACATCGGGCTGGGTCGTGGAAAGATCTACCACGACATCCACGTCATCAGTCTCTGTCGCCGCTTTTTTTGGCTTGGAAAAGAGCGGTAATTTGAACGCCATCTTTGATTCTCCTGACTCTGCTGATTCTGTTACGTTGCGCCGCTTGTCATTGCCAAGGAGCGGTATTAAAGACCTACGTGTAGGAACGCCGGCTGCTGGATGACCTTTGCCAGATCAAGCTCGCTCCATACGTGCGACTCCTGATCAAGATAACGTTGTCCGATCCATGGCTGTGCGTCGCCAGCCTCGTGTTCACGCATCTCGGTCACATTACGCAAACCAAGCACACGCGACACCAGCAAACCGCAATTGAATCCTAGTGAAGAACTGAAGGCGACAATTCTGCTGTCTTTGTCGATCACCGTTTTGGCGCCGCCCTGAAAGCGCGCGAAATCGACCACGCTGACCAGATTGCCACGAATATTGATCAAACCCAGATACCAGGGTTGCGTCAGCGGCACAGGCGTAATACCGCTGGCAGAAACAATTTCGCCCGCGGCCTGCAGATGCAGCAAGTAACGGCTGCCGCCAATCAACACACCAAGCTGGCTGACCTGTGTCGACTCGCTGCTGCGCGCCGTTTGCATCCGCTCGACCAATTGCGCCTGAAATTCACGCAAACGCGTGCGGCGCGCACTGTGGTCCGGCTGCTGCACTTGCAGGTCAGAAGTGGACTGGCTCATGGACCGGCTTAGCTGAGCGCTTCGATTTTGGAGAGAAGCTCCGCAGGATCAACGGGCTTGACGATGTAATCACGTGCACCTTGACGCAATCCCCAGATGCGGTCGGTTTCCTGTCCCTTGCTGGTACAGATGATGATGGGTACGTTCTGTGTTTCGGGATCCCGCGCGATTGCACGGGTAACCTGAAAACCGTTCTGTCCTGGCATGACCACGTCCATCAGGATCAGCTCTGGCTTGTCGGCCTTGATTTTCAGCAGTGCCTCTTCACCACTTTCCGCAGTGGAAACCGAAAAACCTTTTTTAACCAGAATATCGGTCAGGAAGTAACGCTCAGTCGGTGAATCGTCAACGATGAGAACTTTTTGAATAGCCATCAGTAACCCTTGGATCGAAATTATTTTGCGAGAGCAACGACATGCTCGCGTACTGTCTTGAGCAGACTGTCTTTGGTGAATGGCTTGGTGAGATAGGCATCGGAGCCGACCATGGCGCCACGCGCACGATCAAACAACCCATCTTTGGAGGAAAGCATGACAACGGGGGTGGCGTGGAATTTTGCGCTCTTCTTGATCAAAGCGCAGGTTTGATAACCATCGAGACGCGGCATCAGAATGTCGCAGAAGATCAACGATGGCTTGTGATCATTCATCTTGGCAAGAGCATCAAAACCATCGTCTGCCAGAACAACCTTGTATCCTGCCTGCCCCAGAAAAATCTCTGCCGATCGACGAATGGTACTGCTATCGTCAATCACCATGATTTTCATCTCAGCGTTTTCCAGTGCCGTCGTCATGATTCATCTCATTGAACTGTCGAGACAATATACGGCTCAACAGTGCCAAAAAGCAAGATTCTTGAAACCTTCTCAAGCGCGCTTGGGCGGCACGCCGTGGTTTTTCGACACAAATTGTTAAACCGGTAAGGCAGATGAAACAAAACCGGTGCAGAAGCGTGATGACTTACACAACAACCATTTCAAAATCTTCCTTGCGTGCACCGCATTCTGGACAGGTCCAGTTCATTGGTACATCCGCCCAGCGTGTTCCCGGCGGGATGCCTTCTTCCGGCAACCCTGCGGCTTCGTCGTAGATCCAGCCGCAAATCAGGCACATCCAGGTCTGGAATTGTTCGTTTGATGTTTCGTTAGTGCTCACGGCAAACAGCCCTTCAAGTTAAAATGCAGAGTCAGCTATCTTAATATACCCGCCGTGCAAAACCAAACTTCCCCGCTTATTTTGACCTTTGGTCCGTCCGATCCGGTCGGCGCTGTCGGCATTCAGGCTGATCTGGCCTCTTTTGCCGCCATGGGCTGCCACGGCTTGTCCGTCGTGACCGGATTACTGATCGGCGATACCGCCCGCATCGAAGACATGCAGGTTGTGGAATCGGACTGGGTAGCCGATCAGGCGCGCGTCCTGCTCGAAGACATGCCGGTCACGGCCTTCAAGGTCGGCGTCGTCGGCAGCATTGAAAATGCCTCGGCGATTGCCGAGATCGTTTCGGACTATCCGGATGCGCCTCTGATTTTCGATCCGTTTCTGTCGTCCCAGCCTGAACAGGGACCGGAAGGCGAAGACATGCTGATGGCGTTGCGCGAGCTGCTGATTCCGCAAACCACCTTGCTGATCATTTCAACAGTGGAACTGACCCGTTTAGCTGAAACCTGGCGTGAGCCGTCGGATGACGACATGCTGGCCGTCGATGTGATGCGCCTGATCGAAATGGGATGCGAATACGTATTCGTCACCAGCACACCATCCGATCTGACCGATGTGGCCAACACCCTGTTCGACAGCAGCGGCGTGATCCGGCACGATAACTGGCAGCGCATTTCCGGCTCCTACAGCGGCAGCGGCACAACCTTATCCGCCACGATTGCTGCATTGCTGGCAAACGGCCTGGATATGCCGGAAGCCGTGTTTGAAGCGCAGGAATTCACGATTGCGTCGATTGCCAATGCGCAGCGCCTTGGCATGGGTCGTCTGATCCCTGATCGCTATTTCTGGGCTCGCGAATCGGAAGAGCTTGGCAACGCGCCGCCTCCCATCCAGTAACTATTTTCTCTCTCGCATGACAACTCAAAACGAACGCCTGTTCGCCCGCGCTCAACAAAGTACGCCGGGCGGCGTCAATTCCCCCGTCCGTGCCTTCCGCTCCGTCGGCGGCACGCCGCGCTTCATCACGCGTGCCGAAGGCCCTTACTTCTGGGATGCCGATGATCGGCGTTATATCGATTACATCGGCTCCTGGGGCCCAGCCATTGTCGGTCATGCCCATCCTGAGGTCGTCAAGGCAGTGCAGGAGGCGGCCGCGCGCGGCCTGAGTTTTGGTGCACCGACCGAAGGTGAGATCGACATGGCAGAACGCATCTGCCAACTCGTGCCATCGATCGAACAAGTGCGCCTGGTGTCGAGTGGCACCGAAGCCGCCATGAGCGCGCTGCGTCTGGCGCGTGGAGCGACCGGGCGGGACAAGATCATCAAGTTTGAGGGCTGCTATCACGGCCATGCTGATTCGCTACTCGTCAAAGCCGGCAGCGGCTTGCTGACCTTTGGGAATCCGACGTCGGCTGGCGTACCGGAAGATTTTGCCAAACACACGCTGGTCCTCGACTACAACAATCCGCAGCAACTGGAAGACGTCTTCAAGAAAATGGGCGACCAGATTGCCTGCGTGATCGTCGAACCGATTGCTGGCAACATGAATCTGCTGCGCGCCACCCCTGAATTTCTGCAGACCATGCGCCGCGTCTGCACGCAGTATGGTGCGGCCCTGATTTTTGACGAAGTGATGTCGGGATTCCGCGTTGCCCTCGGCGGGGCGCAATCGATTTACGGTATCGCACCCGACCTGACTGTGCTCGGCAAAGTCATCGGCGGTGGTTTGCCAGTCGCCGCGTTTGGCGGACGTGCTGATCTGATGCAGCATCTGGCGCCCTTGGGTGGCGTCTATCAGGCCGGCACGCTGTCGGGTAATCCGGTAACGGTGGCTGCCGGCATGGCAACCCTGAAACTGATTCAGGCCCCCGGCTTCCATGACACGCTGGCCGCGCAAACCAGCAAACTGGTACAGGGGCTCAGTGCCGCGGCTGCTGATCATGGCATTGCATTTTGTGCAGATTCGGTTGGCGGCATGTTTGGCCTGTATTTTGCCGAACAGTTACCGGTTTCTTACGCCACGATGATGGAATGCGACAAGCAGCGCTTCAATCGCTTCTTCCATGCCATGCTGGATGCGAATGTTTATCTCGCACCATCCGCGTTTGAAGCGGGCTTTGTATCGGCACAGCATGATGACGCCATCATCGCGCAAACGATTGCAGCGGCAAGCGACGCCTTTGCGCTGATCGCGAACGACATCAAGTAATCCAGGCCACCCAACAAAAAAGCCTGCCGATCATGCGCTCGGCAGGCTTTTTCATATTGCAAGGGGTGTCTTACTTCAGCCAGCCGCGACGACGGAAATACCAGAACGGCGTGACGGCAGAAGCAATCATCAACAGAATTGCCAGCGGATAGCCAAACGTCCAGTCGAGCTCTGGCAATACCTTGAAGTTCATCCCGTAAATGCTGGCAATCAGCGTTGGCGGGAGGAAAGCAACCGATGCCACCGAGAAGATCTTGATGATCTTGTTCTGGTTAATGTTAATGAAACCAACGGTCGCATCCATCAAGAAGTTGATCTTATCGAACAGGAAAGCCGTGTGACCATCCAGCGATTCAATATCGCGCATGATCTGGCGCGCTTCTTCAAATTGCTCGGAATTCAGCAGACGACCACGCATCAGAAAGCTGACCGCACGGCGCGTATCCATCATATTGCGCCGGATACGACCGTTCAAATCTTCCTCGCGCGCGATCGAGTTCAGTACACCGGCCGCGTCTTCATCGCTCAGTTCTTCCTGCAACACGCTGCGGCTGACGTCTTCCAGCGTCTGATACACACCTTCGAGAATATCGGCGGAATACTCCGCGTCGGTCGCATACAAATCGAGCAACACGTCCTTGTAGTCGGTAATCGAGCCAGGGCGTGAGCGCGCGCGCATACGCACCAGCCGGAAGATTGGCAAATCTTCAGAATGGACAGCGAACAAAATATTCTTGGCAAGAATGAAAGCGACGGTAGTGATACGGGATGGCCCATCGTCTTCCTCGATCAGGAAGTCGGTACGCAGATGCAGGTCGCCGTTGTCTTCTTCGTAATACCGGGCCGAAGCCTCAATGTCTTTAACCTCGTCCTCGTCCGGCAGGGTCACACCGTAAATGCTCTTGACCCAGAAACGCTCTTCCTCTGTCGGATCGCGCAAATCGACCCAGACCGGCGTCGTATTCATCAGGTCGGCGCGCGTCTCGATATTGACCTGATTCAGCCGGCCATTTTGCAATACAAACACATTGATCATAAGCGCTCCCAAGCCGCATATCACGAGGATAAAAACGGCAAAGCCTGCAGTGCGCCGACGTCTGCAGGCAACAAATTTTTAAAGGGGACACGGCCGGACAAACAGCCAGGACGCGACCTCCCACCATATCCGGCGAGAGGCGCTCAAACAGAAGCGTTACAGCACGATCTCGCGGGATTGACCATCATGCGACAGTCGGCAACCTAAATAAGGACTACCCAAGACGGGTCTCCAAAAACGAAAACAGCGCAAGTGTACTGATAAGTCCAACGGCTCGCAAGCCGATTACGTGGTAGATCACAAGTTTGTTGTCCGCGTTCTGCAAGCCAGTCTAAAAGAACATCATGACCACTTGATGAAGCCAGCAATCAGACAGCGAAAAGTCAGGGAAGTGCCGCAGAATTCATACGCCGCAGGATCAAGTCCGTACGACGCGCCAGATAGCCGGACCCACGATTGACGTCGTAAAAACGCGGGTTCGGCAACATGACCGCAAGGCGTGCTGCCTGATAGGCACTGAGCGAGGCAGCCGATGTGCCGTAGTAGTGACGCGATGCCGCCTCTGCGCCAAACACACCCACACCCCACTCGACCGAATTGAGATAGATCTCGAAGATGCGTTCCTTATCCATCCAGAACTCAAGCATGTAGGTAATGACCACTTCCTGCCCTTTGCGGATGTAGCTGCGCTCCCCGGACAGGAAGAGGTTCTTCGCCAGTTGCTGCGTGATCGTCGAACCGCCTGCAACGACCTTGCCCTTTTTCAGGTTTTTCTCGTAGGCCTTTTGCATTGCCACCCAATCCACACCTTCGTGACCGGAAAAATTGGAATCTTCCGACGCAATAATGGCGCGCTTGAGATGATTGGAGATACGGTTGTAAGGCACCCAGGTATGCTTGAGCTGTGCCTTCGGATTTTTTTCCTGCATGATCGACAGTTGATGCCGCATGAAACTGGTCGATGACGGATTGAAATACGTCCACCAGCCAATCTGCAGGAAAAAATAAAGCTGCAAGAGCAAGATCAGAAGAAACGGTGCCGCGATCAGCCAGAGCAGCAGCTTGCGCATTTTTTTCTTCATGGGATTCTGATCCGGCGTCTGAAAACGATCAGGACGACAACTGCGAACGCAATGCCGCATACACAGCATCCGTCAGCGGTCTGACCTGTCGCCATTGAAAGAAGGATTCGGCAGCCTGCTCTACCAGCATGCCCAACCCGTCACGTGTCTGCGCACCCTGCTGCGCTGCGAATTGCATAAAACTGGTCGGCGCGGCACCATACATCATGTCGTACGCCAGGGTATGCGGCGCAAACACTGCCGGCGCAATCGGTGGCACATCAGCCGTCAGGCTAGCTGCCGTTGCATTGATCACGATATCGAACGGCGTATGCAGCGCTTCGAAACTGCTGACCTCGATATCCTTGCCCGTACCGAATTGTGCGGCCAGCTCTTCTGCCTTGGACACGGTGCGATTGGCCAGCACCAAACTGGCCGGCCGTTGCTCCAGCAAAGGCAGAATGACGCCACGTGCAGCGCCGCCTGCACCAAGCAGCAAAACCGATTTACCCGTCACAGGTACATGCGCGTTCTTCACAATATCCTGTACCAGACCGACGCCATCGGTGTTGTCGCCAATGATCTGGTCACCGCGGAACATCAGCGTATTCACCGCGCCTGCGGCTTTGGCCCGTTCGGTCAGGCTGGTTGCCAATGCATGCGCTTCCAGCTTAAACGGCACGGTGACATTCAAGCCTTTTCCGCCATTCGCGATAAAGGTCTGCACGGTTTCGACAAATCCATCCAGCGGAGCGAGCAGACGTTCATAAGTCAGTTGCTGCGCGGTCTGCTGTGCGAAGCGCGCGTGGATATCGGGTGACTTGCTGTGTGCAATCGGATTACCGATCACCGCATAACGATCAAACTGCTTATCGTGCATGATCAATCAGTTTCCTCTGGTTTCTGTCTGCAGCGAATCATCGCGTGTGAAATTGAAGCGCGTGATGATTTCCCACACGTCGTCGCGACTCGTCGAGCGCATGTTTTCCGGAAAGCGCGGGAAAGGCGCCGCACGTCGCACAATCGCCAGTGCCGCCGCATCCAGATCAGGATTGCCGGATGAACGCTCGATACGCGGCCCGCCCTCTTTCATATACAACGTACCATCCTGAAAGATCGGAATGTAGACCACCATTTGGCCATACAGTTTGCGACCATCCTTTTGCGGAAAATTCAACGTACCGATGTTTTCGATTTTGGTTTGCAACGCCTTGTAATAGGCGGCGTAACCCACTTCTTGCGTGCTTGGCGTAACCTGCGTCTTCTTCGGTCGCTTGTTGTAATCCTCAATACTGCGGGCGATTTCCGCCTCGCGACGCAACAGTGCGCGTGCGCTATCCAGCATGTCCGTTGCTCTCGGCTGCGGCAATTCTTTTACCGGTTCGACGTCGGTCGTTTTCTGCGTGCGGACATTTTGCTTGCTTTGCATCTGCGCCAGCAATTGCTGCTGCTGCCGCTCCAGTTCTTCGATCTTGCGACGCGATGCCTTGGTACTGTCGCCATCCGCACTTTGTCGCAAATCCGGCAGAGGCGATTTGGCACGGCCTTCTGCATGGTTGCCGCCACCATCCAGATTTGCCTGTGCCAATGCATCGGCCTTCAACGGTGCACGATCATGTTTAGCATTGACCAGAATAACTTCCAGCCCAGGATCCGTCGGCTGAAACTTGAACGCTTCTGGCGCGACAAAGCGCACTGTCAGCAACGCCGCATGCGCCATCACTGAAACAGTAATGGCGATGGAGAGCGTACGATTCTTGGTGAACAGTTTCACGCGGCCGATAATCGGAAGGGTTGAGACGAATCGGTTGATTTTAAGTCAAACGCATTGCCATGAACGAAACACGGCAAGACATTTATTTGTCTGTTGCATCAGCGACCGGCCCTGCGACATCATCCGGTACCGGTTCAGCATCGGCTTCCAGCAAATCTTCCTGCATCTCTTCGTCCAGCTCTTCTACAGCGTCTGCGCTGTTCGCCTGCTGGATTTCGAGCACGCGTGCTTCCACTGACAAATCGACTTCATCCCAGCGCAGCAAATCCAGCCGCACCTGCGCGCCACGTGCTGCCTGCGGCATACCGGGCAGACGAATCACCAGCGGGATATCCGTCAGACGAACGATTTCATCTTTCAGGACAACGGCATCGACCTGCATGGTCGGGGCATCACCTTTTTCCTGTCCAAGCCATCGCAGGCACCAGTACCGTTCCATATCACTCTGGAACGAAGCATAGGCGCTATACGCAGCATCAAAGGCCGACACGATGGCAAACAAATCCGCATCGCGTTGCTTGAAGGGTGCTGCCAGCGGCGCGGTCACGCCATGCTCGGCACAGGCCAGAATCTGCCATTGGTTAACGAGGTCGGTGTAACGACGCAACGGTGAAGTACTCCATGCGTACTGATCCACACCCAAGCCCTGATGCGGCGCAGCATGCGTCACCATCTTCACCTGCATCTTGGCGGCCCAGCCATGCCCCATTCCCTGACTGCGATAGATGCCTGGCACGCCATGATCGTGCAGGAATTTCCCCCACGTGCTGTTGGCGAAAATCATGAGTTCCGCCACGATCTTGTCGAGCGGCGCACCCCGTTTGCGGCGCTGGATCGACACCACATCGTCTTCCACATAGAAGTTGAAGTCGACCCGATTGTTCTGCTCCGGCCGCAAGCCGAATGCCTCGCGTTTGAGCATACGGGCTTTTTCCAGCACCTGCACCCATTGCCAGAGCAAGGACAAGTCATCCTTGTGCGGATAGTCACCGGCATTGGCCGCCAGATTTTCTTCCGTCACCAGCCCATCGAGGTCGTTGTGACGCAGATTGGCGGCGATCGGCACACCTTCCGCACGGGTCTCGGTAGACAAGACGGACCAGTCACTCGTGTCAACCGTCGCATAGAGTGACAAAGCAGGACACACCTTGCCTTCGGCCAGCGTAAACGCATCAACCAGTTCATCCGGCAACATCGTGATCTTGTCGCCTGGCATATAGACTGTGGACAGACGCTGGCGCGCAATCGCATCAAGCGCGTCATCCCGTTTGATGCCCAGCCCCGGTGCGGCAATGTGAATACCGACCTTGACTTTGCCATCCGGCAGACGTGTCACCGACATTGCATCATCAATCTCTGTCGTCGTCACATCATCGATGGAAAAAGCCTGCACGTCGGCGACCGGCAACTCGGGCAAGCTTGGAATCTGAATTGCCGGAAACCCAATCCCTTTTGGAAAGGATTCAAACAGGAACTTGGAAAAATGCAGTTCCTTGGCCGACGCAATACCGCCGGCAGCCAGCATCAATCGCTGTGGCGCAATTTGCAACTCGTTGCAAGCAGCATCCAGTGCCTTGTATTCGATGGTGTTCTTGTCCGGTTTGAACAGCAACTGATGCACGATATTTCGCATCGCATCCGGCAGCCTGTTTGCTTTCAATTCCTCGACATACTGCGCCTGAATCAAGCCTTGCTGACGCTTCCTTTCGATACCGGCCAACGCTGCTTTCAACGCCGTTTCGGGCGCAGCCTTGTAACGTCCTTTGCCCTTTTTCTGAAAATAGATTGGCGCTGCATGCATGCGCATGATCAGACCCGCGGCCTCATGCGGCTTGGGATCGTGACCGAAGTATTCCGTTCCCAATTCGGCAAAACCGAACTCTTCCTGTCCTGCGACTTCCCACAGAAAATCCAGATCGATATCAGCCGCAATCGCCTGCGCCTCCGTCATGAATTCGGCAGGCGAGGGTGAAGCAAACTGCAGCAACACATCCTTGGCCCGCACTTTCGCACGTTTGCCGGAAGGCATCTCGACCTGATAGGCCTCGCCCTGTTGCGCCATCGAAACGCCCGCCTTGAAATCCCCGGACTCGTCAAAAAATAAATTCATTGAAACACTTGCTCATGGTTACGTCAGTGGCGATACATCGCATGACTTGTTGCTACCGGCAGCATCGCCGGTTGGTATTCTTCCTGTCTGCTACGTGCTGTTCATTCGCGCGCCGGTCCAATGCGATCAAGCGCCGGTAAAAAAATCTCTGTCACCAGCAGCAATCCTTGCCGACGTCGATACAGACAACGACGCGCAAAGAGCGGCATCGCAATATCGACGTCTAATGCCTGCGCCGCGCGCCGCATGAGCGGGTGACAAACACGCAATCGGGCATATTCCAGCACGCCGCGTTGCACACGCGGATCACCAAACAATGTGGTGCCGAGTGAACGCTCGCCCAATCTGCCGAAAAACGGCCAGTCCGATGCGGTGGCAGTCAACGGCACGACCGTATGCGCATAAACGACCGGTTGCTCGTCACAGCGCAACAACACCTCGCGCTGTTGAACCGCAACCCGGCGTGGCAAATCAATCGCCTGCACTTCATCACGCAAAACACGCGCATTGCCTTGCATCAGACGCTGTACGCGAAACCGTTCGCAACGCTGCATCAGCTTGACCGTCAGTGACATCTGATCCGTCAGCCATGCCTGCATCGCCGGGGAGGCGTTGACATGATTGATATTGGACGTCCAGCGGGCAGATGAACCAGCCTGTTTCGTCACGCACGCGCTCCTACACCACAAAACGCCAGTACCTCATCCGCATAACCGGCAAAATCGGAGAGACCGTGATCGCTGCCCTGAATGATGCGCTGCTTGGCGCCGGCAAACTGTACGACCATTTCCCGCCAGTCCAACAATTCATCCCCTGTTGCCGCGATCAGGAAGTAGCGTTCCGAACGTGTGATGCGGTCGACTGCCAACGCCTGCAGTTCATCGATATACGATGCCTTGAATTCAAATGGCTCATTGGAGTGATATTGCGTTTTCACCCCCACCTGCGATGCCAGATCGCGCGCAGCGTGCACGGCCGGATTCAGCAATACAGCCGCACAACCCAGGCGTTCCGCCATCCAGGTTGCGTAATAACCGCCCAGCGAAGAACCGATCAACGTCAAGCTGGCCGGATCGACTTGTTCGGCAGAAGCCATTGCCAGCTCGATCGCCTCGCGTGGCGAAGGCGGCAACTGGGGGCAGCAATACTCGTCATCTCTGCCAAGCGCACGCATGCGTTCAGCCAGCAAACTGGTTTTAAACGACTGCGGCGATGAACGAAAGCCGTGCAGATACAGAATCATGATTGCAAGGCGTCCAGTATTTTCTGGTGCACGCCACCAAACCCACCATTACTCATCACAAGTACATGATCACCAGGCTGCGCCTGTGAGGTCACCGCCTGCACCAGTGCAGGCAAATCATGGAATGCCGATGCCTTTTGACCGAGCGGAGCCAGTGCTGCTGACAAATCCCAACCCAGCGCATCTTTGCCACCGCCAGTCGCGCCATAACCAAATACCAGATCGGCATCAAGCAGACTGCCGGGCAAGGCATCCTTCATCGTGCCAAGCTTCATGGTGTTGGAGCGCGGTTCGAGCACAGCGAGAATGCGTGCTGCACCGACCTTCTTGCGCAAACCGGCAACGGTAGTGGCAATGGCCGTCGGATGATGGGCAAAGTCGTCGTAGACTGCGATATCGTTGACCGTGCCGCGTAATTCCATGCGACGTTTTACGTTTTCAAAGCGATCGAGGGCGCTGATTGCCTGCGACGGCACCACGCCGACATGGCGAGCTGCAGCAATCGCAGCCAATGCATTCATGCGATTGTGCTCCCCCGTCAACTGCCAATCGACAGTGCCTTGTTTTTCGCCCTTGAACAACACATCGAAACGACCATCCTCGTAGGTCGTCAGCGACCAGCCATCCGGCGCTGCACCGCCAAACCATTCGCATTCGCTCCAGCAACCACGCTGCATAACACGCTGCAATGCTTCTTCACGCGCATTGGCAATCACGCGCCCGACACCCGGAACCGTACGCACCAGATGATGGAACTGGGTTTCGATCGCCTTAAGATCGGGAAAGATATCGGCGTGATCGTATTCCAGATTATTCAAAATCGCGGTCTTGGCGCGGTAATGCACAAACTTGCTGCGTTTGTCGAAAAACGCTGTGTCGTATTCATCAGCTTCAATGACGAAGAACGAGGAATGCGCGCCACTACCAGACAAGCGGGCTGAAATGCCAAAGTTCATCGGCACCCCACCGATCAGAAAGCCGGGATCGTACCCGGCGTCTTCCAGTATCCATGCCAACATGGACGACGTCGTGGTCTTGCCATGCGTACCCGCCACAGCCAGCACCCATTTGCCTTGCAGAATATGCTCGCCGATCCATTGCGGGCCGGATACATAGGGCAGACCACGATTGAGGATTTCCTCCATCAAGGGATTACCGCGCGAGACGACATTGCCGATCACAAACAGATCGGGCTTGAGATCGATCTGCTCCGGGCCAAAACCTTCGATCAGCGCAATACCTTGCACCTCAAGCTGAGTGCTCATCGGCGGGTAGACATTGGCATCGCAGCCGGTGACCTTATGGCCGGCGGCCTTTGCCAATACGGCCAGCCCACCCATGAAAGTGCCGCAGACGCCAAGAATGTGGATATGCATTGTAGAATTTCAGATTGGAATAACAGGATTTTACCTGACGCCGCCACGATCGCCCTTGATCAACATGCGATCATTTTCATTCACCCCGTCAGACTTCGTTACTCACCATGCCCTCTCATTTCCCTAGTGAATCCGATCTCTTGCGTGCTGAAATTGCAGTCGCGGCCGCCCGACTGATTGCCGAAGACGGTATCGATTACGGCACGGCCAAGCGCAAAGCTGCCAAACAAATTCTGGGGAATAACAAGGTGCGCGGCGATGTGTTGCCAGATAACGCCATGGTAGAAGACGAAGTGCGTGCTTACAATGCACTCTTTTTTGCCGACACTCAACCGCTCCGACTACGGTATTTGCGTGAACTGGCCGTACGACTGATGCGGGAATTACAACCGTTCCAACCCTATTTGACGGGTGCCGTGTTAAATGGCACGGCGGGGGAACATTCGGACATTCATCTCCATTTGTTTGCCGACAGCGCCAAAGATGTCGAAATTTTTCTCTTAAACAAAGGAATCGACTTTGATGTCTCCGAATCGCCGCATTTCAACGGCCATGACGAAGTCGAAACCCTGAGCTTCCTCTGGCAAAATGAAGGCGTTCACCTTGTTCTGTATGAAACGGATGATCTGCGCCAAAGTAATGGCCGAAAATCCGGCAGCCGCACGGAACGCGCGCCCATCGCAAGCGTGATAGCCTTGCTGACCGAATCCGACCACACGTCTCTATAAATATCCATGAGCAAAAAAATCCTTCTGATGGCAATCGTTGCCTTGGTATTTGGCCTGATCGGCAGCCTGATTAGCGCTTGGCGCTACATTCCAGCCACGCCGGACTCGCCTGAAGTAGCCAATCTGTTTGCACATAAGATGGAAGATGTCGCCAAGCGCAAACACAACTTGTCTTCATATCAGGGCAAAACACTTATCGTTAATTTTTGGGCAACATGGTGCGCACCATGCGTTGAAGAAATGCCGGAACTGGTCGAACTGCAAAATGAATACAGCACCGACAAACTGCAAGTACTCGGCATCAGCATCGATTCACCAAGCAACGTGAAGGAATTTGCCGAAAAATACAAGATTTCCTATCCGCTCCTGCTGGCGGGCATGCTCGGCACCGAACTCGCACGTAGTTTTGGCAATCCTTCTGGCGGCCTCCCCTTTACCGTTATGATTACACCCTCTGGCGCAGTCAAAAAGACTTATCTGGGCAGACTGAACATGGCGGAGTTGCGCGCCGACCTGCCGGCCCCCTAGCGCGATTTCAACATACCAATTTCACTTTTTTCTCCTTGCCAATCCTCGGCATTTCGCTGCAAAATGCCGCCATCGTCGTCAAACGGAGTTTTATCTCCATGGCAAAAAACTTGCTATTGCTCAATGGCCCTAATCTGAACCTGCTCGGTACTCGCGAGCCGGAAGTCTATGGGCGCGCCACGCTGGCCGATGTGGAACAGGCTGCCGTTGCGCAAGCGAAGGATGCAGGTGCCACGCTCCACACTTTTCAAAGCAACCATGAAGGCGCGCTGATTGATCGTATTCATGCCGCGAAAAAAGAGGGCGTTGATGCCATTGTGATCAACCCCGGTGGACTGACTCATACCAGTGTTGCGTTGCGTGACGCCCTGGCTGGCGTCGCCATTCCGTTTGTTGAGGTACATATTTCGAATATTCACCAGCGTGAGGCATTTCGCCATCACTCCTACTTGTCTTCGATTGCAGTTGGTGTGATCTGCGGCATGGGCATCGAAGGATATCCTCCGGCCATCGCCTTCGCGCTCAAAAAGCTTTAAATCAACAAGAATTGTCGGCAAATAGCTTATAATTCCTGCCAATTTCAACTTATCAAACAAAATTCCAAGGACATTTTTCATGGATCTACGCAAGCTCAAGACGCTGATCGACCTCGTCGCTGAATCCGATATTGCTGAACTAGAAGTCACCGAAGGCGAAAGCAAGGTCCGCATCGTTAAATCTGGCGGCCCGCAAGGTCAGGTCGTGATGATGCAACCCCAAGCGGCACCACAGCAATTTGCTGCTGCGCCAGTTGCAGCGCCAGCCGCTGCCCCGGCTGCACCAGCGACGCCTGAAAGCAAAGGTCACGTTGTGAAATCGCCGATGGTGGGCAGCTTCTACCGTGCTTCGGCACCGGGCGCACCCGCATTTGTCGAAGTCGGTGCGACTGTCAAAGAAGGCGATACGCTGTGCATTATCGAAGCAATGAAGTTGCTCAACGAAATCGATGCCGATGCATCTGGCGTCATCAAGGAAATTCTGGTCGAGAATGGCCAGCCAGTTGAATTCGGTCAACCGTTGTTCATCATCGGGTAATGTCTGGCGGACATGCGTTCGCCCACAGACTGACCCGATTTCACTCTTATAACGACGAGTCCAGTTTCCATGTTTGAAAAAATCCTCATTGCCAACCGTGGCGAAATCGCGCTCCGTATTCAGCGCGCCTGCCGCGAGATGGGCATCAAGACTGTCGTAGTCCACTCTGAAGCGGACCGCGATGCCAAATACGTCAAGCTTGCTGACGAATCGGTTTGCATCGGCCCCGCACCATCGCCGCTCAGCTACCTCAATATGCCGGCCATCATCAGCGCGGCGGAAGTAACCGATGCCGAGGCGATCCATCCGGGCTACGGCTTCCTGTCGGAAAACGCTGATTTTGCCGAACGTGTCGAGCAATCCGGTTTTGTCTTTATCGGCCCACGCTCCGATTCCATCCGCATGATGGGTGACAAGGTGTCTGCCAAGCAAGCAATGATCGCCGCTGGCGTCCCTTGTGTGCCGGGTTCAGATGGCGCGCTGCCTGATGATCCGAAGGAAATCGTGCAGATTGCCCGTCGTGTCGGTTACCCGATCATCATCAAGGCAGCGGGCGGTGGCGGCGGACGCGGTATGCGCGTCGTGCATACCGAAGCCGCCTTGCTGAACGCTGTGACCATGACCAAGACGGAAGCCGGCGCAGCCTTCGGCAATCCGGAAGTCTATATGGAGAAGTTTCTGGAAAATCCACGTCACGTGGAAATTCAGATTCTCGCAGACGAACACAAGAACGCCATCTGGCTCGGTGAACGCGATTGCTCGATGCAACGTCGCCACCAGAAGGTACTGGAAGAGGCACCCGCACCGGGCATCCCACGCAAGACCATCGAAAAGATTGGTGATCGTTGCGCAGAAGCGTGCCGCAAGATGGGTTATCGCGGCGCAGGCACGTTCGAGTTCCTGTACGAAAACGGCGAGTTCTACTTCATCGAGATGAACACGCGCGTGCAGGTTGAACATCCTGTTACCGAGATGATCACGGGTATCGACATCGTGCAGGAACAGATCCGCATCGCCGCTGGCGAAAAACTGCAGTATCGTCAACGTGATGTCGTGTTGAGCGGCCATGCAATCGAATGCCGTATCAATGCGGAAGATCCATTCAAGTTCACGCCATCGCCAGGCAAGATCGTATCCTGGCACGCGCCGGGCGGCCCCGGCATTCGCGTTGACTCGCATGCTTATGCTGGTTACTACGTTCCGCCGAATTACGACTCGATGGTTGGCAAAGTCATTTCTTACGGCGCGACGCGCGAGCAAGCCATTCGCCGTATGCAGATCGCCCTGTCGGAAATGGTAGTGGAAGGCATTCAAACCAACATTCCATTGCATCGTGAACTGATGGTGGATGCGCGTTTCATCGAAGGTGGCACCAACATTCACTATCTTGAGCAGAAGCTGGCCGAAAGACCGGATCAGCGCAAGTCGTAAGCAGATTCAACGCCCGGCTCCGACCGGGCGTTTTTCCATTCACGTCTGACAGCACGTTACGGCAGCTGCCTGCCGTGTCCTCTTCCATGAGGCAGACAAATCAGCCATACTTTGGCTGCGCTTTACCTATACCGAGGAATGCATGAGCTGGACCGAAATTGTCATCGAAGTTGCCCGTACGCACGCGGAACCACTATCCGACGCGCTCATGGAAAGCGGTGCCTTGTCGGTTTCGGTTGAAGACGCTGATCTGGGTACGGAAGCCGAGCAACCGCTGTTTGGCGAACCCGGCATGGAACCGACTGAAACAGCGTGGGAGCATAGTCGTGTCGTCGCCTTGACCGCAGAAGATGCCGACCACGCCGCATTGATTGCGGAAGCCGCGCAAGCCGTTGGACTCGCCGCAGACAAAGTCAGTTACACCTTACGCGATGTTGCCGAGCAGGATTGGGTGCGTCTCACGCAATCGCAATTCGAGCCCATCCACATCGGCAAAAACATCTGGGTCGTGCCGAGCTGGCACGAAGCCCCTGATCCTTCCGCACTGGTACTCGAACTGGATCCGGGACTTGCCTTTGGTACTGGCAGTCATCCGACCACCCGTCTGTGCATGGAATGGCTGGAAGTCCATCCACCTGCCGGTCTCAGCGTACTGGATTACGGGTGCGGTTCCGGCATTCTGGCGATGGTCGCCAGGAAACTGGGCGCACGCGATGTCGTCGGCATCGACATCGATCCTCAGGCCATCGAAGCCGCACGCGACAACACGGCACGTAATCATTGTGAAGTCGCGTACTTTGTCCCGGACGAATTTGCAGAATCCGGACATGAACACGCCTTCGATGTCGTCGTTGCCAACATCCTCGCTAATCCGCTCAAGCTGATGGCACCGATGCTGTCCGGTCGTGTCAAACCCAACGGACAACTCGTGTTATCGGGTGTGCTGGCAACACAAGTCGAAGACGTGATCGACATTTACCGTCCATTCATCGAATTGAGCGTCTGGCGCGAATGCGATGGCTGGGTTGCGCTTGCCGGTCGTCTGCCTGCAACGTCGGATCAAGGATAAGTCATCCATGGCACTGGCGACACAATGTCCGCACTGCCAAACGACGTTTCGCGTCGTGCATGATCAATTGAAATTGCGAGCCGGCCTGGTACGCTGCGGCTACTGCAAGGAAATCTTCAACGGCATCGAGCATCTGCTGCCCCCGGAAGAGTCTGGTACAACAGCACCAACTGCGGCAATTGCGCCAACACCACGCGCTCCCGTCACGCCCCCACAATCAACCGTCGCGTCCACCGCGATTGACACCATGCCCGGTGCGACATCGAGAGCGGTGTCAACTTCCTCATCGGCTTTGTCGGCGGCCAGCGGCGACACGACAAGTGAAGAAGGACAGGAAGCATTTGCTGCGGCAACCGCGCCGTCCCCTGCATCGGTCATGCCGACCAGCCGACTGTCATTTACCATTCCCGCTCATTTTGAACGGGAACATCCACCGGTCTATCATGCACAGGATGAGAAACCGGCCGATCCGCTGCAGCGCATGACGCTGATGGATTTTGACCGTGAACAACCTGCAACATTGGACGAACTCGGTCAGGATGCGTCCTACGCCGCGCAGGCAGAATCCAGCGCAGAAGAGCTGGATCAGGCCATCAGCGATCTTGAACGCAAACCGTGGCGTCAAACCTCTCGTGGCGATGAGGAGCAAGATGATCTGGCGCTGGACGATGAAACAGAACAAGAGGAAGAGCCAGCCTTTGTACGCAAGGAGCGCGCACGCAAGGAACTCAGTACGCGCGTCCGCAATACCCTGCTCATCGCGTGCAGTTTATTGACCCTCACAGCACTGCTTCAGGCTGGCTACAGTTTTCGCAATCAGCTGGCCGGCATGTTTCCGGCAGCCAAACCGGCACTGATCAGCTTGTGCGAAGGACTCGGTTGCAGAATTGCCCTGCCCGCCGATATATCCTCCGTTTCCGTTGAGTCCAGCGAGTTGCAGACCCAAGCCGGCAATAGCAATTCGTTTGTCCTGACCGCCTTGTTACGCAATGACAGCAGTCTCGATCAGGAATGGCCTTTGATCGAACTGACGCTGAACGATGCCAATGAGAAAGCGGTACTGCGGCGCGTATTCACACCGCTGGAGTATCTGCGCGATCAGGCGCTGGTCGATGCAGGCTTTCTCCACAATAGCGAACGCTCCGCGCGCGTCCTTTTTGAACTCAACGATACGCGCGCTTCCGGCTATCGCGTGTATCTGTTTTATCCCTGAACAGACTGTTCGCACTGATCGATCTGATTCCTTTTTTATTCTTTCAACAGTATCAACCTCATGAAATCACTTATTTGCGGTTCGCTCGCGTTCGATAACATCATGTCCTTCGACGGACGCTTTTCCGAATCCATCCTGGCCGATCAATTACACAAGATAAATGTCGGTTTTCTGGTGCCGAATATGCGTCGCGAATTTGGGGGCTGCGCCGGCAATATCGCCTACAACCTCAAACTGCTTGGCGGTGATCCGTTGATCATGGCAACCATCGGTCAGGATGGCGCCCCTTATCGGGAGCGCCTGACCCAGCTGGATATCTCGCAACAGTGTATTCGTACGATCGATGATTCTTTTACCGGACAGGCGTTTATCACGACTGATGCCGACGGCAATCAAATTACCGCTTTCCATCCTGGTGCGATGAGTTTCTCTCACTTCAACAAGGTTGCCGACACCGGCAAGGTGGCCATCGGTATTGTCGCGCCTGATGGTCGCGACGGCATGCTGCAACACGCAAAGGATTGCGCCGATCTCGGCATTCCGTTCATCTTCGATCCAGGTCAGGGTTTACCGATGTTCAATGGCGACGAACTGAAAGGCTTCATTGATCAAGCCACTTACGTTGCGGTCAATGATTATGAAGCTGAGCTGTTGACCAGCCGTACCGGACTGACACTTGCAGGCATCGCAGAACGCGTGACGGCGCTGATCGTGACACGTGGGGAAAACGGTGCCGAGATTTTCACCAACGCCGAACACCTGGCCATTCCAAGCGTGAAGGTTGACAAGGTGGTCGACCCAACTGGCTGCGGCGATGCTTTCCGCGCCGGTATTCTGTATGGACTCACAAACGGACTGGACTGGGCAACAACCGGTCGTCTGGCCAGTCTGATGGGTGCCATCAAGATCGCCAGCCAAGGTCCACAGAATCACGCGCCATCACGTCAGGAAATCGAAGCCCGGTTCGAACAGGCATTCGGTTACCGTTTCTAAACATCAGTTGAAGTCAGCAGATAAAAAAGAGCCGGCATAGGCTCTTTTTACATGACAGAAGTAATGGCGATTGCCACAAGCTGGATCGCGATTCTTAACAGAATCAATGCCACCAGCGGAGACAAATCAATCGACCCAATCAATGGCACAACACGCCGCAACGGACGCATTACAGGCTCGTTCAACGCACGCACAAAGGGCGCAAGCGGCGCGTGAGGATTCACCCAACTAAAAATGACCTCGATCAGAATCAGGCCGATCAGTCCGTACAACGCCCAATGAATCACTTTCATCAAGGCAAGCAAAAACAGGAACTGCAATGAAAACACATCACGCAGAAATACTTCGACGGCTGTAGCAAGCAGTGCAATGACAAATGCACCAAGCAAGCTGGCCCAATCATAACCACCTGCGCCGGGCAAGACGCGACGCAGTGGCCGCACCAGCCAGTCAGTCAACTGATAGACAAACTGGGCAATCTGCAATGGTGGACGGACACGCACAGCCTGCATCCAGAATCGCAATAACAGTGAGCCGGCAAGAACGATGGCAATCGTGTCGACGATCAGCGTGAATATGCTATCAAGCAAAACGAGCTCCTTCAAAAAAAACCGCTGTGCGACGCAAGCCGCACAGCGGGATTGTGCCTGAAATTAATCAGGCCCATCCAGACAGGTCTGGAATTATGGGCGATTGGTACCCGTTGGAAACGGCCATGCCGCTGCCGGGTTGATCACCGTTTTGACTGCAGGTGCCGCAACAGCTGCCGGTTTAGCTGCTGGCTTTTTCGGCGCAGCAGGCTTCTTGGCAGCGGCTTTTTTAGCGACTGGCTTTTTAGCAGCAGGCTTTTTAGCAGCGGCTTTTTTTGCTACCGGCTTTTTAGCGGCAGGCTTTTTGGCAGCAACCTTCTTGGCGGCAGGCTTTTTAGCTGCTGCTTTCTTGGCGACTGCCTTTTTAGCTACCGGCTTTTTAGCTGCTGCTTTTTTAGCCACTGGCTTTTTAGCGACGGCCTTCTTCGCTACTGGCTTTTTAGCTGCTGCTTTTTTAGCTACTGGCTTCTTGGCGACTGCCTTTTTAGCCACTGGCTTTTTGGCTGCTGCTTTTTTAGCTACTGGCTTCTTGGCGACTGCCTTTTTAGCCACTGGCTTTTTAGCTGCTGCTTTCTTTGCTACTGGCTTTTTAGCTGCTGGCTTTTTAGCTGCAACTGGTTTCTTGGCCGTAGCGGCTTTTTTTGCAGCAGGCTTCTTCGCTGCTGGTTTTTTTGCTGTTGCCATATTGTTTCTCCTTCACGTGATGGAAAAAATCAAGTTTCTAAAGTTGAAACCCGCCCACACCATCGCGATGGAATTGGCGGATTATTCATCGGCACAAGCGTACTGTGCTTGCGCTAATGAATTCGGCTCCAGCTGAACTGCTGCATCTCCTCACTTATGCAGCACTTCAGCCTTACATGACTAGGCAAATACGCGTTTTATCGCTTTGCGGTCGTCAAAAAAAACGCCAGCGCGCACGCCGGCATTGGAATTCTGTTTCCCAAAAAACAAACCTTTTTCAAACGAAAAAGCCGCCACACCTGACTGAATCAGGTGAAGCGGCTTGCTCAGCAGATGAGATCTTATCGGTCTTCTACTGTTCATTAAAGTCGGTTGTTGCCTTTCCTGTTTTAAGCAGAATCGGTTTTCATTACCTGCCTGTTTTTTGTGCTGCCTAATTAAAAGGCAGCGACAAGATGGCGAGCAATGTTCAGTTTATTCCCAACTGAGTGCGCCACCGGTCTGATATTCGATAACGCGTGTTTCGAAAAAGTTGCGTTCTTTTTTCAGATCGATCATTTCGCTCATCCAGGGGAAAGGATTTTCTTCCTGTTCGAACATGGGTTCCAAACCAATCTGTTGCGCACGACGATTTGCGATGAATCGCAGATAGCCTTTGAACATCGGCGCATTCAGGCCTAGCACTCCACGCGGCATTGTATCCTCTGCGTAACGATATTCCAACTCTACCGCGCGTAAAAACAACGATTTGATTTCGTCTTTGAATTGCGGCGTCCACAGATGTGGATTCTCAAGCTTGATCGTGTTGATCAGATCGATACCGAAATTGCAGTGCATCGACTCGTCACGCAGAATGTATTGGTACTGTTCTGCTGCACCCATCATCTTGTTCTGGCGGCCGAGTGCAAGAATCTGCGCGAAGCCAACATAGAAGAACAAGCCTTCCATCAGGCAGGCAAAAACGATCAGCGAACGCAGCAAGGTCTGATCCGATTCCAGCGTACCGGTCTTGAATTCCGGATCGGTCAGCACGTCGATGAACGGAATCAGGAACTGATCCTTGTCGCGGATCGAGCCGATTTCGTTATAGGCGTTGAAGATTTCGCCTTCATCCAAGCCCAGCGATTCCACGATGTACTGATACGCGTGCGTGTGAATCGCTTCTTCAAATGCCTGACGCAACAAATACTGACGGCATTCTGGCGCGGTGATGTGACGGTAGGTACCGAGCACGATGTTGTTGGCGGCCAGCGAATCGGCTGTCACAAAGAAACCCAGATTGCGCTTGACGATACGACGCTCGTCCTCGGTCAGGCCGTTCGGGTTCTTCCACAGCTCGATATCGCGCTGCATGTTGATCTCTTGCGGCATCCAGTGGTTGGCGCAACCAGCCAGGTACTTGTCCCACGCCCATTTGTATTTGAACGGTACCAGCTGATTGACGTCCGTTTGACCGTTGATGACGCGCTTGTCCGCCGCGTCCATACGTTGCGTTGCGTTGACGGTTTGTGCTGGTTTTGCCATCAGCGATGGATCAAGCGCCACATCCTGCTGTGCAGCCGAACGCGGTTGTGCCGCTGGCTGTAGTCCTGGCTGAGGCTGTGCGGGTGTCGGCTTGACTTCATCATCCCAACTAAGCATGACTCTTTTCCTTATTGATTTGCTGCCGCTGCTGCATCGTTTGATGCCGACAAAGGCTTTATATAGTCTTTGTCAGCATCGCATGGCGCAAGTTCAGTCGACGTGTCGTTATGTGTTATCCGATGTCATCCATCGGACAGATGGTGTTACTGGCAGGCTTCACATTCCTCGAAACCAGGATCGCCTGGACGCAACATGCAGGCAGGACCGTCGGTCTCTTGTGCAGCTTGAGCGGAACCGGCACCCGCACCGGAATCCACGGCATTCAGCGCACCGGCTTTCGAAGTCGATTTCTCGGTATGCGTCGCGCCGATGGTACGCAGATAGTACGTGGTTTTGAGGCCGCGCAACCATGCCAGCTTATAGGTTTCATCGAGTTTTTTACCCGATGCGCCCGCCATGTAGATGTTCAGGGACTGTGCCTGATCGATCCACTTCTGACGACGCGATGCTGCCTCAACCAGCCACGATGGTTCGACTTCGAACGCGGTGGCATAGATGTCACGCAGATCCTGTGGAATGCGGTCGATCTTGGCCAGGCTACCATCGAAATACTTGAGGTCGGAGATCATGACTTCATCCCACAGACCACGTGCTTTCAGGTCACGCACCAGATATTCGTTGATCTCGGTAAATTCGCCGGACAGGTTCGATTTGACGTACAGGTTCTGATACGTTGGTTCGATACAAGCCGACACACCAATGATGTTCGAAATCGTTGCCGTCGGCGCAATCGCCACGCAATTGGAGTTACGCATACCGAACTGCTTGATGCGCTCACGCAATGGTGCCCAGTCCAGCGTTTCGGTCGTATTCGCTTCCAGATAGCCGCCGCGCTCTTCCATCAACAGCTTGAGCGAATCCTGCGGCAGGATGCCACGATCCCACAGCGAACCACGGTACGAGCTGTAGCGGCCACGCTCTTCTGCCAGTTCGGTCGATGCCCAGTAAGCGTAGTAGCAAACGGCTTCCATCGACTTGTCGGCAAACTCCACTGCCTCATTCGATGCGTAAGGGATGCGCATCATGTGCAAGCAATCCTGGAAACCCATGATGCCGAGGCCAACCGGACGATGACGCAGGTTGGAATCACGCGCTTTCTTGACAGCGTAATAGTTAATATCAATCACGTTGTCCAGCATGCGCATGGCGGTGCTAATGGTTTTCTGCAGCTTGACCAGATCCAGCGCGCCATCTTTCATGTGGGCCGGCATGTTGATCGAACCAAGATTGCAGACCGCGATTTCCGAATCGTTGGTATTCAGGGTGATTTCGGTGCACAGGTTCGAGCTGTGAACAACGCCCACGTGTTGCTGTGGCGAACGGATGTTGCACGGATCCTTGAACGTGATCCATGGATGGCCGGTTTCAAACAGCATCGACAGCATCTTGCGCCACAGATCGAGCGCCTGCACTTTCTTGAACAGCTTCAGTTCACCGCGCGCGGCCTTGGCTTCATAGCCGGTATAGGCTTCTTCGAACGCCTTGCCAAACTTATCGTGCAGATCAGGCGTATCGGATGGCGAGAATAGGGTCCATTCGCCTTTTTCCATCACGCGCTTCATGAACAGATCCGGAATCCAGTTCGCGGTGTTCATGTCGTGGGTACGACGACGATCGTCACCCGTGTTTTTGCGCAGGTCGAGGAATTCCTCGATATCCATGTGCCAGGTTTCGAGGTATGCGCAGACCGCACCTTTACGTTTACCGCCCTGGTTGACCGCAACGGCGGTGTCGTTGACGACTTTCAGGAACGGCACCACGCCTTGCGAGCGACCGTTGGTGCCCTTGATGTGCGCACCCAGCGAGCGGACTGGTGTCCAGTCATTGCCCAGACCACCGGCGTATTTCGCCAGCAAGGCGTTTTCCTTGATGGCTTCGTAGATGCCATCCAGATCATCGGCAACGGTCGTCAGGTAGCACGACGACAGTTGCGAGCGTTGCGTGCCGGAGTTGAACAGGGTCGGCGTCGAGCTCATGAAGTCGAAGCTGGACAGCAGGTTGTAGAACTCGATCGCACGTTCTTCGCGGTTGATTTCGTTCAGTGCCAGGCCCATGGCGACACGCATGTAAAACGCTTGCGGCATTTCGATGCGCACGTCACGAATGTGCAGGAAGTAGCGGTCGTACAGGGTTTGCAGGCCGAGGTAGCCGAACTGCAGATCACGCTCAGGTTTCAGCGCATCACCGAGTTTTTTCAGATCGAACTGAGCCAGCTTGGCATCCAGCAATTCTGCCTCGATACCCTTTTTGATAAATTTCGGGAAGTATTCAACATAGTGCGCAGGCGCATCGGCTTGCGCGACTTCCTGGCCAAACACTTCCTTACGGATCGTGTGCATCAGCAAACGCGAAGTCACGGTGCTGTAGGCAGGATCTTTTTCCATCAACGCGCGCGCAGCAAGAATCGCGGACTTGTGCAGTTCTTCAACCGGCACGCCGTCGTACAGATTCTTGACGGTTTCGTTCAGGATGGCGGCAGCGTCGACATGCTTTTCCAGACCGATGCAGGCAGCGTCGATCAGATTACGCACTTCACTCATTTCCAGCGGACGACGTTGGCCGTTTTCGACCACATGCAACTGATGCGTATCTTCGACCGGCTTGGTCGCTTGTTGCTGCGCACGCTCTTCCATACGCTTGGCACGATACAGCACGTAAGCGCGTGCAACGTCGTGCTCGCCCGAACGCATCAGGGACAGTTCAACCTGATCCTGAATATCTTCAATATGGAAGGTGCCACCAGCCGGCTGACGACGCACCAGTGCGTTGACGACATTGGAGGTCAGTTGCTCGACCAGTTCGCGCACACGCGCGGAAGCAGCGCCCTGACCACCATTCACGGCGAGGAAAGCTTTGGTCACGGCGATCGAGATTTTCGATGGCTCAAAACCGACAACCGCACCATTACGACGAATGATGCGGTAATTATTCAGACCAACCGTGTTGCTGCTTGGGGTCGATGGCGAGACGGCCAACGAACCGACATGTGCAACGTCGGACGACGACTTGGCCGAAATTTCTTGTGCAGAGAGCATGAAGACTCCTTCTAGCGGATGCAGGCAATACTGCCTTGCTTGATTAAGAGAAAACCGGCTAATGCCAATTCGCGAAAACTTCATGGAAGCAGCGCCAGATCGCCCATGGCGAAGCACTGCCCATTCTGCTGCTTTGTTGGTGCATTCGTTTCATAAAAGCGGCCTCTATCTCCATAAAGGACCTGCGAAACGAAAAAGGTATGACGCCGATAACCCACTACATCTAGTGCGGAAACCGCGATTGACACTAATTCTAGTGCCTCGATTCAGGATGTGCAATGCCTTTCTCAGGCTTTTTCAGGATTATTTTTTGTCAAGATAATGTGCAAAATCGACGCTGTTTTTTTACATTCCACAAAACTGCAGATCGTCGCTCATTTCCCCGCTTTCTTGACGGTTTCCTGCTGCCAGCCGGTATTCAAGCTGATAACGCTGCCAGTCGAAAAAGGGTCCGGGATCCGTTTTTCTTCCCGGCGCGATGTATGCATGGCCTGTCACATTCCTCAGCGGATAGGCTCCCCGCAAGGCCAGCGTCAACGCAACCAACGCCTCGTACTGACGCGGCTCGAAAGGCTGGTCATCCGTTCCTTCCATCTCGATACCAATGGAAAAATCGTTGCAGCGCTCCTTGCCGCAGAAAACCGAAACGCCTGCGTGCCAGGCACGATCGCGGGCCGAAACAAACTGAATGATCTCTCCGTCCCGCCGGATCAGAAAGTGCGCCGACACCTTCAGAGGGCGCAACTGGTCAAAATAAGGATGCGCCTCATAGTCCAGTCGATTGAGAAACAGATCACTAATATAAGGGCCGCCAAATTTACCGGGCGGCAAACTGATGTTGTGTACCACCAGCAAATCGATCGGCACGCCATCGGCACGCTGATCAAAATTCGGCGATGGCATCCGCACGGCCTTATCTGCCCAGCCCTGATCATCAATCACAATCGATGGAAGCGCCAAGACTTTACTCCGGTTCATGAATATTCAAACGTTGCATG
Organism: Oxalicibacterium faecigallinarum; assembly: GCF_014635705.1. GTDB lineage: Bacteria > Pseudomonadota > Gammaproteobacteria > Burkholderiales > Burkholderiaceae_D > Oxalicibacterium > Oxalicibacterium faecigallinarum. The sequence continues at coordinate 358,060 of NZ_BMDI01000002.1, read as the reverse complement.
CGATAGCGCAATTGGCGAAAGCTGATGCCGAGCAGCTCTGCTGCCTGCGTGCGATTGAAATGGGTCCTAGCAAGTGCCCGCCGGATCACGTCGCGTTCGATTTGGTCCAGATGATCCGGCAATGAGCCGGGCAAAGCCATTTCTGCACCCTGATCTTTGGGCGCACCATCGGACAACCCTGACGTTATTGCTGCTGCCTCCTGCCGGGCTACAGTATTTTGTGCGGGCAGCGGTGTCGCTGATAGTACGTCCTGCAAAACCGATGTTTCGGACACTTTCAGCAACAGATCTTCTTGCTCTATCTTGCCGTTATTGGCAAACGCCAGTGCCCGCTCCAGAATATTTTCCAGCTCGCGTACGTTGCCGGGAAAGCGATACGACCGCAATGCAGCCAGTGCGTCCGGTGCTAACGATGCGGGCGTGCCTGGGCTTAATCGTGCCAGAATGGCTTCCGACAACAAGCCAATATCTGCCAATCGCTCTCGCAATGGCGGCAAGGACAATTCGATCACATTGAGACGATAGTACAAATCCTGCCGGAAACTGCCCTTCTGCACGCACGCATGCAGATTCTGGTGCGTCGCGCTGATGATGCGCACATCAACCGGCTCTTCTGTCGTCGCTCCCACCTTGCGTACGCGGCGCTCCTGAATCGCACGCAGGAGCTTGACTTGCATGGCCAGCGGCAAATCCGCCACCTCATCAAGCAGCAAGGTTCCACCATGCGCCGCCTGGAAGAAGCCATCGCGATCTTCGCTGGCACCGGTAAAAGCACCTTTGCGATAGCCGAAGAATTCAGCCTCCATCAAGGCTTCGGGGATGGCGCCACAATTGACTGCAATAAACGGTTTGTCAGAACGTGCGCTCTGTGCATGGATATCCCGCGCAGCCAGTTCCTTGCCGCTGCCGGATTCACCGCTGATGGCGACCGGCGCCATACTGCGCGCCAGTTTGGCAATTTGCGCCCGCAATGCCTGCATGACTTCCGATTCGCCCATCAACCGCAATGGGATGGACGTCCGCGCGCGCGCATTGCCCGCCATGGCCGGCGCTTTCTCACTGATACGCAACGCCGTACGCACCATGGTCCGCAATTGTTCCAAACCCACGGGCTTGGAAAGATAGTCAAACGCGCCTGCCTTCAATGCTGCTACCGCGTTGTCCGCGCTGCCAAACGCGGTAATCACGGCAACCGGCGGACTTTTCTCCATTGCAGCAATCTCGCAGACCAGGTCGATACCCTGCCCATCCGGCAAACGCATGTCGGTCAATACCAATGCATATTTTTGTTGCTGCAAATAGCCCCGCGCTGCGGTCAGCGTGTCGGCACTGTCCACATCCAGCCCCATACGAATGAGCGTGATTTCGAGCAGTTCACGCAGATCCGCCTCATCGTCAACGATCAGAATACGTGGCGTGCTCATGATTCTGGAAGACCCTTGTTCATGGTTGATTCAAGTCTTGTTCAGCCGCAAAGCTGATGACAAAGCGGCCGGATGGCAGCGCCAATTCGTCGTCGCTCCGATATTCGTAATTCAGCTTGGCTCCATTATTCAGACACAACTCACGTGCAAGATAAAGGCCAAGTCCGGTGCCCTTGCTTGACGTGGTGTAAAAGGGCTCGAACAAATGCGCACGCACCGTCGGCGACATTTGCGGACCATCATCCTGTACATGCAGCTCTGCACGATGACCAGCAACTGCCAGCAAACGCAAGTGGATACTGCCCGGCTTGCCACTTGCGTAGCGTAACGCATTTGTCAGCAAGTTCAAGATGATCTCGCGCAAATGCAGAGGATCGAAGCGGACATGTACAGACGCTGGTACGGTGACTGCAATGACACCGTCCTTCACCCCACTCATTTCTCGCAATTCCGCGACCAATTCGTGGATCAGGGTTGATATTTCCAGCGGCAATGGATCGTGATTCGCCTTGCGTGACAGTTTGAGAATGTCCTCAATCATGCGATTCAGACGCGCCACATTGTCCTGCACAATCTTCAGCAAGCGCTTGCGCGCCGTATCCGTTTCATCCTCATTCAAGAGTGCCGCGGCATGACCAATCGCCGACAGGGGATTACGCACCTCATGCGCAATACTGGCAGTCAGTCGTCCCATTGACGCCAGCTTGAGTTGTTGCGCCTGGTTTTCGATTTCCGTCACATCCTGCAAGAAAATCACGACGCGCTCTTCCTGCACACCACTGCTTTCCACGCGGACGAAACGCAGTTTCAAATGCGTCGATGATTCGCGTCGCGCCGCCATGATGGTCGTACTGCTTTGCAGCGTGGTTTCGACCACTGGCTGAATACGGACAAAAACCTGCTGATCCGCCGACCGTGATGTCTGCGTGTTCGCCTTGTCCCGCCAGTTGTCATACGCGTCGGCGATTGCACTTAATCCATGCACTTCGTCCAGCCGGCCGCGTTCATGCTGTTTGGTGATGGACAAACCAAGCAAACGTTCTGCCGCCGGATTGCCGGTCAAAATCCGTCCGTTTCGGTCCACCACCAGAATACCGTCATCCATATCTTCGATGACCAGCCGGTTGATTGCCTGCTGCACCTGTAGTGCCTTACCGCGCCCCTGCGCGAGCGACTCCTGTTTGATGAGTCGATCTGCCAGTCGATTGATGGCAATGATAATGATGAAAAACGCTGCGCAATACAGACCAACCTGGGTCGACGAAATATCGCCATTGTCGTTGAGGAGCTGGTAGCCATTTTCGGCCAGCATCGCAAACGTGGCGACGGAGACAAAAAACAGGGCCATGACCAGCGGTGCCAGAATCGCGCCGCCGGCAAGGGGAAAGAGATAAAGAATGGCCAAGCCACTGCGCAAGCCACCCACTGCCATATATAACAGCGTAATCGCGGCCAGATCGACCATGATCTGTACCGAAACCTGCAACAGGAAACGTCGCCGCCAGTAGGATGCCAAGAGAACAAATCCCAGCGCCAGCAGCATGTAGGCAAGACAAATGATCCAGAAATAGCCATTGCCGTGTGCCGCCTTGGGATTGGCCCAGCCAAAATAGCCAAGCAGGACAGCAACGATCAGGGTTCGCGTAAATGCGAAAGTCTGCAGTGTGCGCCAGAACGTCTCACGGACGTCCGTAACCATGGCGACGGCAGGATTCATGCGTCAACGCCCGTTGTGCAATTGACGGTGCTCGGTACTGCAGAAAGTCTGACGGTCACCGTCATAGACGGCTTCCGAGGCGGGGAAATGGACACCGCACTGCGCGCACGAGACCATCGCCTCCGCATCCTCAGCATCAGGCATCTGTACAAACGCGTTCTGCTGTGCGCGGCGCGCGGCGGCAAGCGCCTCTTCGTGGGCCTTTGCTCTTGCCTTGGCTTTACTGCGCAGCACCCAGATAACCGCAAAAATCAGGACCGCCCACGCCAGCAACTTCATGCAACACCTCTTTGCAACACTACTTCAAGAACAAAGCGACTCCCGACATAAGCCAGCAGCAACATGCCGAAACCGCTTAACGTAAACGTCAAGGCTGTCCTGCCGCGCCACCCCCGCAAATGTCGTCCTGCCAGCAAGATGCCAAACAACATCCACGACAGCATGCTGAAGGTCGTCTTGTGATCCCATTTGAAGGCCCGGCCAAAAATTTCTTCGGAAAAGACCACGCCGGACAGCACCGTCAATGTCAGCAGAATGAAACCGAAACCGATCAAACGGAACAGCAACTTTTCCATCGTCAGCAAGGCCGGCAAACGATCAATGGCCAGCGCAAACAAGCCCGTCTTGCGGTCATGCAGACGCGTATGCAGTTTTGACTCTTGCACCATCATGAGAATGGCGTGAAAGGCCGCGATGGTCAGCGTGCTGTAGGCCAGCGTTGCGATCGCAACGTGCCAAGGAAAAAGAGCTGATTTGCCTTCTAGCGGCACGACGTTCCCCGGAAACATCAAGGGCAGCAAAACCGCCAGCGCCGCACACGGCAGCACCAGAATTCGCAAACCATCCAGCGTGAAATTTCTGTTCTCCAGCCAATATGCAGCGACCGAAATCCACAAGGTTGCCGACAACATGATGGCAAAACCCGTGCGTAAGGCACTCGGCGCGATCACATCCATCCATAGCGCCGCTCCATGCAGCAACCAGCCCGCCAAGACACCGACGGCAATGATCTGACGCTTATGCGATGGGAGAAAAGCACATGCCGCGTAACACAGCGCAGCCAGCACAAAGAGGAAGGTATACATTCGCTTCAGTTTACACCATGTCACCGCACAATCTGTGCGCAAAACCCTTACAGAACTGCGGTCAATATTGATGCGGGGCAGCCATCCCGATCTTGCCTTTACGTCATGCCTTGCCCCCGCTTGCGACAAAGTCGCTTGTACCGAACTAAGCAATTCGCATGCGCGCATCAGGTAAAATGCTACCTTTCCGTCGCTCTGTCGACGATCGCAGGCTTACCGATTACATCATCATGCTCGACAATCTCACTCAACGCCTAGCCAAGGCCGTCAAAACCATGCGCGGCGAGGCTCGTCTGACCGAAGCCAACACCGCCGACATGCTGCGCGAAGTGCGCCTCGCCCTGCTGGAGGCTGACGTCGCCTTGCCAGCCGTGCGCGAGTTCATCAGCCGTGTCAAAGAAAAAGCCATGGGCGAAGACGTCATTGGCTCCCTGACGCCTGGTCAGGCACTGGTTGGCGTGGTGCAGCGCGAGCTGGCAACCCTGATGGGTGCCGATCTCGGACGCGAAGCCACCCAGCTCAACTTTGCCACACAGCCTCCCGCCATCATTCTGATGGCCGGCCTGCAAGGCGCCGGTAAAACCACCACCGTCGGCAAGCTGGCCAAGTATTTGCGCGAGCAAAAGAAAAAGAAAGTTCTGACGGTCTCCGCGGACGTCTATCGTCCGGCCGCAATCGGTCAGTTACAGACCGTGACTGAACAGGTTGGCGCCGACTTCTTTCCGTCGCAATCGACGGACAAGCCGGTGGACATTGCACGTGCCGCGCTCGATCACGCCAAGCGTCACTATCATGATGTGCTGATTATCGATACTGCCGGCCGGCTGGGTATTGATGAAGCGATGATGCAGGAAATTCGTGCGCTGCACGAGGCCGTCAATCCGATCGAAACGCTGTTCGTGGTCGATGCCATGCTTGGTCAGGATGCGATCAATACGGCCAAGGCTTTTAGCGATGCGCTGCCGCTGACCGGCGTCGTACTGACCAAACTGGATGGTGATTCGCGCGGCGGCGCGGCGCTGTCCGTACGCCACATTACCGGCAAGCCGATCAAGTTCGCCGGTGTGGCAGAAAAAATGGATGGCCTGGAAGCCTTCGATCCGGCACGGATGGCCGATCGCATTCTCGGCATGGGCGACATTCTGGCGCTGGTTGAAGAAGCCCGCAAAGGTGTCGATGTCGAAGCTGCACAAGGTCTGGCACAGAAAATCAAGGGCGGCGGCAAATTCGACCTGACCGATTTTCAGCTGCAACTGGCACAGATGAAAAAAATGGGCGGCATGGCCAATCTGATGGACAAATTGCCTGCGCAGTTACAGATGGCTGCCGGCAACGCGAACATGGGCATGGCCGACAAACAGGTGGCACGCATGGAAGGCATCATCAATTCAATGACCCCAGCAGAGCGTGCCAAACCAGACCTGATCAAGGCATCCCGCAAACGCCGCATCGCTGCCGGTGCCGGCGTGCAGGTGCAGGAAGTCAACCGCATGCTCAACCAGTTCGAACAAATGCAAACCATGATGAAAAAACTCAAGGGTGGCAATCTGGCCAAGCTCATGCGCGGCATGAAAGGCATGATGCCCGGCATGCGCTAGACAAACAGTGCTGTGTATATAGAGCCCGTTCATATGAGCGGGCTTTTTGTTTTTTGAATCAGGTATTTACGTACCCGCGATTTGCAAGCAATCAAAAAATCGCTCACCTTCTTCGCAAACAAATCACGCTTCTTTCACATCCTTGATCAATCAATCGATCATCCCCTGTTTCCCCTCTGTGTGATCGGCGTGGCTAGCAGCCGACAAAACACCCTGTTCGCTTATAAAAAACACTTGCATGGCAGTAAAAACCGCACCACTATTAGCGTTGCGTGAATTGGCGCAATTTCCCAACACTTTGTGAAGGAGGCTTTAAGATGGCAACAGCCAAAAAACCAGCGGCCACTAAAACGGCCGCCAAGAAACCAGCTGCAAAGAAACCAGTAGCAGCAAAAAAAGCAGCACCAGCTAAAAAGGCAGCACCGGCCAAAAAAGCCGCGCCAGCCAAAAAAGTAGCCGCAAAAAAACCAGCCGCTAAGAAAGTCGCAGCGAAAAAGCCAGCAGCTCGCAAGCCAAACGCCGCCTTCATGAAGCCAGTTACCCCTTCCGCAGTGTTGGCAGCCGTCATCGGCGCAAATCCAGCACCACGTACCGAAATCACGAAGAAGGTCTGGGACTATATCAAGAAATTCAAACTGCAGAATGAAGCCAACAAACGCATGATCGATGCGGATGAAAAATTGAAAGCTGTTTTTGGCGGCAAGAAGCAAGTTTCAATGTTCGAAATGACCAAACTCATCTCGGCACATCTGAAGTAATATCTGATAGCCAAACAAAAACGCCCGCGTCACGCGGGCGTTTTTGTTTTTCAGCTTGTCTTTGCAACTTGTTTTCTATTCAGGCTTGTGTTCCCAGTTGCGCCATGCGGCCCGGACCGCATTCGGATATTCAGGCCTGCCACGACTGCCGTTGTAACGCCCCAAAGCCAAATACAGGTCACCTTTTTCAATATCGATATACATACGCAGAATCGAACAGCCGTAACGCAAATTGGTTTGCATATGGAAGAGCTTGCTGCGATCACCGTCCCCAATCACGCGCGTCCAGAACGGCATGACCTGCATGTAACCATGCGCACCGACTGGCGACACGGCATATTTGCGAAACGCGGACTCGACCTGAATCAGGCCAAGTACCAGCGACGGATCCAGACCTGCACGGCGCGCTTCGTACCAGAGCGTTTGCAGAAATTCGAGTCGTCCCTGACGATCCGGCATACGCCGGACAAGACGGTCAGACATATCGCCCAGCCAGCGCAAATAGGCAAGACGCTCCTCGATATCGATAAATTGTGGTTTGGGTGGATTAGGATCGGAAATCGCGCGAGATAAAGCCATGCGCACGGAGTCGGCGAGCGCCTCTTCCTTTTGGTTACCAGCCAGCGCCGGTGCCATGCATACCGATGGCACTACCAAGAAACAAGCGACATGACGCAGCAGGTCACGTCGCTTTGATCTGAGTGTCACGCCATCTGTCATGCCTGCCTGACTCAGGCCGCCAGACGCGCCTGAATGAAAGCGACCATCTCTGCAGGCGCAACGGCGGTCGCTTCGGTATCGCGACGTCCCTGATATTCCAGCTTGCCTTCCTTCAGACCACGGTCACCAATCACGATCCGGTGCGGTACACCGATCAGTTCCCAGTCTGCAAACATGGCCCCCGGACGTTCACCACGGTCGTCGAGAATCACGTCAACACCAGCAGCCGTCAGTTCCGCATACAAACGATCGACTTCTGCCTTCACCGCTTCGCTGCGGTCATAGCCCATCGGACAGATGACCACTTCAAATGGTGCGAGCGCAGTTGGCCAGATAATGCCTTTGTCGTCAAAGTTCTGCTCGATCGCGGCACCAAGAATACGTGTGACGCCAATGCCATAGCAGCCCATCTGGATCGGCTGCGGTTTACCATTTTCATCGAGGAAAGTTGCCTTCATATCCTGCGAATAGCGCGTACCAAGCTGGAATACATGCCCCACTTCAATACCGCGTTGAATCGCGAGCGTACCTTTGCCATCTGGCGACGGATCACCCTCGACCACGTTACGTAAATCGGCGACAGTCGCTTCCGGCAGGTCACGCCCCCAATTCACGCCGGTGTAGTGAAAGTCAACGTCGTTTGCGCCACATATGAAGTCACTCATCGCGGCAACGGTGTGATCAGCCACGATATTGACCGGCTTTTTGGTGCCGATCGGCCCGAGATAGCCTGGCGTGCTGCCAAACCATTCGACAATTTCGGACTCGCTCGCAAAACGGAACTCGGCAAGGCCCGCCACTTTGGATGCCTTCACTTCATTCAACTCGTGGTCACCGCGCAAGAGAAGCAACCAGACCTGTTTGGTCGCGACTTCGCCTTCTTTGGCTTCAGTAACCAGTACGATGGACTTTACATTTTGCGTCAGCGGCACATTGAGAAACGCTGCCACATCCTCACAGCGCTGTTTGCCGGGTGTCGGGGTTTTGGTCAACGCCTGGGTCGCCGCAGCACGCGTCGTGGTTGGTGGCAAGGCAGCGGCGGCTTCCATGTTGGCGGCGTAGTCCGAGGTTGGGCAATAAACCAGTGCGTCTTCACCGGTATCGGCAATTACGTGGAATTCGTGCGAACCGGAACCGCCAATCGCACCGTTATCTGCTGCCACAGCACGGAACTGCAGACCGAAGCGGTTAAAAATCTTGGTATAGGCGTCAAACATGATCGCGTAGGACTTCTTTAGCCCCTCCACATCACGATCAAAGGAATACGCGTCTTTCATCGTGAATTCACGCCCGCGCATCAGTCCAAAACGCGGACGACGCTCATCACGGAACTTGGTCTGCACATGATAAAAGTTGACCGGCAACTGACGATAGGATTTGATTTCCGTGCGCACCACATCGGTAATCACTTCTTCCGAGGTGGGTTGAATCGCAAAGTCGCGGCCATGACGGTCTTTGACACGCATCAGCTCCGGCCCCATCTTGTCCCAGCGACCGGTTTCCTGCCAGAGCTCGGCCGGCTGTACCAGCGGCATCAGCAATTCGATCGCACCAGCCTTATCCATCTCTTCCCTGATGATGTTTTCCACCTTGCGGATGATGCGCAAACCCATCGGCATGTAGGTATAGATACCGGAACCGATGCGTTTGATCATGCCGGCGCGCATCATCAGTTTGTGGCTGACAACTTCAGCGTCGGAAGGGGCTTCTTTGAGAGTGGAAATGAAAAAACGGGAGGCACGCATGAGATGTGTTCTTGTTAAAAAGAGAGCGGGGTTATAATCATTCCAATTTTAAAGGATTAGCTGGCTGATGCATCCCCTGTTCGTACAATTGATTACCCTTCCTGTCGTGAGCATGCCGCGGTATGCAACACGGCGGCTGGATGATTGCCGCATTGTTTTTCGATCGAGGGTCGCTTAGCCGCAGAAAGTTATGGGTGCAACATGCTGGATCGTGAAGGCTTTCGCCCTAACGTCGGCATCATTCTGCTCAACGGACAGAATGAAGTTTGGTGGGGAAAGCGCGTGCGCGAGCATTCGTGGCAATTCCCGCAGGGCGGCATCAAATTCGGCGAAACGCCGGAACAGGCCATGTATCGCGAACTTGAGGAAGAAGTCGGCCTCAAGGCGGAGCATGTCAAAATCATCGGTCGTACACGCGACTGGTTACGCTACGAAGTTCCCGACCATTTCATCAAACGCGAGATTCGCGGCCATTACCGGGGGCAGAAGCAGATCTGGTTTCTGCTGCGCATGGTCGGCCGTGATTGCGATGTCAACCTGCGCATGACGGAACATCCGGAGTTCGACGCCTGGCGCTGGCATGAATACTGGGTCCCCCTGGATGTCGTCATCGAATTCAAACGTGATGTCTATCAAAGAGCGTTGCAGGAGTTATCGCGTTTTCTGAACAAGCCACCACACGGCAATGCCTCGCGCTATCTGCGTCAGACACATGCGCCGCGCAAACCGCACGCTCAACCTGTTTCCCGTGAGAAAAAACCAGACAATGAGTAATTCTTTTCCTTCGCTGTCATGTTTGGCGGCCCGCCTGAGCCGCACGCTGCTGGCGGCATCCCTGCTGTTCGCCAGCCATGCTGTATTTGCACAAACCAACTTCGAAGAAGACTTCGATGATGAAAACAAGCCATGGGAAGAAATTGCCGTCCAAATGCCGCCCGCACCGAAGCAGGAAGACCTGATCGAGTTTTACGTCAGCCCGACGGCGACACAAAAATTTCAGTTGGATGCGAAGTCCTTGTCGATCGGTTCGGATGGCGTTATTCGCTACACGCTGGTGGCAACCAGCACTAGCGGCGCAAAGAATATCAGCTATGAAGGTATCCGTTGCGAAACCTTTGAGCGCAAACTTTACGCCTTTGGGCGTGATGATGGCTCATGGGGAAGATCGCGACGCGATCAATGGGAAGGCATTGTGCGTGGCCGTGCCAACAATCAGCATGCCATCCTCTCGCGTGACTACTTCTGCAGCAATCTGATGATCATGGGCCCGGAGAAGAATATCTTGCAGCGGCTGCGCAGCAAACAAACGCTGACCGACAATCTGCTGCGCGAATAACGCTTTCCCATGCAATCGTTGTACTGACAAAAAAAGCCTGCCAAATGGATATATATTGGCAGGCTTTTTTCATGCTTGATCCGTCACTTAGAGCAGTACCAGATTATCGCGATGAATCAGTTCCGGTTCTTCAACAAATCCCAGAATGGTCGCAATTTCTGAAGAGGGTTTGCGAACAATGCGACGCGCGTCGGAACTAGCGTAATTCGTCATGCCGCGTGCAACCGGATGACCGTTTTCATCGACACAGGTAATGACATCACCACGTCCGAAGCTACCCGTTACCTCGATGACGCCGATCGGCAACAGGGATTTACCTTCGGCCGACAGTTTTTTCACCGCACCGGCATCCAGCACGACTTTGCCCGCTGTCTGCAAGTGATCGGCCATCCATTGCTTACGCGCCGTCAACTGCGCCGTTTGGGCAGTCAGCTGCGTGCCTATCGCTTCACCATGGGCCAGGCGTGTCAGGACGTTCTCCTCCCGCCCCCATGCGATCACCGTATGCGCGCCAGAAAATGCGGCACGCTTGGCTGCCAGAATCTTGGTCAGCATACCGCCGCGTCCAAGGCTGCTACCGGCACCGCCAGCCATTGTCTCCAACGACAAATCGCCGGCTTTGGCTTCATGCACAAAGGTTGCATCGGGATTTTTGCGCGGATCAGCTGTATACAAACCGCGTTGATCCGTAAGAATAATCAATGCATCCGCTTCGATCAGATTAGCGACTAGCGCACCCAAGGTATCGTTATCGCCAAACTTGATTTCATCGGTAACAACGGTATCGTTTTCATTGATGATCGGCACGACGCCGTAGCGCAACAAGGTAAAAAGCGTGGAGCGCGCATTCAGATAACGCTCACGATCAGCCAGATCGGCATGTGTCAGCAGCACCTGCGCAGTACGCACATCGTAGTGGCGGAAACTTGTCTCGTAGATCTGTGCCAGCCCCATTTGCCCGACTGCGGCACAGGCCTGCAATTCGTGCACACCGGTTGGCCGCTTGTCGAACCCCAGTCTCTGCATACCTTCGGCGATTGCACCGGAACTGACAAGGACAACTTCTTTGCCCAATGCGCGCAATTGCACGATTTGTTCAGTCCATTTTTCAATGGCATGGGCATCCAGTCCTTTACCGTCATTGGTGACCAGAGAAGAACCGACTTTGATGATGACGCGCTTGGCTTGTTGAATCACGGAATGCATGACTGGTCCGACGCTGTTTTTATGAGTAAATGCAGAATGACCCTGAGGAAGAAAAACTCAGTTAATCAATGGTTTTGAAACGCGGATCGTCCGGATCGATCGAATCAATCGCGCGCACCTCTTCCATGATTTTTGTTTCCGCCGAACGCTGCTCACTCTGACGTTGCTGTTCGAGGTAATCGTAGATCTCGAGAACCAGATCGTTGCAACCTTCCCGTGTCAGTGCCGAAATCTCGAAGACCGGACCTTTCCAGCCAAAACGTTTGACGAAATCCTTGATACGTTTGGCTCGCTCTTCTTCGGGCACCATATCCAGCTTGTTCAATACCAGCCAGCGAGGCTTGTCGAACAGGGTCTCGTCGTACTTCTTGAGTTCCTTGACGATGGCCTTGGCTTCCTTCACCGGATCGACATTATCGAATGGCGCCAGATCGACGATATGCAATAACAAACGCGTACGCTGCAAATGACGCAGGAACTGATGTCCCAAGCCAGCGCCATCGGAAGCACCTTCGATCAGGCCCGGGATATCGGCGATCACAAAACTCTTTTCGTGGCTCACACGCACCACACCCAGGTTGGGATGCAGTGTCGTGAAAGGATAATCGGCGATCTTCGGGCGTGCATTCGAAACCGCCGTGATGAACGTCGACTTGCCGGCGTTCGGCATGCCGAGCAAACCAATGTCTGCCAAGACTTTCAGTTCAAGGCGCAATTCACGACGCTGCCCTTCCTTACCTTCGGTCTTTTGACGCGGGGCACGATTGGTGGACGACTTGAAGTGAATATTGCCCCAGCCACCTTCACCACCTTGCGCCAGTAGAATTTGCTGACCATGTTCGGTCAGATCGGCGACCAGCTCACCGTCGTTCTGGTCGATGACCAGTGTGCCGACAGGCATGCGCAGAAAGATGTCATCCGCACCCTTGCCATAACAATCGGAACCACGACCATTTTCGCCATTCTTGGCTTTATGGATTTTGGAATAACGGAAGTCGACCAGTGTGTTGATGTTGCGATCGGCCACCGCCCAGATGCTGCCGCCCTTGCCGCCATCGCCGCCATCAGGTCCGCCAAACGGTCTGAATTTTTCGCGACAAAAGGAGGCGACGCCGTTGCCACCATCACCGGCAATGACTTCGATTTTTGCTTCGTCGATGAATTTCATGCAAACCGTCCGTAAAAACTAAAAAGGCCCTACCGTCGGCAGAGCCTTTTGATTAAAGGCTTTCGCCTTTCCTGTTGCTGTGATGCCGATTAGGCAGCCACAACCGTCACATAGTGACGCTTCAATGCACCTTTGGTCACGAAAGCAACTTTGCCATCGGTCAGTGCAAACAAGGTGTGATCCTTGCCGATGCCGACGTTTTCGCCTGGGTGCAGACGCGTGCCACGTTGACGAACGATGATGCCGCCTGCGTTGATGGCTTGACCGCCATAAACTTTGACGCCCAGTCGTTTCGATTCTGAGTCACGACCATTTCGCGTAGTGCCGCCGCCCTTTTTATGTGCCATTTCTGACTCCTTGGTATCTGGTTGATCCTGATCCCGGCTTAGCCGTTGATCGAGACGATTTGCAATTCGGTATAGTTCTGACGATGGCCCTGGCGCTTCTGATAGTGCTTGCGGCGACGCATCTTGAAGATCTTGACCTTGTCGTGACGACCGTGGGAAACAACCGTGGCAAGGACCGTAGCACCTTCAACCAGAGGAGCGCCAAATTTGATGGCTTCTCCAGCGCCCACTGCGAGCACCTGGTCAAGAGTGATTTCGGATCCAATGTCTGCCGGTATCTGTTCTACTTTGAATTTTTCGCCAGCGACAACTTTGTATTGCTTGCCACCGGTTTTTATGACCGCGTACATGTGAAACCTCATCAAATGATTTAGGAATTAATTTTTTACCACCGGAGAAACCCTGCCGAAATGGGAAAACCCCAAATTATACATAGACTTAGGAGGTCGGTCAAAGCGATTCTGCGATTCTGTCGCACACGAATGACGCCCGACGCATCACACGCGGTGCAGCGATCGCCTCAATTTGGTTATGACATCGTATAATTCCGCTACCTTTCCACGTTACCCTGATCAGGCTTACCTTGGTTTCCGCAACTGCTCCGTCCGCACAAATTCAGCTTATTGAGCCTATTTCGGCCGATTTAAAGGCAGTTGATGCCGTAATTCGGCAAAAACTGCATTCCGAGGTGGCGCTGGTCAATCAGATCGCTGACTACATTATCAGCGCCGGCGGCAAACGTATCCGCCCCGTTCTGGTGCTTTTGGTTGCCAATGCCTATGGGTACAAGGGTACCGATCATCACCAATTGGCTGCTGTGGTTGAATTCATACATACCGCCACATTGCTGCACGATGATGTTGTCGACGAATCCTCCATGCGCCGCGGACGCCAGACTGCCAATGCCTTGTTCGGCAATGCTGCATCGGTTCTGGTGGGTGATTTCCTGTATTCACGCGCGTTCCAGATGATGGTGTCGGTCGGTGATATCCGGGTCATGGAAATTTTGGCCGACGCGACCAACGTCATTGCCGAAGGCGAAGTCTTGCAACTTCTTAACATGCACGATCCCGATGTCTCGGAAGAACGCTATACCCAGGTGATCCGCTCCAAAACCGCAAAATTGTTCGAAGCAGCAGGTCAGCTCGGCGCGCTGATCGCCGGTGCCGATGAAACGCAAATCGAAGCGGCAGCAGAATATGGACGCTCGCTCGGCACCGCTTTCCAACTCATTGACGACGTACTGGATTACTCCGGGCAGGCCGAAGATATCGGCAAGAATGTCGGCGACGACCTGCGCGAAGGCAAAGCGACACTGCCACTGATCTATCTGATGGAACACGGCACCGCCGAGCAGCGCGAACTGGTCCGCACCTGTATCGAAAATGGCGATGAACAGCATTTCGACACTGTTTTGCATGCCGTCACGACATCCGGCGCGCTCGATTACACCCGCAACAAGGCGGAAGAGGCCTCCGCAACCGCCACGGCGGCCATTGCCGGCATGCCGGATAACGTCTTCAAGGATGCATTGCTCAAGCTCAGCGCCTTCGCCGTCAATCGCAATCATTGATGACAAGAGAGCATGATTCGAGGGTTCTTACCTCGAATATGTGTCGGCGCTGAGACGCAAAAGTCACGCACGTAGCCCGTTTTCTTTACAAAATAGATGCCGGGGGGCATTATCGAAGCACATTAGCGCTTCGCTTGTTTGTCCCGGCATAGATCATGGCTGCTGTACTTCCCAACTCCCAAACCAATTTTGCAATGCCCGGCCTGGCCCGCGCCTTATTGCAAGCAGGGAAGTTATCGCAACAGCAAGCTGACGGATTGATCCAGCAAGCAAAGGCCGAAAAAATCCCCTTCATTGATACGCTGCTGCAAAGCGCCGTGATCGACTCTGGTGACATGGCCGTGTTTTGCTCGGAGACTTTCGGCTATCCGCTGCTTGATCTGAACGCGTTCAATGCTGCCGTCATACCCGACAAGGCCATTGACCTCAAGTTGATGCAAAGCCAGCGGGTCATCGCGCTGGCCAAACGCGGCAACAAAGTCTCGGTTGCGCTGTCCGATCCGACCAATTCAGCCGCACTCGATCAGATCAAGTTCCAGACGCAGTTGACTGTCGAGCCTGTAATTGTCGATCACGCTGCCTTGCTCAAGCTGATCGAAAAACTGAGTCAAAGTGCCGAACAGAATCTGAATGAACTGATTGGCGAGGATCTCGACAACATCGATTTCGTCGATGACGACAACACGGCGCCGATCGATACCACGACGATCGATATTGACGATGCGCCAATCGTCAAATTCCTTCAGAAGATTCTAGTCGACGCCATCAATCAAGGTGCGTCCGATCTGCACTTTGAACCGTTTGAAAAGTTTTACCGCATTCGCTTCCGCGTTGATGGCGTGCTGCGTGACATCGCGCAGCCACCCTTGGCCATCAAGGAAAAGCTGGCATCGCGGATCAAGGTCATTTCCAAACTCGACATTTCGGAAAAGCGCGTCCCGCAAGACGGTCGCATGAAACTGGTGATGTCGAAAACGCGCTCCATCGATTTCCGTGTCAGCACCCTGCCAACGCTGTTCGGCGAGAAGATCGTCATGCGTATTCTGGACGGCTCGCAGGCGCAAATGGGAATCGAAGCGCTCGGCTACGACGAGGACCAGAAAGCGACGTTGCTGGAAGCCATCCATCGCCCCTACGGCATGGTGCTGGTGACCGGCCCGACCGGCTCGGGTAAAACCGTATCGCTGTACACCTGTCTCAACCTGCTGAACAAACCCGGCATCAATATTTCGACGGCCGAAGATCCGGCCGAAATCAACCTGCCCGGCGTCAATCAGGTCAACGTCAACGACAAAGCCGGTCTGACATTCCCCGTCGCGCTCAAGGCATTTCTGCGTCAGGATCCAGACATCATCATGGTGGGTGAGATTCGTGATCTGGAGACAGCCGATATTGCAATCAAGGCGGCACAGACGGGTCACATGGTATTTTCCACCCTGCACACCAACGACGCGCCCGCCACGCTGACGCGCTTGATGAACATGGGCGTGGCCCCGTTCAATATCGCCTCCTCGGTCATCCTGATTACCGCGCAGCGCCTTGCACGCCGTCTGTGTTCATGCAAGCAACCCGCCAGCATTCCGGATGAAACGCTGCTGGAAGCCGGCTTTGAGGAAGCGGATCTCGACGGCACATGGCTGCCTTACAAGCCGGTTGGCTGTGAGCGTTGCAGCGGCAGCGGTTACAAGGGCCGCGTGGGCATTTATCAGTTGATGCCGATCACGGAAAACATGGAGCGCATCATCCTGAGCCACGGCACGGCACTCGAAATCGAGGAGCAGGCACGAAAGGATGGCGTAAAGAATCTGCGCCAGTCTGGGCTAGTCAAAGTCAAACAAGGCCTCACCAGCCTGGAAGAAGTGCTCGGCTGCACCAATACATAAAGGATTCTGAATGGCGACATCAGAACGAAGAGGCAGTACAGCAGTAAAAGAATCCGTTTTCGCATGGGAAGGCAAAGACAAGGCCGGCAAAATTGTTCGCGGTGAGATCCGCGCCGGCGGGGAAGCGGTCGTCAATGCCACGCTGCGACGCCAAGGCGTTCTGGTGACCAAAGTCAAAAAGAAGTCCTACCGCAGCGGCAAGAAAGTCTCGGAAAAGGACATCACACTCTTCACACGTCAGCTGGCGACGATGATGAAGGCGGGCGTACCCCTGCTGCAGTCCTTCGATATCGTCGCCAAGGGTAACGACAATCCATCCGTTTCCAAACTTGTTCAGGACATTCGCGCCGATGTCGAAACCGGTACCAGTCTGAATCAGGCGTTTCGCAAATTTCCGCTGTATTTCGACCCATTGTTCTGCAATCTCGTCGCGGCCGGCGAGCAAGCAGGTATTCTGGAAGATCTGCTGACACGACTGGCGATTTACAAGGAAAAGACGCTGGCCATCAAAGGCAAAATCAAGTCAGCGATGTTTTATCCCGTGTCGATTCTGGCAGTCGCGTTTATCGTCACCACGGTCATCATGATCTGGGTCGTACCCGCCTTCAAGGAAGTCTTCACCAGTTTTGGTGCCGATCTGCCGGCTCCCACGCTAATGGTGATGGCGATGTCCGATTTCATGGTGGCGAATTGGTACATCATCTTCGGGCTACTGTTCGCGGGTCTCTACCTGTTCTTTCAGTCATGGAAGCGCTCGCTCAAGATGCAGCAGACGATGGATCGTCTGCTGCTCAAAATGCCTGTATTCGGCCCCGTCATCCGTAAGGCCACGATTGCCAGATGGACGCGCACCCTGGCCACCATGTTTGCCGCCGGTGTACCTCTCGTGGAATCGCTGGACTCTGTCGGTGGTGCCGCCGGCAACGCGGTTTATCTTGATGCCACCAAACGAATCCAGACAGAAGTCAGCACCGGATCCAGCCTTACTGCTGCGATGCAAGGATCCGATGTCTTTCCGAACATGGTGACGCAGATGGTGGCCATCGGTGAAGAGTCAGGTTCGCTGGACAGCATGCTCAGCAAGGTCGCCGATTTCTACGAGGAAGAAGTGGATGATGCGGTTGCCTCACTCTCAAGCCTGATGGAACCGCTGATCATGGTGATTCTCGGCGTCCTGATCGGCGGTCTGGTCGTAGCCATGTATCTGCCAATCTTCAAGCTGGGCTCGGTCGTCTAGGCATCGCGAGCACTCACTATATTGTCTGCCGGCGCGAAGTACGTTACCGTTCGTGCCTGCAGACCTTGTCTTTCTGATCGTCATTTCCTCTTCATGTCATGCTTGATCTGATCCTTTTTGCGCCGCCATCGTCGTTACTGCCCACCATTCTGGCCGGGATTATCGGCTTACTGATCGGCAGCTTCCTGAATGTGGTGATTCACCGCATTCCGAAAATGATGCAAAGGGAATCGGACAACTATGTTGCCAGCGAAAGCGGCAAACCCCTGCCACATGAAGATCGTTACAACTTGATGGTGCCACGTTCCTGCTGCCCGCAGTGCAACCATCAGATCACCGTGCTCGAGAACATTCCAGTTGTCAGCTATGCCGTGCTTGGAGGCAAGTGCAGCAACTGCAAAACAGCCATCTCCCTCCGCTACCCCATCATTGAGCTATTATCAGGCGCACTCTCGGCATGGATGATCTGGCGGTTTGGCAGCGGTCTGACAGGACTGAGCACACTGCTTTTCATTTATCTCCTGATCGCCATGACGTTCATCGATGCAGATACCCAACTCCTGCCGGATGACCTGACACTGCCACTGCTATGGCTCGGATTACTCATCAATATCAATGGCACGTTCGTCCCGTTGCATGAAGCCGTTATCGGTGCCATGGCCGGTTATCTCAGCTTATGGTCGGTTTACTGGCTGTACAAACTATTGACCGGCAAAGACGGCATGGGCTATGGCGACTTCAAACTATTGGCAGCACTGGGCGCATGGCTGGGCTGGAAAATGCTGCCCGTGATTATTCTGCTGTCCTCAGCAGTGGGCGCGGTCGTCGGCATCGCACTCATCGTGCTTGCCAAACGCGGACGCAATATTCCCATTCCATTCGGCCCTTATCTCGCAGCCGCCGGCCTGTTGGCGCTCCTTTATGGACCAGCGCTGACAGAAACCTATTTCGATTTTCTTTAAGTCATGCGGCACACTGAGGCATCACGATTTTCAATCGGTTTGACAGGTGGCATCGGCAGCGGCAAAAGTACTGTTGCCGATTTATTTGCCAAACTTGGTGCATCCATCGTCGATACCGATCTGATCGCCCATCAATTGACTGCACCGGAAGGCCTGGCCATCGAGCCGATCCGGCAGGCATTTGGAACAGCGTTCATCGCGCAGGACGGTGCGCTGGACAGAAAGAAAATGCGGGACGCCGTATTCGGCGATCCGACGCAAAAGAAGCTGCTGGAATCTATTCTGCATCCCTTGATCCGTATCGAAACTGAACGTGCCGCTCGTCAGGCTTCCGGCACTTACGTCATCTTCGTCGTCCCGCTGCTGGTCGAATCCGGCACCTGGATACAACGCGTATCCCGCGTGCTGGTGGTGGACTGTCCGGAGGAAGTCCAGCGCCAGCGGGTCATGCAGCGCAGTGGCCTCAGCGAAGCACAAGTCAACGCCATCATGGCTAGTCAGGCTTCTCGTGCTGACCGCCTTGCAGCGGCCGACGATATCATCCTGAATGATGGCGATTCCTCGCTGCTTCCCGCAGCCGTGGAGCGATTGCATAGCCGGTATCAGGCGTTGGCCCTTGAGGCATCGGGCTTGTGAACGATCAATCTTTACGACTGTCTACCCCCTTTCGCGCGTGGGCCAATCCTGTCTTTTAAGGATGAGGGACCGGATACGAACAAATTCCTTACGGCATTTGTATTTTGTTGCCGCTTCGGTCAGAATCACACAATTGCTTAGTAATTAACACCCCGGCCAACTTTTTAGGGATGCCACTTTGATCGTTTACGAATACCCTTTCAACGAGCGTATTCGCACGTTGTTGCGGCTCGAAGATCTGTATGAGAAATTCGCTTTCTTCATCAGTCACGAGCATCCGCAACACCATCATGTCGCCCTCTCCACCATTTTCGAAATGCTGGAAGTTGCCGGTCGTGCCGATCTCAAATCCGATCTCTTGCAGGAACTGGAACGCCAGAAGCAGACGCTGCTCGGCTTTCGTTCCAATCCCAATGTAGAAGCAGAAATGCTGGATGCAATCCTGCATGATCTGGATCGCATCAGCTCCGCGCTCAGCGCCTCCCAGGGTAAAACCGGCCAACATATTCGTGAAAACGAATGGCTGATGAGCATCCGCGGACGGACCATTATTCCAGGCGGGGCTTGTGAATTCGACCTGCCATCCTACTACGCGTGGCAGCACGATGCGCCCGAACAGCGCGTCGCCGACATTCAGAAATGGTTTATGCCTCTGGTTCCGCTATTTGATGGCATCAGCATGGTGTTACGTTTGCTGCGTGAATCGGGGCGTCCGGTCAAAATGATTGCGCAAAGCGGTAGCTACCAGCAAATGTTGCAAGGCAAGTCGTATCAGATGCTACGTCTGAGCATCGATGAAACTTTGGGCGCCATCCCGGAAATTTCGGCTAACAAATACATGCTGTGGGTGCGCTTTACTTCGCAGGATGGTGACATGAAACCCAAGGCGCTCGAGAGCGACGTGCCTTTCGAACTCAGCCTCTGCAGCTTCTAGGAAATATATGGTTGCTGTCGTTAATTGCCCGACCTGCAGTGCGAAAGTTGAATGGGTACCAGCCAACAAGTTTCGCCCGTTTTGTTCCGAGCGTTGCAAACAGATTGATCTGGGCGCTTGGGCGGAAGAGAAGTACGTGATCCCCGTCACAAATCCGCTGGAAGATTTTGAGGATGACGCGCCTCCGCCATCGCAACGTGAAGCCTAATCGACGTTAGGGCGGTCGCGCAGGCGATCCAGCCATTCGATCAATGGGATCGTGGCTGGCAACAAGGGTTCGACACCCACGCTGCCTTGCCAGGCAAAAGCCTGATTTTCCAGACTTTGCGGCTCACCTCGCCACTCCCGACTAATATAGAAATGCAGGCGAACATGGGCGTGCGGATATACATGCTCAACGCCGCACCACGGCTCCGCCGACAAGATCTCAACACCTAGTTCTTCCAGCATCTCGCGTTTCAGCGCATCGATAATCGCCTCGCCCTTCTCAACCTTGCCGCCTGGAAACTCCCAGTAACCTGCATAAGGTTTTCCGTCCGGGCGCTGGCCAAGCAGTACATCACCATTGGTTTTCATCAGAATGCCGACAGCGACATCGATTGGACGAACAGTCGAGGAAGAAGGTGTATCAGACATCAGGTCATACCAAGGAGAGTGAAAAACTTACTTTGGCATCTTGCCAGCATGATCCTTGGCAAACTGCCAGGCCACGCGACCAGAACGCGAACCCCGTTGCAAAGCCCAACGCAAAGCATCCGGTTTGGCTGCCTCGATCTGCGCGGCGTTGCATCCAAAATGTTCCAGCCAGTGCGCAACGATATCCAGATAGTCATCCTGCTTGAACGGGTAGAACGTCACCCACAAACCAAAGCGTTCGGACAGCGAGATTTTCTCTTCCACCGTTTCACCGGGATGCAGATCCCCATCATCACCGTGTTTGTAGCCAGCGTTGTCGGACATCCGCTCGGGTAACAGATGACGACGGTTGGAAGTGGCGTAGATAAGCACATTATCGGACTGCGCGGAAATGCTGCCATCGAGCGCGACCTTCAATGCCTTGTAGCCACCTTCTCCCTCTTCAAACGAGAGATCATCGCAGAAGATGATAAAGCGCTCCGGACGCTTGGAAACCAGATCGACGATATCGGCCAGATCACCCAGATCGTCCTTGTCGACTTCGATCAGACGCAGACCCTGTGACGCAAATTGATTCAAGCATGCCTTGATCAAGGATGACTTGCCCGTACCACGGGCTCCAGTCAGCAACACATTATTGGCAGGCAGACCTTCAACAAACTGGCGCGTGTTCTGTTCAATCTGCATTTTCTGGGGCCCGATGTTATGCAAATCATCGAGTGCAATCGGCGACATATGTACAACCGGCTGCAAATAACCACGACCATTCTTGCCGCCGGATTTACGCCATCGGAAGGCGACGCCGGCATTCCAGTCAGGTTCCGCCAAGGCAGGTGGAAGAAAAGCTTCAAGCCGACCCAGCAAGGCCTCGGCACGTGTCAGAAATTGTTCAAGTTGCGTCATGCGAATCTACAGAATAAAAGAGCAGCGAATAAAAGCGATCAGGAGCGATAGTCCGCGTTGATCGATACATACTCATGCGACAGATCGCACGTCCAGATCGTGGCATCGGCCTTGCCGCGACCCAGCTTGACGCGAATCGTGATCTCGCTCTGCTTCATGACACGCTGCCCATCGGCTTCCTGATAGTCGGGATTGCGGCCACCATTCTTGGCAACCCACACATCATCGAGATAGAGATTGATCTTGCTGACGTCGAGATCCTCCACACCTGCGTAACCAATGGCAGCCAGAATACGGCCCAGATTGGGATCGGAAGCAAAGAAGGCAGTTTTGACCAAGGGGGAATGGGCGATCGAATAACCGATCTTGCGACATTCTTCGGCATCCTTGCCTTCTTCAATCGTTACGGTCATGAACTTGGTGGCGCCTTCGCCATCACGCACGATCATCTGCGCCAGTTCTTGCGACAAACCAAGGACGGCAGCGTACAGCGCAGCATATTCCGGTGTATCGGTACTGGCGACCTCAACGCCGGCAGTGCCCGTTGCCACGACGATGAAAGAGTCATTGGTCGACGTATCGCCATCGATGGTGATGCAGTTGAACGAACGATCTGCGACGTCCCGCGTCAATTTCTCCAGCACTGGCTGAGCGACCTTGGCATCGAATGCAAGAAAACCCAGCATGGTCGCCATATTCGGCTTGATCATGCCCGCGCCTTTGCTGATACCTGTCAGCGTGATGGTTTGTCCGTTGATCACAACCTGACGCGAAGCCGCTTTCGGCTGCGTATCTGTCGTCATGATCGATTGCGCGGCGTTATACCAGTTGTCTTCCTGCAGGTTCTCAATCGCTTGCGGCAATCCGGCAACCAGTCTATCCACCGGCAAAGGTTCCAGAATCACGCCCGTCGAGAATGGCAATATCTGCGTCGGCGCACAATCCAGCAGTTTGGCCAAGGCGTTGCAGGTTTCCTGTGCATTCGCCAGACCTGCTTCGCCAGTACCAGCATTGGCGTTACCCGTGTTGATCACCAGTGCACGGATCGGCGCGTCAGCTTTCAATGCACCGAGATGCTCCTTGCACAGTTGAACCGGCGCAGCGCAAAAACGATTTTTGGTAAAGACACCGGCTACCGTTGCCGTATTCGCCAGCTTCATGACCAGCACATCCTTGCGATTGGCCTTGCGAATGCCCGCTTCGGCATGACCAAGTTCAATACCGGAAACGGCAGTCAGTTTTTCAGGAATCGGGAGAGGGAGATTAACGGCCATGGCGGTATCAATAAAGGTGGAAAATCAATCCGTTATTGTAATCCCATCAGCCTGACCCGGCATCCGCTACCGTAATACAAGGCGCAAAAGAAAAGGGCGGGATCAGCCCGCCCTTCTTACCGACAACAAGCTACAGCCTTATCAGGCCAGACGCCCGTGGCACTGTTTGTACTTCTTGCCACTGCCGCATGGGCATGGATCGTTACGACCAACCTTTGGATAGGCATTGCGCTCGTCCGGTGCCGCGGTTGGCGCAAGCAATTCTTCCGGTGCCGCATTCTCGTCAAACTCGGCATGCTGGTAATGCACGTTCTCGACTTGCGATTGCGCCAATTGCTGTTCCGCCGCATCGATTTCCTCGCGAGATTGCACACGCACAGTCATGACGATACGCACAACTTCCGACTTGATCATGTTGAGCATCTGACCAAACAGCTCGAACGCCTCGCGCTTGTATTCCTGCTTTGGATTTTTTTGCGCATAGCCGCGCAGATGAATCCCCTGACGAAGATGATCCAGTGCTGCCAGATGTTCACGCCAATGCGAATCCACTGCCTGCAACATGACACTACGCTCAAAGCTGCCAAACGATTCCTGACCGACAGTCGCAACCTTGGCCTGATAAGCCGCCTCCGCTGCCTGGATCAGCGCATCCAGCATTTCCTCTTCAGAGATATTGCTGTCTTTCTCGACCAGTGCCGCCATCGAGAAGTCCAGTTGCCATTCATCGCGCAGGCTGGCATCCAGTCCTGGCAGATCCCATTGTTCTTCCATCGAGCCAGCCGGCACGTAGGTATAAAACAGATCCGTGAATACACCCTGGCGCAACGACGAAATCAGCGCAGAAACGTCAGTCGTTTCCAGCAATTCATTACGTTGCTGATAGATAACCTTGCGCTGATCATTGGCGACGTCATCGTATTCCAGCAGTTGCTTACGGATATCGAAGTTACGGGCCTCGACCTTGCGCTGTGCGGATTCGATCGAGCGTGACACGATGCCGGCCTCAATCGGCTCGCCTTCCGGCATCTTCAAGCGATCCATGATCGCACGTACGCGATCACCGGCAAAGATGCGCAACAAGGCGTCATCGAGCGACAAGTAGAAACGTGAGGAACCTGGATCACCCTGACGACCGGAACGGCCACGCAACTGGTTATCCACGCGACGCGATTCGTGACGTTCGGTACCGATGATGTGCAAACCACCTGCGGCAACAACCTGATCATGCAGCGACTGCCATTCTTCACGCAGTGTTTGCGATTGCGCTGCCTTGTCGGCGTCGCTCAATGCATCATTGGCTTCCAGCAGCTGGATCTGCTTGCCGACATTACCACCGAGTACGATATCGGTACCGCGACCAGCCATGTTGGTGGCGATCGTGATCGCCTGCGGGCGACCTGCCTGCGCAATGATTTCTGCTTCGCGTGCATGCTGTTTCGCGTTCAGCACGTTATGTGGCAATTTGGCCTTGCTCAGAATGCCTGCCAGCAGCTCCGAGTTTTCAATCGACGTCGTACCAACCAGCACTGGTTGACCACGCTCGTAGCAATCCTGAATATCCTTGAGCATCGCCTGATATTTTTCCGGCGCGCTTTTGTAAACCTGATCCTGACGATCTTTACGCTGGCTTGGCCGATTTGGTGGAATGACCACCGTTTCCAGCTTGTAGATTTCCTGGAATTCGTACGCTTCAGTATCCGCCGTACCGGTCATGCCTGCCAGCTTGGTGTACATACGGAAGTAGTTCTGGAACGTGATCGACGCCAGCGTCTGGTTCTCATTCTGGATGCGGACACCTTCCTTGGCTTCAACCGCCTGATGCAGACCTTCGGACCAGCGGCGCCCCGTCATCATACGGCCGGTAAATTCATCGACAATGACGATCTCATTGTTCTGCACAACGTAGTGCTGATCCTTGTGATACAGCGTATGCGCGCGCAAAGCCGCGTACAGATGATGAATCAGGGTGATGTTGGCAGCGTCGTACAGCGAGGCGCCTTCTGCCAGCAAACCCATGCCCGTCAGAATCTGCTCGGCTTTTTCATGACCGGCTTCGGTCAACAGCACCTGATGCGATTTCTCATCCTTGGTGTAATCGCCAGGGACTTCCACCTTGCCTTTGCCATCCGGCGTTTCTTCGCCAATCTGCAAAGTCAGCTGCGGCGGCACCGCATTCATCTTGTGATACAGATCCGTGTGATTTTCAGCCTGACCGGAAATGATCAATGGCGTACGCGCCTCATCGATCAGGATCGAGTCGACCTCATCGACAATGGCAAAATGCAAGTCGCGTTGCACGCGGTCATTGGTGTCATACACCATGTTGTCGCGCAGGTAATCAAAGCCAAACTCGTTGTTGGTACCGTAGGTGATATCGGCGTTATATGCAGCCTGTTTGACCTCGTGTGCCAGCTGCGACAGGTTGACGCCCGTCGTCAGGCCCAGCCAGCCGTACAACACGCCCATGGTCTCTGCATCACGCTGGGCCAGATAGTCGTTAACGGTCACGACATGCACGCCCTTGCCGGCCAGGCCGTTCAGATACGCCGGCAAGGTTGCCATCAGCGTTTTGCCTTCGCCGGTACCCATTTCCGCAATCTTGCCGTAATGCAAGACCATACCGCCGATCAACTGCACGTCAAAGTGACGCATCTTCATCACACGCTTGCTGGCCTCGCGACAAACGGCAAAGGCTTCCGGCAACAGACTGTCGATTGATTCACCTTTGGCCAGACGCGCCCGGAATTCAGGCGTTTTCGCCTTCAACTCATCATCGGATAATTTTTCCAGCGCTGGCTCTAACGCATTGATTTCACGAACAGTTTTTTGATATTGCTTGATGAGTCGCTGATTGCGGCTACCGAAAATCTGAGTCAGTAATGACATGCTTGGATTCTAAAAAATGCGCCTGGATACAATCACGATACACATGCAACATGCGCGTGTATGGCTCTGGGCTTGGGCTAAAGGGCTGATTTTATCATGCGGTTTCCGGCATATTGGGCTTAACACACCGGAAACAATAGACAGGGCGTGAAGATATTAATTCTCGATGACTTGCACGACATTCCACCCTGATAAGGAAGGGGAAAGACTACCGCGCCGACAAAGCCAGTTTTTTGGCATGGCTGGCCCCCGCCACCAGGAATTTGTGCGGATCTTGGGCTACCCCCTTGATCCGGACTTCAAAATGCAAATGGGGTCCGGTGGAGCGTCCTGTACTGCCAATATCGGCAATATGCTGACCACGCCGCACAATATCGCCAAGTTGCACGACCAGACGCGACGCATGCGCGTAGCGCGTAATCATGTCATTGCCATGATCGATTTCCAGCATATTGCCGTAAGCGGGATGAAATTCGGCCGAGGTCACCACACCACCAGCCGCCGCCATGATCGGCGTACCGCTAGGCGCTGCAAAGTCGATGCCTTCATGCATGGAACTGCGTCCGGTAAATGGATCAAGACGACGACCAAAGGTAGAAGCGTTGTAGGCAACGTTCACTGGCTGGACAGTGGGTAGCAGACGCGACTGGATCTTGTCGCTCATCAGCGCTGATTCCACCACATTCAGATAATCGGCGCGGCGTTCCAGATCATGACTCATGCCATCCAGCAAGGCCTGAAACTCCGAGAGCGTCAGATCACGACTGCTGGTGCCATCCATCTCGGGAGAGAGTCCTCCACGACCGGGTTTTTCACCGAAGTTGAACTCGGTCGGTTTCACCCCTGCCAGCCCCTGTACACGCTCGCCCAATGCATCCAATCGCATCATCTGCGCCTGCATTTCACCGACACGCCGCGCCATCAGGGCGAGATTTTCTTTCAGGTATTTGTCCTTGTCGGCATCTTCTACGCTTGACGAGGATCCGACCAGATCACGCACAGGCGCGGGCATGTTGGCCGCCTGACTCAACGCGACATAAGACAGCAGCAAGGCACCGCCAATGATGGAACAGACAAAAACCATGAGGAGCAAGGCCAGATGACGACGCGTGAGCGTGACGGACTTGGCATGCGTAAAACGAGGGTGCAACAAAATAATCTGCATCACAACTCCCTGTCCTCTCGCCGATGCAAGGCGAGGTGTGATATGGTCTGATGACGATGTGGCCATCCTCATTCATCCCATACAAACAAGCCACCTCTTTGCAAAAACCGGCAAAGGGGGCTGTGGAATTCCTGCGTTCGCACGACAAACTAGCCGTACTTATGCCTTCGGTGTCCCGAATGGCCGCCTTGCAAAAGGATTGTGCGACGGCACTGCCTGCAATGTTCGCGCAGTGCGCCGTCCTGCAGTTCGAAGCAGGACAGTTGGTTATCGCGGTACCCAGTACCGCACTGGCTGCAAGATTGAAACAGCAATTGCCCAAGTTTCAGGACGAATTACTGCGTCGGGGATGGCAGGTTACTGCAATCAGACTTAAAGTGCAAGTCAGCAAAATTGCAGAAAAGCCGAGAACATCTGTCAAAACACCGTTATCTACAAAAGCGTTGCACGCCTTTGGTGAATTAGAGGACTGCCTGGAAGACAATCCGCGCAATCAGGCGTTAAAGAGTGCATTACGCGCACTAATTCGGCATCAACACGATAAATAAAAACCGGCTGGATGCCGGTTTTTTATTTAATCAATCAACTCAACGCCCATTCAAGATCTGCCTGTCGCACATAATCCTTGGGGGCAGAGTCGATTTGATCAAAGCTGACAATTTCATACGCATCCGGCTGTTCCAGCAAAGCGCGCACTAACAGGTTATTGAGCATGTGGCCGGACTTGTGCGCGTTGTAACTGGCAATCAATGGATAACCAACAAGATACAAATCACCGATTGCATCGAGAATTTTGTGACGCACGAATTCATTTTCGTAACGCAGACCATCGCTATTGAGGATACGGTACTCGTCCATCACAATCGCGTTTTCCAGTGAGCCGCCGCGGATCAAGCCCAGCCCACGCAAGGTCTCCATATCCTGCATGAAGCCGAAGGTCCGCGCACGGGCAACATCCTTGACGTAGGACTCCAGGCTGAAATCAATCGTCGCCGTCTGGCCGGTGCCATCAACAGCCGGATGTTTGAACTCGATAAAGAAGCTCAGTTTGAAACCGTTATACGGCTCAAGTCGTGCCCATATCTCGCGATCGCCGCTTCCCTGACGAACCTCTACCGGCTTTTTGATCCGAATAAACTTTTTGGGCGCATCCTGTTCCTGCAAACCGGCTTGCTGCAACAGAAAGACAAAAGACGATGCGGAGCCATCCATGATCGGCACTTCTTCCGCAGTCAGATCGACATACAGATTATCGATACCCAGACCGGCGCAGGCAGACATCAGATGCTCGACGGTCGAAACCTTGGCACCATCTTTTGCCAACGTCGATGCCATGCGCGTATCGCCAACAATCGTCGCCTGCGCAGGCAGTTCCACCACCGGATCGAGATCGATACGACGGAACACGATGCCGGTATCAGGCGGTGCCGCGTGCAGTGTCAAGGCAACCTTGGTACCAGAGTGCAGACCGACGCCGACTGTCTTGACCTGTTGTTGGATAGTGCGTTGTTTGAGCATGCGCGAATTATAGCAATGAGGAAACGTAAAACCGTCACGAAGAAAAGCTTTGTAACAGCTTACCCACACAATACAAGTGGGCTCAAATTGTCTTTTTCAATAGACGCCATCGATAAACTCTTTTGCCTTGCCGCAAATAAAACGAGCTGCCCGACTTAACTGGCAGCTCGTCAATCAGATTACCGAAGTAATCTCGATCAGATTTGCGACAGCAGCTTTTCAGCGGTCGATGTTTCCAGATGACCACTGTCTTCCACGTTCAAGACTTTAACAACGCCATCTTCAACCAGCATCGAATAACGCTGGGAACGTACACCCAGACCACCTTTGGTCAGATCAAACTCCAGACCCAGTGCCTTGGTGAAGGTGCCGCTGCCATCAGCGATGAAACGGACTTTGCCATCAGCCTTTTGCTCGCGGCCCCATGCGCCCATAACGAAAGGATCGTTGACAGACAGGCACCAGATTTCATCGACGCCTTTTGCCTTGAACTGGTCCGCTGCGGCGATATAGCCAGGCGCGTGCTGTTCGGAGCAGGTTGGGGTAAATGCGCCTGGAACGGCGAAGATTGCAATTTTTTTGCCTTTGGTTGCTTCGTGAACCATGACTTTGCTCGGACCAATGGCGCATGCTTCGGTTGCGACATTAACGTATTCTGCGAGCCGCGCTTCTGGCAGCTGATCACCAACTTTGATTGTCATCGTGGATTTCCTTTGATTAATTTAACGGCGTGACCGGTGAAAAAACGCCGCGCACGAGCGCGGCGTCGAACAACAAGTATGCCTTGTTCTGCCTCTTTCTGCAGACAGTTTGACAATAATATCAAACCATCTGCAGACGGCAAAAGCCGGCGCACATCTATTTAGTCGGCTTGTTTGCGCAGGAAGGCAGGAATATCATAGGTTTCCATGCCGTTTTTCTCCAGTGCACGGACGGTATCCGAGGCCGATTCACGACGCCAGACGGCCGGCGCTTTCAAGCCTTCGAACGATGCCGCAGGCTGCGCCGCACCTTGCAACATGCCGGTGTTTGCCATCATTGGTTCGTTGTGCGTGCCGGTACGCAGCATTGGCGTTTGTACCAGTTGGACACCTTTACGTGCACGACCGAGGCCGGTTGCCACCACGGTTACGCGAATGTCGTCGCCCATCGTGTCATCGTATGCGATACCTTGTGCAATCGATGCATCCGGTGCAGCGAAGGCGCGAACGGTTGCCATGACTTCCTTGATTTCCTTACCTTTCAGGCTGCGGCTGGCGGTCACGTTGACCAGTACGCCACGTGCGCCCGACAGATCGATGCCGTCCAGCAGAGGCGAAGCGACGGCCTGCTCTGCTGCGATACGTGCGCGATCAACGCCGTGTGCGGTTGCCGTACCCATCATGGCTTTGCCCTGTTCGCCCATGATCGTTTTCACGTCATTGAAGTCGACATTGATGTGACCTGGCACGTTGATGATCTCGGCAATACCAGCGACAGCGTTGTTCAGCACGTCATCGGCATGTTGCAGCCATTCGATCATGCTGTCGTCTTCGTAGATCTCTTCCAGTTTTTCGTTGAGGATGATGATCAGCGAATCGACATGCTCGGACAATGCTTCCAGACCTTCTTCAGCGATATCCATGCATTTTTTGCCTTCGTACGAGAATGGCTTGGACACAACCGCAACCGTCAGTGCGCCTTGCTCTTTGGCGATCTGCGCAACGATGGGTGCTGCACCAGTACCCGTACCACCGCCCATGCCGGCAGCGATAAAGACCATGTGCGCGCCGCGCAGTGCGTCTTCGATACGTGCACGCGACTCTTCTGCCAGTTGACGACCGACGGCTGGTTTCATGCCGGCGCCCAGGCCGGTGTCACCGATCTGAATGACGTTGTGGGCATTGGACTGATCCAGTGCCTGTGCATCCGTGTTTGCCGCGATGAATTCAACGCCGGACACGCCTTTGTTGATCATGTGCTGTACGGCATTGCCGCCCGCGCCGCCGACGCCGACAACCTTGATCACCGTGCCTTGGGAAACATTTTCGAGCATATCGATTTCCATGATAGTTCCTTCTTATATAGAGGGCAGTTCCCAGTTGATAGGCATCACGCGGTGTGACGACTAGCAACTGCTAACTGCGGGTTAAGTCAAAAAATTAAAATCAGATCGCAAACAACAAAAATCAAAAATTACCGAGAAACCATTCCTTCATGCGACGCACCAACGCCGTCGCCGATCCATCCTGTCGCGTGACCAGATGTCCACGCAGATACTGCTTTTTCGCTTCCAGCAACAAACCCAGCACAGTTGCATACCGGGGACTGCGTACTACATCTGCCAACTGCCCGTTGTACTCCGGCGTGCCAAGACGCGCCGGTTTGAGAAAAATATCTTCTGCCAGTTCCGCCATGCCCGGCATCATTGCCGTACCGCCGGTCAGTACGATGCCGGACGACAGTACCTCTTCGTAACCCGACTCACGTACAACCTGATGCACCAGCGAGAACAACTCTTCGATTCGTGGCTCGATCACCGCCGCCAGCGCCTGACGCGACAAGCTGCGTGAACCGCGATCGCCCAGGCCTGGGACTTCCAAGGTATCGCCCGGATCCGCCAACACCTGCTTCGCCATCCCGTAACGCAGCTTGATTTCTTCTGCTTCCGCAGTCGGTGTGCGTACGGCCATCGCGATGTCATTGGTGATCTGGTCGCCCGCAATCGGAATCACGGCCGTATGGCGAATCGCCCCTTCGGTAAAAATCGCCACGTCGGTCGTGCCACCACCGATATCGATCAGGACCACGCCCAGCTCTTTCTCGTCTGCCGTCAGCACGGCATCGGCAGATGCCATCGGTTGCAGGATCAGATCAGACACTTCGAGACCGCAGCGACGAATACATTTGACGATGTTCTGTACCGCGGAAACCGCACCGGTCACGATGTGCACCTTGACCTCGAGTCGGATGCCGCTCATGCCGATTGGTTCACGCACATCTTCCTGATTATCGACAATGAATTCCTGCGGCACCGTATGCAGCAATTGCTGGTCGGTCGGTATGTTGACAGCCTTGGCGGTTTCGATCACGCGCGCCACATCGGTGGCCGTAACTTCCTTTTCCTTGATTGCCACCATGCCGCTCGAATTGAAACTGCGGATATGGTTGCCAGCAATACCGGTATAGACATGGCGGATCTTGCAATCGGCCATCAGTTCGGCTTCTTCAAGCGCGCGCTGGATCGACTCGACTGTTGCCTCGATATTGACCACCACGCCTTTTTTCAAGCCGCGCGACTCGTGCTGTCCAAGGCCGATGACTTCATGGCGACCGTTAGGCAGCACTTCCGCCACCACGGCCACCACCTTGGAGGTGCCGATATCCAGCCCGACGATGAGGTTTTTAGCGTCTTTTGTCATGTCTTTCCGTTTGCCTTTTTATTGCCGTGTGTGCCGATGTTCAAACCCTGAGCCGTCAGTGCCAGACCATTCGGATATCGCATATCAATGTTTTCAATTCTGTCCTGCAGCAATGCCACCAGTTGCGGATACACGGCAACCAGTCGATCAACCCGATCCTTGAGCGTCGCTACCGTCTTTTCTCTACCCAGCTCAATCGTCACACCATTGTTCAGCTTGACCGTCCACGCATAACGATCCGAGAGACTCAGCTCTTCAGCCGACACATTCAACGGCGCCAGCCACGTATTCAAATCTCGCCAGCGTGCGATCACTTCCTTCTCGCTACCTTCCGGGCCATTGAAGGCCAGCAAACGCGCATCCTCTTCGGCTTCGGCCAGATTGGCGACAAACACGTCACCCTTCACCGACAACAATCTGCCGTCATCGCCCCACGTACCGAGCGGCGTATGTTCCTCAACCGTCACGATCAACTGATTGGGCCAGGAGCGACGAACGGTAGCCTTACGCACCCACGGGACCGACTCAAAAGTCTGACGCACGGAATCCAGATTTGCCGTAAAAAAATTTCCCTTGATCCGCGCCAATGCCGCGCTGCGAACCGTCAACGGGTTGATATGGCGCAAAGGCTCATGCTGCGTTGCCTCGACCCGAATCACCTGCAAGGTGAAGTAAGGGCGATGCGCCACCCACCACAGGCAGGATGCGACGACCGCAAGCGCAACCAACCCAAACAGGGTATTGGCTGTTGCATTGAGTAGTCGGACGTCTTGCCACATGATGGTGTCAGTTTCCCTTCAATTTACTTGCTGCTCTGCTTCAAGCCCAGCGTCGCCAGACGCAGGATTTCCACGCACAAATCTTCATAACCGGTACCTGCCACGCGTGCCGACATCGGCACCAGCGAATGACTGGTCATGCCTGGCGAGGTATTGATTTCCAGTAAAAATGGCTCGTTATCGGATTCGCGCAGCATGAAATCCACACGCGACCATCCGGTACAGCCAATCGCATTGAAGGCATTGACCGCCAACGTCTGAATCCTTTTCGTCAGCGCCTCATCGAGTGGCGCAGGACACAGATATTCGGTCTCGTCGCTGAAATACTTGTGCTCGTAATCGTAGTTTCCTTGCGGCGCACGAATCTCGACGATCGGCAAGGCACGCGCATCGCGACCACGACCAATCACCGGCACGGTCAGCTCGCGCCCTTTGACGAACTGCTCGGCCAGAATCACGCTGTCGTACCTGGCGCACAGATCAAACCCGTCACGCAAACAGTCTGCCGACTCGACACGGGCGATCCCGATCGTCGAACCCTCATGCGGTGCCTTCAGCATCAACGGCAGGCCAAATTCTTTCGCCACGGCCTGCAAACGCTCGGTCGTCGTGCTGGCAACCTCCAGCGAAACAAACGCTGGCGTCGGCACGCCATTACTCACACAGATACGTTTGGTCATGATCTTGTCCATCGCAATCGAGGACGCCATCACGCCAGGACCGGTGTACGGAATACCGAGCTGCTCCAGTGCGCCTTGCAGAGAACCGTCTTCGCCGAAAACACCGTGCAAGGCAATGAAGACCCGATCAAATCCTTCAGTCGCCAATTCGGCAATACTGCGCTCTGCCGGATCAAACGGATGGGCATCAATCCCTTTGGCCTGTAACGCAGCCAGTACGCCTTTGCCCGACATCAAGGACACTTCGCGCTCGGCGGACCGACCACCGAACAACACGCCAACCTTGCCAAATTCTTTTCTCAAGTCACTCATTGCACCTGCCCCTGCTGCAGTTTGGCGGGCACGCCACTAATCGAACCCGCCCCCATCGTGATCAATACGTCGCCATCACGGATGACATTCATGATCGTTGCCGGCATGTCGGCAATGCTTTCAACAAACACCGGATCAACCTTGCCGGCCACGCGCAAGGCATGCGCCAGCGTACGACCGTCGGCAGCCACAATCGGTTGCTCGCCTGCGGCATACACCTCGCCCAGCACCAACAGATCTGTCGTCGACAACACCTTGACGAAATCCTCGAACAGATCGCGCGTGCGTGTATAACGATGCGGCTGGAAAGCCAGTACCAGACGACGTCCGGGAAACGCACCGCGTGCTGCCGCCAATGTCGCCGCTGTCTCGACCGGGTGATGACCATAATCATCGACAAGAGCAAACGTACCGGCCGCATTTCCGTTGACATCCTTGATCGCGATTTCGCCATAACGTGTGAAGCGACGGCCAACACCATTGAATTCACTCAGTGCTTTTTGCGTTGCACTGTCGGCCACACCGAGTTCACGCGCAATCGCAATGGCAGCGCAGGCGTTTTGCACGTTATGCATGCCGGGCTGATGCAGTCGTACCTGTAATGGTTCGTAACCTTCCTGCACCACCGTAAATTCCATGTGACTGTTGACCGCACGTGCGTCGATAGCGCGGACATCGGCATCTTCATGGAAGCCGTAAGTCGTGACCAGCTTGGAAATACGCGGAATCAGTTCGCGCACGGTCGGATCGTCGATACACAACATGGCCACGCCGTAAAACGGCAGGCGCTGTGTGAAGTCGACGAATGCCTGCTTGAGCTTGTCGAAACTGTGATCATAGGTTTCCATATGATCGGCATCGATGTTCGTGATCACTTCGATCATGGGTGACAGATTCAGGAAGGATGCATCCGATTCGTCGGCCTCGACCACGATGTAATCACCCGAACCCAACTTCGCGTTGGCCCCGGCACTATTGAGCAAACCACCGATCACGAAGGTCGGATCGAATCCGCCTTCCGCCAGAATGCTGGCCACCAGACTAGTGGTCGTGGTCTTGCCATGCGTACCAGCGATGGCGATGCCGCGTTTCAAACGCATCAGTTCCGCCAGCATGACGGCACGCGGCACGATCGGAATATGCTTCGCGCGCGCGGCAACCACTTCGGGATTGTCCGCCTGCACGGCGGTCGAAGTCACGATCGCATCCGCTTCGGCGATATTCTCTGCGACATGCCCCTGGGTGACCTTGGCACCCAGCGAGGCCAGCCGACGCGTCGCGGTATTACTGCCGAGATCGGAGCCGGAAATCGTATAGCCGAGATTCAGCAGCACCTCGGCAATGCCGCTCATCCCGCTGCCGCCGATACCGACGAAATGAATGTTTTTGACTTTGTGTTTCATGCGGCTTTCACCAATTCTTCCAGCACGTCGGCAATCGCATCGTTTGCATTGCGTCGACCTTGTTCATAGGCTGCTTCGGCCATTTTCTGGCACTGCACACGCGTCATGCCTTGCAGCAATCCGGCCAAATGTGCGGCATTCAACTCTGTTTGCGGCAGGTGGATGGCTGCCTGCTGCTGCGCCATCCATTGCGCGTTATGACGTTGATGCGTGGTCGTCGACACCAGCAGCGGCACCAGCACGCTGGCAACACCGGCAGCGGTCAGTTCGGATACCGTGATTGCGCCCGCGCGGCAAATCACCAGATCAGCTTCCGCATAGCGACGCGGCATGTCATCAATAAAATCGAGTACTTCCGCTTCGACTTGTGCCTTGGCGTAATTGGCACGCAATGCGTCGATATTTTTCTTGCCGGATTGATGCGTAACGATCGGTCTTTGTTCAGCCGGAATCAATGCCAGAGCAGCCGGCAACGTTTCGTTCAGCACTTGCGCACCAAGGCTGCCACCAACAACCAGTACGCGCAGCGGACCATGACGATCTGCATAACGTTGCGCTGGTGGCAGGACATCACTGATTTCCTTGCGAACCGGATTGCCCGTCACGACCGCCTTTGCAGCAGCCGCGCCGAAATCTGCTGGGAAGCCGAACAGCACGCGTTGCGCAATCGGCGTCAGCGTCTTGTTCGACAACAGCAAGGCTGCATCCGCATTCAACAGGACAACGGGCGTACCACGCAGTTTTGCCATCAATCCACCAGGCACCGTCACGTAACCACCCATGCCGAGAACCACATCAGGCTTGCGGCGTGACAAAATCGAAGAACAGGTGCCAAAGCTTGCAAGCAAACGCAATGCGCCTTTGATCGTGTGCGACAAACCCTTGCCACGCAACCCGCTGAAGGCAATCGTGTCCATCTCGATGCCACGTTGCGGCACCAGTTCACGCTCCATGCCGTGTGCCGTACCCAGCCATGACACTTGCCAACCTCTTGCACGCATGGTTTCGGCAATCGCCAGGCCCGGGAAAATATGTCCGCCGGTACCAGCCGCCATGATCAAGAGCTTCTTCATATCCGCCCTCCTCGCATGAGGACGCGATTCTCGTAATCGATACGCAACAGAATCGCCAGACCGACACAGTTGATCAGCACACCCGAGCCGCCGTAACTCATCAGCGGCAGGGTCAAACCCTTGGTTGGCAACAACCCCATGTTGACACCCATGTTGATGAATGCCTGCACGCCGATCCAGATACCGATTCCCTTTGCGACCAGCCCGGCAAATGTCAGATCCAAGGCAATCGCCTGACGACCGATTTCGAATGCTCGTTTGATGATCCAGTAGAACGCAATCACAACCACCAGTACACCAACGAAACCGAGTTCTTCACCAATCACCGCCAGCAGAAAGTCCGTGTGGGCTTCCGGCAGATAGTGCAATTTCTCAACACTGCCACCGAGACCGACACCAAGCAGTTCACCGCGACCGAAGGCGATCAGTGAATGCGACAACTGATACGCCTTGCCAAGCGCATTGCTTTCTTCCCACGGATTCAGATACGCAAAAATACGCTCACGGCGCCACGGCGATGCAATGATCACCATGCTGAAAATGCCAACCAGCGTCGCACCTATACCACCAAACCAGATGCCATTGATGCCGCCGAGGAACAGGATGCCCATGGCGATACAAACGATCACGCCGAATGCACCCAGATCAGGTTCCAGCAACAACAGCAAACCGACAAAGCCGATCGCCAGTGTCATCGGCATGAAACCCTTGGTCAGCTTGTGCATCACCTGCTGCTTGCGCACGGTGTAATCAGCTGCGTACAACACCACGAACAATTTCATCAGCTCGGATGGTTGCAGATTGAAGACATGGAAGGACAACCAGCGACGCGCACCATTGACGCCTTTACCCACACCGGGAATCAACACCAGAATCAGCAAGATGATGGTGCCGGCAAACAGATAAGGCGCCCACTTCTGCCAGGTTTCGATCCGCACACGGAACGCCAACAGACCGGCAAACAAGGCGAGGCTGATAAAGATCGCCTGACGACCGAGGAAATGCGCATTGTCGTAACGTGCGTACTTCGGCGAATCCGGTAAGGCAATCGATGCCGAATAGACCATCACCATGCCGTACAGCATGAGCAGGATCACGACCCACACCAGCGGCTGGTCGTAACTCATCATCTTCGAGCGCTGCTCAATCCCCGGCAACGGCTGCTTCTCGGCAGCTGGGCGGAACAGCGATGTCAGCGCGAGCTTCATGCACTCACCTCGCCACGGGACAAAGCAATCTCGCGTACGGTATCGACAAATACTTGTGCGCGATGTGCATAGTTACGGAACATATCCAAGCTTGCACAGGCGGGCGACAGCAATACGGCATCACCGTGGCGCGCCAATGCGGCAGCCTGTTCGGTTGCCTCTTCCAGCGTAGTACAGTCAGTCAATGCGGTACCCGACTCGCTCAACGCTGCACGAATCGCACCGGCATCCTTGCCGATCAAAAATACAGCACGCACATACTTGGCAACCGGATCGGCCAAGGGCGAAAAATCCTGTCCTTTGCCATCACCGCCAGCGATGAGGATCAGATGCGGTTCTGCGTTTTCACGACCAGCGCCGAGCCCTTTGAGTGCCGCCACTGTCGCACCGACATTCGTGCCTTTGCTGTCATCGTAGTATTCAGCGCCACCAATGGTCGTGATGAGTTCAACACGATGCGGTTCGCCGCGATACTCTCGCAAACCATGCAGTAACTGTGCAAATGACAGACCAATCGCACGGCATAGTGCCAATGCAGCCAGTGCATTGACGGCATTGTGCTGACCACGGATATGCAAGGCATCGACTGGCATCAGTTTCTTGGTCATCACTTCAACATCGATTTGTTCTTTTTTGCGACGTCTTGGCTGCTGATCTTCATCGGCAATCGCGACCGACAACCAGCGCATGCCGTTTTCATCCACCAGACCGAAACAATCCGGCTGATCGGCTTCATCAATACCGAAGGTGACAACGCTCGACAAAGGTGACGCCATCTGCATGGTCCACGCATCATCACGATTCAATACGCGCACGGTGTCATGACCGAAAATGCGTGCCTTGTCATCTGCATAGGCTTGCATGTCGCCATGCCAGTCCAGATGATCTTGTGTCACATTGAGTACGGTTGCCACGTCGGCTTGCAGCGACATCGTGGTATGCAACTGGAAGCTCGACAGCTCCAGCACCCAGACTTGCGGCAACTGCTCGGTATCCATTGCTTCACGCAGGCAATCGAGTGCGGCCGGACTGATGTTGCCGGCAACCTGCACGGTCAAACCGGCACGACGACACAGCAGGCCGGTCAGACTGGTGACCGTCGTCTTGCCATTGGTACCGGTGATCGCGATGACCTTCGGCGCGTAAGCACGCTCTTCTTTCAACGCCGCCAATGCCTGCGCGAAGAGTTCGATTTCGCCCCAGACCGGAATATTCTTTTCTGCAGCAGCCGGAATGATGTTTGCCAGCTCACGCTGCGGCATCAGGCCAGGGCTGACGACAACAACATCGATACCATCCAGCAAACCGGCATCAAACTGGCCCTCGCCGGCACCGCCCACAAACTCGGCATTCGGAATCAGCGACTGCAATTGGGCGAGACGATCAGGTGCCTGGCGCGTATCGGCGACGCGCAGCGTGGCGCCGCAGCGGTGCAGCCACTGCGCCATCGCCAGCCCCGATTCACCGAGACCCATCACCAGAAAATGCTTGCCTGTGTAATTCATTCTGCTTTCTTCGCCACCCAATCAACGCAACTTCAGCGTCGACAAACCAAACAACACGAGAATCATCGTGATGATCCAGAAACGGACCACGACCTGCGTTTCTTTCCAGCCTTTCTGTTCGAAATGGTGATGCAACGGCGCCATCAGCAAGATGCGCTTGCCGGTTCCCGTTCTCATCTTGGTGTACTTGAAGTACGCAACCTGCAGCATTACCGACAAGGTTTCCACCACGAAGATACCGCCCATGATGAACAGCACGATTTCCTGTCGCACGATGACCGCAATCGTACCGAGCGCACCACCCAGAGCCAGCGCACCGACGTCACCCATGAAGACTTGTGCCGGATGCGCGTTGAACCAGAGGAAAGCCAGACCGGCACCCGCCATCGCACCGCAGAAAATGATCAGTTCGCCTGCACCCTTGATATGCGGAATGAACAGATACTGCGAATAGATCGCGCTGCCCGACAGATAGGCAAACAGACCCAATGCCGTACCGACCATCACAGTCGGCATGATCGCCAGACCATCCAGACCGTCGGTCAGATTGACAGCGTTGCTGGTACCGACGATGACGAAGTAGGTCAGTGCAATGAATCCCCATACGCCGAGTGGGTAGCTAATGGTTTTGAAGAAGGGCACGATCAAGTCGGCCTTCGGTGGCAACTCCATGCTGAAGCCGGATTGCACCCAAGCCAGGAACAGATCGAGGAATTGCGAATTGCTTGGCGCCGATACCGAGAACGCCAGATAAACCGCTGCAAACAAACCGATCAGCGATTGCCAGAAATACTTCTCTTTGGACGACATGCCCTTTGGATCCTTGTAGACCACCTTGCGATAGTCATCGACCCATCCGACCGCACCGAAACCCAGCGTCACGATCAGTACGACCCAGACAAAACGATTGGTCAGGTCGGTCCACAGCAAGGTCGAGATACCGATCGCCAGCAGAATCAACGCGCCGCCCATGGTTGGGGTACCGCTCTTGATCAAATGCGTTTGTGGACCGTTGGTGCGTACCGCCTGTCCGACTTTCAAGCGCGTCAACATGCGAATCACCGCCGGACCGGCAAACAGACCGATCGCCAGCGCTGTCAGCGTTGCAAACACGGCACGGAACGTAATGAAGTTGAAGATACGCATCGGACCGATGTGATCCTGCAGAAACTGTGCAAGCCAAAGCAGCATGTTAGTGGCCTTCCTGATGATGTTGACCGAGCAGATGCTGCACAACACGTTCCATTTTCATGAAACGCGATCCCTTGACCAGCGCTGTTGCCTCGTTGTTGAAAAATGCGTCTAGCGCCTGATTGAGTTCTGCGATATCGCCGCAATGCGTTGCGCCGTTGCCAAATGCACGACTGGCATGGACCGTCATCTCTCCGAGCGTCAACAGACGT
This sequence comes from Oxalicibacterium faecigallinarum, assembly GCF_014635705.1. Lineage (GTDB taxonomy): Bacteria > Pseudomonadota > Gammaproteobacteria > Burkholderiales > Burkholderiaceae_D > Oxalicibacterium > Oxalicibacterium faecigallinarum. The sequence continues at coordinate 317,582 of NZ_BMDI01000002.1, read as the reverse complement.
TCGATGCCGCGTGCACGTGCATAGGCACCAACTTCTTCGTGATACTGCGGGCCGTCATTGCCAACTTCACCCATATCGCCCAGCACCAGTACGCGTGGCGCTTTCAGCTGCGCCAGCACATCAATCGCAGCGCGCACCGAATCCGGATTGGCGTTATACGTATCGTCGATCACCAATGCACCGTTGCTGGCAGTCTTGCGTTGCAAACGACCATTGACCGGCGCGAAAGCCTGCAAGCCACGTACGACTGCCTCGGCCGGTACGCCAATTGCCAAGGTGCAGGCAATCGCAGCCAATGCATTGCGCACATTGTGCAAACCGGCAGCAGACAGAGCGATATCGAATCGTTGTCCATTTGTGGTCACCTGCAAGTCGCTGCCAAATACATTGGCCTGATGCGTACAACGCACATCAGCATCATCACTCAACCCGAAGGTCAGGCTGCGGCAATGTGCTGCGTAACCGCGCCAGAGCGAAGTAAATTCATCATCAGCCGGATAGACGGCCACGCCGTCGGCAGGCAAGGCTTGCAGCACCGAACCGTTTTCCATGGCGACAGCTTCGACGCTCGCCATGAATTCCTGATGCTCGCGCTGTGCGTTATTGACCAGCCCGACAGTTGGATTGGCAATCGCGGACAGCAAGGCAATCTCACCCGGATGATTCATGCCGAGTTCGATCACGGCTGCCTGATGCTCTGCCGTCATGCGCAACAGGGTCAATGGCACACCAATATCGTTATTGAAGTTGCCGCGCGTTGCCAGATAACGATCCGTACCAAATGCCGCTTGCAGGATGGCCGCGATCATTTCCTTGACCGTGGTCTTGCCATTGCTGCCGGTGACGCCAATCAGGGGCAGCGCAAATTGCTGACGCCAGCCATGACCAATTTCGCCGAGAGCAACACGCGTATCCGGCACGACCAATGCAGGCACATTCAGATCGGCAGGCTGACTTTCGATAACCATGCCGGCAACCTTGCGCGCAGCAACGTCATGCAGATAATCGTGCGCATCAAAGCGTTCGCCGCGCAGCGCAACGAACAAATTACCCGCTGCAGCGGTGCGGCTGTCGCTCGAAATGCCATCAAATGACGCATCGCCGGACAATGTCGCGCCCTTGACCCAAGGCAGCAATGTGCGCAGTGTCGACTTCATCCGTGCGCCCCTTGCATTGCCCGCGACGACAAAGCCAGCGCAGCATGATCGGCATCGAGGAACGGCAATTTGCGGCCCTTGATTTCCTGATAGTTCTCATGGCCCTTGCCAGCCAGCAGGATGACATCCTGCCGTGTCGCATTACGGCAAGCCCACAAAATCGCTGTCGCACGATCCTCGATCACGTGCATGTCTGCATGCGTCTTGTCGATACCAGCGACAATCTGCGCAATGATGGACTCCGGTTCTTCATATCTCGGATTGTCAGTCGTGACGATCACATGATCTGCCACCATGGCTACCGCGCCCATTTGCGGACGCTTGCCGGGATCACGATCACCACCACAACCAAACACACACCACAATTTTCCGTGGCGTTCTTCTGCGACCAGTCGCAGACTCGCCAGCGCTTTTTCCAGTGCATCCGGCGTATGCGCGTAATCAATCACGACCAGCGGTGCCTCAACGCCGCCCAGTTGTTGCATACGGCCAGGCACTGCCATCAGTGCTTCGACCGCAGCAATCGCCTTGCGCCATGCCGCACCTTTTGCAAGCAAGACACCGATAATGCCAAGCACATTGCTGACGTTGAAATCGCCAACCAACTGGGTTTTGACCTGCGCGCGCTCCGCACCGAAATGCAAATGGAATGCGGTGCCGCTTTGACTGCTGCGCACATCCGTTGCCTGCAGCGTCGCCACATCATGCAAGACATGTCCGCCAATGCTGTATGCGGTGACGGCGATTTCCGGCCGGGTTGATCGCAGACGTGCGATCAGGCGTTCGCCCATTGCATCATCGACATTGATGACTGCGTGCTTCAAACCCGGCCAGTCGAACAACTGTGTCTTGGCTTCTTCATACGCCTGCATGTCACCGTGATAATCGAGATGGTCACGCGTGAAGTTCGTAAACAATGCGATATCAACATGTATGCCAGCCATGCGCTGCTGATGCAGACCGATCGACGATGCCTCGATTGCCAGTGCGGTCGCACCGTGCTTGCCGAGTTCAGCCAGTGCACGTTGCAATTGCACGGCATCCGGTGTGGTGTAACCAGTCACCGTAAATGTCCCGGCCGTTCCATCACGATAAATGCCTGTGCCAAGCGTGCCGATTACTGCAGTCGGACGGCCGAGACGGGACAAGGCGCTGCCCAGCCACTGCGAACAGGACGTTTTGCCGTTGGTACCGGTCACGGCAACAGTCAACATGGCTCGATCGGGATGCGCGTACCAGGCTGCGGCGATCTCACCGACTTGTGACTTAAGATGGGCGACTGGCAAAGAAGGCAAGCCAGCAATCGCTGCCGTAAAGTCGGCACCGCCGTCTGCTTCCAGCAGGATTGCAATCGCACCGCGCTCCACCGCATCGCCAATGTAGGCGCGGCCGTCTGCTTCATCATTTGGATATGCGACGAACACATCGCCCGCTTGCACCTTGCGCGAATCGGCAGTCAATTGCGCCTTCGGTGCATGCTGACGCAACCAGTCCAGAATGACATCAAGATTCATTTGTGCGGCCATCACAGCACCTCCTGCAATGGCTCAGGCGGGATGATGATGTTGGTCACGGTGGAATCCGGCGCAACATTCATCGAGCGCAACGCGCTCGCCACCACGGAAGAAAAAACAGGTCCGGCAACCGAACCGCCATAGTGCCGACCGGCAGTCGGTTCATCGATCATGACGGCAACGATGATGCGCGGATCGGAGACCGGTGCAAAGCCGACAAAAGACGCGACGTATTTCTTCACGTATTTGCCGTTTTCCAGTTTGTAAGCCGTACCGGTCTTGCCGCCGACACGATAACCGGGCACCTGCGCCTGCGGTGCAGTCCCCGTCGGACCTGCTGCCATTTCCAGCATGCTGCGCATTTCACGTGCAGTTTTTTCGGACAATACACGTTGTGCGATCGGCTGATCGGAAGAGCGCTGCAAAGTCAGCGGAATCATCTCGCCATCACGTGCAAAGATCATGTAGGCATGGGCGATCTGAAGCAGCGACACGGAGATACCATGACCGTAGCTCATGGTCGCCTGCTCGATCGGACGCCACGATTTATAAGGACGCACACGACCGGCTACCGCACCCGGGAAACCAATCTTTGGTTGCTGCCCGAAACCAACAGAGGTGAACAGATCCCACATTTCCTGCGGTTGCATCTGCAAGGCAATCTTGGCGGTACCAATGTTGGATGATTTTTCGATGATCTGCGAGACCGATGCCAGACCAATCGCGTGCGCATCACCAATCGTTGCCGTACCGATCGTCATGCGGCCGGGTGCGGTATCAATCATGGTATTGGGACGCACGATTTTCTTTTCCAACCCCAAGGCAACCGCAAATGGCTTGAGCGTCGAACCCGGCTCGAAGGTGTCAGTCAGTACGCGATTACGCAATTGCGCGCCGCTCAACTGGGCACGATTGTTGGGGTCGTATGTTGGCAGATTGGCCAGCGCCAGAATCTCGCCCGACTTGGCATCCAGAATCACGATGCCACCAGCCTTGGCTTTATTAGCTTCGACCGCCGCTTTCAGATTCGAAAAAGCGATGTACTGCAGCTTGCTATCGATTGACAGCGTCAGATCCTGACCATCATGCGGCTCGCGAATTGCCTCGATATCTTCCACCACATTACCGAGACGATCGCGAATCACACGCCGACTGCCCGGCACACCTGCCAGCGTCTTTTGATACGCCAGCTCCATGCCTTCGATACCCTTGTCTTCCACGTTGGTGAAGCCGACGATATGCGCCATCGCCTGACCTTCCGGATAATACCGCTTGTATTCCTTACGCGTGTTGATACCGGTAATATTCAATTTCAAGACCTTGTCGACCACATCCATTTCCACCTGACGCTTCAGATAGACAAAGGTTCGGTCCGAATCAAGACGGCCATACAAATCTTTTTCGCTCATATCGAGCAGCTTGGCCAACTGGCGCAGCTTGTCCTTCGGCGCTTCCATCACATCTTCAGGAATGGCCCAGACTGCGCGTACCGGCACTGACGAAGCCAGCACCTGTCCGTTGCGATCGGTGATCTTGCCACGTGTCGAGGGCAGCTCCAGTGTCCGCGCGTAACGCGAAGCGCCCTGCTTTTGCAGAAAATCTTTGGACATGCCTTGCAGCCACAAGGCGCGTCCAGCCAGGGTCGCGAAAGCAGCGAAAATCAAAAACAGCACTACCCGCGAACGCCAGGCCGGCAGCTTGGCTGCCAGGACCGGGCTGGCAACGAAAGGCACGCCTTTGCCGGAAGCGGTACGTGACGTGCTACGCGTCATTTCGCCTCCAGATTCAGATATTGCGTGCTCGCCGGCGATGCCGGCACCATACCCAGATCGCGACGCGCATTGGCTTCGATACGGCCATGCACGCCAAGCGTGGATTGATCGAGCTGCAACTGACGCCAGTCGATTTCGATCTGACGTGTCTTGGCCTGCTCACGCTCCAGCGCGATAAAGGCCGTACGGGACTGATAATGCGCATTGACGACCGACAGCGCACACAGCACCAAAATGGTCGTCAGCACGAACGCGATGCGGCCGCTCATTGCAGCGCTCCCGCAGGTGTCAAACGTTCAGCAATACGCATCACGGCAGAGCGCGCGCGCGGATTCTCGGCAACCTCTTCCTCGGAAGGCATGACACGACCAAGCAGCTTCATCTCGGGCTGCGGCAGATCGACGGCACGAATCGGCAGCCGACGGTCAGGCTGCGCCGCTTTGGCCTTGCCTGCCATGAACTGCTTGACGATGCGATCTTCGAGCGAGTGAAAACTGATCACGACCAATCTCCCGTTTGGTGCCAGATGGCGAAATGCCTCTGCCAGCACTACTTCGAGTTCTTCAAGCTCCTGATTGATGAAAATCCGGATAGCCTGAAAGGTGCGAGTGGCCGGGTCTTTGCCTTTCTCGCGAGTTTTGACGGCGTTTGCCACGATCTCGGCAAGCTGTCGTGTGCTTGAAATTGGCTCGACTGCCCTGCGAGCAACAATCGCCTTTGCAATCTGAAAAGCAAACCGTTCTTCCCCATAATCTCGTATCACTTTCTCGATTTTTTGTTCGGTTTCCGTAGCAAGCCATTCGGCTGCCGACATGCCGCGCGTGGTATCCATGCGCATATCCAATGGACCGTCTGCACGAAAGCTGAAGCCCCGGGCAGCGTCGTCCACCTGTGGCGACGAAATGCCAAGATCCAGCAATACCCCATCCAACTGCCCGATGCCGCGCACCGACAAGGCCTCTGCCAGCGTCGCAAAACTGTCATGCACGATCTCGAAACGCGCGTCAGCAATACTTGATGCGTTCGCAATCGCGTACGTATCCTTGTCAAAGGCCAGCAAACGTCCACGCTCGCCCAGCTTCTGCAGAATCAAACGACTATGACCACCGCGACCAAACGTGCCGTCAACGTAGATGCCTTGTCGGCGATCGTCTTGCAACGCGAGCGCTGCGACCGCTTCGTTCAACAAGACTGTCCGGTGCTGATATGGCTGCACCGCCTCTACATTCGTCACGGGTGTCAGAAGGAAAAATTGTTGAGTACATCGGGCACACCGGCAGCGATCGCATCCGATTCGCTTTCTGCCAGTTTTGCCGCATCCCAGATTTCGAAATGACTGCCCATGCCCATCAGCATGACGTCACGCGTCAGGCCACCCGCCGCGCGCAATTCAGGCGCGATCAGAATTCGACCAGCGGTATCAAATTCGACATCCACGGCATTGCCGAGAAAAATGCGTTGCCAGGCGCGCGCGGAAATCGGCCACTTGGCGATTTCCTCACGGCGGGTTTCCCACACAGAACGAGGGAAGAGAAGCAGGCACCCATCCGGATGTTTGGTCAGAGTGACACGTCCCTCGCATTGCAATTGCAATGCGTCGCGATGGCGGGCGGGAATGGTCATCCGGCCTTTGGCATCGAGATTGAGAGAAGACGCGCCTTGAAACACCCTGAAAATCCTTTTTATTGGCCTGCACTGTTGGTGAAGCATTTTGATTTGTCGGTTGAAATAACCCACAAATAAACACTTTTTCACACTGTCGCCCACTTTAGAGGATGCAATTCCGCGGGTCAAGCAAATTTCAGGCGTAAAAGTAGATTTTTTTCAATGAAGTCAAGGACTTAGCGCATTACGCTCAAGCAATCTAAAGTTGAAATTATCCAAATAATTAAGCACTTATCACACACTGTGAAAGTGCCACCTCATCTATACACATGTGTTTTGGAGTGAAAAACGAAAATACTGAAGAGGCGAGAAGGGACAAAACGCTCGCACATAACGGCCATTTTTACGCAAGGGATAGAAAAGAAGGATCTGCGCGATCGTGAATAAAGATCACATCGGCAATTGCTTCCGAATGATCGGCAATGATCTACCAGCGTCGCACGGTGGGAATGCTGCACTCAGAAGAGGGATCGGGCACTGATTTGCAGTAGAGGTAGGCTTCTTCACTGACGTGGGCGCCCCGACGCCGCCCAGCACCTTTGACAAATGGTGCAAAGCACTCCTGGCTGGCCCAGAAGGCACGCCATTTGGCGGCACACTCGCTCTCAGTGGGCCCTTGTCGCGGCGCAGTCAGCGCGCCAGCGCTTTGTTGACTTTGAGCGCGTGCAGCGGCCTCTTCTTCCCTGCGGGCATCGGCACGCTGCTCCTCGAGAAGTTGACGTTCGCGGGCGGCACGCTCCTGCGCAGCACGCAGGTCTTCAGAAGAAATCGCCGAACCACTGGTATCGACGCGCACTGCCTTGTCGGCATAGCGCGGCGGCACCACGTCAGACACATGGGTGCGACCCTTTTCATCCACCCAACGATAGATATCGGCGGCAACACCGGGCAGAAGAACCGCACCCAGCATACAGGCAACAACCCACCGAACAGAAAGAGCGCTCATGACACATCTCCGCACAACACGCTCTTCCGTTATAGCACGAGCGCAAAGTGCTTGCGTTATGCTTTTCCGCCAAAAAGGCCAAGAAGACCGATGATGATGAGATAAAGCGCGACGATAAAGTTAAGAAGTCGTGGCATCACCAGAATCAAAATGCCGGCAATCAGCGAAACCAGCGGACCAACCGAAAGATAGAAGTTCATGATCAGACTCCGACAAGAACGCAGGCACCTTTTGCCTGCGATATGTCATCTTCAAACTGCCTATCCGTAATGTCGGTTCGCTAGCTCACATCCTGTTGCACAAAAGAAAACGACGCACGTGATGGATCATGTGCGCCGTTGAAAAATCAATGAAGCAAACCGATAGGCCGGATTCTGTTACGGCAGACGAGCAAGCCCGTCTGCTATGACAACCATTCCTCTAGGCCGTACATTACTGCACGGCTCAAGCTTTCTACCCGCACGCTCCGCGAGCCACCTCAACGCGTGCCTATTTGAAATTGCTCCGGGTGGAGGTTACCGCGTTTCACCGTAACTTAATACGCTCGTCTCTGTGGCCCTGTTCCTCGTCTCACGACGGACGGCCGTTAACCGTCACCCTGCTCTATGGAGTCCGGACCTTCCTCCCGCCATCACCGAAATGACAGCCAGCGGTTGTCTTGGTCTGCTTCGGCCGCCATTGTAATCCAGCAAAGCGCGACCCGCTATGACAGCGCTTGCAAACGGTGCATACTCTGGTGGTAGCGATTACGAAGATGATCACCCCAGATCAGGCTGCAGCAGCATGACAGAGAGCCATGACCATGACCCTGCTTAATGCTTTTTTGCCGCATCACACCACTCTCGCGCGAATGCGACGTCAATTTGTCGCTGCTGCATTTCTATCCCTGATTCTTCCCCCTTGCTTCTCCCAAGCGCAGACCGGCAGCGTGCCGGACACGACGGCGCAGCGTGTAGCCGCCTGCATCGCTTGCCATGGCAAGGAAGGGCGCGCCGGCAGCGATGGGTACTACCCGCGTATTGCAGGCAAGCCGGCTGGCTATCTGTACAACCAGTTGATCAATTTCCGCGATGGCAAACGGCACTATCCTGTCATGACCGCCATGCTGGTCAATCTGTCCGACGACTATCTTCGCGAGATCGCACAACACTTCGCAGACCAACACCCGCCGTTTCCCGCGCCACAACCCAGCCGGGCAACCACCGCCGAACTTCTGCATGGACAACAACTGGTTCATGAAGGCGATCGTACTCGCGGCATTCCGGCTTGCATTGCCTGTCACGGCACAAAAATGACCGGGGTCAAGCCAGCAGTTCCAGGCCTGGTTGGATTGCCGCGCGACTATCTGCTTGGACAGATTGGCGCGTGGAAGATCGGCGTACGTCAGGCAAGTGCCCCCGATTGCATGGCGCAGATCGTGCAGAAGATGACGCCAGAAGATATCAGCGCCGTTGCCTCCTGGCTGGCGGCGCAAACGGTGCCGGTAGACAGCAAACCGCTATCGTCTCCTGCCAGCATGGTGTTACCGATTGATTGCGGTGGTGTTCCGCAGGGAGCTGCCAAATGAAACTGTTCATACTGCGCGTCGGCTGCGTTCTGCTTCTCTTGTTACTTGCATTAAGTGCATGGCTGTTTGTCACACATCGCAATCCGGATCTGGACCAGCCTGCCGTTCCGGTCGCCGATGTGCAACAGCAAATCCGGCAGGGTGCGTATCTCGCACGTATCGGTAATTGCATGAGCTGCCATACCGCGCGTGGTGGCGCACATTACGCAGGTGGTCGTGCGATCCCGACACCATTCGGCAATATCTATGCATCCAATCTGACCCCGGATCACGAAACCGGTATCGGCAACTGGAACGAGGACGATTTCTGGCGAGCCATGCACGATGGTCGCTCCAAGGATGGCAGACTGCTATATCCCGCCTTCCCTTACCCGAACTACACGCATGTTTCGCGCGCCGATTCCGATGCACTGTTCGCCTATTTGCAAACCCTGCCTCCTGTTTCCCAGGAAAATCGCACGCACGAACTGCGCGCCCCTTACAACAATCGCTTGCTGCTGTACGCCTGGCGCGCACTGTATTTTCGTCCCGGTACATTTGTTGCCGACGACAAGCAATCCTTTGCATGGAATCGTGGCGCATATCTGACACAAGGCCTGGGGCACTGCGCCGCCTGCCATTCGCCACGCACGATGTGGGGTGGGGTTACCGAAAAGGCAGCATTAAGTGGCGGCCTGATTCCATCGCTCAATTGGTACGCGCCTGCACTGAACAGCGGTGATGCCAGCCTCGGCCAGTGGGAGACAGAAGACATTGTTGCCTTTCTACAGCATGGCGTGACCGACACACGCAGCGTGACGGGGCCAATGGCCGAAGTGGTGGCCAACAGTCTGCAACATATGAAGCAAGATGATCTGACATCTATCGCGACGTATCTCAAATCACTTCCTGCCACGAAATCGGTATCACCATCCGAACGTTTGCGTCCCGATGAAAAACAGGCGATCATCGCCAGCGGTGCGCGACTGTATGAACATCACTGTGCAAGCTGCCATCAAAGCTCGGGCGTCGGTGTCGCATCAATCTATCCCGCACTCGCCGGCAATGGTGCCGTCACCGCAGATCCGGCCGTCAATCCGATTCGACTGGTCTTGCATGGCGGTTTTGCACCGAGCACCCAAGGCAATCCACGACCATATGGCATGCCGCCATTCGGGCAGAATATGACCGATGAAGAGATTGCCGCAGTGGTCACGTATATCCGTAATGCATGGGGCAATCAGGCGAGCGCCGTCAGCGCGCATGATGTCAACCAGCATCGTTCTCAGGAAGGGTTATAAGCCGCTTATGCACACCATGACGCAGACTGCCTCACCAAGGCACAAGAACAAAATGATCGCCATGCTGCTTGCCGTCTTTCTTGGTGGTACGGGCGCACATCGTTTCTACCTGCATGGCAAACATGACTTTCTGGCGTGGAATTATCTGCTGGCGTTACTGCTGTTCATTTTTGCCCTCATCGTCACGCGCGGGCCGCATTCATGGACGATCAGCGTGCTGGCGCTATTTCCGATTTCGATTTACCTCGGCTGGATCGAGGCGCTGGTCATCGGCCTGACACCGGATGAAAAATGGGATGCGCGCTTTAACACGCAGTCGGGCCAGACCAGCAATTCACGCTGGCCGATTGCCGTCTTGTTAGTGCTGACCTTTGCGATTGGCATCACTGCCTTTCTGGTCAGTATTGCGCGCGCTATCGATCTGTTTTTAACTGGCGGCGCGTTCGGCTAACAACAGCAAGCTGACGCGTCAGATCACACCCAACAACTTGAGCGCCAGTGGCAGCAAGATGGCAGTCAGGATGCCGCACATCCCCATTGCCAATCCGGAGAACGCACCCATTTCCGGACTGATCTGAAAAGCCCGGGCCGTACCGACGCCATGTGCCGTCGCACCAAGCGCAAAGCCTTGGGTCGCATCGTCCTCGATCTTGAACCACTTGAAGATGTACTGCGCGACCGCCGCGCCAAACAAGCCGGTGAGCATCACCATGACTGCAGTCAAGGTCGGCAATCCACCAATCTTTTCCGTCACACCCATCGCAATTGGCATCGTCACGGATTTAGGCGCCATCGACAACACGGTCAATGGCGATGCACCCAATGCCCAGGCAATCATCATCGCACTTCCAATCCCGACCACACCACCAACCAGCGAACCGAGCAACAAGGCAAACCAGTTGCGTTTGAGCTTTTCCAGTTGATGGTAAAGCGGTATCGCCAACGCAACGGTCACCGGTCCCAACAGAAAGTGTACAAACTGCGCGCCGTTGAAATACACGCTATAGGGTGTATTGGTGATCCAAAGAACCAGCACCAGCAAAGCGACCGATATTGCCACCGGATTGGCCAATCCACTGCGGCCACTTTTTTCATACACAAAGAGAGCAATGCGATAAGCAAGCAGGGTTGCTGTCAGCCACAGCAACGGCGATCCCGCCATGTAAACCCATAAGGTATTGAGCTCGAGATGCGGAATCATTGCCCGGCCTCCTGCTTGCTGCGCGATAACCAGCGTATGACCAATGCTGTTGCGATAATCGAGAGTAATGTGCTGGCCACTACCGACACCGTGATCGGCAACCATTCATCAGCGATGCGCCCCATGTGTACGCTGATGCCCACGCCCGCCGGCACGAAGAGCAACGCCATGTGTGCCAGCAACTGATTGGTGGTGGGTGCAAGCTTATCTGCAATGCCTTTCCGAAGGATCAGATAGCCAAGAAGCAGCAACATGCCAATCACGGGTCCCGGAATCGGGAGAGAGAAGACATGGACAAGGCCTTCACCCATGGTCTGGAAAACAAGTAGTGTCAGCAATGTATCGAGCATGAGCGATCCGTAAGAGCGGAAGAAAAGACCTGCAGGGACAGCCGCAGAAGGTCGGGACGACAGGAATGATCGTAGCAGTATGCCAAGCTGAGCAAAGCATTGCAGCGGATGAAATTTTTTCAGTGCGCACGCGTGCCACAAGGTTTGACTTTATTTGTGCGGCGTTGCATTTCAGCCTTGTCCATATTTGCATTTTGATTGAATTAAGGACACGTACCACCACTCATGCTGCCAACAATCTGTCCGTCCAGGACACGCCAAAAATAGAGATGGAATCGGCGTCAGGCCCCGCGCAGAATCAATTCAATTCGATGCATACGAATAGAGAGGATCAGCAATTCTTTTCCTTTCCCGCATGGATCGAACACGATCATGGCCGCCTTTCAACCATTACAAGTGGCGAAAACCGGCCATGCGATTTTTCTTTTTAGCGAAACAAGGACTTCGAACATGAGCAAGCCATTGGACGGAATCAAGATCATAGACTTTACTCACGTACAGGCAGGGCCCGCCTGTACCCAGATGCTGGCATGGTTCGGCGCCGACGTCATCAAGATCGAGCGCCCGGGCGCGGGCGATGTCACCCGCTCGCAGTTGCGCGACATTCCCGGCGTCGATGCGTTGTACTTCACCATGCTGAACAGCAACAAGAAATCACTGACGCTCGATACCAAGAAACCTGAAGGCAAGGAGATTCTCGAAAAGCTGATTCGCGAATCGGACGTGCTGGTCGAAAACTTTGCGCCCGGTGCACTCGACCGCATGGGCTTTACGTGGGCACGCATTCAGGAGCTCAATCCCGGCCTGATCCTGGCATCTGTCAAAGGCTTCAGCGATGGTCATCACTATGAAGACTTGAAGGTCTACGAAAACGTCGCCCAGTGTGCAGGCGGTGCGGCCTCCACCACAGGCTTCTGGGACGGTCCGCCGACCGTCAGTGGCGCAGCATTGGGCGACTCCAACACCGGCATGCATCTGGCCATCGGCATCCTGACCGCGCTGATGGGCAGGCAGAAAACCGGACGCGGCCAAAAGGTCTCTGCATCGATGCAAGATGCCGTGCTCAACCTCACGCGCGTCAAGCTGCGCGACCAACAGCGTCTGGACAAGATCGGTTTCCTTGAGGAATATCCGCAATACCCGAACGGCAAGTTCACCGATGTCGTGCCGCGTGGCGGCAATGCTGGTGGTGGCGGTCAGCCGGGCTGGGTACTCAAGTGCAAAGGCTGGGAAACCGATCCGAACGCCTACATTTATTTCACGATCCAAAGCCACGCATGGAGTCAGATTTGCAAGGCGCTCGGCAAGGAAGAATGGATCGACGATCCTGCCTACAACACGCCGATCGCGCGTCAGGACAAGATTTTCGACATCTTTGCGTTCATCGAAGACTTCATCAAGGACAAAACCAAATTCGAAGCTGTCGATATCTTCCGCAAGTTTGATATCCCGTGCGCTCCAGTGTTGTCGATGAAGGAAATCGCTGCCGATCACTCCTTGCGCGCCAGTGGTTCGATTGTGGAAGTCGATCACAAGGAGCGCGGCAAATACCTGACTGTCGGCAGTCCGATCAAGTTCTCTGAACTGACACCGGAAATTACCGCTTCACCTTTACTGGGTGAACATACGGACGAAGTGCTGCAACGCCTTGGTTATAGCGAAGCAAAAATCGCTTCACTACGCGCACAGCAAGCGATCTAAGGTACCAAGCAACAAAAGCGACGAGAGCGAGCACGCGTCTGGAGGTGGCATTGGCCATCGCCAGACGTTTGTTATGATCGACACTCTCATTTCTATCGACGCACTGAAGACGGCTCCCATGCGCAAGATCACTGTCGGCCTTTTGGTCTTTCCCCGCTTTCAAATGCTGGACATTGCCGCACCCGGTGATGCCTTTGCAGAAGTCAAAGTTTTGAGCAAAGGCCAGAGCGAGTACGAAATCCTGACGATCGGCACCACACGTGGCCCGATCCAGTCTTCCAGCGGATTGACCATTCTGCCGGATCGTACGATCTTTGATCCTTGCCCGCACTTCGACACTTTGATCGTGCCAGGTGGACTCGGCGTCTTCGATATTCTGGAAGATACGACACTCACCGATTGGCTCACCATGCAGGGCGAAAACTGTCGCCGATTGGGTGCGATCTGCAACGGCGTTTTTGCGCTCGGCGCGGCCGGCATGATCAGCGGCCGTACGGTCACCACGCACTGGATGGATGCCGCCAATCTTGCAACCATGTTCCGCAAGGCAAAAGTTGAACCGGACCTTATTTACGTCAAGGATGGTTCGCTTTACACGACGGCTGGCGTGACAGCTGGTATCGATCTGTCACTGGCACTGATCGAAGAAGATTTCGGCAAACAGATGGCAGTCGATGTGGCCAAGTATCTGATCGTCTATCTGCGACGTGCGGGCGGGCAATCGCAATTCAGTCCCCTACTGGACATGCAAGTCGAAAACGACTCACCGATTGCAACCGTGCAGGGGTATATCCTCGGCAACCTGGAGCAGGAATTAACCTTGCCATCGATTGCCAACACCTTGCAGATGAGCGCACGTCATCTATCGCGTGTGTTCAAGCAGGAATGCGGCATGACAGTCATGAATTTTGTGAACGATGCGCGTATCGATGCAGCACGCCATCATCTGGAAGCCACCGAACTCACGTTATCCGAGATTGCACGGCGCTGCGGCTTTGGCAATGCAGCGACCTTCCGTCGCGTCTTTGGCAAACGACTCGGCATCAGCCCTGCCGATTATCGTCAACGCTTCCATTCGGAAAATGCTCACACCGAGAAAGTGTGAGGCGACTTACCCATCACAAGAAAAATAAATGAAAAATTGATACGTCTCTAGGACGCTTGACCAGCCACGTCATCCGCAAGCGCAGGCACGTCATCGGCATTGCTGTTCGCCGACACCTCGCAGGCCCGCTGCCAGATGCTGCCCCTACACGGACCGCCCTGTTCGGCAAAAATCTCGGCAAAATGTCGCCGTTCGCCACCGCGCAATTTCACCAGTGGAGCAGGCACCGGCTCGCTATGAACGAGACACAGCCGCGCATACAACCAATACCATTTCCAGGCGAGCGCCTTTTGATAGAAGTAGGCACTCTCTTCCGCCTTGAATAAGGCGAGTCGGAAGCCATTGGAACGGCGCAGCACCTGTTGCGCGGCGACGTGAATCAGCAGATAGGATGGATCGGCAATCCCTTGCAACACGGTCTCGCCATCTTCACGACTGCGCAATGCGTCCAGATAGGACGCCGTGCCAACCTCGATCAGAGCGCGATGAAATTCCTGCTGCCAGGCGGTGACGAATGGCGAATTAGCCGGCGCGCCAAACGCCCAGCTTTCCACGACCGGAAAAGCAGCATCGCGCGTGTAGCCATCCAGATAAAACCCGACAACTTCCGCACTTTGTGCGCACCGCTGCGCTTCCAGCCAGTTGAGAGAACACGTGAGCAAAATCGACGCATCCAGCCAGTAGCCGCCATAACGGCTCACAAGATAAAGACGAATCCAGTCCGAGCGCTTGGTCGGGTGCAGCCTCTCGAACCCTGCCGGAATGTCGTCCAGCGGAATATGAGTGCCGATGTTCTGGCTGTTCACTACCTGCACATCAAATCCGGGGTTGTGCGCACGCCAGTTTGCGACGCACTGATCCACCAAGGCATCAGGCTTCTCCGAATCCCAATAACTCCAAATACGCGCTGGAATTGGCTCAGAGGCGCATACCTCTGACCGAATATCTCTTTCTTCTCCAAGATATCGCACTGGGATTGGATGCCCTGGATAGGGCGCCGCGCGATGAGGTCGCAGAAAAGACAGGAAACGGTAAGCCTCGCGCAAGAGAGAAACCTGAATGGAGGACATGGGAGGAAGAATAAGAAGCAAGTAGGCTGGCAATCAATAGGGCCAAGTTTAACTTTTCCGTGCGATTTTGTGCCGATCCATTACAGAAAAAGGCTTTTTATCGACACATTTCCTATTCGAGCAAGCTCACAAGCGTCATCTATAACAACATAACGGAAAGTAGAGAACTGGAAATAGCAATCCCGCCTCGTCCGCTTTACCTGTCTTTTCCTGGTAGATTTCCCCGTCACGTCCAACCACGATCAAGACTAAGCAGTTGATCGATTTAACGTCACCAAGGCTTGCGTAATCGCGCCTTGCGGATCGGCCAGTTGATCGAGAATAGTGAAATGGTTGGCACCTTCTATCGGTAACAAATTGCCTGGCAAGCCTTTGCGCAACTTGGCAAACAACGTCGATTGATCTTGCAGTCCGCTGAGCTCCCCAGTGCCGTAGGTGATCAACAGCGGCTTGGCGCTCAAAGCTTGTTTTGCCGGACTCATGCTCACGACTTCAGCATCACTCAATCGCAACTTATCGTTCACATAGGAAAGCCGGATTGGCTCCAGATCGAACAGACCGCTGATGGCAACACCGGCGACGATACCGGGCTCGTCGAGACACATTGCGGTTAGATGTCCGCCAGCCGACCAGCCAGAAAGAATCATCTGCTGCGTATCACCGCCAAGCTCGCTCACATGCTCACGCAACCACCGAATACCCAGCCTGACCTCATCGACAATGCCGCTCAAGGTCTGCTCAGGTGCCAGCGTGTAACCAATCATCGCAACGTGAAAGCCATGTGCCAGCGGTCCAGCCGCAAGGAAACTGAAGGTTTCCTTGGCCCGCATTTGCCAGTAGCCGCCGTGGATAAACACCATCAACGGACCCGGTTTGTCTGCAGGAAAATAATCGACGCGATTGCGTTCGGCAGGACCAAAGCGCAAATCAAGATGCTGCGGATAGGCAGCACGCAAAGCGGCGCTACGCTGATCGAAATCGGCGAGCAATTCGCTGCTATTGGTCACACCCTTGCTGTTGTTGTAGGCCGCATCCAGCGTCGCCTTGTCCATGCCACGATAAATTGCGGCCTCACTCATGCTGCTACCTTGGTCGAAACGTGACTGGTCAGATATTGCGTCATGTCGCGACGAATGTCGTTGAAGGCAACCGTCGTGATATCACGCGGGCGCGCCAGATCGAGGTGAATGTCTTTCTCGATCCGGCCCGGGCCTGCCGTCATGACGACAACACGATCCGACAGCATCACCGCTTCTTCCACCGCGTGCGTGACAAAGACGACCGTGACCTTCGTGCGCTCCCAGATTTCAAGCAGATCCTGCTGCAGCTTTTCACGCGTCAGGGCATCGAGTGCGCCGAACGGCTCATCCATCAGCAGCACTTCGCAGTCATTGGCCAGCACGCGCGCAATCGCCACGCGCTGCTTCATGCCGCCGGATAACTG
Source organism: Oxalicibacterium faecigallinarum (assembly GCF_014635705.1). Lineage (GTDB taxonomy): Bacteria > Pseudomonadota > Gammaproteobacteria > Burkholderiales > Burkholderiaceae_D > Oxalicibacterium > Oxalicibacterium faecigallinarum. Next base: position 300,810 of record NZ_BMDI01000002.1, on the reverse strand, counting down.
GCCCGGATAGTAGTCGGCAAACTTCGTCAGCCCCACCATATCCGTGTAGTAGGCCGAAATCTCGTCGAGCTTGGCCTTGGGCAAATTACGCTGGCGAGGACCAAAGCCGATGTTTTCCTTGACCGTCAGCCATGGAAACAAGCCATAGTCCTGAAACACCATGCCACGCTCCGGACTTGGCCCATCGATCGGCATGCCGTACATATTGGCCGTGCCGGTCGTCGCGGTTTCAAACCCTGCCATGATGCGAAGTAACGTAGACTTGCCGCAACCCGAGGCGCCGATCAGACAAACGAACTCGCCCTTGTTGATGGTCAGATTGACGTCGCGTAACGCTTGTACCTTGTTGCCGCCGATCGAGAAAACCTTGTCGACGCCCTTGATATCGATTGCCGGTAAGGGCCGGCGTTCCGTGTAGATTTCAGACATGATGTTGCGGGCTCCATTTCAACAAACGGTTATTCAACAGCACAAGCAGACGATCCGTGGTGTAACCGGTCAGGCCAATCACGATCATGCCGGCGATCACCAGATCGGTACGCGACAGCATCCGGCCGTCCATGATCACGGCCCCCAATCCTTCCGGCACACCAGTCATCTCGCCAACGACGATCAGAATCCAGGCAAAACCGTGGCCGAGACGCAGGCCGTTGAGAATCGAAGGAATTGATGCCGGCAACACGACCTGACGGAACAGCGAAGAGCCATTGCATCCCAGCATCTGTGCCGCCTCGAACAGGCGACCATCCACCGACTTCACACCAAATATCGTGTTGAAGACAATCGGATAGAACGCACCGAGGAAGACCAGAAAGATCGCCGCGTTTGGACCAATGCCGAAGAAAATCATCGACAGCGGCAACCAAGCCGTGACCGGTACCGGGCGCAACAACTGCAGCGTTGGATCCAGCAAATCACGGATGATCTTGATACGACCAATCAGCAAGCCGAGCGGAATACCAATCAGTGCTGCGGCAAAGAAGCCACCGTAGACACGGGTGACGGATTTCCACAGATGCAGGGACAAGGTTTCGCTGAAAGCATCGTCATACACGCCACCGAATGCAAAGTCCCACAACATCAATCCCACTTCCTTCGGCGGTGGAATCAGCAAAGTGCCGGTAATGCGCACCGCCAGATCCCACGCCAGCAGCAACAGCAGTGGCACCACCAGTGGCGTGACGATCCGAGCCGGATGCCACGTTTTTCCACTTTTCTTTTCTTCCATCGTCAGTGCGGCCTGTCCCATGACGACTCCTTCCTAAAACATTGATGTGTCGATGACGCGATTACTTAACTTGTTTGACGAAGCTGGCATCGATGAAGGTGCTGTAGTCAGGCAGACGACGAATCTGCTTTTTATCCAGCATTTGCGAGCCGTAGTACTGCGCACGCTTGGACCAGTCGTCATCGAGCTTCCAGGTCAGTTCCACATTAGGCGCAGCCAGTTCAGCCGTCTTGGCAGGCAGACCAAGTTTTTGTACCGACATATCGACGAATGCAGCGCGATTTGCCATGACGTAGTCAGTCGCTTGTTGGTGAATCTTGAGGAAGACCTTGATCAACTCCGGCTTGGCCTTGATCGTATCGGCATGCGCGGTCATGACCATGTTGACGGTGCCGGTTGGGGTCGTGTACGGATACTCGACAATCTTGCCGATGCCCTTGCCAACGCTGATCGATGGGCCTGGCTCAGCACCCACATAGGCATCGACGTCACCACGCTCGAGCGCCGATGCCATTTCGCTGAATGACACACGGACTGGGGTAATGTCCTTGACCGTCATGCCTTCCTGCTTGAGACGATCGAGGATCACGACTTCCTGTGTCGAGCCCGGCAGGATGCCAACACGTTTGCCTTTCAAGCCTTTGATCGAGTCGATACCGCTATCGGTACGTGCCACTACCGCCATCCCGCGGTTGCACTGTGCGGCAATCACAACCACCGGCTCACCAGCGGCTGCGCCCAAGGTAGCCGCTGCCAGACCATAGGTACCGAAATCAACCGATTTGGTGACGACTGCATTCTTGCCATCAGTCGGTGTTTCAAACGGAATCACTTCAATCTTGTAACCGGGCGGCGTGAACTTGTCGTAAAAGTACGGCGTAATGCCGTGCATCAGTTTAAGGGTGCCGACCTTGATGACCTGATCCGCGGCGAATGCCGACGACATGCCGCCGACAGCGAAAGAAGCAGCGATCAGGGAAGCGATAAAGGTTCTGCGATTAGACATGGCGATATTCCTTTCAGTGGTGATCGAACGGGATAGATCGACGCCGACAGCACGCGATCTGAGAAAACACAATCTTGTGTACAAGTTAAAAGAGATATCGCAAGGTCTGTGCCATGTCAGATAACGCTTGTGAACAGAAATTTTCGGCTGCACTGCCCCGATTCATGCGTTCGGGCATGCTCGTGGTGCAAAACGCACCGCGCGAGTGCAAACACCGCAAGAAATGGAAAAAGCCGCATGGTCTTTCGACAATGCGGCTTGATTGGCCGTGAAAATACAAGTACTGCTACATGCGCTCAAAAATGCCGGCCGCCCCCATACCCGTGCCGACACACATGGTCACCATGCCATATTTCAGCTTGTTGCGACGCAAGGCATGGACCACGGTTGCCGAGCGAATCGCACCGGTTGCACCGAGTGGGTGACCAAGCGCAATCGCACCGCCCATCGGATTCACTTTGGCTGGATCCAGTCCAATGTCTTGAATCACTGCCAGCGCCTGCGCGGCAAAGGCTTCATTGAGTTCGATCCAATCCATCTGATCCTGCTTGAGGCCCGCAGCCTTCAACGCCGCAGGAATCGCTTCACGTGGGCCAATGCCCATGATCTCGGGCGGTACGCCACGTACCGAAAAGGAAACGAATCGCGCCAATGGGGTCAGGTTGAATTGCTTGAGCATTTTTTCGCTGACCACGATCAGCGCACCGGCACCATCCGATGTCTGCGAACTGTTGCCTGCCGTGACCGATCCTTTCGGCGAAAACACCGGCTTGAGTTTCGCCAGTGCTTCCAGACTGGTATCGGCACGCGCACCTTCGTCCATATTGACGATGCGCGTGGACAGATCGATCTCGCCGCTTTTCAGGTTCGGCGCACGCTCGACAATCTCGACTTCCGTCATTTCGGCATTGAACTGGCCGGACTGCTGCGCAGCCAGCGCCTTGAGATGCGATTGCAGCGCAAACGCGTCCTGCGCCTCGCGCGTCACTTTCCATTGCGTAGCAACGCGCTCGGCCGTCAGGCCCATGCCATACGCCATGCCGATGTTCTCATCCTTGAAGATACCCATATTCATCGACGGATGATGTCCCATCATCGGCACCATCGACATCGACTCGGCCCCCGCAGCAATCATGACATCCGCCTCACCCACACGAATCCGATCCGCCGCCATCGCCAATGCTGTCAGTCCGGAAGCGCAATAACGATTGACCGTGACACCACCAACCGTATTCGGCAACCCCGCCAGCAATACGCTCATGCGCGCCATGTTCAAGCCCTGCTCTGCTTCGGGAAAAGAACAACCGACAATCGCATCTTCGATTACGTCAGGATCAAGCGAAGGTACCTGCGCCAAGGCAGACTGCAGCACACGCACCAGCAAATCGTCCGGCCTTGTGTTACGAAACATCCCACGTGGTGCCTTGCCTATCGGCGTGCGCGTTGCCGCAACAATGTAAGCGTCCTGAATTTGTTTGCTCATCTCTTGCTCCTGAAGGAGAGATTTCTAAACCAAGCTTGTAAGTGGCGAGATTGGCCTGCGCAATAGCGCGGGCGGCCCTTAATTTCTAACGGGTTTACCGGATTGCATCATCCCCATGATCCGCTCCTGCGTCTTCGGATGATCCAGCAATTCCATGAAGGCCTTGCGCTCACGGTCCAGCAGCCACTGTTCGTCAACCTGACTGCCTGCATCGAGATCGCCGCCGCTGACGATCTCCGCGATCATCATGCCGAGCTTGTAGTCATGCGCCGAGATGAAACCGCCATCACGCATATTGATCAGTTGCGCGCCAATCGTCGCAATACCGTAACGACCGATGACAGGTATCAGCGTACGACGCGGTGCGCGATAGCCTGCCTCATGCATCGCATGTACCTGACTGCGCGCCACGTGCAGCAACTCATACGGGTTGAAGACGATGACATCATCGCCTTTCAGATAGCCCATACTTTGCGCTTCGAGCGCAGAACGCGACACCGCGGCCGTCGCGGCATGCATGTAGGCGTGCTTGAGGAACTGCAGGATGTCGTTGCCCTTGGCGGCTTCGGCTGCGCGCGCCGTAATTTCCTTCAAACCACCACCCGCCGGAATCAGGCCCACACCAACCTCGACCAGACCGATATACGATTCGATCGCAGCGACGCGACGTGCCGCATGCAACAGCAGTTCGCAACCGCCCCCCAATGCAAGGCCGGCGACTGCAGCCACAACCGGCACATTGGCATACTTGATCGCCTGATGTGCCTGCTGCAACTTGACGACCTCAGGTTCGATTGCCTTGGTGCCACCCGACATGAAGAGCGGGAGCATCGACTGCAGATCAGCGCCAGCCGAGAACGCACCACCTTCGGCAGCATCGGCATGCCAGATGACCAGTCCCTTGTAATTGGTTTCCGCTTCTTCGAGCGCCTTGTGAATGCCGGCAGTGACTGCCGGGCTGATCACATGCATCTTGGTCTTGAACGACAACACCAGCACCGCATCATCTTGATGCCAGATGCGCACGGCATCATCTTCAAACACGGTCGTGCCTGCTGCTGCACCACCAACCGAATGATCACCGAACACACCTGCACGGAATGCCTGACGCGCATACACAGACAGATCGGAACGCGGCATGACTTTACGTTGGGATGGCGACCATGAACCATCTTCCACGTGCACGCCATGACGGCCATCGAACACCCATGCCGGCAATGGCTCGCGACTCAATGCCTTGCCGGCATCGATATCTTCCCTGACCCAGTTGGCGATCTGTGACCAGCCGGCAGCCTGCCAGATTTCAAACGGGCCAACGCTCCAGCCATAACCCCAGCGCATGGCGAAATCGATCTCGCGCGCATTGTCCGCAATCGACTCCAGATGCACGGCAATGTAGTGAAACATGTCGCGGAAGATCGCCCACAGAAACTGCGCCTGCGGATTGCTCGAATCATGCAGCGCCTTCATGCGCTTTGCCGGATCCTTTTCTTTCAGGATACGACCAATCAGATCATCGGCCTTGGCACCGCTAGGAACATAGTCGGCAGTAGCCGGATCGATGCGAAGAATATCCTTGCCAACTTTCTTATAAAAACCTGCACCACTCTTCTGGCCGAAAGCTCCGCCTTCAATCAGCTTCCCGACCAGCGCCGGCGTCTGATAAACGGAATAGAACGGATCGTCGTGCAGGTTATCCTGCATGGTCTTGATCACGTGCGACATCGTATCGAGTCCGACGACATCAGCCGTACGGAACGTACCGGATTTGGCACGACCAAGCTTGCTGCCGGTCAGATCATCGACCACATCCACCGTTAATCCGAATTTTTCCGCCTCGATGATGGTTGCCAGCATGCCGAAGATGCCGACGCGATTCGCAATGAAGTTAGGCGTATCAAAAGCACGCACCACACCTTTACCCAACGTCGTCGTGAGGAAAGCTTCCAACTGATCGAGAATTTCGGGACGTGTCGCCGCAGTCGGGATCAATTCGACCAGATGCATGTAGCGCGGCGGATTAAAAAAGTGCACGCCGCAAAAACGCGGTTTCAGTTCCTCACTCAACCCATCTGACAGTCTGGTGATCGACAAACCCGATGTATTAGAGGCGAAGATAGCATCGGCGGCAACATGCGGCGCGACCTGCTTATACAGATCATGCTTCCAGTCCATGCGCTCTGCGATCGCCTCGATGATCAGATCGCATTCAGCCAGGCGTTCCAGATCGTCTTCGTAATTGCCGATCTCGATCTGTGCCGCCAGCTCGGGCAATCCAAGCGGCGCCGGATTAAGCTTGCGCAGATTGTCGATCGCGCGCAGGACGATGCCATTCTTGTTGCCCTCCTTGGCAGGGAGGTCAAACAGGATCACCGGCACTTTTGCATTGATGCAGTGCGCTGCAATCTGTGCACCCATCACGCCGGCACCGAGAACAGCGACTTTCTTGACAATGAAATTGGTCATGCAATGCCTTTCAAAACAGAAGGTGGCGCGTGATGCATTTCTTGTGCGCCAACCTTGGATCAGCAATCACGGTGTTGTGTTGACTAGAACAAATCGGCGTCCAGCGCCATCAGATTGTCGGCACCGGCACGCGCCTGACGAATCAGCATGGCAGTCTCCGGCAGCAGACGGGCGAAATAGAACCGTGCCGTCGCCAGCTTGGCTTGATAGAATTTTTCATCCTGCGCCTGTTTCTCCAGCGCGATCTTGGCCATGCGCGTGAACAGATACGCATACACCAGATGGCCAACCACGCGCAGATATGGCACCGCCGCTGCACCGACCTCATCCGGATTGCGCAAAGCCTTCATGCCGATCTCGACCGTCAATTTTTCAACCTTGGAAGCCAGATCAGCCAATGGCGTGATGAACTCGGACAAGGACTCATCCAGGCCGTTTTCTTCAATGTAGGAACGAATCTTCTCGCCCAGCTTGCGTAGCTTGACACCATTGTCCTGCAATATCTTGCGGCCCAGCAGATCGAGCGACTGAATCGTGTTGGTGCCTTCGTAAATCATGTTGATGCGCGAATCGCGTACGTATTGCTCCATGCCCCATTCGGAAATGAAGCCATGACCGCCATACACCTGCATTGCTTCCGAGGTCGATATCCAGCCGTTATCGGTCAGAAAAGCCTTGATGATCGGCGTAAGCAGTGCAACTTCATCTGCGGCTTCAGCACGGACCTTTTCATCCGGATGATTGAGTTCTCGATCAATCTGCAAGGCGACGTAGGAACTGAACGCGCGCCCACCTTCCGCATATGCCTTGGCCGTCAGCAGCATGCGGCGCACATCCGGATGCACGATGATCGGATCAGCCGGCTTGTCCTGTGCCTTTGGACCTGTCAGGCTACGCATCTGCAGGCGGTCCTTGGCATAGACCAAGGCATTCTGATATGCCACTTCGGTCAGGCCTAACGACTGCACGCCAACACCGAGCCGTGCCGCGTTCATCATGACGAACATGGCATTCAATCCTTTGTTCGGCTCGCCGATCAGCCAGCCAGTCGCACCATCGATATTCATCTGGCAGGTGGCGTTGCCGTGGATACCCATTTTCTCTTCCAGCGCACCGCAGAAAATCGGATTGCGCGTGCCCGGCGTGCCGTCGGCATTCGGCAAGAATTTAGGAACGATGAAGAGGGAAATACCATGTGTTCCGGCTGGCGCATCCGGCAAACGTGCGAGCACCAGGTGCAGAATGTTCTGCGACATATTGTGCTCACCGGCCGAGATGAAAATCTTGCTACCGGTCAGTTTGTACGAACCATCAGCCTGCGGTTCGGCTCTGGTGCGCAGCAAGCCCAGGTCTGTACCGCAATGTGCTTCGGTCAGGCACATCGTGCCGGTCCATTCGCCGGAAACCAGTTTGGGTAGATACAGCGCTTTTTGCTCATCGGTGCCATGCTTGTGCAGGCACTCGTACGCACCATGCGACAGCCCCGGATACATGGTCCATGCCTGATTGGCCGAGTTGAGCATTTCAAGGAAAACGGTTTGCACTACGGTTGGCAAACCCTGGCCGCCAAACTCAGGGTCCGCAGACAATGCTGGCCAGCCCGCCGCCACGTATTGATCGTAGGCTTCCTTGAAGCCTTTTGGCGGCGTCACTTCATGCGTCGCCGTATCCAGCTTGCAACCTTCGCGGTCGCCACTATGGTTGAGCGGAAAGAGAATGTCGGAAGTGAACTTGGCCCCCTCCTCCAGCACCTGATTGATGATGTCGGCGTCGATTTCCTCGTACTTGGGTAGTTGCTTCAGTTCATCGGAAACCTGCAGCAATTCATGCAGAACGAATTGCATGTCACGTAATGGCGCGTTGTACTGGCCCATGATTGCCTCCTCACTTCTGATTGTTGTTTTATGACTGCCTGTTTGACGAGCTGCATACGACTATCTGCACTCAATACTAACTGATCCGATGCACTTCAGGCACCGACAAATGCGGCAGCACAAAATCACTTATTCCCCGGTACGATCTAGCAAACGCCGGTCGCGTTTGGTCGGACGTCCCTTGATATCTAGGCCCGGCTCGCGAAAATAGCGTCGCCGATCGGCTTCCTGCCGACGCTTGGCAATACTTTCCGCGGTTTCTTCGTAAAGTTGCTGGGCTTTCTCTGCAGAACCCCGCACATCCGATAATCCACGCACGACAACTTCCCACTCGGTCGAACCATTGTCGATCTGAAGAATATCGCCCAGCCGCACCGTACGCGACGGCTTCATACGTTCGCCGCCTGCCTTGGCCTTGCCACGATCCACGGCATCGGTCGCCAGCGAGCGTGTCTTGAAAAAACGCGCCGCCCACAGCCATTTGTCGATACGTACGTTTTCCATGAAAGACCCTAACTGTCGAAACCATATTGTAACGAGCGCACAATTTGTTTCTGTTGCGCACGCAACATCCTATTCCGCCGATTTTCCCCAAGTGATGATGCGCATCAAATTCTTGTACACAAAATAGCCGGCTCGATATGCCATCCGTTTGTACAGCGGAATGCTGTCGAAATCCGCCATGCTCATCGGAACACCATCTGCGATACCTTGTTCGATGTGTGCGCGCAATTCGCAGGCAAATTCGGCATCGACCACGACCACATTGGCCTCCTGATTGACGAAGAGGCTGAATCCGTCAACATTGCTTGATCCCACGGTCGCCCAGCGATCATCAACCACGGCGACTTTGCCGTGCAACTGCGTCTTGCGATATTCGACAATGCGTACGCCAGCCTTCAACAATTTGGGATAGAAGGAACGCGCAATCACATCCTGAAACCGATATTGCCCGACGCCCAGCAACAAGGTCACCTCCACCCCACGTCGTGCGGCAGCAATCAGACCGTTACGCATCTTGCGACCCGGTGCAAAATAAGGATTGGCCAGCATCGCGCTGCGTCGCGCATTGCCAAGCGCCTGTAGATAAGCATGCTGAATCGTGCGCCGGTTACGCAGATTGTCACGGATCACCAGCCCGGCCACCATCGGCAAATGGCCATGCGTGCCATGTTCACGTCGCTGCTCTTTGAACGTCGCCCAGCGCGTGCGCCAGCTGATGCTACCCAGACGCGCCCAGTGCACTGCCATTTCCCAGTGAATCGTTGCAACCAGCGGCCCGCAGATACGCACACCAAAATCCCAGCGCGGTGCCGGCAATGGTATGCGGGCATCGTCATCGTCGTTCATGTCATCAACGATATTGAGTCCACCCAGAAAGGCCACCACGCGATCCACCACACACAGTTTTCTGTGCATGCGTGCGATGCCGCGTCTGAACCAGGGATTGAAGCTGTGATGCGCAACACCCATGGCATCGAAGTCGCACTGCAAACGATGTGCGTGCGCGTTTCCAGTACCGATCCAGTCGGTGATGACATTGACGATGACACCGCGTTCAGCCGCCCTGCCTAGCGCAGCCTTGATGCTCTCGGCCGTTGCGTCATCCGCGAAAATATAGGTTTCGAAATAGATTTCATGCTGAGCAGCATCGAACGCCTCGATCAGCGCAGGAAAATACTCGGCGCCGCAGTGCAACAGCCGGATGTCGTTATCCTCAGTAAAGCTGACTGAACGCATAGGGAAGCTGGGAAGTAAGCTGCGGACGGATCAAAATATCGTTTGTCCGAAGAAGCGCATTCTGACACGAAGTTGACACGCTGCAGCGGCAGCACCTGCCGCCATCATTTCAATGCGAGCGAAGCGACGATCGGCGCATGATCCGACAGCTTTGCCCAAATCTTGCCATGCAAAACCTCGGCAGACTCTACCTTGAAGCCGCGCACATAGATACGATCCAGTTGCAGAAACGGCATGGCCGCGGGAAAGGTACGTGCCGGCTGAATCTTGGTCCCACGCCCGCTCAATTGGCGCAGATAAGTACCAAACCCGCGACGCGAAATGTTTTCGTCAAAGACCTCCGTCACACCAAGCCGGGCACGCAGCTCTTCGCTCAGCTGATTACCCCAGTCATTGAAGTCACCGGCGATGATCACTGGCGCATCCGGCGGTGCCGTCGTACTCACGGCTTCGATCAGCGCCTCGTTCTGACGCTTGCGGCTGCCGGCAAACAAGCCGAGATGAATCACGTAGCAATGCACTTCGGCTTCCGGTGCACGCACCACGCAATGCAAGATGCCGCGCGACTCATACTTGTGATCGGAGATGTTGCGATTGCTGGAGGACAGAATGGGAAAGCAACTCAACAGCGCGTTGCCATGATGACCGTGATCGTACACGGCATTCATGCCGTAGGCGCATTGGTGCGAATCACCGGCAAGAAAATCCTGTTGCGATAGTTCCGGCCAGTCGGTTGCGTGCTTGAGAGCATGTAAATCATGGCGTCCTTGCACTTCCTGCAAAAACAGCACATCCGCCTGCATGGCATTGATTGCCTGCTTGAGTGCATGAATGCGGGGACGCGCGCCGAAGGAAGAGACGCCTTTGTGGATGTTGTAGGTGGTGATGCGCAGTTTCATGTCAGATGTCATCCGATCTTCGAAGTTTCTCCAACACGGATAACCGCATGACCAACACGATTATCTGTGCCTTGTCAGGCTCATCATCGTCCATTGGCACGCGCAAGTCCGTTCGTTTGCCCACACGGCTGCTATCTAATGCCGGAATGCATCATTTTCAAGAGGCCATGGCTCAGGCAGTTTGAAACGAAGGCAACTGCAAAATCGCTTCGGCATTGGACGCGGAAAAACAGCGATCCGCCGCTTCACGATACGGCAGCCACACCATATTCAAATGTTCACGCGGCGCCAGTGTCACCGGCATCGTACGCGGCACACGCAGACCAAAGACATGCTCGGTATTGTGTGTGACACCGGGCGCATAACGATGTCGCCATACCGGATAGATTTCATACACATTGGAAAGTTGCCAGTCGCGCAGATTGTCAGCGGGCACCGCCGATGGCAGTGTTGCTTCGCCACCGATCCGGATACCGGTTTCCTCCTGCACTTCGCGTACCGCCGTCAGCCACAGCGATTCTTCCGGCGCATCTTTAGAGCCCGTCACCGATTGCCAGAATCCCGGTCTGTCTGCACGTTCCAGCAACAACACATCGAGTGCTTGTGTATGGATCACGACAAGGACGGATTCGGGAATCTTGTAGACAGCGCTCATATCATCAATTCAAAAGCACTTCGGCTTCAATAGAACAGGTGCGGAAACAAAAAAGGCGCGGAAATCCGCGCCTTTCGATTATGCCGCAAATCCGGCTTATGCCTTGATCGCCGGCTCGACGTTACGCAAGCGGATATGCAATTCACGCAACTGCTTTTCGTCGACTTCCGACGGCGCCTGCGTCAACAGACATTGTGCTCGCTGGGTTTTCGGGAAGGCGATCACATCGCGGATCGATTCCGCACCCGTCATCATGGTGACGATACGGTCGAGACCGAATGCCAGACCACCATGCGGTGGTGCGCCGTATTGGAGCGCATCCAGCAGGAAGCCGAATTTGAGCTGCGCATCTTCCGCGCTGATCTTCAAGGCACGGAAGACCTTGCTCTGCACTTCAGCTCGATGGATACGGACCGAGCCACCACCCAATTCCCAACCGTTGAGGACCATATCGTAGGCTTTTGCCAGGCAACGTGCCGGATCGCTTTCCATCAGATCTTCATGCCCATCTTTTGGTGCCGTGAACGGATGGTGGACGGCGGTGTAACGCTGGTTGTCTTCATCGAATTCGAACATCGGGAAGTCGACCACCCACAGCGGACGCCATTCGTCATCGAACAGGCCGTTCTTGCGACCGAATTCGCTATGACCGATCTTCACGCGCAAGGCGCCGATCGCATCATTGACAACCTTGGCTTTGTCAGCACCGAAGAAAATCAGATCGCCATCTTCTGCGCCGGTCAATTCGATGATCTTGGTCAGTGCGGCATCATGGATGTTCTTGACGATAGGCGACTGCAAACCATCACGGCCTTTCGCTTTCTCGTTGATCTTGATATAGGCCAGACCTTTCGCACCGTAAATGGCGACGAATTGCGTGTACGCATCAATCTCGGAACGCGGCATCGCACCACCACCGGGTACGCGCAGTGCAACGACACGACCGTTTTCCATATTGGCTGCGCCCGAGAATACCTTGAAGTCGACGTCCTTCATGACATCGGTGATTTCGGTGAACTGCAACTTGACGCGCATGTCCGGTTTGTCGGAACCATAGAGACCCATTGCGGTGGCGTAATCCATCACGGGGAATGGGTTCGGCAGTTCGACGTTCAACACTTTCTGGAACACCAGACGGATCATGCCTTCAAACATGTCGCGGATTTCCTGTTCGCTCATGAACGAGGTTTCGCAGTCGATCTGGGTAAATTCAGGTTGACGATCGGCACGCAGATCTTCATCACGGAAGCATTTGGTGATCTGGTAGTAACGATCAAAGTTGGCGACCATCAGCAATTGCTTGAACAACTGCGGCGATTGCGGCAAGGCGAAGAAGTTGCCAGCGTTGACGCGCGATGGAACCAGATAGTCACGTGCGCCTTCCGGCGTGGATTTGGTCAGCATCGGGGTTTCGATATCGATGAAGCCGTTCTCGTCGAGGAATTTACGCACTTCCATCGCGACCTTGTAACGCAGACGCAGATTGTTTTGCATTTGCGGACGACGCAGATCCAGCACGCGATGCGTGAGGCGCGTGGTTTCCGACAGGTTGTCGTCGTCGAGCTGGAACGGTGGCGTGACCGATGCGTTCAACACTTCGAGTTCATGTGCCAGCACTTCGATCTTGCCCGACTTCAGATTGGCATTGGTCGTGCCTTCGGGACGATGACGAACCAGACCCGTAATACGCAGGCAGAACTCGTTACGCACCGACTCCGCCGTCTTGAACACATCGGCACGATCCGGATCGCACACGACCTGCACCAAACCTTCACGATCACGCAGATCGATGAAGATCACGCCGCCGTGATCACGACGACGATGCACCCAGCCGCACAGACTGACGGTTTGATCGAGCAGCGCTTCCGTAGTAAGGCCGCAGTATTGAGTTCGCATTGACATGGTCAGTTTCCAGTTTCTTCAGTTTTTTGATCGATTGTTCGCGAAAACAATCTCAGGTAATTACAAGGCATCCGAAGAAGATTTCTTCGGATCGATAATGTGCGTTTTTTCGAAATATTCCGGCGTCACGACACCCATCGATACGATGTACTTGAGCGCTTCATCCACGCTCATGTCGAGCTCAATCACATCTGCTGCCGGCATCATCAGAAAAAATCCGGACGTCGGATTGGGCGTGGTCGGCACATAAACGCTGACATACTCGCCATGCAAGTGATTGCGCACGTCGCCGCCTGGTGCGCCGGTCTGAAACGCGATGGTCCATGAACCATGACGCGGATATTGCACCAGCAAGGCTTTCCGAAAAGCGTTGCCGGACGACGAAAACAAGGTGTCCGATACCTGTTTGACGCTTGAGTAAATGGTGTTGAAGATCGGGATGCGACGCAGCAAACCTTCCCACAACGCCACCACCTTGTTGCCAATAAAGTTCTGTGTCGCGAGCCCGGTCAGGAAAATGATGACCAGCGTCAGGATGGTGCCAAGACCAGGAATCGAGAATCCGAAGAGTACTTGTGGCTGCCAACGTGCCGGCAACAGCAGCAACGACTGGTCCATGGTGCTGACGATCAGATTCAACACCCACAGCGTGATGGCCAGAGGGACAAGAATCAGCAGCCCCGTAATGAAATATTTACGCATGATGACGATCAAAAGACTTGCATGGAACGACTGAAGAAACGCACTTTATGTCGCTGTCGGTGCGGCAGGTGCCGCACTTGGCGCAGATGGGGCAGACTCCCCTGATCCACTGGATGCAGCCGGTGCCGGCTTGCTGCCCGAGCCCTTGAAATCGGTGGCATACCAGCCGGTTCCCTTGAGCTGAAAGCCCGCAGCCGTCAATTGCTTCTGGAAGCTGCTCTTGCCGCATGCAGGGCAGTCGGTCAGCACCGGATCGGACATCTTTTGCAAAACATCCTTGGCAAAATCACATTCCACGCAACGGTAGGCATAAATCGGCATCGCACACTTCCGGCAAAATCGTCCAAAACCCTGAATTATAAAGGTTTTCCAACCCGTTTTATCGAGACTGTGCGGTTTTGTGCAAGGGTGAAACCGGGATTCAACGCGAAGAAAATACATCCATCAGGAGAAAAGTCCCCTTCTGCGTTTGAAAACGGTCGATTTGCGGCACCAATCGCCGGAAATGCTCGGTCTGACAATGCGCGTCGAGTGCCGCACGATCCGGCCAGGTTTCTATGAAAACGAAATGGCCGGGGTCTTTCTGGTCGACATGCAGATCGTAGGAAATACAGGCAGGCTCCAGGCGGGTCTTGGCGACCAGTTCGGCATACAGCGGACGCACGAGATCAAGGCTGTCGTGCCGGATAAAATCCTGCGCGATGACTTTCAGCATATGCGTCCTGTGGCCGGCCCGTACCTGATCAACGCGCGCGAATCTCGGTCCAGATGCGGTTGAGCGTGCGACGCTGCTTGCTGTTCAGATCCTGCAGCATTTCAAGTTTCGCTGTAGTGGCGGCATCCGGGAAGATGGCCTGATTTTTCGCCAGATCGGGTTTGATGAACGGGATTGATGCCGAATTCGGGCTACCAGAACCGATCAGGTTGCTCAACTCGGCGCCGTTCTTGCCATCCAGTACAAAGTTGATGAACTTGTGTGCCAGATCCGGACGCGGTGCATCCTTCGGAATCACCAGACTATCGAGCGACATCGCCGCGCCTTCTTTCGGCAAGGCATGACGGATACGGAACTTGCGCCCTGCCGCCTTGGCGTCTTCATCCGCCTGATAGATATCGTTCGAATAACCGTGGACCAGCCAGATATCACCAACGGTCAAACCCTTGATGTAGCTGGTGCCATTGAAAGCGGCCCAATATGGCTTTGCTTTCAGGATCACATTCTTGGCCTCTTGCCATTTTTTCTCATCGGTATCGTTGATCGAGTAACCGAGATACTTCATGGCAGCTGCCATCAACTCGTTGGCAGAATCCAGCACCGTGACCTTGCCCTTGATCTTGGACAGGATGACCGGATCAAAAATGGCCGCCCAGCTATCGACCTTGATACCGAGTTCTTTCATCTTCTGTTCGTTGTAACCCAATACCGTCACCGTGTAGGCATATGGCACCGAAAACTGATTGCCCTTGTCGAACTGCGTATCCATCATTTGCGGATTCACGTTCTTGAGATTAGGCAGCAGCTTCTTGTCGAGTGGCTTGAGCGCATTCTGCTTGATCAGCGATTGCAGCGCGTTCCCGGTCGGCACGAGCAAATCATAGCCCTTCGCACCTGCTGCCAGCTTGGCCAGCATTTCTTCGTTATCGCCATAGTAGCTCTGCACTAACTGGCACTTGCACGATGCCTCGAATGCCTTGACCGTCGCATCTGCAAGGTAGTTATTCCAGTTGTACAGATGCAGCTTGTCCTGCGCCTGCGCCGAAGCGCCAATCAGCAAGAGAGAAAAGACAGCTAACAGTTTTTTCATGGCAAGTCCTCGGCAAAAGATCAGCAACAAAATCAGGAACGGAAGGCGTTAGGTGACAACTTGGAAGCAAGAATGATCAGGAACAGCGTCAAACCCATCAACAGGGTTGAAATCGCATTGACTTCCGGCGTGACGGCAATCTTGATCATCGAGTAAATCTGCAGCGGCAATGTTGACGTATTGGCACCTGCCGTGAAGAAGGTAATCACGAAATCATCGATCGACAACGTAAAGGCCATTAACGCACCGGCTACCACGCCCGGCATGATCAGCGGCAGCGTCACCCGACGAAAAGCCTGCCATGGCGTCGCACCGCAATCACGCGCGGCTTCCGTCAGGCTTTCATCCATCCCCGACAGACGCGACTGCACGACAATCGCGACAAAACCCATACTGAAGGCAATGTGCGCCAGCGTGATGGACAGCATGCCGAGCGTCATGTTCAGCATCACGAAGAAAATCAGCAGCGACACCCCCACCAGAATTTCAGGAATCGCAATCGGTGTCAGCACCAGAATCTGCAAGGCTTTGATCTTGTAGCGATGCAAGGCAAATCCGGCCATCGTGCCCAGCACGGTGGAAATGGCACTCGATACCAGCGCAATGATCAGCGAATTGCCTGCAGCCGTCAGCATCTCCTGATTGGCAAACAGCTTGCGATACCAGTCGAGTGTAAAGCCAACCCATTCCGCATTCAGGCGCGAATCGTTGAACGAATACAGCACCACAATTGCCAGCGGCACGTACAAAAAGGCATACACCAGGACCGCACTGACAGTCAGCAGCAGAGAATGACGCATCTTAGCCATGCGCCCTCCTGCGTGGACGCGCCAACAAGGCTGCCAAACCGGCCACGGCCAGTGCAGCCACCGTCAGCATGATCGACAGCACGCTACCGAAAGGCCAGTCCCGCGATTCGAGGAATTGCTGCTTGATGACATTGCCAATCATGATGCCGTCGGTACCGCCAAGAATGTCGGACACCGCAAAAATGCCCAGCGCGGGAATAAACACCAAGGCCGAGCCCGCCACCACACCCGGCAGTGACAGTGGAAAGGTCACGCGCCAGAAGCGTTGCCAGGCATTGGCTCCCAGATCCTGCGCCGCATCCAGCAAAGCCGGATCATGCTTTTCCAGATTGGCATACAGCGGCAAGACCATGAAAGGCAGATGCACATAGACCAGCCCGACAATGACCGCGAACACGCTGTACAGCAGTGATACCGGCCCAAGGCCAAACACGTCCAGCATGCTGTTCAACCCACGCGTAAACAAGGACTGCGGACCGAGGATGATCATCCATGCATAAATGCGGATCAGGAAATTACTCCAGAATGGCAGTATCACCAGCAGCACGAGAAGATTGCGCCATTTCTTTGGGCTGCGTGCAATCAGCAAGGCAACCGGATACGCCATCGCAATACAGACCACGGTGGTGATCAGTGCATAGAGCAGCGACTTGAGAAAGATGACGAAATAGATTGGTGTCGAGAAAAAGGCGGAGAAGCTCTCGAACGTCAGATCGAGCTGTCCTGCATCGTCAAACATCGGTGCCAGACCACCGTAATCCCCCGGATAGCGGAATGCCGCGAATCCCATGATCAGGGTGGGCAGCGCAAAAAACACCAGCAGATACAGCAGCGGCGGCCCGCCAATCAGCCAGCGCGCCAGAGCATTGCCGCGGGAAGAGCTGACCGGCTTGACCGGCGTGCGTGCTGCAGCGTCAGCCATGTGCGCCATCGACAATGAAGTGGCCAGCGTCAATACGCCATGCGACATCGACGGCATCGCCGACCTCAAAGAAGCGCGGCCGACCAATTGCGGAGTTCGCCAGCAAGGTTTCAAGTCGTGCGCCGCCTTCGGTTTCCACGATATAAACCGTTACACCGCCCATATAGAGCAGTTCCTTGACGTGGCCGTCGAAGTGATTTTCGTCTGCCACGCCACGCACGATCTCGGCGCTGACCAGGGTTTTTTCCGGCCGCAGTGCAATCGTGCCTTTGGCGCCAACACGTGCGTCCGGTACAGTCGATGTCTTGACCATGCCCATACTCGGCACATCCAGCCACATCGTGTTGCCTTCGATTTGCGTGATCGTACCGTCGAACAGATTGCAGGTACCGATAAAGTCGGCAACGAAACGGCTTTGCGGATAACTGTAGATGCGGGTTGGCTCGTCAAGCTGTTCGACGGTGCCCTTGTTCATGACGGCAATGCGATGCGACAGCGCCAGCGCTTCGGCCTGATCGTGTGTCACATAGATAAACGTGATGCCGACTTCTTTTTGCAGATTGATCAGCTCGATCTGCATCTGTTCACGCAACTGTGCATCGAGCGCCGACAGCGGCTCATCAAGCAGCAGCAGTTTGGGATGGGTGACGAGCGCGCGCGCGATCGATACACGCTGACGCTGCCCACCCGACAATTCATGCGGATAGCGCGCTGCAAAACCGGTCAGGCGCACATCTTCGAGCGCCTCATCGACCTTGGTCTGAATCTCGCCTTTCGGTGTCTTGGCCATCTCAAGCGGAAACGCAATATTCTGCGCCACCGTCATATGAGGGAATAAAGCGTAGTTCTGGAAGACAGTTCGCACTGGACGCTGTTCCGGTGGCACGCCAGTCAGATCCACACCATCAAGCAGAATCTGGCCTGCATCCGGTACATCAAAGCCCGCAATCATGCGCAGCAACGTGGTCTTGCCGCAACCGGATGGGCCGAGCAGCGTGAAGAACTCGCCAGCCTCGATCGAGAGGCTGATATTGTCGACTGCCGTGTAATCGCCGAAACGACGGCTGAGGTTACGAATTTCGAGAAGCGCCATCTTGTCCTGAACTGGGCGTGCAAGCAATTGCGGGGGTTGAAAAAACCGAGCAATTGTAGCAAATCGCGCGCCCGGCTTTAAGGGAAAGTCGCGCCCTCAAATGGGGCAAATCAAACCATGCGCGCTATCGGCTGCCAAGCGACTTGTCGACAAGATAACGTTGGAGCCTCACATCGCCGGGTGCAACGGACGGTTCGGGGCGGCATCAGCCAAATCACATCACTGCACGCGATCAACCGGCAAAGGTAAAGAACAGCAAGGTCAATACGCCACCGCCTATCAGACCACAGCCGAAATACACCATCACACCCAGCAGCATATTCGTGCGTCGTTGTTCATCAATCAGACGGCGCAACAAATCGCCATTGTCGGGATGCGGCTCGGAGGCCTGCAACAAGGCCTGATGTGCCAGACGCGGCAACTGCGGCAAGAGTTTGCTGTAGCGTGGGGCCTCGATTTTGAGGTTTTCCAGCAAGCCACGCCAGCCAACCTGCTCGTTCATCCATTTTTCGAGATAGGGTTTGGCCGTCTTCCACAGATCCAGTTCCGGATCGAGTTGCCGTCCCAAACCTTCGACGTTAAGTAGCGTTTTTTGCAGCAGAACCAGCTGCGGCTGCACTTCGACATTGAAGCGGCGTGAAGTCTGGAACAGACGCAGCAGCACCTGCCCGAAGGAAATCTCACTCAACGGACGATCGAAAATAGGTTCGCAACAGGCGCGGACTGCAGATTCCAGTTCATCCACGCGCGTCTCTTTGGGCGCCCAACCCGATTCGATGTGGGCTTGCGCCACGCGCTTGTAATCGCGGCGGAAAAAGGCAAGAAAGTTTTGCGCCAGATAGTCCTTGTCGAAATCATTGAGCGTGCCAACGATACCGAAATCGAGCGCAATATAACGACCGAACGTGCGCGGATCAGTCGAAACAAGGATATTCCCCGGATGCATGTCGGCGTGGAAGAAACCATCACGGAATACCTGCGTGAAGAAAATCTCGACGCCATCGCGTGAGAGTTTTTTCAGATCGATGCCGGCCGCAATCAGACGCTCGGTCTGTGAAATCGGAATGCCATTCATGCGCTCCATCGTGATGACCGAGGTCGAGCAAAAGTCCCAGAACATTTCCGGCACGACCAGCAAATCGGAATTGGCGAAGTTGCGTCGCAACTGGCTGCCATTGGCGGCCTCACGCATCAGATCCAGTTCATCGTGCAGATATTTATCGAACTCGGCCACGACTTCCCGGGGTTTGAGGCGTTTGCCATCGGCCCACAAGCGCTCGATCATGTTGGCAACAATATGCATCAGCGCCACATCGTCGTCGATTGATCGCTTGATACCCGGCCGCAAGACCTTGACCGCCACTTCACGACCATTTTTCAGTTGCGCAAAGTGCACTTGCGCGATCGAAGCAGAGGCAACCGGCTCGCGCTCGAAATGATTGAACAGCACATCAGGATGTGCACCGAGCGACTTGACGATCTGCGCAATCGCCACATCCGACGAAAACGGCGGCACGCGGTCCTGTAAGCGCGCCAGCTCATCCGCGATGTCCATCGGCATCAAGTCGCGACGCGTCGACAGCACCTGACCGAATTTGACAAAGATCGGGCCCAGCTCTTCCAGCGCCAGACGCAAACGTTCGCCGCGTGGTGCCGACAGGTCACGCCAGAACAGCAGGCGATCAAAGACACGTGCCGTGCGAGGAATGGCCAAACCCGAGATGACGATCTCGTCCAATCCATAACGAATCGCCACACGCAGGATCTTGAGGACCCGCATAAATTTCAACATCATGAATTGCCGCCCTTGAGCTTTTCGATACGCTTGGCAAGGCGCGCAACATCGTCGCGCAACCTGGTGACGTCATTGGTAAAGTCCGCAACCGCGCGCGGACGAACGAGAAGAGGATTCTCTTCCAGAAAATACTCGGCGACGTTTTCCGTCACCGACTGATGGACTGCCTGCGCATTCTTCACAACCGCGCGTGCACCTTCTGTCACACGTCGTGCGGCAATGTCACCAACCAGGCGGCTCAAGTCATCCTCGGCCTCCCAACGCAGGGACTGGCTTAACTGCGAGATCGTATTGGCAAAATCGGCATCACCCTCAATCTTCACATAGGAAAACGCCCGTTCGCGATTCTGCAGAATCACTGACAGATCGGATAGCTGCACGCGAATCGTGACCGTTGCGGCATCCGCGGCATCCGCTGCTTCGACCAAGCCGTCAGCACGCACCTTAAGACGCAAGGCAAACACACCCGCATCAAACACCGCAATCTTGCCTGCGTGCGGTTCCAAACGCGCGCGCGCCCATCCTTCCTGCGCAAGCAGATGATTGATGGCAGCAGAAGGAAGCATCGCGGGAGATAGTCTTGTCATGGCAAAAAAGAAGCCGCCGGTGACCATTCACAGGCGGCTTCAAGTTTAACAGTTTGCAGCGTGAAGCTGCCAGCGATCTCTCGTCGTAAGATCCGAGACCGGATCAGATCATGCCAGTGGCTGAATTACAGCTGCTGAATACCAGCCAGCACCCAGCCGCCGTTGCCGTTGACTGGCTTGGACAGATTCCATGCTTCGGTAAATGGCTGCGTAGGCGTATCTTGCGATTCGCGGATCAGGCCCGAGAACTTGATGCTGGCGATATATTCGTCACCAACCGTTTCCACACCATAGAATTCGCCATCCAGTTGCACGACGTCGGTATGGTTTTCTGCTGCGCCACGTTCGGTCAGTTGCATCTTGATTTCAGCAAACATTTCCGGCGTGGTGAATTCGCGGATGTCTTGTACATCAGCACGATCCCATGCAGCCTGCAGACGGATGAAGTAGGTTTTTGCGTTGCGCACGAACGCTTCCACGTCGAAATCCGCTGGCACACGATCATCTGCCTCGACGGCAGCCGCAGCGCCACCGAACGAACCAGCACCTTGCAATGCCGATGGTTGCGCGTTGTAGCCTTGATTCAATCCCGAACCGATTTCAGGCGTGCTCGATTTGGCCGAGTAATTGTTCGCAAACGAAGGCTGACCTTGTTGGCCGCCTGCACTTTTGCCCTTGATCATGCGATAGATGAACATTGCAGCAAAGGCCAGCAGAGCAATCATCAAGACGGTGCTGATCATGCTTGCCAGTGCGCCGCCAATACCCAGATGCGACAACAATGCACCCAGGCCCAGACCCAGCAATGCGCCACCGAGAATGTTACGCATCATGCTTGGTTTGGCTGCAGCCGCGCCAGCAGCTCCTGCACCAGCCGCAGCAGGAGCCGCAGCCGGACGTTGTGCACTGTTAGCCGCCTGCGACGACTGTTGCGCCGGTGCAGGACGCTGAAAACTTTGGGACTGTTTACCGAAAGAACCGCCACCGCCCATGCGCTTGGCTTCGACTTCGGTCGCGACGAAGGTCATCGAACTGACCATAACCGCCACTGCCAACAGTAATTTTTTCATGCTGTCTCCTAGAGTTTAATACCGGTGTGCAATGCGGCCACGCCGGCTGTCAAATTGAAGTACTGGACTCTTTCAAGACCAGCCTCCTGCATCATCGCCTTCAACGTTTCCTGATCGGGATGCATGCGAATCGATTCGGCCAGATAACGATAACTATCGGCATCATTCGCCACACGCTTTCCCAACCATGGCAACACGGAAAACGAGTAAATGTCGTAGGGCTTTTTAAGTGGCTCCCACACTTTTGAAAATTCAAGCACCAGCAGTTTGCCGCCCGGTTTCAACACCCGACGCATTTCTGCCAGAGCAACATCCTTGTGCGTCATATTGCGCAAACCAAAAGCCACACTGACACGATCAAAATAATTGTCGGGAAACGGCAATTTCTCCGCATCACACAAGGATGTGGGGGTGACCAGCCCTTTGTTCAACAGTCGATCACGCCCAACGCGCAACATCGATTCGTTGATATCGGTCAACCACACTTCGCCCGTCGGCCCGGCCTGTTTGGCAAATGCCTTGGCCAGATCACCGGTGCCGCCAGCAATATCCAATACCTTGAAGCCGGGACGAATCCCTGCTTGCGCGATCGTGAACGCCTTCCACACACGATGCAGACCCGCCGACATGAAGTCATTCATCACGTCATACTTGGCCGCTACCGAATGGAATACCTCGGCGACCTTGTGAACCTTCTCTTCTTCAGCAACGGTTTGGTAACCGAAATGGGTGGAATTTGTCATGGCATTTCCGCTCGCAGGTTTGAATTATACAGATGTTAGGAAAACGTGAAATAAACGTTATTTTTATTTCTTATTGGAAATATTTTGCAACAATCAGTGGGTGCTACAGCCAGTCGGTCCCGACACCATCATTGGTGCGTCCCGACCGCTTTCACGCGTGAAGCCGGCGGCTTCCAGTCGACGCAGATAGTCTTCCCACATCAGCACCTGCTCCTTGCCCATGCGATACAGGAATTCCCATGAATAGATGCCGCTGTCATGCCCATCGTCAAAAATCGGCTTGAGACCATAGTTGCCGACTGGTTCGACGGCAGTAATCCCCACATTGCGTTTGCCGGTCTGCAAGGTCTCCTGCCCCGGCCCGTGGCCACGCACTTCCGCGGACGGCGAACAGACGCGCAGAAATTCAAACGACAGCGAAAACTGCTTGCCGTCGTCAAACGCGATTTCCAGTACACGTGATTGCGTACGCACCTTGATATCGGTCGGGATGGGTGTCGCTGGATGGGAACTAGGGCCGCTCATGGTGTCCTCGTTTTGGAATTGAATCGGGAAGAATCAGACAGGATAACGCGTCATGCAAGCAAGGCGCACTGCATCACACTTGTTCACGCGACGCACGTGACATGTCGGGTCACGGCAGCACGCAGATCCTGCAGACGCGCACGACGTTGTGCCAGCGTATCCGGATCGGGCGGACGCTGTAATGGCGCCCAGATCGGATGCGGAAAATGAACGTCATCGGTATAACGCGGAATCAGATGCCAGTGCAGATGCGGCACCATGTTACCGAGACTGGCCAGATTGATCTTGTGCGGCTGCATCACTTCACGCAAGGCCGCTTCGACCTGGCAAACCGTACGCATCAACAGCGAACGATCGACCGGTGACAGATCCGTCATTTCCGCAACGTGATCATGCCAGATCACGCGGCAGAAACCAGGGTAGTGAGCATCATCGACGAGAACGACGCGCAATTGGTCGTTGCGAAACAAGACCTCGCCGCCATGCTGTTCGCACAGCTCGCAACCCGAACCGATCCGTGTCATACCAGCACGCGCTCAATACCGCCGTTGTTGGCGCGTTCGACGTACTCCGGCAACCAGTTGGGGCCGAGCAGATGCTTGGCCATTTCGACCACAATGTAATCGGCCGTGGTGCCGGAATCATCGTTGTAGCGCGACAAACCCTGCAGGCAGGACGGACACGATGTCAGTACCTTGACCTGACCATCAAACCCATCGGCGCGCAATTTGCCTGCGCCCTTTTCCATTTCCTCTTCCTTGCGGAAGCGAACCTGGGTCGAGACATCAGGGCGCGTCACGGCAAACGTGCCGGACTCGCCGCAGCAGCGATCGTTTTTCTCGATCTTCTGCGCATCAACGGTGGTGATCAGCGAGTTGACCGTCTTCAGCGGGTCCTGCAATTTCATCGGCGTATGGCAAGGATCGTGATACATGTAGCGCACGCCCTCCACACCTTCGAGCTTGACGCCCTTCTCCATTAGGAATTCATGGATATCGATGATGCGACAGCCGGGGAAGATCTTTTCAAATTCATAGCCCTGCAACTGGTCGTAGCAGGTGCCGCACGACACCACCACCGTCTTGATGTCGAGGTAGTTGAGCGTATTGGCCATGCGATGGAACAGCACGCGATTGTCGGTAATGATCTTCTCGGCCTTGTCATAATCGCCCGAACCACGTTGCGGATAACCGCAGCACAGGTAGCCAGGCGGCAGCACGGTTTGCACGCCGACATTCCACAACATCGCCTGGGTTGCCAAACCAACTTGCGAGAACAAACGCTCGGAACCACAACCCGGGAAGTAGAACACCGTTTCGGTATCGACCGTCGTGGTCTTTGGATTGCGGATGATCGGCACAACCTTGTCGTCCTCGATATCCAGCAAGGCACGCGCTGTTTTCTTTGGCAGGTTGCCCGGCATCTTCTTGTTGATGAAGTGGATCACCTGCTCTTTGATCGGTGGCTTGCCCACAGTCGGCTGCGGTGCGCGCGTCTGCCTCTTCGCCATCTTCTTCAACACATCGTGACCAAACCGCTGTGCCTTGTAACCCCAGTCGATCATGACCTTGCGTGTGGCATTGATGGTGGTCGGATCGGTTGCGTTCAGGAAGAACATCGCCGCCGTGGTGCCCGGATTAAAGCTCTTCTTGTCCATCTTGCGCAGCAGATTGCGCATGTTCATCGACACATCGCCAAAGTCGATATCAACCGGACATGGGGTCACACACTTGTGGCACACGGTGCAGTGGTCGGCCACGTCTTCAAATTCTTCCCAGTGTTTGATCGAAATGCCGCGGCGTGTCTGCTCTTCGTACAGGAAGGCCTCGACCAGCAGCGAGGTCGCCAGAATCTTGTTACGTGGTGAATACAACAGATTGGCACGCGGCACGTGTGTCGAGCACACTGGTTTGCACTTGCCACAACGCAGACAATCCTTGACGCTCGATGCAATCGCGCCGATATCGCTTTGCTGCATGATCAGCGATTCATGTCCCATCAGACCGAACGACGGCGTGTAGGCGTTGCGCAGATCGGCACCAAGCTCGGCCATATCCATCAGCTTGCCCTTGTTGAAACGGCCTTCCGGATCGATACGACGTTTATACGAACGGAAATCCGCCAGCTCGGCATCCGTCAAAAATTCGAGCTTGGTAATCCCGATACCATGTTCACCCGAAATCACGCCATCGAGCGAACGCGCCAGTTTCATGATGCGCGCAACGGCTTCATGCGCATCCTGCAGCATCTGGTAATGATCGGAATTGACCGGAATATTGGTATGCACGTTGCCATCGCCCGCATGCATGTGCAGCGCGACAAACACGCGACCACGCAAGATGCGTTTGTGGATGGCGGTGACTTCTTCCAGAATCAGACGGAACCATGCGCCGCTGAAAATCTGCCGCAACGGCATACGCACTTCGGTCTTCCACGAAATGCGGATGGTACGATCCTGAACGATATCGAACAACGTGGCAGTTGGCTGTGCTTGCAAGCGCTCGTCAAAGATACCTGCCATTTTTTCGAAGCCATGCGTCAGCAAGTCTGCTTTGACCTCACGCAATGGTTTGTCGAGATTGCCGAGCACATACGACCAGCGTGCATGCGTGACGTCGATCAGTTCTTCGGCCTGATGCACACGATCTTCGAGCAGCTCGGCCGCCGGAATATCGTCACCTTCCACATCATCGCTCTTGCCCAACGGCAGATTGCCCTTGACGAAGAAGCTGCGCAGTTCTGCCAGCAATTGCAGTTTGTTCTTGATCGACAGCTCGACGTTGATGCGTTCGATGCCATCCGAATATTCGCCCATGCGATCAAGCGGGATCACGACGTCTTCGTTGATCTTGAACGCATTGGTGTGTTTGGAAATCGCTGCGGTACGCGCACGATCGAGCCAGAATTTTTTACGTGCTTCCGGGCTGACAGCGACAAAGCCTTCGCCCACACGCGTATTGGCCAGACGGATCACTTCCGATGCGGCCTGCGCGACCGCATCTTCATCGTCACCGACGATGTCGCCGAACAGCGCCATCTTCGGCAGAATGCCGCGCTTGGATTTGGTCGCGTAACCGACCGCCCGTAGATAACGCTCGTCCAGATGCTCAAGACCGGCGAGAATCGCGCCACCTTTTTTGGTTTCCGCATCGAGGAAGTTCTTGATCTCGACAATCGACGGAATCGCATCGCGCGAATGGCCAAAGAACTCCAGACACACCGTACGCGTGTGCTTCGGCATCTTGTGCAGAATCCAGCGCGCCGAGGTGATCAGGCCATCGCAGCCTTCCTTCTGCACACCCGGCAAACCGGACAGGAACTTGTCGGTCACGTCCTTGCCCAGACCTTCCTTACGGAAAGTGCGGCCGGCGATCTCGAGAATCTCGGTCTTGAACGGCGTGTTTTTCTTGCGTCTGCGTTCGCTCGGATGCGTCCACTCCAGCTTGAACTTGGCAACCGGCGCATCGTGAATCTTGCCAAGGTTGTGCTCAAGACGCGTGACCTCCAGCCAGTCACCGTTCGGATCGACCATGCGCCAGCTCGCCAGATTGTCGAGCGCGGTTCCCCATAACACGGCTTTCTTGCCACCGGCATTCATGGCGATATTGCCACCGATGCACGAGGCCTCTGCCGAAGTCGGATCGACAGCGAACACGAAGCCGGCTTTTTCCGCCGCATCGGCCACACGCTTGGTCACCACGCCTGCGCCCGAATAGATGGTCGCATATTCGCGATCCACACCGGGCAACGTCGTCATCACGACGTCGCTCAGTTGAATCAGTTTTTCGGTATTGATGACGGCCGACATCGGCGTCAGCGGAATCGCACCGCCGGTATAACCGGTGCCACCACCACGCGGAATAATGGTCAGGCCAAGTTCGATACAGCCTTTGACCAGCCCTGCCATTTCTTCTTCGCTATCGGGCGTCAGCACGACAAATGGATATTCAACGCGCCAGTCGGTCGCATCGGTCACGTGCGAAACACGCGACAGGCCATCGAACTTGATGTTGTCCTTGTCGGTGTAGCGGCCCAGCACGCGGGTGGCGCGCTTGCGCAAATCCCAGGTATTGCGGAATTCTTCGCCAAAATCGGCCACCGCCTTGCATGCGGCCTGCACCAGCGATTCCACCGCCGCAGCGCGACGCGCAGCGTTGACATCATCCGCCACAGCCAGATCCTTGGCACGGCGCTTGTCGACTTCGGCCAGACGGTGCTTGAGTGCGTCGATCAATGCCTGACGTCGCTTGGGGTTATCCAGCATATCGTCCTGCAGATACGGATTGCGGCGCACGACCCAGATATCACCGAGGACTTCATACAGCATGCGTGCCGATCGGCCGGTCTGACGCTCGGAACGCAAGGTCGACAGCAATTCCCACGCCTCTTCCCCGAGCAGGCGCATCACGATCTCGCGGTCGGAAAAGGAAGTGTAGTTATAGGGAATTTCACGCAAGCGCGTAGGCGCTGCGCCGCCGGGCAGATCGGCGAGAAGTGTCTGAACTTGTGCTGGAGCGTTCATCAGAAATTGGATTGCATTGACGCTAAACACGCATTCTAGCCGATTGCCGCCTGTCCCGTTGGGACGGGAACGCACCTTGCGTGACAGGAAAACGTTGTCTTTTGTCTAAAAATCGCCTTGTGTCAGCCTAGAACCAACCGCCAACCCAATGCCAGAAGCCATCCGGCACATACAAAAGCAGCCAGGTCATCGTCAGATAGCGTAAAAACTTGCCGATCGCCATGTAAAACACACAGGGCCAGAACGGCAGGCGCAGCCAACCTGCCAGCAGACAGAGCGGATCGCCAATACCCGGCAGCCAGGACACCAGCATGGTTTTTGCGCCAAATCGCTCAAGCCAGTGAAACCAGCGCGTCTGGCGCTCCTTGGCAAACACCTGCTTGGCCCCCAAACCCATCCAGTAATTGACCAGACCGCCAAGCGTATTGCCGACGGTTGCGACGCAGATAATCGGCCAGAACATGGCAAGGTTGGCCTTGACTGCGGCAAAGACGGCGGGCTCCGAGCCCAGTGGCAGCAATGTTGCAGAAATCAGGCTGATCAGGAAGACAGAAGTCAGTCCTACTTCCGGCTCGGCCAAAAAGGCGAGCAGCCACTGCACAGCGGATTCAATCATGGAAACACCATACCGACTTCACTTGCGAACATTCCCGAAAAATAAGCAACGCTACTCAACCAAGACGACACTGCCACCCCGATCTCGCCATAAGACGATCAATTGCCACTGCGGCTGGCAAAGCCGTCCATTATAATGAACGGCTGCGTTGTGCCGCCTATTTTGCGCACACGCTCGTTCATTCGCGCGCCAAGCCACGACATCATGACTACCGACTATCTGAAGAAAATCCTCACTGCACGCGTCTACGACGTCGCAGTCGAATCACCGCTGGAACTGGCCCCAACCCTGTCAGAACGCTTCGGCAACCAGATTTATTTCAAACGCGAAGATATTCAAAGCGTCTTCAGTTTCAAACTGCGCGGCGCTTATAACAAGATGGCGAATCTGCCGCCGGAGAAACTCAAGCGCGGCGTAATCTGCGCTTCTGCCGGCAATCATGCGCAAGGCGTTGCGCTGGCAGCGACGCGACTTGGCTGCAAAGCCCTGATCGTGATGCCGACCACCACCCCGCCGGTAAAAATCGAAGCCGTCAAGGCACGCGGCGGCGAGGTCGTGCTTTTCGGTGATTCTTATTCGGATGCCTATCAGCACGCGCTCGATCTGGAAAAGAAACACAAACTAACCTTTGTCCATCCATTCGACGATCCGGATGTGATTGCCGGTCAGGGCACGATTGCAATGGAAATCCTGCGCCAGCATCCGGGGCCGATCCACGCCATCTTTGTCGCCATTGGCGGCGGCGGCCTGATCGCCGGTATCGGCGCCTACGTCAAGGCTGTGCGCCCCGACATCAAGATCATCGGTGTACAAACCACCGATTCCGACGCCATGGCACGCAGCCTGAAGGCCGGTCGTCGCGTCGCCCTCAATGACGTCGGCCTGTTCTCGGACGGTACCGCAGTCAAGCTGGTTGGCGAGGAAACCTTCC
The DNA here is from genome assembly GCF_014635705.1 of Oxalicibacterium faecigallinarum. GTDB lineage: Bacteria > Pseudomonadota > Gammaproteobacteria > Burkholderiales > Burkholderiaceae_D > Oxalicibacterium > Oxalicibacterium faecigallinarum. The sequence continues at coordinate 271,437 of NZ_BMDI01000002.1, read as the reverse complement.
GCCTGGCCAAGCAAGTCGTCGACGACATCATTCTGGTGGATACCGATGCGGTGTGCGCTGCCCTCAAGGACGTGTTCCAGGACACGCGCAGCATTCTGGAACCGGCAGGCGCACTGGCAATTGCCGGTGCCAAGGCATACATGGAACGTGCCAAGGCCGAGAAAAAGCCGCTGAAGAATGAAACGCTGGTCACCATCGCATGCGGTGCCAACATGAACTTCGACCGCCTGCGCTTCGTTGCAGAGCGTGCCGAAGTTGGTGAATCACGCGAAGCGGTGTTTGCCATCACGATCCCGGAAGAACGCGGTAGCTTCAAGCGCTTCTGTGAATTGATCGGTCCGCGCAATGTGACCGAATTCAACTACCGCATCAGCGATGCCAGCAAGGCGCACGTCTTTGTCGGCATGCAGATAGCCGATAAAGACGAGCCGACCAAGATCACGAAAAATTTTGAGAAGCATGGCTTCAAGACGCTGGATTTGACGCACGATGAACTGGCCAAAGGCCATATCCGTCATCTGGTCGGCGGCAAGAGCGAGCTGGCGCAGAACGAACTGCTGTATCGCTTTGAATTTCCTGAACGTCCGGGTGCGCTGATGCGCTTCCTCGACAGCATGGCGCCAAACTGGAATATCAGCCTGTTCCACTATCGCAATCAGGGCGGTGACGTCGGCCGCATTCTGGTTGGTCTGCAAGTGCCGAAGAAGGAAATGAAAGACTTCCGTGCCTTCCTCGCCGGTCTTGGTTATCGCCACTGGGATGAAAGCGAAAATCCCGTCTACAAGCTGTTTTTGTAAAAGAGTTCCATGAGCACGCCTTCGCCAACCAACGGCTCGCCCCTCGGCCAGCCATCGACGTATCAGTCGCAGTACGATCCGTCATTGCTGTTTTCGATCCCGCGTCAATACAAGCGTGAGGAGATCGGTCTGGGCGAAGGTCGCCTGCCTTTCTTCGGCATGGATATATGGAATGCGTACGAAGTATCGTGGCTGAACATGCGCGGCAAGCCGCAGGTTGCGCTGGCACGCTTCATGGTGCCGGCCGATTCGCCCAACATCATCGAGTCAAAGTCCTTCAAGCTGTACCTGAATTCCCTGAATCAAACCAAGCTGGGTGGTACCGACGCCTTGCTGGAACTGTTGCGTGCCGATATATCCGCCGGCTTTGGTGCACCCGTACAGATCGCACTGACGCTGCCGGAGAATTTTTCGCAGGTATCCATGGGCGAACTGGACGGACTGCTGCTGGACCGACTGGATATCGAAGTCGATGACTACGCTCCCAACCCTGATTTGCTGCGCGCGGAAGAAAATGAAGCGCCTGTCGAGGAGACGCTGGTATCGCATCTGCTCAAATCCAACTGTCTCGTCACTGGCCAGCCGGATTGGGCCAGCGTACAGATCAAGTACGCGGGTCCGCAAATCGATCAGGAGCGTTTGTTGCGTTACCTGATCGGTTTTCGTGAACACAATGAATTTCACGAGCAATGCGTGGAACGCATCTTCATGGACATCCTGCGTCATTGCAAACCACACAAGCTGGCAGTCTATGCGCGCTATACACGCCGCGGCGGGCTCGACATCAATCCGTGGCGCAGCAATTTCAGCACAGGCACACCCCCGTCCAACGCACGGAACGCTCGCCAATAACAGTGGTCTATTCAGCGGTTGCGCATTTGCACAACAGCAATTGCTTACCAAATGTTATTTATTGTCGCCGCAGGTGATTTATTCGCTACCATACATGACGCTCGCAACATGGCGCACAGACGAGACAATGTGTGTCGTAACAAGTAAAGAATGATGTAACAGTTCTGCAAGCAAGTCGCTGCAAAATTCAGCCTCATCTTTTATATAATCGCCGGCGCAGAACTTATCCATACCATTATGACAACGACAAACAACAACGCTTCCGCCGATCCAGCTTTCATGCAGGAAGTGGCAAAACTGATCGTTCACGCTCTGAACCTCGATACCGATCCTGCTTCGATCGCACCGGATGAACCCCTCTATGGCAACGGCCTGGGTCTGGATTCGATCGACATCCTCGAAGTCGCTCTGGTGGTCTCCAAAAACTACGGCATCCAGTTGCGCGCCGATCACGAAGACAACGAAAAAATCTTTGCCTCGCTGCGCTCGCTGTCGGACTACATCGCAGCCAACAAGGCTTCGTAAGTCGTTGTTCATGCGCCATGCAGATCGACCGGATGGCGCGCCGCCAGCCTCGTTGCGCCCATTCGTGCCCTTGTTGCCGCACACGGATCCGTCACGCATCGTGGCATGGCGCGACACGCATGCGGTTACGGCTGCGCAGTTCCTGTCCGATGTCAGGCAACTGATTCCTCAACTGCCGGCGTCCACGCATGTCCTCAATGACTGTCACGACCGCTACCGTTTTCTGGTGGCGCTGTGCGCGATCATGGTGGCGGGCAAGATCAATCTTCTGCCATCGACACGGACAGCGGAAACCATACGGCAACTGCAAGGGTTTGCGCCTGATGCAAGCTGTCTGACCGATCAGGCGAACTGCACAATCGCCCTGCCGCAAACCGCGTTTCCGACACTGCGCCCAGAAGAAAACATCACGTTTGCCGTACCGCAGCTCGTCGATGATCAGGTGGTGGCCTATGTCTTTACTTCCGGCTCGACCGGGCTCCCGGTCGCCCACAGGAAAACGTGGGGCGCACTCGTACGGAATGTGCAGGCGGAAGCACAACAACTGGGACTGCTGAACGCATCCGGCTGCACGATCGTCGGTACCGTACCGCCACAACATATGTATGGCTTTGAGTCGACTGTGCTGATGCCGCTGATCAATGGCTTTGCCATGGCGAGCGCACCGTGGTTCTACCCTGCCGATATCTGCCGCACGCTGGAGCAGGTTCCCGCCCCACGCGTACTGGTCACCACGCCCGTGCATTTGCGCCAGTTGATCAGCATGCAAACCGCGCTGCCATCAACCAGCCTGATCGTATCCGCAACCGCACCTCTCGCACCGCAACTGGCAGCGCAGTCGGAACAGGCATTCAAGGCGCCGTTATGCGAAATCTACGGCAGCACCGAAACGGGTCAGATCGCCACGCGACGTCCGACTGTGTCGCAGGAATGGAACCTGTTCCCGAACATTCAGATGCAACGCCATCCGGACGACGCCAGTGACGAACGCATGTGGATTAGCGGCGGTCATGTCGAAGTGCCGATGCCGATGAACGATGCCATCGAGCTGAAAGAGGCAGGGCGCTTTCTGATGCATGGCCGCATGGCAGATATGATCAACATTGCAGGCAAGCGCAGCTCTCTCGCCTACTTGAACCATCATCTGAATGCGATTCCCGGCGTCGAAGATGGCGCGTTCTACATGCCGCCGGAAAAGACGTCCGGCGAAGTGACGCGATTGCAGGCATTTGTCGTCGCCCCGCTGGTCGAGACGGAAACGATTCTGAGCGTGTTGCGCGAAAAAATCGATCCAGCCTTCATGCCCCGCCCCTTGCTCAAGGTGCCGCAACTGCCACGCAACGCGACCGGCAAACTGCCCCATGCCGCACTGGCCGAACTGGCGGCTACCTTTGCCACCAATAAAACGGACACGCACTGATGCAAACACTCACGCTGCATATCCCTGCCGATCATCCTTCGTTTGCCGGTCATTTCCCCGGCATGCCGATCACGCCCGGCGTTGTGCTGCTGGACCTGGCATTGCATGCGATCACGCAACATCTGCAACGCGAACTGGTCAGCTGCAGACTCAACAGCGTCAAATTCCTGCGGCCGGTTTTGCCGGATACCACGCTGGTCATTCATTACGAAACCAATGCTGCCGGCAATATCCAGTTTGACATCAAGGATGCGGAGCACATTGCCGTCTCGGGAGTCTTTCATGCGTAATCACACCTTCTGCTTTATGCGCGCAACATCGTTCGTTACACGCACGCTCGGCATCACCATCCTGGCTGTGGGATGCAATCTGGCTCATGCTGCCGACTGGACCATGGATCAGTTGATGGCGAGCCTCGCGCAGACCAAACCAGCCAAAGTCAATTTCGTCGAAAAAAAATACATCTCGACACTGGATCGTCCGGTCGAATCCTCGGGCGAAATGTTTTACACGCCACCCGACAAGCTGGAAAAGCGAACCATCAAACCCAAACCGGAACGCATGCTGCTTGAGCGCGACATGATTACGCTGGAACGCGGCAAACATAAATTTGCGATCGATCTCAACGAGTCGCCAGAGCTGGCCGCATTGATCGAAAGCATCCGCGCCACGCTGGCAGGCGACCGTCGTTCGCTCGAACTCAACTATGTGGTTGCCCTGACCGGGACACGCGAGCAATGGAAACTGGCACTGACACCAAGCAATCTGCAGGCACGCCAGAAGGTCAAGCGCATCACGCTCAGCGGCACGGCCGGTGAAGTGCGCGAAGTCGAAGTCCAGCAGGCGGATGGCGACCGTTCCGTCATGACGATCGAGAAGCCGCGCCCATGACCACGTCCGCGCAACACCATGCTGCACCGCCACGATCATGGAAGGCAATCGGCGTCTGGCTGATCCTGCTGCTGATTGGTGTCGGCATTCTGTTCCGCTCGACCTTCACCGCCGACCTCACGGCTTTCCTGCCGAACAATCCGACGCAGGAACAAAAGCTGCTGGTCGAGCAACTGCGCGACGGCATGGTCTCGCGCATGATCCTGATCGGCATCGATGGTGCCGATACGCCAACCCATGCAGCGCTGTCCAAAGCACTCGCGCAAAGGATGCGCAGCAATGATGAGTTCGTTTCCGTCAACAACGGCGAGCCCGTCAATCAGGAAAAGGATCGTGCCTATCTCTTCAACAATCGCTATCTGCTGAGTCCCGGCGTGACGCCGGAGCGCTTTAGCGTCGAAGGTTTGCACGAGGCCTTTAGTGAAACTGTCGATCTATTGGCCTCGCCAGCAGGCATGCTGGTGAAAGATATCCTGCCGCAAGATCCGACGGCCGAAATGGCAACACTGATTACCCAGTTCAACAGTGGTCAGCAGCCCCGCAAGGTACAAGGAGTCTGGGTGGCCAAAGATGGCGGCCGTGCGCTGATTCTGGCGCAAACACGCGCCCTCGGCTCCGACACCGATGGTCAGGAAATGGCCATCACCCATATCCGCGAAAAATTCGAGGCGGCAAAAGCAGACGTCGCCAAGACACTCCCGCAAGCTGTCAAAGCCACAATGATCATGACCGGTCCCGGCGTGTTCGGGGTCAATGCGCGCAATACCATCAGCAAGGAAGCCGGCCTGTTCGCCATCATCAGTGCCGTGTTGATCATGACGATCCTGTTGATCGTTTATCGCTCCGGGATCGCCGTGCTGCTTGGTCTGGCGCCCGTTTTGAGCGGCGTTCTGGCGGGCACGATTGCCGTCAGTCTCGGTTTTGGCAGCGTGCATGCCATCACACTCGGCTTTGGTACCACGCTGATTGGTGAAGCCATCGATTACGCGATCTATCTGTTCATTCAGTCTGGCAGCGCAAAGAACAGTGCAGACTGGGCAAAAAAATCATGGCCGACGATTCGGCTTGGCGTCTTGACATCAATGTCTGGTTTTGGTGCCCTGCTGTTCTCGGGCTTTCCCGGTCTGGCGCAACTTGGCCTGTTTACGATCGCCGGGCTGGTCTCGGCCGCCTTCGTCACACGGTATGTCCTGCCCTCACTGTTGCCACGTGACTTCGTGGTCCGCGATCTGTCGCATATTGGTTTTGCCCTGGAGAGAGCCATCATCGTCTTGCGACGTCTGCGCCTTGTCGTGCTTGGTCTGGTGACCATTGCCTGCGTCATATTGTGGATCAATCGCAATGACCTCTGGCAACCAGAACTCGGTGCATTGAGCCCTGTCAGCCAGCAAGACAAAGACCTCGACGAAAAATTGCGCAAGGATATTGGTGCCCCCGATGTGCGCTATCTGGTCGTCGTCAAAGGCAAGACGCTGGAAGATGCGCTACAGGCATCCGAAAAAGTCGCAGCGCGTCTGGATGGCATGGTGGAACACGGTCATCTGGCAGCGTTTGAAAGCCCGACACGCTATCTGCCAAGTCAGGCCATGCAGAAAGCCAGACTGGCCAGCCTGCCGGATGCGGCAACGCTCAATCAGCGTGTGGCGCAGGCCATCGCCGGATTACCGTTTCAGGCATCCGTCCTTGCCCCCTTCATCGCGTCGGTTGATACGCTCGCGCAAACCGCCACACAACCAGACAAGCTGGAATCACGCCTTCTGTCGCGCAAAGATCTGACCGGCACGTCGATGGCGCTGGCGACCGATTCACTGCTGATCGAACAGCAAGACGAAACCACCGCGTTGTTGCCACTCACTGCCAACGCCGACGATCATCTGATCGATGCCGCCTTGATGCGTAGCGAGCTGGAAAAATCGGGAGTGAAGGAGGCCTATTTCATCGATTTGAAGATCGAAACCGACAAGCTGTATAGCGGCTATATGCGCGAAGCGGTGTTACTGGCCTTGTGCGGGCTGGCCGCCATGACCGTGCTGCTGGGTTTCAGCATTCGTTCGGCGGGCGGTCTGGCGCGCGTGATGGTGCCACTGATTACCGCCGTTCTCAGCGTTGCGGCATTCTTCATGCTGACCGGCGAACGCATGACGATCCTGCATCTGGTCGGCCTGTTGCTGATCGTGGCAGTCGGCTCCAACTATGCCCTGTTCTTTGCGCAGCCGCCGACCACCGTGGTGACCGATCCTGAAACCGGCGCACAGGAGGTCGTTGCGCAGATCAAGCCAACTACGCTGGCCTCATTGATCTTTGCCAATCTGACGACGGTCATCGGCTTTGGCGTGCTCGGCTTTTCCAGCGTGCCTATTCTCAGTGCCATCGGCAAGACAGTCGGCATCGGCGTGATTCTGGCGCTGGTGTATTCGGCCGTCTTCTCAAGCATGCTGCATTCCAAATCATCCGACTCATCCAAGAAATGACGTGACCATGACGATCAATGCCATCCAAAATCTATTGACCGCCGCGTGTGCGCCCTACCAGCAAGCAGGACGTTTTGCCTGGCATTTTGCGCAAGGCAAACTGGGGCGCGATCCCGTATTCAAAGGCATGCTGGCACGCAATCTCCTGCCGCATCGGGATGGCGGCATTCGCGTACTGGACATCGGCTGCGGGCAAGGTTTGCTTTCTTCCTGGCTGTTATCTGCCCAGGCACAACACGCCAAAGGCGAATGGCCGGCAAACTGGCCAGCGCCACCAGCCATTGCACACGTGCATGGCATTGAACTGATGCCGCGCGATGTTGATCGCGCGCGCGCAGCCTTGCACAAGGACAGCACCCGCGCCACGTTCGAAGTCGGCAACATGTGCACTGCCAACTTCCCGCCATCGGATGCAGTCGTGATTCTGGATGTCTTGCACTACGTCGACTTTCCTGCGCAGGACGATGTGCTGCGTCGTGTGCATGCCTGCCTGACCGATGACGGCGTGCTGTTGTTGCGTGTCGGTGATGCAGCGGGTGGCCTGCCATTCAAGATCAGTAACTGGGTCGACAATGTCGTGACCAGCATTCGCGGCCACAAGACACTGCCAACCTTCTGTCGCAGCATCGCCGACTGGCAACGTGATATCACGGCTCTGGGTTTTTCCGTGCAAGCCATGCCGATGCATGAAGGCACGCCCTTCGCCAATATCCTGCTGGTTTGCCACAAGGCGAAAACATGATCATTGATCGCGAATGGATGACCGCACATATTCCGCATCAGGGCGATATGTGTCTGCTGGATCGGGTTGAAAGCTGGGATGCTGCGCGCATGATCGCGGTGACAGCGAGCCACCTGTCACCGACCAATCCCTTGCGTGCGCATGGCCGGCTCGGCGCTGCCAACGGCATTGAATATGCGGCCCAGGCCATGGCGGTTCATACCGCGTTGCTGATGACATCCAAAGCCGACGCACCAGTCACGGAACGCCCCACAGCCGGTTTTCTGGCAAGCGTGCGCAACACCACATTCCATGCTGCCCGCCTTGATGATCTGGATGAGTCTTTGCAGGTCGAAGTAACGCTGACACACAGCGAACCCAACTGCATTCTTTACCAGTTCGCCGTACGCGGCCAACACTCACAAAAGCCATTACTCGATGGCCGTGCCACGGTCATCATCGATGCCAGCATGGTCACCGACAACATGAAAGGATCTGCAGCATGAAGCTTGCATTGGTAACGGGTGGCAGCGGCGGTATCGGCAGCGCCATCTGCAAACGTCTGGCACGGGATGGATTGCATGTGATCGTGCATGCCAACCGCGGGCGCGACAAGGCACAAGCTGTGTGCGATGCCATCATTGCCGATGGCGGCAGCGCTGAAGTTGCCGCGTTCAATATCACGAATGCGGAAGAGACGCACACAGCGCTGGAACAATTGACAGAGGCCGGTCCGATTCAAGTGCTGGTCAATAACGCCGGGATTCATTCGGATGCCGTCTTCCCCGGCATGTCGCCAACGCAATGGCATGACGTCATCGATGTTTCGCTGCATGGCTTCTTCAACGTCACCCAGCCTTTGACCATGCCAATGATCCGTACACGCTGGGGCCGCATCATCAATATCTCTTCGGTCGCCGCTGTCGCCGGCAATCGTGGGCAAGTCAATTATTCCGCTGCCAAAGGCGCCTTGCATTCGGCCACCAAATCACTCTCACTGGAACTGGCAAGTCGCGGCATCACGGTTAATGCCATCGCGCCGGGCATCATTGCCACCGACATGATCGATGGCACGTTCGACGACAAGCTGATCCAGAACATGGTGCCGATGAAGCGCGCAGGCAAGCCGGAAGAAGTGGCTGATCTGGTTGCATTTCTTGCGTCAGAACAGGCTGCCTATATCTCCGGCCAGATCATCTCGATCAATGGCGGGATGATCTGATCAAAAGGATGGACAATAAAAAAGCCCGCAATGCTGCGGGCTTTTTTATTGTCACCGGCATCACGCCGATCCTGCTTCCGGATCACGAATATTGATCTTGCGCCGACGCCACGCATCCAGCGTACGCATCGGATTGAACAGAGACGACAAGTAGTAGATGCCTTTGAAGACATACAGCGATGGCCAGATGGCCTTGTTGTGAAAGATGTCACCAGCCAGCACCGACATGACCGCCGCCTTGGTCTGCAGGAAGTCACGGGGATTGAGGAACAGAAAACGCATGGCAGGATTGGTCACACGGTAAATGAACCACGAGAAAATCGATGGTCCGCGACGCATGTGGTGATCGAACTTCGCCAGTTCGCGCGCAGCCTTTTTCGGCTCCTGCAAGCAAGCCTTGACCGCATCGACACCGACAAATGCGCTCTGCATTGCCAGCAACACGCCGGAAGAAAACACCGGATCGATGAAGGCGTAGGCATCACCGAGCAACATGCAGCGATCGCCGTAGCTCTTGCTGCTGGTGTAGGCGTAATTGCCGGTCGCATGCACCTCGCCGACGCGCACGGCATTCTTCATGCGATCCGCCAGCTTCGGCGCCATTGCAATCGTATCCATCAGGAACTGCTCGACGCTGACCTTGCGCGAAGCCAGATAATGCGGCCAGCACACCGCCCCGACACTGGTTGTGCCGTCGGATAACGGGATCAGCCAGAACCAGCCATGTTCAAACCAGAACAGGCTGATATCACCTTCGCGCTTGCCTTCATAACGCTCGACACCAGTGAAATGACTATACAGCGCAGAGCTGTTGTGCTTGCGATTCTTTTGTTTGCTTTTGAATTGATTGGCAAGGAACGTGTCGCGTCCGGAAGCATCGATCACGTAATCGGCCAGATAGTCCTGCTGGCGGCCATCAGCAAGTTGCGCCTTGATCGCAACATGCGCTTTCTGGAAATCCACCGTGCGAACCCGACAACCTTCCGTGACATTCGCACCTTTATCCCGGGCATTGTCGATCAGGATGTGATCGAAATCGGCACGACGCACCTGATACGCATAGGGCATTGATTTATCGAAGGCTTCCGCAAACTCGATATGGGTCTTCATGTCCGACTCGATCGAGTTGAACTCCACGCCCCACTTCGGCATACCGATCGCCTCCACCTTTTCCTTCACACCCAGCTTCTCCAGCAATGGGATATTGGCCGGCAACAATGACTCGCCAATATGAAAACGTGGATGCACGGCTTTTTCCAGCAGCGTGACATCAATACCATCCTGTGCCAGCAACGCTGCTGCTGTCGAACCTGCCGGCCCGCCGCCGATGATCAGTACTTGTGTGCGTATGGGTGTACCTGACACACCCTGCGCGCGAGAAGTCGCCGTCATCGGGTCGGCTGCGGTCGCCAGTTCATCTGTTGTCTGCATTGTTTTCTCTCCGGAAATCATGCGTTCCGCTCTCGCCGGAACAAGCGCACATCATACGTCAGCGGCAACGCGGCAGCACATCCCGATCAAGAAATCCTTGCCACAGCTCCAGCCAGGGCTTCCATGTGTGACCGCCTTCAGCAGTCGTGACACGATTGGCTGGCAGCACGTCGCCAATCAGTCGGTTACTGCCTGCAAAGCGATCTTCCAGCCCGTAACCGATATACAGCGGTGGCACACGGTCAGGTGCCGTCGCGTACGTCTTGATCCATGACCACAGTTCGCGATCATAGTCATTGGCGGCAATCGGTCCGACCGGCCAGTCGGCCAGCCCGGATTTGCCAACTTCCGCAATCAGGCTGCGATTGCCAAGAAACGGGGCCATCAAGAACATACCGTCGATGGTGTCGCCAAACGCTTTCGCGTAAAGCAAGGAACCATATCCGCCAAGGGAAATGCCTGCAAACCAGATATGCCGATATCCCTTGGCGCGCGCCGGCATGACGATATCCTGATGCAAACGTTCAACCACCAATGCCGAGGTGTAATAGCCGACATGGGTATCGGCCATGATGACGTCTGCCGCGATGCGGCGGGCATGCATGGCGTCCACAAACCCCTGTCGGACAAAATCTTCCGGTGTATCGTAAGCACCGGGCAGAAGTACAACAAGCGTATCGATGTCGCCTTTACAAGGAGCGACATCCTCAATAACATCCAACTTGCTTTTGACAATTCCAATCGGCATACAGGCAGTCAGCACGGTCGATACCAACAGGATCAGGCCGGCAATCTTGAGAGGTTGAGGAAAACGGCTCATTATACGGATACCCCGCGAACGCACTGTGCGGTTACACGCTGTGGATACAAGCCCGTTCTGATTGCCGGGCACTTCTTTGATGCGTCATAGTCCATACATCACGTATCCTCGCTTTTCACGACAAACACAATCATGTTGAACGTCTCTTACGGCAGTGCTCTCCCCGACGAAGGACAGGATTCCGGTCTACTCGGCGGGTTGATTTTCAGTGCGCTGCCACCTATCGCTGACGCGCCAGCCTTTGCCCATATTGCCATGGCACGGCTGGATCAGGATGCCTTGCTCTGTGAAAGCCTGCATGGCAACGGCGTCATCCGCACCGGCCAGCTCAACGACATTCACTACCGTTTCAATGACCATCTTCTGTTTGGCATCGTCACGATTGATGAAACTCTGTTTGCCGGCACACCCAAACAGGAGGGCACGCCGCTACAGATTGCGACCCGGCAGGCCTATCGCCATATTTTTTCGCTGCTGCATGCACAGGGCTTCCCGTATGTATTGCGCTTCTGGAATTACATGGCCGACATCAATGCTGTTACAGATGACCTTGAACGTTACCGTCAGTTCAATCTGGGAAGACAACAGGCATTTGCCGAAAGTGGTCAGGCCGTTGCAGGCAACGTCCCGGCGGCATGCGCGTTGGGTACGGCATCGGGGCCACTGACGATTACATTTCTGGCAGGACGACAACCCTCTGTCGCGATCGAAAATCCGCGTCAGATCAGCGCCTACGATTACCCCGAGCAGTACGGCCCGCGCAGCCCGCTGTTTTCCCGCGCCAGCGTCGCGACCGTCGATCAGCAACGCATTTTTCTGCTTTCCGGCACAGCCAGCATCGTCGGTCACGAAACACGTCACACCGGCGATGTCGCCGCGCAAACGACTGAGTCACTCGCCAATATCGCCGCCGTGCTGACAGAAGCCAACCTGAAGACGAATGCGCAATGCGCGCTGCAAGCGCTGGACTACATCGTCTATATCCGCCATGCGGAAGATATCGCGCAGGTACGTCAGATCATCGAGCAGCAGGTCGGCCCTGCCGTACGCGCGGCCTATGTGCAGGCCGATATTTGCCGCGCCGATCTGCTGGTGGAGATCGAAGGTTCGGCTGCCTTGCCAGCCAACTGATCATCACGCTCAAAAAAAGGCCGTTCATCCCGACAGATGAACGGCCTTTTTGATGGTGCAGCGAGTCGCAGAATTACTGGAAACCGCGCTCGGTCTTGTCGTGCTCGATGATGGTCAAACCGCTGTTATCGTTGACGCCATACGTATAGGCACCAGCACCGCCGGCGAACGTCAGACGTCCCAATCCCTTGTAATAGAACACCGTCTCATAACGACCAGAACCAAAGTAAAACGGGATCCATGCCTTTCCCGTAATGTGCGAACTGGTATCGGTCGGTTTGCCGACGACGCTGATGACTTCATTGAAGCCCATACCAATTTTCAAATTATTGAACTTGCTCTTGGGTGCCGGCGTGCCAATGATCTGCCCGGACCAGCCATTGATACCTTTGACTTCCTGAGGCTTGCCTGCATCGGCGGTAGGTGCTGCTGATTTTTTGCTGGCGGCAGCCGCAGCTGCCTTCTTGTCGGCCGCATCCTTGGCAGCCTGTTCTTTTGCGCTCAGTTTTTTGGCTGGCGCGACAGGCTCAGGTGCCGGCTTGGCAGCGACTGGTGCAGGTGCTTCTTCTTTCTTCTGCATGGTTTCGCAGCCAACCAACAAGGTCGACAATACGGCAAGGCCAATCAGTTTTTTCATTATTTTCTCCCTGGTTTGAAAAGCGGATCGTTGATCGCTTACTGAACTGGCGTAAACACCGCATGCAGACTGCGACCATTTACATATTCCAGATCAGCGTGTGCCGCACGTGCCTGCGCGACAATCTGCAACAAAGGCAGTCCGCGAGCGGCCGGAATACCAATCCGCACCTGCTCCAGCGCAGTGTTAGTCATGCGTGTACAAGCAGCATCCTCCAACTGCAAGCTCAGCGCGCCCAGACTCTGAACACTTTGCGTCGGGTTCAACAGCAATGCGACCGCATACTGATCCAGTATCGGACGCGTCGCATGCAATGGTTCGGGATAAGGTGTGTCATAGACCACCAGCAGCACCGGACGCTTTTCAATCGCGCATTGCACTGCGGCTTCCAGCAGACCGACAGCGAAGCCGCCATCGTAGGCGCACAAACTGGTGGATGGCAACATCGCACCCGCTGCAATACCCCAGTAGCCGGAAGGCGCGTTATGCACGGAATTATGAAAACGGGTCGGCGAGATCATGCGGTCGCTGCCCGCAAGGGCTTCGCAGATCAGATGGCAGTTGTCGCCATCACCGCCGGAAGAACAGAACACCGTCGTCATCGTCGCCGGATCGATACCGGCATTACTCAGCGCCTCCATGCCGGTCGCCAGTGCCAGCTTGACACCCGCGCCGGTACGGCGACGCTCGGCCGGTGGCAACACATTCAGCGCCGGCACGACAGTCGGCACGATCTGATAATCGGACGCGTCCTGTAGCAGGCTCTGCCACGCTGTCCAGTTATTCGCACCGGGACCGACCATGCCGATGGCATCCAGATAAACTTGCACGCTCATCGTACGACTCCCAGCACCAGACTGCAGTTAGACCCGCCAAAACCAAAGGAATTGTTCAGCGCATAGTCGATCGGTTCGGCGCGATTCTGCAGCAGGTAATCGACATCGAGCGCAGCATCGACGGCTTGGGTATTGATGCCTGCCGGCAGCATGCCATTGGTCATCGCCATTGCACAGATCACGGCTTCCACGCCGCCAGCCGCACCGAGCGTATGCCCGGTGGCACCTTTGGTAGAACTGCACGCGGTATGACGACCAAAAACGGCATGCACAGCACGCCCTTCTGCCGCATCATTGCTTGGCGTTGCCGTGCCATGCAGATTGATGTACCCAATCCGGTCCGGCGTGATGCCGGCAGATGCCAGTGCAGACTTCATCGCCATCTGCGCACCCAGGCCTTCCGGATGCGGCGATGACATGTGGTGTGCATCGCTTGACTCACCGACACCGCACAGCAGAATCGAACCGGGTTGTGCCTCGCCCTGCACTTTTGTCAGCAAGGCAAACGCTGCACCTTCCCCGATCGAGATACCTTGCCGGCCTTCGCCATAAGGCTGTGCCGGTTCCGGCGACAGCAGTTGCAAAGAGTTGAAACCATAGAGCGTCGTCAGGCACAAGGTGTCGACACCGCCAACCACAGCGGCATCGATCACGCCGGCCTCGATCATGCGTGCCGCATTACCAAACACCTTGGCACTCGACGAACAGGCAGACGAGACCGTCAACGCCGGACCACGCACACCCAGAAAGGCTGCGACGAATGCGGCGACAGAATACGTATTGTGTGTCTCCGCATAACGGAAGTCGGGCGGCAGCGCGCCCAGTTTGCCGTCGGCATCTGTCTCGCGACGACGATAGGCCAGTTCGGTTTGCAAGATACCTGACGTGCTGGTGCCGAGAAACAGGCCCACGCGATCAGCACCCACCTGGGCAATGACTTGCTGCACACTTTCGATGAATCCGTCCTGCTGCAAGGCCAGTTGCGCGAGACGATTATTGCGGCAATCAAAATCAGCCAGCGCAGCACGAATGACAACCGCATCGACGCCGGGCACCTCGCCAATCCATGTCGGCAAATCGATCGTCTCAAAATCGCAAGGCTTCAGCGCGCCCTGCTGCGCCGCCAGCTTTTGCCAGTTCGCATCCCGCCCGAGCCCCAGACAGGTACTCAGTGTGTAATGTTTTAATTCGAGTGCTTGCATGCGTTAAGACCGTTCTCCGGATAAATCGCAAATCAATAATGGAATGATTGTGTACCTAAGCACGCAATCCCTGTTCGATGGTGACGCATTGCAAATGCTGTTGTTTCAGGGCAGTCAACACGTGGGCCAACACATCGAGAATGACAGGCTGACCATGGACATCACGCGCCGCATTGCCATCATGCAGCAGCAGAATATCGCCAGCACGCGTCCCGTTGAGCAACCGTCGCGTTACAAGTGCGGCATCGCCAGTCCGCGTATCGAAACCGCGTCGCGTCCAACTCACCAGTTGCAGGTCAAGGGCGTGCAGAACCGGATCAAGAAACGGATTACGCAAGCCTGCTGGTGCGCGAAAATAACGCGGCGTTCTGCCTGTCGCTTCAGCAATGACCTGCTGCGCCTGCATCAGTTCCTTGCGCAAGCCGCCCATACCCATCATCGAAAAATAATGACGATGCTTCATGCTGTGATTTTCGATGTGATGACCGGCATCAACGATACGTCGCGCCAGCGCTGGCTGCGCAGCCACCTTGTCTGCAATGCAAAAGAAGGTTGCCTTGACATCATGTTTGGCCAGTAAATCCAGCACACGTGGGGTGACTTCTGGATCAGGACCATCATCAATCGTGATCGCCACTTCCTGTCTGTCATGCGGCAAACGCAACACATTCGGTCCCAGCCAGGTACTGCGCGGCCACAAGCCGATCGCGGTAATCGCAGCATGATTGGCAATCACGCTGGCCACACTCATGCCCAAGGTACCCGGCCAGACAAGTGCCGAAGCCGCCGCGCCAACGTGCAAGACCGCCGATGCCTTGAGGAAGCCGCTGGGCTGCCATTTCGTCGTTTGCATGGGCGCTTTCATCAATCAGCCCGCCCGAGCATAAGCTGCATTGGTAAACAAGGTGGGCGCGCCCATGACGGGCAAAGCCGACAGAATCGCTTCATCCAGCAATGCGCGTAAATCTTCGCAAGCCTGGCTGTCCGCCAATGCGGGATGTTCGTCACATGCACGCGTGATGAAGGCCGCAGCCAGATGCTGCAACAGCACCAGATTGTCGTCCATGCGTTGCATGAACTGCGCGTCGTCGAGCTGATCATTGAGCCCGCGATTGAGCTCGGCAAACCAGTCGATTGACGTCTGATCGAGCAGTTGGGCAGGATTGCGACGTGCGCTGTGCTGACTCCATGCGCGGAAGAAAGCCTGAACCGCCGCGTTGACCTGCATCATGTGCGCCAACCGTTTTTGCAAACGCGCCATCGTGATCAGATCCGTCAAACGATTCTGAAAAAACAATTGGCACATCACACCCCAGTAATAAGCGTAATCCCAGGTCACCTTGTGCGGCAGCACTTCCGGATCGCCAAACAGCCGATACTGGTCCTGATAGACAGGCAACATCGATTCGTACAGGGAGAAGTAAATTTTCTGGAAGTAATCGGCCACCATGACGACCGGCCCGTTGGCACGATCATGCGCAATCAGCTCCGTGATGTTGGTATTGCCAATCGCAATGAAATCACCGCCGGGCGAATAGAAGGGATCAAGAAACAATCCTGCCTCCCCTGTCAGCGCCCAGCGCCGTTCACCGCAATACATTTGCTTGCAACCGTACGAAAAGTGCTTGAAGAAGGCAAAGTCCTGCAGCTTGTCACGCTCGCCATCGAGATGTTCAAAGAGGCGTGGCTGGTACCTTTGCAGCCAGTCCATTGCCTTGTCGAAGGTATTCATTTTTTCGACCGGATGCACAGCCGGGTCGGCAACGATGCCGACCGAGTGCGAACCCGACGATAGCGGGATCAGCCAAACCCAATAGCCTTCGCCAACCAGATGACTGGTCGAACGCCAGCGATCCGGCGGATTGCATGCATTGATCCAGTCTTGATCCTGCGACCAGTCGTGCATGTTGATGTGCTTGCCGATACGGAACCATACGGCACCGGCCTTGTGTGCATTGTCTTGCGCCAGATCGAGCTTGCGCTTGATCAGACCTGCGCGACCGGATGAGTCGATCAGCCAGCGACCGGTCACCGAGATGGTCTGCCCATGCGCCTCATACGTCACCTGATGCGAGGTATCCTTCTCGCCGATGTCAAAGCGGCGAATCATGGCAGCGTCGACAAACGTGACACCTGCTGCCTGCGCCATTTCGGCAAGACGATTCTCGAAAATACCGCGATCAATCTGATAGGACTGGGTCGGAAAGACGGTGCTGCCACCCAGTTCGGTGACCTGATCGAAATCGCGACGCCCTTCAGAAAAAAAGAAGCGGAAGCCAAACTTGCGAATCTGCTCGCTTTCCAGATGCGACTTCAGTCCGAGGACGGAATCAAAGTAATGGGCGGCGATCTCGACCGATGATTCACCCACCTTGTGTGCCGCCAGCGGCACCGGATGCGCCCTTCGCTCGATCACCAGAATCGATAAATCCGCAAAGCGCTGCCGCAATTGCAGCGACAGCGTCAAACCGGCCAGACCTCCGCCCATGATGACAACGTCATAGTGTTGCGTGGTAGCCGTTCCGCTCATCATGCCTGCCCTTGCCAGAAGTCGAAGAAATTGAACCAGTTGTACGGTGCACGCTTCGCAAAATATTCAAGTCGCGACACGTAATGCGTCATGGCAGCCGTGATCTGCTCTTCGGTGTTGCAACGCGTACCATCTGCCGCATCCGAGAAATCGGCGATGCGTTCAATATGGATCTCGTAACGATTACCGCCCAGATAAAGGCCCATCATCAGAAATACCGGACGACGCATCATGGCCGCCATGCGGAAAGGGCCCATCGCAAAGGGTGCCGGCACGCCAAGAAATGGCAGCATTGCTGTTTTTTCGCTGCCGATGGAGCGGTCGGCAAGGATGCCGACCAACGCGCCTTCGGCCAGCCTGTCCTTGACTGTCAGCATCGCACTCAGATTGCCGAGCGCCACGATTTCCTGTTGTGCCGCCGGATTGATGGCATTCATCAAGGCGCCGATCTTGCGGGCATTCTCTTCATACATCAGCAGGACCAGTTTGAGGTCGTCACACTGACGTGAGACCATGCGCACGACCTCAAAACTGCCCATGTGCGCCCCCATCAGAAACACACCTTTGGAACGCGCTGCGACATCGTGCTCCATATAATGATCGGACACGACGCGCACATCGAACTTCTCTGCATTGCCACGCAAGAAATACACGCGATCGAGCAACACACTGGCAAAGGTATAGATATGACGGAAAACTTCAGCGCGTCGCGCCGCACGACCGAACACACGGGACAGATACAAGCGTGAGGTCGCCACGGCATCGGATGCGGTCAGCACATAATAGGCAACCACCGGATACAGCAGCACGCGCGACAACGGACGACCAAATGTCGTGGCAAACCACACCATTGCCTTGAGTGCCGCCAGACACCCGCGCTCCTTCTTTTGTGTCCACTCTTCGGCCGTAACCGACACCTCGTCGGGAACGGTCGAAGCCTTTGAGCTGGAAGAATCGGCGTGCATGTCGCTTAAACCTTGTTTCTGTTATTCAGATAAGCCGATACGCTTTCACGAATCGACGCATGCCGAAAATCCGGATTGAAGTGCTTGCGGCACGCGTACTCGGCGGCAAACATTGCAATGATCATCGGCCAGTTCAATATATTGGCAAATACGGACCAGGTTTCGATCGATGCCGCGGCAAAAATAACGAGTGAGACAAGGACCTGCAGAGCAAAGAAAATGGCCCATGCAATCGTGACATGGCGCGTATATCGCACCACGCCTTCAGGCATGTCCGGATGAATCGAGCGAGCAATCGTGGTGATGATGGGCGTGCGACCGCCATACAGGGTTTGCATGAAGAACCAGCACAGCATGGTGTTAGCCGTGACATGCTGAATCAGATAAATCCAGTCCAGTTGCGTCAGCAAGGTGTGCCAGAAACCGAACGTGATCCACGCACATCCGGCCGCAACCACCAAACCCGCACACCACGCCAGGACCTTGCCGCAACCCAACTGCTTCGTTGTCACGATCGCGCTCCAGCACAGGAACGCCGCAATCGGCACGATCAGCATCAGCACCGCCAGTTGCCGCCAGATGCTGAAGGCATCCTCAATGACGAGCGCAGCGTGACTCAACGCCACGTAGGCGATGATCACAACAACAGTCAGGGCAATCTTAAGAGCGGACATGAAAAGCGACTCGGCAAAAATTCTTCTGCGCACGGATGGACACAACAAACCAGACGCACAGTATAAGGTAGTCGTGATGCAAAAAAAGCAAGCATTTGTTACTGCAAACGGATTACGGCAACCCCAACTTGCGCAGCACCAGAATCGGCAATCGGATGGCAAAACCGAAGAGCAGGCGCGTGTACATACCAGCCAGCAATTTGTTATCGCGCCAGTAATTGAAATGCGACACACCGCCTTCCGATTCTGTCAGGTAACGCACCTTGCACGGTACATTGATCGGACGTATCCCGCGCCAGCACAAGCGGATGACCGCTTCCGGATCAAAATCAAAACGACGCATCCACGGATTGCTGCGCATGATCTCGGCCAGCGCACGCGCCGGATACACACGGAATCCGAACAGCGAGTCGCCAATCCCGGCACCACCACTTACCACGTTGGCCAGCGTGTTCGACACCTTGCGTCCATTGACACGGATACGGGGTGCACTGGCATCAAATACCGGCACTCCCAGCACCATCGCGGCCGGATCGGCGATCGACTTCTGCATGAAGGTCGGAATCATCGATGCATCGTGCTGACCGTCAGAGTCCATGGTCAGCACATGCGTGTACCCCTGCTGCAGAGCGAGCTCGATGCCATGCAGCACGGCTGCCCCTTTACCGCGATTTTCCGGCAGCACAATCACATGCAGATCAGGATCTTCTGCAGCCAGCCGCTGCAATTGCTCGGCCGAACCGTCGGTGCTGCCATCGACAACGACCCAGACGGGCGCCCATTGCGCACGCGCCGAGGCCACCGTCGCATAGACGGCGGCACCGGGGTTGTAACTGGGAATGAGAACGAGATGGGTGGATGACGCTTGCATGCAGCACTATTTAATAATTAGTTTTACTTATTTGAACGATCGGCCGTTTGAAATCAATTCTTCTGATACCAGCTCGTCGCAAGTCTCTTCTATCACTGCCTGACTGGCGGGAAGCAACGTGACGGATGCAGCTTCCGTCTCCGTTGGCCCTGCGTCTTGCAGTTCCTGCTCATAATAACGCTGCAATTGCTCGACAAACAGCTTGCCCTCTTCTTTCACGGAAAAACGTTTGCCGGCATAGACACGGATCTGTACAGGGAACGCAGGTGCGCGCCAGACCGGCCAGCCTTTTCCAAGAAAACCGGATTCGGATTCAATCACGATGGTCTGCACATCGGCGTTGGTACGTCGTGCAATCACGCCCACCGTTCCCTGAAACGGATTGATCTTGCCGTTACGGCTGCGCGTCCCCTCGGGAAACAGCAGCAACTGGCTGCCAACCTCCGTCAGTTCCCGGCTCGCATCACTGACAATCGTGCGGATCGAGTCATTGGGAATATATCCGGCCATCTTCGCGCCATGTCCGAACAAGACATTGCGCAACACCTGCGCCTTCATGATGCACACCACGTTCGGCAGACGGGACGTGATCAGCAGCGCATCCAGCAGCGACGGATGATTGGACGTTAGAATCAAACCGCGCTCATCCTGCAAACGATCAATATCCGACAGATCAAGCCGCAGGATGTGCAGATCGTCGAGGATGCGGAAGTACAGACGAAAGGTCGCGGTAATCACACGACGGGCATTTTCCCGGCGTTTGCCGGATGCGAGAAATGCTGACTGGATCGCCAGACCGATGGAACCGACGATCATGAAGATCGCCAGCAATAACAGGCTGAAAAAAAGGATCAGAACGTTACGTACATGCTTGAAGCGATTTATCAGATGCATCATAAAGATCACAAAAAGTACGAACGGGCTTTGACTAAACAAGATTGAATCGCGCAAACATCTTTGGGCCCGACTGCTTCCGACTTCTGGAAACATGCAACCTGACTTCTTCCGCCGAAATTATATCGGAATCAAGCCACTGTTCTGCTGCCTATCGCACATAGATACACATCTGGGCAGACAATTTCTGTTGTTTGCTTTCTTGCATGAAAGACATCTTTCGCACGAAAGCCATTTGTCAATAGACAAGTCTGCATTCTGGGTTCTTTCCACAACAAACCGCCCGCTTCTGTCGTGATGAAAGTCGATTTGGTGGTTTGGTCAAAAAATAGGCCTATAATCTGTGCCGGAATCCTTTTTTGTGCTTCGCAACAATGAACCATCTCAGTCAGATTCTCCCTCCCGCCAATGTTGTGCTTGACCTCGATGTCTCCAGCAAGAAACGGTCGTTCGAGCAAGTCGGCCTGATTTTCGAAAACAATTGCGGCATCGCCCGTTCCGATGTGTCGGACAACCTGTTCGCGCGTGAACGTCTGGGCTCAACCGGTCTCGGTCATGGCGTCGCTGTGCCGCACGGCCGCATCAAGGGCCTGAAAGCGCCGTTGGCAGCATTTGTTCGTCTGGCACAACCGATTCCATTTGAATCGCCGGATGGTCAGCCTGTCCGCCTGATGATCTTCCTGCTGATCCCTGATCACGTCACGCAACAGCATCTGGAAATTCTGTCGGAAGTGGCAGAAATGTTTTCAGACGAAAATTTCCGCACCATGCTGTCGACACTGGACGATCCTGCTGCCGTGCATGCGCGCCTGATTACCTGGCAGCCCAGCCTGCAAGGCATGGACTGATCAAAGCGAATCCGCTTTATACTGAAGCGACCGGCTGCATTGTCATGCCGTCTTTTGTGCATTCCGCTCATGAAAAAAGCGGATCACGACACGCATAACCTACGCTGCCTGACTTACACCACTAAGCGCACGCTCCCATGCCACTGCAAACACCGCTCTCGATACAACAGCTCTATGACGACAACCGCGAGCTGCTCGAGCTCGGCTGGTTTGCCGGATTTCCCGGCGGCGAGCGTCAAATTTCCGGCGACGCCACGTCGGCAGCCGATCAGGTTGGTCACCTTAATCTGATCCATCCGGCGCGTATTCAGGTCTTTGGTCATCAGGAAACCGAATATTACGAACGCCTGTCGCCTGGCGCGCGCGCCTATCACACGGCAGAACTGATTGCCGGTCAGCCGCCAGCCGTCATCATTGCGCAAGGTCTGGAAACACCACCGGACATCATGGCGATCTGTGATGACAAGAACATTCCGCTGTTTTCAACGCCATTGCCTGCAGCCCAGGTGATCGATTATCTGCGCGTCTATCTGTCGAAAAAACTGGCGCAACGCATCACCATGCATGGTGTGTTCATGGACGTGCTAGGTGTTGGCGTCCTGATCACGGGTGAATCGGGCCTGGGTAAGAGCGAACTGGGCCTCGAACTGATCTCACGCAGTCACGGCCTGGTCGCCGATGATGCGGTCGAGTTTGCCCGCATCGCACCGAACATGATTGAAGGCCGCTGCCCGCCTCTGCTACAAAATCTGCTGGAAGTGCGCGGTCTGGGCCTGCTTGATATCCGCACCATCTTTGGCGAGACGGCGGTTCGCCGCAAGATGCGCCTCAAACTGATTGTGCATCTGGTCCGTCGCAGCACGCTGGAAGAAAACTACGAACGCCTGCCAGCACCATCGCAAACCGAAGAAATTCTCGGCCTGCAAATTCGCAAGGTCGTGATTCCGGTGGAAGCCGGGCGCAATATCGCGGTCTTGCTGGAAGCAGCCGTACGGAACACCATTCTGCAACTGCGCGGCATCGATACGCTGAAAGACTTCATGATCCGCCAGCAAAAAGCTATGGAGAGCGACGACTAAGTCGCTCTCTTCGCCTGGCAAACTCGCCGTCTGTGCATAAACTTGCAGTGCGGTATCATGGATGCCATGCGCATCATTCTCATTACCGGCATTTCCGGCTCCGGCAAATCAATCGGTCTCAAGGCACTGGAAGACGCGGGCTATTTCTGCGTCGACAATCTGCCGCCTGCCTTGCTGCGACAACTGGTCACCTCACGTCTGGAAGATGGCGGCGACAGTCTGGCTGTCTCGGTCGATGCACGCAGCGCCAAATCGCTTGCCAGCCTGCCCGAGGATCTGGCCTGGCTGCGCAGTCAGGGCCATGACGTCAAGGTGCTGTTCCTCACCGCCAAGACCGAAGCACTGATTGCCCGCTTTTCCGAAACCCGTCGCAGTCACCCGCTGTCGCATCGCGCTGCCATCAGCGATGAAGCCGACGAACGCCGCACATTGACGGAATGCATACTCGCCGAGCGCGACATGCTGGCCGGCATTGAAGAAATCGGCCACGTGATCGACACCTCCGGCATGCGCGCCAACAAGCTGCGGGCATGGATCAAGAATCTGGTCGAAAGCGACCAGTCGCCATTGACCATTCTGTTCGAATCGTTTGCCTTCAAATTTGGCGTGCCGCTAGATGCCGATCTGGTATTCGACGTGCGTACCCTGCCCAATCCCCATTACGACGAAAAACTGCGCCCGCTGACCGGGCGGGATCAGCCTGTGCAGGATTTTCTGCTGGCGCAACCGGATGCCGTCGACTTGCTGGCCGACATCCGCGGCTATGTCGAACGCTGGTTGCCGGCTGTCAAAAAAGATAATCGTGGTTACCTGACCGTTGCCATTGGTTGTACTGGCGGCCAGCATCGCTCGGTGTATTTCGTCGAAAGACTCGCCGCGCACTTCCGCACGACCGAGCATGTTTTGCTCCGGCATCGCGAACTTGACTGAAACAACGCAATCCAAATGCTGTCACACTGACTGACTCTGTCAGCAAACCTCACAGCCGACACCTACCTGGCGCATCGGTATTTGCCCATCCTTTTGCACACGCATCATGACCGATCGTTCCGACTGGATTCCCCTCTTTCCGCTCAATACCGTTTTGTTCCCGGATGGCATCCTGCCGTTGCGGGTCTTTGAAACACGCTATATGGATATGGTGCGCGATTGCATGAAACGCGGGATACCGTTCGGCATCGTCTTGATTCGTTCCGGCGCAGAGGTCGGGGGCGTCGCCGAGCCGGAAGATATCGGCTGCATGGCTCATATTCTGGACTGGGATGCGGAGCAACTAGGCGTGTTGCTGCTACGCACACAAGGTGGGCAGCGTTTTCGCATCATCGAAACACGTGTGTGCGCCGACAATCACATCGAAGCGCGTGTCGAGATGATCGATGCTGATCAGCCCATGCCGATCACGCCTTTACATACTGCCGCTGCACGCGCGCTGGAACTGATCGTTGACGACATCACCAGTCGAGGGGAAGTAGAAACGGGCGAAGCCTTTGGCAACCCATTTCCCGCCCACTTTCATTACGACGATACCGGCTGGGTTGCCAATCGCTGGAGTGAAATTCTGCCTATCCCGCTACAGGCGAAACAGCGTCTGCTGGCGCTGAACGATGCGCATAGCCGCATGACCATCGTGCATCAGTATCTGCAGCAACATCACATCATCTGAGCACCGCCTGATCAGGAAAACAAATCGGATGTCGCAAACAAGGCGACAAGCAACTTCTTGACAGGGGCGGGCAAAGGCGCGTCAGCAAGCCTGGCAACCGGATACCAAAGCGCATTATCCTGCGCCACGCTGTGCGTGCGCTTTTGCAAATCCACACGATACGGCACCACATGCAGTTTGAAATGCGTGAAGCCGTGCGAAAAATCCTGCAGACGTGCCATCGATGACGGTACGCCAAAGCGCTTTGCAAATGCCGTCATGCGTGCTTGCAGATCCTGCGTCTGCTCCGACGCAGGCAGCGACGTCGTCGCAAATTCCGGCAAGGACAGCAAACCGCCCCAGATACCCTGATCCGGTCGCTGCTCCAGCAAAATCTGTCCATCATGCACCATCACCAGCATGCTCGCATAGCGTTCCGGCACGGCCTTTTTCGGTTTGCGGACTGGCAGCTGGGCCGTGCGGCCGGTTTGATAAGCCACGCAACGATTGGCGAGCGGACAGCGTGGACAATCCGGACGATTGCGCGTGCACAAGGTCGCACCCAGATCCATCAACCCTTGCGTATAGGCCTCGACATCCTGATCAGGCAGCAAGGCAACAGCGCGCTGCCACATCTCGTTTTCGACTGCTTTCTCACCCGGAAAACGATCGATACCAAACACACGAGCAAACACGCGTTTCACGTTGCCGTCCAAAATGGCTGCACGCGTACCGTAGGAAAATGCGGAGATTGCTGCTGCGGTCGAGCGGCCGATCCCAGGCAAGGTCTCCAGCACGGCCGGATCAGCAGAAAATTGTCCGCCGTGCTCTGCCATCACGATCTGCGCACAACGATGCAGATTGCGTGCGCGTGAGTAATAGCCGAGACCGCTCCAGTGCGCCATAACCTGTTCGGATGGAGCGGCCGCCAGATCGGCAACCGTGGGAAACGATTCCAGAAAACGCAGGTAGTAGGGAATGACCGCGGCGACCTGCGTCTGCTGCAGCATGATTTCCGACAGCCAGACGCGATAGGCATCGCGCGTGTTTTGCCACGGCAAGGCATGGCGGCCATGCTGCTTTTGCCATGCAATCACCGCACGCGAGAAATCAGGATCGGGTGCAATTGCGCCGACATTGTCTTTCTCTGACAATAAGGCTTTGCTTTTCTTTACCGCGGCTTTTCCAGCTTCAGCTACAACAACACGCTTCATCTATGCGGCAGCCTTGTAACCGGCAAGCGGCGCCAGAATGGCAGCATGCAATTCATTTTCCAGACGCATCAGCGCGGCACGCTGTGTATCCAGCTCCAGTTGCATCTGCTCGAATACCTGCACTTTTTCTTCAAGGCTGTCGGTCGCTTCGTGAATTTTTTCCAGCGACTTACGGCGACGCTTGAGCTGATTCTTGTGTTCGCCGATCTGCGCCTCCAGCGGTGCCATCACGACCTTCAGCCAGGTTTCCACATCACGATTGGCCTGCAGCATGCATTGCCGCACACGCGACGCAATCGAATCAAAGAACTTCTGCATCAGCACGACTTGCGGCGTCGTCATGATGGCCGTAGCGTTGAACTGCTTCTGATAAATCTGCTCGATCATCTCGATCTCTTTGACATACTTCTCAAGAGAGAAAGGCATCGGTGCCGACAAGGCCAGCGCATGTTCGGTCGAGAACTTGCGGTACATCACCGACATCATTTCGCCGATCTCATCCGTTTTCTGCGAGGATTTTTGAATACTGTGCAGCGTCTTTTCAAAGAAGTCGCGCACGGCCTGACGCAAACCCGCCGAGAAACGACTCTTTTCCATCGCTTCACGCGTCAGGATGACGTTCTGCTTGAGCACGGCCATGCCAAGATGGCTGAAGACTTCTGCCGATAACCGAGCAAAGACCGAACGCGTCGCCTGCAACTTGAACAAGCTGCCGTCGAACTCACGTTTTTCCAGATCAATGCGCGTCATCATGTGTTCGAGAATCGTGCGATTCTTGCCGCGCAAGCTCTTCAACTCCATCAACTGTTCGACCACATTGCGCGAACGAGACGACAGCAGCGCCAGTCGCGAACTCGTCATCGCATTGATTTCGCTCTGCAACTGACTGCGAATAATCTCCTGACGTGCCGGAAGCAATTCTGTAGACAAGGCCGTTTCCAGAACCGGCAAACGGCTACGCGTCAGCAAATTCTGATCGTGATTGATCTTGCCAACCAACCCCTTTTGCGCCGAAACCGGAAAAATCTGCTGCTCCGACAACGACAAGGTTTGCGCGACCGAACTCACCTGCGCCGCGATCTGGCTATCGATCTGTTCGCTCGTACTCAACTCATCCCACATGCTGTCGATCTTGTTGAGCACGACCATCCGGCCAGAACCGGAATTGCCGATGTGGTTACGCCAGATATCGATATCGCTCTTGGTCACGCCAGCATCCGCGGCCAGAATGAACAGCACCGCATGCGCATTGGGAATCAGATTGAGCGTCAGCTCCGGCTCCGTACCAATCGCATTCAGGCCCGGCGTATCGACAATGACCAAACCTTGCTTGAGCAATGGATGCGGGAAATTGACGATCGCATGCCGCCATTGCGAAATCTCGACCGTGCCGTCGATATCCACCGTCATGCCGGCATCATCGTCTTGTGCATCGTAAAGGCCATAGCGCACAGCCTCCTCGACCGGCACGCGCTTGGTCATGCCAACCTGCTTGAATGCTTCGAGCATCCCGTCAGCCGACGTCGTGTCCAGCGGTAACACGGTCCATTGATGATTCTGCCCCTTGAAATCGCTGGTCGATTGCGCCTCGGCGCGGGTTTCAATCGGCAAGAGACGAATCGAAGGCGGAAACGTTTCGTCATACAGCAATTCGGTCGGACACATGGTGGTACGACCGGCAGAGGTCGGCACGATGCGTTGGCCGTAACCGGCAAAGAAAATGGAGTTGATCAGTTCCGACTTGCCGCGTGAAAATTCCGCGACGAACGCAATCGATAATTTATCGTCTGCCAGACGGGCAATGGCCTGCTGCATGCGCTGCTCGGTGGCGGCATCCGACAGATCAAATTCCTGCACGCCATCGCGATAACGCTCCAGCGCCAGCCGCACGTTATCGCGCCAGTGTCCGTACTCGTTGAATTTTTCTACAAGATTATTCACATCCACCCCGTTTTACGGTCTGCGCTTTGCGCGATGCTCCCAACTGCACAGTGTTGGCATGTCGTCGCAACATCGATCATGTCCACCATCATTTGTCGCCGTTGTGCCGGCAAGCAAACATCCGGCACCAGGCGGACACTAGCATTGGCGGTCACTTTTGACAATTTGGACAATAGAAGGTCGAACGCTGGCCCTGCACGATCTGCCGGATGGGCGTCTTGCAAATTCGGCATGGTTCGCCCGTGCGGGCATAAACAAAATAACTTTGCTGAAAATAGCCAGACTGACCATTTACAGCCAGAAAATCCTTCAGCGTACTGCCGCCCTGCTCAATCGCCTCGGCCAACACCTCGCGAATCGTCTGCGCCAGACGCACATATCGTTCCAGCCCGATGCGGTGCGCGGCAATGCGCGGGTTGATCCGGGCACGGAACAGGCTTTCCGACGCATAGATATTGCCAACGCCAACCACGATGTCGCCCGCCAGCAACACTTGCTTGATCGACGCCGTGCGTCCGCGCGTATGTTTGTAGAGCCATTGCCCGTCAAACTGCGCTTCCAGCGGCTCCACGCCCAAGGTCCGCAACAAAAGATGATTGTCGATCACACCTTCGTTCGAGGCATGCCACAAAACCGCACCAAAACGACGCGGATCGCTCATACGCAGAACCTGATCGCCCACTTGCATGTCGAAGTGGTCATGCTTCTTGGGTGGCGTATCGGGTGGCAACACACGCAAGTGACCGGACATGCCAAGATGAATCAGCAAGGTACCATGATCAAAATGCACCAGAAGATATTTGCCGCGCCGCCCGGTACTGCGAATCGTATGCCCGACCAGCGTCGTACCAAGATCGGCTGGAAACGGCCAGCGCAAACCGGTGTGACGCAAGGTGACTGCCGTCACGGTGCGTCCTTCGAGGTGAGGAGCGACACCACGGCGCGTGACTTCTACTTCGGGTAATTCAGGCATGCGGAATAGAAAGAAAGCGGAAAAAGAAAACTGAAACCAGACGTGGTCAGAAAAACAGCCCGCGTCAGCATTACCAAACCAAAATCTGCGCTGGTTTTCCAGTGCTTTTCCTCACCTGCCACGCCAGCGCATTGCGCGCTGGTTCGGCGTAGAATAAAGCTCTGCTCGATTCGTCTGGACTTCATTTTGAAAAATGCTCTTGCCATTGTAACGCTGTCCGCTCTTTTGCCTGCGCTTGCCACAACTGCTCAGGCACAACCTGCATCGACAATCCATTCTCCGCTCGCGCGCTCTGCACAGGTCACCACGACACCTGCCAGCGCGACAGCTGAAAAACAAACTCCAGCCAATCCATCGCTTCCCGCCAATAACCTGACGGAAGAGCTGATGTTCAAGCTGCTGCGCGCCGAAATGGCTTATCAACGCGGCGACTGGCAACTGGCGTTTGTCACCATGCTGATCTCGGCGCAGGAAACCCGTGACCCGCGTCTGGCACGTCGCGCAGCAGAAATCGCCCTGAGCGTCAAACAAACCGGCGAAGCCCTGTCCGCTGTGCGCCTGTGGCGACAGCTCGACCCGGATTCGGACGAAGCCAGCCAGTTCTATCTCGGTCTGGTGGTTCTCGGTGAAAATCTGGCCGAAGCCAAACCGATTTTCGTCGAGCGCCTGCAGGAAGTCCGTCCGCAAGCGCGCGGTCTGCTGATTCTGCAAATCCAGCGACTGCTGGCCGGCGTCAAGGACAAGCAAGGCGCGTTCAACCTGATGGAAGAACTGGTCACGCCATATGGCAATCTGGTCGAAAGCCATATTGCAATGGCACAGGCAGCCTTCGCCAATAACGATACGGCGCGGGCGCAGCAGGAAGCACTGACCGCCCTGAAGATCAAACCCGATCTGGAAATCGCTGTCCTGATGGCGGCGCAAACCATGCAAAACCGCAGCCAGACACTCAGCTTCCTCGATGATCATCTGAAGAAGTATCCAAAGGCCCGCGAAATCCGCATCGCCTACGCCAAGGTACTGATCGACGATAAACAGCAGGAAAAGGCACGTGAACAGTTCGAGATTCTGCTGAAGGATCAGCCACGCGACCTGACCATCCTGTATGCCATGGGCATTCTCGGGGCACAGATGAACGATCGCCCAATGGCGGAAAAATACCTGACGGCCTACCTGAAGGAAC
Organism: Oxalicibacterium faecigallinarum; assembly: GCF_014635705.1. Classification (GTDB taxonomy): domain Bacteria; phylum Pseudomonadota; class Gammaproteobacteria; order Burkholderiales; family Burkholderiaceae_D; genus Oxalicibacterium; species Oxalicibacterium faecigallinarum. Next base: position 241,667 of record NZ_BMDI01000002.1, on the reverse strand, counting down.
TGGAAGCCAATCCGGATGAGACGCGCGATCCGGTACAAGCCCTGATGATCCTTGCGCAGATCGCCGCAGATCGCAAAGACTATCCTGCGGCCCTGAAATGGCTGGCACAGGTTGAGCCGGGTCCGGCCTATCTGGAAGCGCAAGTCAAAAGTGCCCAGATCATGGCGCAATCAGGCGACATCGACGGTGCACACAATGTGCTCAGCCATTTGAAACCGGAAGGCCAGGCGGAACAGATCCAGATTCTGATCGCCGATGCACAACTGATGCGCGACGCCAATCGCATGCCGGAAGCCATGGCCATCATGGAAAACGGCCTGAAGACATTCCCGGACGATACCGGCCTGCTGTACGACTACGCCATGCTGGCAGAAAAAGCACAGCGCTTCGACAAGATGGAAACAGCGCTGCGCAAGATCATCCAGCTCGCGCCGGATAATCAGCACGCCTACAATGCGCTCGGCTATTCACTGGCTGACCGCAACGTGCGCCTGCAGGAAGCGCTGAAACTGCTGCAGAAAGCATCCGAACTGGCACCCGAAGACCCGTTCATCATGGATAGCGTCGGCTGGGTGTATTTCCGCCTGGGTCGTCTGGCTGAAGCCGAGGATTATCTGCGTCGCGCCTATGCCATTCGTCCAGATGCCGAAATCGGCGTACATCTTGGTGAAGTACTGTGGGTCAAGGGTCAAAAGGACGATGCGCACAATCTGTGGCGCGCCGCACAGCAAAAAGACCCAGATAATGAAACACTGCGCAGCACGCTGACGCGTTTGCGCATCAGTCTGTAAGCATGTTGCGCCGGCCGATCGGCGCAACATCTTTCCAGCGGTCGGGTATTCCGTTTTAAGCAAAAGTCCCGGCCTTCCTCCGAGTACTTACTCCATAGACTCCGTTTAATTACATGCACGCTTTTCCATTCGCACTTTCCGGCTTGCGTCGCTCTTTGTCCTCGCGAACCATTGGTACTGCATTGATCAGCAGCGCTCTGTTACTGGGCGGTTGCGCCAGCATCGCGCCCGATACCGGCAGCAGCACGGCATCGGAAAGCGTCAAACGCACCTATCACGAGCGTATCGACCTTGCTGGTCGGCTGTCGGTGCAATATCAGCAAAATGGCAAGGATGAATTCCTGCACGGCAGCTTTACCTGGAAGCAGGATGACAAACGCAGCGACATCGCGCTGCTGTCACCACTAGGCCAGATTATTGCGACCATTGCCATCACGCCCAGCGGTGCAAGCTTGACCGAATCAGGCAAGGCCCCCCGCACGGCAGACGATGTCGATGCACTGGTTGCGCAAACGCTGGGCTGGCCACTGCCGATTGCCGGCTTACGTCAGTGGCTGCAAGGTTTTGCAACAGACAAGGACAGTCAGGCCTTCGTCGCAGGCAATAACGGTGATCGCATCACGACACGCGATGGCTGGCAACTCGCTTACGCCAACTGGCAAACGGATGCAGCAGGCAATCGTTATGCCAAACGTCTGGACCTGAGCCATCAAACCAACCAGGCAGGCAAGGTGGAAATCCGCATCGTCATCGACAACTGGCAACCACGCTGAATCCAGCCATGACTCGCGTTCTGAACAACTGCGCCGCACCGGCCAAGCTCAATCTGTTTTTGCATGTCGTCGGCCGCCGTGCCGATGGCTACCATCTGCTGCAAAGCGTGTTTCAATTGATCGATCGCGGTGATGTCCTGCACTTTTCCTTGCGAGATGACGAGGCCATCTGCCGCAGCACCGAACTGGCCGGCGTACCAGCCGAATCCGATCTGGTCATCCGCGCGGCGCGTCTGCTGCAAACCGCAATCATCGCGCGTGGCGCCAAGACACCCGTTGGCGTCGATATCGCGGTTGAAAAAAAACTGCCGATGGGCGGCGGGCTCGGCGGCGGCTCCTCAGATGCAGCCACGACACTGCTTGCGCTCAATCATCTATGGCAAGCCGGCTTTTCACGCGAAGAACTGATGCAAATCGGCGTCAAGCTGGGTGCCGACGTACCGTTTTTCATCTTTGGCAGAAATGCCTTTGTTGAAGGAATCGGCGAGGCCATGCAAGCGGTGGACACGCCTTCGCGCTGGTTTGTCGTGATCGAGCCGGGCGTATCGGTACCGACACAACAGATTTTTGCAGAAACAGGTTTGACAAGGGATACGAAAGTCGTCAAAATAGCGGACTTTCTCGGGGCTGCAACAAGCTTCGGAAAAAACGACCTGCAAGTCGTGGCTGAAAAGCTGTTTCCTCCCATTGCAGATGCCGTCAAGTGGCTGCAACAATTTGGGGAAGCACGCATGACCGGTTCCGGCGCTTGTGTGTTCTGTGGTTTTACTGACGAACGGCAAGCGGATGCAGCACTCGATCAAGTGCCTGCACAATGGAAAGCGTGGAAAGCCAGAGCGTTGGATCATCACCCGCTCGCACAGTTATTGCAGTCGTAACAGTTTCGTTTGACGAGTATCCGACGCGACAATCGCGAAGATGTTCGGCAAACACAAAGGTTGCGTAGGGGAATCGCCAAGTTGGTCAAGGCACCGGATTTTGATTCCGGCATTCCAAGGTTCGAATCCTTGTTCCCCTGCCATTAAATAAAAGCGCAAAAGCGCAAAGAAGCGATACGCAGAAGCCGCCAATACAAGACTTGCAAAAGTCAGGTTTTGGCGGCTTTCCAACTTTTTAACGACTGTAACGATACGCGGGAATTTCCATGGCACTCGAAAACCTGATGGTTTTTACCGGCAACGCTAATCCGGATCTGGCTTTGGGGGTTGCACAAGAACTCAAGATTCCACTCGGCAAGGCAGTCGTCTCGAAATTCTCCGACGGTGAAATCGTTGTCGAGATCAACGAGAACGTGCGCGGCAAGGATGTCTTCGTCCTGCAATCGACCTGCGCACCAACCAATGACAATCTGATGGAAATCATGCTGATGGTCGACGCTCTCAAGCGCGCCTCGGCAGGCCGTATCACCGCAGCGATTCCCTACTACGGTTATGCACGTCAGGATCGCCGTCCACGTTCGGCACGTGTGGCGATTTCGGCAAAAGTTGTGGCCAACATGCTGCAGGAAGCGGGCGTTGAACGTGTCCTGATCATGGATCTGCACGCTGACCAGATCCAGGGCTTCTTCGATATTCCGGTCGATAACATTTATGCATCGCCGATTCTGCTGAGCGATCTGGTCGCAAAAAACCAGGAAGATTTGCTGGTGGTGTCGCCAGACGTTGGCGGCGTGGTTCGCGCCCGTGCACTGGCAAAGCGCCTGAACTGCGATCTGGCCATCATCGATAAACGTCGTCCGAAGGCCAACGTCTCGGAAGTCATGAACATCATCGGTGAAGTCGAAGGCCGTAACTGCGTGATCATGGATGACATGGTCGACACCGCAGGCACCCTGACCAAGGCAGCCGAAGTATTGAAGGAACGTGGCGCGAAGAAAGTGACCGCTTACTGTACGCACCCGGTGTTGTCGGGCCCGGCGATCGAACGCATTACAACCTCGCCACTGGACGAGCTGGTGGTGACCGACACGATCCCGCTCTCCGAAGCGGCACGTGCCTGTTCGAAGATTCGTGTTCTGACCTGCGCACCGCTGCTGGCAGAAACCTTCAAGCGCATTACCAAAGGCGACTCCGTCATGTCGCTGTTTGCAGATTAAGAAACAACCGTCCCGCGGGTCATTTCGATGACAAGCGGGCAGCAGGCAGCAACATCGCCTGACCATCGGATGCGGCTTTGGCCGCATTCTTTTCAATCCCCTGGTCGCGGGGGATTAACCGCAGGATGAAAATCATCCTGCTTAATTGGAGCTTTATCATGAAAGTAGTTGCATTTGCACGCAAAGAGCTGGGGACCGGAGCGAGCCGCCGCCAGCGCAATGCAGGCCTGACCCCAGGTATCGTTTACGGCGGCGAAGCTGCGCCAGTCAACATCTCGCTCGACGCTAACGCCCTCTTCTACGCACTGAAGAAGGAAGCGTTCCACTCGTCCATCCTCGACCTCGAAGTCGAAGGTAAAGTCGAGAAAGTTCTGCTGCGCGATTTCCAGATGCACGCATACAAGCAGCAAGTTCTGCACGCTGATTTCCAGCGCGTCGATGCGAAACAAAAGATCCACACCAAAGTGCCTCTGCACTTCATCAACGCTGAGATCTCGCCTGCAGTCAAACTGTCGAGCGCCGTGATCAGCCACGTGGCAACCGAACTGGATATCAGCTGCCTGCCAGCCGATCTGCCAGAGTTCATCGAAATCGATCTGGCAAATCTGGAAGCCGGCAATTCGATCCACCTCGCAGACATCAAACTGCCAAAAGGCGTGTCGGCTGTTCAACACGGTGGTGAAGAAAACCCAACGATCGCAACGGCTGCCGTTCCAGCCGGTACCGTTTCTGCAGAAGACGCAGCAGCGGAAGGCGATGCAGAGAAGAAGTAATTCTTTCTCGTGTCACAAAAAAGCCCGTCCTGGTGACGGGCTTTTTTACGTCTGTACGCTTCCAGTAAAAGGCAGCGCGCAGAAAACTGTCTCTTTTGCCAGAAACGCGCAGGTGATTTATCCCAGCGTCGCCATGTCGATTACGAAGCGATAACGTACATCGTTCTTTTCCATCCGATGCCAGGCCTGATTGACGTCCTTGATCGAGACCATCTCTACATCGGCCACGATATTGTGCTGACCGCAAAAATCCAGCATTTCCTGCGTCTCTGCCATGCCACCGATGCCAGAACCGAACAATGATTTGCGGCCAAAGATCAGATTGCCGCCAATGACTGGATCAATTGGCGTCAACACACCAACCATCCCCATCTTGCCGTCAAGCTTGAGCAAACCCAGATACGGATTGACGTCATGCCCGACCGGAATCGTGTTGAGCAAAAAATCGAAGCTGTTCGCATGCTTATGCATATCCGTCGGATCACGCGATACCAAAATTTCGTCCGCGCCCAACCGCTTGGCATCCTTGCCTTTGTCCGGCGAGGTCGTGATCATCACTACATGCGCGCCCATTGCCTTGGCGAATTTGACGCCCATGTGACCCAAGCCACCCAGACCGATCACACCGATCTTTTGTCCCGGTCCTGCCTTGACGTAGCGTAGTGGCGAATAGGTCGTGATGCCTGCACATAACAACGGCGCCACGGCCTTCAGATCAAGATTCTCCGGCACTTTCACGACAAAGTGCTCTTCCACCACGATGTGGTCGGAATAACCGCCGAACGTCAGTTGATCGCTATTACGCTCGGTCCCGTTATAGGTCCAGGTTGCGCCCTCTTCACAATACTGTTCCAGATCAGCCGCGCAGGCAGAGCAGTGGCGGCATGAACCGACCATGCAGCCCACGCCAGCCAGATCGCCAACCTTGTACTTTTTGACATGCGCGCCAACCGCCGTCACACGGCCAACGATCTCGTGCCCCGGTACCATCGGATACAGCGAGTTGGACCAGTCATCACGCGCCTGATGCAGGTCGGAATGACAAATGCCGCAGTAAAGAATATCGATACAGACATCGTGCGGCCCCGGCTCGCGTCGTTCAAACTGAAACGGCACCAGAGGAGATTGCGCATCCTTTACCGCATAACCATGAGCGTGAGCCATGAAGAACCCTTTCCAGATAAATAACGAAACGCGCACTTTCGGCACGACAGACGATGAATTGCAGGAACAATAGCAGACCCGCTTTAATCTGATTAGACTAGCAATTCCGATTATTCTTATGAAAATGGCGCATCAATGAAGCGGGATGAACTCAACGATCTGGCCGCCTTTGCGACCGTCGCGGAAGAAGGCAACTTTACCCGCGCTGCTGCCAAACTCGGCATGTCGCAATCCGCGCTCAGCCACGCGATCAAGGCGCTTGAGCAGCGCATCGGCCTGCCCCTGCTCACACGCACCACGCGCAGCGTCTCCACCACGGAGGCCGGCGAGCGCCTGCTGCAAACGCTACGTCCGGCACTCGACAGTATTGCGACCGAGCTGGCCAATATCAGCGATCTGGGCGATACACCCAGCGGCACCGTCCGCATCACCGCCGATCAGGTTGCCGCACGCTGGTTGATCCAGCCCATGCTCGCGCGCTTCATGGCGATGTATCCCAACATCACGGTCGAGATCAATACGGATGATGGACTGACCGACATCGTCGCTGATCGCTTTGATGCGGGCGTGCGATTGGGTGAACTGATCGCGCAAGACATGATTTCTGTCCGTATCGGTCCGGATGTCCGCACCGCCATCGTCGCCACACCTGAATATCTGGCAAAGAATCTTGCGCCGATTGTCACGCCGCAGGATTTAAAGAGCCATCGCTGCATGAACTATCGCCTGCAAACCGCAGGCGGTATGTACGCGTGGGAATTCAGTAGAGGCGGACGCATGATCGAAGTCCGCGTGGACGGCCCATTGATCATCAACAATTGGGCGCTGGCGCTGGCAAGCGTGCTGGATGGTGCAGGCATTGGCTATTGCTTCGAGCATGAAGTCGAACAACACATTGCCGATGGTCGTCTGGTGCGTTTGCTCGAAAACTGGTCGCCAACCTTCCACGGCTATCATCTGTACTTTCCCGACCGACGCCGCACACCGGCACTGAGCGCCTTCATCGACGCCATCCGCTGGAAAGGTAACGGTAACGGCGTGCATTCATGACTTTGCACAGCATTCAACATCGCCAAGCGCGCCACGATCCGCGATAATCCAACCTTTTGCTTCTGCCTGCACCATGTCCATCCGCCTCATCGTCGGTCTCGGCAATCCCGGACTCGAATACGAACAAACCCGCCACAACGCCGGATTCTGGCTGGTCGACAACCTCGCCAACAGCCTGCCGCGCTGCAGCCTTGTGCGCGAAACCAAGTACAACGCACTCGCTGCCAAAGCCAACATCGCCGGTCAGGAAGTCTGGTTGCTGGAGCCACAAACCTTCATGAACCGCTCCGGCCAGTCAGTCGGTGCCTTGGCACGCTTCTTCAAAATCGCACCGGAAGAAGTACTGGTCGTGCATGATGAGCTGGACTTGCCACCGGGTGTCGCCAAGCTGAAGAAAGGCGGCTCATCCGGTGGTCACAACGGCCTGAAAGACATCACCGCTGCGCTTGGCACGCAAGATTACTGGCGCCTGCGCATCGGCATCGGCCATCCACGCACGCTGAATCTCAATCAACCTGTCGTCGATTTCGTCCTGCATCGTCCGCGCAAGGAAGAACAACCGCTGATCGATGAAGCGATTGCCAAGAGCCTCACCATCATTCCGCTGCTGTGCGAAGGCAAGTTCAACATCGCCGCCACGCAATTGCATACGGTTGCCAAATAAGCAGCACCGACAGCAAATAAGCGACAAGCAACATCCAACGTTTTTGCATCCCGTCGCAAATCGCGGCGTGGCCTGCGCGCTACGGTAGAATAGCGGGTTAATTTATCTCTCAGTAAAGCACACCATCATGAGTCTCAAATGCGGCATCGTCGGCCTGCCTAACGTCGGCAAATCCACCCTCTTCAACGCGCTGACCAAGGCGGGCATCGCTGCCGAGAACTATCCGTTCTGCACGATCGAACCGAACGTCGGCATGGTGGAAGTGCCTGATCCGCGTTTGCAAGCACTGGCAGAAATCGTCAAGCCAGAACGCATCCTGCCGGCCACGGTGGAATTCGTCGACATCGCCGGCCTCGTTGCCGGCGCATCCAAAGGTGAAGGCCTGGGCAACCAGTTCCTCGCGCACATCCGCGAGACCGATGCCATCGTCAACGTCGTGCGCTGCTTTGAAGACGACAACGTGATCCACGTTGCCGGTCGCGTCGATCCAATCGCCGATATCGAAGTTATCCAGACCGAACTGGCGCTGGCCGACATGGGCACCGTGGAAAAAGCGATTCACCGCGAAAACAAGAAAGCGCGCTCCGGCGACAAGGATGCAGGCAAGCTCGTCGCCCTGCTCGAACGCATCATGCCGCAACTGGACGAAGCCAAGCCCGTGCGCGCGATGGGCCTGGACAAGGAAGAAATGGAACTGATCAAGCCACTGTGCCTGATCACTGCCAAGCCAGCCATGTACGTCGGTAACGTCTCAGATTCGGGCTTCACCAACAACCCGCTGCTCGACAAACTGACCGAATATGCCAAGGCACAGAACGCACCAGTCGTTGCCATTTGCGCTGCAATCGAAGCAGAGATCGCCGATCTGGACGATACCGACAAAGCCGAATTCCTCGCCGACATGGGCATGGAAGAGCCTGGCCTCGACCGCCTGATCCGCGCCGGCTTCAAGCTGTTGGGTCTGCAAAGCTACTTTACCGCTGGCGTCAAGGAAGTCCGCGCCTGGACCATCCACGTTGGCGATACCGCACCACAAGCCGCCGGCGTGATCCACACCGACTTCGAACGCGGCTTCATCCGCGCACAAACGATTTCATTCGACGACTACATCACCTACAAAGGCGAAAACGGCGCGAAGGAAGCCGGCAAGATGCGCGCCGAAGGCAAGGAATACGTGGTGAAGGATGGCGATGTGTTGAATTTCTTGTTTAACGTGTAAGTCCGTAGTAAAAAGTGCCTTTCATCACTATTCCCCGATGAGGCTACCGCATGACGCCTGAAACCAAAGCCCGCCAGCTAATCGATCAAAAACTAGAGCAAGCTGGCTGGGTGATTCAGGACCTCAAGCAATTCAATCTATCTGCTGGTGTTGGCATCGCCATACGCGAATTCCCAACCGATACCGGCCCAGCCGACTATGCGTTGTTTATCAACCGTAAGCCCGTCGGCGTCATCGAGGCAAAAAAAGATTCGGCCGGCGAAAATCTCACAGTCACAGAAGCCCAGACCGAACGCTATGCCAGCGCCAATCTGAAATGGCGTGCAGATAATGCGCCATTACGATTTCTCTTTGAAGCAACCGGACAGATCATTCGCTTTACCGATAATGCTGATCCTCTGCCTCGCTCGCGAGAAATTTTTCATTTCTTCAAACCAGAGACATTGGCGACATGGCTGGATCAGCCTGAAACGTTACGTCGTCGTTTAGCGGAGCAAATGCCAGCACTTCCTGAACGCAATCTGCGTGATTGTCAGGTCAGCGCGGTAACAGGCTTGGAAAAATCGCTCGCAATGAATAAGCCACGTGCGCTTGTGCACATGGCCACTGGTGCGGGAAAAACCTTTACCGCTATCACTTCGGTTTACCGCCTGCTCAAGTTTGGTGGAGCAAAGCGCATTCTGTTTCTGGTCGATACACGCAATCTCGGCAAACAGGCACATCAAGAGTTCATGGCATATACGCCGCCTGACGATGCCCGTAAATTCACTGAGCTGTACAACGTGCAGAGACTCACCTCGCCGCATATCGATCCTCATGCGCAGGTTTGCATCAGCACCATCCAGCGCATGTATTCCATTCTGAGTGGCGAGCCGATTGATGACTCGGCGGAAGACATTTCTCTCAATGAAGTGCAACAAACAACTAAGCAAGAAAAATTCGTTCGCTACAACTCGGCAACGCCCGTCGAAACCTTCGACTTCATCGTCATCGATGAATGCCATCGCAGCATCTATAACCTTTGGAAACAGGTACTTGATTATTTCGATGCCAGCCTGATTGGCCTCACTGCAACGCCTGATAAACGCACTTTCGGTTTTTTCAACGAAAACATCGTCGCTGAATATAGTTATGAGGACTCCGTAGCTGACGGCGTCAATGTCGGCTATGACGTCTATACCATCGAAACGGAAGTCACCCAAAAAGGTGGACAACTCAAAGCCAAGGAATGGGTCGATCATCGCGATCGCCAAACACGCAAGAAGCGTTGGAGCGAGACAGAAGAAGATACTGTCTACACAGGCAAGGAACTCGATCGCTCAGTCGTCAACACAAGCCAGATTCGCCAAGTTATCCAGGCCATGAAAACGGCTGTAGAAACGAAAATTTTTCCCACACGCAAAGAAACACCCAAGACCCTGATCTTTGCCAAGACAGATAGCCACGCAGACGACATTATTAACATCGTCCGCGAGATCTATGGTCAAGGTAATGCCTTCTGCAAGAAGGTCACCTATCGCTCGGAAGAAGACGCTGACAGTATTCTGAGCAGCTTCCGCAACGACTATAACCCACGCATCGCCGTGACCGTGGACATGATCGCCACCGGTACCGACGTCAAGCCACTCGAAGTATTGCTCTTCATGCGCGACGTGCGCAGCAAGGGATACTACGAACAGATGAAGGGCCGTGGCGTGCGCAGTCTGGACGCCGATAGTCTCAAGCGCGTTAGCAACAGTGCCGATGGCGCCAAAACCCGATTCGTGCTGATCGATGCTGTGGGCGTTGAAAAGTCCTGCAAGACAGAAAGCCGCCCGCTGGAGAAGAAACCCGGTGTTGCGCTCAAAGATTTGTTGCAAGGTGTGGCAATGGGTAGCCGAGACGACGACACCTTACTCTCGCTAGCCAACCGTCTCGTTCGTTTGAACAAGCAACTCGACGACAAAGCCAAAGCGCGTATCGAAAAGCACAGCGGTGGCATTCCCATCGGAGAACTCGGGAAGGCCCTGATCAACGCACTGGATCCGGATGCCATCATGCAAGCTGCGCTGACTCAAGCCCGAGCAAGTGGCATTACCCGCAGCGAAGACACCTTGCTACCAGAAGAAATAGAAGCAGCACGCGCTGAGCGCGTTGCTGCTGCCTGTTCGCCCTTCGACAAGCCAGAATTGCGCGACGAAATCGAAAATGCTCGCCGCGAGCGTGAGCAGATCATCGACCATATCAATCTGGACCAGGTCACGTTCTCAGGGTTTTCTGAACAAGCAGAGACCGAAGCCAAGGCCGTAATCCAAACCTTTACGGAATATATCCGTCAGCGCAAGGATGAAATCGCCGCGCTAAGCTTCTTTTACCAGCAGCCATATCGACGTCGCGCCCTCACCTTCGACATGATCGAAGACCTGCATGAACAACTGAGCAAGCCACCACTAATGCTTACCACCGAGCGTCTGTGGAGCGCCTATGCGCGCGTACACGCCAATCAGGTCAAAGGCACCACTAGTCACCGTCAACTCACTGATCTGGTGTCACTCCTGCGCTTTGCGCTCGAGCTGGATGGTGCCGATGCAGAGCTCAAGCCTTTTGCTGACGAGGTGGACCGTCGCTTTGCCAACTGGATCTGGCGCCACAATGCGCAACGAGGAACTGCCTTCACGTCAGAACAGACCGAATGGTTGCGGCTGATGAAGGACCACATTGCGAATTCATGTTCGATTGCGCGAGAGGACTTTGATTACGCGGAACTGGCAGACAAGGGCGGCTTGCAAAAAGCCTGGGGCATGTTTGGCAAGGAACTGGATACGTTAATGAATGAGATGAATGAGGAGTTGGTGGCTTAATGGCTTTTACGATGTCCATTGCCGAAGTTATTGCGGCAGATACAACTGGCTTGCTCAGCAAGCACTCAACCTGGGAGCGAGTCCCGCTTGCACAAGTTGCTGAAATATTGAATGGCGCGCCTTTTGACTCGGCTTTTTTCAATAACTCTGAAGGCATGCCGCTGGCGCGAATCCGTGATGTTCTCACCGGAGATACCAGTACTTATTACACCGGCCCATATGAAGAAACTTACCTTATTAGGCACGGGGATTTGCTCATCGGTATGGATGGCGACTTCCACTCGGGTTTTTGGGGTGTCAGGACTGCATTATTGAATCAGCGAGTTTGCAAGATCACCCCTATTGAACGGCACTATGACAAAAAGCTACTGTCGCTTGTTCTTCCTGGCTATCTCGCAGCGATCAATGCGAATACTCCATCGGTTACTGTCAAACACTTGTCCTCTAAGACCATCGGTGAAATTGAACTACCATTACCACCAAGAGCCGAACAAACCCGCATCGTCAGCAAACTTGAAGAACTTCTGTCTGACCTCGATGCCGGCGTAGCAGAACTGAAGGCCGCGCAGAGAAAATTGGTGCAATACCGCCAATCGCTACTAAAAGCGGCGGTGGAAGGCGCACTCACAGCAGACTGGCGCATGCAAAACACGCCCGCCGAAACAGGCTCCCAACTACTCGACCGTATCCTCACCGAACGCCGAGCCCGCTGGGAGGCCAAGCAGCTCGCCAAATTCAAAGAACAAGGAAAAATCCCGCCCAAAGACTGGCAGAAGAAATACCCTGAGCCGATTCAGCCAGATACCACCGATTTGCCGCAATTGCCAGAGGGGTGGGTGTGGGCGACGATTGATCACTTGCTAGCAGACATTGAAACCGGAACAAGCTTCAAATGCGAAGAACGTCCACCGTACTCGGATGAAGTTGGCGTTTTGAAAGTTAGTGCTGTCTCTTGGGGAGAATACAACGAAGAGGAAAGCAAGACCTGCCAAGATGAGTCAATGATCCGTCCAGAACTGTTTGTGAATGTTGGTGACTTCCTTTTTTCACGCGCCAACACAATCGAATTGGTGGGCGCATGCGTGATTGCACAGAACGTTACAAAGCGAGTCATGCTCAGCGACAAGATTCTTCGCCTTGTCCTAGTAAACAAGGAATTAAAAGTTTGGCTGCTTACACTATTGCGCAGTGAACTCGGGCGCAAGCAAATCGAAATGCTTGCCTCAGGAAATCAGGAATCCATGCGTAACATTGGCCAAGAACGTCTGCGGCAAATTCTTGTGCCTCTGCCGGGTCCAAACGAAATAGAGCAAGCGTCCTTATTGCTTTCAGCAAATATCGAAGCCGCACACTTACAAGAGACTACTATCAAACTCTCCCTCAAACAATCCACCGCCCAGCGTAAAAATATCCTGCGCGCCGCCTTCGCCGGACAATTGGTGCAACAAGATCGGAATGACGAGCCAGCTAGCATCCTACTTGAACGCATCCGTGACGAGCAGGAAGAACGAGCGAAGCAGCCAACACGCGTTAAGTCACGCAAAAAGGAGTCTGCATGAGTGATTCCGTAACACTTTTAGCGAATGGCTGGGGCATGCCTCCTCTACCGGATGCCGTCGCCAATTCCTTGCTTGAAGCAGTATTGACTGGGCAGGAGACACTGCAATTAGAAACTAAACGCGTTTCCGGAAAAATGGTTGGCAAAGCGTTGCAAACCATTTGTGCCTTTGCCAATAGCCATGGTGGTTGGCTGATGTTGGGTGTAGAAGATTTTGACAAGGGCACGGGACGTGATCGCTTGTATGGCATTCAGGAGAATCCGGAGGCCATTGATGAATTACTGCGCAAAATGCGTACACAGTTTGCGCCGTCGATCACCGGTCTAAAAAGCTGGATGCTTTGGACTGAACTGCGGGACGGCAAGCAGGATCAGTTGATTGTGATACAGGTACCGCCGAGTGACAAAGTGCATTCGATTATTGACGGCGGCACATGGCTACGACTGCCTGCCAGTAATCGCGAGATGAACGCAAGCGAAATCACTGAATTGTCATATCGACGCGGCGTGCATAGCGCCGAAAGTGAACCAGTCGATGTGGACTTCGATTTGCTGGATACCGCAACTTGGCGTTTATTTATGCAAGGCAGAGGACTGTCGTCCACCGGCTTAGCAGATCAACTTTACCGGATCGGTCTGGCTAAGAAATCGAACGGTGTTCTCAAACCATTGCGCGCTGCTGTTTTGCTATTTGCCGATTACCCTGGTGCGTTGCTCGCTGCTTCTGGAACGCGTGCCGACGTGCGGGTATTTCATTACAAAGGCATAGTCGATCAGGCTGGCGACGTCCCAAATTTAAAAAAGCCACCGAAAACTTTTTCTGGTCCCATCTATCAATTAATTTCGCAAGTTGATGCCTACGTTCTGGACGAGTTGGCCCAAGGGCTTACGCTTGCCGCATCTGGATTCGATACGGTGCATCGCTATCCTGCGCGTGTGGTGAAAGAAGCGATCACCAACGCGCTGATACATCGTGACTACCATCTCAATCGTGATGTCATCATTCGTATTTTCGATAACCGGCTTGAAGTCATCAGTCCGGGGCTGTTTGCTGGACGTATCACGGCAGCGACGGTACAAAAGATGGGGTCGTTTGCACGCAATCCGCTGATCGCAAGTAACCTGCGCGAGTTTCCGGTACCGCCCAATGTGGATGCTGGAGAGGGAGTTCGCATGATGTTTAGCCTGATGCGCGATGGTAATCTCTATCCGCCGCAATACCGCGAGCAGCGTGATCAGGCGCAAGAAGCGATCGTCGTCACATTGCTCAATGAAGAACGCCCGCCAGTGTGGGAGCAGGTAAGCGACTGGATGGATCGCAATGGTCCAATCAGCAACAACGAACTGTGCAAGATTGCCAATTTGGATACCCTAAAAGCATCCAGACAACTGCAACGCTGGGTTTTGCAAGGTCTTCTGATCAGCGATGACACACGAGGCAAACGCAATACTGTCTACCGTAAGCCAAGTCAGGTAGAGACAGACCTGCTCCACCAGCAATTACCATCAAAAGACGACGCATGACCAAGCAAACGGCCATTTTCATTATCAACACGCATCGATAATGAAAAAACAAAAACATAAAAAACAATAAAAAACAAATACTTACAACAATCTTCATTATCAATATCTGCTTGTGAACACCTCAACACTGATTCAAAAAGTCTGGAATTTTTGCCACACCCTGCGCGACGACGGTGTAGGTTACGGCGACTACCTGGAACAACTCACCTATCTGCTGTTTTTAAAGCTTGCAGACGAATACGCTCAAGAGCCTTACAACCGTGATACCCATATTCCCAAAGGCTATGGCTGGACCAACCTTGTGTCTAAAGTCGGCGAGCCATTAGAAGCACAATACTTAGCAAGCTTGCATAAGCTAGGAGAAGAGCCGGGCATGTTAGGCGCCATTTTCTTCAAGGCGCAAAACAAGATTCAGGACCCGGCAAAACTGTCTCGACTGGTACAGCTGATTAACGCTGAAAACTGGATTAGCCTAGATGCAGATACAAAAGGCGACCTCTACGAAGGTTTGCTGCAAAAGAATGCAGAAGACACAAAAAGCGGAGCGGGCCAATACTTTACCCCACGCCCATTGATTGAAGCCATGGTCGCTTGCTTGCGCCCAGAACCAATGAAGACCATTGCGGATCCAGCGTGCGGGACCGGTGGCTTTTTCTTGGGTGCTTACAACTGGCTCAATCGTTCCGATGCCAAGCTTAACAAACGACAGAAGGAGTTTTTGCGCGATAAAACCTTTATCGGCAACGAGATTGTGCCCAGCACACGCCGCATGTGTTTGATGAATTTATTCCTTCACAACATTGGCGAGCTGGATGGTGAGCCATCTATCGAACGTTCTGACGCATTGATTGGTGAGCGTAGCAATAAGGTGGATTACGTTCTGGCCAATCCTCCATTCGGGAAAAAAAGCAGCATGACCATCACGAATGAAGATGGCGAAGAAGACCGAGAAGCGCTGGTGTACGAACGACAGGATTTTTGGGAAACGACTTCAAACAAGCAGCTCAACTTCCTTCAACACATCGTGAGTATGCTGAAAGCAGATGGCAAAGCAGCCGTTGTATTACCTGATAACGTCTTGTTTGAAGGTGGTGCAGGAGAACGCATTCGACGCAAGTTATTGGAGAACTGCGATGTTCATACCATTCTCCGTCTACCGACCGGGATTTTTTACGCGCAAGGCGTGAAAGCAAACGTCGTATTCTTTGACAACGCTCCCAAAGATGGTCGAGTAAAAACGAAAGGCATCTGGTTTTACGATCTTCGAACCAATAAACATTTCACGTTAAAAACGCGCGCACTCAAACTAGATGACTTGCAGGATTTCATTGCTTGTTATAACCCTGAAAATCGACACAGGCGACAGGAAACAGAGCGTTTCAAATATTACCGTTATGAAGATTTGATTAACCGTGACAAGGCAAGTCTGGATATTTTCTGGCTGAAAGATGAGAGCTTGGACAATCTAGATGACTTGCCCCCTCCAGACGTGTTGCAGCAGGAAATCATTGAGCATTTGGAAGCTGCGCTACTTTCATTCAGAGAAATATCTCTGAATTTACCAAAAAGCCTTTTGGATGAGTCGGCGCATGCCGACATAGAAATGCCTCACGCCAATAAGCATCAAAAATTAAGCCGCCCCCGAAAGAAATGACATATATGTTGCAAATTGGCATGCAAATTGCGAGAAAAATGGTAGCAAGGTAGACTCCCTACCTTCTTCAAAGCACCGCCCTGCTTGACCGCAGCGCCGAACAGACTCTCCGATGTCGAACCAGCTGGTTGATGAAAATACGCAATTGCGCCGGCAGTTATCCGAACTGCTGGAGCATGCGCGTCGCAATCAGGACATCATGCAGCGGTATCAGGCGTTTGACCTGAAGTTCATCGGTGCCAACAGTTTTCAGGAATTGATCGATAGCGTTTTCGATACGCTGACCGAGGCGTCAGAACTGGATGTGGTGACGCTGGCGCTGATCGATCCTGAGGCGGAAATCCGGCGCATCCTGACCGATCTGCGCATCGATGTCAGCGATTATCCAAATCTCATTTTTATCGAGCAAAGCCCGAATGCTGCACAGACAGCGATGCATCGTGCACAGCTCGGTGCGTATCGCAGCACGCAGCATATGCACCTATTCCCAGAGTCCGTGCTCAAACCCGCCAGCGTGACAGTCTTGCCGCTGATCCGACGCAATCAGTTGATCGGCTGG
The DNA here is from genome assembly GCF_014635705.1 of Oxalicibacterium faecigallinarum. Lineage (GTDB taxonomy): Bacteria > Pseudomonadota > Gammaproteobacteria > Burkholderiales > Burkholderiaceae_D > Oxalicibacterium > Oxalicibacterium faecigallinarum. The sequence goes on along the minus strand of NZ_BMDI01000002.1, from coordinate 225,003 downwards.
CTGAGCCTTGGCAGTCTGGATCCGCAGCGCTTTACGACCAATATGGCCAGCGACTTTCTCCAGCATCGTGCGTCCATCGTGGCGATCTGTGTGGAGAACGTGATCAACAATGAACGTCTGCAGCACATTGGCCTGACCGATCCGCTGACCGGTGTAAACAATCGTCGCTATGTGGAAAAACGCCTACTGGAAGAAGTGGGCCGTACGCAACGCCATGCTTATCCGCTCTCTTGCCTGTATATCGATCTGGATCATTTCAAGCAGGTCAATGATCGTTATGGTCATCAGGGCGGCGATGAAGTCCTGAAGGAAGTTGCGGGGCGCATTACGGCCGAGTTGCGTTTGAGTGATGCGCTTGGGCGATTTGGTGGCGAGGAATTTGTGGTGCTGTTGATTGATGCGCCGCACGACGCTGCACTGGCTGTGGCAGAGCGCATCCGCCTAAGTGTGAACAACACGCCACTTCATTTAAGTTCTGGAGAAAGCCTGCATGCGACGGTGTCCATCGGCGTGGCAACTGCACACAATCTGTCACGCAAGGATCCGGCGGCACCGATCGCACAACAACTTTTGGCATCGGCTGACGTAGCGCTTTATCGGGCAAAGAAGGAAGGGCGCAATTGCGTGATCAGTGCTGAGAATACCGAATCACGTGTTGCCACGGCCGCAAAATAAAAAACGGAGCTTATTGCTCCGTTTTTAGTTTGATGCCTTTTCGGCCTGCAGTTTCTCGTACTTGACCAGCAATTCCGTTTTGGATTCGCGCCATTCCGGATTGAAGGGAATGCAGCTGACGGGACAGACTTCCTGACATTGCGGCTGATCGAAATGACCGACGCATTCTGTACACTTGTTGGGATCGATCTCGTAGATCTCTTGCCCCATGTAGATTGCATCGTTGGGGCATTCTGGTTCGCAGACGTCGCAGTTGATGCATTCGTCGGTGATCATTAAAGCCATTGCATCACCCTCTTCCGCGCACCGACGAATACACCAATGGCTTGCAAGCCATTGGTGCACGCTTCAGCGCAAAGCAATGCTTTGCGAATTCCTGAAAACGTGTGTCAGTGATCATCAAAACCATGGCATTACTCCGGCAACCGGATTACTTGCTGCCCTTCTGCGCCGCAATCTTTTCCTTGAGCCAGCGATCCACCGATGGAAAGACGAATTTGGAGACATCGCCGCCCAGCGTAGCAATCTCGCGCACGATGGTGCCGGAGATGAACTGGTATTGATCGGAAGGCGTGAGGAACAGCGTTTCCACATCGGGCAACAGATAGCGGTTCATGCCGGCCATCTGGAATTCATATTCAAAGTCGGATACGGCGCGCAGGCCGCGCACGATCACGCGCGCGTCATGGCGGCGCACAAAATCCTTGAGCAGGCCGGAGAAGCTCTCGACGTGCACATTGGGATAATGACCAAGTACTTCGTTGGAAATCGTCAGGCGTTCTTCCAAGGTGAAGAACGGCTTTTTGTTCCGGCTGTCTGCAACGCCGACGATCAGTTTGTCGAACAAACCCGATGCGCGACGGACCAGATCCTCGTGCCCGCGTGTAAGCGGATCGAAGGTTCCCGGATAGATGGCTGTGACCATATTGGCTCCCGTATGGTGGCTAGTGTCGGCTGGCGGAAGAAGTAAGCGGCGCAGGCGCCTTTGGGCGGCGGGATGGCTAATTAGCGTAAAACGTTTAGCTCGATACTTGCTGGATACTTCACTTGGCGGCCCGACACGGCGGCACCGCAACTAACAGAAAGCGCATTATGCCTGAAGTTGGGGCAATTTTTTTGCCTGTAGCAAATGGTAGAACACCATGCCGGCATGATCGGCGCGCAGGATGTCCCAGTTTTTGAGCCATTCTGGGGCGTTATCTGCTGTCAATGCGACCTCGGATTCTACATAGAGCAGACCGTCGCGGCGAAGCAACGATTCGCACATCGGCACCACCCGATCCAGCCAGTTCTGGTGATACGGCGGATCAAGAAAGATCAAATCGAATTGCTGTTGCTTGCGTTGCAGGGATTGCATGGTTGCGACGGCATCGCCACGCACCAGTTCAATTTGCTCTGCATTCAGCTTGTCTTTGGTCGCCGCAATGTGCTTGAGTGCGGGGCCGAAGTTTTCAATCATCACGACTTGTTCTGCGCCACGGCTGGCCGCCTCAAAACCAAGTACGCCGGTGCCGGCAAACGCATCCAGACACACCATGCGATCCCAGTCGTTGTCGATCACGTGGTTGATCCAGTTGAAGACCGTCTCGCGCACACGATCCGGTGTCGGTCGCAGCCCCTCACCATCGGCAACCGTCAGCGGCGTGCGTTTCCACTGGCCGCCGATAATGCGGACCTGATGCGACGCAGAACGTGGCCTGCTCTGGGGATGACCCTGCGGCTTGCCTTGCTGCCTGCTCTGTTTGCCCGCTGGTTTGCTCATGCTGAAGCGACGGACTTGCCGTGTGAGTGGAAAAAGCGAGGATTGTAATCAGTGGCGACCACGAGCGCCAGCATCACCGCCGGCACCGCGGTCGTTGCCATCATCGTGCGCCGACGATGATGGTCGAGAAATGTTCGGTTTGCAGCTTGCGATTGAAGGCATCGCGAATCTGCGCCATCGTCACGCGCTCGACATTGGCGGTCCAAGTATCCAGATAATCGAGCGGCAAACCGTAAAAACCGATCATGGCGATGTTTTCAAGCAGCTTCTTGTTGCTGTCGATGCGCAATGAAAAACCGCCGACCAGATTATCTTTCGCCGCCTTCAGCTCGGTTGCGGTCGGACCTTGCTTGAGGAAGCCGTCAACCGTTTCGCGTACCACTTGCAGGGCCTGGTCAGCCTGCTCGGCCTTGGTCTGCAAACCAATCTGGAACGGCCCTGGTTGCGCCATCGGCTCGAAGTAACTGCTCACACCATAGGTCAGACCACGCTTTTCACGCACCTCATTCATCAGGCGCGATACAAAACCGCCGCCGCCCAAAACATAGTTACCCACCATCAGCGGGAAGAAATCCGGATCCGGGCGTTGCGCAGCCGGCATGCCGATCAGGATGTGCGCCTGCGAAGACGTATGCGCGATACGCTGCTCACCACCTTTGCCGACAGAAACCGCTGGCAATGCGGGCAGCGGCGCGCCTTGCGGCAGTTGTGCCGTTAGCTCGCGAGCGATGCCGTCGGCCTCGTCACGCGAGACATCGCCAATCATGGTGATGACTGCGTGATTGGCAACGTAATGCTGCTTGTGAAATGCAACCAGATCATCACGCGTGATGGCATTGACCGATGCTTCGGTCAGTTGTGCGCCATAAGGATGCGTGCCATACAAGGCCGTCGAGAAGGCACGTTCTGCAATCACTTCCGGCTTGGTCAGGTTTTCTTTCAGGTTGGCGATCGTGCGCACCTTGTCGCGTACCAAGAGCTCAGCCGGAAAACTCGGTTGCGCCAGCAGGCGCGTCAGCATGGCGACCGCAGGCTGACGCTCGGTCGTCAGCGTGCGCAACGTCAAACCACCCCGATCATTGTCAAGTCGATTACCGCGTTGCGCGGCCAGATCGGCAAAAGCATCGGAAATCTGGGCTTCATTCAAGGCCGGTGCGGTTGTGCTGGCGACAACGCCGCGTGACAGCATGGCGTTGGTCATTGCGGCCGTACCAACCTTGCCGGCAGGATCACGACGCGCACCGGCATCAAAATCCACACTCAAATCCAGAATCGGAATGCTCTTGCTCTGCACAAATAGCACGCGCGCGCCGTTATCCAGTGACCACGACTGAATCTGCAAGGCCGCATGCGAAACCGAGCATGCCAATGCCAGCACCGTACCGGCCATCAATTTGAACATGGGAGAACTCCGGAAAAATCTGGTGAAAGAAGGCGCAAACATGACGTGCCTCATCTCAATGTAATGGGCCGCTCAGCGCAGGCGCGGCAGCAGGCTTGCTCTGTTCCGTCATTGGCAGTGGTACCAGCGTGCCGATCGTCAAGGCATCGTCACCAAAATACTTTTGTGCCACGGCTTGCACCTGTTGTGGCGTGACGTCACGCAAGCGCGCAATCAGACGGTCGATGTCTCTCCACGAATGACCAGACATTTCCATCACACCGATTTCCATTGCCTGCCCGAATACCGAATCACGTTTGTAGATCTGGCTGGCAATCAGTTGTGTCTTGACGCGCTTGAGTTCACTTTCCGACACGCCTTCTTTGGCGATGCGTGCGACTTCGCCACGCAGATAACCTTCGAGTTGCTCGGTCGTTGTGCCCGCAGCCGGCGTGCCATCGAGGATGAACTGCACCGGCCCGCGTGCAACGCCGGAATATGACGCGCCGACCTCATTGGCGACACGATCCGTGCGTACCAGGCGCGCGCCAAGTCGTGCGTTGTCATAACCATCCAGCACGGCAGCCAGCACATCCAGCGCGAGCGGCTCTTCATCCTTGTCGGCATCACGCAGCGCCGGCACCTTGAAAGCCAGCATCACATACGGATTTTCGGCAGGCGCCTTGACCGTCACGCGCTTGATCCCTTTTTGCTCCGGCTCGTTCTGCGGACGCGTGCGGGTCAATGTCTTTGGTTGAAGTTTGCCGAAATATTTTTCGGCAAGACGATGCACCTGCCGGGGATCGACATCACCGGATACAACCATGGTGGCATTGTTGGGCGCATACCAGTGATCGTGCCAATCCTTGACGTCTTCGACGGTCATGTTTTCCAGATCATCCATCCAGCCGATGATCGGATTGCGGTAAGGATGTGCGGCGTAGGCCGTTGCCATCAATGCTTCATACAGCATGGCTTGCGGCTGATCGTCGGTACGCAGGCGGCGCTCTTCCATGATGACGCGAATTTCGCGGCCGAATTCATCCTTGTTGAAAACCAGATTTGCCATCCGATCTGCTTCCAGCGCCATCACAGCTTCAAGATGCGATTTTTCGATCTGCTGAAAATAGGCAGTGTAATCCTTGCTAGTAAAGGCATTTTCGCGACCGCCCATTTGCGCCACGCGACGGCTGAATTCGCCCGGCTTGAGCGTCTTGGTGCCTTTGAACATCATGTGCTCCAGTGCATGCGCGGTACCGGTGGTGCCGTTGCGCTCATCGACCGAACCAATGCGGTACCAGATCATGTGCGCCACCGTGGGTGCACGATGATCTTCGTTGACGATGACCTTCATGCCGTTCTTGAGGGTAAATTCCTGCGTCTGGGCGGCCAGGGCAATGACGGGGGCCAACAACATGGAAGCAACGACCAGCAAGGTCTTGATGCGCAATTTCATAATCTTTTGCTCTGATAGAATACGTCGATTGTAGCGCCTGCCCTGCGCATCCCGCGCTGGTTGACTCGCTAACCGCTGATCAGACTCCATTCCCGATGTTTAGTTTCTTCAAGAAAAAGCCGCAGGAACCTGCGCCGGCGCCCGCGCCGCAAGAGCCGGTTACCCCGTCGGTTACGCCGGATATCCCGGCTGCACCAGTGCATGCGCCCGCTGCACCAGAAACTGAAAACGCTGTCGCGTCTTCCGACACGCATGACATCATTGCCGTCGAAACACCTGCCGCGCAAAAGCAATCCTGGATGACGCGTCTGAAAAGCGGTCTGTCCAAAACGTCCTCCAATCTGACCACCCTGTTTGTCGGCGCCAAGATCGACGACGATCTGTATGACGAGCTGGAAGCGGCGTTGTTGATGTCGGACGCTGGCGTCGATGCCACGCAATTTCTGCTGGATAGCTTGAAGCGCAAGGTCAAGAACGATCGCCTAACAGAAGCATCACAAGTCAAACAGGCCTTGCGTTCACTGTTGATCGAGATGCTGACGCCCTTGCAAAAGCCGCTGGTACTGGGCCAGTACAAACCGATGGTAATGATGATTGCCGGCGTCAACGGTGCAGGAAAGACCACCACGATCGGCAAGTTGGCCAAGCATTTGCAGGCACATCAGCAGTCGGTATTGCTGGCAGCCGGCGACACCTTCCGGGCTGCGGCACGTGAGCAATTGACGGTCTGGGGTCAGCGCAACAACGTGACCGTGATCGCTCAGGAATCCGGCGATCCGGCTGCTGTCGCATTCGATGCCGTCCACTCCGCACAGGCGCGCAATACCGATGTCGTGATGGTCGATACCGCAGGCCGTCTGCCGACACAATTGCATCTGATGGAAGAACTCAAGAAGATCAAACGTGTCATTACCAAGGCGTCGAGCTCGGCACCGCATGAAGTGCTGCTGGTCATCGATGGCAATACCGGTCAGAACGCACTGACGCAGGTCAAGGCATTTGACGATGCATTGCAACTGACCGGACTGGTCGTGACCAAGCTGGATGGCACGGCAAAAGGCGGCGTGCTGGCAGCAATCGCACGAACCCGCCCGATACCGGTCTACTTCATCGGGGTCGGCGAGCAAATCGAGGATTTGCAGCCGTTTGATGCATCGGTATTTGTCGATGCGATTTTGGGTTAAGGCATACGCCAAGAGTCTGGATTGATCCACATCGATGATTGAATTCCAACAGGTTTCCAAGCAGTACCCGCCGAATGTCACGGCGCTGTCTGACATTACGCTCAAGGTCGACAAGGGCGAACTGGTTTTTCTGGCCGGCCCTTCCGGGGCCGGGAAATCCACGCTGCTCAAGATGATCGCCGCGATGGAGCGGCCAAGCGAAGGCACAGTCAATGTCAGCGGCTACGATATCGGCCGCATCAAGAATTCCGGCCTGCCTTATTTGCGCCGCAATCTCGGTTTGATTTTTCAGCAGCAACGCCTGCTGGATGATCGCAACGTGCTGGCCAACGTGATGTTGCCGCTGATCGTCTGCGGCGCAACCCGCGGCGATGCCGAACGCCGTGCGCGTGCAGCACTGGACAAGGTCGGCCTGCTCGACAAGGCACCGATGTCGCCCCAGAGTCTGTCGGGCGGTGAGCAGCAGCGCGTGTCGATTGCGCGTGCCATCGTCAATCGCCCGCAAATCATTCTGGCCGACGAGCCAACTGCCAATCTGGATCGCGAAGCCGCCAACAAGGTACTGGATGCGCTCAAGGCATTCCACGCGGTTGGCGTGACCTGCCTGATCTCGACCCATGACGAGCAATTTCTCGACACGGCGACACGTGTAATTTATCTGGATCACGGCCGGATTATCGAAAGCTGGCGCAGAACGACACCACATTCTTCTCAGGTGATGGCATGACAGGCTGGTTTCGACATCACGGCTTCGCGCTGGCGGACGCCTTCCGTCACTTGCTCAAAACGCCGGGCAATTTTCTGCTGAATGTATTGGTCGTTTCGATCGCACTGACCCTGCCATTTGCCGGCCTGACGCTGATCGAGAACGTGCGTCCTGTATCCGAACAACTGGCTGTCGAGCCTGAAATCAGCGTCTTCATGGAGGTTGATGCGACGCGGGAACGCGCGACTGCAATCGGCCCCGAAATTCGTCGTATTGCGCAGGAAAGCAAGCACGCGGTCAAGCTCGAATTCATCCCGCGTGAGAAAGCGCTCAGCACAATCAAGAGCAAGACCGGACTGGATGAAGCCATTACGGTCCTTGGCAACAATCCCCTGCCGGATGCTTACGTGGTCAAGATGACCGGCTTTCAGGAAGACGGCGATCCCAAGATCGTGACGCAGATCGCCGACAAGCTGAAAGAACTGGACGGCGTTGAATACGTACAGATCGATTCGGCATGGGTGGAAAGACTGGCAGCGCTGATGCAGGTCATGCGCCTGATCCTCGCGTTTCTCGCCATCACCCTGGGCGTGGTGGTCGTGGCCGTTGTCTTCAACACGATTCGCTTGCAGGTCATGACGCAGCGTGAGGAAATCGAAGTGTCGCGTCTGGTCGGGGCGACCGATGCCTTTATCTGCCGCCCGTTTTACTACACCGGCGCGCTGCTGGGTCTGATTGCTGGTGGCGTGGCATTGATTACAGTAGCCATCGGCCTGCAACCGTTGAACACGGCGATTGCCGATTTTGCAAGGTTGTACGCCTCGGAGTTCCGCCTCGCCAATCTGAACCCGCTATCGATGCTGACTTTGCTCGGCATCAGCGCTGCGCTTGGTTTTTTGGGGGCAGTCTTATCCGTTTCCCGCCAATTACGCCGGCTTCAAGACTAAACAGCCTGAAAGAGGGGGAACGCATGCTCCCCCTTACGTTTCGTCACAAAACAAATTAAAAACAACCGGAAAAGCGCCGCTGCAGACGCAACTTCATCGCCTGCAAGCTCTCTAAACTTCTGAACGCGACTTAAATCGTTGTCATAAAAGCCATAGCATTTAGCTATCAACGCCTTCAGAAAGCGCAATTAGCACTCAAAACGATAGAGTGCTAATATAAGGCTCAACAGTGGGATAACAACCCATCTTTCCTGAAGTCGCAAGCAAGGAGAAAACATGAAAGCAGCAACTGCATCCACCGCAATGATTCCATCGAGCAGCATTATGGCGCTCGGGTTTTCGGGCGCGCTGGGCAATATTGACGCTTACATTTCGGCGGTCAATCGCCTGCCTATGCTGACCCAGGAAGAAGAAATTTCGCTGGCTCGTCGCCTGCGTGATGAAAACGATCTGGGCGCTGCACAGAAACTCGTCATGTCGCACCTGCGTCTGGTCGTGTCGATCGCCCGCGGTTATCTCGGTTATGGCTTACCGCATGCCGACCTGATTCAGGAAGGCAATATCGGTTTGATGAAAGCCGTGAAACGCTTCGACCCGGACCAAGGCGTGCGTCTGGTGTCGTATTCGATGCACTGGATCAAGGCCGAAATGCACGAGTACATCCTGAAAAACTGGCGTTTGGTGAAGGTTGCAACCACGAAGGCACAGCGCAAGCTGTTCTTCAATCTGCGCAGTCATAAAACCGGTCTGGATTCGATGACGCCGGATCAGGTCAATGAGCTGGCCAAGACATTGAACGTCAAGCGCGAGGAAGTGATCGAGATGGAAACGCGTCTTTCCGGTCGTGACATCGCGCTGGAAGCGCCAACGGATGACGAAGACGACAAGTTCGCACCGATCGCGTATCTGTCGTCCGATGCGCAGGAGCCGACGCGCGTGCTGGAATCGCAGGATTATGATCGTCTGCAAACCGAAGGCCTGAGCACAGCACTCGAAAAGCTGGATCCGCGTTCGCGTCGTATCGTTGAAGCACGCTGGCTGGCAAACGACGATGGTTCAGGCGCCACGCTGCACGAACTGGCAGATGAATTTGGCGTGTCGGCAGAACGTATCCGTCAGATCGAAGCAGTCGCCCTGAAAAAAATGAAGGGCTCGCTGGCAGCCTTTGCCTGATCAAATCGTTGTTTCAACCAATAAAAAAGCGCTCCCCCGGAGCGCTTTTTCTTTTGTCTTTTTGGGCTGACGCCTTTTTGGCCCGACTTACTAACGTCTAACGACCGGACAACAGAATCTTCAAGTCATGCAGAATCGCGTCGACACCTTGTCCGTGGCGAATAAACAGGCGAATCCGGCCTTCCGGATCAAAGACATAGCTGCCTGCTGTGTGATCGATGGTATAGCTGCCAGGCTCCTTGCCCGCGACCTTTTCGTGGAAAACCTTGAATTCCTTGGCTGTCAGGTCGATTTCTTCCTGCGTGCCCAACAATCCCAGGAAGCGCGGGTCAAAAGCCGTCACATACTGCGACAGCAGATCAGCCGTATCACGTGCCGGGTCCAATGTGATGAAGAGTACCTGTACACGATCCGCATCCGGCCCCAGCACCTTCATGACATTCGACATTTCCATCATCGTCGTCGGACATACATCCGGACAATGCATGAAACCGAAGAACACGACCACGGCCTTGCCTTTGAAATCAGCCAGCGTGCGCTTCTGGCCTGTGTGATCCGTCAGCTCAAACCCTTTGCCGTACGCCAGCCCCGTGACATCCGTATTAACGAAACTGGCGGCTGGCGGTGATTTATCGCCACACGCAGCGAGCGCAAACACAGCAACGGAAAGGGCAAGAAAAGTACGTAGTCGGGATGAAATAGGCATCAATATCAGAATCTGAAGTAGTGATCGACCAGCAAGGCGGCGAACAGAATGGACAGATACACGATGGAATACGCAAACATCTTGCGTGCAATCATGTCGGAATAGTTACGATATACCTGCCATGCGTACCAGAGGAAAATCGCGTCCAGCACCAATGTCACCAGCAGGTAGATCAGGCCGCTCATGCCCACCGCAAACGGCAGCAAGGTACAGGCAACCAGCGCAATCGAGTACAGCAGAATCTGCAATTGTGTATAGGCCATGCCATGTGTGATCGGTAACATCGGCAAACCAGATTGCGCGTACTCGTCACGGCGATACAAAGCCAGCGCCCAGAAATGCGGAGGCGTCCAGACAAAGATGATCAATACCAGTAACCACGCTTCCATCGGCACCGTGTTGGCGATCGCCGCCCAACCGAGTGCGGGCGGCATGGCACCGGACAAACCACCGATCACGATGTTCTGTGGTGTGGCGGGCTTGAGAATCATGGTGTAGATGACGGCGTAACCAACAAAGGTCGCAAACGTCAGCCACATGGTCAGTGCGTTGACAAAGTTGTACAGCACCCACATGCCGGCACCACCAATCACGCCGGAAAAAATCAGCGTTTGCATCACGGTCAGTTCACCGCGCGCCATAGGGCGGCGTGCCGTGCGCGCCATGCGCGCATCGATCTCGCGCTCGACCAGACAATTGACCGCGAAAGCTGCACCAGCCAGCAACCAGATACCGATTGTTGCCGCCACGACAAGACGCCAGTCGGGCAAATCAGAGGAAGAAAGGAACATGCCAATCACAGCACAGAACACCGCAAGCTGCGTTACGCGCGGCTTGGTCAGCGCCCAGTATTGGGCAATGCGATTGGGAGAAGCAGTCAAGGTAGTCACGTTAATCGTTCGAAGCAGCGAGCGTGGGCGAATCGATCCGATCCGCAGTAGATAAATCGCCCGTTTGGCCGGCGATCTTAGCCTTGTAGTTTACCATGACCGTCAGCAGCACCAGCAGTGCGGCACAGCCGTTGTGTGCCACGGCCAACGCCAGCGGCCATTCAAGCGACACGGTTGATAAACCAATCACGATCTGCAATGCCAACGCCCCCAGCAATGCACGACCGACTTTTTCCATTCCTGCAATCCGCGTTGCGCGCCAGGCCGTCCAACCCATGACGGCAACCACCAGCAAGGCGAACATGCGATGCGTCCAGTGGATCGCAATCAAGGCATCAAACGGCAGATAGTCGCCTGCTGCCGTCATTCCGAGGCTGCGCCACAACGTAAAGCCATGCTCAAAATCCATTTGCGGCATGACTGCACCATGGCATAAGGGCAAATCAGGACAAGCCAGCGCTGCATAATTGGTGCTGACCCAGCCACCCAATGCAATCTGCATCGTCAGTACCAGCAACGACAGAAATGCCGGCAAGCGCAATTTCTTTCCTTCGATTGCCACCGGCACATGCGTATTCTGCCGTGCGCCAACCCAGGTCAGCATGGCAAGCAGCACCATGCCCAACAACAGATGAATCGTCACGATGATCGGCTGTAGCTTCATCGTCACCGTCCATGCACCGAAGGCACCTTGCAGACAGACAAAGAAAAACAGCGCCAGCGGAAACCATGGCGAAAATTGTGGGATCGTCTTGCCACTGCGCATCCAGAATCGCCATGAAATAACCAGGATCGCAATGATCAGGACACCAATGCCCATCGCCAGATAGCGGTGAATCATTTCAATCCATGCCTTCATCACCGTCACCGGTCCATCCGGCATCAAGGCTTCCGCCGCACGAATATGCTCCATCGCCTGAATCGGATTGGAATGACCATAACAACCTGGCCAGTCCGGACAACCGAGTCCAGAATCCGTCAGCCGCGTAAAGGCACCGAACATGATGACGTCAAAGGTCAGAAACACCGTGACCCACACCAGCTTGCGATACTTGTTGCGATCCCTGGACGACCAGACGATCACGCCAAACAACAGTCCGACAAACAGGCCCTTGCTGGCCAACTGAAACAGCAACGCCGAGTTATCCAATGGAAGACGCCTTCAACAATTTATACAGATCCTTCTTGATCTTGTTGGGATCGGCATCCTTGGGGAAGCGCATCATCAGGTTACCCAGCGGATCAATCATGAAAATATGATCACTGACCGTCGTATCGGGCTCGACCGGCAACCACGCACTGACCAGATCAGGATTGGCACGCAGCATATGCGTGCCATCAAATTCGCGAATCAGAATGGTATCGATCGGTTGCGCATCGGTAATCAGCCAGACGCGCTCGATGCGCTCCATCTCCTTGCCTTGCGCCAGTCGCAACTGACGGATGTCATGCAACTTCTTTTCGCATGACGACAGGCAGTCGCCACCCGCTACCAGCAGCATGATCCATTTTCCTTTATAGGCTTCCAGCGTGATCGGCTTGCCATCCAGCGTGGTGGTTTCCAGCACGGGCAAGGGATAAGCGCGTGGATCGATAAAGTCGCCGTAGTTGGTGCGGCCTTCCGGCTTGATCACGTAATACGTCAGATAGGAAAAAAAGATGGGCGATGCGCAGACCATCAAGATGGCCAGCAGCTTCCAGCGTCCAATGACCTTTTTACGTTCTTCCACGTCGGAATCCTGTCACAACAAAAAATACACACGCCATCAACGCCAGGCCATACCATTGAAAAGCATAGCCGCGATGCTTGTCGATACCGCTTGATGGCAACGGCCAGTCGCGCACCAGTTGGTCATCCATACGGATGGTGGCATCAGTCTGCTCGACAACCAGTGGCGCCATCGATAACCCGCTTGCCTTTGCCAGTTCCTCGAGTTGCAGATTCTGCACGATCGCACCGGGCCGCAATGCATCCGGTTTACCTAACTGCATGACTTGCCCGATGCCATTGCGCACCACGCCTTCAATCACCACGTCGCCAGCCGGCGTAACGATCGGCGGCAATCTGGTTCGATCAGCGACATCACGTGGAATCCATCCACGCATCACCAGCACGTGTTGACCGCCAGCCGCCATTTTAAAGGGCATCGCCAGATAGAATCCCGCTTGCCCCTTGTAAGGGCGATTGTCGAGATAAATCGGCCAGCCCGAAATAAATTGCCCATACAACTGCACACGTCGGAACTCGATCTCCGCCATCTCTGCAGGCACTTGCTCCAGCATCAAAACTGGCGCAGACTGCCTTGTCTGCCGCATGTTTTCAATAGCCTGTTTTTCATCAGCACGGCGGGTCTGCCACTGCGCCAGCGACACGCCTGTGGCAACCAGAACGACCGAGACGATAAACGGGACAATTCTGAAACGGAAGGAAATCTGCATGCGCTCTGTCTTCAATCCTGTGCTGTATGCGTTCCTGCCACTGACTGATCGCGAGCTCGCATGAAAATCATCGTCGCTGTTGCCTTCATCCTCATCCTTGGCAGCCTTGCTTCTGCACTGTTTTATCTGATGCGCGATCAGGGAAAAAGCAATCGTACCGTCAAGGCACTGGCCTTTCGCGTCGGCTTTTCCATCACGCTGTTTGTGCTGGTTCTGGTGGCATGGCGCCTCGGATATATCCAGCCTACCGGAATTCGCTGATTTCCGCGTCGGACAAGTTGTCCTACCCCTTAACAAAAAAGCCGCACACGGGTGCGGCTTTTGCATTTTTCACATCAAGATCGCATCGGATCAAAGCCAGTAAACAACCACATACAAGCCGAGCCATACCACGTCCACAAAGTGCCAATACCAGGCGGCACCTTCGAACGCAAAATGATTTTCCGCAGTGAAATGTCCTTTCATCACGCGATACAAGACCACCGCAAGCATGATCGCACCCAGCGTGACATGGAATCCATGAAACCCTGTCAACAGAAAGAAGGTGGATCCGTAAATGCCAGAGGTCAGCTTGAGATTGAGGTCGGCATAGGCATGCATGTACTCATACACTTGAAAGCCCATAAAGACAGCGCCGAGCAGAATCGTCGCCGCCAGCCAGATCGCGGTCTGGTTACGCTTGCCCGCACGAATGGCATGATGCGCAATCGTCAGCGTCACGCCAGAAGTAAGCAACAAGGCGGTATTGATCGTAGGAATCCAGAATGGCCCCATCGTGGCAAACGAATCAACAGTGTTGGCAGGACCCACCCCACCCCATTGCGCGCTGAAATCCGGCCATAACAGTTTGTGATCGAGATCCGCCAGCCAAGGCATCGTGATGCTACGCGCATAAAACAAGGCACCGAAGAATGCCGCAAAGAACATGACTTCGGAAAAGATGAACCAGCTCATGCTCCAGCGGAAAGAGACGTCGATCCGCTTGCTGTACATGCCACCTTCCGATTCGCCGATCGCATCACCAAACCAGCGAAACAGCACGAACAAAAAGCCGATCAGCCCAGCCATGTTGGCATAAGCGCCCCAGGCAATATCATTGACCCAGGCTGATGCGCCCGCCATCATCACCAGCAGGGAAATGCCAGCGGCAGCAGGCCAGCGCGATGGTCCCGGAACAAAGTAATAAGGGGCTTCTTTGTGTTGTGTACTCATTTCCGTCTCCTGATACGGACTTCGACGCACATGCAATGATCCGGCATCAGCCGGCTTGATACCTCAATAAGATTCATCATCCTGCCGTTGCCGGTTTGCCCGCTTCGACTTTTTCTGCTTTCCTGTTTTCCGCATTCTTGTCAAAGCCGCCTATATCGAAAAATGTATAGGACAAGGTGATCGTCTTTACATCCTTCGGCAACGCCGGATCGAGATAAAACACTACCGGCATCTGTCTCGCCTGCCCTGCCGTCATCGTCTGTTGCTGGAAGCAGAAGCATTCGACCTTCTTGAAATGCGCGGCAGCCTGTTGCGGCGCATAGCTTGGAATGGCCTGCGCCTCGACACTGCGCTGCTGCGTATTCACCACTTCATACAAGACCTGGGCCATTTCACCCGGATGCACCGTCATGCTGTTGACCGTCGGACGAAAGCGAAACGGTCCTTGTGCGTTTGCATCAAACTCCACCGTAATGGTACGACTGCGATCGATCTGCGAATTATCAATTGGCTTGACCTTCATGCCCTCGCCCTCCTGAAAGGCAAGGATGTTGATACCGGTGATTTCACAAATCTGCTTGTAGAGCGGGACCAATAGATAACCGAAGCCAAACATCATCACGGCAATGATGCACAGCTTGCCCAACATCTGCTTATTCAACAGGCGGATCGACGAATGCTGCGGCTCTTCCATACGCCCTCACATAAACCACATGCGTTTGGCAAACACACCAAACATGAACATTGCAGCAATCGACGCCAGTATCAGCGCCGTGCGCACGTTGCGTTTCTTCTGGTCGCTCGTCACCATCGCAATCGCTTATTTGACGGTTGGCGGTGTTTCAAATGTATGGAATGGCGCAGGGCTTGGCACAGTCCATTCCAGCCCTTCAGCCCCTTCCCATGGTTTGTCCGCGGCCTTGATACCACCACGAATCGACGGCAGCACCACGGCAAACAGAAAATACACCTGCATCAGGCCGAAGCCCAGGCCACCAATCGATGCAATCATGTTGAAGTCCGTGAACTGCGCCGGATAGTCGGCATAACGGCGCGGCATACCAGCCAGTCCGAGAAAGTGCATCGGAAAGAAGGTGATATTGAACAGGATCAACGAGCCCCAGAAATGAATCTTGCCGCGTGTTTCGTCATACATGAATCCCGTCCACTTCGGCCCCCAGTAATAGAAACCTGCAAACAGAGCGAACAAGGAACCCGCCACCAACACGTAATGGAAGTGTGCGACAACGTAGTAGGTATCCTGTAGTTGAATATCGATTGGTGTCACCGCCAGAATCAAGCCGGTAAAGCCGCCCATCGTGAACACGAAGATGAAACCGATCGCAAACAGCATCGGCGTCTCAAACGTCATCGAGCCGCGCCACATCGTGGCAACCCAGTTGAAAATCTTCACGCCGGTCGGCACCGCAATCAGCATCGTCGCGTACATGAAGAACAGCTGCGCCGTGACCGGCATGCCGGTGGTGAACATGTGGTGCGCCCACACCATGAAAGACAGAATCGCGATCGATGCCGTTGCATAGACCATCGAGGCATACCCAAACAATTGCTTGCGTGCGAAAGCCGGCACGATGTGCGAGATGATGCCGAACGCCGGCAGGATCATGATGTAGACCTCGGGATGTCCGAAGAACCAGAAGATGTGCTGATACATCACAGGGTCACCGCCACCAGCCGCGTTGAAGAACGATGTGCCGAAGTGTCGATCCGTCAACGTCATCGTGATCGCGCCTGCCAGCACCGGCATCACTGCAATCAGCAGATACGCTGTAATCAACCAGGTCCAGCAGAACATCGGCATCTTCATCAAGGTCATGCCAGGTGCACGCATGTTGAGAATCGTGACGATGATGTTGATCGAACCCATGATCGACGACGCCCCCATGATATGCATGGCAAAGATCGCCATGTCCATACCCGGCCCCATCTGTGTGGACAGCGGCGCATACAAGGTCCAGCCAGCAGCGGTTGCACCGCCAGGCACAGCAAACGAACCAACGAGAAGAATCGCAGCAGGCGGCAACAACCAGAACGAGAAGTTGTTCATGCGTGCAAATGCCATATCGGACGCACCGATCTGCAAGGGCACCATCCAGTTCGCGAAACCAACGAAAGCCGGCATGATCGCGCCGAACACCATGATCAGGCCATGCATGGTGGTCAGCTGATTAAAGAATTCGGGCTGCATCAACTGCAAACCAGGCTGGAAGAGCTCGGCCCGGATCAGCATCGCCAGAAAACCACCGGACAGCAACATGATGAACGAGAACCACAGATAAAGCGTACCGATGTCCTTGTGGTTAGTCGCGTAGACCCAGCGGCGCCAACCGTGCGGATGATCATGCGCATGGTCGTGTCCATGCTCATGTGCGTGATCGTGCCCGTGAGAATGGTCGTGGCCTTGATCGACTGCGCTTGTACTCATCTCAATCTCCTGATCTGATTCGTTTTATTTCGCAGCCAGAACGTCGGCCGGTTGCACGATATTTTCTGCAGCCTTGTTCGACCAGTGATTACGCGTGTAGGTAATCACAGCGGCGATTTCAGTTTCGGACAGAACGGACTGCCAGGCAGGCATTGCGCCTTTGCCGTGCAGAACGATATCGATATTGGCTTTCTTGGGTCCTAACACGATCGGCGAACCATCCAGGGCGGCAAAGCTGCCGGGAACGCCCTTGCCATTGGCCTGATGGCAGGCAATGCAATTGGAGGAATAGACTTTCTCACCGCGTTGCACAAGCTCATCAATTGTCCATACCTTATTCGGATCATCGACATTGGCGGCCATTTCCTTCTTCTTGCCATCGACCCATGTCTTGTAATCCTCATCGCTCACGACGTTCACGACAATCGGCATGAAGGCATGGTCTTTACCGCACAGTTCAACGCATTGACCACGGTACGTTCCGATCTTTTCCGCCTTGAACCAGGTATCACGCACAAAACCCGGAATCGCATCCTGTTTGACGCCGAAGGAAGGAATCATCCATGAGTGGATCACATCGTTAGCCGTCAGCACGATACGGATTTTTTTATTGACGGGAACGACGACAGGATTGTCGACTTCCATCAGATAATGTTCGCCCTTGGCTTCGGCATTATTGATTTGCTCACGTGGTGTCGACAAGTTGGAAAGGAAATTGATGCCTTCCCCCTCACCGGCCAGATAGTTGTAACCCCACTTCCACTGCATGCCGGTTGCCTTGATCGTGATATCGGCATTCGAGGTGTCCTTCATTGCCACCACCGTCTTGGTCGCCGGGAGTGCCATGCCGATCACAATCAGGAACGGCACCACCGTCCATGCAATTTCAACCGATGTACTTTCATGAAACTTGGCAGCCTGATGACCGAGCGATTTGCGGTGTTTGATGATCGAATAGAACATCACGGCAAACACGGCAATGAAGATCACCAGACAGATGATCAGCATCAGATTGTGGAGGGAATAGATTTCTTCTGCGATCTTGGTAACGGGAGGATGCAGATTAAGCTGACGGACGGTCGGACCGCCCGTATTGTCGGCAAGCACCGCAAGCGGCATGCCTGCCATCAGGAGAGACGCACCGAGCATCAAGGATTGAAGGCGCTTCGCATCTTTCATGGATTTCCCCAAAAGCCCACATTAAGAATTCATTCTAATTACCGGGCGTACTTGTCATCCTCAGTTCCTGACGCAGTTCGTGCATGAAGGCACGACGTTTCTTTTCCGTCAGAAATCGCCCCACTTCAACACAAATGCCGGCCGACTCCAGACCGATCAATCGTGTATGTACCATGAACCGAATTGCCATCTGCCGGCGCATCAGTCTGACTTGCCTGACCTTCTCTGCCTGCACAACCTCGACAATAAGAAAGCCATCGTGCAAAACCAATTGTTCGCGATCGCTCGCGTGACGTGCGTAATAAATGAAAGCGTATGCGACTGCTGCCTGCTCCAGGATTGAAAATCCCAGGATGATCCAGGTACCGCGGATGATAAAAAAGACGGAAATTGCCAGAGATACCGCGCACAATAACCCATAAACCTGTACTAGCTGCTGCGGAGATATCGAGCAATTACGTTTAAATAACCATTCGCGGCTGGCCACCACTGCACGCCCTAATATGGCGCCTCGACCAATCCCTCTACACGCAAAACCGTCGCAGTATAAGTCGGAAACTTACGTGTTATCAAGCATAAATACATGGCGCAAAACCTCCGGAAAAAGGACTTCAACGCAATGACGAAAAAGATAACGACAGCAGCTTGGCTGATTCTGAACGACTTTTCACAAACAGGCGAGCACTATATGCGGCGCCCAATCCGAAGAATAATGTTATTTTCGGGGCAAATCAAAACGAATAATTGATTCCCCGCTTGATGTGACGCGCGGTGCCGGCCGGAAAGCGTGACCGTAGACCACCTCGATTGTCAGCGGGATTTTGCCGTCGCTGGTGCGACGACGCGCTTCCAGCCGTTCGCTGACAGCTTGCCAGGCATGACGCCCCAGCAAGCCGCGCAAACGCGTATCCAGCGGATTGCCACCCAGCGCACGGACATCGGCAATCAGCTTGTCCACCGTACCATATGTAATGGTCAGCAACTCCATATCCATGACGGGCGTGGAAAAACCGGCATTTACCAGCATGTCGCCAAAGTCATGCATATCGACGAAAGGCAACACGTGCATACCGGCTGTTTCGGCAAAAGCGGCACGCAACTCTTTAAAAGTGTCCGGACCGAAGCAGGAAAACATCAGCAGCCCATCCTGACGCAACACCCGACGCCACTCCGAGAAGACAGCATCAGGCTGTGGATGCCAGTGCAAGGACAGATTCGACCAGACCGCATCAACAGCATTATCTGCCAGCGGCAATTGGGCAAAATTACCGCATGCCAGCTTTGCAATCGAATCGCGCCCCATTTTTGCCGGCAACCATTGCTGCAGCAAACGATTCATCGCGGACAGGCCGTCGTTCTGAACCGCTTGTGCCTCACGCAACATGGCATGCGACGCATCAATACCCAGGATCGTCGCCTGGCCAAACCGTTTCTGCAAGGTGCTTAGATCGGCGCCTTCACCACAGCCCGCATCCAGCACCACGCCTGGTTCAAGCTTGATCACCGCCAGACGCTCATGCATGCGACTCGCAACCTCACGACGCAGAAAGACGGATTCAGCCACCTTGACGGGGTCGCTGAACAGATGGCGTACACGGCCCAGATCAATAGGCGCACTCAGTCGGGAGTCGGATTTTGGAAATTCGGCAGACACAGGCAACAAATACGGAGCAAGACGATAGATAATGTGCGCAGTCTACACGGATGAGGATGAGGTTGTGCGATGTCCTATCGATTTCTCTCAAAAGCCGGTCTGCTGCTGCACACATTGCCAACGCTGATTCCTTCATCCTGCGCGTTATGCGGCATCGAGGATGATGCTTTGCTTTGCGCACACTGCGAACAGCGCTTTTTCACACATCGTCCCGTACGTTGTCAGCAATGCGGAATCAGCCTTCACGCCTTCGATGCAGCGCTGCCTTGTGCCCATTGTTTGCAAACAAACCCTGACTTCGATGCCACCATCGTGGCAACGGACTATGTCGCACCAGTGGATCAGTTGATTCTGGCGCTTAAGTTCGGACACCGGCTGGCGATTGCACCCTTGCTCGCACGCCTGCTGCACGACGCCATGCTGCAGCGACAAGACGCCTCACTGCCCGACATTCTGATCCCCGTGCCGCTCGGACAGCAGCGGTTGAGGGAACGTGGATTCAATCAGGCGCTGGAAATCGCACGGCCGCTTTCACGCGCAACAGGCATTGCCCTCGGCATACGGCTACTGGAGCGCACCCGTGACACCGCCATGCAGGCACAATTACCGCTCAAGGAGCGCCATCGGAACATACGCCATGCCTTTGTACCGACGATCAAAGGAGAGCAGGTCTTCCGCAATCGTCATATTGGATTGGTTGATGACGTATGTACCAGTGGCAATACGCTCAATGAAATCGCCGGCGTGCTCAAGCGCTACGGGGCGACACGTGTCACGAATCTGATCGTGGCCCGCACACCGGCGCAATGATTGACGCGCAGATACCTTATGATGTGCGCTTCTGAAAATACGCTGGTCACTTAAGCCGGCGGCAGCAAGGAGAATCGCTTGTTTCACGTTGTTCTGGTCGAGCCGGAAATCCCACCCAATACCGGCAACATCATTCGTCTGTGCGCCAATACAGGCGCGCAGCTTCACCTGATCGAACCCCTTGGCTTTCCATTGGACGACGCCAAAATGCGTCGGGCCGGTCTGGATTACCACGACTACGCCACGATGAAAGTACACGCGGACTGGCATGCTTTTCTTGCCTCCTCCACCGAGACACAACCGCTGAATCCCGCTCGCATGTTTGCGCTGACCACGCACGGATCCACACCGTTTGCAAGCATGGCGTTCCAGCCCGGCGATGTGTTTGTGTTCGGTTCCGAAACGCGTGGCCTGTCGCCCGAACGGCGTGAATCCTTTCCCGCCTCGCAACGCATTCGCCTGCCGATGCGCCCTGACAATCGCAGTCTGAACCTGTCGAATACCGTCGCTGTCGTTGTCTATGAAGCCTGGCGCCAGAACGGCTACCTGGGCGGCCAATAAACAATCCGGCTGGCTTCACAGCGCCGCACTACAATACCTGCTGCCAACCATTAGTGTTCCCCTTGAAAGGACTTACATGAAATTGCAACTTGCCACACTCGCCATCATGACCTCGCTTCTCGCACCGTTGAGCCAGGCGCAGCATGTGCACGGTGACAGCGGTATTCAGATCCACCAAGCCACCGCACGTGCAACGGTGCCCGGACAGACCAGCGGTGGCGCCTATCTCACGCTGGAAAATCATGGCAAGATCAATGACGCCTTGCTCAGCGCGCAGTCCGCTGCTGCCAAATCAATGGAAATCCACACCATGTCGATGGAAGGCAATGTCATGCGCATGCGCGAGGTCGCACGCATCGATATTGCCGCCGGACAGAAAGTTGCCATGGAGCCGGGCAAGGGATATCACCTGATGCTGATGGGATTGAAAGCACCATTGAAAGCGGGTGACAAAGTCCCCGTGACGCTGACGTTTGAAAAAGCGGGCAAGGTGGAAACCACGCTTGAGGTCAAAGATAGTCAGACCGCCAACCAGAAACAAGGCGGCCATCAGCATTAAGCGACGGTGACAGCCAATAAAAAAGGACGCCGTGGCGTCCTTTTTTCATACTCTCTGCAGACGTTCATTCTGCCGCAACATGCCGATACACGGTATGACTTCCATCCTTTTGGAATAGGAGAACGTCGTATGCATCAGCCTTCTGGCCCGGCACTTCCATACCGGGTGAGCCCATTGGCATGCCCGGCACAGTCAACCCTGCGGCCTTCGGCTTTTCTTTCAACAAGCGTTGAATATCGGCCGCAGGCACATGCCCTTCGAGCGCGTACCCTCCTACCGTCGCCGTGTGGCAGCTCCCCAGCGAAGGTGGCACCTGATACCGCTCGCGATAAGCCGCGGTATTGGGCACATTACGCGCCTTGACCGCGAAGCCATTTGCTTCCAGATGCTTGACCCACTCGGTACAACAACCGCAAGTCTCGCTTTTATATACCTCGATCACCTGTTTACCGGATTGCGCTATTGCCACGCCCGGCAAGAAGGCAAAGACCGTGAGCAGCTTGAACAAATTACGACGCGTCATCATGGATCATCCTTTCGATTTCAGACAAGAAAAAGGCCGCAACACGTGCGGCCTTCTTGCGGGTGGTACTGATCAGGCGGCCTGCGCTTGCACTGCTGCGAGTCGCGTCACGATTTCCTTGCGGTAGCGATTGAGATCCTGCACCGTGCCGAATGTACGCTCGAACAACAACGACATATTGTGCAGAATGCGGTCGACCACTTTCTTTTCCCATTCGCTGTCAAACTTGATCTGGTTATCGAGCCAGCGCTCCAGCCATTCCGGATCAGGCAGGCGCGACTGCACCGTGTCGTTCGGGAACAGCGACTGATTGACATGCAGATTGGTTGGATGCAGCGGCTTTTCGGTACGACGTGCCGAAGCCATCAAAACACCAATCTTGGCAAACGCAGCACGTGCGCTGTCGCCCACATCATTCAATGCCTTCTTCATGTAACGCAGATAAGCACCGCCGTGGCGCGCCTCATCCTGGCTGATGATTTTATAGATCTGCTTGATGACCGGTTCAGTATGCCATTCGGCCGCACAGCGATACCAGTGGTTCAGACGAATCTCGCCGCAAAAATGCATCATCAGCGTTTCCAGCGCCGGCGCAGGGTCGAATTCGAAACGCACGTTATGCAGTTCTTCTTCGGTTGGCACGAGTTCAGGACGGAAACGACGCAGGTATTCCATCAACACCAGTGAATGCTTTTGTTCTTCAAAAAACCATACCGACATGAACGCGCAAAAATCGCTGTCGCCGCGATTGTCGCGCAGAAACATTTCGGTCGCAGGCAAGGCAGACCATTCCGTAATCGCATTCATGCGAATGGTCTGAGCCTGTTCGTCCGTGAGCTTGGAACCGTCAAACTGATCCCATGGAATATCGTGCTCCAAATTCCAACGAACCTGTTCAAGCGATTTAAACAATTCTGGGTACAGCATAAGCGCCTTCAAAATGAGTTAAGTGCTTGATTCTACCAAGAAAATCACGCTCTACACACCCCTGCCCATGATGGAATCAGGGATTTTGAATCGTAAATTAACGATGTGACAAGGTGATGAAAAGAATAAGAAGCAGCCGAAAACCCGCATCGACACTCGCATCAAGATTCTGTTAAGAGCTTGAAGATTGATAAAAAGACACATTCTCAATTCATAAATTTTTTCCGTTGAACAGCCGCTTGGGCACCGCATGCGGGATGACAATCTGCGCAACTTGATGCAAGATGCAGCGATTACAGATTCCGGCCCACCTCTGCATGCCCTCTGCCCTGACCGCCCTGCTGCTACGCTGCGCACTTGCTCTCTTTCTGGGACCGAGTCTGTCTGCCATGGCGCAGAGCAATAGCTGTCCGGCAACGCTTAATTTCAAGATGGATCGGCTGCAGGATGAAACGCCGCAGAACCTTTGCCAATACGCGGGCAAGGTCGTATTGGTCGTCAATACGGCCAGCTATTGTGGCTTTACCAGTCAGTACGAAGGTCTGGAGAAACTGTACGCACAATATCAGTCGAAAGGACTGGTCGTACTCGGATTTGCCTCTAACGACTTTGGCCAGCAGGAACCAGGCAGCAATCAGGAAATTGCCGCTTTCTGCCACAACACCTTTGGCGTGAAATTTCCGATGTTTGCCAAAAGCAGTGTCATTGGCAAGGATGCCAGCCCGTTCTACCAGTCCCTGATCAAGGCTGGCGCATCACCGCCCAAATGGAATTTTCACAAGATTCTGCTGGATCGAAACGGACGCGTCATCCAAAGCTATCCTTCCAGAGTCAACCCGAATGACAAGGTGCTCGTTACGGATATCGAACACGCACTCGCACAAAAGCCCTGAAAATCGCCCTGCCGCAATCATCGCCATCCAAAGCGGCAGCGTACGGTCTGAGGGGCAAAATGCTAGGATCACGCATTCGCAGCGCTTGCAGCTTGTCTCTTTTATCTTTTGCATCAACACGCGCAGTCGCAGTCTTGATCAAGCATTCACAAAACAATATCCATGTCTGCACCTAACCGCTCTCAAACCATGCGCATTCTTATCATTGAAGACAACGCCGACATCGTCGCCAATCTCTACGCTTTTCTGGAGCCACGTGGCTACGTGCTCGACTCTGCTGCCAACGGTTACGCCGGCTTTGCACTGGCAGCGCAACACGAATATGACGCCATCATTCTCGACATCAAAGTGCCGGGCATTGATGGCCTGGCCGTCTGCCGCAAGCTACGCGACGAGCTGAAAAAAGATACGCCAGTTCTGATGCTGACCGCTCGCGACACACTCGACGACAAGGTTGCAGGTTTCGACAGCGGTGCCGATGATTATCTGGTCAAGCCTTTCTCGTTGCTGGAAGTCGAAGTCCGCCTCAAAGCCCTGATCCGTCGTGCACGCGGCAAAAATCAAGGCACCAATTCGCTCAGCGTTGGCGATCTGGTATTCGATACCTCGACATATGAAGTCAGCCGCAACGGCATTCCCATCACGCTGACCAAAACAGGCTTCAAGATCCTGACCTGCCTCATGAAGGAAGCGCCCAAGGTCGTTTCGCGCGAAACACTTGAACTTGAAGTCTGGGGCGATCATCCACCAGATAGCGATGCACTGCGCACGCACATCCATGCCCTGCGTCAGGCTCTCGACAAATCCCATCCGTTCGCGATGTTGCGCACCGTGCAGGGGATTGGTTACCGGCTGGTAGAGTCGGATGATCAAGGGTAATGCCCAGTCACTACGCCGGCGCATCGTTACGGCTTATCTGTATTTTGCGCTAGCAATCTGTACCTTCTTTGGTCTGGTCGCTTCGTTCGCCGTGCATGGCGTTGAAGACTTGCTGGTCGACGAACATCTTCACAGTATTGCGGAGTGGGCCTCGCCACGCTATTCCTCCGGCCAACCGGTGGAAATGCCTTCCGGCCTCGCCTTCTATCACGGCGGCGCCATCCCCGAAGAGCTGCGCAGTCTGCCGCTTGGCGTCGGCCGTGTAAATTTCGAAGACAGCACCGTTCATGTGCTGGTCGGTGAAGACTATGTCGGACGCTATGTCGTGATCGACAAGGCCAGCGAATTCAAAAGCATTGAGCGTGTCATTTACGTTGCCATCACGATTGGCCTGCTCGGCTTCGTCGCTTTCTCCTTTTTCCTCGGCACCTTTATTGCACGTGGTTTTGTTGACCCGATCGGACGCCTGGCGGAGTCTGTCAAAAGTCAGAAATCCAGCTCCCTTCCCTTGCTCGACAACGAAGATGAACTCGGCGTGCTGGCACGCGCATTTGATGCCCACACAGCCGAACTCAAACAGTTTCTTGCCCGCGAACGCTTCTTCACCGGTGACGTCAGCCACGAGCTGCGCACACCCCTGACCATCATCATCGGTGCGGCAGAGTTACTGATCGAACAAACAGAAGATCGCCCCGCACTGAATGCCGCTGCCAAACGCATTCTGCATGCAGCCAAAGACGCGACCGAATGTGTGAGTACGCTACTGCTACTTGCACGCAAGCCTGACAGTCTCGAACGACCGGAAACATCGGTTGCCGACGTCATCCACGCTGAAGTCGAACGTTGTCGTCAGCTGGTACGCGACAAACCCGTCGACTTGCATTACGAAGAAGAAGACGACTTCATCGTGTGCGCACGACAGGAACTGCTGACGTCAGCCATTGGCAATCTGGTACGCAATGCCTGTCAGTACACCGAAGAAGGCAGCGTCATCGTTCGCACGCGTGGACGTACCGTCTCGGTTGAAGATACCGGCCCGGGCATTCCTGACGTGATTCGCGCCCGACTGACCAATCATGCCAATGGCACGCCACTGGTCGGCTCCGCCGGATCGGGTCTCGGCCTGGCACTGGTAGTGCGTATTTGCGAGCATCTTGGTGCGACGCTTGAGATTGCAGACCAGCCAGACCATGGCAGTATTTTCCGTATTCACTTCCCACCACAGTTAACGTCAACTTAACGATTTAATGACGTTACTTTGATTTTGCGCTCGCTAATCTGAAACCACTTGATACCACAACGGTGTCTGGTTCGACCGCCCATGGCAGCCGAACAGTTTCTGTAACAACGCACTGCGTGGATCGCATCCAGTCGACCGGATGACGAAATCACAGTCGCGAAGACGACTGCCACGTTCGTTTAACTTCGTCTCTGGCCGCATCGGAGAGCGAGCACTCATGAGGAAGACATGGAATTACTGACTACCCCAGCATTTTGGGCTGCCCTAGGCAACATTATTCTGATCAACATCGTGCTGTCCGGCGACAATGCCGTCGTGATCGCACTGGCTGCCAAATCCCTGCCTGAAAAGCAGAAGAAACTCGCGGTTCTTTACGGGAGCGCTGCTGCCATCATCCTGCGTATTGTCCTGACGATCTTCGCACTGCAATTGCTGACGCTGCCTTATCTGAAACTGATCGGCGCTGCCGCCCTGTTCTACATCGGCGTCCAGTTGCTGGCAGAGGAGGATGGCGATGAAGATATCGAAGGCCACGCCAATCTGTGGGGTGCCATCAAGACCATTCTGATCGCCGATCTGGTCATGAGTCTGGACAACGTACTGGGCGTTGCTGCTGCAGCAAACGGCAATATCACCTTGCTGATCATCGGCCTGGCCATTAGCGTGCCGCTGATCGTATTTGGCAGCACACTGGTGCTGAAACTGATGGAAAAATTCCCGATCATCATCACCTTGGGTGCGGGTCTGCTTGGTTATCTGGCCGGTGAAATGCTGTTCTCGGACACCGCCGTGCAACCGTGGATCCATGATCACATTCCACACCATGAGGTCGCCCTGTTTGGCAGCAGCCATCTGAGCCTGCCAGGTCTCGCACTCGCAGCGGGCGTAATCGTCATTGGCACCTACCTGTCGAAACGTCACAACAAACCTGCTGCTGCATAAAACAAACGTGGCAGCAATGCCACTACTGTTGCAAAAAAGAGTCGGTCACACCCACAGTGTGCCGACTCTTTTTTCATTTTCCTTCACAGAAATTTAACAACCCGTCCAACGCGCTAAAATTTTCTTATCTGAAAGTCATGATCCGTCACGATATCGGTGGCGGCAATCAACGGACTCAAGCCGAGTACAAGTTGCGTCAACACATCTGCCGGCAGGTGCCATCGTTGTCCCTGCTGCATGGCTCCGCCGGTTGCCGCAGCAATCGCCGGCGCTACCCATGCAGCGTCTTCCGGCACATCAAGTACGACGTCACCCTCTTGCGTGGTGTGCAGATAAATCGTGCCGCCCAATGCAAGATGAAAACTCAGGCCGCAACGCTCCGATTTGCTCTTGCCGGCATGCCGCTGCAAGTGTCGATTCTGATGATCAATCCACGTTTCCACATCGTAAGTTGTCTTTAGAACGATCCACGGTCGCTCGGTCGTGGAATCAAATTCCTCGTCTTCCAGGTTTGCCATACTGATTCTGTTCCCATCGAATTGAGACAAGTGCAAAGGGCATGCTATCCTGCCGGCTGATTTACCTTGTCTGATTGCTGTTCATGACCACCAACGAATCCACGTCAACATCCACCGATACACCGCGCACGCTCCTGAAAGAGCTGCAGGAAAAATTTTCCGTCTTTGGCGAATGCCAGCCACTTGCCATCGGCATCGACAAGCAGTTGTTCGCCGAACGTCCGGACGTCAGCCGCAAGATGCTGCGTACCGCGCTCGGTATCCATACCAACTCGCTGCGTTATCTGAAAGCGATGGAAAAAGCGACCGCACGTTTCAATCTGGATGGTTCGCAAGCCGACGAAGTCACGGAAGAACACCGTCAGCATGCCGCCAATACGCTGAAAGAACGCTTCAAGAAAAATGCCGAACAACGCAAGGCACAACGTCAGGCAGAAGAAGCGCAGCGCAAAGCGGAAGAAGCCGAACGTCAGCGCGCTGACAAACTCAATCAGCTTGCCGCCAAATTCTCCCGCAAGCATTAAGCGTGCTGCTGCTTGCGGCGGATTCTTACCAGTAAGTCCACAACATCTTTGCCGCCAGCACATACAGCAGGCAGGCAAAGATGCGCTTGAGCGTCACGACGGGCAAGCGATGCGCCAGTCGCGCGCCCATCGGTGCGGTAAAGACACTGCCGCAAACAATCCCTACCAGTGCCGGCAGCAGAATAAAGCCCATGGTGTAATCGGGCAAACCCTCCACACGCCATCCCGAAATGGTATAGCCAATCGTTCCAACGATCGCGAGTGGAATTCCCATCATCGCGCCGGTCCCGATCGTCTTCTTCATCGGCACGCCACACCACAGCATGAACGGCACGGTAAGAAATGCGCCGCCGGCCGACACCAGTCCGGCAACGGCGCCGATCAACACACCGACCAGAAACAAGGGAATCGCCGATGGCAAGGTGCGCGCCGCCGTCGGTTTTTTATTGAGGATGATCTGCGTCGCGCCAAAAATCACGATGACGGCAAAACTCAATGCCAGCATACGCTGCGGAATCCATGCGGACACCGAGGTTGCCAGCAGACTGCCCACCAGCAAACCCGGCGTCATGCGTTTGACGATGGTGAAATCGACACCATCGAATTTCAGATGCTCGCGTACGCTGGAACTGGACGTAAAGACAATCGACGCCATGCAGGTCGCCAGCGCCATATGGACGATATGGTCGGGCGCAAAGTGCTGTGCCGCAAACAACGCCGCCATGATCGGCACCAGCGTCATCCCGCCACCAATTCCCAGCAGTCCGGCCAAGACGCCGACAAATGCACCTGCCAAAACATAGGCCGCAAACCAGATCATCGCTTTTCCTTCATGAGAACATGCAACTCGGCAAGGGCAACCATACAGACGGAAATATCGGAATTTCTTTTATGAACAACAAGGTGATGCACAGCAACATCAAGGGAGGCAATTATACGATTTGCATTCCGTCACAGAGCATAAAAAGTCCGTCATTTTCAACTCTGCAGTAAACTAGCGCCGCTGCACTTCCATTAATGATCAATCTGTACACAAATTGTCCGAAACCACCACCACGATTCCACCTGAAAACAAACGTTCACTGCTGGGTGCAGTGGCAACGTTTCTTTACCTGATTGCCGTCTCGCTGATTATTCTGGTGGTCTGGAGCGTCTGGCAAACACGTGTACAAACCCTCAATCAAAGCAAAGGTGCCACCGCCAATCTGGCCCTTGCGCTCTCGCAGCATGCAAGCAATACCATTTTGGCTTCCGGCACCATCCTCCGCAATGTCGTCCGCGAAGTAGAGAAGAATGATGTTCGCCTGACGTCACCACATGACTTGCATCTCTTCCTGAAAGATACGATTGTCGATCAGCCCATGCTGTCGAATCTGGTGGTGTACGACGCACAAGGCAAAACGGTTGCCAACTCCGGATCCCGCAATTCACCCGATGCCACTGTTGCCGATCGCGCTTACTTTCAGTTTCACAAGGATTCGAACGATCGGGGCCCGCATGTTGGCGGTCCGATCGTTGGTCGCCTCACCAATGAATGGGTGATGACCGTCTCGCTGCGACTCAACGATCCTCTCGGTGGATTTGCCGGCATTGCATTAGCGTCGGTGCGTGTCGATTTTTTCAGAAAGTATTACGAGAAATTCGATATCGGCAATTTCGGTACGATCCTGCTGGCATCCGACACCGGTGAGCTGTTTGTACGCCTGGCACAGAAAGATGTGCCGGTGGGTACCAGCATCGCCAATGGGCCGCTGTTCAATGAATATCGCACCAAAGGCCCGACGGGCACCGCCATGCTGGTTGCGCGTCTGGACAATACCGAGCGTCTCTACAGTTATCGTCATCTGGAACAGTATCCGCTGATCGTTGCAGTGGCGCTGGCAAAGGAAGATATCTTTGCCACATGGCAGGCACAGACCTATCAGATCATCTCCATCACCACAGGATTGTTGCTGTTACTTGGCATGATCGGTTTCCGGCTGGTCTACATGATCACCGCCAAGGATGCGATCGAAGATGAATTACGCAGCGCCAAGGATCAGTTGCAGGAATTGAACGGCGAGCTGGAAACGCTGGCGTCGCTCGACAGCCTGACAGGATTGGCCAATCGCAGAAAGTTTGACGGAACGCTCGCCATCGAATTCAATCGCGCCCTGCGCAATCACACATCGATTGCCCTCATCATGCTCGACGTCGATTGCTTCAAGCAGTACAACGATCTGTACGGCCATCCGGCGGGAGATGAGTGTCTGCGTCAGATCGGACGCGTACTACGCGAACAGGGCCCTAATCGCGCAACCGATTTACCCGCGCGCTACGGTGGGGAAGAGATGGTGATACTGCTGCCTGATACCGATCGCACGGGCGCTGTCGCCATTGCCGAGCGTATCCGTTTGGCTATTCGGGAACTGGCGATCGTGCACCAGGCCAATCAAAACGGCATCGTCACGATCAGTGCAGGCGTCGCGGCTTGCACGCCACAGCATGCAGAACACACCGCTGCGCAGTTGATCAAGGCAGCCGACGCCGCCTTGTATGAAGCCAAGGCCACTGGCCGGGATCGCGTCTGCAGCAATGATGTGGCGTCAACATCCGCTGCCTGACAATCGATACGATCAGGGCCGCTGCATACGACAACTCGTTTTGAGTGCTGTCTGGGCCGATGGCAGATAACGCTCGGTACGGAATCCGTAGCCACTGCCTTCGTTATCAAAACGAATACCGCCATCCTGGATACGCCGCATCACCGACACATACAAGGGTTGGATCAATTGATGGTCTTCTGCCCGCATCATCGCATCGTGAAAACTGTTGTGATAAGACGCCCCTTCCAAGGCGCGCGCGACAGCAATCGCCTCTGTTGATCCCGCCTTCTCAATCGCCTTGACCAGCATATCGATCATGACATGCATACGCAGCAAGAGATAATCATCCTGCGGTTGCGGATAACGCTGACGGAATCGTTGATAGAACCGATCGCTTGCATTGTCTGTCTGCATTCCGCCAACATTCGGATGCCACTCCGCAACTGCACGCACACGATCCACGCCAGCATCACCGATGGCAGCAGGCGCGCCAAGACTATTGCCGTAAAAGGTATAAAACTTGGCATCCAGACCAAATTCCTTGGCGGCTTTAACAAGCAGCGTCAAATCATTGCCCCAGTTGCCGGTCATGACCGTATCCGCACCGGCGGCCTTGATCTTGGCAATGTAAGGTGCAAAGTCCTTGATCTTGCCAATCGGATGCAGTTCGTTGCCGACAATGCGGATGTCCGGTCGCTTGGCACGCAATTGCTGACGCGCCGCTTCCGCCACCATGCGACCGAAGCTGTAATCCTGACCAATCAGGTACACCCGACTCGCTTGCCGGTCACCGCGAATGACTTCAGTCAGGGCATGCATGCGCATGTCGGCATTGGCATCAAAACGAAAATGCCAGAAACTGCACTGACTGTTTGTCAATGCCGGATCGACAGCGGAATAATTAAGAAACAGCACACGCGCATCCGGTGCGCGTCGATTGTGTCGCTCGATCGCATCGACCAGCGCCGCCGCCACCGAGGAGCTGTTCCCCTGCAAGACGAAGCGAATATGGCGGTCCGTCAGGCGACGCAACTCGATGAGTGACTCTTCAACACCCTGCTTGTTATCGAAAATCTCGAGCCGCAATGGATGCATGCCGTCCGGCAGACGCACTCCGCCACGCGCGTTGACATCCTCAATCGCCATTTGCAGATTGCGCACAACCGCCTCACCTGCATTGGCAAAAGGCCCGGACATGCCCTCGATCATGCCCAGCGAAATAGGTGCTGCGGCGTATGCGGAAACAGCAACGCAGCTCAAAAACGAAATCAGTAACTTCTTGATCAACATACTTGTCCAGCAGGTGCAATAAACCGTCATTTTACGTGTTGGATTTCCATCCCGGGACAGCCCGCAATCAGGCGCTTGCCGCTACACTAGCGCGATGACATCGGCTGCATACTCATTCTCCACGTCCAGACAGAAAAACATGCGCTGGCATTGGGTCGTCATGCTGCTTCTGTCTGTACTGTTGCACCTGATTTTTATCGGCAGCGTCAGCGACCTGATCGCCTTTCCGTCCAAAACAGCACCACAGGACCATCCTGCATCCAGTGTTGTCTCTGCCGCGCTGATCGCACCGCCTGCACCACCACCGGCCATGCCGCAGGTCAAGGCGGCAACGATCAAACCCAAACCTGTCAAACGCCCACCACCAGCGGAGCAGGAGCCTGCTTCAAATGCCACGCCCTTTGCCGAAGCCGCAGGCACCCCGACAGGAGAGTCGGAAGGTGTGACGACAGAAGCTGCATCGTCATCAGAGCAACCAGAAAAGGCTACGACAGAAAACGGCCCCGCATCAGAGAGTTCCCCCACCTATCGCATCGCCTTACTGCCGTCAGCCCAGTTGAAATTCGATATTGAAAAGACGCCAGCCAATGGTGCGTCCATGCATGGCAGCGGTACGATCGACTGGCAAACCGACCAACAGCGCTATGAAATCAGTGGCGACTTCGGCGTATTGTTCATCACTGCCTTGCGGTTCAAGAGCAGGGGAACCATCGAACAGACCGGCATCGCCCCCGAACTGTATGCAGAAAAACGCATGCGTCGCTCCGAAACCAATACGCATTTTCATCGCGAACGCCATACCATCAGTTTTTCTGCCTCGACAAACAATTATCCGCGACTGGGTGATGAACAGGATCGCGCCAGCATCATCTGGCAGGTTGCCGCCATCGGTCGTGGCGATCCCGCGCAGTTTTATCCGGGCGCCGTCATTCCGATTACCGTTGCCGGCACGCGCGATGCCACTCCATGGCAGATCACGATTGTTGGCAACGAGCAAATCGACGTCGATGGCAAACCACTCGCAGCATGGCGCTTGTTACGCGCACCGCGTCCCGGCTCCTATGACCAGACGCTGGAATTCTGGCTCGCGCCGGAAATCGGCTGGTATCCGGTGCGCTTGCGCTATACCGAACCTAACGGCGACGTGCTGGATATGGTGATGCGTCGTCTGAACGTTTCCGCCCCATTGCAGTCTGATTGACAACAACATTCCATTTGGTGACCCCATGAAGTACAAGGCATCCTCCGCATTTTCTCTCTTGTTCGTGACGAGCATGCTGCTCGTGCCCTCCACGCAAGTATTGGCCCAAAAGGCAAGCAGAACCGCCAACGTACCGCCCTCGGCCGATCTCACCTACGCCATTAGCGCCGTGCAAAAAGGTTTGTCACTCAACGGCAATGCCTCCTTGCAGTGGCGTGCTGATGACGGACGCTATTCAATTGCAAGTGAAACGCGTGCGTCGATCGTGGGCAAGATTCTGGAATCAAAAAGCGAAGGACGCATCGACAGTAACGGACTAGTGCCACAAACGTCCGTGGAAAAACGCTTCCGTAAAGAAGCCACCACAACGACGTTTGATCGCGATGCAAACGTCATCCGCTTTTCTGCCTCTGATCAAACCTATCCAATCAAGGGGGGTGAACAAGATCGAAATAGCGTGATCTGGCAACTGGCCACCATCGCACGCAGCACACCTGCCAAATTCAAGAGTGGCTCGACCGTTTCCGCCTTTGTAGCCGGTCAAAAGAATGCCGAAGCCTGGTCCTTCAAAGTTGGCAAAGCTGAAAATATCAAGACAGGAATCGGGGATATGAGCGCGGTCAAAGTCAGCAAGGTTGCAGGCACGGACAAGGATCAGAAAATCGATCTGTGGCTGGCACCATCGCAAAACTGGTATCCGGTACGTATCCGCTTTTCCGAACCGGATGGCGACTT
The DNA here is from genome assembly GCF_014635705.1 of Oxalicibacterium faecigallinarum. Lineage (GTDB taxonomy): Bacteria > Pseudomonadota > Gammaproteobacteria > Burkholderiales > Burkholderiaceae_D > Oxalicibacterium > Oxalicibacterium faecigallinarum. The sequence continues at coordinate 191,006 of NZ_BMDI01000002.1, read as the reverse complement.
CATCGAACAAACCATCAGCAAAATCACCACACCATAACCCGGCCGCCCTTACAGATTTATAATCGCGGTGATTCGATGGCGCCATGGTGGCGCCATCCTGCTTCCGACGATCAAGGGCAACATGATTTCTCAAGAGGGCGCATTGGTTCTTTTCAGTGGTGGTCAGGACTCCACCACTTGCCTGGCCTGGGCACTCGACCGCTATGCGCATGTGGAAACCATCGGTTTCGACTACGGCCAGCGTCATGCAGTGGAACTGGCCGTCCGCCCGACAGTCCTGCAAAAAATCCGCACGCTTTCCGTTGACTGGGACCAGCGGCTTGGCAACGATCACATGATCGATCTATCGCTCATCGCGCACATTTCAGATACGGCGCTGACCAGCAATATGGAAATCGCCATGCAGGAAAACGGTTTGCCAAACACCTTCGTGCCAGGCCGCAATCTGCTTTTCCTGACAACGGCCGCGACCGTTGCCTACCGGCGTGGCTTGAACGTTCTGGTCGGTGGCATGTGTGAGACCGATTTTTCCGGCTACCCCGACTGTCGCGATGACACGATCAAGGCGTTACAGGTTGCACTCAATCTTGGCATGGCGACCCGCCTCAAACTGGAAACCCCCTTGATGTGGCTGGATAAAGCCCAGACATGGCAACTAGCCCAAGCGGCGGGCGGAAAGAAACTGGTCGATCTGATTCGCAGCGAAACCCACACTTGCTATCTGGGTGAACGTGGCACCCTGCATGATTGGGGCTACGGCTGCGGCACCTGTCCTGCCTGCGCATTGCGGGCGCGTGGCTATCAACAGTTCGCGACCGGAAAAACAGACTGACAGATGCACGTAAAAAAGGCAGCCAGGGCTGCCTTTTCTTCTTCAATAACGCTGTGCTGGTGGCGGGACAACAGGGACCGGCTCATAAGCTGGCGCAGGAGGTGGTTCCACTGGTACGGTGGTACGCGTTTCGCGGTAGATGCCGCCTGACTCCACGCTACCTGAAGCGGTACCCGCTCCCTGCACGCGCCGGATACAGTCATCACGGTCTGCCGGCGGCAAAACGGAACAGCGCTGGGAGGCATTATTGTCGTAAGACGAGCTCTCGGTCAGATTGCCACGCTTGGCCTCACCGCGCGCCGCAGCGGCTTCGCGCAGGCAGGTTGCACGATCCTGGTGTGACGTGCCATCCAGACAGGCGGCGCGCTCCTTTTGGTATGTATCCGTCGCTTTGGCGTCTGCCGCATTCGCCGACGAACCGAACGCAACGCTCGCTGCCATCAGGGAAAAACCGATCAGATATTTGCGGGTCATGCCCTTTACATGATGGTGGTAAGACATGGTGCCTCCTCGCTTTGTAAATGGATAAAAATCACGGTAAAGTTTAGGCATGGCACGACAGCCCGTATGTACGGTAACCGACTTACGGCAACCATTCAAAGAATAACAATATGCCGGTCCACATGCCCATTTCCAGCAGCTTCAGTGCATACTGTGCAGAGACAACCACAGCCGGACCGACGTCATGACAGGGATCGCAAACATTCATGCAATCAGATAAACCGCCACGCAAACATTTTTCGATGCTGCGGGAATTCCATCTCGCGGACTTCTTCACGCTTGGCAATGCTGCCTGTGGTGTGGCTGCGGTCTTCTTCGCCATGTTGTACATGGGCAGCCAGTCGCTTGATCACTTCTATGCAGCCGCGGCAATGGCACCGGCGGCTTTTATCTTTGATGTACTGGATGGCCGTATTGCACGCTGGCGCCAGCAGCATTCCGCTCTGGGACGCGAACTGGATTCATTGGCGGACATCATTTCATTCGGTGTGGCACCCGCTACTCTCGGTTTTGCCGCCGGCCTGACCGGAGGCTGGGACTGCGCAATCCTGATTTATTTCGTGTGCTGCGGTGTCAGCCGACTGGCGCGCTTCAATGTCACGGCAGAAACGCTGTCCAATGACAGCGGCAAAGTCGCCTACTTTGAAGGCACGCCAATCCCGACCAGTGTGGTGCTGACCGGCGTGCTAGCTTGGCTGGCCTCTCAGTCACTCGTTGGTGACGCCTTGTGGGGCGGGACCTGGATGATCGGGCCTTGGCAGCTCCATCCTGTCTCGCTGCTATTCGGATTGTCTGGCACCTTGATGATCAGCAAAACACTGCATATTCCAAAGTTCTGATCACGCCAGCTCGTAGGAAAATGGCAAGTTCGGTGTGATTTCGCACGGAAAGGGTTGATGATTCGCCAGAAGATGGCACTCGCCAGACGACATTTTGCATGTAAGCAAGCTTGCTACAAATGTAACAATCCGTAAATGAAGTTGGGGATATAAAGCATTCGGCATTCAATGGTTGGACTGCGCATTCGTCTTGATAGGGGAGTATCAAATGAACGCTAAACACCTGATTACCATTTCCGCCTTATTTTTCAGCCATCTTGCACTTGCGCAATCTGTTGTGCCGGCAAGCATTCAAAAAAACGCCTCCATGCCGAACCTGCAGGTTTCCAATCCGGTTCAAAGCATCACCAAGGCAGAAGCAAAACATGCAGGCATCACGTTGATTGTCGAGAATTTTGACAAGATCGACGCCAACCGAGATGGCATCGTCACCCGCGCAGAACTACGTTCCTATCTTTTGGCCAATCGTCGTCACGTACCGATGACTTGAGCACTTGTATAACGCCTGCACGTACCCAAAGCCACTGTTAGTCAGTGGCTTTTCCGCATCTGGCCAGACAGGCCTTGACCATGGAAACACGTTGCTGGTGAATCGCCTCTGGAATACGTTCTGGCTGATCCGGATAACGTTGTCGTGTCGCCGCAGCCACCAACCCGCCGTCCACCGTTTGTGCACTCTCCAGTGCAGCGGTCAGATAGGCACGCTGCGGAAACGCGCGATCCGCGAAACCGGTTCTGCCTCGGTGGTCGCATTCCGCCGCGGCCAACATGTCAAGAAAACGCTGTGGCTTGCGAAAGGCATCACAACGCTCGAACAACGCGACGATCGTGGTCGCGCGCAATTCCATCGCACGCCCTACATTGCCGTGCTCCCGCGCTGTCATCAACGCCAGATCACGGCATTCATTGGGAAGGCGCAAGCGTTTGCTGACGGCTTCCACCAGACGTGCGCTGTGCATTTCATGTCCGTGATGACGGGGCCAGAGTTCTGGCGGTGTCACCCCCTTACCCAAATCATGTAACAACGCCGCGCACCGGATCGGCAGACTCAGATGCTGGCTGGCTGCATAATCAATCACCATCATGATGTGCACGCCCGTATCGATTTCCGGATGATGCTGGGCCGGTTGCGGCACACCCCACAACACATCCAGCTCCGGCAGAATGCGCTGCAGGGCACCGCAGTCACGCAACACGGCAAACATGCGCGATGGCCGCACTTCCATCAGACCTCGTGCCAGCTCCTGCCAGACACGTTCTGGCACCAGTGCATCCACTTCCCCCTGCGCCACCATCTGCTGCATGAGGCAGTTGGTTTCTTCCGCAACGGTGAACTCGGGAAACCGAGCCGCAAACCGCGCCACGCGCAGGATACGTACGGGGTCTTCCGCGAATGCCGGCGACACATGGCGAAACAGACGCTGCGACAGATCAGTCTGGCCGCCGAACGGATCGACGATGCGACCATCCTCATCCTGTGCCATCGCATTGATGGTCAGATCACGCCGGATCAGATCCTCTTCCAGCGTGACATGGGCATCGGTATGAAAAACGAATCCCTTGTAACCGGGCGCCGTCTTGCGCTCGGTGCGTGCCAGCGCATATTCGGCACGCGTATCAGGATGCAGGAAAACCGGAAAGTCTTTGCCAACGGGCCGGTAACCGAGTTGTACCATCTGCTCAGGCGTCGCGCCCACCACGACGTAATCCTTGTCCTTGACCGGCACACCGAGCAAGGCATCACGGACGGCTCCGCCAACAACATAGGTTCTCATGCCGGATCAGGATAGTTGTCGTACTTCGCGATATGCGTGGTCTCAAGCTCGGCGGCATTGATCCATTGCGCTACCGGCGGATATGCAAGGACGCGCTCCACATAAGCGTCGAGCAACGGTCCCAGCGACACATCATAGGTGCGAAAACGTGTCGCCACGGGGGCAAAATAGGCATCGGCAATCGAAAACTCACCAAACAGAAAATCGTTGGGACCCGACACGGCCAGGCAGTCCTCCCAAATCTCGCTGATCCGTCCGATATCGGCCTGAGCACCGACCGTACGCCCTCGACCGGGAAAACGCGCGCGAATGTTCATCCACATCGCGCTGCGCAGATCACGAAAGCCAGCATGCATTTCGGCACAGATTGACCGTGCAATGGCGCGCGCGCTTACATCTTCCGGCCACATGCGTTTTTCCGGGAACTGCTCGGCCAGATATTCACAGATCGCCAGCGAATCCCAGATTGCTGCTTCCCCCGTCAGCAGGATAGGGACACGGCCCGACGCAGAGTAATGCGTAATCTGCGCAGCGGTATCGTCTCTGTCGAGCAGTACCTTAATTTCCTGAAAAGGAATATTGAACGCCGTCATCAATACCCATGGCCGCATGGACCACGACGAATAATTCTTGTTGGCGATGACGAGCTTGAGACCGCTGTTTTCCGCATCGCTGAGAGCCAGCGATACGCCCGGATCGAGTTCGGTGGTTTGCATAGGGTCTGACATCAATCAGGGAAGCGTACTCGGCACGAAAGCTGCGGGCCCGACCATCCCGAGTCGCGCCTTGAGCGACTGCGGACGATTCTCGAACATGGCCGCGTAGTAGGTGGCGTTAGACAGCACCTTCTTCACGTAATCACGCGTTTCGGAGAAGGGAATCGACTCCGCAAAGATGGCGCCTTCCACCGGTTGTGCCAAGGTGGAACGCCATGCACGCGGGCGCCCCGGCCCTGCATTATAGGCAGCCGTTGCCATCGTTTGCGAGCCTTCCAGATCGCCAAGGACCATGTTCAGATAATTTGTGCCGAGCAGCACATTGGTTTCGATCTCATTCACACGAGCGGGCGTGAAATCGTTGTAACCGATCCTCTTCGCCACATAACGCGCCGTCGCCGGCATCAACTGCATCAGGCCGGAAGCACCGACATGCGAACGTGCATCACGCACAAAGCGCGACTCCTGACGAATCAGGCCATAAACCCATGCCATCTCAAGTTGCAGACGCTGCGTCGCCGTCGCCATCACTTCGCGATGGGGAGTCGGAAAGCGTTGATCGTAATTGACTTCAACCACGGTGCGATCCGACGTATTAACCATGCGATCCAGTACATCATTGCGACGCGCGAATTCGGCTGCTGCAAGCAACTGTCGTTCGTTCATGCCACGCAGTTCCCAGTTCCATTCGCGGTAGCCTTCAAAGCGCAATCCCAGTTCAAAGAATTTGAACGCACGCTTGAAACCCGCGTTGTTTTCCATGGGCGCAAGTTCTGCTGCCGTCACCGCGGCAGCACGTGGCGGAATCGTTGTACGCTGGCCCAATTCCTCCAGCGCCAGTTGTCCGTAAAATCCGGGCTGGGAAGCAATCGATTGCCATAGCGTGATGGCTTTTTCTTTCTTGTCATCCTGCGCATAAGCGCGTGCCAGCCAGTACGTCCAGGTCGGATCATTACGCAGCGCATTCGGCATCATTTCAATCCCGTGTCGCACCAGTTTCCAGTCACCGGCACGCAAGGCCGAACGAATCTTCCATTCGTGCGCTTCGACAGACAACGGCGCATCGCCTGCCTTGCGCCAATACTCGACTGCCTCCGGTTGCAGTTTTCGCGCTGATTGCAAAGCAATCTGCGCCCAAGCCAGCTTTTGCTGCTTGTTGTTCAGGCGTTGCCCATCGTTCGACATCAATGCATCGGCAGCCTGCTGAGGGTTGTTCCGCGCCACACGGCCCAGCGCCACGATATACACCTCGTGCTTGACGCGACGGAAACCCGGGCCTTTGGCAACAATCAGCGCAGGTTTGTCGATGGCTGTCATCAGGGAACCATCGTCAATGCCTGACAGTGGTACCAGCCGGCGGACGAAATCCGCATTGCCGGTATCAGCAGCCAGACGAATTTGCGCCCACAGGTCGTCCTCGTCAAACTGCTTGGTTTCCATCAGCAAGGCAATCAGCGCAATGCACGCTTCGCCAAAATCTTTGGGCACCGCCAGCAACGCACGCGCCTCGTCAGCGACATTGCCTCCCTTGAGTGCCTTGGACATCAATGCATAACACTTGAGCTGCGTATCATCATTCAGGACGAACATGGGATACTGCGCATCAAAGGTCGCCCAGTCGCGACGCTTGCCCAGCTCCAGCAACCAGTCGTTGCGCAAACGATCTGCAATCGCCGTGCCACGATATTGATCGATGAAGCCCAGCACATCGGAAGCCGAGGCATCCTTGATGCGCGGACGAATCTGGTAATAGTCAACGTAGGAAGGAATCGGATAATTACCAAGGCCGGCGGCAATCTCAGCTGCCTTGGTGGCGTCGCCACGGCGCGAGGCATCGCGCAAAGCCAGAAAAGCATCATCAGCACTGGCGAAGCCGGCAACACGTTGTGCCTGCGCGGCAGGAACAAAAGCCGCTACGGAAACGGCTGCGAACAGAAAGCGGGTCAGCACTTTTTTTACAAACATAAACTTCTCGATCCTTTCGATGGTCTGGCCCAGCCGTGCGCGCCAACGACGGCTTGCGCATTGACGGCTAGAATAGCACGCGACGTCAAGCAATAAACAACGATACGCACGCATCAATACAGGCAAAAATACATGCAGAAATCCGAGCTGAGAAAGCCCTTGCTGGTACAACGCTCCAGCCTTGATCACGATGACAAGATCCGCATGGATCAGGCCATCGGCAACCGCCTGCTCGACTGGATACAAACCCACAAGCCCGCCGTGCTGGGCGTGTATTCACCCATGCGGGGCGAACCGGATCTGCAGGTAACGTTTCTCGCCCTGCACAAGCAGGGCATACGTCTCGCGTTGCCCACGGTTGTGAGTGACAATGCCCCATTAAAGTTCGTGGAATGGCTCCCCGGCGAAGCAATGATCAAGGATCGATTTGGTGCCATGATGCCGGCCGCCGAACGCGATGAAATCTTTCCCCACGCGCTGGTAATCCCTTGTGTCGGGTTCAGCCAGCAACTGTTTCGCCTTGGCTATGGGGGCGGCTTCTATGACAGGACGGTCGCGCGTGCGCCACGACCACACATGGTTGGTGTCGCCTATGCGTTTAGTCTGATCGAGTTCGAAGCAGACTCGTTCGATATTGCGATGGATTGCGTTCTGACAGAGAGGGAAGCGCTGCGTTGATCTGCCATGATGCGCAGACATAAAAAAACGGAGAGCCACGATCGGCTCTCCGTTTTTCTTGATCTCACACTATTACTTTGCGGACAGATTGAGCCGCGACCAGATCGCATGGGTTGCCGCAGCCTGATTCAATGAGTAGAAATGCAGACCCGGCGCGCCGCCCGCCAGCAAGCGCTCACACAGATCCGTCACGACATCGAGCCCAAACGCACGGATCGAGTCGGCATCATCGTTGTACGCGGCCAGCTTCAGGCGAATCCAGCGCGGAATCTCGGCACCGCAGGTATCCGAGAAACGCATGAGATTCGCATAATTGGTAATGGGCATGATGCCGGCGACAATCGGCACATCGGCACCGGCTTTGTTCGCATCGTTCACAAACCGAAAATAGGCATCCGGATTGTAAAAATACTGCGTGATTGCCGAGTTGGCGCCGGCCTTCACCTTGCGCACAAAATTGGTCACGTCATCCTGCGGCGATTTTGCCTGTGGATGCATTTCCGGATAAGCCGCCACCTCGATATGGAACCAGTCGCCGGTTTCGGCACGGATGAATTCCACCAGTTGATTGGCATGATGAAACTCACTTGAGGACATATCCATCGCACCGTAACCGCTCGGCAGATCGCCGCGCAAGGCGACGATACGCTTGATGCCATGGGATTTGTACTCTTGCAAAATGGCGCGCAAGCTTTCGCGCGAGCTGCCAATGCACGAAAGGTGCGGCGCTGCATCATGGCCCGCCTTGCGGATTTCCAGCACGGTATCGAGCGTACCGTGCTGGGTCGAGCCACCCGCACCAAAGGTGACGGAAAAATATTTGGGATCGAGCTCCCCCAGCTTGGCGCAGGTTTCACGCAGCTTCTCGACACCAGCCGGTGTCTTTGGGGGAAAAAACTCGATACTGAAATTCTGTTGTGTCATTTTTCTTGTAATAAAAGCGAGGACAGCACCCACGAAATGACGCTGTACACAATCGCGCCAAAGAAGGCTGACCAGAAGCCTGCCACATGGAAGCCGCTTACCAGCTCAGATGCCGCCCAGAACATCAGCGCATTGATCACGAAGATAAACAAACCAAGAGTCAGCAGGGTTGCCGGCAAGGTCAGCAAGATCAGGACCGGCCGGATCAAGGCGTTGATCAGCCCCAATACCAGCGCTGCAATGATCGCCGTGCCAAATCCGTCGATGCGGATCGACGACATCAGAAAAGGCAGCGCAAACAGCGCAGCCGCATTGATTGCCCAGATGATTAATAAACGCATGTCATTCTCCCCTTGAAGGATACCCGGCACGAACCGGTTATCGACAAATTGCCTAGTCTGACATCAGACAAGGCAGGCAACGCAATGAAGCCTTGCTTGAGCGTATGACCAGATTTAGTAACGATAGTGCTCTGGCTTGTACGGACCAACCTGCTTGACGCCGATATACGCCGCTTGCTCTTCGGTCAGCGTGGTCAGTTGCGCGTTCAGTTTCTTCAGCTGCAGGCGGGCGACTTTCTCGTCCAGATGCTTGGGCAGGGTGTAGACGCCAACCGGATAAGCACTGGTGTTCGTGTACAGCTCGATCTGCGCGATCGTCTGGTTGGCGAACGAGGAGCTCATTACATACGAAGGATGACCAGTACCGCAACCAAGGTTCACGAGGCGACCTTCGGCCAGCAGGATGATGCGCTTGCCATCCGGGAAGATGATGTGATCGACCTGCGGCTTGATGTTTTCCCACGTGTATTTCTTCAGCGCGGCGACTTCGATCTCGTTGTCGAAGTGACCAATGTTGCAGACGATGGCCTGGTCTTTCATCTTGGTCATGTGGTCATGCGTGATGACGTGGTAGTTACCGGTACAGGTGACGAAAATGTCGCCGTGTTCAGCCGCATAATCCATCGTCACGACACGGTAGCCTTCCATCGCCGCCTGCAACGCGCAGATCGGATCGATTTCGGTCACCCAGACTTGCGCCGACAAGGCACGCATCGCTTGCGCCGAGCCCTTGCCGACGTCACCGTAGCCAGCAATGACAGCGATCTTGCCGGCGATCATCACGTCGGTCGCACGCTTAATACCATCGACCAGCGATTCGCGGCAGCCGTACAGGTTGTCGAACTTGGACTTGGTGACCGAGTCATTGACGTTGATCGCAGGGAAAGCCAGCTTGCCTTCCTTGTGCATTTGGTACAAACGATGCACACCGGTCGTGGTTTCTTCTGTCACGCCCTTGATTTCTTTCAGACGCTTCGAATACCAGGCCGGATCGATCGCCAGATATTTCTTGATCGCGGCGTACAGACAAACGGCTTCTTCCGAATCCGGATTGTTCAGAACACTGATGTCTTTCTCAGCACGTGCACCCAGGTGCAACAGCAGTGTTGCATCACCACCGTCATCGAGAATCATGTTGGCTTGTTCGCCGTTCGGCCAGTCGAAAATACGGTGCGTATATTCCCAGTACTCTTCGAGCGTTTCGCCCTTGATCGCGAACACCGGCGTACCGTTCGCAGCAATCGCGGCAGCGGCATGATCCTGCGTCGAATAGATGTTGCACGATGCCCAGCGAACCGATGCGCCCAATGCTTCCAGCGTCTGGATCAGGACGGCCGTCTGGATCGTCATGTGCAGCGAACCGGTGATGCGTGCGCCCTTCAATGGTTGCGCCGCCGCGAATTCTTCACGGATGGCCATCAGGCCAGGCATTTCGGTTTCGGCGATGCGAATTTCCTTGTTGCCCCAGTCAGCCAGCGAGAGGTCGGCAACAATGTAGTCTTTGGAATTGGAATTCAGTACTGCGGCGTTCATCACGCCCTCCTTTCGTTAGAAAAAAAGAAAACGTGAGCGCAGTTGCAGATGAGACATGCATCAAGCCTGGCAGGAAGATTTCCTGTCGCAACGCTCCTTGATGCGGGTTGCCATTTTAATCGAAAAACCTGTACAAGGCACCTGCCTGCCTTGCGACTCTGGTTAAATGTTGCCGGCAGTGCTAGCCAGCATCAGCGCGCTGGTGAGCCCAGCCCCGCTTTAGCCGAGCGCGCGCTGGATTTCGCTTCCTTGACCGGATCCTCCTGCGGCTCGACCTTGTCATTAATCCAATTCAGCATATCCACCCAGATGCGCCGCACCTCCGCTTTGGGTGGCATTTTTTGCGCATTGGGCAATTCAATCGTGATCACCGGCACATTTTTATGGACACCGCTGTAATTGCCCAGCGACCCCGGATAGATGCCGACGCGATTGAGCAGTAAACGACCGAACTTGCGTGGCGGCTGCGCCGGGCCGTCAAAATCCAGCACACCATACGGTGCATGGACGGAAATGATCACGTCCGGCTTGAAGACCTGCATTTCATGTTCCACCCAACGACTTTCCGGCTCGGACAAAGGCGCTTTGCCGGGGAAACGACGTGGATCAGAACGTGTACGTGTCTGCCAGTATGCGGGGGCTTCCGCCTCCCAGTCCGGCGTCGGAAAATTGCGATTCAGATCAACCCCATTCGCATTCATGCGTGACGCTTTTTTTGCCAACAAGCCATCAGGGTTCACCACCGGCATGATGCGCCATCGAATGCTTTGGGCAATCGGGCCAGACATCCCGTCCAGCCAGCGATAGACAATCGCGGCCGATGTCAGCTCATCGCCGTGGATGCCGCCCATCAGCAACACACGCAAGGGACGTTTTTTCTTCCCTTTGCCATTGGCTTTCACATCTTTTGCCAACAGCGGAAAACCTTGCAGGGAATGGCGGCCGGTCGGTAAAAATCCTGCCTGCTCGCATGCACTTTGCGTCACTGTCGGCATGCGTGGAATCAACCGCTCGCACCATTCGGCAGGTTTCAACTCCACAGACTTGGCAGCGTACGCAGACATCGGCGCTAACACCGCCGCGACTGCCATAAGCAAGGCAGGAACAATCAGGTTGGCATTCAACATGCAGGCATTCCACAAACAAAAAGGCCGGCCAATCCTTGGATTGATCCGGCCCGCACTTCAAACAGGTTTACAGTCCTGCTGCTGCACGCAAGGCAGCTGCCTTGTCCGTGCGCTCCCAGCTGAACTCGGGCTCTTCACGACCGAAGTGGCCGTATGCTGCCGTCTTGCTGTAAATCGGACGCAGCAGGTCCAGCATCTGCACAATCCCTTTCGGACGCAGGTCGAAATGTTCCTGTACCAGTTGCGCAATTTTTGCGTCACTGATCTTGCCCGTGCCAAAAGTCGTCACCATGACCGACGTCGGCTTGGCAACACCAATCGCATACGAAATCTGAATTTGCGCACGTTCTGCCAGGCCGGCAGCAACGATATTTTTCGCCACGTAGCGACCCGCGTACGCCGCCGAACGATCAACCTTGGAAGGATCCTTGCCGGAGAAGGCACCACCGCCGTGTGGTGCTGCGCCGCCGTAGGTGTCAACGATGATCTTGCGACCGGTCAGACCGCAATCGCCTTGCGGGCCGCCGATAACGAAACGGCCGGTCGGATTGACTAGGAAACGTGTGTCTTTCAGCCATTCCGCAGGCACGACCGGCTTGATGATGCTTTCAATGACCGCTTCTTCGATCTGCTTATGCTGCATTTCCGGCGCATGCTGGGTCGACAGCACGATCGTATCGATCGACACCGGACGACCATCTACGTAGCGCAGGGTAACCTGTGATTTGGCATCCGGACGCAGCCATGGCAAACGACCATCCTTGCGCAAATCTGCCTGGCGTTCGACGATGCGATGCGCATAATAGATCGCTGCAGGCATCAGTTCCGGCGTTTCGTCACAGGCATAACCAAACATCAAGCCCTGATCGCCTGCCCCCTGATCAAGGTCGATACCCGCGCCTTCGTCCACACCTTGTGCGATGTCAGGCGACTGCTTGTCGTACGCGACCAGCACGGCGCAGCTCTTGTAATCGATACCGTAGTCGGCATTGTCATAGCCGATACGCTTGATGGTGTCGCGTGCAACCTTGATGTAATCGACGTTGGCGGTCGTGGTAATTTCACCAGCCAGTACTACCAGACCGGTGTTGCACAGCGTTTCTGCAGCAACACGCGCTTTCGGATCTTGTTCAAAGATCGCGTCGAGGATGGAATCGGAGATTTGATCCGCAACCTTGTCAGGATGGCCTTCGGAAACGGATTCAGAGGTAAACAGATAATCATTTGCCATGATGGCAGGACTCCCTGGCAACTACAGTTGGTCAAATGTCGCGGCCAACCTGGCGAGCCTGCGACGCTTTAGCGAAATTTATATACCGCCTCGCAAGTTGTCATTAACTCGGCGGGTAACACTTTGTGCTATTTTACGCGTCTTGAATCAAAACGGCAAAATCTCGCGACGAATCTCGCGGGACCCGCGCTGACGGCATGCTTGTCTTACTCTTCCGCCTCCTTTCCTATCTGCCTTTGCCGGTTCTGCATGCCCTCGGCGTCGCAGCGGGCTGGCTGGTCTATCTCGCCTCACCGCGTTATCGCAAGCACCTGCGTAACAATATTCATCAGGCTGGTCTTGGTCAGCACTTAAGTGCAGCCATTGGCGAAGCCGGCAAGAACGTTCTTGAACTTCCCTTCATCTGGTGTGCCGCACCGGAACGTGTGTTGCGTAGCGGTCGTATCGAAAACTGGGCGGTCGTCGAAGCCGCGCGCGCTAAAGGCAAGGGGCTGCTTTTTCTGACCCCTCACCTTGGCTGCTTTGAAATCTCAGCCCAACTGGCTTCGGTACATGAACCCATGACCGTCATGTATCGCCCGCCCAAACAGGCTGCACTCAAACCATTAATAGAAGGCGCCCGTGCACGCACCAACCTGTCGCTGGCACCTGCGAATCTGAGCGGCGTGCGCAGCCTGTTCAAGGTGCTTAAACGCGGCGGTGCGATCGGCGTACTACCGGATCAGGTCCCGCAAAATGGTGAAGGCGTCTGGGCGGATTTTTTTGGCAAACCAGCCTACACCATGACACTGCCGGGGAAGCTGGCGGAAATGACGGATGCGGCCATTGTGCTCGCCTATGCCGAACGCCTGCCGCGTGGCAAAGGGTATGTATTACACATGAGCAGCTTTGAACTGCCAACCGGACTTTCGCCGCAGCAGCAGGCAACCGCCATCAACGCTGCCATGGAAAAATTGATCTTGCGCTGCCCGGCGCAGTACTTCTGGAGCTACAACCATTACAAAGTACCCTCGGGCGTGACCCCACCCGATGCGCAATCTGATGGGAAGGAAAACTGACGATGCGTATTGCACTGGCGTTTCTGTGGCTATTGCACTGGCTGCCCTTGTGCGTGATCGGCCGTTTGGGTGAAGCGATTGGCCGCTTTTTGTATGCCTATAAGAAAAAACGCCGCCACATCACCCTCACCAACCTGCGCTTATGCTTCCCGGAGTGGAGCGAAGCGGAACGTGAAGCCGTCGCGAAACAGCATTTTCAGGCGTATGCGCGCAGCGTACTGGAACGCGGTATTCTCTGGTGGGCATCCGAAGCGCGACTGCGTCGGCTGATCCGCATCGAGCCTGGCGTGCCAGTCGAACAAATCGCTGCCAAGCCGACCATTTTGCTGTGCCCGCATTTCGTCGGGCTGGATGTGGCTGGCGTGGCCGTCATGCTCGAATCGTCGCTCTGTTCGATTTATACCAAGCAACTCAACGATGCTTTCGACAAAGTGCTGCGCAAAGGCCGCTCCCGCTTCCGTCCGGTCAAACTCTTTTCACGGGAAGAAGGCGTCAAGCCCATCATTCGTGCCATGCGCGAAGGTCTGCCCTTCTTCATGCTGCCTGATATGGATTTTGGCGCCAGGGATGCCGCCTTCGTCCCCTTTTTTCATACGACGGCCGCAACACTGACTGCGCCGGCCCGTATTGCTGCGGCAACGGGCGCGCAGGTCATTCCCGTCATTGCGACCTATCGACCCCATTACGCCGGCTGGGTCGTGCGCTTTTATCCGGCATGGGAAGATTACCCGGGCGATGATCTGATCGAGGCAACACGTCGCATGAACCGCTTCATCGAAGCGCGCTCTCGCGAGGTGCCAGCCGAGTATTTCTGGACGCATAAGCGCTTCAAAACACGTCCGCCAGGCGAACCCGGCGTGTACTGATCGCCACACACCAGCGCGATCAGGATGACCTTTCCCCTGACGTCTTGATCACCGATCACTATAATCATTCTATGAAACTCAAGTTCACCAAAATGCACGGTGCCGGCAATGATTTTGTCGTCGTCGATGCCATCAACCAAGACATTCACCTGACACCGGAACAATGGCGTTTTGTCGCCGATCGTCGTTTCGGTATCGGCGCCGACCAGATTCTGGTGGTTGAAAAACCGCAAAGCGACGACGTCGATTTCCGCTACCGTATCTATAACGCCGATGGCGGCGAAGTCGAACAATGCGGCAACGGCGCACGTGCCTTCGTCCGCTTTGTGACCGAGAAGGGTCTGACCGACAAGCAGGCAATCCGTGTGCAGACCATGAGCGGCATCATCGAACCACGCCTTGAAGCAGATGGTGGCATCACGGTCGACATGGGCGCCCCCATTCTCGATCCGGCACAAGTGCCCTTCAACAACGAAGGCTTGTTGGGCAAGGTCGAAGGCGACGAGACACTCTGGCCACTCGAACTGCCTGGTGGCACCTGCTGGGTTGGCGCCGTTTCCATGGGCAATCCGCATGCCGTGCAGATCGTCAACGATGTCGACAAAGCCCCCGTACAAGAGCACGGCACCTTGATCGAACGCCATCCGCGTTTCCCACGTCGCGTCAACGCCGGCTTCATGCAGGTCATCAATCCGCATGAAATCAAGCTGCGCGTATTCGAACGCGGCGCCGGTGAGACACTCGCATGCGGTACCGGCGCGTGCGCTGCCGTGGTTTCGGGTATCCGTCGTGGCATGCTGTCATCGCCGGTCAAGGTGCATACACGCGGCGGCGACCTGTCAATTGCATGGGCTGGCGACAATCAGCCGGTCATGATGACCGGCCCCGCCGTCACAGTCTTCGAAGGTGAGATCACGCTGTAAGGGTATCGTCATGCCTGACCGGCTGTTGCCGCATGACGATGGTTGTCGGTTAAAATCCCCGCACACTTTGTCGGCATTCGACCGGCGCACCACACATTCTCAGGAAAAAACGCTCCATGGATTCTCAAGCCGTTGCCGACTATCTGTTGAACAATCCCCAGTTCTTTGAAGAACATGCCGAAGTATTGGCACAGGTTCGCCTGTCCAGCGCACTTGGCGCACGCACCCTTTCTCTGCAAGAGCGCCAGATGGACGTCATGCGCGAGAAATTCAAGGTCATGGAACTGCGTCTGGCAGAACTGATGCGTATCGGACAAGAGAACGACCAGATTTCCCAGAAATTTCAGGTGTGGACACGCGACTTGCTTGTTGCGCGCAATGATGTCGATCTGCCGCACACGCTGACCAGTGGCCTGCAGCGCACCTTCGATGTCCCGCATGTCACCTTGCGGCTGTGGGGTGTTGCCGAAGCGTTCTCGCATGCTTGGTTTGCCGCGCCGGTCTCCGACGATTCGCGCCTGTTTGCCAGCGGCATGACGGTACCGTTTTGCGGTGCCAACAACGACTTCGAAGCCACCACCTGGTTTGAAGAAGCACCGGCCATTCAATCGGTTGCACTGATCCCTCTGCGTCAGGAAGACAGTGGCAAGGCATTCGGCCTGCTGGTGCTCGGCTCCCCTGATGCGGCACGATTCACCGCCGACATGGCAACCGACTTCCTCGACAACATTGGCAAAACTGCCAGTGCTGCGCTGACCAGTCTGCTCGACTAAACCTCATGTCTGCCGCCAACCTTGCCTGGATAGACGACTACCTCGACTATCTGGCGGGACAGCGGCAACTTGCCGCACTGACGCGCAACGCGTATCGCCGCGATCTGCTTGAACTGGCTACGTTGGTAACGCAACCGAAGCCGCACGCCGTCCTGACCGAAGTCGATCACTTCCAGATTCGCAAATTGACTGCGCAATTGCATAGTCAGGGATTGAATGCACGCTCGATCGCCCGCAAGCTTTCCGCATGGCGCGGTTTTTTCGACTGGCTGGCAGAACAGCATGCGATCGCTGCCAATCCTGTCGCGGGCATCAAGGCACCCAAGCGTAACAAGACGCTCCCCAAAGCACTCTCCGCAGATGATGCCGTGCGGCTGGTTGCCCACGAGGGCGTAACAAGTACGCAGTCAGCCATGCAAAAGTGCAATCACGCGATGTTTGAATTGTTGTATTCGAGCGGCCTGCGCGTTTCCGAACTGGTCGGACTGGATCTGCATTATGTGAAGGAAGAGCGTTACGTTTCGCAAGGCTGGATCGATCTTGATGCACAGGAAGTGACGGTTACCGGCAAAGGCAGCAAAATGCGCAGCGTACCGATAGGACAAGCAGCGGTCACCGCCTTGCACGACTGGCTGGGTGTACGCGCCACACTGATCAAACTGGATCCATACCCGCTGTTTCTCAATGAGCGCGGCGCACGGATCTCCGCCCGGGTCTTGCAGTTGCGGCTGAAATCACACGGACAAACCATCGGTCTGCCGACCAATGTACACCCGCACGTCCTCCGCCATTCCTTCGCGTCTCATGTATTGCAGTCATCGGGCGATCTGCGTGCGGTACAGGAAATGCTCGGCCACGCGTCAATTTCTGCCACGCAGATTTATACTTCACTGGATTTTCAGCGTCTGGCGCAGGTCTACGATGCCGCCCATCCGCGCGCGAAGAAAAAATCAGGCAAATAAACGCCTTCATCGCAGCCTCCTTGATGTCATCGCCAACAATCACATGCAACTCAATTGCATATACGGCATAATCGTGCTGTTGCCTCCCGAAGTATCACCATGAAAAAGAATGCTCCCGATTTTCAGTCGCTTGCTGAAGAACAACTCCGTAGCTCATCGCTACGCACGACCGATGCACGCATCAGGGTACTAGCCACCCTGCTCGGCGCACGCCACGCACTGTCGCATCAGGATGTGCAGGACAAACTGGTCGATATGGATCGCGTCACCCTGTATCGCGCCCTGGATGGCTTAACCGATGCGGGGCTGGCACATAAGATTTCCGGCGACGATCGCGTCTTCCGCTACAACGCGGGCGTGGAAGAAACGGAAGCCGGTCACGGTCATGCCCATCATCACCAACATGGACATTTCAAATGCACACGCTGTGCAAAGGTTTTCTGCATCGACAATGTGGATGAAAAACTATTCAACACTGATATGGATAGCAAACAGGGCAATTCCAGCCTGACCTTGCGCCAGCAATTGCAAAAAATCCTGCAAAGTACATTGGGCAAAGGTTTCCAGAGTCACGAAGTGGAACTTACCATCAAAGGCTGGTGCGCGGAATGCGCTCTGCAAGCCAAGTAACTGTCATTGAAAGCGATACATGGCCCTGATTCCCGCTACCATTCTTACCGGCTTTCTTGGCGCCGGCAAAACCACGCTGCTCAATCGCATCCTGCACGAACCACATGGTTTCAAGATTGCGGTGATTGAAAACGAGTTTGGCGAAGAAAACATCGACAATGAAATACTCGTACAGGAGAGTCGCGAACAGATCATCGAAATGAACAACGGCTGCATTTGCTGCACCGTGCGCGGCGATCTGATCATGGGACTGACCGATCTGGCACGCCGTCGCGCCGCTGGCGAGCTGCAGTTCGATCACGTCGTCATTGAAACCACCGGCCTTGCCAATCCGGGACCGGTTGCACAAACCTTCTTTATCGATGAAGAAGTCGCCGCCGACTATCTGGTCGATGCGGTTGTCACGGTCGTTGATGCACGCCACGCCATGCATCAGCTGGATACCTACGAAGAGGCACAGCGTCAGGTCGGGTTCGCCGACAAACTGCTGCTTTCCAAAACCGATCTGGTCGATGGCGCCGCGCTCGAAAGATTGACGGCACGGTTACGCCACATCAACCCGCGCGCACCGATCGTTACCAGCGATTTCGGCAAGGTTGCGATTGCAGAAGTCCTTGATCTGCGCGGCTTCAACCTGAACGACAAGCTCGAACTCGATCAGGATTTCCTGTTGGCAGACGACCATGCACATGACCACGATGATCATGCATGCGGCGCAGATTGTGGTCACGAGCATCACCACCATGACCACAATCACCATCAGGGGCACCACAGCGATAGCATCACAGCCTTTGTCTTTCAGGCAGATCGTCCGTTTCAGGCTGAAAAACTGGACGAGTATCTGGGCATCATCGTGCAAGTCTATGGGCCGCGCATGCTACGTTACAAAGGCGTACTGTGGATGGATGGCGCCGACCGAAAAGTCATTTTTCAGGGTGTACACCAGATCATGGGGACCGACATTGGCGCCAAATGGGGTGAAAACGAGCCAAAAGGCAGCAAAATGGTTTTCATCGGACAAAATCTCCCGAAGGAAACTTTTATTCTCGGTTTGAAACAATGTCTGGTATAAACTAGCGTGGTTGATTTCGTGCGGCAGGCCGCAAGACGCGAGGCTGTCGTCGTTTGAGCGTGGTAAGGTTCATCAAGGACAGGGGACTATGAACGCAACCGTCACAAAAGCTGCGAAAAGCACAAAAAAAGCTGCTCCCAAACCGATCGCGACCAGCAAGACGAAGCTGACAACAGCCAAATCTGCTGTCAAAAGCACTGCCAAGTCACTGGCCGGCAGCGTTGTCAAGGCATTGTCCAAATCGATCAAACCAGCCAGCAAGACAGTTGCTGCGGCGGCAAAAAAGGCGGTCGCCAAGAGTGCGGTAAAATCCCCCGCGAAGAGCAAGGCACCTGTTGCAACGCGCGCCAGTGCAGCCAAGACGACCAAGGCCGCCGGCGCAGCGAAAACGCCCGCTAAAAAAACCGCTAAAACGGCAACAAGTTCGGCAACCAAAACCGCAGTCACGGCGTCCAAACCAGCGCTCACTGCAACAACAAAAACCGCGTCCCGATCCGGAGCAAAAAAAGCGGCGCAACCCGCTGCTCCAATCGTGGATAAAATTGAACCATCCGTAGTTTCAAAGGCAAGCGAAGTGGCAACTAAAACATCAAAAGCACAAACGACCGCCCCTGGCGCCCTGTTGACAGAAGAACAGATTCTGAAAATGGGTGAAAAGGATTACATGAACGAGGCGCAGCTCGCCTTCTTCAAGGATCGTCTGCAGCAACTCGAAAAAGAGTTGCTCAAGAATGCCGACGAAACCACCGAACATCTGCGTGAAACCGTTCTGGTTCCCGATCCGGCTGATCGCGCCACCATTGAGGAAGAACATGCGCTTGAATTGCGTACCCGCGACCGCGAACGCAAACTGTTGAAAAAGGTGCAGCAGTCAATTGTCGCCATCGATGCCGGTGACTATGGCTGGTGTGAAGAAACCGGCGAACCGATTGGTGTGCCGCGTCTGCTGGCTCGCCCAACGGCAACCCTGTCACTCGAAGCGCAACAACGCCGCGAACTCAAGCAGAAGTTGTACGGCGACTGAGTTCGTACTCACGTTCGACTTGGTCGGATCAGACAAAAGCGCACGGCTCTTTCCGTGCGCTTTGTTTTTTTGTAGAATGCAACCATGTTGCAAATCGAGAACCTTGTGCATCGTTATGATGACGCATCCCATCCACAACTGGCCGTACCTGAGTTCGCCCTCGAAAAAGGGCAGCACGCAGTATTGGCCGGCCCCTCCGGCAGCGGCAAATCCACGCTGCTGCACCTGCTGGCCGGCATTCTGACGCCACAAGGCGGACGCCTTTCGATTGGCGGCACCGACCTTACCCAACTCTCTGCCTCATCTGCAGATCAGTGGCGCAGCCGGACCATCGGCTTCCTGCCACAAAAACTGGCGCTCATTCCCAGCCTGACGGTACGTGAAAACATTCTGGTTGCAGCCTATGCCGGCAATCACAAGCATGACACGGCACGGGCAGACGCCCTGCTCGGCAAACTGGGCATGCAAGACCGCGTGCACGCGAAGCCACATCAGCTAAGCCACGGCCAACGACAACGTGTTGCCCTCGCCCGTGCGCTTTTCCAGCGACCATTGCTGTTGTTGGCCGACGAGCCAACAGCCAGCCTGGACGACATCGCCGCACATGACGCGATTACCCTGTTGCGTACTCAAGCCGAGGAAAATGGCAGTTCCCTGATCATCTCCACGCATGATGCACGTGTGCTGCACGCCATGCCGGACGCCAAGACCCTGCGTCTGGCAGCACCGTTTTCGACGCAGGGGCTCTGATGCAATTGAATGCGTTCTCCCTTGCACTGAAATCACTGTGGCATCGCCCGCTCGCAACGGTACTCAATCTGTTCTTGATGGCCATCGGTATTGCGATGATGACCTTCATTCTGTCCGCATCGTCCCAGCTCACTGATCGGGCACTGCGCGATGCAGAGGGGATTGATCTGGTGGTGGGCGCGAAAGGCTCGCCGCTGCAACTGATCCTGTCCTCGATTTATCAGATCGATGCACCCACCGGCAACATTCCACTGGCAACCGAAACGCAACTCAAACAGAATCGCATGGTGAAGACAGCGATTCCGCTGGCGCTGGGTGACAGTTATCGTGGCTTTCGTATCGTTGGCACCAATGACGACTACATCCGGCATTACAAAGGTCAACTCGCGCAAGGCAACCTGCCGACGCACAGCATGCACGCTGTCATGGGCGCACTCGTCGCCCAACGGACCAAAGCTGCCATCGGCAATCATTTTTTTGGCTCACACGGTCTTGCCGATGGTGGATACGCGCATGAAGAAGCCGCATTTGAAGTCGTCGGCATTCTGCAACCCACCGGGACCGTACTTGATCGTCTGATCATTACGCCGGTAGAGTCTGTCTGGAAAGTGCACGAAAAAATCGATGGTCTGAATCCCGATGATCCCGAAGAACGAGAAGTCATGGAACAACACAGGGAACTGACGGCGCTGCTGGTCCAGTACAGTTCGCCACTGGCCGCCGTCACCATGCCACGCTTTATCAACAGTCAGCCACAATTGCAGGCCGCACAACCTGCGTTCGAATCGGCCAAGCTGTTCCGCCTGATGGGGGTTGGTATCGATGTCCTGCGCGGTATTGCCGCCATCGTTCTGCTGGCGGCAACGCTGGCCATGTTCGTTGCGCTCTACCATGCATTGGAAGAGCGCCGTACGGACCTTGCCATCCTGCGCACACTCGGCGCTTCACCCGCGAAACTCTTGCGCCTGCTGCTCACAGAAGGCTTGTTGCTCGCATTGCTCGGTGCCGCGCTGGGCTGGCTTCTTGGTCATGCAACCGTCGGCCTGCTCGCGCAGATGATGGCGAGCGAACACAATATCGTTCTGTCCGCCTGGTTTATCGCGGCGGACGAGATCTGGTTACTGCCACTCGCTATCGTGATTGGTATCGCCGCCGCACTGATTCCCGCGATGCGCGCCTACCGCACCGATATCGCGACCACACTCGCACATTGATCAACAGATTGAACGCATCATGAAAAAATTACTGTTCGCCCTGCTCGTTGCCTGCGCCCTGCCTGTTGCCGCACATGAACCCAAGTCGGATCACGCCAGGGAAACCATTGCACAACATCAAGCCATGGCAGAAGCCCATGCCGCTGCAGCGCAATGCCTGCGTAGCGGCAAGGATGAAAAAACATGTCATGCAGAACTGACTGCAGCATGCAAAGGTCTGGCGCTCGGCAAGCGCTGCGGCATGCGCCATGCGCACTAATGCCTGACGTTCATCGATTCCGTCCATTCATTCACTAGAATGCAACCCTGATTATCACGCTGGAGTTTGTCATGTCCCTGCCTCGCCGCTTTAGCCTGATCGTGTGCGCGCTGTTGTCGTACAGTGCAACCCATGTCGCCCTCGCACAATCTTCTGCGGAACAACATGCGAATACCACGACGCCGCCGCCCCAGATGCCGGTCCTCAAGGAAATACCGGGTGTCACGTCGTGGAACACGCTCGCCATGGTGAAGCAAAAGAAGGTGAAGAATCAGATTCTTCCCGCCTTTGCCAAAGAGGTGGTTGCCCTCGACAAACGGGAAATCAAGGTGCAGGGATTCATGATGCCGCTTGAACCAGGCGAAAAACAAAAGCACTTTCTGCTGTCCATTTATCCGCAATCCTGCAGCTACTGTTTGCCAGCAGGTCCGGAAGGCGTGGTGGAGGTGAACGCCAAGACGCCCGTCAAATACACGTTTGAACCGGTCGTTATTTCGGGCACCATGGAAATCCTGCAGGATGATCCCATGGGTCTGTATTACCGCATGAACAATGCGGCAATCAGCAAATAACTGACTTACCTCTACATTTGCCCATGTTTCACGCTCGCCCATCCATTGCACACACACCGGCATGCCTGATCGCATTGCTGGTGTTGGCACTGCTTTGTGCCCAATGGGCTGGGCTGCACCATCGCATCGAACATGCGGGACTGATTTCACCACACGTTCTGCAAACAATCGAGGCTGAAGACAATCATCAACCGGAAGCAACCCACTCGTGCATCCTGTTCGATGGCATTTCTCTGGCGGATGCAACACCCCTCTTGCCGGTCAGCCTGCCGCTGCTTCCCGGCGCACGCGTTCTCGCCTTGTGGCACGCGTTCGCCTCATGGGATGCCCCCCTGCTCTGCCATTTTTCTTCTCGCGCCCCACCCGCTCGACGCAACTGACTTACCGCCGTATTGCGCACACCGCCTCGTTTGATCGAGCGGTCGCTGCCGCACTTTGTCATTGTTATTCGAGGATTCTCCATGATTGCCCAACGTACCCTGCTGGCGAGCGCCGTATTGTCCGCGCTTGCCACCATGTCTGCCCCTGTTCTTTCACAGCAAACAAGCCAGACCCTGCCTGCCGTAACGGTTACCGCCACACCTTTCAATGATGGTGTCGAAAACCAGATTCTGGCACCAGCCACCGTCCTGCGCGGCGATGAGCTGCGCAACAAACTCGGCAATACCCTCGGCGACACGCTATCGCAAGAACTCGGTGTTTCTGCCTCGTCATTCGGCCCGGGTGCATCCCGCCCGATCATTCGCGGCATGGAAGGCCCACGCGTCAAGATTCTGCAAAACGGCATGTCGGTACTGGATGCCTCCACGTTCTCCAACGATCATGCGGTTGCCGGTGAAGGAGCCACGGCTCGCCAGATCGAGATCCTGCGCGGCCCGGCTGCCTTGCTGTATGGTTCGGGCGCGATCGGCGGTGTGGTCAACATTGTCAACGACCGCATTCCGACCACGCTGGTTGGCAAACCGACCGGCGAAGCCGAAGTGCGTTACAGCAGCGTCGATCATGGCAAACAGGTATCGACCTCGGTCGATGGCTCCACCGGCAACATCGGCCTGCATCTGGATGGCAACTTCCGCGATGCCGACGATTACAGGATTCCGGGCAATGTCGTCTTGGGCGATGCTTCCAGCGGATCCGGCACCTTGCCGAACTCGTTTACACGTGCCGGCAGCCTTGGCTTTGGCGGCAGCTACATCCAGAATTGGGGACACATCGGTGCATCGGTCGGTGTCAATGACGATCGCTATGGCATTCCTACCGAAGAACGTTCCTACATCAAACTCAAGCAGACACGTTTCGACATCGATGGCCTGATCAAGGAGCCGTTTGCCAATTTCGAATCCTTGCGCTTCAAAATCGGCAATACCGATTACGAGCACGCCGAGCATCACGAAGATGGCGATACCGCCGTGACCTTCAAGAATCGCGCGCTGGAATCAAGACTCGAACTGACCCACAAACCATTCGCCGGCTGGCACGGCACATTCGGTCTGCAAACCGAGAATTCGGAGTTCTCTGCGTTGCCTGCCGATGATCACGGCCATGGTCACAGCCATGCCACGGTTCCGCTGACCAAGACAGAATCGATCGCTGCCTTTCTGGTAGAGCAAAAGGATTTTGGCCCGGTACGTGCCAGTGCAGGAGCGCGTGTCGAATCGATCAAACGCAAGCCGGATGCAGCGTCCGGCAACACGAATCGCGACTTTACGCTGGGCTCGTACTCGGTTGGTGGCCTGTGGACCTTCACACCGGGCTATGGTCTTGGCCTGACCGGATCGATCGCGCAACGTGCACCTTCGGTAGAAGAACTGTATTCCGATGGTGCGCACGAAGCGACCGCCACGTTTGATATCGGCGATGCCAATCTGCGCAAGGAAACCTCGCGTAATATCGAGCTCAGTCTGCAAAAGACCGAAGGACTGTTCCGCTGGAAAGCCAACGTCTTTCACAACAGCGTCAAGAATTACGTTTATGGCGAAATGGGCGGACTGGTCGACGATCATGGCGATCCGGATCCAATCGGAGGTGAATATAGAGAACGCACTTGGTCGCAAAACGATGCGCGTATTCGTGGCGCGGAAGTCGAAGTCAGCTACAACCGCTTTGGCGAAGGCATTGGCCTGCGCGCGTTTGCCGACACCTCGCGCGGCAAGCTGACGGACGGACTTGGAAACCTGCCCTTGCAACCCGTCACGCGTTACGGCGGCGAAGTCAGCTATCGCCAGGGCAACTGGCAATCCGGCGTAAGCGTCCTGCATGCAGACAAGCAGCGTCGTCGGGCCAGCTTCGAGGACTTTGCAACGCCGTCTTACACCAAGGTTGACGCCAGCCTGTCCTACACGCAACGCACGAACAGCATGCCGATCACCTGGTTTGCAATGGTGAAAAACCTGCTGGATGAAGATATTCGTCTGTCAACATCCGTGCTGAGTGAGGTCGCCCCCCAATCCGGCCGCAATCTGATTGTCGGTATGCGTACACGCTTCTAATGCTTGTTCACAAAATTTGGGAAATTCCCGACACGCGTGTTTAATTCCTGTCACGTCTTTGTGTTACCTTTTAGCAGTTAAAGGGCTGGCCTGTATTTTGCTGCAGGTCAGCAATCATTCTGGCCCGTTGCCCACTGCGAACGGTGCCATCGCTGATCAGGAAACACGTGGGAATTTTTTCGTTATTCCGCAAAAAGGACAACAAGGCTCCGGTTCGCAAGACCGCCGGAGCCGCGTCGCGTAGCGAAGCACCTGTCGTGCGCAAGCCATCGCGCGTCACTGCCGACAAGATCGACGCCATCGAATCGGAAATGTCGTCCGAATTCGTGCAACCTTTGCCATTCAGCGGCAACACTCTGCCACTTTCGCCCGATCAGCTGTTCGGCAACACCAATCCTGCCAGCAGACCGCTGACACCACCCATTTCCGCTGCACGCACAACCGCACTGGATCAGGCAACCCTGACACAAGGCTCGACTACCGCGCTGCTGATGAGCAGCGAAACGAAACCCGGCCCGATTGCCTTGTCGGAAGCCGCCCCTGTCGTCGAAGAAGCAGCCATCCTGTTCGCCAACGGGCAGACCGACA
This sequence comes from Oxalicibacterium faecigallinarum, assembly GCF_014635705.1. Classification (GTDB taxonomy): domain Bacteria; phylum Pseudomonadota; class Gammaproteobacteria; order Burkholderiales; family Burkholderiaceae_D; genus Oxalicibacterium; species Oxalicibacterium faecigallinarum. The sequence goes on along the minus strand of NZ_BMDI01000002.1, from coordinate 165,364 downwards.
TGATCGAGCCGATTTTGCGGCATGCCATCGAAGACGACATGCTGGGCAGCATGCCACTGGCCGTTTGGGGCATGCTGTTCGATCTATACCAGATCACCGGTGAACGCGACAAGTTCGAAAATCTGGCCATCGAATATGCCAGCCGCTTTGAACGCTCGCCTCCCGCATGGCTTGATCGCGAACAAAACATCGAGCAAAACAACCTGCCATTACGCAAAGGGCTGCCACCAAGCGTTGCCTTCACAGACAAACTCGACAGCAGCATCGTCAAGCAGATCGAACGATTGCAAAATCTGTCCGGCATGAGCGAAACCCTGCGCCTCGACTTTACCCGAGTCACCGACGTCGATCCGGTGGGCTGTGGCCTGTTGTTCAACATCCTGATGCGCCTGCAAAAATCCGGACACCGACTGGCGCTGCTGGGCGCGGAGGAACTAACGGAAAAAATCCGGGCGATCCTCGCTGTCGGACGACGCGATGAAACCGAGGCACCCTGGTTATTGCTGCTTGAACTGCTGCGCCTGCTCAATCGTGAAGCAGACTTCGAGGAAACCAGCATCGATTACTGCATCACGTTTGAAGTCTCACCACCGGCCTTTACCGCACCACGCGATGCGGTCCTCGAGGAAACCGACGCATCAGTCGATATGCTGCACGATGATGAAGCAACAACGCGTTTCATGATGCCAGCCATCGTCGGCAACAAAACCGACTCCCTGTTGCCACAGATCATTGCTTTTGCGGAAATCCATCAGCCAGCCATCCTCGATTGCACCCAGCTGGTGCGCATGGATTTTTCTGCGGCCAGCCAGTTATTCGGCGGTCTCATGCCTGTGATCGCAGGCGGAAAAATCATCGAACTCCACAACGCCAATCATTTCGTGGCGGCACTCTGTCACGTCATGGGATTTCACGAAGTCATCCGCATCCTGCCACGCAAGACCTGACAAACCCCACGTTTTATCGGATCATCGCACGACGGCTTCGATCTTGCCGATTCTGATCTTGCATTTCGGCGCCTTGTCCCCACTTGCTCAGAAAAATCACGTCGTCACCTCAAAGTGATGCACTCGGGCGGATCGTCCAACGATCCGCCACTCCAATTCACAAACTGATTACAGAGACACGCATGGAACAATTTCACGGCACTACCATCCTGTCCGTTCGGCGCGGAAACAGCGTCGCACTTGGTGGCGATGGTCAGGTCACGCTCGGCAACATCGTCATGAAGGGCACCGCACGCAAGGTACGCAAGGTCTACAACGGCAAGGTACTGGTCGGCTTTGCCGGCGGCACCGCCGACGCGTTTACCTTGCTGGAACGCTTTGAGGCCAAACTGGAAAAACATCAGGGCAATCTGATGCGCGCCTCGGTCGAACTCGCCAAGGACTGGCGCACTGATCGCATGTTGCGCCGGCTGGAAGCCATGCTCCTTGTCGCCGATCGCGAGACCACACTGGTCATTACCGGCAACGGCGACGTGCTGGAACCGAACGACGGGATTGGTGCCATAGGCTCCGGCGGCACCTACGCGCAATCGGCCGCCAAGGCGCTGCAAGAGAATACCGATCTGTCGCCTGCGGAAGTCGTCAAGAAATCGCTGACCATCGCCGGCGAACTCTGCATCTATACCAATCTTTCGCACATCATCGAAACGCTCGACTGAGCGCGGCGATTTCAACCAAGACAAACATACGCCATGAACATGACTCCACAGGAAATCGTTTCCGAACTCGACAAGCACGTCGTCGGCCAGGGCAAGGCCAAGCGTGCCGTTGCCATCGCCCTGCGCAACCGCTGGCGCCGGCAGCAAGTGGCAGAGCCGCTGCGTCATGAGATCACCCCTAAAAACATCCTGATGATCGGCCCGACAGGTGTCGGCAAAACCGAAATCGCACGGCGCCTCGCCAAACTTGCCGACGCGCCCTTCATCAAGATCGAAGCGACCAAGTTCACCGAGGTCGGCTACGTCGGTCGCGATGTCGACACTATCATTCGTGATCTGGTCGATATCGGCATCAAACAAACCCGCGAGGTAGAAACCCGCAAGGTACGCGCACGCGCAGAAGACGCGGCAGAAGACCGCATCATTGACATTCTGGTACCGCCCGCACGCGATTTTGGTTTTACCAACGGACAGAACAATGCTGCGGCCGACGAAAAGAATGGCAACAGCACGCGCCAGACCTTCCGCAAGCGTTTGCGCGAAGGCAGCATGGACGACACAGAAATTGAAATCGAAGTGGCCGAAGCCGGCCCGACGATGGAAATCATGGCGCCTCCCGGCATGGAAGAAATGACCGAACAGATCAAGAGCATGTTTTCGGGCGTTAGCGGCAATCGCAAGAAACCGCGCAAGGTCAAGATCAAAGAGGCGATGAAGCTGCTGATCGACGAGGAAGCTGCCAAGCTCGTCAACGAAGATGAACTCAAGCAAAAGGCGATCGCCAACGTCGAGCAGAACGGCATCGTGTTTCTGGATGAAATCGACAAGATCGCCACGCGTTCGGAACACGGTGGCGGCGATGTCTCGCGTGCCGGTGTGCAGCGCGATCTGTTACCGCTGGTAGAGGGCACGACGGTCAATACCAAGTACGGCATGATCAAGACCGATCACATCCTGTTCATCGCATCGGGCGCTTTCCATTTGTCCAAGCCATCGGATCTGATCCCGGAGCTGCAAGGTCGCTTTCCGATTCGTGTCGAACTGGAGTCACTGTCGATTGCCGATTTTGAGCGCATTCTGACCAGCACGGACGCCTGTCTGACACGCCAGTATGAAGCCTTGCTGAATACCGAAGGGATTCAACTCGTGTTTGAAAAAGAAGGCATTCAGCGCATGGCCGAGATCGCCTACTCCGTCAACGAGAAGACGGAAAACATTGGCGCGCGCCGTCTGTACACCGTCATGGAAAAATTGCTGGAAGAGATTTCGTTCTCCGCCAGCGAAGGGAGTGAGAAGGAACTGCGCATCACCGCCAATTATGTGGATGAACGTCTCGGCGCCCTGGCCGTCGACGAGGATTTGTCGCGCTACGTACTGTAGTTCTTATCGCATTTCGTACGGCAACCGTCACAAGGAAGGCGCGTGTTTCTGACAGAAGCACACGCCTGATCACATGGCAAACAAGGCACTCGCAAAACGTCAGAGAATGACGATCCGACAGGAGCCTTCACAAAAGGCACCACGCAATCCGTTTGCGCTTGCCGCCAAACAACGGGCGGCAGGGCCGCATCAACCCGCAAAGCTGTCACAACGACCTGGCAAGAAACAATTGCTGGATCTGCTGCTGCAAAATAGCAAAGACGATTGACGTCGCCCTCTCGGTCAGGTGTATGCTACCGGCATGCCGACGCGTTATGGCACCCATGTACATCGTTGAGGAGAACATGATGGCGCTACCACATGCAACATCCGGACAATTGATCGACATCCTGCCACTTGGCCCGCGTATGGAGGAAGCCCATTCCAACGCCCTGTTCAAAACATCCCAGCTCGAACTGATGCGTCTGGTCCTGCCACGCGGCAAGGGCTTGCCCGAACACAAGGTGCCCGGGGCCGTGACGATCCAGTGTATTGAAGGTGAAATCGAACTTTGCGCGCACGGCAAGTCGCAGACCATGCAACCAGGACAACTGGTTTATCTGGCAGGTGGCGAACCGCATTCTTTGCACGCGCTGCAAGATGCCTCCGTGCTGCTGACCTTGCTTTTCCCCAGCCAGTCGCAGGACGCTGCGCGCAGTTAGGCGTCAGCCGTTTTCCACACGCGGATCGCGTGACAGCAGATGGGTAAGAATGTCACGCGGCGACTCCCCGTCAAACAGCACGGCAGCCACGGCATGCGCAATGGGCATGTCGACGCCCAGTCTGTCCGACAGGGCGCGTACAGCCTGGGCACAACGCACGCCTTCGGCCACATGCCCCAGCTCTGACACGATTTGCTGCAAAGGCTTGCCTTGTGCCAGCCCCAACCCGACCCGACGATTACGTGACAAGTCGCCGGTACAAGTCAGAATCAGATCGCCCATGCCAGTGAGACCGGTAAAGGTTTCTGCACGCCCGCCAAGCGCAACACCGAGCCGCATGATTTCAGCCAAGCCACGCGTCATCAGCGCTGCACGCGCATTGAGGCCAAGGCCAAGTCCGTCGCTCACGCCGGTTGCAATCGCCAGAATGTTTTTGACCGCCCCGCCCACTTCCACGCCGACCAGATCGTCGGTTGAATAGATGCGCAAACTACGACCATGCAAAGCGTCCACAACCCGCTGGCACAGCGCCGCGTCGCTGGAGGCAATGGTCAGCGCGCACGGCAAACCTTGCGCCACTTCCTGTGCGAACGAGGGGCCGGACAAGGCGCCGGAAGGAATGGCATCGCCCATTACTTCGCGCACGATCTGATGCGGCAGCAGATAGGTGTCTTCTTCAAAGCCTTTGCACAGCCAGACGATATTGGGAATCGCACAGGCCTTCAATCGCGCTGCCATCGGTCGCAGCCCCGACAGGGACGTGGCAATGATCAGCAAACCATCCTGCCCCACATGCTGAACGGCCATCTCGAAGTCGGCCGTCATGGTCACACCATCCGGCAAGGCAAATCCGGGGAGGTAGGCCGGATTTTCGCGCCTGGCCTGCGCCTCGCGCATGACGTCGGCTTCGCGGCCCCACAACACGACAGCATGAGAGGACGCAAGCGAAATCGCCAGCGCGGTACCCCATGCGCCCGCGCCAAGAATGGTGATATTCATGAAAGGATTCTACTCACAGAAGAAAAACGATGATTCGATCATGGGATGTCTACCGCGCATTCTAGTCGCCCCAGACTTCGGCCGTACGCACATAACCGCCGGTGCCATCCTCATGCATGACCTTGACCCATCCGCCGGACGCTGGTGCCTGCATCGCAAACAGTACGCCTTTGTCAGCGGTTGCCACAATCGGTGCTGCATCGGCATTGGCAGACAGCACACTGGCTCTAACGGCGGTCACCACCACCGTTCGTCTGTCCGACAAGGCGCCACTTTGCACCCAAGACAAGTCGCCGTCGGCGTCGCGGATCTTGCTCCAGCCTTCCTGATTGAGGATCAGCTCGACCGGCATGCCGCGCGGCGCGATGAACACCTTGCGCGCACGCTCGGTCGGGGCATTGTAGAGAATCGCCGCCTCACTACCGACGGACTTGTACTCCGCCGCCTGAGCCGTGCCATGGAGCAGCCAGCAGACAAACAGGGCAACCACACGTAGCATGGCTGCCCTGCTGCAGGGAAAAACAGAATGCGGCGGATTGCACACGCCGCGTTGCATTAGTGTTTGGCGGTCGATGCCGTCGAACCGTCCGCCATCACCAGACCGGCGCCTGCTTCTTTTTGCTGTTCGGCAAATGCCTGCAGACGCTGTTGGTAGAACAGTTCGAAATTGATCTCGCTCAGATGCACAGGCGGGAAGCCGGCACGCGTGATCATGTCGGCGATGTTAGCGCGCAGGTACGGATAGATCACGTTCGGGCAACCGATGCCGAGCAACGGGTCGAACTGCTCATCCGGAATGTTACGGATTTCGAAAATACCAGCCTGCTTGCCTTCCACCAGAAACGCGGTTTTTTCCTTGACCTTGGCAGTCACCGTGATCGTCACGGTCGATTCAAAAATGCCTTCTGCCAATGGGCGTGCACCCACATCCACGGCCACTTCGATAGCTGGCGCTTCCTGCTCGAGGAAAATTTCCGGAGAATTTGGTTGTTCCAGCGACAGGTCTTTCAGATAAACACGTTGAATCTGGAATACGGGTTGGAGATTTTCGTCAGCCATGAAGCTCTTTCAAATAATGATTGTGATTAAAAGGAAGGCGGACATACGTCCGCCTGAGTATTGCCAAACCTTGGATGCTGCCTGATTCTTCGACCTGATCTTTCGCGTATCAGGCACCTTGCAGCAGGCTATCCAGCTTGCCTGCGCGCTCCAGCGCGTTGAGATCGTCAAAGCCACCTACATGGGTGTCGCCGATATAAATCTGCGGCACGGTACGACGACCGGTTTTCTCCATCATCAAGGCGCGTTGCTGCGGATCGAGATCGACACGGATTTTCTGGACGTCGTCGATGCCTTTTGCCTTCAGCAGACGCTCTGCCATCACACAATAAGGGCAAACGCCCGTGCTGTACATCGTTACCGTGGCTGTCATGCTGCCTCCTTCTTCTTGCTGACCGGCAGGCCGGCGGCCCGCCATGCTTCCATTCCGCCCAGAAGGCTGCTGCTTTCAAAGCCTTCTTTACCCAAAAGTGAGGCCGCCTTGTTTGATTGCAAGCCCCGGTCGCACACCGTCACAACCGTGCGGCCCTTGGCCTTGTCCAACTCGCCGACGCGCTCTTTCAATGCCGACAAAGGAATATTTTTTGCATCTTTGATATGTCCGGCAGCGAACTCTTCTTCGCTACGCACGTCAAGGATAAAGCCCTTGTTCTGATTGAGCAGTTGGGTAGCTTGCAAAGGAGAAACCTTTGCACCGACCTGTCGCAAGGTATGCGCAACCAATGCACCGCCAGACAGGAAGACAATCGCCAAAAGGACCAGATTATTGATGTCAGAAAAGAAATTCACAGCGTTCCAGTGGGTAGAAAGAATGTTCGCATTATAAAATAGACGGCCGAAACCGATCCGGATTCGGCATTTTGCATCAAAAACTCATTACCACCTATCTGACTCATGTACAAAATCGTATTGATGCGCCATGGCGAGTCCACATGGAATCTCGAAAACCGTTTCACAGGCTGGGCCGACGTTGACCTGACCGAAAAAGGTTGCGCTGAAGCAAAAAAGGCAGGGGTCCTGCTGCGTGAGGCCGGTTTTACCTTTGACCTTGCCTACTCTTCCATGCTCAAACGTGCGATCCGCACGCTGTGGATCACGCTGGACGAAATGGATTTGATGTGGATTCCGATTGTCTGCGACTGGCACCTCAACGAGCGTCACTACGGCGCCTTGCAAGGCATGAACAAGGCAGAGACCGCGGAAAAATACGGTCAGGACAAAGTCATGCAGTGGCGTCGCAGTTTTGACATTCCGCCTAGCCTGCTGGAGGAAAATGACGAACGCACGTCCTATGGCGATCCACGCTACGTCGGTCTGAAGCGTGAAGAAATTCCACTCGGCGAATGCCTGAAGGATACGGTGGAACGCGTTGTTCCCTACTGGAATGACACAATCGCGCCGCAAATCCGTGCCGGCCGCAATATCATCATTTCAGCCCATGGCAACAGTCTGCGCGCGCTGATCAAAATGCTGGACGAGATCAACGATCAGGACATCATCACATTGAATATTCCAAACGGCCGCCCGATCGTGTACGAGCTGGATGCCGATCTGAAGCCGATTCGTCATTACTATCTCGGCGATGAGGGCGCCACTGCGCATTCGAAATAAACGTGCCGTTCGTCTTGCTGCCCACCCGCCTCTTCCGTCGCATGTCCATCATCGATCACAAGGGTCTGCTGCGTTTTGCTGTCGCCGGCTTGTGCGCTGCCACGCTGCTGGCGGGGCCTTTAGCACATGCGCAAAAACAGACCGACCGCAGCAAGCAGAAGCAGGCTGCGGAATCCGAGCGTGCCGAACTGCGCCGCAAGCTGAGTACGCTGAAAAGGGATATCGATCGTACCGAAAGCGCGAAAAGCACCGCGGCCGATGCCCTGTCCGAATCCGAGGCAGCCATTTCCGATGCCAAACGCAATCTGCGTGATCTCGCTAGCGAACAACGCGATACGGAAGCCAAGCTGGCAGAGTTGGCCCGGAAGATGGCGGCCTTGGAGAAAGTCGTCCATACACAGCAGAATCAATTGGCCAAACTGCTGCGCGATCATTACGTCGCCGGCAACGAGGATCGCATCAAACTGCTGCTTTCGGGCGACAACCCGAACCGCATCAACCGCGAGTTGCAATACATGGGCTACGTGTCGCGTGCCCAGGCCGCGCTCATCGAGTCCTTGCGCGCCAACCTGAAAACGCTGGAAGAAAATCAGGAAGACATCCAGAACGCCAAGGCGGAACTGGATGAAATCGCCGCGGAAGCGCGCGAACAACATGCGGTGCTGCAAAAGGAAAAAGCGCAACGCGCCAACCTGCTGGCACAACTTTCCAGCAAACTGGCCAGTCAGCGTAAAGAAGTCGGCAATATCGAGCGCGATGATCGTCGCCTTGGCACGCTGGTCAATCGACTCAATGTGCTGATAGAAGAACAACGCAAGGCCGAAGCCGCTGCTGCGGAGAAACGTCGTCAGGAACAACTGGCACGCGCCAAGGCAGAACGCGAGCGTCGTGCGGCAGCCGCCGCAGCAGCACAAGCAGGCAAAACACCGCCATCGGGCAGCGCCAGCAACCGCATGCGCAATCCGGATGCCATCGAGGATGACGAGCCACCACCGGCACAAAGCGTGGCGCGTAACAGTCTGACACCGCAGCCGGGCATGCCGGATGGCGCTTTCGCCGCCCTTCGCGGGAAGCTGCGCCTGCCAATTGCCGGCGACCTGACCGCACGCTATGGCAGCAAGCGCGGCGATGGCCCGACCTGGAAAGGCCTGTTCATCCGCGCACCCGAAGGAACGGAAGTCAAAGCAATTGCCGGCGGCCGGGTCGTGTTTGCCGACTGGTTGCGCGGTTTTGGCAATCTGATCATCGTCGATCATGGCAGTCAGTACATGACGATTTATGGCAATAATCAGTCGGTTCTGAAACGGCCGGGAGACATAGTCAAATCGGGCGATATCATTGCCAGCACAGGCAATAGCGGCGGCAACGATCAATCAGGTTTATACTTCGAAATGCGACATCAGGGTCGCGCGTTTGACCCGCTCGGGTGGGTAACTATCAGGTGAACATGGGAACGAAACTCAAAAATATCGCTTTGGTTGGTCTGGGCATGATCGCCGGCGCAATCGGCATGGGCACTCAGCTCGACGCGGTTGCACAAAAGAACACCGCCGGTTCACCGTTACCGCTTGAAGAATTGCGTCAGCTAGCCGATGTGTTCGGCCTGATCAAATCGGATTACGTCGAGCCCGTAGAAGACAAGAAGCTGTTGACCGAAGCCATCTCCGGCATGGTCTCCTCACTCGATCCGCACTCTGCCTATCTCGACAAGAAAGCCTTCAAGGAACTGCGTGAAGGCACGCAAGGCAAGTTTGTCGGCCTCGGCATCGAAGTCGGCATGGAAGACGGCTACGTCAAAGTGATCTCGCCGATCGAGGATTCGCCAGCCCACAAGGCAGGCGTCAAGGCCGGCGATCTGATCACGCGTCTCGATTCCACGCCGGTCAAAGGCATGACGCTGGACGAAGCCGTCAAGCGCATGCGCGGCGAACCCAACACCAAGATCACCCTGACCATCGCCCGCAAGGATGAAGACAAGCCTGTGATCGTGACCATCACGCGCCAGGAAATCCGCGTACAGAGCGTCAAGTCCAAGATTGTCGAACCCGGCTATGCATGGCTGCGTATCGCCCAGTTCCAGGAACCGACCGTGGATGACATGGCCAAGAAGATCGCCGCTCTCTATGCGGAAGATCCAAACCTGAAAGGTCTGGTGCTCGATCTGCGTAACGATCCGGGTGGCGTCTTGCCGGGCGCCATCGGCGTATCGGCGGCGTTCCTGCCGAAGGATGTCGTGATCACGTCGACCAATGGTCAGTTGCCGGACTCGAAGCAAACCTTCTATGCACGTCGCGAGTTCTACGCGACGCGTGCCGTCGGTGATCCGCTGGCCAAACTGCCGGAAGCGCTGAAGAAAATCCCGATGGTCGTTCTGGTCAACTCCGGTTCGGCGTCGGCTTCCGAGATCGTGGCTGGCGCGCTGCAGGATCACAAACGCGCCATCATCATGGGTACGCAAACCTTTGGCAAAGGCTCGGTACAGACGATCCGTCAATTGTCGGCCGATACCGCCGTCAAGCTGACGACCGCACGTTATTACACGCCAAGCGGCCGCTCGATTCAGGCGCGCGGCATCGTGCCGGACATGCTGGTCGATGAAACAGCAGAAGGCGACGGCCTCAATGGTCTGCGTCTGCGTGAAGCCGATCTGCAAAAGCATCTGATGAACGACAAGGACAAGTCGCCTGAAGTGCATGCCAATACCGTGGATGAGCTGGAAGAAGAGCAGCGTCTGATCGCATTGGAGAAGAAACGCAAACCGCTGGAATTCGGCAGCAAGGATGACTTCCAGTTGCAACAGGCACTGAATCAGTTGAAGGGTCTGCCAGTCACGCTGTCGAAATCGGCCAAGGTAGAAAACAAGAAGGAACCAACCATCAACGAGCCGAAAGCCGGTGAGAAGAATGGTGAAAAACCGGGCGACAAGAAATAAGGCGGTTTCGCCCGTAAAAAAGCCGCAGTGATGCGGCTTTTTTAATAGGCACACAGGCATTCATTGCCCGCACGTATGTTGAAGCATTACCCTGAATGAACATGTCATGAACGACCAACAGCTGCTCCGCTATTCACGTCATATCCTGCTTGATGAGATCGACATCGAAGGACAGGAAAAACTGCTGGCCGGTCACGCCCTGATCATCGGTGCCGGCGGCCTCGGCTCGCCTGCTGCGCTCTATCTCGCGTCAGCCGGTGTCGGCACGCTGACGCTGGTGGATAACGACACGGTTGATCTGACCAATCTGCAACGGCAAATTCTGCACACGACGTCGCGTGTCGGCCAGAACAAGGTGGACTCCGGCAAGGAAGCGCTGGCGCAGATCAATCCGGATGTGCGTGTCATCGCACTCAACGAAAGAGTGGAAGGAGCGCGCTTGTCCGAGCTGGTCGCGCAAGCGTCGGTCGTACTCGATTGCAGCGACAACTTTGCCACGCGCCATGCCGTCAATCGCGCCTGTGTCGCACATCGCGTGCCACTGGTTTCCGGTGCTGCAATTCGCTTCGATGGTCAGATCAGCGTATTCGATTCCCGCACTGATACGCCATGCTACTCGTGCCTGTTTCCGGAAGATCAGCAATTCGATGAAATCAACTGCGGCACGATGGGTGTTTTCGCACCGCTGGTCGGCATCATTGGCAGCATGCAGGCCGCCGAAGCGTTGCGACTGATTGCCGGCATCGGCGAATCGCTGGCCGGGCGGTTGCTACTGCTGGATGCGCGCTCCATGGACTGGAGCAGCATCAAGGTTGCACGCAATCCAGGCTGCGCCGTGTGCGGCAAGGCGCACTAGACCAGGCGCTCAGACAGGACGTTAACCGACCTGTTCGTACATGCCGGTAATGCGATCCATGGTTTCCAGAATGCGCTCACTGGTCGTCGCCACATTGGTGGCAAAGCGCTTCTTGCTTTCGACGGTGGTGGCGCTCGAACGTAATGCCTGATCGAAGAAGAACCACTGCTGCTGCGCCAGCTCGAGCTCTGAAGCGATCGTCCGAGTGTTCTTGGGCGAATCCGACAATTCCTTCATTGCCGTCAAAAACTCGGTGCGCGACTGGGCCAGTTTTCCCAGCGCATCTGTCGGTGCCACGCCCCAGCTGACCGCCTGATAAAACTTGGCCATGCGCTGCGACAGCATGCGCTGACGCCCCGCCACATTGACCAGATGACCGGCTGCCGTGCCGGAGACTGCTTCCAGCTGTGTTGTCGACGCATGTGCAAGCACCAGCACTTCCTCACTGAGCGCCATGACAGACCTGGCGTCACGCGCGTTGGGTTTGCCGGTCAGCAGCACTTCGCGGTAACCCAGCCAGGCCTTGCGCAGCTCGGCCAGCGTCGCCTTGTTCTCTGCGTTGGGTGCAAAATTCTGCAACTCATTCAACTGGCGCTCGAACAGACTGATGGAGTCGGTAAAGATCTTGTCGGAGCGTGGCTGATCAATCGCCTGTCCGATCTGCAAATAGCTCTTCGCCATGCGTTGCGACAGCATGCGCTGGCGCCCCGATTTGTTGATGGCATCGTTGATGTGGCCAACCTGTGCCCATGCCGGGCCCAGTATCAGCAGAGATCCGCCTGCTGCGGTCATATGAAGAAAATGGCGCCTGTCCATGGAAATGTCCTTGCTCAACATGCGATCGGAACTGACACCTACCGGCACACTGCACGGGTCCGTCAGCACCGCACTTTGCAGCAAAAAACATACCAATAAGCAATACAGGTAATCCGTCGAACGCCGTTGGCGCAAGCCCATTCCGGTGCGAAAGTTGGCAAACCTGCACCGACCAACGACAGAACGCCGCTTTACATTACTTTACCGCGTCAAAGCGATCACGCAACAGTGGACGCCTACAGTGACACCATGCCAGCACCACTTAGCGGGCACCACTGAAAGGAGTTCACATGAACAACCAACAAGCACGCAACAACGCCGTCACCATTGCAGACCAGACTTCCGCCTCCGCGCGCGGTCGCCGCCTTCTGATCGCCGGCGCAACCGCTGCCATCGTCGGCAGCATGTCGCTGATCGGTGTCAGTCATGCACAGGTAGATCAAAAGCCTGTGCCGACGGCGCAGCAAAAACAGGAGCGTCATGGTGATAGAGATGAACGCATGAGCCCGGAAAAGGCAGAGAAGCGCTTTGATCGCATGCTCGAGCGTCTGGTGCCGGACGCCTCGGCAGAGCAGAAAACCAAACTGAAAGCGATATCGCAATCCGCTTTTAAAGAGCTGCATCCGCTGCATGAAAAAGCCCGTGATGCACGTGAACAGCGCATGAAGCTGTTGTCGGCACCAACGATTGATCGTGCGGCAATTGAAAAGGCACGTGCAGCCGAACAACAACTCGCGGATCAGCGTTCGCGCATTGTCACCAAGGCATTCACCGATGCTGCCGAAGTCCTGACGCCAGCACAACGCGTCAAGGCGGCCGAGCAGATGAAAAAACATCGCAAGCATTTTGGTGAGCACGGCCTGCGTCATGGCGGCAAGTTCAAACCGGGTTCCGACCAAGCACCGCCAGCTGCACCAAAAGCGCCTTAACACCGGCGATCAGGCAGCATCAAGGCAAGTTGACTTGAACGAGGCGATCGACACGGAGAAATCCGTTCGGTCGCCCTCGCACTTGCAGATACGCACGCAAATCGACACACTACGCACATGACACAACATCTCCTCATGATCGAAGATGACCAGCGGCTTGCCACCATGGTCGCGACTTATCTGCGCCAGAATGGCTTCGATGTACAGCATTGCGACACCGCAGCAGCCGGTCTCGACAAACTACGTCATGGCGACAGCCAGGCATTCTCGATCGTCTTGCTGGACCTCATGCTGCCGGATGCCGATGGTCTGGATGTCTGCCGCCAGATTCGCGCCTTTGCACCGCCACTGAATGCCATACCGATCGTCATGCTAACTGCAAAAGGTGATCCGATGGATCGCGTCGTCGGCCTTGAACTAGGCGCCGATGATTACGTACCCAAGCCATTTGAACCACGTGAACTGCTGGCCCGTCTGCGCGCCGTACTGCGTCGTCAGCAAGGTGGCATTCCGTCATCGGAAGATCGCGTCCTGCGCTTTGGCCGATTGGAAGTGGATCTGGATGCACGCATGCTGCGGCTGGACGATCAGGAGCGCCCTGTCACTGCCTATCAGTTCAATCTGCTGGCCGCGATGGCCGAACGCGCCGGACGCGTGCTCTCGCGCGAACAATTGATGGATATGGTCAAAGGTGAACCCCTAGAAGCGTTTGATCGCTCCATTGACGTCCATATTGGTCGCCTGCGCGCTGCCATTGAAGATGACCCGAAGCAGCCAAAGCGCATCATCACCGTACGCGGTGCGGGTTACGTTTTCGCAAAAGCACAAGATGTCTGACGCAAAGAAAAGCTGGTTTGCATGGCCGAACCGCTTGTATGTCCGCATCTATCTGGCGGTCATCATCAGTCTGGTCATTGGCGGCCTGCTGGTTGTGACTGCATGGCGCTGGAACGCCGAGTATCGTCAGATCGGCCCAAGCCTCGAATCCTTTGCGGCCATTGCTGCCGATGTGCTGCCGCCCGCTTACGCCACCAACGAAGAACAGTATCGTGCATTGCGTCGGTGGCAATCGCGCATGCGTGCCGACCTCACGCTGTATTCTGCCGAACGCGAAGTAATTGCCTCCATCGGCAAACCATTGCCGCCGCTCGACGATGAACAGACAACGAGTGGCTGGCTAGGCGGCACACCACCTTTTTATGCTGTGAAACTGCCTGACGGTCGCTGGCTGGTCGGTGAACGCTCGGAACGCGGCGAAGGTCGTCGTCGCCCACCACCTTTCGGCTTTGTCACGACGCTGGCACTGATCGGTCTGGTGATCGGCATTGGCTGTTACCCGATCGTTCGTCGCCTGACACGCCGGCTTGAGCGCCTGCAAACCAGTGTCGAAGCGCTCGGCGCCGGTCAGCTTTCCACACGTATCGCTGTTGAAGGACGCGATGAAGTTGCCAGCCTGGCCGCCAGCTTCAATCGCTCTGCGACGCGCATTGAAGCCTTGGTCAATGCGCAAAAGACTCTGCTGGCCAACGCTTCGCATGAACTACGCTCGCCGCTGGCACGCATTCGCATGGCGGTCGAACTGACGGCTTCCGATGCTCAGCCGGAAATCCGTGATGAACTCAAACGCAACATTGCCGAACTGGATCAGTTGATCGATGAAATTCTGCTAGCCAGCCGCCTCGACGCCACAGCCGATACCGCACAAGCCTTTACGCCAGTGGATCTGACCGCACTGGTTGCCGAGGAATGCGCGCGTATTTCAGCCGAATTCGATGCAGAACTGGATAGCGACACACTGGAATTGCCAGGCGATGCACGTCTGTTGCGACGCATGGTGCGCAACCTGCTGGAGAATGCACGGCGTTATGGCAATGGCACGCCGATCAACGTGCGTCTTACCCGCGCTGCCGGCAACAAGATCGTATTGCAGGTGTGTGATGGCGGTCCCGGCGTGCCGGCAGGCGAACGCGAAAACATCTTCGAACCTTTCTATCGCCTGTCAGGTGCCAGCGAGCGCGAAGGGGGCGTTGGCCTGGGCCTGAGTCTGGTTCGTCAGATTGCGCGTCGCCATGGTGGCGAAGTGATCTGCGTCGGTCGGGATGAGCCGGGCAGTTGCTTTGAAGTGACCTTGCCAGCCTAGGCGCAGAAAGACTGTACTCAGCCGTCTTTCTGCAAGATGGCAGGCATCACGCCGCGCAAGGCATTGCACACCATGATTTCTTCCGCCTGCAGGAGGTCTTCTCGCGTCAAGGTTTGTTCGGTAGCCTGCCATGCGGGATCCTCCAAGACGATGGCACGCATGACACCGGGCAGCAAGCCATCACGCAAAGGCGGTGTCACCCATTTGCCGCGCAAGCGCAGGAACACGCTGCTGCGCCCGCCCTCAGTCAATGCGCCTTCTGTATTGAAGAACAACTGATCGAACGCACCATACGCTTCCGCCTCGCGCCATGCCTTGTCGTAGTGCGCTCTGACCGTGGTCTTGTGTCGCGAGAACAGGTCATCCGCATCGGTTACCTCCGCCGACAACATCAATTTGACGGGATAAGACAGAGGTGCCAACGGCGCCCAGCCGATCTCCAGCCTGCCATCTTGCGACAATGCCAGACGTACACGATGCAAGGCCCCCTCGGCAAAATCGGCACACTGCTGCATCACTTCTGCACGAATACGCGTTTCATCAAAGACGAAACCGAAGTAGTTTGCCGACGCTTGCAACCGCTGCAGATGTCGCGTCAGATGCGGCACGTTGGTACCGACACTTCGCATGGTTTCAAACAGCTGAAAGTCTGTCGGCAGCCCTGTCAGAAAGCGAGCCTTGAGCAGACATTCCGCGTATTCATCAGCCGCCACACTATCATGCACGATACCCGCACCGACACCCATTTCTCCGTGCCTGACACCATGAACCGGCGCTTGCAGTTCCAAAGTTCGAATCGGCACTGACAGACAGAAACTGGCCATTGCCGAAGATGTCACGGGATCGAACCAGCCAATCGCGCCGGTGTAAACACCACGGGGACTGGCTTCCAGCTCCCGAATGATCTGCATGGTGCGACGCTTGGGCGCGCCTGTAATCGATCCGCAAGGATAAAGTGCGGCAAACAGATTCGCCAAAGTCGCATCGCCGCGTAAAGCGGCATGCACGGTGGATGTCATCTGCAACACGCTTTGATAACGCTGCACTTCGAAAAGTCGCTCGACCTGTACGGAACCGACCTCCGCAACACGACCGAGATCATTACGCAGCAGATCCACGATCATCAGGTTCTCAGCCCGATTCTTCACATCCTGTGCAAGCGTCTGCGCGGTCGCCCCATCCTGTACGACATCACCCGTTGCGGCAGCTGTGCCCTTCATCGGCTGCACCGTCAGTCGTCCCGCATCATGGCGCACGAACAATTCGGGCGACAAGGACAAAATGCCGGCACCATCCGGCATGCCGATCAGCGCGCCATACGGCACCGGCTGACGTGCGCGCAAACGTGCATACAATGCTGCGAGCGAACCAAATGCATCGAAGCGCAAACGATAGGTGTAGTTGACCTGGTAGGTGTCGCCCGCCTCGATATAGGCATGAATCCGCTGCATTGCCTCATCAAAAGCCGCCTGATCGATATCGGCATGCAGATTGGCGATGCCGGCGGCTTGTGATTCTCCAGCAGTCGCCTCGACCAGCCATTTTGTGACAGCCTGTGAATCCAGTCGCTCACACCGTTCAAACAGAAGAACACTGGCAAGTGCAGAACCCGTCGCCTGTGGTGCGATGCCATGCATGACCGCGCCCAGCTCGTAATTGAAAACGGCGACGGCAAATCGGCCATGCGACAAGGCCTGCTGCAAGGCATCAAGGAAATCCGCAAACTGCGCCACACCCGTGCAGGTCAGTTTGCCGACATAGCGGGAGTACAGGCGGGAACGTGGCGTGTCCGCATCCGCATTGCAATCATCCAGCAATGCGAAACAGGCGTCGGCAGAATCGGCAGGAAAAAACATGAGAAAAAAGACGCCAGCAGGCTGATCAGACGCTATTGTACGTCGCCCGCACGCACAGCGGGCAGCATCGCCGTGCCAACCGATCAGCTCAGCAAGATGGCGATCTGCCCCTGCACATTGACGGAAGGGTTGTGTGCAAAGCCGGTCTTGGCGTAGCGCTGCCAATGCCCGACAACTGCACTGACGATCAGATTGGCACGCAAGGCAATCTCCACATCGCCTGGCGCGGTTTGTTGCTGGCTGGCGGCGATACGCAGCGATTGCTTCACAGCCAGCTCAACCCGTTCCACAAACTGGTTCATGCGTGCCTGCAAGCGGTCATCCTCGTTGACGAGCGCATCACCGATCATTACACGCGTCATGCCCGGATTACGTTCGGCAAAGTTGAGCAGCATGACGACCGTGGCCTGTACCTGCGCCAGACCATTGTCTTCCTGCTCGGTGATTTTGTTGATCAGACCAAATACCGTGGATTCGATGAACTCGATCAGTCCCTCGAACATCTGCGCCTTGCTGGCGAAATGCCGATACAAGGCGGCCTCCGACACGTCCAGACGTGCCGCCAGTGCCGCGGTCGTGATCTTCTCCCCCTTAGGCTGTTCCAGCATCGTTGCCAACATCTGCAGGATCTGGAGCTTGCGTTCGCCAGTTTTTGTGGTTGCCATGAATTTTTATAGAAAGATAAGCAATCGAACTAACGCAATCGGTGCAACTGTCTGAATAGTTGCCCAACGGATTTTACTTTGACATCGACGTAAATTGGGCGTTTTGTGCTTTTGGTTGTTGCGCGCACGCCCGCAATCGCCTGTCGGCTGGAATCCATGCTCAGATACTGCGTGATCCAGGCCGTCCGCAAACCCAGCGTTTTCGCGCCCTTCAGATTTTCAACCGTATCTTCAATCAGGATGCAATCCCGTGGCCTCAATCCCTCGGCCGCCATGAGTTTTTTCAGCATCAACTTCGATGGCTTGGGACGCAAACGACCATGTACGCGCATCGCCTCAATCGGCACATGCCGCGCAAAATGTCGATGCAAGCCCAGATGACGCATCACATCATGCGAATAAATGCGTGGTGCATTCGTCAACAAAATCTTGCGGCCCGGCAGCTTATGCAGAATGCGCGCCAGATTACGCTCGGCACGGATCATGTCGTGCAGATTGTCGAAACGATGCGCTTCGCGCAAAAAATCATCCGCCTTGACCTGATGGTGATGCACCATGCCAAGCAGGGTCGCGCCATAGCGCTGCCAATAACCGATCCGCGCCTCGTCCACCGCTGCGGTATCGCAAGGCAACCCGCAGGACTGCAGCACCTTGGCGATATAGACATTCATGTTTTGATGAATCGCGGGAAAAATCGCATGCGATGCATCGTGCAAGGTATTATCGAGATCGAACAGCCAGGTCAGCCGCTTTGCCTTTTGTCGCATCGTCATTCGTCTATCAATCTGGAAAATCACCACTTGGCGACCATTCTACCTACTCCATTGATTCATCCGACTTCATCTGGCGAATCGGGACAGGTAAGATAACTGTTTGCATCCATGCATTCCGGCGTCGCATCCACGCTCAATGAACAGAAAACGGATTGCGCCAACCCATTCATCAGGACTTTCATGACGTTCACACGTAACTCGGCTGCCTTCTTTCGGACACGATTTTTTGCACTGATTGTCACTGTGCTGGTCGCGCTATTCATGTGGGCGCAGGCACCGAATGCACATACTCAGAACACGAGCAGTCAAAACAAGGTCACCGGCAATGTCGCCCCATTACGCGGGACGTTGTACCGGATCGACCATCAGAATCATTCCGCGTGGCTGTTTGGCACGATCCATGTCGGCCATACCGGCTTTTATCCGCTGGAACCACAGGTCATGCGGGCATTGCACGAAGCGGATACGCTGGTGATCGAAGTCGATATCCGCAAGGTTGATGCACTGCAGAAAGCCATGAAGGAGTACGCCTTCTATCGCGATGGCAAAAATCTGAGCAATCAACTTTCGCATGATGCGCTGCAGAAGCTCAAGGATGGTTTGCGCGAGGCAGGCGTTCCCTTCGATGCGGTCATGACCATGAAACCGTGGATGATCGCCAACGTCCTGATCATCCAGTCCATGGCGCAAAGCGGTTATCCAGCCGAGCAGGGAATCGAGCAGTATTTCCTCTCGATTGCCACCCAAGAGAAAAAAAGCGTACTAGAACTGGAGACCGCCGATTACCAGCTCGCGCTATTCGACAGGATGACGCCAGCGCAGCAGGAAGCGTATCTGCTCGACACGCTCAAGGATTTGAAGAGCGGTACAGGCGTACAAAAAGGCGTGAGTCTGATTCAGGCATGGTCTCGCGCCGACGGCCCGGCGATGGAATTGCAGAAACGTCAGATGGTGGAAGAAGATTCGGCCTCGGCCAGATTCACGGAAAATGTTTTGCTGAATGAACGCAATCCCGACATGGCAAACGGCATCGAAAGATTAATCAGGAACAAACAAAAGATATTCATGGCGGTTGGCACCCTGCACCTGCTCGGTGACAACAGCGTGCCCGCCCTGCTCAAACAGCGTGGCTATCGTGTCACCAAAATCTACTGACAATCGACCAACACCCCAGAATCAACAACATGACAACGCTCGCCATTCGTCCGGCGCACAGCACGGATATCGACCGCATCATGGAACTGGAAAGGCATGGCTTTCCGGCGCCGATTCGTGAAAGTCGCGCCGTCATGCAACACCGGCAAGAACATTTTCCTGCAGGATTTCTGGTGCTTGAAAGCGATGCCGGCGAGGTGATCGGCTATTTCTGTTCCGAGCTGTGGGATCGCGACGCTGGCATTGATGCAAACAATTTTGCGGTCGGTCACGATATTCGTGACGTGCATCGCGCAGACGGCAACCGGCTCTATGTATCCTCCATGACCATCGATCCGCATCATCGTGGCAATGGCATGGGACGACAATTCTTTACGCAATGTCTTGCACACGTGCGCTGCGCCATGCCGCAAATACGGCATTCGACCCTGATGCTGAGTGCCGAATGGACCGGCGCACATCGCATCTATCGGCAAGCAGGTTATGCCGAAGCGATCCGACTCCCCAACTTCTTTTCCAGTATTGCGCATCACGATGCCGATGCCATTGTGATGCATAGGGACTTTGCATGATACGTTCGCTCTGGCTGATCTTGATCGTTGCATGGGGTATTGCCCACGCCGCGGACGTACGCGTCGTGCCCATCACCATCCTTGATAAGCAGCAGGATGGTCCGCTTTATCCACGCTCATTGCGCATGCCATTCATCACTCTGCCTGATGCGGCAGTCGCTGCCGACATCAATGACAGACTGTTTATTGGGCAGCTCAACGGCCTGGCACCGGCAAAACTAACCGACACACTCGACAGCATCAACCTGCGACTGGATGGATTGGCCGAACAGGATTTCGAACTGGTGCGACTGGACAGACGCATCCTGTCCTTGCGTTTTGATGCAGAAGGTTGTGGTGCGTATTGCGAAAGCTATAGCGTCGCCTACAGCTTCGATCTGAAAACAGGACGCAAACTGAATCACACGGATTTATTCACGCCCTCCGGCATGCACATGGTCGCCGAAAAAATGCGCAGGGAAAAACAGCGCTTGTACAGGAATCAGATTGCCGCCCTGCAAAAAACATTCAAAGCAGAACAGAGGAAATCGACGCCCAATCCTGACGAACTTGCCGATTTGCAGGAGCGACTGGAACTGAACAGGGAATGTGCAGAACGCATCCACGAACAAAGCGATGATCGCGCTGCATTTCACTATAGATGGAGCTTTTTGCCGCAACACGCCAGTCTCCACGCCGGACGTTGCAGCAACCACGCCAGCCGTGCACTGGATGATGTCGGCGATATCGAATTGCCTTTACACTACGCCACGCTGCGGCCGTATATGACGGCCTATGGAAAAAGCATTTTGCTAGACGAAGGCACTGTCGATATCCATAACGTCTACGGACAAGTCTTGCGTGGCAATCTGGGGAAACAACCGGTTGTGATGCTGCTGGAAAGACACGAAGATAGTTCGATTTCCGGCACTTACTTCTATAGCAAATACCGCAAAGCCATTGATCTGTATGGGCGCGTCAACGGCAAACGGATTGAACTGGATGAGCGTGATCCCGAAGGCAAGATCATCGCCCGCATGCAACTGCACATGGACGGCAATCGCCTGCGTGGAACATGGCAGCAACACGACCTGCTGCCCATCGATTTGCATGCGCCCTGACATCGGCTGATACTGGCATCGCGACATCAAATAAAAAAGCGCATCGCCTTGCGGCCGATGCGCCTTTAACTAGTCTTTGCTGAATTAGTGCGAACGGATCATCGTGCCAAAAGCCTGTTCGGTCAGCACTTCCAGCAGCAGCGAATGTTCGATACGGCCATCGATGATGTGGACGGTATTGACGCCGGATTTTGCCGCATCCAGTGCCGAAGAAATCTTTGGCAACATGCCACCGGAAATCGTGCCGTCGGCAAACATCTCGTCAATTTCACGCGCCGACAGATCGGTCAGCAATTCGCCCGCCTTGTTCTGCACGCCGGCAATATTGGTCATCATGATCAGCTTTTCGGCTTTCAGGATTTCTGCAATCTTGCCTGCGACCAGATCGGCATTGATGTTGTATGCCTGACCATCATCGCCAAAGCCGATCGGCGAAATGATCGGAATGAACGCATCGTCCTGCAAGGCTTTGACAACCGCCGGATTGATCGCCTCGATCTCGCCGACAAAACCGATATCGAGAAATTGACCTGGCTTTTCCTTGTCCGGCATCTGCATCTTGCGTGCACGGATCAGACCACCGTCCTTACCAGTCAGACCAACGGCCTGGCCGCCGTAGTGATTGATCAGCATGACGATGTCCTGCTGCACCTCGCCCCCCAGAACCCACTCGACCACTTCCATCGTTTCTTCATCGGTGATACGCATGCCCTGCACGAACGTACCTTGCTTGCCGATTTTCTTGAGTGCGTTATCGATCTGCGGACCGCCACCATGGACGACCACCGGATTCATGCCAACCAGCTTGAGCAGAATCACGTCGCGTGCGAAACCATGTTTGAGGTGCTCCTCGGTCATCGCATTGCCGCCGTACTTGACGACAATCGTTTTGCCGTGAAACTTGCGGATATACGGCAGCGCTTCGGCCAGAATTTCCGCCTTGCTTTGCGGTGAAACGCCAGTGAGATCAACGGTAGAATCGGTCATGTCAGGTCCTGAAAAACAATGCCCGCGATTTTACAGGGAATGCCGATTGTTTTCTGTACGCTGCGGTAAATTACCGATTATTGCGCGACGATGTTGCACAAAAGTCATAAGCCGCGCTCATCACCCCCAACCCATTCACCTGTCTCATGAGTATTTGCCCGCAATGCCATACCGCCTTTCTTTGCGGTGTGGTCGATACCGACAAGCCGGCGGCCTGCTGGTGCATGGACTCGCCACGCCAGCCGCCTGCGGATACAACAATCGTCAGTGAAAATCTGGCCGGAAAAAGCTGCCTTTGTCAGGCATGTCTTGGCGCCTTGCGCGCCACCCGTCCTGCTACCGTACCGACAGAGAGCAAGTAAGACTCAGGCACACTCGCGCCATTGCTGACGCGGGAACGCCTCTTTAATACGATCGATATTCTGCTTGAGGGGCGCATCCATGCTGCGCAACTGAAACGCTACGCGCACAGCGCCGGTGCCATGCATGCCGACACGTGCCGTACGTACGCCCTTTTGCGTTAATGCGGCAAGATGATTGCGCGCCGATTCTTCGGTGCGGAACACGCCAAGGGAGATGCCCCACTGCAAAGGAGAATTGTCCTGAATCACAAAATAATCCGTCACGCCCAGCTTGGTCAGCTCGCTGCCTTTGCGGTCGGCCGCATCCTTGTTGCCCAGCGGCGGGATATACACAATGTGACGCATGTTGTCTTGCACCTCGCGCCGCACCAACCTCTCCCCCAGTGCCAGCGAGGCAAGACGTGACTCAAACCGTTGTGCTTCTGCCGTATCGAAAGTGCCGATTTCAGTACAGGCCACGACTGCCGACGGCGTCGCGGCATTGGCTGCAGTTGGTGCTGCAGTCACTGCTTCGGGTCCCGGCTCGGCGGGCGCATCCGTCGCCGGCACCTCCGTTTTTTGCACCGGCGGCGTCGGTGCAATGATAGTCAGTCGCTCCGGATGCAATTGCTGGGACAGGCGTGTCGGCTCGTGATTTTTCTTCACGCCTTCAAACCAGCCCTGCTGATACGCCAGCAAGCCGCCATTGATCACCAACAAGAGCCCGAACAGAATTTTCAGCATGAGGAAGTCGCTACCGTTTGCAGACCAATCAAAACCAGATTATCGATGCGTTCGAACGGAATCGACAATTGGGGGGCGATCAAGTCTGCCGCGCCGCCCGCCAGAATGCAAGTCACGTTCTCTGCGCGCGTCTCATTGCGCAGCGCCGTCACTGCGCGCTCAATCGCACCAGTTTGCGCCATCAGGCAGCCACTGACGATCGCCGCATCCGTATGATCGGCAAAAGGCTGGGCATGCGTTTGCAAGGCAACTTGCGGCAACTGCGCCGTATGCTGTGCCAATGACGCGGTCATCAAAGCGATCCCCGGCAAAATCATGCCACCAACGAACACACCATCTGCGGACACCGCATCGATCGTCGTTGCCGTCCCGCAAGTCGCCACGATCAGGGATTCATCCGGCCGCATTGCCCGCGCTCCGATGGCTGCGGCAAACCGATCACAACCCAGTTGCGCGGGATTGCGATAACGATTGCGCACACCTGCACGCTCAGCGGAAGAAGCAAACCACTCAACCGGCACGTGCGGCTCCAACACTGTATTCAGCACTTCCTGCAAGGCCTGTCGCAAGGCTGTGCCAGCCACATTGGCGATCAGTACGCGCCCGATCGCCGCATGCGCCCAGATCGCTTGCACGGAAGGCAGTTCAGCATGCGACACACTGCCTGCGGCGTCCCATTTTCCTGGCTGATCAGAAAGCGAAGCATCCACCAGCGCCCATTTCACACGGGTATTACCGGCATCGATCAGTAACAACATGCTCTCAATCCTCCGCCATGCGCAACGAGACATCGCCAGCGATCACGGCCACTTGACCCTCTGGCGTATCCAGCAGCAGACGTCCTTCCGCATCGACACCCGCTGCCTGCCCCTGATATAAGACACGGCCCTGATCCACGATCTTCACATCCTGTCCGGCATACGCATCCAGTGCATTCCACCGCGCCACGAATGCAGCAAACCCGTCACGTTCAAACTGTTGCAGCATCGCGCTCAAACCACCCAGCAACGCGCCCATCCATTCTTCCCTGTCGTAATCAACATCGCTGGCATCGGCCACGGCACGGGAAAGTGTCTGACTCAGCTCGCCCGAACGCGCCAGATTGATACCAACACCGATCACGACCCACACTGCATTGCGATCATTGCGATCGACCGCCGTTTCGATCAGCACGCCGCCCAGTTTCGCACCATGACGCAATACATCGTTAGGCCATTTCAATCGGGTATCAAGACCAAATGTATTCAATTGTTGCGACACCACGCAGCCAATTGCCAACGACAAGCCGCTCAACGCCTGCAAAGGCAAGGCCAGTTTCCATGCCAGTGAAAAGGTCAATGCACCGTTTTCGGGCGCAAGCCATGCGCGCCCCGCACGACCTTTGCCCGCCGTCTGCTGCAGGGCCCAACGCACTGTCGGCTGTGCGAGTGTCGTGGCACGCGCCAACAGATCCGCGTTGGTGGAACCGGTTTCGGCAACGATTTCGATCGCGACATCGCGTGCCGCCAGTCCGGCCAGCGTGGCCACGCGCACAGAATCAGGGAGAGCTTGCATGTGCGCATTGTAGCCGAGCGGCCTGATGACACAACGCAGACAGATGCGTCCGTGCGGCAACGCACGTGACGAAGAAATGTTTCTCCCTTACACTTGGCCGCATGCCCGATCACGTTGCCCCTTCCCTTGGCCTTAGTCAGGACGACCACGCCACTGCGACCGCCAGTGGGTCGTGGCATGTGCGTGCGCTGACAGAACCGCAAACCATGGCGCGCATCAACCTCGCGTTGAAGACCGCTGGCTCGTCCAAAACGCAACACTGGGATCTATCGCAGATCGAGGCGCTGGATTACATCGGTGCGCAATTGCTGTGGAACGCATGGGGCAAGCAACGTCCGACCGATTTGAAACTGGCACCGCAACACGAGGATTTTTTCGAACGTCTGGAAGAAACCGGCACGCTCGATATGCGCAAGGCGCAGAAGAAGCATTGGTATTCGCTGGACGCCATACTGCAGCGCAAGCTGAATCTGGTCGATCACCTGCTTGGCTTCGTGACACTGATCGGTCAACTGACCATCGATTTCGGCCGCTTCTTGCGTCAGCCGCAACGCGGACCATGGAAAGAAATTTCCGCCAACATCTTTCATACCGGTTATCAGGCACTCGGCATCACGGCACTGGTCGGCTTTCTGATTGGCGTGGTGCTCTCCTATCTGTCAGCACAGCAACTGCACCAGTTTGGCGGCGACATCTATCTGGTCAATATTCTTGGCATGGCAGTCATCCGTGAACTCGGGCCGCTGCTGGCAGCGATTCTGGTGGCCGGCCGCTCCGGATCTTCGATTACGGCGCAACTTGGCGTGATGCGTGTGACGGAAGAACTGGATGCCATGCTGGTAATGGGCATGCCACACGGTTTCCGGCTGATCCTGCCCAAGGTCATCGCGCTGGCGATATCGATGCCGCTGTTGGTCGTCTGGACCGACGCAATGGCCCTGATCGGTGGCATGGTGGCCGCCAATCTGGAACTCGGCATGAGCTACAAATATTTTCTGCGCGAACTGCCGGACGCTGTGCCGCTTGCCAATTACTGGATCGGCCTTGGCAAAGGCGTAGTCTTTGGCGGTCTGATCGCGTTGGTGGCCTGTCACTTTGGTCTGCGCATCAAGGCCAATACCGAAAGTCTGGGGCAGGGCACCACGATCTCGGTTGTCACGGCCATCACAATCGTGATTCTGGCCGACGCTGTGTTTGCCATCATTTTCACGGGGGTCGGATTTTGAACGAATGCGATCCGATTGAGCCCAAGGAAGGGAAAGAGCCGATCATCGAGATCGAGAACCTGCGTACGCAATTTGGCGATACGGTTGTGCATCAGGATTTGAACCTGACCATTCATCGCGGCGAGATCGTTTCGTTGGTAGGCGGTTCAGGCTCCGGCAAGACAGTCCTGCTGCGTCAGATGCTGGGGCTGACGCGACCCGCAGCCGGCTCGGTGCGCGTGTTTGGCGAAGAGATCAATCGCATCAGTAGCGACCACCTGCAACAATTGCGCGCGCGCTGGGGCATGCTGTTTCAGCACGGTGCCTTGTTCTCGGCGCTGACCGTATTCGATAACGTGGCACAGCCATTGCGCGAACTGCGCGTGCTGCCCAAGGAAGTGGTGCGCGACGCGGCGTTGCTGAAATTGCAGATGGCAGGGATCGGCCCCGAACATGCGCGCAAGATGCCGTCCGATCTGTCTGGCGGCATGATCAAGCGTGTCGCATTGGCACGTGCTCTGGCGCTCGATCCGGACCTCGTTTTTCTGGACGAACCGACCGCTGGTCTGGATCCGAATGCCTCGGAAAGCTTTGTCGATCTGATCCGCGAACTGCACCACGAAATGAAGCTGACCGTGGTCATGGTGACGCACGATCTCGATACGCTGTTTGCGCTGTCATCGCGCGTCGCGGTACTGGCTGACAAGCATATCATCGCGTATTGCGCGCCGGACAAGGTGGTGGAGTTCAAGCATCCGTTCATTGAAACCTTCTTCCGCGGTGAACGCGGGCAGCGCGCATTTGAGGCGTTGCCGGAGAATCAGGAATATAAGAAAGAGCACGAATAACTGGCAGCGCATTATGGAAACGCATCATGGAAAATAAAGCTCATGCACTGATGGCCGGGATCTTTACGATCGCGCTGCTGATTGCCGCCGCGCTGATTGCGATGTGGTTCAACCGCGATCGCGAAGAACGCATTCCCTACGAAATCGCCACCAATCTGTCTGTTCCCGGACTCAATCCGCAAGCCGCCGTGCGGTATCGCGGACTGGATGTCGGACGCGTCAACGAGGTTCTGTTCGATCCGGAACAACCGGGCCGCATCCTGATCCGCTTTGGCGTCTCCAAGAACACGCCGATTACCAATTCGACTTTTGCCACCCTGAGTTACCAGGGCGTCACCGGTCTGGCGTACGTCCAACTGGATGACACCGGCAGGGATCCCACCTTGCTGCCATCATCGAAAAACAAGGTGGCACGCATTGAATTGCGCCCCGGCCTGCTCGACACGCTGCAGTTGCGGGGACTGGCGATCCTGAGACAGACAGAGGAAGTTGCACAGAAACTCAACACCTTCCTCTCCGATGACAACCAGAAGAAGATGATTGCCGCCTTTACGGATGTCAGCGAAGCTGCCGACAAAATCGCTACCATCCCGGATAAATTGCAACCGGCACTGGATGAATTCCCGGCGCTGACGCGCAATGCGAATCAAATGGTCATTTCGCTCAACAAACTGTCGGATGACGCTACCGTCCTGACCGGCAACCTGAATACCTTTGCAACCAGACTGAACGCCGAGGATGGTCCGCTGGCCGGCTTCAGCGGCGCGGTCGACAATGTCGGCTCGGCTGCTTCGGTCATCGAATATCAGGCCGTGCCGCTCATCAATGAAACCAAGACCTCGATGCGCGCCCTCAATCGCACTCTGGAAAATTTCAATCAGCGGCCGCAAAGCATTCTGTTCGGCAACGGTGCGCCACAACCGGGACCGGGCGAACCCGGCTTCAGGGCTCCATAACATGTACGGTCATCTGGGAAGGATCTCGACGATGTTTTCAACACACACCACGATGCAGTTACGCCGCCTGTCGATTGTCTGTCTGCTGAGCGCTGCACTGGCTGGTTGCGCCAGTGATGTGCCACGCACCACACTGCTTGACCTGGGCCCTGTCCGTACACAAGCGACGACGGCCACAACCCTGCCGGCCATCAGTCTGGCCGATGTGCAGGCACCGGCATGGCTTGATAGCCAGATGATGTTCTATCGCCTTGACTATGCCAACGATCTGCAACCACGCGCGTACTCGGCCAGTCGCTGGAGCATGCCGCCCGCCCAGTTGTTTGCACAACGCTTGAAAGCCAGCCTGAGTCGCGCCGGCGGTACCGTGATCGCGGCCTCCGACGGTGCGATCAACCTGCCGACGCTTCGGCTGGACATCGATGAGTTTTCGCAGCGTTTCGACAGCGCGTCGAAGAATCATGGCGAAGTTGCTGTTCGTGCCTCGCTATTTGACGGCCGTGTTCTGCGCGCGCAGAAAATGTTCATGCATAAAGTCCCGTCGTCATCCGCTGACGCACAAGGTGGCGCGGCTGCTTTGGCCGCCGCCAGCGATGCCGTCATTGCTGACATGAGCACATGGCTCGCGACCCTGCCGCCGAAACGCTGATCCAGCAGCTGCCACCCGCACCGCCGCGCGAACCTTCGGTTTTCGCGCGCGGTGTGCTGCTTGCCTATCTGGCGCTGATCATCTATGCCAGCTTGTATCCGTTTTCAGGCTGGGAACGCATGGGTATTCCGCTCGAAAACTATCTGTTCGAGCAGATACCGCCGCGTTACTGGACCGGCTTTGATGTCGTCACCAACATCCTTGGCTATGTGCCACTTGGCGTGCTTGCGGTGTATGCGTTTTATCCGACCGTTCGCGGCGTCGCTGCGTTACTGCTGGCAGCATTGCTCGGCATTCTGGTGTCGGGTTCGATGGAAGCGCTGCAAAGTTTCTTGCCAACGCGTGTCACGTCCAATCTTGATTTTCTGACCAACAGCGCGGGCGCTCTGATTGGTGCTGTCATCGGTGCCTTTACTTACCATCAGGTGCTGGAACGCAGCGGTCTGCGTCGCATCCGCCATCGTCTTTTCACGCCGCAGGCAAGTCGTGGCATCGTGGTGCTGGCCTTATGGCCGTTGGCACAAATCTATCCGCAGAGCTATCTGTTTGGCACCGGACAATTGCTGCCGGTTATCTCGGACTGGGTTTCGATGCTGACCGATGCACCGATCGATTTGAGTGCGTGGCTGCGAAACGACATGCCGCTGTCCGCAACGCAATACTGGCAAGTTGAAATTCTGGTCACCAGTTGCAGCACGGCTGCGGCGCTGCTGGCCTGGTTTCATATCCTGCGCGAAAAGGCGCCGCGCATCCTGTTGGTCATCGCCATGCTGGCAGCCGCATTGGCAGTCAAGACCTTGTCCATGGCGCTGCTTTTCAAACCGCAGAACGCATTTGCCTGGTTATCGGAAGGCGCGCAACTGGGCTTGCTGGCCGGCGTTGTGATGGTCGCGGTACTGATCTGGCTACCGGCACGTCTGCAGCGCTATCTGTCGATCACGCTACTGGCCATCGCCTTCGTCGTCATCAATGTGGCGCCAGCCAATCCCTACTTCATCGCGACACTGGAAAGCTGGGTGCAGGGCAAGTTCCTCAACTTCAATGGCGCGGCACAATTTCTGTCCCTGATCTGGCCGTTGCTGGCCTTCTGGTTTCTGTTTCACCGCACGCATCGCCTGAAACGAAGCTGACGGCGGTGTATCATTTGGCTCTTTGACGCGAGCCCCGTAATGACCGAGAACAAACAGCATTTTGGCCAACATCTGTTCATTTGCATGAACCAGCGTGACGACGGCCGCGAATGCTGCGCAGAGAAAGGCGCTGCCGCTGCCCAGCAGCATCTGAAAGCACGCGTCAAGGACCTCGGCCTCAGCAAAACCGGTGCCGTACGTGTCAATCAGGCCGGCTGCCTGGGCCGCTGCGAAGTCGGCCCGGTCATCGTCATCTATCCGCAAGGCACGTGGTACACCTACGTCGATCAGGAAGATATCGACGAAATCATCGACGAACATCTGGTCAACGGTCGCGTGGTCGATCGTCTGGTCATCTGAGCCCGGAATCACGCATGAACGCGCAAACCCACTATTTCTCTCTCGACGGCGTCGCCGGCCTCATTGAATGTGCGCTGGACCTGCCCGCAGACAACCCCCCCGTTGGCGTCGCCCTGATCGCCCACCCCCACCCGCTGTTTGGCGGCACCATGGACAACAAGGTCGTGCATACGCTGACACGTTCATTTGTCACCTTGGGTTATGCCGCATTCCGCATGAATTTCCGCGGTGTCGGCAAGTCGGGCGGCGAATACGATGAAGGCCGTGGCGAAACCGACGATATGGCACAACTGCTGGCACACGCACGCGAACAGTATCCCGATCTGCCGTTTGCGCTGGCCGGTTTTTCGTTCGGCACTTTTGTGCAGACCCAACTGCAGAAACGACTGGAAGAAGCACAAACACCGGCAGAGCGTCTGGTACTGGTCGGCTCTGCGCCGGGAAAATGGCCATTGCCGACCGTGCCGAATGATACGATTGTGATTCACGGCGAACTGGACCACACAATTCCCCTGAGCAATGTTTTCGAGTGGGCGCGCCCGCAAGACTTGCCAGTACTCGTTGTCCCGGGCTCCGACCATTTTTTCAATCGAAAATTGCAACATATCAAGAATCACGTAGTCCAAATGTGGCGCCGCCCGGCCTGACCGGCGCGCCTCTCTGACAAACCCTGTTTTACCTGTCTATCCATCTATTTATTCACCGACGCATACCAGTCGGTATGCGCCTCCAGAAAGTCCGATGAAAAATCTATTTGCGCTGCTTGCCGCCACACTCTTCTCCATTTCCACCGCCTTTGCTCAAGCTGTTCCGTCGCCGACCATCAACGCCAAATCGTGGTTGCTGCTCGATGCAACGAGCAATCAGATTCTGGCTTCGCAAGAAGCCAATATGCGCATCGAACCCGCATCGCTGACCAAGCTGATGACCGCTTACGTGGTATTCAACGCGTTGAAGGAAAAGAAGCTTGACCTCAACCAGATGATCAACGTGTCCGAACACGCATGGCGCGTCGATCCAAGCAGCTCCAAAATGTTCATCGAACCGCGCGTGCCTGTGTCGGTCAACGATCTGCTCTATGGGCTGATCGTGCAATCCGGCAACGATGCCGCCGTTGCGCTGGCCGAAGCCGTGGCCGGCACCGAAGACGTATTCGTTTCGCTGATGAACCGCGAAGCCGAACGCATGGGCATGACGTCGACGCGCTTTGCCAATCCGCACGGTCTGCCGAGCGAAACCAACTATTCGACCGCGCGTGACCTGTCGATTCTGGCTTCGCGTCTGGTGATTGATCATCCGCAGTATTTCGCGACCTATTACTCCACCAAGGAGTTCACGTACAACAACATCAAGCAGCCAAACCGCAATCGTTTGCTGTGGCTGGACCCGACCGTGGACGGCATGAAAACCGGCTACACCACCGGCGCCGGTTTCTGTCTGATTTCGACAGCCAAACGCCCAGCTGGCAACGGCGAACGTCGTCTGATCTCGGTCGTGCTTGGCACCACCTCGGATCAGGCCCGCGCACAGGAAAGCCAGAAACTGCTGAACTGGGGCTTTCTGAACTTTGATGCAGTACGTCTGTACGCCAAGGATCAGGCCGTCGCAACGCCGAATGTCTGGAAAGGGACGCAGAACAGCGTGAAGATCGGCTTTACCCGCGACCTGTGGGTCACGGTACCGAAAGGCACGGCAGACAAGATCAAACCGGTTCTGCAACGCAAAGACCCACTGGTTGCACCGATCGACAAGAACAGCAAGGTCGGCACGCTCAAGATCGAGATCGACGGCCGCACCACTGCAGAACTGCCTGTCGTGGCGCTGGAGCAGGTTGGCGAAGCCGGCATGTTTGGCCGCGCGCTGGATTCGATCCGCCTCTGGCTGCACTGATCGCACCAGAAGCAATCCTCAAAAACGGCAGGTGCGTGCAAGCGACCTGCCGTTTTTTTTTAAATTCACGTTGCCGTTTAAGCAATCAAAAGCGGGATTCCGGGCACGTCGCCTTCGTCCTGTCGCCATTCCCGCTATCATGTCGACTTGGCCGTTTGCACGTTGCAACGGCATGCCCTACACCGATTGCCATGACAGAACAAATTGACCCGAGCGAAAGCCTGATCGAATATCCGAGCGACTTCCCTATCAAGGTGGTCGGCATCATGCACGACGATTTCTCACAAGCGATTGTCGAGGTCGTGACCATACACGACCCGGAATTCCATACCGGCAAAGTAGAAATGCGTCCTTCGTCCGGCGGCAAGTACCTGTCGCTGACCGTGACCGTCCGCGCCACCAGCCGCGAACAGCTCGACAATCTGTATCGCGATCTGTCGGGCCATCCGATGGTGAAGTTCGTTCTCTAAACAGCATCCGGCCCCGCGCATGCACTCCGTCGCCGATCGTCTCGCGCCTGTCATCCGGCAGCGTGGCGTCGAGTCGTATGACATCACGTTTGCTGCCATGCGCGCGTTCACGGATGCGCGTCATGCCGGCACAGCCGATGAGATCTGGATCGTCGAACATCCGCCGGTATACACCCTTGGTCTCGCCGCCGATACGTCGCACGTGCTCGACGCACACGATATTCCGGTCATTCAGACCGACCGTGGCGGCGAAGTCACCTATCACGGCCCCGGACAAGTTGTTGTCTACTTAATGCTTGATCTGCGTCGCAATCATCCGGATGCGCGACTCTTTGCGCGCGAGCTTGTCCACCGCATCGAGCAGGCGGTCATCGACACGCTGGCGGCGTATAATCTGGCTGGTGAACGCCAGTCAGGCGCGCCGGGCATTTATCTGTCCAACGGACCGGCACAGGGTGCCAAGATCGCCGCACTGGGATTGAAGATTCGTGGCAACGGCTGCACCTATCACGGGGTATCCCTGAATGTCGCAATGGATTTGCAACCGTTTTTGTGGATCAATCCGTGCGGTTACGAAGGATTGCAAACCATCGATATGCGCAGTCTCGGCATCGAAGCGAATCTGCAAGACGTGCAGCAAACCCTGACGCAGTTTTTGATTGCGAGCCTGTTCCCCTAGGCTCGCATTTGTATTTATCGGTAGTACAACGAATTAAAAGAACATTTTCATGATTGCGGCAAAGGCCACGCGCCGGCGCCGCCTGTCGTCATCCTGCACCGTGACCCGGTGCTTGTCTGGCGACTACAAACGGAGCGACCAGCCCAATGAGCATCGATAGCCAAGCCCAAAGCACAACACCCGCATCTGCCTACAATCCGAACGAAAAGCAGAAAGGTGCCGCCAAGACCATCCGCATTCCGATCAAGGTGGTGCAGGCCGAACGTCTGCCCAAGCCGGACTGGATTCGCGTGCGCGCCGGCTCGCCATCGACCCGCTTCTACGAAATCAAGGACATCCTGCGCGCCAACAATCTGGTGACCGTGTGTGAAGAAGCCAGTTGCCCCAACATCGGCGAATGCTTCGGGAAAGGTACGGCGACCTTCATGATCATGGGCGACAAATGCACGCGCCGCTGCCCGTTCTGTGATGTTGGTCATGGTCGTCCTGATCCGCTCGACGTCAACGAGCCGGAGAATCTGGCCAAGACAATCGCCGCATTGCGCCTGAATTACGTCGTCATCACTTCCGTCGATCGTGACGATCTGCGCGATGGCGGCGCCGGCCACTTTGCCGAATGCATTCGCCGCGTGCGCGAACTGTCACCGAATACGCGCATTGAAATTCTGGTGCCGGACTTCCGCGGCCGCATGGATCGTGCGCTGGAAATCCTCAATGCCTCGCCACCGGATGTGATGAATCACAATCTGGAAACTGCGCCGCGCCTGTACAAGGAAGCACGTCCTGGTTCGGATTACGAATACTCCTTGAACCTGCTCAAGCGCTTCAAGGATCTGCATCCGAACACGCCAACCAAGTCCGGCATCATGGTCGGCCTCGGCGAAACGGATGAAGAGGTGCTGCAAGTCATGCGCGACATGCGCGCACACAACGTCGACATGCTGACCATCGGCCAGTATCTGATGCCGAGCGGAGATCACCTGCCGGTGCGTCGCTATGTGCATCCGGATACCTTCAAGATGTATGAAGAAGAAGCGTACAAGATGGGCTTTGCGCATGCAGCCGTCGGTGCCATGGTGCGCAGCTCCTACCACGCCGATCAACAGGCGCATGGCGTGACCGCCACCATTGGTCTCGCCAGCCAGCCCACCTAACCCCTGCTTCAGGGAAGAAAGAACACGCAAGATGAGCACCACGCATGCCGCAGACGCCGGCTTCAAGCAAGTCAACTCCAAGGCCAACGTCCTGTTTGCCAGTCTGATCGGCACCACTATCGAGTTTTTCGATTTTTATATTTACGCGACGGCGGCGGTACTCGTTTTTCCTCACCTGTTTTTCCCTTCATCCGATCCGACCGCCGCGATGCTGCAATCGCTGGCGACGTTTGCAATTGCCTTTTTTGCGCGCCCGGTCGGCTCCGCCGTGTTCGGACACTACGGTGATCGTATCGGACGCAAAGCCACGCTGGTTGCGGCCTTGCTGACCATGGGCTTATCAACGGTCGCGATTGGCTTGCTGCCGACTTATGAAGCGATTGGCTGGCTGGCACCGGCGCTGCTGGCCTTGTGCCGCTTCGGCCAGGGCCTTGGTCTTGGCGGTGAATGGGGTGGTGCCGTCTTGCTGGCAACCGAGAATGCGCCACCGGGCAAGATTGCCTGGTATGGCTGCTTTCCGCAGTTGGGTGCACCGATCGGTTTCTTCATGTCCGGCGCGATTTTCCTGATCCTGACGGAGACAATGACCAACGAACAGTTTTTCAGCTACGGCTGGCGCATCCCTTTCCTTGCCAGCGCCGTACTGGTTTTGGTTGGCTTGTACGTGCGTCTGAAAATTACGGAGACGCCGGCCTTCCAGAAAGTCATCGATCACGAAGAGCGTGCCAAGGTACCGCTGGTCACGGTGTTCTCGCAACATGGCAGCATGCTGGTGGTGGGTACGCTGATTGCGCTCGCGACCTTCGTGCTGTTCTATCTGATGACGGTATTCGCGCTGAGCTGGGGCACGACCGGTCTCGGCTATACGCGCCATGATTTTCTGATCGCGCAGCTGTTCGCTGTATTTTTCTTTGCACTCACGATTCCGGCATCGGCATTGCTGGCCGATCGTTATGGCCGCCGCATCACGATGATCCTGGTCTCGATTGCGATGATCCTGTTTGGCCTGTTGTTTGCACCGATGTTCGTGGCAGACAATCTGCTGGGCGTGACGATTTTCCTGTCGCTGGGACTGGCACTGATGGGTATGACCTACGGTCCGCTCGGCACCATGCTCTCCGAACTGTTCCCGACGGCGATCCGTTATACGGGCGTCTCACTGACGTTCAATCTCGGCGGGATCCTTGGCGCCTCGCTGGCACCGTATGTCGCCACATGGCTGGCGACGCATCATGGCTTGCAATACGTGGGCTATTACTTGTCGGGCGCGACCTTCCTGACGCTGATTGCCTTGCTGCTGGCGAGAAAACCCGTCGAATCGTGATCACACAATGCGCTCCACGATCACGTGAAACGCATTGACACATTATCCAATCGAGGTCGTTTCTTCTTCGGCCTCTTCTCCCAGAAAACCGCCACTCTGGTGCGCCCACAGGCGTGCATAGAGCCCGCCTTGCGCCAGCAGTTCGCTGTGCGTGCCTTCTTCCACAATCCTGCCCTTATCGAGCACGATCAGTCGATCCATTGCTGCAATCGTCGAGAGTCGATGCGCAATGGCCACCACCGTCTTGCCCTCCATCAGATCGTACAAGCTGGCCTGAATCGCGACTTCCGCTTCCGAGTCCAGTGCACTGGTGGCTTCGTCGAGCAACAGAATCGGCGCATCCTTCAGCATGACACGCGCGATCGCAATGCGCTGACGCTGCCCTCCCGACAGCTTCACGCCGCGCTCGCCAACATGCGCGTCATATCCGGTACGTCCTTTGGCATCGCTCAGTGTCTGGATGAAGTCGTGTGCCTCAGCGCGCTGCGCGGCTGACAGCATGTCCGCATCGCTGGCGTCAGGGCGACCGTACAGAATGTTGTCGCGCACAGAACGATGCAACAAGGATGTATCCTGCGTCACCATCCCGACCTGGGCACGCAGCGAATTTTGCGTCACGTGCGCAATATCCTGTCCATCGATCAGGACACGACCACGCTCGATATCGTAGAAGCGCAGCAGCAGATTGACGATGGTGGACTTGCCTGCACCGGAACGCCCGACCAGACCGACCTTCTCGCCCGGCCGGATCGTCAGATTGAACTGATCAATCACATCGCGCGATCCACCGTAGCCAAAGCTCACGTTCTCAAAAGTCAGTTCGCCCTGCGTTACCTTGATCGGTTTTGCATCCGGCGCGTCGGTCACGGCATGCGCGCGCGACAAGGTATTGATGCCGTCCTGCACGGTGCCGACCTGCTCGAACAGACTGGCCATTTCCCACATCACCCAGTGCGACATACCGTTCAGCCGCAAGGCCATGGCGGTCGCAGCCGCCACGGCGCCCACACCAATCTGGCCATGGCTCCACAACCACAATGCCATGCCCGCGGTGCCAAGGATCAGCAACATGCTCAGTGCGTGATTGACGATCTCGAAACCGCTGACGAGACGCATCTGTCCATGCACCGCCACCATGAATTCCTGCATCGCACCACGCACATAACCCGCCTCGCGTCCGGCATGGGAGAACAGCTTGACGGTACCGATATTGGTATAGGCATCCGTGATGCGTCCCGTCATCAGCGAGCGCGCATCGGCCTGCTTGCGCGACACACGACTCAGACGCGGAATGAAATAACGCAAGGCAATCCCGTAGGCAGCTGCCCAACCCAGAAACGGCACCAGCATCCACGTATCGAAACTACCGACCACTACAGCCATCGTCACGAAGTAAATCAGGACAAAGACCAGAATGTCGCCGGCAATCATGCAGACATCACGCACTGCCAGTGCCGTCTGCATGACCTTGGTCGCGATACGGCCGGCAAACTCATCCTGATAGAAACCCATGCTCTGGTTGAGCATCAGGCGATGGAAATTCCAGCGCAATTGCATCGGGAAGTTACCCGCCAGCGTCTGATGCTTGAAGAAAGTCTGCAACGCCACCAGCACCGTGCTGCCCAGAATCAATACAACGAGCAACACAATGCTGCCGCGCTCCTGCTCCCACAGCGACGCCGGCTCGACTTTCGCCAGCCAGTCCACCACACGTCCCATCATGGCAAACAGCAGGGCTTCGAACGCACCCGTCAGCGCCGTCAGCAAGGTCATCGCGACGATATAGCGACGTGCGCCCTTGGTACACGCCCAGACAAAGGCAACAAAACCGGTCGGCGGGGTGGCAGGCCGCTCTTCTTTATACGGGTACAGCAGATTTTCAAACCAGCGCAGCATGCATTTCTCCAAATCGATCCGGTTCGGGAATTTTTGTCGCTTCTCGCGTACTAAAAGGCAAAACGCCTATGCAATGGCACAAGTCCTGCATGTAGAACGGAAGACGTACAGCATCCGGAAAACGGACAAGGCGAAATTTTTGCATATCCGCGCATTTCACGTATTGGTGAGCCGCCCGGATCATGCAATGGCAAAACAAGCGCCCGCCTTGCTTATGCCTTTTATTGCAGGTAATTGCGTTTATTTAAGGTAATTACGTATAAGCATCTTGCCGAGTCTGGTATGATGCGGAGGTTATTGTTCGATGGAAAGGCGCCTGCGCTGCCATCGCTCGTTCATGCAGCCATTCGCTGCGTGTCTCGTCAGGTCGAAGTGTGCTGTTGATGTTCTGTCGCAGCGCTGCTTTTGCTGACAATACCACCGCCTTTTTTGAAGAGAGTGCCCCTGTCAGGGCAGCGCTCCGCAGAGAGGGGGGCGCAAGATTCGCCAGATAAGTTGTATCGGGCAGAAGGCAATTCGCTTGCCTCCTATCCGCCCGAAGCGGCCTTACCTGGTTTGTACGTCATCACACGATGTCGATTTTCTAAGGAAAGGGGTGACCTGCAAACACAATCAGACTGGAACAGTCCGGAACCTGGAGCTAACGCCCCGGCATTTGCTCCGTTGCTGACTCTCGGTGGAATTCATTCCCTGATCCGAATCTCGTAAAACCCGATGGTTGCCATCTGCCGCTGTGGCTGTATGGCGGTTATCCCTGAATGTTTTCCTGCGCATGCAAATACCTGTCACCGAATCCCTGCTGCTTCTTTCACTGATCGTGGTTCCCTTTTTGGGAAGTGTGGTTGCCGCCTGCATGCCGTCGAATGCGCGCAATGCCGAGTCATTTCTGGCCGGCGGCGTTGCCCTGTACGGACTGGCCGTCGCCGTTTTCCTGTATCAGTATGTCGGCGCGGACGAAGCGGTGCGTTACCACGCCGAATGGATGCCGGCCTATGGCCTGGCCTTCATTTTGCGCATGGATGGGTTGGCGTGGCTGTTCGTGATGCTGATCACCGGGGTCGGTCTGATGGTCGTGCTGTATGCGCGTTACTACATGTCGGCCGAGGATCCGGTGCCACGCTTCTTTGCCTTCCTGCTGGCCTTCATGGGCGCGATGCTGGGCGTGGTGCTGTCGGGCAATCTGATTCAACTGGTGATTTTCTGGGAACTGACCAGTATCACCTCCTTCCTGCTGATTGGTTACTGGCATCACCGTATCGATGCCCGCCGTGGCGCACGTATGGCGTTTACCGTGACGGCAACCGGCGGACTGTGTCTGATGTGCGGTGTGCTCGTATTGGGGCACATCGTCGGCAGCTACGATCTCGAAACCGTGATGGCAGCCGGCGATCTGATCCGTGCCCATCCGCTGTACCTGACCGCACTGATCCTGATCGCACTTGGCGCCCTGACCAAGAGCGCACAATTCCCTTTCCATTTCTGGCTGCCGCACGCCATGGCGGCCCCGACGCCGGTGTCGTCGTATCTGCACTCGGCCACCATGGTCAAGGCCGGCATCTTCCTGCTGATGCGTTTGTGGCCGGCGCTGGCCGGTACGGAAGAATGGACATGGATCGTTGCGGGTGCCGGCGTGTGTACGCTGCTGATCGGCTCCTTCATCGCGATCTTCCAGCATGACCTCAAAGGTTTGCTCGCCTATTCGACCATCAGCCATCTGGGCCTGATCACAACCCTGCTCGGCATCGGTTCGCCGCTCGGGGTGGTTGCTGCGATCTTCCATACGCTGAATCACGCGATCTTCAAGGCCTCGCTGTTCATGGCGGCCGGCATCATCGATCACGAAACCGGCACCCGCGACATGCGCGTCCTGCGCGGCTTGCGCAAGGCTTTGCCGATCACGGCCACCCTGGCGATTGTCGCCAGCGCCTCGATGGCAGGTGTACCGCTCTTGAACGGCTTCCTGTCCAAGGAAATGTTCTTTGCCGAAACCCTCCTGGTCGGTGGTAACGATAACTGGTGGATGTCGATCGCCGCGGTCGCGATGGGCATTTTCAGCGTGGCTTACTCGCTGCGCTTCATCAGCGTCTTCTTCGGCAAGATGCCAAGCGATCTGCCGCATGAACCACATGAGCCGCCGCACTGGATGCGCCTGCCGGTCGAGCTGCTGGTGCTGCTCTGTCTGGTGGTCGGCATCATTCCCGGATTAAGCGTCGGCCCGTATCTGCACAGCGCCGTGCATTCCGTCATGGGTGCGCAGACACCCGAATACAGTCTGGCGCTCTGGCATGGTTTCAACATGCCGCTGGCAATGAGTTTTGTTGCCTTGGTCGTCGGTGTGATTTTCTACATCGTCTTGCGCAAATTCTTTACGCTGCAGCAACGTACGGATGCGCCCGTACTGCATCGCCTGAGCGGTGCGCAAGCCTATGAAACAGCCATGCTGCGCCTGACTTCCTTCACAGGACTGGTGTTGCGCTGGTTCAGCACGCAGCGTCTGCAGCCGCAGCTCTTCCTCATGATGCTGGCGATGATTGCGGTACCGTGGTTATTGACCGGCGCCATGCCGGCATTGCAATCGCCGACGATTGATACCTTCAATCCATTCTTTGCCGTGATGTGGGTGATCGGGTGTGCCTGTGCGCTGACCGCGGCATGGCAAGCCAAGTATCACCGCTTGGCCGCACTGATTCTGGTCGGTGGTGTCGGCGTCGTGACCAGCATGACCTTCCTCTGGATGTCGGCACCGGATCTGGCATTGACGCAGCTGATGGTCGAAACCGTCACCACCGTACTGATCCTGCTTGGCCTGCGCTGGCTGCCGCGCCGTCTTGCACCAAAGGAGATGCTGGACCTGCAAGTGCCGCGTTCGGTCTGGTTGCGTCGTTCACGTGACTTCGTGCTGGCCGTGATCGGTGGCACGGCGATCGCTGCCATCAGCTATATCGTGCTCATGCATCCGCAACCGGACAGCATCGGCGATTACTTCCTGTCACGTGCCTTGCCGGAAGGCGGCGGCACCAATGTCGTCAATGTGCTGCTGGTCGATTTCCGTGGCTTCGATACGATGGGTGAAATCACCGTGCTGGCGATTGTCGCGCTGACGGTCTATGCACTGCTCCGTCGCTTCCGCCCGGCGCAGGAAAGCATCACCATTCCGGAACAGCAAGTCAACGATATCGATCCGGCTGTCCGTCAGACCCAGACCGAACAGGTCGAAAAAGGCTATCTGCATATCCCGAGCATTTACCTGCGCTTCCTGCTGCCTTTGATGGCAGTGGTGGTGATCTACTTCTTCATGCGGGGTCACAACCTGCCGGGCGGTGGTTTTGTGGCAGGCCTGATTTTCTCGGTTGCCATCATCGTGCAATACATGATCTCCGGTACGCACTGGGTTGAAACACATATTTCGTTGCGACCGCTGCGCTGGATATCATGGGGTCTGCTGATCGCCTGCGCGACCGGTGCCGGTGCGATGGCACTGGGCTTCCCGTTCCTGACCAGCCACACCGCGCATCTGACCCTGCCGATCATCGGCGAAATGCATGCACCGAGCGCATTCACGTTCGACCTTGGCGTATTCATGGTCGTCGTCGGCTCCACCATGCTGATCCTGATTGCACTGGCGCACCAAAGCCTGCGCTCGCGCCGTCCGCAAGGCAGTACACCGGATACTGTTGTTTTACCTAAAAAAGGGAGCGCCTGATGGAAGCCACCATCTCGATCGCCATCGGCATCCTGTTCGGCTCGGGCATCTGGCTGATCCTGCGTCCTCGCAGCTTCCAGGTACTGACCGGACTCATGCTGATGTCCTATGCGGTCAATCTGTTCATCTTTATCATGGGTCGGCTGTGGATCGACAAACCGCCGCTGACACTGACTGATGGTGTGGTCGATCCTGCCATGTACGGCGACCCGCTGCCGCAGGCGCTGGTACTGACTGCAATCGTGATTGGCTTTGCAACGACGGCTTTGTATCTGGTTGTGATGATCGGTTCGCGCGGCCTGACCGGCACCGATCACGTCGATGGTGAGGAGCCGGATCAATGAGCAGTCTGAGCTGGAACCAACACCTGATCGCTTTGCCGATCCTCGTGCCGCTGATCTGCGGCGCGTTGCTGATCATGATCAACGAAAGCCGCCACCAGTTGAAGTTCTTCATCAATCTGGTCTCGGTGATGGTGCAGTTCGCCATTGCCGTCAGCCTGATGAAGCTGACGGACACCGGCATCTGGGAAGGCAACATCGGCATCTATCTCGCAGCCAACTGGTCGGCGCCGTTCGGTATCGCGCTGGCAGCAGACCGGCTGTCGGCGCTGATGTTGCTGCTGACATCCATCATGGGAGGCGCCGCGCTGCTGTATTCGGCCATGCGCTGGAGCCGGATCGGCGTGCACTTCCATTCGCTGTTCCAGTTCCTGCTGATGGGCATCAACGGCGCCTTCCTGACGCACGATCTGTTCAATCTGTTCGTGTTCTTTGAAGTCATGCTGGCCGCTTCCTATGGTCTGGTTCTGCATGGCTACAACACCACGCGCATCCGTGCCGGCATGCAGTACATCGCGATCAATCTGGCAGCATCGCTGCTGTTCCTGATCGGTGTCGCACTGATCTACGCCAGTACGGGCACGCTGAACATGTCGGATCTGGCGGGCCGTCTTGCAGGCGTGCAGGGCGAGGATTT
Source organism: Oxalicibacterium faecigallinarum (assembly GCF_014635705.1). Lineage (GTDB taxonomy): Bacteria > Pseudomonadota > Gammaproteobacteria > Burkholderiales > Burkholderiaceae_D > Oxalicibacterium > Oxalicibacterium faecigallinarum. The sequence continues at coordinate 123,286 of NZ_BMDI01000002.1, read as the reverse complement.
GTTCCTGCTGAAAATCGGTGTGGCGATTCTGGCGATTGCGTTCCTGACCAAGAGCGCGATGTGGCCGCTTGGCTTCTGGCTGCCGACGACCTATTCCGCGGCATCACCACCCGTCGCTGCCATGCTGGTGCTGATGACCAAGGTGGGTGCCTATGTGGTGTTGCGCTTGTGGCTGCTGGTGTTTTCAAACGAGGCTGGCGAAGCCGCAGGCTTCGGCTATCAGGCCTTGCTATGGGGCGGCATGGCGACCATTCTATTTGGTGCGGCAGGCATGCTGTCGAGCGAAGGTCTGGGCCGCATGGCGGGTTACGGCGCGATCGTGTCGTCCGGCACGCTGCTGGCCGTAGTCGGTTATGGACAGGCGTCCGTCGTCACTGCCGGTCTTTACTACCTGCTCGGATCGACGCTGGCGATGGCTGCGTTCGTGCTGCTGATCGAACTGATTGAACGCATTCGCAAACCGGGTGCGTCGATCCTGGCACTGACGATGGAAGCGTTCGCCGTGGATGAAACACCGGAAGAAACCGCCGGTGTCGGCATTCCCGGCGCGCTGGCATTCCTTGGCCTTGCCTTTGCTGCCTGCGCGCTGATCATCGCCGGCATGCCACCGTTGTCGGGATTCATTGCCAAGTTCACGATTTTCCACGCCTTGCTGAATCCGGATACACCGGCGATCTCGATCACCATGACCACCTGGATACTGATCGCCCTGATCGTGTTCTCTGGTCTGACCGCCATCATTGCCTTGATGCGTTTTGGCGTGCGGACGTTCTGGGCTTCCGGCGCCATCACCGCGCCCAAACTGCACGTGACCGAGGTCGCCTCGATCACCTTGCTGCTGGCGCTGTGTATCGCCCTGACACTCAAGGCCGGTCCGATGTTTGATTATCTGGAACGCACGGGTCAGGATCTGCATCGCCCTGCGCATTACATCGAAAAAATCCGCTCGGCACCGGTTGTGCCCGGCGTCGTCCAGCCGGGAGAAATGCCATGAGTCGCCTCTTTCCTTTCCCGTTGATGACCATCACGCTGACGCTGTTCTGGCTGATACTCAATGAAAGCGTTTCGCCGGGCAATATCCTGCTGGGCGCCGCCATCGGCATCGTGCTGCCTATCATCGCGCGCCCGATGGTACCGGAGGGTTATCCGCGCATCCGCAATCCATGGAAATTCTTCCGCCTGATGAGCTTTGCCGGCGTGGAAATCGTGCGTTCCTGTCTGAACGTCAGCTGGGTCATTCTGACGGCAAAGAAGGAAGGCCTGAATTCGCAATTCATCACCGTGCCGCTCGATATGCGCAATCCGTATGGGTTGATGCTGCTGTCCTGCCTGATCAATTCGACTCCGGGCACCGTCTGGGTCGAGATTCTGCCGGGCCGCGATGAACTGGCATTGCACGTCTTCGATCTGCACGATGCGCAATGGTGGGTCGACACCATCAAAACGCGCTACGAACAACCGCTGATCGAAATCTTTGAAGAGAAGGAGATCGCCAAATGATGACCGTACTCAATCTGGCTATCGGCTATGCATTCATTTGCGTGCTGCTCGCCATGGTGTTCTGCACCGTTCGGCTGTTGCGTGGCCCGACCGTACATGATCGCGTGCTGGCGCTGGATACCTTGTGGATGTGCGGCATGCTGCTGTCGCTCATGCAAGGCATCCGCTTTGGCAGCATCATTTATTTCGAGGCAGCCATGCTGATCGCGCTGGTTGGCTTCATCTCCACGGTTGCGCTAACCAAGTTCATGATGCGCGGGGAGATCATCGAATGACCGACCTCCTGCACCTCCCGCTCTGGGCCGTCATTCCGGTCAGCCTGCTGCTCGTTATCGGCGGCAGCATCATTCTGATCGGTGCGCTGGGCCTGCTGCGCCTGCCGAGTTTTTATCAACGCATTCACGGCCCGGCGATCACGGTGACATTGGGAGCCGGCTGCCTGCTGGTGTCTTCGATGATTTATTTTTCGGCACTGCAGTCACGCTTTGTTTTCCATGAGATCATCATTTCGATTTTCCTGTTGCTGACGGCACCGGTAGTCGCCATGCTGATCATGCGGGCTGCCGTGTATCGTGATCTGCGTGCCGGCAAGAAGGACGCGGGTGCCACCGCTGGCGGCATCTATCACTTCCCTGACGAAGATAAAACCTGACCTTCTTTTTCTGCGAGAACAGCCATGTATCTAGCCAAGTTTCTGCATATCCTCGGTTTTACCATCTGGGTCGGCGGCATGTTCTTTGCCCATAACGCACTGCGTCCGGTCGCCGCTGTCACGCTCGAACCGCCACTACGCCTTAAACTGCTGGTCGGCATCTTCACCAAGTTTTTCATGTGGGTGTGGATCGCCATCGTGCTGATCTTCGGCAGCGGCGGTTACATGATGTCGCTGATGGGAAAACCGCCACTGCCAGTGACCATCATGTTCGTCATCGGCACCGTGATGATGCTGATCTACGCACACATCTTCTTTGCGCCATTCAAACGTCTCAAGCGTGGCGTCGCTGCCGAAGACTGGCCAGCCGCCGGTGCAGCGATGGCATCCATGCGCAAGCTGGTGCTGGTCAACCTGATTCTCGGTCTGCTGACGATCTGTATCGGCGCCCTCGGACCGCTCTATTACTGATCCGACCTACTTCGTAAAAAGTCCGGCCTGCTCGCCGGATTTTTTATTCATTCGAGCATAGTAGAACGACAACACAAACAAACCAGCGCTGGTAGAATTTCCGCACGTCCATACTATACGGCGCTCCCATGTCCAGCTTCGTCTCCCGTTTGCCATCCTCCCTCAAACAGGTTTCGCGCAAGCCGGTGGTCAAGCGAAGTCTGATCGGCATCGTCGTCTTTTTCATTCTGCTTGGCCTGTTCGGCTTCTTTGCGCTGCCCGGCATCCTCAAATCGCAAGCCGAACAGCAACTGACAGAAAAGCTGCATCGCCAGACCACGATCGAAAAGATCGAAATCAACCCCTACACCATGCGCCTGACCGTGCACGGCATGCAGATGAAGGAACCGGACAGCGATACGGTCTTCGCCAGCTTCGATTCCATGCTGGTCGATCTGTCCTTCAAGTCACTGTTCCGCTTTGCGCCGGTAGTCGAGCAGTTTTCGCTGACCACCCCTTACGTCCATCTGGTACGCAAGAACGAATCGCAAACCAACATCGACGATCTGCTGGAACTGGCCAACAGCCAGCCACCATCGGACAAACCCGCACGCTTCTCGGTTTTCAATATCGAAATCAGCGGTGGTCGTATTGAACTCGACGATCAGGTTGCCGGCACCAAGCACAAGATCGATGCACTCAAGCTCGGCATTCCGTTCATCTCTTCCCTGCCCTCGCAAATCGACGTCTTCGTCGAGCCGCTGCTCAGCGCACACATCAATGACACGCCACTGCTGATACAAGGCAAGACCCTGCCATTTGCCGATCCCAAACAGGCGGTCATGGATATCGACATCGACGCGCTCGACCTGACGGATTATCTGCGCTACATCCCCGGCACACCACGCTTCAAGGTGCCGAGCGCCAAGCTTGATCTGAAGCTCGTCGCCAATTTTCAGCAAAAAACCGGTGCAGCCCCCACCGTGCTGCTGAACGGCGACATTCACCTCAAATCCCTGCAGGTCAACGACACCAGCGACAAGCAGCTCGTTAAATTGCCGGAACTGACTGTCACCCTGAAAGATGCCAAGCCGCTCGATAACAAGCTGGACATCGCACGCATTGCGCTGAACGGACTGGAAGCGGACATTGCCCGCCATGCCGACGGCAGCCTCAATCTCGACAATTTGCTGCTGCCGCCTAAAGCAGCAACGCCAGTCGCAGTGAAAAAGGAAGCGGAAGTCAAAACTGTTGACAACAAATCGGCGGACACCAATCCGGCCGCACCCTCATCAGCCAAAGCCAGTGCCAATGCAATACAGATCGCCATCGGCGAAGTCGCCTTGCGCAACACACGCATCGGCTTTGACGATGCACAAGCCACACGGCCGATGAAAGCCGGCATCGACAAGTTCGACCTGACCGTGCGTGATATTGCCGTCGATACCGGCAAGAAAACCGTCGACGTGCAGGACGTCACCTCGTCGCATGCCGAACTCTCGCTGCAACAAGGCAAGGCAATGCGTACCGCATCCGCCACCAAACCTGCCACATCAGGCAAGGCCGGCAAACAGGAAGAAGCCGGCTACACCATCCAGCTTGGCAAACTGGCGATCAGCGACTGGTCGGCCCGCATGGAAGATCGCTCATTGCCGCGTCCTGCCGTGACCACGATTGCGCCACTGGCATTGACGGTGGAGAAGCTGTCGACGGCTGCCAATGCACGCGCCAGCATCGATTTGCGAGCCGGGGTGAACAAGGATGGCAAGCTTGCCGTGAAGGGAGTGCTCGGCATGGCACCACTGCATGCCGATCTGGATCTCGACTTCAGTCAGGTCGACATCATGCAGGCGCAACCTTATTTCACCGACCAGATCAACATCCTGCTGACGCGCGCGAATGTCTCGGGCAAAGGCGCGCTCAAATTCGAACAGGGCAAGAACGATACAGTCACCGGCGGTTTCAAGGGCAATCTGACCGTCGGCGATCTGGCCACGGTCGACAAGCTGAGCACCAACGATTTCCTGCGCTGGAAAACATTGAGCTTCACCGGCATGAACGTCAAGTTTGCACCGCTTGCCTTGAACATCGATCAGGTCGCACTGAATGACTTTTTCGCGCGCGTCATCATTGATCCGAACGGTCGTATCAACCTGCAGGATGTGCGCCGCCAGCCGGAGGAAGAAGCGAAAAGCGTGACCGAAGCGCAACCGGTGGTCGAACGCGACAAGAGTCTGCGCGGCACCAACACCGCACAAGCCGTCGTGCCAAGCACGCCCAAACCGGCCAGTGATATTCCGCCGATCAAGATCGGCAAATTGCTGCTGCGCGGTGGTCAGGTGCGCTTTACCGACAACTTCATCAAACCCAACTACACCGCCAACCTGATGCGCTTTGGTGGTGCCGTGTCCGGCCTCTCATCCGATCCAAACAGCCGCGCCAAGGTTGATCTCAAAGGTCTCGTCAACAGCGCGCCGCTGACGATTGCGGGTGACATCAACCCGCTCAAGGGCGATCTGGAACTGGACCTGAAAGCGGAAGTGCGCGGCATGGAGCTCGCCCCGCTGTCACCCTACTCCGGCCGCTACATCGGTTATGGCATCGCCAAAGGCAAACTGTCGTTTGATGTCGCCTACAAGATCGAAGACCGCGTGCTCAGCGCACAGAATCGTCTGATCCTCGATCAGCTGACACTCGGCGACAAGATCGAAAGCCCGACCGCCACCAACTTGCCCGTACGCTTTGCACTGTCACTGCTCAGCGATCGCAATGGCGTCATCGATATCAACCTGCCCGTCGGCGGCTCGCTCGATGATCCGCAATTCTCGATCGGCGGCCTGATCGTCAAGGTCATCGTCAACGTCATCACCAAAGCGGTGACGGCGCCGTTCTCGCTGATCGGCTCGCTGTTCGGTGGTGGTGAAGAAATGTCGCACATGGTGTTTGATGCTGGCCGCGCCCGCATCCAGCCGTCGGAAGAAGAAAAACTCAAAGCCGTCGCCAAGATGCTCGAAGACCGTCCTGCCCTCAAGCTGGAAATCACTGCCCGCGTCGATCCCGAAGCAGATCGCGAAGGCCTGAAACGCGCATCGATTGACCGCAAGGTTCGTGCACTCAAGCTCAAGGACATGGTCGGCAAGGGCCAGTCCGGCGATGCCAATAGCATCACCGTCTCCGAGCAGGAATATCCGGCACTGCTCAAGCGCGTCTACAAGGATGAAAAATTCAAGAAGCCACGCAACCTCGTCGGCCTGCAGAAAGACATTCCTGTACCCGAGATGGAAACACTGATGATCGAGAACGCCGAAGTCAGCGATGACGACCTGACCGTCCTCGGCAATCGCCGTGCGCAGAACGTAAAGGACTGGCTGCTCGAACAAGGCAAGGTCGAAGATGCACGGGTCTTTATTCTGGCAACCAAGCGTGGCGGGGATAAGGATGCGGAAGGAAAGGAAGCGAAAGTGAGTCGAGTGGATTTTTCATTACGCTAACTACCAAAACTTCCTTTCTCTTAATTCAAGAAGGAAGTTATCAAGAAAATTAAAAACTATTTCGATCTAATCGAATAATAAAAGTCTATCTCTTAAGTAGATTTAATTTCCATGGCTATTCCATCACGTATAGAGATTAAGCAACAGCTCATAGAACTACTAAAATCTAATGGAGCTCTAAAAACATCCAAAGTCTATGAGCTTCTTTCAGCACAATGGGGCCTTACTTCATCCGAGGAAAAGAGCGAACGTGGCGGAAGACCGCTATTTCAGAACGAGATTCGCTGGGCTAGGCAAGAATTAGTCATTGAGGGAATCATTGATAGACCATTTAATTCTGGCCGCGCAATCTGGCAACTAGCTAATACAACGACAATTTCACCAGAAGAGTACGATGATGAGGGCGAGAATTATGACGAGGGTTCAGTAAAGACAATATCGGTCAATGCCTATGAGCGCAGTAAGAAAGCTCGAAATGCCTGCTTAAAGGAACACGGTTACAACTGCGTAGTCTGCAATTTCAATTTCGAGAAGCGCTACGGAGATGCTGGAAAAAATTGTATTCACGTTCACCATCTCGTAGAGATAAGCACTATCGGTAAGAAATACAAGATTAATCCGACCAAGGACTTAGTGCCCATTTGCCCAAACTGTCATTATTTGGCCCATAGACGCAAACCCGCATATACAATTTCTGAATTACAAAAGATGTTGATGGAGAATAGTTAGTACAAACGTAGTACCACATCTTAGATTTTTTATCGTCCTGTCAAGACTGACACTTCCCGCCTGAATTGCGTATCATCTAGCGCTTCGTTTCACCAATCTGGAAGTTGTCATGTTGCCCTCCATCGAACAACGCCTGGCTGCCGAACTGGCGGCTCGGCCTGCGCAAATTCAAGCTGCCGTCGCCTTGCTCGACGAAGGCGCCACTGTTCCCTTTATTGCGCGTTACCGTAAAGAAGTCACCGGCGGTCTCGACGATACGCAATTGCGTCTGCTAGAAGAACGCCTGCGCTATCTGCGTGAACTGGAAGATCGTCGTGCGGCGATCATTTCGTCCATCAACGAACAGAACAAGATGACGCCTGAGCTGCTGGATGCGATTACGCATGCGGAAGACAAGACGCGTCTTGAAGATCTGTATCTGCCGTACAAACCCAAGCGTCGCACCAAGGCACAAATCGCAGCCGAAGCAGGCCTGACCGAACTGGCCGATGCGCTGCTGGCAAACCCTGCACTGAATCCTGAGGAAGAAGCAGCCAAGTATCTGAAGCCTGCGTTCAAGGTCGATGATGTGGAAAATCCGGGCGTGCCGGATACCAAGGCGGCGCTCGATGGCGCACGCCAGATTTTGATGGAACGTTTTGCGGAAGATGCAGAACTGTTGCAAACCTTGCGCGAGTACCTGAACGAGCACGGCATCGTCGAATCGAAAGTAGCCGATGGCAAGCAGGAAGCCGGAGCAAAATTCTCCGATTACTTCGATTACTCGGAAACACTCTCGACCATTCCATCGCACCGTGCACTCGCACTGTTCCGCGGCCGTCGCGAAGAGATGCTGAATGTGAATCTGCGCCTCGATAGCGAGGAAGAAAAGCCCAAGTGGGATGCGCCGCACAATCCGTGCGAAGGCCGGATTGCCTCGCGCTTCGGCATCAGCAATCAGGGGCGCTCTGCAGACAAGTGGCTGGCCGATACCGTGCGCTGGACCTGGCGCGTGAAGGTGTTCATGCATCTGGAAACGGAGCTCATGACAAGCTTGCGCGAAAAGGCGGAAGTCGAAGCAATCAACGTCTTTGCCCGCAACCTCAAAGATTTGCTGCTGGCTGCACCTGCCGGCCCGCGCGCCACGATGGGCCTCGATCCGGGCTTGCGTACCGGCGTCAAAGTTGCGGTGGTCGATGCGACTGGCAAGGTGGTCGATACCGCGACGATTTATCCACACGAACCGCGCCGCGACTGGGAGGGCTCGCTGCACACGCTGGCGCTGCTGGCGGCCAAACACAATGTAGCGCTGATCTCGATCGGCAACGGCACCGCCTCGCGTGAGACCGACAAGCTGGCGCAAGACCTGATCAAGAAGGCACCGGAGCTCAAGCTGACGAAGATCGTCGTGTCCGAAGCCGGCGCATCGGTGTATTCGGCATCCGAGTTCGCGTCGCGCGAATTGCCGGATCTGGATGTGTCTCTGCGCGGTGCCGTCTCGATTGCACGCCGTTTGCAAGACCCGCTGGCGGAGCTGGTGAAGATCGATCCGAAATCGATTGGCGTTGGTCAGTACCAGCACGACGTCGGTCAGTCACAACTGGCACGCTCGCTGGATGCCGTGGTCGAGGATTGCGTGAACGCGGTGGGCGTGGATGTAAATACAGCGTCGGCGCCGCTGCTGGCGCGTGTGTCCGGACTCAACAACAGCGTGGCGCAAAGCATCGTCAGCTATCGTGACATGAAGGGCATGTTTGCCTCGCGCGCTGATCTGATGGCGGTGCCGCGTCTGGGCGAAAAAACCTTCGAACAGGCAGCCGGCTTCCTGCGCGTGATGAATGGTGCAAATCCGCTGGATGCGTCTGCCGTTCACCCGGAATCGTATCCGCTGGTCGAGAAAATCCTGTCCGACATCAGCAAGGATGTGAAAGGCATCATCGGCGACAGCAAGCTGCTGAAGTCGCTGAATCCGGCCAAGTACGCCGACGACAAATTCGGCGTACCGACCGTGACCGACATCCTGAAGGAACTGGAAAAACCGGGTCGCGATCCGCGTCCCGAGTTCACGACCGCAACCTTCAAGGAAGGGGTGGAAGAAATCCGCGATCTGCGGCCGGACATGATTCTGGAAGGCGTGGTCACCAACGTCGCGGCCTTCGGTGCCTTTGTCGATATCGGCGTGCATCAGGACGGCCTCGTGCACATCTCGGCGCTGTCCAACACCTTCGTGAAAGACCCGCACACGGTGGTCAAGGCCGGTCAGGTCGTCAAAGTGAAGGTTCTGGAGGTGGACGAGAAGCGCAAACGCATTGCGCTGACCATGCGTCTGTCCGACAGCGCGCCGCAACCCGGCTCGCAACCGCAGCAACGCAGTGACCGCAACGACCGCAGTCGCATGGCGCAGCATCAGCAGTCGCGCCAACCGGAAGCAGCGGGTGCCATGGCAGCAGCGTTTGCAAAATTGAAAGGTTGATGCCAAAAACAGACCCTTTTCGGCATGCCGGGACGGATTTTTCTATAATGGCGGCAATCATTCTTCGCAATGACCCGACGCAGGTTCAACCAACACTTAGAGGCATCAAATGAGCGACGACGTACAAAACTGGATCAAACAAACCGTGACCGAACATCCGGTCGTGCTGTTCATGAAGGGCACCGCCCAATTCCCGCAATGCGGCTTCTCCGGCAAGGCGATCCACATCCTGAAGGAAAGCGGCGTCAAGGATCTGATCACGATCAACGTGCTGGAAGACGCAGAAGTCCGTCAAGGCATCAAGGATTACTCGAACTGGCCAACCGTACCGCAGTTGTATGTCAAAGGCGAATTCATCGGTGGCTCGGACATCATGACCGAGATGTTCGAATCCGGCGAACTGCAAGCACTGTTCAAGGACTGATGTGAGTCAACAGGCAGATGCTGCACCGACACGCCTGATCGTCGCCATTACCGGCGCGACGGGTGTTGCTTACGGTGTGCGTCTGCTGCAGGCCTTACGCACGCTGCAGGTCGAAACGCATTTGATGATCTCTGATGCGGGCGTCCTGAATCTGCATCAGGAGCTGGATCTGAATCGCAAGGACGTCGAAGCCATGGCTGACGTGGTGCATAACGTGCGCGACATTGGCGCTGCGATTGCCAGCGGTTCGTTCCAATCCCACGGCATGATCGTCGCACCGTGTTCCATGCGGTCACTGGCTGCGATTGCACATGGCCTGTCCGACAATCTGATCACGCGCGCGGCCGATGTGATTCTGAAAGAACGCCGCAAGCTGGTATTGATGGTGCGCGAGACGCCGTTCAATCTGGCGCATCTGCGCAACATGACGGCTGTGACGGAAATGGGCGGCGTGATCTTTCCACCCTTACCCGCCTTTTACCACCGCCCTGCTTCGATCGACGAGATGGTCGATCACACCATCGGACGGGTACTGGACCTCTTTCATTTGCAGCACACCCTGACACCACGCTGGCAAGGGATGTAATCCTGCCACCTTACAAAAAAAGCCTGCTTCTGATAAGGAAGCAGGCTTTTTTGTTATGCGATCCACTCAACTCGAGCGGGTAATCAGTGCGCGCAGCTTCTTCAGCTTGGGCGACACGATCGGCACCGTCAGCATGGTACTGGCCACCGCCATCAACAGCAGCGCCGTGAAGGTTTCGTTGGTGATGACTTTTTTATCGAGCAGGATATTGGCGAAGATGATCATGATCAGCGCCTTGGTCTGCAGCAGCCAGCCGATGATGGACGCTTCGCCCTTCTCCCACTTCAGAATTTTGCCCGCCATGTGCACACCGGCGAGCTTGCCGGTAACCGACGCCACCAACAGCACCGCCGCTGCGCCAAACACCATCACACCGCCGACGCCCCAATTCGTGCGCAATCCTGTGCTCAGGAAGAATACCGGCATGATGACGAGCAAGACGTGATGACGCAGCAGATCCATTTTTTCCTGATCGAACCATTCCGAATCCATGACCGCACCCGCGAGAAAGGCACCGACCATGTAATGCAAACCCGCCCAGTCGGCCGCCAACCCGCACGCTGCCAGCCAGATCAGCGAGACATACCAGCGGTCACGTTCCTGCAGGCGCACCATCAGCTTGCGGAAAACCAGGGTGGCAATGATGAACACGAGAAGGAAACCTGCCTGACGCCCCACGCGCGTCCAGTCGAGCAGGATGATTGCAAGCACACCCCAGATCGCAATATCGTCCAGACTGGCGTAGCGCAGGATACGCTGGCCGATCGGCTGGCGCAGGATTTCCATCTTTTCCATGAACAGGATCAGGATCGGCAAGGCTGTCACCGCGCATGCCATGCCAACGCCGAGGACAAATTGCCATTCCTCCGCACCTTGCGCGATCCAGCCCGGAAAGATCAGCATGCCGAGTGCTGCAACACAACCGAAGATCAACGGCGTACCGAGCGCCAGCCCAGCCGTGATACTGCTTTCACGTCGATGCTCCCAGGCTTTCTTGAGATCCAGCTCGATACCGGCAATCATCACAAACAGCATGACTGCCCACCATGCGATTGCATTGAGAGACTGGATGACCGCTGGCGTGAAAACGAATTCGTAATACGCCGGATACGCCGCACCCAGCACACCCGGGCCGAGCAGAATACCGGCGATGATCTGCACCACCACCAGTGGTGCGTAATAGTCCGTTTTGAAGAAACGCCAGATCAGGTAAGGCACGCTGAAAATAATCAGCATGGCAATCAGGAACAGCTCGGTCGTCGTAATGGCGTGCATCTGAATCGTCCGCGGAAGGGTTAGTGAAAACTTGCCGGTAAAACAACCGAGCGAGTGTGGCACAACTTGCCGGGAAAGCAAATGACGTCCAACCGCAAATTGGGCAATCCGCAAATGGATCGGAAATTTACCGGCAGTTTGTTGGGTTTCGCACAGAGAGACCGCGCCATGCAAGGTAAGGTAGGCAAAAATTCAAGGAGAACGCCATGTTGCACGACGACTTCCACTTCGAGCCTGCTGAAGCGACCAAAGTCAGCAACAATGACTGGGACAGCCAGTATCTGGCAACCAAGTTTGGCTGCTCGCCCGACCATTTGCTCCGTGCCATGCGCGCCACCGGCGCCTCAGCCGAAGAAGTAAAACAGTATCTGCGTAGCTGAGCACACAATGCACTGACCACAGAAATGAAAAAAGCCCGACATGATCGGGCTTTTTGTTTTTTCAAAGAAATATAAGGTTCCGGATAATGCAATCTTCCATCAAAACCGCTGCCGGATGCCAAGTGCCACGCTTGTTCCGGGCGATTGCTCTGTGATCCTGTCATGACTGAGGACCGCATACACATCCGTGCGTTTGGACAAAAAGTAATCGTAGCCAAGCGATGCCGTATGACGGGTAATGGCTGATCTGATATCCGGATCAGCCAGCACAGAACTGAAATCCCCTTCCGCCTTGACGTTTGTGGTGGCCCAGGAAAACAAGACCGATCCCCTTCCAGCAGGTGCACTGACGCCTAGCTGGAGCGTATTCGATCCCAGATCGAACTGCCTGTCATCCCTAGCCCGTGCAAGACTCGACTGAGAGCGACTGACTGATCCAAACAGCTTGATGAACTGCAGATCGTAGGCAGCGCCCAAGAACAACGTGTCGTTCTTCGAGGCGGAGAGCGTGTAACCAGTGCCGGTAACACGGCTGTACGGCGTGAAAGAAAACACTTCGGATGGTCCACTGCTAACCGCATCGGTCGGATTGTTCACCCGCACTGACTGGAAGTAAGCGCCAAACGAAAGCGGCCCGCTTTCGTACATTGTATTGATGCCGTAATTGTTTTTACCTGACGGGCCAGCCTGCTCGCCCAACTGTACAAACAAACTCGTCGTAAATCCGCCAAGTTCCGGCGTCACGTACATCACGGCATTACTCCAGCCTGTATCGCCCGACACAGTTGGCGACCAGGCCTGACTGCGATATCTACCCGCCGATGTTTGCGTATGCAGCTCAAGAGGAGAAAAGGCAAAAGAACCACCAAAAGGGCTGAAGCGCAGCGTCGGAATGAAGTTGGGAGCAAGATCACGTCCGAATGAAATACGGCCGAACGCGCCGGACAAACCTACATTCGCGCTCCGTGAAAACATTGCATCCATATCTCCGCGGCCCAGAATCCCCGTATCCGGCCGGAAGAATCCGCTTAAGGAGAAATGCGCCCGCAAGCCACCACCCAGGTCTTCCGTGCCATTGAATCCCCACCACGAGGTTTCCAGACCGCTGCTATCGACTGCGGATGTACGTCCTCCCTCCCCGCTTCTTTTCATTGATCCTGCATACACGTCAATCGTGCCACTGACCTCCACCGTCGTCTGGGCAAACACGTGCGTGGATAACAGCGATACGGCAAGTACAGCCGCACTCGCGATCTTGCGCCTTGCCAGCGATGGCGATGGCATCAGGTACGTCATTGTCTTCTCCTCTAGTCATTATTGTGCTCGGCCCAGCACTGATGGCTTGAGACGGCTTAGCGATACTAGAAGAGATGGGAGAGTCGATCTTGTCCAACAGCGTACGATTCGTTGTCAAAGATCGAAGCGTAATCTTATGATGCAGATGGCGGCATGTCTGTGGGCCGGATACGTTTCTTCCGTTCCAGTCTGGCCTCGTTGCAGGCGAGAATCAACACGACACTGACAGGCAACAGCATTGCCAGGAAGCCGAATCGAAAATAGGCAAACGCCGCAATGAATGCCCCCAAACCAAAGAAGATGATCGGCCAGAAAAACTTGGCACATTGCTGACGCAAAGACTTGTTCTGCCGATGCTGAAGAAGGTCGAGAAAGTCGATTACAAACTGCGTGACGTTTCCCGTCATCATGACCGTCGGCGCAAGATGAGGCAGAAGCAGACGCCCGCACGCGCCATGCACGCCCATTGCCATCGCACCGACAATCCCGGCGAGGACAGCCATGCTGGACATGTTGTCTTGAATCGGACTGGCGAGCAGACCAACCAGCATGAACGCAACGAGTAGTAGCAACTCCAGCACGTAGAGCAACAGCAATTCGTTGCCGCTCTTGCGGCGGCAGGCAGTCACGATGAGTTTTGCAACGGCAACACCTGCAACGAATGCCGGCAATGCCAGTATCTTCAAAATAGGAAAGGTGTGGTCCGGCGTCGCCAGTTCCGCTCCGACAAGCACAAGGTTGCCGGTAATGTGCGCCGTGAACAAGCCAAACAGCGCCATGAACCCAACGGTATCCACATACCCGGCAAGAAAGCCCAATGCCATGTTGAGCTTCAGAAGCGAGCCATTCTCGCGATCGACCTGGTTGCTGGTTGCAGACTGCATAGTCAGACGACCTCCGGAAACATCGACTTCCGCACAACGGCATGTACACCCCAGTTGCCATTGACAACCTGTGTCACGCCGAAATCAACGCCGACCGAGATCAACGAAATCGCCTCATCTTCCGTGAGCTTATGGGCCGTCATCAGATAGCGGCGCACTTTCCGAAACGCGTCGCGCATTGCCAGATCCAGCGACGTCTTTTTGTACACATCGCTTTGTGCGAGCGGCCCTAGTTGCACGAGATGATTGGCATAGCTCAAGCCCTGAATCACCCATTCGGTTTCCGTTTCCAGAAACGGATAATCAAGATCAGCGAAGAAACCACCTTCCAGATCCTTCTTCTTGTGCAAGACGAGCTGGAATTTTCCGGTCAGCGAACATTCAATCGCCGTGCCACACAATTCGGAATCGCCTTGCGAAGCGTGCGGATCACCTACGGAAAAAAGCGCCCCTTCAACGGCGACTGGCAGATACAGCCTGGCACCTTTGGTGGCGCGCCAGTTATCCAGATTGCCGCCAAAAAAACTGGGCGGCACGGAGTCGATCGGATCAGCATGCGCAGGCGCAACGGCCAGCACACCAAAGTGTGGGCGCACCGGAATGCGCACACTCTTCAAGACATCATAGTTCTTGACGATCTTGTCGTGATCAACCGGGACGCCGGGGTAATCAATGGTTTCATGCACGACGCCGAATGGATCGATCTGCGGTGTCCAGCGAAAGTTATAGACGGCCTTGGCGCAGTTGCCATGGTCGGCATCCAGAATCTCGTAGATCGTGACGACTTCTCTCGGCTTGGGTTCGGTCAGCAAGTCATGGTAATGAAAGCCCCACCATGACGCCGCATTACTGCCGAATGATTGCCCCAGATACTTCGGGTTCGCTGCCGGTCTTGGCATGACATCCAGAATCCGGATTTCAAGTACGTCACCCGGCTCGGCATCCTGCACATAGATCGGACCGGTACAGATATGGACACCGAAACCCTCACCCGCGCCGCGCCCGAATATCGATGCATCAAGCGGCCCCGCACCACGTCGATCAATCGCTTTCTTGTCCTTGTCCCAAAAGAAAATGCTTTCAGTACCGGCATCGCCCTCAATCATCCGCTCATAATCGTCATAAGCATGTTGAGTAACGGTCTCAATGGTCAGGGAGTCACCGGACTTCACCGACAGGATTGGTTTGATGAGACTACTGAAGTAGCCCCAGTGCACCGTTTTTGCAGAGGCGGGTACATAGTAATGGGTGCCGACATCTTCATCCTCTGAAGTCGCATTGACAGAGGCGGAACGCTTTGGCGTCAATGCCAACGCAGTCTCCAGCAAGGCAGCCTCAATCAGTACCTCGGCAAAACGCGCATTTCTCGGCAGGCTCTCATCCTGCACCGATGCATTCTTCGCATGCGTGGAAGAAGAGGGGCCTGGACGACCACGCAATTCATACTTCCTGCTTGCTGACCGCGGCTGGGTTCGGTACGCCTTGGGCGACACGCCATATTCCACATGAAAAGCACGGCTGAAATTTGCAGCATCATTGAATCCCCAGCGAAAGCAGAGCTCGGAAATGGTCAGATGCTTCAAACTGCTGTTGGCCAGATCAATACGGCATCGATCCAGGCGTCTTTTTTTCACGTACTCACCGAAGGTCGTGCCGGCTGATGCAAACAGTTTCTGCAAATAGCGCGCCGACAGCTGCTCAGATTTTGCGACCTCCACCGCAGACAGATCTGGATCAGACAGTCGCGCTTCAATGGTTCGGCAAATCCGTCGCAAGTGGCTGAGCTGCATCGAGGTGGATGTCTCGTCATCGACCTCTTCTTTATGCGCGAGACTGGCGACAAAGATGGCGTCCAGCGCACCTTCCATCTGCTCCAGATCGTCTGGCGTCAGGGAAGCAAGCTGCTGCGTGATCGCCTCGATGAACTCGAACGCGACGTTGCCAATACCGGATGCGGAAGCAATCCTGCAAATATCCGTTTTGCCGGTATGCATGAGCCGCGATATGAAGTTCGCCTTCTCCAGTCGAATGATGGCTGCACGAAATGTCGAGACAAGTTCAATTTTCCATTTACGGGATGCGTCCAGCAGGTGGATATCGCCAGCGGAAACTGGCGCTGTTTCTGCACCGACTTCAATCTGCCCGCTTCCTTCAAGAATGACAAAGGCCGTAACCGAATCGGTTCGTGTGAGTAACTGATCCCGTGCAGTAAAAATCTGGGGAGACGCGTTCAAGGTGGTGAACACGGAACCGGTCTGCGATACGCCAAACGCGATGTATCCCATCAACGATGTGTTGGATTTGGCCGATATCTTCGATTGAAGGCCGAGACTGGAGAGCGCATTCTGCCAAGCTGAATCGCGCAACTCTTGCGGAAACGCGTCTGTAGAAAAGGAGTGTAGTTCGTCAAGCATGCGTGGACCTTTCACCGTCAGTCGCCCTAGCATGCAATAGAGTAGCTGAAACTGACAGAACGTCCAGCTTTGCGACTCAATCTCCCGAGTTCGGCGCAATCAGCACTTCCAGCATGAAGAATGAAATGAAACGATGCAATCACCATGTTTATTTCAACGCCGCCGGAAGTGGATTGCCGCAGATACTAACTTACAAAGGCCAGTTGTCCGCGTAGCGCTGCGACGAATACAAAGCCGATGAATGTTCCCACAATGGCAAAAATTCCACCCAATACATTCGGCGCAGGAATGGGCGCACGAACGGCGGTGTAGATCAATCCTGTCACAAGTCCCACGCACGATGCCAGCAGTTCTGTCGTGCCGAATCCGATCTCAATCATTGCTGTCTCCTTTATCTTTCTGTATCAGGTGTTCTGTTATTTCTTTGGTCGTCCGAATACCACTGCTTTACGCGTGACCTGCACGATCAGGTAACCCACGTACGTAAAGATGATCGCGAAGATGCCACCCAAAACGTTCGGCGCCGGAATCGGCAGACTCAACCAGGAATACAGCGTTCCGGTAATCAGTCCGACGACAAGCGCCACAATCTCATTGCGGCCGACATACACATGTTCTTTTTCCATTTTCACTCCTCCTGCATTTGCTTTTTCAGTGAACGAAACGCCAGCTTCGCTTTGTATGTGTGCATCCAAACTCGGCTTTTGACCGAATGCAGATAAAAAGGCTGACCACTCGCATCGCCAGCCAGCACGGTTTTATTTCGGGAAAATGCTCTTCTTGATAATCGCGTGTACCCCCCAATTGCCATCGACGACCTGAGTAATACCAAAATCGACCGACACGGAAATCAACGAAATTGCCTCGTCTTCCGACAGATTGCGCGTATCCATAAAGAAACGACGCGTTTTATTGAAGGCATCGGTCATGGCGCTATCAAGCGAAGACTTTTTGAACATCTCGGCCGCGGCATCGTCGCTGTCGCCAAATTCCTTGAGATAGTTGGCGCTGCTGAAGCCATGAACGATCAGTTCGCTTTCTGTTTCCAGTAACGGATAATCCAGACCGAACAGCTTGGTACCCGGCAGATCGGCTTTCTTGTGGAGAATGAACTGGAAGACGCCCGTCAACGAACATTCGATTGCGGTGCCGCACAATTCCGCATCTCCTTGCGAAGCATGCGGATCGCCCACTGAGAACATGGCTCCCGGCACCACAACCGGGAAGAATGCCGTTGCCCCCTTGCCCATGCGCCAGTTATCGAAGTTGCCACCACTGTAACTTGGCACGATGGATGAGACGATCTCCGCCTCGACCGGTGCAACACCAATCATTCCGAAGTGAGGACGAACCGGAATCTCATAGCCTTTGAGAATGTCGTAATTCGGCGTGATTGAATGTTTATCGACCGGCACGCCTGGATAATCGATGATCGGATGAACCTTGCCCCACGGATCGGTTTGCGGTGTCCAGCGATAGTTATAAACAGCCTTGGCCCATGACTGCTCACCCTTTGCGTCCACTTCATAGATCGTGATGACTTCACGGCCTTTAGGCTCGGTGATCAGGTTGTTGAACTGAAAGCCCCAATTGCTGGCGACATTGGAACCGAATGTCTTGCCACGATAGTCCGGATTACCGGATGGACGCTGCATCGTATCGACGATGCGCACTTCAAGCACATCACCTGGCTCAGCACCGTTCACAAAAACCGGGCCGGTACAAACGTGTACGCCGAGACCGCCGCCTGCGCCCAACGGATGATCCATGGGACCCGCTCCACGACGATCAACTGCCTTGTGCTTGGCATCCCAATGGAAAATGCTTTCCACACCTGGATCACCTTTAACCATGCGTTCAATATCGTCGTTGGAGTGATGCGTTACCGTTTCAATCGTCGCGTAATCACCGGAATCCAGCTTGATGAGCGGCTCCATCGACTTGCTGAAGTAGCCCCAGTGAATGGTTTTGTCGTTCGCCGGAATGTAATAGTGACTGACATTCTCACCCTGTTTCTTTGAAGGCAAGGGACGGTGCGTCACCCCTCCCAGGCCCGCCTTGCCAGCAACCTTCTCCCCGCCGATACTGGTTCGCAAGCTATGACGCGCCTCGGCAAATTCGGCCTGAAGGTCTGCATCGTTGAGATGAGAAAAATGGCTGCACCCTGTGCCGCAAATATGATCTGACATATGTCTCCTAATTTTCTATGCGCCACATCGTCGTGGCATGCTTAGATCATAGGAGGACGCGAATTCTGATTCTTGTTTGGAGGCGAACGATTTATTGTCAATCGACGCACATACCCATGCTTTGGGGATGACAAGAAGGGAGAGGAGAAATGAAAAAGGCTTATCAGAAAACTGATAAGCCTTTGAATTTGCTGGTGCCGGCTGCAGGACTCGAACCCGCCACCCCATGATTACAAATCATGTGCTCTACCTGATGAGCTAAGCCGGCCAACCGTTTGAAGAGCGGTATTCTACGCTATTTCACTCGTGTGAGAGTAGGTCGCCCACCTTTTTTTGGTGGTTCCGGATTGTCATCACCGTTATTGCCGTCCCCCACGTCCTCCGTCGACGGCGTCGGCACCGAGGTCAACACAGGCGCAACGGGTGTTGCAGCCTGCTCATCGCTGACTTCTTCTGCGCCTTCGACATCGTCCTCGGCGCTGCGGTTACCGGGTTCGAAAGCCATGCCCTGCCCGTTCTCGCGTGCATAGATCGCCACGACATTATCGACGGGTACGGAGATATCGCGCGACACACCACCAAAACGGGCGCTGAAACGGATCAGATCGTTCTCCATCTTCAGACCACTGGTCGCGCTGAAGCTGATGTTGAGGACGATCTCACCATTCTTGACGTACTCCATCGGCACGCGCGTGCTCGCATCCACAACAGCCGCCATGTAAGGCGTGTAGCCATTGTCGGTACACCACTCATAAATGGCGCGCAGCAGATAAGGTTTGGTGGAAGTTTCTGACATGAAGCAAACGACGATGAGTCTGTCTGAGATGAATCGTGTAAACGGAGCGATGTGCTGCCTTTTTCAGACAGCACACCGGTTACGCGCGGGTCTTAACGACGCATGACCTTTTCGGACGGCGTCAGTGCTTCGATGTAAGCAGGGCGCGAGAAGATGCGCTCTGCATACTTCATCAATGGCGCAGCCGTTTTCGACAGTTCAATGCCGTAGTGGTCGAGGCGCCACAGCAATGGTGCAATCGCGACGTCCAGCATCGAGAATTCGTCTCCCAGCATGTACTTGTTCTTCAGGAACAATGGCGCCAGCGTGGTCAGACGATCGCGGATTTCGTTGCGGGCTTTTTCCTGCACCTTGTCACCGCTGCGACCTTTGTCGTTTTCCAGCGTATGCACATGGATGAACAGTTCTTTCTCGAAGTTGAACAACATCAGAC
Organism: Oxalicibacterium faecigallinarum; assembly: GCF_014635705.1. Taxonomy (GTDB): domain Bacteria; phylum Pseudomonadota; class Gammaproteobacteria; order Burkholderiales; family Burkholderiaceae_D; genus Oxalicibacterium; species Oxalicibacterium faecigallinarum. The sequence continues at coordinate 103,335 of NZ_BMDI01000002.1, read as the reverse complement.
GTGCACGTGCACGCATCAGCGGATCAGCCGGCATCAGTTGCGGATGCGGGAAGCGTTCGTCGATGTATTCGTTGATGATGTTGGATTCGTACAGCACCAGATCACGTTCGACCAGGATAGGTACCTGACCGTATGGATTCATGGTCGAGATGTCTTCTGGCTTGTTGAACAGGTCGACATCGCGTACTTCAAAGTCCATGCCTTTTTCAAACAGGACAAGACGGCAACGCTGAGAAAAAGGGCAGGTTGTACCCGAGTAGAGAACCATCATTTTTTTGCAGTTCCTTAGAAACAAAAAGGCGAGACGCGAACGCCTCACCCGATAACGAATGCCCGCAACATGCGGGCACAATAGCTACTTGACGTGCTTCCAGTAGGAAGCGTTCAAGCGCCAGGTGATCACGATGAAGACACCGAGGAACAGCAACACCCAGACGCCAAGGCGTTTGCGAGTATGTTGTGCCGGCTCGGCCATCCATGTCATGAACGAAACCAGATCGGCGACTGCTTTATCGTATTCCAGCGCGGACATCGTACCAGGCGTGACCTGCTCGAATCCGACGAACTTCTTCACGGTCTTGCTCGGATCGTGCGGATCTTTCTCGTCGGAATACTTGGCAGCCCGGATGCCTTGCAACTCCCATAACGCATGCGGCATGCCTACGTTGGGATAGGCCATATTGTTCCAGCCTGTTGTCCGAGTGTCATCCTTGTAATAAGTCCGGAGGTAAGTATACAACCAATCCGGCCCAGAACCCGCACTTGAGGCCTTTGCACGTGCAATTACCGACAAATCAGGGGGATTTGCACCAAACCAGGCCTTGGCATCCTTGGGCGACATGGCAATTGTCATCATGTCACCTACCTTGTCGGAGGTAAACATCAGGTTGTTTTTGACCTGTTCCGGGGTCAAACCCAGTTCCTGCAACTTGTTGTAGCGCATCAACGACGCTGCATGACAGTTCAGGCAATAGTTGACGAACAGCTTGGCGCCGTTCTGCAAGGCCGCCAGATCGCGGGTATGATCCGGCGCCCGATCCAGAGGAAAGTTGGATTCGGCCGCCGCCGCGAGGCCCGGCAGGAGAACCAGTGCTGCAATCAGTTTTTTCAGCAATGTCATGATTCTTTATCCTTTCCGGCTCAATGCGGATGGAAAACGACACGGTCCGGCACCTGCTTGAATGTTCCCATCTTGCTCCACCACGGCATCAACAGGAAAAAACCAAAGTAGATGAAGGTGCAAATCTGCGAGATCAGGGTACCGATTGTGGTCGGGGCCTGGACGCCAAGATAGCCAAGGATCAGAAATGCAATACCAAATACGATGTAGATGTATTTGTGCCAGCCCGGACGATAGCGAATCGATTTGACCGGCGAATGATCGAGCCATGGGAGGCCAAACATGATCATGACCGAAACGCCCATGAACACCACACCCCAGAACTTCGGATCAAAGACAAACATGGCAACGATCACCAGCAACCCAACGACTGCCGCAGCAATCTTGAACTTGGTCGCCAGTCGCGTCTTGATGATGATCAGCGCCACATAGGCAGCCACCCCGATTGCCAGCCAGATCATGAACTCTGACGTCGTTGCGCGCAGGATCGAATAGAACGGCGTGAAATACCAGACCGGCGCAATATGCGGCGGCGTCTTCAGCGGATCAGCCGGAATGAAGTTGTTGTACTCGAGGAAGTACCCCCCCATCTCCGGTGCGAAAAACACCACCGCAGAAAACACCGCGAGGAAGATCGTCACCACGAACAGATCGTGTACCGAGTAGTACGGATGAAAAGGAATACCATCCAGCGGCACACCATTTTCATCGAGTTTCTCCTTGATTTCCACGCCATCCGGATTGCTCGATCCGACTTCATGCAGCGCCACGATGTGTGCGACCACCAGACCGATCAGCACAAGCGGAATCGCGATCACGTGGAAAGCAAAGAAGCGATTCAGCGTCGCATCCGACACCACGTAATCACCACGAATCCACAACGACAAGTCAGGACCGATAAAAGGAATCGCGCCGAACAGGTTAACGATCACTTGTGCGCCCCAGTACGACATCTGCCCCCATGGCAGCAGATAACCGAAGAAGGCTTCTGCCATCAGACACAGGAAGATACCGACACCGAACAGCCAGACCAGCTCACGTGGCTTGCGATACGAGCCATACAACAGCCCGCGCAGCATATGGATATAGACCACGACGAAGAAAGCCGAAGCGCCGGTTGAGTGCATGTAACGCACCAGCCAGCCCCAAGGCACATCGCGCATGATGTATTCGACGGAAGCAAACGCCAGATTGGCATCCGGCTTGTAATGCATGACGAGGAAAATGCCCGTCACGATCTGAATCACGAGCACCAGCAACGCCAGCGAACCAAAGACGTAGAGGAAATTGAAATTCTTGGGCGCGTAGTATTCGGACAAATGCGCTTTCCATGTTGACGTCAGTGGAAAGCGTGCATCGATCCAGCCCAATGCCTTGTCGGCAATCGGCGCGTCAGCGGGAAGCTTTTTCTCTTGAAATGCCATGATCAAGCCTCCCCTTTCTCATCCTTGCCGATGATCAGCTTGGAATCGCTCAGATACATATGGCGCGGCACTTCCAGATTATCTGGCGCAGGCTTGTTTTTATAAACGCGTCCAGCCAGATCGAAGGTCGAGCCATGGCACGGGCAAAGAAAACCGCCATGCCAGTCATCCGGCAAGGACGGCTGCGCGCCAGTGGCAAAGCGCGTAACAGGCGAACAGCCAAGGTGGGTACAAATGCCGACGGCAACCAGAATATCGGGCTTGATGGAGCGGTATTCGTTACGTGCGTATTCCGGTGTCAGTTCATCCGGATTACGTTCTGAATTGGGGTCAGCGACCTGAGCGTCGGTCTGCTTGAGGGAATTGACCATCTCTTCGGATCGCTTGAGGATCCAGACCGGTTTGCCACGCCATTCGACGGTGCGCATTTCACCAGGAGCCAAACCAGCCAGGTCGACCTCCACGGGGGCGCCTGCTGCTTTTGCGCGCTCCGATGGCTGGAAGGTGGACACAAACATGCCCGTCGTAGCCAGTCCAGCCACACCGCCTGCTGCGCATGTTGCGACAAGCAAGCCGCGTCGACCGGGGTCAACCTGCTTTTCGTTACTCATATCAACTCCAAGTAGTAGTCAAGATGCGATCGTACGAAGCTTTCTGTGAACCCTGATGCGAATGCAAAACCAACAAAATTTCCGTATTAAATGTGAATCTGCCGTCCCTTGTCAATTTGCGAAGCCATCTTCTGCACGCACGCGGCCAAAATCACGTGACGTTCGGTTAGAAAAATAACATTACCAACCGATTTAGGGAATTACGAATTGACTCACTGCCACCTACGCACATAAAGTAGTCGACAATGTATTTTTATAAACATCAGCAAACAGGAAAGGACTTGCCATGGGCATGATGCAGGAATTCAAGGCTTTCGCCATCAAAGGCAATGTTGTTGATCTGGCGGTGGCTGTGATCATTGGTGGCGCCTTCGGAAAAATTGTCGATTCGATGGTCAAGGACATCATCATGCCAATCGTCGGCAAGATCTTTGGCGGCCTCGACTTCAGTAATTATTATCTCCCGCTGAACGGGCAACCTACGGGACTACCTTTAGCCGAAGCTCAAGCTGCTGGCGCAGTATTCGCGTATGGCAACTTCCTGACGATCCTGCTGAACTTCCTGATTCTGGCGTTTATTATTTTCCAGATGGTGCGCTTGCTGAACAAGGCCAAAAAGGCGGAGCCTCCTCCAGAAGAAAAACCAGCCGTCACGCCGGAGGATATCATCCTGCTGCGCGAGATTCGCGACTCATTGAAAAAGTAAGAGTAAGCAAGGCAACCGAAAGGTTGCCTTTTTTGTTTAACGGGACTTCAGACGATCCAGTTGCAGCAAGCCGCGACGGTTGGCTTCATAAACAGCTTCGCCGCGCGAATGCACGGAAAGCTTGTCGTAAATATTCTTGATATGCGTCTGGACGGTGCCGACCGACAAGGACAACTGTCGCGCAACCTCACCATAGGTATCACCACGTGCGATCAAGTCGAGAATCATGCTCTCGCGCTTGGTCAATGCCACCGTCGGTTTCGCACTTTCGTCGGCACCCGCTTCTGGCACCTTGGCAGTACGCATCTTGGCCAGGACCTTGCGCGCGATCGACGGACTGATAGGCGAACCGCCCTCCTGCAACTCGCGAATGGCCGCGACGATATCCAGTTGCCCGGCATCCTTCAACACATAGCCGGATGCGCCCGCCTCGATGCTGGCGATCACATTATCTTCATCGCTGGAGGTCGTAATCACCATGATGTGCGCAGCAGGACGCAACTTGGTGCAATGACGGATGACATCGATACCGGAACCATCCGGCAATCCCAAATCGACAACGAGAATATCGATGGGCTCTTTTTCCAACCATGCCAACGCCGTCTGTCGGGAGTCGAGCGCTGCCAGTAACTGGAGCGAAGGCTCCTTCTCAATCGACAAGGACAGCATGCGTCGTGTAACGGCATCATCCTCGACCAATAGAACCAGTGCAGACTCCTGGGTTACCGCGTGCAGCATCGTTGTACCTCCATTCCGGTCTTCTTGCCACATAATTCACACAGGCAATACTTACTTGGTTGTAAGTTATACCATAGGCTTGTAACAATGTAACAGCACTTGATGGCAATTGCGTCAATTTCCTTGCACGATATCCACATCACACCGGGTTATCGATATCGATAAAATGGTGCTCGATGCCGAAAAGTGCAGCGACATGTTCACCCAGTGCCTTCACGCCGTAACGCTCGGTAGCATGATGCCCGCAGGCAAGATACGCGACGCCACTCTCGCGCGCCAGATGGACTGTGGGTTCGGAAATCTCGCCACTCAAATACACATTGGCACCAGCGGCAATTGCCTCACCCAGGAAGTTCTGCGCCGCGCCGGAACACCAGGCGACTTTACCGACGGGCTGTGCCGCGTGCCCGATCATCAGCGGCGTACGCCCGAGACAGCGCGCCACATGCTGCGCCAGATCGCCCACCGTCGCCAGCGATGCGTCGTCTGTTGTCCCCAGCCAGCCGATCTGATCTTCGCCAAAGCGTCCTTCCACCTTGAGTCCAAACAGCTTTGCCAACTGTGCATTATTGCCAAACTCCGGATGTGAATCCAAAGGCAGATGATAGGCAAACAGATTGATGTCATGCGCCAGCAGCGCCTTCAGGCGCCCATGCTTTTGGCCAACGACACGCGCATCTTCGCCACGCCAGAAATAGCCGTGATGGACCAGAATCGCATCGGCCTTGTGTGCGATGGCGGCATCAATCAGAGCCATGCTGGCTGTCACGCCACTCACCAAGGTCTTGATCTCGGCACGGCCTTCCACCTGCAGACCGTTTGGGCAATAATCCCGAAAACGAGTAATATCAAGTGTGCTTGCCAGATATGCGGCAAGCGCAGTTCTATCTAATGTCTTGTCCATCGTCTTCTGACTCATTGTTTCTACCTTTATGCGACGTCTTTGGCTGTTATTTGCGCAAACCGTAACGATCGGTTTGGCGATACTTTTTATTGTAACGACCCTCAAGCCCGAATGGGCTGGCGGCCTGTTCGGCTCCGCACACAAAATCCGTAGTGCCAGTTCCGTCCCGATGCTGGAAGCACCCGCCAGTGCAACGCCAGCACAAGGCTCCTATCGCGATGCTGCACGCCTTGCAATGCCCTCCGTGGTCAACATCTTCACCAGCAAGAATGCGGCACCAATGCAGCATCCGTTCATGGATGACCCATTCTTCCGGAAATTTTTTGGTGACCGACTGGATGAAGACCAAGACAAACAGGTCAGCCTCGGCTCCGGCGTCATTGTCAGCTCGGAAGGTTATGTACTGACAAACAACCATGTCGTGGAGTCTGCGGACGAAATCGAAGTGGCCCTGACAGACGGACGCAAGGCACAAGCCAAGGTTGTCGGCTCCGATCCGGAAACCGATTTGGCCGTCATCAAGATCGATTTGAAAGACTTGCCAGCCATCACCCTCGGGCATGTCGAAGAAGCGCGTGTCGGTGATGTCGTGCTCGCAATCGGTAATCCATTCGGTGTCGGCCAGACAGTCACCATGGGCATTATCTCTGCACTGGGTCGCAACCACCTCGGCATTCTGGACGCCTTTGAAAACTTCATTCAGACCGATGCAGCGATCAATCCCGGAAATTCCGGGGGCGCATTGATCGACGTACACGGCAATCTGCTCGGCATCAATACTGCGATCTATTCACGCAGCGGAGGCTCGCTCGGTATTGGCTTCGCCATTCCCGTCACCACCGTGAAGTCGGTGATGGATGCGATCATCAAGGATGGGCAAGTCGTACGCGGCTATATCGGTGTCGAACCGCAAGACATCACGCCAGAGCTCGCCGAGAGTTTTGGCTTGAAGAAAACCACCGGCGCCATCATCGCCGGCGTATTGCGAGGCGGCCCCGCGGACAAAGCAGGTATCCGCCCCGGCGACATTCTGGTTTCCATCGATGGCAAAGCCATTGCCGATATGGCCGACATGCTGACGCATATTGCGCAACTGAAACCGAACACCAAAACGCAAGCGATCGTGTTGCGCAACAATCAGGAAACCACGCTGAGCATTGTCATCGGACAGCGTCCCCGTGCGCAGTCGCGTACGCTTGGCGAATAAGGCGGGAAACACGCATGCACGTTCGCGATCTCAGCGCATTCCTGTCAGAGCTGTCCGAAAACAACAATCGCGCCTGGTTTGTTATGAACAAACCGCGTTACGACATTCTGCGCGCAGAATTCCTGCAACTGGTGATGCGCCTGATTAGCGAAGTCAGCAAGTTTGATCCACTAATCGCGAACGTGAATCCCAAGAAGGCGCTGTTTCGCATCAATCGGGACATGCGCTTCTCGCGCGAGAAGATTCCCTACAAAACGCATTTTTCGGCAGCGCTGAATGCCAGCGGACTGAAAAAGCCCAGCCAAGGTGGTGGCCCGACCTATTATTTTCATATCGACGCATCAGGAAAATTATTGATCGCTGGCGGCGAATGGATGCCACCGCCGGATCGTCTGCGTGCCATCCGCGAGCACGTCCTTAACGATCGCGCGGGATTTGCCAAAGTATTGAAGGACAAAAAACTGGTGAAAACGTTTGGCGGCCTGCAGGAAGAAGGCAAACTGACGCGTCCTCCCAAAGGTTTTGGCGATCAGGGGCCACATGCGGAATACATCAAGCTGAAAAGCTTTATTGTCTGGATCGAAATCGATGTGATCAAGGATCCGGATGCGCTGGAGGCGACAATTCTGTCTGCCTTCAAAGATAGCTGGCCATTGATTTCCTGGCTGCGTCAGACCTGAGCCTGCTTACATCGGCTCAATTTCCTCAGACGGGGCGCGCGTCGCCTTTTCAAACACCGGCGCCAGCAACAAACCCACCTCGTATAGCAAGCATAACGGTATTGCCAGCAGCAACTGACTCATCACATCTGGTGGCGTAACGATCGCCGCAATCACGAACGCACCGACAATCACGTAAGGACGGATCTGCCGCAGTTTCTGCACCGATACCAGCCCCATGCGCACCAGTACAATCACCACAACCGGCACTTCGAACGTAAGGCCGAAGGCGATGAACATCGTCATCACGAATCCGAAGTAACTATCGATATCCGGCGCAACCGATATCGAATGCGGCGCGAAATTATTGATGAAGTGAAAAATGACGCCAAACACAAAGTAATAGCAGAACGCGACCCCTGCCATGAACAGCAGGGAAGAAGAAATGACCAGCGGTGCAATCAGTTTCTTTTCATGCGCATACAAGCCTGGCGCAATGAACGCCCACATCTGATACAGCACCCATGGCAACGCGATGATGAAGGCCAGCAGCATTGTGACCTTGACCGGAATCAGAAACGGTGTGATCACACCGGTTGCAATCATCTTGCTACCCTGCGGCAGCGCCTGCATCATCGGCCACGCGAGAAAATCGTAGATCGTGCCAGCCCATGGCATCAGACACAGAAAGACCACGATTACCACGATTGCCGCCTTCATCAAGCGACTACGCAGTTCTACCAGATGGGAAATGAAAGATTCTTCGTTACCACTCATGTCGGCTCATCATCCACGCGCAGGCGCGAAACCGGGGAAAGAAAAAGCGAATCGCGCATCCGCACTCAATGAAAAAAAGAACGCGACTGCGACGACGCAGACGAGCGGTATTTAGCAACACGCGCGGCGCCCGAAATGACATGCGAGCGATGTCCGGTCTGTCGTTTGTACCAGGAGGGCAGTCCCGAGGTGCGCGCGAGTTTCTTCTTGCGGAAATTACGGGATTTTTCCGATACCTGATCGAATGTCGGCGGTTCCATCAAGGGATTGTCATCACTTGCGGGCATCTCATTCCAGACGGAATGCATCTCTTTCTCGGCATGCGAAAAGTTGCGTGAAATCGTATTCTCGACATCGCTGGCTGCTGCCTGCACATCCTTGTGCATCTTGCGCAGTTCGTCGAGCTCCATTTCGCGACTTACCTCTGCCTTCACATCATTGATATAACGCTGCGCACGGCCCAGCATCGTGCCAGCCATGCGCGCGACCTTGGGCAGCCGCTCCGGGCCAATAAAGACCAGCGCAGCGACACCAATGATCGCAAGTTTGGAGAAGGCGATGTCAATCATGTGCGTATCGAATCAACAGAATGCCATCGATTAAAGCATCGACGGCACTGGATCAGTGCTTCGATTTCTCTCTGGCTTCGACGTCGACCGTGGATTTATCGGCCACTTGCGCAGACTCTTTGCGCGCGGCCTCCTCTTCTTCGCCTTTCATGCCGTCTTTAAAACCTTTGACAGCCTTGCCGACGTCAGAGCCCATATTGGCCAATTTCTTGGTACCGAAAACCAGTGCCACAATCAACAAAACAACCAGCCAGTGCCAAATGCTAAACGAACCCATTCAATTCTCCTTGATGGCGCTGCCGCCTCGTTTTTGATCAGATCAAGCCAGCGAACGACCCCACGGACGTGGACCGCCGATGACATGCATATGCAGATGGTACACCTCTTGTCCGCCATCGGGACCGATATTGAACAAGGTCTTGAAACCGCCTTTGCCATCACCTTCAACGTTGTAACCGCATCCGAGTTGCGCGGCAAGTTTTGGTGCCAGCAAGGACATTTTGCCAAGCAGGGCCTGATCTTCTGTTGTGCAATCAGCAAGCGTTGCAATATGCTTTTTCGGCACGATCAGAAAATGGACAGGCGCAGCAGGATTGATATCGTGAAATGCCAGCAGATCGTCATCTTCATGAATCAACTTTGCCGGAATCTGTTTTGCAGCGATCTTGCAGAAAATGCAGTTATCCAAATCACGTCTCCTTGTTATCACACCATGTCATGCGCGACATGACATGCTCAATCCTTGCGGGAAGCTTTTTCTTCGATGCCTGACACGCCTTCTCGGCGCGCCAGCTCATTGATGACGTCCTGCGGTTTCAGATCGAATTGCGCCAGCAGTACCATCGAGTGAAACCAGAGATCGGCGCATTCGTACAGTACCTTGGATTTATCACCACTGACGCGCGCATCCTTGGCGGCCATCACGGTTTCGGTCGCTTCCTCACCGATTTTCTTCAGAATGGCGTCGTCACCTTTGCTGAACAAGCGCGCGACATAGGATTTTTCCGGGTCGCCGCCCGCAGCCGGTTTGCGCGATTCAATGACCTCGGCCAGACGGCTCAGCATCTCACTCATGTCCGCCCTTATCCTTATCCTTATAAATGGCATCCGGGTCTTTCAACACCGACTCGACGGTCTGCCAGTCGCCGCCAGCCGCATCACCTTCAAACTTCTGAAAGAAGCAGGAGTGACGTCCTGTGTGACATGCAATCTTGCCGACCTGCTCAACCTTGAGCAGTACGACATCTTCATCGCAATCGAGGCGAACCTCATGCACTTTTTGCGTGTGGCCGGATTCCTCACCCTTGTGCCACAGCTTCTTGCGCGAACGACTCCAGTAGATTGCTTCGCCCGTTTCCACAGTCTTGGCCAGCGCGTCGCGATTCATCCACGCGAACATCAACACATCATTGCTGCCGACTTCCTGCGCAATGACCGGAACAAGACCGTGCTCGTCCCACTTTACCTTGTTTAACCACTTTGCATTGGTACTCATACCAACCTCATCGGGATGCCTTGTTCGGACATGAAGCGCTTGGCTTCCTGCACCGTATGCTGACCATAGTGAAAAATGCTGGCTGCCAACACTGCATCAGCACGACCAACCTTGATGCCATCCGACAAATCCTGCAAGCCGCCCACACCACCGGATGCAATCACCGGAATGCTGATGGCATCGGAAACGGAACGTGTCAAATCCAGATCGAAACCGGACCTGGTGCCATCACGATCCATGCTGGTCAGCAGGATTTCGCCGGCGCCCAGACCTTCCATCTTTCTTGCCCACTCGATCGCATCGAGTCCGGTTGCCTTGCGACCGCCATGGGTAAAGACTTCCCAACGACCATCGCTGGCTTTCTTGGCATCGATGGCAACAACAATGCATTGCGAGCCGTATTTTTTTGCCGCGTCGAAAACCAGCTGCGGATTGCTGATGGCTGAGCTGTTGATGCCAACCTTGTCGGCACCCGCATTGAGCAAACGACGCACGTCTTCCACTGCACGCACGCCACCACCAACCGTCAGCGGGATGAATACCTGCGAAGCCACCGCTTCGATGATATCGAGAATCAGATCGCGGCCATCGGACGTCGCCGTGATGTCGAGAAACGTGATTTCATCCGCGCCCTGATCATCATAGCGTTTGGCGATCTCCACCGGATCACCAGCATCACGCAGTTCGAGAAAATTGACGCCCTTGACGACGCGACCAGCAGTCACGTCGAGGCAAGGGATAATCCGTTTTGCCAGTGTCATTCGTCAGTTTCCGGTTCGACACCGCTCAGCTCGTCTGCGCGATCCTGTGCGGAGCGCAAATCCAGCGTGCCCTCATAGATCGAACGACCACAAATCACGCCTTCAATACCTTCGTCCTGTACGTCGCAAAGTGCTTCGACGTCCTTGATGTTATGCACGCCGCCGGAGGCGATGATCGGAATGCTCACGCTTTGTGCCAGCTTGACCGTGGCATCGATATTGACACCACCCATCATGCCGTCACGTCCGATGTCGGTATAGACGATGGCTTCACAGCCATAGTCTTCAAATTTTTTCGCCAGATCGATGACCTCGTGACCGGACAGTTTGCTCCAGCCATCGGTTGCAACCTTGCCATCCTTGGCGTCAAGACCGACGATGATCTGGCCCGGAAACGCGCTGCATGCATCGTGCAGAAAACCCGGATTCTTGACGGCTGCGGTGCCGATGATGATGTAGCTCAAGCCATCATCGAGATAGCGTTCGATCGTATCCAGATCACGGATGCCACCACCCAGCTGCACAGGAATTTCATCCAGGCCGTTCTCTTCTGCAAATTCACGCACCGTCAGCAAGATCGATTTGACTGCGGACTCGTTCTTCGGCTTGCCGGCAAATGCGCCATTCAGATCAACCAGATGCAGACGACGTGCGCCCTGCATCAACCAATGGCGCGCCATCTCGGCAGGGTCTTCGGAGAATACGGTCGCCTGTTCCATATCGCCTTGTTTCAGGCGAACGCAATGACCGTCTTTGAGATCGATGGCAGGGATGAGCAGCATGGGATGGTTTTGTTAAGAGTGATGAATGAAAACAAGAAACGATCAGAAAATGCGATCAGGGATTCCAGTGAACAAAATTCTTGTATAACTGCAAACCGGCCGATGCACTTTTTTCCGGGTGAAACTGGGTAGCAAAGATATTGTCTCGCGCAATCGCGCTGCAAAACTCGGCGCCATAAGGCGTCTCACCAGCAACGTGTGCACGCTCTGCAGGCTGCGCGTAATAACTGTGCACAAAGTAAAAGTAACTGTCGTCGGCAATGCCGTTCCAGAGTGGGTGAGACAGGGACTGACGAACACGGTTCCAGCCCATCTGCGGCACCTTGAAGCGCGAGCCGTCTTCCTGCACCTGATCGTCGAGACGAAAGCGCACTACCTTACCGGGGAACAACCCCAGGCCATCGGTATCGCCCTCTTCGCTCCAGTCAAACATCATTTGCTCACCGACGCAGACGCCAAACAAAGGCTTGCTGGCAGCAGCCTTCAATACCTCTTCCTTGACGCCCGATTCCTGCAGGGAACGCATGCAGTCAGGAATCGCACCTTGGCCTGGCAATACCAACCGGTCAGCCGACCGAATATCGGCCACGTCGCCCGAAATGCGGACATCGGCCTCCGGCGCAACCTGACGCAAGGCTTGCGCAACAGAGCGCAAGTTACCCATGCCGTAATCCACCACCACGATCTTGTTCATACCGGTATTTCAGAATTCCATGTTTGAAACGAAGCTGGCAAGCGCTACAGACTGCCTTTGGTCGATGGAATGGTGCCAGCACTGCGTGAATCCAGTTCAAGCGCCATGCGCAATGCACGGCCAAACGCCTTGAAGACGGTTTCGCATTGATGATGCGCATTCACGCCGCGCAGGTTATCGATGTGCAGCGTGCACAAGGCATGATTAACGAAGCCGTGAAAAAATTCGCTGGTCAGATCGACGTCAAACGTACCGATCATGGAGCGCGTAAAAGGAACGTTGAACTCTAGGCCTGGGCGTCCGGAAAAATCGATGACTACGCGGGACAAGGCTTCGTCCAGCGGCACATAGGAATGACCGTAACGACGAATACCCTTCTTGTCGCCAACTGCTTTGGCGAACGCCTGACCCAATGTGATGCCGACGTCCTCCACCGTGTGATGCGCATCGATGTGCAAATCACCCTTGGCATCAATTTCCAGATCGATCAGGCCGTGACGCGCGATCTGATCCAGCATGTGATCAAGAAACGGCACACCGGTATTCAGTTTTTGCTGGCCGGTACCGTCCAGATTGATGGCAACGCGAATCTGCGTTTCGTTGGTGTTACGCGTAACTTCAGCGGTACGTGACGTGGACATGAGAGGTAAAAACGTTGAAAACGATGGTCGTTGATGGAGTGGTCAGGCAACACATTGCCTCTGGTGATGCACGAATGATGTTTCTGACAACCAATGATGCTGTTTTGAATTTACTGCACTACTGGCATTCTACCCAAATTTTGGGCAAGCACTTTGCGTTCCAGCATCAGAAGGTCATCACAAACAAGATTTTTAGGCTGTTTTGCACAAAAGTAGGCAGAAGCGGAACAAATTGACCGCCTTGTCGCGACAAATTCACTCACATGGCGCAACAGTCGAGTGCGTAGCCTGCCCCTTGTCCAAGGTGGCCAGTCGCTCCTGAATCAGCGCGCAATACTCGGCATTCAGCTCAAACCCGGTGTATTGTCGGCCACAACGTAAAGCAGCGACTGCCGTCGTGCCGCTCCCAAGAAATGGATCAAGCACCACCCCCCCCGGTGGACACGATGCCTTGATCATGCGCTCCACGACTTCCAGCGGTTTCTGCGTCGGATGATCCTCGCGCTCGCGATGTTCACGATGCAGGCGCGACACGCTCCAGACATCCTTGGGGTTGTAGCCCATTTCCAGCCATTTGGCGCCGACAAAGATGGAACGCGAACGCGCCTTCTTGGTTTGCGCATCGTAGGGTACGCGCACGGCATCCAGATCGAAGTAATAGTCCTTCGCCTTGACGAACAGACCGATGGTGTCATGCACAGAGGAAAATCGTCGCACGCTGCCGCCCATCGATGGCACACGTCGATCCCAGATGATTTCGTTGATCATGGTCATGCGTTTTTTGAGCATGACAAAGATTTCCGGCGAATAGCGCCAGGTCAGGAAGATATAGAGACTGCCGGTAGATTTGAGCTTGGGCAGCGCCAGATCAATCCACTGCTCCATCCATGCCAGATATGCGTCGGCATCGAGCTTATCCGAGTCATTGCCGTAATCCTTGCCCAACCCATAAGGTGGATCAGCAATGATCAGATCGATGGACGCCTCGGGAATGCGCGACAAGCCAAGCAGCGCATCTTCGCAAAAGATGCGATTGCACCAGTCTGTCATGTGCGCATCCCTGGCATCATCACTTCAAACGATATTCGGCAGAACGCGCATGCGCCTGCAAGCCTTCGCCGTAGGCCAGCTCGGCCGCAACCTTGCCCAGCGTCTGCGCACCGCCTTCGCTGACTTGCAGAATGCTCGAACGCTTCTGGAAGTCGTAGACACCCAGCGGCGACGAGAAACGTGCCGTACGCGAAGTCGGCAGCACATGGTTGGGTCCTGCACAGTAATCGCCAAGCGATTCGGAAGAAAAACGACCAAGGAACATCGCACCGGCGTGACGAATCTTGTCAGCCAATTGCTGTGGATTCTCGGCAGAAATTTCCAGATGCTCCGCCGCGATGAAGTTGGCAATCTCGCACGCTTCATCCATGTCGCGCACCTTGATCAGTGCGCCCCGATTGGTCAGCGAGGTCGTGATGACATCCTTGCGCGGCATGTCAGCCAGTTGGCGATTCACACTCTCGGCCACTTTGTCGAGATACGCTTCATCCGGGCAGATCAGGATCGACTGCGCCAGTTCATCGTGCTCTGCCTGCGAGAACAGATCCATCGCAATCCAGTCCGGATTGGTCGTGCCATCGCAGATCACCAGAATTTCCGAAGGGCCGGCGATCATGTCGATACCAACTGTGCCAAACACGCGACGCTTGGCCGCAGCAACATACGCATTACCCGGACCGACAATCTTGTCCACTTGCGGAATCGTCGCCGTACCATAAGCCAGCGCGCCAACCGCCTGTGCACCACCAATCGTGAATACACGATCTACACCGGACATCGCTGCGGCGGCCAGCACCAGTTCATTTTTTACACCGTTCGGCGTCGGCACGACCATGATGACTTCCGGCACACCGGCAACCTTGGCCGGAATGGCATTCATCAGCACCGACGAAGGGTACGCTGCCTTGCCGCCTGGAACGTACAAGCCCACGCGATCCAGTGGCGTGACTTTCTGACCGAGGATGGTGCCATCTGCTTCCGTGTAGGTAAAACCGTTGGAGCCGATTTCGTTCTTCTGACGTTCGTGATAAATACGTACGCGATCTGCGGCCACCTGCAAGGCAGCACGTCGTTCCGGCGTCAGTTGATCGAGCGCGGCTTGCAGTTCGGCTTGCGAAATTTCAAGCGCTGCCATGCTGTCTGCTTCAACATGATCGAAGCGCTTGGTGTATTCGAGCACGGCCTTGTCGCCCTCGCGCTTGATATGCTCGAGAATCTGCATTGCACTGCGATCAATGGCTTCGTCTTCCGACGCCTCAAATGCCAGCACCTCGCTCAACTGCTTCGGGAAGTCAGGGTGACTGGAATCAAACTTGCGAATCTGTATGGACATCTCTATTTCCGCTCAGATCAAAAATAACGATAAATCAAACAATAGCAGCGAATCGACAAAACGCTGTCTCAAGCATTACGCTTCGATGCCGCTTCAAATGCTTCCAGAATCGGCTGCAAGCGCTCACGCTTAAGCTTCAGCGCGGCCTGATTGACAACCAGACGTGACGAAATCTGCATGATCTCTTCCACCTCGACCAGATTGTTGGCGCGCAACGTGCTGCCGGTGCTGACCAGATCGACGATGGCATCGGCCAAGCCGACCAGCGGCCCCAACTCCATCGAGCCGTACAACTTGATCAGATCAACGTGCACACCCTTGGCGGCGAAGTGTTCGCGCGCGGTCTGTACATATTTAGTCACGACACGCAGACGCGCGCCTTGGCGCACTGCCGTGTCGTAATCGAAACCAGCGCGCACGGCAACCGACATGCGGCATTTGGCGATATTCAGATCGATCGGCTGATACAAGCCTTCACCACCATGCTCAAGCAAGACATCCTTGCCGGCAACACCGAAATCCGCCGCGCCATACTGTACGTAGGTCGGTACATCCGATGCACGTACGATGATGACTTGCACGTTCGGGTCATTGGTCGGCAGGATCAGCTTGCGCGAGGTTTCCGGATTTTCGCTGACCTTGATGCCAGCCGCTTCAAGCAATGGCAGGGTCTCTTCGAAAATACGGCCCTTGGAGAGCGCCAGTGTCAGTTGTTGCGAGTGTTGGGTCATGATTTGACTCGTTGAATATTGGCGCCCACGACGGACAATTTGACTTCCATGCGGTCGTAACCGCGGTCCAGATGATAGATGCGGTCGATGCAGGTTTCGCCTTCGGCGGCCAGCGCCGCAATGACCAGCGATGCTGATGCACGCAGATCGGTTGCCATGACCGGTGCACCAACCAGTTTATCGACGCCATTGATGATGGCCGTGTGACCTTCGATCGTGATGGCCGCGCCAAGACGATTCATCTCCTGCACGTGCATGAAGCGATTTTCAAAGATCGTCTCGACCACGCGGCTGCTGCCTTCAGCAATACAGTTCATCGCCATGAACTGCGCCTGCATGTCAGTCGGAAAACCAGGATATTCGGTCGTACGGAAACTGACTGCTTTGGGACGCGATGCCATCTGCACACGAATCCAGTCATCACCCGTCGTCAGAATTGTGCCCGCTTCGCGCAATTTATCGAGCGCCACATCCAGCGTATCGGTACGCGCATTGCGCAAGGTCACATCACCGCCAGCGGCGGCAACAGCACAGAGGAACGTTGCAGTCTCGATGCGGTCCGGAATCACCGCATGCGTTGCGCCGTGGAGCTTGTCGACACCCTGAATCACCAGGCGATCGGTACCGATGCCTTCGATCTTTGCGCCCATCGCAACCAGCAGATTGGCCAGATCGGTCACTTCCGGTTCACGCGCAGCGTTTTCCAGAATCGTCTCGCCTTCTGCCAGCACGGCAGCCATCAGCAGATTCTCGGTGCCGGTGACCGTGATCATGTCGGTAACGATGCGTGTGCCTTTAAGTTTTTTGGCACGTGCGTGGATATACCCGGCCTCGATCGAAATCTCGGCGCCCATCGCCTGCAAACCCTTGATGTGCTGATCAACCGGACGTGAGCCGATGGCACAACCGCCCGGCAAGGACACCTTGGCCTCGCCAAAGCGCGCCAATAACGGGCCCAGTACAAGAATCGAAGCGCGCATGGTTTTGACCAGTTGATACGGCGCTTCCAGCTTGTCAATCGCATCGCCATTGAGCACGACGGTTTCGCCGTCCTGGCGAATCTTCAGGCCCATCTGCTCCAGCAGTTTGAGCATGGTTGCCACGTCCTGCAGGCGCGGCACATTGTGCAGCTCAACTGCATCATCCGTCAGCAAGCCCGCACAAAGAATCGGCAATGCCGCGTTCTTCGCACCAGCAATGGTGATCTCACCCGAAAGGCGATGACCGCCCTGTATCAAAAGCTTATCCATGTACGGCGTAGTCCATGCAGGAGTTGATTGGTAACGACTCGATTTACTACCGAGTTATTTCTGGAATTCTTCCGGCGTCAGCGTCTTCATCGACAGCGCGTGAATTTCTGCCTTCATGCGGTCACCAAGTGCCGCATAAACCAGTTGATGGCGCTGAATCAAACGTTTGCCGGCGAAAGCATCCGAGACGATTACCGCTTCGAAGTGCGAACCATCGCCACTGACTTCCAGATGGGAACAATTCAGACCTGCGGCGATATAGCTTTTTACCAGTTCGGGTGTGGGCAACATGGTTCTGCCTTTTCAAAAAAGAATGGGTAATGATAAATGCACAGTGTCATCAATGCCGCAGTTTGTATCCGCTACGCAGCAACGACACTCCAAACGTAACCAGCAACGTCAGAAAACAGGTGACAACAGCACAACTGATCAGGGGATTGACGTCGGACTGTCCGAAGAAGCCATAACGAAATCCATCGATCATGTAGAAAAACGGGTTCAGATGCGACACGTTTTGCCAGAACGTCGGCAAGGAGTGCACCGAGTAAAACACGCCGGACAGGAACGTCGCCGGCATGATCAGGAAATTCTGGAACGCCGCGAGCTGATCAAATTTCTCCGCCCAGATACCGGCTATCACACCCATCGTGCCGAGCATGGCCGCACCCAGTACCGCAAAAATCGCAATCCACCACGGCGCGACAAAACTCATGTCGGCAAACCACGCCGTGACCAGAAACACGCCCGATCCGACGATCAGTCCACGCGCAACGGCCGCCAGCACATAGGCGCTGAACAACTCCCAGTGCGACAGCGGCGTCAGCAAAACGAATACCAGATTGCCGGTGATCTTGGACTGAATCAGTGACGAAGATGAATTGGCAAACGCGTTCTGCAGTACGCTCATCATCACCAGGCCGGGCACCAGAAATGCCGTGTACTGCACACCGGGATAGACCTGTACATGATCTTCCAGCACGTGACCAAAAATCAGAAGGTAGAGCACAGCAGTCAGGATGGGTGCCGCTACTGTTTGTGTTGCCACCTTCCAGAAACGCAGCATTTCCTTGTAAAACAAGGTTTGGAAGCCGGTCATTTTTCACCCTCCATGATCTGAATAAAGACGTCTTCCAGATCAGCCTGCTGCAAATGCAGGTCTTCCACCACCGCGCCTGACTGCCTTAAGGCCGCCAACACCGGCTCGACTTCCGAATGGTCGTTGATGCGCAAAGTGTACTTGCGACCAGTCAGCAATTCTTCAGGATGCGAGACCAGTGGCTTCAGCGCATCAGGCAACGTACCGGACGCGAGTTGCACAATCAGTTGCGAACCGGATATTCGCCTAATCAAGCTGGCCGTCGTGTCCAGAGCGACAACTTGCCCCGCCTTCAGCATGGCGACGCGATTGCATAGCGCCTGCGCTTCTTCGAGATAGTGTGTGGTCAGTACCACCGTGTGCCCATCACGATTGAGACGGGAAATAAACTTCCATAGCGTCTGGCGCAATTCGACGTCAACACCTGCAGTCGGCTCATCCAGCACGATGACCGGCGGCTTGTGAACCAGTGCCTGCGCCACCAGCACGCGACGTTTCATGCCACCAGACAGCGCACGCATGTTTGCATCCGCCTTGCTGGTCAGATCGAGGTGATGCATGACTTCATCGATCCACGCATCGTTATTCTTCAAACCGTAGTAACCGGACTGCATACGCAGAGTTTCTCTTACCGTGAAAAACGGATCAAACACCAGTTCTTGCGGCACAACGCCGAGTAGTTTGCGCGCCTGCCGGTAGGCCGTCACAGTGTCATGCCCGTGCACGGTGACGTTACCGGCATCCGCCCGGTTCAGTCCGGCGATGATCGAGATCAGCGTGGTTTTGCCCGCGCCGTTCGGGCCGAGCAAGCCGAAAAATTCGCCTTCTTCGATGGATAGCGAAACGCCCCGCAAGGCCTTCAGTGCCTTGTAGCTTTTTTCGACGTTATTGACTTGAATTGCAGCCATATTGGCCAACGACACTTTATGCAGAGGAAATGCCGAATGAACAATGCGAATGCGCATTGAATAAATGGCGAAACCCTTGATTATATTAGATTCCGGGACCAAAGCCCGGACAAGACAAGGTGACGCGTGAAAAGCGTCAAACTGGCAGGATCAATGGTGAGGCAGATCAGCGCGGGAAGCGGACAATCCGAGGACGCTTTCCACATCGTAAAGCGACATCAGGCTGCGCAAACTGTCCGGAATGTTATGCAGAGTCAATGATGTGCCACGGGCTTTGCTCGCTCGTTGCCACGCCAGAACGGTCGCTACGGCAGAGGAGTCCACTACTTCGACAGCAACGAAATCAATGGCAGATTCCCCGCCCCCAATGGCAGCCAACCCTGCGTTCAACGCAGCGTTGGCATGATCATAAGTGAGCGAGGAAGGCGCCTGAAACATGGGATTACTTGGCAATTTCGCCAGCTTTGGTTGGCGATGTCACTGCCTTGCCGCCTGACTTGGCGACATTGGCAGCCAGTTTGGCATTGCGGTCCTTGATCGAAGCGATCAGGCCGTCCACGCCGGACTTGTTGATTTCTGCGGCAAAGCTGCCTTTGTAGCTCTCAATCAGCCACGCACCCAGTACGTTGACGTCATAGATTTTCCAGCCGCTGTCCGACTTGATCAGACGATAGCTCAGTTGCACCGGCTCGCCACGCGGCTGCACCACACGCGTATTTACCACCACATCCTTGTCATCCGCGGCTGCACGGAATGGCAGGTATTCGAATTTCTGATCCGTTACTTGGGAAATGGCGCCTGTATAGGTGTAAGTCAGCAACTTCTTGAACTCATCGGTCAATTGCGTCTTTTGCTCAGGTGTTGCCTGACGCCAGGCACGACCGACAGCCAGCGCAGTCGTGCGCTGAAAATCGACATGCGGCAGGATTTTTTCATCGACAACCTGCTGAATACGCGTCTGGCTGCCCGATTGAATCTGCTTATCGGTTTTTGCCGTGGCAAGAATTTCTTCACTCAAACGCTTGATCAAGGCATCCGGCGCCTCTGCAGCAGAGGCAAAACCGGCAAACGAAAGTGCCATAAAAGCGAAAGTCAATTTTTTCAGAAGCTGATTCATGATTCTCCAATCTGGCTGAACAGGACAACATTTCGCACACGGCAAGATTGCGCATGCATGATCATCCTGGCTCACATGTGAGCGATGGTCTTGTTTTCAAGCGATTCGACCATCGGAAAATGAGGTGGTTCAGCCGCCTGGCGGCCGAACTGTAACTGAATGTACCTGCCGGAAAATGGCAGGCAGAACGCGATCAAGGCTGAATATCGTCTTCGTCGTAGTTTGTTGGTGGCGGCGCGCCGTCATACACCAGGCTTTGACGACGTTGCAGATAACCGTCACGGAAGAAGGTGTAACGATCCAGCGCGGCATCTTCCATCAGATTGCTTGCATTGAGCAACGTGGCACGGTAATCGACAACGCGCACGACGGCACCCGTATTACGTACACTGACCGGCGTGACATAGGTCCATGGATCACCATAAATGTCGGCAGGCAATGCAGCCGTGTCACGCAAAGTCGAACCGCCAAAGAAAGGCAGAACGATGTATGGGCCTGGCTTTACGCCCCATTTACCCAGGGTTTGACCAAAATCCTCGTTGTGCTTGGTGATACCTGCTTCCGATGCAATATCCAGCAGACCGCCAAAGCCCAGCGTCGTATTGACGGCCACACGCATGAAGTCGTTCAAGCCGTTTTCTGCCTTGCCTTGCAGGAAGTTGTTGACCATGATCCAGACGTCACCAATGTTGCTGAAGAAATTGTTGACACCCGTCTGGACAAAGGATGGCAAATGATCGCGGTAAGCCGTGGCGACCGGTTTCAATGCAACGCGATCAACCGTGTCGTTGAATTCGAACATCGCACGGTTATAACCTTCGAACGGATCACCCGCCGTGGTGTTACCGTTGGTGCTGGCGCAACCGCTGAGCAGAATGGCTGTGGCAAACAGAAATGCCTTGGCTGTCTTTTTCATTTGCTATCTTCTTTCCCTTCGGCTGCTTTACTGAAAAGGAACTGACTGATCAGGTTCTCCAGCACCATCGCCGACTGTGTCATGGTAATTCGATCTCCCGACGCTAAATTGTCGGGGTCACCCCCGGCCTCAAGGCCGATGTATTGTTCGCCCAACAATCCCGACGTCAGGATTTTGGCCGATGAATCTTTTGGAAACTGGTAACGGTTTTCGATATTGAGAACGACAGTCGCCTGAAAGGTCTGATCGTCAAAACTGATATCACCGACACGCCCCACGACAACGCCCGCACTCTTGACCGGCGCACGCGGCTTCAGGCCGCCGATATTGTCGAAACGCGTCACAACCGTATAGGTCGGCTGAAACGACAACGAACTGGTGTTGCCAGCCTTCATGGCCAGAAACAACAATGCCGCCGCACCCAGCAGGACGAACAGTCCAACCCATAAGTCTAATGATTTCCGTTGCATAAGCTCATACCTCAAATAGGGGAAAATGCATTCAACACGATCAATCGTGGCGCATTCACAACACACTGCGACAATCGGTCAGACACGCCGACTGCCCTCATTCATTTAGCTGAACATCAATGCTGTCAGCAGGAAATCCAGCCCCAGCACGGCAAGCGATGCCATGACTACCGTACGGGTAGTGGCGCGCGCTACGCCTTCCGGAGTCGGCTGCGCCTGATATCCCTGATACAGCGCCACAAAGGTCACGGCAAACCCGAAGACAACACTTTTGATCACACCGTTGACGATGTCATTCCAGAGATCAACGCCGCCTTGCATCTGCGACCAGAACGCCCCCTCATCCACGCCAATCATCTGCACGCCAACGAGATAACCGCCGATGATGCCGACTGCGCTAAAGATTGCGGCAAGGATCGGCATCGCAATCACGCCCGCCCAGAAACGCGGTGCCAATACACGTTTGAGCGGATCGACTGCCATCATTTCCATGGCCGATAGCTGCTCGCCCGCTTTCATCAAGCCGATTTCGGCGGTTAGCGACGTCCCTGCCCGACCGGCAAACAACAATGCCGTCACAACCGGCCCCAGCTCGCGCGTCAGCGACAATGCCACGAGCAAGCCGAGTGCCTGCTCGGAGCCGTATTTATTCAGTGTGTAATAGCCCTGCAAACCCAGCACGAAACCGACAAACAGGCCGGACACACTGATCAGCACCAGCGAATAGTTACCGATGAAGTGCACCTGACTCGTCACCAGTCGCGGACGACGGAAGGCCGCACCAAATGCCATGATCAAGGCAAAAAAGGTGCGCGTCGCGAACCCGACGCCGGTGACCGTTTCACGCGCTGTGCGACCAATGCAAGTAAGCATGTTGACGATCATGCCCCACCTCCGAGTCCCAGATCCTCCGCCAGCGAACGTCCCGGATAGTGAAACGGTACCGGCCCATCCGGTTCGGCATTGACGAATTGCTTCACATACGGATCAGACGACGCCATCATTTCGACCGGCGTACCTTGCGCGACAATCGCGCCCTTGGACAGGAAGTAAACGTAATCAGCAATCAGGAAGGATTCATGCACATCGTGCGACACCAGAATCGTGGTGGAACCCAACGCATCGTTGAGGCGACGAATCAGATTTGCCGTCATGCCCATCGAAATCGGATCAAGACCGGCAAACGGCTCGTCATACATGATCAGTTGCGGATCCAGTGCAATCGCACGGGCAAGCGCGACGCGACGCGCCATACCGCCTGAAATCTCCGACGGCTTGAGCTGCGCGGCGTTGCGCAGGCCGACCGCATTCAGTTTCATCAGCACCAGATCGCGGATCAACTCTTCCGGCAGATCCGTATGCTCGCGCAAGGGAAAGGCAACATTTTCAAAGACCGACATGTCGGTGAACAGTGCACCATGCTGAAACAGCATGCCCATCTTGCGACGCAACCTGTACAAGCCACGCAAGTCTTGTGTGTCAACCCGCTGGCCATCCACGTCGATCGTGCCCGATTGGGGCGCAAGCTGTCCACCTATCAGGCGCAACACCGTAGTCTTGCCTGAGCCGGAGCCGCCCATCACGGCAACCACTTTGCCACGCGGGAATGTCATGTTCAGCGCCGACAGAATCGGGCGCTCACCATAACCAAAATGAAGATCGCGGATATCTACGAGATTAGGCACAAACAACCAATCAATTTGCAATGGCGATATTGTAGTGCAGATTACAAAATCTCTCTCACCAGCATGCACACGCTTGCCATTCAGCATTCTTCCAAATAAAAAGCCGCCGCATTCTGCAATGCGACGGCTTCTTGATGTGCGAAACGATCAGCGTGGCAGGACCGACTCACCCATCAGGAATGCATCCACTTCGCGTGCGCATTGACGGCCTTCGCGGATCGCCCATACAACCAGCGACTGACCGCGACGCATGTCACCTGCGGCAAACACTTTATCAACCGACGTGCGATAGCAGCCCTCGCCATCCGTCGTGGCCTTGGCATTGCCGCGCTGATCCTTGTCCACACCAAAGGCATCCAGCACGCTTTGGACTGGCGAAACGAAGCCCATTGCCAGGAAGACCAGATCCGCTTTCATTTCGAATTCGGAGTTCGGCACTTCGACCATCTTGCCGTCTTTCCACTCAACGCGTGCAGCAATCAGCTTTTCAACCTTGCCGTTCTTGCCTTCCAGACGCTTGGTCGCAACGGCCCAATCACGTTCGCAACCTTCTTCGTGCGACGAGGAGGTGCGCAGCTTGGTTGGCCAGTATGGCCAGACCAGTGGCTTGTTCTCTTCTTCGGGTGGCTGCGGCAGCAGTTCGAACTGCGCAACCGATGCAGCACCTTGACGGTTGGACGTACCAACACAGTCAGAACCGGTATCGCCACCACCGATCACGACAACATGCTTGCCGGCTGCAACGATCTGATCCTTGACCTTGTCACCTGCATTGACCTTGTTCTGTACTGGCAGGAACTCCATCGCGAAATGCACGCCCTTCAACTCGCGACCAGGCACTGGCAAGTCACGCGGCTGCTCCGCACCACCGGCGATGATCACGGCATCGAAATCCTTTTTCAGCTGGTCAGGATGAATCGTTTCCTTGGCCCAGTTGATGATGTTCGACGGGAAATCCTTGCCAATGAACACGCCGGTACGGAAGGTCACGCCTTCGGCTTCCATCTGCTTGACGCGCAAATCGATGTGCGACTTTTCCATCTTGAAGTCAGGAATGCCATAACGCAGCAAACCGCCGACGCGATCGTTCTTTTCGAACACGGTGACATCGTGCCCCACACGTGCCAGTTGCTGTGCGGCAGCCATGCCTGCAGGACCTGCGCCAACGACAGCGACTTTCTTGCCGGTCTTGAGTGCTGGTGGCTGCGGGACAACCCAGCCGCTTTCCCAGCCTTTATCAATGATGAAGTGCTCGATCGATTTGATGCCGACCGGCTCTTCATTGATGCCCAGCGTGCACGCTGCTTCGCAAGGTGCAGGGCAAATACGACCGGTGAACTCAGGGAAGTTATTGGTCGAATGCAGCGTGTCGAGCGCCTGCTTGTAGTTGCCGGTATAAACCAGATCATTCCAGTCCGGAATGATGTTGTTGACCGGGCAGCCGTTATTGCAGAACGGAATGCCGCAATCCATGCAACGCGCACCCTGCACTTTTGCATCGGCATCGCTCAGATGAACGGTAAATTCCTTGTAATGCTTGGTACGTTTTTGCGGCTCTTCGCTTGCTTCTTTCAAGCGTTGAAATTCCATAAAGCCGGTAATCTTTCCCATGTTTCTCTCGCCTTCTAAACCATTTGTTTCACCCGACTGACCAGCAACCGGGCAAGAACCATCTCAATTGGTGTTTGCGTTTTCGCTTATACCGCTGCGGCAGTCACCACCGTTTGCTCAGCCTTGGCTGCATGCATCTCAGCCAGTGCGCGCTTGTATTCCGACGGGAACACTTTGACAAACTTGGTACGCGCCACACTCCAGTCATCCAGCAATGCGCGCGCACGCGTGCTGCCGGTGTACTTGAAGTGACGCTCGATCAGACCCTTGAGGATTGCTTCATCGGTCTGGCCTTCACCACCGCGCGTGGTTGCATGCCAGGAACCACGATCGTTCTTGCTCTCCTGCTCGGCTGCCGATACCACCTTTTCCAGCGTGACCATGGCCATGTTGCACTTGGCCGGGAATTCACCTTCCGGATCGTAGACATAAGCCAGACCACCAGACATGCCTGCTGCGAAGTTACGACCGGTATCACCCAGAACGACAACCGTACCGCCGGTCATGTATTCGCAACCGTGATCACCCGTACCTTCGACGACAGCGATTGCGCCCGAGTTACGGACAGCGAAACGCTCACCCACGACACCGGTCAGGAATGCTTCACCAGAAACAGCACCGTACAGAACGGTGTTGCCGCTGATGATGTTTTCGACGGCGCGGCCACGGAACTCCGTATTCGGACGCACGATGATGCGACCACCCGACAGACCTTTGCCAACGTAATCGTTACCTTCGCCCACCAGATCCAGCGTGATGCCATGTGCAAGGAAGGCGCCTGCCGACTGGCCTGCGGTACCTTGCAACTGGATATGAATCGTGTCGTCAGGCAAACCTTCGTGACCGTATTTCTTCGCAACTTCACCCGACAGCATTGCACCAACCGTACGGTTGACATTCTTGATGGTCGAGATGAAGGAAACTTTTTCACCGTTGTCGATCGCTGCCTTGGCTTGTGCGATCAGCTTGTTGTCGAGTGCTTTTTCCAGACCGTGCTCTTGACCTTCGGTATGGAAGCGCGCTTCGCCATTGCGTGTCTCGGGCTGATAGAACATGCGGCTGAAATCCAGGCCCTTGGCTTTCCAGTGCGAGATCGCTTTCGACTTGTCGAGCAGATCCGAACGACCGATCAGATCATCGAACTTGGCAATGCCGAGTTGCGCCATGATCTGACGTGCTTCTTCTGCGATATGGAAGAAGTAATTGACCACGTGCTCTGGCTTGCCGGCAAACTTGGCACGCAGCACAGGATCTTGCGTTGCCACGCCGACAGGACAGGTGTTGAGATGGCACTTGCGCATCATGATGCACCCCTCGACGACCAGCGGTGCGGTCGAGAAGCCCATTTCATCTGCACCCAGCAGACCGGCGATCACAACGTCGCGACCGGTTTTCATCTGACCATCAGCCTGCACGCGAATACGCGTGCGCAGACCGTTGAGGATCAGCGTTTGCTGCGTTTCTGCCAGACCGAGTTCCCACGGCGAACCAGCGAACTTGACCGACGACAGCGGCGATGCGCCCGTACCGCCATCGTGACCGGCGATCACGACGTGATCGGCCTTCGCTTTGGCAACACCGGTTGCAACCGTACCGACGCCGACTTCCGATACCAGCTTGACCGAAATGTCAGCCGTCGGATTGACGTTCTTCAGATCGTGGATCAACTGCGCCAGATCTTCAATCGAATAGATGTCGTGGTGCGGCGGCGGCGAGATCAGACCCACGCCCGGCACCGAGAAACGCAGTTTGGCGATGTACTCGGACACCTTGTGACCCGGCAGCTGACCGCCTTCACCTGGTTTCGCACCCTGTGCCATCTTGATCTGGATCTGCTCTGCCGACGTCAGATATTCAGTCGTCACGCCGAAACGACCGGACGCAACCTGCTTGATTTTCGAACGCAGCGAGTCGCCTGCGAGCAATGGCATATCGACTTCAACAACGTCCTTGCCAATCACGGCAGACAAGGTGGTCGCTTCCTTGATCGGGATGCCACGCAGCTCGTTACGATAGCGACGGCTATCCTCGCCACCCTCACCTGTATTCGACTTGCCGCCGATACGATTCATGGCGATCGCCAAGGTCGCATGTGCTTCGGTCGAAATCGAACCGAGCGACATCGCTCCCGTAGCAAAGCGCTTGACGATCTCCTTGGCTGGCTCCACTTCATCCAGCGGAATTGCCTTGGCAGGATCGCATTTGAATTCGAACAAGCCACGCAAAGTCATATGACGCTTGGATTGATCATTGATGATTTGCGCGTATTCCTTGTACGTGTTGAAGTTGTTGGCGCGTGCCGAGTGCTGCAATTTTGCAATCGCATCTGGCGTCCACATGTGTTCTTCACCACGGATACGGAATGCGTATTCGCCACCGGCGTCAAGTGCATTGGCCAGTACCGGATCGCTGCCGAATGCCAGACGATGCAGACGCAGTGCTTCTTCTGCAACTTCAAACACACCGATACCTTCGACATTCGATGCCGTGCCTTTGAAGTATTTGTCGACCAGACCTTTATTCAGACCGATTGCTTCAAAAATCTGCGCGCCGCAATACGACATGTAGGTCGAGATGCCCATCTTGGACATGACCTTCATCAGACCTTTACCGACCGCTTTCTGGAAGTTGGCGATGGCCTTGTATGGCGCCAGATCGCCCGGCAGGTCTTTTGCCATTTCGCTCAGCGTATCCATCGCGAGATATGGATGGATCGCTTCCGCGCCGTAACCGGCGAGCAGGGCAAAGTGATGCGTCTCGCGCGCTGAACCGGTTTCAACCACCAGGCCGGTCGAGGTACGCAGACCTTTGCTGACCAGGTGCAGGTGGATGGCCGACGTTGCCAGCAATGCAGGAATCGCCACGCTATCTGCACCGACTTTACGGTCAGAGACGATCAGGATGTTGTGGCCGGAATTAACGGCATCGACGGCTTGTGCGCACAGCGAGGCCAGACGTGCTTCGATACCATCTTTACCCCATGCAACCGGGTAGCAGATGTTCAGTTCATGCGACTTGAATTTGCCGCCTGTATGCTTGCTGATGTTGCGCAGCTTGGCCATATCGGCATAGTCGAGCACTGGCTGCGCGACTTCCAGACGCATTGGCGGGTTGATGTTGTTGGTGTCCAGCAGGTTCGGTTTCGGACCAATGAAGGAAACCAGCGACATGACCATCGCTTCGCGAATCGGATCGATTGGCGGGTTGGTCACCTGTGCAAACAGCTGACGGAAGTAGTTGTACAGCGTCTTGTCCTTGTTGGACATGACGGCCAGCGGCGAATCGTTCCCCATCGAGCCAGTCGCTTCTTCTGCGTTGACGGCCATCGGCGACATCAGGAATTTCAGGTCTTCCTGCGTGTAGCCAAATGCCTGCTGCAGATCCAGCAACTTGGTCGTGTTTTTCGCTTCTTCCTCTTCCTTGCTCAGCTCGTCGAGCTTGATGCGGACCGATTCGATCCACTGCTTGTATGGCTTGGCGTTGGCGTAGGTGTCTTTCAGTTCCTTGTCATCGATGATGCGACCGGCATCCAGATCGATCAGGAACATCTTGCCTGGTTGTAGGCGCCACTTCTTGATGATCTTCGACTCAGGAATTGGCAGCACACCAGATTCCGACGCCATCACGACCAGATCGTCATCAGTGACGATATAGCGAGCCGGACGCAGACCGTTACGATCCAGCGTACCGCCGATATGGCGACCATCCGTGAATGCCATGGCGGCCGGGCCATCCCATGGCTCCATCATCGCTGCGTGGTATTCGTAGAAGGCGCGACGATTGTCGTCCATCAATGTATGGTTTTCCCAAGCCTCCGGCACCATCATCATCATCGCTTGCGCGATCGGGTAACCCGCCATCACCAGCAGTTCGAGCGCGTTGTCGAAGCAGGCAGTGTCGGATTGGCCTTCGTAGATCA
The DNA here is from genome assembly GCF_014635705.1 of Oxalicibacterium faecigallinarum. Taxonomy (GTDB): domain Bacteria; phylum Pseudomonadota; class Gammaproteobacteria; order Burkholderiales; family Burkholderiaceae_D; genus Oxalicibacterium; species Oxalicibacterium faecigallinarum. Next base: position 74,161 of record NZ_BMDI01000002.1, on the reverse strand, counting down.
GCGGGAACAGTTTTTTAAGATCGTCGCCGAGAACAGCCGATTTCATCACGCCTTCACGCGCGCGCATCCAGTTGAAGTTGCCTTTGACCGTATTGATCTCGCCGTTGTGGGCCAGCAGGCGATACGGGTGAGCCAGCGGCCACTCAGGGAAAGTATTGGTCGAGAAGCGTTGGTGGACCAGCGCCAGCGCGGACACGCAGCGCGGATCTTGCAGGTCTTTATAGTATTCGCCGACCTGATCCGCCAACAGCAGGCCTTTATAGACCACCGTGCGCGCCGACATCGACGGCATGAAGAACTCTTTGCCGTGCAACAGGTTCAAGCCTTGAATTGCATGGCCCGCCGATTTACGGATCACGAACAGCTTGCGCTCCAGCGCGTCGGTCACGATGATGTCCTGACCACGACCGATGAAAATTTGACGGATGACCGGCTCTTTTTCACGTACGGTCGGCGACATGGGCATGTCTTTGTCGACCAGAACGTCACGCCAGCCGAGAACGACCTGGCCTTCGGCAGCGACAGCACGTTCCAGCTCCTGTTCGCAGGCGATACGCGATGCGTTTTCTTTTGGCAGGAAGACCATGCCCACGCCATACTCGCCAGCCGGCGGCAACGTCACGCCCTGCTTGGCCATTTCTTCGCGGTAATACTGATCCGGGATCTGGATCAGAATACCCGCACCGTCACCCATGAGCTTGTCTGCACCGACCGCACCACGGTGATCGATGTTTTTCAGGATCTGCAGACCCTGCTCAATGATGGAATGGCTTTTTTGACCTTTGATGTGGGCGACAAAACCAACGCCGCATGCATCATGTTCATTAGCCGGGTCGTATAAACCTTGCGCGTGCATAGACTTCTCCACTACTAACTTTTTGACGAGCCTGAAGGATAGTGCAGCGTAATGGCAAATACAACCCGAATAAAAGGGGTCAGAGTCAAATTAAAAACTCGTTGAATTTGCGCTTTATTTTATGGGGACAGAGTCAAGCCCATTGCTGGCGTATAAATTCTCGCCATTGATAGCCATTCTCATTAAAGGGACTTTACCAATGCCTCGCGTGCAGGCCTGCCGCGGCGGGATGGCTGTACGCGTCGGCGCACCTGTCGCTCCAGCCCCGCCTTGAACTGATCCGACCCGAGCGCCCAGCCTTTCAACGTCGCCTCGCTCAGCATGCGCACTTCGTGCTCGTCCAGACCTTCTTCGATCAACCGACGGTACGCGGCTTCACGCTCAAATGGCGTGTTGCCAAGCGACCAATACAATACATGGTCCGAAATCATCGGATCCGACTTGATACCGACATGATGCTGGTAACTTGACCATGCATAGTCTCCCGCATGCGCCACCAGCTTTGCCCGTACCGGATTGAGATCGATATAGCGACTGCACAGCATCAGATAATGCTCCGCATCCAGTACTGCGGTCCGGTAACGCCCCTGCCACAAGGTGCCGCTTCGATGATATTTCTGATTAAAGTAAGGCACGTAGTGGCGGCCAATCCACTGCATCATTCGTGCCAGACCATCCTTGTCGGCCGGTGTTGCCAGCAAATGCAAATGGTTAGGCATCAGCACATAGGCGTGGATCGCCACGTTAAATTGACGACTCGCCTCACGCAGACAATCCAGAAAGAACATGTAATCCGCCGTTTCATGGAAAACCAATTGCTGATCCACACCACGCTGAATCAGGTGATGCGGTTGGTTGGGGACAACAAGTCTGGGAAGCCGCGCCATAAACGGGAAGAAAAAAGCCGGAGTCGCTTCATGATAGCGACTCCGGCCGGGCTTGTGTTGCGAGTGAGGGAACCAGACTAGTGCATGGCGCGCGCCCAGACCGGATCCATATGGCAGCGATGCTCGATTGCCTTGACCAGAATCGCGCGCAAATCATCCAGCAATGCCACTTCGTTGGGCGCTATTTTGGACAGCGGCAAGGATGCATCCCAATCGCCATAGATAAAGCCTACCGGATGGAAGTTAAGCATCAGCGGCAGAATGACAAAACTGCGCGCACTGCTCATTTCCTCACGCCACCAGCGTGGCAGCTTGCTGACAAAGCCGGGGGCCAGTGCATCCTCGACAAAAATCATCTTGTTGTTGGCCAGCGCTGCATGAAAGACATCCGGCTGATAGGCGTCATTGAATGACAGTCGCGGCAGCAGCTCTTCCATGCATTCGCCAAAACACATGCGCGCAATATATTTGCTCTCTTCGTGATTGCGCAAAAAGGCAACCGCGCGACTTAAACCCAGGCCCTGAAAAACCGTTTCCAGCGCAACCGTCATCAGCTGACCAGTGCTGGTCGAAATCAGATCGCCACGCAAATCACTCACGCCGCGCTTGAGAATATTGATCGAATCCGCAGGCTTGCCGAGCGGCAGCGCCAATTGCGTGTCACTCTCTTCCTGCTTGGGCGCTCCCTCAGCGACAACCTCCGTGGCGACATGTGCCGATTCGACTGCAGCCAGCAGTACGGAAGCGTCCAGTCCCAGCATGTGTGCGTAATTGCTGGTCAGCTCGCTGACGGACGCGGTCCTGTCCTCGCACAGCACGGTGGCACAACGCGTGGACATCGTCGATACGGCTGCCAGCCAGTCCGCATGCTCAAGCGGATCGCTATCCGGATCGGCCACACGCGGCGGCATTTCCTTCAGGCTTTCCACCAGTTCGTTAGGCAAACCCCAGCGACGCGCAACCAGACGCCCGATTTCATCCAGCGGCAAACCCAATACGGCAACGACTGCTTCACTTTCGAGCCGCTCGTTTTCGGTCACATCCTGCTGAATCTGCTGCCAGTGTTCGGGCAGATAGAAGGACACCATCAGCCGTCCGAGGGAATGCAGGAGTGAACAGACAACCGCCTCTTCCGTATCGCGCCGCGTCGAGGAGGAAGCAACCTGACGGGCAATCTTGCCGGCCAGCACGGCCTTTTCCATTTCATTGCGTGTCGTGGAAGTGCCCAGCGAGGCAACCGACAATCCATCGATCAGCTTGAGACCAAGCGCCAAATGGCCGATGGTCTCTGTGCCAAGCACGATGACCGCCTTGGACACTGTATTGATACTTTGACCAAAAGCCGAGTACATCGCGCTATTGGCAAGTCGCAACACACGCTGCGTCAGTGCAGGGTCGGACAGCACGGTGCGCGTCATGCTGAATTCGCGATCGTCCTCTCCCTGCATGGCGCCGACGATGGCACTGACGACTTTGGCAAAACCCGGCAGATCGCCGCGCTGTCGCACGCGCGTCAGCAACAATTCAATCGTCTTATCCGGATTGAGAGTGAGGTCTTCTTGCTTCGTCATGAATCTGTTTCTATCGCCTGATTAATTTTGTAACGCTGCGGCGTCTGCTTGCAATAGAGAGATAACGGCCTCTGGCAACATCGGGAAACCAGTATGAAAGCCCTGAATCAGGGAACAGCCCTGGAGCGCCAGGAATTTCAGCTGCACTTCATTCTCGACACCTTCCGCCACAGTCAACAAACTCAAATGGCTGGCAAGGCTGAGCACCACATTACAAATCGCCGCATCCTTCACCGATTCAGGCAAATCCTTGATGAAGGTACGGTCGATTTTGAGTGCTGCAATCGGAAAACGTTTCAAGTAGGCCAGCGATGAATATCCGGTACCGAAATCGTCAATGGCAATCCGCACACCGCGACCGGTGATTTTAGTCAAAAGCTGCTCGGCGTGCTCAGGATCGGACATCAGAATGCCCTCGGTAATTTCCAGCAGCAGCTGCGAGCCATCCAGCCCGGACAGCTTGATCGCGTCGTCCACCATATCGATGAACTGGTCGCTGCGGAACTGACGCGGACTGACGTTGACCGACACATACAACTGCCGGCCAGCCGCCTCCTGAAAACGCTTGAGCTGGACACACGCCACTTTCAGCGCCCATGCGCCAAGCAGATTGATCAGACCATTGTCCTCCGCCATCGGGATGAACTGATTCGGCGGCACCAGACCGATTTCCGGACGCATCCAGCGCATCAGTGCCTCGAACCCGACGATCTGGCGGGTGCGTGCGTCGACAATCGGCTGGTAATGCAACAGAAACTCGCCGTTACGCACGGCTTCGAACATCGCCGCTTCCATGGACACATCATGTTCGAACTGGTCGAACACGATCTGGTTATAGATAACGCAACGTGCCTTGCCGGTTTCCTTGGCGCGATACAACGCCGTATCGGCGTGCGCCAGCAATTTGACGTCCGAATCGCCATGCACCGGGTAAACCGCGGCGCCGATCGAAGTGCTGACATACAAGGTGTGGCCTTCGATATCAAACGGCAACTGCATGCTGGAAATCATGCGACGTGCAATCGCATTGATCTCAACCTCTTCCGTCACACCCGGCAGCACCACGACAAATTCGTCGCCACCGACACGCGCCAGCGTATCCACATCGCGCAACAAGACACGCAAGCGATCTGCCGCGATACGCAACAAGGCATCGCCAATCGCGTGCCCGAGTGCGTCATTGACTTTCTTGAAACCGTCGAGATCCAGTTCGACGACCGTAAATCCGGTCTGACTGCGACGCGACTGCGCAATCGCCATCCGCAGGCGATCGGTTAACAGCGAACGATTGGGCAAACCGGTGAGCTCGTCATGCGTTGCCATATGACGCAGGCGCTCTTCCGTTGCGTGCTGGGCCGACACGTCGCGGCCACTCACCAGCACCTCGGGTTCGCCGCCATTGACGGCCAGCAGCTCGAGCTCAAACCACATGGCACCGACGCGCGTCGTCATGCGCACACTTACACGGGTGATCTGCTGTGCCTGCACCGCCTGCATGAACGCCGCCTCGATGGCGTGCCGATCCGACAAGCGCACCAGTTCAAACATGCTCAGGCCGACCAGCGGCGCGCCGGGCGCGAGCATGGTGGCGGCCCGTTTGCTGGCCTGCAGAATTTCGCCTTGCAGATTTAACCGGAACGACAGTTCACCAGCCAGTTCCATCAGGCTGAGCAACCGGTGATCCGGAGGAAGGTCGCGCTTAGAAAACATGCTTGAACGGCTCAAAAAAAATACGAATGACTTTCAAGCCATTGTTAATGTCAACTTATCGGTGCATCACGCGGGAACCGCACGTCGGATGGCGTAAGCAGAATTGATAAATTAACACACTCAAATTGTAAAATCTCTTCAAATGCAGTTTTGAATCTTAATGCAGAGCAAGGATAAAAAGTAGAAAAGTTTGTACGAAATTTTTACCTTGCCATCCCGCCACCCGGACCACAGCATGCACCGCAAACTTCATGACAAGATGCACACATTTTTCCGCATTTTGCCGCGTATAGTCAGGCGAAGCTAAGTACTATACACAGGCAATGGCGATGCAATAATGCAACAGCCATTCTATAAAAAATCGCACTTGCCTTATTGACGCCAAGCGTGTGCGCACCTTCAACCTTGGACATCCGCACCAGTTTGGGGTGGCCACACGCATTCCAAGCCAAGCGACACAAACAAAAACAATCAGGGACAAAACCAGCCTGCCATGCATCCAGCCGCCGACATCAACCTCATCGCCGCCATCATTTTTGGCGTTGCCCTGATCCATACCTTTGCTGCCAAGTCATTTGAACGGCTCGCGCACAAAAGCAAACGCCACGCCGGTCTGTTTCACCTGCTGGGTGAAATCGAAGTGGTCTTCGGTCTGTGGGCATTTGTACTGATCGGCGCAATGGCGGTCGTCGTTGGCGGGCAAGAGGCGCTCGAGTATGCGGAAACCCGGCACTACACCGAACCCCTATTCGTTTTCGTCATCATGGTCATTGCGGCATCCAGGCCGGTACTGGAAACGGTCAAGGGTCTGGTTAACGTGCTGGCCAAAGCCTTGCCGATCCGTACGGCGGTCGCACGCGTCTGGCTCTGTCTGTCACTGGTACCGCTGATCGGATCACTGATCACCGAACCGGCGGCCATGACGCTGGCGGCACTGATGCTCGCACCCATGGTTTTTCGGGACAACATGCCTGAATGGAAAAAATATGCCGCTCTCGGCGTATTGTTCGTCAATATTTCCATCGGCGGCACCTTGACCTCCTTTGCCGCCCCGCCGGTCCTGATGGTCGCCAGTACCTGGCAATGGGACAGCAGCTTCATGCTGCTCACTTTTGGCTGGAAAGCGGCGCTTGCCGTCTTCATCAATGCCACGGTTGTGACCTTTCTGATGCGCACCCATCTGACCGATGGCGCGGCCGGCACTGGTGAGCAGAAGCCGATGTCCGTCACCGTTGCCGCCTGTCACCTGCTGGCACTGGCAGGCGTCGTCATCTTCGCGCACCATCCTGTGGTTTTCATTGCCATTTTCCTGCTGTTTCTGGGCTTTACCAAAGCCTATGCTCCGTATCAGCACCCGCTGATTCTCAAAGAAGCTTTGTTGGTCGGCTTTTTCCTTGCCGGCCTGGTCGTGCTGGGTGGCATGCAACAATGGTGGCTACAGCCGATCGTTTCCAGCCTGGGTGATACCGCCCTGTTCTTCGCCGCGCTTGGATTAACAGCCGTTACCGACAACGCTGCTCTGACCTATCTAGGTTCATTGGTTGAAGGCATGAGTGATCAGGCCAAGTACATGCTGATGGCGGGCGCTGTCGCCGGCGGCGGGCTGACCGTCATCGCCAATGCGCCCAATCCAGCTGGCGTCGCTTTGCTGCGTTCCGGCTTCCGTTATGGCGCAGTCAGCATCCTCGGTTTGCTGGCTGGCGCCATTCTTCCCACCATCGTTGCAGCAGGCATGTTTCTACTGTTCTGATACCTCACGCTGCCAGTTGGTTGATCTGACCCGCCAGATTTTCTTGCGCGACATCGCTTACCACGGTCTGTATGGTTCGTCGCAACACCTTGCCCGACTGCGTGCGCGGGAGAGCATCAACAAAAACGACGCTCCGCGGCCGTGCCAGTGAACCGAGTTTCTGGCCGATCACACGCACCAGTTCGGCTTCAAGTGCATCCTGCCCGCCATCCATTTTTGCCTGCTGCGTCCGTACCACAAACGCCAGCGGCACCTGTCCGCGCAAGGCATTCGGCACGCCGATCACCGCTGCCTCGGCAACGGATGGATGCGCCAGCATCACCTCCTCAATCTCTCTTGTACCAAGACGCCGACCGGCAACCAGAATGATGTCGTCACTCCGTCCAAGTACGCGGATATAGCCTTCGTCGTCGACCGTTGCATAATCAAAAGTCGAATAACGCCAGCGCCCTTCCCGGCACGTCCAGTAACTGCGCATGAAATCCGCGCTGTTTTCCCATAAAGTATGCAGACAACCCGGCGGCAACGGGCCATCGGCCACCAGCACGCCGCGTTCACCTGGCAAACAGGGATCGCCACTCTGATGATCCACCACCTTGAGATTGAATCCAAAAACCGGCAATCCGGGCGAGCCGACTTTCCGCACCAGTTCGCTCGCTGCCTGCGGTAGGGCGAGCATCGGCGACCCCGACTCGGTCTGCCAGTAATGATCGATCACTGGCTTGCCAAGTGCCTTTTCGACCCATCGCGCCGTCGGCTCATCCAAGGGCTCGCCCGCCAGGAAGAGTGCACGCAACGACGACAGATCGGCCTGTTGCGCGAACCCTCCGCCCTGCCGTTTCAGCAGTCGCATGGCGGTTGGCGCCGTCAGCATCAGGTTGACCCCGTATGTTTCAACCAGCCGCCACCAGTAGCCGTGATCGGGACGGGTCGGCGCACCTTCGGCCATGATGGTCGTCATGCCCATGATCAAAGGCCCGTAAACACCATAACTATGTCCAACCACCCAGCCGATGTCGGACGTCGTAAACATGGTGTCGCCCGCTTTTGCCCCGAAGATCAATGCCATCGACGTCGCCAGCGCCACAGCGTGTCCACCGACATCACGCTGCACGCCCTTGGGGCGCCCCGTGGTACCGGAGGTATACAGAATGTAAGAGGGCTCGCTGGACTCCAGCCATGTGCAGGCCACCTTCGCCTCACTGAAACGATGCGCCAGTTCATGAAAATCGCAATCACGGCCGGCAACCCTGTCGAAAGCTTGCAATCCCCGATCGATCATCAATACACGCGCCGGCTGATGGCTTGCCATCGACAGCGCTTCGTCCAGCAAGGGTTTGTAGGCAATCTTGCGTCCACCCTGAAAGCCGGCATCAGCGCTGATGACCAGAACAGGTCGCGCATCGTCAATGCGGGTTGCCAGGCTGCCGGCTGCAAATCCACCGAATACGACCGAATGAATTGCCCCCAGCCGCGCACAGGCCAGCATCGCAAACGCCGCTTCTGCAATCATCGGCAGATAGATCAACACGCGTTCGCCCCGTTTGACACCCAGCGATTGCAGCACGGCTGCCATGCGATTGACTTCGCGATGTAGTTCCAGATAGCTGTAGCGACGTGTCTCGCCCGTTTCGCTCGACACATTGACAAGCGCAGTCTGCGTGCCACGCTCCGTCAGATGACGATCGATTGCGTTATAGCAAAGATTGGTGGTGCCGCCGACGAACCAGCGGGTGAAAGGCGCATGGGAATGATCGAGCACGCGTGCGTATGGCGTACGCCACTCGATCCGACGAGCCTGCTCATCCCAGAATTCTTCCGGATGTTGCAGCGACTGTTTCAGCAAGGTGCGATGCGATTCCATGACATTCTCCTTCCATCCAGATGACTCGATATGCAATCGGGACCGGCAGACCCATCAGGCAATCTGGCGCACCGGTTCCGCCATCAATGCCTCGATATGCTCAAGCAAATGACGGGCATCACGCGCCACACCGGAGAACCGTCCGGAGCCCCAGGTGTATTGCCACGGCAAACCCAGGAAGTACAGGCCGGGCACGGCCGTCACACCGCGCTCATGCCCCGGATAACCGCGATCATCGAAGATATCCGCCTTGATCCAGCTGAAGTCCGTACGGAAGCCGATACACCAGATCACGACACGAATACGCGACAGGTCGAGGCTGACCGGCGCATCGATCGCCGGCTCCCACAGGGGGACGTAACGTGCCTCGGAAGGTGCATCAATTCCGTTTTCCGCGATGAAGCGATCAATGCTGTCCTTGATCTTTTCCGACGTGGCATCGGCACTATCCAGATTGATCTTCAGATCATCGCCAAAGAGCGCCACGCCATCCTCAATGTCATTGAAGCGGCCGTACAACTGCATGCCTTCCAGCGCAAATTTGCGCAGGTCAATATCGCGTCCGCCATCACGGCCCGTGACATAGTGATTGGTCTTTTCACGGACCCCGGTGCCGAGCGGATGCTTGTCCACCGGCAGGTCGTAGTACTTCATCTTATCCAGCCACTCGACCACATCCTTGCCGCGATAACGTCGTGCCACACGCGGTGCGTCACCCACGCACAGATGCACCTTGCGACCGACCAGATGCAAGTCTTCGGCGATCTGACAACCCGACTGACCAGTACCGACCACCAGTACTTCGCCGTCCGGCAAGGATTGCGGATTGATGTAATCGGCAGAATGAATTTGCGTGACATGCGCTGGCAAACGACAAGCCGCATGCGGCATGATCGGCAAATGGTAGCCGCCCACCGCGCTGACAATCTGGTCCGCACTCAATGTGCCTTGTGACGTTTCAACGATAAAGCGGCCATCGGCATCGCGATCGACCTTGATGACCGCCACGCCTTCCACTGCCGGCGGATGAAAGCTGTCGATGTAACCATCCATGAATTCGACAATCTCGTCTTTCTTCATGAAGCCGTATGGATCGTTTCCGGTGTAGCTGTAGCCAGGCAAGGTGCATTGCCAGTTCGGCGTAACGAGGCAAAAGGTATCCCAGCGTTCGCTGCGCCAGGCATGGCCCAGGCGGTTCTTTTCAATGATCAGATGACTGATGCCGCGCTCCTTGAGCAGATAACTCATCGACAGGCCTGCCTGTCCGCCGCCGATGATGAGGACCGAATAATGTCCGCTGAGCGCAGGCGTATGTATGGTGTGTTTCATGGGATTCTCCCGACTATCAAGCTGTGATGGTTTCGACGGTGACGTGCGCATCGGCAACGTCAAGAAAGCGACTGGCAGTACGTTCAATGACTTCCAGCTGATCCATGGCTGCGCTGCACATATAGCCGTAACGCGCGTTGACGCGTTCGCTTGCCTTGGTGAGCGCGGCACGACTGATGGCGACAAACTCAGTCAGTGGGTAGCGTTTTCCCTCCTCGAAAAACTCGGTGATGGTTGAGGATGGCGAATAGCACCGGCTCGTCGTGTTGTCCGGCCAGCGGACGTGAAAATGCATGGCGGGCATGTTGTTCTCCGTTGATGAAGCAAAGCTGTGCAACTTGTCTGCACGGCTGGAATGAAAAGGAAAAATCGGGAAAGTCATGATGTGACATCCAGAGCGGGGCCACATCCGATCAATGGCTCCTTGCGGAAATCCCAGACGGTGGCGTGCGCATCGCCTTGTTTCAGACGCACTGTGTGCGAGTCATCGATACGGCCGATGGAAGCACAGGCGATGTCACGCGCCGCAAATCGCGCCTGCACGGTCGCCAGCTTGTCATCCGCCACACTGAGCAAGAAGCCAAAACTGGGGAAAGCCTGTAACCAGCGTTCCAGCACCACGCCGGACGGACGCGGAATCGCATCCAGATCGATGGTGGCACCCACACCGGAGCACTCCAGCAGCATCAAGGCCGTTCCGACGACGCCGGCCATGCTGATGTCCTTGGCAGCGCATGCCAGGCCGTCTTCCGCAATCGTCGGCAAGACGGCAAGATCGCCACGGAGCCGCTCGGCTGGCGAACCGGTGCTGGCATCCCAGTACGCGTGCGGCTCATGAAAACGACCACGCAAGTCGATGGCAGCCACCAGATGCTCGCCCGGTCGTGCATCGAAACTCGTCAACAGTTTGCTGGCACGCCCCACGATGGCAACCGATAGCTGTTCACGATCATTACGGCGGTTGCTGTGCCCACCGACGACCGGCACGTTATAGATACGTGATGCCTCGGCCATGCCTTGCAGTACCGGCTGTGCCGCCTCGCCATCGCGACTCCACAAGGCATCCACCACCGCCAGCGGACGGCCACCCATTGCGTAGATGTCACTGACGTTGACCATGACGCCGCAGTAACCTGCAAACCACGGTTCCTTCTCTACAAACTCGTTGACGAAACCTTCGATGGCGAACAGCAGATAGCCGTCACCATCGGGGATCGCTGCACAGTCGTCTCCGACTGCAATCGGCTGCCCATTCGAGGCAAGCGCGGGATGTGCACCCAAGGTCTGCATCACCGTGTCGATATCACGCTTGTGCGCGACACCACGCGATACACGTATCTGTTCGCACAAGGCCCTCAGGCTGGCGGCATCGTCGATGACAACACGCGCATTCATGCGGCCTCCGCCTCGCGACGTCCGGGCAGCACAAATCCGACGTCGCCATCATGAATCGGTGGGTAATGGGCCAGATCGGCCTGCATCAGATGATGCAGGCGACCATGAATATCCATCTGCTCCAGCGAGTGCCAGTGCAAACGCTCGAACAAGGGCACGTTCTGCGCCTGTACGTGCGCAAGAAAGGTATGACAACCGTGCGCATGCGCCGTCGACACGGCGAGTTTGATCAGACCGCTACCCACCGAACCGAGGCGTCGTGCATGCCACGCCACGGCCAGACGCGAGCCGTACCACAAGCCGGTTTCCGGCTGATGGATACGCACGGTGCCGACCACCTCTCGACTGCCGTCTGCTGCGTCGATGACTGCGGCAATGGGCAATGCCGTTGCGTCAATGGCATCGGTATCGTCATGTTCGAAGATGCCTTGCTCGGCGCAAAAGACCGCACGCCGCAGCATGCGAATCGCCTCCACTTCTTCCCGACGGGTCGCCAGCTTGATACGTACATCCACGCGACGATGCGAACGCACAATCGGCATGACACTGCCCGCCGCCCCAGCGGAAGCCTCAGGCCATTGCGCGCTCATGATGGCTTCCTTTCAAAGGTCGACAATGACGAGCAGGCACCGCAGCGACCACAACCTGCCTTGATCTCTTCCGAACGCAAGCCGGCATCCGACAGCATCGCGCCCAAGGGTTGCAGCAAGTCGCGCATGAATGCCGATGTGGGAGAAGGATGATCTTCGAGCGGTGTGCCGGCAATTGGCACAAACGGCACAACAAATGGATAGACACCGACTGCGATCAGTTTTTCGCATGTCTGCAAAATTGCCTCCGGTGTATCACCCAGTCCGGCGAGGATGTAGGTACTGACCTGCCCGCGACCAAACACGTCCACCGCTTTTTCAAACGCATCGAAGTAACGCTCAACCGGAACATCCGCCTTGCCCGGCATGATGCGCGCGCGCACTGCAGGCGTGACCGCTTCCAGATGCATGCCGAGTGCATCGATGCCGGCGTCCTTCATGCGGCGAAACCACATATCGTCATTCGGGGGCTCGCACTGCCCCTGAATGGGCAAATCCACCGCGCTCTTCACCGCAAAGGCGCTTTCACACAGTATTGCCGCACCGCGATCGGTGGCGTTCGGTGTGCCGGTTGTCATCACCATGTGCTTGATGCCGTCAAGCAGCACGGCAGCACGCGCCACCTCTGCGAGCTGTTCCGGCGTCTTGCGCAACACAGTGCGCTTGGCAGCCAGCGACTGGCCGATGGCGCAGAACTGGCAGGACTTGCGACGACTTTCATAGCGGATGCAGCTTTGCAGGATCGTCGTCGCCAGGACATCCGCTCCATGCAGGGTGGCGATATGCGAGTACGGCACGCCTTCCATGGTTTGCATCTTGTAAAAGCGCGGCTGGCGCGGGAAGGAAATCACACCGACCGGAAAGCCGTTACGCGTGACCGTACTGTTGCCATCCGGCCCCAATGGGGTTGCCACATAAGGAGATGACCACGAACTGGCGGTATGCACGGGAATCATCACCGTATGTCCATTGACCGTCACAGCCTTGTGATCGGATGGTCCGGCACCACCACGCCGGCTGGCGGCACCCTCACCGGGATCCGTGAGTCGCAAGCCCACCGATTGCAGCTCGGTAATCAGTTGCTGGTCCGGCTTCAGTTCAAACTTCAATTCAGGCTTCAATAGCGTTTGCATGGACAGACCTCACACTGGCAGAAGATTCGTTGGCGGAAGATGGGAACGTGGCGACAGTCGTCCTGGGTACGCCGGCCGGCACAACAGGCGCTGACTGTGGAAACACGGTGCTCATTGGCGATGCCGGCCGGTCGTCGATCATCAGACTCAGCAGTTCGGGACGCGCATAGTGACCGACCGAATCCATCATGCGTTTGCGCTTGGTCACCAGCGCCATATCCAGATCGGCAATCAGAATGCCCTCTCCACTGCGCAGCGGTTCTGCCAGCAGATTGCCTTCCGGCGAGACGATCGCCGTGCAACAGCCACCACGTAACGCTTTCTGGATTTTTGGATCAGGCGTGATCGACAGGATCTGTTCATCGGTCAGCCAGCCGGTCGCATTGACGACAAAACAGCCAGACTCCAGCGCGTGATGACGAATCGTGACTTCCATCTGATCCGCAAAAATCTGCCCCACCATCGAGCCGGGAAACTGCGCGCAGTGAATCTCTTCATGCTGTGCCATCAGGGCATACCGTGCGAGCGGGTTGTAATGTTCCCAGCAGGCGAGCGCGCCAAGGCGGCCGACGGTGGTATCCACAACCTTGAGACCACTGCCGTCGCCCTGTCCCCAGATCATGCGCTCGTGATAGGTTGGCGTGATCTTGCGGCGCTTGAGCACCAGCTCACCATTGGCATCGAACACCAGTTGCGTGTTGTAAAGCGAACCGTGATCGCGTTCATTGACGCCCAACACGACCACCACACCGTGACTGCGTGCTGCAGCCGATACGGCGTCGGTGACTGGCCCAGGCACGACGACTGCACGTTCGTATAGCAGCAGATGTTCCGGGCCCGCCGCAAAGGGCGGCCTGACAAACGAGAAGTAAGGGTAGTAAGGGACGAATGTCTCCGGAAAAACCACCAGCTCCGCCCCCTGCCTTGCGGCATTGGCAATGGCTTCGCACACCTTGGCCAAGGTGCCGTCGGCACTTTCCATATCCGGTGCGATCTGTACCGCCGCCGCACGTACTTTCCTGTTTGCTGTTGTCATGATCTGCCCTTTGCTTATCTGGATTGCTTGCGTGTTCAGACTTAAACCGTCCAGGTGTCAATGACGACTGCGTTGTCACGCAGATGCAGCAACTTCAGATCAAGCACATCCAGCGGGCTGATCGCACGAATCCCCGGAATCAGCGATGGCTCGCCATGACCGTACAAGGCTTGCAGCGCAAAGCGGCAGGCGTAGACTTTGCCGCCTTCATTCATGAATTTGGTGATCTGATTATTGAAGTTCTGATGACCAGGAAACGCTTCATCACCCAGCGTCGGAAAACCGCGCTGCACACCCAGCGTGACGCCCGGACCATAGAGCAGCACCGAGGTTTCATACCCCTTGCGTTGCAGGCGCGTGGCTTGCAGCAGGTTCACAAAACCGATCGAACCTTCAAAGGCAACGGTATGGAAAGTGACCAGTGCCTTTTCGCCCGGCTTGGCTTTCACGTCTTCAAATACCTTCTCTTCGTAATCGACAAAAAAGTCGCCTTTGGCGTGTGCTGCATGAGAAACGGCTGGCATGGTGATGACTCCTAAATGGATTGATGGGTTGCGACGGCGCGCTTGAAATGCATCGCGCTCCGCGGCCGGACGCACTGTCCTGACGCCGGCAATGAATGCATCACATGTGCCAGTCAATCACCAGCAACCATCAAATTGACTGCATGAAAATCCATGCAATCAGGAGGTCCGACGCCAATCAGAATTCGTATCAGAGGAGAGAAAAGGAAAAGGAAGATGGCATGCCAGAACAACGAAATCTGCACTCCATACAATTGCTGCAGTCAATTGCTTTTCCGGAAGGAAACGAATGCTTTCTGTCACGCCCGAAACCATGCTTTAAAAGCGTGCGAAAGAGGATCGGAATTGATGTGAATTGGTGCAGTCAATGCACGCACAGCATGCATTCATATAGCAAATTGAATGGAACGAAACGTGCATACATTTTTCCAGACCCATCCTCTGGAGAAACCCTGCCATGCCTAAAACTGCCGGAATCTGGACACCAAAAATCAAGAAGAACAGTGGTCCTCTCTATATAGCGATTGCCAATGCCATTGCCGAAGACATCGCCATCGGCCAGCTCGCCGCCGAACAACGTCTGCCGCCGCAACGCAAGCTCGCCGAAGCGCTTGGGATCGATTTCACGACCGTTGCACGTGCCTACACCGAAGCGCATCGGCGCGGGCTGATTGACTCCGTGGTTGGGCGCGGCACCTTTGTCTGCGGCAAACGCCGCCCGCGCATTCCACGCGTATTTGAAGGCCGGCCAACCGTCGACATGTCGATGAACATGGCACCGGAACCCGACGCACCCGATTTGCTCGCATTGATGCAGAACGGCTATGCCGAGGTCGGTAACAGCATGCGTGATCTGTTGCGCTATCAGAACTTCGGCGGTTCACATGAAGATCGCGAAGCCGGTGCCTTGTGGCTACGTCGTCGTGGCATGGTAGTCGACCATGATCGTCTGCTGGTGGTACCGGGCGCACAATGCGGGCTGCTGGCAATCCTGACCACCATCGCGCCGGCAGGTTCGGTGATCTGTTGCGAGGAACTCACCTATCCCGGCCTGCGCGCACTGGCCGGTTTGCTCGGCATCAAACTGGTCGGCCTGCCCATGGATGCGGAAGGGATCGATGCCGTCGCCTTTGCCGGCGCGTGCGCGCAGTATGGCCCCAAAGCCCTGTACTGCAATCCAACCCTGTTGAACCCGACGACGGGGACGATCTCGGCAGCACGACGTCAGGCGCTGGTCGATGTGGCACGTCACTATGATGTGCCGATCATTGAAGATGACGCCTATGGTTTTCTGCCACGCAGTGGCCCGCCAGCCATGGCCAGCCTGGCACCCGACATCACGTTTTACGTTGCCGGCCTCGCCAAGTGCGTCGGTGCCGGCCTGCGGATTGCCTACATGGTGGCACCGGACGCACACCTTGCGTCACGACTCGCCTCCTCTTTGCGCGCCACCACCGTCATGGCATCTCCCGTTACCTCGACCCTGGCGACACGCTGGGTACGCGACGGCACGGCCGATCTGATGCTCAATGCCATCCGCAAGGAATCAGCCGCACGCCAGAAACTGGCCGCACGCATTCTGCCGCCCGGCAGTTATCAGAGCAAGCCGGACGCCTTCCATCTGTGGATTAACTTGCCACCGGCATGGGAACAGAAAGCCTTTGCTGCCCACCTTGCCGAATCCGGTGTCGGCGTCGTCCCCAGTGATGCGTTCTGTGTATCGGGACCACCACCTGCTGCCGTGCGCGTATGCATCGGTGGCCTCGCAAATCGGGATGATATTCAACACGGACTGGAAATGATTGCGCAGGCATTGCGCAGTACACCGAAGGTAGCACCAGCCGTGGTTTGAAAAAAACAAAGGCCGCTCTGTGACTTTGAGCGGCTTTTTTCAATGCGCGTTATTTACATATTCGGATAGTTGGGCCCGTCGCCACCTTCTGGCGTAACCCATACTATGTTCTGTGTCGGATCCTTGATATCACAGGTCTTGCAATGCACACAATTTTGCGCATTGATCTGCAGCCTCTTCGTTGGCATCCGTCTTCACGAACTCATACACAGCCGCCGGACAGTAACGCGCCTCCGGCCCCGCAGCTTCTGATGTGGCTCATACGTACCGTCAATGATTTTGGCGCGCAGCGCTTCCTTGATTTGAGCGTACAAAGGCACGGTGGAGGACTGTGGCAGCGGCATGATGTTCTTTGAATGTGGCATCGCTATAGGCGACTCATTATAGAGTGAGGCTGATACGGTGCATACAGCAGAAGCAAAAACGGAGCCATCGGCTCCGTTTTTGTGATCAGCAAACTCCAAATTATCAGAACGGAATATCGTCATCCATGTCGCTGAAGTTCGATGCCGCTGCTGGACGTGCTGCCGGGCGACTTGCAGGTGCCGCGCTCTGGCGTGGTGCCGGCGTACTGCCGCCGTAGTCATCATCCATACCGACACTGCCACCACCGGAACGGCCACCCAGCATTTGCATGCTGTCGGCAATGATCTCGGTTGTGAAGCGCTCAACACCGTCCTTGTCGGTCCACTTGCGGGTCTGCAGGCGCCCCTCGACATACACCGACGAACCTTTTTTCAGGTACTGACCGGCGATTTCCGCCAGTTTGCGGTAGAAGGTGATGCGGTGCCATTCGGTGAGTTCTTTTTTCTCGCCGGTATTCTTGTCTTTCCAGCTTTCGGATGTGGCGACGGCAATATTGGTTACCGCATCACCATTTGGCATATAGCGCGTTTCAGGATCGCGGCCGAGGTTGCCGACAATGATGACTTTGTTGACTGATGCCATTAATTTCTCCGATTTAAACGGCGGCGGGCTGCACTGTGCCGCGCCGCGGCAGGTTTTTCATGTTGGCAGCAATTATAAGCCAGCCAGCGCTCAGCACCGCACCCATGATAAATACCGATGCCGGTCCGGCAAATTGCACCAGCACACCGCCAACAGCACCACCACAGAACAAACCCAGCGACTGCAAGGTGTTATACACACCTAACGCTGCCCCCTTACCCGCTGGCGGCGCCAAGCGGGACACCAGCGAAGGCTGACTGGCTTCAAGAATATTGAAAGCGACGAAAAACAGCAGCAGCAAGCCGACCGGCAAAATCCAGTGTGTCGTCTGCTGCGACAACAAGAACCACATCCCCAACTGCACGACAAACAATAATACGATGGCCGCAAGGAACATCTGTTTGGACTTACCCAGCCGCTCACTGGCCAGCAAAGGTGGCAACATCAATACAAATGACCCCAGCAAGACCGGCAGGTAGAGTTTCCAATGCGCCGTCAAAGGCAAATCCAGGAAGCGGATCAAGGCCGATGGCATGACCACAAACATCGCCATCTGTATCAGGTGCAAGACAAAGACACCGTAGTTCAAACGCAGTAAATCCACATTGCCTATCACTTCACGGATCGTCACACGTCCAGGCGGCAAAGCTGGCGCAGCAGGTACGACATGGCGTACCACCACAATTGCCAGCAAGGCCAACACGCCTGTAACAAAGAAAATGCCGCCCATGCCAATGGCTTGATACAAAACGGGCGACAGCGCCAGTGATGCGGCAAAGGACAAGCCGATGGATGCACCCACCATCGCCATCGCCTTGGTACGCTGTGCCTCGCGCGTGCTGTCGGCAATCAATGCCGTCACTGCAGCGGAAATCGCACCGGCGCCCTGCACCGCGCGACCGATAATCACCCAAAGCATGTTGTCTGCCATGGCGGCAATGAACGAACCAAGCGCAAACAGCAGTAGACCGATCACGATGATGCGTTTGCGGCCGTATCGGTCCGAGGCAATCCCGAAAGGAATTTGTCCCAGCGATTGCGTCAAACCATAGATGCCCAGTGCCAGGCCGACAAGAATGGCGCTGTCGCCGCCCGGCATGCTTTTCGCATGAACGGAAAATACCGGCAAAATCAGAAACAGGCCCAGCATGCGCAGCGCGAAAATCCCCGCCAGCGAGACGCTTGCGCGCCGTTCGCTGGAGGTCATGCCGGTAGAAGTTGGATAGGTTGTCATCAAAAGCAGAGGAATCAGGCAGTTGCCGCAGTAACAACGACTTTTAATGCAAGAAAAGCATGCGCAACGAGGCTTTTACGAGGCGCTTTAAAACCCGTTATAGTATCAGGTTGACTCGCCGTAACCGGCTTGGCACCTTCACAAAAGGCGCCTGCCATCGAACCAGCCTGACTGAAAGAGTGAATGGAAGAAATTCGTATCCGGGGTGCGCGTACGCACAACCTGAAGAACATCAATCTGGACTTGCCCCGCAATAAACTGATCGTGATCACCGGCCTGTCCGGCTCGGGCAAATCGTCTCTTGCGTTTGACACCTTGTATGCAGAAGGCCAGCGTCGCTATGTCGAATCGCTGTCTGCTTACGCGCGCCAGTTCTTGCAGTTGATGGAGAAGCCGGATGTCGATCTGATCGAAGGCTTGTCGCCCGCCATTTCGATCGAGCAGAAGGCGACGTCGCACAACCCGCGCTCCACGGTCGGCACCGTGACAGAAATCCACGATTATCTGCGTCTCCTGTACGCCCGTGTCGGCACGCCTTACTGCCCGGATCATCCGGAAAATCCGCTGGCCGCGCAGTCCGTTTCGCAAATGGTTGATGCCGTACTGGCGATGCCGGAAGACACCAAGCTGATGATCCTGGCACCCGTGGTGGCCAATCGCAAGGGCGAACACCTCGATCTGTTCGAACAGATGCAGGCGCAGGGTTTTGTCCGGTTCCGCGTACAGAGCGGCACCGGCAACGCGCATATCTATGATGTCGATGCGCTGCCAAAACTCAAAAAGGCTGAAAAACACACGATCGATGTCGTCATCGATCGCGTCAAGGTGAAAGCCGATATCAAGCAACGTCTGGCAGAAAGTTTCGAGACCGCGCTGCGTCTGGCAGAAGGTCGCGCACTCGCCGTCGAAATGGATAGCGGTACCGAACATCTGTTCTCCAACAAGTTCGCCTGCCCGGTCTGCGGCTATGCGTTGCAGGAACTGCAACCACGCCTGTTCTCGTTCAACAATCCGATGGGTGCCTGCCCTGAATGCGATGGTCTCGGTCATATCGAATTCTTCGACCCGAAGCGCATCGTCGCCTTCCCCAATCTGTCTCTGGCCAGCGGCGCGGTCAAGGGTTGGGATCGGCGCAATCAGTTCTACTTCCAGATGCTGACGGCAATTGCCGATCACTATCAATTCGATATCGATCTGCCGTTCGAAAAATTGCCAGAGAAAGCGCAAGAAGTCGTGCTTTACGGGTCCGGCAAGGAAAAACTGCCGTTCAGTTATATCAACGACAAAGGCCGTGCCGTCATTCGCGAACACGAATTCGAAGGTGTGGTGCACAACCTGCAGCGGCGCTATCGCGAAACCGATTCGATGGCCGTCAAGGAAGAACTCGCCAAGTTCATCAATGAGAAGGAATGCCCGAGCTGCGCAGGTGCACGACTACGTGTGGAAGCACGTAACGTCAAGGTCGGCACCGGCAAACAGCAACGCGCAATCTATGAAGTGGCGGCTACGCCATTGCGCGACACGCTGGAATTTTTCCAGAAGCTGAAGCTGACCGGCGCAAAGAAGGAGATTGCCGATCGCATCATCAAGGAAATCGTTTCGCGCCTGACCTTCCTCAACAACGTCGGCCTCGATTACCTGTCGCTTGAACGGAGTGCCGATACCTTGTCCGGCGGTGAAGCGCAGCGTATCCGCCTGGCATCGCAAATCGGCTCGGGTCTGACCGGCGTCATGTATGTGCTCGACGAACCGTCGATCGGCCTGCATCAGCGCGACAACGACCGCCTGATCGCCACATTGCAGCATCTGCGTGACATCGGCAACAGCGTGCTCGTCGTCGAACACGATGAGGATGCGATCCGCTGTGCCGACTACGTGGTCGATATGGGCATCGGTGCCGGCGTGCACGGTGGTGAAGTGATTGCCGAAGGTACGCTGAAAGACATCCTGAAGAACAAGAAGTCGCTGACCGCGCAATACCTGAATGGCACCCTGTCGATTGAAGTGCCCAAGAAACGCACTGCACCGAATCCGAAAAAGCAGTTCGTCATCACAGGCGCTACCGGCAACAATCTGAAGAATGTATCGCTCGAACTGCCAGTCGGCTTGCTGACCTGCGTGACGGGCGTGTCGGGCTCGGGCAAATCGACGCTCGTCAATGACACGCTGTATCTGGCAGCCGCGCGCCATCTGTACGGTTCGCAAGCAGAGCCAGCCGCACATGAATCGATCAGCGGTCTCGAACATTTCGACAAGGTAATCTCGGTCGACCAGGCACCGATTGGTCGTACCCCGCGCTCCAATCCGGCAACTTACACGGGCCTGTTCACACCGATTCGCGATCTGTTTGCAACCGTCCCTGCTGCCAAGGAACGCGGTTATTCGGCCGGTCGCTTCTCGTTCAATGTCAAAGGCGGTCGCTGCGAAGCCTGTCAGGGCGATGGCGTGATCAAGGTGGAGATGCACTTCCTGCCAGACGTCTATGTCCCATGCGATGTCTGCCACGGCAAGCGCTACAACCGCGAAACGCTGGAAGTCGAATACAAGGGCAAGAACATCACCGAAGTGCTCGACATGACGGTGGAAGCGGCGCATGAATTCTTCCAGCCGGTACCGGTCATTGCGCGCAAACTGCAAACCTTGCTCGATGTCGGCCTTGGTTACATTCGCCTTGGCCAAAGCGCCACCACGCTTTCCGGCGGTGAAGCACAACGCGTCAAGCTGTCGCTCGAATTATCCAAACGCGATACCGGCCGCACGCTCTACATCCTCGACGAACCGACTACCGGTTTGCACTTCCATGACATCGCCCTGCTGCTCAAGGTGATCCACCGTCTGCGCGATCAAGGCAACACAGTCGTCATCATCGAGCACAATCTGGATGTCATCAAAACGGCTGACTGGCTGATCGACATGGGGCCGGAAGGTGGCGCTGGTGGTGGACAAGTCATCGGTGCCGGTACGCCAGAGGATCTGGCAAAGAATGAACGCAGCTTTACCGGCAAGTATCTGGGGCCATTGTTGAAGAAAAAATAAATGGTCTTGCCATGACAAAAAGCGAGCCTCATGCTCGCTTTTTTATTTTCAGTATTCCCGAACTAATCCGGATTCAATAGCGCCGCGATCAACCACCTGATTCAGACAGGCAACCCCATCCACAAACCAATTGGCACAAAGATCAGTGCAGCCAGATTACCGAGCAGAACGATGGACGCCACCTTGTCCGGTTCCTGCTGATATTGCTCGGCCATCATGAAACAGAACACCGCCGGCGGCAGTGCAGCAAACAAAAACATCTGTCCGCGCTGCTCCGCCGTCAGGCTGACGACATGATCAAGCAACCAGGCAATGATCAAGCCCCCCAACGGACAAACGATGGCACCCACCAGACCGATATGCCAGCTTTTGAGACGGACATCCATCATCCGCACGCCCAGCGCAAACAGCATGAGCGGAATGCATGCGTCGCCCAGCATCTTCATGGCAAGAAACAGAGGCGTGGGTAAAGGGATATGCACGATGGCGAACAAGGTGCCGACGATCATCGCAATCATCATGGGATTGGCCAGAAACTTCCAGCGCGAAACATGACGTTCGCTTTGTCGCTTGCCACTCTCCAGAATCTTGATGCCCACGGAAAAATAAATCAGATTACATGCCATGAACAAGGCGACTGCCGAGCCCAGACCGCTTGCGCCAAATGCCAGCACTGCCAGCGGCAATCCCATATTGCCGCAATTGTTGTACATCATTGGTGGCACAAAGGTACGGATGTCGTAATCAAACAGGCGCGCTACCGGCCAAGCAAGCAATCCTGATCCCAGCGAAATCAACGCACCTGCCATGATCAGCATGCCGTTATGCGCGATGTCAAAGTCCTTGGCGGCCAGCGCTGTAAAGACCAGCAACGGACACAAGACATCCATGCTGACCCGATTGACTGCCGTCATATCCGAACGCACTGTTTCGCCACGCAGGCGCGCATAGCCGTAACCTAGCGCGATGATGGCAAAGACCGGCAAGATAATGCCGAGTATGCGTTCGAAGATTTCCATTCATTGATTCCTGCAACAGGAAAAAAATGCCGGATGCGGGAGCCCCATCCAGCAACAGCAGGCATAGCTTATTGCATATTCATTGCTTGAGGGATGCGCCGGACCGACGACCGCCATCCGTCTTGACGAACCGCTCAATCTCTTCCAGCGTGGGGGCAAGCTGCCTGAATGGCCAGGCGAGGCTGGCAATCAGGCTTGCATGTCCGACATTGTTGAAATAAAGCTCACGAACCGGGACCCCGGCAGCACGCATCTTCTCCGCCAGTCCGCCCGTATTGCGCTTCGGATCAACCAGCTCGTCCTTGCTGGCCGCCATCAACAGGGCAGGCGGGGCCTTGCCAGTCACATGACGAATGGGTTGCGAATCAGGCGGCGAATCTGGATGAAAGAAAACCGGCTTCACATCCGGATTTTCTATCGGCAAAAAATCATAGGGCCCGGCCAGGCCAATCCAGCCACGCAATACAGAGGGCGATAGCGACATCTTGCCTAACCAGCGTTTGTCGAGCGCAATCATGGCAGCGTTGTAGGCTCCAGCGCTATGCCCCATCACATACACTTGCCCGGGGTCGCCACCAATATTTTTCGATTCGCGAATAGCCCATGCGACTGCGGCCGCACCATCTTCGACAAAAGATGGATAGCGCACTTGCGGATAAAGCCGGTAGTCAGGGATGACTGCAATCATGCCGCGTGAAGCAAGCGCCTCGCCAACGAAGGCATAGTCACGGCGATCACCGGCATTCCAGCTCCCGCCATAAATGAAAATCACGATCGGTGCCGGCGCTTGCCTATCCTTTGGCGTGTAGACGTCCAGCTTCTGGCGCGGATCGTCGCCAAATGCCACATCACTTCTTTTGCTATAGGTATTCGACGTTGTGACAGCGTTGAGTACCTTGATCGGCGCGCACGCTGTCAAACCGCCCATGACGACCAGTGCGGAAATAACGATCAACGCTGTTTTAGTAAAAGCAGGCATCTATGGGCGTTTCAATGTTTGTGCATCCATTAAAACAGATGCATGCGCACCTCGGTCAATCAACGGATGATTCGAGGGAAATCGTAACGTTCAAGGAAGCCGCATCCGTACATCGGCAAAAAGTTCGGGATGCGATAGTACTGCTGCCAGACCGATTTCAGAATGCGCTCACGGAATACATCGTAATTGAAATCCTTGCCATCGGCATACCAGAATGACACGCCATCGACCTTGAACTCATGCACCGTCACGGATGAAAAGTAAGGTGCCAATTCCTTTACATTAATCGCACGACGATCAAAGATGCGAATTGGCTTGCCGGCATACTCGCGAAAATCAACAATCAGGTCATCCTGACGGGCGTGATACTTGCCCGGACCAAAGGTCGGCAGATACTCATCGGCGTGGTACGACAGAATGGCAGAAGGCGTAAAAAACCGCCCCATGATCTTGCCGTCTGCAGGCAGATCCTTGCGCAAGAAGTTAACGATGCTTTTTGTTTCGCGATGAAACACGATATCGTCATGCAGCGCAAAACCCTGCCACATCGATGTTGGTGCAATCATCAACGCCACCATGACGGCAAGTGGCGGCAGCGAATACAAGGCCGACCAGATTGCATAGCGACGCAGGTCGCCGGCCCCCGTAATCAAACCGGCAAACAGATACAGAAATGGCATGAAGCCCAGCACCCAATGCAGCCCAATGGATTTTTCCTGCGACATGAAGAGGAAGATGGCAAACGGCACGACAAATAACGTGACGAGCACGCCGTGCTGAATCAGCAATCGCCCTGCTCGCAACACACGCCATAAGACCCATGGCGTAATCAGATACAACATCATCACCAGATATTGCACGATCGTTTCCCATGACCAGTGGGCACCTTCATTGCGATTGACCAGATTGAACATCACGTTGGTCCAGCAGTGATAGGCATTGAATACCATCGTGAGCGCAAACAACGGCGCAGAAAACGCGGCGATGATGATCAGGTTGATCCAGCCACGCCACGAACGACAGAAGTACACAAAGTAAGCAATCGCCAGCAGACCGGCAAAATACTTGGACAGCAAAGCGCAACCCAGAAACAAGCCCGTCGGCACAAACCACCAGCGCTTGCTGTCATGCACGCCACGTACAAAGCAATAGCCGGAGAGGAACATGAAGAAAATCAGCGGCGTATCGGTGGTCACCAGATTCAGCAACAGCGTGAATGGCAGCAGCAGGAAAACCGATCCCAGCCACCATGCCGCCCCTTCCTGCGATACCGGCAGCATGCGACGCAACAGGTCGACCATGCCGAGTGCAATCACGCTCCATAATAGAACGGTAAAGAAGCGCACCGACAAGGTCGATGACGACACGCTATTGAGCAGATAAATCCACCAGCCGATCATCGGTGGGTGGTCGGAATATCCCCAGGCCGGATGCACACCCAGTTGATAGAAATACGCCTCGTCACCCGTCATCGGGAACATCGCTGCCAGCCACAACTTCAACAGCAGCGTCACGATAAAGACGCGCCAGAAAATCTTGCGTGCGTGTTGCGGGTCAGCGTCGGCATACAACGCGCGCGTCAAATCCAGTTTCATTTGATTCTTTCAAAACTCTTTAATCGGCCCCATGCAAACGCTTGATGATGCGTCCGGACCGGGTTTTACTTACTATGCTTTTACTGCCAGAACGAGTACACCGGCGATCACCAGCGCTACGCCCGCAATCTTGTAGAGGCTGACAGATTCGCCAAGGAGGAAGATCCCGGCCAATGTCGTCAGAACGACACCCAGCGAAATCAGTGGATAGGCCATGCTGACCTCCAGCTTGCCCAGCACCAGCAACCACAGGCCGGCGCTCGCACCAAAGCAAACCATGCCCCCCCAGATCAAGGGACTCGTCACGGCTAGCCAGAATACCGATGGCAAGCCATGCGTCATCGCCTGTTGCATCGCCGGAGCCGACATCCCCATCTTGAGCAGCACCTGTGCCGTAGCCGTCAGGCAGACACAGAACAATGCCAGTCCCCATGCACCCAGCTGACTCATACCGCAATCCTCATTTCCAGCCCCCGATCGAGGCAATCAGCGCCACAACGGCAGCCAGGAATCCCACCACCCAGCTCGCGCGATCGGTAATGGCAAACAGCAGCGGATCGTCGTGGATTTCCATACGCGAAATTTTCAGCCACAGGCGCATGATCCAGAACAGCATCAGCGGCAAGATCAGCCACAGAATGTCTGAATGCGGATAAAGCTGCCCGTTGTCCTGGCGGTCGATATACAGCGCCAGCAGCATGACAGCGACAAAACCGCTCGCGATTCCCATCGAAATCAGATATTGCAAATCACTGGTGCGATAACCACGACCAGCCGCCGTGGTACGGCCATCTTCATTCATGAATTCCAGTTCTGCACAACGCTTGACCAGCGCCAGACTCAGGAACATGAACAGCGACACGGCGAGCAACCAGTTAGAGATCACGACATCGCTGACTTCACCGCCCGCGATGATGCGATGCGTATACAAAGATGCCAGAATCAGCACGTCGACAATCGCGATCTGCTTAAGGCGTGCCGAGTAAGACAAGGTCACGACCACATACAAGACCATCAAAAGAAAGAATGGCAGCGAGATCCAAAAGGCCAGCAGGAATGACAACGGCAACAACGTGCCGACCAGGCCAAGACCAAATGGAATCGATAATCGCGCCGAAGCAAATGGTCGCTTGTGTTTGCGCGGATGTGCGCGATCCGATGCCAGATCAAACAAATCGTTGATCACATAGGTTGCCGACGCACACATGCCAAACGCGATAAAGGCATACAAGGTCATCAACCAGCGATCCGGATTGAGCTCATGCGCGGCCAGCAAGGGCACGAAAATCAGACCGTTCTTTGCCCATTGGTACAAACGCAGGGCCTTGAATGTCAGCAGTAACGGGACTGGATGTGGATCAATCACCATTGCTGGCGTGCGCAATGCCTGCGCACGACGCACAATCGCGGGAGAAGCATTGACGACGATGACTTCCGCAGCGTGCGCCCAGACCGCCAGATCCGGTGCCGCATTGCCCGCATAGGCAAACCCACCATCACCGGCATCGGCCTGAATCGCCTGTAACTTGGCGCGCGATTTGAGATTGAGCGTCGTATCGCTCCCCAGTACCGCATCAAAAATACCCAGATGAGCAGCGACCTGCCGCACCAATCGACGATCGGAAGCGCTCGCCAGCACCAGTCGCCGGCCACGCGCATGCTGCTCTCGCAACCAGCTCAACAAGGTGTCGTTATAAGGGAGCAGCGACACGTCCAGTGCAACCCGCTCGGCAATCTGCGCCTTTAAATAGCCGCGACCACGCAGCAGCCAACCCAAACAGGCAAACAGGTAAAAAGGATTGCGTTTGATCAGCAATAAAAAAGACTCGAACAGCAAATCGCTGTAGGTCAGCGTGCCGTCGAGATCGACATAGACCGGCAAGCCGACAGGGTTGGCGGCAACGCCTTGCGAGCCATCCACCTGGGTGGAAGCCTGCATGCGCGCAACAGGACGCGGAGATGTACCTGGGGAAACGCTCAAATCACCACCTGGAAGCAAAGGTTAGGTCTGAAGGAAAGACAGGTCGGTTTGTATCGCGACGCCTGCCGTCGCTGTCGCAACAGGAAAGAGCCGTGCTGCGATTCCATGTTCCATGGAGGTGCCAGTCCGACCTTGCTTCAGGCAAAAGCTGACTGGCTGGCAATTTTCCGATTTCGTACGCATAGCGTCAACCTTTGCCGCGCTGCGCCACTGTGTCGTCAGACAGCGCATGTTGCCAAGACGCGTCGTCGCTCACCCTTTGCCCGCGATCTTCTTCATTTCTGTCGACGTCATTCTATTTAGTTTATGTCTGGCAGGTTTTTTGCTTTATGAATTCAGCTATACTTTGGGGCATGACCGCTCCAAAAGCTCCTATTCTCCCTTCCGGTCTCGACGCAACGCGTGCCGAGCGAGCCTTGCGATATGGGCGCGAGACGCTGCAAATCGAGGCCGACGAGATTCTTTCCTTGAAGCAACGCATGGAGGGCGACAGCGCACCTTTCCTGCGCGCCGTCGATTTGCTGTTGCATTGTGAAGGCCGCGTCGTCGTATCCGGCATCGGCAAATCCGGCCACATTGCGCGCAAGATTGCCGCAACGCTGGCATCGACCGGTACACCCGCCCTGTTTGTCCACGCGGCAGAAGCCTCGCATGGCGATCTTGGCATGATTACCGCCAAGGATGCACTGATTGCCATTTCCTATTCCGGTGAAGCGGGTGAATTGCTGGCCATCGTGCCCATCATCAAGCGCATGGGCGCCAGCCTGATTGCCATTACCGGCAACAACAACTCCAGCCTGGCCAAGCTTGCGGACGTGCATTTGAACGCCAGCGTGCAGAAGGAAGCCTGTCCGCTCAATCTCGCGCCAACCGCAAGCACGACCGTCACGCTTGCGCTCGGCGATGCGCTGGCCGTGGCCCTGCTGGATGCACGTGGTTTTGGCGAGGAAGATTTCGCGCGCTCACACCCGGGCGGCGCCTTGGGTCGTCGACTATTGACCCATGTGCGTGACGTCATGCGCACCGGCGACGCCATCCCGACCGTGTCGGCCGACGCTACCGTCTATGCCGCCTTGCTGGAAATCAGCCGCAAAGGCATGGCGATGACCGCCATCGTGGATGCAGAAGGTCGTGCTATCGGGGTGTTCACGGACGGCGATTTGCGCCGCTTGATTGAAAACGTGCAGGATTTTTCCAAACTGACGATTGCCGAAGTCATGCATCGCGGGCCGCGCAGCGTGCAACCGGAACAGCTGGCGGTCGAAGCTGTCGAGCTGATGGAACAATTCCGCATCAATCAGTTGCTGGTGACCGATGCCGACAACCGTCTGGTCGGCGCTTTGCACATCCATGATCTGACCCGCGCGAAAGTAATCTGAGTCATGACAGCCTCCCCGTCGCACGCCACCGCTAATGACATACACATGGCCGACGCCATGCGTCGGGCGCAACGCATACGCCTCATGATTTTTGATGTTGACGGCATCCTGACCGATGGCAGCCTGCACTTCAGCCCGGATGGCGAAGTCATGAAGACCTTCAACGTCCTTGATGGTCATGGCATCAAGCTGCTGCAGCAATCCGGCGTTGCGACGGCCATAATCAGTGCTCGCCAGTCTCCCATCGTACTCAAACGTGCGACTGACCTGGGTGTACAACATGTTTTTCAGGGCGCACACGATAAACGCGCCATCTTTGAATCGCTGTTGAACAAAACCGGCATGCAGGCGGAAGATTGCGGCTTTGTCGGTGATGACGTCATCGATCTGCCCATTCTGTTGCGCGTCGGCTTTGCTGCCAGCGTACCGAACGGTCACGCAGAAGTGCAATCGCGCGTGCACTACATCACCAGCGCTCACGGCGGTCGCGGCGCCGCACGCGAATTGTGCGACCTGATCTTGCGTGCGCAAAACAACTACGAGGCGGCGCTCGCGCCGTATCTGGCATGAAGGCAGTACGCCCGGCAAATACCATGCGGCTCGTCATTCTGGTCGTCCTGGCCGCGAGCCTTGCGCTCGGCAGCTTGTGGCTGGTCGAAGTCATGCGCCGCCAGACGGAAGACATCATGCCGGCTGCCGCACGCACCGACCCTGACTTCTACGTCGAAAAATTCAATTTCGTCCGCATGGACAAAAATGGCGCTGCTCGCTACAACGTGACTGGCACGACGATGCATCACTTTCCTGGCGATGACTCGTACCTGATCCAGAACCCGGTAGTGCACAGCTACGGCGTCGATCGTCCGCCGATGGTCAGCCGCTCCAAGCGCGCCACCATTCAGAACAACAATACCGAGGTGCACATGTATGACGATGTGCACATTGATCGTCCGGCGTCTGCCAAGGCACAACGCTTTCAGCTAACGACATCCTATTTGCTGTTATTGCCGGATGAAGATGTCATGAAGACACCCAAGCCCGTCACCCTGCAGCTTGGTGGCTCGACGCTCAATGGCGTTGGCATGGTTGCCAACAATGCCACGGGCGAGTTCAAGTTGTCTGGCGATGTCAGAGGCATGTATCAACCAGCGACAAGAAACTGACCCGCACGTTTGCGCTTACTCACCAGAGAATGATATGAATCGATTTCTGCCCGCTCTTATCCTCGTCGCCCTCTTCGCTGGCAGCGCTGCACATGCAGAAAAGGCGGATTCCACCAAGCCGACCAACGTCGAAGCCAACAAGATGGAATACGACGATGTCAAACAGATCAACACCTTCACCGGCAATGTGGTACTGACACGCGGCACAATCCGCATGACCGCAGGCCGCATGGTTGTGAGGCAGGATCCGGAAGGCTATCAGTTCGTCACACTGTACGCACCGCAAAACGGACTTGCCACATTCAAGCAACGACGCGATGGCGGTAACGATCAATGGATCGAAGGCAAGGCCGAACGCATTGAATACGACGACAAGACCGAGATCATGAAACTGTTTGTCCGCGCCAGCATGCGTCGCCTGGAAGGCAGCAAGTCGACGGACGAAGTCACAGGCGAATACATTTCCTACGATACCCGCGCCGAATTCTTCACCGTACACAACACGGCCAGCGGCTCGAGCAAGGAAGGGGGCGGACGCATCCGTGCCACCATCCAGCCACGCACCACACCACAAGGCGGGGGCAACTGATGTCGAGCAAACTGATCGTCAAAGGGCTGCAAAAAAGCTACGGCGCACGTCAGGTTGTGCGTGATGTTGGCTTGCAGGTCGAAAGCGGCGAAGTGATCGGTCTGCTGGGTCCCAACGGTGCCGGCAAGACAACGTCCTTTTACATGATCGTCGGGCTGGTACCATCGGATGCCGGCGTGATCGAACTGGATGGCGTGGACATTTCACGTCGTCCGATCCATGAGCGTGCCGTACTCGGCCTGTCTTATCTGCCTCAGGAAGCTTCCGTCTTTCGCAAGCTGAGTGTCGAGGATAATATTCGCGCTGTGCTGGAGCTGCAACACGTCAATGGCAAATCGATCAGCAAGGAACAGATCGAGCAACGTCTCGACACCTTGCTCGCCGATCTGCAGATTGAAAAACTGCGTGAGAATCAGGCCATGTCGCTGTCTGGCGGTGAACGCCGTCGTGTCGAGATCGCGCGTGCACTCGCCACCAATCCACGCTTCGTTCTGCTGGACGAACCGTTTGCCGGCGTCGATCCGATTGCCGTGATCGAGATTCAACGCATCGTGCGCTTTTTGAAAGAGCGTGGCATCGGTGTGCTGATCACCGATCACAACGTGCGCGAGACGCTTGGCATTTGTGACCGCGC
The DNA here is from genome assembly GCF_014635705.1 of Oxalicibacterium faecigallinarum. GTDB lineage: Bacteria > Pseudomonadota > Gammaproteobacteria > Burkholderiales > Burkholderiaceae_D > Oxalicibacterium > Oxalicibacterium faecigallinarum. The sequence goes on along the minus strand of NZ_BMDI01000002.1, from coordinate 43,107 downwards.
CTACATCATCAACCAGGGTGCCGTGCTGGCCAGCGGGCGCCCTGACGACATCATCGAGAATGAATCGGTCCGCCGCGTTTATCTTGGTGAACACTTCCGCATGTAAAGGGAAGATCAGGACTCATGAAGCAATCTCTGCAACTCCGTGTTTCTCAGCATCTGGCATTGACGCCCCAGTTGCAGCAATCGATCCGGTTGTTACAACTGTCGACGCTCGAACTGCATCAGGAGCTGGAGCAGATCCTTGCAGAGAATCCGATGCTGGAACGTACCGACGATCCGCTCGATCATGCGACCCGCCTGCTGGCAGACGGCGCGCTGGGGGCGTCCGGCATTGCCACCGAAGGCGCCAGCCTTGAAGCAAACACCGCGCAACCCGAAAGTGAAACCAGCGGCGAGGGTAGCAGTAGCGATGGTAGTGATCCTGCAGATGGCGGCACTGAAAGCGACTGGAGCTTTGATGATGTTGCGCGCACATCCAAGGCACCGGAAGACGACGATGGTCGCCCGCAACTGGAAGCACACGAAACGACACTGCGCGAGTATTTGCTTGAGCAGGTTTCACTGACCGTACGCGAACTGCGTGATCGCGCTCTGCTTGAACTGATCATCGATGCACTGGATGACAACGGTTATCTGGAAGAGTCACTGGAAGAAATTCACGCACGCCTGCCCGAAGAACTGGAGATCGAGCCGGAAGAATTGCAAATTGCACTCAATCTGCTGCAAAGCTTTGATCCGCCCGGCGTCGGTGCACGCACGCCATCAGAATGTCTAGCATTACAGATCCGCCGCTTTCCGAAAGTGCCAATGGTCACGCGCCGTATGGCATTAGAAATCGTTGAGCAGCATCTGACCTTGTTTGCCCAGCGGGACTTCAACAAGTTGCGCAAGGCATTGAACTGTGACGATGAGGATTTGCGCGAAGCACAAGCCATCATCAAGCAATGCAATCCGCATCCCGGCGCCTCGTTTGCCAGCGATGCATCCGATTATGTTGTTCCCGATGTGATCGTCAAACGCACGCGCAATGGCTGGCAAGTCATGCTCAATCACGATGTGATGCCTCGCCTGCGCGTCAACAGCATGTATGCCAATATTCTCAAGCAGAGTAAAGGCGAAGGGACGCTGGGTTCGCAACTGCAGGAAGCAAAGTGGCTGATCAAGAATATGCGACAGCGCTTCGATACGATTCTGCGCGTTTCGCAGGCAATCGTGGAACGCCAACGCAATTTTTTCTCGCACGGTGCAGTCGCGATGCGCCCTCTTGTCTTGCGCGAAATTGCTGATACACTGGGTTTACACGAGAGCACAATTTCTCGTGTCACGACGCAGAAGTACATGCTCACACCGCACGGAATGTTTGAACTGAAATATTTCTTCGGTAGCCATGTGGCAACAGAAACCGGCGGCGAAGCATCGTCGACTGCGATCCGAGCATTGATCAAGCAACTGATAGGAGCCGAAGACCCGAAAAGTCCATTTTCAGATAGCAAGATTGCAGACATGCTGGCTGAACAGGGGATGGTGGTAGCACGGCGCACTGTCGCCAAATACCGCGAAGCCCTGAAGATTCCTCCAGTCAATCTGCGAAAATCGTTATAGATATCGTCCTTGTAGTTTCTGTTCTACCTTGCTGTGTTCACGCACTGCAACTTGGTGTGTCGAACCTCCAGTGAGTCATCATAGGAGCACTGTATGAATCTCACCATCAGCGGACATCATCTTGAATTAACCCCAGCGATCCGTGAATATGTACACGGTAAACTGGAGCGCATCAAACGCCATTTCGATCACGTCATCGACATTGCCGTGATCCTGACAGTCGACAACCTCCCAGAGAAAGAAAAGCGCCAACGAGCGGAAATCAACTTGCGAGTACGCGGCAAGGATTTGCATGCGGAAAGCATCGCCACCAATTTGTACGCGGCGATTGATACCTTGATCGACAAACTGGATCGACAAGTCATTAAATACAAAACAAAACAGCAGGATCACTCCAAAGATGCGATCAAACGCATGCCAGACGCGAGCGAGATGCTGACAAGCTGATCCGCATGCATGCAAACCGGCATCGTTCGGAAAAATAGTAAAGGGCGCCAATAGCGCCCTTTTTCATTCACATGAAAGAAAGAAGGACGTCGCCCAACGTCTTCTGTGCACAAGGCAAACTCGCTAGAATGTGCGCTTTCCTTTCTTCTTCCGCATCTCATGTCAGCAGACATTCTTGTTTCTTCCGATCATCGCCTCGCTCGCCTGACACTGAATCGGCCCGCCGCAATGAACTCCCTTTCACTGGACATGGTGCGCACGTTAGCGGCATCGCTACAAGACTGGCAAACGGATGAGAATATCCACGCGGTGTTGATCGACTCCAGCACGCCCAAGGCATTCTGCGCCGGCGGCGACATTTACTTTTTTCATGAAGTTGCTTGCGCCGGCTTACAAGGCGGCAGCGCGCTACTGGAAGATTTTTTCACCGAAGAATACACGCTCAACCATCTGATTCATCATTACAACAAGCCTTACATAGCCATTCTCGATGGCATCGTCATGGGCGGCGGCATGGGCATCACGCAGAGCAGTGCCCCCACTTGCATCCGCATCGTGACGGAACGCACACGTATGGCCATGCCTGAAGTGAAAATCGGACTCTTCCCGGATGTAGGCGGCGGCTATTTCTTGTCACATCTATCCGGGGAGATCGGTACCTATCTTGGCCTTACTGGTGAAATCATCGGTGCTGCAGATGCCTTGCACGCTGGATTGGCGCATGTGTTTGTACCCCGCAAGGCCTTACCCGATCTTGTTCGTATCCTTGGATCCGTCTCGGACCGGGATTATGCAGCCGCCATCACAGCCTTTGCCGCGCCCTATCAGACGCAAATCAGCCCCGATGAATGCGTGCTCGCCAAGCATCGTGCCGATATTGATCGTCATTTTTCGTACGACACCGTTGAGGAAATCGTGCGCTCGCTGCAAGCAGACGCCACGCCATTTGCGCAAAAGACGCTGGAGAATTTGCTGCAACGCTCCCCTTTGATGGTATCCGTCACGCTGGAACAAATTCGGCGTGCCAAGACGATGAGCATCGCTGACTGCCTGCGCATGGAGCGGACAATGGTAAGACGCTGCTTTGAACATGGCGAAGTCGTGGAAGGCATACGTGCCCTCGCGATCGACAAGGATCAGCAACCGCAATGGCGGCCTGCCTCTTTTGAGGCCGTAACAAAAGAAATGATTGCACCATTCTTCACGGCGGCATGGTCAGACTATGCACATCCATTGCGGATGCTGGCGTAACGGACACGCCAAATATCGTTCCGTTGACGCGTTAAATACGTCTTACATCTCGTCGATGAGAAACAGGCGTTTGTGTTCACGAATCGCGTATCGATCCGTCATGCCGGCAATGTAATCCGCAATTTGACGTGCCTGCATCGTTATCAACTTGGCTGAGTCCGCATGCGTGCCTGCATCCGTCACTTGATAGTCGGGTGGCAACAAGGTCGGCTCACGCATGAAGGCGTCAAACAATTCGGCAACGATGCGACGCGCCTTGCTGGTCATGCGATTGACCTGATAGTGCCGATACAGATTTTCTCTAAGAAACCGTTTAAGCAACGTCGCTTCCGCATGCATTGCATCGGAGAAGGCAATGAGCGGCTCCGCATTTCTCACGTCCGCAGCACTGTTGACGCCAGCATCCCTGATACGTTGCAAGGATGTCTGGATCAGATCCACAATCAGCGCATTAATCATGCGTCGTATTGTTTCATTGATTGCACGTCGACCGGCGATTCCCGGATACGCATGCTCCACCTCATCACGATGACGCGCGTACAAGTCGATCTCATCCAGTTGACCGGTCGTCAACAATCCAGAGCGCAATCCGTCATCGATGTCATGGTTGTTATAGGCAATTTCATCTGCCAAATTGGCAAGTTGCGCTTCCAGTGAAGGCTGCTTCTTCTCGATGAAACGCACGCCGACATCCCCCAACTTGCGCGCGTTCTTCAGAGAGCAATGTTTGAGTATGCCTTCCCGCGTTTCAAAGGTGAGATTCAATCCATCGAATGCGCCATAACGCTGTTCCAGCGCATCGACCGTACGCAGGCTCTGCAGGTTATGCTCAAAGCCGCCATAGTCCTGCATGCAGGCATTCAATGCATCCTGTCCGGCATGACCGAAAGGGGTATGGCCAAGATCATGCGCCAGCGAGATCGCCTCGACGAGATCTTCATTCAGACGCAGATTGCGCGCAATGGATCGGGCAATCTGCGCAACCTCGATGCTGTGGGTCAGACGGGTACGAAACAGATCGCCTTCATGATTAACGAATACCTGCGTCTTGTATTCGAGTCGGCGAAACGCGGTGGAGTGGATGATGCGATCGCGGTCACGCTGAAATTCCGACCGTGATGCCGGTGCAGGCTCATCGAAACGGCGGCCCTCGGACTGTGCCGAGCGTGATGCGTAGGGAGCCAGATGCGCTTCGATATCCATGCAGACCTGTGTGTTGATCAAACCGTGCAGGCCGCCAGTGTCTGCAGCAAGGTTTCTTGCGGCACGGACATGATCACCGTCGTACCCAGCGGCTTGAGCAAGATAAACTTGATTTGCCCGCCTTCATTCTTCTTGTCGACTTCCATCAGTTCGAGCCAGCGCTCATTGCCCAGATTGGGCGCCACGGTTGGCAAGCCAGCCGCCTTGACCACGGCAACAATGCGATCACGACTTGCAGCATCGATGAAACCAAGCCGGCACGACATATCGGCCGCCATCACCATGCCGCAGCCGACCGCCTCGCCATGCAACCAGACGCCATATCCCATTCCCGCCTCAATGGCATGACCGAAGGTATGCCCGAAATTGAGAATGGCACGCAACCCGCCTTCACGTTCATCTTGCCGCACGACATCAGCCTTGATTTCGCACGAGCGGCGGATCGCATAGGCCAATGCGTCTGGATCACGCGCCCGTAGTTTGGCCATGTTGGCCTCGATCCAGTCAAAGAATGGTGCGTCAATAATTGCGCCATGCTTGATGACTTCGGAAAGTCCGGCCGACAATTCGCGATCCGGCAAGGTATTCAGCGTCAAGGTATCGGCAATGACGGCTTGCGGCTGATAAAACGCGCCGATCATGTTCTTGCCAAGCGGGTGATTGATCCCCGTCTTGCCACCTACCGACGAATCGACTTGCGACAGCAGGGTGGTAGGGATCTGCACAAAAGGAACGCCGCGCATGTACGCGGAAGCCGCAAATCCCGTCATGTCGCCGATGACGCCACCACCCAGCGCGATCAGGGTTGTCTTGCGATCACATTTCTCCGCCAGCAGAACATCAAAAACCTTCATCAGGTTTTCCCAGTTCTTTTCTTCTTCACCATCAGGCAGGATGACCGATGTTACTTTTTTACCAGCAGCAGCCAAGGTGAACATCAGCTGTTCCAGATACAACGGCGCGACCACTGTGTTGGTCACGATGGCAACCCGTGATCCGGCGATCTTGTCTGCCACGATTTCTGGATTGTCCAGCAGCGACTGTCCGATGGTGATCGGGTAGCTGCGATCACCCAGATCAACCTGCAAGACTTGGGATGTGGACGGCGGGAGGGTCATGGTATTCGCTATTTGAGGCGTTTGTTGAGTTGCGGAAACCGTCGTCTCGACTTTTTGTTCCAGCTGCGACAGAATGGCATGCATCAAATATTGTACGTTAGGACGCCCGGTATCGACGACGAAGTGTGCCACTTCGTTATAAAGCGGATCTCGCACGCGCGTAAGCTCTTCCAGCGTCTTCCTTGGATCACCCTTTTGCAGAAGCGGGCGGTTTTTATCGTGGCTGGTACGTTGTAGCAGACTGTGGACACTGGCCCGCAGGTAGATAACGGTGCCACGGGTATGCAGATAAGCGCGACTTTCGGGATTGAGAATCGCACCGCCGCCGGTTGCCAAAACAATATTATCCTGCGCGGTCAGATCGCGGATCACCTCAGCCTCGCGGCGACGGAAGCTGGCTTCGCCTTCGATTTCAAAAATCAGGGGAATGGTTGCGCCGGTACGCGCTTCGATTTCATGATCCGAATCGACAAAGCGCTTGTTGAGCTTTTTGGCAAGCGCCTTGCCAACCGTTGTTTTGCCAGCCCCCATCAGGCCGACGAGAAAAATGTTTCCAGCCACTACCACACTCTTTCACACCAGACGCAGCAGCCGACATGGCGCTGCCTACATCCGGCATCCTACCTGATTGCCACCTTATCGTTGAGAATTTTAGGTGACAGGAAAATCAGCAGCTCCGTTTTCAGACGCTCTTTACCGGTAGTTTTGAACAAATTGCCAACAACCGGGATGTCGCCAATCAAAGGCACCTTGTAAATCTGATCATTGTCAGTTTGCGTAAAGATGCCGCCAATCACAACGGTCCCGCCGTTTTCGATCAACACCTGCGTACGAACATGCTTGGTATCGATGGCAAGACCGACCGGTGTATCGCGTCCCACGCTATCCTTGGTCACGTCCACATCAAGAATGACATTGCCATCCGGTGTAATTTGCGGCGTGACTTCCAGCTTCAGATTCGCCTTCTTAAAGGCAATGCTGGTCGCACCACTGCTGGTTGCTTGCTGATAAGGCAATTCCTCACCCTGTTCAATCAAGGCTTTCAACTGGTCCGCCGTGATGACACGTGGGCTGGAGATAATTTTGCCCTTGCCATCGGCTTCCAATGCCGACAATTCCAAGCCGATGAATCGTGTCGCCGCCGAATTGAACAAGGTCAAGGCGACAGAGCCTGCCGCATTGCCGCTGATTGCACCTGCCGGAAGATTGACCGCACTGTTACCGAGCGTAGGAAGAGCGCCCCCCGTACCCGCAGCGGATTGATTACCGCCCAATTGATAGCTGCCCGAACGGCTGCCGAAAGAAAGTTTGGCGCCAAGGTTACGGCTAAAGGTATCCGTCGCCTCGACGATACGGGCTTCGATCATGACCTGGCGGCTGGCGATGTCCGTTTTCTGCACAAGCGCACGGACTTCGTCGAGTTTGGAAGCAATGTCCGTGACAAACAACTGGTTGGTACGTGGATCAACCACTGCACTGCCGCGTTTGCTCAGAATGCTGCGGTTGCCACTATCGATACCAAATACCTGTTTGAACGCTTCGGCTTTCTGATAATTGAGCTGGAATGTTTCGGTACGCACGGGCTCGAGTTCAGCAATCTGTGCGCGCTGTTCCAGCTCCAGTTTCTCCTTGGTCAGCAATTCATCGCGAGGGGCAATCCACAGAACCGTGCCGTTCTTGCGCATATCCAGGCCTTTGGCCTGCATCACGATATCCAGTGCCTGATCCCATGGCACATCCTTCAAGCGCAATGTCAGGTTACCGCTGACCGTATCGCTGGTAATGATGTTGAGGCTGGTGAAATCTGCAATGACCTGCAAAACCGCACGCACATCAACATTCTGGAAATTCAGCGACAGCTTTTCACCGCGATAGTTTTGCGTGCCCATGCCAAGTCGATTCGGCTCTTCCCGAATCGGCTTGACCTCGATCACCAATTGCGTGTCACTCTGATACGCACTATGTTCCCATGCACCTTTGGGTTCGATCAGCATGCGCACATTGTCACCCTGCTGCTGCGTCGTGATGAAATCGACTGGTGTGCCGAAATCCGCCACATCCAGACGACGGCGCAATACCTGCGGCAGGCTGGCCTTGAGGAAATCGACTTCGACACGATTGCCGACCTGGCGTACATCCACCGCAATCTGGTTGCTTGGCAAGTCAATGACAACACGCCCTTCACCATTGGATCCACGACGGAAATCGATATCTCGCAAGGCTTGCGGGCTAATAGCCGTTGAGACGACTGGTTGCGGCACAGGCAAACCAGCTGCAGTCAACGGGGTCGCCGGGCCACCGGAACCTTCGATCGTCACAACGACAACATTGCCCTCTACCGTTGTCGCATAGTTCAGCGACTTCTGCATATTGAATACCAGACGCGAACGCTCTCCTGCCTGCACAACATTGACGTTACGCACATCCCCCAAACCAATCTCCTGCAATCCCTTGCCGGTCGCATTGGCGGTATCGGCAAAATCAAGGGCAATCCGTGCAGGACTGGTGATCGAAAAACCGATCGGTGGCGTCGTCACCGGATTTTTCAATGCAACTTTAACCACGACATTCGTGCCTTGCTGCGTGGAGCTGATCGACTGGATTTCGTTAGACGCCGCGAATACCGCACCACTTACCAAAGTAAGGCAGGCAAGCGCAAACGCGCGCTGCATCGTGTACAGGATGCCCTGCGTGCGGGAATAGTATTTATGCTGCGCGATCATTTTTGCATCTCCTGCAATTCAAGCTTGGCTTCACGTTCGACCCACTCGCCCGCGGCGTCCTGTACGGTTTCTTTCAAATGCACTTCGGTATCGGTGATGTTGGTCACCAGACCAATATTCTTGCCGATGTAATTGCCGACCTTGACCTGGTAAATCGTTTTATCAACCTGAATCAATGCATACCTCATGCCCGGCTTGGACAAGGTCCCCACCATGCTCAGCATGTCCAGGGGATAGCTTTCCAGCGGCTCACTGCGCCGGTCGAAATTGGGTTGAATGCCACTGCCCTTGCCGGCCTTGGCCAGAGCAATAGCGAGCTTGTTCGGACTATAGGGATCTTCGCGCCCTTTCGCGTCATAGATATAAGGCGAGAATTTTTTCGGTTCGGATAACGGTTTGACCAAAGCACGACTTTGCGCACGCGTCTGATCCATCCACTGCCGCACATCATCCGTATTGCTGCCGCCACATGCACTCAATAAAATCGCAAACGAGCATGGCAATAGAAAATGAGAGAAAGGCTTCATCATTTGCGCGCGCCTTTCTTTTGGTCTGCCGCTGCTTTACGTTGCGTGGCGATTTCTTCGTCATCCAAATAGCGGAACGTTTTCGCGACCGCATCCAAAGTTAATTCGCCTCCGCTGCCTGCGACCAAATTCAGTTTATTAAGTGTGACAATCCGGGGCAAATTCGCGATATCACTCGTAAATGCACCAACGTCGTGATAATTGCCGGTTACCTTGATTTCAATTGGCAGTTCCGCGTAGTAATCGCGCACAACAACCTGCCCCGGCTTGAATAACTGGAACTGCAATCCACGGCCCAAGCCCGCCTGATTAATATCGGAAAGCAAAGCATCCATTTCCGCTTTACTTGGCAACTGTTTCTCAAGCGTCGAGACGTACTGGTTCACTTGCTCCTTCTGCTTACGCAAAGCATCCAGATTCACCGCCTGTTGCACCTTGATCTTGTAGGCATCGCGCAAGGTCGTCTCTTCTGCTACGGCGCGATCAATTTCATCCATTTGATCGCTCCAGTACAAAAACCAACCGACTGCGATGACCGCAAATGCAACACCAATCGCACAAAGCACACGTGGAACGATGGGCCATTGTCCCGGATGCAAACCATTCAGACCGCGAAACTGCGCGCTGACGGACTCACCAATATTTTTCAGATCTGCCATGGTGTGACTCTCATATCAGGGACGCTGCGCAGCCGTTACGGCAACCGGAACATCTGCGTCAGGAGCAGCCGCGATATCACGAGGCCGACGGATTTCGACGTTGACGATGAAGTCAAACACGCGTTTGGCATCTTTGCCTTGCCCCAAACCCACGGAGCGAATTTCGATCAGGTCCGGTTTTTCAAGCCAGGGAGAACGATTGCCCAGGTTACGCAATAGCTCTGAAACACGCTCATTCGACTGCGCATATCCATTGATACGCACGCGCTGTCCGTCTTGATGAAATGATTTCAGATAGACGCCTTCCGGAACTTGCTGCGCCAATTCATCCAACAAATACACGGGCTGATTACGATCAGCCTGCAAATCCTCTACGGCCTGCTGACGCGCCTTCAATGCTTCGATGTCACGCTTGAGGCCGGCGACCTCCTTGATCTGAACATCGAGGCGCGCATTCTCGGCTCGGATAAACTGGTTACGCTGCTCTTGCGTGGAAAGGTAGCTGGCGAAATATCCGCCTACGGCGATCACGACCAATGCCCCGGCAAGCGCGCCCAGCAACATCAATGCGACAAAGGCCTGCTTGCGCAGTTTGCGTGCTTCCTCGCGGTGGGGAAGCAGATTAATCTTGATCATTGATCAAACCTCCGCATCGCCAATCCACATGCAACCAGATAGGCTGGCGCTTCTATACGGAGTTGCTTTTCACGTACATTGCTACCCAACTGCATACCCGCAAACGGACTAATCACGGAGGTCGAAATCTTGGTACGGGTGGCTACCGTCTCAACCAGTTGCGGAATGTTGGCGCAACCACCAGCCAGATAAATCTGGTCCACGCGGCTGTACGGTGTCGAGGTAAAGAAAAACTGAATCGCGCGCGTCACTTCCTGCGCAGCGTTTTCAAGAAAAGGCTCAAGGATTTCCTTTTGATAGCCATCAGGAAGATCGCCACTCTTTTTCTTGATCTCGGCTTCTTCATAAGAGAAGCCATAATTACGGACAATATCCTGTGTCAGCTGATGACCACCAAAAGGTTGCTCGCGCTCATAGATCAGTTCACCGTCCTGCAGGATCGATACATGCATCACGTTGGTGCCAATCTGGAACGCGGCAAGAATCTGGCCTTTGCCGATTTTTTGACGTGCGATGCGATCTATGGCTGCGCGTGCTGCATAAGATTCGATATCCATCACAGTCGGCTTCAGCCCTGCCGCCTCCGCAACGGCAACACGGTCTTCGACTTTTTCCTTGCGGGTGGCGGCCAGCATCACATCCACATCATCCGGCGAATTCTCGACAGGGCCGATCACATCGAAATCCAGACGAACTTCGTCAAGCGCAAACGGGATGTACTGGCTTGCCTCGGTTTCCACCTGCAATTCCAGATTTTCTTCAGAAAGATTACTTGGGAGGGTGATTTTCTTGGTGATGACAGAAGCCGGCGGCATGCCCATGGCAACCAGCTTGACGCGTGTTCCGCTTTTCCTCCAGGCGCGTGCAATCGCATCCGACACCTGATCGATGTTCTCGATGTTGCCATCGACCACTGCCCCTCGTGGCAGCGGCTCTGAAGCAAAACACTCGAGCTTCAGACTTTTCCCGGCTTCCGACAACTCAACCAGCTTCACACCAGAGCTGCTGATATCAAGACCGATCAACGGCGGGCTTTTCCGACCGAACAAGGCGCCAAAATCAAAGGCCAAGTTGTTTCTCCCTGAATCGTCTTAATAGATGGAACGCAACGCTTTTTGATTTGTCGAAAAATTCAACCTGAATTACGTGGTCAAAAATTAGCAAAAAGCGTTTAAAAACTGATAATTAGCATGCCTTTGTGAAACATTGCTTCAAATCGTAGCCCCAAGCGTTGGAAACTGTAAAGCAATTTCCAACCGGCAATTTGCAATGCGTTGCCAAAAGTCCACTCGGCAAATGTGACCCAAATGTGTCGTTTTCCACGCATCCTCAATATCGTTTCCAGACGCGCCGCTATAATGGCCCGCACATTGAAATTACATTTCCGGCATGGCTTCCAAAAAATCTGCATCTGAAGGCAAATCCCCCAAACCGAATCGAAGTGCATCCGCCGTTGCCCTGCGCTGGGGCTTGGGCGTGATTGGTTTACTCGCTGGCCTGGGCACCATCTGCGGTCTGATCGTGGTCTTTGCATTGGCCATGGCCTACCCGAATCTGCCTGCACTTGATTCAATCACCGAATATCGCCCCAAAATCCCTTTGCGGATTTTCTCGGCAGATAACGTCCTTATCGGCGAATTTGGCGAAGAAAGACGCAATCTTGTCCGTATCGACGAGATTCCGGACATCATGAAAAAAGCGGTACTGGCGATTGAGGATGACCGCTTTTTTGAGCACAGTGGGGTGGACTACATTGGCATTGCCCGTGCCGCGCTCCACAATCTGAGTGGCGGTGCGCGTCAAGGCGCCTCGACTATTACGCAGCAAGTCGCGCGTAACTTCTTTTTATCCAGCGAACAAACCTTCAAACGCAAGATTTACGAAGTACTGCTGGCATGGAAGATCGAACACAATCTGTCCAAAAACCAGATTCTCGAGATTTACATGAATCAGATCTATCTGGGTCAGCGCGCGTATGGGTTTGCGTCCGCTGCCCAGATTTACTATGGCAAAAAACTGCAGGACATCTCGATCGCGGAAGCCGCCATGCTGGCCGGCTTACCCAAAGCACCTTCTGCCTACAACCCTGTGGTCAACCCCAAACGCGCCAAAGCACGTCAGCAATACATCCTGCAACGCATGTACACGCTTGGCTACATCAGCGAACCACAGTATTACGCTGCGCGCGACGAGGAGCTGAAGACCAAAACCAGCAGCAGCGAGTTCGGCATTCACGCTGAGTACGTGTCGGAAATGGCGCGTCAGCTCGTCTATGAGCAATTCAAGGAAGAAACCTATACGCGCGGCCTGAACGTCTTCACCACCATCACCAAAGCCGATCAGGATGCTGCTTATCTGGCCGTACGCCGTGGCATCATGGCTTACGAGAAGCGTCAAGCTTATCGTGGCCCGGAAAATTTTATCGACATCCCCGATAGCAAGGAAGAAGCGGAAGATACGATCGAGGTCGAACTTGCCAATCACCCGGACAGCGACGATTTGGTCGCAGCCGTCGTACTTGAAGCCACACCCAAATTGATTCGCGCTGCCCTGATTTCCGGCGAAGAAATCCAGATTCAGGGCGAGGGTCTGCGCTTTGCCGCGCAATTGCTGAGCGATAAAGCACCACCAAACAAACGCGTCAGACGTGGTGCCGTCATTCGTGTCATGCAAGAAGGCAAGAACTGGAGCGTCACGCAAATGCCGGAGGTGCAATCTGCCTTCGTTGCCGCCGACACCAAGGATGGCGCCATCCGCGCGCTGGTAGGCGGTTTTGATTTCAATCGCAGCAAATTCAATCACGTCACGCAAGCATGGCGGCAACCTGGTTCGTCTTTCAAACCGTTCATTTATTCCGCCTCGCTGGAAAAAGGCTTGTCACCATCAACCGTCATCAACGATGCGCCCATCAGTTTTAGCAGCGGCACGACCGGCGGCCCGCCATGGGAACCAAAGAACTACGACGGCAAATACGATGGTCCGATGACCATGCGCAAAGGGCTGACGAAATCCAAGAACATGATTTCGATTCGTATCCTGCACAAGATCGGCGCGAAGTACGGTCAGGAATACATCACGCGCTTCGGCTTTGATTCGGCGAAAAACCCGCCATATCTGACGCTCGCACTCGGCGCCGGCGCGGTCACCCCCTTGCAAATGGCCGGAGCTTACGCCGTGTTCGCCAATGGCGGTTACAAGATCAATCCTTACCTGATTTCAAAAATCACGGATGCCAATGGTCGCCTGCTCTCGCAAGCCAAACCCGATCTGGCTGGCGACGAGAATAATCGCGTCATTGACGCGCGCAATGCGTTCCTGATGGACAGCATGCTCAAGGATGTCGTGAATTCGGGCACAGCAACGCGCGCCCTGTCGCTCAAGCGTACCGATCTGGCGGGCAAAACCGGTACCACCAATGACTCGTTTGATGCATGGTTTGCCGGTTATCAGCCCGAACTGGTCGGCGTGGCATGGATCGGTTTTGATCAACCGCGCAATCTGGGCAGCCGTGAAACCGGTGGCGGCCTCGCATTGCCAGTCTGGATCGGCTACATGGAGAAAGCCCTCAAAGGCGTGCCAATGGCCGAGCGGCAAGTGCCGGAAGGCATCATCATGGCCAATGGAGATTACTTCTATGCAGAAAATCCGCCCGGCCTTGGTGTCAGAAGCCTGGATGTCCCCGGCATGACGGGATCAGACAGCGCGCCAACACGCGACGAAGTAAAGAACGAATTGTTCTAACAAAAAGGGAAGCGCATGCTTCCCTTTTTTATTGCTCCGCAAACAAACGCTTGGCGCAGATGATCAGCCCTGCTTGCGCAACTGTACCTGCACACCACCTTGCTCACTGACCGCCTGTGACAGCACTGCAAAGAATTCGGAACCGTCGCGCGTATTGATCCAGTCGCGGCCCTGCTGCTTGAAATGAAACCCGCCTGAACGAGCAGCCAACCACAACTCCTGCATCGGCGCCTGGCTATTCACGATAATTTTCGAGCCGTTATCAACCAGCTCGATTTCCAGGACATTGCCGCTGCGCGCGCATTCCACATCCAGCACATCCTGCTCCGCCAACTCTTCCAGCACAGCCTCAATATGGTTCAGCGTGGCCTCCGCCTGCTTCAGGAATTCCGATTCGGTCATGCTACACTCCAACACGTTTTTATTGATTGTCGTTTTATTTCACCCAAACCGAGATTCTAATCGTGAAGTCCCCTTTCGGCTTGCGCCGCATTATGCCTTCATTTTCCATCCTGCTTAGCATTGCTGTTTTCAGCATGCTGACCGGCTGTGGACAAAAAGGCCCGCTGTTTCTGCCTCCGGAAGGCAATCAGGAAAACGCCAAACCGGTCGTTCCCGCCGTGACGCTGCCTGATTCTGAAACATCCATTTCAAGATAATTTACATGTCGCATTTTTCTTATCGGAACGGCATCTTGCATGGCGAAGATGTTCCACTGAACACGATCGCGCGCGACTTCGGCTCGCCGACTTATGTCTATTCCAAGGCAGCACTGACCGAACATTTCCGCGCATATGCCGATGCCTGCAAGGCCAATGGCCGTGATGACACCAGTTCACTGGTTTGCTATTCCGTCAAATCGAATTCCAACATCGCCGTACTCAACCTGTTGAACAAACTGGGCTCGGGGTTCGATATCGTTTCCGGCGGCGAGCTGTTACGCGTACTTGCTGCAGGTGGTTCGCCACGCAAAGTCATTTTCTCCGGCGTCGGCAAGTCGCGCGAAGAAATGCGTCTGGCGCTGTCGCATGACATTCTGTGCTTTAACGTTGAATCGATTCCGGAACTGCACCGCCTGAATGAAGTCGCGGCAGAACTCGGCAAGCGAGCGCCCATTTCACTGCGTGTCAATCCGAACGTCGACGCCAAAACACACCCGTACATCTCGACCGGCCTCAAGGACAACAAGTTTGGTGTGGCATACGAAGATGCGCTGGAAACATATCGTGTCGCGGCATCTCTGCCGCATATCGACGTCACCGGCATCGACTGCCACATCGGTTCGCAATTGCTGGATGATGCACCGCTGCTGGAAGCCGTCGACAAATTGATCGAGCTGATCGACACGCTGGCCGCCGAAGGTATCCATGTACATCATCTCGACATCGGCGGCGGCATTGGCATCAACTACAACAATGATCAACCGGTTGCCGTGGGTGACTACCTGTCACGTCTGTTCGCCAAGATCGATGCATGGCGCAAGGCAAAGTACGACAACGCGCCAATCAAGGTCTTGTTCGAGCCAGGTCGCTCCATCGTCGGCAATGCCGGCATCCTGCTGACCGAAGTGCAATTCATCAAGCACGGCGAGACCAAGAATTTTGCAATCGTCGATGCGGCAATGAACGACCTCATGCGGCCAGCCATGTACGAAGCATGGCATGGCGTCCAGACCGTCAAACAAACGACCGATGACAATGCACCCGTTTATGATGTCGTCGGACCGGTCTGTGAATCCGGTGACTGGCTCGCACGTGATCGTGCTTTAGCCATCGAGCAAGGTGATTTGCTCGCCATCATGTCCGCTGGTGCATACGGTATGACCATGTCTTCCAACTACAACACGCGTGGTCGCGCAGCCGAAGTCATCGTCGACGGCAAGGAGGTACATCTGATCCGCAAACGCGAATCCCCTGCCGATCTGTTTGCCCTGGAATCGTTGCTGCCTTAAATAAAAAAGCCGATCAGATGATCGGCTTTTTTATTGGATGCACGGACTCTACGCATTCCCGCCTGTATGTGACTTTCGCACGGCCCAGACCAGACGCAATCCCAGCATTACCAGAACAATCAAGCCGAAAATCAAAGGCTGCTCCAGATCATTCTTGCCCGCCTTCATCCACCAGTAATGCAGAATCGCCAACGGTGCGATCACGTAAATCAGGCGATGCAGCCATAGCCAGCGTTTGCCGCCTAGTCGCTTGACCATCGCGTTCGTACTCGTCACTGCAAGCGGGATCAGCAGCACAAATGCGGCAAACCCTACCGCAATGAATGGTCGCCTCACCACATCTCTGAACATTTCACCCAGATCAAAGAAATGATCAAACCAGAAAAACGTCGTGAAATGCAACGTCGCATAAAAGAAGGCGAACAAACCCAACATGCGTCGGAAACGGATCAGCCAGTTCCATTTCAACAAGCGGCGCAGTGGCGTAATGAGCAAGGTCAGGCACAGAAAATACAACGCCCAATCCCCGGTATTGCGCGTAATGAACTCAATCGGGTTCGCGCCCAACTGGTCCGTGAAGATGGAAAGGACGAGACGCAGAAAAGGCAGCAATGCCAGACCAAAAACCAGTGTCTTTGTAACTGCCAACTGCCGTGCCGAAAGATGGGAAAGCATGCTGTGTCCAATCGGATGCTGTATATGGCAGCATCCGATCCTTTAATAGAATTTCTTGAGATCCATGCCGCGATAGAGCGAAGCAACCTGCTGCTCGTAACCGTTGAACATCAGTGTCGGTCGCTTCTTCGTGAAGAAACCGTCCTCGCCAATGCGACGCTCGCTAGCCTGCGACCAGCGCGGATGATCAACCTGCGGATTCACGTTCGAAAAGAAACCGTATTCGCTTGGCGCAGCGCGATTCCATGATGTTCTCGGCTGCTCTTTGACAAAACGAATCGCCACGATCGACTTGGCTGATTTGAAACCGTATTTCCATGGCACGATCAGCCTTACCGGTGCGCCATTCTGGTTCGGCAATACCTCACCATACATGCCGAAGGTCAGCAACGTCAGCGGGTGATTGGCTTCATCGATACGCAGCCCCTCGGTGTATGGCCAATCCAGCACCGGACGTCGCAATCCGTTCATGCTTTCCTTGTCGGCCAGCGTGACGAATTCCACATATTTGGCATTCGACGTCGGCTCGACTTTCTTGATGATTTCGGCAAACGAATAGCCGATCCACGGAATCACCATCGACCAGCCTTCCACACAGCGCAGGCGATACACACGCTCTTCCAGAGTTGCCACTTTCAGCAGACTATCGATATCCAGCGTCATTGGCTTGTTGACCTCGCCTTCAATCCTTACCGTCCAGGGACGCGTCTTGAGCGACTTGGCATAACGTGCCGGACTTTCCTTATCCGTACCGAACTCGTAGAAATTGTTGTACGTCGTCGCGTCCTTGTAGGGTGTTTGTTTGTCCGCAAGCACATAGGCCGAATTCGATTTGGCCGCGAGCTTTGTGGCAGCATTTTGCGCAAACGCCTCACGCGACAGCATCTCCATCAGGCCGGTACCAGCAACGGCGCCCAGGGCCACCTTTTGCATGAAGGCGCGACGCGATTCAACAATCGCTCTGGGCGTGATTTCGGAAGGGAATGGCAGGTCAATGCCATTGGAGGGACGTTTGATCAACATGACAACGCCTTTCAATGCGTAGGGTGCGCATGCAAGTAAGAGATGATTCAGACTTGTCGCCGAACACGGAAGTTCATTGCGGAAACACTATTTCAACTGCGTCCATTGATCATACGCGCACCAGCATCAAGCGTCTTTACAGCTCTCCGTAGGAATGCAAACCCGACAAGAACATGTTGACACCGAGGAAAGCAAACGTGGTGACCAGCAGGCCGACAATCGCCCACCAAGCCGCTACCTGTCCACGCAAACCCTTGATCAAGCGCATGTGTAACCATGCAGCGTAATTGAGCCAGACGATCAAGGCCCAGGTCTCTTTCGGGTCCCATGACCAGTAGCCTCCCCACGCTTCTGCAGCCCACAAGGCACCCAGAATCGTGGCGATGGTAAAGAATGCAAATCCTACCGCAATGGCCTTGTACATGATGTCATCCAGCACTTCGAGTGCTGGCAGACGATCAACAAAAATCCCTTTGGCTTTGAGCAAATAGGCAATCGCGACCATCGCCGCCAGTGCAAAGGTACCGTATCCGATGAAGTTGGCCGGCACATGAATTTTCATCCACCAACTTTGCAGTGCAGGTACCAGCGGCTGAATTTCGCCCGCGTCGCGCGACACCATGTACCACAACAGGAAGGCAACCGCTGCGGCGATCACCAGCAAAACGAACGGGCCGAGCTGACGCGTCGCATATTCCTGCTCGTAATACAGATAGAACAAGGCAGTCACCAGACAGAACAGGATGAACACTTCATACAGATTGGAAACCGGAATATGTCCGATGTCCGGGCCGATCAGATACGACTCGTACCAGCGTACCAGCATACCGACAAAGCCCATCAAGACAGCCGCCCAGCACAAGCGGCTACCGATCGATGCCCCCGTCGGGGACCGTGCAATCAGGCCGCCCCAGTAGAACACGGTCGACAGAATGAACAGCATGCTCATCCAGAGAATGGCCGACTGGCTGGAGAATAGATATTTCAGGAAAAACCGCTGCTCGGCAGCAACCAATGTGCCGTCATAAAGCGAAATGGCAAACAGACTCAGCACAGCCATCAATGCCGTCAGCCAGCGCACTGATTTCCAGTGCCAGCCCAGCCATGTAAACGTGGGTACCGCCAGCAACAGGATGGCTTCTTCATAGACATCCATGTGATGACCAAAGCGGCGCAATGCGTACACAGCACCGATCAGCCAGGCCGCTGCGTAAAGCCAGTCAATTGCTGTCAGCCGCCGGAAATATCCGACAGGTTGCGCATAGGTCTGCTTTTGAACCACATCCATGCCTTCTCCTTTTTCGGTAACGTGTCTGACGACACCTGCCTGATGCACCTGTTGATTTCGGACGGCATTCGCGGTGCTTCTTTTGCTTTAAATCATCCTGTTACAACTGACGCCATATCGCAACTACTTAACGCGACGCCGACTGTGTCAGCTTATCCTGCAGTGACGCAAATTCTTTCTCAAAATCCAGTGTCTGTCTTTGCGTACTCATCGCCATGATGGCATGACTTGACTGGGATGTATCCGACTTGATCCACACCCACATGCGACGCTCACGGATATAAAACATCGAGAACACACCCAGCGTCAATAACAGGCAGCCAAGATAGACAATATTCTTGCCCGGCGAGCGCGTGATTTGGAAGACCGAGGCCTTCACTTCCTCAAATCCCTGCAATTGCAAGTAAACCGGAGAGCCGTAGAAGAAGGCATCGGAATAGGCATTGGCGGCCAGTTGCAAAAAACGGCCATGACGCTCTTCGGCCACCATCGGCGCCAATCCATCTTGTTGCCGCGCCAGTTGCCACAGATCCCATAAGCTGCCATTGAGGATCTTCATGAAAATATCGGCCGCCTTTTCCTGCTCCTGCGGCGGGATACGCTCAAGAAATTGCGACACGGCCACATAACCCGCACTATTGTCGTCACCGGCGAAAATCGTCAGCCCGCGCAGCGCCGACGCTTGCAATTGATCGCGCAAGCCACCCGCTGCTGCACGCGCATCCGGCAAGGCACGGCGCGCATATGCAGCCGCCGCCTTCTCACGCATCGACGGTGTCAGAATCGCGTTACGCAAGCGCATCCACTCATCGACCGCATCATTGTCATCAGCCGGAATCCGCAGGAAGCGGAACGGCTCGGACGGTGACTCGCGCATACCTGCCAGAAAGACATACGCACCATCCACTTCTACCGGTTGCATGTAGTTGTGATATTCGCGTGCCTGTCCGTTACGATCGCGCAGCTTGTATTGCACGCTCGGTCCAACGTTCTTGAACTCGCGCACATCGGCCATTTTGGCAGCCGATCCGAGATGGCGATCCAGACTGGCGGTAAAGCGCTGATTGAAACCCTGATTCGGATTCACGGCACGGACGTCCTGACCATCCTGCATCATGTTCTCGACGTTAAAGGGCCGGAAACCCGACCACTCAATGCTGTAGTGATCGCCATAAGTTTTATCCAGCTCGGTCGCGCCACCAACTTCGCCCGTCAACTCGAATGGCTTGTTTGCACTGCCCCGCATGGGATAACCACGCAACTGCAGGCGACTGCCACCGTCCTCAAAACTCGATTGATACACCGCCATGCCGCGATAAATCAGCGGCTCGTTGACCTTGATGGTGGCGGGAAAGGAATGACCGTTTTCGTGATCGGTAACCGTCACTTCGCTGACAAACAACTTCGGCATGCCGGTCGAGTAATACTCGATGATGAACTTCGATAGCTGAATCGAAAAAGGCAGATCCTGGATCAGCACGCCATCTGCTTGCGGAATGATCGCCGTACTGCTGGCACCACCTTCCGGAATCATGGTGTTGCCGCGAAAGCTGGGATTACCGACGCCAAGGCGATGTTCGGCAGGGATCTCGGCAATCAGACCATTACCCGCAAACGAACTCTTGTCGAACACCATTTTCTGAAAACGAATCGGCAAGTCCGAATCAAGCAGGCCGCCGACACAGATGATGACAATCGAAGCATGCGCAAAAATGTAGCCCCATTTGTTGGCCGTCCCCTTGCGGGCCGCGATCAGGGTGCCGCCGTCTTTTTCGATCACCTTGGCGCGATAGCCGTGATGCCCGATACGCGCCACAGTCTGCGCGACCAGGACATCACGCTCGCAATCGGCCTGCCACTCCGTACGATGGGGGAAATTGCGCAAGGACTGCTCGCGCACATTGTCACGCCAGCTGCGCATATCCCGCAGCATCTTGGGTGTATTACGAATCAGGCACAGAGAGGTGGAAATCACGAGAAAACCCATGATCACCAAAAACCACCATGCCGAATACACGCTGTACAAACCCAGCTTGCCGAACAGTTCAAACCAGAACGGGCCGAACTGATTGACATAGTTCGACATCGGCTCACCCTGCTTGAGCACCGTACCAATGACGGAAGCAATCGAGATCAGCGTCAGCAAGCTGATGGCGAAACGCATCGATGACAACAGCTCGACACTTTCCGCCAGCCAGCGACGATGCGTGTTCAACTGCCAACCGGCGGTACTGGTTTCCGTCTCCATCGTCATCCGCTACTGTGCTCCTTGATCTCTCTGCCCTGCATGTCGCAGCATTTTACTGTCTTGCCTGCATTTTCCAGCGCTGCAGAGATGAAAAAGGGCAGCCATGCTGCCCTTTTGAATTGTCGATGGAAAACTTACTTCAGGCCGGCCACATAATCGGCCACCGCTTTGATTTCCGCATCCGACATGCGCTGCACAATCTGTGTCATCTGCTCGCTATTCTTGCGCGCACCAGAGCGGAATGCCATCAACTGCGCTTCGGTATAAGTCTGATGTTGTCCGGCCAATCGCGGGAATTGTGCCGGAATGCCTGCTCCGTTTGCGCTATGACAGGCCGCGCAGGCTGGCACATGCTTCTCGGCGATACCGCCACGGAAGATTTTTCTCCCGAGTTCGACGGAATCCTTGTTGCGCGCAGCGCCCGGCGACGGTTTTGAGGATTTGGCCAGATACGCGACGATATTCTGGATATCTTCCTCGGTCATGCCTTTGGCAATCGGCTCCATGATCGGATTATGCCGGTCACCATTCTTGAAATTGACGAGCTGCTTGTGAATGTAGGCACCGACTTGGGCCGACAGTTTGGGGTTTTCCGGAAGAGACGCATTGCCGGCAGGGCCATGGCATGTAATGCAGGCTGTCACATTACGAGCGTTGTCGCCCATGTTATAGAGCATTTCGCCCTTGGCAGGATCAGGCTTGGTAGCGGGTGGAGGTTCAGCGGCGTAAGCCGACGAAACAACCAGCAGCATGGCGGCAAAAAAAGACTGTACGACCGGTAGGCAAACACGATTCATTCGGACACCTTGAAGACTTAATATTAAAATCTGCCAGGTTGGCAACCGTTTTAGCAACTACTGAGGTGCGACTTTCACTCCCTTGGGCGACGCGATGCAACGCCGCATTGTACAATAGCTTTTCGGCATTTTTGCCAGCCCGCAGCTTTTTATCCCATCCTATGTCCCAACTTTGGCAAGCCCGCTTCTTCACCACGGTGAATCATCTCCGTGATTTGCCAAATACGCAAGTTCCTGAAATTGCCTTTGCAGGCCGCTCCAACGCAGGCAAATCGACGGCGATCAACATTCTGGCCAATCAAAAGAAACTTGCCTTTGCATCGAAGACGCCAGGCCGTACCCAACACATCAACTTTTTTTCCATCGGCGGCGCCCATGTCGGGCAGCACCGCAAGGATGCCACGAAGGTCGATGAAATCCGCGCATTGCTGGTCGATTTACCCGGTTATGGTTACGCAGAAGTATCCGGCTCTGCCAAATTGCACTGGCAAGCGCTGCTCGGCGACTATGTTCAACGCCGCGAGCAACTGGCTGCATTGGTCTTGATTGTCGATTCACGTCGCCCCTTCACCGACCTCGACATTCAGATGCTGGAATGGTTTGCACCAACCGGCAAGCCAATTCATTGCCTACTGACGAAAGCAGACAAGCTTAACCGCAATGAGGCGACGAATGCGCTGCGTGCTGCACGCACTCTGCTCGACAGCTATGTCGATGAAGAAGGGCAATCCTTTCCCTTCACGGCGCAATTGTTTTCATCGTTGAAACGCACCGGACTGGAAGAGGCCAACGACAAGATTCTGTCTTTGCTGGGACTGGATCGGGATGATGGGCCAGACGCCGATTCCCAATAGTCCAGACGAAAAAAAGCCCTGGAGAAAGGGGAGTATCTCCAGGGCAATAACGCCATCTCGCAGTACGAGTTGGCCCCGCTCAGGGAGGAGAAGCGGGAGATGCAAAGCATCTGCTACTAGGATGAAACTACCGCAGAAAAGTTTCGCTTTTTTCGCATATTTTTTACAGTCGCATTAACATCGGCGCAACGTCGCCCTGAATGCCTTTTCCCATTGCGAGAATGTCATGACCAAACCTACACCACCCGCTTTTCCCGCCATTCGCATGCGCCGTATGCGCAAGGATGCATTCTCCCGCGCCATGATGCGCGAGCACACGCTGTCACCAGCCGATTTGATCTATCCGGTCTTCATTACCGAAGGCGAAAATCATCGCGAAAAGATTTCTTCCATGCCAGGTGTCGAACGCTTGTCAGTTGATCAGTTGCTCAGCGTAGCGGAAGAATGTGTGGCGCTGAACATTCCGGTACTCGCCTTGTTCCCGGTCATTCAGGCATCGTTGAAAACGCCCGATGGCATTGAAGCAACCAATCCGGACGGCCTCGTACCACGCGCCGTGCGCGAACTGAAGAAACGTTTCCCAGAGCTCGGTATTCTGACCGATGTTGCTCTCGATCCCTATACCAGCCATGGACAAGATGGCGTACTCGATCCAACCGGCTATGTGCTCAACGACGAAACGTGCACGATCCTCACGAAACAGGCACTGACACAAGCCGAGGCAGGTGTCGATATCGTCGCACCATCCGACATGATGGATGGCCGAATCGGTGCCATCCGTAACGCGCTGGAGTCGCATCACCATACCTATACGCGCATCATGGCGTATTCCGCCAAATATGCATCGGCATTCTATGGGCCGTTCCGTGATGCGGTCGGCTCCTCCGCCACGCTCGGCAAGAGCAACAAGATGACGTATCAGATGGATCCAGCCAACAGCAACGAAGCGCTGCGCGAAGTGGCGCTGGATCTGGCGGAAGGCGCCGACATGGTGATGGTCAAACCGGGCATGCCGTATCTCGATATCGTGCGGCGCGTGAAAGACGAATTCAAGGTTCCGACATTTGCCTATCAGGTGAGCGGTGAATACGCGATGATCAAGGCCGCTGCACAGAATGGCTGGCTCGATCATGACCGTACCATGATGGAATCCATGATCGCCTTCAAACGTGCTGGTGCCGATGGAGTGCTCACTTACTTTGCACTAGATATTGCCCGCCGCCTGAAACAAGGCTGACGATTTACCTGTCAATGATCTGACAATAGAATTCAAGGACGGCAGTTGTTTCAACTGCCGTCCTTTTTTGTGGAGATCGCTGCCGAAATGAACATCTATCACATCAGTGAACGTCAAGTGGTGCAACTCGACGTCGCGCCGACCACACGACCAGAGCAAGGTTATCTCTGGTTGACGACGACCCATGATGAATTAATGACCGATCCGGAAGGCTGGCGCAATCATATCGAACAGATCACCGGCATCCGCATCTATGATCTGCACCTGCAGGATGCCATCAATCAAAAACACCCATCCTACTTCGATTCAACACAAGATTACGCCATGGTCGTGTTTCGCAAGCTTGCCTTGCCGGTCGAACAAGGGGTAGCCAACGACAGCAACGCTGCATCGGCGCTGGAGAAACTGCGCACGCAACCGGTCACCTTCCTGCTGGCTGACCATGTGCTGATCACCGTGCACGCAGCCAATAGCCGTACGATCGAAGCCATGCGCACACGCCTGCTGGAATATCGCTATCGGCCCGAGAACGGTACCCAATATCATCGTCCTGCGGCATCGCCCGCAGAACTCGCCTTGCGCTTACTGAATACGATGGTCGATCAGTATCTGGATCTGCGACAGCCCTTGACTGCGCAGATTGATCGTTGGCAACGTGCATTACTGCATCCTCGTCGTCCCTTCCGTGACTGGAATGCACTATTGGATGCACGCATCGAATTGCGCAAGCTTGATCATTTGTGTGAGGAGCAACACGATGCCTTGCGTGAGTTACGCGATTACTTTGTCGACAGTGAAGGCGAAGGCACGCATGGTCGCGCCAAGGATCTGTTACTGGTGCGCGTGCATGATGTCATGGAGCACATCACCCGCACACTTACGCATGCCCGCCGACTGGAAGCCTCTCTCGAGTCCGCGGTACAGATTCACTTCTCAGCAATGGCACATCGCACCAGCGAGATCATGCGCACACTGACAGTAATCACCGCCCTCTTCATGCCACTCACCTTGATCACCGGCATCTTCGGCATGAACTTTGTCAGCATGCCGCTACTGCAAGATCATCAGGGATTCTGGATCACGATTGGCGGTATGTTGGTCATCATGATTGGCTTGCTGATTTTCTTCCGCCGCAAACATTATCTGGAAGATCGCATACTGGATCGCAAGTAACTCTCTTTCATCCCCCCAAATAAAAAAGCGTCCGTATGGGCGCTTTTTTATTGCATCACCAAACCTTACTTGTTTGGCTGCGGTGTGACACGCAGATAAGGACGCTCTGCCTTGAAACCCTTTGGATACTTCTGCTTGATCACTTCTTCATCCTGCACCGTGAGCGGAATGATGACATCGTCGCCATCTTTCCAGTTACCTGGCGTTGCCACTGTGTAGCCGTCCGTCAATTGCAATGCATCAATCACGCGCAAGACTTCATCAAAATTACGACCGGTGCTCATCGGATACGTGATGGTCAGCCGAATCTTTTTCTGCGGGTCAATCACAAACAAAGAACGCACGGTTGCCATCGCGGATTGATTCGGGTGAATCATGTCGTACGCTGTGGCAACAGACTTATCCGCATCTGCCACGATGGGAAAGCCGACTACCGTCTTTTGCGTTTCTTCAATATCTTTGATCCAGGACAGATGCTTGTCTGCCGGATCCACCGACAAGGCAATCGCCTTGACGTTGCGCTTGTCGAACTCTGGCTTCAGTTTGGCCGTCAGGCCAAGCTCTGTCGTGCACACGGGCGTGAAGTCCGCAGGATGCGAAAACAGCACCACCCACGAGTCGCCTGCCCATTCATGAAACTTGATTTTGCCGATTGAGGAATCCTGTTCGAAATCGGGAGCGGTATCGCCCAGACGTAATGTCATTTGCCTTCTCCTTTTATTGACCAATGTTTGACTATAAGCGCATCACCTGCTTTTACAAACTACAAATAGGCACTAAACAAATAACGACAAGCTATGAACATGCGTTTTTTTCAGAATGAACGTATCAATTCCAGCGACTCCGTAAACTTCGTTGCATTCTGGAATCCAATCACCCGTCCGCCTTTGATCTCGTTACCGGCCTTGTCAAAGAAAATAATGCCGGGTGGACCGAACAAATTGAAACGTCGCAACATGGCTTTGTCATCCGCATCATTTTTCGTCACATCCACTTGCAGCAGCACCATTTGATCCAGATGCGCACGCACTTGCGGCTGAGTGAAGGTGAATTTCTCCATCTCGATGCAGGAGACGCACCAGTCTGCGTAAAAATCCAGCATGACGTGTTTGCCATTCGACCGGGCTAACGCTTTCTCCAGATCATCCAGTGTCTTCACACGTTCGAACCGGACGTTATCGTGCGCTTCGTCTCGCAGATGGCCGAGTGGCGCCAGCACATCGCGTCCACCGGTTGCCACACCCGCAAGCTGGAACAGCCCGCACGCGAGGAAGAACAGCCCGCATGCTTTCGCAATCCAGCCAGCGCGCGCCCACAACAGGTAGGCGCCGTAACCAATACCCAGTGCCGCCCATCCCAGCATGAATGCAGCATCGGGTACCACGGGCGATACCATCCACAGTGCAACGCCTAGCATCAGCACGCCGAAGAAACGTTTGACGTCATCCATCCAGCCGCCAGCGCGCGGTAACAGGGTGCCGGCTGACAGGCCGAGCAGCAACAAAGGGACGCTCATGCCCATTGCCATCGAAAACAATGCACTTGCACCGACAACAACATCGCGCGTCTGACTGATGTACACCAAGGCGCCCGCCAATGGCGCGGCAACGCATGGCCCGACAATGAGCGCCGATAACGCCCCCATTGCAAACACACCCGACAGCTTGCCTGCTGTTTGGCGTCCCGATGTCCCGCTCAATCGGGACTGGATTGCTGCCGGCATCTGCAACTGATATACATCGAACATCGCTAGCGCAAGACCGACCATCAGCAAGGCAAACGCCGTCAGTACCCAGGGCTTCTGCAAGGTGGCCGCCAGGCCTTCGCCAATCAAACCTGCCGCCGTACCCAGTGCGGTGTACACAATCGCCATGCCCAGCGAATACACCATCGCCAGCAAGAACCCCCGTTTGCGACTGACCTGTGCGCCTTCGCCAACAATGATGCTGGACAGAATCGGCAGCATCGGCAACACACAAGGCGTAAACGCCAGGCCAAGCCCGAGCAGAAAGAACAGAGGTGCAATCATTAGCAGACGACCGCTTTGCAGCGAACGCTCGATACGCCCCATCTCCGTCTCGTTTTCCGCTAGTTTTGGAGGAGTGAGCCCCGCAATGGCATTCTCAGCCATGCGGACCGCGGCACTACCGTCCAGTGGTACGCGCAACAGCGCCGTCATGGGCGGATAGCACAACCCTTGGTCCGAGCACCCCTGGCTAGTCGACGCAAGCACAAACGGCTGGTCCGCCTGCACGGGAATGTGGATACGTACCTCTTCCCGATACGTCTCCACTTCTTTCTGGAAGGTTTCATCAAACTTGACCTTGCCATCCGGAATGGCTGGCGTGTTTAGTACAGCCTCTTCCGATAGGAAGCCAAAGGCTTGGCGGTACATGTAATAGCCGTCTGCAATTTGATAACGCACCTCCAGGGTGCTGGCGTCCGTCATGCGCGCCGACACCACAAACGCCTTATCCGGCTCCAGAAACTGCGGTGCAGCCCGCGTAGGCAGTATGCTCGCGACGAACAATAAAACCGTGCAAAGCAGCATGACAAGCAAGCGTTCGTACGCCGGCCAGTTGCCTGTGTCATGGTGTGGCATCACTGCCTTGAGAAATCGGGAAGTCATCAACGCGACGGGCTCACGCATGGGAGCTGGGCGCTGTCACATCCCGCACCCAGTTCAGATAAATCGGCAAACCTGCCTGGACTGACACGGCGATGATTTCCGGCACATCGTACGGATGGGCGGCTTTGATCGCCGCTTCCACTTGCTGATAACGCGCAGCGGATGTCTTGATCTGTAGCGGAATCTCGCTAGTCTCTTCAATCGTGCCTTGCCAGCGATAAATGGAGAGGACGGGCTGACCAATGCTCACACATGCGGCGACGTTGCCTTCCACCAGCGCGCGTGCAATGGTGCGTGCCGTTTCGATGTCGGGGGCAGTTGTCATGATCAACACAACAGGAGACGGAGTTTGCATGCGAGTGTTGGCGTTGAGATGGATAAAAATGCAATGCTTACGAGCAGCACAATGTCTTTCCTATGATGCCAGAGCGCGCATTCGGTTCGTCTCGTCGCCCGACGTCAAGGCATCATGTTGCCACAAGCCGTTAGATTGGCGCACACAAAACAAAAGCCAGGCAATTGCCTGGCTTTGCTTGATATCGATACAGGATCGATTATTCGCCGCTGTTGTCTTCCACAGCTTCGGTGTTTTCTGGACGATCGACCAGTTCAACGAATGCCATCGGTGCGTTATCGCCAACGCGGAAACCCATTTTCAGGATACGCAGGTAGCCGCCATTGCGGTTTGCATAACGTGGGCCCAGTTCCGAGAACAATTTGCCGACGATTTCACGATCACGCAGGCGGTTGAATGCCAGGCGCTTGTTCGCCAGCGTATCGGTTTTACCGAGGGTCAGGATAGGCTCGACAACGCGGCGCAGTTCCTTTGCCTTTGGCAGTGTGGTTTTGATCGCTTCATGACGCAGCAGGGAAACGGTCATGTTGCGGAGCATCGCGAGGCGGTGCGAAGAAGTACGGTTCAGCTTGCGAAGGCCGTGACGGTGACGCATGGTATTTCCTTTCAGTTAGTTTGAATCCAGTTCTTCTATCGTCACAATAAGTGACGCGGACCGGTAGAAATCGAATTATACAGACAGAGACAACAAACACGGCGTCCGCCAAGCGAACGCCGTGGGTTACAGCAATTACTTCTCGAGACCGGCTGGTGGCCAATTTTCCAACTTCATGCCCAGCGTCAGACCACGGGATGCCAGCACTTCCTTGATTTCGTTCAGGGATTTGCGGCCGAGGTTTGGCGTTTTGAGCAGTTCGTTTTCGGTGCGCTGGATCAGATCGCCGATGTAGTAGATATTTTCGGCTTTCAGGCAGTTTGCCGAACGGACGGTCAGTTCCAGATCGTCGACCGGACGCAGCAGGATTGGATCAACCGCAGGAGCACGCGATGGTGCATCTGCAGGTGCTTCCGTACCTTCCAGCGCAGCGAAGACGTTCAGCTGATCAACCAGCACGCGCGCCGATTGACGGATCGCTTCTTCCGGCGTGATGACGCCGTTGGTTTCGATATTGATAACCAGCTTGTCCAGATCGGTACGCTGTTCCACACGGGCGGATTCAACAGCATACGAAACGCGACGGACTGGCGAGAACGATGCGTCGAGGATGATGCGACCGATGGTCTTGTTTGCATCTTCCGACAGACGACGGACGTTACCTGGCACATAACCACGGCCTTTTTCAACCTTGATCTGCATGTCCAGCTTGCCGCCAGCAGTCAGGTGAGCAATCACGTGATCCGGATTGATCAGTTCAACGTCGTGTGGCAATTCGATATCGGATGCCAACACAGCGCCTTCGCCTTCCTTCTTCAGGATCAGGGTGACGTCGTCACGGTTGTGCAGTTTGAACACGACACCTTTCAGGTTCAACAGCAGATCAACCACGTCTTCCTGTACGCCGTCCAACGACGAATATTCGTGAACAACGCCGGCGATCGTCACTTCGGTTGGTGCATAGCCGACCATCGACGACAGCAGAACGCGGCGCAGCGCATTGCCCAGAGTGTGACCGTAACCACGTTCAAATGGCTCCATCACGACTTTTGCGTGACCGGCACCAAGTGCTTCAACTTCAATAATACGAGGCTTCAACAAGCTGTTTTGCATGAAATGTCCTTTTCAATACCCTCGGCTCATTACACCGATAAGGCTGATGGCATTACGAGAAAAGCCCACCAGAAGGTGGGCCGGGAAAATCGATTAGCGGGAATACAATTCGACGATCAGCGATTCGTTGACGTCTGCAGCGATTTCGCTACGGTCCGGTGCGGACTTGAAGGTGCCTTCCATCTTCTTGGCATCAACCGACACCCACGATGGCAGACCAACTTGCTCAGCCAGCGACAACGATTCAACGATACGCACTTGCTTCTTGGCTTTTTCACGAACGGCAACAACGTCGCCAGCCTTGACTTGGTAAGAAGCGATGTTGACGACGATACCGTTGACGGTCAGTGCCTTGTGCGAAACCAGCTGACGTGCCTCAGCGCGGGTCGAACCGAAACCCATGCGATAAACAACGTTGTCCAGACGTGCTTCGAGCAACTTCAACAGGGTTTCACCGGTGTTGCCTTTACGACGATCTGCTTCAGCGAAGTAACGACGGAACTGACGTTCCAGCACGCCGTACATGCGTTTTACTTTTTGTTTTTCACGCAACTGGTTGCCGTAGTCCGAGGTACGGGCACCCGAGGTGCGGCCGTGCTGACCTGGCTTGGAGTCGAGTTTGCATTTCGAGTCGAGCGAACGACGTGCGCTCTTCAGGAAAAGGTCGGTACCTTCACGACGGGAGAGTTTTGCTTTTGGTCCGATATAACGTGCCACGAGAATTTCCTTTTAAATATATGACGCCCCGAATGAATCTTCTGACGAAAACCAATTCATTAGGCGCTAGTCTGATCAGCCTGCAATCAGACAGTGGGCTTAAGAACAAAACCCGCCAAGGTCATTGGCGGGCGAGATATGCTACAGGAAAACCTGTCGCAGGAACAGCAATTAGATACGACGGCGCTTTGGTGGGCGGCAGCCGTTGTGCGGAACTGGCGTCACGTCCTGGATCTGGGTGATTTTGATACCCAGGTTGTTCAGTGCGCGAACAGCCGATTCACGGCCTGGGCCTGGGCCCTTGATACGCACTTCCAGATTCTTGATGCCGTATTCGATCGCAACTTTGCCAGCAGCTTCAGCGGCAACCTGCGCAGCGAACGGGGTCGACTTACGCGAACCCTTGAAGCCTGCACCACCCGACGTTGCCCACGACAAGGCATTGCCTTGACGATCGGTGATCGTGATGATGGTGTTGTTGAACGAAGCATGCACGTGTGCGATGCCTTCAGCAACGTTCTTTTTTACTTTCTTACGCGCACGTGCTGCTGCAGCGTTGTTGGATGCTTTTGCCATAATTCTTTCCTTGAATCCGACGAGTCAAACTGCGACTGGATTATTTCTTCAGCGATTGAGCTGCCTTACGCGGACCTTTACGGGTACGCGCATTGGTACGGGTACGTTGACCGCGTACTGGCAGACCACGACGATGACGCAGGCCACGATAGCAACCCAGATCCATCAAACGCTTGATGTTCATCGAGAGTTCACGACGCAGATCGCCTTCGACGATGAACTTCGCGATTTCGTCGCGCAGCTTTTCGAGTTCGTTATCGTCCAGATCCTTGACCTTCTTGGTCGTCGGAACGCCCGTGGTGTCGCAGATTTGTTGCGCGCGTGGACGGCCGATACCATAAATTGCGGTCAGACCGATTACGGTATGTTGATGATTGGGTACGTTTACCCCAGCGATACGTGCCATTCGTTATTCCTCAATCAATAACGTTAATTAACCTTGGCGCTGCTTATGGCGCGGTTCGATGCAGATGACGCGAACGACGCCCTTGCGCTTGATGATTTTGCAGTTGCGGCAGATCCGCTTGACTGATGCGAGCACTTTCATGTTTGCCCTCTTCCTTACAGTTCTGATTCGTTTTTAAAATTACTTGGTACGGAATACGATCCGTGCCCGGCTTAAATCATAAGGCGTCAGCTCTACCGTCACCTTGTCACCAGGAAGAATGCGGATGTAGTTCATACGCATTTTTCCGGAGATGTGACCGAGCACTACATGCCCATTTTCCAACTTGACTCTAAATGTTGCATTTGGAAGATTCTCAAGAATCTCACCCTGCATCTGAATAACGTCGTCTTTTGCCATTCGCTTGTCCGTTTTCCTGCGCGCTTAGCGCGTCGGAATACCACCCTTGAAATTTGCCTTGCGGAGCAACGATTCGTACTGCTGAGACATCACGTAGTTCTGTACCTGCGCCATGAAGTCCATCGTCACAACCACAATAATCAGAAGCGAGGTTCCACCGAAGTAGAACGGTACCTTCCAACGTGCAATCAAGAACTCAGGCAACAAGCAAACCAGCGTTATGTAGACCGCACCAGCCAACGTCAAGCGAGTCAGAATCTTGTCGATGTAACGTGCCGTCTGATCACCAGGACGAATACCCGGAACGAAAGCGCCGCTCTTCTTCAAGTTATCTGCCGTTTCTTTGCTATTGAATACCAGCGCGGTATAGAAAAAGCAGAAGAATACAATCGCTGCCGCATACAACAAGGCATGAATCGGTTCGCCGGGCGCCATCGAGGCAGCCAGATCCTTGAGAAAGCGTACTGCAGGATTGCTTGTCTCACCGGATGTAAACCAGCTCGTAATCGTTGCCGGGAACAGAATGATCGACGATGCAAAGATCGGCGGAATCACACCTGCCATATTCAGCTTCAGTGGCAAATGACTGCTTTGACCACCGTAAATCTTGTTACCCACCTGACGCTTGGCATAGTTCACCAGAATCTTGCGCTGACCGCGCTCGATGAACACAACCAGATACGTTACGGCAGCCACCACCACGCAGATCAGAATTGCAGCCAACGCGCTCATCGAACCCGTACGTACCAGCTCAAACAATCCCGCAATCGCGCTTGGCAAGCCAGCAGCGATACCTGCAAAAATGATGATCGAGATACCGTTACCCAAACCGCGTTCGGTGATCTGCTCACCCAGCCACATCAGGAACATCGTGCCGGTAACCAGCGTGATGACCGTTGTGATACGGAATGCCATGCCAGGATCAATCACCAGGCCAATCTGCGATTCCAGCGCAACCGCAATGCCGAGTGCCTGGAACGTTGCCAGCACCAAAGTGCCATAGCGGGTGTACTGCGTAATCTTGCGACGACCGGATTCGCCTTCCTTCTTCAGCGCTTCCAGCTGTGGCGACACAACCGTCATCAGCTGCATGATGATCGATGCCGAGATATACGGCATGATGCCCAGTGCAAAAATCGTGAAACGGGACAAAGCACCACCGGAGAACATGTTGAACATGCCCAGAATGCCGCCCTGATTTTGCTTGAACAACTGCGCCAGCTGCTCCGGATCAATTCCCGGAACAGGGATATGCGCGCCGATACGGAATACGACCAATGCACCAAGCAAGAACCAAAGACGTCCCCACGGAAATCCGCTGGCAGCGCCCTTGGCAAGCTGAGGAGTAGTAGCCAATTATTACTCCCTGATCAGACTACAGATTTACGCAACGGAACCACCGGCTGCTTCGATCGCTGCTTTTGCACCTTTGGTTGCGACCAGACCTTTGAGCGTCACTTTCTTGGTGATCTCGCCGGACAGGATCACGCGCACTGCACGTGCCAATTCGCCAACCAAACCTGCTTGCTTCAATGCGACGATATCGATTTCTGCAACTGGTAATGCTTCCAGATCGGACAAGCGCACTTCTGCTTTGTACGGCGTTGCCAGCGATTTGAAACCGCGTTTAGGCAAACGACGTTGCAGAGGCATCTGACCGCCTTCGAAGCCGACTTTATGGAAGCCGCCCGAACGGGACTTTTGACCTTTGTGACCACGACCGGACGTTTTGCCCA
Organism: Oxalicibacterium faecigallinarum; assembly: GCF_014635705.1. Classification (GTDB taxonomy): domain Bacteria; phylum Pseudomonadota; class Gammaproteobacteria; order Burkholderiales; family Burkholderiaceae_D; genus Oxalicibacterium; species Oxalicibacterium faecigallinarum. The sequence continues at coordinate 9,425 of NZ_BMDI01000002.1, read as the reverse complement.
AGCCGGAGCCGATACCGCGACCAACGCGACGCTTGGCGTGCTTTGCGCCGGCTGCTGGTTGAATGGTGTTCAATTCCATGATGTTCTCCGTGTGCGAGCCGAAGCTTACGACACTACTTTCACGAGGTACGATACTTTGTTGATCATGCCGCGCACTGCCGGCGTGTCTTCCAACACCGATACCGAGTTGACGCGACGCAGGCCCAGACCACGAACCGTTGCACGGTGGGTTTCACGCGTGCCGATCAGGCCTTTAACCAGTTTGACTGTGACTGTATTTGCCATTGCGCTCACCTTAGCCCAGGATTTCTTCAACGGATTTGCCACGTTTGGCAGCAATTTCCGATGGCGTATTCATTTTGGACAAACCGTCCAGCGTTGCACGAACCATGTTGTAAGGGTTGGTCGATCCGGTGGATTTCGCCACAACGTTCGTTACACCCATTACTTCAAAGATTGCGCGCATAGGACCGCCCGCGATCACACCGGTACCGTCTTTGGCTGGCAGCATCAGAACGGAAGATGCGCCGTGTTTGCCGGTTACCGTGTGTTGCAGCGTGCCGTTTTTCAAGGTGACTTTAATCATCTTGCGGCGTGCTTCTTCCATTGCCTTTTGCACAGCAACTGGCACTTCTTTCGATTTGCCTTTGCCCATGCCGATACGGCCATCGCCATCACCAACAACAGCCAATGCGGCGAAACCCATGATACGACCACCCTTGACCACTTTGGTCACACGGTTGACCGCGATCATTTTTTCGCGCATGCCATCATCCGGCTTATCGCTTTGCATTTTCGATTGCATTTTTGCCATGACGATTCTTCCTTAGAACTTCAGACCGGCTTCGCGTGCAGCTTCTGCAACTGCCTTGATGCGGCCGTGATAACGGAAACCGGAGCGATCAAACGCGACTTCGGCAACTCCTGCTTTCAACGCTTTCTCTGCAACACGCTTACCGACCAGCGTTGCTGCGGCAACGTTGCCGCCAGCACCGGATTGACCAGCCAGTTCTTTACGAACTTCCGCTTCGAGCGTCGAAGCCGAGGCCAGAACTTTCGAATCCGGACCGATAACCGTAGCGTAAATGTGCAGATTGGTACGATGCACAGCCAGGCGATTCACTTTCAGCTCGGCGATTTTCGCGCGAGTTTGGCGACCGCGGCGCAGACGTGATTGTTTCTTATCCATCGTCAACCCTTACTTCTTCTTGGTTTCTTTGAGAACAACCACTTCATCCGCATAGCGAACACCCTTGCCTTTGTATGGCTCAGGCGCGCGGTAAGCGCGGACTTCGGCTGCAACCTGACCAACACGCTGACGATCGATCCCTTTGATCAGGATCTCGGTTTGCGTTGGCGTTTCAACCTTGACACCCGCTGGCATCTGGTGAACAACCGGATGCGAAAAGCCCAGGGACAGATTCAGCTTGTCGCCTTGTGCTGCAGCACGGTAACCCACGCCAACCAGAGTCAGCTTTTTCTCGAAACCTTTGGTGACGCCGTTAACCATGTTGTTAACCAATGCGCGGATGGTACCGGACATGGCGTTAGCTTCGCGGCTATCATCAGCAGCGCTGACATTCAGCGTGCCGTTGTTGTTTTCGATTTTGACCAGACCGCTCAGAGCTTGCGTCAGCGAGCCCAGCGGACCTTTCACAGTGATTTGCTCTGCGCTGATGGTCGCTTCCGCGCCACTTGGCAGTGCAATCGGCATTTTACCTACACGTGACATCTTGCACTCCTTAGGCGACGTAGCAAATCACTTCACCACCGACACCGGTAGCGCGCGCTTTGCGATCAGTCATGACGCCTTTTGGGGTCGACACAATGGCCACGCCCAAGCCGTTCATGACGTTTGGAATTTCATCCTTGCCTTTGTAGATGCGCAGCCCTGGACGGGACACGCGCTCGAGGCGTTCGATGACTGGACGGCCGGCATAATATTTCAGACCGATTTTCAGTTCGGCTTTGCCTGCGTCTTCCGTCACGGCGAAATCTTCAATGTAACCTTCGTCACGCAAAACATTCGCGATCGCGACTTTGACCTTGGACGATGGCATGGCCACCGAAGTCTTTTGCACGACTTGCGCATTGCGGATACGGGTCAGCATATCGGCGATAGGATCGCTCATACTCATTGCTTATTCTCCTATTACCAGCTGGCTTTAGTCATACCCGGAATCTCGCCACGCATGGCGGTTTCGCGGAGCTTAATACGGCCCAGACCGAACTTGCGGAAAGTGCCACGTGGACGACCGGTCAATGCGCAACGATTACGTTGACGCGTTGGATTCGAGTTACGTGGCAGCGCCTGCAATTTCAGACGTGCTTCGTAACGCTCTTCTTCCGACTTCGATTGGTCATCAATGATTGCCTTCAACTCAGCGCGCTTGCCGGCGTATTTCTTCACCAGGTTTGCACGCTTTTGTTCACGGTTAATCAGCGCCAGTTTTGCCATGGCAACCTCAGTTTCTGAACGGGAATTTAAATGCGGCGAGAAGCGCTTTTGCTTCTTCGTCGGTCTTTGCGGTCGTCGTGATAGAAATGTTCATACCACGCAGCGCATCAATCTTGTCGTACTCGATCTCGGGGAAAATGATCTGCTCTTTCACACCGATGTTGTAGTTACCACGACCATCGAATGCCTTGCCCGACACGCCACGGAAATCGCGCACGCGAGGCAGCGCAACCGTAACCAGACGATCAAGGAATTCATACATCTGCGCACCGCGCAAGGTAACCATGCAACCGATTGGGTAACCTTCACGGATTTTAAAACCCGCGATTGCTTTACGCGCCTTGGTCACGACCGGCTTTTGGCCAGCGATCTTGGTCAGATCACCAACTGCATGCTCGATTACTTTTTTGTCAGCAACTGCTTCCGACAGACCCATGTTCAGGGTGATCTTCAACAGACGCGGCACTTCCATCGGCGACTTGTACGCGAACTTCGACGTCAGGTCGGCAACGACTTTTTCTTTATAGAATTCTTGGAGACGGGCCATGATCTCTTAACCCTTTACAACTTCGCCGTTCGACTTGAAAACGCGGACTTTTTTACCGTCCACATCTTTGAAGCCAACGCGATCTGCCTTGCCGGTTGCCGCATTAAACAATGCAACGTTCGACACATGAATTGGCATCAACTTATCGACGATGCCGCCGGTTGCACCCGTCATCGGATTAGGCTTGGTCGCTTTTTTAGCAACATTCACGCCTTCGACAACCAGGTAATTAGCGTCCACACGACGCTGCACGACACCGCGCTTACCTTTATCTTTGCCGGTCAGCACAATGACTTCGTCGCTTTTACGAATCTTATCCATCACGACTCCTTACAGAACTTCAGGCGCGAGAGAAACGATTTTCATGAAGCGCTCGGTGCGCAGCTCACGTGTAACCGGTCCAAAAATACGCGTACCAATTGGCTCCAGCTTTGCATTCAGCAAAACTGCCGCATTGCCGTCGAACTTGACCAGCGAGCCATCTTGACGACGAACACCTTTGGCAGTACGCACAACAACTGCGTTATAGATTTCGCCCTTTTTCACGCGACCACGTGGCGCAGCAACCTTGACCGTGACCTTGATCACATCACCGATGCTTGCATAACGACGCTTGGAGCCGCCGAGCACCTTGATGCACAGGACTTCACGAGCGCCCGTGTTGTCGGCTACTTCGAGCCGGCTTTCAGTTTGAATCATAGTATTTTCTTTCCCAACTTAACCCGCTTTGCGCACGATGCGTCGTCGCGGTCAGTCTTGGTCTCGGCAACCCGCAGACGGGCTGATGAGGTGGACGTTTTTCAAAACTTCGATTAGTACAACTCTTCGGCACTAACTTTACTGCTTTTCCTGCGATATTTTGCAGGAACGAAGCCCGCCATTATGTACGACAAACGGCGGGCTTGCAACAACTAATTAAACTACTTGTGCAACCTGTACAACACGAGTCACGGTCCAAGCCTTGGTTTTGGAAATCGGACGACCTTCTTGAATTTCGACGGTGTCGCCTTCCTTGGCCTGATTTGCCTCGTCATGTGCGTGATACTTGTTCGAACGCACGATGATCTTGCCATACAGCGGATGCTTGACGTGACGCTCGATCAGCACGGTGACGGTTTTATCCATCTTGTCGGAGACAACCTTGCCAATCAACGTACGCTTGAGCGCTTGTTTTGCCTGATCGTTCATTATTTGGCGTCCTTCTGGTTGATAACCGTTTTGACACGTGCGATGTCGCGACGTACCTTCTTCAACTGGGCGGTGTTGCTCAATTGCTGGGTTGCGATCTGCATACGCAGACCGAACTGCGCCTTGAGCAGATCGTTCAGTTCCTTGGTCAAAGCCGCTTGGTCTTTGTCTTTCAGTTCAGATGCTTTCATGTTAGCCCCTTATTATTGGCCGACTTGACGGACAACGAACGTGGTAGGCAAAGGCAGCTTCGCTGCAGCCAAGCGGAACGCTTCACGCGCCAAGCTTTCATCCACACCATCCATCTCGTACAACATTTTGCCTGGACGAATCTCGGCAACGTAGTATTCCGGATTACCTTTACCGTTACCCATACGGACTTCAGCAGGTTTATTCGAAATTGGCTTATCCGGGAAAATACGGATCCAGATACGGCCGCCACGTTTGATGTGACGCGTCATCGCACGACGTGCAGCTTCAATCTGACGTGCGGTGATACGACCACGGCCAACTGCTTTCAGACCGAATTCGCCGAACGACACAGCGGTGCCGGTGCCATGCGAAATACCGGTATTACGGCCTTTTTGCTCTTTACGATATTTTCTGCGTGCTGGTTGCAGCATGATTATTCTCCTGCTTTCTCAGCCGTTGCGCCTTCAGCGTCCGGCTTCTTGGCACGAACACGCTTGGCAGCAGGAGCAGCACCTGGCGCTGCGCCTTCTGGACGTGCAGTACGTGGACGGCTTGGCTTGCCATCGTCACGACGTGGGCCACGACGTTTCTTGTCATCATCAGCTGCAACATCAACGACTGGAGCTTCGCCGCTTGCGAGGCGATCGCCTTTGTAAACCCAGACCTTGATACCGATGATGCCGTAGGTGGTTTCTGCTTCGCCAAAACCGTAGTCGATATCTGCGCGCAGGGTGTGCAGAGGCACACGACCTTCACGATACCACTCGGTACGGGCGATCTCGATACCGTTCAGACGACCGGACGACATGATCTTGATACCTTGCGCGCCCAGACGCATCGCGTTCTGCATCGCGCGCTTCATGGCGCGGCGGAACATGATACGTTTTTCGAGCTGTTGCGCGATCGAATCGGCGATCAGTTGCGCATCGGTTTCCGGCTTGCGGATCTCTTCGATGTTGACGTGCACCGGCACGCCCATCATCTTGGTCAGCGCCGACTTCAACACTTCGATGTCTTCGCCTTTTTTACCAATCACAACACCTGGACGCGAGCTGTAAATCGTGATGCGCGCGTTCTTGGCAGGACGCTCGATAACGACGCGACCAACAGATGCGTTTTTCAGTTTCTTTTTCAGGTAAGCACGAACCTTGAGGTCTTCAGCAAGCATGCTGGCAAAGTTGCCATTGCCAGCGTACCAGCGCGAACCCCAGTTACGCGTAACCGCGAGGCGGAAACCGGTTGGATGAATCTTCTGTCCCATCGCGACTCCTTAGTTACCGACAGTCACGTAGATGTGACAGGATTGTTTAGAGATGCGATCACCACGACCTTTTGCACGCGCGGTAAAGCGCTTGAGGATCGGGCCCTTTTCGACGTAGATCGTTTTCACGATCAGTTCGTCGATATCAGCACCGTCATTGTGCTCTGCGTTAGCGATAGCGGATTCCAGCACCTTCTTGACAATCGCAGCGCCTTTTTTAGGGCTGAACTGCAAAATGTTCAAAGCTGCATCGACTTTCTTGCCGCGAATCAGATCGGCGATCAAGCGACCTTTCTGATCCGACAGGCGCACGCCTTTGAGGATAGCTTTAGTTTCCATTATTTCTTAGCCTTCTTGTCAGCAGCGTGGCCCTTGAACGTACGGGTCAGCGCGAATTCGCCAAGCTTGTGACCAACCATGTTCTCGGAAACATACACCGGCACGTGTTGCTTGCCGTTATGCACCGCGATCGTCAGGCCGATGAAGTCAGGCATGATGGTCGAACGACGGGACCAGGTTTTGATTGGCTTTTTGTCTTTGGTCGCTTGCGCGGCTTCGACTTTTTTCACCAGGTGGGCATCGCAAAACGGCCCTTTTTTCAATGAACGTGTCATGTCTTATCCCTTATTTCTTGCCGCGGCGCGAGACGATCATGGAAGTCGTACGCTTGTTGCTGCGCGTCTTCTTGCCTTTGGTCTGCTGGCCCCACGGAGATACTGGGTGACGACCTGCCGCCGTTTTACCTTCACCACCACCATGTGGGTGATCAACAGGGTTCATGACCACACCGCGAACGGTAGGACGAACACCGCGCCAGCGCATTGCACCAGCCTTACCGATTTTACGCAGGCTGTGCTCGGCGTTACCGACTTCACCAACCGTTGCACGGCATTCAACGTGGATGCGACGCACTTCACCCGAACGCAGACGAACCTGAGCGTAGGTACCTTCACGCGCCATCAACACAACGCCAGCACCTGCAGTACGGGCGATTTGCGCGCCTTTGCCAGGCAGCATTTCGATGCAGTGAATGGTCGTACCAACAGGAATGTTGCGAATTGGCAGTGCATTACCTGGTTTGATCGGCGCTTCCGAACCGCTCAACAGTTGATCGCCAACCGCCAAACCTTTGGTTGCGATGATGTAACGACGCTCACCATCCGCGTACAACAGCAACGCAATGTTTGCCGTGCGGTTTGGATCGTATTCGATACGCTCCACTTTCGCAGGAATGCCATCCTTGTTGCGTTTGAAATCGATCACGCGATAGTGATGCTTGTGACCACCACCGATATGGCGGGTGGTGATATGGCCGTTGTTGTTACGACCGGCCGTTTTCGATTTCTTTTCGAGCAAGCCTGCAAATGGGCGGCCTTTGTACAGATCGTTATTAACGACCTTGACCATGCCACGACGACCAGGCGAGGTCGGCTTGACTTTAACGAGTGCCATTATTTAGCCTCCTCGGTGAAATTGATTTCCTGGCCAGGCTTGAGGCTCACGAAAGCACGACGGGTGTGGTTACGACGACCACTGAAACGACCCGAGCGCTTTTGCTTACCTTGGCGGTTTGCAACTTGCACAGATTCAACTTCAACCTTGAACAGCAGTTCGACCGCAGCCTTGACTTCCAGCTTAGTTGCATCCGGCATGACGAGGAAAACGACTTGTTCGTTTTTCTCGGCAACAAACGTTGCCTTCTCGGAAATGACCGGCGCCAGCAGCACTTTCATCAAGCGCTCTTCGCTAAATTTCTGAATCGCGCTCATGCCAGCATCTCCTCAATCTTGGCCAATGCCGGTTTCGTGATCAGCACTTTCTTGAAGAACACGAGCGAAACAGGATCAGCGTGACGCGGCTCGCAAACCAGCACGTTCGGCAGGTTGCGGGACGCCAACAACAGGTTTTCATCCAGGTTGTCGGTGATGACCAACACGGAATCCAGACCCATACCTTTCAGTTTTTGCGACAAGAGCTTGGTCTTTGGCGCTTCTACCGACAGGTCTTCGATGACGGAGAGACGGTCTTCGCGAGCCAGTTGCGAGAGAATCGAGCAGACACCTGCGCGATACATCTTCTTGTTGACTTTGTGCGAGAAGTTTTCGTCAGGCGAGTTCGGGAAAATACGACCACCACCGCGCCACAGAGGCGACGACGACATACCGGCACGAGCACGACCCGTACCTTTTTGACGCCATGGTTTTTTTGTCGTGTGGTGAACTTCCTCACGATCCTTCTGCTTGCGATTACCGCTGCGAGCATTGGCTTGATAGGCAACAACGATCTGATGGATCAGCGCTTCGTTGTAGTCGCGACCGAAAATGGTATCCGGCGCAGCAACGTTCGATGCAGCTTGACCTTGATCATTCAGGAGCTTGAGTTCCATGAATTAAGCCCCCTTCTTTGCTTTGACTTTAACAGCCGGCGATACAACAACCTGACCGTTTTTCGCACCAGGAACAGCGCCTTTAACCAACAGCAACTGACGCTCAGCGTCAATGCGTGCGATTTCGAGGTTTTGCGTGGTGCAGGTGACATCACCCAGATGACCCGTCATGCGCTTACCAGGAAAAACACGACCCGGATCCTGCGCCATACCGATGGAGCCTGGAACATTGTGGGAGCGCGAGTTACCGTGCGTTTGCCGACCGGAAGCGAAGTTGTAACGCTTGATGGTACCGGCATAGCCTTTACCGATCGACACGCCTTGCACGTCGACCTTCTGACCGACTTCGAACAAGCTGACTGGCAGAACATCACCAACCTTCAACTCGGAAGCAGCGTCAGCAGCGATACGGAATTCTTTGAGCATCGTGCCAGCTTCGACACCTGCCTTGGCGAAATGCCCGGCAGCAGCCTTGTTGACACGGGACGCACGGCGGGAGCCGAATGCGACCTGGACAGCCGAATAACCATCGGTGTCAGGCGTTTTGATTTGCGTCACACGGTTGTTTGACACGTCGAGCACGGTCACAGGGATCGAATCCCCGTCATCCGTGAAGATGCGCATCATACCAACCTTGCGACCCAAGAGGCCTTGGTTTTGGTTCATTTTTTCTCCATTCCCACCTACGATTGGGCGGGGCTGATGTATTTGAAACTACAGGAACTGCAAGCGCCGCAAGGACTCCAAAAACGGAATCCTTGACGAAGCCGAAAATTATAACGCGGGAATCAAGCTCTTACAACCAACAATCAGAAACTTGTTGTTTCCGCGCTGAAAACGCCTGCGTTGCCTTTCGGCCATGCAGGCATTGTCAATTACTGCAATTTGATTTCGACGTCGACGCCAGCTGGCAGATCGAGTTTCATCAAAGCGTCAACAGTCTTGTCGGTTGGATCAACGATATCCATCAGGCGAACGTGCGTGCGGATTTCGAACTGATCGCGCGAAGTCTTGTTGACGTGCGGCGAACGCAGAACGTCGTAACGCTGAATGCGGGTTGGCAGAGGAACAGGGCCCTTGACAACAGCGCCGGTACGCTTGGCGGTATCAACGATTTCGAGTGCCGACTGATCGATCAGACGGTAGTCGAATGCTTTCAGGCGGATACGGATTTTCTGGTTTGGAGCAGACTTTGGTGCGGTCGACATGTTTATTCCTTAAAAGAGCGAACCGCGAGCGCGTTGCTCGCGGCAATAAAGTGCGGCATTGCTGCCGCCTTGCAAATCGAATTACTCGATGATCTTGGCCACAACACCAGCGCCGACGGTACGACCGCCTTCACGGATTGCGAAACGCAGACCTTCTTCCATTGCGATCGGGTTGATCAGCTGAA
>NZ_BMDI01000001.1:450007-2057881 GCF_014635705.1 Oxalicibacterium faecigallinarum | reverse complement strand
ATGACGCCGATGATGTCGACGATCTTGTTGGCCGATTCCTTGATCGAGCCCATGGTTTCCACCACTTGCGACACCACGCTGCCACCCTGCACGGCGACTTCCGACGCGGTCATCGCAAGCTGGTTGGACTGCCTTGCATTGTCGGCATTCTGTTTCACGGTCGAGGTCAGCTCTTCCATCGACGATGCGGTTTCTTCCAGTGAACTGGCTTGTTCTTCGGTACGGGATGACAAATCCAGATTGCCGGTCGCGATTTGCGTCGAGGCGGTCGCGATTGTGTCGGTGCCTGTTCGTACTTGCGACACGATGCGTACCAGGCTTTCGTTCATGTTCTTGAGGGCCTGCAGTAGCTGACCGGTTTCATCCCTGCTATTAACGACGATATCGCCGGTCAGATCGCCGCTGGCAACTTTTTCTGCCAGGTTCACGGCCTCGTTCAATGGTCGCGTGATGCTTCGCGTCGCAAAAACACCGAACAGGATACTCAACAGTACGGCGGCAATCGATAATCCGATCAACATCTGCTTGGCATTTGCCGCATCTCCATGCGCCTGCTCACCGGCCTTGATCATCAAATCGCTTTGCACGCCGACCAGTTTGTCGAGATTTTCCATGTAGACGAGTTGCGCAGGACGCAATTCTTCAAACATGAGCTGGGCAGCTTCTTCAAGAAGCCCGCCCTGTACCAGAGTCACAAAGCGATCCTTCAGTGGCACGAACTTGGCGCGCGACTCCAGCAAACCATTCATGTACGTGCGTGCCTGCGGGATTGCTATCGTTTTGTCGAGCGCATCAATAGTGGGACCAATAATGCCCGACAGGCGATTGATGTTATCGAGCTCTGCCCTGACCTGGTCTCGATTGGTCATGAGCAATGCATTCCGCATGCTTCGTGCGGTTTCGTTGAGCGAGTCTTTGATGGTATGCGCTTGCACCGTTTTCGGATAACGGTTGTCGATCAAGGTAGAAATTCCATCGTCGAGCAAGGTGATGCGCGTGAAGGCGATTACCGCCAGAACGATCAGAATGGCGACGACGCAGCCGAAGCTCAATGCCAGACGCTGGCCAATTTTCAGATTTTTCATGATGCTTTTACGGAGGAGAGAAATGGAGTTGGACGTATAAAAATGTACGTCACTGTGACGCGAAACTCTGACCCTGGAAAACACACCCGGTCGTTTCCAGAGGGCAAGTATTCGCATCGTAGGGCCCACGCGCCAAAACACATATCCCATATTTATGGGGTATGACTGAGGAAAAGCACGTAGCAACCCGCGCTGCGCCAGACACTGTTAAGCTGTGCGCCGCAACAGATTCCCTCTTTCGTCACCATGTTCCAGCTTGCCGCACCCGCCACCCATGAAATCGAAATCAAGAAAAGCCGCTTCATCGGCCATCTTGTTCCGGTGACGTCGCGTGCGGAAGCCATGCGCGTTCTCGCCGAGCTACGCAACGCGCATCCGGCTGCTGTGCATTTTTGCTGGGTATTGATCTGCGAAGGCGACTCCGGCCTCGACGATGATGGCGAGCCGTCCGGCACGGCGGCGCGACCCATGTACAACGTGCTCGTACACAAGCAGCTCTCCAATGTACTGGCCGTGGTCGTGCGCTATTGGGGCGGTATCAAACTGGGCGCGGGAGGCCTGACACGCGCGTATGGTCAGGCGATTTCGGAAGCAAGCAAGGACGCCGAGCTGATTCCGGTGGAAGTCATGTGTGAACGCCGTTTCGTGCTGTCGTTTGCCGACGAGTCCACCTTGCGTCGCCTGCTGGAACAAGAAGGGGCCAGCATCCTTGACGCGACCTACGCCAACGCGGTGACACTCACGGCCCGCATCAGGGTGAGGCAGGCCGATGCCTTGTGTGCACAAGCCATCGATCTGCTACGTGGCAATTTGCAGGTCATCAAGGAAAACGCGCCGGACCAGGCCATATAGCCAGGCCGGCGCGCAGTCGTCCTGTACCGCCAATGATCGCGATCAGATCATTTCAAGCGGCTCCGGGCCGTCCGGCGGTGGAAACGCCGCATCCAGCTCTTCCAGATCCTCTGCCGTCAATTCCAGTTTGAGCGCAGCATGGTTTTCGCGCACATGCTCAACGGATGACGCCTTGGGAATCGCAATCACGCCTTGCTGACGCAGCACCCATGCCAGCGCGACCTGTGCCGGTGTGGCGTAGTGACGATCGGCGATTTCCTGCACCTCGGGATAATGCGCAAGCCGTCCCTGCTCGATCGGCGAATAGGCCATCAACGGCAAACCGCGTTGCTGTGCCTGTGGCAGCAAGTCGAACTCAATGCCGCGACGGGTCAGGTTGTACAGCACCTGATTGGTAGCCATCGCCTCACCTCCGGATGCGCGGGCAAGCTCCTGCATGTCGCGCACATCCATATTGCTGACGCCCCAGCGTTTAATCTTGCCGGCATCCTGCAACTGCTCGAATGCAGCAATCGTTTCGGCAAACGGCGTACGACCACGCCAGTGCAAGAGGTACAGATCGATGCAATCGGTGCCCAAACGGCGCAGGCTGCGCTCGCACGCTGCAATCGTGCCATTGCGCGAAGCATTGCTTGGCAATACCTTGCTGACCAAGAAAACTTCATCGCGACGGCCTTGGATGGCTTCGCCAACCAGTTCTTCCGACAAGCCGTCGCCATACATTTCCGCGGTATCGATCAGCGTCATGCCGAGGTCCAATCCTTCGCGCAAGGTCGCAATTTCCGCTGCACGGCGACTTGGATGATCGCCCATGTACCACGTACCTTGACCAAGTACGGGAACAGATTCACCCGAGGGAAGTTTTGTAGTGCGCATGCATATCCTTTCTGAAACGTGCAGGAGGCTGACCATTGCCGGACGACGATTGACTTACAATGACGTCCATCGATCATCAAACGCAGGTCTGCAAGGCCGCCAGTGATCTTCGATTATACGTAATTGTTCTTTTGCTCATGCCTGCATGCGCGACCGCCACCACCATGACCACATCTTCTTCCCCTGTCCCGCTCGTCCCAGACACCGGCACCTTGCGCACCTGCCATCCGGATCAACTGGACTGGCTGCCGTGGGCAATGCCCGGCGCCTACTTCAAACTGCTGCATGCCGATGCAGCCAGCGGCCGTTTTACGCTGATGATCAAGTTTGATGCGGGCGCGGCAGCACCAATCCATCGCCATGTGGGCGCGGTTGAAGGCTACATGCTGGAAGGCGGTTTCCACTATCGCGACGACCCGGAACATCCGTTCAATGCAGGTTGTTATCTGTACGAACACGATGGCGCAGTGCATCAGCCGGTCAGTCCGAACGGTGCGGTCATGTTTGCCGTTTTTCACGGCCCGGTCGAAGGACTCGATGATGCCGGCAACCTGACCGGCCGGGTAGGCTGGAAATGGCATGTCAAAAAATGGAACGAAGCCGGGCATGACTACGTACCCATGAATCTGGATGCTGCATCCTGATGCATCCAGATCGCTGCTCCGCATCGCAAACCGCCAAAACGCCCCATTTCGGCACACTTCAGGCAATACGCACCTTATAATTCCGGGATCATCCAACCCGGGACCGCGCATGCTTCGGACATTTTTGTTCGCGACGGTCATCCAACCTGACTGAATATGCGCCTTTCATCGGAAAAATCCCGGCTGCTGACATGGATCAGCATTCTCCTCATCATCGGTTTCTTGACCACCATTATTGGCAGTTACATTGTCTCGCGCGACACAATCCGTCAGAACGTGGTCGAGCAGGCCTTGCCGCTGACCAGTGACAATATCTATTCCGAAATCCAGAAGGACATTCTGCGGCCAGCCTTTATTTCATCGCTGATGGCCAGTGATACCTTCCTGCGTGACTGGATTCTTGCAGGCGAGGCCGATCAGACACAGATCTCGCGCTATCTGAAAGAGGTCAAGGAAAAGTACGGCATGATCAGCGCCTTCATGGTGTCGGACCGGACCGATCATTATTACTACGCCGATGGCCTGCTGAAAACCGTGCGTGAAGACGAGCATCGCGACGAATGGTATTTCCGCGTACGCAAGATGAAGACCGATTACGAGATCAATGTCGATATCGACATGGCCAATCGCGATGCAATGACCATCTTCATCAACCATCGCGTGCTGGACTACAACGGCAATTTCATCGGTGCGACGGGCGTCGGCCTGACACTCGATACCATGACCGACATCATCGACAGCTATCAGGCGCGTTTTCATCGCAATATCTATTTCACCGATCATGACGGCAAAGTGATGCTGGCCGGTAAATCAATGACAGAGCGTGGCCGGATTACCGACATGCCTGGCGTGGCTTCGATTGCCAGCAGCATTCTCAATCGCGACGTTCGACCGACACAGCTTGAGTACCGCCACAACGGCGAAAGTGTTCTGATGAGTTCGCGCTTCATCCCCGAACTGGACTGGTATCTGCTGGTCGAGCAGAACATCACCGATGACGTCCTGCCGGTGCGTAAAGTGTTTGCGCTGAACATTGCCATCAGCGCCATTGTCTCCATCCTGATTCTCGTACTGACACTGTTTGCCGTGAACCGCTATCAACAGCGGCTGCGACTGATTGCCGGCACCGACTCCCTGACCGGCCTGCTCAATCGGCAGGCGTTCGAACTGGTGTTTCGCCAGGCCATGCTCGATGCCGAACGGCGTGGCAAACCCTTGTGCGCCATTCTGTTCGACATCGATTTCTTCAAAAACGTCAACGACCAACACGGCCACCTGGCTGGCGATCGCGTGTTGCAGCAGATTGCCGACATCACCCGTAATGCGTTGCGCGAGAGCGATATCGTGACCCGCTGGGGTGGTGAGGAATTTTTGATTCTGCTCAAAGATTGTCCGCTTGAGCAGGCGCATACTCTGGCCGAGAAGCTGCGCCAGACGATTGCCGACCACACCTTTGTACTGGATAGCAAAAACGTCAAGCTCAGCATCAGTCTTGGTATTACGCAGTACTCTTCGCGCGAATCCTTGCCGGCGTTTTTTTCTCGTGCCGACAAGGCACTCTACGAAGCCAAGAGCAAGGGCCGCAATCAGGTTGCCGTGTCGTTCAGCGATAGCGAAGACCGGCGTATGTAAAAAACGGCGTGTGCCGGCAATCGTACGGAAACAGCGCTACACTTGATTCTTTGGGCAAGAAGCCCATTTTCATCTCATGAATTTGCACACCACCATGACGTCGAACACGGCGTTGTCTGAAACGCAAATCGCGCAGTTCACACGCGATGGTTTTCTTGTATTTCGCGGCATGGCCGATCAGGCGACATGTGAACACATGCTTGCCGTCGCCACCCGACAATTGCAGGAAGCAGCGCAACCGCTGGAGTTCGAGGCCGAACTTGGTTACGCTGGCGCCCCCTCCTCGCTGGAAGCCGAAGGTGGCCGCACTGTCAGACGCCTGCGTGACGCCTATCATCGTGACGTCTGCTTTCATGACTGGGCAGAAAATCCGCGCATCGTCGACAAGGTGCGTCAGTTGGTCAATGAACCGGTTTGCCTGACGCTTGCCCATCACAACTGCGTGATGACAAAACACCCGCAATACGGCACGGCAACCGGTTGGCACCGCGATATTCGCTACTGGTCTTTCACGCAACCGGATCTGATCTGTGTGTGGCTGGCGCTTGGAGAAGAAACCTCTGACAACGGCGGCTTGCGCTTTATTCCCGGCTCGCATCGTCTGCAGATTCCACGCGATCAGCTGGATGACTTGCTGTTCCTGCGTCCGGAGCATCCTGCGAATCAGGCGCTCTTCGAACAAGGGCAGGCGCTCGAGCTGCATCAAGGCGACGTCGTGTTTTTTCACAGCCTGTTATTTCATGCGGCTGGCGTCAACACGTCGAGCATGGTCAAGAAATCCGTGGCGTTTGCCTATCACGGCTGCAGTAATCAGCCGCTGCCCAACACACGTTCATCCGCATCGGCCGACATTCGCTTATCGAATTAGGCGCTGATGGCAGCAGATACAAAAAAGCCCTTCATTGAAGGGCTTTTTTCCTGTCCGTTATTCCTTAGGTGTACTGGAAGGCTTGCGCGAGGATTCGGGCAGGGATTTCTGCGTTGCGTCGTTATCGTCTCGACGCACCTCCTCCACTCCCGGCATGCCGCGGCGATCGGTATCAATCTGACCGCTTTCGATATCGTCATGTGCCTGTCGCATGTCGTCGCGCGGACCGCTACGTTGACTGTCAAATGATTCGTCATGCTCATGGGGCAGACGCGGCGAAGAACTATTCTCGCCCTTTTCCGGTGTCATGCCCTGACGGTCATCATGATGCCGATCCGTCGACACCTGCGCTTCCGGCATGGCCGTCTGCTCCTGCGGATGTGGGTTCTTTTCCTTGGCACTCATTGCATCCTCCTTCATAAAACGGGTGAGAAGCTGTAGGGAACATTTGGTCTACTGGTGAATAGTAGAACCTCTTGCCTCGCCTTAATTCCCCATTCTTCCCAAGACATGCACGGCAAAGTGGGGTGCCGAACAAAACAGAATCTCACGCATCCTTCACATCATCGCAAGCAAACCCTGCTAGAATCACGTCTGAACTTTGGGGAGTAGCCGTTTCCTGTCTCCCAGGAAAATCTGTATCAACACATTTGGCCCACATGGCCATGGTGCAGATGGTCGCAAGACTTGGCGAGACCATGGATCGAATTGCGACCGGAAGTGGCCGGGGTCGCCGTTTGATCCTTGGTATTCGCAATCCCGGCCCGGAAAGTTTTTACCCCATGGAAGCATTTCTCGTCTCTACTGGCATCGTCGCTCTCGCAGAAATCGGCGACAAAACTCAGCTCCTCGCTTTTCTCCTTGCAGCAAAATTTCGCAAGCCCTTGCCGATCACGCTCGCTATTCTGGCGGCGACACTGTTCAATCACGCCTTCGCCGCGGCGATTGGTACCTGGCTGACCAGCATGCTCGGTCCGGAAACCTTGCGCTGGGTACTCGGCATTTCCTTCATTGTGATGGCGGGATGGATTCTGATTCCGGACAAGATGGACGAAGACGATGCCAGGCTCGCGAAATTCGGCGTGTTTCTGACCACGTTCATCGCCTTCTTTCTCGCAGAAATGGGCGACAAAACGCAGATCGCCACCGTAGCACTGGCGGCGCGTTTTGATTCCTTCCTGTGGGTTGTCGCCGGCACCACATTCGGCATGATGTTGGCCAACACGCCGGCGGTATATCTGGGTGACAGGATCGCCGGCAAGATGCCCGTCAAACTGGTGCACCGGATTGCCGCTGCAATCTTTGCGGTTCTAGGCGTTGCAACCTTGTTGGGTGCAGGCGCACGCTTCGGCTTCTAAAGCCCCTTCATTGTCGTGGTCAGAGCGCAATACGCGCCCTGGCTGCGGCATATTCACGCTTGAAACGATCGACGATATCGGCCACCGGCTCGATGGCGTCGATCAAACCGACGCCCTGCCCCGCACCCCAGATATCCCGCCAGGCCTTGGCGCCGGTGTTGCCGCCCGAACCGAAATCGAGCCTGGATTTATCTGCCGTCGGCAGATTGTCGGGATCGAGTCCCGCATTGACGATCGACTGGCGCAGGTAGTTGCCGTGCACTCCCGTAAACAGATTGCTGTAGATTACGTCGCCCGCGGCTGCATCCACCAAACCCTGCCGATACGCTTCACCGATATTGGCTTCCGGCGTCGCCAGCCAGCGCGAGCCGATATAGGCCAGATCCGCGCCCATCGCCTGTGCTGCCAGAATCGCATCGCCACTCGCGATCGCGCCGGACAGAATCAACGGTCCATCGTAAAACCTGCGCACCTCACCGACCAGCGCGAATGGTGACAAGGTACCGGCATGTCCACCCGCGCCGGTTGCCACCAGAATCAAGCCATCCACCCCGGCTTCCAGCGCCTTTTCTGCATGCCGGATCGAGATCACGTCATGCAGCACAATCCCGCCATAGCTGTGAATCGCATCCAGCATGTCGGCAGGTGGCGCACGCAACGAGGAAATGATGATTGGCACGCGATGCCGTACGCAGACTTCCACGTCATGCGCAAGGCGTTCATTGGATTGATGCACGATCTGGTTGACCGCAATCGGTCCCACGATCGCATCAGGATGTGCCGCCTTGTATGCAGCCAACTCGGTCTGAATATCGGTCAGCCAGATATCCAGCGTCGCCGCCGGACGTGCATTCAGTGCAGGAAAAGAACCAACAATGCCTGCCTTGCATTGCGCCAGCACAAGCTCGGGGCCGCTGGCAATGAACATGGGCGCCGCAATGACAGGCAGCGCCAGATTTTGCAGAACGGCTGGAAGGGTATGCGACATCGATGGTCTCCTCGGCGTTGTCCATTATCACGCCGGAGAGAACATCGACAGTGACGATGATTACAGGAAGCGGTCGAGCATCTTGCGGCTCGGCTTATCCAGCTTGAACAGATCGCGGATCAAGTATTGCACACCATGCGCATCGGCGATCAGCAGCGAGGCATCGCCGATACGACGAATGTCTTCTTCACCTTTCAAAATCAGCGTCGCATCGCCGCGATTGGTGGCAACTTCCCACGTACTTGGCGTAGCAAAGGCCGACACACGTTTGATGCTGCTGATCTCGGGCAGAAACTCCCGGCTTGCAAGCTCTTCGCGGATCAGTTGCTGTGCGTCGAGCGAGGCATCATCCAGACGTTCAAGCCAGACCAGTTCATGGCCTTCCTGACCGACCAGTGCAATCCCTTCTTCGGGTGCCGCAATCGGAAATGCACGCACCGGCACCACGCCTTCATGCACTTGTCCATCGATCTCGCAAAGCAGTTTGCCGAATGCATCACGGCGCAAGGTGAACGGCATCATGCTTCGTCTCCTTTCGGAATACCAAGCAGTTCGGCTTCGGCGGCCTGACGCTGCTGGGCTTGGTACAAGATGTAATAGGCGCCCTGACGTTCGAGCAGTTCGTCATGCGAACCAATCTCGACGATGTGACCGCGATCCATGACGACGATGCGATCGGCACGGCGCAAAGTGGACAGGCGATGCGCAATGGCGATCGTGGTGCGCCCCTTGACCAGATTGTCGAGCGCCTTCTGAATCTCGCGCTCGGTCGTGGTATCGACCGCCGATGTCGCTTCGTCGAGAATCAGAATGTGCGGATCGATCAGCAAGGCACGTGCAATCGAAATGCGCTGACGTTCGCCGCCCGACAAGGTCTGACCACGCTCACCGACCATCGAATCGTAACCGTGCGGCAGACGCAGGATGAATTCATGGGCGTTGGCAGCGCGTGCGGCAGCAATGATTTCGGCACGCGTGGCATCCGGTTTGCCATAGGCAATGTTGTCGGCGATGGTGCCGAAGAACAGGAACGGCTCCTGCAATACCAGACCGATGTTGCGACGATATTCGGGAATCGAAATGGCACGGATATCAACGCCATCGACCATGATGCTGCCTTGCGAGATATCGTAGAAACGGCAGATCAGATTGACCAGCGTGCTCTTGCCCGAGCCGCTGTGACCGACCAGACCGATCATCTCGCCCGGCCTGATATCGAGATCAAGCCCGCGAATCACGGCACGGTTGCCATAACGGAAACCGATATCGCGCATCGTGATGCGTCCTTCGACCTTTTTCATCTTTACCGGATTGGCCGGCTCCGGCACCGACGACACGTGATCCAGGATATCGAAGATACGCTTGGCGCCGGTCGCGGCTTTTTGCGTGACCGAGACGATGCGGCTCATCGAATCGAGACGCGTGTAGAAACGGCTGATGTAGGCGAGAAAAGCCGTCAGCACACCAACGGTGATGCTGCCGCGCGAGACTTGCCAGATACCGAACGCCCACACCACCAGCAAACCGATTTCGGTGAGGAAGGTAACGGTCGGCGTGAATAGCGACCACACCTTGTTGACACGGTCATTGACCAGCAGGTTGTGCTGGTTGGCATCGCGAAAACGTGCGGCTTCGCGCTTCTCTTGCGCAAACGCCTTGACCACACGAATACCGGGAATCGTGTCGGCCAGCACATTGGTCACTTGCGACCAGATGCGGTCGATCTTTTCAAACCCATTGCGCAGCTTGTCTCGCACGACATGAATCATCCATGCGATAAACGGCAGCGGCAGCAATGTGACGAGCGCCAGCCACGGATTGATCGAGACGAGAATTGCTGCCGTCATCGCGATCATCAGGATGTCGGTGAAGAAATCCAGCAGATGCAGCGAGAGGAAGACGCAGATGCGATCGGTTTCTGAACCAATACGCGTCATCAGATCGCCGGTACGCTTACCACCAAAGTATTGCAGTGACAGACGCAGCAAATGCTCGTACGTCGTCGTGCGCAAATCGGCGCCAATGCGCTCCGATACCAGTGCAAGGATGTAGGTCTTGGCCCAGCCCAGGCCCCATGCCACCAACGCAGCAATGAACAAGCCACCGAGATAAAGCGACACCAGCTCCATATCCAGCGGCGCACCGTTCTGATACGGGATCAGCACGTTATCCATCAGCGGCATCGTCATGTACGGCGGCACCAGCGTGGCGGCTGTCGATGCCAGCGTCAGAATAAATCCAAGCAGCAACTGGCCGCGATATGGCTTGGCAAAACGCCATAGTCGAAACAACGATGCGGTGGACGGCGACTGTTCTTCGACATTGCTGATGAAGTCGGCTTCGTCCTCGTCCTTGTCGTCCTGTTCTTCCGAATCGACGGCATTGCCCGCAAGCGCTGCCTGCCGCTTTTCAAACTGGGTGATCAGCAATAGGGCTTCCGGATTGTGGCCGAGGGTATATCGCCAATTTGCCAGTTTTGCCGAGCTGTCATGCAATTCCAGCGTGCCAACACCGGCGTGGTCATGATGGCGCAACGAGAAATCGGGCTGCAACGCCCATTGTTGCCACAAAGCATCATTTCCCGTGCGACCAAACAGGCGCTGACTGGTCAGCACAACTTCGCCCCGGACGAAGCGCAGGTTGCCATCAAGATCGAGCGTCAGCCGCGCCAGCACCGTTTCATCCGGGGCAAGCGCAAGCGAGGAGACAGACGGTAGCGGCGCAGAGGCAGTATTCATGGAAAGACTGTTTTCCTTGGGGCAGACATGCCCGTTCTAGCAAAAATGGCGGCCAGTATAGCCCCAGGTTTTGCACTTGTTGCAGCCATTTCGCCACACTCAAAAATATTCCGTAAACATGTAAACCAATGGCTCGTCTGTGCGTTATTGCACACCTGAGAAGCCGCATTTTCTGTGGCCTCACTTATAAACGTTAAAAAATGAACAATAAAACCATCGATATTCTCGATGTCCTGCATCTGCGGGGACCCAATATCTGGACGTACCGTCCAGCTCTGGAGGCATGGGTAGACATCAACGATCTGGAAGATTTTCCTTCCAACACCATTCCCGGCTTTTACGAACGCCTGACCGCGTTCCTGCCGACGCTGATCGAACACCACTGCGGTGTCGGCGAGCGCGGCGGTTTCCTGATGCGCCTGCGCGAAGGCACCTGGCCCGGCCACATCATGGAACACGTGATGATCGAGCTGCAAAATCTGGCCGGCATGCAAAGCGGTTTTGGCAAGGCACGTGAAACCTGTAAACGGGGCGTTTACAAGGTTGTCGTTCGCGCCCGCCACGAAGAAGTCAGCCGCGCTGCGCTGGTTGCAGCACGTGATCTGGTGATGGCCGCTATTGAAGACAAACCATTCGACGTGCAAGGCACGGTCGATCATTTGCGCGATATTCTGGAATCGGTCGCACTGGGCCCCAGCACCGCCGCCATCGTCGAAGCCGCCGCCGAACGCAAAATTCCTTCGATCCGCCTGTCGTCCGGCAATCTGGTGCAACTCGGCTATGGCGCGCGTCAACGTCGCATCTGGACCGCAGAAACCGATGAAACCAGCGCGATTGCCGAAACCATCTCGCGCGACAAGGAACTGACCAAGACTCTGCTGCAATCCTGCGGCGTGCCCGTACCGGAAGGCAGCATTGTCGATACAGCCAACGCTGCATGGGAGGCCGCGCAGGATATCGGACTACCCGTCGTCGTCAAGCCGCTGGACGGCAACCACGGCCGTGGCGTTTCCATCAATCTGAACACCGAAGCCGAAGTCCGCGCTGCCTTCGAACTGGCCGAGCACGAAAGCAGCGACGTCATCGTCGAGCGTTTCGTCCGCGGAGACGAACATCGCCTGCTGATCGTCGGCGGCAAACTGGTTGCCGCGGCACGTGGCGAAGAAGCCTGGATCACCGGCGACGGCAAATCCACCGTCATGCAACTGATCGAAAGCCAGCTCAACAGCGATCCGCGCCGTGGCAGCAGCGAAGCGCATCCGCTGAATCTGATCCTGACCGATCCGGATGACGATCCACGTCCGGTTCTGCTGCAACTCGAACGTCAGGGCTTTACCACCGAATCCGTACCGAAAGACGGCGAGCGCGTTCTGGTACAGCGCAATGGCAATGTCTCGTGCGACGTCACCGAACTGGTCCACCCAAGCGTCGCCAAGGCTGCTGCGCTGGCTGCCGAGGTTGTTGGCCTGGATATCGCCGGTGTCGATCTTGTGATAGAAGACATCGCGCGTCCGCTCAGCGAACAAAGCGGTGCGATTGTCGAAGTCAACGCGGGCCCTGGCCTGAACATGCATCTGAAACCAGCCGATGGCGAAGCCCGTCCGGTCGGCAAGGCAATCGTCGATCACCTCTTCAAGGAAGATGAAAACGGCCGCATCCCGATCGTCGGCGTCACCGGTTCCAACGACACCACGCTGACCGCACGTCTGGTTGCCTGGCTGCTGCATCTGCAAGGCAGCTATGTCGGCTTGGCTTGCCGCGATGGCCTGTTCTTCCGTCAACGTCAGGTGCACAACCGCCCTTCCGACAACTGGGAACGCAAGCGTCAGGTGCTGCTCAACCGCATGGTTGAAGCCGCGGTCTTCGAAAACGGCGCCAAAACGATCTTGTCCGAAGGTCTGGCTTACGACTGGTGCGATGTCGGCATCGTCACAGATATCGCCGAAGACGACATTCTGCCGTCGTTCTACGTCAACGATGCCGACCAGATGAGCCGCGTGATTCGTACGCAAGTGGACGTCGTACTGCCGAGCGGCACCGCTGTGCTGAATGCAGACGATGCACGCGTTGCCGATCTGGCACCGCTGTGCGACGGCAATGTACTGTTCTTCGGGACGTCGGCACAGTCGCCGGTGCTGGCAGCCTACCGCGCCGAAGGCGGCAATGTCGTTTATCTGGATGGCGATGAAGTCGTCCTGGTTCTGGGTGAGGAACAAACCCGCATCGTGCTGCCGGAAGCCACACTGGAACTGAAACCGGTCGCCCTGCTGGCCGCGATCGCTGCAGCGTGGGCGCTCGGCATCAGCAGCGATCTGATCCGTGCCGGACTCGACACCTTCATGCAACCGGCCGACCATCTGGCCGCCTGATCCAATCGTACTTAAGAATAAAGAGACTACGAGCACCCGCTCAAGTAAAGGAAGAATAAAAAATGGAAATCTCTCGCGTCCGCGCCTTGCGTGGTCCCAATCTCTGGAGTCGCCACACGTCCATCGAAGCCGTGGTGACTTGCCTGCCCGAAGAACAGAACATCGCGCTGCTGGCTGGCTTTGAAGAGCGACTGCGTGCGCGCTTCCCCGAGATCAAGCTGCTCGACACCGCGCGGCCAGGACCGATTTTTTCCATGGCCGATGCACTGGAATCCGCCGCTCTGTGCCTGCAATTGCAAGCCGGCTGCCCGGTCACGTTCAGCCGTACCGTCCAAACCGTGGAAGCCGGTACTTATCAAGTCATCGTCGCCTACACCGAGGAAGCTGTCGGACGTCTTGCCCTCGATCTGGCATTCAAGCTGTGCCAGTCTGCACTCGACGATACCTTGTTCAATCTGGCAACCGCACTGGCTTCGCTGCGCGAACTGGATGAAGACGTCCGTCTTGGCCCGTCAACCGGCTCCATCGTCGATGCGGCCGTCGCACGCGGCATTCCATTCCGTCGCCTGACCGAAGGCAGCATGGTGCAGTTTGGCTGGGGCAGCAAACAACTGCGCATTCAGGCTGCAGAAACCGGCTTTACCAGCGCCATCTCGGAAGCGATCGCGCAAGATAAGGAAATGACCAAGACCTTGTTGGCCGCTGCAGGCGTGCCGGTGCCGGACGGTCGTTCGGTCTCGACCGCTGACGATGCGTGGGCAGCCGCACAGGAAATCGGCGCGCCGGTCGTGATCAAGCCACGCGATGGCAATCAGGGCAAAGGCGTGGCGGTCAACATGAAGACCGAAGAAGAAGTACGTATTGCTTTTGCTGAAGCCTTCGAAATCTGTGAAGACGTCGTGATCGAACGTTATCTGCCAGGGCAGGATTACCGCTTGCTGGTCGTCGGCAAACAACTGGTTGCTGCCGCCCGTCGCTCACCACCGGAAGTCGTCGGCGATGGCGAAAACACGATTGCGCAACTGGTTGCCATCGTTAATCAGGATCCGCTGCGCGGCGATGGTCATGCCACACCGCTGACCAAGATCCGTCTCGACAGCATCGGTATCGCCACGCTGGAAAAGCAGGGCTACACCATCGACAGCATTCCCGCCAAAGGTGTGCCGGTCCTGCTGCGTAACAATGCCAACCTTTCGACTGGCGGCACGGCAACCGATGTGACCGACGACGTCCATCCGGAAATGGCGGCACGCGCGGTCGAAGCGGCACAGATGATCGGCCTCGACATCTGCGGCGTCGACATCGTTTGCGAGTCCGTACTCAAGACCATGGAAGAACAAGGCGGCGGTGTGGTGGAAGTCAATGCCGCGCCCGGCCTGCGCATGCACATCAAGCCATCTTTCGGCAAAGGCCGTCCGGTTGGTGAAGCCATCATTTCGACCATGTTCAAGGAAGGTGACAACGGCCGCATCCCGACCGTTGCGGTTACCGGCACCAATGGCAAAACCACCACTGCACGTCTGGTCGGTCACATCCTGACGGCCAACAAGTATCGCGTCGGCATGACCAGCACCGATGGCGTGTATGTTGAAAACCAGCGCATTGATACCGGCGATTGCAGCGGTCCGCGTAGCGCGCGCAATATTCTCATGCACCCGCAGGTCGACGCAGCCGTGTTTGAAACGGCACGTGGCGGCATCCTGCGCGAAGGCCTGGGTTTTGATCGTTGTGACGTCGCCATCGTCACCAACATCGGCGTTGGCGATCATCTCGGCCTGAACTTCATCACGACCGTCGAGGATCTGGCGGTCGTCAAACGCGTGATCGTACAGAACGTTGCACCAACCGGCATGGCTGTCTTGAATGCCGCTGACCCGATCGTTGCCAACATGGCTGCCAGCAGCCCGGGCCGCGTGACCTTCTTTGCACAAGACGTCAATCAGCCTGTGCTGGCCACGCATCGCGCGCAAGGCAACCGCGTACTGTTCATCGAGAACGGTCACATCGTTGCTGCCGAAGGCAGCTTCGAACATCGCATTCGTCTGGCCGACATTCCGATCACGCACAATGGCTTGATCGGCTTCCAGATCGAAAACGCCATGGCCGCCATCGGTGCGGTCTGGGCACTCGGCATCGACTGGGCCATCGTTGTTGAAGGCCTGCGCACCTTCAACAATGGTGCCGATACCACACCAGGCCGTTTCAATGTCTTTACACACATGGGGGCGACCGTGATTGCCGATTACGGTCACAACCCGGATGCGATTGAAGCGCTGACGCGTGCGGTACAGGCATTGCCCTCCAAACGCCGCTCGGTCGTCATCAGCGGTGCCGGTGATCGTCGGGATGATGACATCCGTCGTCAAACCGAAATTCTCGGCGAAGCGTTCGACGACGTGATTCTGTACGAAGATCAATGCCAGCGCGGCCGTGCCGATGGCGAAGTCGTCAAGCTGCTGCGTGAAGGGCTGGCCAAGGCATCCCGTACGCAATCGATTGACGAGATTCGCGGCGAGATGCTGGCGATCGACACCGCCCTGTCGAAACTGAAGTCCGGTGATCTGTGCCTGATTCTGGTCGATCAGGTGGAAGAAGCGCTGGCGCACATCGCAGCACGTGTCGCGGCTTGATGCACTGATAGGTACAAGCAACCACAGACAAAAGGCGAAACCATAGCGGTTTCGCCTTTTTTACATCAGGGCTTTGAGTTCAATTAGTAGTAGCAAGGTGCCCGGCACCACGGCCCATAAGGCGCACTGCATCGTGCATTGCGGCCACGCATTGACGCATGCAACAAACACGCTTCCAATCACCATCCATGCAATGCACACCAACAAGGGACCCTGTGCCGGTCCGATCAGGGGAACGGACATCCCCAATTGAAACAGGGCCAGAACCAACGCAAGAGCACGACCATATTGACGCAACCAGTCAGCTAGACGTATGCGGTCACCGGCCCGTGTCTCGCTGCCAGCGAACCAGCATGCCACGCTGCTGCACGCCAGAAAAAGAAAGCCGATGGGCGCGGTCATTGCGGCAACTCGCTGTTATCCGTATCGCGTCGCGTCGCAAACCCCAGCAGAATTGCGCATAGCAAGACTGAAACCGCGCCAGCTGCGCTGCTCAGATTGACAGACTTCCACGCGATCAACGCCAGCAATCCGGCGGAGAGCAACCAGCATCCGGATGCAATACGTGGAAACCATATCGATACAGACAACCCCGGCAGCATCACAAAAAATGCGATCAACATGCCGATGCAGCCGATGGCTTTCTGTTGATCACCCACACCGAGATGCGACAAGCGAAATGCTTCGATCATGCAGATCGAGAGTACCCACCAGGATAAACGTCGCGACCAGTCAACCGCCTTGGGCAAGGTCGCCGCAGGGGCTTGCGGTCGGCTGCTCTTTTTCAGCGATCGCGCCTGCAACCGATTCGCCGAGAACACAAGCAACGCAGCCAGCACGCTCAACGCACCAGCCATCTCGATCCCAAGCGGCGCCCCTTGCATCACGCCCGCCACACCCGTGACGATCAGGGATGCGGCCATCATGCCCAGGCCTACCTTCCAGCGTACGATGCTGTCAGAGAGCAAGGCAACGACCACGCTCAGTAACAGCCAGACAGCAAGAACCCACCATGCGCCCATACCATTGCGGGCGGCCAGTAACTCAAACCCGCGTCCAAACATGACCGCCACGATCGCGAGTGCGGCAAAGGCGGGGATCAATGCGGCATGCAAACCCGTCATGATGCGTTCAAACATGCTGCGCTCCCACCACACCGGCACGATTGCGTTGCCTGAGCTTGCGTCGTTCGATCCACAACAGCGTGCCGCTCAGTGACAAGAGTGCCGGGCTTAACCCAATCAGGAAATACAACCACTTCAGCACGATGCCGCCGTAATCGCCAAAATGCAGCGGCTCCATCAAGCCATTGAACTGGCTCCAGAAACCATTCTGCCGCGGATCGTTTTTTTCCTTGAACCTGCCACCCTGATACGTGATGCGCGCATTGCTGAACCACAGATCATCGACCTGACCAAAGAAAGTCACGCTGGCATTCGGCTTGCCCACATCACGCAATGCAATCCGATTTGGCTGCAGGCCAGGCATATCGTGCTGCGCCTGCTTTAACAGCGCACCAACCGACGCCATTTGCATCGGGCGATCCAACGCGTTGTTACGCATCATCATCGCTGCCGGCCGGGCACCGCCACCACCACTGACATAACTGTATGAGCGCTCGAACACCGGCGCCAACCCCAGCCATGCGCCGGTAAAAGCAATCATCAAATGAAAGACAAGTCCCCACACGCCCAGACTTTTATGCAGATCAGAACCCGTCACACGCAGACTCTTGCGCCAGCGTGCCGTAAACAGCTCCTTGAGAATCTTGCGATGAATGACGAAACCCGACACGATCAGGAAGAACATTGCCACGCCAAGAAAACCGACGATCCAGCGTGGCCCGAAAAACAGGAAGACATGGATCATGCGGAAGAACTGGCCTAGTTCGCTATCGACAGGGCCAACAACCTCTCCGGTATCCGCCCGCACCGCAATCTTCATCCGTTCCGGATTGTCAGCGCGCTTGATAAATGCAGTCCATGCCGGATTGATCCCATCGGGATACCACAGGCTTTCGACTTTGCTGCCTGGGTAGTACTCAGCCAGATTGTTGAGTACCAGATCTGGCCCGACCGGTTGTGCTACATGTGGCAAGGCGCGCAAGGACGGATTGGCCCAGAGATCGATTTCGTTTTTGAACACGACCACCGAGCCAGAAAAGCACACGATGAAAAGCAGCAAGCCGGTCACAATCCCCGCCCACGAATGCAGGGCGTAGAGAATGACCAGCGTACGACGCGAAGCAGCCATCAGAAATCGAAGACGGTTTTCAGCATGACCGTGCGCGGGTCGCCAAGAGGAATGACATTGTTGTTGAGTGCGCCTGCGTAATAGTCTTTGTCAAAAAGATTCTTCACATTCAAGAGAACGCGATAGCCATCACCCTGATAGCTAACATTGGCATCAGCAACCGTATAGCCTGGCACTTCGAAAGTTAAACCAAGATTTGTCTTGGAGCTTTCATGTCGCATACCCAATCCTGCACCCCAACGCTGCAATTTGCCAGAAAACTTGTAGTTAGCCCACAGACTCGCTGCACGCTTAGGAACGTTCTGCACGCGGTGTCCAATATTGGCAAGCGTCGTATCCTCCGTGATAACGGCATCGATGATTGAAACCGCACCTTGCAGGCTCCAGCCATTGCGCAGATCGGCAAACACTTCTGCCTCATAACCCTTGCTACGCTGTTCGCCAATTTGTACATAGGCGTTGTTATTGTTTGGGTCAGTTTGCGACACATTTTTTCGCGTCAGATCGTAATACGCCAAACTTCCCTGCAAACGCCCATCATCTGATTGCAGTTTGACGCCTACTTCTGTTTGCTTTCCCTGTTCAGGTTTCAGCAAAGCACCGGCATCGTTCAAATCTGTGTTTGGCAAAAAAGAGGTTGCGTAACCTATGTACGGGGCAACGTTCGGCGTCGCCTTATACATAAGCGCAATGTTACCTGTATTGGCTGTATGCTTTTCTTTTGTTCTAGTGTTTGCAAGGTAATTCTGCAAATCGGTATCGATGCGATCATGGCGCAAGGCTAGATTTACGTTGAGTCGTTCATTGAAATCGATTTGATCGCGCAGATAAAATGCGTCAGACGAAAGCTTAGTATTGCTCAGTGTGCGAGTTAAGCAATTTGTGTATGTAAGGTTTCCGTATGTCGGGTTGTACACATTTAAAGTATTGATGTTACAACGTCTAGTATCGTTATAAAGCGTATCTCGATTGATATCCACGCCAACCATGACGGTATGCTTTGCTCCGCCAAAATCGAAAGTACGCTTCACATTACTGTCCAGCGCCGTAGCGTGCTCCCAGATATCCTGGAAAGTAGCTTGCCTTGGTAACAGTCCGCTCAAAGGCAGTGTTCCATTGATGAAGCCCGCCCTTCCCTGCACGTCCATATCGAGATAACGGAAATTCTGGTTGAACGTCCAGCCGGAATCGAAGCGATGCGTAAGTGCATAGCCGATGGTTTTCTGGGTTGCTTCGTATGGTCCGATGCTTGGATCACCGATATACAAACTGCGGCGAATCGGGCCGTTCGGACTTGGCAAAATCGAGCCTCTCACAGGCAAACCCTGTTGACGTATGTATTCCCGGGTGCCATAAGAAGCCAGTAACGTCAGATCAGTTCTTGCGCCCAGATCCAATGACAGCGATGGTGCAATGTAGCGATTCTTAAAGTAGACAAAGTCGGTCTGATCATCTGAATCAGATGCCATGCCATTGATGCGGAACGCTGCCTTGCCGTTCTCGGAATTCAAGGGACGACCAAAATCGAATGTTCCCTGCCGATAACCGTAGCTACCGACAGTAAAACCAACCTGGTTGAACGCATCGAGGCGCGGACGTTTGCTGACCATATTCACGATGCCGCCCGGCTGCATTTGCCCGAAGTTAATGGACGCCGGTCCTTTGACGATTTCAATCTGTTCA
The DNA here is from genome assembly GCF_014635705.1 of Oxalicibacterium faecigallinarum. Taxonomy (GTDB): domain Bacteria; phylum Pseudomonadota; class Gammaproteobacteria; order Burkholderiales; family Burkholderiaceae_D; genus Oxalicibacterium; species Oxalicibacterium faecigallinarum. The sequence continues at coordinate 2,037,905 of NZ_BMDI01000001.1, read as the reverse complement.
ACGCCAGATACTTCCTGCGCGATCCAACTCCCCTGCCCCAGTTTCAGGCCATCTACGTAAATCGACTCCGAAGCACGTTGTCCGCGAATGTTGAAATCATCCCAACCACGACGGCCAAAGCCACCGGATGACACCCCTGCTGTCGTTTGCAGCGCTTCATTCAGTGTTGTGGCTTGTCGTGAGTCGAGCAGTTCACGCGTTAGTACGGTAATCGATTGCGGTGTTTCAAATAGCGGCTTGTCCGACTTTGTGCTGGAAGTCGCTTTTTGCGTCACAAAGCCGGGGACAATCGCCTCGCTAGAAACGTTAATCGCAGGGAGAACATCATCAGTAGCTTGATTGTCTTGCTGCGCAGCCGCAGCAAAAGGAAGCAAGGTAAAACCAACCAAGGTGACACGAACCGCAGTTGCCATCGGGCGCAGCGAAAAAAAAGAGGAAGACATGAAAAGTAACGCTTAACATAAATGAGAAGCGTTATTATTTCATGTCAGGGACGGCATTGCTACTGAAAGATTGGCGTCGCTTGCCTTGCTACGTTATTCAGGCATGCTCGGGAGACGGTGGTATTTCCGGGGGCACACGATCCGGCGGGATCTCAGGTTGATCGGGGCCCGGAGGCGTCACCGGATCTTGCTGCGGCACGGGGATTTCCGGCTCGCGAACCGGCGGATCAATCTCCGGCTTGGGATCAGGAATAACGGGAATCTCTGGTGGAATCGGGGTGGGTGTACTCATGTCAGCTCCTGAAAGTGTATGACCATTGGATCGTCCCCAGTCTGACCCGCCAGCGTCCGACAAAGTTGCGCCTCTGTTTCTTCAAAGCATCAAGCCGGCCGTCTAACCTTTTTTCTTACATCACATCGCAAAGCCATCCTACAGATTGCTCCAGCCTGACTGCGTAGACTGGTTGCCAATGGTCGTCCGCATCGCGGTCGGCATCGCAGAGGAGTGAGGAACATGGAAAAGAGTGATCGCAAGCAAAGCCGCATCAGTAGCCGTCGTCAGGGATCGAGCAATTCTTCCATTCGCCAGACCCTTGCCACTCACGGCACGCAGTTCGCGCATATCACGCTTGGCGTCCGCCATGCAGGCGGTCCGGATTATCGTGATCCGGAAAATCGCTGGGTCAAGTCGGATCATCCGAATATTGCTGCATGACGATTGCAACCTGACCTCGCAACCTCATTTGATAAGACGACTTGTCTGTCGTCCCTTTCAAGGAGATTGCCATGCCACAAGCAACCTGGAGTGCCAAACGCGAAAGACAATTTCAGCATATCAAGTCTGCTCTGAAGAGTCGTGGTGGCTCTCGTGCCAAACATGCTGAGGAAATTGCCGCACGTACGGTCAACAAGGAACGTGCACAACATGGCGAAGCGAAGACCGCTAGCCCATCCACATTGAAAAGTACGCCAGCACCACGCCGTGGCGGATTACGTTCTCACCGTGGCGCTGCAGGCCGCACTTATGCCCAGCTTTATAAGGACGCACAGGCCCGCAATATTCCAGGCCGTTCAACCATGAACAAGGCGCAACTCGAACGTGCCTTGGGCGCAGCCATCAAGCGCACACGATAAATCTAAATCTGGCGGTGTTTGTCGCCTATCCGCTTGCGACACGCACCGCTGCCATTTCTCAATCATCCCATCCCGCGGCGAGCTGCTGCAGGATTGTGTTCAACCTCATTCAAGGAGTGCATCATGCAAACCCTCAAAACCGTGATGAGTCCCCATGTCAAAGTCATCAGTCCTGAAGCGACGATCAGTGAAGCAGCCAAACAAATGCGCGACGGCGGTTTCGGCATGCTGCCCGTGGGCGAAAACGATCGCATGATCGGAGCCATCTCCGACCGCGATCTGACTGTGCGTGCGCTGGCAGAAGGCAAATCAGGCAATACAAAAATACGCGAGATCATGTCGCCCGGCATTGTTTGGGCCTATGAAAGCGACTCAGTGGAAGAAGGCGCCCGCGTGATGTCCGAACATCAGGTTCGCCGTCTGCCCATCGTCAACAGTGAAAAACGATTGGTGGGCATCGTGTCCCTTGGAGACTTCGCCGTCGAAAGTGCCGACCTGCATGCAGTAGGCGCTACCTTGTCGGAGATTTCCGTCCCGGCATTTAAATAGGACACGGGAGTGCAGCACTGCCGGTTCAGCAAGGTTTGCAATGACTAGTCACCGAATACGAGTGTCAGTAAGTACGTTGGTAACGCAGTACTGGCACACCTTGCGGATTCAGTAACACCAGATGGGCGCCTTCAAAACGCCAATGCGTGCTCGCACGTAGCGCCTTTCCATACTCACTGGCAAGCTCCATCTGTGGTTGTGGACAAGCCATTCTGGTGGAGATCCAGCCCTGCGCCGAATGTTCGATGGTGCCGTTGGGCAGAAAGGCAAATCCGCCAGCCATCCGGTTACAACCATCCAGGCCGCTGACTTTGCCCTGTCCGTCGATTGCGAGAAACGGCCGCACTTCTGCTGTCAACGCTCGCGAGCCAAGCATGATCAGATTCCACTGTGTCATGTTGATGCCATCCGGCGGCAACTCAGTGCCGCCGCAACCTTTGTACTTCATGCCATCGAGTTCCATCGCCACGGCATGCGTAAACAGTGCGCCGCTCATGTCATTCTCACAGCGCATGGTCGTCACATTGATCTTCAGGTCCGTACCGCGCAGCTCCCAACCGCTTCGGACATTGGTAATTTCATGCAGGGAGCGCGTCACCGGCGCATGATCCGGCCGCTCAATGACTGCGGTTTGGTCTGTAATGAGAATGTGCCAAAACGGCTCATTACCAGAGGCTTGATAAGGGGATGGGAACATGAGGCTCTCGCGCGGTGCGGCACAGGCGGATAGCAGTAACGTTAATGCAATTAATATTGCGCGCATGAGAATCTCCTCGTTTTGGAATTTGATGAATGCATGATAAAGACCATCCAGATTGAATTTAGTGCCGCAAAGAAAAAGCCGGCTAATGCCGGCTCAGTTTCACACTGCTTTGTTTTATTAGAAGCTGTAACGAACACCAGCAGAAATCAAATTCGCTTTCAGGTAAAGGCCTTCACCTTTAGCGACTTTTCCAAAATTCTCGTATTCCACCACTACTGCAATATTCTTGGAGAAACCGTAAGAAGCGCCAACGCCGAACATTGGCGTTGTACGCGATTCACTAACAGAGTCACCATAACCTGTGTCATGTACTTTTACGCGATTAAATGCAACACCAGCTTTCGCAGTCAAAGCGAATGCATTGCTAAGAGGAAGATTGCCCGTTACTGCCGCGTAAAGAGCGCGTGGCTTTGATTGCACTTCTCCCGACGCTGTGCCATCGTCATATGCGACCTTACCTTTGCCGAAGCTGACATAACCGCCTTCAATGCCGAGATTTTGGTTGAAATTGTATCCGCCGTAGATCTTGTAACCAGTGCTGCTGTCTTTAATAGAACCAGTGGCATCTTCGATACCAACTTTTTGCTTTGCATTACCTACGTTGATACCAACATAGCTAGTTTGTGCCGAAGCCACAACAGGCAAAGCCATCATCGCGCCAACCAATACTGCCAACATCTGTTTCTTCATTTTCTATTCCATTAATTTAAGGCAACGTTGCCGCGCGGAATATTAGTTTTCACATCTCACCCTGCCCATCCCATAAACAAGGGATTTTCTTTTTTTAAGGCTCTATGAATAAAGCGGGAAACCCGCAAGACAGAACAGTGTCTCACTAGCAATAACGCATTTCGCCGTGTTGTTTTCCGGCCGCGTCCCAACCACAATAACAAGCGCGAGAGATGTATGTCAGCCCCTTCCTTTCAATCAGACTGCCCGCTGTTTTTCATCATGAATGCCGGTTCCGGTCGTAACGACAAATCAGAGACACACGACATCATCGAGCGTGTGATGCAGGAAGCGGGGCGACCTCATCGAATCTGTCTGGTCGACGACGCCGGCGATCTGTCTCGGGTTGCGCGGGAAGCTGTAGAAGCAGCCAAAGAATGTGGTGGTGCGGTGGTCGCGGTAGGTGGTGATGGTACGCTCAATGCCGTCGCCAATGCCGTCATCGGCAGCGGTTGCGCTTTCGGCGCGCTGCCACAAGGCACATTCAATTATTTCGGACGTACGCACGGCCTGTCGGAACAGATCGAGGATGCCGTACAAGATCTGTTGCACGCAACGCCGCAGGCTGTCCAGGTTGGCATGCTGAACGACCGCATTTTCCTCGTCAACGCCAGCCTCGGCCTGTATCCGCAGGTGCTTGAAGAACGCGAAACCTATAAACAGCAGTATGGTCGCAGTCGTCTCGTTGCAGCCTGGTCCGGGCTGGCCACAGTCTGTCACGGTTATCGACAATTACGTATCACGCTGGAAGCGCAAGGAAACACGTCCACACTGCGTACGCCGACACTCTTCATCGGCAACAACCGCCTGCAACTCGAACAGATCGGCATTCCCGAATCCGAGTTGATCGAGGATGGTCAATTGGCGGCGATTGCCGTACGACCAGTTGGCACACTCGCCCTGTTGTGGTTGATGGTATGGGGCGCCTTCGGCAAACTGGGTGAAGCGGACAACATCATCAACTTTGGTTTTTCGCGCCTGACGGTCAAACCTTCCAAGCTCTATCACGTGCGTCGCATCAAGGTCGCCATGGATGGCGAAATTGCCTGGATGAACGCGCCGCTGGACTTCCGAGTGTCGCCCGAACCCTTGTATTTGCTGAAAGCGGCAACGCGCCCGCAAGCCGAAGAAAGCGCAAACGCATGACGGTCATCCTGCATATCTCGGATTCGCATTTTGGTACCGAACGCGCACCGGTCGTCGCAGCCTTGCAACGCCTGTCCAGAGAGCAAGCGCCGGATCTCGTCATCCTCTCGGGTGACATCACGCAACGCGCCTTGCGTACCGAGTTTGAAGCGGCGCGTGACTTTATCGACCGACTGAAAGTACCTTCCACGCTGGTTATCCCGGGCAATCACGATATCCCGCTGTTTGATCTGGTGTCGCGCTTTTTTACCCCGTATGGTCGCTATGCACGCTCATTCGGCACCGAACTGGAACCTGTCTACACATCGCTCGACGTGCTCGTCATCGGCGTCAACACCACGCGCCGTTACCGGCATGTACAGGGCGAAGTCTCGCGCGCGCAGCGCGACGATGTCGCAACCAGACTGCGCCGGGCTCAGCCTGCTCAACTACGCATCGTCGTGACCCATCAGCCTGTGCATGTAACCCGACCCGAAGATCGGGAAAACCTGCTGCGCGGGCATGAAGAAGCAATCCGTACCTGGGCGGCGGCCGGTGCCGACCTGATTCTGGGCGGCCACATTCACCGACCATCCATCTCGCCACTGCATGCCAGCATGCCGGACTTGCCGCGTCGCATGTGGGCAGTACAAGCCGGCACTGCGCTGTCTTCCCGCATCCGCTTTGACGCCGGCAACTCGGTCAACATCATCCGCTATCAAGCCAGCCAACCGGCGCATTGTCTGGTGGAGCGCTGGGATTATGCAGACAAGGCTGACGCATTCCGTCTGACGACCGCCGAGCAACTGGCACGCGACACATAATCTGTCGCATCACCGCACAAGGATTGACGGCTTGCGTAGCGGCAAGATATAACGTCGGCATGACACCCGCCCATCGCATCGCCCTCAGTCTGGCATTCATCACGCCTCCCGCATTTGCCGGTAATTACGCGACGTGCATCCTCGATAAGGCACCCGGCACGCCGTACAATGCGGCCGCCAATGCGGTGCATCAGTATTGCATTGCACAATACCCGGATGGCTACAGTGCGGTGGTACATGGCTCAGGCGGAAGCTGGCTCTCTGCTTCTTACAAGAGCGGCGCGGAATGCATTCAGAAGAAAACCGTTGATACGCCGAGCCAGCGTGCCGTCATCATGATCGGCGTGGCCTGCCGTCGTCTGTACGATGGTCAGTCGCAATAATTCATTGATTGCTGACAGGGCTAAGGCAGCCGTTCGACTGCAGGCTTGCAAGATACGTTTGAACTGCCAGGAACAAAACGCGTGCTGATTTGACTGGTGCGGCTGGCTGGAATCGAACCAGCGACCCTTGGCTTCGGAGGCCAATACTCTATCCACTGAGCTACAGCCGCATGGGAGAACGTGCGGAGGCCTGAAGGATACCGTTTTTCAGGCAGGCCGTCCACGTTAGTGCCAGTGCCCACGTTCCCAGATCGATTGTTTTGTGTCTATAATCGGTCAGTTTTGCGAAATCTTGCAGTCGATACTCCTCGGCGAGGTCCCTGACCCGCTTATTTTGATTTCAAAATTATATTGAGGGAACAATGAGCGACGCACATCATGAAGAATCCGCAATCAAAACCCCCAAGCAACTCATCGTGGCCGTCGTAGCCGGCTTTCTGGTTCCGATCGTCTGTATTGTCCTGCTGGTTATCTTTGTCACCAATGACAAACAGGTCGGCGCTGGCTCGGACAATTCTGCCGCTGCCATCGAAAACCGCATCAAACCTGTCGCAGACGATGGCTTTACCCTCAAGGAAGAGAACGCACCGCAAGTTCTGAAAACGGGCGAGGAAGTCTACAAAATGGCGTGCGCCATGTGCCATGCAGCCGGTGTGGCGGGCGCGCCCAAGCTTGGCGATGCCGCCGCGTGGAAAGACCGGATTGCGCAAGGCTATGACACGTTGGTCAAGCATGCGATCGAAGGTATCCGCATGATGCCGGCAAAGGGTGGCCATCCTGAACTGGATGACAAGGAAGTCGCGCTGGCAACTGTCATGATGGCAAACAATGCCGGTGCCAAATTTGCCGTGCCGGCAACCAAACCGGCTGATGCAGCCGCTACTGCACCTGCCGCGCCAGAACAACCCGTTAAACAGTAATCAGGGCACGCATAAGTAAAAAGCCGACTTGAAGTCGGCTTTTTACATTGAGGCGGTGTGAATATGCCGCCGCAACAATCAGTTTTTCTTCTTTTTGGAAAAGAAGTACAAACCCGCTCCCAATGCGGCCACCAACGCCGCGCCGCGCAAAACTGGTTTGAGCACAGAGCGACGGGACAGAAACGTAATGCCGCTCAATACATACGGTGCCATGCGCTGAATTTTGGCCAGCGACAGACCGCCACTCAGATTGATCAGATCGGACACATTGGACAATGCAGAATGCGCTCGCGCGCCCACCAGACTCAGTGCCGTCTTGGCCAATGCCTCACGCCCGAGGTTGGAACGCACGACGTTTCTCGATTGGCCCAAGCCAGCCCTGTAAGCGCGGCATTGGAGAATGAGACGTTCTTTTTGCTGCGCCAGTGTTTCGACCGGCTCAATGGATTCAGGCTTAGACATGCGATTCTCTTCCATTAGGACAGCGCATCATGATCATTGCGCAGTTCTTCCATCGTCGCCGGCATCGAGAACTTGCCTTGCTTGATCAACGACTGGATGTAGAGGAACAGCGCAATCGCCACGACCGTTGCCACCAGTGCCATGATGAGCAAAATCTTCCAGCCTAGCGAAGGCCAACTGAGGTACACGATGAGCGCCGACCAATAGGCCACCGCAAACCATGCAACGATAACGCCCAGTGCGAACAGGATCGCCAGTCGGGCAGCGTTGGCGCGGATCTCGGCCAGCTCCAATGCAGCCAGCTCGACGCGGCTCATCAGCAGACCAAAGGCGTTGCGGATCAGGCCCGCCACGCCACCCATCAGGCCGGAATCGGCGTTCTGAGAACGTGTGGTTTGGCGCTCCATGATAGCTCCAGTTTACTTGCGTGAGATGAGAAAGCCGAACAGCACGCCGACGCCCGCTGCAATGGTGACAGCACGCCATGGGTTTTCATGGACGTAGTCATCGGTCTTGACGGCAATTTCCTTGCCTGTTTCGAGGGCGGCAGTTTGTACTTCGTGTGCTTTCACTACAGCCGTATCCAGCAGTTGCAGGCCGCGTGCACGCAGTTCTTCAGCGCGTTCGCCGGTTGAGCTGGTCGCTTCGCGAAACAATTCCTGCGCGTCTTTCACCAGGGTTTTCATATCGCTGCGCGTGGTTTTCAAGGTAGATGCTTTCATGGATGGCCCCTTTTTTAGAAGCGGTCTTTGTATCCTCAGACGAGGACAAAGCCGGCAGTTGAAATAGAAGATTGCGTATGGATCATTTTGTGACACGTACAGACTTGTTTAGTTGCAATACCCAACTCGCATCGTCTTGCACGTGCTTACACACACGTCATACAGATTTGTAACTAGTTTTACCACACCTTGTTAACAGTTGAACAGGCGCTACCGTACAGAAAGGTGAAATAAATGCGATCAGATCCCTGGTGTGCAATCCGAACAGTGCTCGATGTCATTGACCTGCTTGAGCAGATTTTCCTTCAGATCGCGCAAGGCTGTACGCACCCCTTCCTCGATGACCGGATGATAAAACGGCATATCCAGCATCTGCCCGACTGTCAGTCCGCTCTGGCAGGACCACGCGAGCAGATGGGCGAGATGCTCGGCACGCGGCCCTACCATTTCCGCACCGAGGAAACGATGCGTGCCACGCTCGCCATAGAGTTTCAGCAGTCCGTGATTCTGACGCATGACACGACTGCGGCCCTGATTGTCGAAGGATACCGTCCCGGTCATATAGCTGTTCTGTTCCAGATCACGCGCCGTTTTGCCGACCGATGCAATCTGCGGATCGGTGAAGGCAATGCTCAAGGGCAGACGGCGCAGGCCGTCGGCAACCTCCGGAAAGCGCGCCGCGTTGTCGCCGGCAATCCGGCCTTCATCCGCTGCCTCGTGCAACAAGGGGCGGTCATTGGTGACATCGCCAGCCAGGAAGATCGCACTCTCGCCACATTGCATCGTCAGCGAATCGAATAAGGGAATGCCTTTGTCATCCAGTTGCAAGCCCGTCACTTCCAATCTCAACTGATCCACATTCGGTCGACGGCCGGTCGCAGCCAGCACGAAGCGAAAGCGCTCGGTACGCGTCTTGCCATTCGCGTCGCGTGATTGCAGTTCGACCTCGTCACCAACCAAATGCGTCGACAGGACCTCGGTTTGCATGCGCAAATCGATATCGGCACCGATGCTGTCAATCGCCTTCTGATTGACAGCCTCATCAGCAATCTGCGCCAGCCGGTCGCCACGTCCGAAGACAGCGACGCGCACGCCAAGCCGATGCAAGGCCTGCCCCAGCTCGAGACCGATCACACCGGCACCGATCACAGCAACCGAATCCGGCAGATCTTCCCAGTCAAACACGTCATCATTAACGATCAAATGGGTGCCCAATTCGCGCAAACCGTCGGGAATTGCCGGACGCGAACCGGTGGCAATCACGATCCGCGCTGCCTGCACTTCCACATCGTCACCAACCTGCAGACGATTAGGCGCGAGAAAACGTGCCTGTCCCCGCAGACGGTCTGCTTCCGGAATGCCATCGACACTCTCCAGTACGAATCCGACAAAGCGGTCGCGCTCGGAGCGCACGCGTTGCATCACGGCCTTGCCATCGATCTGCATGTCAGCGACATGGATGCCAAAGCCATCTGCGGTTGCCACTGCGTGAGCAGTTTCTGCCGCAGCGATCAGCAGTTTGCTTGGCATGCAGCCGACACGCGCGCACGTAGTGCCATAGGCACCGCCCTCGATCAGCAGCACATGCTTGTCATGCGTACGTGCGGCGCGATATGCCGACAGCCCGGCACTGCCCGCGCCAATCACGGCAACGTCACACTGGATTACTTTCATGTTGTCTCCTGCCTTCCAGATCATGCTGCGCTACATGCAGCCGGACATCAGTCGTTGACGCGCAACTCGGCAATATCGGCGATGGTGCCGAGCTGAATCGTCACCGGATTGGCCGATGCATTTGCCTGCATCGGCCGCCAAGCAAAACGCCATTCGGCTTCATCCGCATGCGGCCGCTCCTTGGAAAACAGGCGGCCGAGCGGACTGGGCTTGCCATACGAAATCGCTGCGTCAATCCCGGCCCAGTTGGGGAGAATTCGCTGCACCACACGATGTACACGTTCACCAAAACGCTCGGCATCGTGAATCACCAGATAGGCATCGGCAGACTGTTTGCCTTCAAACAGCGCGCCATCCGGCTTTTGCGCCAGGCTCAGGATCAGGTAGGGATGATCGCCAGCAGCATGGGCCGGCAATTGAGGAGGAACCAGTCGAAACTCGCCCGCTGTCAGGGCGCGTTCCAGTTTTTGCCGATCCGAAAAGTAGTACAGTTTCGGCGGACGATTATTATCTATCGTGGTCATATGCGATCCAAAAAAGAAGAGTGATCAAGTGACCAAGTCTGCCCATTTAAGCAGAATATGCGGCAGGCAGCAAACCATCGGCGATCAGGGTCCGGCAGACTGCATGGACAAATAAAAAGCGGCCCGCAGGCCGCTGTGGTTCGATCGAAAAAAGTCGACAAAACCGATTAATAACCGGGACGGCCCGGTTGATTCATACGTGCGCGCTCTTCCATCTCACGCCGCTGTTGATCGATCCGCTCGCTGTTGCTGCGATTCTGTGCATCGATCGAACCACCAGCACCAACACGTGCGCCGGTACCAACCCCTGTTTGACCGCTCATTCCCGGCCGGGCGCTTGTTCCCTGCTGCGTGGTGCCTTGCGTGGATGCATCCACCCCTGCGCCGCCTGTCACCCCTACACCGGAATTGACGCCGGCACGAGAACCAGCAGCACTGCCCGTATTTGCGCCTGCACCGGCACCCACTCCTGTATTCACACCCGCACCGACACCGGTAGAGGGGGCACTACCCGCATTGCCGCTTCCCACACCTGCGCCCGCCCCTGCGCCGACGCCCACGCCAACACCTTGCGCAACGGCAAGCGCCGAGACGGAAGTCAGGGCGATAAAGCAGAATGAACGAATCGTTTTGTACACATGCATGATGGTCTCCTTTCGTCAATGTCGCAGTTGGAGAGCCCTCTCTGCACGCACGTTCCCTCAATCAAACCCGCTATGTGCGAAACATCACGCTGATGACCGACTTGCCTCGTTCTCTGTCAGACAGTCTAGCGATATCGCAAGCGATACCACAGTATGCCGATCCATTCATGCATGGCGTAGCTGCTCTGCACAAGCCAGCCCGTGCGAGGAACAAAGTCACCCGGCAACACTGGCGTCACCGTATAGAAGGCGGTGGGCGCGGGGGTAATCTGCAAACCCTGACGTTCGAATATTTTGACTGCGCGCGGCATATGCATGGCGTCGGTCACCAGCAAGACGCGTCGGACATTTTCCTTCTTCAACATGTCGGCACTCTGACTTGCATTCTCTGCCGTATTGTCTGATTCGCCTTCCAGCCATTTGACCGGCACACCAAAATCTTCGCGCAAACCACGTGCCATGATGACGGCTTCCGATTCCTTCGCACCATCCGGCTGGCCGCCGGTCACCAGGATTGGCAATCCGGTGCCACGATGCAAGGCAGCGGCATAACGCATGCGACGCAAGGTCGGCGACGACGGACTATCCTGATGTCCATACTCGGGGGCGTTGGCCAGACGACCACCACCCAACACGACGATGGCCTGCGCGTCGCCCTGATACGGCAACGGCAATGCAGGATGCCGGTTTTCCAGCGGCGCTGCCAGCAGCATCGCACCCGGACGCGTAGACAGTAACGCCAGCATCAGCAAACTGCCCACCGCAAGTGTCATGCCGAACCGTGGCCAGCGTCGTTGCACAAGCAAACCCAGGCCGCACAGAAGCAGCATGTTGAACGGCGGCAGCAAGACCGCGCCCAGCAACGTATTGATCAGCCAGCTTGTGCTCATAAACGCTCCGGAAGCGAATTGGGGCTTACTCGTTCATCTGTGGTTCGGCAATGGTACGCAACTGGAAACGTCCATCGTTGTTGAACAGCCAGGTTTCAATCACCTCCACACGCCCGCCGCGCAAGAGTGCAGGTGCCGGTTTTGGAAACGGCGCCGTCTGTTTGACCGACGCCAGGGCTGTGGCTTCCGTCACGCGATCCCGGTTGGAACGCATGATCTCGCTACGCACCAGACTGCCGTTCGCGTCCACCACATATTTGACGACCACGACCGAACGCAACAAGGCCTGTGGTCGGCCGATGAAAACCTTGGTGGAGTTGACAGCGACGATGCGATGCGCCAGTGCCAATTTGTATTCGCCCAGCGTATCCGCGGTCGAAGTGCCATCCCGTGTCGTTTCCGGCACGGTCGGCTCCAGCTTGCCTGCACAGCCAGCCAGAACCAGCACGCACAAACCCACTACGCAGCGCCGCAATTGCATGGTGCCCATGATGCCTGTCTCCTTCTTTTTATGCGTGATGCAGGCAGTGTATGCCTGTCACGGCTACTTATTCGAATGCCTGCTTTTGCCTGAATTGTTCGGTTGCAGCAACCAGTGCGGTAGCCGTCCCTGGTTCCATCGCAGCATGGCCTGCATCAGCAATCAGATGCAGTTTTGATCCGGGCCATGCATGATGCAACCGCCAGGCAGAGACGGGAGGACATACCACGTCGTAGCGGCCTTGCACGATAACCGCGGGCAAATGTGCGATGCGACCGATCTGCCTGATCAACTGGTCTTCTTCCATGAAACCATGATGCAGAAAATAATGGGCCTCCAGCCGGCCAATCCCTAAGGCAACACTGTCTTCTTCAAATGCGGACAGCATTTCGGGATGGGGTTGCAGAAATAGGCAGCTTCCCTCATAGCGACTCCAGTCGCGCGCCGCCTGTACCGATTCTTCATGATCCTCGCCAAACAGACGACGCTGGTAAGCCTGCAGCAAATCGCCGCGCTCTTCCAATGGTATGCGCGCTACAAAGGCCTCATGCGCTTCAGGAAAGAATTGCCGCATGCCGTACAGAAACCAGTCTATCTCGTCCTGCGTACAAAGAAAGATACCGCGCAAGACAAAACCCAGACAGCGCCGGGGATGCGCCTGCCCGTAAGCCAGTGCCAGTGTTGCGCCCCATGAACCACCAAACACCAGCCATTGCTCGATGCCCAGCATGGAACGCAGGGATTCGATATCGTCGATCAGCCAAGGAGTGGTGTTGTCGCGCCATTCCCCCAGCGGCGTGGACTTGCCCGCGCCACGCTGATCAAATAACACAATCCGATAGTACGCAGGGTCGAAAAAGCGACGATGCATGGGAGAAATACCCCCGCCCGGTCCGCCGTGCAGAAAGAGCACAGGCACGCCCTGTGGATTTCCACACTCCTCCCAGTAAAGCGTGTGACGCGCGTCAACCGGCAAGATGCCGTGCCGATAAGGCTGCAGCAAAGGAAACAAGGGCGGAACAACAGAATTCATGGCTGCTCTCAAGATGGGATATTGCATTGTACCCAGACCACGCGACGACCAGCGTGGGTTGCCGCACGCGAACTTATCGCATGCACATGCCTCATACCGACATGTTCACCGATGTCCGGCTGTACATGACAGTGCACCGGACACACATGCGTCAACGCGCAATGGGAGTACGACATGCACTTATTGAACGACTGGCTACTGGCCGGTATTCCGCTTGGCAACTGGCTCAACGCCGTCATCATCGCCACCCTCGCTTATCTGGCGATGGATCTCGTGACCCGTTTTTTAACCCGGCGACTGACCGTGCTGTCATCACGTACCAGCAGCCGCATCGATAATATTGCCGCGGATGCACTCTCGCATACCAAGCGCTGGCTCCTCTTTTTACTCGCCATCGTGATCGGTCTCGGCACACTCAGCCTTCCGGAAAAAATCGACCTGCGTCTGAGCCAGCTTGGCGTGATTCTGGTCGGCATCCAGATCGCCATCTGGTTCAACAGTGGCATCTCGGCATGGATGCGCAGCGTCGTCAATCCGGAGACCACCCCGGATCTGCGCAATCGCGCCACGACCACCACGATTGCCTTTCTGGTACGCCTGCTGGTGCTGGTCACCATTTTGCTGGCCGTACTCGCCAATCTGGGTGTCAACATCACCGCTTTCGTAGCCAGCCTTGGCATCGGCGGCGTAGCAGTGGCACTGGCATTGCAGACCATATTGAGCGATCTGTTTGCCTCGCTGTCGATCGCCTTTGACAAACCGTTTGAAGTCGGCGACTTCATCATCGTCGATGAAGTGATGCTCGGCACGGTGGAATACATCGGCATCAAGACCACGCGCCTGCGCAGCCTGGGCGGTGAACAACTGGTGCGTTCAAACGCCGAACTCTTGAAGTCGGTGATCCGTAATTACAAGCGCATGTCTGAACGCCGTGTGGTCTTCAGCTTTGGCATCCGTTACGAAACACCGATCGAACAGGTCGGTGCGCTTGGCGGCGTGATGAAAGAAATCATCACCGGTATCGAGAACACACGCTTTGATCGCGCACATTTCCAGAAATTCGGGCCGAGCAGTCTTGATTTTGAAGTCGTCTACATCGTGCTCAGCAGCGACTTCAACGTGTATATGGACATCCAGCAGAAGATCAATCTGGCGTTGATGCGTGCCTGTGCCGAACGCGACATTCATTTTGCACGCCCCACCACCATCATGCATCTCGGTTCAGAGGTACGCGTATCCACTGCGGAAAATCCGGGTGCAGCGAAAACGGACGAGCTGCCGGAAGGCAGCAAACTGGTGTGAGCGCGCTGGCAACGGCGGTTTAGCGATCCGCTACGACGCGCGCCGCCAGTCGATGGCGGGCGATGTCGAACACCCAGTTGAAACAAAACGCATAGATCATGAAAAAGATCGAGAACGTCACGTCCAGCAGCAGGGCCTCGACAACGGAAATCGACAGCCACCACGCCGTCAACGGCAAGGCAATCGCCATGAAGAAGGCCTCAAATCCCAGCGTATGCACCACCCGCATACGCACCGTGCGTTGCCAGCCGTAGTGATGCTCAACCATTTCGTAGAAGTGGTTGTAGATCATGTTGGAGGCCATGGCGCACAGCGCCAGCAAGACGGCCAGACCGCCGAAGTGCAGCATGTCCATGCCAAACCCGATTGACATCAACGGCACAAGAATAACGAGAGCACACACCTCGAACAGAACGGCGTGGAGAACGCGACGAAGCAGCGTATTAATGACAAAACCCTAGTAAGAACAATAGAGGAACGCCATTATAGGCGGCCAGTCCATTGGCTGCCGACGACAACCCAGGCTGCCCTATTTGCAAAAATGCATCGCATAAAAAAGATTATGCAAATAACGGTGACAATCAAAAGAAACTGCTTTATACTCCTCCCTCTTCAGACATGTTGGCAGTGACATCCAACGAGTTTGACTGGGTTGGCTAACCTGATATGGGTGCTTAGCTCAGTTGGTAGAGCGGCGCCCTTACAAGGCGTAGGTCGGGAGTTCGAGCCTCTCAGCACCCACCACCGGTCAAACAGATATCTGAAAAAAGTTACGTAGTTAGGAGTGGTAGTTCAGTTGGTTAGAATACCGGCCTGTCACGCCGGGGGTCGCGGGTTCGAGCCCCGTCCACTCCGCCAGTTAAAAGAAATGCCCGCGCAAGCGGGCATTTTCATTTTCGGCGCCACATTCATTTATAGAACGCGCTCGGCGGCATGCCAAACTGTCGCCTGAACATGGCTGCAAACGCACTCTGGCTTTTATAGCCGTGATCCAGCGCCACATCCAGAACCTTGGCACCGCCCGCCAGTTGTTCAAGCGCCTGCAACAACCGCGCTTGCCTGCGCCATTCACCCAACCGCATGCCGGTTTCATTCTGGAACAAGCGATGCAAGGTACGTATCGACATATGCAGTCGTGCGGCCCATTCATCCAGCGTGAGGGTCGAATCCGGCGCACGCATCAACGCAACACAGAAACTGCGCAACCGTTTGTCATGCGGCAGAGGCAGGTAAAGCGGCAGAACCGGTACCAGACGCAACTCCTGCAACAACAACTGTGTCAGGTGCCAGTTTCTGCTGCTCTCCTGGTCGTGAAAGTCAGCATCCACCGCAGCCACGATCAACTCGCGCATCAGCGGCGTCACCTCCAGCACACAACTGCGCAACTGCTGATGCGGCACGGCATCAGGCGCGACAAATACCGTGCGCATGTGCACGTCGCCACACATCCGGATCTGATGGATGACATCCGGCTGTAACCACACACCACGCGTGGGCGGCACCACCCATACGCCACCTTCGGCCTCCACACGCATCACGCCGTGAATCGCGTAGAGCAACTGCGCGCAGCGATGACTATGCGGCGCGATGACGTGTTTATCCACATAGTCCACCGCGACTGCACGGATCGGCGAAGCAGGCGTCAGTACGTCTTCAGGTAATTGCATAGGGGCAGAGAATTTGGCAGTTTTACGACAGGTATTGTCATGGTATCGCGAGACGGCCAGTATCACCTGCGCCGATGATGGTGGCGTCAATCAAGGAGTTCTGTATGCCCGCCACATCATTGCTTTACCCGTTTCTCGCGATCCTGCTGTGGGCAGGCAATGTCATCGTTTCGAAGATGGCAGCCTCCGCCATCTCGCCGACCGCCATCACGTTCTATCGACTGATTCTGGCGCTCGCCTTGTTAAGTCCATTTGTCTTGCGACCACTGATCAGAAACTGGGCAAACGTCCGTTCGCATCTCGGCAAAATGTTCGTCAGCGGCTTGCTCGCCATGGCGGTTTTTCAAAGCTTTTCCTATCGCGCGGCGGAGACCACAACCGCCACCAATATGGCGATTGTCACGGCACTGATTCCCATGCTGACCGCCATCCTGAGCGTCGTCATGCTGGGCGAAGCACTGACTGTCGGCATGGCCGTTGGCGGCACGCTGTCCTTTGCCGGCTTGTTGTATCTGGTTGGGAAAGGCGATCCTGCCGCGATTGCCGGCAGTGGCCTGCATATCGGAGACGTGTTGATGCTGCTCTCTGCAACATCCTATGCGCTGTATAGCGTGCTGCTGCGGAAATGGCGCCTGAGCATTCCGGCCTGGCAATCGGTGTACATGCAAGCCGTCGCCGCACTCATCATCATGCTGCCCATGTTTATCATGCTGCCGCAAGGCGCCGCCAACCTGGATGCGCAAACCCTGCCGCTCATCGCCTACGCCGGCATCGGCTCATCCATCTTGCTGTCGTTCTTCTGGATTCTCGGCGTCAAACACCTGGGGCCAAATCGCTGCAGCATTTTCATCAACCTGCTACCGGTGCTGACAGCCTTGATGGCGATTACTTGGCTGGGCGAGGAAATGCATGCCTATCACGTGATTGGCGGAAGTCTGAGTTTGGTGGGAGTGCTGCTGGTGCAAACCGTACATCGTCCGCTTTTCTCACCCCAGCGAAGATTGAATGGTTAAGCATCGATGGAAGTCAGCCTACGTAATACCAGCAATCGGTCAAACGGGGCTCTTCAGGGTATGCCGTATTTCAGGTGAATGATCGGGTAAGGTCGACCTTGCCCATCAAGCGCTGAGCGACCCGTGCGCTTGAAGCCCATTTTTTCGTAGAAACCCAATGCTTGCGGATTCTGCTCATTCACATCCGTTGTCATAGCGGGATGACGCGCAAGACCGTGCCGAACCAGGGCGGCGCCAATGCCTTTTCCCCGGCATGCAGGATCCACAAACAAGGCCTCCATGTGTCCGTTGTCGATGAACATGAAGGCCAAGGGATAATCGTTGGCATCTACCGCCAGCAACAGCGGAACTTGCGGCAGAAAATCGCACACCATCGCGTCAATGGCCTGGCGGTCTTGTTGGGTCAGAAAATGATGGGTGGCATCAACCGCGTGACGCCAGATTTCGATGGTGCGTTCACCATCATCAGGACGTGAAGTTCGAATGGTTATCATCGCTTGATTATGACTGCCGCGAAGGAACTTGTCAGCGTTGGCAGTTATCAAGCCTGTTTTTGCCCGCCTTGTTTGATTGCACAGCGCCTTGTGTGGTGTCTAGACCATGTGTCGAAAGCAGACACTGCTTAAGTCCAAACCAAGCAACTCAGACCAATGCCTTGATCCCCAATATCAGTGCCGCAACGACCATCACCCCCGCAAACATTTTTTGCAAAGGCTGCACCGGCACATGGGGCTGACACACGCGGCCAAATAAAGTGCCTGCCGCTGCCGCCCCGACGAACATCCATCCCGTCATGCCAATCGATGCGGCACCAAGCAACATGGTCACGGCAGAAAAGCCGGACACCAACGCAATCACCATCAATGATGTCGCGACGCTCGCATGCAAGCTCGCATCACTGATGCGGCGCAGGCCCGGCACGATGACAAAACCACCACCTACGCCGAACATGCCGGTCAGCATGCCTGCCGTACTGCCCACACCCGCCAACCAGGACGCACAGCGACGTGTCCAACGGAAGCGCCCCGTATCCGGGTCAAGCAGACAATCGCATTCATCACGTATGACAACATCGCGCGATGCACCGCGAAACATGCGCCACGCAAGATAGATCATCAACATGCTGAACAGGACAACGCTCCAGCGCGCAGGAAGATAATGCATGAGTACGCTGCCAATTGGTGCGCAGGCAATGCCGATGGCTGCAATCCACAGTGCGGCGCGATAGCGGACGATGCCGCGCCGCAAACCATCGAGACTGCCGAGCAAGGCAGCCAAGCCGATTGCAATCAGAGAAATGGGACGTGCATCTGTCAGCGAATAACCCAGCGCCAGCATCAACGCCGGCATCGCCAGTACGCCGCCGCCAGCACCCGTCAGGCCGAGCACCATGCCGACGGCCCCGCCCAATGTCATCGCCATCAACAACATGGAAGGTTCACAGCAGGTCGAGCGGAATTTTCAGATAGCGCACGCCATTGTCTTCCGGCTGCGGCAGATTGCCGGCTCGAATGTTGAGCTGCACGGCTGGCAGCATCAGCACAGGAAAATCAAGCGTGGCATCGCGTGCCTTGCGCATGGCGATGAATTCATTTTCAGCAATGCCATGACGCACGTGGACGTTGCCGGTACGTTGTTCTTCTACAGAACATGACCATGCGGCTTGTCCACGTGTTGATGGTGGATAGTCGTGGCAGAGGTAAAGCTGCGTGGACGCCGGCAAGGCAAGAATGCGCTGGATCGAGCGATACAGTGTGCTTGCATCCCCGCCGGGAAAATCGCAACGCGCCGTACCCACATCCGGCATGAACAAGGTATCGCCAACAAAGACAACATCCTCAACCAGATAGGCGGTATCGGCTGGCGTATGGCCAGGCACATGCCAGGCACGGGCCGGTAATTCACCGATCATGAATTCTTCATCAGGGCCGAACAGATGATCGAAATCGCGGGCGATGCCATAAGGTGTCTTGCGAATGTTATAGACCTGACCAAACAGCATCTGCACATCGCGAATGCGTTCACCAATTGCAATGCGCCCACCGAGCTTGCCGCGCAAGTACGGTGCGGCAGAAACATGGTCGGCATGGGCATGCGTTTCGAGCAGCCATTGCACCTGCAACTGTTGTGATTCGACATACTCGACAATGCGGTCCGCCGAGCTGGTTGCGGTGCGACCGGACCGATTGTCGTAATCAAGTACAGGATCGACGATGGCGCAGGCAGTCCCGATGCCGGCGTGGATCACATGACTGACCGTGGCCGTGACCGGATCAAAAAAGGATGCTACCTGACGCATCATCGTATCTGCACGGATCAATAGGTTTTGTACGCAAGGTACTTGCCGCTCATGACGATTTGTACGCGATCACCATTTGGATCCGGCAGGCGGCTCATGTCCATCTTGAAGTCGATCGCGCTCATGATGCCATCGCCGAATTCTTCATGGATCAGCTCTTTCCAGGTGGTGCCGTAAACCTGTACCAGCTCGTAGAAGCGATAGATGGTTGGATCGGTTGGAACCGACGTTGGCAGCGAGCCGCGGTAAGGCACAACCATCAGCCATTTCTTTTCTTCTTCGGTCAGACCGAAGATGGTAGCGATGATGCCTGCCGCATTGGGGTCAAAGGTCATCTGACCCAGGCAACCAGCAGTAACCCATTCTTTGCTCAAACCGACTTTGGCAGCGATATCCGACCACTTGAGGCCTTTGGCAACTTTGGTGGAAATGATTTTTTCGGTAACTTCGAGGCGACTCATGTTTTGACTCCTGAGGATCTATCTTTGGTTTCAAGGTTATGCAATACGATGCAGGGGAACGGCTGCAGCGACTGCGGGCTTACTTTCGGATTTATTTTCAGACTCACCATCGGCAAGTCCGGGTTCAACGACCGGTGGATGTGCTGGCGCACGTCCGCCGGACAGATGCTTGGAACGCGTCACCAGGAAATCAACCAGGTGATTGCGAATCTTGTAGTACTGCGGATCGTGATGCAGCGTGGCACGCTGACGATCCCGCGGCATGGTGTTGCGCACGATCTCGGCCACACGGGCACGTGGACCATTGCTCATCAGCAGAATCTTGTCGGCCAGCAGCACGGCTTCATCGACGTCGTGCGTGATCATGAAAACCGTCTGCTTGGTCTCGGCACAGATACGCAGCAGCTCATCCTGAATGGTGCCGCGCGTCAGCGCATCGAGCGCACCAAAGGGCTCATCCAGCAACAACATCTTTGGTTCGATGGCAAAGGCACGTGCAATACCCACACGCTGCTTCATGCCGCCAGACAAGGCCGATGGCTTCTTGTCGATCGCGTGGGTCAGGCCAACCAGTTCGACGTACTTTTCGACCTGCTTGTTGACCTTGTCGGCATTCCATTCGGGCCATTTGCTGCGCACCGCAAAAGCGATGTTCTTGCGTACCGTCAGCCATGGCATCAGTGCATGGCCCTGAAACACGACACCGCGCTCCAGACTTGGCCCGGCGACTTCACGTTCATCCATGAAGACGTGGCCTTCGCTGGCACTTTCCAGACCGGCAAGCACATTCAGGATCGTGGTCTTGCCACAGCCGGAGTGACCGATGATGCAGACAAACTCGCCCCGCTGAATCCCGAAGTTGACACTGTCGAACACCGGCTCGGTGCCACCGGGGTACGTCTTTTCCAGTCCTTCGATTTTCAGGAAGGGCTTGTCTTGCTGATTGAATTCAGTCGGCATAAGTCACCACCTTCTGCGCTTTGGCAAACATCAGGTCGAGCAGCATGCCCACCAGACCAATCATCAGAATCGCAAAAATCACGTTAGTCAGAGAAAGGTTGTTCCATTCGTTCCAGACGAAGTACCCGATACCCGTCCCGCCAACCAGCATCTCTGCTGCCACGATCACCAGCCACGCGATCCCCATGCTGATACGCATGCCGGTCAGAATCGTCGGTGCCGCTGCCGGCAGGATCACTTCAAACGCCTTGCGCACCGGATTGACCTCCAGCGTGCGGGCCACATTGAGCCAGTCACGGCGCACACCGGCCACACCGAAGGCGGTGTTGATCAGCATTGGCCAGATCGAACAGATGAAGATCACGAAGATGCCGGACAACGATGCATCCTTGATCGTGTACAGCGCAATCGGCATCCAGGCGAGTGGCGAGATTGGCTTAAGCAACTGGATAAACGGATCAAGCACGCGATAGATCAGCGGACTCATTCCGATCACAAACCCGAGCGGAATCGCGACAATCGCTGCCAGCAAGAAGCCCAGACCGACACGTTGCAGTGAATGCGCAATCTGGATCCCGATCCCTTTATCGTTCGGACCGTTGTCATAGAACGGATCGGACAACTGCGCCACGATGGTGGAACCCATGTCACCCGGTGTCGGGAAGGCAGACTTGGTATACGTTGCCGTTGACACCGGGTCCTTGCCCATCAGCTTGGCGTATTCGATCTGCTCCGGCGTCAGCGTCGGTGCTGCGGTCTTGGTTGGCAAGGTTGCGATATGCCAGACACCAATCACCACCAGCAACACCAGCAGTGAAAGCACCGACGACTTGATCCGTGACAAGGAGGAGGATGTCATGGTCATGCTCGTTTGATCGAGAAGCTGTTCAGATACGCTTGCGGCTTGTCGGCATCAAACTGCTTGCCCATGATGTTGAACTTCGGATAAGCCGAACCAGTCGGGACGTCCTGGCCGAGTTCTTTCATGTACTTCTTCGCATCGGTCAGCAGGAACACCTTCTCGGCGATCTGCTTGTAGTCGACATCGCCCTTGATGTAACCCCAACGCTTCATCTGCGTCAGCATCCACACTGCCATGCTCTGCCATGGCATCGGGTCGAAGTCGGCACGATCCGGTACATTCATCACATTGCCCAGACCATCGGCGAAGCGGCCAGTCAGTACTTGAGCGACAACCGCTTCCGGCTGGTTCAGATAGGCTTGTGGCGAAATCACCTTGGCGATCAGTTCGCGATTCTTGGCCTGGCGCGCCATTGCAGCAGAGGTCAGCACGGCGCGATACAACGCGGCGAAGGTATTTGGATTCTGCTGAATGAATTCGGTCGAGGTACCGAATGCACAGCAAGGATGACCATTCCACAGATCCTTGGTCAGGACGTGGATGAAACCGACTTCCTCGAACACCGCACGCTGGTTGAATGGATCAGGGCCGAGGAAACCATCGATGTTGCCGGCGCGCAGATTGGCCACCATTTCAGCCGGAGGCACCACACGCAGTTGCACATCACGATCCGGATCAAGGCCCGCTTCCGCCAGGTAGTAGCGCAGCAAGAAGTTGTGCATCGAGTATTCAAACGGGATCGCGAACTTGAAACCTTTCCAGTTTTTCGGATCACGATTGTTCTTGTGCTTGAGGCTCATCGTGATGGCCTGGCCATTCACGTTCTGGATCGTTGCCACGTTCATCGGCTGTGCATTGGAGCCCAGACCTTGCGAGATCGCCAGCGGCATCGGCGACAGGAAGTGGGTTGCGTCATATTCGCGGTTCATCATCTTGTCGCGAATCAGTGCCCAGCCTGCGGTTTTCAGCACTTGCACATTCAGGCCCTGCTTGCTGTAGAAACCAAGCGGATGCGCCATGATCAGTGGCGTCGCACAGGTAATCGGAATGAAACCGATTTTCAGATCTTTCTTCTCAAGCGAGCCGCCTTTTTCCTGCGCCATGGCTTGCATGCTCGCAATCGGCAGCACACTGGAGATTGCTGCCATCGCCGTACCTTTGCCAACGGCACGCAGAAAACGGCGACGCACTTCATCTTGCGGGAACAAGGCCTTGACCAGGGTCGCTTCGATGAACTCGTTCGAATACGCTTCGAACTCTGCGGTTTCGCTACGTGCTTTCAGCGTGTCGATCGCAGACTGCGTGCTTGCATCATGTGCTTCCTGCGTGTCATGCTTGCCGCAGCTGCAACCCATGTGAAGCGGTTTGTCGGCGTTGAACGGATCAAAGAAACGGCTCATGGCTTTCTCCCTGTGATTGATGATGTCATCTTAGGAGTCGGCCGCTTTCTGCACTATCGTGCAGGCCGTAGAGTTTACGTAGTGCTGTTACGACAGCGTGTAGTGCTGGCACTACAAAGTCTTCTGCATAACAAAAAAGGACGGCATCGCCGTCCTTTTACATTGAAGCCAAGAGGAGCACGCTCAGTCCGTCATCGACGATTGCCGCATCGCAAAGAGCGCCAATTCCACATCATTGCGCACACCGGTTTTTTCCAGAATGCGTGCGCGATAGGTACTCACCGTATTCGGTGACAGCGATAACTGCGTAGATATCTCGCCAACACTCTGCCCTTGTGACAGCAATTGATAGACCTGATGTTCGCGATTGGATAACAGTTCCTGAATCGGCCGATCACCCTGCTCGATCGGGCCTGCGCCCACGGAGAATGCGAGCAGCTCCGCCACCGATGGCGTGATGAACAAACCGCCTTGCGCCACCTTGCGGATCGCCGCAATCATCTGTTCCGAATCCGCGCTCTTGTTCAGATAACCGGCAGCACCAAGTTTGAGACTGAAGACGGCGTACTGCCGATCCGGATAGGTACTCAGAATCAGCACCGGCAATTTGGGAAATTCGCTCTTGAACTGCTTGAGCATATCGAGCCCGTCACGCTGCGGCATCGCGATATCCAGCAAGACGACATCCACGCCTTGCGTCTTCGGCGTCTTGCCTTCGTTGAGCTCGCGCACCTGACGTATCGCGTCAATGCCATTGCCGGCTTCGCTGACAACATCGATATCATCCGCATCGGCAAGAATCTGGCGGATGCCTTGCCGCACGATCAGATGATCGTCGCAAACGAGAACCTTGATTACGCCCTTGCCCATGCTTATGTCTGCTCCTCTTGAATCATCAATGGCATGACCAGTTTGACGCAGGTGCCCTGCCCCGGCAGGCCGTTGATGGTCAGCTTGCCGCCAAAGTAACCGGCACGTTCACGCATACCAACGACACCATAACTTTGCGGACTGTTGAGTTCTTCCCGTGTCGCGCCCACGCCGTCATCATAAACCTCAATGTACAAGACAGGATCAGGCGGTTGATCGACGAGAATGCGGATCGTGATCGCATCGGCCTGCGCATGACGGGCGATGTTACTGAGGATTTCCTGAAAGATGCGGAAGATCGCCGTCGCCTGCCCACGATCCGGATTGCCGACGCCGCTGGCCACATGCATCTGGATATCCGACGCCACTTCGGCACTCTTGATGAATTCCTGCATCTGCCAGCTCAACGCCGCCCACAAACCCCGATGATCGAGAATGCTCGGACGCAAATCCGTGATGATGCGACCGACGTTGTCGACGGCAGTATCGATCAAGGTTCCCATGTTGTCGCACTTCTGCTGAAGCGGAGGCTTGTCATCGAGACGCTTCTCCAGCCAGTTGACATCCATCTTCAGCGCCACCAGCAGGGAGCCGAGTTCATCATGGATTTCGCGTGCGATGCGTGTGCGTTCGGTTTCACGCACGGTTTCCAGATACGCCGCGAGTTCGCGCAAATCGGCCAGTGCCTGGGTCAGTTCTTCGGTGCGTTCGGCCACGCGACGTTCGAGTTCGTCATTGGCTTGCTTGAGCAGTGACTCTGCCCGTTTGCGTTCGGAAATGTCCTTGATCGTGGCGACGGCACCGAGAATGACTTCGCCCTCTGCCGTGTGTTCAACAATCGGATGCGAGGTGTATTCGGCCTGAAAGGAAGAGCCGTCCTTGCGCCACAGGACTTCATCTTCGATATGACAAGGCAGGCCATGACTGAAGGCGTGGAAGATCGGGCAATGCTCGACCGGATAATGACTGCCATCGTTGTGCGAGTGATGGATCAGGTGATGCATGTTCCGATGCAGCGCTTCATCCGGCGTATAACCGATCATGTCGGCAGCAGCACGATTGATGAAAATGCAGTTGCCCTGCATGTCCACACCGAAAATGCCGTCGCCGGTTGAGGCGAGCAGCAGGTCAAGGCGATCGCGCCATAGTTGCGCACCACGTTCAGCCTGCGACAGATGCTTGTGTGTCTGCAGATCGACCTGAATGCTGGCAGGCGTGGTGGCGCTCATGCTGCACACACCACATCTGTCTGCAAGGTGATCCCGTCAAGATGTCTGAATAGCGTCATTGTCTGTATATCCTTGCTTTCCATTCTTTTCGGGATCACCTTCTGCCCGCTCAATGCGGTGGCGGAATAGTGAAACTGCGTGATCCCGTTTTTACGCGTACCGGCGGGCGTCGACTGACATACGGCTCGGCTGACGCACCGACAATCGTGGCAGCAATCACTGCTGCCTGTCGTGCGATGGGTTCGATATAGCGATGCGTTTCACCATTGATGCTGATGCAGTCACCCAGCGCATGAATATTGTCGACGCTGGTACGCAAAGTATCGGCATGGACGGCGATGCCTTCATCCCACACCAGTCCGGCACTTTGCGCAAGTCTTCCCGGCGTTTGCAAACCGGTTGCCGAAACAACATGATCCACATCGAAAATACGACCGTCCTCTGTCACGACCTGACGGTCATTTCCCTCTGCCAGAACTTGAGCAATACGCATGCCACCAAAGAACTGTAAAGGCAGAGCGCGCCATGCATCCAGTAAGGCTTGTGCCTCGACCGGGCCCGCCGCGGCCTGCAACGGTAGCGCGTGTTGATCCAGCAGCAACACGTGGTAACCAGCCAGCGCAAGATCATTGGCAAGCTCACAACCCACCAGACCGGCACCCGCGATCAGAATACGCTGCGGCGCGTCGACACGGACGTCGCCAATGCAGGCCCGAAAGCGCGCATAGGCTTGCAGGTCGTTGATGCGCCAGCACAAGGCTGCGGGCATGCCTGCCACTGCACGCGGCGTGGCGCCATGCGCCAAAATCAGATGGCCATAGCGCAGAGTACCGCGTGTGGTACGCAAGGCAGACGCATCACGCGTCACGCTGATTGCATGCGTGTGTGGCAGCAGCCGTACGTTCAGACGCGCGGTAGCATCGTTTGCCTGCTCGCGCACCATTGCTTCCATCTTCATGCCTTTTTGCAACGCCACGGACAGCATCGGCTTGTCATAGACATCACCGCTGCAGGCGGCAACCATGGTGATCGGCATGTCTGCATCATGTTCACGCAAGGCACGCGCCATCTGCCAGCCGGCGCAACCGCCGCCAACGATGACGACACCGGCAGCACCGCGACGTCCATACGCAACGGGCGCTGAGGCGGCAATGCGCTGCAAAGGCTTGTCTTCCCAAGGCTCGAAGTCGGCCTTGGTCACGCCACACAATGGACACGACCAGTCATCCGGAATCTCTTCAAAGCGCGTACCCGGTGCCAGTCCGCTATCGGGATCGCCTTCGGCTTCATCATAGATCAAGCCGCAGGCGCGGCAGATGTATTTGCGCCACGGCTCGGTCTTGGCCAGGGCGGCAAGCGTGGTCGCGCTCATGCCGGCAACTCCGGCGCGGACAGACGCGCCATCTCTTTACGCAAATGCTTGAGCGCCGGTGTGACGATGGCGACAAAGTGCGATTCACGCACACGACGCTGCACGGCGGACGACATCAGATATCCACGAGCCCCCTGATGCAGCAAGGCGGATTGCGCGGCACGCAAGGCAATCTCCGATGCATGTGCGCGTACATCGAGCACATCGATCAGATACTGTTTGTCGGTCTCAAAGGGTGTGCGCGCCAAGGCCATCACACGTGCGTTCAGGGCATCGAGCTCTGCCTGCAAGGCATCCGGACGGTCTTCAAGGAACTGATTGACGTGACCGAGTTGCTGCTCGACTTCCCACATCGAATCGATCGCGCCTTGTGCCACACCGATGCCCATGCCGCATTGCAGAATGATGAAAGCGGCACGAATGCGTGCGATGAAAGGACGCACGGGATCGGCAATCATGTTGTGCGCGCCGACAAAGTAATCCGTCAGGCGCACGCCCCAGGTACCGGTGCCTTCCATGCCCGCAAACGAGGGACAATCCCGCAGTTCGGCGTTGGTTGCTGCGCAATCGACAATGAACATCAGTTCGTGTTGCTCTTCACCTTCAACCGCAGCGATCGCACCGAAGTAATGGTCCTTGCCCAGGTTGCTGACCCACGGCAGCGTGCCGTTGACCAGATAGCCGCCATCCGTCTTGCGCGCACGCAGCAGCAAGGGTTCGATGCCTGCAAAGTTCTTCATCGGATTACTGAGGCCGGTACCGCCCAGTGTCTGTCCGTGCAGATGCGCATGCAGCAGCGCGCCCTGCAGCGAAGGATTGCCCGACTCTTCCATGTAAAGACCACACACATCGTGGCACCACATCATGAAGCCGGTTGCGCCGCAGACACGCGAGACTTCGGCAATCGCCTGAATCGCCGCGCCATAGTCGACGCCGCCTGCTGCCATGTGCGCCTTGAAGGCACCCGCTTCGCCCAGCTGCATCAACACCGATTTTGGATAGGTACCAATGCGATCGATATCTTCCACCACGGCAGCGAGCGGACCGGCGGCAACCTGTCGGACGGCGGCCAGCATGGCTTCCTGCCCCGTGGACATTACCGATGATAAAGCGGCGCTCTTCGATTGTTCAAGTACGGCAGACATGACAGCTCCTTCCCGCTCAGTCAGCGAGTGAAATCTCGAACGGGATCGGATTGCGCATCGTGTTGGCAACCGGTGAATAGAAGTTGGCGTGTTGCACGATCTTGTCGAGGTCTTCACGCGAAGCATTGCCCTCGATCAGCACCTTGACGCGAATCGCCTGAAAACCCATGTCAGCCGGTGCCATTTCCGCACCGCCGGCACCCCAGGCTGCCGGATTGCCGATATCGCCCTCGAGGAAAATTTCGAGCTTGCTCAGTGACACCTGACGCTGCGTGGCAACTGCGGTGATACCGACGGCAAGACAACCACCGAGACCCGACAGCACGATCTCGCCCGGTGCCGGCGCGGTGTTCTGGCCGAACAGATGCAGAGGTTCATCAACCACGACCGGATGATGATCGGCCACGTAGCTGAAAGAACGGTACTGACCTTCCATCACGGTATGGACCTTGTTGGTACCGCGGGACTTGGTGTTGTTGCGGCCTTTTTCCGCAAAGGCGAGCAAGCCCTCGCGATCGATCGGACGCAGGCTGGCGGTGACGGTTTTGGTGGATTCTGTTGTGGTGGTCATGCATATCTCCTGATGGATAAAAGAGGAACGGACTACGAGGACCTAACTCTTTTCGCAAGGGATGTGCCACCCGAGTCGTCACCATCAAAAATGCGGGCAGATACGGCGCAAAGCCGCATGGATATTGACGTCATGGGATTTTTTGCCGTCAGGCAAGGACCTGCAATGCAGGTCGCGCTCAGACACTTTGTCGACATTTTGTCGACAAAGTGTCGTGATCGAAGTCGTTACTTCCTAGGTATCGGGATGCAGCTTGCGCCAGCGATAGCCAAACTGACGGGGCGTCAAACCCAGAGACTGGGCTGCACGTGACTGGTTGCCGCCATGGCGCGCCATGGCCTGACGCAAGGTCTCTGCCTCATGGGAAGTGTGCTGCAGATATTCGCGCACCAGCGGCACCTCCGACTCAGCCACTGCCGCGATTGCCGGCAACGGCATCACGGCGCGCGGCAACAGGCGCTGTACCTCTTCCGCGGTGACCAGCGACTGATCCGTCAGCAGCACCAGCCGCTCTATCACATTCGACAGTTCGCGGATATTGCCGGGCCAGCTCTGTTCGGCCAGCACATCCAGCGCCTCGGTCGACAGATGCACATTGCGCTGGTTGGCTTGGTTGTTGCGATTGAGGAAATGCAAGGCCAGCGCGCGAATATCATCGCGCCGCTCGGCCAGTGAAGGCAAATGAATCGGAATCACGTTCAGGCGATAGAACAGATCGCGCCGGAAGCTGCCACGCTCGACTTCGACCGCCAGATCGCGATTGGTCGCCGCGACCAATCGCACATCGATCGGCACTTCACGTTTGCCGCCCAGGCGCACAATCGTGCCTTCCTGCAGCGTGCGCAAGAGTTTGGTCTGCATCGCCAGCGGCATCTCACCAATCTCGTCGAGGAAGATCGTGCCGCCATCGGCCTGTTCGAACCAGCCGGCGCGACTGGTCGCCGCACCGGTGAACGCGCCGCGTTCGTGGCCGAACAACTCGGATTCGAACAACGTGTCCGGAATCGCCGCGCAGTTGACCTTGATGAACGGCGCATCGCGACGCGGACTCGCCATATGCAAGGCACGCGCAAACAATTCCTTGCCGGTACCCGATTCGCCAAGCAGCAATACGCTCGCCGTCGCTTGCGATACCCGCTCCAGCTCATCCAGCGCGCGCAACAAGGCAGGCGAACTGCCAATGATGCCGTAACGTGCAGCAGCAGAATCCAGCGCACGCGACAGCATCAGGTTGCGGGCTTCCAGCTCACGGGTTTTTTCTTCTACCAGGGATTGCAGTTGCAGCAATTGCCCAGCCAGCGTCGCCAACATCTTGAGTAGTGCCAGATCATCCGACAGCAAGGCCTTGCGACGGCGGATGCGATGCACACCCAGCACACCGACCACACGGCGATTCATCTCGATTGGAATCGCTATGTAAGCCACGATCTCTTGCGGCAGCCGCGCGCGCTCGACGGCACGCGCAAGAAACAAGGGCTCGGCATCGATGTTCTGGATCACGGCTGCCTGACCGGTTGCGAGCACGGTACCGGTGATGCCCTCGCCATGGGCGTAGCGACCACGCGCGGCTTCTTCCGGCGTCAGGCCGTAGGCATAGCGAATCGAGGAAGACGGATTGCTTGGCAAGCGCGTCTGGCTGCCGAGTTTTTCAATGCCATCGATCAGCACGATGCGGCCGCGGTTGAGACCAAGCAGTTCGGACAGCAAATGCAGCATTTCCTTGAACACCACTTCCGGCGCCAGACTTTGTCCGACCAGTCGCATGACTTCGCCCAGCAGCACACGTTCCTGCTCGCGCCACGATGGTTCGGAGCGTACAGGCGATGTTGGGCGTGACTTGGCAGGAACGGACATAGTTGGTGTGACAATGCGCAATGATAGACGTGCAGCTTGGCGAAACAGGCAATGCCTCACATCATACGACGAGTCGTCTATTGCCTTGTCAACACGTTGCAGACAAGCAGCAAACGCCCGCCACACGGCGCTTTCCATCTGTCCCTTCTGTTACCATAACGGTCCGGATGCGCACGGCGCACCGCCCTTGCCTGATCACCTGCGCGCTCGCGCAAATCGATTCCGGGCAAAGGACACGTACTGATATGAGTACCGACATGAGCACTGACACCAAAGAATTCATCCGCGAACCCATCCCGCTGCCGGAAAAACCGGGCAAGGTCCTGCTGCACTCGTGCTGCGCACCGTGTTCGGGCGAAGTGATGGAAGCGATGCTGGCCAGCGGTATCGATTACACGATCTTCTTCTACAACCCGAACATCCATCCGGAGAAGGAGTATCTGCTGCGCAAGGAAGAAAACATCCGCTTTGCCGAAAAGCATGGCGTGGATTTTATCGATGCTGATTACGACACCGATAACTGGTTTGCACGTGCCAAGGGCATGGAAGATTCGCCGGAACGTGGCGAGCGTTGCACGATGTGCTTCGATATGCGTTTCGAACGTACCGCGCTGTACGCGCATGAACACGGTTTCCCGGTCATCACCAGCTCGCTCGGCATCTCGCGCTGGAAAGACATGAACCAGATCAACGGTTGCGGCGTGCGCGCGGCAGCCAAGTATCCGGGCATGCTGTACTGGGAATACAACTGGCGCAAAAAAGGCGGCTCGGCACGCATGATCGAAATCTCCAAACGCGAGGATTTCTATCAGCAGGAATACTGTGGTTGCGTCTATTCACTGCGCGATACCAACCGCCACCGCCGTGAAAACGGCCGTGAAAAGATTTCATTCGGCGTGCAATTCTACCGATCCAATCCGGCGAAATAACCGGGCGACGCCGTTCCCGAGCGGAAAACCTGTTTTTCCGACAACCATTACACGACCTTACAACGTCATAAATCTTTGCGCGAGGGTGGCTTGAGCCGCTAAAATTGAGGGCTTTTGGCAACAACTGCCAATAGTTTCCTCAGTGCAATTTTCTCGATGTTGTCGCGCCGTAGCCGGAACCACAAGACATCATGAAAACCTGCGCTGGATCGTGTGCTCACCCCCTTGGCTCCAGCCATGAAATTTAAACGTTCCTTTCTCCCGCGTTCCGCACCTGCTGCGGACAATGATCCTGTTGACGCCGTCCTGATCGGCGGCGGCATCATGAGCACGACGCTGGCAACTTATCTGCAGGAGCTGGAACCGACATGGCATGTCCACCTGTTTGAACGGATGGACAGCGTTGCCATGGAGAGCACCAATGGCTGGAACAATGCCGGCACCGGTCACTCCGGTTTTGCCGAGCTGAACTACACACCTGAACTCGAAGACGGCTCGATCGATACCAAACGCGCCATCGGCATTGCCGAGCAGTTTGAAATCTCGCGCCAGTTCTGGGCGCATCAGGTTGGCGCTGGCCGCCTGCCTTCGCCATCCGACTTCATTCACCCGACCCCGCACATGAGCTTTGTCTGGGGCGAGGCCAACATCAACTATCTGCGCAAACGCCACGCAGCCCTGATCAAGAACCCGCTGTTTTACGGCATGCAGTATTCCGAAGATCCGGAACAGATCCGTCAATGGGCGCCGCTGATGATGGAAGGTCGCGATCCGAATCAACGTATCGCTGCGACCTGGATGCCATTGGGCACTGACGTCAACTTTGGCGAGATCACCTGCCAGCTGATCCATGCGCTGGAGCGCAACGACAATTTTCATCTGCATCTGTGCCACACCGTACGCCGTCTGCGCCAGAATGCCGACAAGACATGGGATGTCACGGTCTACGATCTGAAGACGCGCAAGACGCGCTCGATCACGACGCGTTTTGTTTTCATCGGTGCCGGTGGTGCATCGCTCAAGCTGCTGCAGCTATCCGGCATTCCCGAAGCCAAGAACTACGCGGGCTTTCCGGTGGGTGGCCAGTTCCTTGCATTTGATTCGCCATCGATCGCCGAGCGACACGAAGTCAAGGCATATGGCAAAGCCGCCGCTGGCTCGCCACCAATGTCGGTACCGCATCTGGATGCACGCAAGCTCGATGGCAAGCCGGCCGTCATGTTCGGTCCGTTTGCGCTCAAGAGCTCCAAGTTCCTCAAGGAAGGGTCGCGCTTCGACCTGCTATCGTCGGTCAATCGCCATAACCTCGGCAGCATGCTGCGGGTCGGCAGCAAGAACCTGAACCTCGTCAAATATCTGGCGCAACAGGCGACGCTAACCGATGACGATCGTCATGCCACGTTGCTACAGTATTTCCCGCAAGCGAAGCTGGAAGACTGGAAACTGGTCACCGCCGGACAACGCGTCCAGGTCATCAAACGCGATCCCAAGAACGGCGCCGTGCTGCAGTTCGGTACCGAAGTCGTGATGGCGCAAGACCTGACCATCGCCGCGCTGCTGGGCGCCTCCCCTGGTGCATCGACCGCGCCAGCCATCATGATGGCGCTGCTGGCCAAGGCTTTCCCGCACAAGATGGCGGACGGCTGGGAGTCGCGCATGAAGCAGATCGTGCCGTCCTACGGTCGTACCCTGAACGACAACACCGCGCTGACCAACGAAATCCGTGGCCAGACCAGTCAGGTGCTGCAATTGCCGCATCTGGAAGTACCGGCGGATTTGCAGTCGCAACCCGCTACCGAGTCGGCCATGCCCGATATTGGCGACAAGACCATGCAGGCGATGTAAAGCCCTGCCCAGTGGGTGTTTGTTCCAGCACCCACCTGCAGTCCTTTCCTTACAGAAATTCCCTATCTGTCGCCAAGTCACCAAAGTCACTGGCGATCAAAGGGGCTTTGTACGTTAACTTGCAAGCAGCGCTAGAATGAAGACCCTCGCCGGTCAGCCCGGCGAGGAACAAGGCTTTCCGCAAAACGGTCATAAGCCACCTTCCTTCAACATCAATGGCATACCCTGCTCATGAAAACAATATTTAAAACTCTATTTGGCTTGCTACTGATCCTCGTCATTGCAGCCGCACTTTTCCTCTATTGGCCCCTTTTCCCCAAATCGCATCCTGCAGCAGAGAACGACCAACCCGTCGATGCCGTCATGATTGGCGGCGGTGTCATGAGCACCACGCTCGCGACCTATCTGCAAGAACTGGAACCCGACTGGAAGATCGAGATGTACGAGCGCATGGATGGCGTTGCACTCGAAAGCTCGAATGGCTGGAACAACGCCGGCACCGGTCACTCCGGCTTCGCCGAACTGAACTACACACCGGAACTTCCGGATGGGTCGATCGAAACCAAGCGCGCCGTCAACATTGCCGAACAGTTTGAAGTTTCGCGTCAATTCTTCGCGCATCAGGTCAAGGCCGGTCGTCTTGGCGCGCCGTCCGATTTCATCAACCCGACACCGCACATGAGCTTTGTCTGGGGCGATGACAATATCGCGTATCTGAAGAAGCGCCATGCCGCGCTGATCAAGAATCCGCTGTTCTACGGCATGCAGTATTCCGAAGATGCGCAGCAGATCGCCAAATGGGCACCGCTGATGATGGAAGGTCGTGATCCTGCGCAGAAGATCGCCGCAACCTATATGCCGCTGGGCACCGACGTCAACTTTGGCGTCATCACCAACCAGTTGATCACCTCGCTGCAACGCAGTCCGAACTTCAAGCTGCATCTGAGTCATGAAGTGCGCGGTCTGCATCAGAATGATGACAAGACCTGGAACGTCACCGTCTACGATCTGAAGAACAATACCGAACGCACGATCAAATCCAAGTTCGTCTTCATCGGTGCGGGTGGTGCGTCACTCAAGCTGCTGCAGGCTTCGGGCATTCCCGAATCCAAGGACTATGCCGGCTTCCCGGTTGGCGGCCAGTTCCTCGCGTTCCAGTCACCGGCAATCGCGGACCGGCATGATGTGAAAGCCTACGGCAAGGCCGAAGCCGGCTCGCCACCGATGTCGGTGCCGCATCTGGATGCGCGCAAACTCGACGGCAAGCCTGTCGTGCTGTTTGGACCATTCGCACTGCAGAGCACCAAGTTCCTGAAAGAAGGTTCGTGGTTCGATCTGTTCTCGTCCGTCACGCATGACAACGTCTTCGGCATGCTGCGCGTCGGCAGTGAAAACCTGGATCTCGTCAAATACCTTGCACAACAAGCTGCCTTGTCGGACGACGATCGTCACAAGGAGTTGCTGAAGTACTTCCCGCAAGCCAAACGCGAAGACTGGAAACTCGTGACCGCCGGTCAACGTGTGCAGGTCATCAAGCGTGACAAGGAAAAAGGCGCGATCCTGCAATTCGGTACCGAAGTCGTGACCGACAAGGATGGCACCATCGCTGCCCTGCTCGGCGCATCTCCTGGCGCATCCACCGCGCCGCCGATCATGCTGACCGTGCTGTCGAAAGCCTTCCCGCAAGAGATGGCTGCAAGTTGGGAAACCCGTCTGAAGGACATCATTCCTTCCTACGGTAAAAAGCTCAACGACAGCCCTGCACTGACCAACGAAATCCGTCGCTTTACCAGCGCAACCTTGCATCTGCCGTATCTGGATGTCCCGGGTGCGGGTGAGCCAGAACCGGTCAGCATGCCGGATGAAAAACCAAGCGAAGATCGCGTCAACAAAGCCATGCAGGCACTGTAATCGCTGCCTGTATCAAGCAAAACGGCACTGGGTTTCCAGTGCCGTTTTTTTATGCAGCAACATTCAACTCTCAAACAGACGCTGCTGTTCGGCCGGACGCATCGCCGTCGCATCTTTGGGAGAGAGCGAACCGATACGCACGCCCAGCAGACGAAAACGCCTGTCCAGCGGCACGCGGCGCAGACATTCGCCCGCGGCCTGACGAATCGCAATCGGATCGTCGGTCGGCCACTCGAGTGTGCTGTCGCGCGTGACGATACTGAAGTCGGTGTAGCGCAACTTGATGCCGACGGTACGGCCGACGACATTCTTGCGCACTAGATCGCCGGCGACACGCTCGCACAGATGCGTAAACAAGGCAGACAGTTCTGCACGGTCTTGTCTGGCGTGGAGATCGCGCTCAAAGGTGGTCTCACGGCTGACGGATTTGGGTTCCGAGTAGGTAACGATCTGACGCTCGTCGATGCCTTGCGCTACGCGCATCAGCCATGCGCTGTAGCTGCGACCAAAGTTTTCCTGCAACACGCCGGCATCGCAGGCGGCAAGTTCAGCGATGGTGTGAATATTCAACGTCGCCAGTTTTGCCGCCGCCTTGGGGCCGATCCCATTGATCTTCTTGACCGATAACGGCCAGATGCGCGTCGGAATTTCTGCAGCCGTCAGAATGGTCAACCCGTTGGGCTTCTCAAGATCGGAACAGATCTTGGCCAGCAGTTTGTTGGGCGCTAATCCGATCGAACACGACAACCCCGTAGCCTCATGCACAGCTTGCTTGATGCGCCGGGCAATGCCTTGCGCGTCATCCTTGTATGCATTCAGATCAATATAAATCTCATCAATCCCGCGATTCTCGATTTCCGGTGCAATCGTCGCAACGGCTGACTTGAAAAGACCCGAGTAGTGACGATAAGCCGTGAAATCGGTCGGCAGCAAAACGGCATCGGGTGCCAGCCTGGCCGCCTTCATGATGCCCATCGCAGAAAACACGCCGAGTGCACGTGCTTCATACGTCGATGTCGTCACCACCCCGCGGCCCACATAATCGCGCAGCCGCTTATAGACGCGCGTGCCATCAGGTTGCACTATCGGCGCCGCATCCGAACCACCGCCAATCACGACCGGCTGCCCGCGAAGCTCTGGATACCGCAATAACTCGACCGATGCGTAAAACGCATCCATATCAAGATGTGCAATCAAACTGCCATGCGAGGACATGATGAGAAAAGCGGCTGTCGAAGGAAACGAACAGACGATATTCTACTGTATATAAATACAGCTATCGTGTTTGACATTGACATAAAGCAAAAGGCGGAACCGCCAGAACGATTCCGCCTTCATGCAGGCCCTAGCCTGTTTTGCCTTAACGCGTGGTGCCAGGCACAACCGGGCTGTCCATGGTCGATGGCTTGCCGGTCACCGGATCGATGGCTGGCGTTTGACGCATTTCTTTCAACTCTTCCTTACGGGTTTCGCGTGCGTCTTTTTTCTCGGCTTTGTATTCTTGCTTGGCCGCTTTTTTCTCGGACTTGTATTCGTCCTTGGCTGCTTTCTTTTCTGCCTTGTATTCAGCCTTGGCTTCCTTGTTCGCTATACGTTTTTTAACGTAAGGATCGTTAGTCTGATTCAGGCGCGACTGATCGGTATAAGCCGGATCATTCGGATTCGAAGGTGCAGATGCGGCAGGCACGACGATTTGTGCCGGCGCACTTGCCGGTGCCGATTGCGCGGCAGCGAATTGCGAAAACATGGCGAGGGCCGTACCGGCCAGAATGGTGTTGAGTTTGGTCATATCGACTCCTATTCTTTTGATTTAACCGACGAACGATTCGTACGGCAGTCGGAGCATCACCGAATGACAGCACCCGGCAATGCGCTTTCTTAAAGACCCCCTACAACATCCGGAGTTCAGGAAAGTTGCCGCTCGGCATCATCTATCCGCATCCGTTTGTTCGTTGCCTCACATAATCGATTTGGATGGGCTGCTTTCTTTTCATATCCTTATGCCGTCATCCACATCCCCAGTGACACCACCGCAGCGACCAGCGCCGTCCCTGTGACGATGCTGAGACGACGATAACGTTTTTCACTCTCGATAGCAGCGCGTTCAAACATCATCACGGTTTGCTGCAGCTGCTGGGCCAGCTCCTGAATATTGCCGGCATTCTGAGAGGCCGCGTTCTGCAACTCGCTGATCTGATCCTGCAAAATCAGTTCATCACTATTTGCCGAGGTCTTGTCTACCTTGCGGCTCTTGAACATCGGTTGTGCCGCCGTGATGATGGTGCCGACATGCGGCAGAATCGCCTTGATGGTCGGCAATAGCCATGCATACATGATGAATTCCTTGTTGATGAGTGAATGAAGCTGCATCTGGCATGTCGAAGCAGCATGTCCTGCTCTATTGACCTGTAATCATGACAGACGTTGCATGATGAGTTGTCTTCCGGCTGTCGAGCGTCGTACTTTTCAGTTATAGTGCAGGCACTTTGCTGGCATGCCCTGTGCATGCTTTCCTCACCTCCGCAGATTGAATTTTCCCCATGCTTGATCCTAACGAATTACTGTCGCCGCTCGAAGGCTATATTGTCGAAGACCTGAGTAATGCCGACATCGCTACCACCGGCAAAATTGTCGCCTCCATTCTTGGCGAGCTGGAGGAACCCGTGCTCAAGATGCTATCCGTTGCGGGTGACTCGGCCAATGACATTGCCACCGAATTTTTCCCTGACCCTGACGATGAAAGCACACCGGGCACGCTGATCTTCTGGCCACGCACACGCACCAGCGATACCAACACAAAAGAAGACGCCTTTAATGCCGAGTATTCCCTGCGCCTGGCCGTTTTTCTGTCGGAGCGCGAAGACGAAGACGTGATCTATCCAGCCGGTTTCAGCATGGTGCTCAAGCTGAACGAAAGTGCCTGCGAGCTGGCCAAGGATCTCCCACCCGCAGTGTACGAACGTCTGGAATTTCAGATGAAAGGTGGCAAGCTGCCAGGCGGTTTTGAATTTCTCGATGACAGCGAGCACATTCCTGTATTGCCGAACATGCGCCGCCAGTTTCTGAAAGCGATCACGCGCGCGCATTCGGTCACGGCGAAGAAAAAATCCAAGGAATTTGAATCCGTGATGGCCCATTACATCTGGGATAACACCGAACCGGATGAACACTTCGCGTCCGTATTGTCGACGCTGGCCACCCTGTTTGTCGCACTGCATCACCAGTCGAAACAGTAAGCCGCTCTGCCCAGTAAAAAACCGCGAGGCTGCAAAGCCATCGCGGTTTTTTTATTATCTCGACCTCTCAATGCACGGTCGATGCAGGTTCAGGTTTTTTCTCCTGCACCAAAATCCAGGGTCGCGCGACGACGGCCCACAACATCGCATCTGCAGCCAGCCAGTCACGTGCCTGATCGTCGGTCGCCTTGCAGATGCGCTTTTCATTCAGCCATTGCTCGACCGCCGACTTGTCATCGACGGTAAAGCGCGCCGCCACATCGACCAGGTCAAGCTCATTGCTGACATAGATCACATGACCGCCGGCAAAATAGCGTAGCAGTTCGCTCCAGGCAATCTGCGAGGTTTCCATATTGAGTTTGGCGTGCAGCAGTTGCTGCTCTTTATCGGATGCTTGCATGGTGTTCGGTAAAAAAATTGGCTCAGTAATGCGGTGGTGGTTCGTTGAGCGGTGTTTGCGCAGTCGCTTCGCGCAATTCGACCAGTCGATGTACCAGCGCCGCGCAGAGCGCTTCCAGTTCTTCAATCTTCCGTTGCTGCTCATACACCGTCTTGTTGAGTGTATCGAGCAGGTCTTCATGGCTCGTCAGCTTGAGTTCGATATCGACGATGCGTTCTTCGTTCATGCTTTGGGTTTCTCTGTTTTCTCTGATAACGCATTGGCTTGCCCGCTCAGTTGCGTGGTCAATGCCTGATGCTTTTGCATGGCATCGCGACGGAAATTGCGGGCCGCCGCATGATAAAACGGTTTGGGACAGAACTGTCTTGAAATGAATGAGGCCAGCAGGGTCGTCGCCAGCAGCAGCAATGTGACATCCTGACTGCGCGTCATTTCCATCACGATCACCGCAGCCGTGATCGGCGATTGTGTCGCCGCGGCAAGGAAACCCGCCATCGACAACAACACGATCAGCCGTCCATCCGCCGCACCCGGCAGCAGTGCAGCGATATTGTCGCCGATGCCCGTGCCAATCGCCAGCGACGGCGTAAAAATACCGCCCGGAATACCGGCAAAGTAGGAGAGGATCGTGGCCCCCAGTTTGGCCAGACCAAATAACATGCTCTCAAGCGGTTGCCCGTTCAGCAAGGCGGCGGACTGTTCATAGCCGGTACCATACGTTGCCCCGGCCGTCAGCAAACCCAGAAACGCGACCAGCAAACCGCATAGTGCGGCAAGCCACACCGGATGCCGCTGCGCCCAGCCACGCGCAACCGAGGGCAACCAAACCATTGGTCCTGCCAATAAGGCTTTGGCAAACAGCCCGCCCAGCACGCCATTGAGTACGGCGCACAACAACACAGCCTGCCATGATCCATGCGCCGTGAGCATGGCTTCATCAATATGAAAGTAGGGGTTATTGCCAACCAATGCGAGAGCAATGAAACCGGCGCTCAGCACCGCGGCAATCACCAGCCGATCCCAGCGCACCACGCTACCGCGCCCGAGCTCTTCAATCGCAAACACCACACCGGCCAGCGGCGTATTGAAAGCGGCAGCCAGACCACCGGCAGCGCCCGCGGCAATCAGTGCATCGGGACGAAACCCGACGGCAAAGCGACGCCGCTTTTGCCACCAGTTTCCCCACGCCAGCATCGCCGCGGCACCGACCTGCACCGATGGCCCTTCGCGTCCGATCGAGGCGCCAGCCAGCAGGCCGGCTGCCGTCAGCACGATTTTCCACAAGGATTGCTTTAACGACACCAGCGTGGTCTGTGCCTTGCCTGCCGGCATCGACATCGCGGCAATGACTTGCGGAATACCGCTACCACGCGCTTCCGGCGCATGGCGCAACGTCAGCCAGCGAATGGCGGCAAAGGCGATCGGCAACATCAGCAAGGCACTCCACCCATGCGCGTGCGTGATTTCGCGATTGAAGTGCAGCATGGTTTCAGCCAGCCATGCAAACCCGAGCGAGAACAGCGCGACCACCGCCGCACCACCCAGAAAGACGGCAATGCGCCAGGAATGACGCGAGACGCGACGCGTGTGACGTCCGCGCTTTTTGCGCGGCGTTGATCGTGCTGTTAACGGAGAAGGGGTCGGAGCAGAATCAGTCATCGGTCATGACATGCGACAAGCGGCGTGCAAAAAAGAATCAAAAAGCGACGCATGATCCATGCCATTGCCATGGCCGATCAGGCGACCTTGGGCTTTTGCAGCAAAGCCTTGAGGTTGGCGAGCCGGTTTTGCGGCGTGATGACTTCCTCTTCGGTCGGCACGGCATCGCCTTCATCCAGCTTCATCTCCTTGATAAACCGCGAGACATCGCAATGCACGTATTCACGCGCACGCTTGCGCTTTTTACACCACGTCACATGCAGCGAACGTTGGGCACGCGTGATGCCGACATACATCAGTCGACGCTCTTCCTCGATACGCGCACCGAGCGTGTCAACCGGCGCATCGGGATCGCCCTTGTGCGGCAGGATGCCTTCTTCCACGCCAACCAGAAACACGTGGGGAAATTCCAGCCCCTTGGAGGCATGCAGCGTGGACATGCGCACCGCATCCGGCTCTTCATCCTTGCCTTCGAGCATGGTCATCAGCGCCACCATCTGCGTCAGATCGAGCAGACT
This sequence comes from Oxalicibacterium faecigallinarum, assembly GCF_014635705.1. GTDB lineage: Bacteria > Pseudomonadota > Gammaproteobacteria > Burkholderiales > Burkholderiaceae_D > Oxalicibacterium > Oxalicibacterium faecigallinarum. Next base: position 1,997,102 of record NZ_BMDI01000001.1, on the reverse strand, counting down.
GCGCTCATCCTCGGTGCCATCTTTGCCGCCGCTGCCTTTTTCCTTCAACCAGGTCGTGAAATCGATCACGTTTTGCCAGCGTGCCTGCGCCTGCCTGTCGTCAAAGTTATCGTACAGATAGGCTTCGTAATTGATTTCCTTCATCATGTCATCGAGCAGCGATGCGGCATGGCCTTCGCGATGGGCGTGGGCTTCGAGATTGTTGATGAAGGTACAGAACTCGCGCAACGGAGCCAGTTGCCGATCTGCCAGCTTGGCTTCGAGCCCGCCCTTGAAGACAGCCTCGAACAGCGAGCATTGCCATTGTCCGGCAAAAGCGCCCAGTGTCTCCAGCGTCGATTGTCCAACGCCGCGCTTGGGTGTCGTCACCGCGCGGATGAATGCAGGATCATCATCTTCGTTCGCGATCAGTCGCAGGTAGGCAATGATGTCCTTGATTTCGGCTCGATCGAAAAAACTCTGTCCGCCGGAGATCGTGTAGGGGATGCGTTCCTTGCGCAGTGCCTGCTCGATCACGCGCGCCTGATGATTGCCGCGATAGAGGATTGCGTAATCGGAAAATTTGGCGCGTCGCTCGAACTTGTGTGCCGACAGCATGATGGCAACCTGCTCGGCCTCCTGCTCGTCGTCCTGCATGCCAAGCACCTTGACCGGATCGCCAAGGCCATGCTCGGACCACAAGGACTTCTCAAACAGTTTTGGATTGTTGGCAATGACCGAGTTGGCTGCCTGCAGAATGCGTGTACTCGAACGGTAATTCTGCTCGAGCTTGATCACCCGCAGATCGGGAAAGTCGACCTGCAACTGCTTGAGGTTTTCGATCGTCGCACCACGCCAAGCGTAGATCGCCTGATCGTCATCGCCCACGGCCGTAAACATCGGCTTCTTGCCCAGACCCGTGACCAGCAACTTGACCAGCTCGTACTGACAGGTGTTGGTGTCCTGATATTCATCGACCAGCAGATAGCGCAAACGACGCTGCCATTTATCGCGCACCGCTTCATTATTGCGGAACAGCTCGACCGGCAGGCGAATCAGGTCATCGAAATCGACTGCCTGATACGCCGACAGCGTGGCGACGTAACTCGCGTATACGCGTGCTGCTTGCGCCTCGTCTTCATCCTTGGCTTGCCGCAGTGCGGTATCGGGATCGATCAGGCCATTCTTCCACAAGGACATCGCGGTCTGGATACGACGAATCAATTGCTTGTCGGTCGTAACGGCGAGATCCTGCACCAGCGAAAAACAGTCGTCGCTATCCATGATCGAAAAACGATCCTTGAGGCCAAGCTCCTTGGCTTCCTGCCGCAGGATCTTGACGCCCAGCGAGTGAAAGGTACTGACCGTCAGTTGCTTGGCTTGTTTGGGTTCCTTGAGCAGCTTGGCGATGCGCTCCTGCATTTCCAGCGCAGCCTTGTTGGTAAAGGTCAGCGCGGCGATGTTTTTGGGGTCGTAACCGTGCTGCTCGATCAGACTGGCAATCTTGGTCGTGATTACGCGCGTCTTGCCCGAACCGGCGCCAGCCAGCACCAGACACGGCCCATCCATGTAATGGATGGCTTCGCGCTGTGGTGCATTCAGACCATGAGTGGAAGCGTGTGCAGAGGATGACATCGGGGGTGATCAGACGGACAACAAAGGCATAGCAAAAGAAATGCACAAGCGCTTCATTGTATCAGCGCGCCGGCTCGCACCTCATTGCTTGTTGCTCTGTCAATACAACCATGGGCATCAGAAAGCACCAGCGCGTACTGACACGCATTGTTCCCCCGCAGCGACACAGTACAATGTCATCAAACTCTCGACTGTGATCGCACCATGCAATTTGAACATCTGATTGAAATCAACGACCCGCTTAACCCGCTGATTGACACATTGACGCGCGATCAGTTGTGGCGCGGATTAGTCATGCGCGCAGAATCGCCCAAGCTGTTCGTGCCTTGGCTGGATGACTGCACGCTGGAGCCGCGTGACGACACCAGCGTCGCACGCGTGCTGCGTTACAACGATCTGCACGTGCACGACACCGTGACATATGTGCCGCAACAGAGCGTGCATTACAGCGTGCCTGCACAGGGCGATATTCCGGACTCCAGTCTGGTCGTCAGCATTGAAGAACCACAACCGGGCGCGCTGTTTGTCCGCTTTGTGTATGACAGCGGCAAGACCGAAGACGATATGGACGCGTTCTACAACGAGTTCCGCCGTTCGGCCTATCAGGAAGCCGATGTCGACACCATCAAGATCATTCGCCAGCTGGCGGAAGAGGGTCGGCTGGCACCGCCGATGTGATCGAACCGTTAATGGACCCGCCATAAAAAAACGCCGGACATACCGGCGTTTTTCATTTGGTGCCTGTCTTGATTGGCAATCAGTCTGGAACCTTGATCGAGTTCTTGACGGATTTGACCGATTTGGCCTTCTTGGCGGTTTCTTCCGCCAGATACTTCAGCCAGTCATTCTTCACTTCACCAGTCAGAGTGACTTCGCCATCCTTGGCAGCCACGGCGATCTTGCTGCCCTTGAGCTGATCTTCCTTGGCGATCGCGGCTTCCACATCTTTCTTGGTTGCGGCGTCAGCCGGCGATGCCGCCGCAGCTGGTGCAGCGGCCGGTTTCATTTCTTTCTTTTCTTCTTTTGCTGTCGATGCACAACCTGCGAGAAACGATGCAAAGACGGCCAGTGCCAAAGCACGTTGAATCTGCTTCATGATGCTCCTCCAATATTGATGTTGTCTGACTTTGTAGTTTTATTTGTTACGAAGACCAATAGCCTTCGAAAATCAGTATTCCACAGGCGTTGAAAAAAAGGCGAGGCGGCTTTCAAAATATTTGCGCAGCGCACTCGCCTGTCTCTGGCAGGCGTGGCGGGCCTGTCTCCTGGCCGCAACAACTGGCTGGTGCGGTAGCGAACGGACATCATCCGAACCGGGTTTTAAGGTGCGCTGTACGGTTTCATGCATGCAGCCAGACTGCATGTGCATAGATGCATCCCGTTGAAATACCAACGCAAGGAGAGGCAGACATGACAACCATCATCGCCGGGCGCTTCGCCCAGCAAGACGCAGTACAACACGCCATTGCCGCGCTGGAACAGGCTGGTGCGCCGCCCGCGCAGATCACGTCGTTTTACGTCAACCCGGCCGGCCAGCATGATCAATACCCGGTCGGCGGTGACCGCGACGAGTCGCCTGGCGCGGAAGACGTCGACAAGGGCAGCGTCGCAGGCATGGGTGTGGGCGGTGCCGCCGGTGCCGCGGCAGGGGCAGCCACCGCCCCGGCAACCGGTCCTTTAGGTGCAGTCGCTGGCGCTTTAGTGGGCGCTCACATCGGATCCCTGATCGGTTCGCTGTCACAAACGGATGAAGACAAGGACATTCCGCCAGTCCGGCAATCCGGCATGCTGGTTGCCGTCAGCGTGACTGATGCCGAAGAGGAGCGGCGGGCCATTGAAACCTTGCGCGCCGCGGGCGGTACTTGTCTGGAACGGGCACAAGGTCAGATCGTCGATGGCGACTGGATCGATTTTGATCCGCTGTCTTCGCCGGATTTCGTCAGCGCATCGAAGTAAAGGTCCTATCGACTGCGTTATTCGGGAATGAAGCCCGAGCTCGCCAGTCCGGTAATGATCATGTCGATGGCGATGGTGCCGATCAGCAGCGCCGACATCCGGCCGACCAGATCGATGTAGCGATCGGTCATGGCAGCATGACGTTCCTTCAGTTTGTCGTGCAGCACCTTCATGACCACCAGTATCGTGACTGTCAACGCCAGCGTGCCAATAATCACGGCGGCAGCCCCGCCCAGCGGCAAACGCGTGCCGATCACCACCGAGGCACTGACCGTGCCCGGACCGATCATGATCGGCATCGCCACGCTCCCTGCCATCGCACTCGGGTTGTCGCGCATCGCTGTAATCGCATGCGCACCGGAGAATACGTAGCGCAGGCCGATCAGCAGGAAAATGATGCCGCCAAAGATCTGGAACGAGGCAAAGCGCACTTGCAGATAATCGCGGAAGAATGCCTCACCACCCCATGCGAACAGGATGAACACCGTTGCGCTGATCAAGCTGCCACGTACCAGCACACCCGAAAATATCCGCGTCGGCAGCCCGCGAATCAGATCGAGCAGATAGATGCTCATCAGAAACGGGTTGAAGAGCGCAAAGAACAGCGCGAACGAACGCAGATACGGATCTTCCATCAGACTCTCGGACAGACAACGCCATGACGCGACGCGTCACGGCACAAATAAAAACCGGCGCATGCGAGCGCCGGTTGCATACAGGACAGACTCAATCCACATCCAGCGGTTCAGGACTCAAGGGCTGAATCCCTTCACGTGCAGCCACGAACTCCGGCCGTGGCACCAGCCCGTTGATCGGTGACTGCAACTGATTGTCGATACTGTTATAGACAAAGAACACGTTGCTGCGCGGGAACGGCGAGATATTGCTGTTCGAGCCGTGCATCGTATTGCAGTCGAAGAAGATCACCGAGCCAGCCTTGCCCGTACATGACTTGATGCCACCCATATCCGCCAGATAGCGCAGCAGAATTTCATCCGGCACGCCGACTTCCTGCTTCTTCAATGACTTCTTATAGTTTTCATCCGGCGTCTCGCCCATGCACGACACATAGTGCTGGTGCGAACCAGGAATCACCATCAGCGGACCATTGGCTTCGCTGTTATCGGTCAGCAGGATCGAGCAGCTCAAGGCACGCATGGCAGGCATGCCGTCTTCGCTATGCCAGGTTTCAAAATCGGAATGCCAGTAAAACTCTTTGCCATTGAAGCCTGGCTTGTAGTTGATGCGCGATTGATGAATATAGACTTCGCTGCCCAGAATCTCGCGTGCCACGTTCAGCACGCGCGGGTCACGCACGAGATTGGCAAAGATGTCGTTGAGGCGATGCACGTTGAAGATCGAACGCACTTCGCCACTACCCGGCTCGGCAATCACTTCCTTGCGGCCGGCATTGGTGAAGTCTTCGCGCATGTGCTGCATGGCATCAAACAGGAATTCGACTTCGTTCTTGTCAAACAGATCCGGCATCAGCAGAAACCCGTCCTGCTCGTAGGCGGCACGCTGTGTGGCATTTAATCGTGTGACTTGTGGCTCACTGCTTTTGCGGCCGTACACGATCGGATCCTGACGCGCCAGAATCGCGGCGCTCTTGGGTGTCCGTGTGGGGTAAACGTCCTGTGAAAGCATGGTAAGTCTCCTTTACGTTTTGGCGGCAGCGGCGTCGGTAGTGGTGCTTGTTACGGTTTTTTCAGCTGCCTGTTTCTTGAATTCGCTGGCCGAGGCATACACGCCGTGTTCGTCGTGCACCTCGTCGCCGACCAGCGGCGGATTGAACGTACAGATCAGATGCAGATCCGTGTCGTCGGCGCGCAGCCAGTGCTCATCGTGCTTGTCGAGGGCGTACAGCGTACCCGGTTCGATCTTGAACACTTCGCCGCTGCCCACCAATTCGACCGAGCCGGTCCCCTGTACGCAATAGACGCCTTCCAGGTGGTTCTTGTAGTGGATGTGCGTTTTGGTCCCGGCATAGATCACCGTGTGATGCATGGAGAAACCCATGTTGTCGTCTGCCAGCAGCAAACGACGGCTGCACCAGGTCGGCGCCTTGACGTCACGGGATGTATCGAGAATGTCTTTCAGTTTGCGTACGATCATGCGGTCACCTCATTGCTGTTCGCTTCCACCTCATTGGCGGATTTTTCATTGACGGCTTCTGCCACGGCCTGTTCCAGAATGTCGAGACCGGCGAGCATCTTTTCGGATTCGATGGTCAGCGGCATCAGAAGCTTCACGACTTCATCCTGTCCACCGGACGTTTCGATGATCAGACCATTCTGGAAGGCGATGCTGGTGATGCGGTCAGCCAGTGCCGGATCGGCACACGCAATGCCTTGCATCATGCCGCGGCCGCGACGCGTCAGTTGTGCATCCGGATAGCTGGTTACCAGCTTGTCGAGGAAAGCTTCGATCACCTGTCCTTTTTTCTGGACCGAACCCTGAAACTTGTTATCGCTCCAGTAGGTTTCAATCGCCTTGGCCGACGTTACGAACGCAAGGTTGTTACCGCGGAACGTGCCGTTATGCTGACCCGGTTTCCAGATATCGAGCTCCGGCTTCATCAGCAGGATGGCCATTGGCAAACCGTAACCGGACAGCGATTTCGACAAGGTCACGATGTCGGGTTTGATGCCGGCAGGCTCAAAGCTGAAGAAGGTACCGGTACGACCGCAACCCGCCTGAATGTCATCGACGATCAGCAGGATTTCATGACGCTGGCACAGTTGCTCCAGTTTTTTCAGCCAGTTGAAGCCGGCCACATTCAGCCCACCTTCGCCCTGCACGCATTCGACGATCACTGCTGCCGGCAGATCGACGCCGCTGCTGGGATCGACGATCAGCTTGTCGAGCATCGCAATGGTGTCGATGTTCTGACCAAAGTAACCGGCATACGGTGCACGATGTACATCGTTGAGTGCGGTACCGGCGGCATCGCGGAACTTGCGGTTACCCGTTAGCGCCAGCGAACCCAGCGATACGCCGTGAAAGCCGTTGGTAAACGAGATCACGTTTTGACGACCAGTTGCATTGCGCGCCAGTTTGATCGCCGCTTCCACCGCATTGGTACCCGTCGGGCCGGTGAACTGCACCTTGTATTGCAGCTTGCGCGGCTTGAGAATGTGCTCTTCAAACGTCTGCAGGAAGTGCTTCTTGGCGCTGGTTGCCATGTCAAGGCCGTGGACGATGCCGTCTTCGGTCAGATATTCAATGGCCGCCTGCTTCAGGATCGGGTTGTTGTGACCATAGTTCAGCGTGCCGGCACCTGCCAGAAAGTCGATATATTCCTGACCGCTTTCATCGGTCAGCACGGCGTTCTGCGCTTTCGAGAAAATGGTGGGGAAAGAGCGGATGTAGCCGCGAACTTCAGATTCAAGTCGATTAAAAATGCGCATCATGATTCTCCTTGTTGGATGTTTTTGATGGAATGGCGGACGCTGCCACACCGGGGTGCGGCAGCAAGAATTAGGATCAGGAGCGAACCGGCCAGGGCCCGATGCGGTACAACCACTCTTCTTCGTGGTCGCCCTTGCCGAAGTCGCTTGCCGCAAAGTGCAGGCCGGCAGCAATCTCGACACCATAGCGTGTGGCAAAACTGGTAAACAGCTTGCGCGAGGCGATGTTGCTGGGGCTGATGGTCGCTTCGACCGTACGGATTGCCGGATGCGAACCGCTGGCAGACAGACAGCGATCAATCAGGTTATCCAGCATCTGAGACGCCAGTCGCTGGCCTTGCATGGTGGGATCAACCGCAACCTGCCAGACAAACAGGGTGTCCGGTTTGGTTGGCGGGACGTATGCGGTGATGGCACCGACGATGCGTCCATCCACCTCTGCAACCACGCACGTGTCTGCATAATGGTCGCACTGCAACAGGTAGGCGTAGCGCGAATTGAGGTCGAGCGGCGGGCAGTGCGCAATCAGATCATGCAACGCTGCGCCGTCCCGGCGGGCCGGCATACGCAACACGATCTGTCGTGTAGGAGCCGGGGTAAGTACTCGTGCGGTCATGCTTTCTCCTTGTTGAGAAAAAGCGATCCCCGCGACAAAGTTTGCCGCAGTTACACTCATTCAAAAAAAGGAAATCAGAAAAACGCCGTGTACCAGCCAGGCGACTTACCTGCTTGAAACCTTATGCAGGCTCTGCCGGTATTTTGGCTTCCAGCAAAGTAGCAAACTGTTCCAGTGACACAACGAGTGCCTGCCGGTCTGATTCTGGCAATGCACCAAGGGCACTGCCAAACCCGTTGGGCAAGGCCGATGGTGCATTGGCCAAAACGGTCTGACCGGCTGCTGTCACCGCGACAAAAACATTGCGGCGATCGCGCGTGTCACGCTGGCGATGGACCAGCCCTTTTTCTTCCAGACGATCAACGATACCGACGACCGTGCTTGGACTGAGCTGGATAGCGCGCCCGATTGCCTTGAGCGTGCTGGGTCCCATCTGGGCTATTGCAAGAAGTGCCACAAGTTGTGGCGATGTGATGTTGTGGGTGACGGCCAAACGTTTCGAATGGTGCTCAACGCACTGCGCAATCCGGCGAACGCTTTGCAGGATGCGAATCGAGTCATTTACGGCAACAAGTTGAGCGATGTCATTCATGAACGCGAGTGTAGCGATATCTGTTGTTTCTGTGTCGCGCCGCTTCACAACTACCTCACATTTTCCTGTTTTTCTGATGTCCCTGTTTATAAAAGAGCAATTATTATACGTCGGATGTCGATTGATGTCAAATCATTCGAATGCAAATGAATTCGTATGAAATGATTGCAATGCGTTTGAGCGTGTTTTGCCGCGCGACGCCGTTGTCAACGCTGCATGGCGATATGGGGGATCTCGTCTTCCAGATAAATGTCGGATACGCGCGCAAACCCGAAACCGGTGTAAAACCGTTCCAGATGAGCCTGCGCCGAAATGCGTATCCGATGCCTGGGAAATTGCGCCTCGGCCCGGCGAATACCTTCGTTCATCAACGCGCTTCCCCAACCCTGACCACGAACCTCCTCGGCAGTCAGCACACGGCCGATCGCGATTTCGTCGTAATGCGCCCCGGGCGGGATGCAGCGCAGATATGCACGAAGTGTGCGTACGCCATCCACCCTCTGCCATCCGAGCAAATGATGGGCTTCGAGATCCAGTGCATCAATGTCTGGATACAAACAGGTTTGTTCGAGTACAAACACCTGCTGGCGCAGTCGCAGCATTGCGTGTACGGCGCGCCCATCCAGCTCGTCCAGTGGCGCCCATTGCCAGTCGATTGGCGCCATTATTTTGCGCAGCCTTCCAGACCACACGCTTGCAGTTTCAAACTTTCGATGCGCTGCTCGGTATGATCCGCCAGACAGGTGTACTGCAGCAGCGGCCAGATTGATCCGGATGCATCACGTGGGCCAATGCTGGCCAGACAGTCCTTGTCACGGAACTGCACCCATGCACGCTGCGCATTGCGCAGTCGCTGCTTGCCTTTCACGTCCTTGCTGTTCATGGTCACGCGATATTGCTGGTTGAGCGCCTTATCGGCTTGGGCATAGCGATGGCTGGCGCAGATGTTCATCGACAGCTGCGTCTTGTTGCAATCCTTGAGTGCCTCCTGCGTTTCCGCATCCAGTGCCATTGCCGACACGCTCGATAGCATCAAGGCTGCAGTGCAGCTGACGGTTACCAATCGTTTTTTCCACGATGTCATGTTTTTCCTCACTTGCTACGTTGCGATTACAGACAATGGACGTTCGATCCGGCAATCCGTTCCGTCAACCACGTCGCGTCAGATATCAACCGGATCGACTTCCAGTGACCAGCGCGCACGCGTCTTCATGGGACGCAGCGCCGCCATCCAGTCTTTGAGAAATCCCTGCAGCACAGGACGCGACGGACATTCCACCAGCAATTGCGCGCGATCAACGTTTGCCACACGCGTCATCGTCATCGGAATCGGATCATTGACGGTAATGCCATCGTGATCGATGCAGGCCGCTGCCGCATGCAAAAAGTCCAGCGCAGTTTGGAGTTCGCGCGCCTCGGCACGCAACAGCGCCTGGTACATGAACGGTGGAAAATTGGCTTGTCGACGCTCTTCCAGCAACTCGCCTGCAAAGGTATCGTAATCGTGCACGCGGACCGCGGCAAACAAGGGATGGTGCGGAAAGCGCGTCTGGATCAGGACTTCAGCCGGATTACCGCCATCCTTTTGCGCTGCACGACCGGCCCGACCGGCAACCTGCATCAGTTGCGCAAACAGGCGCTCACTCGCACGGTAATCATGCGAAAACAATGCCGTATCCGGGTTGAGCACCCCGACCAGCGTCAGGTTACGGAAATCATGGCCTTTGGCCACCATTTGCGTACCGATCAGGATATCGACCTCACCGCGATGCACGGCATCAAATGCCTGCTGCGCACTGCCCTTGAGTCGCGTGGAATCTGCATCGATACGCATGATGCGCGCGTCCGGAAAAATCCCGTGCAAGGTTTCTTCCACGCGCTGCGTCCCCTGCCCGAGCGGTTTCAGATCCACATTGCCGCAGTCGGGACAGGCATGCGGAATCCGCTGCTCCAGCCCGCAGTGATGGCAGCGCAGGCGACGATCACGTTTATGCAGCACCATGAAGGCACTGCAGCGCGTGCAGTTGCTGATCCATCCGCAGGCATCGCAGTGGATGACCGGTGCATAGCCACGACGATTGAGAAACAGCAGGGATTGCTCACCGCGCTCCAGTCGTTTGCGCACGGCTGCCAGCAGACTGGCACTGATGCCGTCGGTCACGACTTCGCGCGGCGCCTTGCGCTCCAGATCGATCAGACCGACCTTCGGCAAGACCGCATCCTGCACCGCGCGCTCACGGAGTTCCAGCTTGCGATAGCGCCCCGACAGCACGTGCTGCCAGGTCTCCAGTGACGGCGTAGCCGAGCCGAGCACAATCGGGATGTTCAGTTGATGCGCGCGCCACACCGCCAGATCGCGCGCCGAATAGCGCAAACCTTCCTGCTGTTTGTAGGATGGATCGTGCTCTTCATCGACGATGATCATCTTCAGATGCGGCATGGACGACAGGATTGCCAGACGCGTCCCCAGGACGATGCGGGCTTGCCCGTTGTGCGCAGCCAGCCAGTGCAACAAACGCTCGCCTTCGGCCAGACCACTATGCAAGGTGGCCACCATGACCTCCGGAAAGCGCTGTCGCACATTGGCTTCCAGTTGCGGCGTCAGATTGATCTCGGGCACCAGGATCAGCACTTGTGCCGGTATGCCATCCTCTTTTTCACGCGCCAGCACCTGCGCGACGGCATGCAAGTACACTTCAGTCTTGCCACTGCCCGTCACCCCGTACAACAGCGTCGGCACGAATTCTCTGGTATTGGCCAGCGACGTCGCGGCGGTCTGTTGCGCATCGTTCAATCGCGGCGTATCGCCTGCCGTGGCGGTCTGCGCGCTGCCCGCTTTGGCCAGTTTTTTGATGGCCTTGTCGAGCGATACGGTCTTAACCGCACGCAAGTTCTTGGGCAGACCCGGCAAGGCCACCTCGCCCAGCGGCCGCTGATAATACTCGGCAGCGAATCGACACAATGCAATCCATGCCGGGGATAGCGGCGGTAGCTGCATCCGGACTGCAAGCGCCGTCTTGAGCTTGTCGCGTGGCAGATCGCTTTCCGTTTCGATACCAACGATCAGGCCGACCACTTCGCGATGTGCAAACGGCACCAGCACAAGCTGCCCGATCTCCGGACGCTCGCCCTCCTCCGCCTGCCACAGATAGTCGAATGAAATGTCAAGCGGGGAGTCGAGCGCGACTTTAAGGATGCATTCGCTCACAGAGTTAAGGTAAATCCTGAAGAAATGTTCTAACTACACGTTTCATAAGCGCTTTTTTAACTATCCACATTCGCTGTGGATAACTTTGTGTATAAGCTTGACTTGACAGCCCATACAGCAAGGAAACGTGCGGGTTTCAATAAATTGCTCAAAACGAGAGCAGAAATACGTTCTTTTAAAATCAATGACTTACGAAACCATTTTGGACCGAGAAAAAATTTTTTAAAAATTTTTTTACCATCTCGGAACCTTTATTTCGTGTGAATAAGTATGCGTCGCGCATGCAAGTTATTTTTTGCTTTATTGAAATTCTTACAAAGCCATGTCGACATACTCCGACAATCAATTTTCATTATGGAATTGTTTTGCCAGCGGTGCATATTGCAATCGCACACGAACTTGAGCTGAAAACTCAATAGCGACGCTAACTAACGGTTTCATAACCACTTTTTCAGCTGTCCACATCTTCTGTGGATAACTTTGTGAACAACCTTGTGGATTCCCGATATGCAATGCACAACCATGCTTGGATGGTTTTTTGGCAGTGGAAACCTCCAAAAAATATTCTTTTAAAATCAATAAATTACAAAAATCTTCCCAGAGGAGATGTTTAACGGATAGCAATCGTTCTCATTAGGACGAATGCACCATTTTGTGAATAAGCATAGAGCGGACGCGCATAAATGTAGCCTCCATGCAATTTTTACACGCCGAATTTCATCAGTTTGCTTACCCACCATTTGGAAGATCGACGTTTCACGACCTCAAGTAGATTCTTAACAATTGCGCTAAGTTTTCGATTCTTAAGTCATTTTTTGGCTATCCACAAATCTTGTGGATAACTTTGTGGGTAACCCGTCAAAGCCGTCCCCAACCCCTGATTTCATGCGGGTTTCAATAAAATGCCAAAACAAAAAGCAAAAAATTAATCCAATAAAATCAATGGCTTGCAAAATCAGCTTTGTACGATAAACCACATAAGTCGCGCGCAGTGATAGTGCTTACCCACTCCCAGCTTCTGTGCATAAATCGCAGAAGCTTGTGTGAAAAATGTACGTTGCACCGCATCATCGACGCAATACGCTAAAAAACAGTGCATTTTTTCAGGCAACAAATCATGTTTCCATGAAACAATTACACGATCGGTGTACGTCAAGCGACATGAAACGGGCGACTAAGCGTGTGTACGGCCTCTACCAGCGCAGTCACCGCCTCCGGTGGCGTGAATTGCGAGATGCCATGCCCGAGATTAAAGACATGGCCGGAACCCGCCGTGTGCGCGCCGTAGGCCTGGAGTACGTTGGCGACTTCTTGGTGAATCCGCTCCGGTTGTGCAAACAGCACGGTCGGATCCAGATTGCCCTGCAAGGCGACCTGATCGCCCACCTTGGCACGTGCGGTCTTCAGATTGACGGTCCAGTCGAGTCCGACCGCATCCGCACCAATGCCCGCGATTTCTTCCAGCCACAAACCGCCCCCTTTGGTGAACACGATGCTGGGGATACGTCGGCCATCTTTTTCCTTTTGCAAGGCGCGCACGACATCCTGTGTGTATTTGAGCGAGTACTGCTGGTAGATACCATCGGCCAGCGCACCGCCCCAGGTATCAAAAATCATCACAGCCTGTGCGCCGGCATCGATCTGGGCATTGAGGTATGCCGCAACCGTCGCGGCGTTGGTTTCCAGAATGTGCTGCATCAGATCGGGCCGGTTGTACAGCATGGCTTTGACCGTACGGAAATCGTCCGATCCGCCGCCTTCCACCATGTAACAAGCCAGCGTCCACGGACTGCCGGAAAATCCGATCAGTGGCACGCGACCGGACAGCGCCGAGCGAATCTGGGTCACGGCATCAAACACGTATTGCAATGACGACATGTCGGGTACGGCCAATGCCCGGACCTGTTTTTCATCGCGCAAGGGACGCTCGAACTTGGGCCCTTCCCCTTCCACAAAGTACAAGCCCAATCCCATGGCGTCCGGCACGGTCAGAATGTCGGAGAACAGAATGGCCGCATCCAGTGCATAGCGGTCGAGCGGCTGCAAGGTCACTTCGGTTGCGAAGTCCGGATTTTGCGCAAGACCAAGAAACGATCCGGCACGCGCCCGCGTTGCGCGATACTCGGGCAAATAACGACCTGCCTGACGCATCAGCCACAGTGGCGTGTATTCAACGGGTTGGCGTAACAGTGCTCGCAGGAAGGTATCGTTCTGGAGAGGTGCGAAGGTAGGCATCAAGAATGGCGGCGGATGAGTGAACCGCTATTATGACGTGCAAAGGCCCTGTGACAAAACGCAGGGCCTTCTCTTTTCGGCAGAAAGACCGGAAGACGATCCGGTCGATCCTGTCTTTTACCTTGCTTGCCGCCTTTTACTTCACTGCCTGCGCGCGCGGCGTGCGTCCACCCAGGATGAGTTGCAACACAACGGCCACCACGATGTTCAGCGTCAGCGCCAGCAAGCCGGTGTACACCGTATAGCTGGCATCACCGATGACCAGCGTATGAACCGGCTTGATACCGTCTGCAAACGCCATCCAGGTCCCTGCACCCAGACCGACCGCCCAGCCAGCCAGCAAGGCCGGTGCGCGAAACCACTGCAGGAACAGACCGAACACGACGGCAGGAAAAGTCTGCAGAATCCAGACACCGCCAAGCAGTTGCAGATCGAGCGCAAACTTGGTTGGCAGGAACAGAATGAAAACAAGCGCGCCGACCTTGACCAGCAAGGACACGATCTTCGCCACTTTCTGTTCACCAGCATCATCGATCGCCGGATTCACGTAAGGCTTCCAGAAGTTACGCGTGAACAGATTGGATGCACCGATCGACATCACCGCGGCCGGCACCAGGGCACCGATCGCGATCGCCGAAAACGCAAAGCCGCTGAACCAGCTCGGGAACAAGGCATTGAACAAGGCCGGCACCACATCGCTGTTGTTCGTAACCGAGATCCCTGCAGCGTGTGCCATGAAACCGAGCAGCGCAATCAGACCCAGCAGAATCGTGTAGGCAGGCAGGAAGACCGCGTTCTTGCGAATCGTATCCGCGCTCTTGGCCGCAAAGATCCCCGTCAGCGTATGCGGATACATGAATGCCGCCATCGCCGAACCCAGCGCCAGCGTCGCATAAGGCAGGATTTGCTGCGGTTGCAGGAACAGGCCGGTCGCACCGCCTTTGGCGGTGAACGCATCACTCGCCGACGAGAACACCACGCCGTAACCACCCAGCTTCATCGGTACCAGAACGACAGCCACCAGCACCACGATGTAGATCATCAGGTCCTTGACGAAGGCAATCAATGCCGGTGCACGCAAACCAGCCGAGTAGGTGTACAGCGCCAGCACGATAAAGGCAGCGGCGATCGGCAACTCACCCGTCAGACCCAGCGCCTTGATGACGACTTCCATACCGACCAGTTGCAATGCGATGTATGGCATGGTCGCGACGACGCCGGTCAAGGCAATCGCAAATTCCAGCGGACGCGAGTTATAACGACCATAGACAACATCGGCCGCCGTCACGTGTCCATCGCGATGCGCAACTTTCCACAGCTTTGGCATGATCGCAAACACGATCGGATACACGATGATCGTGTAAGGCAGCGCAAAGAAACCATAGGCACCGACGGCATAGACCAGCGCCGGTACCGCAATCACGGTATACGCCGTGTAGAAATCGCCACCGACCAGAAACCAGGTAATCCATGTACCGAAGTTACGACCACCCAAACCCCATTCGTCGAGGTGATCACCCTTGTTGTTCTTGCCGCTCTGCCAGCGCGATGCGGCAAAGCCCAGCACCGTGACCAGCGCGAAGAAGAAAATGAAGACGCCGAGCGCCGTCCAGTTGATATGCCCTTCCATCATTCTTCTCCCTTGCTTTTTTCGTGGCGATACACGATCCAGATGAGAAGAGAGGTCAGCGGCACCCAGGCAAACTGATACCAATAGAAGAAAGGAAAGCCAAACAGCGTCGGCAGTTCATGGTTATAAAAGGGCACCCATAAAAGCCCGATGAATGGGAGTAGTAACAGAATTCGCATGGCGATCTCCTTGGTCCTTTTTTAATCGGGTCACCATGCAGCGGCAGACGACCCATTTTCAAGTTGGACACGCAGGATACAGAGCAAATCCTTACAAGTCGAAATTTTAGGGGAAGATGTTGATATTTAACGTGTATTTAATAAATTTTAAATGAAATTATAATGATGGCGTCAGCTTCGGGTCAGCTTGGGCAGGTAGGGGAATCAGGGTGTTGTCACCAGATCGCCGCGCTCTTCCTCTGCGAGACGGCGAATGTACGAGGCGAACTCTTCATCTTCACCACGCAGCAATTGCGGCAGCAAGTAATAGAAATCCTCACGGCGACACCATTCACGCATGTAGTCATCCCATGAATGCCAGCGTTTTTGCGCGACGCCCGTCAGATCCGGCTCGTAGGCCACGATGTAGGCGCGTTCAAACAAGGCAATCAGCATCTCGAAAATGATCAGCGTACGTTCGCGCTGGTTATCGCTCAGATCATTTCGCGCCTTGGCGCTGCGCAATCGCAGATCCGGATTGTCGAGCACGATCTTGAGAAAGTCGTTATACGCATTCTGCAGCAACTGATAGGCCTCTTCATCCTCGGCATCGCGCTCCTTGCGCTGCTCGTGGAAGAAAAGAAAAATCGCAAAAGGCAGGCCAAGCGTCGCCACGATATAGCTGGAGACTTCCCAGAACGCCGCATCAAGAAGGAACATAAAAGGCACGCAATGAATGAGATAGGAACAGTGTAGCGCTCGCCATCAGCAAAGGCCACGCAAGGATCACGGCAGGCAAAGGCAGGACAGAAATGAAAAATGCAGCCGAATGGCTGCACAGGGAATTGGTGCCGGTATATTTTCGAACCGCCGGCTCCGGTGATGATGAAGCGATTCTAAAAGCAGCAAACAAACCCCACCATCGGCGCATTTCTGATTACGATGTAGGAAAAGCGGCAGTCATCAAGGAGCAGGCATGGAACAGGCGTATGACATTCTGGTCATCGGCGGCGGCATCAACGGTGCTGGCATTGCACGCGATGCCAGCGGGCGCGGCCTGTCGGTAGTGCTATGTGAAAAAGATGCACTGGCCGCACACACGTCCTCGGCCTCGACCAAGCTGATTCATGGCGGTCTGCGCTATCTTGAGCAATATGAATTTGCGCTGGTGCGCAAGGCATTGATCGAACGCGAAGTGTTGATGCGTATCGCACCACACATCATTCACCCGCTGCGCTTTGTCATGCCGCATGATCAGAGGCAGCGTCCGGCATGGTTGATTCGCCTTGGTCTGTTTTTATACGATCACCTCGCCAGACGCGCGTTGCTGCCCGGCTCGGCCGGCATCGATCTGCGCCAGCACCCGACAGGGCACCCGCTCAAACCGGGCTTTGTCAAAGGCTTTGCCTATTCCGATGCATGGGTGGATGACACACGACTGGTTGAGTTGAATGCACTGGATGCCAAAGAACGCGGCGCTACGGTGCTGGCCCACACACGGTGCATCGCGGTCACACGTCGCAAAGATCACTGGCTGGCCGTGTTGCAATCGTCAGACGGGCAGCAGCAAACCGTGCGCGCCAATGCACTTGTCAATGCGGCCGGTCCGTGGGCTGCGCAGTTCCTGCACGACACGGTGCATGGCCGTAGCGGCAAATCGCTGCGCCTCGTCAAAGGCAGTCACATCGTCGTACGCAAACTGTTCGATCACGATTACGCCTATATTTTCCAGAACAGCGACGGTCGCATCGTCTTCGCGATTCCTTATCAACACGATTACACACTTGTCGGCACCACGGATGTCGAATATCGCGGCGATCCCGATCACGTTGCCATCACGCCGGAGGAAACGGATTATCTGTGTACGCTGATCAATCGTTATTTCACCAGGACGATTTCTCCTGCGGATGTCATACACAGTTTTTCCGGCGTACGCCCGCTGGTAAACGACGATGATCACCAGCGCACCACAGCCGCTGCCGTGACGCGGGATTACAAGCTTGAGCTGGAGAAATCCGCAGCGCCTGTTCTCACGGTATTTGGTGGCAAGCTGACGACTTATCGCAAACTTGCAGAAGAAGCCGTCGATCTGCTCGCCCCACTGCTCGGCAATAACCACGCACGCTGGACGGCCCATGCCTGCCTGCCCGGCGGCGATCTGGCCGGGGAAACGCCAAGCAATGCCGCCGTCACCGGCTTCGATCAGTACAGGGAGCGAACCCAGACACGTTATCCATGGTTGCCGCCTGCACTGCTAGAAACCTATCTGCATCGCTACGGTACGCGCATCCATTGTCTGCTTGCTGGCAAGAATTCGCTGGAAGACTTGGGAGAAAAATCAGGAGCAGGCGTATACGAAGCAGAACGTGCATTCAGGCAGCGTTACGAATTCGGGTAGCGCGACACAGAGCACCTTGCTCGCGTCTTGCCATACTCGACACGTCCGAGCGGCCTGACTCGATAAATTGACGCATCGTGCAAGGTTAGCCATGTCAGCAAATGCGTTATCCAAGTCAATACCGTAGCGCTTCTGTCGCTCCACCTTTTTTCAGGTAAATCCTCGGTATTCCTACATCGATTGCATCGGTTTTCTGATTGGCCCTCATTTCTCCACTAACTAAGATGGGAACATGACTTCAAGCAAGGAGAACATGATGGCAAAAGAAACTCTTGATCTGGACAAACTTGCCGACGCCGACCGTCGTCTTGGGACCGGTCATGGCACTGGCGCTTTGGGACCCAGCGATCGTTCGGACAGCGGTAGCGACATGGCGGGGCTGACCGACTTTGATAGTGATACCGATTCCAATGGCACTGGCGAACGTGCCAGCGTCAATATGCGGGAAACCGGTGAAGCCGAAGACATTGACACGGATCGTATTGACATCAATCTGGACGACGATAAGGAAGGTGAGTCTGTCGTTCCCGCTGGCAGAACGAAGCCTGAAGCGGATGTCGAAGTCTGATTGTTTTAGTGGCGCATGAAAAAAGCGGGCACGTGCCCGCTTTTTCTTTTCCAGCCATCCTGACGTCTTAAGCAGCCTTCTGCTCGAGCACATGCACATGATCGCCAACGGTATCGATAGCGATCTTGCGCGGTTTCAGCGCTTCCGGAATTTCACGCTTGAGTTCGATGTTGAGCAAACCGTTGTCAAGCTTGGCACCAACGACACGCACATGGTCGGCAAGCTGGAAGGTGTGCTCAAAGTTGCGCGAGGCGATGCCACGATGCAGGAAATTGCGAGTGCCTTCCTCCTGTGCCTTGCGACCCGTGATCTTCAGCGTATCGCGCTCGGTTTCGATCTCGATTTCAGAACGGTCGAAGCCGGCAACGGCCATGGTGATGCGATATTGGTCTTCGCTGACCAGCTCGATGTTGTAAGGCGGATAGCTGGGCTGGGCATCGCGTTGTGCCTCGTCGAACAGTTGAGCCAGACGGTCGAAACCGATAGCGGAACGATAGAGTGGGGAAAAGTCAAAAGTACGCATGGTTATATCCTTTCAAGTTACAAGCGATAAAGTTGGGCGGACCTCCATTGAGCATCCGCTGAGTCGGATATAAGGCAGGAAAAAACATTTTCAAGAGCTTGAAAAGCACGAAAGCGCAGGCATGGCTGAGTAAGGCGCTCTTGCCGGATTTTCGACGGAAAGCTGCCGTGGACGTGCCATTGATTTTTCGTACGTGCCGGATAAAGGCAGGACTTTTCCATGTTTTGCAGCGAAACCAGTCTGGACGCCGCAAAAAACCTGCATCTTTAAACTTCTTTACACAAAAGCCTATTGCGCGCCGGCATCTGTTCCCGGACAATGCAGATGATAATTGTTTTCATTTGTGAATTATCCGCATCACGCCGGTTTGAGCGGAAAACAAGAATCCACCGTCTTTCTGTTGGCCCATCCCTGTCCTGACGCCGCCCGCTCCCTTGGCTGCAGCACGCACATGGCTCGACGCGCAGTCATTTGTCATTCATCAAGGAGTTTGTCTGATGCAAGTTCGCTATTCCTTTCTGTTAGGCGCTGCCCTGACCACTCCGGTCGTCGCCGCAGACCTCAACGTCAAGGTCGAGATCCCACGCCTGACCGTCGCCGAATATCACCGCCCTTATGTCGCCTTCTGGATCGAGGATGCCAACCAGGGTTTCGTGAAGAATCTGGCCGTCTGGTACGACATCAAGATGAAGAACAAGGAGGGCGAGAAGTGGCTCAAGGACATGCGCCAGTGGTGGCGTAAAAGCGGTCGCGAACTGACCATGCCCGTCGATGGCGTAAGTGGCGCAACGCGCGCTCCGGGTGAGCACACACTGTCGTTCAACGGGGCAAAAACCGGACTCGACAAATTACCTGCAGGCGAATATCAACTGGTCGTGGAAGCCGCACGGGAAGTCGGCGGCCGCGAACTGATCCGCGTCCCGTTCCAGTGGCCGGCCAAATCGGCGCAAACGGCTGAAGCCCAGGGCGAGCACGAGCTTGGCAAAATTTCCCTTCAATTGAAACCCTAAGTCCTGAGGAAGCAAGAATGAAAAAAATGTCCATCCTGCGCACTGCCGCAGTCGCCCTCTCGCTCACCATGGCTGTTCCAATGGCTGCGCATGCACACCGCACCTGGTTGCTGCCATCGTCGACCGTGCTGTCCGGCGAAGCACCGTATGTGACGGTCGATGCAGCCGTTTCGAACGAAGTGTTCTATTTCGATCATCGTCCTTATTCGCTGGAAGGCCTGACCATCACCGATCCCGATGGCAAAACCGTGGATGCCGAGAACAAGGCGACCGGCAAATTCCGTAGCGTATTCGACGTCAAGCTGGCACAGCCCGGCACCTACCGTATCGGCTTTGCAACCGACATGCTGTTTGCGACCTACAAGCAAGGCACCGAAGCCAAACGCTGGCGTGGTACTGCGGCCAACTTCGCCAAGGAAGTGCCTGCCGATGCCAAGGACGTCAACGTCAGCCTGAATCAGAACCGTCTGGAAACCTTTGTCAGTGCCGGCAAACCAACCGCAATCAAGCCAATCGGCAAAGGTCTGGAGCTGGTGCCCGTTACCCATCCGAACGATCTGTTTGCCGGTGAAGCCGCAACCTTCCAGTTCATGGCCGATGGCAAACCGGCAGCAGATATCGAAGTGACCGTGGTGCCAGGCGGTATCCGTTATCGCGATCAACTGAACGAGATCAAGGTTAAAACCGACAAGGACGGCAAGTTCAGCGTCAAATGGCCAACGCCCGGCATGTACTGGCTGAATGCAGGTACCGCACGCGGCCCATCCAGCGAAGTCGGCACGCTCGACAAACCGGTACGCCGCGCCAGCTACACAGCGACTGTCGAAGTGCTGCAACCTTAACGAGGCTGCCCCTCGTGCCCGTCACCCAGTCTGGTGACGGGCATTTTTCTTATTGGTTCGAAATTGACGCGTTCAGGATGCATTCTGTTTCAGGCGAGATTCCTCAAATGAGAACAATTCCTATTTGATGATAGAATAACGCCCGTTATGGAATCCACCGCATCATCGCCGCAAGCGCACCTGCCCAATCAACGCCGAGCCTGGTGGCTCAGGCAGCTCTATCAATGGCACTGGATCAGCGCGGCCATCAGCCTGCTCTGCATGCTGATCTTTTCTGCAACCGGCATCACGCTCAACAATGCCGAGCACATCGAAGCCAGACCCGAAATCAAGATGCGCACCGCGCAACTGCCGGAGAAACTGACCGGTTTGCTGGCCAGCTGGGACAACCCCGACAAGGGCAAGAACCCGGCATTGCCGGTCGTCGTCAGCGACTGGCTCAAACAGAACCTGTCTGCCGACGTACGCCAGCGCGATGTGGACTGGTCACCTGATGAAATCTATATCAGCATGCCGCGCCCCGGTGGCGACAGCTGGCTGCGCATCGACCGCGAAAGCGGCGAAGTCGAATACGAGACGACCACGCGCGGCTGGATTTCCTATCTCAACGATTTGCACAAAGGCCGTCACACGGGACTCGCATGGCGCTGGTTGATCGACTTTTTCGCGGGAGCCTGTCTGCTGTTTGCATTGACTGGTCTGTTCATCCTCAAGATGCATGCGGCCAACCGCCCTTCCACCTGGCCGCTGGTTGGTATCGGCGTTGTATTGCCGATCGTGCTGGCCATGCTGTTCATTCATTGATCCATTACTTCACGACTCTTCCTATGTACAAGCGCACTACCCTGTTGCTCGGCACGGCTTTGACGTCTACTGCGTTTGCCGGCGATCTCGATGTCAAGATTGAAGTTCCTCTTCTGACCGTTGCTGCCTACCACAAGCCTTACGTTGCCATCTGGATCGAAGGTCAGGATCAACGCTTTGTACGCAACCTTGCGGTCTGGCATCAGCTCAAATCAAAGGGCAATGAAGGTGACAAGTATCTGAAGGATTTGCGCCAATGGTGGCGCAAGAGCGGTCGCGATTTGCAAATGCCCGTCGATGGTTTGAGCGGTGCGACACGTGCGCCCGGCACACATACTATTTCGTTCAACGGCACCAAGGCCGGCTTGAATGATTTGCCAGCAGGCGAATACCAACTGGTAGTCGAAGCTGCGCGTGAGGCTGGCGGTCGTGAACTGGTCCGCGTGCCATTCCAGTGGCCGGCCAGATCGGCCAAAACCACGCAAGCCAAAGGCGATGCCGAACTGGGCGAGATTGCGCTCACCGTAAAACCATAAGGAGACACCGACGATGATGAAGCCCTCTTTGCTGCGCATGACCATCGCTGCCGCCGCGCTGTCTTTGACGTTGCCAATGGTCGCACACGCCCATCGCGGCTGGCTGCTGCCATCGAGCACCGTGTTGTCCGGCGCAGAATGGATTGCCGTCGATGCCGGTATATCCAATGATGTGTTTGCATTCAAGCTCGGCCCACTGCCGCTGAACAAGCTGCGCATCATCGGCCCGGATGGCAAGGAGATCGCGCCAGAAAATCTGAGCAGCGGCAAGACACGCAACAGCTTCGAATTCAGGCCATCGGCGCAAGGCACATACAAAGCCAGCGTGACCAATGAAACGCTGGTCGCAACCTACACACAAGGCAAGAACAACAAACGCTGGCGCGGCAAGGCCGAAAACTTTGCCAAGGAAATTCCGGCTGATGCGACCAACGTCAACGTCTCGCTAGCCCAAGCACAGTTTGAAACCTTCATCACTGTCGGCAAACCAAGCGATACAGTGCTGAAGCCAAAGAATGTTGGCCTGGAACTGGTACTGCAATCGGCACCGAATGATCTGTATGCAGGCGACACCACACAGTTTCAATTTCTGATCGATGGCAAACCAGCTGCCAATCTGGATGTGTCTGTCATTCCAGGTGGTGCTCGCTATCGCGACAAGCTCGGTGAAATTCGTACGCGTACCGATGCCAGCGGCAAGTTCAGCGTGACGTGGGCCAATGCCGGCATGTTCTGGCTGAACGCGAGTGAAGATAACGGCGAACTGCAAGTATCGGGGCCAGGATCAGCAGTAGCAATCACGCCATCGCATGCATTGCCAGTCGGCACCATCGACAAGCCAACCCGTCGCGCCAGCTACACGGCAACACTGGAAGTTCTGCAACCGTAACGACATCTCTGCGGCTCGTTGACTATGTCGACGGCCGCAACGTTCTTCCATGCGTCATACCTACGTTCCCATCCTCGATGTTCCGCCCGAGCCACCCGTTCTTGGTACGGTCGTGCAGGCCTTGCAAGGCAACACTATGGGAACAAGCTGGAGCGTCAAGCTGGTCACGCGCGCATCACGAAAGCTGACCGATGTGCAGCAAGCTATCCAGCAGCAACTGGATCTGGTGATTGCGCAGATGAGTACGTGGGAAGCGGGCTCCAACCTGAGTCGCTATAACAACGCACCAGCAGGTTCATGGCACGAGTTGCCGGATGCCTTCTTTCGCGTACTCGATTGTGCTCTGCAAGTCGCGCGCGAAAGCGATGGTGCTTACGACCCGAGCGCCGGCCTGCTCGTCAACCTGTGGGGATTCGGCCCTGAAAATCGCTATGATCAACCCGGCTTTGTATCGCCTGATCAAATAACCCTGAACGATGCGCGCACACTCTGCGGCTGGCAACGTGTCACACTGGATCGCGCACAGCGACGCGTGCAACAACCGGGCGGGCTGTTCCTCGATTTTTCTGCCATTGCAAAAGGATTTGCCGTCGATCTGGTTGCGCAAGCAATCGAATCTCTTGGATTTGAAAACTTTCTTGTTGAAATCGGCGGCGAGTTGCGCGGCCACGGCATCCGTCCTGATGGTCAGCCATGGTGGGTCGTCATTGAGCAACCACCGCATCAACATGGGACGACGGATGAGCATTTGATCGCACTCTACCGCTGCACGATGGCGACCTCCGGCGATTACCGACGTTTCTTCACCCGTGGCACAACCCGCTACGCGCATACCATCAATCCACGCACTGGCGAACCTCTCGTGCATGCACTGGCATCTGTGACCGTTGTTCATCGTGAATGCATGCTGGCCGATGCCTGGTCGACTGCGCTCGGTGTCATGGGTGCCGAAGAGGGATTGGCCTGCGCCAACCGCCTTGGATTGGCTGCGCTGTTTTTGACACGTGACGAAGACGTCCTGCACGAACAATCAAGTCTTGCCATGAAAGCGATGTTGCAGTGAACTGGGATAACAACACGCGACTCGCCGTCGCTCTTCTGTTCGTGATTGGTTATCTGCTGATGTGCGGCGGTATCTGGTGGACACGTCATCGCGCACGCAAACAACGCGCGCTGCTCGCTGCAGGCGATCGGCAATCGTGGCTGATTGCCTATGCGAGTCAGACTGGTTTTGCAGAACAACTGGCACAACGCACCGTTGAGATTTTAAAAACTGCGGGCATCAAGACGCGTCTGGCGGTGCTGTCCGATATCGATGCGAGCGATCTTGAACAAACAGAACGCGCGTTGTTTGTCGTCAGCACTTACGGTGAAGGTGCACCACCCGATAATGGCGTGGCATTCGCCAGCAAGGTCGTGTCATCCGGACAGGCAACGCTCAATCAGCTGCACTTTGGCATGTTGATGCTGGGTGATAGCAGCTATTCGCAGTTCTGTGGCTTCGGCCGGGACCTGACAACCTGGCTCAAGGCGCGTGGCGCACAACCGTTGTTCGACAATGTGACCGTCAACAGCAATGGCGATACCAAGAAATCGCTGCAGGCATGGCAACATGAGCTCAGTCATATCGCCGGCACCAACGACGCGCCGGACTGGGAAGGTCCGACCTATCAACAATGGATCTTGACCGCGCGCCGTGAACTCAATCCGGGCAGTGCCGGCAATCCTGCGTTTCATATCGAGCTGCAACCACCGCATGATGTTGTAGCCGATTGGCAAGCCGGCGATCTGATCCAGGTTCTCGCACCAAGTGATCTGCATAAGCCACGCGATTATTCGATTGCCTCGATCCCATCTGATGGCAGCCTGCATCTGCTGGTACGCCAGGAAAAACATAGCGATGGCACGCTTGGCATTGCATCGGGTTGGCTCACACATACGGCTTCCGTCGGTGCGATCGTCGATATGCGTTTGCGCACCCATGCCAATTTCCGTATTGGCGAAAATCGGGATCGGCCTTTGATACTGATCGGCAATGGCACCGGACTGGCTGGCTTACGCAGTCATCTCAAGGCACGGGCCGCCTCTGGCAAGGCGACACGCAACTGGCTGATCTTTGGTGAACGTCAGGCCGAATATGACTTCTTTCACAAGGAAGACATTTTGCGGTGGCAGGACAGCAACGTACTGGAACAAGCCGATATCGTTTTTTCACGCGATGGTGAGCGCCGTGAATATGTGCAGGATCGCTTGTTAAGCAAAGCGAGTGAAGTACGACGATGGATCGAGGATGGTGCCGCAATCTACATCTGCGGGAGTCTGCAAGGCATGGCCAGTGGTTTGAACGATGCGCTTACAGAGATTCTTGGTGAAGAAACATTGGCGAGATTAACGATGGAAGGTCGTTACCGCCGCGATGTGTATTAAGGCATGATGCAATCACGCCACGCATCAGATCTGCGCCCATTGGCGCAGCAGGTTGTGATAATGACCGGTCAATCCGAGTACCTCTGACGTATCGCCAATCTGCGCTCGCAGTTTTTGAATGTTCTGGTCCAGCTCATACAACATCGTACGCCTGCCATCATCCGGCACCATACTCTGCACCCAGAAAAACGAACAAACCCGCGCACCGCGCGTAACGGGTTCTACCTTGTGCAAGCTGCTCGATGGATAAAGGATCATGTCACCTGCAGGTAATTTTACTTCATGCTCGCCGTAGGTATCTGACACGATCAGCTCACCGCCGTCGTATTCTTCTGGTTCGCACAGGAACAAGGTGCAGGAGAGATCCGTGCGCAAACTCAAAGTCGTCCCCGGAATGGTTCGAACCGATCCATCCACATGGAACCCGTAATGCTCGCCGCCTTCATAGCGATTGAACAGTGGCGGCACATAACGCAACGGCAAGGCTGCGGATACGAACAATGGATTCTTGACGAGTACAGACAGAATTGCATTGCCGATTTCCTTACCGACTGTTGAATGCTCGTCCAGCTGACGATTCTTCTTCACTTGCGCGCCCTGCTGCCCTACCGTGGTTCGTCCATCAATCCAATCGGTGGCATCCAGCGTTGCACGGATTTTTAGTACTTGCTCCAGAGTCAATACACCTGGTATATGAAGCATCATGAATCTGCGCCCGATATTTAATTTCAAATGACAAAAATCCTCGCCGAGTGACGAGGATTTCAGTCGAGGACATAAGTTTAAAACTTTAAGTTTGCTGTCAGCAATGCATTGCGCGTTTCACCTGCACGGTAGCGATAGCCATTGTTGTTGATGGACGTGATATATCGCTTGTCAAACAGATTGTTCATATTGAATTGCAGCGAGAGATTTTTGTTGACCTCGTACGAGACCATGGCATCTGCAACCCAGTAATCTGGAATGACCGTCAAACCCGTTGTTGGCGCAATCACATTGCTGCTGCGAGCCGAAGTATCGACGTAGCGCGCACCACCACCGATGGTAAATCCACCACCCAGTTTATACGTGGCCCAGGACGTGAACGTTACTTTTGGCGAGAACACGATCAGGCCACCCTGATTAGCCGCCGTTCCACGCACGATCTCGGCATCCATAACCGCCAGACCTGCACTCAGATTGAGATTCGGGGTAAGTTGCCCAACCAATCCAAGTTCAACGCCATCTACGCGACGCTTCCCAATTTGTCGAAATATCGCAGGCGTTCCACCGTCTGATACAACCTCGTTCTCGTTTTCAGCACGAAATATCGCTGCGGTAGCGGATACCTTGCTATCAAACAACTCCCACTTTGTACCAATCTCAATATTGGTACCTTTTTGCGGCACCATGGTTGAATTTGCCTGGTTGGTCGCCGTTGCAGATAAGCCGTTGTTTGCACCACCCGGTGGCTGATATGAAACAGAGTAACCCGCATAAACACTGCCGTTTGAAGCCGGCTTGAATACCGCGCCAACTTTCCAACTCAACAAACTATCACTTAGGGACTGATCTGGATTCACCGTCAGGGTATTCGTGGTCGTATTAAAGCTGGCCGAATCGGTTTTCGTTTTGAAACGATCCCAACGAATTCCTGCGTTCAGCATCCATTGTTCGGACAATTTGATCGTGTCAAAGGCGTATAACGCGGCAGTTGTAGTATTACCGTCTGTATACGTTCCGCGATATTGCGGTATCGCTACTGCACGATTGATATCAGGGGAGTACAAACCGGTAGTGCTAGCCACAGTTACTGGCGTTGCTTGATTCTGCCTCTCATAGATCAACTCAAAACCAGCTGACAACGTGTGTTTGATCGAGCCTGTGTCGAGTTCAGTCGTCAGGTTCGTCTGGTTGGTCAGAATTTCATTAACCTGATGACGCCCTTGTCGGGAAGTCGCTACCGTATAAGTGGCAGGGTTATTCGATGGCGTGGTCGCGGAATTAATACCCATCGTTAGCAGATCCTGCTTCGAACGTCCGATACGCGTGGTGTTACGTATCGTCGTTCCAGGTGCAATATCATGCTCTACCTTTGCGGTGAACATATCCACTGTCACATCATCATGGTCGCCATGTACTCCGTAGTAATTCCTTGAGTTTACTGCCGGACCACCTTGCAACGCCCCATATGCATACCCTGGCATGCCAAATGTCGAGATGCCACCATCAGCGATACTATTTTGTTGAATATGCAGGTAGTTCAAGGTGGTACGTGTGGAGGTACCCAAACCAAATGCTAGTGATGGTGCAATACCCCAGCGTTTGTTCTGAACTTCACTACGCCCCGGAACATCGTAATCCTGTGCCATCACGTTTAAACGGAATGCAGAACCGGGCACACCAATGTCAAGCTTGCGATTCAGGTCTACAGTCGCTCTTTGACGATCGTGCGAACCGACGGTCAAACTGCCACTAGCAAAATTTTCATTCTGAGCGTTCTTCGAAACCAGATTCACGTATCCCGAGGAAGCACCACGTCCATTGTCAGAACCGGATGGTCCTTTTACGACCTCAATTTGCTCAAGATTAAAAGTGTCACGAGAGATCGCTCCCAAGTCCCGAATACCGTCGACGAAGATAGCGCCGCTGGTATCGAATCCACGCATAAAAATTGAATCGCCGGTTTGCGTGTTGCCGTTTTCCCCAAGCTGCATAGTAATACCAGGCGTATTGCGTAGTGCTTCACTCAAAGTCGTCGCATTCTGCTGTTGGAAGATTTCTTTCTTGATTACAGCAATGGTTTGCGGTGTATCTACCAATGGTTGGGTAAATTTTGGTGATGCCACAAAGTCCGCTTTGTATGTTTCTGTTTGGCCGCTAACCCTCACTTCGGGCAAAGTAGTATCAGCAGGTGTTTGCTGCGCAAATGTCGCACCAGGAAGGGCCATAATCGCCAATGCAACGGCTGCAGAAGTTGGATTTAAATGTCGCGCGGCTGGATGTTTGCGACTCTTGATATGAGACATGGAGGACTCCTCGATTAATGGATGTTGGCTGGCGACTACTTACCGGCACGACATTCGTCGGGAGGTAACTCGTTAGCTGGCTACTTGATACAAATGGAAACAAATTGATTGTTGCGAATAATATTGATTCTCATTATCTGGGTCAATTTGCATGTGACGGCAGCGCAGTTTTTGTTGTAAAAGCTTGTTAAGGATTCGTTATTAATCGTTCTTATTCAAATCATGGCAGCGCGAATCCCATGCCTTCTTTTATTCAGAATCCGGCGCTTTCTTGGTAGTATCAACTCGTGTGAACAACTAACTCACTCTTGTAACTTTGCCTTCCATGCGCATCCGCACCCGGCTTCTTGTCCTCTTCCTGTCTGTTCTGATTCCCGCCTTCATCACCGCCGGCATTGGCATTTCCTATGTGTTTTCAGAAACACAAGAAGCCAATCGGCAAAGCATGCGCGAAATCGCACAGGCATTGGCTTTGGTTGTGGACAGGGAAATGATGAAGCGGGAGGCCGTGTTGAAAACACTGGCAACCTCGTCCGCTCTCGACGACGGCGACCTGCAGCAGTTTTACCTGCAGGCCAAACGCGTCGCGCCCACGATTGAGTCGTCCATCATGCTGAGCGATCTGCATGGCAACGTGCTCCTCAATACGCGACTGCCCTATCAGGCGAACCGTCGGGATCCGAATCCGCTCATCAAATCGCTGCGCGAGCAGGCAGAACCCGATGAAACGATCATCTCCGATATGTATGAGTCCACCATTACCAAGCGGCTCAGCTTTCTCATCCAGATCCCGGTCAAGCGTGACAACCAGATCATCTATTTTCTGGAGATGAGCGTCTTTGCGAGCGAATTGCAAAGCGTCTTCCAGGAACAACGCTTGCCCAGCACATGGAACGGTTCCATTCTTGATCGCAACGGCATCATCGCGGCACGCAACCGCAATGCGGACAAGTTCGTCGGCAAGAGTGCGCGTACCACGATTGTCCGTTTGATGCAGGAGAGTTACGAAGGCTTCAATAACGACGGACAAGCACTGACGGGCGAAGCCGTAACGGCATTCTTCAGCCGCGCCCCGCGTTCCGAATGGCGCTTTCTTATCAGCGTGCCGCAATCCGAGTTCAAGCGTAGCGCTTACAACGCGATCATGGTTGTAGGTATTCTGTCCCTGCTCTTCTTCGGACTCGCCGTCGCCGCCGCCTTCATTCTTGGCCGCAACGCCACCAAGGCCGTAGAGAAGCTGCAGGAATCCGCCGAGAAACTCGGCAAGGGCGAACCCGTCGTTGTCAGCCGCTCTGGCGTGTACGAGTTCGACGCCGTCAGTCAGGCGATGGCCAAGGCATCCGAGTCACTCAGTCAGACGCATACCGAACTCGAACGACGCGTCAATGAAGCCGTTGCCATGTCCGAGCGCTCCCAGCGTGCCCTGCTGCAAGGACAGAAGTTGGAAGCATTGGGACGGCTCACCGGTGGTATCGCCCATGATTTCAATAACGTGCTGCAAACATTAACTACCGGTCTGCAAATCTGTTTGCTGAACATCAGTGGCGAGCGCGAACGCACCTTGCTGCAATCCTGCCAGCGCGCCGTCACAAGGGGCGTTGAACTTGCGCGCAAGCTCATGGCGTTCGGTCGGGTACAGGATGCACGACTTGAAACATTGAATGTCGGCGAACAGATGCGACAGGCGACGCCGCTACTCACTGGCACGCTGCCAAGCAATATCGAGTTCAGGCTGCATCACGATCACGATCTCTGGCTGGTCACGATCGACCCTTTACAGTTTGAACTGGCCTTGCTGAACCTGACCATCAACGCGCGTGATGCCATGCCGGACGGTGGCACCATCAGCATCGAAGCGTGCAATGAACGTCTGGCGATGAGCGAGCACGAACTGCCAGCCGGCGAGTACGTGCGTATCCGTATCACGGATACAGGCACCGGTATGAGTGAGGAAGTATCTGCGCGCGCCTTTGATCCATTCTTCACGACGAAAAGTATTGGCGAAGGCTCGGGCATGGGCTTACCGCAAGCCTATGGCTTTGCCAAACAAAGCGGTGGTTCCTTGCTACTCGACAGTCGTGAAGGCATGGGTACCAGCTTTACCTTCTATCTGCCTCGCACAAAATTGACGTCCGCGCTGCCCAAACTGGACGCAAACACGGAGCATCCGTATCTGCTCACCGGCTCGCTGCTGTTCGTCGAAGACGATGCGCTCGTCAGAGAGACGATCGTACCCGCACTGTCTCTGGCCGGACTCGATGTACAGGTCGCCAAGTCAGGCGACGAAGCATTGCAAGTCCTCGAGTCCGGGAAGACCTTCGACCTGGTTTTTTCTGATGTTGTCATGCCAGGTACCATCAATGGCATCGATCTCGCGCAGATTGTCCGTGCGCGATTTGCTTCAACGCGTATCGTGCTCGCAACCGGCTATTCCGAACGCCGCGTCAATCTGCCAGATGTGCGCATGCTGGCGAAGCCCTACAGCATGGACGAGCTTGTCGTGGCACTGAGTAGTGAATTGCAGCGCGACAACGATCGCGCCTCCTGACCGTTTTCTCAACGCTTGTCTGTCTCGACGTTTGCTGTCAGACCACCTTCAGCTTGGCGTAATCCGGATTGCCAGCTGGATAGGCAAGATCCAGGCTTTCCAGCGTTTCAAGCACGAGAGAGGCAATCGCCAGATTGCGATGTGTTTTTGAATCAGCGGGAATAACGTACCAGGGTGCATGCGGCGCATTGGTGGCATTGATCGCGTCTGTGTAACACGTGAGGTAATCAGGCCAGTACTGACGCTCTTCAAGATCTTCCGGTCTCAGCTTCCAATGCTTGTCCGGGTCGACGATTCGCTCTTCCAGACGTGCCTTCTGTTCCTTGTTGGAGATATGCAGAAAGCATTTGATGATAACGGTGCCGGTTTCTGCCAGCATGCGCTCAAAGTCACAAATGTGCGCATGACGACGCTTGCACTCTGCCTCATCAATCCACTCATGCACACGCGTAATCAGCACGTCTTCATAATGACTGCGATTGAAGATCGCCAGCTCACCATTACCCGGCACGTGGGGATGAACGCGCCACAAGAAGTCGTGACTCTTTTCTAGTTCCGTTGGCGCCTTGAACGAGGTGCAACTCACGCCAAGCGGATCGATCTGCCCAAACACGCCTCGTACGGTGCCATCTTTTCCGGATGTATCCATACCTTGCAGCACGATCAGAATCTTGTGCTTGCGCTGTGCATAGAGAATGTCTTGCAAGGCCGAGATACGCTGCGCCATCTCCAGCACCGTTTGCTTGTCGGTCGCCTTGTCGCCGCTCGACAAGGGTTTGCGTCCGGCGTCCTCTTCTTTGATTTTGTAGTTCTTAGGCGCACGCAGCAGCTTACGAACGTCCGGCATATTCTTCTCCCGATTACATTCCGATTCTTTAATGGCGTATCGCGTGGTCAATCTTCGTACAGCGGTCTGCCACGACAGCAATGCCGGCCGCACGTACTTTATCGATGGCAACCTCATTCACGATACCAAGCTGCAACCAGAAACCCTTGGCATGGATGGCGATCGTTTCGTCAGCAATCGGCTCGACCTGGTCTGGCTTGCGGAACACGTCCACCAGATCAATCTGCACGCCTTGCTCGGCCAAGGCCGCTGCTGCCAAGGTCAACGTGGCATAGCAATGCTCTCCGAGAATGCTGGTGCCAGCACTGGCCGGATTGATGGGAATAATCCGATAACCATGACGCTGCAAGTACGCCGCCACCTCGTGACTCGGGCGATCCGGTTTGGGGGAAAGTCCAACCACGGCAATGACGCGCGATTCGTTAAGCAGCTTGGTGATGACGTCAGGATGTTGATTGATCATGATGAGAATCTTGAGTGAAAAAACAAAAAGGGCAGCCGTAGCTGCCCTTTATTGTATGCGGAATAGCAATCAGCGTTTTTGACGCAGACGCTGAATCGCTGCCAATTGCGCCACGGCACTGGCCAGTTCGGCCTGTGCCTGTGCGTAATCGATTTGCGAATCCTTGCTAGCCAGTGTTTCTTCAGCCAGTCGTTTTGCTTCTGCTGCCTTGGCTTCATCCAGATCGCCACCACGAATGGCGGTATCGGCGAGAACCGTTACCACTTCGGGTTGCACTTCAAGGATACCGCCCGCGACGAACACGAATTCGTCTTCCGTCTTGCCCGGCACCTTGATGCGTACCGCGCCTGGACGAATGCGAGAGATCAGCGGCGTGTGGCCCGGCAAAATACCGAGTTCGCCTGCTTCACCCGGCAGCGCAACGAATTCCGCCTGACCGGAGAAGATTTCTTCTTCGGCTGAGACGACATCTACGCGCATTGTGTGTGCCATGTGAGAACCTTTTATTTCGTGCAGAAATCGATCCACAGATCGATGCGACTGCCGGTGTGATGAAGTTCATCGCACCGGCTTCAACCATTAGTTGAGTTTTTTCGCTTTTTCGATTGCTTCGTCGATCGTGCCAACCATGTAGAACGCTTGTTCTGGCAGATGATCGAGTTCACCCGATGCGATCATCTGGAAGCCCTTGATCGTATCTTTCAGCGACACGTATTTACCAGGTGCGCCGGTAAAGACTTCCGCAACGTGGAAAGGCTGCGACAGGAAACGTTGCATCTTACGTGCACGTGCCACCAGCAGCTTGTCTTCCGGAGCCAGTTCGTCCATGCCCAAAATCGCGATGATGTCACGCAATTCCTTGTAGCGTTGCAGCGTACGTTGAACCGAACGCGCGGTTTCGTAGTGTTCCTGACCGACAACTTGCGGGTCCAGTTGGCGCGAGCTCGAATCGAGTGGATCGATTGCAGGGTAAATACCTTGCGAAGCAATGTCACGCGACAGAACGACGGTCGAATCCAAGTGCGCAAAGGTGGTTGCTGGCGATGGATCGGTCAAGTCATCCGCAGGAACGTAGACGGCCTGGATCGACGTGATCGAACCGACTTTGGTCGAAGTAATACGCTCTTGCAGCTTACCCATTTCTTCCGCCAGCGTAGGCTGATAACCCACGGCGGAAGGCATACGACCCAGCAGTGCGGAAACTTCGGTACCTGCCAGCGTGAAACGGTAGATGTTGTCAACGAAGAACAGAACGTCACGACCTTCGTCACGGAACGCTTCTGCCATGGTCAGACCGGTCAGCGCGACACGCAGACGATTGCCTGGTGGTTCATTCATCTGGCCGTAAACCATTGCCACTTTGGAGTTGGCCGGGTTTTCCAGATCAACCACTTTAGCGTCCGACATTTCGTGATAGAAGTCGTTACCTTCACGAGTACGTTCACCCACACCAGCAAACACGGACAGACCCGAGTGTGCCTTTGCGATGTTGTTGATCAGTTCCATCATGTTGACGGTCTTGCCCACACCTGCACCGCCGAACAGACCAACTTTACCGCCTTTAGCAAACGGGCAGACCAGGTCAATAACCTTGATGCCGGTTTCCAGCAAATCGGTCGATGGCGACAGTTCATCGTAAGCAGGTGCTTTACGGTGGATCGATGCGGTTTGCTCATGGCTGACCGGACCGCATTCGTCGATCGGGTTACCCAGCACGTCCATAATACGACCCAGCGTTGCCTTACCGACAGGAACCGTGATCGGATGACCCGTGTTGCTGATCGTCATGCCACGGCGCAGGCCGTCGGAGCTACCCAGAGCAATGGTACGGACAATGCCGTCACCGAGCTGCTGCTGAACTTCCAGCGTCAGTTCAGAGCCTTCCATCTTCAAGGCGTCATAAATCTTAGGCATCGCATTGCGCGGGAATTCAACGTCCACCACAGCGCCGATACACTGAACGATTTTGCCATCAGCCATTTTCGTTCCTTCAATAGATAAAATTTAAAATCTGGTTGTTGCAAACAGCATCACTGATGCCGTCTGCAATCACATTAAACCGCTGCCGCACCCGCGACGATTTCGGACAGTTCTTTCGTAATCGCTGCCTGACGCGTCTTGTTGTAGACGAGTTTCAGTTCGCTGATCACGCTGCCGGCATTGTCGGTCGCTGCTTTCATCGCCACCATACGCGCCGATTGCTCGGACGCCAGGTTTTCCGCTACGCCCTGGAATACCAGTGCTTCAACGTAACGCATGAGCAAATCATCGATGACGGTCTGTGCATCCGGCTCGTAGATGTATTCCCACGACATTGCATCGGAACCCTCATCCGCCGTCAGCCGATCTGCCGACAAAGGCAGCAGCTGTTCCATCCGTGGCTCCTGTTTCATCGCATTGATGAATTTGGTGTACACGAGATAGACGGCGTCGAGACGACCTTCTTCGTATGCGTCCAGCAACACCTTGATCGGTCCGATCAGCTTTTCCAGATGCGGCGTATCGCCGATCTGGGTCACTTGCGAAACAACCGGTGCGCCGATTCGGTTCAAGAAGCTCAGCCCCTTGTTACCGATTGCAGCGATTTGCACTTTCTTGCCTTCCGCTTCGAGCTCGCGCAGCTTGGTGGTCACGGCACGCAGGGTGTTCGTGTTCATGCCGCCGCACAGACCCTTGTCGGTCGTGACGATGATAAAACCAACCGTCTTCGACGCATCCGACTTCACGAGGAAAGGATGCGAGTATTCCGGATTGGCTTGCGACAGGTTGGCCGTGATGTTACGGATCTTGTCGCTGTATGGACGGGCCGCCAGCATCCGGTCCTGCGCCTTGCGCATTTTGGATGCCGCGACCATTTCCATCGCCTTGGTGATCTTCTTCGTATTTTCTACGCTCTTGATCTTGCCACGTATCTCTTTGCCTGCAGCCATGAGGGTTTACTCCTTCGCTACAGTCAGATCAAAACGATTTTTTGAAATCGGCAATTGCATCTGCCAATGTCGCTTCGTCGTCTTTCTCGAGCTTCTTGGTGTCTTCGATTTTTTGCAGCAGAGCAGCGTGGCTGGACTTCATGAAGCCATGCAGACCCGACTCAAAACGCAATACATCTTTGACTTCGAGGCTGTCGAAGAAACCCTTGTTGGCGGCAAACAGCGAAACCGCCATCAACGAGATCGACAGGGGTGCGTACTGCGCTTGTTTCAGCAGTTCGGTCACACGTGCGCCGCGGTCCAGCTGTTTGCGGGTTGCTGCGTCGAGGTCCGAAGCGAACTGTGCAAATGCTGCCAGTTCACGGTACTGCGCCAAGTCGGTACGGATACCACCGGACAGGCCTTTGATGACTTTGGTCTGTGCTGCACCACCCACACGCGACACCGAGATACCTGCGTTAATTGCAGGACGGATGCCGGAGTTGAACAGGTTGGTTTCCAGGAAGATCTGACCGTCGGTAATCGAAATCACGTTGGTTGGAACGAATGCGGAAACGTCACCAGCTTGCGTTTCGATGATCGGCAATGCGGTCAACGAACCGGTTTTACCTTTGACTTCACCTTTGGTGAAGGCTTCAACGTAATCAGCGTTGACGCGTGCTGCACGTTCCAGCAGACGGCTGTGGAGATAGAACACGTCGCCAGGGAATGCTTCACGACCTGGTGGACGACGCAGCAGCAGCGAAACCTGACGGTATGCAACCGCTTGTTTCGACAGATCGTCATAGACGATCAGTGCATCTTGACCACGATCACGGAAGTATTCGCCCATGGCGCAACCGGAGTAGGCCGAAACGAACTGCATGGCAGCCGATTCCGAAGCCGACGCGGCGACGACAATGGTGTATTCCATGGCGCCGTTTTGTTCCAGTGCGCGCACGATGTTTTTGATCGACGATGCTTTCTGACCGATTGCAACGTAGATACAGGTAACGCCCTGACCTTTTTGGTTGATGATGGTATCAACAGCAACGGCAGACTTACCGGTTTGACGATCGCCAATGATCAACTCACGCTGACCACGACCGATTGGCACCATGGCGTCGATTGCCTTGATACCGGTTTGCAGTGGTTCGTCAACGGATTGACGTGCAATAACGCCTGGCGCGATCTTTTCGATCGGTGCGGTCAGTTTTGCATTGACAGGACCTTTACCGTCGATTGGCTGACCCAGCGCATTGACCACACGGCCACGCAGTTCAGGACCAATCGGCACTTCCAGAATGCGGCCCGTGCATTTGACGGTATCGCCTTCGGAAATGTGCTCGTATTCACCCAGAATAACGGCACCGACGGAATCACGTTCCAGGTTCAGCGCGAGGCCGAAGGTGTTGCCCGGAAATTCCAGCATTTCACCTTGCATGACTTCCGACAGACCGTGGATGCGGCAGATACCGTCGGACACGGAAATCACCGTACCTTGATTGCGAATCTCAGCGCTGTCGCCGAGCCCTTGAATCCGGCTCTTGATCAGCTCGCTGATTTCAGACGGGTTGAGTTGCATATAAACTCCTAAAATTTTCTCTGTAGCTTGGGCTTGAGGGCACGGACGATCAGGCCGTCAGCGCAACATGCATGTGTTGCAGCTTGGCGCGCACCGAGGTATCGAGCACTTCATCACCGACAACGACGCGCACACCACCGATCAACGTGTTATCCACGGTGACAGATGGATTGAGCTTGCGGCCGAATTTCTTTTCCAGCAAAGCGACCAGATCGGACACCTGCGCCTGCGACAGCTCGAATGCGCTGACGATCTCGGCATCAGCAGCACCTTCTTCCGCATTTTTCAATGCGTGGAACTGTTCAGCGATTTCGGGCAGCAGGGTCAGACGATCATTTTCAATCAGCATGCTGATGAAATTTTTCGCTTCTGCACCAACCGGCGATTTCAGTGCCGCGGTGAACACGGCAGCGATATCAGCATCCGAAACTTTCGGGTTGTTTGCCAGCGCATACACTTCTGGAAGCGCAGCAACCTGACCCATTTCGGTAACCAGAACGGACCAGCCGTTCAGATCAGCAGATTTCGCCACACGGAACAGAGCTTCGGCGTAAGGACGGGCAATCGTTGCGAGTTCTGCCATGATTACAGCTCGGTTTTCAGTTGGTTCAACAGATCGGCGTGAGCCGCAGCATTGACTTCACGTTTCAGGATCTGCTCGGCACCCTTGACTGCCAATGTGGCAACCTGGTCACGCAGTGCTTCACGGACCTGGGTAACTTGCTGATCTGCATCTGCCTTGGCAGCAGCGATAATGCGTGCCGCTTCTTCAGATGCCGTCTTTTTCGCTTCGTCAATGATGCTCTGACCACGTGCTTCAGCATCGCTGATACGCTTTTGGCCAGCTTCCTGTGCTGCGGCGACTTCTGCCTGGGCACGCTTTTCAGCGATAGCCAGATCGGACTTGCCGCGCTCTGCTGCAGCCAAACCATCCGCGATCTTTGCAGCACGCTCATCGAGTGCCTTCATCAGTGGCGGCCACACGAATTTCATCGTGAACAGCGCCAGGACGAAAAAGACCACGAACTGTGCAAACAAGGTTGCATTTAAGTTCACAGTGATTTCCTTCTCAAGAATAACAAGTGCCGAACACGGGGTTCGGCAGAATGAGAATCGACAGTAACGTTAATTACGCGACGAACGGATTTGCGAATGCGAACAGCAGGGCAACACCAACACCGATCAGGAATGCAGCATCGATCAGACCAGCCAGAACGAACATTTTGGTTTGCAGTGCGTTCATCAGCTCTGGTTGACGAGCGGACGATTCCAGGTACTTACCACCCATGATCGCGATACCGATAGAAGCGCCGATAGCACCCAAACCGATGATAAAACCACAAGCCAGTGCAACGAAAGCGACGTCAGTCATGACAATTCCTTCAAAGTTAAAGTTAAAACAAATATAAAAAACGAAACCTACTTACTACAACAATCTTGATCAATGCCCTTCATGCGCCTGGCCGAGATACACCAGCGTCAGCATCATGAAAATGAAAGCCTGCAAGAATACGATAAGGATATGGAAGATTGCCCATATCGAACCGGCGATCACGTGGCCGATAAAACCGAATGCCGTTGCCATACCGCCCAGCAGCGCGATCAGCATGAACACGAGTTCACCTGCATACATGTTGCCGAACAGTCGCATTGCCAGCGAAATGGTTTTCGCTGCGTATTCGATGATGTTCAACAGCACGTTCGCTGGTGCCATCCAGATACCGAATGGTGCAGCAAACAATTCGTGCAGCCAGCCACCGATGCCTTTGATCTTGATGCCGTAGTACAGCATGAGAGCAAACACACCCAGCGCCATGCCCAGCGCGCCATTCAAGTCAGCGGTAGGCAGAATACGGTGGTGATAAAGTGGATCGCCATACTCGGCACCCAGACCCGTCCAAGCAAACACGCGTGGCAGGAAATCAACCGGAATGAAGTCGAGGCAGTTCATCAGCGCGACCCAGACGAAAACCGTCAGAGCCAGCGGCGCGATGAAAGTACGATTGCCGTGAATGATGGATTTGGATTGGTCATCGACCATTTCAACCAGCATTTCCACCGCGGCCTGGAAGCGGGTTGGCACGCCGGAGGTGGCTTTACGTGCAGCCAGATACATCACGAACAAACCGATCACGCCCATCAGGACCGACCAGAAAATCGTGTCGTAGTTGATAATCGAAAAATCGACCACACTATTCTGGTGTGCGTTCGACAGATGTCCGAGGTGATGCTTGATATATTCTGTCGCAGTAGGTGCGTGATCAGCAGCCATTGTCAGTGCCTAAATAATAAGATGATGTAACTTTTCAGTACCACGATGAAGGCAGCGACGAGCGCCAGCACATTGACATCCTGGTAAAAATGAACGACTGCCCACAAGGCAGCAGCCGTTACGCCAAGCTTTACAAATTCCCCGACGAAAAACACGTTGGGGCTGACGGATTTGCTCAGTTGCGCCGCAATATATAAACGCAAGGCAAACAGACCGTTAGGCACCACGCAGCACAAGCCACCCAACAAAGCAGAATAGAACCCTGGAAGACCGGCGATCCATCCTGCGATCGCACTACAGATGACCGTTGCCGCAAATTGCGTAATGACGACGGGCAGCATGGCAGGTCCAGATGTGCAGTCCAGCGGGAAAAAGCGTTCCGCTTACTGAGTTGAAATTAAAACAAACTCTCGCGTTCCGTGAAGCAGCGGGATTATAAGTGCTTTCCAACGACAGCGTCAAACGTTTGCGGTGCAATAAAACGAGATGTTGTCGGCTTATTGCACCGTAACAACGCCGCA
The DNA here is from genome assembly GCF_014635705.1 of Oxalicibacterium faecigallinarum. Lineage (GTDB taxonomy): Bacteria > Pseudomonadota > Gammaproteobacteria > Burkholderiales > Burkholderiaceae_D > Oxalicibacterium > Oxalicibacterium faecigallinarum. The sequence goes on along the minus strand of NZ_BMDI01000001.1, from coordinate 1,957,533 downwards.
TCCGGCACGTTGTTCATTTTTATGGTGCAAGCCCTTCCGTGACGGATTAATTTACTTTAAGAAACTATTTGCCACCACGCAAACGCGCGATGAGGTCGTCGAGCGCGTCGAGATTGGCAAAATCCACGGTCAGTTGCCCCTTGTTTTTCGCGCCCAGTTTGATGGCAACGGTGGTAGCCAGTGCGTCGGACAGTTCTTCCTCCAGTCGGGTGATATCGCGCGACTTTTCCTTCTGCCGTGGCTTGGCGCCTGCGTTTTGTTCCACGGTGGTCTTGGTTACCAGTTTTTCGGCATCCCGTACCGACATACGCTTGGCAACGATCTGGTTGGCCAGCGAAATTTGCGTGGCGGAATCAACCGCCAGCAAGGCGCGTGCATGCCCCATATCGATATCGCCGGCCATCAGCATGGTTTGGACTGGTTTGGCCAGATTCAGCAAACGCAGCAGGTTGGAAACCGCACTACGCGAGCGACCGACCGCGTTGGCTGCCTGCTCGTGTGTGAAATTGAAGTCCGCGATCAGGCGATGAATACCTTGTGCCTCTTCCAGGGGATTCAGATCTTCGCGCTGAATATTTTCAATCAGCGCCATGGCTGCCGTGGCTTCGTCGTCAACTTCCTTGATCAGCACCGGCACCTCGGTCAAGCCGGCCAGTTGCGACGCGCGGAAGCGACGTTCACCTGCAATGATTTCGTAACGCTGGCGCGGACCCGATGACGTAATCGGACGAACCAGAATCGGCTGCAGCAGACCTTGCGCCTTGATCGAGGCCGCGAGTTCGTTCAACGCACCTTCATCCATGCGCGTACGAGGCTGATACTTGCCGGCCTGCATATCCGTCACATGCAACGTGGATGGCGCACCGGGAATGGCGGCCACTGCTTCATTGAAATCGCTGCCACCGCCCAGCAAGGCATCGAGGCCGCGTCCCAGCCCCTTTTGTTTTTTTGTTGCCATGGTATTCGTTGTTCCTGTCTGAAAAACGCCGCGCGCCGCATTGCGTTACGCGGCGGATGATGAGTGGGTTACAGCGTCTTGATCCGTTCGATCATCTCGGCACCGAAAGAGATGTAGGCCTGTGCACCTTTGGATACCGGATCGAAATTGATGCCGGGCATGCCGTAAGACGGTGCTTCGGCCAGACGCACATTGCGCGGAATAATGGAACGGAACACCTTGTCACCAAAGTGTTGCTCCAGTTGCAGTGATACCTGCTGCGACAAGGTCATGCGCGGATCGAACATCACCCGCAACAGGCCGATGATCTTGAGATCGGGATTCAGCTTCGCATGGACTTTCTTGATGGTGTTGACCAGATCGGATAAACCTTCCAGCGCATAGTATTCACACTGCATCGGAATGATCACACCGTGCGCAGCGCACAAACCATTCAAAGTCAGCATCGACAAGGCGGGCGGGCAATCGATCAGCATGAAATCATATTCGGCGTCGACCGCGGCCAGCGCATCTTTCAATCGCCGCTCGCGATTGTCGAGTTCGACCATCTCCACTTCTGCACCGGCCAGTTCGCGATTGGCGGGTAACACATCGAACTGTCCTGTTTCCGAGCGTGCACGTGCGGTAGCAACGTCCGCCATGCCAAGCATGACTTCATAGATCGAGGATTGAAGTGCAGCCTTGTTGATGCCCGCACCCATGGTGGCATTACCTTGCGGATCCAGATCGACCAGCAATACACGCTGATTCAGTTTGGCCAGGCCTGCTGCGAGATTGACTGCTGTGGTGGTTTTACCGACACCGCCTTTTTGATTGGCGACACAAAAGATTTTTGCCATGTTCTCGTTCTAATTGGTGATCGATGCGACGCCAGGCCGATCGGAAAAGTATCAGTGGTCCTGCTGTGTCTTCTTCAGTTTGGATGTATCGAAGCCCTGCTCTGTCGCCCGATTCACAATGGCGTCATAGGTCGCATCCGGCAAGACCGGCGACCGCGACAGGACCCACAAGTACTCACGCGAAGGCTCGCCAACAACGGCATAGGAATAATCATCAGCCAGATCAATGATCCAGTAATCGGCCCAGACAAAAGGTATCCAGCCAAGCCAGTCCGGCGCAAAGCGTACTTTCAGACGTGCATTAGTCGCCGGATCGGCCACACGCGCCCGCCCGATCGCCTCGTCGGTGGAAGCATCTTTTTGTTTGCAACGATTGATGACATCGATATCGCCGTCACTTCGCTTGCGATATTGCGCCGTGACGTTTCCTGTGCATTGCTCCTGGAAGCGATTGGGAAAACGTGCAATCTCATACCAGACACCGACATACTTTGCGAGATCGACTTTAGGCACGGTGCGCACTTCCTGCGCACTAACGCCATTCGAAAAACACGCTGCGAGCATTGCACCGATCACCAGAATCCGCTTCATGACGTTTCCCTCTCGATGAAAACCAGATGACGCTCCGCATGTAAACTCGGCACATGCAGAGCACGTACTTCCTTCACTTGCCAACCTGCAGGCAAGCGCGCCACTTCTTCATTCGGTGCCACGCCTTTCAGCGCAATGAATCGTCCGCCGTCTTTCAACAGGTGATGCGACCACGTTACGAAATCATTGAGCTCGGCAAACGCACGCGATGTAATCACATCGAATAATTGTGGTGCCTTCCATTGTTCCACGCGCCCGGTTTGTACCTGTACATTCGACAAACCCAACTCTGCTTTCACTTGCGTCAGAAATGCCGTCTTCTTGTGCACGGTATCGATCATGGTCAGACGCAATGCAGGTTGTGCTTCCTTGGCCCAGATCGCCAGCACGATGCCAGGCAAGCCGCCACCCGCGCCAACGTCCAGCACATACTCTGCACCTTCGAACGCTGTGCACGCAGCGAGCGAATCCAGCAAGTGTTGCACCACCATCTGCGACGGGTCACGTACCGCCGTCAGGTTGTAGACGGCATTCCACTTGATCATCAGAGCAAGATAATCAATCAGCTTTTGCAACTGCTCTGTACTCAGTTGCAACGACAACGCACGCGCACCCTCTTCCAGCTGCGCCATCAGCGCGGTTTGATCCAATGATTTCATGCGGCTGCTTCGGATGGAGGAAGCGCTGCAAATTCCTTGAAGCCACCTTTTTTCAAATGCACGAGCAGCAGCGAAATCGCCGCAGGCGTCACACCAGAAATCCGTGAAGCCTGACCCAGTGTTTCCGGCTTGTGATTACACAGCTTTTGACGCACCTCGAACGACAGGCCTTTGACTTCCATGTAATCAAAAGCCGCCGGCAGTTTCAAATTCTCATAGTGATCATGGCGCTCGACTTCCTTGGCTTGGCGATCAATGTAGCCAGCGTATTTCAACTGAATCTCGACCTGCTCGCGCACCGCTTCATCCGTAATGCCTGGACCGCCCAAGGCTTGCCCATCGATACCCGTCAGCGTAATCAAGGATTCATACGTCACATTTGGGCGACGCAATAGGTCAGCAAGTGCATACTCCCGCTCAATCGCTTTACCCAACACACGTTCTGCTTCTGCTTGCGCAAGAATACGTGGATTAACCCAGGTTGAACGCAAGCGTTCGAGTTCTTTGGCCACGGCTTCGCGTTTGCTTTCAAACGCAGCCCATTGCGCGTCACCGACACAGCCAAGCTTGCGGCCAATTTCCGTCAAGCGCATATCGGCGTTGTCTTCACGCAGACTCAAGCGATACTCGGCACGGCTGGTGAACATGCGATACGGCTCAAGCACACCTTTTGTTATCAAGTCATCAACCAGTACACCCAGATAGGCTTCGTCACGACGCGGTGTCCAAGCATCGCGTTCCTGTACCTGTAATGCCGCGTTGAGTCCGGCCAGCATGCCTTGGGCAGCCGCTTCTTCGTAACCGGTGGTGCCATTGATCTGTCCGGCAAAGAACAACCCTTGAATAACCTTTGTTTCCAACGATGCTTTCAAACCACGTGGATCGAAGTAGTCATATTCAATTGCATAACCAGGACGAAGGATGTGCGCGTTTTCCATGCCGCGCATCGAGCGCACCAGATCCAGCTGCACGTCGAACGGCAAGCTGGTGGAAATGCCGTTTGGATAAAACTCGTTGGTCGTCAGCCCTTCCGGTTCCAGAAAGATCTGGTGCGAATCCTTGCTGGCAAAGCGATGGATCTTGTCTTCAATCGATGGGCAATAACGCGGACCTACACCTTCGATCACGCCGGTGTACATCGGGCTGCGATCCAGTCCGCCACGAATGATGTCATGCGTCTTTTCGTTGGTATGCGTAATCCAGCAAGGCATCTGCTTGGGATGCATCGCGGCATTGCCCATGACGGAAAACACCGGCACCGGATCCAGATCACCCGGTTGTTCTTCCATCACCGAAAAATCAATCGTGCGGCCATCGATACGAGGTGGCGTACCGGTTTTCAGACGTCCTTGCGGCAGCTTCAATTCTTTCAGGCGCGCAGACAAGGAAACGGCTGGCGGGTCACCTGCACGGCCGGCCGAATAGTTATTCATACCGACATGGATTTTCCCATCAAGGAAAGTCCCTGCCGTCAGCACAACTGCCTTGGCTTGAAAACGAATACCTACCTGGGTAACCGCACCAACGACACGATCCCCTTCGACAATCAAGTCATCAACTGCCTGTTGAAACAACCAGAGATTTGGCTGATTTTCGAGACGGGAACGGATCGCCTGCTTATACAACAGCCGGTCGGCTTGGGCTCGGGTCGCACGGACAGCCGGTCCTTTGGACGAATTAAGAATGCGAAACTGGATACCCGCCTCGTCGGTAGCAATGGCCATTGCTCCACCCATCGCATCTACCTCTTTGACCAGGTGTCCTTTCCCAATCCCGCCAATGGATGGATTGCACGACATTTGACCAAGCGTTTCGATATTGTGCGTGAGCAGCAGTGTGGCTTGCCCCATACGTGCAGAAGCCAGCGCGGCCTCCGTACCGGCATGACCACCACCAACAACAATGACATCGAATTGAGTAGGAAAGAGCATGATGCCCCTCGAGGAGACGTTAAACAGAGGCGAGATTATAAAGTCTTTTCGAGATGATTTCCGCCAAGGCGTATGCTTTCATCCAAAAGTACGACACTGTTTCACGTGAAACAGTAACCTATTTCAAAAATGCATCCCAGCCTGTCTTGATAATCAGCGCCGTCACCACGAACAAAAATAGAATACGGACAAAGCCACTGCCGTACTTCACAGCGAGCCGGATACCAATCAAGGAACCTGTCACGTTGCAGATTGCCATCAACAAACCGAGTTGCCAAAGCAAATGGCCGCTATAGCCGAACCATAACAACGCGGAGGAATTGCAGGCGACATTCACAATCTTGGACACTGCAGAAGCACCAAGAAAATCAAAGCCAAAAAACCGGACAAACAAAAAGACCAGAAAGCTGCCTGTACCCGGCCCGAAGAAACCGTCGTAAAAACCGATTGCGCCGCCAATCATGACAGCAACCAACTTCTCGGCACCCCCGGAATGTACCGGCGCATGTGTCTTGCCAAAATCCTTTTTACGAAAGGTATAAATAGCGACAGCAAGCAAAATAAGGGGAAGCAATTTCCGGAAGAAATCGCCCGATACATGCGTAACGGTGTAAGCACCGGCAAAGGAAAGTACAAAGGCAGATAATGCAGCGGGCACCGCCGCGCCCCAATGCACGCGAAATCTTTTTGCATAGCCGTGCGCAGCAGCAGCCGTTCCCCAGACACTGGCTAACTTGTTTGTCCCGAGCAAGGTTGCAGGGGTAGTATTTGGCAAAGCAGAAAATAATGCGGGCACCTGAATCAGCCCGCCGCCACCTACTACCGCATCGATCAATCCAGCCAGAAGTGCCGCCACCCCCAACAATATGTAATCAGTCATACAACAAGCTGATTAGGTTTCACGTGAAACATTCCTCTATCCATCATTTACTTACTTACTTGCTGGTTGGCATTGCAAACTCGGCACCCTTCTCGATCGATGCGGGCCATCTCTGCATAATGGATTTGTAACGTGTATAGAAGCGAATACCCTCTTCGCCATAGGCATGCAAATCCCCAAACATGGAGCGTTTCCATCCACCGAAGGAGTGCCATGCCATGGGAACAGGAATCGGCACATTGACGCCTACCATCCCCACTTCGATACGTCGTGAAAACTCGCGTGCTGTATTACCGTCCGAAGTAAACAAGGCAACACCATTGCCAAATTCATGGCTGTTGATCAGATCAATCGCCGCGCCAAGATCCGGCACATGGACCACACACAAAACAGGGCCAAAGATTTCATCGCTATAAATGGACATGTCTGGCGTCACCTGATCAAACAAACTGCCACCGAGGAAAAAACCTTCTTCATGACCCGGCACCACCAGACCGCGTCCATCTACCAGCAATTTAGCCCCTGCGTCCACGCCTTGCTGAATGTAATTTTCAATTCTGGATTTGTGTGCCGCCGTCACCACGGGCCCCATCTCGGCAGCGGCTTCCATACCATTCTTGATCTTGAGAGCCTTGATGCGTGGAATCAAGGCGTCGATCAAACGATCACCGATCGAACCAACAGCCACCGCAACCGATACCGCCATACAGCGTTCACCCGCCGATCCATAAGCCGCACCCATCAAGGCATCAACAGCCTGATCAAGATTGGCATCCGGCATCACCACCAGATGATTCTTCGCACCACCCAAGGCCTGAACGCGTAGCGGATAACTGCCACGTCTTGCGGTACCCGTTGCATAAATATGCTCGGCAATCGGCGTAGAACCAACAAACGAAACCGCACGCACATCCGAATGAGTCAGCAAGGTATTCACTGCGGTCTTATCACCTTGCAACACATTGAACACGCCGTCCGGCAAGCCCGCTTCTTTCAATAACTCTGCCACCATCAGGGACGGAGATGGGTCACGCTCAGATGGCTTGAGAATAAAAGTATTGCCGGTGGCCAAGGCAACAGGTGCCATCCACATCGGTACCATGAAAGGAAAATTAAACGGGGTAATCCCAACCGTAACGCCTAATGGTTGGCGCAAATTCCAGTTATCGATGCCACCGCCGATATTGTCCGTGAACTGCGTTTTCAGCAGATTGGGAATGCCGCATGCAAACTCCACGACTTCCAGTCCGCGCGTCACCTCTCCTTTTGCATCTGAAAATACCTTACCGTGTTCCCGCGTGATCGCAGCTGCAAGATCATCATGATGACGTTCAATCAACTCTTTGAACTTGAACAAGATGCGGCTGCGTTTGAGTGGCGCGGTATCTGCCCAGGATGGTGCTGCATTTTTTGCAACAGCGACAACTTGTTGCACCGTGCCCTGCTCGGCCAAAATAACTTCAGCAGACGCTTTGCCCGTTGCGGGATTAAATACTGTCTGCTTGCTTCCGCCATCCGTAACGCGTCGACCATCGATAAAATGCCCAATGACAGGAAGCGAATTATTTGACATAGCCATCCTCGATAAGGAATAGAAAAGAGTCCCAAACAGGGCAAACTGGAGGGAGAAAAGGATATCAAGGTTATCACGGTGCCTTGTTTTCGCCATCTGCATTCAGTGCGTCGAACCTGTGGATAACCTTCTGTAAAAAGCGGGGATAGCTTGTGAATACTCATTGGGAAAAGCCGGATCAAAAATTTATGCAGAAACTATCCCTCGCTCATACACGGCTTGTTCAGGTATTTATAAATACGGTAAATGATTGATTTCTATGAGGTTAACTCGCTTATCCACAGAAATATGCCTACGTTAACTACTACTACTATTCATATATACAAACAAAAAAATTAAAAACCAACATCACAGAAGTCACGTACTGACGTACGAAAAACCCGTTTCTTTCTTCGAAAAAGACTGAATGAAAAAATTGAATGACAGTTGAAATAAAAAACCGGCTACAAGAGCCGGCTTAATGAGTTATCAGATTTCTTATTTGGAAGATTTCGCCTTCTTCCCTGGTGGTGGTGCAACAGGCTTTTCCTTTGCCTGCTTCAACAGTACAGCGCACTGACTTTCTTCTTCACTGCCAACACTAATTAATGGCAACAAAGCCGTGATCGGTGCCACGACACCTAGCGCAACCGCACCACCAGCCTTCAACGCGAGCACACCTTTATCGACCCCAACACCAGGGTTTTTAAAGGTACCGTTGACATACAAAGGTGCACGCAAGGACACGATACGCAGCCCTTTACTGACTGGCCGAATGGTCAAATTCAATTGTTCTGTCGCGAGATTGATGTCTCCTGTTACATACATCACTGCATCTTGCGTATCAACAATCAGGGTTCTGGTCTTGACCAACCCGTTTTCAACCGCCAGATCCGTTGCCATGCAGTTCAATTGAACCTGCTTGTCGCCAAACAGGGTGGAAAGAACAATATTCCCTACATTCAGACCGATTTGCTCGAGCAGCAGTTTGCTGATCGTGCCGTCATTGATCAATGCCTTGATTTCGCCATTAGAGCCGGCTAGAAACGACGCAATGGAGTCACCGGTAGCTGAGAGCGAGGTATCCGCATTGACTTCACCAAAGCTTGCCTGCATGGGTTGGAAGGTTGGAAACAATTGCTTCAGTTTCAGACCACGTGCCGATACTTTCGCTTCCGCCTTGATGGTCGGATTGCTGCCGTCCATTTTGATATTGGATGTCAATGTGCCACCAGCCATCCCAAACTTGAGAGGCATCAGTGTCACGACACTGTCTTGCAATTTGAGATGTGTGCTCAGATTATCAATCGGGAGTGCTTCGTCCTTAATAATCTTGCGACCGGTAATTTGAACATCCGCGTCGATACTATTCCAGCGATCGGTCGTAAATTTCTCAACCGGCAATATCTTGTCGCCTGGTTGGGTGGTGCTTACCCCGCGCTCGCGCTTGCTTTCGTTGGAATCGGCACCGATGATCGGACCAAGATCCGCGAAGTTCAGAAGATTGGAAACAACCGTGCCTGACAATAATGGGCGTGGCTGCTTGCCTTCATACGTCAGTGAGCCGCCGATGTCGCTACTGCCCATTTTTCCCTTGAAGTTCTCGTAAGTCCATTTGCCACCCAACTCGTTGGTCGTGCCGATCAATCTGCCTTCTGTTGAATACTCAGGTGTCTTTGGCAACGTTATACCGGTCAAGGGATACAGATCAGCCATGCTGGGACCGGACAACTTCAATCGCATATCAACAGCAGCAAGCTCTTGTGGTTTGGTTACGGTACCGCTCACGGCAATCGACGTCTTGCCAACATTCAGGCTAGCCTGAATAGGAAATGGCTTTTCCACATTCTTCAGCGCCAGCAGCTCACCGACTTTGCCATCACCACTGATACGGGCTCCGTTAAACGAGCCAGAAAGTTTCCAGCCAATCACGTAACGATCATTCTTATCGGGATCAAGCGTATCGATATTCGCCTTGGCATTGATATTCTTGATCTCGTCCTTTAAAGCGATTTCGCCCTTGTAAAACAGCAGGCGCTGCAAATCCAGTGTCCACTCGGAAGGACCGTCATCGCTCTCCTTGAAAGTCCAGTTGTTTCGCCCATCTTTCAATCGCTCAAGAACGACTTTTGGATCGTCCAGTTGCAGGGACGGAATGACGATATTTTTTGCGAGCAAAGGAAAGGGATTAACAGAGAAAACGATGTGCCCCACTTCGGCCATGTTTTCTTTTTGCTTGGACCACTCCGGCTGACCCATGACGACGTCTCGTGCACTCAAGCGAGGAACAGGAACCCAGTCACGCCAGGTGTTCGTCTGCAACATGCCGCGCTGCCAGGTCAGTGACAGATCACCATTGATCGCAAAAGGCCTGCCGGTCGCTTCACTGACCTTGTTATTGATCCACGGTTTCGCCCGGTTCCAGTCAAACGTGATCAGCAGTATCAGCAAGAGAACAATCAGCGTGAACAGGCTGATTCCGCTCCACATTGTTATTTTTTTTGCGCGTGACATGGCCATCTCTCTTTTCTGTTTTTTGCGAGTGGGAATCAATAGGACTCGCCGTTTTCAAAGCGAGTTCCTCTTAGAAAGAGCCGCCTTGCAATGTTTCAGAAAAGAGGGAGAAAAGCTGTCAGACAAATAGCAGAGGCTGAATTGCAACTGTAAGAAAATAGTGCATTCAGAGAACGCGGAAAGGTAATGAGCTATTCGACCAAAAAAATCCCGCTAACGCGGGATTCTCAACGGTACAGATTATTTTGGTTTGACGGTTTTGCTAATGCCCTCGTGCGTGCTCAGACTGAGTTGTTCGCGCAGCCATTTATGCGCCGGATTACGTGCATCGCGCTCATGCCATAACATATCAACATTCACCTCAGGCAAGACAAAAGGAAGCTTTTTGGCAATCAGCGATTGTTCCATGCCAGTCGCCGCAATCAAGTGGTGGGGTAGCACTGTAATCAGATCCGAACTGGCGACCACTTTGCCTGCGGTAAAGAACTGATTCACGGTCAGCAGGATGCGTCGTTCACGGCCAAGTTCATTCAAAGCATCATCCATCAGACCTTTTGCCCGACCTGAAAAACTGACGAGCAGATGATGGGCTTCGCAATACGTGTCCAGCGTCAATTCACCTTTAGCCAAGGGATGATTCTTGCGCATCACGCAAACATATTCACCCGTGTACAGACGTTCATGACGAATTTGCGAAACCGCCGTGTTTTGTCCGCTTGCGAGTTGTGCCGCCACACCTGGAAAGAAACCGATCGCCAGATCGATGTCACCCCGTAACAGCATAGGGCGAGGTTCACGTGTGGTCAGCGGCACCATACGCACGTTCAGGCCCGGCGCATCCCGCTCGATCGCTCGTACCAGAAAGGGCAGCCACAACGCAGCCGTGGCATCCGCCATTGCCATGCGAAACGTCGTATTTGCCCGGGAAACATCAAACGTGTCTGGGGTGACTGCAGCTTCGAGATCCGACAGTGCGCGACGCACAATCGGCCAAAGCTCGACAGCGCGTGACGTTGGTTTGACACCATGTGCCGTGCGGATGACCAATTCATCACCGAGTGTGTCGCGCAATCGCCGCAACGCATTGGACACCGCAGGTTGTGTCATTGCGAGCAAATTTGCTGCGCGCGTCAGATTCTGTTCCGTCATGACTGCATCAAAGACGCGCAGCAGGTTCAGATCCAGTGTCAAAAAACTCATTTATTCAAACCTTAAGAAGGCAAAAAAAGCGGGATTTCGTCATTCATATCATTTATGACAGCTATCCCAAATTGGAATTAGATTTATATCTCTAGTGTACCTATACTGGACTTCATCAACAAACCAAATAGCGTGATTTCAAGGAAGCATCATGTTTAAGTCGTCGATTCAAACTTCTTCTCCGTCCGCATTTACCCTGTATCGCAAGGCAAATCAGGTAGCGCAATCCCGTCCTGAGTTGGCTGCCGAATTGCGTCTACTCGCTGCGTACGGGAAAAAGAAACAGGATAAAAAGCCGCAAGGTGGTAGCAAGGCGCGTTCCACGTCCGCTGCGCAGCAGCGTGCAATGCCGAAACCGGTATTTGCTGCAGAAGTCCGTGTTCCCAGAATTTTCTGTTCGCTGTTCGATAATAAACCGGCATTGGCCTGATCTAGATTAAGGCATAAGCCGCAAAAGTAGTCGCGTGGCTATAGAACGTGATCAAGATAATGGCGGTTAACTAATTTGCAAGCCTGACAACGAAATGAATTTGTAGTGATGAGGTAATTGCCTCTCCTAAACCGTGTCTCCTCCTCCCTCTCAAGGAAGGTTCAAGCCCCAGCGTGCCGACTGCCGCGGGGCTTTTTTTTATTTGTTGTGTTTGGAGCCGATTTTCTCGCTATTTAACGTGATTACCGGACAAGATGCTTGTTTGGGTGCAAAATAGGATCGTGTAGCTTGCTACATGGCACTTCATCCTGTTGTTTTGCCGAGAAGTCGTTATTGATAGGAGTCAAGCACTTGGGTCGCATTATCAAGAACAACTATGCCAATGGCGCCTTGCTGAAAGATCTGATGACCGTCCCGCCGATGACGGCCGAGCAGCACGCGGAAATTATGCGTAAGCGGATTGCACATCGACGCATGGTCGAAGAAGCCAAAGAAATGAAAACGGTGAGTGAAGATCGTTTTGAAGAAGAATAGGCGCGGTAAATCCGCGCCTTTTTATTTCCGACTACGCAGCTCCAATAGGTGAGCAGGAGCTTTTTACAGACGTAAAAAAACCGCATGCTTGCGGCAATGCGGTTTTCTTTGAGTGTATCAGCTGATCAGATCAGTTTGCGTGAACGCACTGCTTCCAGTGCAAACTCACTCAGGCCTTCGCCGTTATGTTCTTCGATATGCGCAAGCAGGGCCCGGCGCATACGTGGATCCCACGAGCGTTTCAGATGACCGATAAATTCATCGATCGACTGATTACGATCACGCATTGCCACAAAAAAGTCGCCAATCTGATTGGCCATCTTGATCAGCGTATCAATGTTATTGCCGCTCATTCCTCTATTCCTTCAGTATAGGTAACTACTATTCAATTATCGTGTTTCAGCCGATGAGGCTTCGCATATACGACGTGGCTGTGATCCCGTACAAATCCGACCAGCGTCACATTGGTATCGTTTGCCATCTTGATGGCAAGACTGGTTGGCGCCGAAATGGCGGCAATCATGCCAATACCCATGGTGGCTGACTTCTGTACCATTTCGTAACTGGCTCGGCTGGTGATTAAAACCGCACCGGCAGAGAAATCCAGTCGTTTGCTCGCCATTGCACCAATCAGCTTATCCAGTGCATTGTGACGACCAACGTCTTCTCGTACCAGAACAACATTGCCACTCAAATCCATCCAGGCTGCAGCGTGTGTCGCGCCCGTGTACTTCTGGAGGCGTTGCTGGGCTCGCATTGCTCGCATGCCGGCGTGAATCTGCGCAGCACTGAACATCGCATTACCCTGCGCAGCTTCAGGATGGCGAATTGCCTGTTCCAGGGTCTCAGCACCGCAAAGTCCACAACCAGTGCGACCGGTCAGATTGCGACGCTTGTCCTTCAATGCCACAAAACGTTCTGTGGCAACTTCCAACTGCACCTGAATGCCGTCACAGCCTGGAACGACTTCACAGTCATACAACTCGGACTTGCTCTGCAAGATACCTTCGCTGAGCGAAAAGCCCAACGCAAAATCTTCCAGATCGTATGGCGAGGCCATCATCACTGCGTGTGAAATGCCGTTGTACTCCAAAGCGACAGGCACTTCTTCAGCAACATCGTCTTCGCAGACAATGTGCTGATCCGCATCCCATTTTTCTACCGGGACGCGGACCAGTGCACTGCGTTCATCGTCGGTAACAGCATTCATCACGCAGTCAACTTACCTTACTTCGTCGCAGCTGCTTCGCGAGGAACCATCTCGGTGGTTGCGAAACGCTCTTGCTGCGTATTGAAGCGGTTGTAGGTACGTTGCCATTCCGAAGGCTGATCCACTGGCGTGATCTGCACGGCCGTCACTTTGTACTCTGGGCAGTTGGTTGCCCAGTCGGACGAGTTGGTCGTGATCACGTTTGCACCCGATTCAGGGAAGTGGAACGTGGTGTACACGACGCCTGGCTGGATACGCTCAGTGATATCAGCGCGCAGAACGGTTTCACCAGCGGACGACTTGATGCCAACCCAGTCGTTCTGCTTGATGCCTTTTTCTGCTGCATCGTCCGGATGGATCTCGAGACGATCTTCGCTGTGCCACATGTTGTTGAAGGTACGACGGGTTTGTGCGCCAACGTTGTACTGCGACAGGATACGACCCGTGGTGAGGATGAACGGGAATTCCTTGCTTGGACGTTCGCCACTGCCGTAGAACTTGGTGTTGATGAAGCGACCTTTGCCACGTACGAATGCATCGATGTGCATGGTTGGCGTGCCTTCTGGTGCTTCGTCGTTGCATGGCCACTGGATGCTGCCACCGAGTTCATCGATGCGCTTGAAGCTCACACCGGTGAAGGTTGGGGTCAATGCAGCGATTTCGTCCATGATTTCACGTGGATGCTTGTAGTTCATTGGGTAACCCAATGCGTTCGACAGCATCTGCGTGACTTCCCAGTCAGCGTAACCAGCTTTAGGCGGCATCACTTTGCGAACGCGCGAGATACGACGTTCAGCATTGGTGAAGGTACCGTCTTTTTCCAGGAACGATGCACCCGGCAGGAAGACGTGCGCGTACTTGGCGGTTTCGTTCAGGAAGATGTCTTGAACGATGACGCACTCCATTGCTTCGAGAGCAGCGGTAACGTGTTGCGTGTTTGGATCGGACTGAACAACGTCCTCACCTTCGCAGTACAGACCCAGGAAGGTGCCTTCCAGCGCAGCGTCAAACATGTTTGGAATACGCAGACCTGGCTCGGATTCCAGTTTGCAGTTCCAGACAGCTTCGAATTCGGCGCGAGCGACGGAATCCGAAACGTGACGGTAGCCTGGCAGTTCGTGTGGGAACGAGCCCATATCGCACGAACCTTGTACGTTGTTCTGACCGCGCAGTGGGTTCACGCCCACGCCTTCGCGGCCCACGTTGCCGGTTGCCATCGCCAGGTTGGCGATACCGATAACGGTGGTCGAACCTTGTGCGTGTTCGGTCACGCCGAGACCGTAGTAGATCGCCGAGTTGTTGGCCGTTGCAAACATGCGGGCAGCGCCACGGATGTCGGCAGCAGGCACGCCGGTGAATGGCTCCAGCGCTTCTGGCGAGTTTTCTTCCAGCGCAACGAATTCTGCCCACTCTTCAAACGACGCAACTTCGCAACGTTCCTTGATGAAGTCTGGCTTGTGCAGATTTTCGGTGATGATCACGTGTGCCAGCGCGTTGACGATTGCCACGTTTGCACCTGGTTTCAGTTTCAGGTGATAGTCAGCCTGGATGTGTGGCGACTTGACCATTTCGGTCGTACGTGGATCAACAACGATCAGTTTTGCGCCCTGGCGCAGACGGCGTTTCATGATCGAAGCGAACACTGGGTGACCAGCGGCCGGGTTGGCGCCGATGATCAGGATACAGTCGGACTTCATGACCGAGTCAAACGTCTGTGTACCAGCCGATTCACCCATCGTCACTTTCAGGCCGTAACCCGTTGGCGAGTGGCAAACACGTGCGCAGGTATCAACGTTGTTGTTACCGAATGCAGCACGAACCAGCTTCTGAACCAGATAGCCTTCTTCGTTGGTGCAGCGCGACGAAACCAGGCCACCAACCGAATCCTTGCCGTATTTAGCCTGGATACGCTTGATTTCCGAAGCAGCGTAGTTGATCGCTTCTTCCCACGAGACTTCTTTCCATGGATCCGTGATTTTGCTGCGGATCATCGGCTTGAGCATACGATCCTTGTGGGTTGCATAGCCCCATGCGAAACGACCCTTAACGCAGGCGTGACCGTGATTTGCACCACCGTTTTCGTTAGGAACCATACGGACGACTTCGTTACCCTTCATCTCGGCCTTGAACGAGCAGCCAACACCGCAGTATGCGCAGGTCGTGACTTTGCTGTGTTCGCCCTGGCCCAGCATGATGACGGTTTTTTCGGTCAGGGTTGCGGTTGGGCATGCGTCAACGCAGGCACCGCAGGAAACGCATTCCGAATCGATGAAGTCTTCCATCTGACCGGCAGAAACGCGGGATTCAAAACCGCGGCTGTCGATCGTCAGCGCAAACGTACCTTGTGTTTCTTCGCAGGCACGGACGCAACGGTTACAGACGATACATTTCGATGCATCGTAGGTGAAGTACGGATTGGACTCGTCTTTTTCCAAACGCAGATGGTTGTTGCCATCGTAGCCGTAACGCACTTCGCGCAGGCCGACGACGCCAGCCATGTCTTGCAGTTCGCAATTGCCGTTGGTTGGGCAGGTCAGGCAGTCCAGCGGGTGATCCGAAATGTACAGTTCCATGACGCCACGGCGGATATCTGCCAGTTTTGGTGTCTGGGTTTTGACTTTCATGCCAGGATCGACCGGCGTCGTGCAAGAAGCCGGATAGCCGCGACGGCCTTCGATTTCAACCAGGCACAGACGGCAGGAGCCGAAGGCTTCCAGGCTGTCGGTTGCGCACAGTTTAGGAACATTGATGCCGAATTCGGCAGCTGCACGCATGACGGATGTGCCACGTGGCACGGTAACGGTCACACCATCGATTTCCAGCGTAACCAAATCGGTGGAGTCGCTTTTTGGCGTACCGTAGTCAATTCCATTGAGTAAGTTCATGTTTCTCTCCAGTCTCTGCTTAAGCTGCAGTTGCCAGCGGTTGATCGCCAAAATCTTCCGGGAAGTGATTCAGAGCAGACAACACCGGAACTGGTGTCATGCTGCCCATTGCACACAGGGACCCGTTGACCATCACATCACACAAATCACGCAGGATGCGGATTTGTTGCGGGCGACTCTGGTTAGCGATGATCTTGTCCATTACTTCTTGTCCACGCGTCGAACCGATACGGCATGGCGTACATTTGCCGCATGATTCAGCTACGCAGAAATGCATGGCGTAGCGCGCTTGTTTTGCCATATCGACGGTGTCGTCAAATGCGACCAGACCACCGTGACCGACGGTCGAATCGACCGCAGCAAAAGCTTCGTAGTCGAATGGCGTATCGAACAGCGATTCTGGCATGTATGCACCCAGCGGGCCGCCAACCTGTACAGCACGGATTGGACGACCGGATTCGGAACCACCACCAAAATCGTACAGCAATTCACGCAGCGTAACACCAAATGCCTTTTCTACCAGGCCGCCGTATTTAACGTTGCCGGCGATTTGCATAGGCAGGGTGCCACGCGAACGGCCCATTCCGTAGTTTTTGTAGAACTCACCACCGCGGGCCAGAATCAATGGTACCGCAGACAGCGAAATGACGTTGTTGATGACCGTTGGCTTGCCAAACAGACCAACCAGCGCTGGCAGCGGTGGTTTCGCACGAACCATGCCGCGCTTGCCTTCGATCGATTCCAGCATCGCCGTTTCTTCGCCGCAGACGTAAGCACCAGCTGCCTTGCGTACTTGCAGGTTGAACGTGAATTTGGAGCCGAGAATGTTTTCGCCCAGATAACCAGCGGCTTTTGCGTTGTCGATGGCTTCGTTCAGGTTGGCGATCGAGTGCGGATATTCCGAACGCACATAGATGTAACCTTCGGTTGCGCCAACAGCGATACCAGCAATCGTCATGCCTTCGATCAGCATGAATGGATCATCTTCCATGACCATGCGGTCGGAGAAGGTGCCCGAATCGCCTTCGTCAGCGTTACAGGCGATGTACTTCTGGTCAGCTTGTGCGCCCAGAACGGTTTTCCATTTGATGCCGGTTGGGAAGGCTGCACCACCGCGACCACGCAGGCCGGAATCGGTCACTTCCTGCACGATGGCAGCCGGTTCCATGGTGATGGCTTTCTTCAGGCCAACATAGCCTTCGTGTGCCAGATAATCTTCCAGCGAAACCGGATCGGTCACACCGACGCGCACGAATTGCAGGCGTTCCTGCTTTTTCAGGTAAGGGATTTCTTCGACCAGGCCCAGAGCCTTGTCGTGCTTACCGCCATTCAGGAAGTCTGCATCAAACAGTGCGGCAACTTCATCAGCCTCGATCGGGCCAAAGCCGATACGGCCGGCATCGGTCGCGACTTCGACCAGTGGCTCGAGCCAGAACATGCCGCGCGAACCATTACGCACGAGCTTGATATCGATGCCGCGTGCCTTGGCTTCCTTGGCGATGGCTTCAGCCGTCTCGTTGGCGCCGAGCGCCAGCGCGGTCGAATCGCGTGGAACAAATACGGTAAAGGTCATTGGACACCTCGCTTGGCCTGGATCAGGCGATTGAATTTTTCCTTGGAAACGCGTGCGTACAGATCGTCATCGATCTGGATCGCAGGACCGCTGGCGCATTGGCCGAGGCAGTACACGGTTTCCAACGAGAAGTTGTTGTCATCGGTCGTGCCGTGGAAATCGCAACCCAGCAGTTCTTTGGCGTGGGAGGCCAGCTCTTCACAACCACGTGCCTGGCAAGCTTCGGCGCGGCAGATCTGCACAACGTGCTTGCCTGCTGGATGTTGGCGGAAGAAGTGGTAATAGGTAATCACGCCGTGTACTTCTGCGCGCGAGACGTTGATGCTTTCTGCAATGACAGGAACAACGCTCGGCGGAATGTAGCCGATGACGTTTTGAATGTCGTGCAGAATCGGCAGCAAGGCGCCAGGCATCGACTTGCGTTTAGCCAGAATACCTTCGATTGCTGCCATATCAAATGTTTGGGTGCTCATACTCACACTCCTCCTTGCGACACAAATGGCTTTGCTGCCTGCCATACGGTCGTGATATCCAACGAGACCATACTGTTTCCTTGTAAAATTTCTTGTCTATATGCTGTTTAGAGCATATAGTTTTGCTGGGGGTATACCTTGCAACACGCGAAAGGTATCACTGCCAGTATGGGAATTCAATATGCTTTTTCGTTCACAAGGGTAAACTCGGCGTAAACGCCACAATTCGCCAATTCAATATGCTTTCTTATGCATATGTAACTGGTTTTCATTCTTGTTTACACAGCCTGTTTACACTGGAAATTCCTCATCATGTTCAAGGTCATCATCAATCCCCACTGGGAGGTGACGCACGATGCCAATGACACGGTCGATACGGCAATCCTCCTTCAATTACTGACGGCGATTCAGCGCACGGGTTCCATTTCCAATGCGGCGCGTTCCGTCGGTCTTTCCTACCGGTATGCCTGGGGCATGTTGCGTAACGTCGAGCAACTTTTTGATACTGCCCTATTGAATACCGATCGCGGACGCGGTACGACATTGACGCCGTTGGCGGAAAAGCTGATCTGGGCCGACCGACGTATCCGGGCCCGCTTGTCGCCCATGCTGGAAAGTCTGGCGTCCGAACTGGAAAACGAAATCGGCAAAACGGTGGTCGGTAAAACGCATCTATTAAGACTGGATGCCAGCCACGGGTTTGCGGTGGATGCATTGCTCAAGCAACTGACGGAAGCCGGTTTGCCGGTCGATCTGCGTTATCGCAACAGTACCGATGCGGTTGCTGCCCTGTCACGTCGCGAATGTGATCTGGCTGGTTTCCACGTGCCGCTTGGCGAGTTTGAAGCCAAGGCTGTCGAGCGCTACACGCAATGGCTGACGCAACGTGAACATTGTCTCGTGCATCTGGCCGTTCGGACGCAAGGTCTGTTTGTCTTGCCGGGCAATCCGAAACAGATCAGTGGCTTGCAGGATCTGAAACGCGAAGGGGTGCGATTCGTCAACCGGCAGGTCGGTTCGGGCACGCGCATGCTCCTGGAGCTGATGCTGGCAGGTGCCAATATTTCACCAAACGAAATTGAAGGCTATCCGAGCAACGAGTTCACGCACTCAGCCGTCGCCGCCTACATCGCCAGTGGCATGGCAGACGTTGGTGTTGGTGTGCAGACGGCGGCAGATCGCTTCAATCTGGATTTCATCCCGCTGGTCAAGGAGCGCTACTTCATGGCTTTGCCGATTGCGATGATGGACGACCCGTTGATCAAGCTGGTCATCACGGTGGTGCAGTCCGACAGCTTCAAACAGGCCATTGATGATCTTGCCGGTTACGACTCCAGTGATACCGGCAAGATCTTGCTGCTGTCCGAAGCCTTTGGACTGAAGGCAGGCAACTGACGTCACTTGCCGTTACTTCAGAATCGCCACGCCTTTGATCTGTGCATACACCCGACAACCTTGCACCAAGTGCATGTTAGCGGCCGACTTGCGTGTGATGCGGGATAACAGGCGTGTGCCATTGGCATCCAATCCGACCATGACTTGCCCACCTGATTCATCCGACAGTTCTTGAACGACTGCAGGAATGACGTTCAGCACACTGGAGTTTTCGTGCGGGGTTAATGCAAGACTGACATCGCGTGCCTGAATACGAATGCGGACCTGCTGACCAATGCGTGCAGTCTGTCGGGGTAACAACAAACTGCCGCCGGAAAATTCCGAACGCGTCAGATGAAACTCCTCATCCTGCTCCACTACCGTTGCTGTGACCAGTGCACTTGCGGCGTCGCCATGTGCCACACGCAGATCCAGTCTTGTCAGCAAATCGGCGGTTGCACCGCTGGCGATGACCTTGCCGTTCTCCAGCAAAATCAAATGGTCAGCCAGTCGCGCGACTTCATCGGGAGAGTGACTGACATAGATCACCGGAATGTCGAGTTCATCATGCAAGCGCTGCAGGTAAGGCATGATCTCTTCCTTGCGCTGGGGATCAAGCGCGGCAAGCGGTTCATCCATCAGCAGAATGCGCGGACTGGTTGCGAGCGCACGTGCAATCGCAACACGCTGGCGCTCACCACCGGACAGACGATCCGGCTTGCGATCCATGAGATGGCCGATGGCCAGCAACTCAACAGCCTGATCGAGTGAGACGCGACGTTCCGCTTCCGGCACGCGATGCATGCCGAACTCAAGATTACGTTTGACGTTCAGATGTGCAAACAGACTTGCTTCCTGAAACACATAACCAAGCGGCCGTTTGTACGTCGGCAAAAAGATGCCTTGCGCATCGTCTTGCCAGACCTGATCCTTGATCGAAAGATACGTCCCTTTGAAACGTTCGATGCCCGTCAATGCGCGCAGGATTGTCGTCTTGCCGGAGCCGGAAGGGCCGAACAAGGCGGTGACACCACGACCGGGAATCGTCAAATCAACATTTAGTGAGAATGCGCCGTAGTTGATATCGAACCTGGCGCGAATGTCGTTGTGCTGATCGCTCACTTGCGCCTCCCGGTTGGATTCAACCAATACAAGGTCATCAGGATGACAAGCGAGAAAATTACCATCGTTGCCGCAAGCGAATGTGCCTGTGCGTATTCCAGCGCTTCGACATGATCGTAAATCTGAACCGAGATCGTGCGTGTCTCGTTCGGAATATTCCCGCCGATCATGAGAATCACACCAAACTCGCCGACGGTATGTGCAAAGCCGATGACGCAGGCTGTCAGATAGCCGGGCTTGGCCAATGGCAGCGTCACATTAAAAAAAGTATCCCAAGGCGAAGCGCGTAAGGTCGCAGCGACTTCCAGCGGACGATCGCCCGTCGCTTCAAATGCATTCTGAATCGGTTGCACGACAAACGGCATTGAATAAAAAACAGAACCAACCACCAGTCCGGTAAAGCTGAACGGAAGCGTGCCGAGACCAAGCGATTGCGTCAACTGACCAATAGGGCCGTTAGGTCCTAGCGTGACGAGGAGATAAAAACCGATCACGGTTGGGGGAAGAACGATGGGCAGTGCGACGAGAGCTCCGATCGGGCCCTTGAGCCACGATCGGGTACGCGCCAGCCACCACGCGATCGGTGTACCGATCACTAACAGAATCAGTGTGGTGAGACTGGCGAGCTTGAAAGTAAGAACAATCGCACCGATGCTTTCATCGGTGAACATCTGGGACCTCTTTGCTGGCTGATTAAACGTCGTAACCGTAAGTGCGGATCAAGGCCTTGACAGGTTCCGATTTCAGATACTTGGCGAATTCGGCAGCCGCCTTGTTGTCCTTGCCTTTGTTCAGAATCACAGCGTCCTGACGAATCGGGTTGTGCAGATTGGCTGGAACCAACCATGCCGAACCGCTCTTCAGCTTGTTGTCCTCAAACACCTGCGACAGCGCGACAAAGCCGAGCTGTGCATTGCCGGTGCTTATGAAGGTAAAGGTCTGGCCAATGCTTTCACCCACAACGAATTTTGGTGCTAGCGTGTCGTACAGGCCCAGCTTCTTCATGGTTTCTTCCGCTGCCAGGCCGTACGGTGCCAGCTTGGGTTGTGCCAGTGCGATTTTGGAGAACGCATTTTTCTTCAGCACGTCGCCCTTGTCATCCACATAGCCTTCCTGCGCTGACCACAGCACCAGCTTGCCGGTAGCGTAGGTGAAACGCGAGCCGGCAACGATGCCATTTTCCTTTTCCAGTTTTGCAGGGGTTTCGTCATCGGCAGCCAGGAACACATCGAACGGTGCGCCGTTCTGGATCTGTGCGTAGAACTTGCCGGTCGAGCCGAACGATGCCGCGACCTTGTGGCCGGTTTCCTTTTCGAAGTTCGCCGCGATGACTTTCATTGGCGCCGTGAAGTTGGCAGCAACGGCAACCTGTACTTCTTCTGCCGAAGCGGAAGCAGCAAAACCGAGGGCCATGAGGCCGATGAGCAAAGACTTGGAAAAAGTTTTCATGGTGAGCTAAAAAAGAAGCGAGTTAAAAAACCTTATGAAGGCACAGCAAGGATGACGTGCGATGCCTTGATCATGGCAGTTGCCTTGCCGCCGACTTTAAGACCGAGTGTCTTGACACTGTCATTCGTGATGATGGCCGCAATCGTTTTGCCACCGGGCAGTTCGATCACGACTTCTGCATTGACCGCGCCCTCCTGACAGCGCGCGATGGTGCCGGTCAGGCTATTGCGTGCGCTGGTCTTGAAATCAGTGTCAACGGTCAAGATGATCCATTGCGCTTTGATCAGCGCGTAAGCTTCACTGCCGATTTCCAAACCAAGGTGGTCGGCACTGTCGTTGGTAATAATGGCGGCGAGCTCATTGCCACCGCCGATATCAAGAATGACTTCCGCATTGACTGCCCCTTTCTTGACGTGCTTGATCGTGCCGAGGAACTGGTTACGTGCGCTGGTTTGCATATCAAATCTCCTGCTCAGTGAGTAGTAACGATCAAAGTCATCCATCATGCTGCTGACGGAGGCTGGCACTGCTGCCCACGCTTCTTCCAGCCGGCGATACGTCGCGACAACGCGCCTTCCGTACTCCGTCAACGACGTTCCGCCTCCGCTGCTTCCGCCCGGCTGACGAATCACCAGCGGCTCTTGCGACATGTTGTTGACCGACTCGACAGCTTGCCAGGCGGCTTTGTAGCTCATGCCCATGGCCGTTGCTGCGGCGGAAATCGATCCCGAAGAATCGATGCGTTCCAGCAGTTCGAGATGGTCCCAACGCTTACCTCGCGGCTTGGAGAGGCCTTCCATCTTGATGGGTGACGATGCCTTACTCATGACAGTCTCTTTATGTGAATTGACTAAAAAGGCCGTTTGCACACGTCGTAATAGTTGCCATCGGTGGCGCAATCATACACGATATTACTTTAAACGACATATCCAGAACGGAATAACGGTTTGCCATTCTATCCGCGTGCGTTTGATCGGTTGGATCAAAACGGGAAACACCATTGCCATCAGGGGCAATCCAAAGAAAAACGCAATCGGCGAATACCATAGCAACACAGCGTTGTCGTTAGTCGTGTTCCCTTCTGTCACCTCAATACGGGAAGAACCATGTTTGTACGTCAGCTTGATTACCTCGTCACACTCGCGCGGGAGAAGCACTTCGCGCGTGCGGCAGAAGTGTGTTGTGTTTCGCAGCCTGCTCTGTCGGCAGCAGTGCGCAATCTGGAAAATGAACTGGGTGTTGCGATCGTGCAGCGTGGTCAGCGTTTTCAGGGATTCACACCAGAAGGCGAACGCATACTGGATTGGGCGCGCCAGACATTGGCGGCGCTGGAAGGTTTGAAACAGGAGGCCTCGCTCTCGCAAGCCAAGCTCAGCGGCACATTGCGTATCGGTGCGATCCCGACCACGATGCCGATCGTTTCTTTATTAACCGGCGCATGTCGTACCGCGCATCCCGAACTGCGCCAGGCCGTGCTGTCCTTAAGCACGGAAGAAATCATGCGACGTCTTGACGCCTTCGAGCTTGATGTCGGCATGACGTATCTGGAGGATCAACGTCTCAATGGCTTCCATGTGCAACCGCTGTATCAAGAGCGTTACATGTTGCTGGCTCGTGATCGTGCGGCGCTCGATGGCAAGACGGAGATCAGTTGGGAAGAGGCAGCGCAATTGCCGATGTGCTTGTTGATGGCACACATGCAGAATCGCCGTATTGTCGACGCGGGTTTTCGTCAGGCCGAAGTCAAACCGAATGTCGTGACGGAAACGGATTCCACTTTCGCGGTCTATTCCCACGTGCGTCACGCGGGTTTGTTCAGCGTGGTGCCACACAGCTTGCTGTGTCTGTATGAATTACGGGATGACATGGTCGCGATTCCGCTGGTTCCTGAGTTAAGCCGAGGCATTGGCCTTATTTCATTGGCACATGACCCGTGTTCGCCCGTGGTCATTGCGGCGCGAAATATTGCCGCACAGATTGATTTGCAAGCACGCTTTGATGCTTACATAACGGGTAGCTATCAACCCATCACAACAAACGATTAGACCGACTATTGCTTCATTCCTAAGATGAACTCGCTCGCACTGATTCCCAGTGCTTGCTTGCAGAAGAAAAAAGAAAAGGTGGATGCACGTTCGCCATTTTCAGATTGCTGCAGCAAATCATTGCACTCATCCTTAGGAGAACAAGCACCATGGCGAAAGTCCTTTGTGTCCTGTACGACGATCCAGTTACAGGCTATCCAAAAACCTATGCACGCGACGAAGTCGCACAACCGTCGATCTATCCAGATGGCCAAACACTGCCAACACCAAAAGGCATCGACTTCACGCCAGGCCATCTGCTGGGCAGCGTATCGGGTGAACTGGGCCTGCGCAAGTATCTGGAATCGAATGGACACACACTGGTTGTCACCTCGAGCAAAGATGGCGATAACAGCGTGCTGGATAAAGAGCTGGTCGATGCAGAGATCATCATCTCGCAACCATTCTGGCCTGCATACATGACCGCTGAGCGTATTGCTCGCGCCAAAAAACTGAAAATGATCGTGACCGCCGGTATCGGTTCGGATCACACCGATCTGCAAGCAGCCAACAAGCACAACATCACCGTTGCTGAAGTTACCTACTGCAACAGCCACTCGGTTGCAGAACACGTTGTGATGATGATTCTGTCGCAAGTACGTAACTACATCCCTTCGTACAACTGGGTCACCAAAGGCGGCTGGAACATCGCTGACTGCGTATCGCGTTCGTACGATCTGGAAGCCATGAGCGTTGGTACCGTTGCTGCTGGTCGTATCGGCCTGCGCGTGCTGCGTCTGTTGAAACCATTCGACGTCAAGCTGCACTACATGGATCGCCATCGCTTGCCAGCCGATGTGGAAAAAGAACTGAACCTGACCTATCACAGCACGCTGAAGAGCCTGACCAGCGCATGTGATGTCGTCACGCTGAACTGTCCACTGCACCCGGAAACGGAACACATGATCAACGAGCAAACGCTGAAGGACTTCAAGCGTGGCGCGTACATCATCAACACCGCACGCGGCAAACTCTGCGATCGTGATGCCATCGTCAAAGCGCTGCAAAGCGGCCAGCTGGCAGGTTACGCAGGCGATGTATGGTTCCCGCAACCACCACCAGCCGA
Source organism: Oxalicibacterium faecigallinarum (assembly GCF_014635705.1). Taxonomy (GTDB): domain Bacteria; phylum Pseudomonadota; class Gammaproteobacteria; order Burkholderiales; family Burkholderiaceae_D; genus Oxalicibacterium; species Oxalicibacterium faecigallinarum. The sequence goes on along the minus strand of NZ_BMDI01000001.1, from coordinate 1,932,209 downwards.
TCATCCATGGCGCACCATGCCGCACCACGGCATGACACCGCACATTTCGGGCACCAGTCTGACGGCGCAAGCGCGTTATGCAGCAGGTACGCGCGAGATCCTCGAATGCTACTTCGAAGGTCGTCCAATCCGTGATGAATACCTGATCGTTCAAGGCGGCAAACTGGCTGGTGTCGGTGCGCACTCCTACAGCGACGGTAATGCAACCGGTGGTTCGGAAGAAGCTGCCAAGTTCAAGGCAGTCAAGCAGTAATCCATCGCAGTTGTATCGTTGTCTCCCCGCTCATGAATGGCCGGTCCGGTCTGGTGAGCGGGACCTTTTCCGGTGCACGTCGTGCGCCGGTTTTTTCCATGCTGATGCCGCATGGGACATACCCTTGATACGTGTTACTTCAATGGCAAACGACAAGAAATTCCTCGAAAGCAGCTTGCCGTTGCCGCCGCGCCCCGCGCTGAGCAACGTACTGCTTTCCGGTTTGGGCGGCTTTGTTGCGATTGCCTTGATTGCACTGCTGGCAGATATCACACAGGCCATCCTGATCCTGGGCTCCTTTGGTGCTTCGTGTGTCATTATTTTCTCGTTGCCCGATAGCCCATTGGCGCAGCCTCGTAATGTCGTTGTCGGCCATTTTCTGAGCAGCCTGATTGGCTTGCTCTATCTCAATGTGCTGGGACCACACTGGTGGACGCTCGCACTGGCCGTCGGCACGGCCATCATCGTCATGATGGCAACGCGTACGGTGCACCCGCCCGCTGGGTCCAATCCGGTGATTGTGTTTCTTGGCATGCCGGGCTGGGGATTCCTGTTATTCCCTACTTTGATTGGGGCCATCTGCCTGATTCTGGTGGCAATGGGTTATAACAACGTGATACGCAAGAAAAAATATCCGCTTTACTGGTAATGACGGATGACAACCTCGGAAGGAGGAGAGACATGTCTGCAATTGAATACAAAGGTTATCGTGTCGCTGTGTCTGCAGCCGTACTGGCGGATGGCGATGAGGCCCGTGATGAATGGGGCGGTGCCTACCGGATCTGGATACCGGGCGCGCGTAAGCCGATAGAAGGCACGATCGACGGTAGCGAGCGTTCGGAAGACGAAGCTGCAATCCGCACGCTGCGTATTGCCAAGGTCGCTATTGATGAAGTGCTGTGCCATCCGGTTGAACAGGCACGCGTCAAGCTCAGTACATTGGGTGATCGTTTTACGCTTTGATGGAACATGCAACCGCTTCACGGTACGAGTTCAGGCAGCGGTATCGACATTCTGCCTTGAAGAGCCGGATGGATAACGATGTAAGTAAAGCGCGCAGTCAGGCGAGTGCTTCCTTTGCGGCTTCTTCCGGTGTCAGACCATCGTAAAACAGATCGGTAAACCATTCGATCTGTTCTTCAATGTGATCCTGTGCTTCCTTGCGGCTAGCGCCACCTTTCACCAAAAACCCCTCGACTTCAATGCACCAGTCAAGAATGGCCTGGGTTTCTTCATCGATTTCTTCTTTCTTGGCCATGCCGTCCTCCTGAGCAAATGTGTTTCGCCAGTGTTGCATGAAAGACCGGTACTGTCGATCAGGTGGACACCGGATAACGAGCCAATGCCCGCTCTAACTGATGATGGTGTGATGGTGGCGTGCAATGTAATACGTGAAGTCGGCAAAGGCACGGCATTCAAGATGCGCCTGCGCAGTGGGCAATGATCTTGCGTGACAAACACGCTTTCATTTCCCGCAAACATATAACTCTTGCAACACATCTGTTTAATCCAGGCATCAGTCTTAAAGGCCGATACGCTTAACTCTGGCCTCGTCCGCTCATTGCACGTTATAATTTTCGCCGGATAAAAATAGGTTTTCTAATTTGTTATCAATCGCTTAGCCGATCAAAGCACGCATTCCGGCGATGGTGGTTGCACATGACGTCTCGTCATCTTGAAAAGGAAGAAGAAGTAATGAGCTCGAAATACTGGAAAAATCGCTGGATCGAAGCACTGGTGCAAAACGGTGTGGAACGTAGTGTTGCTGAAAAAGCCTATGTGGAAACCTACAAGGATGAACCGGCAGACTACGCGAAAAGCCCTGAAATCCAGGCATTTCTGATGGCCAAGGTGCCAGCGTCGCAAGCACGTCAGTCGGCCTGATCAGGTCGCCGCGTCGGCCCTTGCCGGCGCACATTGTCTTGCCGCCAGCGGCGGCAAGACACGTTCCCTCCTCTTTTCCTCTCTGTTGCCGACTTAGCCGGCCAGATCCTTCTTGTGTCTGCTCTCGATCTGACGAAGTACGGCCAGGATGAACAGCGCAAATAGCGTGCTCAGAATAGCGGTCGATTCCCGTCCCATGCCAGCCGCGATGCCGATGGCAGCTGTCATCCAGATGCTGGCTGCGGTTGTCAGTCCCTTGATTTCCTGCGCCTGATTGAGTTTGATGATGGCGCCTGCACCGAGAAAGCCGATGCCGGCAATCACGCCCTGCAATACGCGGCTCAGATCGGCTGGCTGGATACCGGCTTCCAGCGGAACAAGCACGAACAATGCAGAGCCCAGGGCAACCAGCATATGGGTGCGCAAGCCGGCAGAAATGCCGCGTGATTCACGTTCGTAGCCAAGCAGGCCTCCGAGCAGCACGGCAACGCTCATGCGGACACAGACGCGCGTGACTTGCGAGGCATCGCTGATATCGGAAAACTCTGCGCGTATGGTTTGCAGCACTTCCAGCCACCATCCCTCCATGGTCTTGCTCTCCTGTTGTTTTTGCTTTGTTGCCTGCTGGTCGTGTCGGATCTAGCGCTGGTTTGGCGAGGTTGACTGCATCGTCGGTTGCGTGCTGTCCGGTGCGGGCATGACGGTATCGAGTTTCGGCGCAGGCGGCGCCTGCGGTTTGTCACAGCCGCTGAGAATGATGAGCAAAAGAAATGGGGCAAGCAGAATGCGGACGAGCGTCATGGCGACCTCCATCGTGTGAGTGCGTGCAGCGATTGTAGTGAGCGATACGTGTGCTCAACCGTGCTATTTCCAACATAGCAGCGCATTCGCATGATGCAAGAAGGCGGGGGCGTTGCGGCTCGGTCGTAGCAATCTGATGGCGTCCTGCCGGAAGTCGGGTTTCACGCTATGCTTGACAACATGTATGACTAATCCCGCGTGCATGTGACAACGTCCATCCAACGTCAATCACAGGCCGCCATCGCTGCGATGAAACAACTCAAAGATATTCCGTTGTCGGTTCTGGATCTGGCTCCGATTCTGGTGGACGGCACGCCGGCCGATGCCTTCCATCGTTCGCTTGATCTGGCACAGAACGTCGAGCGGCTTGGCTATAACCGCTTCTGGCTGGCCGAGCATCACAGCATGCCCGGTATTGCCAGCGCTGCAACCTCGGTCGTGATCGGTTATGTGGCAGGCGGTACCTCGACCATCCGCGTTGGTTCGGGCGGCATCATGCTGCCCAATCATCCGCCCATGCTGATTGCCGAACAATTCGGTACGCTGGAATCGCTCTACCCGGGACGGATTGATCTAGGTCTGGGACGAGCACCCGGCTCCAATCAGGCGACCGCGCGTGCCTTGCGACGTGATATTGGCGATGACGGTAGCGAGTTTCCACGCCAGCTCAACGAATTGCGTGCGTTCCTGCAACCGGCGGCGGCGCATGCACAGGTGCGTGCCGTGCCGGGAGAAGGCTTGAATATTCCGATCTGGCTGCTTGGCTCCAGCGGCTATAGCGCGCAATTGGCCGGTCATCTGGGTTTGCCGTTTGCGTTTGCTGGTCAGTTTGCGCCGGATTACATGCTGACTGCCTTGCAGTTGTATCGCCATACTTTCCAGCCTTCGGCCGTGCTCGACAAACCATATGCGATGGTCGGCGTCAATGTGTTCGCCGCAGAAAGCGAAGAGCAGGCGCAATATCTGGCGACGTCACAGCAGCAGATGCATCTGAGTCTGGTACGTGGCACGCCAGGCAAATTGCCGCCACCGATCCGCACGATGGAAAACCACTGGTTGCCGCATGAGCAAATTTCGGTGGAATCGATGCTGCGGGCGTCCATCATTGGCGACAAGGATATTGTTCGTTCCGGCTTACAGACCTTCCTTGAAACCACACAGGCCGACGAGATCATCATCAACACCATGATTTACGATCACGGTGCACGCGTGCGTTCGTATGAAATCGTCGCCGATGTCTGGCATGCCTGATCACGACCTCGCTTTTGCCTTCCATCATGTCGACTGCCCTCTACAACACACAGGAAGTTCTGCATCTGCTGAAGATTGAGCAGATCGCCCCCGATCGCTTTATCGGGCAAAGTCACTTCATGGGCAGCCCGAACGTCTTTGGCGGGCAAGCCTTGGGACAGGCGCTGTATGCGGCCGGATTGACGGTGCCGGAACGTCGTCCGCATTCCCTGCATGCGTTGTTCATTTTGCCGGGGGATCATCGCTTGCCGATCGAATACGAAGTCGAGCGCGTGCGTGATGGCGGCACCTTCAGTACCCGACGCGTGGTCGCAACGCAGGAAGGACGTCGCATGTTTGTGATGTCGGCCTCGTTCCAGACGACAGAAGATGGCTTGTCACATCAGAAGGCAGCGCCGCCCCGTCATGATCCGCATACCGTGCCGTCCACGCTCGCGCAATGGCATGACAGCAGCATCAAAACGGGTAGTCCGTTCAACCCCGCACCGGTTGACTTTCGGATCGATCGCGACGCGGTGGCAAAGAGTGCGAATGGCAATCCGGCCTTGAAGCAAGTCTGGACGCGTGCGCCGCAGATTGATGACGATGCGCCTCTGTTGCACGAAAGCCTGTTTGCCTATACGTCGGATTACGGATTGCTGTGGACAGCGCTGCAGCCGCATGATGTTCGCATCACCGATCCGCGCCTGCAGATCGCCAGCCTCGATCACACGATCTGGTTTCATCGTCCGTTCCGCATGGATGACTGGTTGCTGTTTTCAATTGAAAGTCCGAATGCCTCTGGGGGACGAGGCTTGTGCATCGCACACGTCTATACCCAGGATGGCACGCTGGTCGCCACGATCACGCAGGAAGGATTGATCCGTCTGCGCGAAAAACGCGCGGGGGCTTAGCGGTTATCAAACCGGATTGAACGGGCGTGCGCTGCGCGCGCTCAAGATTTTTCCGCTTGCGTGGCGGGCATGATCACCACAACCGCCTCCACAGTCTGCGCAGGCGCATCTTCCCCGGCGGTCGTCAACGTGACGGCAGGTGCGGCAAGCACCTGCAAATGTGCAGGATGACGCCGATCCAGCCACCACACCAACAGCGGCAGCATGAAGAAGCCACCCGGTGCAACAAACAGGACCATGTAAGGACTCAGCTCCACCAGCTTGCGCACGTGTACACGGATACGGCGACGATCAAGTTCGGTCCAGCGATAGCCATTGCGCTGTTTCATCAGCAAGGGCAACAATCCACGCACCTCGTGCATCTCGCGCCACAGGCGAAGTCGCTCGCGGGTTTGCATCGCCCACAGCAGATGTGCCGAATGACGCATAAAGCGCCACGGAACGATGAGGGGAGCGAGGAAACGATGCTGCACGATGGTGTCTCGGTTGTAAGCCTTTTGGATTGATTCTACGCCCGCGCATAGCAAGGCTCTATGCTTATTTTTGAATAAATCAATTAGCCGCAACAAATGAGAATGATTATTCTTTGACTCATTGGACTTCGCAAAATCAAGGAGCAGTCATTATGGTTACCGCAGCAAGAACAGTCAGTCAGGTTGGCATGCATATGGGTGTGGCGTTTGCCGTGATGTACGCCTTCACCGGTTCGCTCGCATTGGGTGGGGTGGCGGCCGTGGTGGAGCCAATCTGCAATGTCGCCTTGTTGCCCTTGCACGACAAATTGTGGGAGCGCATTCGTGCACGCGTTGCAGCACGGCAGGAAGTACGTGCTGCAACCCAGGGTGACGCGTCGCTTTCCTCTTCAACCATGCAGGCCTGATAAGGCGCATACACGTTCGCTGCGTCTGGCGGATAATGCAGGCTGGTTTGTCACCGACAAATCACCTCTTTCCAACAATGACAATGCAGCGGAGTGGTAGATGAAGATTGCGATTCTCGACGACTATCAGGATGTCGTGCGTCGACTTGATTGTTTCTCCATGCTCGACGGGCATGAGGTCAAAGTCTTTACCAATAGTGCGCGCGGTGCCGGACAACTGGCCATTCGCCTTGCACCGTTCGATGCACTGGTACTGATTCGTGAACGTACACCGCTTGCACGTGCCCTGCTTACCCGTTTGCCGAATCTCAAACTGATCGCCCAGACCGGCAAGGTGTCCGGCCACATCGATCTGGTGACCGCGGCCGAATGTGGCATCACGATTACCGAAGGCGTGGGTGATCCTACCGCACCGGCCGAACTGACCTGGGCACTGATCATGAGTGCCATGCGCAAGCTGCCGCATTACATCAACAATCTGAAGGATGGCCTGTGGCAGACCGCATCCATGTCATGGGAGAAGAATACTCTGGGGCGCAGCCTCAAGGGGCGCACGCTGGCAATCTGGGGGTACGGGCGCATCGGCCGGCAGGTCGCCGCGTACGGCAAGGCATTCGGTATGGATGTGTTGATCTGGGGCAGTGAAAGCAGTCAGGCCGCTGCCGTACAGGACGGCATGCGCGTTGCCGACTCGCGCGAAGCATTCTTCGCAGAAGCAGGCGTCCTGAGTCTGCATCTGCGTCTGAATGACCATACGCGCGGCATCGTCACGGCAGAGGATCTGGCGCGCATGAAAGCCGATGCCATCTTTGTCAACACCAGTCGTGCCGAGCTGGTTGCGCCGGATGCGCTGGTGTCTGCCTTGCAGAATGGACATCCGGGCTTTGCTGCGCTCGATGTATTCGAGAGCGAGCCTTTATTGCCCGCCTCCCCGTTGCTGCGGATGGAAAACGTGATTGCGACACCGCATCTGGGTTATGTGGAAAAGGATAGCTATGAGCTGTACTTCCGTAGCGCCTTCCAGAACATTCTCGATTACACGGCAGGCTCACCAAAGAATGTGCTGAAGCCATGACGATCCGGTTACTCAGTGTGAATGTGGCGACTGTCGGCAGTTTGCTGGTCAATGACACAGAGGAAGGTTTTCGTCGTATCCCGAGCGCATACGACAAGCGTGCCGTTGCCGGTGCAGTACAGATTACGCGTACCGGGCTGACTGGGGACGAGCAGGCCAATCGTGATGTACATGGCGGCATCGACAAGGCGGTTTATGCCTATCCCGTGGAGCATTATCCCTACTGGCAGGAACAGCGCCGCATGCATCTGCAACGCGATGATGTCATGCCGCATGGTGCATTCGCAGAAAACCTGACGATTGCGGGTTTGCTGGAAGATCAGGTCTGGATTGGTGATCGCCTGCAGATTGGAGAGGCGCTGCTGGAAGTCACCGAGCCGCGTGAGCCCTGCTTCAAGTTCACCATACGCATGGGTTTTGGCAAGGCTGCCAAGCTGATGCTGCACAGTGGCTATACGGGTTTTTATCTGAAGGTATTGCAGGAAGGTCGTGTGGCCGCCAACGATGCGATCACTCTGATTCCTGGTCCGCGTGAGGAAACGGTCGCGACGTTCAACGCACGGCGTCGGATGGGGCGCCAGCCGGACCTTTTTTAGCATCCGTTTTTGTCTTCGGCAGCAGCGTAGCCGTGGTCGAAGCCAGATGGGTGGCAACCCATAATTTTGCCCAGCCTGGCGGCCATGGCAAGGGTGGTCCTGCATAAGGCGGTACGCCGCGCCGGATCGGAATGATGGGCAGCGAATCGGGAATCGGTCCGTCGTGCTTGTCCCAGCCCAGCGAGAAAGTGTAATCGGGCAGCAGTGCCTCACACACCGTTTCAAACCATAGCGTGTGATCCTCATCACGACCGAGTGCTTGTGCCAGTCCCGTCGGATCAAACTGCGCCAGTGTGCTGGCCAGCTCTTCGGTTGTTTCACCGGGCGAATCGCCCCAACCCATCACCGGATTGAAGATGTAATCGGCTCCCGAGCCATACCAGCCTTCGCGCCACGGACGTTCCATCCAGTTGCGCGGACCGGCAAACAAGTGCCAGCGCCAGTGCAGACCGGACGGTTTGGGCCAGCTGTACAGATACAGGCGCTGATAGCCGGCGCGATGCAGTTGCCGCACCATTCCCATCAGTCGCGCATGCGGCATCGGATCGGGTGGCGTGCGGCGAAACAGAATCGGTTCACCATCGGCATGCTGCACTTCATCCGTTGACAGATTCAGATCCAGCGCCCGCATCTCGTTACCAAACCGTGCGGAAATCCACCCGGTCAGCAAATTGACGGCCGTAATTACGCCATAACCGCGATGGCGATGAAAGATGACGGTGCCGGGAGCAATCGGTTTCATGAATCAACAAATGGGGAATGCAAAGCGACTGATAGTGTAAGCGATTTGTCGTTGCCGGTTGCAAGGCTGAAATCGCTCGCCCTAATTTGGTGCGCTAAAAATCTGAGTGTGCATGGGCAAACCAAAACAACGCAAGAAGGTTACAGAAAACAGGCTAAGTGTGTCTTTTTACGACAGAAATTGATATTTCCATAAGGAAATCAATGGCCTGTTCCTTGCTAATTCCTACTGTAAGCGACGCGTGGTTTACGATGCTGCACTTCCAAGACAAATGCCACGCTGCACCAAAATAACCCTCTTGGAGAAAACGCCATGACCAATCATACCGACCTCCAAATCGATACCTTCTTACCGTATATGCGCGACGTCAGCCGTTGCGAACAGTCCTTGCGGGAACTCAACACCATGTGGCGGATGATCGAAGCCTCCGCCAAGATGAACTGCCCGGTCGAAGCCAAGGCCATCCTGCCGACCATGGCCGCCACGCGCGCCGGCTTCAACCGGCTGGAAGAAGAACTGGTGACCAGTCTGGTCAGCGAAAAAGTCGGCAGTGTACTCGACGAAATCGGTACCAAGGCACAGTACGTCATCGATATCGTCGTGCGTAACCTGTTCGAACGAACGGCCGATGTCGGCTTTCTGGCGACGGATAAGGAGTTGTGTACCTTTGTCGCCGGTCTGCATGAAAACGACGACATGATTCGTGCGCGTCTGCGCGCCTATCGCAACAAGTACACGGTTTACGACGAAATCATTCTGCTTGATACGGCCGGGAACGTGCTGGTGCAGATTGATGAGTCAACGCCGATCGAAGGTACGACCGACTCGCTGCTGGCAGAGACGCTGGCATCCGATACCTATGTCGAAACCTTCCGCGCGACGGATTTACGTCCGGGCAAGAAGGAGGCGCTGATCTATTCACGCCGCATGCATCATCCGGATACCAATGCCGTGGTCGGTGTGCTGTGCCTGTGCTTCAACTTTGAGCACGAGATGGCCGGTATTTTCCAGTCGCATCGGGATCCGGCCTTGCGCTCCAACATGCTGCTGCTGGATGGCCGCAATCGTGTGATCGCCAGTGCGGACCCGCTCTGGATTCCACCAGGTGCCGCGGTGCCGGTCAATCGTGCCGCCAGCCCGCAACTGATGGTCTATGGCGGTCGTGAGTATCTGGTGCGCACCTTCTCCTCGGCAGGTTACCAGGGCTATCCGGGGCCAACCGGGTGGCAGGGTCAGGTCATGATTCCGGTTGAACTGGGATTCTCAGGCAAGATATCGAATGCGCTGACCAAGCTCGATGAGAGAACGGCTGAAGGCCTGTTGTCGCATGCACAGTCATTCTGCCCGCCGCTGTTTGAAATCATGCAAGCGGCAGAAACCATTCGTCGCGTGGTCTGGAACGGTCAGGTCATGACGGCTGGCCAGAACGGCGAGCTGCTCAAACTCAAGACGATTCTGGAACAGATCAGTGAAACCGGCGCTCGGAGCAATGAACTGTTTGCGCAGTCGATCCGTGATCTGTACGAAACGGTATTGTCGGCCAATCTGAGTGATGCCGAATTTGTTTCACACCTGATGGTCGATCTGCTGGATCGCAACTTGTACGAGCGCTCGGATGATTGCCGCTGGTGGGCGCTGACGCCGGAACTGCAAAGCGCGCTGGCCGATCCGCACAAATCGCCGGAGACGCTGGCACGTCTGAACGAAATCCTCGGTTATATCAATTCGCTCTACACCGTCTACACCCGCATCTTCATCTATGACGACGATGGTGTGATTATCGCCAGTACCGACTTCAAGGAAGATGGTCTGGATGTGGTGGGTTCGATGATCGATGAAGAAACGCTGATGCGTGTACGGGGCTTGTCCAATGATCAGCAGTACACCGTCACCCCATTCGAGCCGACAACGCTGTATGGCAATCGTCCGACATACGTGTATCACGCGGCGATCCGTCATCCGGATAACGAGATGCGCATCGTTGGCGGTATCGGCATCGTGTTCGATTCCGAGCCTGAGTTTGCCGCCATGCTCAAAGGCGCGATCGGCGACAAATCGGATGTGAGCGCCCTGTTTGTTGATCGCACGGGCCGCATTATCTCCAGCACGGATGCAACGCGTCCGGTCGGTGATGTTCTCGAGATCGATCCGGCACTGCTGGCCATGAAGAATGGCGAAAGCGCATCGCGCATCGTGATTCACGACGGGCATTACGCGACACTGGGTGCAACGGTTTCGCATGGTTACCGCGAATTCAAGACGTCGGATGGCTACGTGGAAGATGTGATTGCCGTGGTCTACAAGCAGTTTGGTGAAGAACGCCAGCAATCGGCCAACAGCAAGGCCGTCAACACCACGCTCGAGGTGGATCTTGGCGCGCCACCGGGACGCGAATTTGCGACCTTCTTCGTCGATGGTTCGCTGTTCGCACTGGAAGCCGAATATGTTTCCGAAGCCTTGCCGGCATCAGAAGTTTCGCCAATGTCGATGGGCAGTCGTCCGGAACGCATCGGTATCATGGCATTGCGTCACGAAGACGAAGGCAAGCGCTTCGTCTGGGTCTTCGATCTGGGCCATCTGATGCGTGGCTACGAGTCCGAGATCAACAGTGCCAGCCAGGTGGTGATCGTCAAGCGCGGCAACAAGAGCATCGGTTTGCTGGTGAGCGAGTTGCATGGCGTGCCGGAATTCCAGGCATCGCAGATCACGCCAACGCCACTTGCTGCGCCCGACACCGGCATGCTGGTCACCCACGTCATTCAGGCCAATCGCGGTGAGCTGCTGATCCAGGCAGTCAACATCGATCATTTGTTTGCAGTATTGAACAATGAAGAAATTCCGATCGATGCATCCATGAAAATGGCGGCCTGAATCTGCTGAAGAGGTCAAGGCAGGGAACAAACACAGCGGCTGCAGGACAAATGTTCTGCAGCCGCTTTCTTATGCTGTTCTGCTTATGTGCTGATAAGTAAAGGTTTCTTTCGCGTGCCATAAACTCGCGCTATGATGTAACAATTCAATCTTCACTCCAACGTGTGATCTCATGGCTCTGCGTATCATTGCGACAGGTGGCACCTTCGACAAACATTATGATGAATTGTCAGGCAAGCTGACGTTCGGCAATGGTCACTTGCCAGAGATCATTCGACGCGCGCGTATTACGGTGCCGATCCAGCTGGAGCAACTGCCTTTCCTCGATTCGCTGGATATGCACGACGCCGATCGGCAGCGCATCTCTGCCTCATGCTTGCGTGCCGATGAAAAGAGCATTGTGGTCGTGCACGGCACCGACACGATGAAGGAAACCGCGGCAGTGCTGGGTGCTGCCCAATTACGCAAAACGATTGTGCTGACTGGCGCGATGATTCCTTATGAGGTGCAGCATTCCGATGCGCTGTTCAATTTCGGATTTGCCTGCGGCATTGCACAAGCGTTACCGCATGGCGTGTACATCGCCATGAATGCCAAGATCTTCACGTGGGACAACGTACGGAAGAATCGTGTGGAAGGCGTGTTTGAAACGACCTGAAACCATTTCCCGTCAACAGACGGCCGCGCAAGCGGCCGTTTTGCATGCAAGGACGTGTGCAAAAAAAAGCCCGTCGACCGTTACCGGTGACGGGCAAACTCCATGATTCGTCGTTTTGCGACAGTCTAGAAGATCAATGTGACCGCCGTATGACGTATATGCAATGCGCCGGACGTCGGATACTTCAGGGAAAACTTCATGCAGATAGCAACCGATGCTGAAAGCAGCGTGCCTAAATCTCTCGTAACCGGGCAAGTCGCACGTGTGCGATTGCTGACGGGATTGTTGCAGGGCGTCTTGCTGTATGCGATGTACTACGCAACCAAGCATGCGATCTGGCCGGTGACCAATGCCTATTTCTCGGCGCCGCTCGCATTGTGCCTGTTGTTCGTTCCCATCTTGTTTACTTCCGCGATCGGCCATCTGGATCGCAGTCGTTTGTGGAAATGGATATTGGCCGCGACAGTGATTTGTATTGCGCTGGGGCTGCACGATGCCTGGCGCATGGATTATGTTGGCAACGGGTTGACCGATACCAGCAATCCAAGCAAGTTTGTACTGTCAGGCTTGCTGATTGTTCTGACGGCAGGCGGACTCTTTATTGCACATGCGCTGGTCATGGCTGCTGCGGAAGACGCAAAGCGCATTGCGCGTTATTACACTTATTTTGAAGTCGCCTGGAAGCTGGCGATACAAGTCATGTTCTCGCTTCTGTTTGTTGGTGTGCTTTGGCTGATTCTCTGGCTGGGGGCATCGCTCTTCATGCTGGTCAAGCTGTCTTTTCTGCGCAGCCTGCTGGATCAGCCATGGTTTGTGATTCCGATGCTGACGTTTGCGTTTTCGACGGCCTTGCATGTCACGGATGTGCGGCCACGTATTGTGCAAGGCATTCGCGGATTATTGCTGACATTAATGTCCTGGCTGTTGCCGATCAGTGTACTGATCGTTGGCGGATTTCTGATGTCTTTGCCCTTTGCAGGATTGGAGCCGTTATGGGCGACACGGCACGCCAGCTCGGTGCTACTGGGTGCGACAGCTTTGCTGGTCGTATTGATCAACGCTGCCTTCCAGAACGGGCGCGTTGCGCCGGAAACGGCACGCGTACTGAAAATGGGTGCACGTCTTGCCTGCGTCGCCCTGTTGCCGCTGATGGTGATCGCAATCCATGCGGTCAGCTTGCGTGTGCAGCAGTATGGATGGACCGTGGATCGTATCAAGGCGGTGGCCTGCCTGATGGTCGGTACATGCTATGCGATCGGCTATCTGTGGGCGGCGTGTGAGCGAGGGCAGTGGCTGTCACGAATTGCCCATACGAATATCATCGCTGCCTTTATCGTCGTGTTCCTGCTGTTTGCATTGTTCTCGCCGATTGCCGATCCGGCACGCTTGTCCGTTCACAGTCAGATGGCACGGCTGGATGCCGGCAAGACACCGGTTGCAGATTTCGATTTTCACTATCTGCGCTTTGAAGGCGTGCGTTATGGAAATGCTGCGCTACAAGAGCTCAAGTCACGCACGCAAGGCGCTGATGCAGAGCTGCTACGTCACGGCGCGGAAGCTGCGCTTGCCAAAACCAACAAATGGGATCGCACAGACAATCGACGACTTGCCGACGATCAATCACGGTCACGCAATATCCGTGTATTGCCTTCCGGCCAGAATTTGCCGGCGGATTTTCTCGGATCGAACTGGGATACCAGCGGCAATGCCTACCTGGTGCCGGATTGCCTGCGGTACGCCAATGCGCAATGTGTTGCGCATCTGATTGACATGGACGCGGATGGCGTTGCGGAAATTCTGGTGGAGGGGGAAAAGAACGTCTCCCGTCTATTCCTGTTCAAGAAAGAGAAAAGCGGACTCTGGCGCTCTGTCGGCATGGTAGAGATTGGCTACGGGTGTGAAGACACGCTGCAGTCTTTGCAAGATGGCCGCTATCAGGTGATACCGCCTGAATTCAACGATCTGCAAGTGGATGGCCGGCGCTTGCGGTTCCAGCCATGGTTTGAGAGTCGTTCGGCTTGCAAGCAATGAAAGACGGTAAAAAAATCATCTGAATCATTTCATTTGATTTTGTACTAGAATCAAAATCAGACAGTCCATCCGCGACTGGAAAAAAATTATTCGGGAGGAAACGACAGAACTCTGGCGTCTGCAGGTGATCCAACAAAGGACTTCATCCAGAAGCGTAAGCAAACAAAATGAGGAGAAAACAATGGAAAAAGCATTGAAAGCATGTCCATTCTGCGGTGGCAAGGCAGAACTGAAGCAAGCCCATTATCTCGAATCAGAATTGCCTTACAGCTACGTGCATTGCATGAATAATGAATGCGCGCTGCATCACAACACCGCCCACTTCAGTGGCGAAAGTGAGCAAAAGAACGCACAGAACGCTGTGACTGCATGGAATCAGCGAGAACAGATTCCTGTCCCGCACTGATGCTTGCCGCATCGTGACAAATAAAAACGGCCTGAATCATCAGGCCGTTTTTGCTTCTCAGGTCAGCTTGTTCAGGTGCTGACTCCCCTCCTCCCGTTTTGCCCTGCGCGACGCGACTTAGCGCGATTCCGCGACAATAATTGTTTTGTGTCCTGGCAGATCGTCGCTGTGCACGGCCGCTGCGCACAGAAAACTTACCGCGGCGGCGGCAGAGATCAGGCCGATAGTTGAAAATTTGCGCATGGGATTTCTCCGGTTCAAATCTGTATGTCGTGGGCGGTGTGCCGATGATCAGAATGTTAGGCAAACCGACGCCGGGCGGATATCAGAACCCTCCCCATCTTGTTGTCAGAAAAGAGGAGATTGTCGGTTGTATGCGACAGTCGAAAAAAAGAGCCCGCAAGTAGCGGGCTCTTTTAACGAAATGCTGATGACGCAACCATGTGTTGCGCATCTCTGCCTGATCAGATCATGAGGATGGCAGCGACGATGCCGAGCAGAATGCCCCATTTCACCAGATAGTAAAGCGGCTTGTTGTAGGCCTTGAGCTTTTTGCCGTTGGCGCGGATCTGGTAGATGTTTTTGAAGGCGCGATTGACGCCACCAGTCTTGTCCTGCATGTCGTTGGGTGCTGCCGTTGCCGACATCACGGTATTGCTGAACCAGTGATTGACGGCTTGTGCCCAGCCCCATTTCATTTTTCGTTCGAGATCGCAAAACAGGATGATGCGATTCTTGTCGCTATTGTTGGCAGCCCAGTGGATGTAGGTTTCGTCAAAGATCACGGCTTCGCCATCGCGCCAGCTGTAATCGATGCCATCCACGTTGATAAAGCAGCGATCGTCATTTGGCGTCACCAGCCCGAGGTGATAGCGCAGCGAGCCGGCGTAGGGGTCGCGATGCTTGCCCAGATCGGCGCCCGGTGGCAATTGCGCGAACATGGCGGCCTTGACGCTGGGAATCGAATCCAGAATCGCGGTGGTGCGTGGGCAGCGTTGGACAGCCGACGGATGGCTATCGCCGTACCATTTGAGATAAAAGCGTGTCCAGCCACGACGGAAGAAGGAGTTGAAGCCGGCATCATCCATCTTTTCGGATGCCTTGATTGCCCCTTCGCTCTGCAACGCGAGTGCTTCGTCACGAATGATTTCCCAGTTGTCGGCCAGTGTTTTGAGTTCAGGATAGCTGTTGACGTCGTGGTAAGGACGGTCCGGCAGGCTTGAAAACAGTGTCATGAACGCGTTGATCGGCGCCATGAAAGTCGAGTGGTCGGTCGACTGGCGTAGCCATTTGTGGCGTACCTTGCCGCGGTAGTGGGTGTACATCACGCTGGCAAGAAACAGCGTGATCAGTGTCCATTTGATCATGTCTGATTGGAACAAAATGTTGAAGAGCAGATTGTACTCAACTGCCATCAATGCTGCTTGCGCGCGTGCGCGGAAAACCTTGTCAGATGCGCATGTGCGCCACCTTGTGCAGAAATGGGCAAGAAAACGCGAGGATGAGGCAAGTGCGCTCAATCATCGGCAATTAGAATTTTTGCATTGCTGATTGATGTCCCGGGAACCGCCCTCAGTTACAGGACTCTGCAGTGATGTTGTTTTCACTTTGATACTGCCTCACATGCGCAAATTTCTTGTAATCACGACGGGCATTGCGCTTGTCGTGGCTTTCTTTCTGACCATGAACGCTTCCGCGACGATCGATTACACCGCTTCTCCACAGTTTCAGAACGGCAAATTCCGCAATGTCAAAGACGGCAAACGTCCGACCTGGCAGGAAACCCCCGGACTCTGGTGGCGTTTTTTGTTTGGCAAGAATGAAGGAACCGAACCCAGTGCGCCACTTGATGTGGTCCCCATTGTGCCCCAGCAATGGCGTGATGCGGACAGCGGTACGATCTGGCGCCTCGGGCATTCCACCATCCTGATGAAGTTCGACGGCAGGTTCTGGCTGACCGATCCGGTTTTCTCCGAGCGTGCGTCGCCGGTGCAGTGGATGGGACCCAAACGTTTCCACCGGCCGCCGATTGATCTGGCCGACATGCCGCCGCTGGATGTCGTCATCATCTCGCATGACCATTACGATCATCTCGACAAGGCGAGCGTGCTGGCCCTGGCCGAACGTACCCGTCAGTTTGTCACGGCCCTAGGGGTAGGCGATCTGTTGATCGAATGGGGTGTGCCGGCAAACAAGGTACGGCAGCTCGACTGGTGGCAGTCGCTGAATGAAGACGGCATCACGGTCACGGCAACACCGGCGCAGCATTTCTCTGGCCGCAGTCTGTTTTCGGGTAATGCAACACTCTGGGCGTCGTGGGTAATTGCAACGCCGCAGTACAAACTGTTCTTCAGCGGTGATACGGGTTACTTCGATGGTTTCAGGGAAATCGGTGAGCGCTTTGGCCCGTTTGATCTGACCATGCTGGAGGCCGGCGCCTACGATCCGATGTGGGCCGGGGTGCACATGCTGCCAGAACAGGTCTTGCAGGCGCATCAGGATCTGGGCGGCAAATGGATGATGCCAATTCATAACAGCACCTTCCCCCTGGCATTTCATCCGTGGCGTGAGCCGTTGGAGCGGGTGTTTGCTGGTGCGGCAGAAAGGAACATTGCGTTGAGTACGCCCCGTGTTGGCGAGCCATTGCAACTGGACAAGATCGAGACGTTTACGCCCTGGTGGAGGGACGCGGACAACTGACCCCGATGGAGTCGGTTGTCCGAGATAGCGAAAGGATGCTGATCAGGCGATGCTGTCCAGAATCTGGTTCAGCGTTTTGCTTGGCCGCATGGCAGCGCTGGTCTTGGCGGTATCCGGATGATAGTAGCCGCCGATATCAACCGGTTTGCCTTGCGCTGCCTTCAACTCCGCAACGATGGTGGCTTCGTTATCAGTCAGTGCCTTGGCCGGTGCGGCAAACTGTGAGGCCAGTTCCGTATCCTCTGTTTGCGCGGCCAGTGCCTGCGCCCAGTACAAGGCCAGATAGAAGTGACTGCCTCGGTTATCGAGTCCGCCAACCGCACGTGCTGGCGACTTGTCGGTATCAAGGAACTTGCCGGTCGCGTTGTCCAGTGCCTTGGCCAGCACCAGCGCTTTCTTGTTACCCGTCACATCGCCCAGATGTTCGAGCGAAGCTGCCAGTGCCATGAATTCACCGAGCGAATCCCAGCGCAAAAAGTCTTCTTCCACAAACTGTTGCACGTGCTTCGGTGCAGAACCGCCGGCACCGGTTTCAAACAGTCCGCCACCTGCCATCAACGGCACGATGGACAGCATCTTGGCACTGGTGCCCAGCTCCATGATCGGGAACAGATCGGTCAGATAATCACGCAGTACATTGCCGGTGACCGAGATCGTGTCCTGACCCTTGCGGATGCGTTCGAGCGAAAACTTGATTGCATCGACCGGTGCAAGGATGCGCAGATCCAGACCGTTCGTATCGTGATCCTTCAGATAGCACTCGACCTTGGCGATCAGTTGCGCATCATGCGCGCGGTTTTTGTCGAGCCAGAAGACAGCGGGCGTGTTGCTGGCGCGTGCGCGATTGACGGCGAGCTTGACCCAGTCCTGAATCGACGCATCTTTGGTCTGGCACATACGGAACAGATCGCCTACTTCGACATTCTGCTCGAGCAGCACCTTGCCGCTGGCATCGCTGACGCGCACCACGCCATCCGCCTGAATCTGGAACGTTTTGTCGTGCGAGCCGTATTCTTCGGCAGCTTGCGCCATCAGACCGACGTTGGGCACGGTGCCCATCGTCACCGGATCGAATGCACCGTTCTTTTTGCAGTCATCGATCACGGCCTGATAGATCGCGGCGTAGCAACGATCAGGGATCACAGCCTTGGTATCCTGCAGTTTGCCTTCGGCATTCCACATGCGGCCCGAATCACGAATCATCGCCGGCATCGATGCATCGACGATCACATCGCTTGGGACGTGCAGATTGGTGATGCCTTTATCGGAATTGACCATCGCCAGTTGCGCGCGCGAAGTGTAAGCAGCTTGAATATCGGCTTCGATCGCCGCTTGCTGATCCGCAGGCAAGGTCTTGATGCGTGCATACAGATCGCCAATGCCATTGTTGGGATCAAAACCGATCTGCTTGAGCACCTCGGCATGCTTGCTCAACACATCCTTATAGAACACCGACACGACATTACCAAACAGAATCGGGTCGGAGACCTTCATCATCGTGGCTTTCAAATGCACCGAGAACAAGACGCCTTGTACCCGTGCATCGTTGACTTGTGCTTCGATGAAGTCGCGCAATGCCTTGCGGCTCAACACGGCGGCATCGATGACTTCACCTGCTTTCACGGCAGTCTTCTCTTTCAGGACCGTGGTGGTGCCATCCTTGCCGACCAGTTCGATCTTGACGTTGCCGGCTTCGGCAATCAGTGCAGATTTTTCGCTGCCGTAAAAATCACCCTTATCCATGTGGGCGACATGCGATTTGGAATCGGCGCTCCACGCGCCCATCTTGTGCGGATGTTTGCGTGCGTAGTTCTTGACCGACAATGGCGCGCGACGATCCGAGTTGCCTTCGCGCAGAACAGGATTGACCGCACTGCCCTTGATCTTGTCGTAGCGGGCCTTGATGTCTTTTTCCTGGTCGGTCCTGGCTTCGTCCGGATACGAGGGCAGCTTGTAACCCTGCTCCTGCAATTCCTTGATTGCGGCTTTCAGTTGCGGCACCGAAGCGCTGATGTTCGGCAGTTTGATGATGTTGGCTTCGGGTTTGGTTGCCAGTTCCCCCAGTTCGGCCAGTGCCGGGCCGATTTTCTGGCCTTCTTCCAGAAACTCCGGGAAGGCGGCGATGATGCGGCCAGCCAGCGAAATATCGCGGGTTTCGACCGCGATGCCGGACGAACGCGCAAAGGCATCGACGATAGGCAGCAGCGAGTAGGTTGCCAGCGCAGGCGCTTCGTCGGTCAGGGTATAGATGATCTTGGAGGAAGTGGTCATGGACTCTTGGCAAAAGTGCTATGCACCGCGTGCGACGCGGCATGCATAAATGTTATTGTGAGAAAAGCATGTCGGCTATTGTCGCTCAAAAGCACCCCTCTCCGCAAAGCGTGCCAGCCCGCTTGGGGCCGTCAGTTGAAAGAATCTGCCTTGACCTTAGGCAATTCAGCGACTATCAAGGTGATGGAAATTATCAATTTCCCAAGCTTCCATTCAGCGGCTAACTTGAAAAGCGCTTCGCTGACCAACAGGTAGTAACGGTTCTTGTCGCACACGGTTCTCTTGAGTGAAGGCCTTATGCATACAAATACGTTCTCTTCTCCCGACCCTCTCATCACGCCCGAGCACAACAGCGTGCACGACGCGGCCATCAAGCTGTTGCGGCAGGCCGCCATCGAAGTCAATGGCAGTAATCCGTGGGATATGCAATTGCATGCGCCGGATGTGTTGCAGCGCGGCATGGCGCAGGCCAACCTCGGCCTGGGCGAGGCCTATATGGACGGCGACTGGGATGCCGAGCGGCTGGATGAATTTTTTGCACGTCTGCTTGGCACACGACTGACCGATAACATCCGGCCTTTGCGCCTGCTCGGTCATGTGCTGATGGCCAAGCTGTTCAATCTGCAAAACATTGAGCGCGCCAAGAAAGTCGGTGAAGTGCATTACGACCTCGGCAACGATTTTTATGCGCAAATGCTGGACTCACGGATGACGTACACCTGCGCATACTGGGAACATGCCACCAATCTGGAGCAGGCGCAGGAAGCCAAGCTCGATATGGTGTGTCGCAAACTGCAACTGCAGACCGGCATGCGCTTGCTGGATATTGGTTGCGGCTGGGGAAGCCTGCTTGCCTTTGCTGCCGAAAAATATGGCGTCGAAGGTGTGGGCGTCAGCATTTCCAAGGAACAGATTGCCTTCGCAGCGCAGCGTTATGCGCATCTGCCGATCGATTTCCGCCTGCAAGACTATCGTGAACTTGACGAGCGCTTCGATGCGGTTGCCAGCCTTGGCATGTTCGAACACGTCGGTCATAAAAACTTCCGCACCTATATGGAAGTCGCGCACCGTTCGCTCGATCAGGGCGGGTTGTTCCTGCTGCACACGATTGGCAAGAACTCGCGCCGCACGCCGCCTGATCCGTGGATCGACAAATACATTTTCCCAAATGGCGATCTGCCATCGATTGGCCAGATTGGTGATGCGGCCGAAAATCTGTTTGTGGTGGAAGACCTGCACAACTTTGGCAGCGATTACGACAAGACGCTGATGGCCTGGTTTGCAAATTTTGATCGTGCGTGGCCTGCGTTTGCGGAGCAACTGGGCGAACGCTTTTACCGGATGTGGAAGTACTACCTGCTGTCGTGTGCCGGTGCGTTTCGCGCGCGGGATATCCAGTTATGGCAACTGGTGCTGTCCAAGGACGGTGTGCGTGGTGGCTATCGTCGTCCTTCTTTGTAGTGAAACGAAGCGAACAGGCGTGCCTCGCTTTTGAAAGGAGAAAATATGACGTTTGGAAATAATACGCCGGCAAATGGCCCGAGCAAAACCGGCAATCCGTCCGGTGGCGGCAGAGGAAATAATCCCCCTGCCAAAGGCAAATAACAAAAAGGCGACGATATCGTCGCCTTTTTTAAGCGCATCATTTTCCGATGCAGAATCGACTGAAGATCACCCCCAGCAAATCATCCGGTGTGAACTCGCCAGTAATACTCGACAGGCGATCCTGCGCCAGTCGCAATTCTTCAGCAAACAGATCGAGCGCCGGATCGCTCACTTCGCTATCGTGCGCAGCGTGCTGGGCGGCGATATCGAGATGTTCTTCTGCCGCTTTCAGCGCAACCAGATGACGTTCGCGTGCGAGATAAAGCGACTCGCTGGTTTGCTGCCAGCCGATTAGGCGCAGCAACTCATTGCGTAGTAGATCCATGCCTGCCAGTTCCGATGCGGACAGATAGATGTGTGTTGCATCCGGCAGTTGATCGACGGAGGGTTTGTGGCCTGACAGATCGATCTTGTTCCAGATGCGGATAACGGGAATGCCGCTCGGGAAGCGCGCGGTGATTTCCTCATCTTCCCTGGTCGGGCCGCGCGCAGCATCTAGCATATGGACAATGACATCGGCTTTTTGCACTGCCGCCCAGGTGCGTTCGATGCCGATGCGTTCGACTTCATCGCTGGCTTGCGCTTCGGTGCGAATGCCGGCGGTGTCGATGATGTTGATCGGGATGCCTTCGATCTGAATGGTCTCGATCACCTTGTCGCGTGTAGTGCCGGCAATCGGCGTGACGATCGCAACGTCGTTACCGGCCAGTGCGTTGAGCAGTGATGATTTGCCGACGTTCGGCTGACCGGCCAGCACGATATTCAATCCCTCGCGCAGCAAGGCGCCTTGCGCGGCCTGACGGAATACTTGTTGCAGTGCTGCGCGAATGCGTGTGAGCTGACCACGTGCATCCGACTGCTCCAGAAAATCAATTTCCTCTTCCGGAAAATCCAGCGTGGCTTCGACCAGCATGCGCAGATTGGTGATCTTGTCGACGAGGTCCTGTACCGCATGCGAGAACGCACCCGACAGCGATTGCGAGGCCGAGCGTGCTGCGGCTTCGGTCGATGCTTCGATCAGATCGGCAACCGCTTCAGCCTGTGCCAGATCAAGCTTGTCATTCAGGAAGGCGCGATGTGTGAATTCGCCCGGTTGCGCCAGACGCAAACCGATACCGGCACCGGCTTCCAAACAGCGCGCCAGCAGCATTTGCAGCACGACCGGACCGCCATGTCCTTGCAACTCCAGCACATCCTCACCCGTGTAGGAATGCGGTGCCTTGAAATGAATCGCCAGACCCTGATCGATCACGCTGCCATCGGCGTGGACAAAATCCAGATAGGTCGCATGACGCGGCTGCAACGATTTGCCTTTGGTGGCGCAAACGGCATCGATGATGGCGGCAACATTTTTGCCCGAGATGCGGACAACGCCAATGCCGCCGCGACCGGGTGCGGTGGCGATGGCGGCGATGGGTGCGGAATCGAAATTCATGGTGTGGTTTTATCGTTATCGGTGAGCGTCAGTATCAGGCAACAGCATAAACGAAGTGCGCGTAAAAAAGCCCGTGAGTGCGTTCGCAAGTCACGGGCTTTTGAGAAGCGCGTCTTACACGCTTTGCTTGAGTCATCAGGTCGTCGGTGCACCGATCTTTCTGGTGATCGTCCATTGCTGCGCAATCGACAACACGTTATTGACAACCCAGTACAGCACCAGACCAGCCGGGAAGAAGAAGAACATGATCGAGAAGATGATCGGCATCCACATCATCAGCTTGGCTTGTACCGGATCTGGTGGCGTCGGGTTCAGCTTGGTCTGGATGAACATCGACACGGCCATCAGGATTGGCAGAATACCGATGGTCAGATGGAAGCCGAAGATGTTGTACGAACCGAACAAGGTATCCGGTGCGGCCAGATCGGCAACCCACAGCCATGGCGCATTACGCATTTCCACGCTGGCCAGCAAGACCCAGTACAGCGAAATGAAGACCGGGATCTGAATCAGGATCGGCATACAGCCGCCGAGCGGATTGATCTTTTCTTTCTTGTACAGCTCCATCATCGCCGCATTCATCTTTTGCGGTTCAGCTTTGTACTTGGTACGGATCTCGGTCATTTTTGGTGTAACCAGTTTCATCTTCGCCATGCTGCGATAGCTGGCAGCCGACAGCGGGAAGAAGATCAGCTTGATCAGCACGGTCAGCGCGATGATGGTCCAGCCCCAGTTGCCGAGGATGGCATGAATGTGTTCCATGGCCCAGAAGATGGGGCGTGCAATGATCGTCAGCCAGCCATAGTCCTTGACCAGATCGAAGCCAGGCGCCACGTCATCCAGACGCGAGGATTCTTGCGGGCCGGAGAACAGCGTGGCGTCGAGCGACTTGGTTTCGCCCGGTGCGATGGTGCCAACAGGCACGACTGTGCCGACGGCATACAGATCGGTTGCCAGTTTCTTGGTGAAGTAATCACGTGGCTCGTCGGTCTTCGGTACGAAAGCCGAAACGAAGTAATGCTGCACCATCGCGATCCAGCCATCGCTGGCTTTCTTGATGTGCTCGTCCTTGCCCTTTTCGATCGAATCGAAGGTGACCTTCTGGAATTTCTCGGCATTGCTATAAACGGCAGGGCCGGTAAAGGTGCTGTAGAACATCGACTCTGCCAGTTTGCCGCCATCGCGTACCAGTTGCATGTAGACCGACGGCGCGATCGGTGCATTGGTGTTGTTGACGATGTCGTGCTTGATGTCGATGCGATAGTCATTACGGGTGAAGGTATAGGTCTTCACCAGCTTGACGCCTTGCTGCTCGGCCTCCATCACCAGTTGCACCTGATTGCCGTCACCCAGTTCGCGCGTGCCTGGTGCAACCTTGAACAGCGAACGATGGTTTGGATACTCGCCGCCGGTCAGGCCGGTCTGGCCCAGATAGGTGCGAGGTGCCACGCTGTCGAACAGAACGATGTTCTTGTCGCTGTGTTCGCTTTCCTTGTGTTGCAGCAGTTCGAGGCGACGGATTTCACCGCCAATGGTGTCGATGTCTGCTTTGACCAGATCGGTCGTGACCGTGATGATTTCGCTCTTGGCTGGTGCCTGGCCGCCCGGAATCGCCTGATTGGCAGGGACAGGGCCCGAAACGGTTGGCGGGACATCCGATGTCGGCTTGTCTGCATTGCCTTCAGCGGCGGTAGCAGTTTGCGGTGTTTTGCCCGCGTTACCGAAGAAGATCGAGTCCTTGCCGGTATAACGGTTGTAGTTGTCCCACAGCATCAGCAGCGAAAACGAAAATATTACCCAGAGGACGGTACGTTTGATATCCATAAGTCTCTTAATCAGTAATCAGGAATGGCGGCAACCGCAAGCAGTTGATTTGGATGAGGACGATTTCTTGGGAACCGGATCGACGCCGCCCGCATGCCACGGATGACATTTACACAGACGGCATGCTGCCAGCAGGCTCCCTTTCAGAGCGCCATGTTCCTCGATCGCTTCGGCGGCGTAACTTGAGCAGCTTGGATAAAAGCGGCAGTTTTGTCCGAGGAAAGGGCTGATGCACAGTTGATACCCGCGCACCAGTAATAACAGAATCTTTTTCATTCGCCCGCTCCCGAGCGATGTGCCGGTTTGCATTGCGATGCGAACAGACGCGTCAATTCTTCCCGCAATACCCGCTTCAGGCTGGCGCTGGTGGCCGGACCTTGTTTGGTATTGACAGGTTGCGACAGGCGAACGATGCAATCGATCGACGGCAATGCCGTCTGGCGAAACAATTCGCGTGTCACACGCTTGATCGTATTGCGTGTCACGGCACGAGGAGCGAGGCGTTTGGCGGCGACGACGCCCAGACGTGCATGCGGCAGATCGGTCTTGCGTGTGTACAGGACGAAGTGAGCGGTCCGATACACGGGGCGCAAACGAAAAACGGATGAAAATTCATCCGTTTTAACGATCCGCCGATCGCGTGCAAAGTCGAGCGAACGATCGCCGGTCACGCCATTCGCTTATACAGCGAGGCGCTTGCGGCCTTTGGCGCGACGTGCGTTGAGCACAGCGCGGCCACCGCGAGTAGCCATGCGAACACGGAAGCCGTGGGTGCGCTTGCGGCGAACGACGGAAGGTTGGTAAGTACGTTTCATTTGTGGTCTCGCTAATCAGCAATATTTAAAATCAGAAATCACGCGCCCCATATCGCCGGAAGAAAAAAGCACTTCTTTGGCAGCTGGCGCATGCGCTGAACCCTCTGGGCGACAACACAACGGACCAACATCGTGGGTAGTGAACCCTGAATTAGACAGCACTTTCCCCTTGCCTGTCAATTACTTAGCACCGTTCTGGCGCAGGCTTTTGTGCATAAATAAGTCGCCCGCCTGTGGATAACTTTGCCCGACGGGGGTAGAATAGGCGCTCCGTGTGGCGGCAGCCGGGTCTCAAAACAGGGACTTTTCGGCCTGCAAATAGACCATCCAAGGGGCGCCGGACCACCCTTCGCATAATAAAGATCAAGTAGACCTTCATGGAAAATTTCTGGCAGACCTGCTCCGCCCAGCTCGAACGGGAATTGACGCCTCAACAATATAGTGCGTGGATCAAACCGCTGGCGCCGCTCGATTACGAAGACGGCACCTTGCGCATCGCAGCCCCCAATCGCTTCAAGCTGGATTGGGTCAAAACCCAGTTCGCCAGCCGTATCACGACCCTCGCCGCAGAATTCTGGAATGCGCCAATCGATGTGCAGTTCGTGCTTGATCCGCGTCTGGCGACGGCGCGTCGTCCAAGTGCTGCACCTGCCAACAACGCGCCGACCGGTCAGACGGATGACATCCCCGCCAATGTCTTGGAACCGATTCCATCCTCGCCGGCGGAAGCAACACCGCGCCGCGATCAGAGCCGTATCAATACCGCGCTGACCTTCGACAGTTTTGTGACCGGTAAGGCCAACCAGCTGGCGCGCGCGGCCGCCATCCAGGTCGCCAACAATCCGGGCAGTTCGTATAACCCGCTGTTCTTATATGGTGGTGTGGGCCTTGGTAAAACCCACCTGATCC
The DNA here is from genome assembly GCF_014635705.1 of Oxalicibacterium faecigallinarum. Lineage (GTDB taxonomy): Bacteria > Pseudomonadota > Gammaproteobacteria > Burkholderiales > Burkholderiaceae_D > Oxalicibacterium > Oxalicibacterium faecigallinarum. The sequence goes on along the minus strand of NZ_BMDI01000001.1, from coordinate 1,906,309 downwards.
ATGCCATCGGTAATCAGATCCTGCAAGACAATCCAGACGTCAAAATCCGCTATATCCATGCAGAACAATACGTTCGCGACGTAGTGACTGCTTACCAACGCAAAGGATTTGATGACTTCAAGCGCTATTACCATTCGCTTGATTTGTTGCTGATCGACGACATCCAGTTCTTTGGCGGCAAGAGCCGCACCCAGGAAGAATTCTTCTACGCATTCGAAGCGTTAATTGCCGCAAAGAAACAAATCATTATCACCAGCGATACCTATCCCAAGGAAATCACCGGCATGGATGACCGCCTGATTTCCCGTTTTGACTCCGGTTTGACGGTTGCCGTCGAGCCGCCGGAGCTGGAAATGCGAGTGGCGATCCTGCTCAAAAAGGCGGTTCAGGAAGGGGTCACCATGTCCGATGACGTGGCCTTTTTTGTCGCCAAGCACCTGCGATCCAACGTCCGCGAGCTCGAAGGCGCACTGCGCAAGATTCTTGCTTACTCCCGTTTCCACGGCAAAGACATCACGATCGAAGTTGTCAAGGATGCATTAAAAGATCTGTTGTCGGTGCAAAACCGCCAGATCTCGGTCGAGAACATTCAAAAGACAGTGGCCGACTTTTTCAATATAAAAGTTGCCGATATGTACTCGAAAAAGCGTCCGGCCAACATTGCCCGACCACGCCAGATCGCGATGTATCTTGCCAAGGAATTAACGCAAAAGAGTCTGCCGGAAATCGGCGAACTGTTTGGCGGACGTGATCACACGACGGTGTTGCATGCCGTCCGCAAGATCGCTGCAGATCGTGCCAAAAGTCCGGAATGCAACCACGAGCTGCACGTGCTGGAGCAGACCCTGAAGGGATAAATGTGCTGCCTACGTGCCTGTGGATAACTTTGTGGAAATCCATGGGATAAGTGGTGGATAGTCCGTGGATAAGTTGCCACAGTCAGAATCAGCAGTAGAAAATCGCGACCAGAGGGTCGCATGTCAGATGTTTCTGTCAAAATACAGGGTGTTGCCGCCTTGCCCATAGCCAGAGAGCGAGTACGGATCGCCGCAAGCGTGAAGTGTTTTCTGACAAGGCGGTCGTGATCGGTCGGCGCCCGTTGCCGGTGTCGGTTACAGCAAGGTTGTACGTGCGGGATGATGTTGCTGCATGCCGCATTCGCGCATTTGTTTAACTATCTATCGATAAGGATCCAACTATGCAATTGGTTAAGACCCAACGCGACGCGCTGCTTCGTCCGTTGCAGATTGTGAGTGGTATTGTCGAGCGTCGGCACACTTTGCCGATTCTGGCCAATATCCTCATTCGCAAGGATGGCGAGCGCGTTTCTTTCCTGTCGACCGACATTGAAGTGCAGATCACCACGCATGCACAAGTCGGCAATGGCAATGACATTGCATCGACCACGGTTGCGGCACGCAAGCTGCTCGACATTTTGCGCGCCCTGCCGGATTCGGGCGATGTGTCGCTCACGCTGGCAAACAAGCGCATGAGCGTGCAGTCGGGCAAGTCGCGCTTTGCATTGCAGACATTGGCTGCGGAAGAATTCCCTACCGTCGCACAAGCCGAGCAATACAACGCCAAAGTCACCCTGCCGCAAAAGACGCTCAAGCATCTTTTCAACATGGTGCACTTCTCGATGGCGCAGCAAGACATCCGTTACTACCTCAATGGCCTGTTGCTGGTGGTCGATGGCAAGAACGTCATCGCAGTGGCCACCGACGGTCACCGTCTGGCGTTTTGCCAGGTTGAGACCGATCAGGAATTCCCGCGTCAGGAAGTCATCATCCCGCGCAAGACCATCATCGAGCTGCAACGTCTGCTGGAAGAAACCGATCAAACCGTCGATCTGGAAATCGCCAACAATCAGGTCAAGCTGACCTTCAGCGATATCGAACTGATCTCCAAGCTGGTCGAAGGCAAGTTCCCGGACTACACCCGCGTGATTCCAAAAGGGTATAAAAATAACTTCACGATCGGTCGCGATCAGTTGCTGCGCTCGCTGCAACGTGCTGCCATCATGACCTCGGACAAGTTCAAGGGCGTGCGTTGCATCATGAGCCCGGGCAGCATGAAGATCAGTTCCACCAATGCCGATCAGGAAGAGGCTGTGGAAGAGATCGAAATCGATTACGGCGGAGATAGCGTCGATATCGGCTTCAATGTCACCTATCTGCTCGACGTTCTCAACAATCTCAAGAGCGACAACATCAATATCGCCCTCGGCGATGCCAACTCGTCGGCACTGATCACGGTGCCTGACAATCCGGACTTCAAGTACGTCGTCATGCCTATGCGTATTTAAAGGCTGAAATTAAGCATTCATCGGGGTTGCAGGCTTGGTTTGGCGGCTCCGATGAGGTAAAATTTGCCTTTAAAAACAGCAATTTGGCCCCAATTAATCTCGGTACCCAAATCCCTGTTTTCCGGTCTTTTTCGCTAGTGCGGAAATCCGGGTTGCAGTATCAGCGAAGTAGCAAATTTTCATCGCAAGTCATTTCGTTATCAGGTGAGGTCCAAGCCAGCCAGCGTGATTCGCGCAAGCAAGCACTTTCTCCTTTCCCACTGAAGATGGCTCGTCTGTATTGCCGTTGCGGCAACCAGGACGCCGCCTTCTTTTGTTGATAGCGAATACTCCGTAACCGATAAGTAAAGGCAGCCATGTCCGCGATCCCGAACGACAACATCCCTCCGGCACAGTCCGCGCAATACGGCGCATCCTCGATCCAGATTCTTGAAGGTCTGGAAGCGGTGCGCAAGCGCCCGGGCATGTACATCGGCGATACCTCGGACGGCACCGGCCTGCACCACTGCGTGTTCGAAGTGCTGGACAACTCCATCGACGAAGCGCTGGCCGGTCACTGCAGCGAAATCCACGTCACCATCCATTCCGACAATTCGATCTCGGTCGTCGATAACGGCCGCGGTATTCCAACCGGCGTGAAGTGGGATGACAAGCACGAGCCAAAACGCAGTGCGGCAGAAATCGTCATGACCGAACTGCACGCAGGCGGCAAGTTCGATCAAAACGCGTACAAGGTGTCCGGCGGTCTGCACGGCGTGGGTGTCTCGTGCGTCAACGGCTTGTCCAAGAAACTGCAACTCACGATCCGTCGCGATGGCAAAGTCCATCAGATGGAATTCGCACGCGGCATCCCGCAAAACCGCGAGATCGAAACCATCGACGGCCAGCTCGTCTCGCCGATCAAAGTCATCGGTGACACCGACAAGCGCGGTACCGAAGTCCACTTCTGGGCCGATGAAGAAATCTTTACCCATGTGGAATTCCATTACGACATTCTGGCCAAGCGCATTCGCGAACTGTCCTTCCTCAACAACGGCGTGCACATCAAGCTGACCGATCAGCGCACCGGCAAGGAAGAAGACTTCGCGTTTGAAGGCGGCACGCGCGGCTTTGTCGAATACATCAACAAAGCCAAGAGCGTCTTGCACCCAACCATCTTCCAGGCGGTGGGCGAGCGCATGTCCGATCAGAACACCAACATCACCGTGGACGTCTCCATGCAATGGAACGACGCCTACAACGAGCAAGTGCTCTGCTTTACCAACAACATTCCGCAACGTGACGGCGGCACACACCTGACCGGTTTGCGTGCAGCGATGACGCGCGTCATCAACAAATACATCGAAGAAAACGACCTCGCCAAAAAAGCCAAGGTCGAAGTCGCTGGCGATGACATGCGCGAAGGTCTGACCTGCGTGCTGTCGGTCAAAGTGCCGGAGCCAAAATTCAGCTCACAAACCAAGGACAAACTGGTATCGAGCGAAGTGCGTGGGCCGGTGGAAGAGATCGTCGCCAAGACGCTGACCGACTACCTGCAGGAACGTCCAAACGACGCCAAGATCATCTGCGGCAAGATCGTCGAAGCAGCACGTGCGCGCGAGGCAGCACGCAAAGCGCGTGAACTGACACGCCGCAAAGGCGTGATGGATGGCCTGGGCCTGTCGGCAAAACTGGCCGACTGCCAGGAAAAAGACCCCGCGCTGTGCGAACTCTATATCGTCGAGGGTGACTCCGCAGGCGGCTCGGCCAAGCAAGGCCGCGACCGCAAGTTCCAGGCGATTCTGCCGTTGCGCGGCAAGGTGCTCAACGTCGAAAAAGCCCGCTTTGAAAAAATGCTGTCGAGCGAACAGATCACCACGCTGATCGCCACACTCGGCACCAGCATCGGTGCGGACGAATTCAATATCGAAAAGCTGCGTTATCACCGTATCATCATCATGACCGATGCGGACGTTGACGGCGCACACATCCGTACCCTGCTGCTCACACTGCTGTATCGCCAGATGCCGCAACTGGTCGAGCGCGGCCACGTCTACATTGCGCAACCGCCGTTGTACAAGGTCAAGCACGGCAAGGACGAACGCTATCTGAAGGATGATCTGGAAGAAGCTGTCTACATGATGCAGGTTGCACTCAACGACGCCGTGCTGATCCCATCAGAAGGCGCGCAACCAATCAGCGGCGATGCCTTGTCCGAACTGGTTCGTCAGTACAACACCGCCAACGCCATCATCAACCGCCTGACCCGCGTGATCGATGGTGCCGCACTCACCGCCATCATGACCGGTGTGACGCTCGACCTCAGCTCCAGAGACGCTGCAGAGCAATCCGCTGCGCGCCTGCAAGCCGGCATCAACGAGCCAAGCGTGAAGGTTGAAGTCATTCATGATGAGCTGGCTGACAAGTTCGCTCTGCGCTTCAACCGCATGTACCACGGCAACGTCAAAGTCACCGGCTTCGATGCCGACTTTGTCGCCGGCCCTGACTACGCTGTCTTGTCCAATGCTGCAGCCACCTTCAAAGGCCTGATCGGCCCGGGTGCGATGGTGCAACGTGGTGCCGGCGACAAAGCCAAAGTCAGCGCCATCAATGACTTCCACCAAGCCATGGCATGGTTGCGCAGCGAAGCAGAACGCAACGTCGGCAAGCAGCGCTACAAAGGTCTGGGTGAGATGAACCCGGAACAACTGTGGGAAACAACCATGGACCCGAACGTACGTCGTCTGCTCAAAGTGCAGATCGAAGATGCGATTGCAGCCGATCAGATTTTCACGACGCTGATGGGTGATGATGTTGAACCACGTCGCGCATTCATTGAATCGAATGCGCTGGCGGCGGGGAATATTGATATTTAAATAAATTCGTTTGTAGGTTCTCAGAATACCTGCAATTATTCTCACTATTTGCAATGCAAGTCTTGAGGTATGAGAGCACATTTTGTAATGTGCCCACATTCGTTGAACCAAAAATAAAGCCCTGCATTGCAGGGCTTTTTACATTCTAGTCACATCAGGAATAAAGACGGCCCGCTCCTACCGTCTGATTACTCAACCCCCAGTTGATATAGGAGAAGAGTGGGCGCTTGTGTGTGGGCTGCCAACAGCCATTAAGGGTAAAGCGGAGCGCCGAGGCTAATATACCTCGCGACTGCGCTTCGCGTCTAGCTCTTTCCCAAGATTGAATTTATCGCCCCATGCCGTAAACCATTGATCATTAGACGACTGAACAGATGCAAGGCTAACTGCATCAAGACCAAAAATCTTTCCGATTTCTTCTTTAGTTTCGGCCGTGATGTAAGGGCAAACAATGAGATCGAGCAACATGATTAGGGTCTCAGCATCATCGGGACAGTGAGCCTTCATATACTCGGTTTTGGCGACAAGGTGTGTTTCAACAAATGTTTTCAACTTGGTATAACGAACTTTTCCCTTGATATAGGACAGTAGTATTGTGATCGAGAAGTGGCTCATGAAGCCACTAGGACGAACATACTCTCCAGTGTTGGCTTCCGTTTTGATTAAGAAATGACGGAGGAGGACTGATTCGGGAAGCCAGTATTCTCGACCTATTTGCGAAAGACTAATAAGAAGATAGAGACTTTCCACTTCTCGATGAATACTCATCGTCGTTTTTTCGAGCTGCTGCATGACGTTATCGTGGACGTACTTAAACAGCAAATGCTTCAGCTCATAAGGCATTACCTGAGCATGTAGAAAGTTTACAGAGATAGTAATCATCCGACAGAGCCGGATTGTGTGATTGATCTTTGGACTTGCCGAATACGCGAAAAAAGCAAATTCCATGATCGCGAGCAAGGCGTTCGAAAGGCGCTTACGGTCACGATCTGATTTATCGCTCGAAATATATGCTTTGAACAGCTTTTCAATTCTACTTTCAACTATAGCGAAAGTGTAATTCAGTAAATCGCCATAGGTTACGTTGGACTCCTTAAGTGCGGATTTGTACCTGACAATCAATCGATTCGCGTTTATAACGCAAACAAGATGTTGTTTAGGAGGAGTAGGTGGGGCGGTTGAAGCCTCCTCCTCACACACCGGATCGATCTCTTCATTCAAAAGACTTGAGATGCGCTCTTTGGCGATCGTAATCTCGGTGATGATCGGCTTTTGGTAGTGCTTAATTTTCGCGGTGTTGATACTCAGTTTTTTGGACTTGAGGATTTCTTGAAGAGTCTCGAAGATCTTTAACTGGGTGGTTTCCATATTATAGAAAACAAAGAAATCATCTACGTACCGGAAAATCTCATAATCGACTTTATGAATCAGATTATCTCTATCGGCCAATTTTTGAAGGAGTTCAGCGTCGACAGATTGCAAAATAATTTCGGCGAAAATTCTAGAAAATTCTGGTCCAATAACGATACCGTTGGTTTCCTTATGGTTTAGATTTTGCATAAGCGCATCGAATCGCCCAGCAAAAGTATTTTTCGATTCCTCCAGACCGAACTTCGTCTGATCTTTTCCCAAAATTGCCCAGGGAAGTGAGTGTGTGTAGATGCTGTCAAAGCATTTGTTTACATCAATCTGAACCAAAGCATCGTATTTTTTCTCGCTACGATGATACTCGTGCGATTCAAAAAACCGATGAATATTTCGATACTTACGGTAAACGAAATAGGAACCGATTTGCTCGTACTCACGATCTTCCTCTTCCACGCCAGTAGCGGCATCCATGCGCTCGTCGTGAAGCCTATCCTTGAAGTAGACATAGCGCGAAACTGATACAGGCCGACGTATGGAAAACTCACTGGCGGAGGTGTGATAAATGATCAGTGCGCTGTGAGTCGCATAGAAGCTCGCAACTTCTACCTGATTGCGAGGATGCACAACACTTAGCGTGCGCCCATCGAGATTGTGAGCGACACGGAAATTGAACGGAATGGTTGCCATCTCGCATCTGCGAAGAGGTACGGAGCGGCGTTCTCTCTTCTTGCCCCATTCAATTACGACATCGGTGGAAATTGGGGTGCCAGATTTAATGCCGAAAAGTAAACGCATTGTTTCATCAAGAGCACTCGTTTCACAATTCCAGTGCAATTTGCCCTTTTCGATTTCCACGCCATTGTTTCTTAAAAAGCGATAGAAACCACGATTGGAAAATGTCGGAGGTACCTCGAAAGGTAGCATGTCCGTTAATACGGATCGTTGTTTTCTATGAGTGAGAGAGACCCGCCGCTTAGCCATGTTTCCATGCCTTTACGATCATCTGAAGTTCTCTAGTGCTGAAATTATGATATCGACGTTGCTCAAAGCCAGTGGTGAATTTCAAGTGTTTCAATTGTTTTTGTAGGCTGCTTCGCTTGAGTTCTGCAATACGTATTTTTAGGCGTCTATCAAGACGCTTGAAACTAGTTAAGTCAGTCACAATTGAATTATTGAAGTAAATACCGGTGACAGCGGATGACTTACTATTAGAGAGCCGTGTGTTACCCGTCAAAAATTTTATTCGGCCGACTAATTTTCTATATGCGCCCTTGGGATCGACGGGGCGTTCTCGCCAATACTCCGCGAAAGTTGCTTTCATTCGCGCATCATATTTCACTACCTTCGCTGCGCTAGGGCTAAGCGCAATCCCAGCGGGCGTGAGATGAAAACGATAACCTAGATACTCGAACTTCTTCGGGCTGCTATCGGCCAGTTTGAGCTCCCTTGTCTTAGCTGTGTTGTGTGTGAGTCCCTCATCGGTCAAGATCTTGATAATCAGATCTTTATACGACCCTAAGTCCTTACCGATTGGCGGTCGTGCGAAGACGGCTACGATGTCATCAACAAACCGACAATACAAGACCAGGCCAGCGATTTTTCTGATCGAGTTGTCAATCCGCCTTAGATACAGTTCCGCTAAATAAGCGCTGATGCCAACCCCTCTGGGAATCCCAGTTGTGGAGCCGGAAAGTGCACCGTAGGAATTGAGAATTTGTTTGACATACTTCTTTGATGCTGGACTTAACAACTGATCGCGATCAATTTTTTCGACTAAACGCTCACGATCAATATTTTCATAAAATGAGGCGATATCGGTGCGCACAAAAATGGTCTTGAATGCTGCCGCTTATCTGTTTAAAGGTGTGAGAGCAGGCTGGATCGAAGCCTGCTGCCCACCTAGGCAGACCCGGACGGGACGATCACTATCACTACCATTTTTCATTGACCTCGCTGCATGCGATTGTCGGATGTGGGCACTGATGAATTCGCATCTTGCAGAAAGGAAGATGGAATGCGCTTCGTCCCTACATCGGCGGTCACCGTCGAAAAACTCAAGCAACTCGCCAAGAAAACCAAGGCGAAATTCAAAATAAAACACGCTGAGGCTTTGGATCGCGTTGCACGCGGTGCTGGCTACAATCATTGGCATCATGTTTTGCTATGTGCAGAAGAGTCGTTACGTCGACCGGATGGACAACTACCGCTTTTGAAAGAGTGTGAAGCTATCGTAGCTGCTGCGCAAAACGGCGAAGGAAGGCTGGTGGTTACTGGTCCGGAAGTATTGGATCGCCCGCTTATCCTATTCTCCACACCAGATGCTGACGCTTGGATCCTTGAACCAAATGAAGACAGAGCTATATGCTTGTTATGGCGTGGACAGAAGTTTGAACCAGAAATCCGTGATCACGGACGTGAAGTTCAGATTGCATGGGATGGTACTTTTGACCTTGCTGGCGATGCTTTCCTAGTAGATGTTGATCTTCCTGCAGTCGGGCAGCGCCTGATATACGGCTATCCATTACGAAAGTTAAGGGATGCACTCCATCATGCGAAGACCGTTGAAAGACTTACTGATGATCTCTTCTTCGATCGAGACACCGTCCCATTAACAGAACAGTTAATCGAAGAACTAGTAGTCATCGGGTGGGATCGAGACAGGTTGGAAGAGTATGCGAGAGAGGGAGCTGAGTATTCACCTCAACGCAATAGCTTCCTTACTCAAGTTATGACGGGTTAGAAGTCGAAGCTAGTTTTTATATCAGGATGTCTTAGGCAGTGGGATGCTAAGATTTTTGTAGGCTATGAAAAGTGAAAGCAGGGCGAACTCTTAACAAGTTGGCCCTGCTCTCGTCCCGCCCCTATCCCAATTTAGCTAAGCACTTTTCAGTTACGGGAAACGGCACCGTATCCTAGTCGGCAGAGCCGACAGGTGGTTGGCTACCAAAATTTTTCTCCTAATGCGTTGCAGTAGCAAAAGGCTAATCCACAAGGCCTGGCAAAAGCCGGAGAAACCAAGAAAGCCACGAATGGCATGTTTAAACGACCTTGGCGTGGCCGTAACGCTACAGGGTTGGTATCTAAGACTATCAGTATCCGACGTGTTCCTCAACACCTTCCAATGGATACCCGTGCTCAAGGAGTGATTTTCGGACGAGCATTTGAAGCATGAGATATTCCGCTGCTAGCAACTGATATTTGTCCTGGTTTTCACTTCTTTCTAAAGATTCGCAGTACTCCAGCAATTCATCAACCTTAAAATGCCCCACCACTTTCGTAACGAAGATATTCGTTTCTGGAAATTGCGTTTGAAATTCATCCACAAGAAGTCTTGATTGCATCAGGACACAAAATTCTCCGCGGCCTAACGCGTGCACAACCAGCTTACGAGTTGAAGTGATCTTCCTCCCACGCTGACGGCACGAGCAGGAAGTTGACTCCTTGTGACACTGGGGGCAAAAACTCTTGTTTCTGAAAGGGAAAGAAAAGATCACCTCGCCTTCCACCTTGATTAGATGAGGACGGTAGTCGCCTGACTCTTCCTTGAAGGAATGATAAATTCTAAAAGCTTTTCTACGTAATCTAGGGCCATAAATCTCAAGCAACTTTGTAAGCTGATTTTCTTTAGCTTGAGCAGCGCCGCTTTTCCAACTACTTACGATGGATTGTTGCGTCCGGCAAGCTTCAGCAATCTGCTTTTGGGTCCACCCATCGCGCAGAGCCATGCCGATTAATTGTTTGGTGTAGCGATATTTTTTATTATTTTCCATGTTGAAAAAAGAAGGCGGGTATAACGCCGCCTTCACTACTTAATTACGGGCTCTTGATCTTCTCACGCGCAACTTTTTGGGCGTGTTCTTGAAGTTGCTTACTTCGATTTCCTTGGTTTTTATCTAGGGTCTGATTGGTACCAGGCGTACCTTTGTTTTTGTTTCCGATATCTGCATCATGGTTTGGCATAGCAACCTCTCTATAAAGTGATTTAAGAGCAGTCATTTTGCTAAATCATGTCGTCGGGCGCTATTGATATTACGGCGATATTTTTATGATAAACGAAGATATTTCATCGCCAGAGATACTTCTCGAGTAAAAGAAGGAGGTCCGACTGGTTTTGCGGTGTCAAATAGCATTCTAGCGACAAGATTTTAAGTGACGCCATCTGCTGATAGTGGAGTTTGAATAGCGCATGCTTCTAAACGGAACAATTCATTTATAAGCATGAATTCATTTAATTGCTCATCGCCGTTATTTGTAGGTTCACGATGCATGCGAGCGTTTCGAAATGCCATAAACACAGACGTAAATAAACCGGCTCTCCCCTTAATTTCGCCATCGTCCGGCACATCCCACGTTAAAACTGGTGCGTCACCCAAAAAAGCTCGAGAGAAAAGCTTTGCTCCACTTTCTGAGATTTCTGTTCGTATGCGAATAACATCTTCCAAGCGACGGTATGCGGCCATAATTGCACGGTCCTCATCCTCATGAAAAGAAACCGCTAAATCTATAATCCGCTCATCGATTAATCGATAGGGGACCGCAAGTGGATAGTGGCGTACTAACTGATGATTAGGCGGTGTCAGATGGATATTCACGTCATACATGTAGTCGTACCACTTTTGCGGTCTAACAGGCTGCGTGTTTTCTAGCCATTCAAGATCACTACTCAGTAGGCATGAAAACTCAATCCGATGCATGAAGTCAGCAGAGATTTTGTATTCTTCAATTTCTACTTTATGGCGATAAAGCAAGGCAAGTGCAACGGCCAAGCCGCGAGACCCCTCTCCCGAATACCCGGAAGCAAATCCCGCTTTAATTACATATGTATCTTCAAACTGATCTTTTAATACAAAGGCATGTTCGGTGTCAGAAGTTACCAAGGACGCCTTCTCAATCACAACGCCGCCTTGAATTAGTCGCGTAAGTGCCTGCAAACAGGATTCCGTAATTCCATGAAGTCCATGATATTGGGTCCCCGCTAAGTCTGTACTAACAAGTCGCTGCTTCATCTTAATTCGTCTAATTGTTGGGCATATCATGAGCATGCTGAGTACTCATGTACGCACGTGATTAATGGGAGCGGGATTTGCAGAGATAAGCTTCAACGCTGGTAGAAGTATCGTGCCAAATGGCCTAAATTAATTGTGTAATGACAATTTTTTATTTACATTTGGCTCTTTGAATATGTTGAGCGAGTGTAATAGAGATGGCAGAAGTCACCAAAAGACGTACGGGCGAGTTTCTACGAAAGCTGTTTGAGATTCTCATACAAGCGCCAGATGGGCTCCCTGCTCAAGACGCGATCGCCGAATTATCTAATCGAGTCACATTGACTGATTACGAGGCCGGCAGCTACGAGTCTGGTGGCCGCCGATTCGACAAAATTGTCCGGTTCGCGACCATTGACTGCGTCAAAGCAGGCTGGCTTTTAAAGCATAAAGGCAATTGGTCAGTGACTGAAGAGGGTATTGCTGCTCTCAAACGAATGCCTGATCCAGAGGATTTCTATCGTACGGCAGTTAAGCTCTATTACAAATGGAAGCAGGCTCAGCAGGGTGCGATAAGCGAATCGACAGATAGTGCTCCAGACGTTGAGAACGCACCAGAAAAAGAAACCAGCATTACATTCGAGCACGCAGAAGAACAAGCTTGGAATGAAATCGAAAAGTATCTCCTCGCGATGAATCCTTTCGATTTCCAAGACTTGGTAGCGGATCTTTTGAAAGCGATGAGTTACCACGTTTCTTGGGTATCTCCCCCTGGCAAAGACGGCGGCGTTGATATTTTGGCTTATACCGATCCGCTTGGCACTCGTCCACCCAGAATCAAAGTGCAAGTCAAACGCGTCAGTCAAAAGATAACGAGTGATACGTTAAGAGCTTTTATCTCGCTGATCGGTAATGAAGACGTTGGGCTTTTTGTATCTACGGGAGGCTTTACCAAAGACGCGGAAGATCTAGCTCGAGTACAGGAAACGAGAAAGATCACATTAATCGATATGAATAAGCTAATCGACCTTTGGATCGAGTTCTACGGAAAACTAGATGATGGTGCACGCCGTCGCCTACCGCTTACTCCAATATATTTTCTGACTCCTCAAACCTAGCGATTGATAAAAATGGAGTCGATAACTCGAGAGCAGTTATACGATCTGGTATGGTCTGAGCCCATGCTGAAAGTGGCGAAACGCTTTGACGTTTCCTCCAGCTACATGGCCAGGGTATGTACTAACTTGAATGTGCCTAGACCCGCCAGAGGCTATTGGGCCAAGTTGGCAGTCGGCAAGGTAATGCCTAAGCGCCCTCTTCCCGAAGCAAGTCCTATACATGATCAAGTGTGGCGTAAAGATGGCATAGGCACGAGAGTTCCTCTAAGCCGTCTACCTAAAGCGCCAGTACCACGGCTCCGACATATCCCACCAATTCACGATAAGAAAAAGACTCACGAACTTATCGTTGGGGCGAAGGAACACTTCGAGTCAGGCAGGCTGTCTTACCAAGCCGATTATCTGAAGCCAGCTAAAAGACTTTTGGTCGATCTGGCAGTAACAAAGCCAGGACTTGATAAAGCCCTATCGTTTGCCAACGAACTTTTCTTGGAGCTGGAGAGGAGAAGTCATCGCGTCGTTATCGCTTCTGTTGAAGAGCGATTTCATCGAGAGCAAGTAGATGAGCGTGAAGATCAAGCAGGGTTAAAGTCCTTTAATAACCTCTGGACACCGGGCCGCAGCACAGTGGTTTACGTCGATTCCGTTGCTATTGGTCTCACCGTTATCGAGATGTCAGAAGAGGTAGACGTTCGATATGTGAAAGGTGAATATATCCGTGAGTCGGAATATGTATTTCCAAAAGGTCGGAGAAATTGGAGTGAACATACTTGGACAACTAAGAAGCACTTCTCAAGTGGGAGGCTATGCTTACAAGTCTATTCCCCATACTGGCTGGCGAAATGGAACAGAGCTTGGCGAGAGACCAAGAATAATGATCTTGTAGGACGAATCCCAAGCATCGTAAAAGAACTCGAAAAGGCCGCCACAGAAATTGCAAAGTTGGTAGATGAGGGGCAGCGTAAGGAGGAGTTGGAGCGACAGCGACGAGAACTGGAATGGGCAGAGTATGAACGTAGAGAATCGGAGCGTAAGTATGTTCAAGCTCTAAAAGACAGTAAAGAAGAGCTCCTAAAAATCATTAACAAGTGGACGGAAGAAAAGCATACTGAGAACTTTCTGAATGAAGTCCAGCTTCGTTGTGAAGAGTTAGGCGTGGAAGAGCGTAAGCCGCTATTAGAAAAACTAGAGCTAGCAAGAAAATCTCTTCAGGGTTCAAGTGCCCTCAAGATGCTAGCCAAATGGAGAGCTCCACTCGAAAGAAAGTAACTACAGAAATTACGTGAAGATCGACGCTGGGTTAAATGCATGCTCTTTCGTTTGTGATTCAGTACTCGCTATTTAATCTTACTTCCAATCTTTCACTTCTATGGATATCTATGAGCCACTACCGTCGCGTAGCTATTGAGACCTTTCGGAATCCTGGAGAATCTTCGTCTAAATCACTTCGTGCCCGTCCGTTACTTGGCCAAGGGTTAGATGTTGGAATGAGAGTGGAGTGCTCTTCGAAAATGAGAGACAGTCATCCTCCTGGAACCGTGTTCATCATCCAAGCAAGGGTTACAGACCGAGAAGGAGGTTCCTCATTTCTCTATACCCGCTTTGATTGGCCCTACGAAGTCATAAGTCGCGAGAAGGCGCAAGCGTGTATTGCCAGTGGTGAGCTAGGTTAGCACTCTCTAATTCTAATAAATATTTAGAGTCTTACTTCCGCTAGTAAGAGTTGAGTAGATTGCTGCTTACTATTAGTAATCGTAACTAAAGGACATCTTTCCTATGCTCTTAAGCATAAATACAAAAACCAAATACGCCGAACGACGCCGTACGAAAAGACTGCAGTCCTTTGGTTTTGATGAGCTCGCTCTACAGGCTGTTTTCTTTAGAACTCTTGATCGGTTGTTTCCCGATGATAAGCTGATCCTTTTGACTCAGTCTCGCGCTTGGCAGGAAGAGCCGGATTTGATGGCGATTGATAAGGATGGCAATCTCTTTATATTTGAGCTTAAAGTCTGGGAGTCTCGAAGTGACAATCTCCTGCAAGTACTTCGCTATGGGCAGCTATTTGGTAATGCAAAGTATGCGGACCTAGATTCCTGGTACAGAAAGTTTAATGGTGATTCGCAATCCCTTGAAGCCGTTCATGCGTCTAGGTTCGGTGTGTCGTTGCCAAGAGAAGCCTTTAATACAAAGCAGACTTTTGTAGTCATAACCAATGGTTTAGATCGTAGAACGCGAGAAGCGGCGCGTTACTGGCGCTCATGCGGGCTTGATGTGCGGCCTTGGGTTTACCGTGTGTATGACGGTGCACCAGAAGAAATGCTGCTGGAAATGTCAGCGTTTAGAGTGGGAGATAATCCTTACGAGGATTTGGCAGAAGGCTACTACATACTCAACACTAATATCAGTAACACGCAGGAAGATCATGATGACATGGTTGCGAATGGTAAAGCAGCTGCGTACTTCGATCCATGGAAATTCAAAATAGAACGGCTTGTAAGAGGCGATGTTGTTTTCTTATACCAATCAGGGGTGGGTATAGTTGGAGTGGGTGAGGCGGATGGCCAGCTCCAAAAACAAGCATATCAAGGCGATCCTAAGCATAAGGATGAGGAATATTTTATGATGCTCAACCGCTTTGAGCGAGTGTCTCCTCCATTGACTGCCGCTGAAATTAAATCAATTACTGGAATCAATCATAGGTTTATGAGCACAATGTTTGGACTTGACGCCGAGAGTGGTAAAGCAGTGCGTAAATTTCTGTATGAGAAACGTCGTGACGGCTAGTCTTATGTATTGTGAGAATTAGATAGGTTTTTTTCATCTATTCTGAGAATTTCTTGGGATCAATTCTCAGAATAGATGGGTAAACTCTTTGATTCTCATAAAGCGTGATTCCATGTATTTTGAGAACCTACATCGTTTTTGCCGGATGTCAAAGTTAATACAAAAAAGCGACCTTGAAGGTCGCTTTTTTAATGATTTGTTGAATGTTGTTTTGCACCGCGAACTGACCCATGTATAGGCCACAACAATCCCATTTACTGAAGTGAGTGTGGAGAATGAAGTGATCGGTGGCATTACTTCGAATCATTCGACGCTGGCACCTACGTGACCAGGTTTCATTGAGAGAGATCGCAAGACGATTAAGGATCTCTAGAAACACCGTCAGACGCAACTTAAGGGTTGAATCAGTAGAGTCCACCTACGGTAGCAGGCAATCCGGAACATTGCTCGATCCCTATGCACTCAAGTTATGAACTTGGTTGAAGACCGAGGCGGCGAAGTCATGCAAACAAAAAAGGGCGTTGAAGCAAATGCACATTGATTTGTATGCACTGGGGTATGAGCGCTCTTACGATCGAGTAGCTGTCTTTGCTAGGCAGTGGAAAGTGGATCAATTCGAGATGGTCAATTCAGCGAATAAATATCTACACTAAGAAAACTAGCTAATTTTTGTATAAATTAAATACATATTAATGCAGTACATATTAAGTATTAAAAACTGTATTTTTAAATATATATACGGTATCTTATGAGCATGCCTAGAGGAAAGCCAAAACTGAAAACAGCAACGATGACACTTCGCGTGGAGCCCGAAGTAAAGGTTGTTGCTGAGCTTGCTGCGCAACGGGAGCGGCGCAGTGTAACTAGCCTTATTGAGGTACTGATATTGGCGCACGGTGAATCTCTTGGTATCGAATCACAACAGCCAAGCAAGCAGGGGCCATTGAATGACGCTTAACGAATCAGCCACCATGGCTGGCCCCACATTGGGGGCGCAATATGCAGGTGTGCGTCGACCCGAGATTGACTTGGGTAAGTCGATGCAGCGAGTGGCGAAATGGTCGATTGGTAATGCGGACACCAAAAATGCGCTAATCCAAGGAGACAACATTAAAGCGTTATCCTTGCTAGCTGATAACCATCCGGCGAGCGTGAAGTGTGCCTATCTAGATCCTCCCTATAACAATGGAGAGAGTTATCAACACTACTTCGATAATATGGGTCATGAGGAGTGGCTTGAGTCGGTGACCGCGCGCTTAAAGCAAATAAAGACGCTCCTTCGTGAAGATGGAAGTGCTTGGATATCTATTGATGATTCTGAGCTGCACTACCTGAAAGTTGCGGCAGACGGTGTTTTTGGTCGAACCAATTTTGTGGGCACGATTATTTGGGAGCGCCGAACCACTAGAGAAAACAGGAAAGTTTTTTCTCGCAATCACGAATACCTTCTGGTTTACGCGAAGAAGCTTAGCGTCTGGGAAAAGCAGCGAAACTCGTTACCGCTGACTGAAGAAGTTAAAAGCCGGTATAAAAATCCGGATAACGATTCGAGGGGAGCGTGGCAGTCTGTAAGTGCAAACGTCCAAGAAGGACATGCTACTGCGCAGCAGTACTACGATGTCGTAGGACCAAATGGAAAAATCCATCGTCCTCCAAAGGGTCGATGCTGGATTTATTCTCAGCAAAGAATGCAGGAAGAAATTGATGCTAACAACATTTGGTTTGGGACGGATGGGGGAGCTGTTCCTCGTGTAAAACAGTTTCTCCATCAGAGAAAAGTTGGCCTCACCCCAGAAACGCTTTGGTATGCGAAGGATGTTGGAACAACTAGCAGTGCAAAAAAACACTTACTTGACCTCTTTCAAGAAAAGCAACTATTCGATACCCCGAAACCAGAACAATTGATCCAGCGAGTCCTCGCAATAGCAACGAATCCAGGCGACATTGTGCTAGACCCCTATCTTGGTTCAGGGACGACAGCGGCCGTTGCCCATAAGATGAATCGTGTCTATTGGGGAGTAGAAATTGGTGATCATATCAAGACACATTGTGTCGCTAGACTTAAGCAGGTAATTGCAGGAGAACAGGGTGGCATTTCAGAAGAGCTTGGCTGGCAGGGCGGGGGAGGCTTTGCTTTTTTCAGAGTTTGAAAGCTCAGCGGATGTAGCAATTGGCGCTTACCGCCCAATCTATTACTTAGGCTGTAAAGCGGCGTTCACAGATGCCATTAAATCTGCAGTTGACGCAGTCTCTCCAGCGGGCGGTACCGTGCTTGATCTCTTTGCGGGAACGGGTGCTGTTGCATATCGGTTTGCAGATGATAGAGACGTGATTACTGTCGATGTTCAGGAGTATTCGCGCGTTCTATGCTCTGCGGCACTTCGAACCGCGAAGCTATCTTCTAGTTTGATAGACGATATATGCGCCCAAGTTCAAGCGGAAAAGTCCAAGGCCTTGTCGTGGTTTGCGCCAATGGCGGCTTTTGAGGCGTCGGCTATCTTTGATGCACATTATGGGAATTTTGATGCGCTGATTGAGCTCCTTGAGTCTCCCCCGTTGATTGCGTTTGAGGACAAAGAGCAAAAACTGCCGCACTCGAATCTCGGAGAGGCTATTAAAGAAACTATCTCTAGGCTCGAGTCTACCGGACTTGAATTGTCAGAGTGCACAACCATTAGTAGAAATTTTGGCGGCGTATACTTTTCCTTTGATCAAGCCCTAAGTCTAGATGCCATGATTTCCGTCGCGCATAGGATCGGAAGGGCAACGCAAGACACTTTAATCGCTACTGCGCTTAGTACTGCAAGCAGTCTTGTGAATACCGTAGGAAAGCATTTTGCGCAGCCGATTCAGCCGAGAAATAAAAGTGGCATCGTTAAACCTGGTCTGGCGAAGAGCGTTTCGCGCGATCGATCATTAGATGCACTGGAAACATACCGGGCATGGCTTGAGAAATATTCTGCGTTGCCAACTAGGAACCGTGCTCATCAGGCAATTCGTACGGATTTCGCTGAAGCTTTAAGGCTTTATGGCCCTCAGTGTTCGGTGGTATACGCTGACCCACCCTATACACGTGACCACTACAGTCGTTTCTATCATGTACTAGAAACAATGTGCCTTAGGGATAATCCTAAGGTATCGAGGGTCGTCAAAGACGGGCGTTCTGTGATTAGCAGAGGTGTCTATCGAGAAGACCGACACCAATCCCCATTTTCTATCAGGTCAACTGCGCCAAAAGCATTTGAGACTTTGTTTAAGACGGCACGTGATCTAAGTCTTCCAGTGGTGCTGTCCTATTCGCCCCATGAAGAGGGGGACGGAACACATCCGCGCGTAGTTTCGATGGGAAACATAATCGAGCTTGCGCAAAAGTACTATCCCCATGTCGAGATCGACGCAATTGATGGGGTTACACACAATCAACTCAATAGAAATGGCCTAAAACTTAAAAAACGTGAGCAGGCCGAGGTTATTTTGAAATGCTTTACCTAGCCTGCTTATGGTTCTGCCGTGGGAAGGCTGATAGGTAGTAGATCAATTGGCGCATCATCCCACGCGTCTCTGAGGAGATCGGGCGAGACATAGCTTTCTTTCATAAGGCGGCGCCCAGCGAGAGGATGAGGGCCAAAGAGTAAACGGACCTTCTTGTAAGCAGGCTGATTCGTGATTGGCCGAAGGATGGTGTAACGGAATGAGCGTTCGTCCAATTTGGCGGCTATTAAGATCATGCGCTCATCATTAGGTCCTACCTCATACTGTCCCTTAGACTCCGGTAGCTCCAATCGGTAGTTGTTGCTGGCGGCATTGTAAAAAAGCCAGACTTTTTTAACGGCGTGTAGAGTCCCATCGAGTTCCACGTACTGGGTAAAGATGAATTTGTCAGTTCCGTCATGCCCAAAAAAATGACGATGCGCTGTCTGGCCAATATCTCCTTGTCCGCCACGAGTGCTTGGCAACTCCCTGATTAGAATTTCTTGCTGTTGTAGCGCCGGAGCGGCTACTGCAAGGGCCTTGGCAGCGTGCTTGGGCGCAGCGGCCTTGGGTTGTGCTGGTGCCTTGAGGCCATTGTTGTAGCGAACACGTGCATTCGCCATCGCTTTTTCAAGAACGCGAGGATCATCTAATGAGCAGAGAGTCTCAGCCTTTGCTTGAGCCTGCAACCAGTCGGAAATTTCTTTTTCAACTGCAAGAGCTGTTTCACCCTCAAGGGATTGGGTGCTGAAGGCCTCCCAATTGGCAGCTTGACCTCCAGGTTTCTGTCCGAGACCGCGCTCCGTTAAGTTACCAGAGCCGGTGATCAACGAAAATTTTTCTTCGCCGTAAAACCATGAGAACTTCGGATGAAAGGTACATGGAGCTTGGCTGTGAAGAAAAACTTGAGCTTTCAATGCAGGTTGATACTGTGTAACAAGGGCCGAGAGCTGCAGTAATGCCTCTGCGTTTGTGATGGCATCAATACCAACTATCAAGTGAAATGGGCGTTTGCCTCCAAGCATGGCGGCAATGTTGGGAAGACTAAAAAATGTCTCGATGCCTCCTTTGGAGGCAAACGCAAAGACTCCCCCTCCTCGCTCAGCGACTCGTGAGCAAGTATTAATCGCGTCTAGAAGGCCGGCTGAGCCAGGCCGTTGAAAAACAAATGTCATAATGGCGAGAGTCAAAAGAATTAAGTGTAACTTGCGCAAGAATCATCGCCTCTAAAGCGTAAATTTTTGACTCAGCGCGTAGTCCTCGGTGCAAAAAAATGGTTAGTAACAGTCTTTTTGGAAGCGACTTAAAGTCGCAGATTTTACTCGCTACAAGTCCCCGGCGTCGCCAAATCCAACTTAGCAACAGCCGCCTTACCCTTCTCCTCTTCAATCAACTCAAGACCTGCACCACCAACAAATGCGCCAAGCTTGATGTATTGGCGGATGAAGTAGTTACGTCCTTCTTCTGTGAAGAGCGAAAGATCGTTTGGTGAGAATTCGGATTCGGTAGAGATCTTGTGATCCTTGTTGCCAGCGACTTCTGTCTTGAAGAAAACGTCTGGTGCGCTTTCCCCGATGCACTTGCCATCGACCCAGATATCCTTCTTGAGTGCCTTGCCGACAAAGCTGTCGCGATAGATATAAAGGCCGGAGTTACCCGCACTTGGCTTCGCGAATTCTTTTGCTTTTTGTGATGCCTCTTTGCTTTCCATTTGTACCGATGCACAACCAGTGAATAACACGGACGTCAGTACAACCAACGACAACTTTTTATACATTTTCTCTCCCAACTATTTTTATGGAACGAGGATCATAAGAGAAATTTTTGTTGTGTTGAGGAAAAAATTTTAGCCTTCCCATATTCATGGGATATGAGATTCCTACTCACATTCGCACCATCGTCTGTCTTTCTTTTCTCCTTTGCCAAAACCTATATTAAGGGTGTGCGGTGTAGTTCAGCCCCAACCCAACAAGTCCAATTAGGAGGCAACAATGAAAGCGACATTCAAAGATATTGCGCAGTGTTCTGCCATTGTTTTGGTAATGGCATTGACCGGTTGCGCAAGTGGCAGCGGATCAACCAGTGCGGGGCTTGGTGGTGGTTCGGGTGGAAGCTCCGGTGGTGGCGGAAGCGGCGGCGGTGGGGGTGGCAGTGGTGTAACCAGCACCAGCGCATCACCAACCGGTCGGGTTGCCGATAATGCGGGCAATATCATCAGCACCACAGGCGGTGCTGTTTCTACCTTGGGTACAACGATTGGTGATGGTACGTTGCCGGTCGTACCCGCACAAACACAATCCGATCTGGGTCGTGTAGTGGATGATGCGGGCAATATCGTGACGACGCTCGGTCAGGGCATTTCCAACGGACTTGGCCAGACCGGTTTGGTTGAAAATCCGCTGGGCATTACGGTGGCCAATACGGGTAACGTGATCGAACGCACAGGGCAAACCGTGCAGGATACGGGTTCGCTGGTGAGCAATGTCGGTAGCGGATCGCTTACGCCGCTGGCACCGGTGACGCAGCCGGTTGGTGGTCTGGTGACACGTGTGGGTGAAGGCGTATCCGGCCTGGCACCAAACGTAACCAATGGCTTGTCATCGGGTGGTGTGGAGCAGATCACACAAAGTGGCAGCAATGTCATCACACCATTGACGGATCGTGTGACGACGCTGACGCAAAAGGTTGGCGAACGTACCGGACTGGATGAGCCGGTCGATGGTTTGCTGGGTCGCGTTGGTGGCGGTGTCGATCAGCTGGGGCAATCGGTCAGCGGCTCATCCGAGTTGGGCTCCGGGCTGGGTTCGGTTATCAGTTCAACCGGGCAGACGGTTTCTGCCGCCGGCGTCCTGATCAATGATCGAGACGGCACAGGGTCGAGCAATCTGGTTTCCAGCCTGACGAATACGCTGGGTGGATTGAATGGTCCAAGCCCAAGCGTTGGCATCGGTAACCTGACGGCGACGGTGGATGCGACCGTCAATGTTCTGGTTGGCGTCAATGTAACGCATACCGGCACGGGTGCCAGTGGCGGCACCGCACCGAACTTGCTGACACCGGTGCAAAACCTGACGACGGGCGTGACAGGTTTGCTAGGTCGATAAGGCGTGCGTGATAGACGTTGCGCGTAACGGCAGTCGAATAGATCACCGTTGATCGTGTAGTCAAACAAAAGCCTCGCGATGCGAGGCTTTTGTCATTGATGCGTCGAAGGTTGCGTTGTGCTTGTGCGCTTTTAGGTCCTCAAGGCTTGGTGTCGGTCTTTTGCGTGCGTGGCTTGTCGGATGCTTTCGCTTTATTTTGTGCGGCTTGCTGTTCGGCGGCTTCGGCACGCAAGCGTTCTCTCTCCTTGTTCATGACGAAGTCGGCTTCGCGCTTGCCATGTCCGGGCTCCAGTTTTTCTGTCGATGGCGTGGCGGGTTTGGATGTATTGCCAAACTGCGCCAGTGCCACCGAGCTGACCAGTAGCGATGCCAGTAAAAGAGGACGCACCTTGCGCATGGATATCTCCTGAATGGTTGAGTGATGAGCGACTCGCTAACGTTGCACAGGCTTCTGCACCAGCGAGATGACATTGTCGGAGGCAAACTGATCCTGCAGTGCCTCGATCTCGGCAAACAGTTTCATCAGGCGTTCCAGCCACGGATAACGCGCATAACGGATGGCGCGATTGGATTTTTCCAGGCTGGCGGAAAACTGTTGCGTCAGAATGCGCGGCGCGCCACGACGACACACGCCGCCATGCAACATGGCGCGCTTGCCCAGATAGTCGATTGCGCAACGGCGTTTGTAATCCATCGCATCCGCCTCGGCATGGGGGCCGACCAGTGGGCCGGGTTGCGCTACGGCACGCAGATAACTGTTCCAGTCGCCTTCCGTACAGGCGGGTTGGGTAGTAGTGACCTGTTCAGCAACGGTGTCGCCGGTGATTGGTGTGGTGGTCTCGATTGATTTTTTAAGTACGGTTCCCATAGCAACTCCATTGAAGTGGTGTCCTGCGGTACACGGACTGATTGCTCTCTGCTCATGCAGAGGCGCGTGGCGAAGATCGCTGCAGATGATGGACAACGACTTCGGGGTAAGTCTGCTTCGGTTTTGATGTAAGTCTGCGATGTAAGTATGGTTAACAAGCTAAAGGGCTGAGCATGATTCGGATGTTCGACAGACCACATAAGCATGAGATTTACGTGCGATTGCTGCATAAATTTTGCGCAGTAGGGTAGATCATTTCACTTGAGAAAGGAAATGCTCAGACATCCGCATGCACGGGATGACAATGCACTGCGCACCGATACGAGCCAGCAACTATTTGCCGAATTGCACCCGTTCTGCGTGGCAATGCGTAGAATCATGCGATCTCCCTTTTGATGGTTGATCACCATGAAGCCTGTGCTGTGCCGCCCCCTTGCTCTTGCCACGTTGATGCTTGCTCTGGTGTCGCCGTTTGCGATGGCGCAAACCTATACGCTCGCCGATCTGCAGGCGCTGGTCGCCCGCAAGGAATTTGCCGAAGCCGTCTTGCATCTGCGCGATATTACGCCGACGGCACGCGACGCCACATGGGATGACATTGCGGTGCAGACCCTTATTGGCAATGCCGACAATCTGCGCAAGGATGGTGCGGGCGAAGCCTATCGTTATCTGGAAGAAGGCACGCGCGCTTTTCCGTCCACCGCCAGCGATGCGCGCATGAAGAGCAAACAGGTTGAGCTGGGTTTGCAGGCCGTGAAGGAACGCCGCTTTTACGATCGCAACGAGCGCGACAAGGTGGTGGAAGCAATTCTGCAGATCGATCCGTCCGTGATCGTGCCGCTGATCACCGACGCCTATTACGATGATCCGCATCAACGCATCTACCTGTGGATGCAACAGCAGCCCCAAACAGTCAGCGGTAATCAGAAGCTGAAAGATCATGTGTTGCGTCGAGCTGGACAAAAGAACGTGAGCGAGACACCCGCGCAAACACAAAGCAAGTTTGCCGCCCTGAAAAAGGTTGACTGGCTGGAGGAATGGGCAAAAGCCGATCAGGCGCGCGTGGCGACGTATGCATCCGAACTCATGCGTGGCGAGTTTGGCAATCAGCACATCGGTCGCGTATTGCTGACCTCGCTGGAAGAAGCGGGTTATCGCAATGATGATTTACGCGCGCGCTTTTTTGCACCGTTGGCCTTGATGCGTTCAGCGACAACCTCGGTTGATCCGCTGGATCAGATTGCCAGGGTGCCGTCATCCAGCCTGAAAAAAGCCGAGCGCGAACTGCTGCAAAGCAAACCGACATCGGCTTTCTGGTTTGGCGGCGTGTGGGAAACGGCAGAGTGGGACAAGTTGCGCAAGCTGATGCCGGATGCCGCCAGGCTGGCAGAGCAGGAATGTGCCGCACAGCGCAAGGATGCATCGAAAGAACCCGCACATGTGAGTTACGGCGGTTGTCGCTGGATCAAGTGACGGTGCGGATAACAATGCAGTAGCTGTTTACACGGTGAGCGCGACACAGGACATAGGGCATGCAACAGACAAGCGATGTCGGCAGCAAGAAAAAACCGGGCATCAGCCCGGTTTTGTTTTTATGCAGCGCGTACCTTATCGAATCGCTTCAACTCATCCGATGCAATCGCGGCCAGTTCACGCAGTGCGCGAATCTCTTTCTCGCGCAACCGGCGTGGTTCGCGATCCAGCACGCAGAGCGTACCCATCCGAAAGCCGTCACGATCGATGAGTGGAATGCCGGCATAAAAGCGAATGTACGGCATGCCGGTCACGAGCGGATTATTGCGAAAGCGATGGTCGGCATGGGCATCTTCGACGATGAAGGCATCGTCGTCCAGAATCGCATGACTGCAGAAGGCCCATTCGCGCGGGGTTTCATTCACATCGACCCCAATGCGTGATTTGAACCACTGGCGTTTTGCAGTCAGCATGGTCACCAGTGCCATTGGCGTGTCGGTCACTTGCGTGGCCAGCCAGGTCAGGCGATCAAAGACCGGATCGTTGGCCGATTCCACAATATCCAGCGCGTTCAATGCCAGTAACCGTGCAGCTTCGTTGCCGGGCACCGGATAACGCGGCGCAGATTGTGGCAGAAACTCCACATTGGTCGGGATGAAGGCATTGGCCATGCTGTCTGCGCTGGCCGTATCGGCACGTGTCTTCAGCAAACGCGTGATGGCGCTGAGGCGCACGCGGCGATGGCCGCCCGGTGTCTTCCAGGATTCCAGCGCGCCACTCTCGATCCAGAGCTGCGCGGTACTGACGGCCACCCCAAGCAGACGCGCAGCGCTGCTGGTGGTCAGAATGGGATCGCCGTCTCCTGCGTCCGTTTTTTTCATTTTTGTCATGCTGTTGCTCCGTTGGTTGATACGGAAGTCGCTATGGTATGCGCGATTTAACCAGAAATCACAATTATTTTGTTGGCATATGGAAATTTAAAGCCTAGTATAGGCTCATATTTGCTGTTTTCGTCAAATTCATCATTTTTTAACCTTCTGTGCCGGCAGAGATGACAAGACGACAGCAGCAAGTCACTTTTACGTATGGGTGACGCATCAGGAAGCAACGGCTGCTTCCAAAATGGGCTTGAATCGCATGCGTTTATCGATTTGGAAAGTTCATCATGCAGTTCCTTCGGAATCTCAATATCGGCAAGAAGCTGGGCCTGGGCTTCGGTGCAGTCACCCTCCTCATGCTATTGCTGACTGTTGTGGCGCTGACGCGGATGTCCGTGATCTCGAACGCGGTGTCGGTGCAAACCCAGTTGCAGCAGGAAAAACTGGCGCCGTTGTACGACGCGCGCGAAGCACTGGCGCAAACGGGTCTGGCGGCGCGCAATGCGTTCATTTTTCAGGATCAGGCCAGTGCCATGAAAGAGCTGGATATTGTGGATCAGCAAAAAGTCCTCTATCTCAGTGCCATCAACAAGGCGGCGAACGCATTTAGTGATGACGCTGACTTTGCCAAGGCGCGTAATGGGCTGCTGACGATGGCAAAAGAACTGGAGCGTCCGCGTCGATATCGGGCGTCGAACGATATCAGTGGATTTGGCAAATTTCTGGTGGAAGAATGCAGCCCTCTGCGTCGCCAGATTGTGACAGACATCGACAAGGTGATCAAAAACGTCGAGGCGCAAAGTATGCAGGCAGCGCAATCTTCCAATCACATTCTGGATGCATCGATTATGTTGCTGTTGGTCATTGCCGGTATCGCCTTACTGACGAGTGCAGTCATTGCGGTCCTGATTACGCGCGGTCTGTTGAAACAGTTGGGTGGTGAGCCAGCGTATGCCGTAGCGATTGCGGAAAAGATTGCGCAAGGTGATCTATCGACAAAGATCATCACCAAATCGAACGATCAAACAAGTCTGCTGCACGCAATCAAAACCATGCGCGATAACCTGGCGACAATCGTCAGCCAAGTCCGTATGGGGACAGACATGATTGCGTCTTCATCATCAGATATTGCGCAAGGCAACGTAGATTTGTCGTCGCGCACGGAGCAGCAAGCCTTTGCTCTGGAAAAAACCAGTACGGAGATGCAAAAGCTGACGGACACCGTACGTCAAAATGCAGACAATGCACAACAAGCCAACACGCTCGCTGTCTTCGCATCGACTGTCGCGGGCAAAGGCGGCGCCATGGTTAACGATGTGATCGATACGATGAGTACCATCGATGCTTCTTCGCGTCGTATCGTCGAGATTATTTCGGTGATCGACGGTATTGCATTTCAAACCAATATCTTGGCGTTAAACGCTGCGGTGGAAGCAGCGCGAGCGGGCGAAGCGGGACGTGGGTTTGCGGTTGTGGCAACTGAAGTACGTAATCTCGCGCAGCGTTCCGCAAGTGCCGCAAAAGAAATCAAAGCACTGATCGATGACTCTGTCAGCAACATCAACGCTGGAACCAAGCTGGTTGCCCAGGCAGGTCAGACGATGAAGGAAGTTGTCGACAGCGTACGTCGCGTCACAGAAGTGGTGGGAGAAATCAGTGTTGCAGGTCAGGACCAAAGTGTTGGTATCGGTGCGGTGAGCCAGGCTGTTTCAGAGATGGATCAAACAACCCAACAGAATGCAGCCCTGGTTGAAGAGGCTGCAGCAGCAGCGCAATCGTTACGCGATCAGGCAGCCACCTTGTCCCAACTGGTCCAGACCTTTGTCTTGTCTGAGGCGCAGCATGACGAAGCGTTGCGTGGCCATCGCCGTGCGGAATTTTCGGTGGTAAGTGACGTACCGATGTTGTCCCCTACGAGATTGCTGAGTACAGCATGATGATGACCGCCCTCCCTCTCGACCGCGCCACTTCCGAATACACTGATAATTCAACACTTGAATCGCAGCGATTGGTCGCCTTGCGTAGACTCGGCTTGCTGGATAGTGCGCCGGCCGAAGCATTTGATCGTATTACGCGACTGGCAGCACAGATATTTAAACTGCCGATTGCCGCTGTGTCATTAACGGATTCAGACCGTCAGTGGTTTAAATCACGCGTTGGCGTGACGCATCAACAAATTCCACGACATCTTGCTCCGTGCTCTGAAGTGGCTGACACCTCGAATGTACTGGTTATTCGTGATTTGCTTGCCGATGATGCCTTTAAGCATAGCCATCTAGCGACCACCGGTGTGCGCTTTTACGCCGGCGCCCCTTTGATCACCGATGATGGTTTTAACTTGGGTGCAATGTGCGTGCTCGGGCATGAACCGCGTGATGTCACTATTGAGGAAAGCAAAGCGCTTAGTGATCTGGCAGCACTGGTGATGTCGCAGATCGAACTACAGCATGCGTTGGGTCGTATCGATGCAATTAGCGGACAACCTAACCGCAATCAGTTTCGTGAAGACTTTGAAGATCTTGAAAAAGATCGCCCAGGGCAGTTTGCCGATCTCGTTCTGCTTAACATCGCGCGCGCTGAAGAAATCTCCAGCGCAACCAGAGTGATGGGTTCGCAGTATGTAGAAGCATTGGTGCGTGGTGCCGCATCGATGTTGCGTGCCATGCTGCAACCAGAAGGAACGATTTATCACATCAGCGACACACAATTTGTTTTCTTCGCGCCTCGAGACGTTGATGCTGCTGCTTACCGTTCGACGCTGGAATCGTTTCTATCTGATTACGAATATGGCGTGGATTCACGGTACGTGACAACCGCCACGTTTGGCACGACACGATTTCAGATTGGTCTTAGCGACCATGGTGACGTTTTACGTATGGCGCATAGCGCATCGCAAGACGCTATCCAGTTGGAAGGGCGCGTGAAAGCCTACTCGCCGATGGAAGATGCTGCTTATCGGCGCCGCTTTCAACTTCTTCATCAATTTGGCATTGCGCTTGAGAATACCGAGAGGTTGCATCTCGTTTATCAGCCACGTGTCAACTTGGCCACGCAGAAATGTGTCGGTGCAGAAGCCTTATTACGTTGGACAGATCCGGAACTAGGTGCGGTATCGCCGGCTGAATTCATGCCGATCGTCGAATGCAGTGCAATGATCCATGCCACGACAGCATGGGTCATCGAAAACGCAGTGAGGCAACTTGCAACGTGGCGTAAGGAAGGAAAGCATTGGCAGATAGCGGTGAACATTTCCGCGTCTAACTTGTTGGAGCCACTATTTGCGCAGCATCTGTTTGCGGTACTGAAGCGATATGGGGTTGATCCATCAGAGTTGGAGCTCGAAGTAACCGAGAGCGCGATTATGACAAATCCACAGGATGCCAATCTGGTTCTCGAGCAGTTGGTCGCCCATGGATTAAAAATTGCGATTGACGATTTCGGTACAGGTTATAGCAGCCTTGCATATTTGCAGAAACTTCCGGCGAAGATTCTAAAAATTGATCGCTCTTTTGTAAAAGATCTTGCGATAGACGAAAGACAAAAATCGTTAGTACTGGCCATGCTGAGATTGGCGCACGAGCTCGATTACACGGTCGTCGCTGAAGGCGTGGAAAGCGCGGAAATCATGGCTGTGCTTCAGCAGATGGGGTGCGACGAAGCGCAAGGTTATCTGTTTTCGCCGCCACTTATGCCAGCGGATTTTGTGGCTTGGCAGAATAGTCTGGGATAACGAGAAAAATGCACTTCATCTGCTCGTCTGGTTGAAAGCGCCTGTAGATTGTTTCTTCAAAGGTGGATCTCAGCGCAAAAAAGCGTACATCGTGATGATGTACGCTTTTTTACTTCAGCTCGTGTTAAATACGGCCCGTAAGCAGCAACACGATCAGTACGATGACCAGAATACCGGTGATGCCGCTTGGTGCATAACCCCAGTTACGGCTGTGACCCCAAGTAGGCAAGACTCCAATCAACAACAGAATCAGAATAATCAAAAGGATGGTGGACATAGGGTTCTCCCGTCGTAAATATGGCTAGATCATCCATCCTGTAGGACTTTCGTTCTGTGCGGCGGCACACGCAGTGCTGCTGATTTGCAACTTGCGCAAAGAGCCTGAATGAGGAACGAACTGAATGCCGGGTCTGCTTCGACATAAGGCGGTTCTTGATGTGTCGCGCACCTGTCTCATAGTCGTAATGGTGTTGCACCCACGCCTGGCTGTATTTGAAATCACCTTACAATCATCTGCGTATGGAATTTTGTGCGTGCAGATGCGTCTATCCAAGGTTGATCTTTCTTGGGACAAAGAATGATGAAAATGCGCGTAAATCGATGGTTCGCCCGTGCCGGGATGCTTGCTATCGTGTTCGCACTGATGGGTTGTAGCGGATATGCCGATCAGCCGCGTGCTAAATCCGGCGTAGAAACGTACGGCGTTATCGATGTTGGTATTGGCTCACATCGATAATGTCAGCGATGTACACCTTACCTTGCGCGTTTGGTGCAACATTGCGCGCGCAACCGCGAAGTAAAAACAAGATCAATTACCTATTTCAGAAAGCGACACATGAGTTCACTACCCACTAATCTGCATGACGATGTGGTCCAGTCTGATCCTTTTTTTGACAACGTATTGGGTTTGCCCTGTCTGACGCTGGTATGTGGGCGGGCCGAGGCGCGTGTAACGCGTCAGGGTGCACAGGTCATTTCATGGCGCGCCAGTGACGGACGTGAACGCTTTTATCTTTCCACTCAAACAGGAGGCATGAAGCGGGAGGACGCGCTGGATGCGGCAACACTGGCACAGGCGATCCGTGGTGGTGTACCGATCTGCTTCCCACAATTCTCGGTGCGAGGCGCGATTCTCAAGCATGGTTTTGCACGTGCATTGCCCTGGACGCTGGAGTCGCTGGTCAATCACGATGCGGAGCGTAGCGTGGCGGTTTTTTCCCTGCGTGATGACGCGCGCACGCGTTCGATTTGGCCGTATGCTTTTCTGGTGCAGTTGACAGTGACGCTGGAGCCGCAACGTCTGATGATTGCCTTGCAAGTGACAAATACCGGTGAGGAAGCCTGGACGTTTACCGGCGCCTTGCACAGTTACCTGTTGGTGGACGAGATTGCCAAAACCGAACTGATCGGCTTGCGAGGTACACATTACGAAGATGCGACGGCCGACAATGTGGATGTCATTGATCCGGACGACAGTCTCCGCATTGGAGAGGAAACCGATCGCGTTTATCTCTCGCCGCCGGCATCATTGCAACTGGTCGAGGAAGGCAAGCCTGCGCTACACATCGGCAAAACCGGTTTCACCGATACGGTGGTGTGGAATCCGGGGCCGGAACTGATCCAGACGCTGAAAGACATGCCGGATAGCGACTGGCAGCACATGCTGTGCGTGGAAGCGGCCTGTGCATCGGCACCGGTGATCGTCCAGCCGGGCGAAACCTGGATAGGCAGTCAGGTACTGTCGATTGCCGGTTGAGTCGATAGGAAATAAAAAACGCGTGCCTGATCTTCATCGGCACGCGTTTTATTTTGGGATGGAGGAGGCACCTCTTATTCCTCGCCCCATTCCTCTACGAATGTCTGGCGGAATGCAATCAACCAGGCCAGACGTTCTTCACCCAGTCGTCGCCCTGCTTCGGTTTGCATCGTTGCCGGCAAGGTCGCCAGTTTGACTCTGATGTGATCGAGCGCATAAGCACGATCATCCAGCGTCCTGTCCCGTGCCAGTACATCAGCGGGATGCGCCAGTGCCGAACCCATGCGCCCTGCCGTATAAAACAACCGTGCCAGTCCGACTGCACCCAATGCATCAAGGCGATCCGCATCCTGCACGATCTGTGCTTCGATCGTGACAGGGCTGATCGCAGCAGAAAAACTATGCGCCTCGATTGCATGCGCAACCAGCGGCAGCTTGTCCGGATAAAAGCCGACCGCGCGTAACGCAGTGCATGCCTTCTCTGCAGCGAGGCGTGATGCTTGCGCACGATCCGGATGATTCTTGGGCAGATTGACCAGATCGTGCAGATAGCATGCTGCTTGTACGACCAGCCGATCAGCGCGAGGATAATCGGTCAGCAAATGTTGTGCGGTCTTCCACACGCGATGCAAATGGTTGATGTCATGCGCACCGTCGTCTTCTGCTGCGGCGGTAGCGATGGCAACAAATTCCTGGCGCCAGTCTTGTTCGGATTGTGTCGATGTGTGCATGATTACTGTGCTGGTTGACTACGCATGATAGGCAGCGGCGACGTATTGCCATCCTTATCCTGACTGAAAGCCAGAACGGTGTGTGGATACGGAATCTCGATGCCGGCGGCGGCAAAGTGGCGTGTGACCAACCGGTTGAATGCACGCTGCACCATCCATTGCATGCCGGGTGCCGTCTTGATCAACACACGGATGTTGAAGCCGCGTTCGTGCAGGGACGTCACGCCGGGAATCGAAATCTCTTCCAGAATCGATGGCGCCAGTTCTTCATCCTGCATCAGTTCCTTGAAGGCTTCTTTCAGATGATGGATGGCGTTATCGACATCTTCACGATAGGCGATCGCGTACTCGCCATAGTGATAAGCAAAGTCGCGCGTGTGATTGGAAACCTTGTCCACCGATGAAAATGGAATCATGTGGAAGCCGCCATCGAGCGTGCGGATGCCGACCGAACGGATCGTGATTTTTTCGACCGTACCAAAGATGCCGGCGACTTCCACCACGTCATTCTGGTTCATGCCATTCTCAAGCTGGATGAACACACCGGTGATGACGTCCTGCACCAGCTTTTGCGCACCAAAGCCGATGGCCAGACCGACCACACCGGCACCGGCAATCAGCGGTGCGATATCAATCCCGATTTGCGACAGCACAACCAGAATCGTCAGCGTCACGATCACGACCAGCGCCGCATTGCGGAACAATGAAAGCAGTGTCTTCTCGCGTTCGCTCGGCTGTGCGTGCAGACTGATCGGACTCAGGCGATGCTCGATGATGCTGGCAATGGTGGTCCAGATCAGCGCGGCGATCACCAGAATGATGGCGACGTGTACGGTGGCAATGATGACCGCGCTGCCGCGATCCGATGCAATCCAGTGACTCAGATTGAAGGCGCGCCACGCGTCGAGTACAACCAGTACCACGACCATCATGTTGATCAGATGGAAGCCCTTGAGTGCAGGCGGCACGTAGGAGTTGATGCGTGCCTCCAGCATGGGCAGGCGCGTGCGCAAGTCTTCCGACAGGCGAATGCGCCGCGCAAAGATCGATGACACGATGGTCGATAGCAACAGACCGATGCCAATCGCCAGCAGCGTTTGCAAGGTCGCTTCTGCCATGAATGGCAAGGCATCGTGTGGTGCAATCTGACTGACAATCAGCAGCACGGTGAAATAGACGATGGCCAATGTATGCCAGACACGTGCAAGCACACGGATCATTGTCGAGAAGAACGAAGTCGACGCCGTCTTGGCATAGTCCTCCAGGCTGTCACGTACCGATTTGCGATTGCGGCGGATGGTATTGATGGCATAGACATACACACCCAGCATGATGACGATGTTAAGCAGATGACCAATCGTCGGCGACAGTGCGGTTTTGACGACTGGCACTGCAACCAGAATGCCGTAGCCCATTACACTGATCACGCGTTCCAGCCAGTTGCCCCAGTAGGTTGCCGTTTCGTCGCGCATGGTGAACAGACGCAGACGATCAAAGCGTGGCGAGAAAATGCCGCGCACGACGGCCTTGGCGATTTCGACCGCGACGAAGGCATTGATGAACAGGGATTCGAGCGTATTGATCGTCTCGGCCTCGCCGACAGCAAACAGTGCCACGCCATAACCGACCGCGCCGGCCAGCAGAATGGCGGCAATATCCACCATCATGGCAAACACGATGGCGACCGATTTTCGATACAGTGCCGATCCCACGAAGCGAACCGATTCACCGGTTGTGGCATCGGCAGGCTCGGCTGGCGTTGCAGTAATCCATCGATTGCTGCGCGCATAGATACGCGCAGCCAGTGCGCGAAACAGGAAGAAGGCAACGATCGTCGCAGCGGCAATCATCAGCAGATTAACTAGTAAGGCACGCCAGGCACCGGGCACGATATTGCCCGGTTCATCGGCTTGCTGCTCCTGACCCATGCTGCGGACAGCGGCCATTGCCTCGGACACGTCGGCGCTGATACTGGCAATGAAGTGCTGAATGCCGTCTGCGATATTGCGGGAAAACAGAAGATTGCTATCCGGTTCGATCGGTGCCGATTTGACGATGTTGGTCTTGCTACTTGCGGACGCCGGTGAGGCAGGCGGCGTCGACGTTGTGGATGCGCCGACGACTGAGTCTTGCGGTGCGCTGGTGCCGGCAGCCTCGGTACTGCCGCTCTTGTTTTGCGTATCGGCGAGGGTGCGCAGTTCGGAAATCAGTTGATTGCGCGTGCTTTCCGTTTCCAGAAGATCGGCCAGTGCAGCATATGAAGTGGTGTTGCCGGCTGTTGTGTCCGTCGCAGTGGATTGGGCATGCGCGGAAAAGGGAATACCGATGGCAAGTATCAGGACCAGAAAAAAAGCCTGAATCCGGTGAAGGCGTGTGTCGGACGCGTGTCGTCGCGGAATGAATAGTGTGATGTTGTGCGGTTGAATGATCGAACCCAAATCGGCTTCCTCCACAGATCGGATGTTGATGAAACAGTGTGCAGGCCATCGGTATGGCCCGCGACAACGCGCAATGCGCTACGGACAGGGCAAGCAAATGGTGTTGATAAAGCCGTGGCGACAATGCATGAACAGACGCATTTGCGTGATACCCAGCGTGTTGTTGTGGTGATTGTCCGGCGTGACAACGGCGATGTCAGGGAGAAGACTTTCTCGCCTTCGTGACAGAATGCTTTGCAGCGATGATGCGGTCACAGACCGATCAGAAGATCCTTGCCCAGCCGACATGATAACAGCCGATGCAAAATTGGCCTATGCCGCAGCGATGCACAGGCCCTTGCACCTGGATGAAAGAAACGCGAAATCAGACCGGGTTGGCAATCCACCAGTAGCCGACGCCGCTGTCATTGCGCAGTGCGTAACGCACATGATTCATGAAGCGCTGCGGAAACATCTTGGCATCGGCAGTTGGCGAGGATTCCTGCAACATGGCGTTCACCATGTCCGCGATCTTCTCGCGCGACATGTTTGGATTGGTCGCAGCCGTGACCAGTTTGGAAAGCGAGAACACGATCTCGCGATCTGCCTGTCCCCCATCGCGCCGGACCAGTGCCGTAATGGTGGTGATATAACCTGTATCTTTGGAGACGCTGGCCGTGATCGAGACGCCGGTGTCGAATACCTGCTGGAAGTAATCATGTACCGCGCCGCGCCGGATTTCGACGGTGTTGATATGGAAGGGTTTGTTGAAATTGCGTGCCGCGGTGTTGAACGCATCGACAAACTCTTTCGGAGTGAACGCGAACTCACCGGCTTTCGGTGCGATTTGTGAGGAATTCGTCTTGCTGCCGATGGCGAGATCATCGCCGCTACCACAGGCGGTCAGACAGAGCGCCAGACCCAGAATGGCCAAACTTTTCATTGTCTCCTCCTTGCCCTGTTTTCCGTCATATGTGCGGATGGCTTTTTTATGGAAGGCGGCGTTCATTGCCGCGATGTTTAAAGATTACACCAAATGAAAAAAAATGCAGGCCTGTTTTGCGGCAAGGGCTGACGGGCTACGAGGATCGAGGTGCTTGGCTATAATGCATTGTCGATTGCAACACGCATGGCCGTAATTTCTTAAAAATTTTGCATCGTTTCCGGTCTCCATCACGTCGTTTTCACCAAAAAAAGACATGTCGAGCGGGAGGCTGACGATGATCTCCCGTTTCTCTTCCACTACTATGAATAAATCTGACCACATCCTGATCGTTGATGATGATGAGGAAATTCGGCAACTGCTTTCGGATTATCTGCAGTCGGCCGGTTATCGCACCTGGGTCGCAGCCGACGGCAAGGCCATGCGAGAGCAGCTGGACAAGGTGCAGATCGATCTGATTGTGCTGGATCTGATGATGCCGGGCGAAGACGGCGTCGCATTGTGCCGTGAACTGCGTACGCACAGCGATATTCCGGTCATCATGCTGACCGCACGCGGTTCACCACTGGATCGCATCGTCGGACTGGAAGTGGGTGCCGACGATTACATGCCCAAGCCATTTGAACCGCGCGAGCTGGTGGCGCGCATCAAGGTCATTCTCAAACGTGCACGCAGCTATCCCTTGCAGGCGGCACGTAATGCACCGGGCTTCATCCGCTTTGCCGGATGGCGGCTGGATACGCAGGCGCGGCAGTTGCAGCGTGATGACGAGCCGGTGATTACGCTGGGCAGTTCGGATTATCTGGTGTTGCGTACCCTGATCGACCACGCCAATCGCGCATTGACGCGCGACTATCTGCTCAACAATGTGTATAGCAAGGACAGCCTGCCGTTTGATCGTTCGATCGATGTCTGCATCAGCCGTTTACGCCAGCATCTGGAACCTGATCCGCGTCACCCTACCCTGATTCGTACCGTGCGTAACACCGGGTACATGCTCACAGCGGACGTCGTCGTCGAAGAATGAAGTGGTTTTGGCCGCGATCGCTGACGGGCCGGCTGGTCATCATCATGGTGATCGGCATGTTGTCGGCACAGCTGATGACCGGCACCATCTGGTTCGATATGCGCTACGGCAAAGCGATGGAAGTGCCGACACGACTGGTGGCCAGCGAACTGGCGCTGCGCATACGGTTGCTGGAAACGCTGCCGCTGGAGCAGCAAGTTGCCATGTTGGCCAAGATCAGCAGTCCGCATTTCACACTGAAACAGATCGACCAACCGGCTGAATCCACACGGACGGAAACGCGTCATCAGGCGGTAGCGATGCTGTTTGAAAACGTGCTGGAGCAGCAGCTCGGACAACATCTGCCAACCCGCATTCTCAAGGCGGACTTGCAAAACCGCGACGGCAGCGAGAGCAGTTTCTTTTCTCTGCTCAGAGAAGATTTTCCGGAAGGACATTTTGTCGTGCAGGTGGAGCTGCCGGATCATCGCTGGCTGGAAGTCAATGCGCATGAAGGACAGGCTGGTCTCAGCATGGCGCCGCAGACCGCACTCTACGATTATCTGATGCGCATCTATGTGCTGCGCATCATTGCCATCGTTGCGATTGCATTGATCGTCGTACGTCTGGTGATGAAGCCGCTGAAGAAGCTGGCGAACGCCGCCGAGCAGTTGGGTGAGAATATCCACAGCCCACCGCTGGATGTGACCGGCCCGGATGAAGTCAAGCAGGCAGCGCAGGCATTCAACATCATGCAACGCAAGCTGATCGACGGGATTGCCGAACGGACGCGCTTTCTGGCGGCGGTATCGCACGATCTGCGCTCGCCGATTACGCGGATGAAGTTGCGCACCGAGATGCTCAAGGATGAGGCGGCACAAGCCAAGTTCCGCAAGGATCTGGAAGAGATGGAGGCGATGGTGACATCGACGCTGCATTTCGTACGCAATATCGATACCGAAGAACAGCTGCGCAACGTCGATATCAACGCACTGCTGGAAAGTCTGAAGATCGATGCCGAAGAGATCGGCTCGCAGGTCACGCTCCACGGCAAGGCGCAACCGTTACCCGCCTACGCGCGCAGCTTGCGACGTTGCGTGCAGAATCTTCTGGAGAATGCCATTCGATACGGGCAGACCGCACATATCGAGGTTGTCGATACCCCGGCCCAGTTACAGATCATCATCAGCGATCAGGGACCAGGTATTCCACCCGAACTGCTGGAACAGGTAATGGAACCTTTCATGCGGGTCGAAGGGTCACGCAATACGCATACCGGGGGCTTTGGTTTGGGCTTGAGTATTGCCCGTACCGTAGCGCAGGCACATCGCGGCAGGCTGACCTTGCGCAACCGTGAAGCCGGCGGTCTGGAAGTGACGCTGACCTTGCCGCGTACAAACAGAAGTAACGCCTGACCTCGTGCCATCGACCAATGAAAAAGCCCGCCGGCGATTAAACCGGCGGACTTTTTCATTGGATGGAATCTACTTTGGGAAAATCTCGAACGCTTCACCAACCTTGAGTGCAACCAGATCGTATAGCGAATGACGCGGTTCGGGACCGGCGCGTTCAAACCCTTCTACCGTATCGGGTGTCACGCCTTCAGGCGGCGGCACGAATTGCATCCATTCTTCATAGCCTGGATGCTCCTTCAGGTTGCGATTGAGTTCATCCAGAAACTCCTGTGTGCTCAGTTTGGTCGTCGCCATGATCGCCTCCTTCTTGGACTTGGTGAGACTTCAGCTTAGCACGACGCAGACGGTTTGTTTGTGCGCTGCCCGACAGACGAGTGTGCTGCTTGTCGGGCAGGCCGTTCAGCTTTTGTAAACGCCGCAGCCGACGATCATGTCCTTGTAACGTGCCAGATACATGGATTTGGCTTCGACCTGCTTGCTGATCGGATTGAGGAACATATAGTCCTGCCAGCCCTTGCTGCGGTTCTGGATGATGGCGATACGCTCGCGCACGTACAGATTGCCGGCACCATCCTTGGCATCGATCAGGTCCTTGCCGATCAATGCGGCATTGGCACCGTGCGCCAGATTCTTGCCGTGCATGTCATACACGACCACATACAGATCGCGGTCGCAGAACGGGCCAAGTTTGTTGCTGATGTCGGCAAAGGCCTTGTCCACACCCTGATCCTGCATTGCGTCGATGGCTTTCTCGACCATGTCGACGGCTTCGTCGGTGGTACCGTGGCTGCTGGTTTTGATCTTGAAGACGCTGACGACATTGGTCAGTTCGGTCGTCTGATTCTGTAGCGAGTCGGCGGCCGCAGCGGCCTGCTCTACCAGTGCGGCATTTTGCTGCGTGACTTGATCCATCTGCGCGATCGCTTCATTGACCTGTTCAATGCCGATACTCTGTTCACGGCTGGCTGTGCTGATCTCGTTCATGATGGCGTCAACACGCTGGATGCTGGCGACGACTTCTTTCATGGTGGCACCGGCTTGGGCGACGAGCTTGCTACCGCCTTGCACCTGATGGACCGAGTCTTCGATCAGTTGCTTGATCTCTCTGGCAGCGGCAGAGCTGCGTTGCGCCAGACTGCGGACCTCGCCGGCGACCACGGCAAAACCTCGTCCCTGTTCACCCGCACGCGCAGCTTCGACTGCGGCATTCAATGCAAGGATGTTGGTCTGAAACGCAATGCCATCGATCACGCTGATGATGTCCACAATGCGCTTGGATGAGGTATTGATCGACTCCATGGTGTGCACAACGTCGCCTACGACATGGCCACCTTTGACGGCAATTTCCGATGCGGTGCGGGCCAGCTGATTGGCCTCGTTTGCGTTACCGGCATTGCCTTTGACGGTGGAAGTCATCTGCTCCATCGCTGAAGCGGTTTCTTCCAGCGAGCCAGCCTGCTGTTCAGTACGCGATGACAGGTCGAGATTGCCGGCAGCGATTTCACTGGTCGATACGGCGAGACGTTCGGTTCCCTGGCGGATATGCCAGACCACGTTGGCCAGACTCTGACCGATGCTGTTGATGGCACTGAGCAACTGACCGATCTCATCATGACGATGATGGTCGACGCGGGTGGTCAGGTCGCCGCTTGCCAGCTGATGCGCAAGCTCGGTAGCCTGCCCCAGTGGCTGTGCAACGGTTTTGCGAATGACGATATAAAGCACCCCACTGATCAGCAACACGGCGACGATGGCGGCGAGTATGGCGATGTCGCGTACACGTGTGGCATCCTGGGTAATCGCATCAATCGGCATGTCGCCGACGATCAGCCAGTTGCGATCTGACACAGTGATGAAAGCGACAAGATGATTACGCCCGTCTTGTGCGCGATAGCGCAGGCTGCCTTCCTTTTGATCTTGCATGGCTTTGACGAGCGGCCGACCATCCGTGGTTTGTTCGGCCAGCGCGCGCTGGCTGCCATCTGCCGATCCGGTGGCGAGATCGATCAGGTAAAAGGTGCCGGGTTTGAGCGTGAGCAGCCTCTGGCGCGTCTGAGTTTGATCTGTCGACATGTCGGCAACAAGGCGTGCCTTGCCAGTCATGTCATCCGCAGTGCGTTGCACAAGCAGATCAGCGGTTGTTTTACCGCTGACGCAAACAAAGATGCCAAGAAGGAGAGCAATCGAAACGAAAACAATTGCGGAAAGTCGGGTACCGATACCAAGTCGGGACATACTGCGAGTCAACCTGCTCATCACCTGCGTCCAATCACAAACGAATCACACTAACAGCACAGAAAAAGGAGAAAAGCATGGAGCGATGCCATGCGGAAACATCATAACCAGTTAATTGTGGCGTGAGGTGATAAAAGCGTTTTCGCATTGCAATCTATTGTTAAATCCGCGCAGTGCGTTGCTTAAAGAAATGGGTGTTCGATGTTGTCTGTCGTACAGGTGTCGCAATGCGACGGCTTAAATAGTGAAAAGCGGCCTGCCAAGACCGCTTTTTGTCAGCACAAAATGATTAGAACTTGTAACCGACGGAGGAAGGAAACATAGGGATCGAGAGTCAGGTTGGTGACGTGTCGTGAAATGGGCGTGCCAGCTGCACTGCGCCCAATGATTTCTGCATCGGTATCGAGCGGGATATAAGACAACGAAAATCCGATCGACCACTTTTCATCAAGGTTGTAGCGAACGCCAACATTGGCAACCGGCGCCCAGGAAGAACTGAGATTTGCCGTTGCGGTTGCCCCGGGTGTGCCGAATGTCACTAGCGACTGCAGTGACTGCGACAGTTTGACATCCGAATACCAGACGTGGGTGACACCCAGACCCACAAAGGGACGCCATTTTGCATTGGGTTCACCAAAGAACCATTTGGCCACAATCGCGGGGCTCCACTGTTTGGCCGTACCGAGTTGTCCTCTGCTGGCCAATGTTCCTTCGCCATCCAGTTTGAATTTTGGTGGAATGCCTGCATCGAGCGTCACTGCAAAGTTGTCCGTGACAAAGCGGGTATAGGCAATGCCTAAGGTGTCGGCGCTGCTGACGGTGGCACCGCTGCCAGCGAATGTGGTTGAACCTGGTGATGTTTGTCGCAAAGGTTGGCTTGAATCATCCGTGTACAGATGAAACCAGCCGATATTTACGACATTGCTGCCGGCAGTCTGTGCAGCGGCTGGCAACGAGAGTGCCGTCAGTGCGGACAAGAAGGAAAAAGCGGCAAACCGGGGCACCATGCGAGGGGAAGGGAAGCGATTCATTGTTGTCTCCAGATGTTGTTGTAATGCACGATCGGGAAAGAATCATTCTGGTACGGATGCCTCTTCATCCTATCGCCAAACGAATGCGAAAGTCGAATGGTTAACGCGTAAAAATGCCGGGTGTTACAGATTTACATGTCAAAGTGATATAGCGAACAGATGGCAACGATGGCGCCATGGTTTCATGGCTCCACTGTCAACCTTGAGGAGCTCAGCATGTACATCGGTATTGGTACACTTCTGGTCATCGTGGTGCTGGTTTTGCTGTTGCGATAACGGCGACGACGATGTCACACAGAACGACTCACCCTGATTCGCTTACGCGGATGGTAAAAAAGCCGCTGATTGCGGCTTTTTATTTTTAGGGAGATAGGGCGCTCCCACCTGGCCCATGGTCTACGGTCGTAACCAAACTGAAGCAAGACCAGAGCGCGTGCGCTCACTACAGATCAGTCAGGCGCGCGTTGGCGTGACAAGCCGAACGGCACCTGTCAGCCGAGCAATTCAAGAAGACTCCAGGCGATTGTCTTTGTGGCAACAGGCAACGTAAAGAGCGGTACCTTTTCATCGGCACGATGGCCGTTGGCATCAAGCAGCGTGCGTGGTCCGGCGCCGTACATGACAGTCGCGACGCCTGCTTCCGCATACAGTCGTGCATCGGAGTACAGCGGCACACCGATTGGCGTAACGGCTTCACCCAGCGCAGTGGATGCTTCGGCACACACAATGTCGCGCAAACGCGCCGCGTCACCGACCGGCTTGAATGGCGCAGCGAGCAGTATGCGTTCGACGTTGCATTGAATGCCGGCTAGTTTGTTGGCAGTTTGTTCGATCAGGAGACGTAGCTGTGCTTCGACTTCTTCCGGATTTTCCTCCGGGATGATGCGACGGTCCAGACGCAATGTCACTTCATCCGGGACGACATTGGTATTGATGCCGCCGTGGATGGTGCCGATCACGATGGTGGGTGAGGTGATGCCGGGTGTGGCGGAGACAGTTGCTGCCAAGCCATCGCGATACGCATACAGTGTTGTCATCAGCTTGTTTGCCGCTTCCAGCGCATCATGCCCCGTATCCGGGCGAGCGGCATGAGCTGATGTGCCGCGCACCGTCACTTGCAGATGCAGACAGCCATTGTGCGCAGTGGTGACGTTGTAAGAGAAACCTGCGCAAATGGCGTAATCGGGTTTGCTCAATCCTTGCTGCAAAATCCATCCCGGACCGGCGAGACCGCCGGTTTCTTCATCATAGGTAAAGTGCAGCTCGATACTGCCTTGCAACGGTACGTCCAGTGCCTTGAGCGCGCGCAGCGCGAAGGTGTACGTCGCAAAGTCTGATTTGGAAACCGCTGCACCACGGCCAATCATCCAGCCATCGCGCACAGTCGCAGAGTACGGATCGACGCTCCAGCCGCTGCCCGGTGGTACCACATCGCCATGTGCATTCAATGCCACGGTCGGGCCATCGGCAAAGCGTTCGCGCACGATCAGGTTGATCGCGCTTTCCAGTCCGGTGCTGTTGGCAAAGTCATTGGGTACGACATGCTGCTCGACTGCCAGTTGCATGTCTTCCAGCAAGGCAGCCGTCATCAGTGCATGCGGTGCACAGTTGCCCGGAGGATTATCGGACGGGCATTGCACGACCCTGGAAAGAAAATCGATCTGTTCTTCGGTATGTTGATCGATCCAGTCGGCGAGTTGTTGCTTGAGTAAAGTCTTGTCCATCGGATGTTCGATTCTTTTCTATGTTGCTGTAAAAAATTTATGCGGCTTAATTGCTGGCGCTTGCTTTGGCAGCGACCGCGTCAAAATTTTCCACAAAATCCATGAAGACATCGGCAGCAATGCCTGCATCTTCGGTTGTCATGGTTTCTGCCGGATTGTGACTGATGCCACCGTTGCCACACCGGACGAACAGCATCGCCATTGGCGCAATCGTGGCAATCGCCATCGCATCATGTCCGGCACCGGACGGCAGCAAACGCGGTGTGCAGTTGTTCAACGCCATTGCTGTGCGCCAGCCGTCCTGCAGCCACGGTGCACAGGTTGCGCTGGTGGTTTCATACGTTTTGGTCAGCTTGCTGCGTACACCGCGTTTG
The DNA here is from genome assembly GCF_014635705.1 of Oxalicibacterium faecigallinarum. GTDB lineage: Bacteria > Pseudomonadota > Gammaproteobacteria > Burkholderiales > Burkholderiaceae_D > Oxalicibacterium > Oxalicibacterium faecigallinarum. The sequence continues at coordinate 1,863,738 of NZ_BMDI01000001.1, read as the reverse complement.
CTGCAGATGCGGGCCAGTTCAGTTTCGATGTCGTTGACCGCTGCCAGTCGTATGGCATCGTCGCCGGCGCGTACATCGAGTGACAGTGTGCAACGACCGGGGATGACATTGGTTGCGCCATTGGGCACCTGCCACTGACCGATGGTACCGACCAGCCCGTCGACGTTGCTACAACGTTGCTCGATGAATAGCGCCAGTTCTGCCGCCGCCATGGCTGCATCGTGCCGGATGTTCATCGGTACGGTGCCGGCATGACCTGCTAGACCTTCCAGTTCCAGCATGAAGCGTGAGGCACCGGAAATCGCCGTCACAATACCGAGCGGCAAACCTTCGTTGAGCAGAACAGGGCCCTGCTCGATATGGACTTCGATGAAGGCAGCGATGCTGTCTTTCGGTGCAGCGGCGGCGCTGATCTTTGCCGGATCAAAGTCGGCAGCCTGCATCGCATCACGCATGCTGATGCCCTGCTCGTCCGTATTGTTCAGCACGGCGTGTTGGAACGTACCGGCAATCGCGCGGCTGCCGAGCATCGGTGCCTTGAAGCGCACGCCTTCTTCTTCACTGAAGGCGACGATCTCGATCGGAAACGGAAATCGCTTGCCAGCGCGATGCCATGCAGCAACGCAGCTGATCGGTAAGATGATGCCGAGCAGACCATCATAGATCCCGCCGTTACGCACGGTGTCGAAGTGCGAACCCGTCATGAGTACTGCGCGTCCCTCTTCCGTGCCTTCGTAGCGTCCGATCACATTGCCGACGGCATCACGTCGCACAGTCATGCCGGCATCACGCATCCAGGCCGCAATCTGTCCAGCCGCACCACGATGTGCCGCTGTCAGATAGGTACGCGTCATCATGCCTTCCTGTTCGGTATGTTGAGCGAGCAGATGCAGGCGTTCCATGATTTCCTGCGCGGTTGTGGTGGTCGGTGCGTTCAAGGTCGAAGGCATGGTGTGGTTCAGGATGTGAGTCTGGATATAAATCAGTGCGTGGTCATGCCGAGGAACTGCTTGAGTTCCGGCGTAGCGGGATTGGCGAAGATTTCTTCCGGCGCACCGATCTCATGTACCTTGCCCTGATGCATGAAGACGACGCGGTCGCAGACTTCGCGTGCAAAGCGCATCTCGTGCGTGACCATGATCAGCGTCATGCCTTCATCAGCCAGACTGCGCACGACGCTCAACACGTCGTTGACCAGTTCCGGATCAAGGGCCGACGTGACCTCATCACACAGCAAGGCCTGCGGCTCCATGCTGAGTGCGCGCGCAATCGCCACACGCTGCTGCTGACCGCCGGATAACTGATCAGGAAAACTGTCGAATTTTTCGGCAAGGCCGACGCGTGCCAGATTCTTCATTGCCAATTCACGTGCAGTTTCTTCCGATGCACCTTTGACGATCATCGGCGAGATCATCACATTGCGGCCTACGCTCAAATGTGGAAACAGATTGAACTGCTGGAAAATCATGCCGACTTTCAGACGCAGATTGCGCAGTTCCAGCTCTGTCTTGCCAAGGTGTGAGCCGGCAACGCTGATTGCGCCTTCATCAATGCTTTCCAAGCCGTTGATGCAGCGCAGCAGCGTACTTTTCCCCGAACCGCTCTTGCCAATGATGGCAATCACTTCACCCGGTTCGACATCCATGCGAATGCCCTTGAGCACCTGATTGGCGCCGTAGCTTTTCTTGACGTTATCAATGGTGATGAGCGGCATGATATTTCCTTTCGAGGAACTGGCTGTACTTGGACAAAGGCCAGCACAGCATGAAGTAGAACAGGCCGGCGGCAGCGTAGACCGTGAACGGCATGAAGGTTGCGTTGGTGATGACGGTTGCCGCTTTCGACAACTCAACAAAGCCGATGATGGAAGTGACGGCCGTTCCCTTGATCACCTGTACGCTGAAGCCGATGGTCGGTGGAATCGCGATACGCAAGGCTTGCGGCAGGATCACATGACGCATCTGCTGGAGGTAGTTCATCGCCAGCACCGAAGAGGCTTCCCACTGGCCTTTTGGAATCGCCTCAACGCAACCACGCCAGATCTCGGCGAGGTAGGAGGCGCTCCACAAAGTCAGCGTCAGTCCTGCTGCCAGCCATGCGGGTACTTCGATACCGAACAGGGCAATGCCAAAAAACACCAAGAACAACTGCATCAGCAGCGGCGTGCCTTGAAAAATCTCGATATAAACGCGCGCGGTGTTCTGCAGCACGCGACTCCTGGATGTGCGGATAAACAGAATCAGCAGGCCCAGCATGCCACCGAGAATGAAAGTGGCGAGCGAGAGAACAATCGTCCAGCGCCCTGCCAGCAGCAGATTGCGCAGAATGTCCCACAGCGAAAATGAAATCATGCCAACCTCCGGCCGATGATGAAGTGCGTGCCGATCAGACGCAGAATTTGTCGCAGTACGATGGCCATCACCAGATAAATGACGGTTGTGATCAGATAGGCTTCAAATGCACGGAAGTTGCGTCCTTGAATGAAGTTGGCAGCAAAGGACAACTCTTCCACAGCGATCTGTGAACACACGGCAGAGCCCAGCATCACGATCACGATCTGGCTCGACAGTGCTGGCCAGATTTTCTGCAGTGCAGGGCGAAGAATCACGTGGCGGAAAATCTGCAGGCGCGTCATTGCCAGACTTAAACCCGCTTCGATCTGTCCTTTGGTCACGGCAACCACACCGGCGCGAATGATCTCGGTGCTGTAGGCGCCCAGATTGATGACCATCGCCAGACTGGCTGCCTGCATCTCTGTGATCTGTACACCGACGCTTGGCAAGCCGAAGAAGATGAAGAACAGCTGAATCAGAAACGGCGTATTGCGAATGAGCTCGACATACATGCTGACGAAGGGCCGCAACCAGCGCGGTCCTTGCGTGCGTGCCCATGCACCGAAGATACCGACGGCCACGCCGAGCACGCCGCCGATCGCAATCAGTTCGATCGACGTGACGATGCCTTTGACGAGCACGTCGGTGTAATCGAAGGTCGATGCAAAATCAAATTGATAAGCCATGATGCGTTCGCTTTCCGTATTGCCGGTGTGATGCAAACAGATGACGTACCCGTCTGATATCAGACGAGTACGCTTGCTGTCTGATTACAGATTGGCGGGCAGCGGCATGCCCAGCCATTTTTCGGTCAGTGCGTTGAGAGAGCCGTCTTTCTTGGCTTGCTCGAGAATTTCATTGACCTTGGCTTGCAGTTTTTCTTCACCCTTGTTCATGCCGATGAAGCATGGCGAATCCTTAATCAGGAACTTGGTTTCCGGTTTCTTCGGTGGATTTTTGGCGATGATGGCAGCGGCAATCACGTTACCGGTTGCAACCAGTTGCACCTGATTGGAGAGGAACGCACTGATCGTGCCGTTGTTGTCTTCATAGCGTTTGACGGTTGCGTTGGCAGGCACGATCTTGGTCAGTTCCAGATCTTCCACCGAGCCACGCGTTACACCAATTGTCTTGCCTCCCAGATCGGCGGCGGAAGCGACTTTCTGATCAGCCGGGCCAAACACGCCGTTGAAGAAGGGGGCGTAAGCGGCACTGAAGTCGATGACTTTTTCACGCTCGGCGTTTTTGCCCATGCTGGAAATCACCAGATCGACTTTCTTGGTTTGCAGATAAGGCACGCGATTGGCGCTGGTGACAGGAATCAGTTCAACCTTGGCACCGAGTTTCTTGGCGATCAGCGTGGCAACATCGATATCCAGACCTTGCGGTTTCATATCAACCGTGACGGAGCCGAATGGCGGGAAGTCTTGCGGCACGGCGACGCGCAGGACGCCTTTCTTTTGAATGTCGTCGAGCGCATCAGCGCGTGCGGCGTTGGACAACAATAATGCGCCGGCCATCAGGCCGATCAGGAGTTTGCTGAATTTCATTTTTCCATTTCCTTTCCAGGTGAATTCGATGAAGCACGGGACTGCGTTGAGAGAGAAGACAACGTTGGTTTGCTGCTTGTTTTGGGTGCTGCGCGCTTGCCTACTGCAGATTTCATTGCAGATTTTCTGGCAGGTGTTGTTACGGATGGGTTGCTTGATTGAGTGGCGGCACGCCGCCCTTTTGCGGCACTGACAGGTGTCAATGCCGTACGTAATGCATTGAGTGGATCGTTAGGCTGCACTTCGTCATAGAGTGTGCTTTCTACGATTTGCAGATGATCGAGCATCAGCCGTTCTGCTTCGTCGATATCGCCACGCTCCAGTGCATCGACAATGTGCACGTGGTCTTCACACGAATCGACGGCTTGCGAAGACGACTGACGCAGCATGGCAGTTAGCGTCGTGCGCGCTGTCAGATCGCGCAGCGTGTCTGATAAAAGATTGTTGCCCAGGCATTCACACAGGCAGACATGGAAGTCGCCGAGCAGATAACTGCGGGCACCAACATCGTCACCCGAGATCGCCGACTGTTCCTGCGCAATGTGATCGTGCAATTTGTCGAGCGCTGCTTTGGTCAATGGTCGCGCATGACGTAACAAGCCCAGTTCGATCACACGGCGCGCTTCAAATGCTTCGCGTGCTTCAGCTGCGGTCGGCTCAATCACATACCAGCCACGGCGTGCGCTGACCTGCACAATGCCGCGCGCTGCCAGCCGCATCAACGCTTCGCGAATCAGCGTGCGCGAGACGCCAAACAGGTCCGCGAGTTGCTGCTCACCGAGGCGTGTGCCCGGCGCCAGCTGTTTTGCCAGAATCGACTCGGTAATGCGCGTGGCGATCTGCAAAGAGGTTTTGTTGGAAGAATCGGTAGTCATGCCTACCGTTCAGCAATATGTATGCCAATCTTGTGTGCATTGCTGGTATACAAGATTTTTCTTGCTGGTTTTGGCGACTTTTCTCTCTGAAAAGGATGTTTCTCAGATGATCAAATTCTGAGTGAGAGGCCATTGAATCTTGGTAATCTGGAATGCACCTACTCGGCACAATTGAGGTGCAGGTGAATTGGAATGGTGCGAAATTGCGGGCTATGTTTAGATCGCCGTTAATAGGGCAATAAAAAAAGCGAACCGAAGTTCGCTTTTTTGGCAGGAATTCAAATGCTTAGGCAGGAATCAGCAATGCGCCATTGCGATCGACAAAAGCAGAGGAGTTTTCAACCGGGGCGACATGTTCGAGCGCACAGGTCACGAAGAAAGCAGGTGTGTCGGAAGGTGACAGCGGTACAAACTTCATGATGGTATGAACGGTACTGTTCTCTTTATGAATAAACGTGCCGACCACGCTCGCATTTGCCATGAAATCACCTCAGTAAAAATTCTGCTGGGATTACATACGAACGGATGACTGTTTGCCATCCCACGATTATGGGGTTTTGCATATTTGAGCAGACTAAACTGCTGAATCTCTTTCCCATCGCAAACAAATACAACGAAAGTTGGATTAGGGAATGAAAAAAGCCGCATTTCTGCGGCTTTCTTGTGAGCATGGATCAGTCTTTACGCAGCGACTGTTTCACCGCTCTTGGTTGCAACGATCTCGTCATCGACTGAACTTCGGATCAGGTGATCGAAAGCGGACAACGATGCTTTCGCACCTTCGCCAACCGCAATCACGATCTGCTTGTAAGGCACCGTGGTGACGTCACCTGCTGCAAACACACCTGGCACTGAAGTGCGGCCATGCGAATCCACTTCGATTTCACCGTGGCGCGACAAGGCAACCGTGCCTTTCAGCCATTCGGTGTTCGGCACCAGACCGATCTGGATGAAGACGCCTTCCAGTTCGACAGTCTTGGTTTCTTCGGACTTGCGATCCGTATAGACCAGACCGTTGACACGTTTGCCATCGCCGGTGATTTCGCTGGTTTGTGCCGACGTAATCACGGTAACGTTTGCCAGGCTGCGCAATTTCTTTTGCAGCACAGCATCGGCACGCAGTTCCGGTGCAAATTCCAGCAAGGTCACATGACCAACAATACCAGCCAGATCGATTGCCGCTTCCACGCCCGAGTTACCACCACCGATCACAGCAACACGCTTGCCTTTGAACAGCGGGCCATCACAGTGCGGGCAATACGCCACGCCCTTGTTGCGGTACTCTGCCTCGCCCGGCACATTGATGGTTCTCCAGCGTGCACCGGTTGAAAGGATCACGGTTTTGCCCTTGAGTGAGCCGCCGTCCTTCAGTTTGATTTCGATCAGCTTGCCCGGCACCAGTTCGACAGCCTGCTGCACGTTCATGATGTCGACTTCATACGAGCGGACATGCTGTTCCAGCGCGACGGCAAACTTCGGACCATCGGTTTCCTGCACCGAAATGAAGTTTTCGATCGACATCGTATCCAGCACCTGACCGCCGAAACGCTCTGCTACTACGCCCGTGCGAATGCCTTTACGTGCGGCGTAGATCGCTGCCGCTGCACCTGCAGGACCGCCGCCGACGATCAGCACGTCGAATGGCTCTTTGGCGCTCAGTTCTTCCTGTTTGCGCTTGTTGCCGCCAGTGTCCAGCTTGGCCAGAATCTGTTCGATGCTGACGCGGCCCGACTCGAACGGCGCACCATTCAGGAAGGTAGTTGGCACCGCCATGATTTCGCGATCCTTGACCTCGTCCTGGAACAGGCCGCCATCAATCGTGACGGCGCGGATACGCGGGTTGAGCAAGGCCATGACGTTGAACGCCTGCACGACTTCCGGACAGTTATGGCACGAGAGCGACATATACGTCTCGAAGGTGTAATCACCGTCCAGATTGCGGATCTGTTCGATGACCGAATCTTCGAGTTTCAATGGGTGGCCGCCGGTTTGCAGCAACGCCAGGACCAAAGAGGTGAATTCGTGGCCCATCGGGATCGCGGCAAACTGAATGCCGGCGGGTCCTTCAGGACGCTTGATGACGAAGGAGGGTTTGCGCTCGCTGTCGTCGGTGCGTTCGACCAAAGTGATCTTGTCGCTCAATACAACGATTTCCTGCAGCAATTCCTGCAGTTCACGAGATTTGTCGCTGCCATCGAGTGACGCGACGATCTCGATCGGTTGCACGATCTTTTCCAAATAGGCTGCCAATTGGGTTTTGAGATTTGCATCCAACATGATGGTCCCTGCTTTCTTTACAGTTAAATTGGGGTCCTGCTTGTCCGGGCTGCATGAATTGCAAGCCCGGACGTACTACGTTTACTACGCTATTGCTTTACGGCGGATTAGATCTTGCCGACCAGATCCAGCGATGGAGCCAAGGTTTTTTCGCCTTCTTTCCATTTTGCTGGGCAAACTTCATTTGGATGCTCGGCAACGTATTTAGCCGCTTTCAATTTACGGACGGTTTCCGAAACGTCACGAGCGATTGCGTTGTCGTGCACTTCCAGCGTCTTGATAACGCCTTCTGGGTTGATGACGAACGTGCCGCGCAGGGCCAGACCATCTTCAGGGATGTGAACGCCGAAAGCATTGGTCAGTGCGTGGGTTGGATCGCCAACCAGTGGGAATTTTGCTTTGCCAACTGCTGGCGACGTTTCGTGCCAAACTTTGTGCGAGAAGTGGGTGTCGGTGGTGACGATGTAGACTTCTGCGCCCAGTTTCTGGAATTCTGCGTAGCTGTCCGCTGCATCTTCAACTTCGGTTGGGCAGTTGAACGTGAATGCTGCTGGCATGAAAATCAGAACGGACCATTTGCCCTTGAGCGATTGTTCCGTCACTTCGATGAACTTGCCGTTGTGGAAAGCTTGTGCCTTGAATGGCTGCACTTGGGTATTGATAAGGGACATTGTCTAATTTCCTTACTGGTTAATGAAATGAGTTGAAAACTCGGGTTAAAAATCGGTACGAGTTCGAAGTGTAAAGATCAATCATCTATTTGTATAATTGATTTACTTTAGCTTTTCGATTTGTTTTCGCTATCGAGAGGCGTTGGATTTAGCCAAAACCGAATAGCGAATTGTCTATTATGCAGTGTTCCGTCTTTTTCGTTTGGCGCAGCCCGACACGGGTCGGACGGCCAGAATATGCACACCGACAACGGGAAAAACCTGACCGCTTTATAATTTCAGCTTGATTTTCGCTCTGCCTGATGACGACATGACGTCAATCAGGCGATTTGGCAAGGTGCTTTTATGAATGATGCAAGCCGTTTACCGGTTGATTCTCCTGTACCGGCGGGGATGAGCGCAGAAGAATGGCAGACCCGTGTCGATCTTGCTGCCTGCTATCGTCTTTGCGCGCTGAAGAACTGGGACGATCTGATCTATACGCACATCTCGGCGATGGTTCCGGGCGAAGAAGGCCGTTATCTGATCAATCCCTTTGGCTGGCGCTTCGACGAAATCACTGCTTCCAGTCTGGTCAAGATCGATATCAACGGCAAGATCATTGGCGATCAAACCGCACGCGTCAATGTGACCGGCTTTGCAATCCACGGTGCCGTGCATACAGCCCGTGCCGATGCCATCTGCGTCATGCATTTGCATAACGAAAACGGTGTCGCAGTTGGCATGCAAAAAGGCGGCTTGCTGCCTTTATCGCAACATGCCTTGCGGTTTTACGAGCAAATGGGCTATCACGACTACGAAGGACTGGCCCTCTCGGCTGCTGAACAAGGGCGGCTGATCGCTCACCTGGGCACTTATCCGGCGATGTTGTTGCGCAATCACGGCACATTGATCAGTGGCCGCACGATTGCAGAGGCTTATACATTGATGGATACGTTGGACAAGGCGTGCTCGTTCCAGCTCAAGGCCCAATCCGGTGGTGGTCCGCTCAATATCCCGCCGCCTGAGGTTTGCGCAAAAACGTACAAGGAACTGCTCGGCGACGGTTCCCCTGAAGGTATTCTTGAGTGGCCCGCGTTGCTGCGCAAGCTCGATGCCATTGATCCGTCATATCGTAACTAAGCCCGATACATTATTGATCGCAGCAACGCTTAACAGGCGCGACGACGATCTTTTTTTACCGTTTCACCATTTTCATCAGAAAGGAAGAAGGCATGCCAACTATCAACGTCCAGTTATTCGAGGGCCGTACCATCGAACAGAAACGTGCTTTTGTGAAAGCCGTGACCGAAGCGACGGTAGAAACTCTCGGTTCCAGCGCGGAATCGGTCGATATCATCCTGACCGAGGTCAAACGCGAGCACTGGGCGACTGGCGGTAAACTGTGGTCGGACGCCTCCTGATTTTTGTTGTGTAACCGGCCGTTATCGGCCCTCGTTTATTTGATTTCACAGAGATCCAATCATGAGAGCCGATGCGCTGACAGCCAGAACCGTTCAAGACGTATTTCCCGCCATCCGGGACGACATTGCCGATCTGCATACGTGGCGCGCCCTGCCCACGGAACACGTCTGGATGGTCGATCCTTTCCTGTTTCTCAATCATCACGGTCGTCAGGTTTATCCACGCAATAATCGCGGCCTGCCTTTTGGTCCGCACCCGCATCGCGGCTTTGAAACGGTCACGTTCATCCTTGAGGGAGATATCGCCCACCGCGACAGCGGCGGTCACGAAAGCGTGATCGGTGCAGGGGGCGTGCAGTGGATGACTGCTGGTAGCGGTCTGATCCATTCGGAAACCTCATCGGACGTCTTCAAGAAAAATGGCGGGCCGATGGAGATTCTGCAGTTGTGGGTCAACCTGCCGGCACGACTGAAGATGACGCAACCCGCCTATCGCGGTTTGCAGCAGGAAGACATTCCGCAGATTGCCGATGCTGGTGGCGCGCTGGTGCATCTGGTGTCCGGTGAATGGAATGGGCATCGCGGACCATTCACGCCACTGCTGGACATTGTCAGCATGTGGTTCACGCTTTCAGCAGGCCAGCAATTCTCCTTGTCGATTGCATCGCAACGTGCGGTGTTCTTCTATGTCATTCACGGCAGTGTGGTGGTCAACGGACGCACTGTTGATGCGCGGCATCTCGCCACGTTTGCCGATGATGGTGAGCAACTCCACATATCGGCTTCTGCCGATGCCGTCATCCTGCTTTGTCACGCCGAGCCACTCGACGAGCCGGTTGTATCGCACGGCCCGTTTGTCATGAATACGCACGATGAGATTCGTCAGGCAATTGCTGATTATCAGGCGGGCAAGTTCGACGGCTGATCTTATGTGCTGCAGCGTACTGACGCGCGCGCCTTATCCGGCGATCCTGATCAACAACGAAAGGATTCGCAATGAACAAGGCTTTCGTCAAGGAAGGTGCTGAGGACGAGACACTCATTCCAGTGCCGACGATGCCGGTCGGTGTAAAAAACTACATTACACCAGCTGGCTTTGAACAGATGCAGCAAGAGTTGCAGCGTTTGTCGACGGCGCGTGATAGTGGACTGGGAGAGTCGATTGACGCGCGTGAGCGCGATCAACGCATCCACTATCTGCAGGCGCGGCTGGAAACCGCAGAAATCGTCGATCCATCGGTGCATGAAGATGGCGGGCCGATTCGCTTCGGTGCGACTGTCACCTACGAACATCAGGATGGTGCGCAGCACGCCATCACGATCGTCGGTCTTGATGAAATCGATCCGGCAGATGGCCGCATCAGCTGGCTTTCACCGATCGCGCAGGCATTGCTCAATGCAGAACCCGGTGACAGTGTCGTCCTGGAATCGCCATCCGGTGAAGAAGAACTGTCGGTCATCGAGGTTCGATATCCCAAGGCGGCGGAACCCTGATCATTGCCGCTTGTCTGATTTATACCGTTTGCATTGGCAAAGGAGACGCACATGACACATCCCTCTACGAAAGATGCCTCAGCAAAAAAAAATGAAAAGGCACACGCCACCGCTGGTGAGACAGTACGTGACGAACACGCGCTTGATGGTGCATTGGAAGACACATTTCCTGCGAGCGATCCGGTAGCCGAAGTTGCTTGTGACAAGGAAGACTGCAAGACTGAAAAAGCGGGCGAGTCGCAACTGGACGACGCGATTGAGATGAGTTTTCCGGCCAGTGATCCGATCTCGGTCGACGCTGGCATTACGCGCATTGAACGTGTACCGGCCGACAAGAACGCATCTGAAAAAGCTGATGCACATGACGACCATCAAAATAGCGCGATCGTCGAAGAGAGCGAAGAAGCTGCTGCCAGAAAAAGTGCAAAAAAATAGAACGCCAACCCATTGCGCTCACCGATAAGTCAGCTTTCTGCAAAAATGCCGCGTACGATTTCACGTGGCATTTTTTATGTGCATTCGCTCTGTTCTTATTGAGGAAAGACAGGATCGTCATTGAAGTTTTAGCGTACTTTTTACCGTCTTTGTCGCAGACTCTGTCGACATGACGCAACATTCCAACCCTGCCGAAAGGCCGGGAATCACTTGATTCGCAGCTTTTTTCTGTTAGTATGCGGCCCACGCTAGGGGTCCTGAAGAGCAATCTTCGGGTGAGATGAAACCCTTGAACCTGACCTGGATAATGCCAGCGTAGGGAAGCGAAAAGTCACTCAAGGTAATTCTTCCCTCCAGAGACTCTTTGTTCATTCCCGCGCGGCCTGTCCGTAACGCGATTGAGTGAGCAAACAATGTCTGCATTTCCCTTCCGTCACAAATTGATCGCACTGGCCGTTGCCAGCGCATTGACCCCTGCTGCCTTTGCACAGACCAGTACAGGCGAAAATGTCTTGCCGGAAGTCGTCGTAACTTCCGCGCCTGCCGAGGGCATCGCACGCAATGCCAGCGTGGGTGGTTTTTCTGAAGCGCCTTTGCGCGAAACACCGGCATCAATCAGTGTCATTACGCACGAACAGATGCAGGAACGCAGCGTGCGATCTGCAACGGATGCGGTGAAATGGGATGCCAGCGTGCAAAACTCGTATAACGCGGTTGGTCTGGCCGACTGGTTTGCGATTCGTGGTTTTGTTCTCGATCAGGGCGCGAACTATCGCAAGGATGGCATGGTGATTCTTGCGCAAGCCATGGTGCCGATGGAAAACAAGGAGCGCATTGAAGTGCTCAAGGGCCTGGCTGGTTTGCAGGCCGGTATTGCGGCATCCGGCGGTGTGCTGAACTATGTGACCAAGCGCCCAACCGATACGCCGACACGTTCAGCAACGTTTGAAGTACGCGAGCGCGGTACGGTGTACGGCGCAGTTGATCTCGGTGGTCGTTCTGATGATGGCGTTTTTGGCTATCGCATCAATGCGGCTGCGGAAGAGATCAAATCCTATGTACGTGGGTCGAATGGCGACCGTCGTTTCATCTCCGGTGCATTTGATTGGCGCCTGAGTCCGCGTGCTGTTGTGCAGCTGGATATGGATTACCAGCACAAGTCACAACTGACTGTGCCGGGTTATCAGTTGCTGGGTGCTGCGCAAAGCATTCCAACCAATGTGAGTGCGAAGAGAATGCTCAACGATCAGTCGTGGAGTCGTCCGGTTGTTGATGACAACGACAACATCGGCATCAAGTTTGAATATGAATTGAACGACAACTGGCGCACGACATTGCAGGCCAACAAATCAACCTTGCGTCGTGATGATGCGGTGGCATTGCCTTCCGGCTGTGTTCCGGAAGGATTGATTATTGGTTATTGCAGTGATGGTCGTTATTCTTTATATGATCTGCGCCGAGACAATGACAAGCGTTCCATCATGACGACGCAGGCTCTATTGCAAGGTAACTTCATGACGGGAAGTGTGCGCCATGATCTGACGACGGGCGTTTCCACACTCAATCGCCGTGATAATTTTGCCGACTACACGTTCGGTTATGTTGGTGAAAGCAGTATCTATGACCCGGCATATTATGACTATGCGCTTGGTCCAACCAATCCTGTTTCCCTGCGCCGCAAGGATGAAGAGCGTGCAGCTTTCATTCAGGATGTGATCACGCTGACCGATCGCATGAAGTTGCATGCGGGTGTTCGTTATGTGCAGCTCAAGCGTGAGCAATTCAATTCTGCTGGCACGACGACGCGCAGCACCGATGACAATTTCGTTCTGCCCAATGTGGCCCTTGTCTACGCGTTGCGTCCCAACGTCAATGTGTATGGCGCGTACTCGCAAGGCCTGGAGCCGGGAGGCGAGGCACCGACCGGCACAAATAATGCCGAGATCATTCTCGATCCAAGCAAATCGAAGCAGATCGAGTTCGGTGTGAAAGCGGACGTTACGCAGGATATCAATGTGTCTGCTGCCGTGTTCCAGATCAAACGCAATAACGAATATGTGAACGCAGCATCAGACTACGTGATGTCTGGCACGCAAATACATCGCGGTGTCGAGTTGGCCGTGCAAGGGCGTGTTACACGCGAGCTAATGGTGGGGACCAGCTTTACCGCGCTGCAGGCAAAGGCCGAAGGAACGGGGGATGATCGTATCGAAGGCAAACGCATCGGTAACGTACCGCGCTTCAAATCGGCGGTCTACATGGACTATGCACTCCCGCAAATGCCTGCGGTGAAGCTGAATGCGACCTGGATTTATTCGACAAGCAAAACATTTGCACCGAACAACCAGATTGCAGAACTGAACCGCAAGGTGGACGGCTACCATATCGTTAACCTGGGAGCACGTTATGCGACGAAAATTGGCAATACGGCGACCACATTGCGGTTCGGTGTGGATAACGCATTTAACAAGTTTTATTGGGGAGATGCCTCGAATGCCTTTGGTGGCTATCTGATTCCGGGTGCACCACGACTCTTCCGCATGTCGGCACAATTCGATTTCTGATCAATTTTATTTTTACGGAAATGCCGCTACGACGAATGTTCTAGCGGCATTTTTTATTGTCGATGGGTGTTCTCGAGATAGTCGATTACCTGCATCATGCGCGCTTCCACATTGCCATCGACGAGTTGATAAGCAATGTTGGCCGCGGCGAGCGCGCGCAACAGGCGCGCATGAATCTGCTGTCGCACATCGTCCGATTCCCGTTGCAAGCCATCCGGCATCCAGGGTGTAGTCGGTGCCGTGACGATGGTGGCAGCATAATCATGCTGTGACGCTAGCAAGCCAAGCGGCGCATCGATTCCACCGAAATAATAGTCGCTGTAAATTGCCGTCATCAGCGGTGATGTATCGCAAAACAGAAAGCGATGCGCGAACACTTCATTTTCCGCCTCATGCTGTCGCTGCATCGTGGCAATCAGAAACTGTTCTTCTGCATGTGGTGTGCGTTGGTGCAAATCGACAAAGGTGCGCAGATATTCCGGTACCCAGCGGGTCTGATAATGCGCAGCCAGCGTCTTCGCCAGTGTGGATTTACCGGTCGACTCGGCACCGAGGATGACGACGCGTTGCACAGTTGTGCTCATGGCACTCCCGCTCGGATTGTCAGGGATTTCTTCCAGGCGTTTAATCCAATGCACGCCAGCACGGCAAACAGTCCGTAAAGCACAGCGGTCAGATAGAGATTCTTGTGGATGTATAGACCGATATACAGCAGATCAATCGTGATCCACATATGCCAGTTCTCCAGTGTCTTGCGTGCAAGCAGAAACTGGGCAACCAAGCTGCCTGCCGTGAGGAAAGCATCGATATGGGCAACATCACTGTTGGTGAAGCGCGCCAACAAGATGAAAATCAAGCCATATGCCGCGCCCCAGCTCGCGATTGTCAATGACCAGCCTTTTCTTGATAAGTGCGAAACCGTGATGCCCTGATGCAGTCGGCCGCCGAACAGCCATTGATAGGCTCCCCATATGGAGACGGCAATGAAGACAAACTGAAGACCCATGTCGCCATAGATCCGTGCTTCGTGAAAGACTTTTGCATATAACGCGGCTGAGATGATCGCAAATAACCAGCCCCACGGTGATTGCCGGATGTTCAGCGCGACCATGGCGAGTGCCAGCAGGAAGGAAATGATTTCCAGCCAGGAGGTCTGCAAGAAACCGAATAACAGGATGGGGGTGTGCATTGGTAGACAGTTGCGATTGGTCGCCGGAATTATCGCAGTGTTATTGCCTGTTACCCGATTTTCTTGTTGTCCTGCGTGCCTTGGCACCTTATGTCGCACCTCATGTCGTCACGTCAAGTGCGAACACGATTACTGCAATGTCAGAAAAAGCAAAGCCGCCAGCCGGCGGCTTGTTGATCCATGCACACGCTCCTCGTCTCGATGCCCTATGGAGCCAAGCCCAGCCGGTATCGTGGCCGCGGCAAAAATACGGATCAGGGACGCTAGCCGCAGGCGGCGCGGGTGATCTTGCCGGTTCGTGGATCGGTTTCGATCGTCACGCGCTCCTGGCGATAATCCATCGTCACGCCCTGGCCCGGTGCGATCTGGCGAACGATCGTCGCCCCCGTCCTCTGCATCGCCTGCTCATCGGTGAGGCGGTTCATGCCCACCAGCGCCTCAGCGGCATCCGGACGGCAGACGTTCGTCTTGGTGCTGTTATCCATATTGCCTCTACTGGTTTGGCAAGCGGTGAGTGTCCACGTGGCGAGCAAAATCGCTACGACAGAAATCGGTTTCGTTTTCATCTCGATAGTCCTTTTGGTGCGCTTCACTTCAGCATAATGACGGTTTCTCTGGTCCTGATTTTGGACGAGAAGGGATTTGGTTCCCTGATCACGGTCTGCCCACTACGGCAAGAGGCAGATATGGCAAAACCGCTTTTTCATATCATACCCCTCTATCATTTCACTCCTATGGCGTTGCAGGTTACTCGGCCACGATAAGCCTGGCAGCCTGAAGCCACAAGATATCGCCTTAGTGTTGATTTACAGTGTGTGGGCCTTTCACGGCATTGCCGTTTCCGTCGCCAGATCCATACTGAGTTGGTGTCGGGTGGGGACCAGTTCTTGCCATCGCGCATTCGAGCTATATGGCTGCCGCCCACCCATCACCGGATGTTGGGTCAGGATGGTCGCAAGATGTGGCCCGTTATCACAGCTTCATCTCGACATGTTCGCCGACGTCGGTCGGACGTTGTCCCGTCAGGATGCCTTTGGCGATGGCAAACAACTGCGTCATTTTGCTGGATGAGGAATCCCAGTATTCGGCAGTGACGATATCCAGATTGATGAGGGCGAGATCTGGATCATCGAGACCGCCGGGAAACCAGGCGCCGGCCATCGGGTTCCAGAGCTCCTCTGCCTTGTCACGATTGTGGACCAGCGTGGCTCGTCCCGAGACGGACACATAAAGGCTGTCATCGGGATTTGAGAATGTGATGTTGACTTCGGGCTGGCGCGACAGATCCTTGGTAAAGGCATTTTTGTCCGAGGTGAAAAACCACATCTGACCCTGCGCATCGATCTGCTGCGCCGTCATGGGGCGGCTGGACAGGGTCTGATCGGGGTTGACGGTGGTCAGCATGCCGAATTTAACGTTCTCAATTTTCTGACGCAGATTGGCAAGTTGCTCCTTGTGGGTCTCAGCCATGAAAAACTCCTTTGGAAATAATGGTGCAGATCTGCACATCGGGGTTTTTCACTGTAGCGCCAAAATGGCAAGCATCTCGGTACGCAAACCCACAGTACACGTGGTTTGCGGAAGAACGAATCGACGAGGCAGGCGTGCAATAAATGATAAGGAATGCCCTATTTTCCTACATGAAATCGAGCGCAATACCTATAGGTAACAATCGCGTAGCTGACTACATTACGAACACACGTTTTTAACAATATTTAACAAAGGTGGAGTTTGTTATGAAATTGCTTACTCAGCGAGGTTTGTCGTGAATATTCTTTTCAAAAGTGTTTCCACCTTTGGCATGTTGTCATCGATTGTCTGGTTTGCAATGTATCAAGATTTTGCTGCCGTCCTGCTTGGCATTCTTTCACTATCGGGTTTTATGCTGACTTTGCTATTCGTACAAAGTGCGGATGAACAAGGGCCGCCAACGATCATCCCTGACCTTGAATAAATAGCTGGCTTACAAGTTGTTGCTCACAGTTTGCTCTACATAAATTACGGCACGACGGTACCGTAAAGAGGATTTGACGCGTAGAATCGTCGCATCTGAAAAATAACAACGACTGCATGGCAGTGCATCAAGTATTGGGCTGTGGCAAATGACAAACGAAAAAACATTGCAGGTCTTGCTGGTCGAGGACAACGTCGACGCGCTGGAAGGCATGATCGAGATGACACGGTTTTTCGGCCACGAAGCGCATGGATGCGCTTCTGCAGAATCGGCGCTTGATCTTCTGACCAAAGAATCGTTTGATGTCATGGTGACCGATATCGGTCTGCCCGGCATGTCGGGTCTGGAGCTTGCGCGCAAGGCGCGTGAAATTCAGGAGCTCGACATTACAGTCGCCAGCGGTTACGCACGCGGTGATGATGTGCCCGATGACGTGGGCTGGCTGATGAAGCCTTTCGGCATTGAAGAATACGCCGCACTGCTTGCCAAGGTAGTAGGACACTGAAGCTGTCCGACGGATGGATTAAAAATAGCCGACAAGAATGTCGGCTATTTTTTTGCCTCTGATCTTATCGGATATGCAATTACATCAAACATCTGATTTAATTAAATCAAGTGTTTAATTTTGTGGTTTAATGGCGGTCATGAACGCTGCCAAAAAAACCTCCCCCTCTTTGACGCCGGATGATTCCGTGCCGGAAGCCGATCAGCGCCGTCAGCGCGCCGATGGCGCAGAGGCGCGCCAGCGCCTGTTGCACGCCGCATTGCGACTCTTTGCCGAAAAAGGGTTCAGCAAGACATCCACGCGGGATATCGCACAGACGGCAGGCGTCAACGTTGCTTCAATCAAATATTATTTTGGTGACAAGGACGGGCTGTACCGCGCCGCGTTTGCTGAATCGATGGGACCGGAATGCAATAGCTGGAGCGAAGGTCACGATGTCCACGCATTATCACTGCGTGATGCGTTGATGGTGTTCTACAAGGAGTTTCTGGCGCCACTCAAGCAGAGCGAAACGACGCAACTGGGCATCCTTTTGCATTTCCGTGAAGTGCTGGAACCAACCGGTATGTGGCAGGAAGAGATCGACAGACAGATCAAGCCATCGCATGCCGCACTGGTGCAACTGCTGCTCAAACATATGCAAGTCGAGCAAGAAGACGACGAAATTCATCGACTGGCATTTTCAATCGCTGGCTTGGCAATGCAGGTCTACATTAATGACGACATTCTGCGAGCGATTCGTCCGTCACTGATTGCGAGGGACGATGAGCTGGAGCGCTGGACAACGCAATTGACCGGGTACGCCGAAGCCATGGTGCTGGCTGCCGCAGCACAACGTCGCAAGCTTGCCTCTCAATCCGAACAACAACAAAAATGATGAACAGACTTCCTTTGCTTGTGTGTGCCGGCCTGCCGGTTCTACTGGCAGGTTGTGCGCTCAAGGCGCCGCCGGCCAGTGTCGATGCGCCGGCTCCGACACGGTGGTATGCGTCTGCACCAGCTGCACCAACAATCGATGCAGCGGAAGCACGCTTGCCACATGGCGGTGTTGTCACTGATCTGTCGCAATGGTGGCAGCAACAGAACGATCCCTTGCTGGTCGAGTTGATCGAAGCAGCGCAAATTGTCAGTCCGAACGTGGCATCGGCGCATGCTCGGATCGAGCAATCGCGTGCCAACGCAGTAGCAGCGGGCGCGGCGCTGATCCCCAAACTGGATTTGAACGCCAGCATGAATCGCACCAACAGTCAGCCGCCCTTGCCGCTCAACACCACATCACAAGTGGCGTTGCAGCCATCTTGGGAAATCGACTTGTTCGGAGCCAATCGCGCCACCAATCGTGCGGCCATCGTGCGTTACCAGGGTGCGCAAGCCAACTGGCACGATGCACGCGTGGCGGTTGCCGCGGAAGTTGCCAATCGCTATTACAGCCTGCGCACCTGTCAGAAACTGGTAGAAGTAACGCGTTCGGACGCGGCTTCGCGCAGCGAAACCGCACGATTGTCGGACTTGAGCATGAAAGCCGGTTTTGAAGCACCGGCCAACGCCGCGCTGGCGCGCGCCAGCGCGGCAGAAGCAAACGGACGCGCCACGCAGCAGCAGGCGCTGTGCGACATTGACGTCAAGGCAATGGTTGCGTTGACGGCCATCGACGAGCCGGTACTGCTCAGCAAGCTTGCTGCGTCATCCGTGCCTGCGACGACGCCGGGCATCGTGATTGACAGCTTGCCGGCCCAGACGCTGGTGCAACGTCCGGACGTCTTTGTTGCCGAGCGTGAGGTCGCCGCCGCCAGTGCAGAAACCGGCAGCGCCATGGCGGCACGTTATCCGCGCCTGACACTGAACGGCTCGATTGGTGTGGCGCGCTTCCATTCCGCTGGCGTGGCGACCGATTTACAGACATGGAGCATCGGGCCATTGCAGCTCTCTCTTCCCATTTTCGATGGCGGTCGACGCGCTGCCAATGTGGATGCGGCGCGTGCCAATTACGAGTCTGCGGTTGCCAGCTATCGCGGTACCGTGCGTCAGGCAGTGCGCGAGGTCGAAGAAGCAATGGTCAATCTGCAGAGTACGGCTTCGCGTAGCGATGACGCGCGTACGGCAGTGGATGGCTATCGCAATTCTTTCGAGGCAACCGAAGCACGCTACCGCAGTGGCCTGGCCAGCCTGATGGAACTGGAAGATGCGCGACGCATGCGGCTGGCGTCCGAACTGAACGCCGTCACACTCGAGCGTGAGCGCATGCAGGCATGGGTGGCACTGTATCGTGCAGCAGGCGGTGGCTGGCGCAACCCGGATCAGAACGCAAATGCCGCAGTCGCGACTTCGTTGCAGTCATCTTCTGGCACCTCTTCCGATTCCTCTGACGGATTGAAAAAATGAAACGCATCAACCTCAATAAGAAAAACAAAATCATCGCGATCAGCGCATTCATCGTTCTGGTCGTCATTCTGATCATCGTCTTTGCCGGTGGTGCACACGAGAAGAAAGCGGATGAAGCCGCACCAAAACCCGCGCTGACCGTAACGACTGTGCAGCCCGCGCAAGCGGCATTGCCAATCCGCATGAATGCCAACGGTACGATCACGGCATGGCAGGAAGCGATCATCGGCAGTGAGTCGAATGGCCTGAAACTGACCGACGTACGCGTCAATGTCGGCGATGTCGTCAAGCGTGGTCAGATATTGGCAACCTTCTCGCAAACCTCAACCAAGGCCGACGTGGCACAGGCACGTGCCTCGGTGATGGAAGCGGAAGCCAATGCCGCAGACGCACAGGCCAACGCGGATCGCGCAAAGACACTGGAAAGCACGGGTGCGCTGAGTACGCAACAGATCAATCAGTATCTGACGACCGCGCAAACGGCCAAGGCGCGTGCGGAAGCCGCACGTGCCACGCTGGAAGTGCAACAAATCCGTCTGACGCAGACCGAGGTAGTGGCACCGGATGATGGTGTGATCTCGGCCCGCAGCGCGACGGTCGGTGCCGTCGTGGGCGCGGGTACGGAACTGTTCCGCATGATTCGTCAGGGGCGGCTGGAGTGGCGTGCGGAAGTGACGTCGGAAGAGCTTGGACATCTGCATGTCGGTACGCCTGTTTTGTTGCGCGCTGCAAATGGAACGGAAGTCGCTGGCAAGGTGCGCATGATCGCACCAACGGTTGACGCCAATAACCGCTCGGCGCTCGTGTATGTGGATCTGTTGCCGACACCGCCCAAGGCCGCACCCGTGCGTGCAGGTATGTTCGCGAGCGGTGCGTTTGAGCTGGGTGAGTCCAATGCGATTACGGTGCCGCAGCAATGCGTCGTGATTCGTGACGGCTTCAGCTATGTGTTCCGTCTGAATGCGGACAATCGTGTAACGCAGGTCAAGATTGTGCCGGGCCGTCGTCTGGATGATCGTATCGAGATTGTGGAAGGGTTGGCTCAAGATGCCGTGATTGTGCAGAGCGGTGCCGGCTTTCTGAATGATGGCGACCTGGTGCACGTCGTGCAGGAACAGGCACCGGTCCAGACCCCGGCAGCCGATCCGGTAACACCTGCGGTACCGGCTGCGCCACAAGGCGCGCCGACCCAACCTGCCAAGAACTGATCGGAGCCGGCGTGAATTTTTCTTCGCTTTCCATCAAGAACCCGATTCCGGCAATCATGCTGTTTGTCCTGCTGACCCTGGCAGGTCTGCTCGCTTTCAAGTCGAGTGCGGTTCAGGATTTTCCGGATATCGAATTGCCCATCGTCACCGTCACGGCAACCTTGCCTGGCGCGGCACCTGCCCAGCTGGAAACGGAAGTGGCGCGCAAGATCGAAGATTCGGTTGCGTCGGTGCAAGGCATCAAGAACATGTATACCAAGGTGCTCGATGGCGTTGCCACGATCACGATTGAATTCATTCTTGAAAAGAATCTGTCCGATGCGGTGAATGAAGTGCGCGATGCCGTATCGCTGGTGCGTGCCGACATGCCGGCCGATCTGCGTGATCCGGCAGTGACCAAGGTTGCCACGGCCGGTCGTGTGGTGGTGACGTATACCGCATCGCCCTCGGCAGACAGCAACATGGATGAACAAGAGCTGAGCTGGTTTGTCGACAACACCGTTGGCAAGCGCATGCTGAGCGTGCCGGGTGTGGGCTCCTTCAAACGTGTTGGTGGCGTCAAACGACAAGTCCGTGTCGAACTTGATACGGATCGCATGGCGGCATTGCACGTGTCTGCTGCGGATGTATCGCGTCAATTGCGTGCGGTGCAGCTGGAAGCGCCGG
The DNA here is from genome assembly GCF_014635705.1 of Oxalicibacterium faecigallinarum. Classification (GTDB taxonomy): domain Bacteria; phylum Pseudomonadota; class Gammaproteobacteria; order Burkholderiales; family Burkholderiaceae_D; genus Oxalicibacterium; species Oxalicibacterium faecigallinarum. Next base: position 1,842,232 of record NZ_BMDI01000001.1, on the reverse strand, counting down.
GTGGTCGTGGGGATGTCAGCGGTGCCGAACAGGCGGTGCGTACGATCGCGACTGTCAAGACCGCGGCAGAGCTGTCGCAAATGCAAGTGCCATTGTCCGATGGCCGTCGTATTCGTCTGGATCAGGTGGCACGGGTGATCGATACGATTGCAGAGCGACGCGCGACGGCGTCTCAGGATGGCAAGACAGTCGTCGGATTTGAAATCTTCCGCTCCAAGGGTGCAAGTGAAGTCAAGGTCGCCGAAGGTGTTGCCAAGGCCGTGGAAGAACTGCAGGCGTCCAACCGGAATGTCGTTTTCAAGCAAGCCATCGACAATGCACAGCCAGTGCAGGAAAACTTTGACGGATCGATGGAGCTTTTATACGAAGGGGCCTTCCTGGCGGTGCTGGTGGTCTGGTGGTTCTTGCGCGACTGGCGTGCCACGATCGTGGCAGCGTCGGCGTTGCCGCTGTCCGTCATTCCAACCTTCCTCGGTCTCAGTTACTTTGGCTATACGCTCAACACGGTGACGCTGTTGTCATTGGCACTGGTGATCGGTGTACTGGTAGATGATGCGATTGTCGAGATTGAAAACATCTCGCGACATTTATCGATGGGCAAGACGCCGATGCAGGCCGCGATGGAGGCGGCGGATGAGATCGGCATGGCGGTGATTGCCACCACCTTTGCACTGGTGTCGGTGTTTCTGCCGACTGCCTTCATGGCGGGGATTCCCGGATTATTCTTCAAGCAGTTTGGCTGGACGGCAGTGCTGGCGGTATTGGCCTCGCTGGTGGTTGCACGTTTGCTGACGCCGATGATGGCAGCCTACATTCTCAAACCAAAAAAAGAGCATGTCGAGAAAGATGGCTGGATCATGCAGCACTACATGCGCACCATGCAGTGGTGTTTGCGGCATCGTCTGACAACGGTGATTGCGGCAGCGATTTTCTTTGTGGTGTCCGTGTCGCTGGTAGCGTTGTTGCCAACGGGGTTTGTGCCGCCGGCTGATCGTGCCCAGACGCAAATCACGATCGAATTGCCGCCGGGCAGTACGCTCAATGAAACGATTGCTGTCTCTGAACGCGTCCGTCTTGCTGTGATGGGCGATAAAAACATCACCAGTGTCTTCAGCTCGATTGGCGGTGGTTCGAGTGGTGATGCCTTTGCGCCGGGTGCTGCTGCAGAGGCGCGTCGTGCGGTGTTGACACTGACGACGACCCACCGCAATGATCGCAAGCAAACCATGTCGCAGATCGAAAACGGTATTCGTGCCAATATCGCCAATATTCCGGGCGCACGTTTTACCGTTGGCCCGCCGGATACCGGCGTCAAGATGCAGCTTGTTTTGCGCAGCGACGATCCGGTCGCGTTAAGTGATGCTGCCAAAAAGGTCGAACGTGAATTACGTACCTTGCGTGGCATCGGCAACGTGACCTCCAGTGCTTCGCTGGTGCGGCCAGAGATCATCGTGCGCCCCGATACGGCACGTGCGGCCGAACTGGGCGTGACGGCGTCGAGCATTGCCGAAACCGTGCGTGTTGCCACGGCCGGCGATTATGATCAGAACCTGCCCAAGATGAACCTGAGCGAACGTCAGGTGCCGATCCTGATCAAGTTGCCGGACGCAGCGCGGGCCGATTTGTCGACGATCGAACGACTCACTGTGCCGGGCCGGAATGGCCCGGTGATGATCGGTAATGTGGCGACGGTCACCATGGATAGCGGACCGGCCCAGATCGACCGTCTCAATCGCAGCCGCAATGTGACACTGGATGTCGAACTGGGGGCGCGCTCACTCGGTGAGTTGAATCAGGAAGCGCGCGCCCTGCCGTCGATGCGCAATCTGCCGCCAAATGTGAAAATTGCGGAACTGGGCGATGCGCAGGAGATGCAGGCACTCTTCGAGAGTTTCGGTCTGGCGATGCTGATTGGTGTGCTGTGTATCTATGGCGTACTGGTCTTGCTGTTCCGCGACTTCATGCAGCCCATCACGATTCTGGCGGCCTTGCCATTGTCGATTGGCGGCGCATTTGTGCTGTTGCTGCTGGCAGGCAAGGCGCTGTCGATGCCATCCATGATCGGTCTGATCATGCTGATGGGGATCGTCACCAAGAACTCGATTCTGCTGGTTGATTACGCGATCATGGCGCGTCGCGAAGGGATGGCACGTTTTGAGGCGCTGGTCGATGCCTGTCATAAACGTGCGCGTCCGATTGTGATGACGACGATCGCGATGGGCGCCGGTATGTTGCCGCTGGCCCTGGGCTGGGGCGCGGATCCGAGCTTCCGCTCACCGATGGCGATCACGGTGATCGGCGGTCTGATTACGTCGACGATGCTGAGCTTGCTGGTCGTGCCGGCCGTGTTCACCTACATCGATGATCTGGAACAATGGTTGAAGCGCCTCATGGGACGTGACGCACATGGTGACGGACATGCGTCCCATGCCGAACCCAAACCGCAACCGGAGAACTGATGCGGGAAACAAAGATGACGACTGACGTGTGGGATTTTCCACAGACACCGCGCCCGCTTGCACTGCATGCTTTGTCGATGGCAGTGCCGCCACGCATTGTGGTGCTGGCACCGCATCCGGATGATTTCGATGCGATTGGCGTGACCTTGCGACATTTTCATCAGGCAGGGGCGGCGATCCATCTCGCGGTGCTCACGACCGGTGCCAGCGGTGTGGAGGATGGTTTTGCGGGCGCGACGACGGATCAGCAAAAAGGCGATTTGCGTGAAGCCGAACAGAAAGACAGTTGTGCTTTCTTCGGCTTGCCACTCGAACGCATCACGTTCCTGAAACTGCCGCCGGATGAAAGCGGGAATCCAAAGCTGGATGATGCAAATCATGCATGCATTCGGGATTATCTGGCAGCACGCTCGCCGCAACTGGTATTCATGCCGCATGGTAATGACAGCAATGTCACGCATCAGCGGACGTATGCCCTGTTCCGCGCTGTGGCATTGGCCGAGCAATGGTCGATGTGGGCAGTGTTGAATCAGGACGCCAAGACCGTCAAGATTCGTACCGATTTGTATACGCCGTTTGACGAAGCATCTGCAGAATGGAAAGCTGCGTTGTTGCGGCTGCATTGTTCGCAACATCAGCGTAATCTGCATACCCGCGGCAAGGGGTTCGACGAACGTGTGCTGGCGATCAATCGTCAGGCGGGTGCGACGGTCCATGCACCGTATGCAGAGATTTTTGAAGTGGAGCGCTTTGGCTGACGTCCGAAGCAACCGAGAAGTAACAGGAAGGAAGCGCGATGGCGTGCGATCACAAAAAAGTATTGGAATTGGCGAAAGCCGGAAACTGGGAAGAGTCTCACGCGCTGGTGCAGGTGCACGGCGACGAACTGTCGTGCCAGATCCACGGTTATCTTCATCGTGTGGAAGGCGACTTGAGCAATGCCCGCTACTGGTACAGCCGAGGCAACAGCACGTTGCCAGCCAATAGTCTCGAAGAGGAATTCGAGCGTTTGAGTGCGCGTCTGCGTTGAGTTGCGTAGCAAGGACAGAGCGCACGACTGATTCATCATCACTTCATCAAGGAACGACCATGAGATTGCTGATTGCACTGATTTTGCCGTGGCTGACCTTTTTTACGATCGGTCGTCCGATTGCGGGCATTGTCTGCCTGATTCTGCAGATTACCTTGATCGGCTGGGTGCCAGCCGCGATCTGGGCTGTGTACGCATTAAGTCAGTACAACACCGACAAAAAAATACAGCGCGCACTGAACACGCGCTGATGCGACGCAGGCACGGGCGATGCTAGTCCTTGTGTGCGGTGCGTGAGTCGGTCGGTGCTTGGGCCCGATCGTGCAAGCCGTAGTCGCGCACGACATGCGCGACACGCAGGCGGTAATTTTCAAAAATGGTCTGGCGACCTGCAGCCTGCGTATGACGATGCGCTTCCAAGTTGCGCCATTGCCGCACCGCTTCTTCATCCCGCCAGTAAGACAGGGAAACAAACTTGCCCGGCTGTGCCAGGCTTTCGAAGCGTTCGATGGAAATGAACCCATCGATGGTTTGCAACAAGGGTTTCAAGGCCGCAGCCGCATCAAAGTAATCTGCCTGATGATCCGGATGCGGAACGACTTCAAAGATGACGGCAATCATGGTGCGCTCCCGTGGCAGTTGCGTGTCGGTTAAGCGTGGCAGGTTGGCATGCCATTCTGACAGGTCGGCGACACGTTGGCGTGTGTCTTGGGATTAATCCTTGACCGGTGTAAAGCGCTGTACCGTTTTGCCCTGATGCTCGATTTTTTCAAAGAAAACAGAAGAAGGTCGTGTCCAGTAGGAGCCATCGGCTGCCGTGTAGACAATCATCGTGACATCCGGATCGGACTCAAGACGGGCTGCACAGATAAAGTTGTACAGGCCACCTTTAAAGTGCTGATATTGTTTGGCGTAACTTTCCACGATGGCGGGCACTTACTTTCCAACAAACCAGCCAGCAATGATCATCACAATCCCGACGTTGATCGGAATATTCAGGCCCTTTTGTTCGCGACCGTAAGCCTTGGTCAGATTGCGAACCGCAAATCCACCCCACGCCAGCAGGTTGCCGCCTCCGCGCAGCCAGTCGTTTTCATTGGCACCGCTCAGCAACTGTTGCGCGCCGATGACGGCAAAAAAGATGCAAATTACAGCCAGGCCGAGGCGAACACGTTTCTGTTGAAGCAAGGCTTCGAGGGATTCCCCAAACATGGTTACTCCTTTTGATAAGAGCGCTATTGTAAGGGAGCTCACAAATCCACGCATCAATCTCAATATTTTGTTAAATTTCCGTCCCTGAGCCTTGTAAACCTTGGCACTCGCCGATTCATGTGCAAAGATGATCGGACATGTGTTCGCCTGAGGGCGGACTTTTTCAGCGGAGGACATCATGATCGGTGGCATAAACAATGGAGGATGGGCGGTCCAGAAGACCGACTCGGCCAAGGTTGCGACCGATTTACTGGCCAAGGCCGATGACATTCTGCAAGGCACCGAAAAGCCGACTCGCCAGACTGCCCTGACCCGTCCGGCGGATCAGGATACCGGGGATGGCGGCATTGGTTATGCCCGTGGCTTCCCTGCCGACGTACAGCTCGGTGATGAGCTGGCGGCGCAACTGGATCAGTCCCGTTTTTCCCGTGAAGAAATTGCTGTTCGCAATCCGACGGCGCAAACCGTATTCACCAGTCTGGATGTGGAAAACAAGGGCTACCTTGATCGCCAGGCATTGCAGGCGGCGTTCGACAAGATGTCGGACGACAGCGAAGCGAACGCGCAGAAGGTTGAGCAACTGCTGCAGGAGCTGGCCGATGGTAATGAGCAAATTTCTGCCGATCAGTTTGCTGCAGGCGTGAGCCAGATCGCACCGCAGGATGCGAGTGCGGCTGATGCGCTGAGCAGTGCTGACGTAACCGATGTTGTGGCAGAGTCTGCTTCGGTGCCTGCAGCTTTGGGCGTGCCGGTGCAGTCGACTGCGGTAGAGAGCAGCAGTGTTGCAGATATGAATAGTGATGGTTTGGTTGGGCTGCAGGAACTGGTGTCGTTCCAGACCAAGCAGGCGCAGGTGCAGCAAGTAGAGCAAACCTCGCAGCAGGAGCGTGACATCGTCAACCGCATCACGACGCAACTTGTGCAGACCTACGGTCGGTTTGATGCACAGGTCGCGAATGCGACCGCGCAGGTCAATCCTTTCAATACCACGGCCTGATCACGCCCATATACATGCGCGAACCATGCGCATCACGTGATTTAACCGGCCGTATTCTTCTCAAATCCTAACCTTACTTCGCGGGCAGAAGCTTCAGGATTTGTCCTGCAGATTCATCTGTTGCAATGTACAGATAGCCATCCGGCCCCTCTCGCACATCCCTGACGCGTGCTTTTAAATCCGGCAGCAGTTTTTGCTGGCGCACGACTTTGCCGTCCTTGATCTCCAATCGCTCCAGATTGCGGAATACCAGTGAGCCGACAAACAGATTTCCCTGCCATGCCTTGCCGTAGCGATCGCTATTCAGAAAGGTCATGCCAGACGCTGCAATCGAGGGTGTCCAGTGGTGGACCGGCTGTTCCATGCCCGATTTCGATGTAATACCTTCACCAACCTTGCCGCCGCCATATTGCTCGCCGTAGGTGATAACCGGCCAGCCATAGTTTTTTCCGGGTTCCGGATGGTTGATCTCATCACCGCCTTGTGGTCCGTGCTCGTGAATCCATAGCTGCCCGTTGGGCCCGCGCGTTGCTCCCTGAATGTTGCGATGTCCGATGCTCCATATTTCAGGCAGAGCGCCCGCTTTGCCGACATATGGATTGTCTTTGGGGACGGAGCCGTCCTTGTTGATGCGTACAACCTTGCCGTGATGGTTGTCCAGTGTCTGTGCGTCCTGCGCGCGGTGGTAGCGTTCGCCCAGGCCAAGGAACAGGGTGCCATCTGGATTCTCGACAATCCGACATCCGAAATGGAGTGCGCTACGGGACTTCGGCAACTGGCTGAAGAGAACTTTGACGTTGCTGAGCGACCTGTCGTCTTCCGACAACCTTGCGGATGCCAATGCGGTGGAGCTGCCGTTGCCACCTGTTTTATCGTTGGCGGGTTCGCTATAGCAAAAATAGACCGTACGATTGCTGGCAAATTTGCTGTCGACAATGATGTCCAGCAATCCGCCCTGCCCGCCGGCTTGTATTTTTGGCAGACCACTTACTGCCGACATGGGCTTGCCTGCCTGGATGAGTTGCAGGCGGCCGGGCCGCTCGGTCACTAGCATGGTGTTGGTATCGATGAAGGCAATCGCCCACGGATGTTCGAGTCCCTTTGCCACGACTTCGGTGCGCAATTCGACTGCCTGTGCCGGGAGCATGGTGGCCAATACGGCAAGGCCAAGAACCGGTGTCCACAACGAGCAGACAGGGAGCGTCAATGTGGCGGAGGATTGCGACATGTAGGGCGACCTTTCACTGGCAAAAGACGGGTGCGGCGAGAATCTAAATGGAGGCAGCGACCGTCGTAATCGCTAGCTGGCAAGACGGTCACTGCAGCGGGATGCGTTGCCTAGATCGCTTTGACGCTGGTGATGGCATAACCTTTGGCGCTGATCTGTTCATGTGGGTCGTCGATGGCGAATTCGGGAAGCTGCGTGGCATCGTCATCCACATCCACACCGCGATCGCTCAGTTCCCAGTCGGTGTTGATGGCTTCTTCCGGGATGATCTTGCCTTCTGGTACGGCGAGATAGGAAAAATGACCCGCATGTTCCGCTCTTCTGTAGATATCGACGCGCATGACGAAATTCCTCCAAATGTAGTGGCTGGCCTTTTGTGACCGCAAGGGCATACAAAGGTTGCGCCAAAAATGCATGAATGAGCTGGTCTGTTCCTTGCTAAATGGTTTGCTCCAGCGCAATTTGTGCGATTTTGGGCCGCAATGGTTTCAAAATAGCAGAATGAGCGATGAAGATGAACAATGTCTGTGCGTTACGGTATGTAACGCAATATTGACGCTACGTCATTGTGCATGAAGAAGCGTGAAAGGGATCAAGATGTTGAAGTACGATTTTTCGCTGAAAACCAGAGACGGCCTTTGTCTGAAAAGCATCATCATCGGTGGCATGGACCGCAATGATGCCGAACGTAAATTGCGCCAGGTGTACAGGAATTGTGAAGTCCTGCATTGCGATATCAAAGGCGACCTGCAGCGCCCGGGCTATTTGAGCCTGAATCAGAGAAGTCTGTTCGCAACAGCCTGATTCCTCAGTCGAATCACTTGCACGGCAGGTTGTCGGACAGTAGACGCAGGCACGAGGTGCCTATCGCAGTTTTATTCCCAGTCGTCGCCAGCCGATCACAATGCCTGTCACGCTGAGGACAAGCCCGCCCAGGCTCAGTGCAATCAGGAGGACGTCCCACAACGGTCGTCTTTCCAGCAACGGCAGCCAATCCCAGCTGTGGAGCATGGCAAATAGCCAGCGATTGATGCGACGTGCTTCATCCGTTTTTCCCAAGATCGCGCCGGGTCGCGGATCGACATGTACCCACGTTTTCTGCGGATCATCAAAGATCACACGTAAAACCGGTAGCGGCTTTTCCGTGCCGCCAAGCATGGTGTGCGCATCGCGTGCGTAGTAATACAGATCGTAGTCATTCAGCTGTGTGATGCCGCGCACCGGGTAAGGCAATAAACGGGTGACAGCCGCATCCAGTTCCTGTCGATCAATCACGCGGGCTTGTGCGGTATGGCTATCCAGCAGAATCGACGCGCCTTGCGCATCGGAGGCGGACACCGTGTTCTGTGCAAGCGTGCGTGTCCAGCGCAGTTCCTTTACTGATGATCCGGCGGCGTGCAATAGAGTGCCCGGTACGGCATCCTGCGACGAAAGTATGAGTGGACCGCCATGCATTTGTGATGTTTGCAAGGGTGCAGCGCCGCTATCAAAAATACGCCATGGATTCATCGACATCAATCCGCTAAAGATCCATGTGATGGTGATCAAGGCAAACAGCAGTCCGGTGATGTGGTGCCAGCGCATGAAGCCGCCACGGTAAGGTGAATGTGACCCACTGCGGTAGGGCTTGGAGAAACGCCATCGAAATATGCCGATAATCGTACCGCTCAGCGCGACGACAATGCCACCGATGGAAAGCCCGATGACAATGTCGCTCCACCATGCGTTGAAGACGTTGCCGCGGAACGGATACAGCCAATGTATCCATGCGCCGGCATAATTCCAGACACGCTCGTTGCGTGTCGCATCGCGCACGACTTCACCGGTCTTGCCTGAGATGTACAGCAAGGTGTTGTCGACATCGTCGAGTTGTACGCGATGCAACGGGCGATGCTTATCGAGGTTGCGGGAATGACTGAATGCATCTTCGTCTATCTCATCGATGTAGGTCGTGGTGATGTTCGGTCCGGCGTATGCCGCGGCACTGGCGAGTGCCAGCGCGCGATCTACGTGCTGCAGACGTTGCCCCGACCGGGCATCGACGATGACGGTCCCGTTACGCTGGCGCGCCTTCGCCTGCGCTGAGGTTTGCTCCGCGGCAGGTGTTGCCATGTAGACCGGTTCTCCACCGCGCGCATTGGCAAGTCGCAATTCTTCCAATACACCGTTGATGCCTGCGACATGCAATGCCTGACTAGGCGATAAGAGTTCGGCTTGTGCATCGAGCGCTGGCAGATGCTGCAAGCGTTCCCGCTCGGTCAGTTTCGGGTAGCCGACGTACATCATGACGACCCCCGAGACAAACCACATCGCAAAGAACAGGCAGGCAACAATGCCCAGCCAGCGATGGATGAGAAACAGCCAGCGTTTCAAACGGGTTTGCATGCGTGGTGCTCCGTTCAGAACGTGATGCGCAAGCTCACATCGGCGGTGCGTGGTGCGCCGAGGTAGACAGATTGTGGAACATTGTTATCGCTACTCACATTCAGAGCGTAAATCTTGTCTGTGACATTTTTTACGCGAGCAACCAGAGAGAGATTCTTGTTTATCTGATAGGCAAGACCCAGATCCACTAATGTGTACGCAGGCCATGTCGCTGAATTGGTGTTGTTTGCATAGACTTTGCCAACGTGTCTCATGCCCAGACTAGCCTTGAGGTCGGGTGTAAATGCATAGCTTGTCCACAAGTTGGCAATGGTCGATGGCGTATTGGCGGGGGTATTCCCTGCCAATGACACGCCGGTGCTGGTAAGGAAGGTTTCGTATTGCGTATCCACGTATGACAGATTTCCCTGGACGCTCCATGCGGGCGTCATGAGTAGTCCCGCAGATAGCTCGATGCCCTTTGCGCTTTGCTCGCCGATCAATTGCGTAATGTTGTTGCTCGTGACCGCGACGTTCTTGCGAGTGATGCTGTAAAGCGCCACGCCAGCATTACCCTTGCCTTGCCAGAAATCCATCTTGCTGCCGATTTCGAGCTGACGACCTGTCGTCAGGTCTGTGTTGTTGATGGCATTGGCAAAGGTGGCAGTCGAGAGCGAGCCCGCAGGCGGATCGGCTGCCGTAGCATATTGAACATATGCCATCGCATGAGGGGTGATGTCCCAAACTAATCCGATTCGACCGGTAGTCGGGTTATAGCTTCGCTGATAATTCGCGGGACTGGTCGCACTGACTGCCCGACGATTGATCAGATCCAGATTGATACGTTCGTGCCGAAGTGCCGTGACCAGATTCAGTGTTGGCAGTAATGCGGTCCGGTTCTCAAGATAAAGCGCTGTGGTTGTGATCTTGTTGGTGCGATCTGCGTTAAAGCCGGGACTCATGCCGGGAATGTTGAAGAAATTCTCGGTCACGTAGTTATAGGGGTCAACCGTGCTGATCGTTCCTGTCAGGCTGCGTGGAAAACGCGTTTGCTTGTTCAGACTGACATCGAGTCCGAAAGACCAGTCACTGCGCCGGCCGCCAATCTCTCCGTGATACGTGCCATCAATGCGATTGCCGACCAGTCGCTGATCGTGGCGTTGGAGCAATGCACCCGAGCGAATGACGTTGGTGTTGGCTGGATCAAAGCGATAACTTTCTACATTCCGATAATCTCGTTGTGCATCGTAGGCATAAAACGTGTTCTTGAACTGTAAAGTGTCGTTGACCTTCAGATCAGTCATGGAACGCAGCCACTGCACACGTTGCTCATACACGGCATCGGCGCTGTTGTAGTTCTTGAAGCGGGTGCCTTCATCGATATGCAAACTGCCGCTGACCGGATTGAGCAATGGTGTGCCCCAGTATGGGCGATCTACTTTTTCGTTCTGATATTCGTAAGCCAGCGTATGCGTGAGGCCACGTCCGAGATCGGATAACAGCGAGGTTGCCAATTGCGTTGACCTGGTTTGCGTCCCATCGATCCAGCTGCCCGCATCACGATGATTGAGGTCTATGCGCGCGTAATGTGACGGGCCGCCCTCTTCGCCATCGGTGATGCGACGATTGATGCCGATGGAGGCTTCCTTCATATTGTCGGAGCCAAAGCGGATGCGACCCTCGGAAAGATCCTGTCGCTGCGCCAGCTTGGTAATGTAATTGATTGAACCGCCAACCGCGCCGGCACCGTATAGAAAACTCGAGGGACCGCCGATCGCCTCCACGCGATCAAAAATCCAGCTATCGATAGCGCGACTGGCAATCGTGTATTTGACGTCGATGCCGTTGTACAGCTGACTCAATGAACTGCTGTTGAAACCACGGTAACTGACGCCAACACTGCCTGGCGCATTGTGTGCGGTGATGCCAGGAATGGACTGTAGGATTTCCTGCGTGTCATCTGCGCCGCGTGCATCGATGGTGGCGCGATCCACGATGGTCACCGTAGCGGGTGTTTGACGTGGTGTCAGGCGCAGGCGGCTGCCGGTATCGGATGGCGTGTCCAGATTGAGTCTGCTGTTTTCTTGCGATGCGGTGACATCTACTATCGGCAATGTCTTTTCTTCTCTGGTCTGGGCATGGGCCAGCGTGACGGCGGAGGACGAGAACAGTACGGCGATCAGCAGCGCGATTTTCTTCGGCGTGAACATCCCTTGATCGGATCGAATCATTTTTATTCCTGCAAATTGGTTGCAGCGCCATGAAGGCGATTACCCATCCATCGCTTCAATGGCGATGTGATACTCAAGTACGGGTAATCGGGTTTCTGGCACGTTCCTGTTTGTCAGCACGACATCAGTCTGTGCTGACAGTGGATAACGACGCTGCGTACATCCGCAAGAGGATGCGCAGCGTCTGGCAATGATCAGGAAAGTGCAGGGGGTGCGCGCGGAGAGGCTGTGGTCCAGACATACAGACCTTGAGGGGCCTGATAGAAGAGCGCGGGGAATGCGCCGCGTGGCGGAATGGAATGAATGAGGGGTGCGGTCGTTGCCGGCAGTCCCGTTGCGACACTGTTGGTTTTACAGAACGGGCAATGCTCGAAGTGATCGACCTGTTCCTGGTGATGCGTGGGTTCAGGCTGCTGTGCTGCATCCACCTGCACCATCTTGCTGCCTTCCATCGTACAGATTTCCACGACCGTCTGTTCAATGCCATGCGCATTGTGTTTGGCCAAGGCGTGTGAAATCGACGGCGCCAATGCAGCCAGCAGGATCGTGCACAAGGCGATCCATGCAGCACTGCGTTGCATGACAAGCGTCATTCTCATCGTGGCGGGCAAATAGAAGGGCGAACTGTGGGCATCATACGGGCGTGTTCATCGGGCTGACAAGTGGACATCTTGTCTCGCATGCAGGATTGCAACATTCACGGTATCGTTTCGCTCTTGATCAGGCAGGAAAGTCATGTATGAACACATCGTATCGTCGTCCCGTCGAGGCGGAAAAAGCCTATCGCCTACTCAATCATGGTCCGACCGTTCTGGTCAGTGCCGCATACGCAGGCCAGCGCAACATCATGGCGGCGGCATGGGCCATGCCGCTGGATTTCAAACCGGGTAAGGTCGCTGTTGTGCTGGACAAAAGTACATGGACGCGCACGCTGGTGGAGGCATCCGGCCATTTTGCTTTGCAGGTACCAACCGTGGCACAGGCACACATGGTGGAAGCGGTAGGTAGCAGCGCCGGCAAGGTGCTGATTGACGAGGAAAACATCGACAAGTTCGCGGCGTATGGATTGAGCGTATTTCCAGGACAGGTTACCGATGCACCTTTGATTGAAGGTTGTGTCGCCTGGCTTGAGTGTCGCTTGTACCCGGAGCCGCATATTCAGGAAACCTACGATCTCTTCCTCGGTGAAATCCTGTTTGCGCAGGCAGACGAGCGAGTCTTCAGCAATGGTCGCTGGCATTTTGACGGGCATGATCAGCTGCGCACGATTCATCATGTGGCGGGCGGGCACTTCATTACGGCAGGGCCGGCAATCGATGCGCTGGCCATGCCGCGCGTGCGCTAGGTGGGAGTGGGCACATGAGCGAAATCAGCGTATCGTGGTTGCTATTGCGCCAATATGTCTGCCTATGAATACTGCGTCTTCCTCTCAAATCCGTTGGCTGCTGCTTGGTGTCGCACTGATTGTCGCGGCGTTGATTGTTTCCTTTATCAATCCATACGAACGTGCGACCTGGCTGATGGAAGTCATGCCGGTGTTGATCGCCGTCCCGTTGCTCGCGTGGACTTACAAGCGTTTTCCGCTGACCAATCTGTTGTACTTCCTGATCTTTCTGCATGCGCTGATCCTGATTCTTGGCGGTACCTACACCTATGCGCGGGTGCCGATTGGTTTTGTCGTGCAGGACTGGTTGGATCTGGCGCGCAATCCGTACGACAAGCTGGGCCATTTCTGGCAAGGCCTGGTGCCGGCCCTGGTGGCAAAGGAAATTCTGCTGCGTAACGGCCATGTGACAGGCCGCAAGATGGTGGCCTTTCTGTCGATCTGTGTGGCGATGGCAATCAGTGCCTGGTATGAACTGATCGAATGGTGGGCGGCCCTGTTGATGGGGCAGGGTGCGGATGAATTCTTGGGTTTGCAGGGCGACGAGTGGGACACGCAGTCCGACATGTGGTTTGCGTGCATGGGAGCCTTGTTTGCCATGCTGATTCTACGGCGCTGGCATGACCGTCAGATTGCACGTCTGCGAGGAGAGCGGAACTGACCCAATCCGGTGCTGTCGCATAACAAAATGTCGCTAATGCCGGCATCCATGCAAACCCATCAGAGGAGGAGCACATGACAGCCAAGAAAACGACCGCCACGATCATCCCTGGCATGCGCTATCGCGATGCGACTGCAGCCGTTGACTGGCTGTGCAAGGCGTTTGGTTTTGAAGTGGATGACATCTACAAGAATCCGGACGGCACGATCGTGCATGCGCAACTGACGTTCGGGAACGGCATGATCATGATCGGCTCGATCAAGACCGAGACGGATTTTGATGGCTTGATCAGGCAGCCGGATGAAATCGGGGGCTTCGAGACGCAAAGCCCGTATCTGATCGTGCAGGATGCAGAAGCCATGTATGCACGCGCCAAAGCCGCCGGTGCCACGATTGTGGTTGAGCTCAAGTTTGAGGACTATGGCGGACAGGGTTTTAGCTGTCGTGATCCGGAAGGCCGCTTGTGGAATTTTGGCACTTACGATCCGTGGTTGTGACAGCGAACCTGGGCGGGCAATGTTAATTCATGTGAAAATGCGGGCTTCGCGTTGCTTGTGCTGATGGCGACGCCCCGATTTCTTTAATTATTGTGAATTTGATCATGAGTGACGACGATTTCAAACCCAAAAGCATTTCCCGCCAGACCTCCAAGGAGCCGGATCCGAATCAGAAATTCTGGGACGCAGCGGACGATTTCATCCGTCTGGCGAATGAAGCCTGCAAGACGACTGAGCGTGGCCAGGTCTGTGCGGCGATCATGTATGCTGCTGCCCGTTTCAATGCATTCGCTGCTTCGGTTGATGCGCCGACGGTTGAAGTCTTCAACAAGGAGATTGATCCGGCCATCAAGTATTTCCGCGGTGAGTTCGAGAAAATGCTGCGTGAAAACATGCGTGATTACGCCGACAACTTCAAGAACTACCATCCGGAAAAATGGCAGTAATCTGCGGAAAGCAGTTCTGTGTAATAAAAAGCCTCGATACCGCAAGGATCGAGGCTTTTTGTTGGCGGCGCCATGCGCCTTATCTGTCTATCAGGCCGATTTTGCCAGCAGATTGAAGTGTTCCACTGCCGGCGGCGCAGCGAAGAACGGGCCGACGATACCGCGCCATTCCTGAAAGGCGGGCGATTCACGGAAATCGACCGTATGATTTTCCAGTGTTTCCCAATAGATCTGAATCACGTAACGTTCCGGGGATTCAATCCCCTTGTTGATGGCGTGGCCTTGGTAGCCCTTCGCCTTGCCGATCACGGTGTTGAGGCCGCGTTGCACGGCTTCATCAAATTCGGCTTGCTTGCCTGGTTGAATGCGGAGATCGACGAGTTCGAGAATCATGGTCTGTTCCTGTAGAAATGGCGGATGCGCGATTATGACATCTTTGTCCTTGTGATCGCATCGTCGAAGTGAGGCGCGCATATGCAGATAGCGGGCGGTGCGCTGCCCCACATCATGTTTCATCGGTTACTGGTAATCTTGTTGTGCGTCCTCATTCGTTTGTTCATTCGGAGAAGCCCATGCGTTCCCTTCCTTCCTTGTTGCTGCTGATTGCTACGGTATGTGCATTGCCCGCACAGGCGCAGCAGATTGGCGAGGTCAGCACGGTCTTCCGTTTTCTTGGCAAGAACGATCGCATCGTGATCGAAGCCTATGACGACCCCAAGGTGCAGGGCGTCACCTGTTTTGTCTCGCGTGCCCGTACCGGCGGCATCAGCGGCACCGTCGGTCTGGCCGAAGATAAGTCGGATGCTTCGATTGCCTGCCGTCAGGTTGGCGATGTGTTGCAATTCAAGGGCAAGTTGCCCCAGCAGGAGGACGTCTTTACCGAACGCACATCAATCCTGTTTAAACGTCTGCATATCGTGCGCGTGGTTGATTCAGCGCGGAATACGCTGGTTTATCTGACTTATTCCGACAAGCTGATTGAAGGCAGTCCGCAGAATGCCGTGACAGCCGTGCCGGTGCCCCGCAGCAATCCGATTCCGCTTGCCAAGTAACGGAACCAGCATGGCATCAAACCCCGAAAAAGAGATGTCGGCAAACAAGCGCGGTGAGGTAATCGCGATTGCTTCTTACATTCTGGCGGCGCTCGCCTTGTTGCTGGTGCTGCATCTTGGTTTGCTGGCAGCCTTGTTTTCCGGTTTGCTGGTGTATGCGTTGGTGCAGCTGATTGCGCCGCATCTCGGCAAGAAACTGGTTGGGCGGCGCGCCCGTATGTTTGTGGTGGCATTGCTCAGTGCCGCGATCGTGACTGCATTGACGGCGCTGATCTGGGGTGGTGTGACCTTCCTGCGCAGCGATGCCGGCAGCATGCAGGTACTGCTGCGCAAGATGGCCGATGTGCTGGAGGCTACGCGAGGCCAGATTCCCGACTGGCTGGCGGCGTATGTGCCGGTCGATGCCGAAGCGCTGCGCACCATGATCGTCAACTGGCTGCATGCACATGCGATTGAAGCGCGCACCATCGGTGCGACAGCCGGACGCATTCTGGCGCATATCCTGATAGGCATGATCATTGGTGCCATGGCGGCCCTGTTCGATACCACGACCACGCCTGCTTATCGTCCGCTGGCCGCCGCATTGCATGCGCGTGTCGTGACCTTGCACAATGCATTCAGTAACGTGGTGTTCGCGCAGGTAAGGATTGCAGCGATCAATGCCATACTGACCGGCATCTATCTGTTGGTGATTCTGCCTTTGTGCGGTGTGGAACTGCCTTTGCGCAAAACCATGGTCGTCGTGACCTTTCTGGTGGGCTTGTTGCCTGTGGTCGGCAATCTGGTATCGAACACCATTCTGGTCGTGATCGGGCTATCCCATTCCCTGCATATTGCGCTGATCTCGCTGGTCTTTCTGATTGGCATTCACAAGCTTGAATATTTTCTCAATGCGCGCATCATCGGCCATCACATCAATGCACGCACGTGGGAATTGTTGGCTGCGATGCTGGTGATGGAGGCGATGTTTGGCATTCCTGGATTGATTGCCGCGCCGGTGTTCTACGCTTACATCAAGCGCGAGCTGTCAGACCGCGGCCTGGTCTGATCTGAGTTCAGCCTGCTGTCCGTTGTTGCAGCCAGTGGAGTACGCCTTCACCCGCGACACGGCCGCTGGCAAAGCAGGCGGTCAGTAGATAACCACCGGTCGGCGCTTCCCAGTCCAGCATTTCACCTGCACAGAACAGGCCGGGTTTGGTCTTGCTCATCAGTGATCCGGTCAATGATTCGAAGCAGACGCCGCCTGCACTGCTGATCGCCTCGTCTAGCGGACGCGTGGCATGCAACGTCAGAGGCAGTGCCTTGATGGTTGCTGCGAGTCGTGTCGGGTTGCTGAATTCGTCCTTGCCCAGTACCTCGCGCAACAAGCCTGCCTTGACACCGGCAATCCCGACCTTGCTTTGCAGATGACTGGAAAGTGAACGCGCTCCGCGCGGGTGGCTGACTTCTTCGAGAACGCGCTCGGCTGATTTTCCTGGTGCCAGATCCAGCATCAGCGTGACGTGGCCTTCTGCATCCAGCCGATCACGCAAGGCGGATGACAAGGCGTAGATCAGGCTACCTTCCACACCACTTTCCGCAATGACGAACTCGCCCTGACGCGCCAGCAGAGCGCCGTGCACACCGTGACAGGATGCCACCACCGATTTGACCGGTTCACCGGCAAAGCGGGTACGGAAATGTTCGCTCCATGCGACGTCGAATCCGCAGTTGGCAGGCTTGAGTGGTGTGCTGATGATGCCTTGCGCTTGCAGGACAGGTAACCACTTGCCATCCGATCCCAGGCGTGCCCAGCTGCCACCGCCCAGCGCCAGCACGACCGCATCCACATGGATATAGTGTTCACCATCGGGTGTGGCAAACCGTAACGCATCATTGCCGTGCCATCCCAGCCAGCGATGCCGCATATGAAACTGCACACCACGGTCGCGCAGCCGTTTCAGCCAGGCGCGCAGTAACGGTGCGGCTTTCATGTCGATCGGAAAAACACGTTGTGAACTACCGACAAAGGTTTCGATGCCGAGCTCTTTTGCCCAGAGACGTAACGCGTCCGCGTCAAGGCGCGCCAGTATCGGTGCCAGTTGCTCGCTGCGAGAACCATAGCGCTGAACAAATTGTGCGGCAGGTTCCGCATGTGTCAGGTTCATGCCACCCTTGCCCGCGAGCAGAAACTTGCGGCCCACAGAGGGCATGGCATCGTACAGATCGACGGCGATGCCTTGTGCTACTATCGTTTCAGCTGCCATCAGGCCGGCTGGTCCGCCACCAATGACGGCAACGCGCGCGTTCATAGGAGCGTTAGGCAGCAGGGCTGCATGGATTGAAAGGCTGCGGAATGCATGGCGGACAGGGTAAGACCGGAAAGGCGCCATTCTTGATCATGCACGACATTTGTTCAAGCCTTGGGTGATAATGCTGGCCTGCTTGTGAAGGGAATCCTATGACGATCGCGCGCTGTGCCTGGGTCAATCTCGCCAATCCTTTGTATGTTCGGTACCACGATGAAGAATGGGGCGTGCCTTGCCATGATGAAACGCAGTTATTCGAGTTGCTGAATCTGGAAGGCGCACAGGCGGGCCTGAGCTGGTCGACGATTCTCAACAAGCGTGAAAGTTATCGGGAAGCGTTCGATCAGTGGGATGCAGAAAAGATTGCCCGCTATGACACACAAAAAGTGGCGGCGTTGCTGGCTAATCCGGGTATTGTGCGCAACCGGCTCAAAGTGGCTGCAACGATCACCAATGCGCAGGCCTACTTGCGCTTGCGCGATGAGATCGGCGGACTCGATCCGTTTTTATGGGCATACGTCGATGGCAAACCGATTTTGAACACGCGTGAGTCGACCTGGGATACCCCCGCCAAAACCGAATTGTCAGATCGACTCTCCAAGGACTTGGCAAAACGCGGTTTCAAATTTGTTGGATCGACCATCGTCTATGCGTATATGCAGGCGATCGGCATGGTGAATGACCACGCGCGCGATTGCCATTTACACAAAACATCACCGAAAAAGAAACAGACAGGCCGGTAGAAGATACTGCTGGTTGAATGAGGATGCCTACGGATGGCAGAAAAAAGGCAAAAAAAAGCCCGCTTTCGAGAGCGGGCTGAATCTATATCAAAGGAGGAGACATAGAGGAGACAACTGAAGTATAGGGACGGGCTTGTTTACAAGCCAATTTCCATTTCTGATATCCGATATTCACATTTCGAATATCTCGATTTCCGCAAATCCGGTTGAGCAAGGCGCTGACATGCTGCTTCCAGCGCGCTGTCAGACTGCAAACAAAAAAAAGCCCGCTCTGGGAGCGGGCTAAATCTATATCAAAGGAGGAGACATAGAGGAGACAACTGAAGTATAGGGATCAGCTTGTTTACAAGCCAATTTCCTTTTGTCATATCAGTTATCGAAATAATGAATAACGAAAGGCAATACTTTTTTCTCCCTCTGCTCTCGGTCCCCGCTCTTTATCTGCCAGTATGAAAATTTGTGGTCTGATCAGCAGTTTTGTTGCTGCACGTTCATTTTTTGACGTATTTTGTTGTTATATAAGCACATCGCTGGCGCATTGAACGTCTCATCCCATGCTGCAAGTGATGCGGTTTTCATGAGGAGCGGTAATGGCTTGGCTTGTTTTGCTGGTAGCAGGTGTGTTTGAAACCGTATGGGCAATTGGCTTGAAGTACACCGATGGATTTACGCGTCTATGGCCGAGCATCGGTACGGTCATCGCCATGGTCGTGAGTGTCGTCTTGCTCGGGCTGGCGATGAAAACCCTGCCGGTGGGCACAGCCTATGCCGTCTGGACCGGCATAGGGACGGTGGGGACAGTCATTCTGGGGATGGTGCTGTTTGGCGAGCCGGTGACCTTGCCGCGCATGATCTGTATTGGCCTGATCGTCAGCGGAATTGTTGGACTCAAGTTTTTCAGTACCCACTGACGATGGCACGATCAGGGCGCTCTCGCAGCGAGGCGCGTCCTTTTCGGCTTATTTCTTCTTGGGTGCCAGCATCGTGTGACGACAGCCTGGCGCACCGCAACGGCATTCATAGTTCTTTTTGACCTTCTTGGTGTAGCGCTCGTCCAGCACCAGTCCGTAGTCGTAATTCAGTTCCTCGCCCTTTTTGATGTCGCGCAGGGAGTAGATATAGACGTGTCCTTTTTCCTCGCGTGCTTCACAATTCGGTTCGCAGGCATGATTGATCCAGCGTGCATCGCTGCCATCGACGCCGCCATCGATCAGCTTGCCACTTTCCAGACTGAAGAAAAATGTATGGAAAGGATTGTCGGGATCGGTGCCGTGACGGCGACTCGCCTCCTTTTCACTGATGCGCTCCCCTTCGTATTCGACGATAAAGGTATCGGCAGGAATTTTGCGCGAGGCAAACACACCGCGGCCATGAATCGGCGAATTGCGGACGGTGATGTATGGCTTTTCTGGAGCAACGGGCCTGGAATGCTTTGACTTGCTGGATGCGCTCATGGATGTGGTGGCGTTGGGCTGAAATGAAAAAGCGGCGACACATCCTCTGTATCGCCGCGTGTCATTGTCTATCAATCCCGGCGTGCCGACAATCATCCTGTCCGCATTGGTACAAAACGTGGGGTCAGAATTCTTCCCAGTCGTCACCGCCTGCTTTTTCCGTGATCACCTGCTTTTTGATTTGCGGGGCAATTGCCTTTGTCGTGACAGCGGAGCCAGATTGACTCGCCATTCCTTTTGCCGCCGTGTCGGTTTTCACGATTGACCGAGCGGGCGCGCTCGGTGTTGTTGCAGGCATTACCTGATGCTGCGCGTCCAGACGGAAGATGCTGACGGAACGTGACAATTCGCCTGCCTGATCCTGCATGCTTTGCGCAGCGGCAGCAGCCTGCTCGACCAGCGCTGCATTCTGTTGCGTCATTTCATCCATCTGGCTGATGGCACGATTGATCTGCTCGATGCCATCGCTCTGTTCCTGGCTGGCAGCCGTGATCTCGCTCATGATGTCCGCTACCCGTCTGACGGAAGCGACGATCTCATCCATGGTGGTGCCCGCCTCATCGACCAGTGCACTCCCGGAATCCACCTTGCCTACGGAGTCACCGATCAGCGCCTTGATCTCCTTGGCAGCGCCGGCACTGCGCTGCGCCAGATTGCGTACCTCGGCCGCCACGACGGCAAAGCCTCGTCCCTGTTCACCGGCACGGGCCGCTTCGACGGCCGCGTTCAAGGCAAGAATATTGGTCTGAAACGCAATGCCATCGATGACACCGATGATATCGACGAT
Organism: Oxalicibacterium faecigallinarum; assembly: GCF_014635705.1. GTDB lineage: Bacteria > Pseudomonadota > Gammaproteobacteria > Burkholderiales > Burkholderiaceae_D > Oxalicibacterium > Oxalicibacterium faecigallinarum. The sequence goes on along the minus strand of NZ_BMDI01000001.1, from coordinate 1,821,399 downwards.
CTTGCGCGAGCTATCCTTGATCGACCCCATGGTTGTCACGACCTGATTGACGACCTCGCCGCCGCGTGTGGCGATCTCGGAGGCGGTGACAACCAGTTGGTTGGCCTGCCGTGCATTGTCGGCGTTCTGCCTGACGGTCGAGGTCAGTTCTTCCATCGAACTCGCCGTCTCTTCCAGCGAGCCGGCCTGTGCTTCGGTGCGGCTCGACAGATCTGCATTGCCGGATGCGATCTCGCCGGATGCCACGGTAATGGTTTCCGTGCTGTTGCGCACGGCGCTGACGGTTTGCAGCAGGCTGCTGTTCATCTCTTTAAGGGCTTGGAGCAGTTGTCCGGTTTCGTTGCTGGATGTCACGTCGATCTGCTGCGTCAGGTTACCCGCAGCGACACTGCGTGCAATCTGGACGGCATCCTGCAATGGTCGTGCAATCGCGCGAATCAGCATGGCGGTCATAAAACCGGCCACCAGCACGCCGAACACAATCATGCCGATCGAAATATTGCGCGTCAGGACAAAACGCTCTTGTGACAGGGTAAAGGCGAGTTGAGCTTCTTCCAGCTGCATGGCGATCAACTGATCAATGCCCCTGCGCACCGGCTGGATGAGCGGGGTCATGTTTTCATTGACGATCTCGGTCACACGCAGGATGTTGCCGTTGCGTGCCGCAGTGACGGCAGGTTGCAATGCCTTGTCAACGAAGATCTTGTAGTCGGCCGCGAATTTGGCGGCGATCTGCTTCTCTTCTTCGTTGGCATAGGTTGCCATATAGGCGGCGTAAGCCGTATCGATTTTCTTCAGCCGTGCTTCAATGGCATCCATGGTGCGGGCCATCTGATCCGGATCGGCATAAATCGATGACACCAGATCCAGTTGATTGATGGTCAGTTCGGTAATGACGGTGTTCAGATTGCCCAATGGCACGGTACGGTCTTGGTACACGGTTTTCAATGAGTCATCGGTCTTGTCCAGCGCAAACAGGCCAAGCGCGCCGGTACCGATCAGCAGCAGCGATAGCAAGCCCATGACAAACAGCAACAGCGATTTGATCGTGATGTTCTTCAGCATGATGTTTCACTCCATGCGTGAGGCTCTCCTGCAATACATGCAGTGGAGCGAAAAAGGAAAGGAAAATCAGGCGGCAGCTTCGGTACGCAGCAAACCCATGCCTTCGCCATCCAGCAGGCAATCGATATCGATCAGGATCAGCATGCGATCGTCGATGGTGCCGATGCCGGTCAGATAACCGGTATCCACGCCCGGGTGCATATCGGGCGCGGGTTTGATCTGGGAAGGTTGCAGCACGATCACGTCCGACACGCTGTCAACCACCATGCCGATCACGCGTCCGGCGATGTTGAGGATGATGACAACGGTGAATTGGTCGTAGGTGGGTGTGCCGAGCCGCATGCGGATACGCATGTCGATGATCGGTACGATGGTGCCGCGCAGATTGATGACGCCTTTCAGATGAGCCGGTGCATTGGCGATCTGGGTGACGGTATCGTAGCCGCGCAGTTCCTGTACTTTCTGGATCGGGATTCCGTACTCTTCATTGCCAAGCTTGAATGACAGCACTTCGTGTGCGCTGTCGTGCGTGCCGGCAGATCGCATGCGGGATGCGGTCATGGCTCCTCCTGTCTCTCGTCTCTTTGTCGTATCGCGTCCTCATGGACGTCTGATCGTGATGGCAATACGTCATCGTTCTGCGACGGTGTGCGCCTTGCTGGATTCACCTTAATCAAAACGTTGCCTACCGTCAATTCATCTGTGTCCGGACTTGTGTTGCAAAACAACGCCGGGCAGCGGCCGTGATTCATTTCAGGCGGGTTTTGCCTGTGTGGGGATGCGAAAAATGAAGGAGCGCTGGAGTAAAATAGCGGGTTGCCGACCGATTCAACCCTGGCGGCAAAGCATTCTTCCCGGGTTGGCTGGACTTCAAGCATGCTGCGACTGACCGACGTACAACTTCCTCTCGATCACACGGATGACGAGCTGATGGCTGCCATCTTGCGCCACCTCGGCATTGGGCGTGATGAGCTGTTGTCGCATACGGTGTTTCGTCGTGGTTACGATGCACGCAAGCGCAGTGCGATTTCGCTGGTGTATACGCTGGACGTTACGGTGAAGAATGAAGCGGCCTTATTCAAGCGTCTCAAGGGCAATCGCCATGTCGCGCTCGCGCCGGATACCAGCTACAAGTATGTCGGGCAGGCCCCAGCCGATCTAAAAAGTCGTCCGGTCGTCATCGGGTTTGGTCCGTGCGGATTGTTTGCTGCGCTGATCCTGGCCGAAATGGGTTTCAAGCCGATCATTCTGGAACGGGGCAAGGTCGTGCGCGAGCGCACCAAAGACACATGGGGTTTGTGGCGCAAACGCGAATTGCAGCCGGAATCGAATGTGCAATTTGGTGAAGGCGGCGCAGGTACCTTCTCTGACGGCAAGCTGTGGACCCAGATCAAGGATCCCAAACACTACGGTCGCAAGGTACTGACCGAGTTTGTCGCCGCCGACGCACCACCGGAAATCCTGTACGTCAGCAAGCCGCACATCGGCACTTTCCGTCTGGTCAAGATGATCGAGCTGATGCGCGAAAAGATTGTGCAGCTGGGCGGCGAATTCCGTTTTGAAAAGCGCGTGGATGACGTGGTGATCGAAGGTGGTCGCATCCGCAGTCTGCTGCTGTCCGATGGTAGTCAGCTCGACGCCGATCATGTGGTGCTGGCGATCGGGCACAGTGCACGCGATACGTTCGAGATGTTGCACAAACGCGGTGTATACGTGGAAGCCAAACCGTTTTCGATGGGTTTCCGTATCGAACATCCGCAATCGTTGATCGACGCCTGTCGTTTCGGTCCGAGCGCAGGGCATCCGATTCTGGGTGCGGCGGATTACAAGCTCGTGCATCACGCCAAAAATGGCCGTTCGGTCTACAGCTTCTGCATGTGTCCGGGTGGCACCGTGGTTGCCGCGACGTCGGAACCAGGCCGTGTCGTCACCAACGGCATGAGCCAGTATTCGCGCAATGAACGCAATGCGAATGCCGGCATCGTGGTCGGGATTACACCGGAGGATTTTCCGGGCGGGCCGCTGGCGGGCATGGAAATGCAGCGTTTCTGGGAATCGCGCGCCTTTGAACTTGGCGGCGGCAATTACGATGCGCCGGGCCAGCTGGTTGGTGACTTTATTGCCAACAAACCATCGACAGCGTTTGGCAGCGTACAGCCTTCCTACAAACCGGGCGTCAAACTCGGCGATCTCAATCCATCCCTGCCCGATTATGCAATCGAGGCAATTCGCGAGGCCCTGACCGGGTTTGAAAAGCAGATCAAGGGTTTCTCGATGCACGATGCCGTCTTGACCGGGATCGAGACGCGCACGTCATCGCCCGTCCGCATCAAGCGTAATGACAACGACCTGCAGAGTCTGAATACACGCGGCCTGTTCCCCGCAGGGGAAGGCGCTGGTTATGCCGGCGGCATCATGTCGGCAGCCATTGACGGCATCCGTGTGGCAGAAGCCGTCGCACTCGACATTCTCAAGAAGTCTTAATCTACAGCCAGCCGGATTTGCGGAAGCGGTAATACAGATAACCGCAGACCCCGGTGACCATTGCAATCGCGACCGGATAGCCAAATTTCCAGTCCAGCTCCGGCATGTACTTGAAGTTCATGCCCCATAAACCAAAGAAGGCGGTTGCCACTGCAAAGATCGCTGCCCATGCGGCGAGTCGCTTGTTGACTTCGTTTTCCTCGATCGACACCATCGACAGGTTGACCTGAATGGCGGTGGCGATGGTGTCGCGGATGGCATCGGTCAGCGCATTGATGCGATACAGGTGATCGCCGACGTCACGGAAGTAATCACGCGTGCTTTCGCACAGATTGGGCACGCGGCCACCGTACAGACGGCCGACGGCTTCCATCAGCGGCGCAACGATGTGCTTGAGCATCACGACTTCGCGTTTGAGCGCATAAAGCTGTTGGATGTTGTTGCGCTGCTGTCCCGGATTGAAGATGTCGCCTTCGATTTTGTCGAGCTGGGTTTCCAGCGCTTCAACCACGGGAAAGTAGCGATCCACCACGGCATCCATCAGTGCGTAGAGAACAAAGGCCGAGCCTTTGCGCAACTGATGCGGCTCCTGCTCGCAGCGGGCGCGCACGCCGAGAAAGCCGTGTTTGCTGCGCGTACGTACCGACAAAATGTAATTGCGGCCGACAAACACGTCGAGCTCGCCGACCTGCAATTTGCCATCGACCATTTCTGCGGTGGGCACCACCGCAAACAGGCAGTCACCATACTCTTCGATCTTGGCACGCTGGTGACCGTGATTGGCGTCTTCCACTGCCAGTTCGTGCAGATGGAATTCCTGCTGCATCTGCTGCAGTTCTTCGGGGCTGGCATCTTTCATCGCCACCCAGACAAAACAATTGGGCTGCTGCAGATAGTCGCTGATCTCCTCGACCTGAATGTCGGCCAGCTTGTTGCCATCCTGATAGGCGACGCAATTGATGAGCATGAAACGGTCTCCGGTTGATCTGTTCAGATGCGCATGATGTTTGGCACAGTATATGGCCGAGCCGGCTCCAGGACTGTGCAATTCCGCTCAATCGATGCACGCACTGCGGGATTTGTTGGCCCGACACTGCCGGTAGGTTTTGACGTGATGCTCGAACACGGTTTTGGCCTGTTCCGGCGGCAACGCTGCCAGCTTTCTTGCCAGTGAGCGGCTGACCTGAAAATGCTGGTAATCAATCGGCGCGTCCCAGTCACCACCCCAGACCGTGAAGCCATGCGTGGCAAACACTTCGACCACCTCCTCCGCCATGCCTTTGCGTGCAGGCTTGCCCGGCCGTTCCTTTTGCCGGTTCAGATAGAGGCGTCCTTCGGCAGGACTGATCTGTGCCTTGCCATCCTTGCCGATTTCCACGAATGGGTTTTGCACCGGATTGATATCGATCGCCAGCCCGTAGGCATGCAGCGATGGCGCACTGCCGCTGACGATGGCGCGGTCGTTGAATGCGGATGTATTGTTGGCACGCATCGAGGCTGCATCATCGCCACGAAAATGCTGCATGCCCCGCGCACCGGCCAGCGCGAAGCCGCGTTCGCGTAATGTGGAAAACAAGGCGGACACATGATCGGCCACGGCCGCCAACACGGTGACTTCACCATCGTCGTGCGTTTTGCCATCAAAATCGACATAACTGAATCGTACGACGCGCAACTGCTCGCAACGTACCGGCGCACTGGCGCGCAGCACACCGTTCTGACGCAAGGTTTGGCACAACGGAGCATCAACATCGAGAACGCGTCCGTGTGCGGCGGGTGACCAGAAAAGCATTGCGCCGCTGACGCTCAGGAGCAGGGCGTGAATTCGTAATCGCAAACAGCGGGAGAAGGTAGGCATGCGGCAGATATCGGCGTGTACATCGACGCGCTACCTTACCGCAAAATGCAGCGGTGACGGGAAGTGAACGCGTAGAATGATGCTTTCTCCGGCTTTTTTATCTGCTGTCATGACCATTCTGCTGTCCACACTGAATGCCCGCTATACGCATGCCTCGCTTGGCCTGCGCTATCTGCAGGCGAACATGGGCGAATTGCAGGCGCAGACAAAACTGCAAGAGTTTGTGATTGGTGCGCGCGCGAGCGATATCGTGGAACGTCTGCTTGCGCATCAGCCGCGCATCGTCGGCTTTGGTGTCTACATCTGGAATGTGGAAGAAACCACAAAAGTGGTGGCCTTGCTCAAGCGCGTCGCACCGCAGGTCACGGTCGTGCTTGGCGGCCCCGAGGTGTCCTACGAGCCGGAGGGACAGGACATCGTCAAGCTGGCCGACTATCTGGTAACGGGTTGGGGCGAAGTGACCTTTCCTGCCTTGTGCAAACAGATTCTGCACGGTCCCAAACCGCTGATGAAGATTCATGCAGGCGTGCAGCCGCCACTGGAAGATCTGATCACGCCTTACGATCTTTACACGGATGAAGACATCAAGCATCGCACGCTCTATGTCGAGGCATCGCGTGGCTGTCCGTTCAAGTGCGAATTCTGTCTGTCGTCGCTGGACAAGACAGCGTGGCCATTCGATATCGACCATTTTCTCGGTCAGATGGAAGCGCTGCATGCACGTGGTGCGCGGCTGTTCAAGTTTGTCGATCGCACCTTCAACCTGAACGTCAAGGTCAGCCTGAAGATCATGCAGTTTTTTCTCGACAAGCTGGCGGCCAATCCTGACGATCCGGTCTATGCCCACTTCGAAGTGGTACCCGATCATTTGCCTGAGGCGTTGCGTGAAAGCATTCTGCAGTTTCCACCGGGAACCTTGCAGTTCGAGATCGGTATCCAGAGTTTCAATCCCGAGGTGCAGACGCTTGTCAGTCGTCGCCAGAATAACGAGAAGGCAGCCGAGAATATCCGCTGGCTCTGCGACAACTCGCACGCACATTTGCATGTCGATCTGATTGCGGGTTTACCCGGCGAAGATGTCGCCAGTTTTGCGCAGGGCTTTGACAAGCTGGTGGCGCTCGGTCCGCATGAAATCCAGTTTGGCATTCTCAAGCGCCTGCGTGGCACGCCGATCATTCGTCATACCGAAGAATACAAACTGGTCTTCGATCCGTATCCGCCCTATTCCATTCTGGCGACCGATCGCATCGACTTTGGCGAGATGCAGCAGCTCGTGCGCTTTGCACGCTACTGGGATCTGGTCGCCAATTCGGGAAGGTTCAGCAATACCTTGCCCGTGATCCTTGGCGCCACGCCTTTTGCCAACTTCATGCGGTTATCGAACTGGCTGTATGAAACGACCGATGCAACCAATCGCATCGCACTCGAAAAACTGGCGATGCTGGTCACGCAATGGCTGACGCTGGAAGGCATGTCCGCAGAAACGGCAAAAGAACTGGTGCGCAGCGATTACGCAGGACAAGCCCACCGCGCAAGGCAACAAGTGACGAAAGAGGTGCCGGGCAAGGATGGCGCGGCCGTTGCTGCGTCAGGACGAAACGAGCGTCAGGCTCGTCACCTGGCTGCCTGACTGGACGCCTGCCAACATTAGCGTGTCTGTTGCCAAGTCTCGATCAACTGGCGGCTTGCCGGATCAATCGTTTCCAGCGCAACGGCTTTGTGCTGATGAAAAATCATCAGGGCGTAGATCTTGGCCAGTGCATTGACTTCTGGCGACAAGGCATGTTCTTCACCGGTTGATGGCCGGCGGTTGCGCCAGTGATTGATGGCTTGTTCTAGTTCTGCAAGTGTGAGTTCCATTGAGGCATTGTACGCGCGCGGCGCTTATTTGGCCGGTAGCGTACTGTTCGTTGCTCTCAAGGAAAACGCATAATCCGGGTAGACTTATTGGTTCCGGCCATTTGATGTGCCTCTTTTTTGCACTTCCTTTAAAACGCATTGCTGCTTCCATGAGTGCATTCGATATCAAGCGTTTCTTCCCATTCCTGAACTGGCCGCGGCCGACCTTGTCGTCGCTGAAAAGCGATGCCTGGGCGGGTTTTAGTGTTGGTCTGGTATTGATTCCGCAGGCGGTGGCGTATGCAACGTTGGCGGGCATGCCGGCGGCAACGGGTTTGTATGCGGCATTGATTCCGACGCTGGTTGGTGTGTTGTGGGGTTCGTCTGCCTTGCTGGCGGTCGGGCCGGCGGCGCTCAGCAGTTTGCTGGTCTTTGGTTCCCTGAGTTCGCATGCGGTCCCGGCGTCGGCGCAATGGGTCGCGCTGGCGGTCTGGCTATCGATCTATTCCGGCCTGTTCCAGTTTTTGCTTGGTGCGTTCCGGCTTGGTCGTTTGTCGAATCTGGTTTCGCAACCCGTCATCGTCGGTTTCATCAACGCCGCCGCGCTGATCATCATGGCGTCGCAGATTCCGACGCTGATCGGCGTGCCGGACTTGTTTACGCGTTCGCCCGATGTAGTGCTGGAGAGAATTGCAGCCGATCCTTCGCACTTATTGATGACGTCTGCATTTGGTTTCGGCGCCTTGCTATTGCTGTGGGCGACCAAGAAATTCTTCCCGCGCTTTCCGGGCATCTTGCTGGTGACCGTGCTGGCAACATTTCTAAGCTGGGCCTTGGGGTACGCGCCCGCAGGTGGCGAAGTAGTCGGCGATATTGCCAGGGGCTTGCCGCCACTGGTGTTGCCGACGGCGATTTCGTTTGAAATGCATCGTGAGTTGTGGTCGGCAGGACTGGTGTTGGCGCTGATCAGTTTTACCGAAGCGATGTCGAGTTGCCGCGTGCTGGCGCGCAAACGCCGCGAGCGCTGGGATGAAAATCAGGAACTGATCGGTCAGGGGCTGGCCAAGGTGGCGAGCGGTTTCAGCGGTGCCTTTCCGGTCAGCGGTTCGTTTTCGCGTTCGGCACTCAATCTGTATGCAGGGGCAACCAGTGCATGGGCGACCCTGTTCACTTTGTTGTGTGTACTGCTCTGTTTGCTGTTCTTCACCGATCTGCTTTTCTATGTGCCGCGCACGGTACTGGCTGCCATGATCATTATGCCGGTCTTCAGCCTGTTTGACTTCGGTGCCTTCAAACGTCTGTATCTGATTGCCAAGGATGATGCCGCGATTGCGCTGGTAACGTTTTTGGTGACGATTGTGGCGATGCCGCGTTTGCACTGGGGCGTGGTGGCTGGCATTGGTTTGACGATGGTTTGCTACCTGTATCGGCACATGCAGCCACGCATCATCGAAGTCAGCGAGCACAAGGATGGCACCTTGCGAGACAGCCGTCGCTTCGATCTGCCGCGACTGGCAGATGATCTGATTGCGGTACGTATTGATGCCGCACTGAATTTTCTGACAGGTGCCGCGCTGGAACGCTTTGTAACGGAGCAGATCAGCGAGTCGCAGCAGATCCGGCGTGTGCTGCTGTGTGTCGGCTCGGTCAATGACATTGATGCAACGGGTGTGGATACGCTGGAATCGATGCAGGCGGCGCTCAAGGGGATGGGGGTCGATCTGTATGTCACGGCGATCAAGAAGCAGGTGTGGGATGTGCTGGATGATGCCGGATGGATTGCGATTCTCGGAAGTGACCATATCTTCATGACAGACCGCGAAGCAATTGCCGCACTGGCCGATCCTGCGCACGCGCGTTCCTGAAAAGCAAGATGTTCATCCGGTTGCGGTGAATTCCGCCCGGAATTGCTTGTCCCATCAATCGGATGAGGGCATCTTGCCCGCTCTCAATTGCCTGTTGGCATCCTGTCGTCGCAATCCCCAGGAGAAACGTCAATGCGTCGTACCCGGTTTTACAAGCACATGCCGACCTCGCAGAGTTTTCATGACAATCGTTACCTGCGACCGCTCGCGCGTTATCTGCATCACCATTACCTGTGGCAATTCAATCGCCGTACGGTGGCCGGTGGCCTCGCCGTGGGTTTGTTTGCCGGCATTCTCAGTCCGATCGCGCAGATCCTGTTTGCCTCGATTCTGGCCATGATTGCACGTGTCAACCTGCCGGTGGCGGCATTTGCCACGCTGGTGACCAATCCGTTTACCGTGCCACCGATCTATTATGCTGCCTACCGTGTCGGCAAAAGCCTGATTGGCAGCGATCCCGGTGCGGCAGAAGATCTGGATCCTGAAACCATGGAAAAGATTGTCGGCGCCGGCAGCCTGGAAGGTGGTATCGGCAACTGGTTTGCCAACATGATCGACTGGCTGCAGGCAGCCGGCCCGCAACTGATGCTGGGACTGGCGATTTTTTCCGTGGTGTCGGCGGTGCTGGGTTATGTACTTGTGCACGTGATCTGGCAACTGAACTCACGGCTGCGCTGGAAGCGGCGTGTGCGCCGTATCCAGCAGCAAATGGACGACTGCAGCATCAAGGGAGATTAAGCGAGGCACATTATGCATGTATTCACCTATGGCTCTCTAATGTTTCCTGCCGTGTGGCAGCGCGTGGTGCATGGCCGCTATCGTTCCGTGCCGGCCATGCTGCCCGGTTACGCGCGCTATGAAGTCGCAGGCGAAACCTATCCCGGCATGGTGCCAAAGACCGCTTCGGCGGTGAACGGCGTGCTGTATCTGGATGTGGATGAGGCGGATTTGCTGGCGCTCGATGTGTTCGAAGGCAGCGAATACCGGCGTGACGTGGTGACGGTGTCGGTTGCGGCGGATGAAAATCTGACCGCAGTGACGTATGTATTTACGGCGATGCAGCGACTGACGAACCGCCCTTGGGAGGCGGGCAGTTTTCGCATCACGCAGTTCATGGAGGCTTATTGCCGGGATTCTTAAGCGGCAGCCGGGACAACGCTAGTCGCGTGCCAGTTTCTTTTGCAGTTTTTCTTTTACTTGCGGCCATTCTGTTTCGATGATGCTGTACAGCATCGAGTTGCGAATGCGACCGTCCGGCATGATGCGTTCATGACGGATGATGCCTTCTTGCAGCGCGCCGATGCGCAGGATGGCGTTGCGTGAGGCGGTATTCAATTCATCCGTCATGAACTGCACGCGCGTCGCCTGCATCTGCTCGAAGGCATGCGTGAGCAACAGCAGCTTGCATTCGGTATTGATGTGCGTGCGTTGCGCCGAGCGTGCCAGCCAGGTATGGCCGATTTCCATGCTGCGATTGATCGGATCGATTTTCCAGAAACGCGTACTGCCAATGACGGCGCCGGTGTCACGGCGGACGATCACAAACGGCATCATGCTGCCTTCAGCACGCCCGTTCAGTGCCCGTTCGATGTACTGATCCACTGTCGTCGGGCCGGGAACGACGGTGACTTTCAGATTCCACAGTTCGCCATCGGCTGCTGCGTCCAGCAGGGTTTCCGCGTGCATGCCTTTCAATGGTTGCAATTCGACGGTATCGCCACGCAGGGTTGGCTGGTTGTGGCAAGGATCGGTGGCCATGAGCAGATCATCAAGAATGGTCAGCCTGCATCGTCGCACAAGCTGACCAACTATGCTCAAAGGCACCGCGGCGGGTAAGGTTTTTCCGCGGTATTCCGGCGATGATCAAGTCGAATCATTCCGGATGGTTACGGTCACTTGCATACGGCGCATGCAGATGCACGGGTTTGCTTGCCTTCTTGCGTGCACGAATGTTGATCAGCTCGACCACCAGCGCAAATCCCATCGCCGTGTAGATATAGCCTTTCGGAATGTGCTGATCGAAACCCTCGGCGATCAGGATCACGCCGATGGCAACCAGAAACGCCAGCGCCAGAATCTTGATCGACGGATGCGCCGACACAAAGCGGCCGATCGGTCCGGCAAACAGCATCATCAGCGCGACCGAGGCAATCACGGCCGCCACCATCACAGCCAGCTCATCGACCATGCCCACGGCCGTAATGATGGAATCCAGCGAAAACACCAGATCGATCACCATGATTTGCAGGATCACCGACGTGAAGGTGGCCTTGACGGTGCTGGAGCTGTGCCCTTCCTCGCCTTCCAGTGACTGATGGATTTCGCCCGTACTTTTCCAGATCAGGAACAGCCCCCCGGCGATCAGGATGATGTCGCGTCCGGATATCTCTTGATTGAGGATGGTAAAGATCGGTGCGGTGAGGCCGACGATCCATGCCAGTACCATCAGCAGACCAATACGCATGAACATGGCGATGAACAGCCCGAGCTTGCGGGCAAACTCCCTGCGCTCTTTGGGGAGCTTGTCGACCAGAATGGAGATGAAGATGATGTTGTCGATGCCCAGCACCAGTTCCAGTGCGGTGAGCGTGATAAACGCCAGCCAGGCGTTCGGGTCCGTCAATAGTTCGAGCATGGCCTGTCTCCTTCATTTTTGAATAGGTATTCGAAACGAAAACGAGGTGTTGCTTGCATCTCAGGGGCGCAAACCAGTGTACGCAGGGCAACGTCAGGATTTCGTTAAATAACGGCGCAGGCGGGAAAAAGAATGTCTGGTGACCGCGGGTAACTGGCTGGTAACTTTTTGAGACGAATGCGTACGGAGGTCAGGCACGCAGCCTGAATTGCAGCCGGTATAATGCCCGCACGTTTCAATCAACTTGCGGCGCCTCTCAGCCGGCGCACTTTCATTCATGCTCGCCGCACAAAAACAAAGACTGACCGAACTTTTCCAGGATGCCGTTGCCCCGCTGGTGGCTGGCACCGAACTCAACCCGAATATCGTGCTGGAGCGTCCGCGCGATCCGTCGCATGGCGACGTTGCCTGCAATCTGGCGATGCAGATCGCCAAACCGCTTAAAAAGAATCCGCGTGAAGTGGCACAGACACTGGTCAGCGCCCTGCTCGACAATCCTGCCAATCGCGATCTGATCGAGACCGCAGAAATTGCCGGCCCCGGTTTTATCAACCTGCGTCTGACGGCCGCGTCGCGTCAGGAAGTCGTGCGCACCATCCTGCAACAACGCGGCGATTACGGCCGCGGCTTTGGTGGCACGGGCAAGAAAATCATCGTCGAATTCGTGTCCGCCAATCCGACCGGTCCGTTGCATGTCGGCCATGGTCGTCAGGGCGCGTTGGGCGATGCCTTGTCGTCCCTGTTTGAGGCGCAGGATTACGATGTCACGCGCGAGTTTTATTACAACGACGCCGGTGTGCAGATCGCCACGCTGGCAACATCGGTACAGGCACGTGCCAACGGTTTGAAACCCGGCATGGAAGGCTGGCCGGAGTCGGCTTATAACGGCGATTACATTCAGGATATTGCCAACGACTTTCTGGCAAAGAAAACCGTTTCTGCCAGCGATGGTCAGCCGGTAACGGGTAGCGGTCGTGTCGATGACATGGAATCGATTCGCCAGTTTGCCGTTGCTTATCTGCGTCGTGAGCAGGATCTGGATTTGCAGGCCTTTGGCGTCAAGTTCGACAACTACTTTCTCGAATCTTCGCTCTACAGCGACGGCAAGGTGGCATCGACGGTCGATGCGCTGATCCGCGCTGACAAGACCTACGAGCAGGATGGCGCATTGTGGTTGCGCACCACCGACTATCGCGACGACAAGGATCGCGTGATGAAGAAGTCGGATGGCACGTACACCTACTTCGTCCCCGATGTTGCGTATCACACAGTGAAATGGCAGCGTGGTTTTACCCAAGCCATCAACGTGCAGGGCAGCGATCACCACGGCACCATTGCACGTGTACGCGCCGGCTTGCAGGCACTTGATATCGGTATTCCACAGGGCTATCCCGACTACGTGCTGCACAAGATGGTCACTGTGATGAAGAACGGCGAGGAAGTGAAGATTTCCAAACGCGCCGGTTCTTACGTCACGCTGCGCGATCTGATCGAATGGTCGAATGGTGAAACCGCAGAAGGTGAGGCGCGCGATCTGACGCGTGGCCGCGATGCGGTGCGTTTCTTCCTCATCTCGCGCAAGGCCGATAGCGAATTCGTGTTCGACGTCGATATCGCCCTGACGCAAGGCGATGAGAATCCGGTTTATTACGTGCAGTATGCCCATGCGCGTATCTGCTCGGTGCTCGCACAATGGACCGATGGGAACGAAGCCGATCTGCTCAACGTCGATCTGTCGAAACTGACCGCGCCGCGCGAAGCATCGCTGCTGGCGAAACTGGCTGAGTATCCGGAGATGCTGCAAAAGGCGCTGGAAGAACTCGGCCCGCATCAGGTGGCCTTCTATTTGCGTGATCTGGCAGGTGAATTGCATAGCTACTACAATGCAGAACGCGTGCTGGTGGACGATGCGGCGCTGAAGATGGCGCGTCTTGCCCTGATGCATGCAACCAGACAGGTGTTGCGTAACGGTCTGGCGCTGATTGGTGTCTCGGCACCTACGCGGATGGAACGTACGCCCGTACAGGAATGACATGAACAAGAAACTCAAGCAACAGGCTGGTGGTACGCTGCTCGGCCTGATTCTCGGTCTGATCATCGGCCTCGGCATTGCGGTTGGCGTGGCTCTGATGATTTCCAAGACGCCTCTGCCTTTCACCAACAAGGCAACGCCATCGGATCGTATCAATTCGCAAACCGGCGAACCGGTCGATCCCAACAAATCGATGTACAGCAAGCGTGCTGCGCCCCCGGTGACGACCGGCGTTGACCCGGCTCCGCCTTCCTCGACCGTGACGGAAGACAGTGTCAAGGCGCAACCGGTTGAACGTGTGTCGCCGGGTACGCAAAAGGCCGAGGCCGCTGCCAAGGCCGAAGATGCGGACGAAAAATGGATTTACTATCTGCAGGCGGGGGCCTTCCGTGAGCGTGCCGATGCCGAAAGCATGCGTGCCAAACTGGCACTGATTGGCCTGGAAGCCAACATCTCCGAACGTCAGGCAGAAACCGGTACGCTGCATCGTGTGCGCGTCGGTCCGTTCGGACAGATGGAGACAATGAACCGCGTTCGTACCAAGCTGTCTGATAACGGCATCGACGTTGCTGTCGTTCGAATTGGAAAGTAGTTTTCGGTCAATAACTGAAAGGAATCACATGCGTTTTATTCAACATCTGCTGGCAGTTGCCACGCTTGGTCTGGTTGCAGCGACCGCCGGTGCCTCGCCATCTGCGCCGGTCAATGGCACGGACTACCGCGTGCTCGACAAGGCACAGCAGACCGACAGTGGCAAAAAGATCGAAGTGACCGAGTTCTTCTGGTACTCGTGCCCGCACTGCAACCTGCTCGAGCCTTCGCTCGAAGCATGGGTGAAAAAGCAGGGCGACAAGATCAATTTCAAGCGCGTCCCGGTCGCTTTCCGTGATTCCTTCGTGCCGCAGCAAAAGCTCTACTTCACGCTGGAAGCCATGGGCAAGGTCGAGGCACTGCATGGCAAAGTGTTCCGTGCCATTCATGCAGAAAAGCAGACGCTGGATACCGATGCGCAGATCCTTGCCTGGATTGGCAAGCAGCAAGGCATCGATGCCAAGCAGTTCGCCAATACCTATAACTCCTTCGGTGTGCAAGCCAAGGTGCAACGTGCGATTCAGCTGCAAAGCGATTACAAGGTGGATGGCGTACCCATGGTTGCCATCGATGGCCGATTCATCACCTCACCGTCGATCGTGAGCAAAGGTCTGGGCCGTAGCGTGCCGGAAAATGTGTTGCACGACAGTACGCTGCAAGTGATGGACTGGTTGCTTACCCAATCCAAAAAATAAATCAGGTCTGCGCCGGTTCGATTGGCGCGCAGACAGTTTGCGTTCTAACGTTTCAAAAGTCCGTACCTCGCAAGAGGACGGGCTTTTTGTTTGAAAGCCTGGCCGATGTCATCCTCTACTTCTCAACGTGTTTTCATTACCGGCGCTTCCAGCGGGCTGGGTGTGGCATTGGCACGGCATTACGCCCGTCAGGGGGCCAGCCTTGGACTGGTCGGCAGGCGGGGTGAAGCCTTGCTTGAGCTGGTCGACAGCCTGCCCAATCGTGACCGTCACTGCCTCTACACGCTGGACGTCACCGATCACGACGCCTTGAGTAATGCCGCGCAGCACTTCATGGCGCATGCGGGCGGTATCGATATCGTGATTGCCAGCGCCGGTATTTCACGCGGGACGTTGACTGAATACTCGGAAGACCTCGATGTGTTCGACCGCATTCTGGCCGTGAATGTGACAGCGACGGTGGCGACCTTTTCTCCCTTTCTCGAAACCATGCGGCAGCAAGCGGCAGCGGGCAATCATGGATGTCGTCTGGTCGGCATTGCCAGCGTTGCAGGCATTCGCGGTCTGCCGGGTGCCAGCGCTTACAGTGCATCCAAGGCCGCTGTCATCAGTTACTGCGAATCCTTGCGTGTGGAATTGAAAACGGATGGCATCAAGGTCGTCACGATTGCCCCAGGTTATATCGATACGCCAATGACGCAAGTGAATGATTACGCGATGCCTTTTCTGATGTCGGCGGAAGATTTTGCACAACAGGCAGCGGACGTCATCGCGGCTGGACGCAGCTATCGTGTCATTCCGTGGCAAATGGGTGTGGTGGCAAAAATACTACGTTTGCTACCCAATTGTGCGTATGACTTTCTGTTTCGCAATGCGCCCCGCAAGAAACGGACATTGCCACTGTAAGTCGCGTTGCAATGCCTGACATGGTTTTGCGCAGGAAGAATATTTTTAAACGGGCGGGTATCCGGTTCCGGCAATTTGGTTTACAGTGAGAGCCATTCTCATCTGGAGAATTTTGCAGAAACCATTGCCTCGATTTGTGCTCCAAGCTGTGATGAATACCCTTCAATATCTCGAAAACGTACGCCGCGCTGCGATGAAGTCGCATCGCGAAACCTACAAGGGCTGGCCCTTGCAGGTGACGTCACGTTTGTGCAGTGAGAAACGGGATTGTGCGGATTGCAACTACTGCCCGATGATCGTCGTGACCGAGCAGCAATCGATCGGTTTCCGTGAACTGGAAGTGCCATGCGATGGCGGCTTTCAATCAGTGGATGAGTGTATCAAGGCGGGCGTTGTGCTTGCGCGCCAGTTCATCGACCAGCGCATCTGACCTGCCTGGCTGGCGCGCCCTCTGGTTGCCTGATTATTTTTCCTGTCCGTAGCGACCCGACACTCTTGCCAGCTGCTCGTATGCACCCTTGATGTTCAGCGGTAGCCATTCCTCGTAATTGGCAAAGGCCGCGTAGCGTGGCAGCTTGATCTCGCGCTGCATCTGTTCCAGTGTCCTGCCTTCGTTCATTCCCTCTAACACGGCGTCGCGCAAGTCTTCCAGATAGGCCAGGTTTTCACGTACGTCATTCTTGGTGCCGACCACGCTGTGACCGGGTGCTACCTTGTCAAAGTCCAGTTGCAATACCTGCTTCAATGACGCAATCGAGCCTTCAAAGTCGTAGTAGTACATTTCCTTGAACGGCAGACGCTTCAGGATGATCCAGTCGACCACGAACAGAAACTTCGCGTCTGGTACATACATGCTGATGTTGCCCGCGCCGTTGTTGGGGCCGTAATACTGCAACGCGATCCTGCGCCCTTCAAAATCGATCTCCATGCGGTCACTGAAGGTTGTGGTCGGGATCACGGTTTGCGCACGGTTACGCTTCAGATCTTCGGCTGCCTTTTCGTGCGCGATAAAGAACGTACCCGCATCGCGGAACACCTCGCCACCCGCCACATGATCCAGATGGTTGTGCGAGTAGATCACGTATTTGATCGGCAAATCGCCAAAGCGTTGACGGATTTCCTTGCGCAGCCAGGTTGCGGCATCGCTACTGATCGGATCGGTCATCAGCAAGCCTTGCTTGCCGACGATAAACACCGAGTAATGCATGTTGTCCTGAAAGCGGTAGATGTTGTTACCGAGATCCGTGATCGATCGTTTGGTGTCCTGCGCAATGGCCGATGACGCGGGCAGGAAAAAAGGCAGTGCGAAGACGGCGAACAGCAAGTGCTTGAACATGGCTATCCTTTGTTGGGCGTTGCAAACGCTGGTCTGACAGCAGCAGGTGCGTTTAGTGCGCGCTGCTTTTCGAAAAGACATTCAGCACAATCACGCCGGAAATGATGAGGCCGATGCCGATCAGTCCGGCCAGATCCAGTTTCTGTCCATACAGTACCCACGCCGCCAGTGAAATCAGCACGATGCCGACGCCCGACCATACCGCGTAGGCAATGCCAACGGGAATGCTGCGCAAGGTGAGTGAAAGCAGATAGAACGCAATGCCGTAAAACACCACCGTGATCAGCGAGGGCAGGACTTTGGAAAAACCTTCGCTTGCTTTCATGGCGGAAGTGCCGACGACTTCGGCGAGGATGGCAAGGCCGAGCAGAATCCAGTGGTGCATGGTGCATGTCTCCAGAGAAAATGAATGCAGTTGGCAAGGTAACCCGAATCGGCATGAAGAGCAGACGTCTGCCCGCCTGAGCCTGGGTGGCGTCTGGTGGAGATGGTGACGCCAGCTTGCTAGCAAGTTTGAAAACGCACAACGTGATCCGCACCGACCGACCGTTGCAGCAAACCGTCGTACCAGAGCTTGTGCAAATGTGCGAGTGCCTCGCCCAGTGCAAAACTGAGTTGATGCGAATCGAGCTTGCGCGTGAACATGATCGGCACAATGTCTGCTGCTGATTGCGGTGTCTTGCACGCTACAAGTACTTCTTCCAGTCGTGCTGCGTGATGGTCCTGCAATTGACGGATGCGTGTGTGCATGCCCCGAAACGGTTTGCCGTGCGATGGCAGGACCAGCGTGTCTTCGGGCAGTTGCAGATACTTCTGCAGGGAATCGAGAAACTGCTGTACCGGATTGGCGTCCGGCTCGATCGCGAACACCGAGGTATTGGTCGAGATACGCGGCAAAACCATATCGCCGGAGATCAGGACATTCAAATCGGCACAATACAAGGCGGCATGTTCAGGCGAATGACCGAAGCCGGTGATGACACGCCATGCATGCGCGCCGATGCGAAAACTCTGATCGTCATGCATGCGCGTATAGCGATGCGGCACGGCGGATACATAGGTCGGATAATAACTCTTGCGTCCTTTCAGCTCTTCCAACATCTGCGGATCGGACAAACCATGATGCTGAAAGAACGGAAACATCGCGGTGCCATCTGCGCCCGGCAGTCCTGCCGACATCATGCGTGCGAAAGCATATTCGCCGGTGGTCATCCATAGCGGCACCTTACAGCGCTCGCACAGCCAGTCAGCCAGTCCGACGTGATCGGGATGGCAATGCGTGACGATCACGCGCACGATCGGCAAGCCATCCAGTTGCGAGGCAAAGATGCTTTCCCATGCATCGCGCGTGGCCTGATTGCCGATGCCGCAGTCGATCGCGGTCCAGCCACGTACGCGCCCTTGTTCCGACTCGAACTCATCTTCCAGCAGCCACAGGTTGATATGGCTGAGCGCAAACGGCAGCGCCATGCGCAGCCATCTGACGCCTGGCGCAACGTCCAGCACGGTGCCGGTATCCGGCAGCGTATCGCCGTAGGGATAAGTGAGTTGGGTTTCCAGTGGATTCATGATCTCTTGTGCTGGCAGTGGCGGGGCAGCCGCCGCGCTACAATAGCTGTCTTGAATGAAGGTGTCATTTTACCGGCTGTGTCGATGCCTGTTCCCGTTGGCGCGACATCGTGACCTTCTCTGCAATATTGACTGCAATACGCTTGCAAACGATGAAGAAACCGGCTGTTCAGGCCTGCCCGTGTGGTGGTGCCGATTATGCACAGTGCTGCCAACCGTTTCATGACGGGATGCCGGCACCCGATGCCGAAAAGTTGATGCGCTCACGCTACAGCGCGTATGTGCTCGGCCATATGTCCTACGTGCATGCAAGCTGGCATGCATCGACGCGCCCCCCGCTAGATGAGCTGGTGCATGACCACGGCATGCGCTGGCTCGGACTTGATGTGAAGAAGTTTGTTCCCGACGGCAACGAGGCAACGGTTGAATTTGTCGCACGCTCCAAGGTGGATGGACGCGCGCATCGCTTGCATGAAGTCAGTCGCTTTGTCCGCGAAGACGGTCGATGGTTCTATATCGATGGCGTGTTTCCCGCGGAGCAAGGCAAAAATAATCAGAAGGATAAGCAGGCATGATCGATTCCCGCCAACAGAACAGCCTGGTCGCGCGCAGTTTACGCAGTGTCTGGCATCCGTGCACACAGATGCAGCATCACGAAACCCTGCCGCTGATTCCTGTCTCGCATGGCAAAGGCGCGTGGCTGTTTGATACGGAAGGGAAGCGCTATCTCGATGGCATCAGTTCCTGGTGGGTCAACCTTTTCGGGCATGCCAATCCGCGCATCAATAACGCCTTGAAGGAACAGCTCGACAAGATCGAGCATGCAATGCTGGCGGGCTTTACACATGAGCCGGTGGTGCAATTGTCGGAGCAATTGGCAGAACGTACAGGCCATATGCTCGGCCACTGCTTCTATGCATCGGATGGCGCATCGGCGGTCGAGATCGCCTTGAAGATGAGCTTTCATGCATGGCGCAACAGCGGACGCACCGAGAAACAGGAATTCGTCTGCCTCAAGGGCAGCTATCACGGTGAGACCATCGGTGCGCTGGCGGTCACAGACGTTGCGATCTTCCGTGATGCCTATGGCCCTTTGCTGCAACGTGCGCACGTGATCGACAGTCCGGATGCGCGTAACGCACAGGATGGCGAAAGCGCCAGCGATGTTGCCCGCCGCGCAGCCAAGGCACTGGAAGTCCTGCTGCAGGAACATGCCGATACCATTGCCGCCGTGATTGTCGAGCCGCTTGTACAATGTGCCACCGGCATGGCGATGTACGATCCGGTCTATCTGCAGGAAGTACGCTCGCTGTGCGACCGTTATCAGGTACATCTGATTGCCGATGAGATTGCAGTCGGTTGCGGTCGCACCGGGACCTTTTTCGCGTGTGAGCAAGCGGCGATCTGGCCGGACTTTTTATGTCTGTCCAAAGGTATCAGCGGTGGTTATCTGCCGTTGTCGCTGGTCATGACGCGTGATGAAATCTATCGTGCCTTCTACGATGCGGATGTCGCACGCGGCTTCCTGCATTCGCATTCCTACACGGGGAATCCGCTAGCCTGTCGTGCGGCACTGGCGACGCTCTCGATTTTTGAAGAAGACAATGTGCTGGAAACCAATCGCGTCAAGGCCACGCGTTTAACGGCTGCCCTTGCGCCACTGGTCGATCATCCGCACGTCACCAACTTCCGCCAGCGCGGCATGATCTGGGCATTTGATGTCGGGATCGACGATGCCGACTTGGCGGCGAGTTTTTCGCGTCGTTTCTTTTCTGCGGCGCTGGAGCAGGAATTATTGCTGCGCCCGATCGGCACCACGGTCTATCTGATGCCGCCCTACATCCTCAATGACGATGAGATCGACTGGCTGGCAGAGCGCATGCAATCCGTGCTGCATCAGGTGCTGATTCAAGGGCGTGATACATGAGCGGCAAGCATAAACTGATCGCCGCGCTGGATGCGCAGATTGCCGCGCTGGATGCGCAAAGTCTGCGTCGTCGCTTGCGCATTGCCGAGTCGCCGTGTGCGCCGCATGTGCAGGTCGATGGCCGTCCCATGCTGGCATTTTGCAGCAATGATTATCTTGGTCTGGCTTCGCATCCCCGCGTTATTGCCGCCTTGCAGGAAGGTGCGGCCTTGTATGGCGCGGGGAGTGGTGCTTCGCATCTGATCAGTGGCCACTCGCGCGCGCATGCCTTGCTGGAGGAGCGTTTGGCGGCTTTCATGTCGCCGCAGATCGAGCACGTGCGTGCCTTGTATTTCTCGACCGGCTACATGGCCAATCTGGCGATGCTTAGCGCGTTGGGTGGTGCGGATGTCGAACTGTTTTCGGAAGAACTGAACCACGCTTCGCTGATTGATGGTGCGCGCTTGTCGCGCTCGCAAGTGAAGGTGTATCCGCATGGCGATGTCGCCCAATTGGCTAACCTGCTGCGTGACAGCAAGGCAGCAAAAAAGCTGGTGGTGACCGACAGCGTTTTCAGCATGGATGGCGATCTGGCACCGCTGGCAGCGTTGTTGTCGTTGTGCGAGCAATATGATGCATGGCTGGTGGTGGATGATGCACATGGCTTTGGCGTATTGGGTGCACACGGTCGTGGCGTGCTGGAACAACTGGATCTGCGTTCGCCCAATCTGATTTACATGGGAACGCTGGGCAAGGCAGCGGGTGTCAGTGGTGCCTTCGTTGCGGCGCATGCCAGCGTCATCGAATGGATGGTGCAGCGGGCGCGTCCGTATATCTATACAACGGCGTCGTCGCCGGCGGTGGCGCATGCCTTGCAAACCAGTCTGGACATTATCGAAGGGGCTGAAGGTATTGCACGCCGTGCGCAACTGCATTCCCTGATTGCCTACTGGCACGAAAGCATGCGGCCAAGGCAGTGGCAGGTCATCGCCTCGGACACAGCGATCCAGCCGCTTGTGATTGGTGACAACGCCAAGGCCATGCAAATTGCTGCGGCTTTGTATGAGCAAGGTTACTGGGTGCCGGCAATCCGGCCGCCAACCGTACCGGCTGGTACGGCGCGGTTGCGTGTGACCTTGTCTGCCGCACACGAGAAAGCCGATGTGGCGCGACTGGTGGCTGCCATTCTGGAACTGGAAAAAATACAGGAATGACAACACAAATGACATCGCAACATGCCATCGACAAGCCACTCGGTTATTTCGTCACCGGTACCGATACCGAGATCGGCAAGACTTTCATTTCCTGCGCCTTGTTACATGCGCTCGGTCAGTGCGGTGTACGTGTTGCAGCAATGAAACCGATTGCAGCCGGTGCAACGCTGATCAAGGAAGCCGATGGCGAGGTCTGGCACAATGAGGATGCCGATCAACTGGCGGCAGCTGCCAATGTCAAATTGCCATCGGAACTGGCTGTGCCGTATTTGCTGGAGCAACCGGCTGCGCCGCATATTTCGGCGGAATTGATGCGTGTTGACATGCATATCGCGCATATTCTTGACACTTATCGCCAGGTGACGGCGTTGGCCGATGCGGTGGTGGTTGAAGGCGTCGGTGGCTTTCGTGTACCCATTTCTGCAACGGAAGATACGGCAGATTTAGCCCAACAACTGGCTTTGCCCGTCATAATGGTGGTCGGCCTGCGTTTGGGCTGTATCAGCCATGCCTTGCTGACTGCGGAGGCGATTGCTGCGCGCGGCCTCAAGCTGGCTGGCTGGGTAGCCAACACCGTAGACCCCGGCATGGCTTATGCAAGCGATAATGTCGAGGCTTTGCAGGCACGGCTGGAAGCGCCGCTACTCGGTTGTGTGCCGAGACTGGCCGCGGCAATGCCCGCCGCAGCCGCTGATTATTTGAATTTTTCGACCTTGCCGGGATGGCCGGATACGCCATCTGGCAAGGTCATGTAACTGTTATTAGCTAGGAGTATTCATGTCGTCGCAACCAATCACGTTCCAGGCACCTGCCAAGGCAGTCGCACCTATCGTTCCGACCAAATGGCCGGTCGAGGATGTGCTGGCGCTGTTCAATCTGCCTTTCAACGAACTGATCTATCGTGCGCAAACCGTGCATCGTGAGAACTTCGATCCGAATGAAGTCGAATTTGCGACCCTGTTGTCGATCAAAACCGGCGGCTGCCCGGAAGATTGCGGCTACTGCCCGCAAGCTGCCCGCTACGACACCGGGGTGACCGCACAAAAAATTCTGCCACTGGATGAAGTGTTGACCGCAGCACGTGAAGCCAAGGCGCACGGCGCGACGCGTTTCTGCATGGGTGCTGCATGGCGCGAACCGAAAGATCGCGATCTGGAAAAAGTGGAAGAGATGGTGCGCGAAGTGAAGGCGCTCGGTCTGGAAACCTGTGCCACGCTCGGCATGCTGGGTGAAGGTCAGGCAGAGAAGCTCAAGGATGCAGGCCTCGATTACTACAACCACAACCTCGACACCGCGCCGGAGTTCTACAACAACATCATCTCGACCCGTGATTACCAGAACCGTCTGGATACGCTGGAACGGGTACGTGGCGTCGGCATCAAGGTTTGCTGTGGCGGTATCGTCGGCATGGGTGAATCACGCCTGCAGCGCGCCGGCCTGATAGCGCAACTGTGCAATATGGACCCGTATCCGGAATCGGTGCCGGTCAATAATCTGGTGCAGGTCGAAGGTACGCCGTTGCATGGCACCGAGCCGATCGATCCGCTGGAATTCGTGCGTACCGTTGCGGTCGCGCGTATCACGATGCCGAAAGCGCGTGTGCGTCTGTCGGCTGGTCGTCGTGAAATGGGCGAAGCGATTCAGGCATTGTGTTTTGTTGCCGGCGCTAATTCGATTTTCTACGGCGACAAGCTGCTGACGACCGGTAATCCGGAAGCGGATGCCGACGTTGCGCTGCTGAACAAGCTGGGCATGCATACGCGTAACAGCGCGATTGATGCACGCTGCGAAGTGACGCATTCCTAAGCATCTGTTGCAGTGTTGATGCGGCCGGCTTAGACCGGCCGTTTTTCATTCAGTCGTCATGTGCTGATCAAGCGCACAACAAGACAAACAAAGTACGAGGTTGTCGATGTCTCTTTCCCTGCCCGCCGCCGTCAAGATCATTGAAGTCGGTCCGCGTGATGGTCTGCAAAACGAGCCACAAACCATTCCTGCCAACGTCAAGATCGAACTGGTTGATCGATTGTCGCAAGCCGGTTTTGTGAATGTGGAAGCGGCGTCGTTCGTTTCGCCCAAGTGGGTGCCGCAGATGGCGACGTCAACGGATGTGATGGCGGGTATCACGCGTCGTCCCGGCACGATCTATTCCGCGCTCGTGCCGAACATGAAAGGGTTTGAAGGCGCGCTGGCAGCCGGTGTGGATGAAGTGGTGATTTTTGCTGCTGCATCAGAAGCTTTCTCGCAACGCAATATCAATTGTTCGATTGCCGAATCGGTCGAGCGCTTTCGCGATGTGGCGCGTGCCGCCAAGGAAAATAACATGCGTTTGCGCGGCGCCTTGAGCTGCGCTTTCGGCTGCCCGTATCAGGGTGAGGTCACGGCAGACAGTGTGGCCGACGTGACCATGCAATTACGCGATCTCGGTTGCGACGAAATCGATATTGCCGACACCATCGGCGTGGCGACGCCGCGCCATGTGCAGACCATCATGCAGCGCGCTGCAAGTGTCTTTCCGATCGATTGCCTGTCCGGCCATTTTCACGATACCTACGGACAGGCGCTGGCCAATATCTATGCGAGCCTGGAAGTCGGCATCACGATCTATCACGCGTCCGTGGCGGGTCTTGGTGGTTGTCCGTATGCGAAAGGTGCAACGGGTAATGTCGCAACCGAAGATGTGCTCTACCTGATGCAGGGCCTGGGAATTGAAACCGGTATCGATCTTGATGCCGTGGTGGATGCGGGACAATTCATTTCCGCGCAGCTCGGACGCAAGCCGGCCAGTCGTGCCGGCAATGCGATTGCCGCAAAAGGTGAACGTTGTCAGATCAGTTGACTGTTCGTTGAGCAAGAATGAAAAACGGGATGCGGCCATTTGGCGGCATCCCGTTTTTTTTAGTTTGTACGATCAGTTGTACAGCACGCCCGGCAACCAGAGACCGATACCCGGGAACAGGTACAGCAGAACCAGCGCCACGATCTGGATGCCCATGAAGGGCAGCATGCCGAGGAAGATCTGATTCAGGGTGACGTGTGGTGGTGCCACGCCTTTCAGATAGAACGCGGACATCGCAACCGGTGGCGACAGGAAGGCTGTTTGCAGGTTCAGCGCGACCAGCAGACCGAAGAAGAGCGGATCGATCCCGAAGTGTGGCAATAGCGGGATAAAGATCGGCATGAAGATCACGATGATCTCGGTCCATTCCAATGGCCAGCCCAGCAGAAAGATGATGACCTGCGCCAGGATCATGAACTGGATCGGCGTGATGTCCATGCCCAACACCCAGTCATTGATGATTTCCTGTCCACCCAACAGCGCGAACGAGGCCGAGAAGATCGACGAGCCGACGAACAGCCAGCACACCATCGCACTGGTCTTGGCCGCAAGGAAAGCCGATTCACGCAGCATGGTCAGGTTGAAACGTCGATAGGCAATCGCCAGCACCATACCGCCCAATGCACCCATTGCCGCTGCCTCGGTTGGTGTGGCTAATCCCAAGACGATGCTGCCCAACACTGCCATGATCAAGAGAGCAAGAGGGAATAGGGATCCCAACAGCATCTTGAAAATTTCCAGCCGAGCAAACGTAAAGATCGCGTAGAACGCCAGCATGCAAATCAGACCGACGCCGAAGATGATCCAGAAAGTCAGCGGTGCGCTGCGCTTTCCTTCTTCTGCCGATGTGTTTGCTGCTTCGTCCATGCTCATTGGGGCATCAGGTTCGCTGACGGATGCTACGCCCGCAGGTTCTTCCAGCGCGGATGAACTATCCGATGCCACCGGAGGCTCCGCTAGTCCATCATTGCCTGCTGTTTCCAGCGCGGGAGGTTCACCAAAGCTGTCAGATGCGGGTGGTTCTGCGAGTCCGCCGAAATCCTGAGGTGCACTGTCGCCGACGTAGAAGCCCATTTCGGATGTGTCGATCGGCCCGGCGACCGGTGCAGTCAACATGCGATAACTCAAGCCCATGATCAACGCGAAAACCAAGGCAGGTAATAAGGCGATGCCAAGCTGGCCCAACAAAGTTTTCGACGACACGCCTGCATCGGCAGCACGGCGTCCCTTGATCGCGTTGATGAGGCCGGTGAATGCATTGCTACGCGTTGTGACGGAAATTTTCTCTGCGTAGGAAGGCAATTTGACCTGACGCTCCTCCGGAGGCAAAGGCGGTGCCATGCTGGGACGCAGTTTTGCCATCAGGATGACGTAGCCGATGTAAAGGACGGTGAGCATGATTCCCGGGAACAGCGCACCTGCGTACAGCTTGACTACGGAGACGCCTGCCGTCGCACCGTACACAATCAGCAGAACAGATGGTGGGATCAGAATGCCGAGACAGCCGCCTGCAGTAATCGAGCCGGCTGACAGTTGCGTGCTGTACCCTGCCTTGAGCATGGCTGGCAAGGCCAAGAGGCCCATCAGCGTGACGACGGCACCAACGATACCCGTTGCCGTGGCAAACACAGCACAGGTAATGATGGTGGCGACGGCCAGCGAACCGGGAATGCGTGCCAGCGCAATGTGCAAGCTTTTGAAAAGTTTTTCGATCAGGTTGGCGCGTTCGACCAGATAACCCATGAAAATGAACAGGGGTATCGAGATCAGCACATCGTTGGCCATGACTGAATAGGCGCGTTGCACCATCAGATCCAGCGTCAACTGCACCGCCATATCGGGATCCCGACTATGGAACGCAAACCACGCAAACATCACACCCATCCCCATCAACGTAAACGCTGTCGGGAACCCGAGCATGATGGCGACTACGACGAGTGCTAGCATCAACAGACCGAGATGGCCATTTGTGATGTTTTCAGGTGAAGGCATCAGAATCGCGATGCCAACTACAATCGCGAACAGAATCGTTAGGCCAAACCAGGCTTCTTTCTTCATGCATGGCCTCCGTGTTGTTTATTTACGAGTGCACGATCTGCTTCCGCGATGTCGCGATCAGTCGTGCTGACCATGGATTTGAGTTTGTCGACATCGACTTCTTCGACATCCTGCTCACGCTTGGGCCATGCGCCATTGCGCAGGCAGATGATGCAACGGATGATCTCGACCACACCCTGCATGATGAGAAGGACACCGGCGACCGGAATCACCATCTTGAACGGATAGAGCGGTGGTCCGTTGGCGGTCAGGGTGGAATGTTCACGAATCGCAAACGATTCGGCCGCATAGTCATAGCCAGCCCAGATCAGCGCAACGATGCCGGGGATGAAGAACAGGAAGTACAGTGCCAGATCAAGCCCGGCCTGCAGTCTTGGTGGAAAAAAACCGTACAGCACGTCGCCGCGTACGTGCCCATTCTTTGCCAGCGTATAGGCACCTGCCATCATGAAGGCGGCACCGTACATCATGATCATCAAGTCGAATGACCATGGATTGGGTTTGTTGAGAACATAGCGTGAGAATACTTCCCACGAGATAAGCAGTGTCAGCGCAAAGATCAGCCAGGAAAATGCCTGACCGACCCAAGTGCTGATCTTGTCGATAAAGAATAGAAGTTGCTGCATGACGGCCTCCGAATCCACTACAGAGAACGTGTGCAACGGAGGGTAATCCGTTGCACACGTCGTTCAGGCATGCCCTTGCTTAAAGGGCGAAGCGACTTGCGGAGGCGTTAACCTTTTTTCGGCGCAGCCTTCATGAAGTAGTGGTTGTAGGCCATGCGACGATTGTTGTTGGTGTCCATGTCCCACTTCATCGCACGTGTTGCAAAGTCACGCTGCGATTTCTCGACTTCCTTGAAGAGAGGATTGTCGGCCCCTTTTTTGGCAACGATGTCATCCCAGATCTTGAGCTGGGTTTGCAGCACCGCATCCGGCGTCTTGTAGAACTTGACGCCATCTTTGGTCTGCATGTCGCGGTAATCGGTCGAATAGCGATCAATTGCCTTCCAAGACATGTCGGCCGACGCCGCTTCGGTCGCATTCTGGATGATGGCCTTGAGTTTTGGCGCCAGCGCGTTGTACTTGGATTTGTTGAAGCTGATGTCGAATTGCTCCGAGCTTTGGTGGAAGCTCTGCAGCATGCAGACCTTGGACACGTCCGGGAAGCCCAGTACGCGATCCGAGCTGGCATTGTTGAACTCGGCACCATCCAGCAGGCCGCGATCCAGTGCAGGCACGATTTCGCCGGCTGGCAGCGCATTCACGGCGGCACCCATCGCAGTAAACAGGTCAATTGCCAGGCCGTTGGTACGGAACTTGAGGCCTTTCAGATCTTCCGGTTTAGTGATCGGCTTTTTGAACCAGCCGAGCGGCTGGGTTGGCATCGGGCCAGACAGGAAGGAAATCACGTTGGCGCCGATCTGCGTATAAAGTTTTTCCAGCAGTGCCTGGCCGCCACCGTATTTGTGCCATGCGAGCACCATGTTGGCGTCCATGCCAAATACCGGCCCAGAGGTCCACAGTGCGATTGCGCTTTGCTTGCCATAGTTATAGCCCATGACGCCGTGGCCGCCATCCAGCGTGCCTTTCGAGACAGCATCGAGCAGGCCGAACGCTGGCACGACGGCGCCGGCTGGCAGGACTTCAATCTTGAGTTCGCCGCCGGTCATGTCGTTGACTTTCTTGGCGAAGTCGAGTGCGTATTCGTGGAAGATGTCCTTGGCTGGCCAGGTGCTCTGGAAGCGCAGGTTGGTCACCGTTTGTGCGGTGGAAATCATTGGGAAAGCGAGTGCTGCTGCAGCGGCGCTGCCGGTTGCCGCGGTACCGATAAATTTACGGCGCGATGGGCGTGCGGAGGATTGCGGCTTTTTTTGATCGTGATTCGATTTCATTGTCTGTCTCCTGTATGTTTTATTAGAGGGAACGCTGAACATCTATCGAAGCGCATTCAGTGGTGATCACACCTCGAATACGGTTCGCACATCAAGTCATGGAGCCTTGGCAGATCTCTGATGGATTGTCCAAGAAGAAAGTGAGAGTGGTCGAACTCCTTTCATTTTGTAAGCGCCGCGGGACGGCGCTAGTCTGCAAGGGAACGCAGAGTCGATGCGCATGAAGCAAGACACATCGATGCCGCAATCATTGAGTCGATCAGTCTGGATATTCCAGAGGTAAGTTGATTGTAGCGGAGGCTGCAATCTGTTTGAATTTTTTTTGCCTGCCCCGAATTTTGCCGATCGATCCGGCATTATTCCTATTTTTTTCTTACGGGACGCTTACAGTCGGACATGCCGTCGATCTCCTTGCGTCTATCCGAATAGCGACGCGCCTGAAAACGGTGTCTATGCGTAAGGAAGCCGCGTCCATACAAAAGATGGGTAGGCCAGGCGCTGTGCGGCAGTCGCTGGCTACTGCGTGCCGAATAGCGAAGGAAAAATGTCGATGCCGGTTTCGTTCAGCGCGGCAAAACTGCGGCCATCTTCCTGCGTCGTCAGATCAACGATCCCGGCGCCTTCAAATTCATTGAGAACACGCAGCAAGGTACTCATCGGGATGCAGGTGCGCTTGCTCAGCTTGGCCAGTGACCACGGCGTTGCCTGACTATCTTGCGCGGCTTCCTGCGATGCCTCCCACAGATGCCGCAATATGGTCACCTTGACCGGATCCAGGCCGTCGCCCTCCTGCGATGCATCCTGTGTCGCCATGCGTTTTCCTTTGTGTCCATGATCGGTGCACGGCTCTCTGCGTTGCCTGTGTCAGTGTCATCGATTATAGGATGGGGCATGCGGCCCATCAACTGTTGCAGTGGCGTATCGTCAGCTGGATGGCGCCTGCTTGCGCAGGCAATCGGCGACGAGTTGGCCGAGTGTCTTGAGTGCTTCGTCGATGTCGCGCGACCATGCGTAGCTGTAATTGAGGCGGATGAAGTTGCGATAGCTGTCGCTGATCGAGAACATCGTGCCGGGACCGATCGTGATGCCGCGTTCCAGCGCACGTTCGTACAGCTTCATCGAATCCACGCCAGCCGGCAGCTCTACCCACAGCACATAGCCGCCTTTGGGTTGTGATGTCAGCGTACCTGCCGGGAAGAAGCGTTGCACCGCAGCGCGCATCATGTTGGCTTGTTGTGCGTACACTTTACGTACATGACGCAAGTGATGCTCGTAACCATCGTGTTCCAGATACTCGGCAATCGCCAGCTGCGGGAAAGTCGGTGTCGTCAGGGTATTCAGAAATTTCAGTTTCTCGACATGATCACGATAACGACCGGGCATTGCCCAGCCAATCCTTGAAGCCGTCGTCAGACTCTTGGAGAACGATGCGCAATGCATCACATAACCTTCCGTGTCATACGACTTGAGCGACCTGGGATGCACATCGCCAAAGTACAGTTCGTTGTACACATCGTTTTCGATCAGGGGCACCTTGCGCTCTGTCATCAGATTGACGAGTGCCTGTTTCTTTTCATCCGGCATCTGAAAGCCAAGCGGATTCTGGAAATTTGACATCACCATGCACGCCGCAATCGGTTGCTGGTCCATCACTTCTTTCAACGCGTCGAGATCGATGCCTTGCTGCGGATGGGTTGCAACTTCTATCGCTTTCATGCCCATGCGTTCGATCGCATGCAACATGGCGTAGAACGTGGGCGACTCGACCGCAACGGTATCACCGGTTTTGCCAACGGCTTGCAGACAGAGATTGATCGCTTCGGTTGCGCCGATGGTGACGACGATTTCGTTTGGATCGATGGGTGTGCCGTTTTGCAAATAGCGCCGGGCAA
Organism: Oxalicibacterium faecigallinarum; assembly: GCF_014635705.1. Classification (GTDB taxonomy): domain Bacteria; phylum Pseudomonadota; class Gammaproteobacteria; order Burkholderiales; family Burkholderiaceae_D; genus Oxalicibacterium; species Oxalicibacterium faecigallinarum. The sequence goes on along the minus strand of NZ_BMDI01000001.1, from coordinate 1,790,721 downwards.
TCTGGCGGATCAGATGCGGATTGCCCGGCGGCAGCGCGTCGGTCACGCCCCACTGCGTTTTGCGACGTGCAATGCTGTAGGCGCGACGATTGATTTTCTCCGACGGGAAGAGCGCAGGATCGGGATAGGGCGAGCCAAGTGGAATGGCATCGTGACTGCCGATCGAACGCAGTGTCGATAAAACAAGGCGACTCACATCCACATGCGAGGATACGGCAATCGGTTGTGAAGTACGCAATGCCGGCTGTACGGTCTTTGCCGATTCACGCACAAAGTAACCGGATTGCGGATGGCTTTCGACGATGCCTTTGCTTTCCAATAACAAATACGCATGGACGACGGTGGTGATGCTCAGTGCATGATGCTGGCTCATCTGTCGTATCGACGGCAGACGTTCTCCCACGTGAAAAACGCCACGCGCAATTTGTTCTTCAATTTCCGTTGCCAGTTTTTCGTACAGCTTCACGCATACCCCTGATGACAGTCATGTCTCTTTTCTCAAGATTGATGACTCGTATTCATTGCTCAAATATTAAGCAGTTCGTCATCGCAACTGTACTCTTTTTATTTGTGGAAATGTGTATGCCCCTTGTGTGATCAGGGGAACGTACGCTGTTATCCGTACGGCAGACAGTGAGCATGCAGGAACCTGACCATGACGCCCAGCCGTTTTAACGGAATCCTGATTCGCCATGGAAAAGTTGAAATCGAAAGCCAGCATCGAACCTTATCATCACGCCGCAGGTGGCTGGGGTGCGGTCAAATATGTCGCGATCAATCTGATCAAGGAAAAGGTTGCGGGCGGCAACTATCGCACGCTGTTCAAGCAGAATCAGCCGGAAGGGTTTGACTGTCCGGGGTGCGCGTGGCCGGATCGCGAACACGCATCGACTTTCGAATTTTGCGAGAACGGTGTCAAAGCCGTTGCGGCAGAAGCGACGACCAAGCGTGTGACGCCGGCTTTCTTTGAAGCCAACACCGTCGCCACGCTGATGGCGCAATCGGATTACGAACTGGAGCAGCATGGACGCCTGACGGATCCGATGGTGTATGACGCGCAGACGGACAAGTATGTACCGATCTCGTGGGATCACGCTTTCAAACTGATCGCCTCGCATCTGAACAAGCTCGACAACCCGGCTCGCGCGGCGTTTTATACGTCTGGTCGCGCCGGCAATGAAGCCGCGTTTGTCTATCAATTGTTCGTACGCATGTTTGGTACCAACAACTTTCCTGATTGCTCGAACATGTGTCATGAGGCAACCAGCCGCGGCTTGCCCGCCACCGTTGGTGTCGGCAAAGGCACGGTGACGTTGCACGACTTTGAGCAAGCTGACACCTTGTTGATTTTTGGGCAAAACCCGGCGACCAATCATCCGCGCATGCTGGGTGAACTGCGCGAAGCATCCAAACGTGGTGCCGTGATTGTCTCGATCAATCCATTGCGCGAGCGTGGTCTGGAACGCTTTACTGATCCGCAAAGCATGCTTGAAATGTTGACGATGTCGAGCACCAAGATTGCCTCGACGTTTATCCAGCCCAAACTGGGTGGCGATTTTGCGCTCATCAAGGGCGTGGCAAAACGTACGCTTGAACTGGATGACGAGGCGATTGCACAAGGCCGCGAGCGCGTGTTGGATGCTGATTTCATCGCGCAACACACGCATGGATTCGATGCGTTTGCCGATGATTTGCGCATGCAGGATTGGCAGGAGCTGATTGATGAGGCGGGTGTCTCGCGTGAACACATCGAGACGCTGACGCGCATCTATGTCAACGGCAAGCGTGTGATCGCAACGTGGGGTATGGGCATCACGCAGCACAAGCATTCGGTACAGACCGTCCACATGCTGTCGAACCTGCTGATGATGCGTGGCAATATCGGCCGTGAAGGTGCAGGATTATGTCCCGTACGCGGGCACTCCAATGTGCAAGGCAATCGTACCGTCGGTATCGAAGAACAGCCATCGCAGGAATTTCTGGATCGTCTTGGCAAAGCATTCAACTTCGAGCCGCCACGCGAGCATGGCCTTGATGTGGTCGAAACAGTGCAAGAAATGCTGGAAGGCCACGTCAAGGTTTTTATCGGGCTGGGCGGCAATTTTGTCATGGCGACGCCGGATACGCCGCGCACGTTTGACGCGTTGCGCTCATGTGATCTGACTGTGCATATCACGACCAAACTCAATCGCAGCCATCTTATACACGGCAAGGACGCCTTGATCCTGCCAACGCTGGGCCGTACCGAGATTGATGTGCAGAACGGCGTGCCGCAAGGTGTGACGGTGGAAGATTCGATGAGCATGGTGCACATCTCGTACGGTATGAATAAACCGGCATCGAAAAACCTGATGTCGGAAACGGCCATCGTTGCCAACATTGCGCATGCGACATTGGGCTCGGACAAGATCGACTGGCTCGGTTATGCCAGTGACTACGATCGTATCCGCGATGCGATTGAAAGCGTACTGGACGGGTTTGAAAACTACAACGAACGCATCGCGCAACCAGGAGGTTTTCATCTGCGAGTGGCATCACGCGAAAGGGAATGGCTGACCGATACGGGCAAGGCGAATTTCATCCCGCATAAAGTGCAGCGTGATACCCCGATTCGCCGTGCCAAACAGTTGCATGGCGATCAGTTGATGACCCTGATGACAACGCGTTCGCACGATCAGTACAACACGACGATCTATGCACTCGACGATCGGTATCGCGGCGTGTTCGGTCAACGCCGTGTGGTCTTCATCAACCCGGAAGATATCGAGATGCTGGGTTTCAAGGCTGGCGACTGGGTCGATATGTCGACGGTGTGGGATGACGGAATTGAGCGTCGTGCAAATCGCTTCCTGATCGTGGCTTACGATATTCCACGTGGCTGTATCGGCGCCTACTATCCGGAAACCAATCCGCTGGTGCCGCTGCACAGTACGGGCGATATTTGCAATACGCCGACATCGAAATCGATCCCGGTTCTGCTGACCCGTTCGCAGGAAGAGATGGCATTGGCCGCCTGATGGACGCTTCGGCATCTGCAGGCCGCATGCTCAGAAGGCATGCGGCTTTGGTTGGCTGACCAAACGCAGCAAGTCAGTAGCAGACAGAAACGATCGCGTCAGTGAGTGCGATGCAGGCAGGATCAGACCTCGCAGATCGGTGAGCGAACGAACCGGATCACTCATGGGTGTTCGACATTAAAAATCCCGGCCAGACCTGATATCTGCCGGGATTTTTTTATCGCGTTGCAAGGGCGCTTACTTTGCGGTTTTCTTCGCAGCCGTTTTTTTTGCGGCTACTTTCTTGGCGGCAGGTTTTTTCGCCGCGGTCTTGCTCGCCGTTTTCTTGGCTGCTGCTTTTGGCGTGGCTTCGGTGGCATCACCGGCCTGGTCCTTGTCTGCAGTCGCCTTGCCTTTGGCAGGTGCCTTCTCCTTGCGCGGCTCGAACTCGAAACTCACCTTGCCATCCTTGCCCTTGACCAGATAGGCCTTGAAGGCGCGACGCGTACGTTGCGAGATGAAGCCTGGCAGCAGATCCGTTTTGCCGTCGTTAAGCAGCTTGCGCATCTGTTCCGGCAGGATTTCCTGTTGCAGGATGATGCGGCCGCTACGGAAGTCACAGGTCTTGGGTTTGGCAACCGAGTTTTCGCAGACATAAGAAAGCGGTTGCTCGTACACGCCACCGGCGCATTTCGGACAGGGGCCAAGCGAGGTCTGATCACTGAAATCGACCGGTTCGGCATTCTCGTCATCGTCGTTCTGGCCGAAATCGAACTCGAGCTTGTAGTTCTTGATCTCTTCGTCGCGCGAAATCTTCAGCACGGCAGCGAACGGACGTCCCATCTTCGAACGGAAGCCTTGCAGCGGGCCGATGGTGCGGTTGGCCAGCAGCTCTTCAACTTCGCTGATTTCAAATTGACGACCGCCTGGCACCTTGGTCATCGAGAATTCGCACTTGGTACAGGCAAAGCGACGATAGTTTTCCTTCACCACGCCCCCGCAGTTCGGACATGGTGTCTGCAACGTTGCATAGTCGCCGGGAATCGTGTCGTTGTCGTACTCCTTGGCACGCTTGACGATGATCTGCGCCATCTGCGCGATTTCGCGCATGAATTCTTCGCGACTGATCTTGCCGCGTTCGATTTCGGACAGCTTGTATTCCCATTCGCCGGTCAGTTCCGGCTCGGTCAGTTCGTCGACGCCCAGGCCGTGCAGCAAGGTCATCAACTGGAATGCCTTGGCAGTCGGGATCAGCTCGCGGCCTTCGCGCAGCAGGTATTTTTCGGTCAGCAGACCTTCGATGATGGCAGCGCGCGTCGCTGGCGTACCAAGGCCTTTGCCGGCCATCGCATCGCGCAGTTCACCGTCGTCGATCAGCTTGCCAGCGCCTTCCATTGCGGACAACAGCGTTGCTTCCGAATAGCGTGCAGGCGGCTTGGTGACGAGGCCGTTGGCGACAACCGATTCGGTCTTGACCTTTTCATCCTTGGCGACCGGCACCAGATTGCCGCTATTTTCGCCATCCTTCTCTTCGTCCACGTCCTTGCCGTAGACCGCCAGCCAGCCGGGGTTGGTCAGCACTTTGCCTTCTGTCTTGAACTGATGGCCCGAGACTTCGGTAAAGCGCGTGGTGACCTGGAATTCTGCGGCAGGGAAGAAAATCGCCATGAAGCGGCGCGTGACGAGGTCGTACAGCTTTTGCTCTGGCTCGGACAGATTTTTCGGCGCTTGCGTGGTCGGGATGATCGCAAAGTGATCGCTGATCTTCGTATTGTCGAAGATCCGCTTGTTTGGTTTGACCCATTTGCCGTTGGTAATCTGTTTGGAGAACTGATGGTAATTATTGTTCTCGGCCAATGTTTCCAGGGTTTCCAGCACGGTCGGCAGGTAGTCTTCCGGCAGATGACGCGAATCGGTACGCGGATAGGTCAGGACCTTGTGTTTTTCGTACAGCGCTTGTGCCAGACCCAGCGTATTCTTGGCCGAAAAGCCAAAGCGTGCATTGGCTTCGCGCTGCAGGCTGGTCAGATCGAACAGTGCCGGTGCCATCGACGTGGTTGGCTTGGACTCTTCCGTAACAACGCCGATCTTGCCGCGGCAGGCGGCGACGATGGATTCGGCAGCCGCCTTGCTCCACAGACGCTCGGCACGCTTCTCCGGATCGGTTTCGTCCTTCTTGAACTTGGTGTCCAGCCAGCGGCCCTGATAGATGCCGGCAGCGCAGACGAATTCGGCACGCACTTCCCAGTAATCGCGCGGGACGAACTTCTTGATTTTCTCTTCGCGGTTGACCACGATCGACAGCGTTGGCGTCTGTACGCGACCCACGGTCGTCAGATAGAAGCCGCCTTCTTTCGAATTGAAGGCTGTCATCGCGCGCGTGCCGTTGATGCCGATCAGCCAATCCGCCTCGCTGCGGCTACGGGCAGCATCGGCCAGCGGCGTCATGTCGGCGTCGCTGCGCAAATTCTTGAACGCTTCGCGGATGGCAGTTGGCGTCATCGATTGCAGCCACAGACGTTGAATCGGCTGCTTGGCCTTGGCGTATTGCGCAATCAGACGGAAGATCAGTTCGCCTTCTCGCCCCGCATCGCAGGCGTTGATCAGGCCGGTGACATCCTTGCGTTTGATCAGCTTGTTCAGCACCTTGAGGCGCGATTCGGTCTTGGCAATCGGGTTCAGCGCAAAGTGCGGCGGAATCATCGGCAAATGGGTAAAGGTCCATTTGCCGCGCTTGACGTCATATTCTTCAGGAACCGCGATCTCGACCAGATGGCCGACCGCGGACGACAGGACGTATTCGTCGGATTCGAAATACTCATCGTGCTTGGTGAAGCCGCCGAGCGTCTTCGCGATATCGTTCGCGACGGATGGCTTCTCGGCAATGATGAGGGTTTTTGTCATATATATAGTGAGTCTCGAAAGAAACGCGGCAAACTGCGCGCAGTACACGCCACCCAAAGTTGCCTTGAAAGCAAGTTGCGGCGGGGAACGGGCTCTAATATAACAATTACACGCCCGTCAAGCGGGCAATGATAAGCGCGTTGCGGCAAAATTCGCAAGCAGGAGCGGACGGAAGCGGAAAGAGTTGCTTAAGAGGTACGCCAAAACGTGAACGGGCATGGTCGCATCAGCAATCCATGCCCGTCGCAAGAGTGCTGCACCGATCAGTGCAGCATGCGCGGTGTGGCGTCGTCTTCGTCGACAAACAGTTCGTCGAAGATCAGGCCATCCGGTTCCTTGCCCTGGCTCCACAACACCATCAGGACGATGACCTTGAGTTTGTCGAGCGAGATGGGCGATTCGGCGGCAGCCAGGGCGCGTTCAACGATGATCTCGCGCTGGATCGGATTGATCAGCTTGGCCGATTCGAGAAACTGGATGAAACCGATGCCGGGCGTACCGATGACGTCGATCTCGCGATCTGCGTAAATACGGATGCCGAAAGAGAAAGCGGTCTGATGCGGATAATTATCGGAGAAGGCATCGTTGGTTTGCGCCAGAGCAGTCAACCAGCCAAGCGCCTTGGCGATTTCCTCTTCCTCAAATCCGATGGCGGAGAGTTTCTTTACCAGCACGTCGGATTCAGGACAGGCATCCGGCCGGTAATAGGTTTCGTACAAATAAACTAAAACGTCGAACATGGCTTCACCGTAGCGCTTGGGTTAAGGCAACATTCTTTCGAATGCCACCAGGATCGAATGCTCAAGAATCACGCTCTGCAAAATTACCTATGAGAGTTGTGACGACAGCGGCAGATCAGAGACAGCGCTTACTTGGTTTAAGCATACCTGAAAACGGCGTGTGTCGATAGAAAAGACAGGGTTTGTTGCGTGGCCGCGATGTCCAAAATGAAAGGAAATACAGGTTTGGCACGATTTCGTTTTCAGGATGACATCCAAGCGTGTCGACGTGCTAACGCTTTCGTGTCAGTCAATCCGGCGATACATGCCGCCGGGCAGCATTTCCGCACGACCGGCCAGTTCGAGGGAGAGTAGTTGTGCGCTAAGTGCCGCGGCGTCCATCGCACATCGGGCTGCAAGCGTATCGACATCGACTGGATCGAACCCCATGGCATGCAGAACGATGCTGCTGTCATCGTCAGTTTGCGTGTCTTCCACCATGTCTTGCGTGCTCGCCTTCATCGAAATCGACGCAGGTGATACGTACTGCAGTTCTTCCAGAATGTCCTGCGCGGATTCCACCAACTTGGCGCCCTGCTTAATGAGTTGATGACATCCCTTGGCGAGTGGCGAGTGAATCGAACCGGGAATGGCGAACATGTCTCTACCCTGCTCTGCTGCCATGCGCGCTGTAATCAGCGAGCCGGATTGCAGGGCAGCCTCGATCACCAGCACACCGCGTGCGAGCCCGCTGATGATGCGGTTGCGACGCGGGAAATTGCTGGCGATGGCGGGTGTGCCAAGTGCATACTCGCTCAATAGACAGCCTTGTTCGGCAATCCGATGTGCGAGGGTGCGATTGCGTGCCGGATAGACCAGATCACAACCGGTGCCGATCACCGCAATCGTCGAACCGTTACCTTTCAAGCCGCCTTCATGGGCGGCCGTATCGATGCCGAGCGCCATGCCGGAAACGATCGTCAAACCGGCTTGACTCAGATTCTCTGAAAATTTTTCTGCATTGGCGATACCTTGTGCCGTCGCATTGCGACTGCCGACGACTGCCAGTGCCATTTGCGACAGCAAGGCAGGTTTGCCTTTGGCATAGAGAATGATCGGTGGATCGGGGATTTCCAACAGGCATGGCGGATAGTTGCTGTCTGCCAGTGTCAGGATGTGATTGCCTTCCTGTGCAGCCCATTCGTGTGTGCGCTCGATGAGAGCAAGAAGTGCATCAGAGGGCGGTGCCAGCAAGGCCTGGGCTATGCGTTCGCTAACGCAGTCGCGCAGAGCGGGAATATCTGCGTTGAAAATAGCCTGCGGCAGGCCAAAGTGCCCCAGCAGACGTCGTGCGGTTTCTGCGCCGACGCCCGGCGTTTGCATTAATCGCAGCCATGCGCTCAGATCGTCGTCAGGCGGGGCATGGCGCATCTCTTTCGACGGGCGCGCTGTCATGCCCTCTTTATTCTGGTGAGCTGGCGATATCGCCAATCTGCACGGTGTCGCGCACTTGCATCACCAGACCGTAGGAGATGTTGTTGAACACGCGGAAGATAAACAGATTGCCGTAATGTTCATCGGGTAGCTTGACGGTTTCTTTGCGACCGCTTGTGCGGTCAACAATGGTTTTGCCAAGACGCTGCAGTTGCAGCACGCTGCCAATATCGAGACCATCCTTCTTGCCTCGATTGATGGTGACGATCTGATTTTGCCCGGCATGTGTGACGCCGTTATAGACAGAAACGATTTGCGCGTCGACGCGTTGTTCCGGTGCATGCGGCACGAAATTAAGGAAAGAGGTTGGTTCAACCGGCAACAGGCGATCGCCGATGCCCATTTCTTCCTTTGATTTCGTGATGATGATGGTATGCGGTTGCTCAACGGTGGTGCCGGCACGTTTCAGATTTGCCGCGCCAAGATAGGCTGCTTCGTAGCCGATGATTTTCTGCGTGCCTGGGTCCTTGAGCGGCTTGCCTGCCCGGAACACATGAAACTCCGTTTTGTCGCCCAGTGCGCCACGCACATAGGCGATATCGCCGTTGCCGATGACGACGCGTTCTTCCTGTGCGGCGATGATGCGTGGACTGGTAGTCAGTTCATCTGCATCGACAATCAGTGGTTGCGACAGGAACGGTCCGATCTCGCTGAGAGAGATGGAACTGATGGCATCCGGTCCGAGTGCGCTGGTGCGAATTTCCGGGGAAAGACGCACGGTGCCAGGCGCGTCAGTACCAGCGGCACCGTTGTTGCGACTGAGGGAAAGGCGACCGGTTGTGCGGTCAAAATAGACAACCTGACCTGGATAAATCCAGTGCGGATTGCGAATCTGATCACGATTCAGGTTCCAGACTTGCGGCCAGCACCAGGGTTGTTCGAGAAAACGTCCCGAAATATCCCACAACGTATCGCCTCGTACGACGACATGCTGATCGGGGGCATTGGGGAGAAAAGTGCAGCGGCCGGAGGACTGAGATTGAGCGGGAAGGACAACAGAGGCAAGTGCGAGGAAAAGTGCAGCTGTGCTAAAATTTTTCATGGTGTGTCCGGTTGTTTCCGTCAATTGTGACGCCATCTGATGTGCTGCCGCAGGTGTTGGACGAGCGTTGATTTCGTCAAAATACTTGCCATAGTGAATCAAATTCTGCACATAAACCATTGAAGTAGCAAGAAACCCTGTCAACGATTCGCCGCTCTGTTGCGCAAAAGCCCGTATGTCCTTACTGCCTATCCTGCGATATCCCGATCCGCGTCTGCACAAGGTTGCCAAGCCGGTCAGCGTATTTGATGCGCGCATCAAGAAGCTGGTCGAGGACATGGCCGAGACCATGTACGATGCACCGGGTATTGGTCTGGCCGCGACACAGATCGATGTGCACGAGCAGATCATCGTGATCGATGTCTCGGAAGAACATAATCAACTGCGCGCGTACATCAATCCGGAAATTCTTTGGGCCAGTGAGGAAAAGCAGGTCTACGATGAAGGCTGCTTGTCGGTACCCGGCATCTACGACGGTGTCGAGCGCCCTGCGCGTGTGAAGGTGCGAGCCTTTGATGTGGAGGGGCAGCCGTTTGAAGTGGATGCGGATGGTTTGCTGGCAGTCTGCATTCAGCATGAAATGGATCATCTGAAGGGCAAGGTGTTCGTCGAATACCTGTCGCCACTCAAACGCAATCGCATCAAGACCAAACTCGTCAAGGAAGAGCGCGAACTGGCGCGTAGCGCGCAACGCGCGGCTGCACGCTGAGCTTTTCCTGCGCATCGGGCGGGCGTCTTTGCAGTCGCCCGCTTTTTTATTTTCATCTTCCGCCGGGTACTGGATCGCCATGAAAATCATTTTTGCCGGCACGCCGGAATTTGCCGCCGTTGCACTGGCGGCCTTGCATGCAGCGGGATTTGAAATTCCGCTGGTACTGACGCAGCCTGACCGCCCTGCCGGACGTGGCATGCAATTGCAGGCATCGGCTGTCAAGCAGTTTGCCGTTGCGCATGGTATGCCGGTGGCACAACCGGTATCACTGCGCCTGGATGGCAAGTATCCGGATGTCGCTGCCGATGCACATGCGTTGCTGAAGGCGACGCCACATGACGTGATGGTGGTGGCTGCATACGGCTTGATCCTGCCGCAGTCCGTGCTGGATATTCCGCCGCGCGGCTGCGTCAATATTCATGCGTCGTTGCTGCCGCGCTGGCGTGGTGCGGCTCCCATTCATCGTGCGATCGAAGCGGGCGATGCTGAAACCGGTGTGACCATCATGCAGATGGAATTGGGACTGGATACCGGCCCGATGCTCGCGATGCAAGCTTTGCCGATTGCCGACGATGACACGACGGCGAGTCTGCATGACAAGCTGGCAGAGTTGGGTGGGCGCATGATTGTTGATACGTTACGCCAGATGGAACGAGGCCCCCTGATTGCGACACCGCAGCCTGATGGCGCCAACTATGCTGCCAAGATCGCCAAGGAAGAGGCTGCGCTCGATTTCGCGTTGCCGGCATCCGTGCTGGCGCGCAAGGTGCGCGCCTTCATGCCGTTTCCCGGGGCTTCTGCCGATTTTAATGGGATGGCAGTCAAATTCTGGCGCGCCGAAGCGGTGGATGCCGGAACGTGGTCGCCGGGCCAGGTCATCGCGGCCAATCCGCAAGATGGTGTGCTCGTGGCGTGCGGTGAAGGTGCCTTGCGTGTCAGCGAATTGCAGAAGCCAGGCGGCAAGCGATTGTCTGCCGCCGAGTTCCTCAAGGGCTTTCCGTTGGAAGGTGGTCGTTTCAGCTGATTTGGCTGGCCGCAAACCCTTGATTTCACGTATAATTTTGTCTTTCGCGCCGATTTGATTGAACAGGTCAAACCAGCTTGCGGGCGCAGAACGGTTTCATGCCGTTTATCCAAATTCTGCTAAAGCGGCGTAGGTGCAAAACCCGGTCCGACTGCAGGCCGGGTTTTTTGCATTTTGCGCAGTGAAGCCATACCAGAGAAATGACGATGAAGAACGCCGCTCCTTCCGATACCGAAGTCCTGTTACGCGACCTGATGTCCAAACGCATCCTGATTCTGGATGGCGCCATGGGCACCATGATCCAGCAATACAAGTTGACCGAGGAAGATTATCGCGGCGAGCGCTTTGCCGCCTTCGCCGTGCCCGGCAAGGAACTGTTCGTCAAAGGAAACAACGAGCTATTGTCGCTCACGCGTCCTGACGTGATCAGCACGATCCACGAACAGTATCTGGCGGCCGGTGCCGATCTCATCGAAACGAATACCTTTGGCGCGACGACGGTGGCGCAGGACGATTACCACATGGCGCATCTTGCCTACGAGATGAACGTGGTATCGGCCAAGCTTGCGCGTGCTGCGTGCGACAAGTATTCGACGCCGGACAAACCACGCTTCGTCGCCGGCGCACTCGGCCCGACGCCGAAGACCGCCTCGATTTCGCCTGACGTCAACGATCCGGGTGCACGGAACGTGACCTTTGATCAACTGGCGGCGGCCTATCTCGAACAGACGCGTGGTCTTGTCGAAGGCGGAGCCGACGTGCTGCTGGTCGAAACCATTTTCGATACGCTGAACTGCAAGGCGGCACTGTTTGCGATTGATCAGTTCTTCGAAGAGTCCGGCAAGCGTTTGCCGATCATGATTTCGGGCACGGTGACCGATGCATCGGGTCGTATCCTGTCAGGTCAGACCGTCCCCGCGTTCTGGCACTCGGTGCGCCATGCCAAACCGTTGACGGTTGGATTGAACTGCGCGCTGGGCGCGACTCTGATGCGTCCGTATGCACAAGAACTGTCAAAAATCGCGGATACGCATGTCTGCATCTATCCGAACGCCGGTTTGCCGAATCCAATGAGCGATACGGGTTTCGACGAAACGCCGGATGTGACGTCATCGCTGCTCGAAGAATTTGCCAATAGCGGTTTCGTCAATGTCGCAGGCGGCTGTTGCGGCACCACGCCCGATCATATTCGCGCGATTGCGGAAACGGTCAAATCCATCAAGCCGCGTGACATTCCTGAGGTCGATCCCGCGCTCAAGTTGTCCGGTCTCGAACCTTTCATCGTTGATGACAGCTCGTTATTCGTCAACGTCGGTGAACGTACCAACGTCACGGGTTCGAAAGCCTTTGCGCGTCTGATCATCAACGAGCAATACGACGAAGCGCTGGCCGTCGCACGTCAGCAGGTTGAGAACGGTGCACAAGTCATCGATATCAACATGGATGAAGCGATGCTGGATTCGCAGGCAGCGATGACGCGCTTCCTGAATCTGGTGGCATCCGAGCCTGATATCGCACGCGTACCGATCATGATCGATTCGTCGAAATGGAATGTGATCGAGGCCGGCCTGAAATGCGTGCAGGGCAAGGCCATCGTCAATTCGATCTCGATGAAGGAAGGTGAAGAGAAATTCCTGCACGAGGCTCGTCTGTGCCAGCGTTACGGTGCCGCCGTCATCGTCATGGCCTTTGATGAAAAAGGTCAGGCCGATACCTTTGAACGCAAAATCGAGATCTGTGGCCGCGCCTACTGGCTGCTGGTCAACGAACTGAACTTCCCGCCGGAAGACATCATCTTCGATCCGAACATCTTTGCGGTGGCGACGGGTATCGAGGAGCACAACAACTACGCCGTCGATTTCATCAACGCCGTGCGCTGGATCAAGGAAAACCTGCCGCGTGCGAAGATCAGCGGTGGCGTGTCCAATGTCAGCTTCAGCTTCCGCGGCAACGATCCGGCACGTGAAGCCATTCACACGGTCTTCCTGTACCACGCGATCAAGGCCGGCATGACGATGGGCATCGTCAACGCGGGGATGGTCGGGGTGTATGACGATCTGCCTGCCGAGTTGCGCGAGCGCGTGGAAGACGTGGTGCTCAATCGTCGTGAAGATGCGACCGAGCGCATGATCGAATTCGCGGCCACGCTCAAGGCTGGCGACAAGAAGGAAGAGGCGACACTCGAATGGCGTAACAATCCTGTGCGCCAGCGTCTGTCGCATGCGCTCGTGCATGGCATCACGCAATGGATTGTCGAGGATACCGAAGAAGCGCGTCAGGAAGTCATGAATGATGGTGGCCGTCCGATCCATGTGATCGAAGGGCCGCTGATGGATGGCATGAATGTGGTCGGCGATCTGTTCGGTCAGGGCAAGATGTTCCTGCCGCAGGTCGTGAAGTCTGCGCGCGTGATGAAGCAGGCGGTGGCGCATCTGATTCCGTTCATCGAGGAAGAAAAGCGCCAGCTCGAAATCGAAACAGGTGTGGTTGCCAAACCCAAGGGCAAGATCGTCATCGCCACCGTCAAGGGCGATGTGCACGATATCGGCAAGAACATCGTCTCGGTCGTCCTGCAGTGCAACAACTTCGAAGTCGTCAACATGGGCGTCATGGTGCCGTGTTCCGAAATTCTCGCAAAGGCGAAGGAAGAGAATGCCGACATTATCGGCCTGTCTGGCCTGATTACGCCATCGCTCGAAGAGATGGCGTACGTCGCCAAGGAAATGCAACGCGACGAATACTTTCGGGGTTTGCAGACGCCCTTGCTGATCGGCGGCGCGACCACCAGCCGTGCACATACCGCCGTCAAAATTGCCAACAACTACGATGGTCCGGTGGTCTACGTGCCGGACGCTTCGCGCTCGGTGTCGGTGGCGCAATCGTTGTTGACGCCTGAGCAACGCGATGCGTATGTGGCCGAGATCGCAGCCGATTACGAGCGCATCCGCGAACAACATGCCAATCGGAAAGCGACACCCATGCTGACGCTGGCAGAGGCGCGCGCCAACCGCATGCAGTTGTCATTCGATGGAGACAACAAGCCGGTTAAACCAAAGTTTATCGGTCGTCGCGAATTCCGCAATGTCGATCTCGCCACGCTCGCACGCTACATCGACTGGGGTCCGTTCTTCCAGACCTGGGATCTGGCTGGTCCCTTCCCTGCCATTCTGACTGATGAGGTGGTGGGCGAGGCGGCGAGCAAGGTGTTTGAAGAAGGCCAGGCCTTGCTCAAGAAAGTCATTGAAGGCCGCTGGCTGACCGCCAACGGCGTGATCGCCCTGCTCCCGGCCAATACCGTCAATGACGACGATATCGAAGTCTATACCGACGACACCCGCAAAGAGGTTGCCTTTACGTATTACGGTGTGCGGCAACAGACAGTCAAACCGGTGGTCGATGGCGTACAACGTCCAAATCAGTGCCTGTCCGATTTCATTGCACCCAAGTCTTCGGGCGTGGCCGATTACATCGGTCTGTTCGCTGTAACAGCCGGTTTGGGTATCGAGAAGTATGAGAAGCGATTCGAAGATGCGCATGACGATTATTCGTCGATCATGCTCAAGTCGCTGGCCGATCGTCTTGCAGAAGCCTTTGCAGAGTATCTGCACGAACGTGTGCGTACCGATCTGTGGGGCTATGTGCCAGACGAAAAGCTCAGCAATGAAGAGCTGATCAAGGAGGTGTATGTCGGCATTCGCCCTGCTCCCGGTTATCCGGCTTGTCCTGAGCATACCGTCAAGGTCGACATGTTCAAGACGCTGAAGGCGGAAGAGATCGGCATGCAACTGACGGAGTCGTTTGCGATGTTCCCGGGTGCGGCAGTATCCGGCTTCTACTTTGCCCATCCCGAATCGAAGTACTTCGTGGTCGGCAAGATCGGCGACGATCAAGTGACCGATATGGCAATGCGACGCGGCGTCGCCAAGGAAGACGTGGAGCGCTGGCTATCGCCTAATCTAACCTAGACGGAGTTACATGAGAACGAGAATAAACTGGAAAGATCGGACAAGAAGAAGCAAACTCCTGATTATTCTCGGCACCATGACCGTGACGCTGGTTGTTGTGCTGCTGGGTCTCAATTTCACGATGGGCCAGAAGAAGGTTCGCGAAGAAATTCCGCGTCTCTACGCACTCTCGGATCCGCAGTTTGAACGCACCATGGGCGCATTGCTTGGCCCGACCATTGTCGGCGGCAATCGCACGACGGCATTGATGAACGGTGACGAAATCTTTCCCTCCATGCTGGAGGCGATCCGTGGCGCCCGCCATACAATCAACTTCGAAACGTATATCTATTGGTCTGGCGATATCGGCAAGCAGTTTGCCGAAGCATTCGCCGAACGCGCACGCGCCGGCGTGAAAGTGCACGTGCTGATCGACTGGGTCGGCAGCAGCAAGATGGAGCAGGCATATCTGGACGTCATGGAGCAGGCTGGCGTCGAAGTGCGTAAATATCATCCTTTGCGTTGGTATAACCTGGCGCGCATGAATAACCGCACGCATCGCAAGTTATTGATTGTCGATGGCCGCATCGGCTTTACAGGCGGTGTTGGAATTGCCGCGCAATGGACAGGCGATGCGCAAGATCCCGAACATTGGCGAGATTCGCACTATCGCATCGAAGGACCGGCCGTGGCGCAGATGCAGGCCGTCGCCGTCGACAACTGGATCAAAACCACGGGGCAGGTTCTGGATGGCCCCGGTTATTTTCCCGAGTTGGAAGAGGTCGGCAATCATCATGCGCAGGTATTCAGCAGCTCGCCGCAAGGCGGTAGTGAAAGCATGCGGCTTATGTATTTGCTGGCGCTGACGGCGGCGCAGAAAAGCGTACAGCTTTCCATTTCCTATTTCGTGCCCGATGAGATGACGCGGCAGGTACTCATCGATGCGGCAAAGCGTGGCGTGAAAATTCAGATCATCGTGCCCGGCGAGCATATGGATGTCGATATCGTGCGACGTTCTTCGCGCAGCATGTGGGGTGAATTGCTGGCGGCCGGTATCGAGATTTATGAGTACGAGCCGACCATGTTTCATTGCAAGGTCATGATTATTGACGATCTCATGGTATCGGTCGGTTCCACCAATTTCGATGACCGCTCATTCCGCATGAACGATGAAGCAAATCTCAATATCTACAATGCCGATTTTGCGCGATCGCAAGTCGTTGTCTTCAACGAAGACTTGCGTCATGCGCATCGCATAACGTACGAAGAATGGAAAAATCGACCTGTTTATGAAAAGCTCAAGGAGCGCGTTGCTGGCTGGCTGGCGCCGCTGCTTTGAGTTATTCGACGGGTAGTCCGTCGATAAAGACCTTGAGTTCACCTTCCCTGAAGGGGGTCCAGATTTCGTTGCTGGTCAAGGGCTCGGTCACGATGACGGCGACGCGATCGTTGGGTGTCGTCACTTCCGAAAAATCCACGCTCAGATCTTCATCGCTGAGTGCCGCTTGTGTGAATGGATACTGACGCACAATGTAATGCAGATTGGTTGAGCAATGCGCAAACATCACGGAGCCATCCGACAGCATCATGTTGAAGGTGCCGTATGCAGAAAGTTCGGCACACAATTCGGCAATCGCTTCACGCAATTGCGGCAACATTGGTAAAGCATCGTCGAAACGACGTCTTAACTCCTGCAGGATGTAGCAAAACGCTGCTTCACTATCTGTAGTGCCAACCGGCTGAAAGGGGCCATCGAGCTGTGGTGCAAACCCCTTTAGGTCACCATTGTGCGCAAAGACGAAATAACGTCCCCAGAGTTCTCTGACGAAAGGGTGGCAATTTTCCAGTGCGACCCTGCCTTGCGTCGCCTTGCGGATATGCGCGATGACGTTTTTGGATTTGATCGGATACTTGCGGATGAGATCGGCAATCGGCGATCTGATGGCGGCTTCGTGATCGACAAAGTGGCGTACGCCTGCTCCTTCAAAAAACGCAATGCCCCACCCATCTGCATGATGATCGGTGCCACCGCCGCGTGTTGCAAAGCCGGTGAAGCTGAACACGATATCGGTTGGTACATTGCAATTCATTGCGAGAAGCTGACACATGGTAAAACGCTATCTGGTTACGAAATGTGGGTCCACACAGTATCACGAGTTGACTGCACGAGCGGCGGAAAGCTGCTCAGATTTTTGGCGGCAATGTCGCCATACACCGCCAGAGTGCATGCCCGGAGGCCAGATATTTGGCTTCAAACGGCGTGATGGTATGCGTGGGGATGTACCGTTCTGCCTGCACATCTTGTCCGCTCAGCTGCGTGACAGCGGCAGCGAATTCTTCGACGTACAGCGCCCAGTTACTGCGACATTCAATTAGGCCGCCCAGTGCAACGATAGTGGGAAAGACCGGATGCCCATGCCAGCGGCGTGAGAGGTGTCCGATCTTTGGCCATGGATTGGGATAAAGCAGGTACTGTCGTGCTGGAAAAATGCCGTGCGCCAGCATGAGCCGCCAGTAGTCGACCAAATCCGCGCGTACGCATATGAAATTTTCCGGTACCGCCTGAGGCCATTGCGTATTGCGGGTGATGCGATCTTCCGACTGATCGATGCCAATGACGAAATGATCCGGAAATTGCGTGGCCAGATGCAACGTTGACAGTCCGACACCGCAACCGGTATCGAGAATCAACGGTTTGCTCCCGGCCTTTTTCCAGATCCCGATGTTCTGATCGAAACTGCGTTGATTGTAGCTGGCTACCGGCTTTTGAAACGTATGTGTTGCATGGCGCGCGACAAGTGTTGGCAATTGTTCGTGAATGCCAGTCTGACTGCTAACGATGGGAGAGGAGTTGGCATGCATTGCACGATCATGCAAAGTAAAAAATAAAAATGCCTGCATGATCGTTGCCGATCAATGCAGGCACAGCAAGACTGAATTTTAAGTGACTTGCACGCGCGTGAAAAGATGCAGGTGCAATCCTAGTGAAACGTCATCGGCTGACTCATCATGACATCATAGGCACCCAGAAAATCATCGATTTCCTCTTCACTGGGTTCGCTTGCAATCAGGTCACGGACATTCTGACGGAAGGATTCCGCCATGGGGCCGGCAATAAAGATTTCCCGCTTTGCCGGTTTATCCATGATCTCGTAGCCACCAAAACGCAGTGCATCCTGATCACTGTCTGCACCAAATTCCACGACGCTGTACTGCTCGCTGTTATAAATCAAGTTCATAACACTCTCCTGTAGCGATCGCAATCGAACGATTGCGTTGGTAGGAACATGGCACTTGAATGCTGAATTTCAAGATTGCCGCCGGGCACTCTTACAGCTTGATGGTGAAGTCTCTTACTTAGGGTTAACGGAAGATTGCTTTAATTGTTGAGCAAGAATGATGCCTTTGCGTGGCATTTTTCAATCTTTTACATAAAAGAGACAGCGTTCAAACGCAGAAGTTGCCATTGCTTCATGGCAACCTGAGGTCATCCGTCAAGTTGAGATATTGATCGTAGGGGGGGGCCATTAGCACGTCGCGTAATTGTGCCAAGTGCAAGTCGTTGGCGACCGAAATGAAAAGACGATCCGGTTTGCTGCGCAGCAGTCGGTTTAAGGTAACGCGCATGACAAGATTGCCAGTACAACACATACAGCCAGCGGCAATACGGTGCAGTTGAATGCGGGACACGTCGGGAGAGGGAAAGACATCGCGGCCGTCCGACAGGCCTTCCAGAATGATGGCAGTGTGGAGCGCGGGATCGAGCTGCGAGAGGATGGCGGTATCGCGGTGAAAGGAAGAGCTGCCGGTCACCAAGGTGGTGGGGATCATGTTCCTCGCTTGGAGGCCTTTCCTGGTTCAACACCGAGTTGCTTGAGCTTGCGATACAGATGGGTGCGCTCAAGTCCGGTTTTTTCCGCAACGCGTGTCATGCTGCCGCCTTCACGACCGAGATGATGTTCGAAATAAGCGCGTTCGAATGCATCGCGTGCTTCGCGTAATGGCAGTTCGAACGAGGCGGTGAAAAAGTGCGGCTCTGTGGTGGTGGCTGGTGCCGATACGGGCGGATAGACGGGCAGCGGGGGTGTCGTTTGCGGCAGACCGTTGTCGGTGCCGATGTGACGCACGGAATGAGATTCGTGCTGAGCGATAGGGGCACGTACAGGTGGTGCGGTCGACACGCGTGCCGGTTCCTGACCACGCGTTAAACCTTGTTGTACGGCTTTCAGCAGTTTTTGCAGCGAGATCGGTTTTTCGAGGAAATTGAGTGCGCCGATACGGGTTGCTTCGACGGCGGTATCAATCGTTGCATGGCCGGACATCATGATCACCGGCATGGTCAGCAAACCATCGCGCTGCCATTCCTTGAGCAGCGTGACGCCATCGGTATCCGGCATCCAGATATCCAGGAGCACCAGATCCGGCTTCGCAGCGGCGCGTTCGGCGCGTGCCTGATGGGCATTCTCGGCTGTAGTGACGACATGCCCTTCATCGCCGAGAATTTCGGACAACAGCTCCCGAATTCCCATCTCATCGTCGACAACTAGAATATTGGCCATCAGTTTTTCCCCTTCTTTCGAATGTCACCCTTGGGCTCAATGCGGTTCATGGCAATGGCTCTCAGGAAGATAACTTTAACAGCAAAATTGCCACTCTGGCACCATTGCCGCTACTGCGATTGCGGATATCAATACGTCCACCGTGCTCTTCGATGATTTTTTTCACCATTGGCAAACCTAAGCCGGTGCCGCGCGGTTTGGATGTGATGTAGGGTTCAAATGCATGCGCGAGGATCTTCGGCGAGAAGCCTGGACCGTTGTCCGTAATCGTCAACTGCACGGCATTATTCACTGCCCCATCCGAACTGCGGTAGTGGATTTCTTCAGTAATAATATCAATCTGCGGGCGCACCTTGTCGTCACGATCTTTTTCGTTGACTGCGTCCTGTGCATTTTGCAGCAGGTTATGTATGACCTGACGCAGTTGGGTGGCGTCGCCCATGATCTGTGGCAGACCGCTGGCCAGCGACGCATGGATGATGTCGCGGTCATCGCCCGCCAGATAAAGATGCAGAATTTCCTCGATCAGATCATTGAGATCAAGTGCAGACAGAACGGCTGGTGGCGTCTTTGCATAATCGCGGAAATCATCGACCATGCGCTTCATCGCAGCTACCTGATTGACAATGGTTTCGGTGCTGCGTTCCAGCACCTTGGCATCGATCGAATCCAGCTTGCCTTCGAGCTTCATCTGCAGCCGTTCGGCAGAAAGCTGAATCGGTGTCAGCGGGTTCTTGATTTCGTGCGCCAGTCGTCTTGCCACCTCGCCCCATGCAATCGAACGCTGGGCGGAAATCACGTCCGATATGTCATCGAACACGACGACGTAACCACTTTCCCGCACGGCTGGCAGGCGTGAGCCGCGCGCCAGCAAGGAAATCTCGTTATCACCTTCATTGCTGTTGCGACGCGGTACATCAATCTGATGTTGCCAATGCAAACTGCTGTCGGCTGCATTGCCGGCAGCGGATTGCGCACTTTGCGTGGAAAAAGCCTGGGTGATGATCTGTGCAAATTGCGCGAGTCCCTCAATATCCTTGAGCGGGGAGCCGATGTACTGCGAGAAATCATGCTGCAGGATGCGCTCGACCGATTCGTTGCAGGTCACGAGTTTGAAGTGCCGGTCCAATACCATCACACCGGCCGACATGTTTGCCAGTACGGATTCGAGATAGGCCTTGGCGGCTTCCAGTTCGGTTCGATTTTTTTCCACCGAGGCACGCGCATCGAACAACTGGCGCGTCATGGCGTTGAAGGATTTGGTCAGTGTGCCCAGTTCATCCGATGTGGCAACAATCGGTCGTGGTGATAGATTGCCTTCGGCAATCGCTTTAGTGCCTTCGGCAAGCAACAGCAGCGGCTTGGCGAGGTCGCCCGCAATCAGGAAGCCGGCGGCAATCGCGCCAAAAATGGCGAGAAGCAGCGTCAGTGTCAGAGTGACGATATAGATCTTGCGCAGACCGGTACGTGCGAGATAACGTTCCTGATACTCGCTATACGCAACGCGGAGCGATTCCGCGTTTTGCGCCAGCTGGTCAGGTACTGGCTGAATCAGTTGCAGGTAGCGTTGCTCGGTTTGCAGCGATAACGCGCGGGATGAGTTCGGTATTTCGACCAGGACGCGCAAACGCAAGCCTGGCGGCCCGGTCGAGGGTTTTGTCAGGGTGTTGGCGTCACTGTCAGCCATCGGGCTCTCGGGGAATTCGGTGGAGCCCTCGATGACACCATACGTTCGCATCAATCGTGCCTGACGCATCATTTCGGCGGTGGGAAAGTCCGGAAGTAGTGAACCCAGTTGGGAGCCCGAACTGGCAATCATCTGACCTGTACTGCTAACGATCAATGCATCCTGCATCAGATTCTGATCGCGCATGCGGGACAGTTGCGTGATTTGTGTGGCGTCCGACATGTCGGACAATTCCAGCGCCATATTGCGAGCCTTGACCTGCAGTTCACGCAGGGACGAGTCCAGCGCAGAACGCCCGAGATTGAGGCCCGATTCCAATGCAGATTCCACGCGTACATCGAACCAGGATTCGATCGACCGCGAGACGAACTGGACAGAGACGGTATAAATCACCACGCCCGGCAAAATGCCGACCAGTGCAAACAGCATGACCAGTCGCGCCATGAGTTTGGAGCCGAATTTGCCTGCACGATACCGTTTGTAGAGGCGGAACAGCAGCAGACCGACCAAGCCCAGCAGCGATGCGGCGACGACGGCGTTGAGAACGAGCAACCAGGGATAGTTGCGTTCAAAGAGGGTGGAGTTCTCGGAGGCAGATGCCAGCAGGAACAGAAGGATACTGACGACCGCACCGCCAACAACGAGGAGATAACGTAGCAGTCGTGTCACGGTCTAGTCGGCGGTGAAGGAGAAGCGCTGCCAGTCGGACGACAGGCGCCAGTCGTTGCTGTTCATGGCGTGTACTTGGAACGGCTTGGGTAATTGCGCTACATCAAGCTGCATGCGCACGCCGATTTCATAAGTCTCGCCCGGCTTGAGTATGTTGCGATCGGCCACGACCCAGCGATTGGGGCGGCGTATCATCGACAAGGCATCGTCGAGAGAGCTGAAGCTTTGATGAATGCGTCCGGTGACGGCTGCATAGTACTGGCGTGTCAGCACGTTGTACGAAATGCGGATGGTTTGCGAGCGCACGATTTCCTTCGCGTCAAACCAGTACCAGCGTGGACGGGTAATCTCGACTTCGGTGGTGAAGTACAGCGGGATGCCGCGGTTCAATGCATCTTCCAGGCCGCGATTCAGATCGAGTGTGTAAGCTGCCGACAGACGGTAGCCTTCTTCCGAACTTTCCAGATGAACGTCGCGAACTTCAATATCGTCTGCATGTGCGGTAGGGACTTGCAGCGAGATCGCCAGCAACAAGGCACTGCACAGCCAAAGGAAGAAAAAGCCAGGTTTTCTTTTCACATGCATTACGGCAATGAGTGCCGGACTATTGAATTGATGGCAGGCCGTTATGTCGCCTGTTTATGAAACAGCGCATAAAACAACCCGTCGTGATCGCGATCCGCCGTGGCGCTTGGCAGCAATTGCCCTGGCGCTTGCTGCCGGACTGCGTCCGCATGGCGTGCCACAAAGGACGCCGCTTGCGCTTCCGATTCTTGCGGCCATAGCGAACATGTTACAAACAGCAATTTACCATTCGGCTTGAGCATCTGCCAAAGGTTGTCGAGTATTCCGGCAGAAATGGTTGCCAATTGTGTTGTATCCGTTTTGCGTCGCAGCCAGCGAATGTCTGGATGGCGCCGCACGATGCCCGATGCAGTACAAGGGACATCGGCCAGAATGCGGTCAAATGGTTGTCCGTCCCACCAGTCGGTTTTCCCGGCATCACCGGTCATCAAATTGGCGGACAATTGCAAACGGTGCAGATTTTCTTCGATGCGCTTGAGGCGCAGAGGGTCGTGATCCAGCGCAAGCAAATCGACATCGGCGCGTTCCAGAATGTGCCCTGTCTTGCCGCCCGGTGCGGCACAGGCGTCCAGCACGCGCATGCCATCTTGTACGTCAATCAGATCGGCTGCGCGCTGTGCGCCGGCATCCTGTACCGATACCCATCCCTCTTCAAAGCCGGGAATCTGGCTGACTGGTGTCGCCTGTGCCAGCCGGATGGCGTCCGGGCCAATCTGGCTTGCTGTCAAACCTTGTGCCGACAGGCGGGCCAGATAGTTGTCGAGTGAGGTTTTGCGTCGATTGACACGCAGTGTGAGTGGCGGTGCCTGATTGCCGGCTTCCAGAATCGCTTCCCAGTCCTGTGGGTAGGCGGAGCGCATGCGGTCGATCCACCAGTTGGGATAGTTGAAGCGTGCCATCTGTGTGCCGGCTGCGCTTTTCATCAAGGCGTCGCGCTCCCGCAGGAAACGACGTAAAACGGCATTGACCATGCCTTTGGCATGGGCCATTTCCGGGTCGGCCGCGGCTGCGGTAACGGCTTGATCAACCAGCGTGAAGGTGTTGTAACGTGGAGTGTCGCCTTGCTCATCGGGATCGGATAACAAGCCTAGTGCACAGCAGACCAGGCCGTGTAATACGGCCGGTTCGGTTTGTTTGGTTGTCATCGCATGCAGCAGGGCTTCAGCACGCCCCATGTTGCGCATGCAGTGATAAGACAGATCCTGGATGGCGCCACGTGCCTGGGGTGAGGCAGACGTCTTGCTCCATATTCTGGCAAGTGCCTGTGGCAGGGCGACGCCATCGCCGACGGCAGCGATAGCTTGCGCAGCGCCGTGCAGACTGAAAGCGAGAGAATCCGGGAGCAAGCGGGGGTTTGATGAGGACATGCGTTGTTAATACTTCGTGGTTGCAATGAGTCAAGCGTACGCAACAACGATAATGGGCGAATCGGACTGCCATTGTACCGAGTAACTGTGATGAATCATCACGCGTCAAAAAACAAAATGGCACGCGATGCGTGCCATTTTTGTGACTTGGTAAGAAAATGCGCTGATGCGTTACAGAACGCCCCACAACACATCACGTTTTTCCTTGTTGGCTGCGCGTAGCATTTCAAGCAAAGGATAGGCGCGCGAAGAAAAGCTGACGACTTCCGGTTGTTCGTGTTCGTGGTCATCACCACTTTCGCCATGATGGGCAACGACGTCGCGCTGGATGGCTTCGGAAGTTGCATGCACTTCCTGTGCTTTGACGACTTTGATTTCGGCTTCAAGAATCTGAATGGCCCTGGCTGTTTCTTCAGCCGTGATGACGCCCTGTTTATGATCTTTATTCAGCAGATCGAGAATCCTGTTTGCATGTTCTTCATACATCAGAACTTCTGCACTTGCTCTGGATTTGAATGTAACTAACATGAGCGCCTCCTTGTTTTATGAGCGTGATCAAACGATAGCATGATTTTCTGCCGTGCAATAGCGCAAGCGGCGAGTCGAATGTGAAGAAAAGATTAAATTTTTCTGCACCGTCTTTACCATCGTTACATCCATTTTTTAATGCGATGCGATAAATAGACAGCAGGAAATTATGCTCAGTTCAATTGCAGTGACGAAAAATAGATATCTGACACATCACGGGTCATTTTCTCTTCCGGACCTGTCATGACGATCTGATATACGCGATTGCCCTGAGCGACGAAGCGTGCTTGCAATGTACGTGGCTGATTGTCGATCGCAGTACCTTTTGCGTGCACGTACAGTACCGCCAGCAATCTTTTCTGGCCGTTGATGGTATGTGGCATGGTGAAGGTGGATTCTTCGATGATCGTGCCGCGAATATTACGTACCAACGCAGTTTTCATTGATTCAAGTGCGGTCTGCGGATTGTTTGGCGCTGGTATCGTGGCAGAACCCACCGCAAAAGTCAGCTTGTCTACTTCGGTTGCAGTCATGCTCATGCGGATGATTGCCCCGTCCAGATTAATGTCGCGTGTCACGGTAGTCGGCCGAGCAGGCATCATGATGAGGTAACCGAATTCTTCATTCCGAACCTCGCGCCAATCGAATGTTGGCGAACACGCTGTCAGCAACACCAGCCAGAAGGGCAGAGTCAGTTTTCGCAGTATGAAGGCGATCATTGCGCATTTCCGTGTCGTGATTGCTCATCCTACACCGCGGGATGGCAAATGCATGTGTGGCGCGTAGAATTGTCGGGTTGCTACGGCGTCAGGGATGGTCAATGGGGAAATTGCTTGCAATCGATGCACTCAATATTGTGCGGCGTGTATACGAAGCCAATGAAGAGGTTGATTTGTCGCTCAAGGCAGAAACAGCGCTGCGTCATTCGTTATCCTCTTTTCGCAAGCTGCTCGGTACGCATCAGCCGACGCATGTATTGGCTGCCTTCGATTTCGGTGGCGCGACGTGGCGGCATGATTTGTATCCACGTTACCGTGAGCAGCGGGAAGCGATGCCTTCTGCACTCAAGGATGGATTAATCGATTTTCAGTCGCGATTGGCGGAATGGGGCGTGCAGGCTGTGTCGGTGCCGCATGTCGAGGCAGATGATGTGATTGCGACCTGTGTATTGCGCTGGTTATCCGAAGGCCGGGGTGAGGCGATCGTTGCTTCTACCGACAAGGATTTGCATGTCTTGATTGCAGAGGGCGCCCTGTTGTGGGATCACTTTCGTGGCGAGTGGCATGATCGCACCTGGGTGGAAACAAAATTTGGCGTACCGCCGGAGCAGTTGGCAGATTTGCTGGCGTTGGCCGGTGATCCGACGGACGGCATTCCCGGTGTCAGTAAGGTCGGCGTCAAGACAGCGGCAAAGTTGCTGCAGAGTTACGGTGATATCGATCGTATCATGGCGGGTGCGGGCATTCTCAAAGATGCGATGGGCGAGCGGTTGCGCAAGGATGCGGTGCACCTCGCCTTGTCACGGCAATTAGTTGCGTTGAAAACGGATGTGCGTCTTGGAGTGACATGGAATAAGTTGTCGTTTGATGCAGGGCAGTTCGGGTGAGGCGAGAGCAAGCTGCAGGCGGGAACTTCGATGTGCAATGCGTGCTCCATTATTCATGGTGATCGTCTTCGGGAGATGGCATGAAAAAGATCTTGTTAATGGCAGTGTTGGCTTCTGCAATGACAAACGTGTTCGCGTCAAGCGACGCCGCTTGGGAGGCATTGTATGCGCGTACCGAAAAAGCGTGCCTTAAAAAGAGTAACCTGAACGACCCACAGGTTGTTGGTGAACGCATCGTTTTCGGCAAACATATTCTCTATCGCGTGGAAGGCATTTATCCGCAAGCGCATATGCAGGGCAAAAAGGGCAGCGTGTATTGTCTGCATCCTTATCCAAAAGGGCGCCCGGAAATTGCCGATGTGCCTTGATACAAAAGCGCATGGCGTTCCGCGCGGATAATCGACCGATTACTGCTCTTTCATTGCCCGGCGATATTGAATGGCTTCTGCCACGTGCGGTTGGTTGACGCTGGCCGCCTCACCAAGATCAGCAATGGTACGTGCAACTTTTAAGACGCGATGATAGGCGCGAGCAGACCAGTTCAGCTTGTTCATGGCATTGCGCAATAATTGCTCGCCGGCGCTATCCGGTTTGCAATGCTGGTCGATCTCATTGCCTGTCAGCAGATTATTGAGTTTGCCTTGACGATGCAGTTGGCGTGTCGCAGCTTGCTGAACACGTCTGGCGATGTCGGCAGACGATTCACCGTCGCCTTGTCTGATCAAGTCGTCATGCGGTAACGCGCCGACCTGGATCTGCATATCAATCCGATCCAGCAAGGGGCCGGAGATTTTTCCCTGATAACGGGTGATGTGATCTGGCGTACAACGACATTTGTTTGCCGGATGGCCAAGATAGCCGCACGGGCAGGGATTCATTGCGGCGATCAGTTGAAAGCGCGCAGGAAAATCGGCTTGCCTGGCCGCGCGCGAAATGGTGATCTGACCCGATTCCAGCGGTTCACGTAACACTTCCAGTACGGAGCGGTTGAATTCTGGCAGTTCATCCAGAAAAAGAACGCCGCGATGCGCGAGTGAAATTTCTCCGGGACGTGGCGTGCCGCCCCCGCCAACTAGGGCAACCCCAGAAGCTGTATGGTGCGGCGCACGATACGGACGTGCGCGCCACCTTGCCGTCGAAAAGCCGCTCGTGAGCGATTGTACGGCGGCGGATTCCAGTGCCTCCTCATCTGTCATGGGTGGCAGAATCCCGACAAAGCGGGCGGCCAGCATGGACTTGCCGGTTCCGGGAGGGCCAACCATCAGCACACTGTGCGCACCAGCGGCTGCGACTTCGAGCGCGCGTTTGGCATGTATCTGACCTTTGACATCAGCCAGATCCGGGTAACTTGGCAGAGCGGGCACTAACGACGGAATATGCCGCGACAGCTTGGTGTCTGCATCGCGTGCGGCAAAATGAGCGACGACCTGCAATAGAGAATCAGCTGGCAGGATAGTGATGTCATTCACAAGCGCCGCTTCATCGGCATTGATGCGGGGCAGGATGAAGGCGCGCTGCTTTCCCTTGTTCTCTTGATGACGATGCATTGCATACGTCATGGCCAGCGCGCCGCGAATTGGACGCAGTTCGCCGGACAATGAGAGCTCTCCGGCAAATTCATACTGATCCAAAGTGTCTGCAGGCATTTGCCCGGATGCAGCCAAAATGCCCAGTGCGATCGGCAGATCAAAACGACCGGATTCTTTAGGAAGATCCGCTGGAGCCAGGTTGACCGTTATTCTTCGCGCCGGGAATTCAAATCCCGCATTTTGTAAAGCGGCTCGTACGCGGTCTTTGGCTTCCTTCACCTCGGTTTCGGGCAGACCTACGATGGTGAAGGACGGTAAGCCATTGGCAAGATGGACCTCGACAATGACTTCAGGCGCTTGCATCCCTGTCAGGGCGCGACTGCTCAATACGGCAAGACTCATTGCGCTCCTTTATATAGAGGCAGGCGATCAATGCTTAGTTGCGATGTTGTGTTTGTTCCAGCAGCAGAATGGTCGCCTTGACAATTGCGTGCCGCAAGGCGTGATCGGATGAAGGGTGATCATGGCAATGTACGTGTATATCGCCGATAGACACGACATCACCCTTTGATGCATCCGCATCCGGTTTATGGCTGATTGCTAGTTTATATCTTGCAAGAAGTGGGCCGCACGCCTCCCAGGCACGTGTCCATTGCGGCAGAGCTTGCGTTCCTTCCCATAAAACGCCTGCACTGTCATTCAGCTCTTCTATATTGTTGTGACCAAGCAGGTGCGCCAACCGGCGTTCCAGTGCAACACACGTACGGAAGTACTCTTCGTCACTGTTCTTCACGTCACCTCCCGATCAATCGGCCATTTATTGAACAAGCCGACAGTTTGCGATAACGCACTGGCGCTACGATGATCAGGCCTTGTCCTTCAGCTGCGCTTCCAGAATGGCGACCTGAGCCTCCAATGCTTCCAGCTTTGCGCGCGTGTTTGCCAAGACTTGGCTTTGCACATCAAATTCTTCGCGTGTAACCAGATCAAGTTTCGAAAAACCTTGGGTCATCATGGCTTTGACATTCTTTTCAATGTCCTTTGCTGGGGAGTTTTCCAAGACTTGATTGATCTTGTTTTGCATATCGTTAATAAAATTCGACTTATCCATGATGGCCTCTTATAAAAATGTCAGATTTTTGCACCTTGCAGATGCAATTTATGGCGGAATGCTCTTTAAAGGTGCATATTTATTCTTGCAACTTCTTGGAGCGCTTATTTGACCAGCGATTAATGATAAAAAAGATAATACATTCTGCCAAAAAAAGCTGGCATGAGTTCTGCTAAATGATGACCGAGGACAACCAATATTTGGTTTCTATTTTTAACTTTAAAGGGAACATCATGAAAAAACTGATTCTTGCAGTAGCCGTTGCAGGTGCATTTGCTGGTGGCGTGGCGCACGCACAAGAGGCTGCATCGCCGCATTCTTTCACCGGCAACTTTACTTTGGCTAGTGATTATCGTTTCCGTGGTGTTTCGCAAACAGATAAGTCACCTGCAGTGCAAGGTGGTTTTGACTATGAACATTCGAGCGGCTTCTATGTTGGTAACTGGAACTCGAACATCGATTTCGCCAAATCGATCGAGATGGATCTCTATGCCGGTTACAAATTTGCCATCACTGAAGACTTTGGTATGGATGTTGGTGTTTTGTACTACTACTATCCAGGTACTAAGCGTGATGGTGGCACCAATTACAACACACAAGAATTGTATGTTGCAGGTTCTTACAAATGGTTGACGGCAAAATATAGCCAAGCAATCTCGAAAACGGTGTTCGGTTATGACGACGCTCGTGGTTCGAACTATCTGGAACTGGGTGCTGCCATTCCTCTGGCGGAGAAAGTTAATCTGAATCTTCACGTTGGCAAGACCAATATGAAAAATTACTCGGGCGATGACGATTACTTGGATTACTCGATTGGTGTTGACTATGATCTTGGCTTTGCAACGGTTGCTTTAACGGCCTATGACACCGACAAGGACAATGCATATTCCACCGGTACTTCCAAAAAAGTAGCTGGTTCTGGCGCAGTTTTCTCGATCTCCAAATCGTTCTAATCGAAACCCAACGTAAGAGGTTCTAATGAAGCTGATTACTGCAATTATCAAGCCCTTCAAGCTGGATGAAGTGCGGGAAGCCTTGTCTGCGATCGGCGTACAAGGTATCACCGTGACGGAAGTCAAGGGTTTCGGCCGTCAGAAAGGTCACACGGAGCTGTATCGTGGTGCCGAGTATGTCGTTGATTTCCTGCCGAAGACCAAGATCGAAGCGGCTGTGGATGATGCGATTGTTGATCGCGCCATCGAAGCCATCGAAACCGCTGCACGTACCGGCAAGATCGGCGATGGCAAGATTTTCGTCTACGACCTGCAGCAAGTCGTCCGCATCCGCACCGGTGAAACCGGTAAAGAAGCACTTTAAGGGGAAAATAATGAGTATCAAGAAATTGTTCGCAAGCGCGCTGGCAACAGGTGCTTTGTTGATGGCAGTTGGCGTTGGCATGCCTGCGTTCGCGCAGGAAGGCACCGCTCCAGCCACCACCGAAGCGCCGGCAGCAGCACCTGCTGTTGAAGCACCTGCTCCTGCAGCAGCTGCCGAAGCACCGGCAGAAGCGCCTGCGGCTGAACCTGAAGCAGTACTCAATTCGGGCGACACCGCTTGGATGCTGACTTCGACCATGTTGGTTATTTTGATGACCATCCCAGGTCTGGCATTGTTCTACGGTGGTCTTGGCCGTTCGAAAAACATGCTGTCAGTGCTGATGCAAGTTTTCATGCTGTTCTCGTTGATCCCGATTCTGTGGGTTATCTATGGCTACAGCATGGTGTTTGCAGGCGGCGGCTCCTTCTACGGCACGTTCGACAAACTGTTCCTGAGCGGTATTACGCCTGACACCTTGTCTGGCACGATTCCGGAATATGTCTTCGTTGCGTTCCAGTCGACCTTTGCTGCAATCACGTGCGCTCTGATCGTTGGCGCATTCGCAGAACGTATGAAGTTTGCTGCAGTGATCGCTTTCGCAGTCCTCTGGTTCACGTTCAGCTACATCCCAATGGCACACATGGTTTGGGCTGAAGGTGGTCTGCTGTTTGAAGACGGCGCACTCGACTTTGCAGGCGGTACCGTTGTTCACATCAACGCTGGTATTGCTGGTCTGGTTGGTGCCTACATGGTTGGCAAGCGTATCGGTTTCGGCAAAGAAGCAATGCCTCCGCACTCGCTGGTCATGACCATGATCGGTGCTTCCCTGCTGTGGGTGGGCTGGTTCGGCTTCAACGCCGGCTCGGCACTGAGCGCAAGTGGTGGTGCTGGTCTGGCCTTCATCAACACGATCCTCGCAACGGGTGCTGCTGCGGTTGCATGGATTGCTGCTGAAGCAATGCTCAAAGGCAAAGGTTCGATGCTGGGTGCAGCTTCCGGTGCGGTGGCTGGTCTGGTTGCGGTGACGCCTGCAGCTGGTTTCATCGGCCCAATGGGTTCGATCGTACTGGGTCTCGTCGCTGGTCCAATCTGCCTGTGGGGTGTGAGCGGTCTGAAGCGCATGCTGGGTGCAGATGATGCATTCGACGTGTTCGGTGTTCACGGTATCGGCGGTATCGTCGGCGCAATCCTGACGGGTGTTCTGGCGGCTCCTTCGCTGGGCGGTACGGGTGAAGCAGACTTCAACATGGCGCATCAGTTGATGATTCAGTTGAAGAGCGTTGGTATCACGATCGTCTGGTGTGGTGTGGTGTCGTTCATCCTCTACAAACTGGTTGATATGGTCATCGGTCTGCGTGTCTCCGACGAAGCAGAGCGTGAAGGCCTCGATATCACCAGCCACGGTGAATCGGCTTACCATCACTAATCTTTTTGATGTTCCTGCCCGATCTCGGGCTTTTGAAAAGCGCCTCTTTATGAGGCGCTTTTTTTATTTAGGGGTTTAATTATTGATGGTTGGCCTCATTTGGATAGCCTGCATCAATCAAATAACTGTTTATTAACAAGTATTTGGATGTCTTTCCCTTAAAATTGCGCTTTGATCGCAATCGTATTTTTGCAAAAGGTTTGTATGGTTCCCCATCTTGTCACGGCCGTGAATGGTCCTTTGCTGGATCTCGAGAAAAAAATTCTGGAGGCAACGCCGGCGATTGAGCGCTGGTTTCGGCTGGAATGGCAGGAACATACGCCGCCGTTCTACTGCTCTGTGGATTTGAGAAATGCAGGGTTCAAACTGGCACCGGTCGATACCAACCTGTTTCCAGGCGGATTTAATAATCTGTCACCGGAAATGTTGCCTCTGGCGGTGCAGTCGGCGATGGCGGCGATTGAAAAATATTGTCCGGATGCCAAGAATCTGTTACTGATTCCGGAAGGGCATACCCGCAACACCTTTTATCTGCAAAACGTGTCGCGGTTGATGCAGATTTTTCGGCAAACGGGGTTGAATGTTCGTCTAGGATCGCTTTCACCTGAGGTGAAAGAGCCCACCACGATCGAGCTGCCAGATGGTGCGACCTTGACCCTGGAGCCGCTGGAGCGCTCAGCCAATGGCCGTCGCCTGGGCTTGAAGAATTTTGATCCTTGTACGATTCTGCTGAACAACGATTTGTCATCAGGATTGCCTTCGATTCTGGAAAACGTTAATGAACAGAATCTGCTGCCGCCTCTTCATGCAGGATGGGCAGTGCGTCGTAAAACCAATCACTTTGCTGCCTATGACGAAGTGATCAAGAAATTTGCAAAACTGATCGATGTCGATCCCTGGATGCTGAATCCTTTTTTCATGAAATGCGATGACGTCAATTTCAATGAGCATACGGGTGAGGATCGTCTGGCATCGAATGTCGATACGCTGCTGGCCAAGATGCGCAAGAAGTACAAGGAATACGGCATCAAGGAAAAGCCATTTGTCGTGATCAAGGCGGACGCAGGTACGTATGGCATGGGCATCATGTCTGTGCACGACGCGAGCGAGGTCAAAGGTCTTAATCGCAAGCAGCGCAACAAAATGTCCGTCGTGAAGGACGGTCTTGAAGTCACGGACGTCATCATCCAGGAAGGCGTGCCCACGTTTGAACATATCAACGAGTCGGTCGCCGAGCCAGTCGTTTACATGATCGATCGCTATGTCGTGGGTGGCTTCTACCGTGTGCATGCCGACCGTGGCAATCATGAAAATCTGAATGCGCCGGGCGCGCACTTTGTGCCGCTGGCATTTGCGCATCAACATGCCTTGCCTGACTATCAGGCCAAACCCGGCACGGCTGCGCCAAACCGTTTCTACATTTACGGTGTGGTGGCGCGTCTGGCCTTGCTGGCTGCGTCGCTGGAAATGGAAAAAACGGATCCGAATCCAGAGGTGTACTGATTATTGCTGTCGCCAGACCAAGCTGAAAAAGAGGGTTGGTGGCACAATGCGACTTTACTCGACATTGCGCAGCATCAAGGGCGCTCGTCGATCAGCATATTGGAAAGTTTGCAATGAAACTGGCTTTTGTTACCGATCCCCTCGATGGATTCAAGATTTACAAGGATTCCACTTACGCAATGATGGCCGAGGCGTCACGTCGCGGTCATGAAGTCCACGTTTTTCAGCACAAAGACATGGCCTTTGAGGGAGGCCGTGTCATCGCAAACGTATCGCGCGTTACCTTGACGGGCGATGAGAATGACTGGTTTCGGCAGGATGTGCCGGTCGCACAGATGCTGACGCAATTCGATGCCGTGCTTGAGCGGACGGATCCGCCCTTCAACATGGAATACATCTATGCAACCTATCTGCTGGAACTGGCAGAAAAGCAGGGCGCACGTGTATTTAACAAGCCAGAAGCAATCCGCAGCTTCAACGAAAAACTCGCTATTGCGCAGTTCCCCCAGTTCATCGCCCCAACACTGGTGACAAGCGATGCGACGCGTATCAAGGCATTTCACGCTGAACATCGCGATATCATTCTCAAGCCGTTGGATGGCATGGGTGGGATCGGCATCTTCCGCGTCAAAGAGGATGCGATGAATCTGGGCTCAATCATTGAAACACTGACCAGCAACGGGCACGCCACCATCATGGTGCAGCGCTACATTCCGGAAATTACCGCAGGCGACAAACGTATCCTGCTGATTGGTGGTCAAGTCGTACCATATTGTCTTGCACGTATTCCTCAGGGAACGGAGATCCGCGGTAATCTGGCCGTAGGCGGGCGCGGCGAGGCGCGGGAGATTTCGGCAAGAGATCGTGAAATCGGTGAAAGTCTTGCGCCAACGCTGTTGCAACGGGGCTTGTTGCTGGTAGGATTGGACGCCATTGGTGACTACATGACCGAACTGAATGTGACGAGCCCAACCTGTTTCCAGGAAATTCGTCAGCAAACCGGTTTCGATGTTGCCGCCATGTTTGTCGACGCGCTCGAGAAACATGCAGATAAATGGAATGATTGAATTTGTGCCGAACAACGGCATGGATCAGCTCTGAACGGATAAATAACGGATGGTCGGGATCCTCTTGCTGACGCATGCTCCCCTGGGGCAGGCCTTTGTTTCAGCCGTGACGCACGTCTTTCGTACGCGCCCTGAGCGGCTGGAGGCGATTGACGTCAATGCCGATCAGGATCCCAAGGAGGTGGAAAAGCTGGCGCGCGACGCGATCATCGAACTGGATGACGGTTCCGGGGTGTTGGTGATCACCGATGTCATGGGGGGCACGCCATCCAACTGTACCCTGGGTTTGTGTGGCGTGGAAAACGTGCAGGTCATTGCCGGCATCAGTTTGCCGATGCTATTGCGTGCGATGACATACCGCAATGACACGCTGGATGTGACCGTGGAAATGGCACTGGCTGGCGCACAAGGTGGTGCGGTTCGCGTCGATAATCGTGTCCGGCTGGGCCCTTAATCAATTTCTTTCTCTTCCGAGAGTGACGACAACAAGCGACGACAATAAAAATGATTGAACAGGAAATTGAAATCGTCAACAAGCTCGGCCTGCATGCCCGGGCATCGGCAAAGTTCACGCAACTTGCCACCAAGTACAAAAGTGAAGTCTGGCTCACGCGTAACAAGCGCCGCGTCAATGCCAAGTCCATCATGGGAGTGATGATGCTGGCGGCAGGCAAAGGTTCGATGGTGACGCTCGAGACAAACGGTCCCGACGAGCAGGAATGCTTTGATGCGCTGGTTGCACTGATTCAGGATAAATTTGGTGAAGGCGAGTAAGCAGCAACATTCGTAGTTATGCTGTAATGAATGTAGTCGTTCTCATGCTTTGATTCAGGCCGCTTCGATGACATCTTTTACTCTCCACGGCATCCCGGTATCGCGCGGTATTGCAATTGGTCGCGCGCATATTCTGTCGCCGGCTGCACTGGATGTGCAGCATTACCTGATTGCGGCCGATCAGGTTGAAAGCGAAGTGGCGCGACTGCAGTCTGCCATTGCGACAGTGCACACCGAACTGCAAACCTTGTGGAGTGAGTTGCCGAAGGATGCACCCGCAGAGCTCGGTGCCTTCATCGATGTACATGTACTGATTCTTTCTGATCCGATGCTGTCGGATATTCCCCTCGATATCATTCGCACGCGTCACTACAACGCCGAATGGGCATTGGCAACTCAGATCGAGGAACTGTCAGCGCAGTTTTCTGAAATCGAGGATGCGTATCTGCGCGAGCGCAGTGCAGATATCGAGCAAGTTGGAGAGCGCGTTCTCAAAGTGCTGACGGGCACGGCCAATCTACTGCCCAACGTGGACGTTGGCGAAGGTACGCCAGCCATGATTGTGGTGGCACACGATATTTCTCCGGCCGACATGCTGCAGTTCCGGGATCGTGCATTCAGTGGATTTGTGACCGATCTGGGTGGCCAAAACTCGCATACGGCGATTGTTGCGAGAAGTCTGGATATCCCGGCAACGGTAGGCGTCTCGCATGCGTCCGAACTGATCAAGCAGAATGACTGGCTGATCATTGATGGGGATGCCGGTGTCATTGTTGTTGCGCCTTCGACGCTGGTGCTTGAGCAATATCGCGAGAAGCAGGCCAAGCAGGTCAAGGATCGCAAAAAGCTTGGCAAGATCAAGAAAACGCCATCGGTGACAATCGACGGTACGCCCGTGACGTTGCTGGCGAACATTGAGTTTCCTGATGATTGCCCGCAGGCGCTAGATGGTGGTGCGCATGGCGTTGGCTTGTTCCGGTCCGAGTTTCTGTTCATGAACAGGACGGAAGCACAAACGCAATTGCCGAGCGAGGAGGAGCAGTTTGCCTCCTACAAAAAAGCGGTCATTGCGATGAAAGGGCGACCCGTTACGATTCGTACGCTGGACATCGGCGCCGACAAGCCGATCGATTTCATGGAGCATACGTCGCTCAATCCCGCGCTGGGTTTGCGCGCGATTCGCTTCTGTCTGGCCGAGCCGCAGATGTTTCTGACCCAGTTGCGTGCGATCCTGCGTGCCTCGGCCTTTGGTCCGATCAAGTTGCTCATTCCCATGTTGGCGCACGCGTCTGAAATTGATCAGACGCTGGCGCTGATCGAGCAAGCAAAAAAGCAGTTGCGCAATCAAAAAATCAAGTTTGATGAAGAGATACCCGTTGGTGCCATGATCGAAATCCCGGCAGCAGCGCTGGCTTTGCCCTTGTTCATCAAGCGACTCGATTTCCTGTCGATTGGCACCAATGACCTGATTCAGTATGCGTTGGCGATTGATCGTGTGGATCATGAGGTGGCGCATCTATATAACCCGCTGCATCCGGCCATTCTGTTCTTGTTGTCGCACACGATTGCGACGGCGGCAAAAGCCGAAGTGCCGATTTCCGTGTGCGGCGAGATGGCAGGCGATATCAAGATGACGCGCTTGCTGCTCGGGATGGGCTTGCGAGAATTTTCCATGCATCCTGCGCAGTTGCTGTCGGTGAAGAATGAAATCATCAATAGCGATCTGACAGTGATTGAGCCGGCGACACGCAAGATTCTGCGCACCTATGAACCCAAGGCAATCGTCGACGCCATGGAAAAGCTGCAGCAGATTTAACCGCGCTCAGCTAAGCAGCGTGCTGCCCAGTATGGCACCAATTGCCAGCAGCCACAGTATGTGGATACGTGTGCGTAGCATCAAAAAAATGGTGATCGCAGTGATTGTCCACAGTGGCCATTGCTCCCACGGCAAACCATGGGTGCCAGCCATGATCCACCCCGTAGCGAGTACCAGGCCAACAACGACCGGTCCCATCCCTAAGCGGAATGCACGCACTGCACGCTTATCCCGATTGCGGTGTATCCATCGCGTCGCACCGTAAGTAAACAAGGTGCTCGGTAAAAGAATGCCGATCATCGTCAGTGACATCCCCAACAAGCCGCTCAACATTCCTCCGGCATTCAGGCCGATGTTCCATCCCATCAATGCGATGAACAAAACATTTGGGCCGGGCGCAGCCTGTGCAATGGTGATGGAGCTGTTGAACTGCGTATGTGTCAGCCAATGCTGTTGATCGACCAGAAAGCGATGCATATCCGGCGCTGCAGCCAATGCACCACCCACAGAGAGCAGTGATAAGGACAGGAAATGCAAAAACAGATACAGCCAGTCTGTGTACTGCATTGTCAATGCTAATGGCAGATTCATGGTCTTAGTCGCCAGTAAGCCAGAAGGCAACCGAGCAAGCCAATGCCGAACAACGGATAAACCAGCGGCATACGCAAAATGGCAACCGCTATAAAGCAGAAGGCGGCCAGCAACAAGCACAAGGGCATACCAAGCGGATTATTCTTTAACGCACCGATTAGCCGGACGCCGGTTGCCAGAATCAGCCCTGCGGCAACGGCTCCCATGGCTTTCAACGCGCCACTGACTTGCGGATGGCTGGCAAATGGCGCATA
This sequence comes from Oxalicibacterium faecigallinarum, assembly GCF_014635705.1. Classification (GTDB taxonomy): domain Bacteria; phylum Pseudomonadota; class Gammaproteobacteria; order Burkholderiales; family Burkholderiaceae_D; genus Oxalicibacterium; species Oxalicibacterium faecigallinarum. The sequence goes on along the minus strand of NZ_BMDI01000001.1, from coordinate 1,753,497 downwards.
AAGAATGGCAATGATTAAAATCAGGACTAACGGTGCGGCCAGCATGCCGGCAAACGCGGCGAGTGCACCCATCGGACCAAAGTAACGCGCGCCCAGAATGACCGACAGGTTGACGACATTGGGCCCGGGCATGGTTTGCGCAATCGCCCAGTCCTCAATGAATTCCTCTCTGGTCAGCCATTGTTTGCGCTCGACAAGCTCCCGTTGAACGACGGCCATCACCCCGCCAAATCCTTGCAAAGAAAGTAAGGAGAAGGAGATAAAAAGATCTGCTTTGGATTGGGGACGTGCAGACTCGTCACTTAGTGTTTTCATTCGTGGATACAAGCAAATATGGAATGAAATTCGATGGAGAGGGGAGAGTTGTTAAAATTCTGGTCACTTCCTGAATATAGGGGGTGTGAGCTTGGCTTTCGAAATCTAAAATAGTCGATTTAGCAACTGTCGAAAAATCTCACTATTTGCAGACGCGATGGGACAAAGGAATCCATCGTGAAAGACGGTGCTTTTTTACCGAATGCGACGTGATAGTAAGAACAAAAATTTTATCGGGGAGCCTGCTCTTTTAAATTGCGATGTTTAAGGCAGATGGTAAAAATAAAATTCTTACAAAAGTATAAGAATTGAGAACGGTCTTCAGTCAAAGAATGTTTCACCCATCCGTACACAAATGAAAAATACCATATTAATAACAGGTGCGACCGGATACATAGGATCACATACTTGGTGCGAATTGCTAGATGCGGGTTATGAAGTCATCGGACTCGATGATCTTAGTAATAGCTCCATTCTTGTATTGGATCGCATTGCAGCCATCACAGGGAAGAAACCTATTTTTTTCCAAGGCGATGTGAGAAATACCGCGCTCTTGGAGCAAATCTTTGCATCTCAAGAAATCTCTGCAATCGTGCATTTTGCAGCATTGAAGGCGGTTGGAGAGTCGGTTGTAAAACCGCTCGATTATTACAATGTCAATGTGGGTGGTCTGATAGCCTTGCTGGCGGCGGCGCGCGATGCCAACGTCAAAAGATTTATTTTCAGTTCATCTGCCACGGTATATGGGAATCCCGCCACGGTACCTGTTCGTGAGGATTTTCCCGTCAACGCGACTAATCCCTATGGACGCACCAAGCTAATGAGTGAGGAGATTCTGCATGACATGGAATTAGCCAATCCGGAATGGCAGATTGGCTATCTTCGTTACTTCAATCCTGTTGGCGCACATGCAAGTGGATTATTGGGCGAGTCGCCAAAGGGAATTCCCAATAATCTTTTCCCTTACGTTGCTAACGTAGCCATAGGAAATCTGGGCAGCTTAAAGGTATATGGCAGCGATTACGCGACAAGGGATGGAACGGGAGTCCGCGATTATATTCATGTTGTTGACCTGGCTCAGGGGCACGTCAAGGCGATTGACCATGTGCTGAACGGTGGCCCATCTTTTACTGTGAATCTGGGTACCGGCATGGGATACAGCGTGCTGGAGGTGGTTCGGGCCTATGAAGAGGCAAGCGGACGCGTAGTTAAGCATGAATTAGTGGGGCGCAGGCCAGGTGACATTGCCGAATGCTATGCAGATGTGACGCTGGCAAGCCAATTGCTGGACTGGCGGGCTAAACGAGGATTGATGGATATGTGCAGAGATTCATGGCGTTGGCAAACAATGAATCCGAATGGCTTGGAAGGTATCTGAGAGCGAACCTATCTGATTGATACATGAGCGGGCTTGTTTTCTCGTCTAGTTTGACAGCCTTGCCGCGACTTGTTTATTCTTACGCTATTGGCGCCGATTTGATATCAGCTTGCGGGCGCGTAATAAATACGGCTAAAGCGTGCTCACAAGAGTTCCGATTTAGCCCGCAAGCCGACCGCTTTCGGGCTTTTTTGTTTTTCGGTAGCTGAAAAGCGCCATGGGGTTTGCCCCAATTGAATGAATGACATGACTTCTCTCGGAATCGTTTCACCACAATCGATGTTCTTTGCCGAACCCCTGCCTTTGCAGAGCGGGGCACAGATTGCCGATTACACGCTGGTGTATGAAACCTATGGCACGCTCAATGCCGATCGCTCCAATGCCGTGCTGGTGTGTCACGCGCTGAATGCTTCGCACCATGTGGCGGGCACGTATGGCGATGACAAGGGCACCAAGGGCTGGTGGGACAACATGGTCGGGCCCGGCAAGCCGTTGGATACGAATCGCTTTTTTGTCATCGGTGTCAACAACCTCGGTTCCTGCTTTGGCTCGACCGGCCCGATGCACACGAATCCCGCAACCGGCAAACCGTACGGTGCGCATTTTCCGGTGATTACCGTTGAAGACTGGGTGCAGGCGCAAGCACGTCTGGCAGATCGTCTTGGTATCGAACAGTTTGCGGCGGTCATGGGCGGCTCACTGGGGGGCATGCAAGCCTTGTCGTGGAGTATTCAGTTTCCCGAGCGTTTGCGTCACTGCCTCGTGATTGCGTCCACGCCAAAACTGACCGCGCAGAATATTGCATTTGATGATGTGGCGCGTCAGGCAATTTTGACCGACCCGCAGTATCACGGCGGTGATTTCTACGAGCATGGCGTAGTGCCGAAGAATGGTTTGCGCGTCGCGCGTATGCTTGGCCACATTACTTACCTGTCCGACGACGACATGGCGGCCAAGTTTGGGCGTGATTTGCGTTCGGGCAGTTATCAGTTCGGGTATGGCATTGATTTTGAAATCGAATCTTACCTGCGCTATCAGGGCGACAAGTTTTCGGAATACTTCGATGCCAATACCTATTTGCTGATCACCAAGGCACTGGATTATTTTGATCCTGCGCGTGACTTTGGCGGTAATTTGTCGAAGGCGCTGGAAGGCACGCGCGCCAAGTTTCTGGTGGTGTCTTTCTCGACCGACTGGCGTTTTGCGCCGGAGCGCAGCCGCGAGATTGTCGAAGCCCTGGTCGATAACCAGCGCATTGTCACCTATGCAGAAATCGATGCGCCACATGGCCATGACGCCTTTCTGCTCGATGACGTGCGTTACATGAATGTGGTGCGTTCATACTTTGATCGCATGGCGCTGGAAATCGGCGTGACGAAAGCCGGAGAGGCCGCATGAATTTCGAACAACTGAGCCTGTTGCGCCCGGACCTCGCCTTTATTGCGCACTGGATCGACCACGGCGCGCGCGTCCTTGATCTGGGTTGCGGCAATGGCGTCATGATGGATTATCTGCAAACCGACAAGCAATGCACCGGCTATGGCATTGAAATCGATGACGCCATGATCCCGCTGTGCGTCGATCGTGGCGTGTCCGTCATTCAACGTGATCTGGAAACGGGTCTGTCGATCTTTGGTGACAACACGTTTGATACGGTGCTGTGTCTGTCTGCCTTGCAGATGATGAAGGATGTGGAAGGGGTATTGCGTGACATCGCGCGTGTCGGTGGTGATGCGATCGTCTCTTTCCCCAATTTTGCGTACTGGCCGCATCGCATTGCGTTGCTGCGCGGACGGATGCCGGTGTCCAAGAGTCTGCCGTATGAATGGTATGACACGCCTAACCTGCGTTGCGCGACGATTCGTGATTTTGAAGAACTGGCTGAAGAAGTCGGCTTGCAGGTGATTGATTGTGTGGCACTCGACGATGGCAAGCCCGTCGAGTTCCTGCGCAACTGGCGCGGCAGTCTGGCGGTATTTCGCTTGCGCAAAAAGTAAGGCGCAAAACGCTTATCCAGTTTTTTTGCTTGGTACGACACGTGCTGCCAGCCACAACAGCAGGATCACCGGTACGCCGAGCAAGGCAGTCGCCGTAAAGAAATTGGCGTAGCCAAACGCATCCACGTAGGCGCCGGAGTAGCCGGCGATAAATTTCGGCACCAGCAGCATCATTGAACTGAACAATGCGTATTGCGTGGCCGAATAGCTGATGTTGGTCAGGCTGGACAGATAGCCGATGAATGCCGCGCTGGCAATGCCGCCGGCCAGATTGTCTGCCGATACCACCAGCATCAAAGCCGTGACGTCATGGCCGTGCTGCGACAGCCAGACGAAGAGCAGGTTGCTGGCTGCGCTCAGAATTGCGCCTAGTGTCAGAATTTTCATCATCCCAAAGCGCATCGACAATGAGCCGCCAATAAAGGCGCCAGCCAGCGTCATGATCACACCGAACACCTTGGTCACTGCGGCCACTTCGTCCTTGGTGTATCCCATGTCGACATAGAACGGATTGGCCATGATGCCCATCACGACATCGCTGATGCGATAGATGGCGATCAGCGACAGAATGATCACGGCTTGCCAGCGATAGCGCAGGATGAATTCGCGGAACGGTCCGATTACCACATCGTCCAGCCATGCGGCGACGTTCTTTGCCGGTGGTAATTCGCGACGTGCCGGTTCCTTGCAAAACAGAACGGTGATTACGCCCACGATCATGGAGGCTGCCATCACCAGATAGGCAACACGCCACGCTTCCGGTTGATAGTTGCCGACATCTGCGACTTCAGCGCGTGCGGCAATCCACAACACACCTGCCCCCGCCCAGATCATGGCGAGGCGATAGCCGGTTTGATAATTGGCAGCCAGTGCCGGCTGGCGATCGGTGTCGGCCGATTCGATGCGGAAGGCATCCAGTGCAATATCCTGCGTGGCGGAGCCAAAGGCAACCATCAAGGCGCACCAGACGACGGGTTCCAATGCAATACGCGGATCGTTGAAGGCCATGCCGCACAAGCCGGACATGATGGCGAGTTGCGACAGCAGCAACCAGCTACGACGGCGGCCCATGCCTTTGGTGAGTAGTGGAATCGGCATGCGATCGACCAGCGGTGCCCATACCCATTTGAATGCATACGCCAGGCCGACCCAGCTCAGATAACCGATGGTGCTGCGATCAATACCGGCTTCGCGCAACCAGAAACTTAAGGTGCCAAGCACCAGCATTAAAGGCAAGCCAGCAGAAAAGCCAAGGAACAACATGCGTAACGTGGCCGGTTCCAGATAGACCTTGAAGGTGTCCGACCACGAGCGTCGGTCGACGCTGCTGTTGCGAAAGATCATGTTTGTTGCCTTGCCGTGAATGTGATGCCGCGATGGACTCGATCAGTCGGTGATGCTGACACAAGAGTATGGCGTCAGCAAGGTCTGTCGTCAGGCGATGCGGCGGTCTGACTCATTCAATGCGGTTATTCCTGGCAATTATTCCAGCCAGCGTGCGCGGCTGGCAGCTACTGAAATGGAAACGGCAAGAATGCCGACAAACGCTAGTCCGGCCTGCAATCCCCAGCCTTGTGCAAGAAATCCGATGACAGGCGGCCCCATCAGGCCACCGCTGTAGCTAAAGGTGGCGACAGCTGCCAGCGCTGTTGAGCCATGTCGGCCAGCTGCGCTGAATACAAAGGGAAACACCGATGCCAGTCCGGCCCCAGCCAGCGCAAAGCCGGCGATGGTCAGCGGCACGTTGATCGCCAGTACCGCGATAAAAATGCCAACGGCGGCAATCAATGCGCCGAGTGCCACAATGCGGCGCGCACCAAAGCGATCCTTGAGCGGATCGCAGATCAGGCGTGCCAGTAGCATCAGACAGGCAAAACCGGCAAATGCCAATGGTGCCACGCCGTCATGTACATGCAGTCGATCGGTCATGAAGATACCGCTCCAGTCTGCGATCGAGCCTTCTGCTACCGCACCGCAAAAACCGATGATGCCCAGCATCACCAGCGGCCCATGTGCAATGGCAAACAGTTTGCGGGTCGGGTCATGCGGAGCGCGGGTGGAAGGCAATGCATGAGAGGAAACATACAGTGCAGGTAGTAATACCCCGGCCACGATGCCGAAATGCATCAGCGGCGTAATTGACAAGCCGGCCATCAACGAGCCAAGTAATGCGCCGGACAAGGTGCCCACGCAAAACCATGCGTGCAGCAACGACATCGTTGAGCGTCCCGCCTGTTTTTCCTGTTCGGTACCGATAGCATTGATCGCAACATCAAAACAGCCTGAGCCGGCGCCGAGGCCAAACGCAATCATGATCAGCAGGATAAGATTCGGTGCCAACGCCAGACACGGCAGGATTGTCAGCAATCCCAGTCCTGCATACCAGGCTGCACGCGGACCGCCAAAACGATCCACCATCCACGCAGCAAGGGGGAACGACAACACGGCACCAAAACCCGCGCCCAGTAAAACAAGTCCCAGTTGCGCCGGATTCAGCAACAAGCCATCGCGGATGGCAGGAATGCGGGCCGCCCACGATGCATAAATGACACCCAGCAGAATAAAAAGAAAAGGCGCTGCAAAGCGCGCGAGGCGCGAGGCAGGAAGGGAAGGGGCGATGGCGGACATGATGCAGCAGAAACAGACGAAAGACAGATTGTAGGTGGTTCGAGGGCATGGCGTCTGCCTGACCGCCGCCGTTTCTCATGACAATGCAGACATGCCATGCGGATGTCATAGAAAAGCTGATGCATGCAGATGTCTCAGCCTTCCAGTGTGGCGCGGCTCTGTGACGCCTCGAGGAAACGGTCGAATGGACGTTTATCTTGCCCAGTCGTAATCAATGGTCAGCGGCGCATGATCACTGAAGCGCTCATCCTTGTAGATCGACACTGCCTGGGCCGTCGCCGCAAATTCCGGAGTGGCGATCTGATAATCGATGCGCCATCCAACGTTCTTGGCCCATGCCTGACCGCGATTGCTCCACCATGTGTATTGATCTGGGCGCGCGTCGATCTTGCGGAAGACATCGACCAGACCAACTTCATCAAAGATCCGTGTCAGCCAGGCGCGTTCTTCCGGCAAAAAGCCCGAATTCTTTTTATTACCCTTGTAGTTCTTCAGATCGATTTCATTGTGGGCGATGTTCCAGTCGCCGCAGATCACGAACTCGCGGCCCAGTGCCTTCAGCTCGATCAGATGCGGCAGAAACAGATCCATGAAGCGGAACTTGGCTTGCTGGCGTTCCTCGCTCGACGAGCCCGACGGGCAATAGACCGAGATGACACTCAAATTGCCGAAATCGCACTGCACGTAGCGCCCTTCCGCATCGAATTCCGGGCAGTTGAAACCGATTTGCACATTGTCTGGCTGGGTGCGGCAATACACGCCAGCGCCCGAATAGCCTTTCTTTTCGGCGTAATGGAAGTAACCAAAATAGCCTTCCGGGGTGAGAAATTCGGTCGTCATATCGGTTGCCTGCGCCTTGAGTTCCTGGACGCAGACGTAATCGGCATTCTGTTTGGCCATCCAGGTAAAGAACCCTTTTTTTGCTGCCGAGCGGATGCCGTTCAAATTGGCGGAAATGATTTTCATCGAATGTCTATTAAGAGCCTGATACAAAAGAGGTCAACAGGATAACCGATTCGGTGCGCCGGGCAGTGAATGCGCTCTGACTGAGCGTGGAGAGAATGTTGTCAAATCAGGCACAGGCTTTGCATTCTGATCAGCAACGTTCCAGAACGATTTAAAATGTGACCCTCGTCGCCACGGAGCGACAAATTTCGTCACTTTTAGCTCGTTACGGAGTCGTCTTGAACAATTTACGGCAGGAATTCATCAGGTTTTCGGTAGACACCGGTGTGTTGCGCTTTGGGGAATTCATCACCAAAGCGGGGCGTACGTCTCCGTATTTTTTTAACGCCGGCCTGTTCAATCAAGGCGGCACGTTGGCGCGCTTGTCCGAGTTTTATGCACAGACGCTGATCGATTCCGGAGTGGAATTCGACATGCTGTTTGGTCCTGCATACAAGGGCATCACGCTGGCATCGGCAACCGCAGTAGCGTTGGCAAACAAGGGGAAGGATGTGCCGTTTGCCTTCAACCGCAAGGAAGCCAAGGACCATGGCGAAGGCGGTACGATCGTCGGCGCCAAACTGGAAGGCAAGGTCGTGATCATTGATGACGTGATCTCGGCAGGCACCTCGGTGCGCGAGTCGGTTGACATGATCCGTGCAGCAGGTGCCACACCGTGTGCCGTGCTGATTGCACTGGATCGCATGGAACGCTCGGGTAAGGATGACGCATTGTCGGCCCATTCGGCCGTGCAGGAAGTCAGCAATACCTACGGTATTCCGGTCGTATCGATCGGAAATCTGGAAGATTTGTTCGAGTACATCTCGAATGCAGGCGCAGCGCCGGAACAGGCGCAGTACAGGGAAGCGGTTGCCGCCTATCGCAGGAGATATGGCGTGACCGGATAAATCGTCAGGGAGTGGTATGGCTGCTGTAATCAGAAGTTTGATTGTCGTTGCAGTAATGAATCCGGCGCTCGCACATGCCGCCATCTACATGTGCAAGGATGCCAGCGGCCGTACCATCACCTCCGATCGTCCCATTCCGGAATGCGCTGATCGCACCATGCGTGAACTCAATAACGCTGGTGCGCTCAAGCGTGAAATTGTGCCGCCGCCAACGGCAGAGCAAAAGCGTCTTGCCGAAGAGCAGCGCAAGCAGCGTCAGGCGGAAGAGCTGGCTGCCATCGAGCAGCGACGCAGCGATCAAGCCTTGCTTGCCCGCTACCGCAATGAAGAAGAGATTGAGAATGCGCGTGCGCGGGAAACTGCATCCCTGTCCAATCTGATTGTGCAGCAAAAAGCAGCCTTGCAGGTCGCACGCAACGACTGGCGCGCCGCTGCCGGCAACAAGAGTAAACAGGATCTGGCTGCAGAACGTGTGCAGGAAATTGCGGCGGGTATTCACGACAGCCAGAGCGATCTGGACACTCTGAATGCAAAATATGACGGCGTACTCAAACGCTATCGCGAATTGAACAGCGTCGCGTCACGTTAAAGCGACACAAAAAGATATTTGTTCGTCTTGTTGGAAAGCTCGTTGTCGCAATGATGACGGGCTTTTTTGATGGATATCTTCTCTGTGACGCGTTACCAGGCAACGCTGGATCAGGCTGCCGAACTGGGCCTGCTACGTGGCAAGAAATTCGAGATCGAACAATGGTTTGACCGTCGCTTTCTGAATGCAGCCTTGAAAGAGTTGAAGCTCGAAAACTACTGGCAGCCGCTTGATGCAAAAGGTGCGCGTGCCAAGTAAAAGCTTGCCAGGGCAATGGCAAATAAAAAGCCGCGTCACCTGAAGGTGTACGCGGCTTTTTTATCCGGCGAGAGGAAATCAGCCAGCCAGTTTTTTCTTCAGCAGTTCGGTCAGCTGGGCAGGATTTGCCTTGCCTTTGCTGGCCTTCATCGCTTGTCCCATCAGGGCGTTAATGGCTTGCTCTTTGCCAGCACGATATTCGGCAACGGATTTTTCATTCGCGGCGAGGACCTGGTCGACAATCGCTTCCAGTGCACCGCTGTCGGAAATCTGCTTCAGGCCCTTGGCTTCGATAATCTCATCTGCCAGTGTGGCGCTGTCCGATTTGGCTTCCCACATACCGGCAAAGACTTCCTTGGCGATCTTGTTGGAGATGGTGCCGTCGGTGATGCGTTGCAGCAGTTGCGCCAGTTGTGCGGGCTTGACTGGTGCCGCATCGATTTCGGTATCTTCACGATTCAGCGTTGATGCCATATCACCCATCAGCCAGTTGGCGATCGGTTTGGCTTGGGCCTTGCCTGCCGCTGCCACGGTGGCTTCGAAGTAAGCAGCCATGGCTTTCGATTGTGTAAGGATGGTCGCATCGTATTCCGACAGGGCGTAATCCTGCACAAAGCGTTCGCGCATGGCAGCGGGCAATTCAGGCATCGCAGCTTTGACGCGTGCAATCCAGGCTTCGCTGATCACGAGCGGCGGCAGATCGGGGTCAGGGAAGTAGCGGTAATCTTGTGCATCTTCCTTGCTGCGCATTTCGCGTGTCTCACGCTTGTCCGGATCGTACAAACGTGTTGCCTGCACGACGCGACCACCATCTTCGATCAGTTCGATCTGGCGGCGCACTTCATAGTTGATGGCATCTTCGAGGAAACGGAACGAGTTGAGGTTCTTGATCTCGCAACGTGTGCCGAATTCCTTCTGACCGACCGGCCGTACCGACACGTTGGCATCGCAACGGAACGAGCCTTCCTGCATGTTACCGTCGCAGATGCCCAGCCATGTCACGAGCGAGTGCAATGCCTTGGCATAGGCCACGGCTTCAGCGGCGCTGCGCATGTCCGGTTCCGTGACGATCTCAAGCAAAGGTGTGCCGGCCCGATTGAGATCGATGCCCGTCATGCCTTGATAATCTTCGTGCAGCGACTTGCCGGCATCTTCTTCCAGATGCGCACGTGTCAGTTGCACGGAGCGGATTTCAGTTTTGCCATCCACTTCCAGCGGGAAGGAAACCTTGCCGCCTTGCACCACCGGCAGATCCATCTGGCTGATCTGATAACCCTTCGGCAGATCAGGATAGAAATAGTTTTTGCGTGCAAAAACGGAATGCGGCGCAATGTGCGCATCGATCGCCAGACCGAACTGAATCGCGCGTTCAACCGCACCGCGATTCATCACTGGCAATGAGCCCGGCAATGCCAGATCAACCGGCGACGTTTGTGTATTGGGCTCAGCGCCAAACTGGGTCGGCGACCCACTGAAAATCTTGGATTGGGTGGTCAACTGCGCATGCGTTTCCATCCCGATGACTACTTCCCACTGCATAATTTCCTCACTCGCTTATGTGCGTTGCGCTGCTCGATGTACGTGTTGTCAGAGGCTGACCGTTAGATGCCCGCTGGCTTGCGTTGATGCCAGTCAGTCACTTGCTGGTATTGATGCGCGACATTCAACAGTCGTGCTTCATCGAAGTAGTTGCCGATGATTTGCAATCCGACTGGCCGCTTGCTGTTCTTTTCGCCCTGACCGAAACCGCACGGCACCGACATGCCTGGCAAACCGGCCAGACTGGTCGACAAGGTAAAGATGTCAGCCAGATAGTTGGCAACCGGATCGTCGGCTTTGGAGCCCAGATCCCATGCTACCGTCGGCGCAACCGGTCCCATAATGACATCGCATTGTTTGTCTGGGCCTGACAGTACTTGCTGAAAATCCTGCGCGATCAGGCGACGGATTTTTTGCGCCTGTACGTAATACGCGTCATAGTAACCGTGCGACAGAACATAAGCGCCAACCAGAATGCGGCGCTTGACTTCATCGCCAAATCCTTCCGAGCGGGTCTTGCGATACATGTCGGCCAGATCCTTGTAATCGTTGGCGCGATAGCCGTAACGCACGCCGTCGAAGCGGCTCAAATTCGACGATGCTTCTGCTGGGGCGATGACGTAGTAAGTCGGGATCGACAGCTCGGTTTTTGGCAGCGAGATATCGACCAGTGTGGCACCGAGTTTTTCAAACTCTTGCAACGCGGCACGCACCGCTTGCTCGACATCTGCGGCCAGACCTTCACCAAAATATTCCTTTGGAATGCCGATGCGTAGCCCTTGCAGTGGCTGATGCAGATTGCGCGTGAAGTCTTCAGTTTCGCGTTCAATGCTGGTTGAGTCACGGGGGTCGAAGCCACACATCGCATTAAGCAGCAGGCCGCAATCCTCCGCCGTCTTGGCGATCGGGCCGCCTTGATCCAGTGAGGAAGCAAACGCGATCATGCCATAGCGCGAGACGCGACCATAAGTTGGCTTGATGCCGGTCACGCCGCACAAGGCTGCGGGTTGGCGGATCGAGCCACCGGTATCGGTTGCGGTTGCCGCAGGCGTCAGGCAGGCCGCAATCGCCGCCGCCGAGCCGCCGGAAGAGCCGCCAGGTATGGCCGTCTTGTCCCACGGATTTTTGACCGCACCGAAATAGGAGTTTTCGTTCGACGAACCCATTGCAAATTCATCGCAGTTCAGCTTGCCGAGCGTGACGGTACCTGCCTGATTGAATTGTTCAACCACGGTCGCGTCGAACGGGCTGACGTAGTTTTCCAGCATCTTGGATGCGGCAGTCGAGCGCCAGTCGCGTGTGACGAAAATATCTTTATGTGCAATCGGGATGCCGGTCAGTACCGTTGCATCACCTGCCGCAAGACGTTTGTCTGCGTTGGCCGCTTGTTGCAGTGTCAGGCCTTTGTCGACATGCAGGAAGGCGTTGAGGTCGCTGGCTTCGATGCGCGCAAGGAACAGCGATGCCAGTTCGGTCGCTGAAATCTTCTTGGCGTGCAGCAGATCGGAGAGCTCTTTAAGGGTCTTGTTGTGCATGATGAAAAACGGAATGTTGTGACGACGATGAAGCGCGAGACAAGAGGGAAGTTATGGTGTCAGGCGCATCAGACGTTTTCTATCGATAAGAACTGGGCGACGATTGATGAGACCGGTCGCTGCCTCACTCTTACTCGATGACTTTTGGTACGAGGTACAAGCCATCCTGTGACGCCGGTGCCGGCTTTTGATAATCCTCGCGACGATTTGGCTCGCTGGCGACATCATCGCGCAGGCGCAACGACAGATCGGGTTGCATGGCAGCGATCGGATGATTCAGCGGCTCGATGCCTGCGGTATCCACTGCGCGCAATTGCTCTACCAGCGAAAAGATGCCGTTGAGCTTGTCGAGAGTCTGGGTGGACTGGGTTTCATTCAGCTCGATCTGCGCGAGGATGGATAAACGTTTGACGTCGGAAAGTTCGAGGGACATGGTCGAAAACAGCAAAAATGCTGACAAAATATTAAGAAAACCGGATTCAGACAAATGCATGCCTGTTATTACCAGTTGGCGACAAGATCGCGCATAAGCTGCATGTTTTTTGCGATTTTTATGGGTCAAATCAAGCGGAATTATAAGGTAGAATACGCCGCTAATGCCTTGCTGGCGCTCAGAATACGGGCAGGCCGCGGCACGAAGTTCCCCATTTGTAATTTTTTATCGACCCATGCGCGCCTGTTCGCGCCTCAGGACAATTCATGTTTGGATTCTTACGTAGTTATTTTTCGAATGATCTGGCGATCGATCTGGGCACCGCCAATACCCTGATTTACGTCCGCAGTGCTGGCATCGTGCTGGACGAACCTTCGGTTGTTGCGATCCGTCAGCAAGGCGGTCCGAACGGCAAAAAAACCATCATGGCCGTTGGCAAGGAAGCCAAACAGATGCTGGGCAAAGTGCCTGGCAACATCGAAGCGATCCGCCCGATGAAAGATGGTGTGATTGCCGACTTTACGGTCACCGAGCAAATGCTCAAGCAATTCATCCGCATGGTGCACGACACCAAACTCTTCAAACCTTCCCCCCGTATCATCATCTGCGTTCCTTGCGGTTCTACCCAAGTTGAGCGTCGTGCGATTCGCGAATCGGCGTTGGGTGCTGGCGCGGCTCAGGTCTATCTGATCGAAGAGCCAATGGCAGCAGCAATCGGTGCTGGTTTGCCGGTCGCCGATGCAACCGGTTCGATGGTGGTGGATATCGGCGGCGGCACGACCGAAGTCGGCATCATCTCGCTGGGCGGCATGGTCTACAAGGGCTCGATCCGCGTCGGCGGCGACAAGTTCGACGAAGCCATCGTCAATTACATCCGTCGTAATTACGGCATGCTGATTGGTGAACAGACTGCCGAGGCGATCAAGAAGGAAATCGGTTCTGCATTCCCGGGTTCTGAAGTACGCGAGATGGAAGTCAAGGGGCGCAATCTGTCCGAAGGCATTCCGCGTTCGTTCACGATTTCGAGCAACGAAATTCTCGAGGCTCTGACCGATCCGCTGAACAATATCGTTTCTGCCGTCAAGAACGCGCTGGAACAGACACCACCGGAACTCGGTGCCGATATTGCCGAAAAAGGCATGATGCTGACCGGCGGTGGCGCATTGCTGCGCGACCTGGATCGTTTGTTGATGGAAGAAACCGGTCTGCCCGTGATCGTTGCAGAAGATCCGCTGACCTGCGTGGTACGCGGTTCCGGCATGGCGCTGGAACGCATGGACAAACTCGGTTCGATTTTCTCGCACGAATAATTTTTACCATTCTTTGCACCTCCTTCTGATGACAGCATGGTCCGATGAAGAAAGTCAGTAGCAAAATGGAGTTTGTTGCCGCAGTCGGTGTACTCGATGTATCAGGTCCGACTCGGCAGCGCGTCCCGGCAACCTCCTGCAGGTCCCCCAGGCATTAAATGGAATACAGCCCACCACCGCTTTTCAAACAAGGTGCTTCGGCACGCGCAAAAATGGTGTGCTTCGCGCTGATTGCGCTGGTGCTGCTGACGGTTGACTCGCATATGCGCTCGCTGGGCGTGGTGCGACAAGTGGTGTCGACCGCGCTCTATCCTTTGCAGGTGGTCGCCCTGGTGCCACGCGACGTGTTGCTTTACGTCGGTGACTACTTCACCTCGCTCTCTGAAATCAAGAAAGAAAACCTTCTGCTCAAGCAGCAGCAGACTACCGACGCCCAGGCTTTGCAGCAAGGGCAGCATCTGGTTGCCGAAAATGCGCAGTTGCGCCAACTGCTGGATGCCAAGGAGCGTGTGCCGGTCAAATCCGTGATGGCGGAAATTCTTTACGATACGCGAGATCGTTTTACCCGCAAGATCATGCTTGACCGGGGCAGTCAGCATGATGTCGAGCGCGGTCAGCCGGTGATTGACCATGTCGGTGTGGTCGGGCAGGTCACACGTGTTTTCCCTTTCAGTTCCGAAGTGACGCTGGTGACGGATAAAGATCAGGTCGTGCCGGTGCAAGTGGTGCGCAACGGTTTGCGCAGCGTGGCGTATGGTCGTGGCCAGTCCAATCTGCTTGAGTTGCGTTTCCTGCCGCCGAATGTCGATATCGAAGAAGGCGACATGCTGGTGACCTCAGGCATCGATGGCATCTATCCGGCGGGGCTGATGGTGGCCAAGGTGACGGAGGTGGACCGCAAGTCCGATTCCTTTGCACGCATTGTTTGCACGCCGCTGGCGGGGGTGGATCGCAATCGCCAGTTGCTGATCTTGCTGGTTGAAAACCAGTTTGAGCCGCGTCCTGAAGATGATGCCAAGCAGGCGGCCAGGAAAAAAGGGTTGTTGGGGCATGCCAGCAGCCGAGGCGATGTGGTGGAAGAGAAAAAGCCGGACGCGTCGGCCTCGCCCGCCTCCGAATCAACACCTGAACAGAAGGCGCCGTGATGAACCAGCATCCGCATTACATTCTGTTGCCGGCCAATGGATTCTTTATTGCATTCAGCCTGCTGATCGCTTTTCTGCTGAACCTGCTGCCATGGGGACAGTGGGTTGGTGTGCCGGATTTCGTCGCGCTGACGCTGGTGTTCTGGAGTATTCATCAGCCCCGCAAGGTTGGTATCGGCATTGCATTCTTCATGGGTTTGCTGATGGACGTGCATGACGCAGCGTTGCTTGGCGAAAATGCGCTGTCCTATACCTTGCTGTCTTATTTCGCCATCATGATTCACCGCCGTGTGCTGTGGTTTCCGATGGGCGTGCAGGCGCTGCATGTATTCAGCTTGTTGCTGGTGGCGCAAATGGTGGGACTGATCATCCGCGTATTCGTGGGTGGTGCGTTCCCTGGCTGGATGCTGTTTCTGGAAAGCCTGATAGCCGCCGCACTGTGGCCGGTCGTGACCTGGTTGCTCCTGGCGCCACAGCGCCGTGCGACGAATCGCGACGATACCCGTCCAATCTGAGTCGTGCCGGCTCAGATGGATGAAACGATTTTTACAGATCGCTGCACTGCGCGATTTGCGATTGAGAACGCATGACTGAATTCAAAGATACCGAACGTGAATTACAGCGCTTTCGTGTGCGGTTGTCGGTCGCGGGTGCACTGGTGTTTTTGCTGTTCGCCGTACTGGCAGTGCGTTTTTTCTGGCTGCAGGTCTATCGCCACGATGCCTATGTGGCGCAGGCGGAAGACAATCGTATTTCCGTGATTCCGGTAGTGCCCAACCGGGGGCTGATTACCGACCGCAATGGTGTGGTTCTGGCGCGCAACTTTTCTGCTTACACGCTGGAAATTACCCCCTCCAAGATTCAGGGCAAGCTCGATGATGTCATCGAAGAGCTCGGAAAAATCATCGAGATCCAGCCGCGTGATCTGCGTCGTTTTCGCAAACTGCGCGAAGAATCAAGAAATCTGGCCAGCTCGCCGATTCGCGTGCGCCTGACCGATGAGGAAGTCGCCCGGTTTTCTGCGCAACGCTATCGTTTTCCCGGCGTGGAAGTGCAAGCGCGTCTGTTCCGTCAATATCCGCAAGGTGCCACAGCGGCGCATGTAATTGGTTACATCGGGCGTATCAATCAGCGCGAGGCTGATCGCATTGATGAAGCGGGCAATACGGCGAATTACCGCGGCACCGAACACATCGGCAAAGAAGGTGTCGAGCGCAGTTACGAAGAATATCTGCACGGTAAAACCGGCTATCAGGAAGTGGAAGTGTCGGCTGGTGGTCGTCCGGTCAGAACGTTATCGCGCACGTCCGCAACGGCAGGTTCCAACCTGATTTTGTCGATCGATATCGAATTGCAAAAGGTTGTCGAGCAGGCGTTCGGTAATCGGCGTGGTGCGTTGATTGCGATCGAGCCGGAGACTGGTGACATTCTGGCGTACGTTTCCATGCCGACCTTCGATCCCAATCTGTTTGTGGAAGGAATTGATCAGCAAAGCTGGGACGCGCTCAACAACTCGCCTGACCACCCGCTGTTGAATCGTCCGCTGTCCGGCGCGTATCCGCCGGGATCGACGTACAAGCCTTTCATGGCGCTGGCCGCGCTGGAAACCGGCAAGCGCAAGCCGTCGGATGCCATTTCCGATCCCGGTTATTTCTGGTTCGGCAATCATCGCTTCCGCGACGACAAGGTGGGTGGACACGGGATTGTCGACATGTACAAGTCCATCGTGGAATCCTGCAATACCTACTACTACACGCTGGCTAATGATCTGGGCGTGGATAGCATTCACGATTTCATGAAGCCATTCGGGTTCGGTCAGAAAACCGGCATCGATCTTGATTTTGAGCGCACGGGCGTACTGCCATCAACGACATGGAAGCGCGAAGCATATCGTCGCCCCGAACAGAAACGTTGGTATGCAGGGGAAACCATCTCGATCGGGATCGGTCAGGGGTATAACTCCTTTACGCCGTTGCAACTGGCAAATGCGGTTGCCGTTCTTGCCAACAATGGTGTGGTGATGAAACCGCATCTGGTCAAAATGATTGAGGATGGGCTCACCGGTCAGCGTGCATTGACGGTACAGAAGGAAAGCTATCGCATTCCGCTCAAGCAGGAAAACATCGATTTCGTCAAACGTGCGATGGCAGGTGTGGTGAAGGAAGGTACAGGTTCGCGCGTCTTCCGTAATGCCGGATACGAATCCGCGGGCAAGACCGGCACCGCACAGGCGATCACGATTGCTCAGAACGACAAGTATGACGCCGCCAAGCTGAAGGAGCGTCAGCGCGATCACTCGCTCTACACGGCTTTTGCGCCAATCGACAAGCCGAAGATTGCGCTGGCCGTGATTGTCGAAAATGGCGGATGGGGTGCCGCAGCGGCGGCACCGATTGCCAAGGTGGCGCTTGATTATTATCTGCTGGGCAAGCGTGCGCAGGACAAGGACGGCAACCCGATTGCTGCGCCGGTTATCGTGCCGGCTGCCGGCGAGTTGATAGAGTAATCCCATGGCCAGCCTCGATAAGCGCTCCCTCCTGCAACTGATCGGCCCGTATGTGCGGGTATTCGATGGTCCGTTGATGCTGATCGTCTTTCTGATTCTGGCTGTCAGCACGGTCACGCTGTATTCGGCCGGTATCGATTTTCCTGGCCGTATCGAGGGGCATCTGCGCAATATTCTGCTGTCGCTCCTGGTGATGTGGGCGGTGGCGATTATTCCGCCGCAAGTGCTGATGCGGTTTGCCGTGCCGATGTATGTGGGCGGGATTATTCTGTTGCTGGCGGTGGCGCAGTTTGGCTTGATTCGTAATGGCGCGCGGCGCTGGGTGGATCTCGGCGTTGTGATCCAGCCGTCCGAAATCATGAAGATCGGGATGCCGATGATGCTGGCGTGGTTTTTCCAGAAGCGTGAAGGCATGACGCGATGGCGAGAATTCTTGATTGCGGGTCTGTTGCTGATCGTGCCGGTTGCGCTCATCATGAAGCAGCCGGATCTGGGTACTTCGCTGCTGGTGCTGGCTGCCGGCTTGTACGTGATTTTCTTTGCCGGACTGTCCTGGAAAGTCATTGTGGCCGGCATCGTGGTGGTGCTTGCGAGTCTGCCGATTGCATGGTCGATGCTGCACGATTACCAGCGTGGCCGTGTGATGACGCTGATTGATCCGACGACCGATCCTTTAGGCAAGGGTTTCCACATCATCCAGTCGATGATTGCGATCGGCTCCGGCGGGCTGACAGGTAAAGGCTGGCTGCATGGCACGCAGGCACATCTTGAGTTCATTCCGGAACGCACGACAGATTTTATCTTTGCAGTGTATTCGGAAGAGTTTGGCCTGATCGGCAACATCATTTTGTTGATTCTGTATCTGCTGCTGATTGCACGCAGCATGGCGATTGCGGCGCATGCGCCGACTTTGTTCAGCCGCCTGCTGGCGGGATCGATCAGCATGATTTTCTTCACCTATGCCTTCGTTAACATGGGCATGGTCAGTGGCATCCTGCCGGTGGTAGGCGTGCCGCTGCCGTTCTTCAGTTATGGTGGCACGGCGTTTGTCACGCTTGGTCTGGGTGTTGGCATCCTGATGAGTATCCAGCGGCACAGAAAGCTGGTGCAAAGCTGAGTGCGAGTTCATTTTCTCTGATTGCTGCACGGCGATCTTGATCCGGCTGCGTTTCTTGCAGCCATTGGGAGTTGCGATGTTTTTCCGCTCTATCAGATGGCCCGAGCTATCGATTGTCGTATCCGGTTTATCTCTGCTGATTCTCACTGGTTGTGGCACGACGCCACTATCCACGTCATCAGCATCCAAGCCGTCGCCGACTTCACATTCCGGCAAACCATCTTCCTATCCCGTATTGCCGCCCGCTGGTTCCGGTCGCGGCGGTTACTATCTCGATGATGGCCCGGGTGACGATATCCCGGAGGGTTTGCTGGATGTGGCTGATGCGATACCGAAAGTTGAGCCTTATTCGCGCCGCGGCAACAGTCCATATGTTGTGTTTGGTAAGCGTTACGAGCCGTTCACCGATGATCGGCCTTACAAGGTGCGCGGCCATGGCAGCTGGTACGGCAAGAAATTCCATGGACAGAAAACATCGTCCGGCGAGTTGTATGACATGTACAAGATGACGGCAGCACATCCTACCTTGCCGATTCCTTCTTACGCGCGCGTGACGAATGTCAGTAATGGCAAGCAAGTCATCGTGCGGGTCAATGATCGTGGTCCTTTCCGTTCCGGTCGTGTGATCGATCTGTCTTATACCGCGGCCTTGCGACTCGGTTATATCGGACACGGTAGTACAGAACTGGAAGTAGAACGGTTGTTGCCGGAAGATATCGAGCGCATTGTCGCGAATCGAAATGCCAGCGCCAGCAAGATGCAGTCCGATAGCGGCGGCGATGCGTTGATGCCGGTCGTGCAAGCAGCAACGCTTGCACCTGCGCCTGTGGTACAGCAAACGGTACAGGCGCCACCATCTGGTTCAGCACCGACGTCCCAATTGGCGGCACCTCAGCTCGCTGCCGGATACTACTTGCAGTTTGGTGCCTATGCGCAGTCGGTGAATGCCGAAACGGCTCGTGCGCGAATCGCGCAGACCACTGGCAATATTTTGTATTCCTTGCGCGTCGAGTCCGTTAACAATCTGTATCGCGTTTACAGCGGTCCGTTTTCAACCCGCGATGACGCGGCCTCGGTCGCAGCGCGCGTCGAGCAGAGCAGCGGCATCAAGCCATTCATTGTGCAGCACTGATGTGTGCAGAAGCGGGCGGCGTGATCAGGCAAGCTGACTGTCATCGCTGCTGCTAGCCTTGATTTCCAGCGCGCGATCATAAAGCGCATTCTTCTTTTTGCCCGTGATGCGGGCGGCCAGTGCTGCTGCTTGCCTGACCGAGCATTCTTCCAGAAGAATGGTCAGGATGCGTTCGGCTTCTGCCTGCTGCGTATCAATATCGGTCGCCACACCTTCTACCAAAAGAACAAATTCGCCTTTCTGGTGATTGGCATCGGCACCTAGCCAAGATAAGGCATCGGACAATGCGCATCGATGCATTTCTTCAAACAGCTTGCTCAGTTCGCGCGCAAAGACGATCTGGCGTTGTGGCTCGAAGACCGAAGCAAGCGCGGCAACTGTTTCTTCGATACGGTGCGGCGCTTCGTAAAAAATCATGGTGGCCGTCACCTGCGTAAGGCCATGCAGCACGGTGTCACGCTGCCCCGCCTTGCTGGGCAGAAAGCCGACGAAGTGAAACTGGTCATTCACGAGTCCGCTCGCAGACAACGCTGCCAATGCGGCCGAGGCGCCAGGCAAAGGCGTGACGGGGAGCTTCGCCGCACGTACCGCATCGACGATGCGTGCACCCGGGTCGGAGACAGCAGGCGTCCCCGCATCCGAGACCAGGGCAATGCGTTCCCCTGCCTGCAGGCGGGCAATCAGTTTGTCGGCAATTTCACGCTCGTTGTGCTGATGAGCGGCGATCAGTGGCTTGTTCAAACCATAACGGGATAGCAACTGTCGCGTGTTGCGTGTGTCTTCGCAGGCAACCGCATCGACCAGATTCAGCACATGCAGCGCGCGCAGCGTGATGTCACCGACATTTCCTATCGGTGTGGCCACCACATATAATGTGCCGGGTGGGAAGGTTTGCTGTGCGACATCATGCATAATCGCAGAGACAAGTGTAACAGATTCAGCCATGGGAGGATTCGGATGTTGGGACATTGGGCGCGGCGTGTTGTACTGGCAGGACTGATCAGCGGATTGTGCGCTCCCGTTTGGGCAAACGCAATGTTCGATGGTGAGGTAGCCAATAGTGTAACCGCCCAGATGCAGGTCAGGTCGCTGGATGGCATGCAACTGGCACAGACCGATCTGACGCTGGAAGCGCTATCGGACGAGTTTGTCGGCGGTGCCATCGCCGAGTCGATTGAGGCGCCTGTTGTCATGCCGATCACGCCACCAACCAGAATTGCATTGCTGCTGCCAAGTCGCTCCGAGGGACTGTCGCAGGTCTCGGATGCGGTACGCGCCGGTTTCATGGCGGCCTGGCAGCATGAACGCGCCAATATTGTTGTCAATCTCATCGAAACCGGCGAAACACCGGAAGACGTGCTGGCTGGCTATCAGAATGCTGTGGCCGGAAACGATATCGTCGTGGGCCCGCTGACACGTAGTGGCGTGACGGCCATCGTGCAGAATCGTGCCGTCGTCAAGCCAACCATCGCACTGGCACAGCCGGATGCAACCGAAGCCACGTCTTCCAATCTGCTGGCGATGGGTTTGTCGGTCGAGGATGAAGCACGGCAGATTGCTGCATCGGTCGGTGGTGGCAGAACAGCGATGAAAGCCTTTGCGATTTCTACCAACGTATCGTGGCAGCGTCGTGCTGCAGCGGCGTTTGCGTCTGCCTGGCGTGGAATGGGGTTGCAGGTCGAAACAATCGAACTGGCGATGACGAGTGGCTTCATCAATCCCAATGGCTTGCTTGATTTGCGTAATCGGATTCAGACCGCTCGCCCTGTCGTGCTTTTTGTGGCGCTGGATGCCGCGCAAACCGTGCAGTTGCGCGTAGGTGTGGGCGGTGAAGTATCGACTTATGGTATTTCGCAATTGAATCCGCATTCGCTTGCTGACTGGATGGTGGCCACACCGTTGCTGGATCTGGAAGGCGTGCGCCTGCTCGACATGCCATGGCAGTTGCAAGCTGATCATGCGGCTGTGATGACCTATCCGCGCCTGCCGCAGAATCCGGATCAACGTCGGAGTCCGGATATCGAACGTCTCTACGCACTCGGTATCGATGCGTATCGTGTGGCACACAATATCGCGATTCGCCAGACCGATTTCGATCTGGATGGGGTGACAGGCAAATTGTCGATTCGCTTTGGGAGCAACGCCACGCGCTTCAAGCGCGTGATGCAACCCGCCGTTTATCGCCAGGGTGTCGTGCAGCCGCTGGAAAATCAGTAACGCAATCAATGGGTCTCTTCATTGTGCGTATGCCCTCCTTGCTCAAGCCGCGTACGGCCAGACAGATCGAGGGCAGTCGCGCCGAAGATGCCGCGCTGGTCTATCTGCAAGAACAAGGGCTCACACTGGTTGAGCGTAATTACTTGTGCAAAGGCGGCGAGATCGATCTGATCATGCAGGATGGATCGATGCTCGTGTTTGTCGAAGTGCGCAAACGCAGTCACACCACTTTTGGTGGCGCTGCTGCAAGTGTGACGCCCGCCAAACAGCGCCGTCTGATTACGGCGGCACAACACTTTCTTCAGCGTTACCGCATGCCATCGGCGTGCCGGTTTGATGTCATTGCAATGGATGGAGACACCATGCAATGGCTGAAAAATGTACTGGATGCCTGATCGCTGGCAACCTGTCTGCAAGCTCTGCTCTATAATCGCCGCAACATGAACACACAACGCATCCTCGGGCATTTTCATGAAAGTGCCGAACTCAAGATACAGGCTGCTTCGCAGCTGGCGCAACCCATCATGCAGGCAGTGGAACTAATGTTCGGCGCCCTGTCTAACGGAAACAAGATTCTTGCCTGCGGCAATGGTGGGTCGGCCGCAGATTGTCAGCATTTCGCTGCCCAGCTTGTGGGTCGTTTTGAACGGGAGCGTCTTCCCTTGCCGGTGATGGCATTGACGACGGATACCTCGATTCTGACAGCAATCGGCAATGACTACAGTTATCAGGACATTTTCAGCAAACAGGTACAAGCCTTCGGACAGTACGGCGACGTATTGCTGGCGGTATCGACATCGGGCAATTCATCGAATGTCACTGCCGCCATTGATGCGGCATTGGAGCGCGACATGCGGGTAGTCGCGCTGACTGGCAAGGGGGGCGGTGCGATTGGCAAGCTGCTGACCGATGCGGATGTTCATATTTGCGTGCCGCATGACCGGACGGCACGCATCAAGGAAGTACATTTATTAACGCTACATTGTTTGTGCGACGGTATCGACGTTGCACTTTTCGGAGGGGATGAGAATGATTGATCTGAATCGCTGTCTGGTGGCGATGCGTCGCCCGGTTGCGACCGCATTGTTGTGTGGTGCGGCTGTCTTGACGTTGCAAGGTTGCGCGGGCGTTTTGCTCGGTGGCGCGGCAGTCGTCGGCTCACTTGCCGCGACGGATCGCCGCACGCTGGGTACGCAGGCTGATGACAAAGCCATTTCATTCAAAGGCGATCAACGTGTGTACAGCGTGATTGCGCCGAGCGACAACGTCAAGATCACCAGCTTCAACCGCCGCGTTCTGTTGACGGGTGAAGTGCGCGATGAAAATTCCAAATATGCAGCCGAACGCGAAGTCGCCGCAGTGGAAGGCGTGCGTGAAGTGATCAATGAGCTGGCGGTGTCCGGTACGGCAGGTTTCGGTTCACGCTCCAACGACACACTGATTACCGGCAAGGTCAAGGCATCGCTCATTGATGAGAAGGGTTTGTATATCAATTCGATCAAGGTAGTGACGGAGCGTGGTGTTGTGTATCTGATGGGCCGCGTGACGCAGCATGAGGCCGATCTGGCGACACAGATCGCACGCGGTGTCGGTGGCGTGCAGAAAGTGGTGCGCGTATTCGAATATCTGAGCAATGAAGAATACAACGCGCTGGCCAATACACCGGACACGCAGCGCAAGGCAGAGAAAGATGCGCAGCTCGATCATTGAGTAACGTATTGCGGTAAGCATTCTACGGAGTGTTATATTGAAGCCGCCTGACCATTGTCGGGCGGCTTTTTTCTTTTGGGAGAGAACATGACAGCAGTGCTTATTCTTCTGGCGGTGGTGGCCGTGGTGGTGTTCTGGGGAATCGGTGTTTACAACCGCATCATCGCCTTGCGCAATCATTTCAAGAATGCGTTTGCGCAGATCGATGTGCAACTCAAGCGACGTTACGACCTGATCCCGAATCTGGTGGAAACCGCCAAAGCCTATATGGCACACGAGCGTGAAACTCTGGAAGCCGTGATCATGGCCCGGAACCAGGCTGTGGCAGCAACCAGCAAGGCGGCCGGGGATCCTGCCGATGCGGCAGCGGTGCGCCAAATGGCGAATGCGGAAGGCGCATTGGGCGCAACCCTTGGTCGTTTGTTCGCCTTGTCCGAATCCTATCCGGAGTTGCAGGCGAATCAAAACATGATGCAGTTGAGCGAAGAGCTGACCAGCACGGAGAACCGGATCTCCTTCGCACGTCAGGGCTACAACGACAGCGTCATGAGCTATAACACGGCGATCGAACAGTTTCCCGGCTCATTGATTGCCGGTTCCTTTGGCTTCAAGCAAGCCGAGTTGCTGGAGTCAACCGAATCGCCGGAAGAACGCAAGGCAGTCAAGGTATCGTTCTGATTGGTTTCCTTGCGCACGCCACGCCGTCTACGTACAGGGGGCTCTCATTGATCTGTCCCTGCGTACTTATCTCGTCGTAAATTTTCCATGAAGTTCTTTGAGCAACAGGACGAAGCCCGTCGCCAGACCAAGAAGCTGGTGATCCTGTTCGTGCTTGCGGTCATTGCCATTGTCATCGCCGTCAATGTGGCGATGGCTTTGCTATGGAATGGATTGCAGACCTATGCCGGCGGGCAGTTTTATGCGACACCGTATCCTCCCGCTTTCTTCCTGACCAATACGCTGGTGACGCTGCTGCTGATCATCGGCGGCACATTGATCGAAATGTTCCGTTTGCGTGATGGCGGCGACGCGGTCGCACGCATGGCAGGCGGCCGTCTGGTCGCCACCGATACCAGCGATACACGCGAGCGGCGTCTGATCAATGTCGTGGAAGAAATGGCGCTGGCGTCGGGCATCGCTTGCCCCAAGGTCTATGTGCTGGACCGCGAGCAATCCATCAATGCCTTTGCCGCTGGCTATAACCTGAACGAAGCGGTGATTGCCGTGACGCGCGGTACGCTTGATCGCTTGTCGCGTGATGAGTTGCAGGGCGTGGTGGCGCATGAATACAGTCATATCCTTAATGGCGACATGCGTCTGAACGTACGGTTGATTGGTGTGCTCTTTGGCATTCAGATGGTGGCCGGATTTGGCCAGCAGATGATGGGCATTGGCGCGCGCGCTTCCATGATCTCGGCACCACGTCGCCGCGACAATAACAATGGTGTGCCGATTCAGCTGTTTATCGTTGGTGCAGGTGCAATCCTGTTTGTGATCGGATATATCGGCATTTTCTTCGGTCGCCTGATCAAGTCGGCTGTATCAAGGCAACGCGAGTTTCTGGCGGATGCCAGCGCCGTGCAGTTCACGCGAAATCCGGATGGCATTGGCAATGCCCTGCGCAAAATTGGCGGATTGACCAAGAAAGGCGGCGAAGAGGCGCGCATCCTGCATGGCAATGCCGAGCAGCTTTCGCATCTTTTCCTGAGCGCGGTGCGACCGAGTTTGCTGGATGGCTTGTTCGCGACACACCCCAGTCTGCAGGAGCGCCTGCGTCGCATCTATGGGCGCGATATGACTTTGATGGATGCGCCGGTCATTGCGCAGCCTGCCTTGCCGCCGGCAGAGCGGTTGCCCGATTTGCCATTTGTCGCCAGCGGATTTGCCGAGGTGCAGGCAGCGCGGCAGCAGGCTGTGGCGGATATTGCAGCGACCGCCGCGCTGACCAGCGCCCCCTTTGGTACCGATCAGGAAAAGGCACCGGTGCTTAGTCCGCTGGAACAGATCCGGCGTATGCCGGATATTGACCGTGCCGTGCATGATCCTTATGCGGCAGTGTCGCTGGTGCTTGCCTTATTCATGGAAAGCGATGCGATGCAGAGTGAGGAAAAGACAATCTTTGTACGCACGCATCTGCCAAGGCAGGCCGAGCAGATCGTGGCAATGGCGGCTGCCATACGGCAATTGCCGCGCAATGCACGGTTGCCTTTGCTGGATATTGCGATGCCTGCGTTGCGTCGTTTGCCGGTCAATGCGCACATGGATATGCTGGACAATATCAGTCGTCTGATCAACAGTGATCAGTGCGTGACCTTGCATGAGTTTGTATTGCAGACGGTACTGGAACGCCGACTGGACGCGCGCGCCAATCGCGCTGTGCCGGTTCGCTTTCATGATCTCCATGCCTTGCGTCAGGAATGCCTGAAGCTGTTTTCTCTGGTCGCCCACGTGATGGCCAAGCTGGAGAAGCTGCCTGCGGAGCAGACATTTGCGCGTATCGTGGCGCAGGCGCCCTTCGCATTAACACCGGCGGATCTGCAACCGGTTTCTGCCCTGAGTTACCAGGAAATCAAGCAGGTGCTGGATCGTGTCAATCAGCTTGCGCCATTAAGCAAGCCTGCCTTGATCAAGGCATTGTTGAACGTGTCGGGATCGCAGTCGCTACCATTGACCATGGCGGATCTGCTGCGCGCCATCTGTGCCGCACTGGAAGCACCGATGCCGGCTGCCGTTGCGCGTATCTATACCGAAGCTGGCTGGCCGGAAGCATGAGACAGCGAACCCTCTCCAACTGGCATTGTCCAATCGGCGTAGAATAGCCATCCTTCTTTTGTTGTGAGTCGCTCGGCTCGCCGGTCGCAGACCGGTTTGTTTTTATCCGCAAGCCCGCTTTGCGCATCTTGTTTGTTTTCAGGAGAGAGATATGCAGCTGCTTTTCCCGGCATGCCTGATATCGATCGTTGTGCTGTGGGGAATCTTATCTCCGACGACGCTCGGTTCCACTTCGCACCTCGTCATGACGGCGATCACCAAGAATTTTGGGTGGCTCTATCTGTGGGTAGTGCTTGGATTGGTGCTGTTTTCCCTGTTTCTGGCAACCAGTCGCTACGGCAATCTCAAGCTCGGCAAGGAAGATGAAGAGCCAGCCTTCTCGCTGCCTTCGTGGTTTGCCATGCTGTTTGCAGCGGGGATGGGCATCGGCCTTGTGTTCTGGGGCGTGTCGGAGCCGCTCTCGCATTACGCAAAGCCACCGCCAGGTATCGTTGCTTTCACGCCGGATGCGGCGGGTGCCGCGATGCGCTACAGCTTTTTCCACTGGGGCGTGCATCCTTGGGCGGTGTACAGCGTGGTTGCTCTGGCGATTGCCTTCTTTCTTTATCGGCGCGATGGCGTGTCGCTGGTAAGTGAATCGACCAATGCCCTGCCATGGCGGGCAGTACAGAAAATGAGTGGCGTGTTCAATGGACTGGCTGTAATTGCAACGGCCTTCGGTGTGGCTGCATCGCTGGGCATGGGTGCGTTGCAGATCAATGGTGGTTTGTCCGTGGTGTTTGGTGTGCCGGTCTCGGTAACCGCGCAGGTTGGTATCATCATTGTGACGGCTGCCCTGTTTATTACCTCTGCAGTCAGTGGTGTCGAACGCGGCATTAAATGGCTGTCCTCGATCAATATGATCGTTGCGGCATTTCTCGCATTGCTGGTATTTCTGCTTGGCCCAACGATCACCATCATCGACACGCTGACCAGTACGCTGGGTAATTATCTGACCGAATTCGTTCGCATGAGTTTGCGGATGACGCCATTCCGCGATAGTGAATGGATAGGCGAGTGGACCGTGTTCTACTGGGCATGGTGGATATCGTGGTCACCATTTGTCGGCTTGTTCATCGCGCGCGTATCACGTGGCAGAACGATACGCGAATTCGTGATCGGTACCGTGCTTGCGCCATCGATAGCCGCCTTCATCTGGTTTTCGGTATTTGGCGGTACAGCATTACACATGGAAATCTGGCAGAGCCTGCCGATTTCAGCTGCAGTGCAGAATGATTTGTCTACAGCGCTCTTTGTCATGCTGGGTCAGATGCCGCTGGGCTTTATCATGTCCATCGTGGCCACTGTTCTGGTGCTGGTGTTTTTCGTAACATCGGGGGACTCGGCGATTCTCGTTCTGGGCATGATGAGTACCGGCGGCAAGAGCGAGCCGGCCAATCGCATAAAAATCATCTGGGGTGTGCTGATTGCCGGTATTGCGATCAGTCTGCTGCTGGCTGGTGGATTGGATGCCTTGCAGACGGCAACCATCGTATTTGCCTTGCCGTTTACACTGGTAGTGATACTGATGGCCTTGTCGCTTTGGCGTGCCGTACGCGATGACTGGAAAGAGGAGCAGCGTGCAGAGCGTGAGTTGCGTCGTCGCATGCGCGATTTCATGTCGAAATAACTGATGGCGATCACGAACCTGCAAATCCACTGACTATAATGGTTTTTCTTTCTCCATTTTGATGCGGAGCGATCATGCAAGATAACCAGAACGCCGCCCCGCGTAAACGCGGCTCGCTTGTCATACTGCTGCTGGTCGTGGCAGTGATTGCCATGCTTGGCTATGCGGCGATGACCAAGAAGGAAAACATGCCCGATGTGACCTTCACGGATCTGCAAGGTAACAAGATCACGTCGCAGGATCTGCGCGGCAAAGTCACGATCCTGAATTTCTGGGCGACATCCTGTGTCACGTGCGTAAAAGAGATGCCGGATCTGGTTGCGACCTACAACAAATTCAATGCACAAGGACTGGAATTGATCGCTGTGGCGATGTCCTATGATCCGCCCAATTACGTTCTGAATTTTGTCGAAACAAGGCAGTTGCCATTCACCATCTCACTCGACCCGAAAGGGGAGCTGGCGCAGGCATTTGGTGATATCAAACTGACGCCGACGACATTGGTCGTCGATAAGCAGGGGCAGGTGATTGCCCGTTATGTTGGTGAACCAGATTTCGCCGCCTTGCATCGGCTGCTGGAAAAAGCACTGGCAGCCTGATAGAAGCGAGTCAACCGTCGGTAGGCAGGCGCCCACCACTGACACGTTCAATTGCAGCCAGATCCCGCCAGCTTTGTACATCTGCAAACTGGTTCTGCATCAGCAACTGTCGTACGGCATCGGCCTGATCGTAACCATGCTCCATCAATAACCATCCATCGCTGTGCAGAAACGATGCTGCATGCCGGCATAGCGTGCGTAATGCGGACAAGCCATCTGCATGATCGGTCAATGCACTGATCGGTTCAAACCGCAGATCGCCCTGAGAAAGATGCGCGTCACCTGCCACGATATAGGGCGGATTGGATACGATCAGATCGAATGCAGGGCGCGCCTGCCGAGCATGCAATGCCGTAAACCAGTCGCTCTGCAGAAAGTCGATGTGCACCTCATTGCGTTCTGCATTCTCGCGCGCCAGAGCGAGTGCATCGGCACTGACATCCAGTGCCGTCACCTTTGCATCAGGACGCGCATGCGCGATGGCGATGGCGATGGCACCGGAGCCGGTTCCCATATCGAGCAGGCTGCCATTCCGGGGAAGGCGTTGAATCGCCAGTTCAACCAGCAATTCGGTTTCCGGTCGTGGAATCAGGACCGCCGGTGTAACACGGAAGGACAGGCCAAAGAATTCACGTTCACCGAGCAGATAAGCCATCGGCTCGCCGGCCATGCGGCGCGTGATCAATGCCGATAATTGCTGTGTTTCCTGTGCATTCAGGATCCGGTCGGATTGGGTAATCAACTGCACACGGGTCAGCTGCAGAATGTGACCGAGCAGCATGCGCAATTCCAGCGGGGGCAAACAGGCAGAACGCAGCACGGTGTCGAGCGTACTGCCTGAAGGAATCATGCTCATGCGAGGGACGATTAGCGGCGTTTAAGCGCAACGCGCATCATCGCCACACTCAGCACGGCAAACCACAGCAATGCCCATTGTGGCAGCGACAGGCCGAGGATCGGTGCATAGTTGGTGCTGCACAAACCATCGGCCTTGAACAGAAACGGCATCAGTTCGGCAGTGGGGATGGTATTGAGTGTCGTCTCCAGCGGATCGATCCCGCACGATACATCCGGACTGGATTTGACGTGGATGTGCCAGCCCGCAACGCCCGCACCAGCGATGGCGGTCAACGCACCTAACGCGGCACCCGCACGCTCACCGGCAGGCGGCAGTGCAGCAGCGATCAGGCAGAACAAGGCAATCGCGGCAAAGGCATAGCGCTGGATAACGCACAACGGGCATGGTTGCATGCCTTCGATGTGTTGCAGATACAAGGCGAAGGCCAGCAGACCGATCGCAATGAATGCGACGGTGATCAACATGGTTTTGGTGGTGTTCATGAATGAGTGTACGTTCCGAATGAGAGTGAAGCCAACAGGTTGTGTTTGAGACAGGCAGGCACGGTGAATGGTTGCACCTAGCTGGCGTCGGCCAGCGACGCCAGCAATTCTGCCTGATGTTCGGTCGTCAGTGCGGTAGTCAGCTCCGTCAGGTCGCCATCCATGATGAAGTCCAGTTTGTACAGCGTCAGATTGATGCGGTGATCCGTCATGCGGCCTTGCGGGAAATTATAGGTGCGGATGCGTTCACTGCGATCACCGGAGCCAATCAGGGACTTGCGCGTTGCCGCTTCCTTCGACTGTTGTTCGCGCAATTGCACATCCTTGATCCGTGCAGCCAGCACTTTGAGTGCGGACGCCTTGTTCTTGTGCTGGCTGCGATCATCCTGGCATTCGACCACGATGCCGCTCGGAATATGCGTGATGCGAACGGCAGAGTCGGTTTTATTGATGTGCTGACCACCGGCGCCAGACGCGCGGAATGTATCGATGCGCAGATCGGCCGGATTGATGTCCACGTCTTCCACTTCATCCGCTTCCGGCATGACCGCAACCGTGCAGGCCGAGGTGTGGATACGGCCCTGAGTCTCGGTCGCGGGGACGCGTTGCACACGATGGCCACCCGATTCGAATTTGAGTTTGGAGTAGGCGCCGATACCGATGATGCGTGCAATGACCTCGCGATAACCGCCCAGCTCGGAATCTGACGAGGAAACGATTTCTACCTGCCAGCGATTGCGTTCGGCAAAGCGGGTGTACATGCGCAGCAAGTCGCCAGCAAAAAGCGCGGATTCATCGCCGCCAGTGCCTGCGCGAATCTCCAGAAAAATGTTGCGCTCATCGTTGGGATCCTTGGGCAGCAGCATCTTTTGCAAATCGAGTTCCAGCCTTTCCATGCGTGATTTGGCAGCGCTGATTTCCTCCTGCGCAAATTCCTTCATGTCTGCATCGGCCAGCATCTCTTGTGCCGCGAGGATGTCGGCATCGGCTTGTACGTAATCCTTGTACAACGCGACCAAGGGACCAAGGTCGGCATGCTCGCGCGTCATTTTGCGATACTGATTGATGTCGGATGTTGCGTCTTCCTGCATGAGCAGGGCATCCAGTTCGGCCAATCGTTCTGTCAGTTGATCGAGCTTGGCAAGCATCGAAGGTTTCATCATGAGTGTAGTCCTGAGGGAATTCTTGAAGCAGGCAGCGCGTGGGTTGCCGGCGTATGCTGATGCGGTAACGCGAGAAAAATACGCTAGCGCTTGGTGCGGAAGAGTTGCGGCAGCAAGGCGGCAAGGCGAGCACGTTCGTCACCTTGCGCATTGTTCAGAGCTTGTTGCGGGCCATGCAGGAATTTTGCAGTCAGACCTTTGGACAGAGCTTCCAGAACCGTATCGATATCCTCGCCGCGCTCCAGCAGGCGACGTGCGCGCTCCAGCTCGACCATGCGCATGGCTTCGCTGCTTTCATGCAGATCCTGGATCAATGGCACGACAGCGCGCGCATCAACCCAGTGCATGAATGCCTGAACGCGATGTTCAATGATCGCTTCCGCTTGCGCCACGGCAGCCTGACGGTTCTCGACACCGCTTTGCACGAAGGCACCCAGATCATCAACGGTATAGAGAAAGACGTCATTGAGGCGTCCGACCTCTGCTTCGATATCGCGTGGCACGGCCAGATCGACCATGAACATCGGCTTATGTTTGCGCGCCTTGATCGCGCGTTCAACCATGCCGAGACCGATGATGGGCAGTGACGATGCCGTCGAAGAGATGACGATATCGTATTGCGCCAGTTGATCTGGCAGATCAGCGAGGCGAATCGATTTGCCATGCAGACGATGCGCCAGCGTTTCGCCCCGTTCCAGGGTGCGGTTGGCAATCGTCAGCGATTTGGCGTTCTGTGCTGCAAAGTGCGTGGCACACAGTTCGATCATTTCGCCGGCACCGATGAACAGGACGTTCTGTTCGGAAATCTTGTCGAAAATGCGTTCGGAAAGCCGTACTGCGGCCGCCGCCATCGACACACTATGCGCGCCGATCTGCGTTGTGCTGCGGACTTCCTTGGCAACCGCGAAGGTGCGCTGAAACATCTGGTGCAGATAGGTGCCCAGACCGCCTGCCGCATCCGCTTGTCGCACGGCGTTCTTCATCTGGCCGAGGATTTGCGGCTCGCCCAGTACCATTGAATCAAGCCCGGATGCCACGCGGAACGCATGGCGTACCGCATTTTCCTGCGGCAAGGCATACAGATAAGGACGCAGATCCGAGTAGGACAACTGGTGATAATCGGCGAGAAAATGCGCCGTCAGATCGATGGCTTCATTGACACCGCCCGGCAGATGGCTGGCGGCATAGAGTTCGGTGCGATTGCAGGTCGAGAGGATGGCTGCTTCGTCGCTATAGACTTCCGGCGCGTGATTGCCATACCAGGCGCGTGCGGACGCAACCGCCTGACCAATCTGATCAGCCGGAAAGGCAACCTTCTCGCGCAGTGAAACTGGCGCAGTAGTGTGATTGATGCCGACGGCGACAAGTTGCATGAATGGCACGCATCTCTGGAGTAACGGCTTATTATAGCCCGCCAGCATTGTTTGGATCGTAGACGATGTCGCTTTCAGACTGCAGGGCAGGCGGGGATGAGGACCGTAAATGTAGTGCCTTGCCCGACGGCACTGGTGAAGTTGATATCGCCATGATGGCGTTCGACCACGGTCTTGACGAAAACCAGTCCCAGACCGACGCCGTCATGACGGGCCAGGTCGGGTGATTCCATATGCTGAAAGCGCCGGAACAGGCGTGCCTGATCTTCCGGGGCGATGCCATAGCCCTGATCGCGGATGCTGCAGATGATCTGCTGATCCTGACGCGTTACGGCACAATGGATTGTGGTGTGTTCGGGGCTGTAGTTGATGGCATTGGACAATAGATTGATCAGTGCGCGCGTCATCAGGGTGCGATCGACATTGACTGGACAGTCATCGTACGCATTGTCCACTTCGACCGTGATGTGCTTGTTCTTGGCGAGTGACCAGACTTCATCGGCTGCATCGAACAGCAAATCGTGGAAGTCCATTTCTTCCAGACGGTACTCGTCTGACTCGGCACGCGCCAATTGCACAAAATTGTCGGCCAGACCGAGTGTGCGGCGGGATGCTTTTTCGATACGCGCAAACAGCTCCTCCAGCGGCAGGGCGGACGACGTTTCCTGTTGCAGTTCCAGCAAGGCCAGAATCGATGCTTGCGGGCCCCGCATGTCGTGTGACAGGAAGCGTAATGTTTCATCGCGACTACGCTCGGCTGCACGTACGGTGGAGATATCGATGATGCTGACAATCCAGCCGGTCAGCAGCGTTGCCGACGAGTAGGTTGGTGCGCTCTTGATCAGCAGATCATGTCCTTGCGCATCGTGTACGGCAATGCCATCGACAAGATTTGCCGCTTGTTGCAAGTCCAGCAAATCTGCCCACTGGAACGATGTATTGAACTGCTGGCCAAGCGGTTTGGGTGTGCTCAGACACGCTAGTATCGGCAGGATGCTGGCACCTGTGACTTGTGGGTAGCCGAGTAAGCGGCAGTATTCGATGGCATGCCGGTTGGCGAGCACGATATTGCCTTCGATACCGGTGACCAGCGTTGCATCCGGCAGACTGTCCAGACTGTCGGAAACAAACTGCCGCAAATCGCGGACGCGGCGTGCAGCCCGCTTCATGGCGGAGATGCGCTGCGTCAGCACATCGACGACTTCTTTGGATTTCGGTGCCGGTGGTTCCGGCAGCAGATGCGGTTCGCTGTCGAGGCGGATGAACTCCTGTCCGAGATAGGTGATGGCGGCTTCGAGCCGTCGCCAGCTCCACAATGGATAGGACAGTATCAGGACAAGAATGGCAGCAGATGGTGGCAGCCACATGCCGGCCCGCAGACTCAGGTAACTGGCCAGCAACGTGATGAAGATCCATCCGGCCATGCCGAGCAAAGAGAGCCGTGGAGAAAGCAGCAGATACCCGAGCAACACCATAAAAACCGGCATGAGATTGAACAGTGCGGTCTTCCATGCTGGTGGAATGGTGATGTGATGGTTGTTGAGCAGGGCGGACAACACGTTTGCGTGAATCTCAATGCCGGGCATGGCACCCGATGAGCCGGATACCGGCGTGGGATAAGAGTCCGCCATGCCGAGAGCGGTGGCACCGATCAACACGTATTTGTTCTGGAAAAACGAGGCAGGTACCTCGTCACGGAGCACCGAGATGTAAGGAACGGTGGGGAACTGGCCAATGCCGCTTTCGAACGGAATGTGAATCTGGTCGGCTCGCGACCACTCATCCGGCATACCGATCTGCGGTTCGGCAGCATGATGCGTATTTTTCGTATTCCTGCCGGTACCGATTGCAATCAATGCTTCTGCAAAATGCGGCCACCACACGCCATGCTGACCTTCACGCAGAAAGACGCTGCGCACCACGCCATCGCTATCGTGCTCCAGATCGATATGCCCGAGTGCGCGCGTGGCTTGCGCCAGTGCAGGCGTTGGCAAGCCGGCGATCAGACCTTGACCTGCACTCATCATCACGACCGGCAGCACCGTGCGCTGACTGCGCTGCAAGACGGCGGCCAGCGACTCATCGCCAGGGCGTTGTCCTTGTGCATCTGGTATTTCCGGTTCGGAAAGGATCACATCCACGCCGATTGCCAGCGGTTGAGCGCGATTGATTTTATTGATCAGCTCGGCATGGTGAATGCGAGGCCAGGGCCAGCGCCCCAGCTCGGCAATGCTGTAATCGTCGATGGCGACGATGATGATGTCGTCGCGCACTGGTTTGGACGATGCCGACAGAAAAAGGTCGTACAAGGATTGGTCAAGGCGTCCTAACCCGTTTTGCCAGCCGAGTGCCGCGACCAGCGCGAGGAGGCTGACAAACAGTGCCAGCCACTCGCGCAGAGCAAGCCGGCGCACAAAGGGGGAGGACCAGCGATTTTCCATTACTGGACGGGATCAGCGGGACGCGCTATTTGCGGGCGACTTGGGGCGCAGTGGTTGCCCGTCATTGATGATCCATTGATCCGTGACGATCAGTGTCTGTGCAAAAGAGTAGGCATTGCCGCTGCCATCTGGGTTGATGCTCTGCACACGGGCAAAGTAGGTGCCGAAAGATGGTCGTGGAAAACGCACTTCGTTGCCGGTCACGCTGGCGTTGTAGGTGAGCCAACTGAATTCGCTGTCGCGAGCGACTTGCACATTGTATTTTGCCGTTGCAGAGCCGGGCCAGCGCAAGAGTAGCTCTTGCGGATTACTGCTGGCGACGGTTGGTGCGGGTTGTGCCGGCGTATAGGTCTGTGGTTTGACGCGATCGCGGATTGTCACGGCCATTACGCGTGGCATACCTTCCAAACCGAGCGGATCGATCGCGGTCAGGCGCGCAAAGTAATTGCCTTCAGCGATGTTTTCGAGAATCACATCGCCAGCCTTGCCACTTCCTTCTGCAATCAGGTCGAGCATTTCGCTGTCATGCGCGAGTTCGACATGATAGGACACCGCATTGGGTAGTGGCATGAAGGCGAAATGGGCATGTTCGCCAAAGCGGTAAGGCATGTCGGCAAGTTGTGGTGGTGCCAGTAGATCAACCGTAGGGCCAAGGCTTGTGCGTGTCGTGATGTTGCCTTTGGCGCGTGGCAGTAAACGGCCATTATCTTCGCGCTGCAGGCTGGCCAGAACACGCCCATCCAGTACTTCGGTTGCGACTTCTTTGTCACCTAGCCGAACACGGAATTCGGTGCCACGTACACCGGCAACAGAGAGTGGGGTACGAACTTTATAACTGCCTTTGTTGGTTTCAAGTGGCGACACACGCGACAGCACACGGCCTTTCTGCAAGGCGACTTCTACGCGCGGGCTGGCGGTGTACAGCGTTTTTCGCAATGTCGTGATTTGTACATTGCTGTTGGACGGAATCGAAACACGGGATTGATCCGGCAAACCGATCGTCACGAAGCTATTGGTGCCCGTGCTGACTTTCACGCCCTCGACGATCCGATTGCCGATATTGAGCACGCCGGTCGTGCCGTCGGTGTACGTGGCCGTGACCAGACCATTGCGGGCAATGACTTTGCCTTCGCTTGGTTCATCTTGCAGCAGGTCGGCAGGGATAGTAATCGGCGTGCCGATCGGAATACCGGTGTCTTTGGCGATATTGTTGATAATGCCCAGCGTGATCCAGTTAGCGGCGCGGGTGGTGTAGGCGCTGGCAATCGACATCAAGGTATCGCCTGCCTTGGCGTGATACACAATGCCGGAAGGGAGTGTCGTGATGCTGCCCGGTGTCTGGGCAAAAGCGGAAGAAAGCAGGACGGCACTGACTAACAGTGCCGTAAGAACTCTCAGTTGAATCAGGGTGATGCGCATACTTCCTCTCCGCGCAACCCGGCGCGCTTATGCGGTCACTTGCTCCAGTCGGTAGCCATAACTGTAGACTGGGGCTAAACGAAATCCATGCTCCGGGCGTAATTGTAGCTTGCTCCGTACGCGGGATACATGAGTATCCATCGTTCTGGACGGAATTTCGATGTCACGCGACCACACTGCTTCCAGAATATAGGCGCGAGACAGCGGACGCCCCAGGTTGCGGAAGAACAGAAGAGCCAGATCAAATTCCTTCTGCGTGACTTCAATTTGTGCGCCGGAGACTGTCAGTCGGCCGGTGCGTGTTTCGAAAACAAAGTTGCCAAACTGGATTTGCTCGACAGGATTCTGGCTTGGGTAAGCCCGTCGCAGCAGGGCCTGAACGCGCGCTAGCAGCTCCCCTCGGCGAATCGGCTTGATCATGTAATCATCGGCGCCCGCTGCCAGACCAGCGACGATATCATCTTCGCCAGACCGGCTGGTCATAAACAGAACCGGCAAATTCGCCGGCAGTTTTTCACGTGCCCACAAAAGAACATCTGCGCCACTCAGATCCGGCACCTGCCAGTCGATGATGAGCATGTCAAAGCTCTCACGACGCAATTGATTCAGCAATTCCTTGCCACGCTGAAAAGGGTGGCACGCATGACCGGCGGCGCTAAGCACCTGGCACACCAGATCTGTCTGGCTACGATCATCATCAAGTACGGCAATTCGCATGGTATTTGGCGCGTTCAGCAAGTTGTTGAATTAGGTCAAGCCTAATTTAACAAAACTCGTTTTTTGACGGCACAGGTTTTCTTGTGGTGTGACAATAGTTCACAAATAATGCAGCCTTAAAGAAACATTTGTGACCTATTTGAATGCAAATTTTGCATTTTAGCTATGAATTCCAG
The DNA here is from genome assembly GCF_014635705.1 of Oxalicibacterium faecigallinarum. Classification (GTDB taxonomy): domain Bacteria; phylum Pseudomonadota; class Gammaproteobacteria; order Burkholderiales; family Burkholderiaceae_D; genus Oxalicibacterium; species Oxalicibacterium faecigallinarum. The sequence goes on along the minus strand of NZ_BMDI01000001.1, from coordinate 1,716,165 downwards.
TACGGATGCGGAGGTCGGCGTCAAATCACTTGCATGGCCGCGACACAAATCAATGTGAAGAAAATGTGAAATTTTGATTGATAACTGACAAAAATTTTCTATATTGGAATCGTAGTACCCATGAAGTCAGACCAACAGGAGGTAATCATGAATACGCATATTTTTGATTCCTGGCATCTGCCTCACATGCCCCAAACCCGTTTGAACCTTCGCGACAAGGAAGATTTGAAGTATGTTGCGAAATTCAGTCTGGGTGTATTGGTCGGAACACTGTTGTTCATTGCTGCTGTGAACGTTGTGTTCGATCTGGGCATGCCGCTCCTGCCGACCATTGGCTAACAACGAAAAGTATTGCACTCGAGTTGATAAATTAGCCTTGGTACGTCGACAATCCGCCTTTGGGCGGATTTTTTATTTCAGCGGTGCGAATGCAAAACAGTGTGTTAGGCGGTGGTGAGCGATTGCAAGACTGAAAGTGACGGCTACTAAAATAAAAAAGCCCCGGCAATTGACGGGGCTTTAAAGTCTTGGTGGCCCGGGGCGGAATCGAACCACCGACACAAGGATTTTCAATCCTCTGCTCTACCGACTGAGCTACCAGGCCAAGGCGGGCAAGTATAGCAAACTTGGAGAGATATGCAAGCGTTGTCTGCAAATTACTTGCTTGTGCATCGGTATAATATGAATTCAGGTTTATTTTCTCTTTCGGAATTCTTGCATGCATTCGCACACAGATATATGCATCGTCGGCGATGGGGCGATTGGCAAAGTGGCGGCGCTTGGCTTTGCACAGGCTGGCTTGAAGGTTGCCTTGTTGCGCCCCTCGCGAGGAACGTCGGCTCAGACACCAAGTGACGCCTGGGATGTTCGTGTGTATGCAGTAAATCACACGGCGCATGCCTTGTTATCCGGGGTAAAGGTGTGGGATGCCTTGGATATGGCGCGCGTTGCGCCGGTTGATGCAATGGCGGTGCAAGGTGACGGCGTTCACGCCGGCAATCTTGGGTTTGATGCTTATGGTGCGCGTGTCGGTGCTTTGGCCTGGATTGTCGAGGATCGCAATCTCAATCAGGCGCTGGATGCGGCACTGAAATTTGCCTCAAACGTGAAGATGGTGGAAGGACGCGCAACGGCGATTGAAGTCAATGCCGAGACCGCAAAAGTGACATTGGCGAATGGCGACGTACTGTCTGCCGACTTGCTGGTCGGTGCCGATGGTGGGCAGTCGTGGGTGCGTGCGCAATGTGATATCGGCTTTGATTATCGCTCTTATGGCCAACGGGCGATTGTGACTAATTTTGCGTGTGAAAAGCCGCACCGCGGTATTGCGTATCAATGGTTTTCTGCACAGGAGGGCATCATTGCCTTGCTGCCATTGCCGGATAACCGCGTTTCCCTGGTCTGGTCTGCACCGGATGCGTTGGCGGAAGAATTATTGAAAGAGTCGATGCCGCAATTGGCGCAGCGACTGGCCGCTTACGCGCAGCCTGCGCTTGGCGCATTGACGCCCCTGCAACCGGAAGTCGCCAAATCCTTCCCTTTGTCATTGATTCGTCCGCACGCGATCACGGCGCCGCGCGTTGCCTTGATCGGGGACGCGGCCCACGTCGTGCACCCGTTAGCGGGGCATGGCATGAATCTCGGTTTTGCTGATGTGGACGCGTTGGTGCGTATCGTGGCTGAGCGCGGTGCACATCGCGATTGCGGCGATGCGCGGGTGCTGGCGCGATATGCCCGGTCACGTAAGGAAGACATTCTGCTCATGCAACTGGCGACCGACGGTCTGGCGCGACTTTTTGGCACGGATATCGAACCAGTGCGCATGATGCGTAATCTTGGATTGAACCTCGTGAACCGCCTGCCTGTCCTAAAGCGAAGATTGATTGGCCATGCCTTGGGCAAATCGCTTTAAACTCCCCTGCAACGAACGAAAACGGAAACAAGATGAAAGCAAGCAAGTGGATTGCCGCCCTGTTGGCAGGCATGATCTCGATGGTCGCTTATGCTGAAACGGCGCAGGAAGCCGCGGTGCGCAAGGTGATTGAGCCACGCCTCGGGCCGGAAGCCAAGGTAGAGTCGGTGACCAGAACGCCTTATTCCGGCTTGTTTGAAATTCAAGTCAACGGCGACATCATTTATACCGATGCCAAGGGCGAATATCTGTTTGTCGGGCGCGTGGTCGATGCACGCACCTATCAGGACTACACCAAGGCCCGCCTCGATGACATCAACAAGGTCACCTTCGGCAATCTGCCGCTTGAGCTGGCCATGAAGGAAGTAAAAGGCAATGGCAAACGCGTGATCGCCGTGTTCGAGGACCCGAATTGCGGTTATTGCAAACGTTTCCGTCGCACGTTGGAGAGCGTCAACAACATTACCGTGTACACCTTCATGTACAACATTCTGTCCCCCGATTCGGTCGAAAAGTCGCGCAATATCTGGTGTGCACCCAACCGTGTCAAGGCATGGGATGACTGGATGCTTAACGGAAAAGTGCCACCAACCGCATCGCCGAATTGCGTGACGCCGCACGAAAAAGTGCTGGAGCTTGGTCGCAATATGAAAGTGACAGGTACGCCAACGATTATCTTTGCAGATGGTTCGCGCATTCCAGGGGCGATTGACGCCAAGGCACTGGAAGCCAAGCTGTCTTCCATCAAGTAATCGTCTTTGCCAGAATTGAAAAGCGCCGTGCCAGTTGCCGGCGCTTTTTTGTTGGTGCGGCATTCCTGCATAGAGCAAGTGATGCCGTTACACTAATACTTATTTCCAATCGCTCAATGCGCTGATGAACCACGCTATTCACTACACCATCTTTCCTAAAAATCCTGCGGCCCATTTGTATGGCGTCACACTGACAGTTGCCGAGCCGGATCTGGGTGGGCAGGTATTTTCTTTGCCCGCCTGGATTCCAGGCAGCTACATGATTCGCGAATTTGCAAAGAACATTGTGCAGATCACTGCAACATGCGGTCGGAAAAAAGTCTCGCTGGAAAAAATCGACAAGCACACGTGGCTGGCAGCACCTTGCGATGGCCCACTGACGCTGGAATATGAAGTGTATGCGTGGGATTTGTCAGTGCGCACGGCGCATCTCGATCAATTGCATGGCTTCTTCAACGGCACCAGTGTGTTTCTGCGTGTACAGGGGCAGGAAGAAATTGAGCATGTAGTCGATATTCAGCCGCCGCAAGGTGATGAGTTTGCGAAATGGCGTGTTGCCACGGCCATGACGCGCTTGAAAGCCAAGCGATACGGATTTGGTACCTATCAGGCAGCTAACTATGATGAGCTGATCGATCATCCGGTTGAAATGGGCACGTTCCTGTTGGCGACTTTCAAGGCTTGGGGCGTGCAACATGATGTGGTATTCACCGGCAAGGTACCAAATCTGGATATCGACCGAATTACCGCCGATCTGCAAAAGATCTGTGAAGCGCAAATCGCGTTGTTCGAGCCGCGCACGCGCCGTGCACCGATGGACCGCTACGTCTTCATGACGATGGTCGTCAGTGATGGTTATGGTGGCCTGGAACATCGTGCGTCGACCGCACTGATTTGTTCGCGTGGCGATTTGCCGGTGAAAGGCAAGCACGATATGTCGGAAGGGTATCGGACCTTTCTCGGCCTGTGCAGTCACGAATACTTTCATACCTGGAACGTCAAACGCATCAAGCCAGTCGCTTTTGCGCCCTATGAACTGAGCGCGGAAAGCTACACACCGTTGTTATGGCTGTTCGAAGGATTTACCAGCTATTACGACGACTTGATTCTGGTACGCAGCGGTGTGATTGATGAAGCAACCTATCTCAAGCTGATTGCCAAAACGGTCAACGGGGTGCTGCGCGGCTCGGGGCGTACCAAGCAAAGTGTGGCTGAATCCAGTTTCGATGCCTGGGTCAAGTATTACCGTCAGGATGAGAATGCGACCAATGCAGTCGTCAGCTATTACACCAAAGGCTCGCTGGTAGGGTTGGCGCTGGATTTGATGATTCGGGCAGAGACGAAAGGTGGTAAATCGCTCGACGACGTGATGCGCGCCTTATGGCAAAAATACGGTCGGGATTTTTATGACGGTGGCGGGCGTGGTGTAACGGAAGAGGAAGTCGATGCGCTGTTTGACAGCGTGACAGGTCTCAAACTCAAGCGCGTACTTGATCGCTGGGTGCGTGGCACGGAAGATTTGCCATTGGCGAAACTGCTTGCACCGTTTGGCGTCACGCTGACAGACGAGCGTAGTCGCACGCGTGCTGCATTAGGCATGCGCACGGTGCGCGACGGTAACGATTGCAAGGTCGGGACGATTTTCGAGGCGAGCGCAGCCCAGAAAGCCGGCTTGTCTGTGGGCGACATCATCATCGCCATCGATGGTTTGCGTGTGAACGGATCAAACATTGATGCTTTGCTATCGCGTTACCGTCTGGGTGATCGTTTCGCCATCCACGCCTTCCGACGTGATGAATTGATGACGTTTGATGCACGCATGGCCGTATCCGATTTTCCGAATGTCGTGATCGCGCTGGACGCAAAGCCTACAAGTAATTCATCGCTGCGGTCGAGATGGTTAAAGCGTAAATAAGAAAAGAAAGCGGGCCAATAAGACGCCCATCGCATTGTGGAAATAAAAAAGCCGCATCGGTTGATGCGGCTTTTTTAGTGCTTATTGAAAAAGACGACTCAATTCCAGCCCCGGATCGGGCGCACGCATGAAGGCTTCGCCGACCAGGAAAGCATGGACATCGGCATCGCGCATTCTCTTCACATCATCTGCACCAAGGATGCCGGATTCGGTTACCACGAGTTTGTCAGGTGAAATGCGTGGCAATAAATCAAGCGTGGTTTGTAGCGAAGTTTCAAACGTGCGCAGATTGCGATTGTTGATGCCAAGCAGCGCTGTCTTCAGACGTAGTGCGGCATTCAATTCATCGGCATCGTGCACTTCCACCAGTACGTTCATGCCAAGATCATGCGCGCAGGCTTCCAGTTCCGCCATCAAACCGTGATCGAGCGCCGCCACGATCAACAGGATGCAGTCGGCACCCCACGAGCGCGCTTCATACACCTGATAGGGATCGACGATAAAGTCCTTGCGTAGCACGGGTAACGCACATGCGGCGCGCGCCTGCTTCAGATAGTCCGGTGCACCCTGGAAGAATTGCACATCGGTCAGCACGGACAAACAGGCTGCACCGTGTTGCGCATAGCTTTGCGCAATCGCTGCAGGTTGAAAGTCTGGGCGCAGCACGCCTTTCGATGGCGAAGCTTTCTTCACTTCGGCAATCACGGCTGCGTGGCCGGCGGCAATCTTGGTGCGCATGCTGGCCTCAAAGCCACGCAGTGATGCGCGCGCGTCCTTGTCGGATTCGACTTCGTCACGCAGGCTGGCAAGGCTGCGATACTTTTTTGCGGCAGCGACTTCTTCTGCTTTGACGTCGAGAATCTTGTTGAGAATATCGGACATGATGTTTTTCTGAATTCCTGTAATTGCAACGGCGACTTACGCCTTGCCAAGTTCTTGTGTCACCCGCACGAACTGTTCGAGTTTGGCGCGTGCTGCGCCCGATGCCATGACGGTGCGTGCCTTTTGCATGCCATCTGCGATCGAGGTCGCAACGCCAGCTGCATACAAGGCGGTGCCGGCATTGAGGACGACGATATCGCGTGCAGCGCCATCGATGTTGTCCAGTGCTTCAAAAATCTTCGCTTTTGATTCAATGGCGTCGGCCACTTTCAGATTGCGGCTCGCAGTCATCTGCAGACCGAAATCTTCCGGATGAATCTCGTACTCGCGAATCTCGCCGTTGATCAGCTCGCCAACCATGGTGGCTGCACCGAGTGAGACTTCATCCATATTGTCGCGGCCCCAGACAACGACCGCATGTTGCGCGCCAAGACGTTGCAACACACGCACCTGAATGCCGACCAGATCAGGATGAAAAACGCCCATCAGAATATTGGGCGCACCTGCCGGATTGGTCAGTGGTCCGAGGATGTTGAAGATCGTACGTACACCCAGCTCACGGCGAACCGGCGCAGCGTGCTTCATTGCAGCGTGATGATTCGGCGCAAACATGAAGCCGATGCCGGTTTGACGAATCGATTCTGCAACCAATGCAGGTCGCAGATTGATATTCGCGCCAAGCGATTCCAGCACGTCAGCACTGCCCGAAGACGACGACACGCTGCGACCGCCATGCTTGGCAACGCGCGCACCGGCGGCAGCCGCAACAAACATCGATGCGGTGGAAATGTTGAAGGTATGCGCGCCGTCACCGCCGGTGCCGACGATATCGAGCAGCCCGTTTGTATCTTCCAGCGGGACCTTGGTTGAGAACTCGCGCATGACTTGTGCCGCTGCTGCGATCTCGCCAATGCTCTCCTTCTTGACCCGCAAGCCCATCGTCAACGCTGCAATCATGACAGGCGACATGTCGCCGCTCATGATCTTGCGGAACAGGTGCAACATCTCGTCGTGAAAGATTTCGCGATGTTCGATGCAACGTAACAGAGCTTCTTGTTCGGTAATGGCCATGGCGACGCTTTCTAATTAACGAACAAGAAAGTTCTTCAGCAGCGCATGACCATGCTCGGACAGAATCGATTCCGGATGGAACTGCACGCCTTCGATATCAAATTCCTTGTGGCGCACGCCCATGATTTCGCCATCGGCGGTCCATGCCGTCACTTCCAGACAATCCGGCAAGGACGCACGTTCGATCGCCAGTGAGTGATAACGAATCACGGTGTAGGGCGATGGCAGATCCTTGAAGACGCCCACGCCCGTGTGTTCGATCGGCGATGTCTTGCCGTGCATGACTTGTTGCGCACGCACGACCTTGCCACCGAATGCTGCACCAATCGCCTGATGACCGAGGCACACGCCGAGAATCGGTAGCTTGCCCGCAAAATGTTTAAGTACTGGAATCGAAACGCCGGCTTCATGCGGTGTGCATGGGCCGGGCGAAATGCAGATGCGTTCCGGCTTCAGCGCTTCGATTTCTTCCAGGGTGATTTCATCGTTACGGACGGTGTGGACGTCTTCGCCCAACTCGCCAAAATACTGCACGAGGTTGTAGGTAAAGGAGTCGTAGTTATCGAGCATCAGCAACATTTAGATCTCCCCGTCCAAACCGTCTTGTACCTGTTCTGCAGCGCGCAGCACAGCGCGCGCCTTATTCTCTGTTTCCTGCCATTCCATCTCTGGTACCGAGTCGGCCACGATGCCGGCAGCGGCTTGCACGTAAAGCATGCCATCCTCGATCACACCGGTGCGGATCGCAATCGCCAGATCCATTTCGCCGCCAAATGACAGATAGCCACAGGCGCCGCCGTAAATGCCGCGTTTGGTTGGCTCAAGTTCATCGATGATTTCCATGGCACGTACCTTCGGCGCGCCGGACAGCGTGCCGGCAGGGAAGGTGGCTTTCAGCACATCCAGATTCGACAGACCGTCTTTCAGCGTGCCTTCGACGTTGGACACGATGTGCTGCACGTGCGAATACTTTTCGATCACCAGCTTGTCGGTCACCTTGACACTCCCGGTCTCAGCAATACGACCGATGTCGTTGCGTGCAAGGTCGATCAGCATGACGTGCTCGGCGATCTCTTTCGGATCGGTCAATAGTTCGGTTGCCAGCGCGGCGTCCTTCTCCGGCGTGTCGCCGCGTGGACGCGTGCCGGCCAAGGGGCGGATCGTGACTTTCTTCTTGCCACTGGCCAGCGTTTCGTTGCGAACCAAAATTTCCGGCGAAGCGCCGACAATGTGCATGTTGCCGAAATTGTAGAAATACATATACGGCGACGGATTCAGCGAACGCAGCGCGCGGTACAGCGTCAGCGGCGCGTCGGTGTAGGGTTTCTTGATGCGCTGACCGATCTGGACTTGCATCAGATCGCCGGCCATCACGTATTCCTTGGCGCGCGCCACAGCAGCCAGATAATCCTGCTTGTCGAACTCGCGAATCGTTTCGGTACGTGTTGATGCGCTCGTGACTGGCGCTTCGACGGCCTGGCGAAGCGAGGAACGCAGATCTTTCAGGCGTTGGCGGCCATGTGCAAATGCGTCCGGCTGCGCAGGATCGACATATACGATCAAATACAGTTTGCCGGACAGGTTATCGATGACCGCCAATTCTTCGGTCAGCAGCAACTGAATTTCAGGCAGACCCAGATCGTCCTTGGGCGCACTGTTCGCCAGTCGCTTTTCTACATGGCGCACTGCATCGTAACCAAAGTAACCGGCCAGGCCGCCGCAGAAACGCGGCATGCCAGGCAGGATCGCGACCTTGTAACGTGCCTGATAGTCCGCGATGAAATCGAGCGGATTGCCGTCAAATGTCTCGACAACTTTGTCATCGCGCACAATTTCGACGCGATTGCCGACGCTGCGCATGAGGGTATTCGCGGGCAAGCCGATAAAAGAGTAGCGGCCAAAGCGTTCGCCGCCGACTACCGATTCCAGCAGGAAGGAGTTCTTGCCGCCGTTACGGGTTTGCGCGAGTTTGAGATAGAGCGAGAGCGGGGTTTCCAGATCGGCAAAGGCTTCAGCGATCAGCGGAATGCGGTTGTAGCCTTGCGCGGCCAGCGAGTTGAATTCGGTTTCAGTCATGATTTTCTCCGACCGCTATTGTAGACGAGCGGTTTGGTCCGTTCAGTTTTGTGTGCGGATGCTGCAAAAAACGTTGCTGATCGTTCAATAATTGCGCTTTTGTTCAATAAGCGCAGCCGATCAGCGGCAAGTGGTGATTAGCACCAGAATTGCCAGCGTCGCCATAGCCAGGCCTCATGCGTGCCGGGTGTTGCGAAACGTTTTTTGTCGGGAGAAGACATGGATGTTTCAGTTTGATAGAAGATGTGCTGCATCGAGCAGCGAGGAAACTATACCATCGCTGTCAACATCCTGTATAGCGTGGCCGTGGTTATAACCATACGGCACGGTCAGCACGCGGCAACCGGCGGCACGTGCCGCCTGCGAGTCATTGATTGAATCGCCAATCGCTACGACTTCAAAGGGCTCCAGCGCAAAATCTGCGCAGACTTGCAGCATCTGCATCGGATCAGGCTTCTTGCGCGAGAAAGAGTCACCGCCGTAGACGACCTCAAAATAATCGCGCAGACCGGTTTTATAGAGTAACGGGATGGTGAAGTCCATCGGCTTATTGGTCACACAGGCCAGACGCAACCCTTGTTCCCGCATGGCTTGCAAACCTTCATGGACACCCGGATAAGGGCTGGCATATTCTCCGTTTGCGTCCTGATAATGCAGATTAAAGAGCTGCATGGCCGCGCCAAAGCGTGCAGCGACCAGGTCTTCCGGCTGGTCGATAAGCAGAGACGAACGCACCAGATTTTCCGCACCTTTGCCAACAAAGCTGATAACGGTATCCAATTCAAGTGCAGGAAGTGCCAGATCACGCCGCATGCGATTAATCGCAATGTGCAAATCCTGCGCGGTGTGCAGCATGGTGCCATCGAGGTCGACGATGACACCACGAATATTGCTGAATCCCGCGGGGGGCGTGTACATGGACACTATGAAACCTTTGCCAGTTCGCTGCGCATGGAGTCGATCACAGCCTTGTAGTCCGGCTTGCCGAAAATGGCCGAGCCGGCGACAAAGGTATCGGCGCCAGCTTGTGCTGCAGCAGCGATATTGTCGATTTTGATGCCGCCATCGACTTCCAGCATGATGTCGCGACCGGATTCGTCGATCAGTTTGCGAACGGCGGCGATCTTTTTCAATGTATGCGGAATGAACGACTGGCCGCCGAAACCGGGATTGACGGACATCAGCAGGATGATGTCCAGCTTGTCCATCACATGCTCCAGATAATGCAGCGGCGTGCCCGGATTGAACACCAGCCCAGCCTTGCAGCCGTTGTCGCGAATCAGTTGCAGGCTGCGGTCGATGTGTTCGGACGCTTCCGGATGGAAGGTGATGATGTTGGCGCCAGCCTTGGCAAAGTCCGGGATGATGCGATCGACGGGTTTGACCATCAGATGCACATCAATCGGTACTTGTACATGTGGGCGAATTGCTTCGCAAACCAGCGGGCCCACCGTCAGATTTGGAACGTAATGATTATCCATGACGTCGAAGTGAATGATATCGGCGCCGGCGGCAACGACATTGCGGACTTCTTCGCCCAGACGAGCAAAATCGGCGGACAGGATGCTGGGAGCAATGCGATAGGTAGGCATGATGGTGATTCTGAATGGGAAGCCGTTATTTTACCTTGCCGTGCTGACGGCTTGCTTGCGGCTGCTTGCATGGTGTGTCGATTTCGTGTGCAATGAGCGTCGTTGTCAAATCTGTATCGCTCTGTGGATTTTTACGGCTTCCGTTCGGCATTGAATGGGTAGTCAATCAAGGAATGACATGTCGTCTTACGAATTTACCGTTACCGTGCAAACGCAGTATTTAGAAGAGCAATCAGACCCTGCGCGCTCTCATTATGTGTTTGCCTATGCGATCACGATCAAGAATACGGGAGGTATCGCAGCGCAACTGATTTCGCGACACTGGGTGATCACGGATGCCAACAACCATACAGAAGAGGTCCGGGGGCTGGGCGTTGTCGGCAATCAGCCCTTGCTGCAACCGGGTGAGCAATTCGAATACACCAGCGGGACGTCAATGGCCACGCCGCAAGGGTCGATGCGCGGCGAGTACTTCTGCGTCGCAGAGGACGGGCACCGTTTTGAGGTGCCGATACCTGAATTTATCTTATCGCTACCGCGTACGCTGCATTAATAGTGCGTGTCGGTTTTATCCTTTTCCGGCGGTCGTTGTTCCCGTTTTGGTGGATGTGTTGGTTTTCGACCGGCAAACATGGTCCACCAGACAATAAAGATCAACAGAAACAGCGCAATTCCCGCTTCAACAAATAACAGCCACATTGAGTCGCTCCTTATGTCCTTTATCCGTCGTAGTTTACTTGCTTCGTGTTTGTTGACACTGGCTGCATGTTCAACCGTTTCGCGTGGTCCTGCGCCTGCTGTCGAGCCGGGGAGTCGTCCAGAGCAGCCGACGACAGCGCCAACCGTAGAAAAACCATCCGATGCGCCGGTGCCGATTGATCGCCCGCGTACCGTGATCAGTTCAGCGCTACAGCCATCGACGTTTGCCCGCTTGCCGGGCTGGTCGGCAGATGCACAAAGCGAGGCATGGGGTGCATTTATGTCCTCGTGTACCGTTCTGACACGTCGGCCAGACTGGCGTAAATCCTGTGACGCGGCAAAACGGGTGAACGGCAAGGATGATGTGGCGGTTCGTGCGTTCTTCGAAACGAACTTTACGCCTTACCAAGTCAATAATGCCGACGGGTCGCAAACCGGCATGGTGACAGGATATTACGAACCCTTGCTGCGTGGTGCGCGCAAGCAAGGCGGTGTTTATCAAACGCCATTGCATCGCGCACCGGATGACTTGCTCACGATTGATTTCACCAGCATCTATCCAGACCTGAAAGGACAGAATCTGCGTGGCAAACTGGTTGGCAAAAAAGTGGTTGCCTATCCGTCGCGCGCGGAGTTGATGCGTACCAAGGCTCTGGCCGGGCGGGAAATTGTCTGGGTAGATGATGCGATCGAGGCATTCTTTCTGCAGGTCCAAGGATCCGGGCGTATCGAGTTGCCGCATGGCGAAGTCATTCGTGTGGCTTACGCAGACCAGAATGGTCAGCCGTATAAATCGATCGGTAAATATCTGATCGATAAGGGCGAGTTGACGATGGATCAGGCTTCCATGCAAGGCATCAAGGCTTGGGTGGCGGCCAATCCGGCGCGGCAGGAAGAATTGTTGAATGCCAATCCGCGCTACATCTTCTTTAGTGAAGAGAGAATCACCGATCCTTCGGTGGGGCCGAAAGGTGCGATGGGTTTGCCGCTGACGCCGCAGCGTTCAATTGCGGTTGATCCTGCATTTATTCCGCTTGGTGCGCCGGTGTTTCTGTCGACAACACAGCCAAATAGCAAAACGCCATTACAGCGCTTGATGGTGGCGCAGGATACGGGTAGTGCAATCAAGAATCCGGTGCGTGCCGACTTCTTTTGGGGGTTTGGGGCGCAGGCCGGTGAAATGGCCGGACGTATGAAGCAACGTGGCAGCATGTGGGTTCTGCTGCCTAAGTAACCAAAGCGACGCGGCGGGAGTGAGATTCTCGTCGCAGGAGAGAATTGTGGAATACGAAAATATTCTGGTCGAGCAGCGCGGCAAGGTAGTCATTGTGACCTTGCATCGCCCTGCGGTGTTGAACGCCTTGAATGATCAGCTGATGGATGAGCTGGGGCACGCCTTGCTGAAGTTTGATACGGATGAGGGCGTGTCCTGCATCATGTTGACGGGGAGCGAGAAGGCGTTTGCCGCTGGCGCGGATATTGGTGTGATGGCCGGTTATTCCTATATGGATGTATATAAAAGCGATTTCATCACGCGGAATTGGGAGCATATCCGCAATGTGAGAAAGCCGGTAATCGCTGCCGTTGCAGGTTATGCCTTGGGAGGCGGGTGTGAGTTGGCGATGATGTGTGATTTCATCATCGCTGCTGAAACGGCAAAGTTTGGTCAGCCTGAAATCAAGTTGGGGATCATTCCTGGTGCTGGCGGAACACAGCGTTTGCCGCGGGCAATTTCCAAAGCCAAGGCGATGGATATGTGTTTGACGGCGCGCATGATGGATGCGCAAGAGGCAGAGCGTGCTGGTTTGGTGTCGCGCGTGGTGCCAGCGGAAAAACTGATGGAAGAGGCAATGGCAGCGGCGGATTCGATCGCTGCGATGTCGCTGCCGGCAGTATTGATGGCAAAGGAAGCGGTCAATCGCGCCTATGAAACGACGCTTAGCGAAGGGCTATTGTTTGAGCGCAGATTGTTTCATGGCACCTTTGCGACAGAGGATCAGAAAGAGGGCATGCAAGCTTTTCTGGAAAAGCGCCCTTCGGTTTTCAAGAATCGGTAACCGAGCAAATCGCAAGACGAATTCGCACTAAGAGCAAACGATCAGGCCCGCGCAAGCGGGCTTTATCGTTTGTGGTGCGTCGGTCTTGCTGTGGTGCTTGCGTGTTCCGTTTGCTCGAATTTCTCTGTAGATAGGTCGCTTGTGGCGTTGTTGTTTTGATGCGTCTTAAAATATTTTGTATATTTTGTTGAGAGGGTGTTGCCAAGTTCAGAAAAGGTTTGCTATAGTTCGCCTCCCGTTGCAAGACGGGCTGCAAAACGAAGTGATTTCTGAGAGGGAAGAGGCTGGTTTTGTGGGGAGAAGTGGTTGAGGTTTTGGTGGTAAGGTCAGCGTCGTTTTGAATCGAATTTAAAACGAAATCTTTTAAAAAAGATGTTGACGACGACAGAAACTTCCTACATAATCTCGTTTCTCTGCTGCTGACGAACAAAACGATTCGCAGCGACGCAAACGGCGAAAGCTGAAGCGAAGCAGACAAGGTTCTTTAAAAATTAACAGCCGATAAGTGTGGGCGTTTAATGGAAGTGCGGCAGCGCAAGCTGTTAGAACTTTAAATATTAAATGCTCACAAAAAATATAGGTAAGAAATTATCTGTCAGTATTTTGAGTGAGTGACCGGTTCAGAAATGGACCATGTCGGAAACGACATAAAACAGAGATTGAACTGAAGAGTTTGATCCTGGCTCAGATTGAACGCTGGCGGCATGCCTTACACATGCAAGTCGAACGGCAGCACGGGAGCTTGCTCCTGGTGGCGAGTGGCGAACGGGTGAGTAATATATCGGAACGTGCCCAGTAGTGGGGGATAGCCCGGCGAAAGCCGGATTAATACCGCATACGATCTACGGATGAAAGCGGGGGATCGCAAGACCTCGCGCTATTGGAGCGGCCGATATCTGATTAGCTAGTTGGTGAGGTAAAGGCTCACCAAGGCTACGATCAGTAGCTGGTCTGAGAGGACGACCAGCCACACTGGAACTGAGACACGGTCCAGACTCCTACGGGAGGCAGCAGTGGGGAATTTTGGACAATGGGGGAAACCCTGATCCAGCAATGCCGCGTGAGTGAAGAAGGCCTTCGGGTTGTAAAGCTCTTTTGTCAGGGAAGAAACGGTAGAGGCTAATATCCTTTGCTAATGACGGTACCTGAAGAATAAGCACCGGCTAACTACGTGCCAGCAGCCGCGGTAATACGTAGGGTGCGAGCGTTAATCGGAATTACTGGGCGTAAAGCGTGCGCAGGCGGTTGTGCAAGACAGATGTGAAATCCCCGGGCTTAACCTGGGAATTGCATTTGTGACTGCACGGCTAGAGTGTGTCAGAGGGGGGTAGAATTCCACGTGTAGCAGTGAAATGCGTAGAGATGTGGAGGAATACCGATGGCGAAGGCAGCCCCCTGGGATAACACTGACGCTCATGCACGAAAGCGTGGGGAGCAAACAGGATTAGATACCCTGGTAGTCCACGCCCTAAACGATGTCTACTAGTTGTCGGGTCTTAATTGACTTGGTAACGCAGCTAACGCGTGAAGTAGACCGCCTGGGGAGTACGGTCGCAAGATTAAAACTCAAAGGAATTGACGGGGACCCGCACAAGCGGTGGATGATGTGGATTAATTCGATGCAACGCGAAAAACCTTACCTACCCTTGACATGGCAGGAATCCTGAAGAGATTTGGGAGTGCTCGAAAGAGAACCTGCGCACAGGTGCTGCATGGCTGTCGTCAGCTCGTGTCGTGAGATGTTGGGTTAAGTCCCGCAACGAGCGCAACCCTTGTCATTAGTTGCTACATTTAGTTGAGCACTCTAATGAGACTGCCGGTGACAAACCGGAGGAAGGTGGGGATGACGTCAAGTCCTCATGGCCCTTATGGGTAGGGCTTCACACGTCATACAATGGTACATACAGAGGGCCGCCAACCCGCGAGGGGGAGCTAATCCCAGAAAGTGTATCGTAGTCCGGATTGTAGTCTGCAACTCGACTACATGAAGTTGGAATCGCTAGTAATCGCGGATCAGCATGTCGCGGTGAATACGTTCCCGGGTCTTGTACACACCGCCCGTCACACCATGGGAGCGGGTTTCACCAGAAGTGGGTAGCCTAACCGCAAGGAGGGCGCTCACCACGGTGGGATTCGTGACTGGGGTGAAGTCGTAACAAGGTAGCCGTATCGGAAGGTGCGGCTGGATCACCTCCTTTCTAGAGTCAGCATGAAAGTTAAGCGTCCACACTTATCGAGCTGTTAAGCAAAAGAAGAACAGTGAATGTCGGCAGTGTGCAGGCAAAGCAGTGAAGTCTGTGCAATGCTGGTTGGTACTGATCCGAACGGGTCTGTAGCTCAGTTGGTTAGAGCACCGTGTTGATAACGCGGGGGTCGTTGGTTCGAGCCCAACCAGACCCACCAAGAATTATGTTGTACCGGATTTGGGGGTTTAGCTCAGCTGGGAGAGCACCTGCTTTGCAAGCAGGGGGTCGTCGGTTCGATCCCGTCAACCTCCACCAAGACGTCAAACCTAAGTCGATCAAGTCATTGATTGGATTTAGGTTTGATCGTTTAACGATCATTGGCTGTTTTTGTTCTTTAACAATTTGGAAGAAGTAAAGATTATTTATTGGTGTCGACCAATGATGTGAAAGCATTGTTGAGAGACGCTGATGGGTAGTGATTGTATCAATCAAATGTATTATCGAAGTGATCTTAGCAATTAGAAGACTTACTTTGGCAATACGGCAAACGCTTAACTCAGAATATCTCTATGACGTCTCTGGCAACAGAGGTCAACGTTATAGGGACAAGTGAATAAGTGCACATGGTGGATGCCTTGGCGATTACAGGCGACGAAGGACGTAGTAGCTTGCGATAAGCTGCGGGGAGCTAGCAAACAAGCTTTGATCCGCAGATTTCCGAATGGGGAAACCCGGCCTTTTAGGTCATCACTCACTGAATACATAGGTGTGTGAAGCGAACGCGGCGAACTGAAACATCTAAGTAGCTGCAGGAAAAGAAATCAACCGAGATTCCCAAAGTAGTGGCGAGCGAAATGGGAACAGCCTGCAAGATTTAGCAGTATTGATAGTGGAATGCTCTGGAAAGTGCAGCCATAGAGGGTGATAGCCCCTTACATGAAATCAGTATTGTGGAACTAAGCTTGCGACAAGTAGGGCGGGACACGTGAAATCCTGTCTGAACATGGGGGGACCATCCTCCAAGGTTAAATACTCGTAATCGACCGATAGTGAACCAGTACCGTGAGGGAAAGGCGAAAAGAACCCCGGGAGGGGAGTGAAATAGAACCTGAAACCGTGTGCATACAAACAGTAGGAGCCTCCTTGTGGGGTGACTGCGTACCTTTTGTATAATGGGTCAGCGACTTACATTCAGTGGCAAGGTTAACCGCATAGGGAAGCCGTAGAGAAATCGAGTCCGAATAGGGCGTTCAGTCGCTGGGTGTAGACCCGAAACCAGATGATCTACTCATGGCCAGGTTGAAGGTGCGGTAACACGCACTGGAGGACCGAACCCACTAATGTTGAAAAATTAGGGGATGAGCTGTGGGTAGGGGTGAAAGGCTAAACAAATCTGGAAATAGCTGGTTCTCTCCGAAAACTATTTAGGTAGTGCCTCAAGTATCACCATCGGGGGTAGAGCACTGTTATGGCTAGGGGGTCATCGCGACTTACCAAACCATTGCAAACTCCGAATACCGATGAGTGCGAGCTTGGGAGACAGACGTCGGGTGCTAACGTCCGGCGTCAAGAGGGAAACAACCCAGACCGCCAGCTAAGGTCCCAAAGATTGGCTAAGTGGAAAACGAAGTGGGAAGGCTAAAACAGTCAGGAGGTTGGCTTAGAAGCAGCCATCCTTTAAAGAAAGCGTAATAGCTCACTGATCGAGTCGTCCTGCGCGGAAGATGTAACGGGGCTAAGCCAGTCACCGAAGCTGCGGATATGTACTTTGTACATATGGTAGGAGAGCGTTCTGTAAGCCTGCGAAGGTGTCTTGTAAAGGATGCTGGAGGTATCAGAAGTGCGAATGCTGACATGAGTAGCGATAATGGGGGTGAAAAGCCCCCACGCCGTAAGCCCAAGGTTTCCTGTTCAACGTTCATCGGAGCAGGGTGAGTCGGCCCCTAAGGCGAGGCAGAGATGCGTAGCTGATGGGAAGCAGGTTAATATTCCTGCACCGTCGTTAGATGCGATGGGGGGACGGATCGCGGAAGGTTGTCCGGGTGTTGGATGTCCCGGTTTGTGCATCGAAGAAGGCTGTTAGGCAAATCCGGCAGCGTAATTCAAGGGTGTGCGACGAGTGGCCTTGTGCCGCGAAGCAATCGGAAGTGGTTCCAAGAAAAGCCTCTAAGCTTCAGTCTAACGAGACCGTACCGCAAACCGACACAGGTGGGCGAGATGAGTATTCTAAGGCGCTTGAGAGAACTCGGGAGAAGGAACTCGGCAAATTGGTACCGTAACTTCGGGATAAGGTACGCCTTTGTAGTTTGACTAGCCTGCGCTAGAAGGACGAAGAGGTTGCAAAAAATTGGTGGCTGCGACTGTTTAATAAAAACACAGCACTCTGCAAACACGAAAGTGGACGTATAGGGTGTGACTCCTGCCCGGTGCTGGAAGATTAAATGATGGGGTGCAAGCTCTTGATTGAAGTCCCAGTAAACGGCGGCCGTAACTATAACGGTCCTAAGGTAGCGAAATTCCTTGTCGGGTAAGTTCCGACCTGCACGAATGGAGTAACGATGGCCACACTGTCTCCTCCCGAGACTCAGCGAAGTTGAAGTGTTTGTGATGATGCAATCTACCCGCGGCTAGACGGAAAGACCCCATGAACCTTTACTGTAGCTTTGCATTGGACTTTGAACCAATCTGTGTAGGATAGGTGGGAGGCTTTGAAGCGGGGACGCCAGTTCTCGTGGAGCCATCCTTGAAATACCACCCTGGTTTGTTTGAGGTTCTAACCTTGGTCCGTTATCCGGATCGGGGACAGTGCATGGTAGGCAGTTTGACTGGGGCGGTCTCCTCCCAAAGTGTAACGGAGGAGTTCGAAGGTACGCTAGGTACGGTCGGACATCGTGCTAATAGTGCAATGGCATAAGCGTGCTTAACTGCGAGACTGACAAGTCGAGCAGGTACGAAAGTAGGACATAGTGATCCGGTGGTTCTGTATGGAAGGGCCATCGCTCAACGGATAAAAGGTACTCTGGGGATAACAGGCTGATTCCTCCCAAGAGTTCATATCGACGGGGGAGTTTGGCACCTCGATGTCGGCTCATCACATCCTGGGGCTGTAGCCGGTCCCAAGGGTATGGCTGTTCGCCATTTAAAGTGGTACGTGAGCTGGGTTTAAAACGTCGTGAGACAGTTTGGTCCCTATCTGCCGTGGGCGTTGGAAATTTGAAGGGGGCTGCTCCTAGTACGAGAGGACCGGAGTGGACGAACCTCTGGTGTACCGGTTGTCACGCCAGTGGCATTGCCGGGTAGCTAAGTTCGGAAGAGATAACCGCTGAAAGCATCTAAGCGGGAAACTTGCCTTAAGATGAGATTTCCCGGAGCCTTGAGCTCCTTGAAGGGTCGTTCGAGACCAGGACGTTGATAGGTCAGGTGTGGAAGTGCAGTAATGCATTAAGCTAACTGATACTAATTGCCCGTAAGGCTTGTCCCTATAACATTGACAGTTATAGTTCTGAATGTGTGTGCCAATTGATGGCAGTCACTACCAAAATTTACTTCTTCCAGATTGGGTTGTTTGCTCAAGACAGATCAGTGTCTTAGCAGGCAACTTTACAAGTTATGCCTGATGACCATAGCGAGTTGGTACCACCCCTTCCCATCCCGAACAGGACCGTGAAACGACTTTGCGCCGATGATAGTGCTGCAACCAGTGTGAAAGTAGGTCATCGTCAGGCTTTTATCTAGAAAACCCCCGTCCAGTGATCTGGTCGGGGGTTTTTGCTTTGGATTTGGATTTTGCTTTGCGGCTTCTAGACTTTTAAGCTTCTAGTCTGGTGTCTTGTTGGGATTGGAAGGGCCACAGCGTCGTAGGTAGCGTCCAGGAATTGATGCAGTGAACGTTTGTACCATTCCCTTCTTGGTGACTAATTCAGGTTTCACTCCCCCCGTGAAAAACTGCAGAGCGGATTGCACAGCGACTAGTAGGGTGCACAATTCTGTGGTTAAGCTGAGACAGCTAATTCCCATGTGTATGGGAAATTAAAGATGAATCTTTGCAAATAGACGTGTTCTCTCGTTATTAGAGACGCTGCATCGCTCGATGCATCCATATAATCGGCGGAATTTAATACATCTCTGCCGCTATGACATTCTCTCTTCGTGCCCTCTTCATTTCGATGCTTTTACCGTTTTGCGGAACAGTGCAGAGCCAGATTATCTACAAATGCATCGCGCAAGATAAAACGATTTACACGGAATCGCCCTGCGCTGATGGTAATGATCAAAATAGTCGCTTTAATGTGGTCGACGATCGACTCGGAAATGTCACCTACGATAGACAAACGATTGAAGGAGCGCGATCCAGGATTCGTGCAGGCATTGATGAACGTGGCGTTGGGGTGGGAACAAGTCCCAACTTGCCATTAGGTGCAACCGCGGCGCGTTCAGCGAAACCGGAAGCGCGACAACAGCAATGCACAGCCATAGCGAAGAAGGAGAAAGAGTTGGAAGTGCGCTTGCGTAGACGAAACACGGACTACGTAGTGCATCAGATCCGTGCCCAGCAAACGCAATTGAGGCGCGACGCTTATGAGTGGGCCTGCTGATGCGCTGTATATCAGGGAAAAGACACGCGAACTCATTTAGATGCTCTCTGTCAGACAGAGGTTGTTTCTTTAATTACAATGCATGTTGCCTATGTGTAATTTGAATGGCATCTGAACCTAAGTGTCATTTCGCTTCGTCATCCGATCTCCTTTGATAGAAAATTGTCTCCCATGACTAGTCGCCGTACTTTCATTTCTTCTACTTCGGCTGCCGCTGCTCTGGCGGCACTGGGTGTGCCGCTGGATGTTCTTGCAGCAGGTCGTATCAAGTTAGGCAAGCCTGCCGGCTTTTCTTTTGAAAATCTTATTGAACAGGCGCGTGTTGCTGCGACACAGGCATACAAACCGCAGGCTAGGCCGCCTGCAGATATTCTTGAAAAGATCGATTACGAAGAACACGGCAAGATCAAATTCAATACGGATTCCGCTTTGTATGCCAAAGGACCGGGGCAGTTTCCCGTTACGTTCTTCCATCTGGGACGCTTCTTTCAATCCCCTGTCCATATGTACACGCTGGAAGGTGCGGGCGCTGAGGCACAAGCACGCGAAATCCTGTATGACGAAAGTTATTTCGACATGCCGAAGTCGAGTCCGGCTCGCAAACTGCCACGTGGCAGCGGATTCGCAGGTTTCCGTTTTCAGGAAAGCAGGACCGCGGATCAAAAGGCAAAGGACTGGCGCAGCAATGACTGGGTAGCATTCCTCGGCGCGTCTTACTTTCGAGCGATTGGTGACGAGTATCAATATGGCTTGTCTGCGCGCGGCGTAGCGTTGAATGTAGCAGTAGCAGATGGTCCGGAAGAGTTTCCGAACTTTACGCATTTCTACTTCGAGGCACCGGCAGATAACAGCACGACAGTCACTGTCTATGCAATGCTCGACGGGCCTAGCATTACCGGTGCCTATAAGTTCATCATGCATCGCAACGAAGGCGTCGTGATGGAGATTGATAGCGCGCTGTTCTTGCGCAAGGATGTAGAAAGGCTGGGCATCGCTCCCGCGACGTCGATGATGTGGTACTCGGAAACCTTTAAGGGCACGGGTGTCGACTGGCGTCCGGAAGTGCATGATTCCGATGGTCTCGCGATCTGGAATGGTCAGGGAGAACATATCTGGCGCCCATTGAATAATCCTGGGCGCACGACAGCATCTGCATTCGGTGATAAAAATCCACGCGGCTTCGGTTTGCTGCAACGTGATCGTGACTTCAATAATTATCAGGATGGCGTGCACTATGAGCGTCGCCCAAGTTTGTGGATCGAACCGCTCGACGGATGGGGGGATGGTTCGGTACAGCTAGTCGAAATCCCGACGGATGACGAGATTCACGACAATATTGTCGCCATGTGGGTGCCGGCGGCGAAAGCCACCGCGGGCAGCAGCTATCGTTTGCGCTACCGCCTGCACTGGCTGAAGGATGAACCCTATCCAACACCACTGGCGCGTTGTGTGGCGACCCGCATGGGTAACGGCGGGCAACCAGGACAGAATCGTCCGCAGAATGTACGCAAGTTCATGGTTGAATTCAAAGGCGCACCATTGGAAAATCTGGCGTTCGGCGAGTTGCCGGAAGCCGTGCTTTCCACGACTCGCGGCAAGTTCTCCTATGTATTTACCGAGGCCGTGCCGAACGGCGTACCGGGCCACTGGCGCGCGCAGTTCGATCTGACGGTGGATGGGGACGAACCGGTTGATTTGCGTTTGTACCTGCGCCACAAAAATCAGACCTTGTCGGAAACCTGGCTGTACCAGTATCAACCTTTCAAGACACGTACGGTCTACGGTAGCTAATTCATTTTTTATCGTGAAAGGGGAAGCGAGCCACCTGGAGGCCGCTTCCCCTTTCTGCTATAAGGAACAGTAATCGGAGCGATGCAATCCCGCGAGCAAAGCACGACATGTGAAGCGCGATAACTGGTAGAGAGGGAGACTTGTATGGAAAGCGTGGTGATTGTCGCGGCAGGTCGAACAGGCATTGGCAAGTTTGGCGGAATGCTTTCCAGAACGCCGGCAACGGAAATGGGCGCGCACCTGATACGCACCTTGTTGCTGCGCATCGGTCTCGCTTCCGAAGCGATCAGTGAAGTCATTCTTGGTCAGGTACTGACTGCTGGTTGCGGACAAAATCCGGCACGACAGTCGGCGCTCGGCGCGGGATTGCCGGATGCAGTTCCGGGCTTTACCGTCAACAAGGTATGCGGCAGCGGATTAAAGGCGGTGCATCTGGCGACCCAGGCTATTCTGTGCGGCGATGCGGACATCGTGATTGCCGGCGGTCAGGAAAACATGAGTCTGGCACCGCATGTCATGCCACACAGTCGTAGCGGCACACGGCTCGGCGACATTGTGCTGAAGGATACGGTACTGGTTGATGGTTTGCTCGATGCCTATCACCACTATCACATGGGCGTGACAGCCGAGAACATCGCCAAACGATACGGTTTTTCGCGTGAAGAACAGGACGAATATGCCTGCGAGTCTCATCGCAAGGCTGCGGAAGCGCAGCAATCTGGTCGCTTCGATGACGAAATTATCCCGATGGAAATCACGGACCGAAGGCATGCTTCCGTCTTTGCGCGGGATGAATATATCCGTCCCGGTACAACGCGCGCAGCACTGGCCGCGTTGTCCCCCGCTTTTACCAGCAACGGTACCGTGACTGCAGGCAATGCCTCCGGCATCAACGATGGTGCAGCGGTGGTCATTCTGATGAAGGAGTTCAAAGCCGCAGAGCTGGGACTTCCTGTGCTGGCGCGCATCAAGGCCTATTCCTCGGCAGGTGTCGATCCGGCTTTCATGGGGTTGGGGCCAATTCCGGCAACCAGATTGTGTCTGCAAAAGGCGGGCTGGACGCATGAGGATGTCGACCTGATGGAAATCAACGAAGCGTTTGCGGTGCAGGCACTTGCCATCAATCGCGACATGGGCTGGGATCCGGACAAGATCAACGTCAATGGCGGCGCGATTGCGCTTGGTCATCCGATCGGCGCTTCCGGTTGCCGCCTGCTGGTGACGTTGCTGCATGAAATGAAACGTCGCGATGCCAAACGAGGCTTGACCAGTTTGTGCATTGGGGGCGGCATGGGTGTTGCGCTGGCGATCGAGCGCTGAGCATGCATGTTCTGATCCTCACTGAGGTGCTGGATGAACTGGTCGCTGCGCTCTGCTTACGCTTCGCCCGACTTGGCTATCGCATGACGTGCCTGTCGTCAGTAAGCGCAGATGAGGAGCGGCGTTGGCAGGCGTACTGGCACGAAGGGAAATGTGATGTGCAGGTCCTGCGTGATGACACAACCGCCAATGAAATCGGGGATGCCATACCGCCGGTATCAAAGAAGGAACGCATCTGGATCATTCGTGGTGAGGTCACGCAAGTGCCATCGTTGATGCGACAAACCATTGCACCACAAGACTGCATTATTCATCTTGTTGAAACGCGTGATGCCCAACCGGCCACACTGCCGGCCATGCCAAGTACACAGCGCAGCAATACGATACGCATCGGTCACATTGGCCCGTCGGCACCAGAGAGACGGACGCCAGGCACACCGTTCGATCAACAGCAGGGAGTGCACAACCTGAACAAACGTTCAGGTCAATCGTACGAAGTTGCCGTGCTATCCGCGTTTCTCGCTTCGTCAGAGGCACGTCATATCAACGGTGCCGTTTTTGACGTGCACACGGGTCGTTATCTGTCCTGATTGACCGGCGCTTCCGTCGCCGAGGACTGGTCGATGATGGCCTGCAGGCGTTGGATCAAATCTTCCGTGCGCGTAAATCCTGCCGTCACCAGATGCAGTTCTCCACGATGTTCGAGGATCAGTGTCGGAAAACCAGTGACGCCCCAGCGTTTGGCCTGTTCAAAATCCTCTCGTGTCAAGCTGCGTGCTTCTTCCGACGCCCATGTCTTCAAAAACTCTGCCTGATCGATCTGCACACCATCCTGTTCCAGCACCTGGACGGCAATCTCGGCAAGTACCTCGCCTTTGGTGATATCCAGTCCTTTGGCATAGAAAGCATGCTGGATGGCCTGAAAGACCGTCAGCGCACTTTGCGGTGCCAGCAAACCGGTTGCAGAAATCGCGCGACAGGCTGGCTCGGTATCGTAGACAAAATGCCTGATCTGCAAACCAGCGTCCGAGAAAGGCAGCCCGGTCGTCTCGCCAACCTTTTTCCAGTGTTTTCCCAACGTCGTGCGCAAGGCATCATCCATCGGTTTGGTGTTATAGGCGCGCAAGCCGCCAACGATCAGTTCCAGTGGTACTTCCGGCAAACCATGCAGCAGTGTGGCCAGTTCCGGGCCAAAGCCATAGCACCAGGAGCACATGGGATCGGCAACATAAATGAGTTTGGCCATGATGAGGTCCGCGAAAAGAAAGGAAGAATGATTGGATGCAGCGCATGCAATCGTGCCGACAATGTCGTCAGTGTATCGCCGATTTGCCATCCGGCGCGATAGGTGGCGTGACTGGTTCGATCTTGGGCACATGTCGCAATGCATGAATGGCACTGGCAATTTGTTCCACAGGTAAGACCGCATGCAGGCGACACCACAGTTGCCACAGCAGATCCGCATCGGCAAGGGCACGGTGGCGCGCCGATGGAATCAATGCATGACGCGCAATCAGAATGTCCAGATTGTGCTTTTTCTCTTCCGGATACAGTTTGCGGGACAGTTTGACCGTGCACAGTGCCTCGGACGTAAGAAGATGCCCCGCGCGAGCAAAGGCATGATGCAGAAAACCGTAATCAAAGCGCGCATTGTGGGCGATGAACAAGCCGCCGGATAAACGCATGCTGAGTTCATCGGCCAGTGAAGAGAACGACGGTGCATATTCGACCATCGCATCGTCGATCCCAGTCAGTTGCTGGATGAAAGGGGGAATGCGCATGCCCGGATTGACGAAGCTGGACCAGCGGTCGATTCGGCCATCAGGGTCGACCGTCACGATCCCGATTTCGGTAATCCGATCATTGGCGGCATTGGCGCCGGTTGTTTCCAGATCGACAAACAACAATTTTTCCGCAGGTGTCATGGCGATATTTTCCCACGTGCGGTGAAAAGACGGGAGATTCGCAGCGCGTCATGGGCAGGTCATATTTGGACTGCAAAATTTCCTGACGGAAATCATTCAGGTGCCGTTTCAGGCGGCGCACCTTCATCATGCTCAATTTCTTGCTGATACCCATCACCGGCTTGATGCAGCGTCTCAGACTGCTGCCCAAGTTTATGCTGTTGCTGGCCGTTTTCGCCATTCCGCTCGGACTGACGACGACACTTCTGATGAACGAATTGGGGAAGTCGATCGCGCAAGCGCAGCAAGAGCGTGTAGGCATACAGCATTTGCAAAGTCTGCAAGGCGTCATTGAACAGGCGCAGCTGCTGCGCGCTACCCGACACATGAGCGTGATGGGCAACGGCAATGCGCTCGGACGCGCAAAAGATCTGCAAGCGGCGCTGGGCGCACAGCTCGACGCGTTTGAACAATTGCAGCAAGCAGAACCAGCGCTGTACGCAAAACCGGAGTGGGAGAAGTTACGCAGCAGTTGGCAATCCCTGCAAGGCAAGCTGACCCAGACCGACCGCAAGCATTATGGGGATTACACCGATTTCATTCGTCAGCTCCATGCACTGCAAGGCGTGATCGCTGATCGCGCGCATCTGAGCAACGATCCGGAAGTCAGTACCTACTATCTCGCCATGCTTGTCACCAAGGAGATGCCACGTATCGCCGAGGGCATCATGGAGATGGCAGGACGCGGTGCTGCCTATATCGATAGTGGCTTATTGGAAGCCAATGAGGAAGGCTTGCTCGGCTCGATTGCGCTGGTCACCGGCCGCGATCTGGGGGCATGGCGTGAGCAGATCGAGGCCTTGAAAAAGAATGGCGTGGACGAAAGCGCACTGACCGCTGCCATGCAGGCGAACGAACAGGCCAGAGCATTTCTGCAGCGCGCCAGTAACGAAGTGTTGAGTTCGGTCGATCAGACATCGGGCGATCAGTTCCTTCAGGCGGGTAGTCTGAGTGTGCAAGCCATCAATGCTGCATCGACGGACTTGTCGGCCACGCTGGATCAACTGCTGGCAAAGCGGATTGCGCACGATACGCGTGACGCATCCGTGATCGTGCTGGTGATTGCGTGTGTGTTGCTGATTGCCGCTTGCTTCCTGCTTGGGTTCTATCGTTCGTTCTCGCAGGATATGCAGCGTCTGCATACCGTGATTCAACAGGTTGCGCAGGGTGATCTGGCGCAGTCGGCAACGACGAAGGGAAAGGATGAGCTGGCGCAATTGCTCATTGCATGCAGTCGCATGCGTGTTGGTCTGACCGACATGGTTCGGCGCGTCCGGCGCGGTAGCGACACGATTGCAGTCGCTTCACAGGAAATCGCCAGCGGCAATCTTGACCTGTCCACACGTACGGAAGAACAAGCCAGTTCGCTGGAGCAGACAGCTTCAGCCATGACGGAACTGACGCAGACCGTGCGGCAAAACGCGGTGCGTGCACAGCAAGCCAGTCAGCGCGCGCAGGCTGCATCGCATATCGCCGGGCAGGGTGGTGAACTGGTCGAGCAGGCCGTGACCACCATGAGCGTGATTCGCCAGTCTTCACGTCAGATCAGCGAGATTGTCGGTGTCGTCGACAGCATCGCTTTTCAGACCAATATTCTGGCGCTGAACGCAGCGGTCGAAGCGGCGCGTGCTGGCCAGCAGGGAAAGGGCTTTGCAGTGGTCGCGTCTGAAGTGCGTAACCTGGCCCAGCGTAGCGCCGTTGCGGCCCGCGAAATCAAGGAGCTGATCGAAACATCCGAAGCCAATGTGGCATCCGGCAGCAAGCAGGTCGATCAGGCCGGGCAAACGATGGCAGAAATCGTGCGCTCTATACGCGATGTCACCAGCTTTATGGAAGAGATCGCCGACGCCAGTGAAGAACAGCAACGTGGCATTGAGCACATCAGTCAGGCCTTGCTGCAGATGGATGACATCACACAGCAAAACGCGGCATTGGTGGAACAGGCCGCGGCCGCTGCAGAGAGCATGCGCGAACAAGCCCTGACGCTGTCGCAAGCGGTGGCGGTCTTCAAGCTGGATGAGGCAAAGGATACGTCTATGCTGTCAGAGCGGCACGCATCGCAGGATAGCAAACTGGTGGCACTGGCGGACAAGCGCAAGACAGGTGCGCGCGAGGCCGGTCATACCCGTGCCCTGACTGGTGTGACAGGACTTGCGGACGTACGCGAGGCAAAGCGCACGAAAGAAAAAAAGCCACTGGCGGTTGCCAATGGCTAGTGGACGGAGAGCGGTATCGACAGGCAGTTGTTATGCGGCGCGTACCGTCACGCGTATATCACCTAGCTGTACAACCTGACCTGCACGGATTTTGCAGGTCTTGCGCAATTCGGTCTTGCCATCGACCTTGACCTTGCCGCTGGCGACGATGACCTTGCCGGCACCGCCGCTATCGCAAATGCCAACCAGTTTCAGCAGTTGGTTCAGTTCGACAAACTCGTCATTCAATTCAAAATCGACTTGTTGCATGATGTTCCAGAAAAGGGTTCGCGTTCTTGCTTACGACGCAGTGTTCAACGTAGCGCGGGCTTTGTTCAGCCAGGTATCCAGTGTCGCCAGCAGATCGATCTGACTGAACGAACAACTTTCTTCCGTGAACAAACTGCCGGCTTCCAGTCGTCCAAGCAGATCTTCCATGACGGTTGCATATTGCGGTGGTAGTGCCGCCAACAATGCCTGCTGCTTGCGCCAGACTTTGCAGAAGTCGGCAATGGACAGGCTTTTCTGACGCAGGCCCTGCATGGCATGCTGCAGTTCGGTAAAGGCGGATTCGTATTGCATGACTCGATAACAATTCAGATAAGGTTGGATGCGCTGTCTTTAGATGCCTTTGAAGGCAGCCAGCAAGAACAGGGCAATGGCCGATAAATAACCAATTGCCCAGGCGACGGAGCGCAGTGTGGCACGGTCGCTCAGATAAAGAAAGGTGTAGGCAAGACGTGCCGCGATAAAGGCCATCGCCAGCATATCGATCGAGTCTTGTGGCGCACCTAGTTGCTGCGCGACCAGTACGCCCGCCGCAAAAAACGGAAATGCCTCGAAATGATTGCGATGCGCGGCATCGGCACGGCGACGATAGCCGTCCTGTCGATCCAGCCATTGCCGCGGATTATGATTGTCAAAATTCTTGACCCCTGCCTTGGCAATGCCGACGGTGACGACCGGCAGCACGCCGGCAATCAGGATGCACCAGTAAGCGATATGCATGGTCGTCTCCTTTGTGTGAACGAACGGATCATGTTGCCGAACGTATGGTGTGACTGATCAAGCTGACTCGAGCTGATATCTATGCAGCTTAATCCATTTGCGGTGCGATGGATTCCGCATAGTCGTACAGGGCGCCCAGGATATGCTCTGCGCGCTCATCGGCTGTTGCTGATAGCTCTTCGATTCTTTCAAACAAATCATCGATCGTGCGCGCACCGCCTTCTCCTTCAAACAGACGGGCAGCACGATGTTCTTCCCAGCGCTGGCGTTCTTCTTCCGACAGGGTGTGCGGAAAATTGCGCGCGCGGTAACGCCAGACCAGTTCTGCCAGACGCATGTCGGTAAAGGCCGGGTTTGCTTCCGCCAGTTTTTCCGGCGGTAGCGCGCGTAAATCCTGTAGCAGACGGCGATCGCCATTGCCGATAAAGCCGCCGTACAAATCTTCATCCACATCCGGTACGGCTTCTTGCGGGCGATGGAAAACTTCTTCCCAGATGGCACTCATGTCGGGCGTGGCGGCGGCGATGTCTGCATGCTGTAATGCGGCGTCCATGTCGATGCCCCATTGTTGCCGCATCTCGGCAGAGAGCGTTTTCAGACTGCTGATGACAACCGGTGACTTGTTCAGATGGATGGTCTTGATCGGCAGGCGTGTCACACCTTCCGGCAGGGCGTCGCTCTTGCTGAACATGCGCAGGCGGATCGCTTCCGCATCGAGTAAAGCGAGTTCGCTTGGGTCTTCTGCCAGATCCCAGACGATGACTTCATTGCGATTGGTTGGATGTACCGCCAGCGGCCAGACGACACCGATGCACCCACGCTCGGCCGGAAACATGCCGGTAATGTGCAGAAAGGGTTTGCGCATCGGCAAACCGATTTCCGTCGCCACGCGATCTTTTTTGTGCAGGGCAAAGCAAAAGTCGAACAGCTTGGGCTGGCGATCACGGATCAGGCGTGCGAGTGCAATGGTGGCACGGACATCGGAAAGCGCATCATGGGCTGCCTCATGCGCCAGACCATTGGCTTTGCTCAAGTCCTCGAGTCGAAAACTGGGGCGGCCGTCTGGATGACGCGGCCATTCAATGCCTTCCGGGCGCAGCGCATAGGCCGTGCGCACCACATCCAGCAAATCCCAGCGGCCGCAATTGTTCTGCCACTCGCGCGCATACGGATCGATCAGATTGCGCCAGAACATGAAACGGGTGATCTCGTCATCAAAACGGATCGTGTTGTAACCGACGCCGATCGTGCCGGTCGCAGCCAGTTCGCGCTCGATGACGGCAGCAAATTCGTGTTCGGGAATGCCTTTTTCCAGACACTCTTGCGGTGTGATGCCGGTAATCAGACAGGATTGCGGATCGGGCAAGAAGTCATTGGCCGGGCTGCAATAAATCATGATCGGTTCGCCGATCTCGTTCAGCTCGGCATCGGTGCGGATCGCGGCAAACTGGGCGGGACGATCCCGGCGTGGTTGCGCGCCAAAGGTTTCGTAGTCGTGCCAGAGAAAAGTATGGTTGGACATCAGGTCGTCAGTATCAGGCAATCAGCATCAAACATGAGCGCGTCTCAGAACGCGATCTGATTGCGACCGGCGTTCTTGGCACGATAAAGGGCGGCATCGGCACCGGAAATCAGTGCATCGGCATTCTGTCCCGGCAACAAGGTGGTAACGCCGAAGGATGCAGTCAGATGCGGCAAGGTAATGCTTGCATCATTAAAGACATCGGCTTCACGCATGCGTTCACACAGGCGCTGCGCCACCATCTTGCCAGCGTCCAGACTGCTCTCCGGCAGAATCACGATCAGTTCCTCCCCGCCATAACGGACCGCAAAATCGCTGGGCCGCAATGCCGACGTGATGACACCAGCCGCAGCGCGCAGTGCCTTGTCGCCGGTCTGGTGACCATGATTATCGTTGAATTTCTTGAAGTGATCGAGATCGATCATGATCAGCGAAAGCGATTTCTGGCCCGTATGGGCCTCCTCGATCAATACCGGCAGGCGATCATTCAGCCAGGCGCGGTTGTGCAGGCCGGTCAGGCTATCGACCATCGAAAGCTGTCGATAGAACTCGCCGACCTTTTCACGGCGGCGTAACTGGGCATTGACGGTACGCAGCTTGAAGGACAACTGGCGTAACAGATTGCGCGCCACGCCTTCGGCCTCGTCAATCAATTGCCACAGGGTTTGCGATTCCAGAATCAGCAGATCGCTGTCTTCCAGCGCGGTCAGGCTGCCGAGGGTGGCTGTTTCATCCAGTACGGACAGTTCGCCGATACTTTCGCCGGGCAGGATTTTTTCGGTGCGAATCTGACGTGGTCCGCCCGAATCGTCCAATGTGGTGCTGCCCAATGCACCACGCAGAACAATATAGACACAGGCTTGCCGGCCTTGCGGAATCTCGACCGCTTCGCCGCAATCAAAATGGGCAACCTCGCACGAGGCAAGCAAGGCCGTCACGATTTCATCGTTGACGCTGTCGAACAGGTTGATCCGCGCTAGTGAATGGCCCGACGCAGAAAACGGGGTAGTTCTGTGCAAGATGGATTTCCCGGATTAGGCATCCGCCAACAAGACACGGCAGACATCTTCGAACATGATTTCTGTTTCGTGAAAGACGTGCAGGTAGGTTTCGTCGCTCAGGCCAAGATCATCCCACGAGGTTGCGGAAACCGGCGGGACCAGATCATTTTCCTGATGCGACAGATCCAGTGCACGAACAATCGCATTGGCGATATGCACAATCGATGCCAGTGAATGCACTTTCTGGTTTTCAGGCCGGTAATGGCCGGCAATGGCATTGCGGATGGATTCGGAAAAATTCCAGTGCGTGGCCAGTGCCACGCCGGTCGAGACGTAATCGACGCCAATCACGGCATGCTCGGCATCGATCCAGTGGCAATCGTTGGCATTGCGATAGGCAATGACAGCCTCATACTCACGACGGAAATAAGTCGCCAGCACCAGGCGACCGATGTCATGCAGCAGGCCGGCGGTAAAGGCGTATTCCTGATTGACGTGCAGATGACGTGCAAGCACACGCGCGCAGACGGCCGTGGCAATCGAATGACGCCACAAGTGATTCAGATCCAGTCCCTGCACATGACCAGCCGGAAAGTAGCCGGTCAGTGCCGCCGTCGTCACCACGTGCTTGACCGCATCCACACCGATCAGCGTGATCGCTTGCTGGATTGTCGTGACGCGTGACTGCAGACCGTAAAAGGAGGAGTTGGCAAAACGCAGTGTCTTGGCCGATAGCGCCTGATCCTGCGACACCTTGTTGGCGATGAGATGGATGTCGGCATCATCGCGCGTCATGTTTTTCACCAGATCCTGCACAATGGCCGGCAAGGCAGGCAGGTCGCGAATCTGGCGCAAGACCTGATCGAAGTGCAGCATGTGACCGGCAGGATTGGCGCTCATGCCTGCTCTCCCAGACGGTAGAGGCGCACAAGACGATGCAAGGCGGCCGTGGCCGAACTGTCATCCTGTTTGCGGAAGAGGTGTTCGATCCGTTCTGCAAAGTAGGCGTGTTGGGCCGCTTCTTCTTCGGGAGTCATCTCACCCATTTCAATCCGCACCACAGCGATATCGTGACGGGCGAGAGAAGCAATCATGTGTTCGGTCAGCGTTGCCCCTTTGGAAAGGAGAATCTGGCCTTGCGGATCGAAAAGATCGTCCGACAGCACCATGCCCGGTTCGGCTTCTTCCAGTGCCAATTGCTTATGGATGATCGTCAAGGTGAGGTGTCCCGAATTATTTTGAGACTAGCTTATCACCGAGGCAAACGGCTTTCCAGCCATCTTTAAGGGAATTGAACCGGTCGTCACAAAGACCCAACAGACGCGGTGCGACGGGTCAGATGCAGTAGCGATTGCGGCCCAGACTCTTGGCTTCATAAAGAGCGGCATCGGCGCGGCGGATCAGTTGATCCCATGAGCAGGTCATGTCCGGCAGCGTCGCCAGGCCGACACTGATCGTGACCGGATGCACGCCAAGGAAGCGATAGCGATGAACGGCTTCGACCAGTCGCTGGCCGACGGTTACCGCATCGTCCTGATTCACGCCGGGCAACACGATCAGAAATTCCTCGCCGCCATAACGTCCCACCAGATCGATGTTGCGGCAGGTTTCGCTGAGGATGGCAGCCACATCGGTGATGACCATGTCGCCCGACGCATGCCCGAACTCGTCGTTGAAGCGCTTGAACATATCGATATCGATAAACGCGACCGTCAGGTGACGTTTCAGTCGCAATGCCAGTTCCAGTTCGCGCTCGCCACCGGCATCGATCGCGCGTCGATTGAGCAGGCGGCTCAATTCATCATGCGTTGCCAGATGACGGTTTTCATCGACCATGCGTTCGAAGTAAAGTAACAGCAGGCCGATGGAAAACAACAACATGCCGGCAGTTGGCACAACAAAGGCAGCCAGTATTTCTAGGATTGAACGATCCAGTGAAAGGTGACCAGTCAGTTGCATGCCTGAAATCACCATGCGCACACAGTTGTTGATTAACAGCAGAATGATGCCTGCCGGAGCCAGCGCCTGCACAAAGGAGCGCGGCCATCCCCCTTGACCAATCCAAATCGTACGCAAGCTGAGAATCAAAACGACCGTGACAAGGGGCGTGCTGATGAACAGACGCTGTTGAGGTACCGCCTTGAAGAACAAGGCAGTCGCCATGGCGGCCAGCATGATGACCAGTATGTACCAGCCGATTGATGAGGCAGGTTGCTTGTAGAAGGCAAGTATGCCGTGCCATTGCAGAATGCCACCAGTCACAATGGTGGCAGAAGCAAACAGGATCGCGACGGGATCAAATGCGCGATTGTTGAATATGGCTACCAGAATACCTAAGGCGATCAGACAACTTGCCAGTGACCAATAGCGTGTGCAAGTTTCCGTCCGCGCCGTGAAGTACACCCCAGCCATCACTAGAGCGATACAAAACTGAACGAGGATCAGTGCGATACCGGCTGTGAGGGAATCCATGATGCCGATCCGACTTTCTCAAGCAGTGTGTAGAAATAATGGTTGTGCAGTAAGGAGTTTAGTCTATTTGCTAATGTGCAATTGTTAAACTTTATGCTGGGTGTGGTTTTCAGCGTTACTTGTCAATCTTATAATGGCTGATAATGGCGCCGATGCCGTTTAAAAACACACTTGATAAAAAGGTCCTTTCCATGAAAAAACTGCTGTTATTGGTCGCCGTGGCGATATCCCTGCCGGCTGCCGCAACAAACATGAAACCGGGTTTGTGGGAGATGATCACGGAGTCGGCTGCCATGCAAAACATGCCCAAACTCTCGGCCCAGCAACTGGAGCAGATGAAGAAGATGGGCGTGGATATCGCGCAATTGCAGGGTGGCGCGATCGTCAACAAGGTGTGCATCACCAAGGAAATGGCCGAGAGAACAAACGCGACGCAAGGCATGC
The DNA here is from genome assembly GCF_014635705.1 of Oxalicibacterium faecigallinarum. Taxonomy (GTDB): domain Bacteria; phylum Pseudomonadota; class Gammaproteobacteria; order Burkholderiales; family Burkholderiaceae_D; genus Oxalicibacterium; species Oxalicibacterium faecigallinarum. The sequence continues at coordinate 1,682,711 of NZ_BMDI01000001.1, read as the reverse complement.
CGGAGCAAACCGGTTGCAAGCCGGTCAACCAGACACAAAGCGGCTCGACCTACACGGTGGATCTGGTGTGTGACGGCAAGGACATGAAAGGCAAGGGGCGCTCGAAGGCCGTGTTTTCAGGCGATCGCAGCTTTGTGACCGAATCGGAATTCAAGGGCACCATGCACGGCATGCCGGTCAACGACCGTTCCAAGGTCAGCGGCAAATGGCTGGCGAATGACTGCGGCAGCGTCAAACCGATAGCACCCCCGCAGCGTTAAAACCGGATCGCAGGAAATGGAACTCAGCAGTCCTGTTCCTGCTTGTAGGCGTGACGTTTCAGCACTTCCATGCTGATCACGCTCAGTACTTCCTGATTGGTGCTTTCCAGCACGATCTGCGGTGCCATGCCAGCGCGCCAGGCTTCCACCCAGCGGCTCGCGCACAAGCACCACTGATCGCCAGGCTTCAGTCCGGGAAAACCCGGTCGTACCGAACTCAGATCATTCCCCGACGCTTCGCTGAACATCAAGAATGTCGGATTCATCACGGCGCACACCACGTGATTGCCGATATCGTCATCACAGGTCTTGCAGCAGCCATCCCGAAAGTAGCCAGTCATCGGATCGAACGAGCACGGTACAAGCGGCTCGCCAAAGACATTTCGGGCGACGGTCGGGGAAGGTACATTCATGGCAGCAACACAAAGACGCGGATAACAAAATCAGGGGAGAAAACGCTAACCATCACTTTAACATGGGAGTAATTCTCGTCTTTTGTCGCGTCATTTGGTCAGGCCCAGCGCATGTTCCAGATCTTCGATCTCAATCTCGATGGCCTGGGTGCTGATCGCGATTTCGTACAGGGAAAACAGCAGCGCCATCACCAGCAGAAAAAGGCTGATGCCAAAGACCACCTTGGCGATGAACTGAAACTCGATGAAGATCAAGAACATCGACAGCGAGCACAGGATAAACGCCGACACGCCCATCACCTGCATCCACCGCATCAGCACGATCCGCTTGCGCAGATTGGAAATCTGCCGCAGCACCACATCCTTGGCACTGGTTTCGTATTTGCTATGGAGCTGTCGGATCAGTTGCGCCGTCACCAGAAAGCGGTTGGTAAAGGCAAGCAACAGCAGGGAAATGGCGGGAAACAGCAGAGCGGGCGTGGTCAGGTCCATGGATATTCCATCAAATTGGTTGAATTTGAAAACAGCAGGGCAGCCCCGGTAAGGGCTTGTTTGGCCAGCATCACGATGCAAGAAGTGCGCCGTATGGGATGGACTAACTCACGTAGAGTAGCAAATTCGCACTATGTCGGCAGACGGTTTTATTGGTGCAAATGGCGTCAAAAAATTCATCCGACGTCTTGTGACGGCACGCGAAGGCAGGCGGACTACAAATCGGCGGGAGACGAATGGTCAGGCGTCACGATTCCGCGCCTGATGCAGGGTTTAAAAAATGATCTGGCTTGACTACACTACAGACAAGCCAGAACAACTTTGCTGCACAGTCGGGGTGTAGCTTAGTCCGGTAAAGCGCTACGTTCGGGACGTAGAGACCGGAGGTTCGAATCCTCTCACCCCGACCAGATTTTTTGTTTAGGCCGTACGGATAAACAAGGTTTGCAGGGGCGTATCACCCACGATGCGGCTGCGGTGTCCATGCACGTTGGCATCAAAGGTCGCACCCTCCGGCAAGGTGTCGTTCGAGAAAAAATGCTCGCCCGCCTTGAAGATGCGGGACGTGCCATCGCGCAAACCAATCTCCATCTCGCCGCTCAATACCACCAGCCATTGCGCAGTCGTCGTGCAATGGAAGTCGCTGCTCACACCCGGCGGGCTATGGCGTACCTGAAAACCACCGGACGGAATCAGTTCCGACAGCAACGCCTTCGGCGAGCCGCCCGGCAGCGCGATTTCTTCTTCACGAAATTTGGCAAAGCCGTCGGTATCGGTAAACAAAACAGTGTGTTTAAAGCTTGTCATGGTCAGGTATGGAATAAAGGGAATTTGCGATCAGGCCGATGCGGTATTGACGGTCACAAACTCGATCACCACGCCCGGCACCGGGATTGCAAACAACTGCAACTCACTGTTGTCGGGCAGGGCGGTCGTGCGATGTTCAATGCCGCTGTCAGCCAGCTTGACGATCAGAGCCTCCCACTGCGCTATCGACTCGACGCGGAAAGCAATGTGATCGATGCGCGACGATTTGACGGGCGGGACTTCTGTTTTGGTCTTGATGAGATGGATGACAGCCTTGTCATCGTGATACAGCCACAAGCCATCAAACGAAAACGCAGGACGCGGACCAATCGTCAGACTGGCGATATTGCAAAGAAAATCGCGCATCGTGTCCAGATGCGGCGTGGCGATAGTGGCGTGATCGAGTTTCATGACAGGATTGTACGTTGTATAGGTGGACTGATTCGTTGAAGCCGATCAGTTGCCGATATAACCAATCCCTTTTGCCATCAGCACCGCGCACAAAATCATCAGACCAAGCAAGGTCAGTTCGACATGGATGATCAGACGCAGCGTGCGGGTTTGTGCTTCGGTGACGTTTGGCAAAATGCCTTGCTTGATTGACTTGTTCCACTTCAAAAAAGTCATGGTCGGATAAATCGAGATCAGGCCGACGAGGATAAAGAGCGCCATCTTGGCAAAGAAGGGCGCGCTGTGCATGTAGTAATAGGCACCTTTTTCAAAGTACATCACACGCAAACCACCGATCACCAGAACAAAACCTGCTGCCATGCCGTAGATGGCGTCGTAGCGGATGATTCTTTTCGCTGACTCTAGCGTCAGCGTTTGTTTGAGCAGCAGCATTTCTGACGAAAGCATTAGCATGATCGCTAGAAATGCGAGGTGATGAATAAAAGCGGCAGCCGAATTCATTTGCTTAAATTCTAGTCGCGTCGGGAACGTCGTAAGTATTAGAGGTCACTTCGCTAAGGAGACGATGATCTAATAAAACTTGCAATATGGATTTGGCAGTTTGATCGCACGCGATAATTTGATTTGTGGCTGGATCAAAATTGATGCCCCATTCTCGTCTTATGCTTACTTCCCTTAAGTTTTGAAGAAAATTCGGTTGATCAAATAAAGCTTTTTGCTGAACAACTGCCATGCGTCGAAGTTGAATAGAGTTGTTGCCAACGTATGTGATTAGTGGTGTCAGATCGACAAATAATGCAGAAAAAGCGGGTATTTGACGTAAGGCAGAGAATGCTTGTGAATATGATTCTTTATATTGCATCGCAGACTCGAATCCTCTCTTATTTGCAATAAATGCGTACGTATCGGTGCAAAAAAAATCGAAATTTTTCTCGATAGAGAATCCATTATTCTCAGCTGCAGATAGCTCTCCTTCAGAGAAAATCATATTGATGAATTTTGTCGGGTATGAAGTCTTCCAAGTGGAAGTAGAGCGTTTTACAGCGTAAATAGTTTGGCCACCGGCTGAAAATTTCACCAGATAGCCTTCGGCATTTTTTAGATCGTTGATGCTTCTGGCGCGACATTCCGGTTCTGGCCGATCAACTTGAATTTTCAATAGAGAAAAATCGGTTTCTCTATGATCCGTACCTAAACAACTATTTTCATTTGTTTCTGCAAGATAGGTGTAAGTCGCATATTCGGTGATGCGTCTTAATTCGGATTGCACTAACGCTTTTAACGTTGCCGTTAGCTCCGGATCAGTTTGCACATAAAAGGCATTGTATTTTTTTGCAGTAGTACTTCGTTTAAAGACCCATAGATGCATATTGGCTTGAGCGTAATCGAAAGCACGAAGTGCATTAAATTCATCTCTCATTGTTTGTCTTCCCCCCTTAAATCAATAGTCTTTGACTACATAAAAATCTTGGATCGTTTGAGCCTTTTGATGGCCTTGTACTAATGTCCCTTGCTTCAATATGCGAACTTCTCGATTTACTCCATTGATTATGATGTTCGCTTCATAGAGCTTCCATTGCCAAATTAGAAGAACAGGATTCATGATAATTTGGCCTGATTTATATGTGATCGCAAACATCCACATAATGAACACAACGAAGCCGAAAAGTTTTTCAGGTTGATCGTAGCTAATCCCCATGAAAGACACTACATAGGGAAACACATAATTAATTATGTCGTTAGGGATGGCCTTTACGGAGGTAATTTCAATTTCATATGGATATGAAATTTTTTTGAATGAACATGTCGCGATCAAAAGAGATAGTGCTGTGATGCAAACAAAGGAGAGAGAAAGGTTTGCGTTACTAAAGGGATTAAAGACGCACTTGTTTAAATCAAATGATGTACAGATCGACTGACTCCACCATGCCCATTCAATATCTTGTATAGCTAGAATGACAGCTAACGGAAGATAGGATCCGATAAAAATGAGAAATGCTGAAGGCAATCTGAATTGCATTTAATTTTTTCTTTCTAATGTTCATCAGCTTTGTTTAAAACACATTGAAAAAGGAGGCTTATTTAGCCTCCTTTTTTAAGTTACTTACCCCAACCATCCTTCAACGTTACAGCCCGATTGAACACTGGCTTCCCGTCCTTGCTATCCACGCGATCCGCGACAAAGTAACCATGGCGTTCAAACTGGAACTTGTCGTCCGGTTTGGCCGATGACATGCCTTGTTCCAGATACGCGGTGATCACTTCTTTCGAATTTGGATTCAACGCCTGTTTGAAATCCTTGCCGCCGGCGTCGGGATGCGGGTCGCTGAAGAGGCGGTCGTACATGCGGACTTCGGCTTCCAGTGCGTGTGCGGCGCTGACCCAGTGCAGGTTGCCTTTGACCTTGTAGTTGTTGGCACCTTCCGTCCCCGATTTACTGTCGGGAAAGTAGGTGCAGTGCACGGCGGTGATGTTGCCGTCGGCGTCTTTGTCGGCACCCGTGCATTCGACCACGTAGCCATAGCGCAGGCGCACCTTGTTGCCGGGGAAGAGGCGGAAGTAGCCTTTGCTTGGCACTTCCATGTAGTCCTCTTGTTCGATCCAGAGTTCTTTGCTGATCGGGAAGGTGCGTACGCCGCGTTCCGGGTGATGCGGATGCACTGGCGCGCTGCATTCGACGGTTTCGCCTTCGGGGAAATTGTCGATGATGAGTTTGAGCGGGCGCAGCACGGCGATGGCGCGTGGTGCCTTCTCGTCGAGGTCGTCACGCAGTGCGCCTTCGAGAATGCTCATGTCGATCCAGCTATCGGCCTTGGCGACGCCGATGCGATCTGCGAAGAGCTGGATCGCTTCCGGCGTGTAGCCCCGACGACGGATGCCGACGATGGTGGGCATGCGCGGATCGTCCCAGCCATCGACGATGTTTTCTTCGACCAGTTGCAGCAGCTTGCGCTTGCTGGTGATGGCGTAGGTGAGGTTGAGGCGTGCAAACTCGTACTGGTTCGGCAGCGGTTTGGTGAAGAAGCCGCCTTCGGCCAGACGTTCCAGTACCCAGTCGTAGAAGGGGCGGTGATCCTGGAATTCCAGCGTGCAGATGGAGTGGGTAACGTTTTCGATTGCGTCTTCGAGCGGATGCGCAAAGTCGTACATTGGATACACGCACCATTTGTCGCCAGTGCGATGGTGATGCGCATGGCGGATGCGATAGATGGCCGGATCGCGCATGTTCATGTTGGGTGAGGCCATGTCGATTTTGGCGCGCACGATGTGTTCGCCATCCTTGAATTCGCCTGCCTTCATGCGGCGGAACAGGTCCAGCGATTCTTCTGCAGGGCGATCGCGGAAAGGCGAGTTCTTGCCTGGCTCGCTGAAGTTGCCGCGATTCTTGGCCATGTCGTCAGCGGACTGGCTATCGACATACGCATGACCGGCAGTGATCAGGTATTCGGCCATGGCGTAGAACTGATCGAAGTAGTCGCTGGCAAAACGCAGTTCGCCGCCCTGATCCTGCCAGTCGAAGCCCAGCCATTGCACGCTGTCGATGATGGTGTCGACGTATTCCTGTTCTTCCTTGGTTGGATTGGTGTCGTCAAAGCGCAGGTTGCAGCGGCCGGCGTAATCGCGTGCGAGGCCGAAGTTGAGGCAGATCGATTTGGCATGACCGATGTGCAGGTAACCATTGGGTTCCGGCGGAAAGCGCGTGATCACGGTAGGCAACGGCTGGCCGCTCTGATCCTTGCGCTGGGTGTGTTTGCCGCTGGCGAGATCGCTGTCGATGATGCCGCGCAGGAAGTTGGAGCTGGCCGGGTTAGGCGAAGGCGCGTTGGCGTCGGCTTTGGTGTCGGGTTTGCCGCTTTTTGGATCGTTGCTCATGAAGTCAGTCTAGGGTGATGCTCGTTATGAAGTAACGGGCATTTTACCGTAGCGCACCGCGCTGTCAGCCTCTGTTTTGATCCGGACGGCGGATCGTGTAGCCAGGGAGGGTTTTGCATGTAAAAACGGCCGCAGCATTGGCTGCGACCGTGTGCCCTGCGCGGTCATTTTTTCAGGTGGGAATCGGGTCGCCGTTGCGGCTTTCGGCACGACGCTCAAAGCGGCTGCGCACGCTTTCCAGTCGCGCGCGGTTGGCGCCAAAGTCCTTGCGATTGAGCCGTGCACCGGAGCGCATGTGAATCAGACGGTCGTTCGTATCGAGCATGAACTCCACATCGTCCACAAAGCCAAGCAGCATGCTGCGGAATTCCGCATGCAGGTAGTGCGGTGTGGCAGTGACGATCCTGGCGCCGGGCATGCCGGCAATGATGCCGGCCACGCGCTCCATTGCGCCGTGCCCGTCGCCTGTGTATTCAAGCGGGGCAATCACATGATGCGGTTCATGCGGATGGTAGGCCGCCTGACTGGAGACGACATTGCGCCAGTCTTTCATCGGTGCCTTGAGCAGCCCGTTGGTGATGCCCAGATCATCGGGTTTGCGACCGGCAAACAGGCGGAACTGGCCCGCCACAAACAGAATAAGCGGCAAAGCCAGCAGTACTAGTACGGTGATGGTGCCAAACGATTTACCCATGACGCGCTCCTTGTTTTCACTCCTTTGTCGGAACAAGGGCATCCTGCGTAATGTTTTTTTATTGGTCTGCAAGAAATTGCCGCCCTTGTCCTTGTGACAAGAGGGTAATCGGAAAGTTTGTGTTTTTGTTCACAAAATTGAGCGAATGCCCGACTTTTTTCGATATTTTCGGCCAACGTGCCAAAAAACATTGCTGCATGGCCAGAAAAAATAACGGGCGGCAATTTTGCCACCCGTTTTGGTCGTAAAGCGCAGATTTTCCTGTTGCGTCACGCCGTCATTACTGCGTGACTGCCTTGGCTTGTGCCTGTTGTTGCTTGGCGATTTTGCGCTTGTATTCGTTGTGGTGCTGGTTCTTGTGCATGGCACCGCGTTCGATATACATGAGGTGGAACATCATGGAGATCGGCAACAGCAAGGCGAGGAAGCCAAACCAGTGATACGCAAAGGCAGCACCGACCGCGCCGAGGCTGAACGACAGGACGGGCCACAGGACTTTGACGCAGCGGCGCTTGACGTTCTCATCGGCTGCGCCGCGGACAACGTCCACTGCATCGATCACAAGCTGGGTCACGTTACCGGTCATCATCACGGTGGGGACCAGATGCGAGAGCAGCAGGCGACCGTAACCGCTGTGCGTACCCATCGCCATCGCTCCGACAATACCTGCCAGACCGGCATACAGTGTCGGCTCGTGACCGATTGGCGTTGCAAGCGTGCCGAGCGCCATGAAGGCCGTCAGCAAGAACAGTTCGGTGATGTACAGGTAGACCAGTGCGTGGCGTCCCTTGGCTTGCAAGCCAGCCACCAGCAGGCGTGCGAACACGATACCGAACAGGAAGGCCGGGAAGGCGAGAATTTTGAGCAGCAGCGGGCCGCCTTGCGGGTTGGCCATCTCGGCGCCGATCAACACAAAGTTGCCGGTGACGTGGGCCGTGAACAAACCGAAGAGGGCGACGAAGCCGAGGGTATCAACGTAACCGGCGATAAAGCCGAGGCTGATGTTTTGAATTTTATGGCGCAATTCACTGCGTTTCATGATGTACTCCGAGTGCTAATTTCTGCTTGCCCCGAAGCCGTCTTGATTGCGGTTTTTGCTTCGGGTAATGCGCATCGCTGCGTTACCCGTAAGCATGCTCCTGTTTGTTGCTAAATATCAGATATAGCCTTCGTAAAATTTGTAATTTGCTTATTGCTGTTGCGAAAAAATCCTTTTCATCAACATGTCATATTGCTGTGCGATGGCAGTCATTTTTTGCGTGAATGAGAGCATGCAAAAAACGCTGCGTTTGTCTTAGAAACCGACCGCCTGTCCATCACGTCGCGGATCACTCGCCGCGACATACCCATCGGCAGTTTTCCATATGAATTGCGCCGAGCCGAAATCCATATAGGTGTCGGCGACTTTTTCGATCTTGTGGCCGCGTGCGATCAGGTCAGCGCGCACATCGGCTTCCATCGTGTCTTCGATATCGACCGACATGCCGACGTTGACCTTCCAGCGGGGTGCGTCGCAGGCAGCTTGCGGTTGCTGGTTGTAGGCCAGCATGCGTACCAGTGCCTGCACATGACCTTGCGGCTGCATGTTGCCGCCCATGACGCCAAAGCTCATCTGCGGCTGACCATCCTTGGTGAGGAAGCCCGGGATGATGGTATGGAAAGGACGTTTGCCTGGTGCGACGCAGTTGGCGTGATTGGGGCTGGTGTTGAAACCGAAGCCGCGATTCTGCAGGCTGATGCCGGTGCCCGGAATCACCACGCCCGAACCGAAGCCCATGTAGTTGGACTGGATGAAGCTGACCATCATGCCGTTTTCATCGGTGGCACTCAGATAGATGGTGCCGCCTTTTGGTGGTGTGCCGTGGTTGAAGCGCGTTGCCTTGTCGAGATCGATCAGCTTGGCGCGTTCGCTCAGGTAAGCGTCGTCGAGCAGATCGGCGGCTTTGACGTCACGCATGTAGCGTTCATCGGCGACCCATTTGTAGGTATCGGCAAAGGCGAGCTTCATGGCTTCGATCTGCAGGTGACGGCTTTCGACCGAATCGGCGGCGAAGCGCGTGATGTCGAGCTTATCGATGATGCCAAGTGCGATCAGGGCGGCGATGCCCTGGCCGTTTGGCGGAATCTCATGCACGGTATGACCGGCATAGTCTTTCTGGATTGGTGTCACCCATTCCGGCGCAAACGCCGCGAGGTCGGCATGCGTCATGGCGGCGCCATGCTCTTTCGCATGCTTGACGATGGCGTCAGCCAGCTCACCATGATAGAAGGCGTCGCCTGCGGTTTCTGCAATTCTGGTCAACGACCTGGCAGCATCGGCGAAGATGAAGTTTTCCCCCACGTGTGGTGCGCGACCATGCGGCATGAAGGTATCGGCAAAGCCCGGTTGCTTGTGCAGGATCGGTACGGCGTTGGTCCATTTTTGCTGGACCACACGCGACACCATGTAACCGCGTCCGGCCAGATCAATCGCCGGTTCCAGCAAATCGGCGAAGGGCAGCTTGCCGAATTTTTTCGACAAGGCGACCCAGCTGGCAATCGCGCCCGGCACGGTCACGCTATCCCAGCCGCGCTCCGGAATCATGCCGTTGTGTCTTTGACGGAAGTATTCGACATCCCATGCCGTTGGCGCCTGCCCGGAGCCATTGAGGCCGTGCAATTCCTTGCCGTCCCATACCAGTGCGAAGGCGTCGCTGCCCAGTCCGCACGAGCACGGTTCGACGACCGTAATCGCCGCCGCCGCAGCAATGGCCGCATCGATGGCGTTGCCGCCTTTCATCAACATGCGCAGACCGGCTTGCGCAGCCAGCGGTTGCGAGGTGGCGACGACATTGCGTGCAAACAGTGGCTGGCGGGTTGAGGGATAAGGATTGCTCCAGTCAAAGGAAGTCATGAGTGCTCCTGGGTGATCTTTATATTTATGAATGCGTTTGCCATCCGGCTTGTCGCCCGGATGGCGAATGATGGTCGGCCATTCTAGCGCGGCTGTCCGTTACACTGCGGTCATCCTTTTGTGTTTCTTTTCTTTATCCAATAACAAGGAAGACGCATGTGGCCTTATCCCCGAATCGTCGCCCATCGCGGTGGCGGCAAGCTGGCACCGGAAAACACGATTGCTGCCATGCGTTGCGGGCTCAATCACGGTTTTCGTGCGGTGGAATTTGACGTCATGCTGGCCAAGGATGGCGTGCCGGTCGTGATGCACGATACGCAACTGGGCCGCACGATTGCAGGCGAGGGCAATATTGCCGATTTCACTTCACAGGAACTCGCCGCGCACGATGCCGGCATCTGGTTCGGTCCGTCATTCGAAGGCGAGCCAGTGCCGACCTTTGAACAGGTGGCAGCGTTTTGCATGCAGCATGGCATCTGGATGAATGTGGAGATCAAGCCGGTGCCCGGGTTTGAAGAAACCACGGGTTGGACGGTGGCGCAGAGCGTCAAGCATCTGTTCGCATCGCAAGTCGATCATCGGCCAGCGGCGTTGCCGCTGCTGTCGTCGTTTTCGTTCGAGGCGTTGCAGGCGGCGCAGTTGGCTGCGCCGGAAATTCCGCGTGGTTTTCTGATCGATGACGTACCGGCGGACTGGCATGCCCGTTTATTGGACTTGGGGGCGATTGCGCTGCACGTCAATCATCAGAAGCTCACGCCCGTGCTGGCGCGAGCCGTCAAGGAAGCCGGGTTTGGATTGTTTTGCTATACCGTCAACGATCCGGTGCGTGCCAGCCTGTTGCTGGATTGGGGCGTCGATGGTTTTTGCACGGATCGTATCGATCTGATCGGGCCGGACTTTGCGACCAGCCGTTCGGCGCGGATGTGATTGGCTTGGCCCAGCCGGGATGTAACAGGGAGGCGATCCATTGCCATCGGGACGCTGCTCCGGCGTTGTTTTCGGGCGCTTTGCCCCATGATTGACGCAGGGTTATCACGTATAATCGACGGTTTTCCCAGCCTGAATCCTGATTCTTTCCAAGAATATGAAATCGTCCGAAATCCGCGAAAAATTCCTGAAGTTCTTTGAGTCGAAAGGACACACCATCGTGGCGTCCAGCCCGCTGGTGCCGGGTAACGATCCGACGCTGATGTTCACCAACTCGGGCATGGTGCAGTTCAAGGATGTGTTTCTGGGAAGCGACAAGCGTCCTTACACGCGTGCGACTTCGGTGCAGGCCTGTCTGCGTGCGGGGGGCAAGCACAACGATCTGGAAAACGTCGGCTACACCGCGCGTCACCACACCTTTTTCGAAATGCTGGGCAACTGGAGCTTCGGCGATTACTTCAAGCGTGACGCGCTGAAATGGTCGTGGGAGCTGCTGACCAAGGTCTATGGCCTGCCTGCCGAGAAGCTGCTGGCGACCGTGTATATCGAAGACGACGAAGCTTTCGACATCTGGACCAAGGAAATCGGCTTGCCGCCCGAGCGTGTCGTGCGCATCGGCGACAATAAGGGCGGCCGCTACAAGTCCGACAACTTCTGGATGATGGCCGACACCGGCCCTTGCGGCCCTTGCTCGGAAATTTTCTACGATCACGGTCCGCATATTCCCGGCGGTCCTCCGGGCAGCCCGGATGAAGACGGCGATCGCTTCATCGAAATCTGGAACAACGTGTTCATGCAGTTCGACATGGCGGAAGACGGTTCGGTCAAGCCGCTGCCGGCGCCATGCGTCGATACCGGCATGGGTCTCGAGCGTCTGGCTGCGATTCTGCAAGGCGTACACAGCAACTACGAAATCGATACCTTCGAAGCGCTGATCAAGGCAGCCGGGCGTGAAACGCATACGGCTGATCTGTCGAACAATTCGCTGAAGGTGATTGCCGATCACATCCGTGCAACGGCATTCCTTGTGGCCGATGGCGTGATCCCGTCGAATGAAGGTCGTGGTTATGTACAGCGTCGCATCATCCGTCGTGCAATTCGCCACGGTTACAAGCTCGGTCAGAAGAAACCATTTTTCCACAAGCTGGTGAAGGATCTGGTCGAGCAGATGGGCGATGCCTATCCGAAGATCAAGGCCGACGAAGCGCGCATTACGGACGTGCTCAAGGCAGAAGAAGAGCGTTTCTTCGAAACGCTGGCCAACGGCATGGAAATTCTGGATGCCGCGCTGGCTGGCGGCGTGAAAGTGCTGCCGGGTGACGTCGCTTTCAAGCTGCATGACACGTTCGGCTTTCCGCTCGATCTGTCGGCAGACGTGTGTCGCGAGCGCGACGTGAGCGTGGACGAAGCCGGTTTTGCTGCCGCGATGGAAAAACAAAAAGCGGCTGGCCGTGCGGCAGGCAAGTTCAAGATGGAACGCGCAGTGGAATACACCGGTGCCGGTAATGTCTTCACCGGGTACGAACATCTGGAAGAGGAGGCCACGGTAGTTGGTCTCTACTTTGAAGGAACGGCCGTCAATGAACTGAAAGAAGGTCAGTCCGGCATTGTCGTGCTCGACACCACTCCGTTCTACTCGGAAAGCGGCGGTCAGATTGGTGATCAGGGCGTGATCAGCGCGGAAGGCGTGCAGTTCGGTGTTGAAGATACGCAGAAGATCAAGGCTGATGTGTTCGGCCACCACGGCGTGCAGTCGCAAGGCACGCTGAAGGTCGGTGACAAGGTCAAGGCCTCGGTCGACGGCGAACGTCGCGCGGCCACCATGCGTAATCACTCGGTGACGCACATCATGCACAAGGCCTTGCGCGAGGTGCTGGGCGATCACGTGCAACAGAAGGGTTCGCTGGTCGATGCCGACAAGACGCGTTTTGACTTTACGCACAATGCGCCGATCTCGAACGACCAGATTCTGGAAATTGAAAAACGCGTCAACGCCGAGATCCTTACCAATTCCGATACCCAGGCACGTGTGATGGATATCGAATCGGCGCAAAAAACCGGCGCCATGATGCTGTTCGGCGAAAAATACGGCGAAACCGTGCGCGTGCTGGACATCGGCAGCAGCCGCGAACTGTGCGGCGGTACGCACGTGCATCGCACCGGCGACATCGGCTTGTTCAAGATCGTTGGCGAAAGTGGTGTGGCGGCAGGCGTGCGTCGTGTCGAAGCGATTACCGGTGCCAATGCACTGGCGTACTTGCAACAACTGGAAGCAACAGTGCACAGTGCAGCCGCCACGCTGAAGTCACCGGCGGCAGAACTGCAGGCACGTCTGGCTCAGGTACTGGATCAGATGAAGTCGCTGGAGCGCGAAGTTGGCGCGCTCAAAGGCAAGCTGGCGTCGTCGCAGGGCGATGAACTGGTGACGCAAGCGATCGATATCAATGGCATCAAGGTACTGGCAGCCAAGCTGGAAGGTGCCGATGCCAAGACCTTGCGCGACACGATGGACAAGCTCAAGGGCAAACTCAAATCGGCGGCGATCGTGCTGGCTGCGGTTGACGGCGCCAAGGTGCAGATCGCTGCTGGTGTCACCTCGGATGTGATGGGCAAGGTCAAGGCAGGTGATCTGGTCAACTTTGTTGCGCAACAGGTCGGCGGCAAGGGCGGCGGCAAACCGGACATGGCGATGGCCGGCGGCACCGATGCCGCAGCTTTGCCAGCAGCGCTGGCGTCCGTTTCCGGCTGGGTAACCGAGCGCATCTGACCGCAACAGATTCGGGCTGCATGCACGTCGTCCGAGACACGTCCGTCAAAAAAAACCGGCAACTTTGTCTGCCGGTTTTTTTTTGGGGTGCGTTATGTTGTGTCGCGGAAGGTTCCTGCCATGGCATGCGTGTTGCATTGTTAAACGGAGTAATGTTAAAAATTGAAAAATGCGCGTTTCACATGCGGCATTTGTTCATACTTACGCTTGTATACACGCGACCTGCCCAAGCCTTTTTCTTGCGGTTGCAGATACGACATTGTGAAATCAGGGGATAGCAACGTCCGTCAGTACAACAGTCGCGACGGCGTTGATCAGGTTAACAAGGTGTTTGTGCGTAACAAGTTCGAATATTTGAGCAGCGATCAGCAAGTGTCATGGCATGGCAGACTTGCGGTCGTCGCGCGGATGGCGATTGCCTGTGCGACCTTGTTGTATGGCAGTGCGGCATTGGCCTGGGGATTTGGTGAAATGCGCGTGCTGTCTGCCCTGAGCGAGCCTTTACGCACGCAGGTCAATCTGTTTGGAAGCGATGCAGCGACGGCTGACAGGAATTGTTTCAAGGCGCGCCTGCAGGGATTCGATGGCGCTTCGCTGGGTGGCGCCACCTCTGTTTCTTTCCGTGAAAACAGCCATTCCTTGCTGATTACGACGCGTGGACCGGTCAATGAACCGGCGGCCATGCTTGCCGTCAGCTACACCTGCGCGCCGCAGATGCAGCGCGAATATGCGATTTTGCTCGACTTGCCGACTTCCCAGCCAAGCGCACCGCTGGTTGCACCGCAGCGTCAGGAGAATCTGGCCATGCCCTCGTCCGAGGCAGCGCGTCAATCTGCCGCGGAATCCAAGCCAGCGCCTAAACCACGTCGTGCTGCTGCCGATTCCAATGAGGGTGCAGTGCGTGAGCCGCAGGCATCGAAAGCGGCAAACAGGAGCGCGAATAGGAATGCCGGCACGACCAAAGAGCCGGCAAAGAGCGTGCTGAAACTGGGTGATGATGCGGTGGATGGCAACTATGTACTCCGCCAGCGTCTTGCGCTCAGCTACGATCTTTCTGCGGTGCCAGCGGTGCCTGAAGGTGTGGAAGAGGTTGCTGCGGCTGCGCTTGAACCGCACGCCGATCTGTCCGCAAGTGACAGAGCCCTGTTGCAGTTGCAGGAAAAAATGACCGCGCTGGAACGCCGGACCGAAGCGTTGCAAAAGCAGAATGCCGCGCAATCGCTGGCACTGGATCAGGCCCGCAATGCAACTGCAACCAGCAGCGTTACTTATATTCTTTATTTCCTCTTGCTGATTTGCCTGCTGGCGATTGGCTGGCTGGTCTGGCGTGTGCGTCAGGCGCGTTCCGAAGTCGAACAGGCGTCGTGGCAGAACATGGTGCCCATGTTTGATGCAGAAGAGGAGAAGCAGTCGCAGTCGCCGGTAATCGCGTCTGCCGCAGAGGATGATGCGCAGCCGACAACCCAGAATGGCGCAGCCTCGGGCGGTGTGGGATCGGCATTGGCACTGTTTGGTCGCAAGATGCGCCGCAAGAGCGATATGCCGGAGCGTCCGGTATCACCAGCACCTGCGCAGGAAAGAGGTTTGCCGGAACTGGATGATCCGTTTGCCGGCATGAGTGTCGTCGTTGCGGAAGAAATTCTCGACGAGATTCAGGAGGCGGAATTCTGGGTCCATATGAATCAGCCGCAACGTGCGATTTCGATTCTGGAAACGGATGCGCAGCCGACTTCGCCATTGCGCTGGTTGCATCTGTTCGATCTGTACCGGATGGTAGATGACAAGGAACGTTACGATTCGTTGGCAGCGCGCTTCAAGAAGGCATTCAATGGTCACGTTGCGCCGTGGGAGCGTTCCGAGGCGGAAAAGGGACAACGTCATATCGACGAATTCCCCCACGTGATGGGAAAGATCATGGAAGTGTGGCCGACAGATGGTGCGGTGAAGTTCCTGGAAGAATTGCTGCTTGATAACCGCGAAGGGAATCGTCAGGGCTTCGATCTGCCGGCCTATCAGGATTTGCTGTTCCTGACGAATATTGCTTATCAGGTGCAGGCGTTGCGTGCTGCTGATGCCGCAGGCCATGCAGAGCACGAAGTCTGACCCGATGGCATTTAAGGGTTAGAATCTTGTTAAATCATTCTATTGGTATTGTTGACGCATGACGATTATTGAATTTGCCAAAGACCTCGATGCAAAAGGCTTGAACTGCCCTTTGCCTATTCTGAAAACCAAAAAAGCTCTGGCGGAAATGGCAAGCGGTCAGGTTCTGCGTGTGCAGGCGACAGATCCGGGCTCGGTGCGGGATTTTCAGGCGTTTGCCAAGCAAACCGGCAATGAGCTGGTGCAGCAGGAAAAAGACGGTGATGTCTTCACCTTCTTCATGAAACGCAAATAAACTGTCTGGCGGTGAGATGGAGAGGCGACCCTGGTCGCCTTTTTCTTTTTTGGACGCCCCTTTCCATGACAAGGCTGGACAATTTGTCCTTATTTGACGAGTAGGGGCTTTTGTCCTTGGTTTATCACTTCTGGTTATAATCTCCGCTTTGGTTTGCAATCCGTCATTGTGAATTTTTCAAGGACAAAGTTATGAAAGTGTTGGTCCCCGTCAAGCGCGTCGTCGATTACAACGTCAAGGTACGCGTTAAATCGGATCAGTCCGGCGTTGATATCGCCAACGTCAAAATGTCGATGAACCCTTTCGATGAGATCGCCGTGGAAGAGGCGGTTCGTCTGAAAGAGGCGGGCAAGGCAACGGAGATCGTCGCCGTTTCGTGCGGCGTGCTGCAATCGCAGGAAACCCTGCGTACCGCAATGGCCATCGGTGCGGATCGCAGTATTCTGGTTGAAACCGATGCCGAATTGCAGCCGCTGGCTGTAGCCAAACTGCTCAAGGCCATTGCCGATAAAGAGCAGCCGCAACTGATCATCCTTGGCAAGCAGGCGATTGATGATGATGCCAACCAGACGGGCCAAATGCTGGCTGCATTGCTGGACTGGCCGCAAGCGACTTATGCATCCAAGGTAGAAGTGGACGGCGACAAGGCTGACGCGCCCCGAGTCAAAGTTACGCGCGAAGTGGATGGCGGTCTGGAAGTGGTATCGCTGACATTGCCTGCAATCGTGACCACCGATCTGCGTTTGAACGAGCCACGCTACGTGACCTTGCCCAATATCATGAAGGCAAAGAAAAAGACGTTGGACAACGTCAAGCCAGCGGATCTGGGTGTGGACGTTACGCCGCGCCTGAAGACCCTGAAGGTCAGCGAGCCTGCAGGTCGCGCTGCCGGCATCATCGTGCCGGATGTCGCGACGCTGGTGGACAAACTCAAGAACGAAGCCAAAGTCATCTAATCATTTGCAACGGTTGATCGCGCGCGCTATTCGCGCTGCATCGCCGTCATTCGTCATCAGGAAAACATCATGACCGCTCTTGTCATTGCAGAACACGATAACGCCAGCCTGAAAGGCAGCACCCTGCATACCATTACTGCTGCCGCACAATGCGGTGGCGATGTGCACGTATTAATCGCCGGTCACAATGCTGATGCGGCTGTGCAAGCTGTCGCCAAGACTGCTGGTGTGACCAAGGTACTGGTTGCCGACGGAGCGCAGTTTGCTGATGGATTGGCAGAAAACGTTGCTGCACAAGCACTCGCGTTGGCTGCCGGTTACTCGCACATTCTTGCGCCGGCAACGGCATTTGGTAAGAACATTCTGCCGCGTGTCGCGGCCAAACTCGACGTTGCACAGATTTCGGAAATTACCAAGGTCGTTTCGGCCGATACTTTCGAACGTCCTTTCTATGCGGGGAACGCGATCGCGACCGTGCAGTCCTCGGACGCTACCAAAGTGATTACGGTACGTACTACGGCATTCGATCTGCCTGCGGATGGCGGCAGCGCGGCTGTCGAGAACGTGAGTGCCGTGGCTGAGTCCGGTAAATCGTCTTTTGTCTCACGCGAGATCGCGACATCGGCGCGTCCCGAACTGACCGCTGCCAAGGTTGTGGTGTCTGGCGGTCGTGGCCTGGGTTCGGAAGAAAGCTTCAAGATTCTCGAACCGCTGGCCGACAAGCTGGGCGCAGCAATGGGTGCTTCGCGTGCAGCAGTCGATGCCGGCTATGTGCCGAATGACTGGCAGGTTGGTCAAACCGGTAAAGTTGTGGCCCCGGACTTGTACATTGCGGTTGGTATTTCCGGTGCGATCCAGCACTTGGCTGGCATGAAGGATTCGAAAGTCATCGTTGCCATCAACAAGGATGCAGAAGCACCGATTTTCTCGGTGGCCGACTACGGTATCGTCGGTGATCTGTTCGAAGTCGTGCCGGCGCTGGTCAAAGAACTGGGCTGATTCGTTGATGTTCCGCCAGATGGGCGGGACGGCAGCGGTTGTGGTGTGTAGAAATTTTCTGGCACACTGCAATCACTGACCGTCCCGCCCATTTTCTTTTCAGGAGCCGCCCATGCCTTATGTCGCGCCGTTGAAAGACATGCTGTTTGTGCTGAACGAGTTGGCCGACCTCCAGGTTGTCGCATCGTTGCCTGGCTGTGAAGAGGCAACGCCGGAAACGGTAGAGGCCGTGCTGGAAGAGAATGCACGTTTTTGCAGTGAGGTCGTTGCGCCACTCAATCGCCAAGGTGATCAGCATCCCAGTACATGGAAGGATGGCACGGTCACGACCACGCCCGGCTTCAGGGAAGCGTTCAAAGCATATAGCGACGCTGGCTGGCAAGGCGTGCAGCACCCCACTGAATTTGGCGGGCAGGGTTTGCCGAAATTGGTGGCAACTCCATGCATGGAAATGTTGAACGCGGCCAATCTTTCCTTTGCCTTGTGCCCCTTGTTGACTGACGGTGCGATTGAGGCGCTGATGACGGCTGGCTCGGATGAGCAGAAGCAGTTGTTCCTGCCTAAGTTCATCGAAGGAAGATGGACGGGCACCATGAATCTGACCGAGCCGCAGGCTGGTTCCGATCTGGCGATGGTGCGTACCAAAGCCGTGCCACAAGGTGATGGCACGTATCGCATCTCTGGCACCAAAATCTTTATCACGTATGGTGAGCACGACATGTCTGAAAACATCGTGCATCTGGTGCTGGCACGTACCCCCAATGCGCCGGAAGGTGTGAAAGGCATTTCTCTGTTTTTGGTGCCCAAATATCTGGTGCACGCGGATGGTTCTCTGGGTGATCGCAACGATGTAGTCTGCGTCTCGATCGAACACAAGCTGGGTATCAAGGCGAGTCCGACGGCTGTCTTGCAGTTCGGTGATCAGGGCGGAGCGATCGGTACGTTGATCGGTGAAGAAAATCGCGGGCTGGAAACCATGTTCATCATGATGAATGCGGCCCGGTTCGCTGTGGGGATTCAGGGGATTGGTCTGGCAGAGCGTGCCTATCAGAAGGCCGTCAGTTATGCGAAGGAGCGCGTGCAGTCCAGGGATCTGGATGGTTCTGCCAACGCAGTGACGATCATCCATCAGCCCGACGTCCGACGCATGCTGATGTCGATGAAGTCTCAAATCGAGGCGGCGCGCGCGTTGGCCTATGTGGCCGCATCGCATTTTGATATCGCACATCATCATGCTGATGAGAATGTGCGTCAGCGCCATCAGGCAATCTATGAATACATGGTCCCTGTGATCAAGGGATGGTCAACGGAGCTGGCAATCGATGTCGCTTCAACCGGTTTGCAGATTCATGGTGGGATGGGCTTTATCGAAGAAACCGGTGCTGCGCAGTATTACCGCGATGCGCGCATCCTGACCATTTATGAGGGGACGACTGCGATTCAGGCCAATGATCTGGTTGGGCGGAAAACCGTGCGCGATGGTGGACAACTGGCACATGCGTTGATGGCAGACATTCGTCAAACGTACCACGCTTTGGTTGCGCAAGCGACACCGGATTCGCAGGCAATCGCAGATCGTCTGGAAGAGGCGGCTGCTGCACTGGAAGCAGTCGTGAATTATGTCGTGCAGACCATGCAATCCGACATCAAGGCTGTCTTTGCCGGTAGCGTGCCTTATCTGAAACTGGCGGGAATCGTTCTTGGAGGCTGGCAGTTGGCCCGTGCGGCATGCATCGCACATGAGCGTTTGCAATCAGGTCAGGGACAGCGCGAATTTCTGGAAGCAAAAGTTGTGACGGCCCGTTTCTTTGCCGAGCATTATCTGTCGCAGGCGAGTGCCTTGCGTAGCGCCATTGTGGAAGGCGGGCGCAGTGTGATGGCGCTTGAAGAAGCGCAGTTCTGAAGCGTGTAGATGATTTAACGCAAACGGCCAATATAGCCGCGATCTACCGGATCGTCCGGGCCGGCCGGCGGCGATGAGGCTGCTGGCGCAGCGGGCGCTGGTTGCGCTGGCGGCGCAGCAGGAGGTGGTTCGTGGTGTTCGGTCAGTCGAGTCAGCAACGGCTGGCGTGGTTCAGAGCGAACGAACAAGCCATCTTCGCCAAAGAAGATCTCCTGCAGCTTGGCACTGATGTCCTGTAAATCTTCATTGGGTGAAATGGCTGCCATCTTGAGCAGATAGCGACAGTAGGCCGGATCGATACGCATGTACTCGATATCGGTCACGCGTCCGGTCTGGCGGCGTAGCGTGACATGGAGTCGGCCCATCAGGGCGAAAGCCTGATTTTCGAGTGCGGCCCTGTTTTGGTGGTCGTCCATCATAGTACGTGCTCGCCATGTTGTTCGATATCCATACCTTCGCGTTCGCCTTCGGGCGTGACGCGCAGTCCGACCAGCGCATTGACGATACCCAGAATGAGGGCCGTCATGGCGGCAGAGAAGACGACCGTGACGATCACGCCGAAGGCCTGATTGCCGAAAGAGCTGGTTGCGCCACCGATTGCCGGTACAGCAAAGATGCCGGTCAACAGCGCGCCTACGATGCCGCCGATCGCATGCACGCCAAAGACGTCGAGTGAGTCGTCGTAGCCGAGTTTGGATTTGAGCGAGGTAGCCCCCCAGTAGCAGGCAACACCAGCGACGGCACCGATGACCAGTGCGCCCGTGACATCGACGAAACCGGAAGCTGGCGTGATGGCGACCAAGCCGGAGACGGCGCCGGAAACCATGCCAAGTACTGACGGCTTGCCGCGACGTGCCCATTCTGCAATCATCCAGGCCAGCGCGCCGACGGCAGTGGCAACTTGCGTCACCAGCATTGCCATGCCGGCGCGCCCGTCTGCAGCCACGGCAGAGCCGGCGTTGAATCCAAACCAGCCAACCCACAGCATGCAGGCACCGATGACGGTCAGTACCAGATTATGAGGGGGCATTGGTTCACGCCCAAAGCCAAGGCGCGGACCGACGATGATGGCTGCGACCAGACCGGAAACGCCAGCATTGATATGCACCACGGTACCGCCAGCAAAGTCCAGCACGCCACGGCCAGCGAGCCAGCCGCCCGGCTCCCAGACCCAGTGCGCGACAGGGGCATAGACAAAAATCGACCACAGGCTCATGAAGATGAGCAGGGCGGAGAATTTCATGCGCTCGGCAAAAGCGCCGGTGATCAGCGCTGCGGTAATGATGGCAAACGTCATCTGGAACATGACAAAGACGCTTTCCGGAATCGTTGGTGCCACTTCACTGACCGTTAGTTTGCCTCCTTCGTTCAGGAATTCCAGACCGTTGAGCAGGATGCGATCAAGGCTGCCGACATACGGCGAGCCCGGCGTGAAGGCGAGGCTGTACCCGATGACGACCCAGATAACGGTAATCAGTGCGGCGACAACAAAGCTGTGTGCCATCGTCGCGAGTACGTTTTTTTTGCGTACCATGCCGGCATAGAACAAGGCCAGACCGGGTAGCGTCATGAACAGCACCAGGGCGGTCGATGTCATGACCCAGGCGGTATCGCCGGCGCTGATTGTCGATGCATCTACCAAAGTCGGCCGGGTCAGGGGTTCTGCCTCTTTCGGCGTTTCGGCAGCAGCAGGCTCGGCCTCAACGATCATCGGCTCTGCGATCATCGGCGCAGCCGGTTCGATGGCTGGCGCGGTAACGGCCGGTGTGCTGGTTTCCGCATCCTGCGCCGTTGCCGGCAGGGCGAAAAGACCGAGTGACAGAACAAGTGCGGTGAGAAAACTGGACGCTGCGCTGGATAGCGAGCCGGAGGAAAAACGCGTTGTCATGCAAACTCCCTGCTGGAATAGAGAAGGCGTTCCGATGACGCCTTTTTACTTTCTCAAAAGCACTTTGCATGCCATGCAAAAAAATGGCGGCGGCTGGCGACGGGCGGGGGTAAGTGGGTGATTTCCCCGCTTTGGCTCGTTTTTGATGGTCTTTTTGCACCAAAAAAATGCGGAATGGAGCCGTGCGAATGCCATGTTCGCTGGCGCCGGGAAAATGTCTGGGTGGAGCGGGAAAGGCCTGTGCGTTGTAAAGCCGAGAATCGGGCTTGCGGGGAATTTGTGGTCTGGGCTATAATTTACGGCTTTTTCCGTGTTCTGACACTTATTGGAAATATTATGGTCGTCATTCGTTTATCTCGTGGTGGTGCTAAGAAGCGCCCATTTTTCAGCATCGTTGCAGCCGATTCCCGCAATCGTCGTGATGGTCGTTTCATCGAACGCATCGGTTTCTACAATCCAGTGGCTTCCGGCGCTGAAGAGTCCGTACGTATCGCTCAGGATCGTCTGGCTTACTGGCAAGGCAATGGCGCGCAACTGTCGCCAACCGTTGCTCGTCTGGTCGGCGTTGCTGGCAAAAAAGCTGCTGCCTAAACTTGTCTGTGCAGGTGCTGCAATCGGGAACACAGCGTCCTGATGATCTGGTGCTGGTGGGGTATATTGCCGGCGCATATGGTTTAAAAGGCTGGGTGCGCATCAGGCCGTATTCAGCCGAGGCAGACGCCTTGTTGCACGCCAAGACCTGGTGGATCGACAAGCCGGACATGCATGATGTTGCCATGATGCAGTCCAAGTCGCATGGCGGTGATGTCGTCGCGCAATTGATGGGCGTGGCTGATCGTGATGCGGCAGACGCGCTGAAAGGCGCAACCGTTCAAATTGCAAGAAGTCATTTTCCGGCGTTGTCGGATGGTGAGTTCTATTGGGTTGATCTGATCGGTCTTGCTGTCGAAAATCTGCAAGGCGAGCTGCTTGGTGAAGTCAGTGATTTGATGGACAACGGTGCGCATCCTATTTTGCGCGTGGCCGTTGTGGCTGATGACAAGAAATCTGCGGGTGAATTACTGATCCCCTTTGTTGATCAGTTCGTCATCACAGTGGATCGTGCAGCAAGGAAGATCACGGTGGACTGGGGGCGCGATTACTGATCGTGCTCACGTGAGGAGGCGAGATGCAATTTGATGTCGTCACGCTGTTCCCGGAAATGTTCACCGCGATTACGCAGTCGGGCATCACCCGGCGTGCATTCGAACAAAAGAAATGTGAGCTGGCGTTGTGGAATCCGCGTGATTTCACCAGCGACAGACACCGTACCGTTGATGACCGTCCATACGGCGGTGGCCCCGGCATGGTGATGATGGTCAAGCCGCTGGAAGCTGCGGTAAAGGCCGCAAAAGCGCGTCAGGTTGCAGCAGAGTTGCCGATACCCAGGGTTGTTTATCTTTCACCGCAAGGTCAGCCGCTTACCCATAAGCGGGTGATGCAACTGAAGATGGAACCGGGGCTGGTATTGCTCTGTGGCCGGTACGAAGCAGTTGATCAGCGGTTTCTCGACACATGTGTCGATGAAGAAATCAGTCTGGGCGATTTTGTTTTGTCAGGCGGCGAGCTTCCGGCAATGGCGTTAATGGATGCAGTGATCCGTCAGTTGCCCGGCGTCTTGCATGATGATGCCTCGGCAGTCGAAGACAGCTTTGTCAACGGTTTGCTCGATTGCCCACACTATACGCGCCCTGAAGTGCATGAAGGGATGGCGGTGCCGGCAGTCCTGTTGGGTGGTCATCACCTCGAGATCGAGAAATGGCGGCGTGAACGGGCCTTGGAAGCAACCGCAAAGAAACGGCCGGACATGATCCGCAAGGCTCGCGAGGAAGGATTGCTGACGCGGGCGGACGAAAAGTTTTTAAGTAGTTTGTAGTTCGTAGTATCGAGCAGAATGCAGTCCGATTCTGCAATGTGAAACCCCATCCTCTACCGGGCAGGACAGCACAGGCGCCGGCAAGATGGTTTAAGGAGTAATCCATGGATCTGATCCAACAATTAGAGCAAGAAGAAATTGCTCGCCTTGCAAAAAACATCCCTGACTTCGCTCCTGGCGATACAGTGATCGTTAACGTCAACGTTGTTGAAGGTACGCGTAAGCGTGCTCAGGCTTACGAAGGTGTCGTGATTTCGCGTCGCAATCGTGGTCTGAACTCGAACTTCATCGTTCGCAAAATCTCGTCGGGTGAAGGCGTGGAGCGTACGTTCCAGCTGTACTCGCCGCTGATCGCTTCGATCGAAGTCAAACGTCGCGGTGACGTTCGTCGTGCCAAGTTGTACTACCTGCGCGATCGTTCGGGTAAATCGGCACGTATCAAGGAAAAGCTGCCAAGCCGCCGCGCTGCTGCCAAGGCAGAGTAATCGGTTGGTAAAGCCGGTTGATGGTTTGGCCGGTGTTTCAAAACAAAACCCCGCATTGAAAAATGCGGGGTTTTGTTTTTATGTTCCGTCCTTGTATGCGGTTTGGTGCATATTGGTGTCGATGACATGCATTATGAATCAAGCATCCATATCTTCCTTGCTGGCTGTTTCGCCATCGATGATCTGAAACTTGCGCATCTTCTCCCACAGGACTTTACGGCTCATCTTCAGATAATTGGCTGTGTCTTGCCGACGCCAGTTGTGCGCATCCAGCGCTTCAATGATGCGATTGCGATCAGCCATATCCCATTTGCGTCGGGCGCTGCCAATCTCGATATCGGCAGTGTCATCCTGAAATTCGCGTAACGCGGCAAAGACGCGGTCGATGGCACCGCGATCCCAATCTCCCAGTTGACGATAGATGATCGTGACGCGTTCCGCGATATTACGCAGCTCACGTACATTGCCAAGAAAATGCGTAGTTGCTACCAGTCGCAATAGCCAATCCGGTACTTCCGGAATCGCATTTTGATCGCGCAATTCATGGCTGAATACCTGGCTGATGATGCCTTTGAAAATCGCAATCTTGTCCACTTCACCGCGCTCTTCCAGACTGGGGACGCGCAGTTCGATGACCGCCATCCGGTAATAAAGATCAGAGCGAAACATTTCCTGCCTTACCAACTCACGCAGGTTGCGATTGGTCGCAGCAACCAGACGAAAATTGACGCAGACTTCGGTTGCAGAGCCGAGACGGGTGACCTTGCTTTGCTCCAGCACGCGCAGCAGCTTGACTTGTTGATACAAGGGCAGGTCGCCAATCTCATCAAGGAACAAGGTGCCGCCGTCTGCCTGTTCAAAATAGCCTTTGTGCGCGAGCATTGCACCGGTAAATGCTCCTTTTGCATGCCCGAAGAAATGCGATTCGAACAAACCATCCGGAATCGCGCCGCAGTTAACCGCGACAAAAGGGCCTTTGCCATACCGGCTGTGATGTTCGTGCAGCAAGCGCGCAATGCGTTCTTTACCAACGCCGGTTTCACCTGCAATCAGCACATTCGAATCACAATCTGCGAAGGCTTTGGTTTCCTTGAGCAAGGTACGCATGACGTCGGATTCTGCGATCAGAGGATCGCGCTCCTGCTCGATACCGCCATGACGACGCAGTTCACCTGCAAGGGCGAATACCTGCCGACGCAGCTCGGCGCAGGTGAAATCCAGCATCAGAATGTGGGAGTACTCAGGCGGGTAAATGCGTGAATCATAGGCACGTGGCGCTTCTGCAACCCAGATGACCGGCATGCCATGTGTTTTCTGCCATTCCTGCGTGTTGAAACCAAAGCTGTCCATGACCGTGACAGAAATGATGGCAATCGATGCGGATGATGGCGATAGCTCGCTCAACTCCATGCCATCGGCGCGAATGACATCAACTTCTGCACTGACGAGGCAGCGAGCAACGCGATCGAAGATATCGGATTTGCCTTCCCAGACATAGATATCAATATCTTCGGCAATAGGTTTGTTCTTAATCATGCTGTACTTTGAACGACGGATTCAGGCGCGGACTTCTCAGGGAGGCGACGGTAAGAGGCTTGCGATGCGCATCAATGCGTGCCTGTCGTTGCGCAAGCAGATCGCGTATCTCGGTCAATCGTGCATAGATGTTGAAGGCAAGAATCAACATTTCGCAAAAAAGGCGCCATAACAACAAAGCCAATGGCAAGGCAACGCCCAATAGTGCGGCGGCTTGCACGCCGTTATCGACCGAAAGCAAACCGCCCAATGTCGCACTCAAAATGGCGATCAGGCCGGCCCAATAGATGGCTTTGATGAGTAGCGGAGCAATCAGATGCTCAAGGCTTACGTAACGGAGCAGGCTGGTGGATATTTGATTGGTCATAAGCATTTTAGATAAAGTGGGTTAATGAACCAGTCGGACATCTGGCGTTCCGCTGCATTGAAGATCGATCAGGGTCACATCCACTTCACCCAGTCGGATGCCAAGCAGGTTATTCAACTGCTGCGCCAGCGATGCACCGAGGGTATTGAGGATAGGTTCAAGTAGCTGGGTAACAAGGCCAAGCAGTGTTACCAGAACCTTGCTTACACCGTTGCTGGAACCTGTCAGTTCATTCTGTAGCATGCACTGGTTGTAGTTTCCACTTAAGAGGCAAGCCACATTCCCGACCAAATTCGACAGCAGATTGCCGACGCTACTCAAAAGACCACCTAGCAAATTTCCAATACTGACAAGCAGGCCTTGATTGACGCTATTCAAAAATGTCTGAAGTGTGGCGAGTGTCGTTTGTAGGGCTTGAACGGTTGTCCCAAGAACGTTGTTGCCTACAAAAAGCAGATTGCTGGCAAGGTTGTTTGAATTGACCGATCCTTGCCCTTGATTGAAGAGGCTCTCAAGCAATTTGACAAGCACGTTTCTGTACAGATTGCCTAGGGTTTTTCCGAGCTGTAAATCGTTGCGGCCTGTCGTGATGGTTTCGCCTTTCGCCAGGGTGACAACGCTTTCATTCGGTAGTGCATCCAGCCGGAAACTAGTTTGCACTTTGAGAGTATTCCCCAGGATGGAGAGCAATTCATGATTACCCAATCCGCTTTGGCATGAGGTGGTTCGGGAAAAGATTGCATTCTGAGGCACGGAACCGACGCAAGTGCTGAGCACCGGCGCATTGACATGAATGGTGGCCGTCTCGCGACCGGCGCTATCTCTTTGTGTACACAGGTCGGTGACTGTACCTTCGCCATTTACCAGGTCAACGATAGCGGGAATGCTGGCTCTGACCAGAGCGGCGTTGGCTTCGACATCGGTATAAAGGCGGACCTGCCCCGTGTATGCCTTGGCATTGATTCCACCTATCCCGATACTGGGTGCTTCTACCACGCCAAGTCTTGTCGTGACCGTCGCAAGCGGACTGAGATTGATGCCAAGATCAAGTGGAATCGCATTCTGACTGTTGGCGAGCAAGAGCGCTGCGTTGACAAGCTCGCCAACGGTGAGTTCGGCGTTCAGTGCTGCGCTATTGCTTGTACTGAGCATGGAAAGCAAGCCACGGCCCGACGCATCGGTTAGCAATTTGACGTTCAGGTTGAGTTGCTCATTACTCAAACCAAGCAAGCTGATCAGATCATTTTGATTTAGTACAGTGCCGGATAAGGCAGAAAGAACGGCACCCAAGGTGCAGTTGCCTTGCGAACAGCCAGGCGTGTTGACCTGAAGCAAGGAGGCCAGCGTACCGACATCCGCATTGAGCGGGATATTGAATCCCAATGATTTCAGCAATCCGCTGGTACTGACTCTTGCGTTGGCAATGCCGTTGTATGAGCTGACATCGGTATTGGAAATATCCAGGCCAATGGCTTCCAGCAAAGAAGGGACGACGCCATCATGAATTCGCAGAAGACGCGATCCGACGGAAAAAACGGCAAATGGCGATCTTGGTTCAGCTTTTGCAATCGCACGTGCATCGACCCGCTGGGTCAACCAGTTGCCAAAAAAGCTGTTAAAGCTACGATGCAGGCGGACCTCAACGGCATTGGCTGGTGATTGCGGCGGAAAAGTGGCATTGACGAAAACGCCATAGTAGGGTGCTTGCGTTGTAACTTGCGGATCCCAGCGGCCACAGGATACGTTGACCGTATCAGGAAAGGCATTGGCCGTTGCATTGGCTTGTGCAATGACAAATGCGGAGTTACAGGTGGTTTCGCCATTGCCATGCGCCTTGACCAGTTGTTGTGCTCCCGCGAGGGCAGCAAGATCAGCCACTTTTTGCAACTCACGCTTTTGGTAAAACAGAAAGCCAATATCAATGGTGGCAAGCAGAATAATGGCGCTCGATAAGACGATCGCCGCCATGATCAGGATGCCGCCATCCTGTCTGCGTGAATCAAGCCTGTCCATGGACATCAGTCTCTGCATGGGTCGTGATTGCCTTAGCGTTGGCCGATTTCGTCAAGCTTCCGCGTGAATGTTTCCGGAATCGGGTGTTTGTAGCTCTCCAGATAACGTTGCCAGCTCAGCGTGGCAGTCGGGCCAAGAATGGGCAGGTGCGCGCCAGCCATGCTGCCATTGGCTTGCGCTTGCAAAATGCTGTTGGTCGTATCACCGATGTGTTTCTTTGTTGTTGACTGATGTGGCTCTGCCTCTGCCTGATTGGCAGACTCAATCGTTTGCGCATGCGCAGAGCAAAATAGGCAAAGTGCAGCGAATCCGGTTGCGGCAATGCGCAGACGAGCATGTGCTGGCCTGCCGCTAGTTGCGTGTTGAGAGGTGTGCATGATGGCTCCTGAAGTAGGATCGTTTTTGATGAACGAGAGCGTCATTGTGTTTTCCCTGTTTGCGTCGTCGTACTGAGCGTGGTTTGCAGGCGCAACTGCATGCCGCCATTCGACATGAATAGCTCTCTGTCAGCTTTGTCGTTGGTGGCCAGGCTGGAACTGCGCATCGCTTGTGCACGTTGTCGAATACCATGTTGTACCTCCGGCGAGACATTGGTTTTTCTCATCAAGGCTGTGGCTTTTTCCTGATCGCCATTCAGCAAAAGATACAAAGACAGATTGCTGATGACTTTCCTGTTTTCAGGCGCGAGCTCGATTGCCTGAATGAGCGGTACACGCGCGGCATCAAGATCGCCTTGTTCCATCAGTGCGTAACCCAGATCACCCAGCGCGTAGGCATTCAACGGATCAATGCGTACCGATTCGCGCAACTGCTGCACCGCTTCAGCATAATTGCCGTTCTGCGCCGCTATAAGACCGAGGCCATGCCTTGCAGCGGCAGCTTCATTGCCGGACAGGAGGCGTTGATACAGATCGCGTGCAGCCTGTTCTTGCCCGGTTGCTCGCAAGGCATCTGCACGCAGCTTGCTTAATTCTGCATTGCTGCCATGCTCCTTCTCATACGCGTCAATATGGGCGAGCGAAGCAAAGTACATGGATCGCGACTGCATGGTCCTGATCATGTCCAGATGAACCTGCCGATTATTGATGGCTGGCTGTTCTGCCTTTGTCCACTGCTGTTCCAGCATATTCTTTTGCTGCTCTGTATACACGACGGTTGGTTGCACTGCCGGATTGGTGGAGCATGCACTCAGGGCGCCAAGGATGGCGAGTGCAACGCTCCATGGCAGATATCGCGGACGAGAAATGGATTGCATGGCTAGTTTCCTATGCTGGAGAGCGTGCGAATGACGGCCAGGAAGCCTGAACCGCCGGTAATGATGAGCAATGCAGGCAACAGCGTTACAACCATCACGCTGGTCATTTTTACGGTCAGTTTGCCGACCTGCTCCTTCATATCGAACTTGCGTTGCTCGCGAATCTGATCGCTGAACTGCTGTAGTGGTTGCTGCACCATGCCGCCATACTGATCAACCTGCACAATCAGACGTGTGATGGCGTGCAGATCATCGTTGTCAAAAACGGTAGCCAGGCGACGGAGTGATTGTTCGCGGGTACGACCATTCGCATATTGTCTGTTGGCCAGTCTGATTTCCTTGCCGAGAATAGGGAGTGCCGCGGACAGTTCGCTCTCGATGATGTGCAGACTCTGATCCATCGACATGCCGATGCCCTGCAGCAGTCGCAACAGATCAATCAGCAACGGCAGCTCTTCTGCCGCCTTGCGACGACGTTCTTTGGCAACACGCAGCATGATCCACTTTGGCAACATGTAACCAGCACCAAAGCCAAAGAAGATGATCATCAGTACTCGCGATACGCTGTGGTCGGTCGTCATCATCCAGGCAAGAATCGGAAAGCCGACGCCTAGCAAGACTCGGCTCAGGAAAAACAAGGTCTTTCCTCTGACGTCGTTGACTCCACATTGATCCAGCAGGTGACGATCTTCCTGTGCAACCAGTTGGCGGCCAAGCGGTGTATCTACCCAGTGCGCAGCATGCGCTACGAGGCGATCCATCCAGCGTTCTGGCGGTGGTTGTTCTGGGTGGGACTGTGCAGCATGCAAGGTGGCATCGAGACGCTGGTTCAGCATGCGCTCGCTCTTCGTCATGGCGAGTGTACGTCGCATCAGCATCATGCCGATCAGCCCAATGGCACAGGCCAGAATGGCAAGCGCAGCGATCAAGAGTAGGTGATGAGTCGTCATGTCGTTCTCATACCGATTTCGCGAGGCGATAAAGCCAGAAGGCACCGATCACTTCCAGAATCGCTGCGCCAATAAGTAAGTGTCTTCCGACCGGATCGGCTGCCATCATCATGAAAATCTTGTCATTGAAGATCAGCATGAATAAACCGACACCGATTGGCAGTAATCCCAGAATCCATGCGGACAGACGCGTTTCTGCCGACAGTGCGACGAGCTCATTCTGTGCCTGTTCACGGTCGCGCATGAATGCACTCATCCGCGCCAGTACGGTATCGGCGCGTCCGCCAAAACGTAGCGCAACACCGATGACGGAAGCAATCAGTTCCAGTTCAACCAGTTGGAAAACGCGAGCTTCCTGAATCAGGGCATGTTCGAGATTGACACCTGCCTGCACCTGACGATTGGCCCGATCAAGCAAAACGCGCAAGGGGGGATCGGTTGTCAGGACTGCCGACTGGAATGCAGATTCAATGCTATTGCCGATAGTGGCGAGCCGGACCATGGTGTCGAGAAAGGTCGGCAGTTGGCGCACCATTTTCTGATGTCTGCGCATGGCAATAAACCAGATACGGAAATAGCAAAGAATGGCGTACAGCAGTAACGTAGCGACGGTCGAAAGCGGGCCGAGAAAGAGTGCGGCGAATGAGCCAAGAACGATGGCCGGCAGCAGGAGCAGGCTATGAAATCTACTGTCTGCCTTGATGCCTGCGCGCAGAAGAAAATGTTTCCACGCTTTCGAGTTCAATATGCTGTTGCCACCTGCTGCCAGCGAGCGCTCTTCGTCGGCTCGACGATGCTGTACGACCTGGGTGTGCTGGTCGATCAGCTTGCTGGCCGTTTGTTGCTGCATGCGACGTTCGGCGTTCTGCCAGAGAAAAATGGCAACGCCGATCAACAACAACGACGCGGATGCAAGTAACAAGGCAACGGTCATGATCAGTACCTTCTAGGCGGCGTAACGGCAGCGGACGCCGTCTGCTTGCGACGTTGCAGCTTCGGTGAGTGCGGCTGAATGCCGAGTGTGACCCAACGATCCTGTTCTTCTCCATTGGGATCCAGATAACTCTCGTGACGGTAGAGCTCTTGGGTGGTGATGATGTTGTCGCCCACGCCGATGACTTCGGTGATCGACACGATACGACGGCGGCCATTTGAAAGACGACCGATCTGCACAATGAAATCCAGTGCACCAGCAATCTGACGGCGTAGACTGGATTCACTTCCCTGGAAGCCAGCGAAGCCGGCGAGCATTTCGATGCGATGCAGGCACTCGCGCGGACTGTTGGCATGAATGGTCGCCATTGATCCATCGTGACCGGTGTTCATCGCTTGCAGCATTTCCAGTACTTCCGCACCACGGACTTCGCCGACGATGATGCGGTCGGGACGCATGCGGAGACTGTTGCGGATCAGATCGCGAATGCTGACGCTGCCTGTGCCTTCAAAGCTGCCGATGCGCGACTCCAGCCGAACCACATGCGGGTGATTGAGCGACAGTTCGGCTGTATCTTCCACAGTAACGACACGTTCGTTTTCCGGCAGGAAAAATGCGAGCGCATTGAGCAAAGAGGTCTTGCCGGAGCTGGTTCCGCCCGACACCAGAATATTGCAACGAGCCTTGACTGCATTTTCAAGGAGGGTGAAGAGGTCGTCGTTGAACGTCCCCAGTTCTTTCAAATCACTGGGTTTGAGCGGGTCCTTTCGAAATTTTCGGATGGAGACCATGGGCCCATCTACAGCCAGTGGTTCGATGACGACATTCAGGCGTCCACCGTCTGGCAGACGTGCATCCACCATCGGATTGGATTCGTCCAGTCGTCGGCCGAGCGGGGCCAGAATCCGTCGTACGATGCGCAGCAGATGATTGTTGTCGGTGAAGCGCAAGGTCTCACGTTGCAAAACGCCATGCCGCGAGACAAAGACATCGTTATAGCCGTTGATGAGAATGTCTTCGACCTCCGAGTCCGCCAGCAGGTCTTCCAGCGGTCCGAGTCCGGCAAGTTCTTTGGTCAACGCGTCGGCAATCAGCCGCACTTCATTCTCATTCAGCGGAATACGGCGCAGACGGACAAAGCCATCGACATCCAGATTGACAAATTGCTGAATGGCGGTGCGCGACCAGCGGCCGAACTCCGCTCCAAGCTCCTCGATCCGCGTCAGCAGATTGTCATAGGCTGCTGTCTTGATATCCTGGAACTCCTGAGAATTAACAAACCTGCTGCTTTCGCTATCCACGATTTGATCACTCATTGTTGGCCTCTTCTATGCTCGTTCTTTTGTTTTGCCACGACCTGGCAGGCAACGCTGCAACCAGTCGCGCAAGCCACCTTTTTTGGTGTTTTCCGTGTTTCTGTTCAGGACACTTTCTGCCAACGCCGATACGGCATTCAGATAAGCGTTGGTGCGGGTGGTTTCGTGCAGTAGCTTTCCGATGTTGGCAGCGCTAACCAGCCGCTGACGGCTTTCCGGCAGCTTGGCTTTCAGCGGAACCTTGAAACGTTCGGCAATCTGTTCTGCACTCATACCAAAAGCGTCTTCATGCCGAGTGACGATGAGATGGCGTTTGCTTCTGGCGACCTGATTCTTGTCCATGCTCTTGATCAGATTGTCGAACGAGACCAGAGAACCGACGCTTTGATCAGTCAATAACCATGTTTCGTCCGATGCGTTGGCAATGCGCATCGTAAGGTCCTGTTCCGGAAAGCCACCAAGGTCAATGATCAGCACATCAAAATAGGCACGCAGCTGTGACAGCAAGCCAAGCACGTCATTGGCAACCAGCGCATGCATGCTTTCCGGTGTGCGCGGCAGCGAGATGATGCGAATGCCGTTGTTGTTGTGTGCAATGGCCGTTTGTACCAAGGTCGAGTCCAGACGATGCCGATTGCGCACGGCATCCAGCAGATCGAAGGTGCTGCTGACGTTGAGATAGAGCTGTCCATCCGCAACGGGTATGCCGAAATCGAGCAGGGCAATCTTTGGCCGTATGGCCTGAGGCGTCTGTTGCAGTTGCAGCATGTCTGCCAGATGGACGGCCAACGTGGTTGTGCCAATGCCAGCGCGCGCACCAAGCAAGGTGATGACATTGCAAGGATCTGCACCAAGTGTCGGCAAGCCGGTGATCATGGTACGGATGACCTCGCGTGCTTCCGTACCATCCGATTGCATGTCAATGAAGTGATGCACGCCGGCACGCATGGCGGCAACTGCACCATCCGCATAATTGCTGGAGCCGACCGCAACCTGATGCACGTTCGGATGACGAATCTTCAACGTCTGTGCCAGCGCAATCATTTCCTTGGCACAGTTTTCTTCGGTATCCCGGCAATTGCCGGAGAAATCGAGCAATACAAGCTGCGGGCGAATATGCGCAATCTGCTCGGCGAGCACGTCAAGCGGGACCAGGTCCTGATGCACGACTTGCCATGCGTTCAGAGCCTGTTTGATCCATTGAAAGTGACTGTCATTGGAAGAGCAGAAAACAAACTTGTTGCCGCTCTTCTGCATGTCGGTATCTGACAGTTCGTGTCCCATGTAGTTATCCAAATGATGCCTCGCTTATTTTGAAAAACCAGGCAATTCGTCCTGTGATGCAATACCCATCAGGTAGGCACCCCATGCATTTCCTGCGCTGTCTCTTTTTTCCTGATCTTCTCCGGGCAACGGCAGCTTGGCACCTTTGGCCAATGGACGAATCAGGTGCGGTGTGACGATGATGACCAGTTCTTTTTCATCCTGGGCATACTGCATGCTGCGGAAAAACGTGCCGATGATGGGCAAATCGCCGAGGAGGGGCACTTTGTTCGCATTGGAGCGGGTGGTACGCGATACCAGTCCGCCGATGACAAAGCTCTCCCCATTGCCGAGTTCCATGGTGGTCTCCGCTCGCCGTGTTGCGATACTTGGAATGAGGGTGTTGTTGATCACCAGACCATTGCTCAGGTCGATGTCGCTGGCTTCCGGTGCGACTTTAAGGACAATGCGATCTGCCGATAAAACGGTCGGTGTGACCGTGACGCCGATACCAAAAGGTTTGAAGGTGATGGTTGTGGTGCCAAGGCCACCTGCTTGCGGAATGGGAAGTTCGCCACCAGCCAGAAAATTGGCGCTGTGTCCGGATAAGGCGATCAAGGAGGGTTGTGCCAGTACGCGCGCAAGGCCGTTTTCCTCGATGAGCTGGACGCGGGCATTGATGGCACCGCGATTCAATAGATTGAATGCCTGTGTGGCAGGACTGCGGAAATTGTAACGTCCGGTTGCTGCATCCAGATCAAGCAAGGCATTGCCGTTCAATAACCCAAAACTGAAAGCCCCGTTGCTTCGGTTGATCAGAAAATCAAAGCCGGCTTGTTTCAGTACATTCTTACTGAACTCGACGATCTTGACGTCGATTTGCACCATGCCACCTGTTTTAACCGTCGCCCCATCCAGTACTTTGTCTTTTGTGGTCGTGGCTGCAACAGCGGTCGTGTTGGCATGGGAGAGAACGGACGGCGATTCGCCGCGAATCAGCGCGTTTCCCTCACTCACCTGAATGCTTGCGGTGCCTTCTTGTAACTGATCAAGCAGTGCGCTTTGTACATCGACTTTCCAGACGGTTTCGATGCGATTGCGCGACCACACCGATACACTGGTTGAGCCTGGCTTCTTTCCAACGAGGATGACGCTACCCGGCTGATTGCGATTGCCGGCGATGACCACGACATCGGCAACGTCCGGATCGGCAACAGCGATACGTTCCAGATCGGCTGGAACGGCGAGTGTGCGTTGCTCTTTGACACGGATCTTCAAATCGATCTCTTTTGCTATCGATAGAAAAGGCATCGAGAGAAGAGTCACAGCGATCGCAAGGAGTCTGATTGTTTTCATTTTATTGGCTGCTCGACCGGTAAGTGAGTATGGGAATGTGCGGTTGTCTTTTCTCAAAAGCGGACTTGTTCTCGTTGTGCCCCTTTGATGACTTCAATCGCCCGCTGCGATGTTCCGCTTGCTGTCGTGGTTCTCACCGGCGCTGCACGTTTTTGCTTGTCGCCTGCCCAGCTTGAGGTTTCAATCCCGGCAAACGCGCGGTTGTCGGGTGTTTTCAGAGACTGCTTTTCTTCATCGCTGAGGCCGGTTCGTGGTGCAAGTGCCAGATCAGGAGACGGGAAAAGATGGTGGCTTGCAATGCCGGCATCACCGGGGTGACGTAAGGCGAGGCTGAGCTTGCCGTTTTGACTGGCCAACAGCAGGGAGTTGATGTCTTCGATTGGCGTTGCCAGCACAGCAGTTCGCACTTGTGCCGGTTGTCCTTGTGGTTTGGGGAGCGTAGGACCGCGCGATGTGTCAATGGTGCCGATCACTTCAGCACCATACGCCAGCACACGCAACCGGGATGCGATAAGACGCGCGTGGCCTTTTTCTGCTGGTGTGCCTTGTTTGAGAATCACAAAGACATCGACGTAATCCCCTGGGTCCAGTTTGTTGCCGACGCCAACCAGTTCATCAACTGGCAATGCGATCGCACGTTCTCCATCGGCCAGTTGCAGCGCAACACCTTGAAGCAGATTGCCTTCGGTAAGCAGGGTATCGGCAGGGATATCGCTCGCGGCAATTCTGCCTGTGACATGGGCGACTGAATGATACGAGCCGGGGATTGGTCTGGGTGAGTCAATGACCTTCAGATCATTGGCTTCGATGCGTGTTCCCTTTGTAATCGCACCAGCCGCAATCACGACGGTATGGAACGGTGCAGGTTCAACAGCGACGATTGGTGTTGTCGTCGGCTTTTGATTGCCAAGCCACCAGGCAAACGCAGCCAGACAACCAGCCAGTAGTATCAGGAACGACGCAAGGATTTTTGTGAGCTTGTTCATGCTTGTTGTTTTCCGATCTTTATGATCAATCGATTTGTACGATGGCAGTGCTGGAGAGTGTTTCCGGTACGACGACTTGCATCAGTGGTCCTAGCAGCAGTGGAATAAGCGGATGCTCTCCATATGGATAACGCACCGTGACGCTGTAGCAGCGCACAGGATCAGCGCCACTGGTGTAGGGACAATTGATGGACGTGCCGGTGAACGCCAGTTTTGTTCCAAGCCAGGCTGCAACGCTGTGTGTGCCGGTTGCTGCCTCTTTTGCATTCGTTTCCCGTGCGCTTTCCTCAGGAACATGACGGAGGGCAGCCCGTGCACCTTCTGCGGCGGCCAGGGTGATGGATTGCTGTGCAAGCATGATCATTCCGTATGTCAGGATGCCGTAGAAGACGATGAAAAAAAGAGGGAAGACCAACGCGAATTCAATCGCAGCAGCGCCCTTGCCGCGAACGAGGGCAGATCGTGCGCGTTGCTGCGCGAAATGATGTGCAGGGCATTTTTTGGAAAATGCTGATTCCCCGCCCGAATGTATCTTTTGTTGGTGACATGTTGCGCTCATGACTGCCTCCTCCGCGAACTTGTCTTAGCTGGCTCCGGTCGCAATGGCCGCAACAGCCAGATAG
This sequence comes from Oxalicibacterium faecigallinarum, assembly GCF_014635705.1. Classification (GTDB taxonomy): domain Bacteria; phylum Pseudomonadota; class Gammaproteobacteria; order Burkholderiales; family Burkholderiaceae_D; genus Oxalicibacterium; species Oxalicibacterium faecigallinarum. The sequence goes on along the minus strand of NZ_BMDI01000001.1, from coordinate 1,646,031 downwards.
GCGGCATAGGGAATGCCGCGTCTCCCTGCTCGTCGTTTTAATAATCTCTGGTATGCCTCACTATTCATGATCGATGCCTGGATGCGATGCCAGGTGGCGGATGTCATGACGAACGACGTCGTTGACAGATACCAGGCAGTGGCATGTACACCTGCCAGCACACTGCCGATCAACCACAGTGGTATCAGGTAATGCGTTCCCATCATCAAACCCAGCAAGGCAAAAAACTTGACATCGCCTGCTCCCATTGCGCGTAATGCATACAAGGGAATAAACAATAAAAAACCAATGGCACCGCCCGAAAGCGATTGCCAAATATCAATACCGCCAAAGCCTTCTCCTGTCATGCAGATCGTTGCCGCGTGTATCGAAAAGGCGGTTAGAAGTAGCCAGTTCGGTACACGTCGCAACAGCAGGTCATAAATGAAAACCGTGCCGCAGAGCAGGAGCAGAACAACTGTCAAGCGCGTTGGTTATTGACTGCCTCCACCTGTGCCGCCTGAGCCACCAGAAGCGGCAGCATTCGTTAATGCGGTTTTGATCGATGTGAATACAGTATTAATCTGTGTTCCTACATCAGTGACTGCTGTAAGGATCGCGACGGAAATCAGACCTGCAATCAAGCCATACTCAATAGCCGTTGCGCCTTCTTCGTCTTTCAGAAATGTGATGATTTGGGTTTTCATGTTGTTCTCCTGATGAATGCACTTTGCTTTGATATAAACGTCATCTTTTACAAATGACTGGCTCCCTGTTCTCCACCTGCTACTCCATAACAAACGATATGTTTGTCTGTTATTCAAACTGGTATGCGTACGACAAATTGAAACGTGGGGAACGACGACTCGCATTGACCGGGATGTTGCCGATCGGTTGAGCCAGGGACAGATCGAGCGAGTAGTGCTGTTTGTCCGTCAATCTGACCCCAAAACCGGCCGAGGCGATGTCGCCATCCGGCACGTCGAAATTATTCAGATGCGTGCGCGCTGCATCGGTAAGCACATATGGCTGTACCTGCTTGATGTATTTGGTGTCCATGGCGAAGGCACGATTGAGTTCCAACGCAATGCCCCATCCTTTATCGCCTGCAATTTCACCCACCGGGTAGGCAAGACCAAATTGGCGGCCACCAAAACTGATCTGTTCGGAGATGGGCATCGCGCTATCGCTGTACTGGCCGCTGCCACTGACTGCAATGCCATAACCGTTACTGAATAAATGGTTTTGCATGAAACTCCCGCGTATGCGCAGGAAATCAAGATCGATTGCATTGTTGAATTGCTTGGCGCCAGCGCCGTCAATGCCCTGATACACACCCAGCATCCATTGTGTGCGGGTATTGTCTTTGACCTCGATCGAATTCAGCTCCATCGATACGGCACGGATGTCCGAACTCAGCTCCACAACGGGGACTGGTGCAGGGACGGAACGCGTATAGCGGGCGCTGTTGCGCACCGCATATATGCCGCCACTGAGCGTCAGACTGCGGGTTGCCGTGAGAGTAAGCGGGTATTTAAGATTGATGCTGGCTCTTTCCGTTTCGGTCTGGTGGCGTGCTTCGAATTGTCGTTCAACCAGATTGCGATTTTCCGGCTCGGCGCTGTAACGGGAGAGGTTGACCTGCAACAGCAAGCCTTGATGGCGGATCGGCTGAACGTAATTAATTGCGTAGTACTCTTCCTTGAGTGGTCCGCGGGGTGCCAGCGCGCTCACGGTGACCTGTTCGCCAAGCGGACTCAACCCATTCGCACTGATGCTAAAAACACCGCGTGGACTGGACGTCGCCGTGTCCACACCAAAGGACGCACTGATTGGCGTACGCTTGACTTCAAGTACCATCTCGGCAGCCCCGTCCGTGGTCACGGGTGGTTTGACAGTCGCCTTGATGCGCATGCCAGGTTGCAGGCCGAGAATGCCGGTAATACGTTCAAAGTTGGCTTTGTTTAACGGACGATCCTGCTTCAGCTGTTCTGCGACTTCACGCAGTCGTTCTTCCGATGCGCCCGGATTGCCTTCAATCTTCACCGTGCTGACATAACCTTCAACAACATTGACGACAACCACGTTGTCCTTGAATGTCTGATCGGGTACGAAGGCAAAGGAGAGCGGATAACCCTTTTCCTGATACAGCTTGGTGACGTTGTTGGCAGCTTGCAGCAATTCGGCAATCGTGATTTCGCGATTGGTGATCGATGTAAATTCGGCAGCGATCTGCTCGAACGGAATCGATTTGACGCCAGCAATCTGAAAGCGCGAGGGTTTGATACGCGATGCCAGCAAACGCTGCATGGCAGCATCTGCAGCAGGCTTTTGTATGTCGATCACAACCGGCCTTGTTGGTTGTGGTTTGACTTGTGGCAGTGAGTCGAGAGGATTGCCTTGACCTGGACTACGCGCGTCGGCGAGGACAGGCATGCTGACGTGGCAGAGCACGGCAGAGACGCCAATCATCGACCATTTATTCACAGGATTCCACATAACGCGTGTTCTATCAGTTCAATGATTTGCAGGGTGTATTTGTAAAATCGAACCATCGAATAAATCATGCCCTTCGGAAAGTTGAATGCACATACCATAAACATGGTATTTAGATTTATTGCCTGGAATCACTGTATTGCCTGCGGTTACCAGAAAAATGAAAGATGGTTTTTTTGTTATGCATGAATGTTAAAAAAGGCCCTGAAATTCTCAGGGCCTTTTTCATGACGGACACCTTATTTGTTGCTAGCCAAAACGCCGCCGAGCAGATTCGTCACGGGTGCGAGAATGGATGGAGCAGAGCCGCCGCTCACTGGTGATACAACCGTTCCTACCAGCGCCTGGACCGTCACCACAACAGGTTGCAGAACGTGGCCGGTTGGTCCACCCGTTAGCCCACCTGCAAGACCGCCCACCAGATGATTGACTGGATCGGTCCCCGATGGGACGCCGCCAACCAGCGAGCCGACAACGCCGGTAACGGGTGCGAGAATGCCTGTTACGCCATCACCGCCAAGGTTGCCTCCAGTCAGGCCACCGACCAGACTCGTGACAGGGGCCAGCAAACCGGTGACCGCACCGTCGCCACCAATTCCCCCCAGATTGCCGCCGGTCAGACCGCTGACAATTGTGGTAACAGGCGTCAGCAGGCCACCGACCGGGCTGTCGCCGCCGATTCCGCCAATGTCACCCAGACCACCACCGAGGAGACCGCTCACTGGTGCAAGTAAGCTACCCAGTCCGACGTCGGTGCCTTGACCTTCTTCAGGATTGAGCAAAATGCCGAGTATGGAAACGGTGTTGCCGGTTGCCGTGACAACACGGCCGAGACTGTTGACGACAGGTGTGTCGCTGGCAGAGATGTTGTGCCCCAATCCGGCAACTGTGCCACCGACTGTGCCAAGCAGATTGTTGACAGGTTCACCCAAACCGGTTGCGCCACCAACCTGATGCGTCAATGACGTCACGGTACTCGTCAGCGGCACGATGCCACTGCTCAGCGATTGGGTAATTTGTTCGATTGGTGTCGATTCCAGCACCCCTGGCAGTTTGGTCGACAGATCAACCACGACTTCACCGACCTTGTCGACAAGACCACCCACTGGGGTCGTTACGGGTGCCAAGGCACTTAGCTGGCCTGTTCCCAGGTTGGTGACCAGTGTGCCAGCGCTGCGTACGGTTACACCGGTTTGTGCGACCACGTTATCCACAATGTTGACGGTGGTGCCGACCGGATTTTCGATCAAGCCCATTTGACCCAGACCATCGCCCAACCCATCTCCCAATGTCGTTACAATCCCGCCAGTATTGCTGATGACATTGCCAAGGTCGTTCGTGGTTTGCGCAGAAACGAGAGGCAGATCAAGCGAACCAACCGTGGTGCCGATGTCGGAAACGGCCGTACCGGTTGCCGATACGATGTTCGCGTTTTGATCGATGACACGTGCCAGCGGTGTTGCCGTCGTTGTCGAACCATCGCCACCGCCACCTCCACCACCGCTCGACATGCTGCCGGAACCACTGGCGCAACCCGTCAGCGCAATGACACCAGCCAGGATCAGACTGCTTGATGATATTTTGTTGATGTTCATGTTCGTTCTCCTCGATGCAACTATTAAAAAGGGCTGTCCTGATTTCTATATGGCAAAGCTTGTGCCAATACCGGAGCCACCTTTTTCAGTTTCCGAAGAGAAATTTTTTATTGATTTAAATCAATCACTTATGGAACTTTTTTGATTTGCATTGTCGTTTTTGGAAGCAGATTTAACGTCACGAAAAGTGTTACTTGTAACGTTACATCGGGAACAAAATGTTTCGATTTCCGGAAATCTTTTTGTTTGGTATGTAACGTTTTATGGAATGATGTTTGCCCTGCGGTTGCCATAAGACTGGCGCATTTTTCTCGACGACTGACTCAGTTTTCTGTCCGATTGAAAATAGCTTCCATGTATAGTGATGCCACTGTTTCATCCTTTCCCTGCAGGAATTTTTATCTTGGCCAGATTGCATTTCGACCCTGAATCGCTGCCTGTGGATTCGCTGGGTGGCGAAGCGCCTGTTTCTTCAGAGCGGCTCGAAGCGGATTTTTTACGCGATCGTTTTTTGCATCCCCCAGCGTGGACGCCGGAAATTACGGTAGAGCGACTGGTACGTCCGATGGCTGGGCCATTGACTGCCGCCGCCGTGCTGGTACCGATCGTATTGCGTGATAACGGCCCGACCCTGATGTTGACTTTGCGTGCGGCGCATTTGAATGATCATGCCGGCCAGATCAGTTTTCCCGGCGGGCGTTGCGAGCATTTTGACGGGTCGCCGGTTGAAACGGCCTTGCGCGAGACCGAAGAGGAAGTCGGGCTTGATCGTCGGTCCATCGATGTATTAGGGACATTGCCCGAGTATCACACTGGCACCGGATTTAACGTTACGCCTGTCGTGGGAATCGTGCGCCCTCCGTTTGAGGTAACACCCGCGCCCCTGGAAGTCGCCGAGGTGTTTGAGGTGCCCCTGTCTTTTCTGATGGATGGTAATCATCACCAGCGTCGCACGGCCGAGTTTCAAACCGGCCGTCGTACTTTCTATGTCATGCCTTACGAGCGCTTCTTTATATGGGGTGCAACGGCGGGCATGCTGCGCAACCTGTTCCATTTTTTGCGTGCATGAGTATGACCGCTATGTGGGCGGATCATTTGATTCGATGCTTGCCCTGCGCTATCGTATGGCCTGATCGCGATAACCAGGGTATCCAATGACATTCTTCTCCATCCTCTTTGCGCTATTGATCGAGCAGCTCAAGCCGCTGCGCGCTGACAATCCCGTGTATGCCTGGGCCCGCTCGCTGGCGGGGCAGATCGAGCGCTCCTTCAATGCGGGGCAGGCGCATCATGGACGGCTGGCATGGGGACTGATGGTGGCTGCGTTTGCAGTGCCGGTCGCACTCTTGTACTGGATGGCGATCAAGATCGGGATTCTTGCCGTACTTGTTTTGAATGTGCTGGTGGTCTACCTGACTTTGGGCTTTCGACACTACAGCCATTTCTTCACATCGATTCAACTGGCGCTGAATAACGGCGATGAGATTACGGCGCGCGCCTTGCTGGCTGAATGGACACGTCGTGACACGACCGGCATGGAAGCCGATGAAGTTGCGCGCATTGCCGTGGAAACAGCTCTGGTGACGACGCATCGCAATGTCTTTGGTGTGTTCTTCTGGATATTGACGCCGTTGGGACCGATCGGCGCGGTGGTGTATCGCGTGGCCGAATATCTGGCCCGTATCTGGAATGAGCCGGGCGCCAGTGCCGAGCGTGAAGAGTTTGGCCGCTTTGCCTCCAAGGCGTTTTACTGGATCGACTGGATTCCCGTCCGATTGACCGCGACAGCCTTTGCGATTGTCGGCAATTTTGAGGACGCGATTTACGCGTGGCGTAATTTTGCTGCGCGCTGGCAGGACGAGGCGATCGGTATCATCCTGTCGTCCGGCGGTGGTGCGATGGGTATCCGTCTGGGCGCGCCCGTTGAAGCGGCTGCAGAAGTCATGACGGCTGATGCCGCCACAGTGGATTCGACGAACGTCGAGCCTGAGGCTGCGGTGGGTGAGGAGGCATCCGTCAGATCGTTGCAAAGTACTGTTGGATTGGTATGGCGAGCCTTGTTATTGTGGATGTCGCTGGTGCTATTGTTGTCGATTGCGAAATGGCTTGGATAAGGAACAACGGATCTTTTGTCAGTCAGTACATAAATGTCGTCTGATTGTTGCTTTCCTGAGTGACGGGTTCGCCCGCTTTCATCATTTCCTTATCAAACATCGTCAAATAAGTTACTCTACGGCAATAATTTGCTGGTTTCATTTCGTTTGTTTGCGTACCGGCTCTCTTCAACGAATATCCAATGTAAGAATGGGGCCATCCAGGTACCGCACTGATGCAGCGTAGTCACTTTTCCCCGTCCATGGCAGCGTTGCTCACGCTGATCGTCGGTTTGATGATCAGTGTGATTCTATTTACATCGATGCGCCGTCTTGCACACGACAATGTCGATACCGAATTCCATCAGCATGCCAAGGTTCGTGTTGCCGCGATCCAGGATGGTATCAACAGTTCGATTGATGTACTGCGTGATGTCAATCAGCTGTTTGTTGCCTTTGGCGATGTCTCGCGCGAGCAGTTCAAGGAATTTTCCGCGCCGCTGCTGGAGCGTAATCCTTATATCCAGGCACTGAACTATCACAGGATTCTCTCGGATGACGAGCGAGATGCCTACGAAGCGCAGATGCGTGAGCGTTATCCCAACTTTGTAATAACGGAACGCGATAAGCAGAGCAAATTGCTGGTCGCCGCACGTCGTCCGATGTATCGCGTGGTTGATTACATTGAGCCGATGGCAGGCAATGAAGGCGCATTTGGCTTTGATGCCGATCATTACTCTTTCCAGACAGAGGCCATGCAGCGCTCGGTCGATACGGGACAACCGTCCGCCACGGGATTGCTGCCCTTGGTGCAGGAGGTCGGAAAACAATCGGGATTCATTGTGCTGATGCCGGTGTATCGGCAGGGAGCCGTGCTGACTGACGTCGCTTCCCGACGTGCAGCGTTAATCGGGGATACGGCAGCCGTGTTTGCCTGCAACGATTTAATCAAGAGTCCCTGACTGCCGATAGCTATCTGCTCGCTACCGATAATCAGAAAAATATCAATGTCAGCGTCTATGCGGCACCGACTTCGGATCCAAAGGCACTGATCTATGGTACTGGCGAGTTGCCGATTGATTCGCCGTCGGTAATGGGATTGCCGACTTGGCTTTTCTACGATCATCCCGAAGCTTATGTACGTGCTTTCGATGTCGCTGGCAAAAAGTGGAGCATTGTGGTGTCGACGGCACCGCACTTCTTTATCGGCGGTAATGACAATGCCTTATGGGCTCTGCTGGTTGGTGTCCTGTTCAGCTTTGGCGCGGCCGGATACTTGCAGATGATCGTGACGCGCTCACGTCGCATTCAAATGCTGGTGGATGAACGCACGATGCAGTTGCGTACCGCCAACCAGGATCTCGTTGCCGATATCGCAGCACGCAAGCATGCGGAACAGGAGTTGCAGTTGCGGGATCGTGCGATCGAGGCAAGTGCCAACGCCATCATCATCACGAGTGCCGAAGGACCGGACTACGGGATTGAATATGTGAATCCGGCGTTTGAGCGGATTACCGGTTATGCGGAAGAAGAGGCGCTGGGTCGCAATATCGATTTCCTGTGGCAGAGAGACAGCGAGCAGCCGGGCATTGAAGAATTGCGTGCCTGCTTGCAGGAGCAGCGCGAAGGGCAAGCCGTCATGCGCAACTATCGCAAGGATGGCACGCTGCTGTGGAGCGATATGTATATTGCGCCGGTGCGGGACGATTACGGTCGTGTCAGTCACTATGTGATTGCGCAGTACGACATCACCGCAACCAAGCGTTACGAGTCCGAACTGGAATTTCAGACCAATCGCGACTCACTGACCGGTCTTGCCAATCGCACGCTACTGCGTGATCGCTTGAGCCAGGCCATTTCGTATGCCTATCGCTACAACCATCCGATCTGGGTGCTGTTTATCGATCTTGACCGCTTCAAGTTCGTCAACGATACGCTTGGACATCAGGCTGGCGACATCCTGCTCAAAGCGGTAGCCTCGCGCATGAATTCGGTTGTGCGCGATACGGATACGATTTCGCGCATGGGTGGGGACGAGTTCGTGGTCGTGCTGCCTGAGCGCACGGATTCAGGTTTGTCGACGTCCATCGTTCGGCGCCTGATGGATGCGATTGCGCAGCCACTGACGATTGAAGGGCATGAATTCTTCATCAGCAGCAGTGTCGGTGTTTCGGTTTACCCAGCCGATGGTGTCGAGCCGGAAACCTTGATCAAGCATGCCGATATCGCAATGTATCGTGCCAAGGAAACGGGACGAAACAATTTCCAGTTCTACACCTCCGAAATGAATGAGCGCGCACTGGAACGGTTGCGTATCGAAGGTGATTTGCGTCTGGCGATTGAACGCGATGAATTCCTGCTTTACTACCAGCCTCAGGTTGATCTGGTATCGAAGAAAATCATTGGCGTGGAAGCATTGATTCGCTGGCAGCATCCTGAGCTTGGTATGGTGCCGCCGGCACGCTTCATCAGTCTGGCGGAAGAGACGGGGCTTATTGTGCCGATTGGCAATTGGGTCATCCGTGAAGCATGTCGGCAAAGCAAGGTATGGCAGGACGAGGGTTTCATTGGCTTGCGTACAGCCGTCAACTTGTCGGCCCGCCAGTTTGCCCAGCAGAATCTGGTGCAGTCGATTCAGGATGCCTTGACGGCCACGTCGCTGTTGCCAGCCAGTCTTGAAATCGAGCTGACAGAAAGTCTGGTCATGGCCGATGTGGAGCAGGCGATCGGTATTCTGCGAGACATGAAGACACTGGGTGTGCAGTTGTCTATTGATGATTTTGGCACCGGCTATTCAAGTCTGAGTTACCTCAAGCGTTTCCCGATCGATGTACTGAAGATCGACCGTTCGTTTGTCAATGACATCACGACCGATCCGGATGATGCGGCGATTGTCACCTCCATCATTTCGCTGGCGCACAGCTTGCGTTTATCCGTGATTGCGGAGGGTGTGGAAACGCGTGAACAACTCGACTATCTGCAACAGCATGGTTGCGATCAGATTCAGGGTTATTTCTTCAGTCGTCCTGTGACGGCAGAAGTCATGACGCAGATGTTGCGCGATGGCACTCGCCTGCAACTGACGGACGACCAGCCAGCGTGATCGTGTAGGGTGTGTCGCGCCTGCCGCGACTGTTTAGGGGCGACATGCAATAATGGCATTCGACTCAACGATTCGATGCCATGCGTATTCAAAGAATTTCTCCTCTCATTATCGCTGCCCTGATTGTTGTCAGCGGCACAGTACCTGCCAGTGCGCAGGTGACGCAATCGCTACCTTCTGCCATGACGGATGCGCTGACGCGCAGCGCGATTCCCTTGCAGTCGGTCGGTGCCTACGTGCAGGAAGTCACGAATCCCAAGCCGCTGATTGCCCTGAATGCCGAAGCTGGCTTCAATCCCGCTTCCACCATGAAGCTGGTGACCACCAATGCGGCGCTGGAATTGCTGGGACCTGCCTTTACTTGGAAAACGAAAGCCTACATTCGCGGCACGCTGGTCGATGAGGTACTGCATGGTGATCTGATCATCAGGGGCGAAGGCGATCCCAAGCTGGTAACGGAAAAATTCTGGCAGCTCTTGCGGCAGATTCGTGCATCGGGCGTTCGTGAGATTCGCGGCAATCTGATTCTTGATCGGAGTCAGTTTCAGGCCAGGCCGCATGATGCCGGCGCTTTCGATGACTATCCACTCAAGCCATATAACGTTGGCCCGGACGCCTTGCTGTTGAACTACAACGTGATGAGCGTGCATTTTTTGCCGGATGCTGCGCGAGGCGTGGCCACCATGCAATTTGATCCACCCGTGGCATGGACGAATGCGCAGCCGCCGCGATTGTCCAGTGGTGCTTGTGGCGACTGGCAAACAGCGTTGAAACCGCAGTTCAATCCAAACGGGGTGGTGTTTGATGGCGCTTATCCTGCGGCCTGCGGAGAAAAGACCTGGTATCTGCATCCGTATCGCGTCAGTCCAACAGCCTACTTCGGTCAGGTCTTTCGTCAGTTATGGACGGACGTCGGCGGGCGTTTCGACGGTGTGGTGACGGAAGGTGCAGTATCGCCTGATGCACGTCAGATCGCCGAGTGGCAATCGCCACCATTACCGGAAATCGTGCGTGACATCAACAAGTTCAGCAACAATGTGATGGCGCGTCATGTCTTGCTGGCGATGGCGGCAGCGAGCGGCAATGTGCCGGCAACGCCGGAATTTGGCGCGAATCTGGTACGCGCCTGGCTGAGCCGCAAGGGTATTGATACGACTAAGCTGGTAATCGAGAACGGATCTGGTTTGTCTCGCATTGAACAAATCACACCGGAGGAAATGGGGCGCATGCTGGTCGCGGCATATCAGTCGCCGATCATGCCGGAGTTCATTTCATCCATGCCGATCGTGGGTTTGGATGGCACGATGCGGCGCCGACTGGTCAACAACGATGTTGCGGGCCGTGCCCATATCAAGACCGGTTCTCTTGATGGGGTCAGGGCGGTTGCAGGTTATGTGCAGGCTTTGTCAGGCAGACGCTATGTGGTGGTCTGCATCATTAATGACACCAGAGCCGAGGCAGGGCGCGCAGCGCAGGACGCCCTGCTGCAATGGGTACATGAAAATGGCTGACGCGCGGGACGCATGACAGTTTCTGACGATCCCTATAAAAAAATAGGTGCGTCGGATAACTGATTGGGCGGTGCAGACTGCAGTGCCTTTTGTTCCGGAAACCTGCGTTGCAAAATCGTGTTGAGATACCGTAGGCCGCGCAAAGTGGCTTCGTGATAGTCACCTTTGGCAAACCCTTGCGTCATTGTTTGACAGACTTCCTTCCACTCGTCTGGCAAGACGCAGCAATTGATGCCGCGGTCAGCGATGATCTCAACCTGATGATCGGCAAGATTGATGTAAACCAGAATGCCGCAATTTTCTTCGGTATCCCAAATGCGATATTGACTGAACAGATCATGTGCACGCATGCGTGAAGTCTGCCGCTCCAGAAGCTCAGGCCATGCCAAGGCAGGCTCGATGATGAGGCGGACTTCGGCGCGATGGACAGTTTCTCCTTCGGCAATGACTGCCTGAATCGCTTGCAGCGTCGCACAGGGGAAATGCTTGCGGCCACTGGATTGTGTTGTCAGCAGATGTCGGATCAGTCGTCTGAGCATGGATCACCAATTACCGGATGCGCCGCCGCCATCGAAGCCACCACCACGCCCCGAAAACCCGCCACCAGCGCCACCATTAAAACCACCGCCAAAGCTGCCGCCGCCACGGTGGCGCTGTCCCATGCCAATGCCGCTACCCAGAATGACACCAGCGGCATGCCCCCAGTCATCCTGGCGATGTGTCGGATAGCGACGACCGTTACGCTGGCGGATCATGATTATCAGAAAAAAGAACGCAAAGAAAACGAAAGGAATCAGCGCATCGACCAGCGTGCTACCCGTGCGCGTGTCTGCCTGTCTGGTTGGTGCGGCAAAGGTTTCCGTGTCCAGCAGGCTGGTAATGGCGGCGACGCCTGCGGCAAGCCCGCCATAAAAATCATTCTGCTGAAAATGCGGTGCAATCACGTCCTGCAGTACGCGTTTGGATTGCGCATCGGTTAGGACACCTTGTACGCCACGGCCGGTCTCGATGCGCAAGCGACCGGCAGCACCGGCGTTTCCCTTGGCGACCAAAAGCAAGACACCGTCATCGACGCCTTTCCGCCCCAGCTTCCATGTGTCGACAACGCGGATGCTGTACTGCTCGATGGTTTCGGGAGCAGTGGAATGCACGAGCAGGATGGCGATCTGATTGCCGGTGCGTTGTTCATATGCTGCCAGCGTATTTTCCAGTGCATTGCGCTGGCCGATGTTGAGCATGCCGATCTGGTCGGTCACTCTAGCTTGCAGTGGTGGTACGGGTGCCAGTCCGGCATCCAGATGCTGCGCGGTGGCAGACAGGCATAGGCACAGCAACAAACCGGTCAGCAAATGCCGAAAAAATGTCATGGCGCAGATTATTTATCGAAGCTGACTGCGGGTGGTGTCGAGATCGCTTTTTCGTTTTCCACCATGAAGGACGGTTTGACAGGATAGCCAAATACCTTGGCCGTCAGATTGGTCGGAAAGCTACGTGCAAGCACGTTGTAGTCCTGCACGGCGGCGATGTAACGCTGGCGGGCCACGGTGATGCGATTCTCGGTACCTTCCAGCTGCGATTGCAGATCACGGAAACTGGTATCCGCCTTGAGTTGCGGATAGTTTTCCGAAATGGCCATCAGGCGTGCCAGCGCGGACGACAGTTCGCCCTGTACTTGCTGGAATCGCGCAAGACTTTGCGGATCATTCAGAACTTCCGGTGTGACCTGAATACTGGTCGCAGCCGCACGTGCCTTGGTGACGGCTTCAAAGGTCTCGCGTTCGTGCGACGCATAGCCTTTGACAGTATTGACTAGATTGGGAATCAGATCGGCGCGACGTTGATACTGATTGACGACTTCGCCCCAGGCTGCCTTGGTCGCTTCGTCCTTGGCCTGAAAATCGTTATAACCGCAGGCACTCAGCAGACTTGCAAAGAGAGCAATCGTCAGCCATTTGATCAGCTTGTTCATATTGTTTTTCCTGTTGAAGAGCAAGAGTGACGGATAGGTGATGCCGAAGTAGCAAGGTTTCAATAGTACTCCACTGTCAACCTCGGTGACATGGTTGCCGGGTGCGCACGGTACAATAGCGGCAGCCAGAAAATCTGAAAGCCCGATCTTGACCTTCATCGACAAACTCTCTGCCGTCTCGGTTGCCAGCAATTCTCAGCTTTGCGTGGGACTGGATCCGGACCCGGCTAAATTTCCGGTACATCTGCACAGCAAGCCGGATGCAATAGTCCAGTTTTGCAAAGCCATCATTGATGCCACGGCGGCAACAGCCTGCGCCTTCAAACCACAGATTGCCTACTTTGCCGCCTTGCGTGCCGAAGAGCAACTGGAAGAAATCTGCAAATACATCCGCACCAATTATCCGGCGATTCCCATTGTGCTGGACGCCAAGCGTGGCGACATTGGCGCGACGGCCGAGCAATATGCGCGTGAAGCATTCGAACGCTATGGTGCCGATGCCGTGACGGTCAATCCGTACATGGGATTCGATTCGGTACAACCTTATCTTGAATGGAAGGATCGTGGCGCGATTATCCTGTGCCGTACCTCCAATGCGGGCGGCTCCGATCTGCAGTTCCTGAATGTGGATGGCAAGCCGCTGTATCACCACGTTGCCAAGCTGGTTGCCGAAAAGTGGAATACCAATGGTCAGTGTGGTTTGGTCGTCGGTGCGACCTTCCCGAACGAACTGGCGCAGGTGCGTGCCTTGGTTGGCGATATGCCCTTGCTGATTCCGGGAATTGGCGCGCAAGGTGGCGATATCAAGGCAACGGTGGAAGCCGGCCGTACTGCGGCAGGTGCGGGCATGATGATCAATTCCTCACGCGCGATTTTGTATGCAAAAGCGTATGACGCGAAAGGTGAAGATTTCGCTGCAGCGGCACGCCGCGTGGCACAAGAGACGCGTGATGCAATCAATCAATATCGCAATTGATTGTTGGTTGCAAAAAACGGCGACAACCATCCTGCGGTTGTCGCCGTTTTTTTATTGCAGATCGAGGCGATGTGCGTCAGTCTTGTTTCAAGCGATCCAGCATACCTTGCAGGGCATGTACGACACTCTGTGCGCGTACGGCTTGTCGGTCGCCGCTGAATTGCATGCGCTGGGTTGTGACCTTGTCCCCAATTGCCCAGCCAAAATACACGGTACCGACGGGTTTGCCCGGTACGGCGCCATCCGGGCCGGCAATGCCGGTGGTTGAAAGTGCCACGGTCGCCTGACTGTTGGCGAGGGCACCTTGGCACATGGCGGCGGCAGTTTCATCACTGACCGCACCGTAGGCGGCCAGCGTGCTTTCCGGCACTTGCAGTAAGCGCATCTTGGCAGCATTGGAATAGGTCACAAATCCGCAATCGAACCATGCGGACGAACCGGCAATGTCGGTGATCGCTGCCGCCACACCGCCGCCTGTACAGGACTCGGTCGTCGATAACATCCATTGACGTTGTTTGAGAAGCAGGCCCAGTTCGGTAGCAAGGACAATGATGTCGGACATGATGTCTCCAGCTTAAAGGCGCATCCAGATCGCGATGACCAGCAATGTCAGAAACGCTGCGATCAGGTCATCGATCATGACGCCGAAACCATCCTTGAAACGTCGTTCGATTTGCCGGATCGGCGGCGGCTTGATCATGTCGAACAGACGGAAAATCAGGAACGCTGCGAATTGCATTCCCAGACTGGCGGGCATCACAAACAGCATGACCAGCCAGATTGCAATGATTTCATCCCACACCATGCTGCCGTGATCGGATACGCCCAGATTGCGTCCGGTGACATTACAAGCCCAGATGCCGACGATAAATCCAATTGAAATAAAGAAGGCCCACGCCCACGGCGTGAAGATATCGGGAAAGCGCCACGTGAGCACAACGAACGACAGCCAGCCGAACAAGGTGCCAAAGGTGCCGGGCATGATGCGCGGCAGTCCGCTGCCAAAGCCCATCGCCAGCAGGTGCGCCGGATGCCGGCGCATGAAGGTCGAGTTGGGATGCACTGTCGGTGCCCGTTGTTCTGAGGAAGCTGGGGACGTCATGACGAAGCGAAATGATCGAAAGAGGCGACCTGCAGATTCAGAGGCGTGCCATTGGCGTCCTGCAGGCGCAGGCCGGGCGAGGCGTCAATGCGTCCGACACGCGTGACCGGTGTATCGGCTGCAAGTGCCGCACCCAGTACAGCGTCACGTTTTGAAGCAGGTGCGGTAAAGCAGAGTTCATAGTCGTCTCCGCCCGACAGCGTGAAGTGACGGCGGCGATTGGTGTCCTGCTCATCCAGCATGGCACCAGCCGGCAAGGCATCGACGTTCAGCGTGGCACCGACATTGGATGCTTTCAGAATATGGCCGAGATCGCCGATCAGGCCATCAGACAGATCAAGTGCGGCATGCGCAATGCCGCGCAATGCAAGTCCCAAGGCGATGCGCGGTTGTGGCATATGCAAGCGCGTTGCGGCAATATCGAGAACACCGGGAGCAAGTTCGTAATCACCATACAAGGCGCCGAGCGCAAGACGCGCATCACCCAGTGAGCCCGAGACCCAGATGTCGTCGCCCTCCAGTGCCGCATTGCGTTGCAGCGCTTCACCAATCGGTACACGTCCGAAAACAGTGATGCATATATTGAGCGGGCCCTTGGTCGTGTCGCCACCGATCAATTCGCATTGGTGCGCATCCGCCAGCGCAAACATCCCGTTGGAAAAAGCTTCCAGCCAGTTTTCGTCGACATGCGGTAAGGAGAAAGCCAGCGTAAACGCGACGGGTTCCGCGCCCATGGCGGCAAGATCAGACAAATTGACCGCCAGCGATTTGTGCCCAAGCATGCATGGATCGGCACCAGCAAAGAAATGACGTCCTTCGACCAGAATGTCGGTCGAGATCGCCATTTGCATGCCGGATTTTTGCGTCAGTAAAGCGCAGTCGTCACCAATACCCAGTGCCGCATGCGGGCGATGGGTTGGACGTTTGAAATAACGGGCGATGAGATCGAATTCGGACAGCATGGTGTGATTGTACAGAAGCGTGCCGCCGACTCCATCATTGCTGTTGTCGGCCGTGCGTATATCCACCGACGTTTCAGACGGCGGATCAGACCGTTTCGGCTTTTTTACCGAGTTCGCCGAGCAGTGTCTGACGGATCGGATTGTCATGGGGCGATGCGCCGAATCCGGTCAGAACGCCATCGGCATCGTAAAAACGGCATACGGTGCGGTTATCGACGATTTCGACGGACCAGGTGCCATTGGCAACGGAGTGGGGCAATGGCGCGATCAGTGCCAATGGATAACTCGGCGTTTTGATCAAAACCGGCGAAGGCTGAATGACGATCTCTGTCGGCTCACCATTGAGTGAACGTGCAATCGCGCGCCCAGCCGTCATGATCGGCATGATGTATGGCAGCGTATGGTGGCTGCCGTCCGCAAAGGTGTACTCGGCACAGTCTCCCAGAGCAAACACGTCGGGCGCACTGGTTTTTCCCTGGGTGTCGACCACTATGCCACGTTGCGTTTGCAGGTTGGCCAGTTTTGCCAGATGCAGATCCGGGCGCAGTCCGACTGCGGACAGCACGATATCGGCATCGACGACGGTGCCATCTGCCAATTGCACCTGCAACGCCTGGTCTTTGCGGCTCACACTTTCTGCCACCGTGCCGAACCGGAACTGTACGTTGCGTGCCTGTAAAGCTTGCTGCAAACCTTCCGACAGCGCTGGCGCGGCCAAGGCTGCCAGCGGACGGGTATTCGGGTCGATCAGGGTGATGGCATGACCTGCACCAGACAGATCGTCGGCAAATTCGCAACCGATCAGGCCGGCTCCAATAATGGCGATACGCATGGTTTTGTCCGCCGGAATCCGTTCACGTAATTTTGCATAGTGGTCAATGTTATTGACCGAGAGAACGTCCTGCGCCGCATCCCCCTTGAGATCGAGGCGAATCGGTTGTGCACCAACCGCAAGCACCAGCTTGTCATATTCGATCTTGCCGGACGTGGTATCGATGACTTTTGCTTGGGTATCGATGCCGGTGACGGTGGTGGACGATTTGATTTCTGCGTTCAATTGGGCCGCCATCTGCTCGGCACTTTGTGTCACCAGTTGCGCGGCAGTCTTGTTTTGCGCGAAGGCATTCGACAACATGGGTTTGGAGTAGGCGCCTCCCTGATCGGCGGTGATCAGAACGAGTGGCGCGTCCTTGTTCAGCCGGCGGAATTCGCGGGCAACGGTGTAACCGGACATGCCGGTGCCAATGATGACGATGGGATTCATGCTTGTTTCTCCGGGAAGGTGTCGTCGTGAGGCGACGATCATGATGCTTTTGGCGCAAGGGCAGGATTCTAATCCACGCCGCATCGGTAATCGGCTTTTATACGTATTTAAATATGCATATAAATTACATCAATTATACGCATCGGGATTGTCAGGCAGGCGCAAGCATGGCGTGAAAAGATGGCTCCGGGCAAAAAAATAGGTGGAAATCCCTCTGCTAGAATGAATTGCCTCATCTCTCATAAAAAAGACATAGAAAGGTTGGTCGACGATGGATTCGGACCTGGAAAAGAAAGAAGAGCTGCGCCAGAAATTGAGACAAGCGGCGCTTGAGTATCATGAGTTTCCCAAGCCGGGAAAGATCGCGGTGGTGCCGACCAAACAGGTCACCAATCAACACGATCTGGCACTGGCTTACACGCCCGGGGTGGCAGCTGCATGCGAAGAAATCGCGATTAATCCTGCCGATTCTTATCGCTACACGGGACGCGGCAATCTGGTAGCCGTCATCACCAACGGCACAGCGGTGCTGGGACTGGGAAATATCGGTCCGCAGGCAGCCAAGCCGGTGATGGAAGGCAAGGCCGTCCTGTTCAAGAAATTTGCCGGTATTGATGTGTTCGATATCGAGATCAACGAAACCGATCCGGACAAACTGTGCGACATCATTGCGGCACTGGAGCCCACATTCGGTGGCATCAATCTGGAAGACATCAAGGCGCCGGAATGCTTTGCGATCGAGCGCAATCTGCGTGAGCGCATGAAGATTCCGGTCTTTCACGACGATCAGCACGGCACCGCGATCATTGTTGCGGCGGCGATCCTCAATGGCCTTAAGGTGGTCGGCAAGGAAGTGTCCACAGCCAAACTGGTGACGTCCGGTGCAGGCGCAGCCGCGCTTGCCTGTCTGGAGTTGCTGGTCGATATCGGCTTCAAACGCGAGAACATCATCGTCACCGATCTGGGTGGCGTGGTCTACGAAGGGCGTGTCGAACTGATGGATCCGGACAAGGCGAAGTTTGCGCAAAAAACAAGCGCGCGTACCCTGGCAGAAGTGATCGGTGGCGCCGATATTTTCCTTGGTCTGTCTGCAGGTGGGGTGCTCAAGCCCGCCATGGTGGCAGCGATGGCTGACAAGCCAGTGATTCTGGCACTGGCGAATCCGACGCCGGAAATCCTGCCGGACGAGGTACGTGCGGTCCGTTCGGATGCGGTGATTGCAACCGGCCGTTCCGACTTCCCGAATCAGGTCAACAACGCCCTGTGTTTTCCGTACATTTTCCGCGGTGCGCTTGATTGCGGCGCGACGACGATTACACGTGAAATGGAAATCGCGGCAACCTACGCGATCGCAGGTCTGGCGCAGGAAGAGCAATCAGATATCGTGGCCTCGACATATGGCATCACGAATCTGAGTTTTGGTCCGGATTACATCATTCCAATGCCGTTTGATCCGCGTCTGATGACCCGGATTGCAATGGCCGTAGCCAAGTCCGCCGAAGAGTGCGGTGTTGCTGCGCGTCCGATCAAGGACATGGATGCGTATGCGGATCGTCTGCAGGAATTTGTCTATCGCAGCGGTACCTTCATGCGTCCGATCTTCCAGATCGCCAAGAACGCACCACCCGAGCAAAAACGCATCGTCTTCGCAGAAGGCGAAGAAGAGCGTGTGTTGCGTGCGGTGCAGGTCGTCGTGGATGAACGCCTTGCCAAGCCGATTCTGATCGGCCGTCCTGCCGTGCTGGAACAGCGGATCGAACGTTATGGTTTGCGGATCAAGCCCGATGTCGATTTCACCGTGATCAATCCCGAGTTCGATACGCGTTATCGCGATTTCTGGGAAACCTATCTGGACATGACGCGTCGCAAAGGGGTGAGCGAACAATACGCACGCCTCGAAATGCGTCGGCGTCATACGCTGATTGGCGCGATGGCGATTCACAAAGGCGATGCGGACGGCATGGTATGCGGGACTTTTGGCACCAACAATCTGCATCTGCATTACATTGATCAGGTCTTGGGAAAGCGCGAAGGGACGAATGTCTATGGCGCGATGAACTGTCTGATTCTGCAGGATCGCCAGCTGTTCCTGGTGGATACGCACGTCAATGAAAATCCGACCGCAGCACAACTGGCGGAAATCACGTTACTGGCTGTGCAAGAGATGCATCGCTTTGGTGTCACACCACGCGTTGCCTTGCTGTCGCATTCCAACTTCGGTTCATTCAATACGGAATCGGCGCTCAAGATGCGTGAAGTGCTGGCGATTGTGCGTGAGTTGGCCCCCGATCTGGAAATCGATGGCGAGATGCATGGCGATATTGCCTTGAATTTCAATCAGTTGAAGAAGACCATGCCGGATTCGCCATTGAAAGGCGAGGCCAATCTGCTGGTATTGCCGAATATCGATTCCGCCAACATTGCTTACAACCTGTTGAAGACGACGGTGGGCAACAATGTGGCTATCGGTCCGATTCTGCTGGGTTGCAAGAGTCCTGTGCATATCCTGACGCCCTCTGCCACCGTGCGCCGTATCGTCAACATGACCGCACTATGTGTCGCGGATGCGCTCGACAATCGATGATTGTTGGGATGCTGAACAAAAAAGCCGCTGTGAGACAGCGGCTTTTTTTATGGTGTGGGCAAATCCTTGATGCTTTTCACTTCGCCGCGTAGCGGTACGCGACCTGTTTGCACGAAGGTGGAAGCGCGATCGCAATGACCAGGCTGATCATCAAAAAACATGTGAGGCCGGAAAGCAGCAAGCACATCCGATTTGGCGACGCCGCCCATGAAGAAAGTTTCATCGATGATGATGTCCCATGCACGCAGCGTGCGAATCACGCGTTCGTGTGCGGGCGAAGAGCGTGCCGTGACGAGTGCCGTACGAATCGGCGGTTTCTGTACACCCGCCTGCCGGAAGTTGTGCTGGATGAATGAAATCGCTTTGAGCAAACGCGCAAACGGGCCTTCCGGCAAAGGCTTCAATGCATTCTCGCGTTCGTGATTTTCAAATGCCTCGATGCCCTGGGTTTGATAGATACGTTCCGACTCATCGGAAAAAATGACAGCATCGCCATCGAAGGCAATGCGGATCTGGTCGAGTTCTTCGAGCGCACTGCTCGGTTTCTGGTACAGCAGGGCGGCAGCCGTGCCGGAATCGATGGCTGCTTGCACATCGTCTTCGTGCAGGGAAAGAAACAGGCTGACATTGAAAGCCCGCAAGTATGGCGTCAAAGAGGCGCCACCCGACAGCACCGCACGCGTGATGTCGAGGTCGTAATGTTTGATGGAGTTGAAAATCCGTAGCGATGTTTCGCTGGAATTGCGCGACATCACAACGACTTCCACCAAGCGCTTATCCGGTGCAAGTGCATTGAGCTTAAGCAGCGCGCGCACCAGTGCGAAGCCGCCGCCCAGCTTCAATATCTCGTTTTCGTGGTCAATCTGATGCTTGCGATAAGCCTCCAGACCCTGCGTGCGGAAAATGGATTCTTCTGCTTCCAGATCAAACAAGGCGCGGGAAGAGATGCCGACAACGAGCAAATGATCAAGGGAAACGGGCATGAAACATTCAGTGAGCGTAGGAGAGGGCCCATTATAGACAGTCTGTACACAAACGTACGGGTGTCTTCCTGTAACGCATCCGGATCAACGCAGATGGCTTACAGAGCCGGAGGCAGTGCCACCCATGCAGTCAACCTGAAAGAAGTGAGCATGGGCAGACATAAGCAGAAAATTGTGCTGGCAAAATTCTTGCTTGGAGGATGTGTGATTAGTGTTGTGTCATGCGCAAAATCCGGATGGATCTTGCGCTCGCACGATGAAAGGAAGAGCGCGGAACCGTTTTCACGCAGAGCAGAGAGGGCAGGTGTTTATTTCTGCACTTCTTCGTCATCGGTGTAGAAAGAGGTGCGCACGGTGTGTGTCGCACGTTGTAGTTTCTTGAGCCCCGCCTTGGTGCCCAGATAGGCGCCTGCCAGACAGTACAACAAGGACATCCATCCCAGGTAGTACAGACCGACGAAGGGAAGTCCGATGACCAGAATGGTTGCGAACAGATCGCGACGATTCACTGTGATCAGATAGTGCGAAACGGCATAGATGACAAAAAGTCCGATGAGGGGCAGCAGCATGATGGTCTCCGATTTATGGACTGTATGTCCTTGTTATGAACCGATTCTAGCGTGGAAATGCAGAAAAATGAAAAGGCATTCTACAGATCGTGAAAAATGGCCTGTTCTGATAAATAGTTGCGGATTAAATGCATATTAAATACAATCGTTGTGAAAAGGATCGCAAATGAGACTAACCAGGTTTTCGGATATCGGATTGCGTGTGCTGATGTATCTGGCCAAGGATACCCGTGCGTCTTCTGTGACGGTGGCGGAAGTCGCACAGCAATTTGATGTTCCGCATAACCATCTGGTCAAGGTGGTTGGTACGTTGGCCAAGATGGGATGGATCGATGCCATGCGCGGTCGCAATGGGGGTATCCGTCTGGCGATTGATCCTGCCACGCTGAAGATCGGCGGTGTGCTGCGCGTGCTGGAAGGCGACGATGAAGTCGTCGATTGTGAAGGCATTGGCTGCCGCTTGTCTGGTGATTGCCGTTTGCGCCATGCCTTGCGTGAAGGTGTCGAGGCGTTTTACAAGGCGATGGATGTATACACCCTGGGGGAAGTGGTGTCCGGCAACACTGGTGAGCACATTGTTCGCATGCATCAGCGTTTTCTTGGTGACCGTGCATTGGCGGCTTAGGTTATCGCAAGTTTCAGAAGGTAAGGCCCGCAAGGGCTTTTTTGATGTCTTAAATGTTGCATTTTAAATGCATTAATTATTGGAGTGAACATGTTATCTGCAGCATCCCGTCCTTACATCGCTGCCAGTGTGCCGGTTCTTCGCGCGCATGGCCTGGCAATTACCACGACGTTTTACCAAGCCTTGTTCCAGAGTCATCCTGAATTGCATAACGTTTTCAATGCAGGCAATCAGGCAAATGGTACACAGCAGCAATCACTGGCTTCAGCCGTGTTTGCTTATGCAGCCAACATTGACAACGGTGCAGCGCTAACGCCCGTGATTACGCGCATCGTCCACAAGCACGTGTCGCTCGGTGTGACCGCGGCGCATTATCCAATCGTCGGCACGCATTTGCTCGCGGCGATCAAGCAGGTACTGGGTGATGCCGCGACGCCGGAGTTGCTCGCCGCGTGGGCGGAAGCGTATGGATTGCTGGCACAGGCACTGATTGATGAAGAGGCCAAACTGTATGCGCAGGCAGGGATCGAACCCGGTGCCTTATTTGCCATGCGTGTCATTGAAATCAGAAACGAAAGTGAACAGGTCAAATCGTTTGTGCTGGTGCCTGCCGACGAAACCCCGCTGCCTGATTTCAAGCCTGGACAATACGTGAGTGTGGCGGTGTCGCTGCCGAGTGGCATCAGACAACTGCGTCAATACAGTTTGTCGGATGCCCCGGATCAAGCGCATTTGCGTATCTCGGTCAAACGCGAAACGGGCGGAGATACGCCCGCAGGCGCAGTCTCCAACTGGTTGCATGACAACGTCCAGGTGGGAAGTACGCTCCAGATCAGTAAGCCGTTTGGCGAGTTTCAGCCAGACACGCAATCCGATGCGCCGATCGTACTGCTGTCTGCTGGCGTTGGCATTACCCCCATGATTGCAACGCTGAATTGCCTTGCCCGCACACAGCCTAACCGAAGAGTGATCTTTGCCCATGCCGCGCGTCATGCTGGACATCATCCGCATCGGCATGATGTCGCACAGGCACAAACGCGCATGCCTAATTTGCGTGTCATGACGTTCTATGAGGAAGGCGAAGTGGATGCGGCGTCAGAAACGTTGGCTGGCCGTATGCAACTACATCAATTGCCAGCATGGGATAAGCAAAATACCAATGTTTATCTATGTGGACCATTGCCCTTCATGCAAATGCAATGGACTGAACTATTGAAGGCGGGGGTGCCGATCAGTCGCCTTCATCGGGAGGTATTTGGGCCGGACATGCTTGATCACTTGTTATGAGTTTGCCCTCGGGTGAACTCGCAAAAAGATCATTTAAATAAAAGGTGCGCCGGCGGCGCATTTTTTATAGGGAAAATGTTGCTTTCCCGTGATGCTCAAGCGTAACTACCATGAATATGGGATGGGTGTAATGCGGCAAAACTCGCACAATGAATGCAAGAAAGAAGCCAAGCGTGTTTGTATTGTCTTTTCACAATTTTGTGAGGGCGCCGCTATAAGAGGATGACATGAGAAATCGAGATCGCGCCGAGTCTACGCGGATCAAGGAAATTATTTCTAATCTTCCCTATACGAATATTGCCATTGTCCTTCTGTTGCTGGGGATGGCGTCGTTTATCTATACCGCGCAACGCGGGTTGGAAAGTATTGAGCAGATCAAATTACATAATGATGCTGCTCGTTCTGCTCTTCAGAACTCCATACTGCTGACTGAGACCATGTCGTTGTTGAAAGATGTGGAGTCAGGTCAACGCGGGTTCATCATCACCGGTGATGATGCATTTCTTGCCCCATACAAAGAAGCTCGCGAGCAGTTTGGTGAGACTTATCGTCAACTCATTACCGTTTTGGAAAGTGATGATCGGGATACACGATATTCACATGATCATCTGGATCACCTTGTTATGGCGCGCATTCAACATGCTGCGTATCTGATCGACGAGAGGCGTAATAAAGGTGAGGTGATTTTGCAGAATGCCTCATTGTTCGTTGAAGGCAAACTCATCATGGACAAGATTCGTGATGAGATCGGGCAACTGCAAGCGGACCAGATGGCATTTAGCGATCGTAGTACGCAGTTGGCAAGGGAAGTGCAGCGACAGTCCTTCAATCTGAATTACTGGATATCAATCAGCGCAACATTGCTGATGTTGTTGCTCGCAGTGTTGTTGATTAGAGAAAAGCGAATTCGTGACCAGGCACAGGAAAAACTGCGTCGGATTAATATCACCTTGGAAGAGAGGATCGATGAGCGCACGGCGCAATTGCAAACCGCGCTGCAGCGTATCCAGACCTTTGCCATCGAGCAGGAAGAAAGTATCGAATCGGAACGGCGCCGGCTTGCGCGTGAAGTTCATGATCAACTGGGGCAGGTTTTTACCTCGCTGAAGCTGGTCATGCTTGGCGTGAAAGACGCGCCGCCAGAAGTCGTCAAGGAGAAGTTAGAAGAATTCACGCAATTACTGGATGAAGGGATTGTCGTCTCGCGGCGCATCTCATCCGAGCTGCGTCCCGCATTACTCGATGATTTCGGATTGGCTGCCGCGGTTGAACATTATGCTCAGCAGTACTGCAAACGCGGTGGGCCGAAGATGACGGTTGTGATCGAACACGACAGTGTGCTGACTGCCTTGCAGGCCAATCAGCTGTTTCGCATCCTGCAAGAGGCGGCAACCAACATCTTGCGACATGCCAAGGCGGACAGCATTCTCGTCGAAGGTGGCTTGGATGAGCATGAGCAGTATCGTTTTGCGATCACGGATAACGGCATTGGCCCGCAGCCAATACGCAGTGATGCCAGTGGTGTGCGCAATATGCGTGAACGCGCTGCACTGGCGGGCGGGAATTTTCAGTTTGGTCCCGCAGCACGCAAGGGCACCATGATTGTTGTTACGCTGCCAGTACACGTTGAGGAGCATGCATGAAGTGCCTGATTGTTGATGATCATCCCATCATGCGGCTTGGTATACGTCAGTTGATTGTCAACAAATGGTCCGATGCCGAAGTGGGAGAGGCTGATTCCGTTGCCAAGGCAGTGACACGATTTGCCGAAATCAAGCCGGATATTGTCATTCTTGATCTGAGCTTGCCGGATGTGAGCGGTACGGAAGGCGTGGCAAAGATGCTGCGCGTAGCCAAGGAAGTCCCGATTCTGGTGCTGAGTCTGAACGCCGAGTCTGTCTATGCGGCGCGCGTGTTGCAGATGGGCGCGGTCGGTTATCTGCCCAAGGACCTCGCGGCAGAGGAACTGGTCACCGCGATCGAGCGTATCCTCGCCGGCAAGCGCTATGTCACCCCCAGCATGGCAGATCGACTGCTGGATATTCTGGGCGGCAAGCAACTTGATCAGCTACCGCACGAACAATTATCGCCGCAGGAATATCGCGTGATGCTGCTGCTGGCAGCGGGTAAAGGTGCCAATGAAATCGGCGAGAGCATGCATGTCTCTGCCAAGACGGTGAGCACCTATACCGCACGCATTCTGCAGAAGACGGGATGGAAGAACAAGATTGAAATGACCAAATACTGTGTGCAGCACGGTTTGACTGAGAGGGAGTAGAGCCTTAGTTGTCGTTGGCTGGAAGTGACCTGTAGGGATTTCCTGACATGTCGTGGTGGAAAGGCCTGTCAATCGTCATCGTTATTGCCTTCTTACAAGAAAGTATCCCGATGTTTAATCTGAAGACTCATCGGGAGTGCTTTATGAAGATTGTGGTCGTTGAAGATTCTGCAGTGATACGGAAACACTTTATCGCGTTGCTCGAATCGGTATCGGAAGTCAAGGTGGTCGGCGAAGCCGAGTCGGAACAGGCGGCGCTGGACATGATACCGGCCTTGCAGCCAGATATCGTGGTGCTGGACGTTAATCTGTCACCAGGCAATGGTTTCAACGTGTTGAAACAACTACGCGCTTCTGGCAATACCGCTGAAATATTTGTCGTCACCAACCAGACTCATGAGCAGTACCGAAAGATGAGTGTGACGTTGGGTGCAAATGGCTTCTACGACAAGAGTAACGGTATTGAAAATGTGCTTGCCCGGATTAAGACCCTGGTCGAATCCGGCAAGGCAAACTAATCAGTCAAATACAGGAGTAGCAAATGTCCAAGTTGTTGAAAGCAGCCGTTGTGTGTTCTGTCGCTCTCGTGAGCAGTGCGTCCTGGTCGGCCACCGCCTCCAGTACCTTTCAGGTGACGGCGACTGTCCTGAGTTCGTGTACCGTTGCCGGTACGACGCTGAACTTCGGTAGCAACATCGATCCGATCGCGGCGAGCGTGCCGCTGGATTCGACTTCGACCTTGACGGTGGCTTGCAGCAACACGACGCCTTACACGGTGGCATTGAGTGCCGGTACCAACGCAGGTGGTGCCACCAACTTTACCTCGCGTGCGATCAAGAATGGTTCGAGCACACTCGGTTATCAGCTTTACACGGATTCTTCCCGTACGACGGTATGGGGTAACGGCACCAGCAGCAGTACGGTTCCAGGTACTGGCTCCGGCGGCAATCAGACGTTGAGCATTTATGGTCGTCTGCCATCGTTGACTGGTGCAGTGCCTGGTAGCTATACCGATACGGTGACAGTGACGATTACCTACTAAAAACAGGAAACTACATGGTCCGGATGTCCCTGAAGCACGCGCTTGTCTTATTCCTTGCCTTTGCATCACAGTCCTTGTGGGCAGCCAATCTGGGCGTGACGCCGGTGGCGATCCATATGGGTGGCGCCGTCAACCGGACAACGGTCAGCATCGTCAACAGCGGTACGGATGCCGTGACGATGCAGGCAGAGGCAATCGCATGGAAACGTGTTGACGGCGTGGACCAGGATGGCGAGACCAATGACGTGATGGTCAACCCTGCGGTATTCACGATCGAGCCGGGGCAGAGTCAGATCGTGCGTGTCGGTTTGCGTCGTCCTAACGATCAGCCCGTCGAAGCAACCTATCGCCTCGTGTTGCGTGAAGTGCCTGTGGTACGAGAAGAAGCGCCAGCAGCGGGTACGACGGTGCGCGTGCTGGTGGCGATGCGCTTGCCGATTTATGTGGCACCCAATCAGGTGAAATTTGACGAGCAGTGGGACGTCAAGTCGGATGCCAAGGGCAATGTCATCGTCAAGTTGCAGAATCGCGGTAACGTGCATTACAAGGTCGGCAGCATCAAGTTGCGTGCCGATGATGGCAAAAGCGGCGGCGTACCGCTGGCATCGACCACCGAGGGCGCGGTGCTGTTTCCCGGCGAATCCCGTTCATTCAATCTAAAGCAGGCACAGCAGCGTTCCTTGCCGCGACAGCCAGTCACCCTGGAGGTGTTTACGGATCGTGGCCCACAGTATATTTCCACGGAACTCAACAAAGGCGACTAGATGCGCCGATGCTGTCTGCTTGCCGTACTGGCGGCTTCCTCGCCTCTTGTTTGTGCTCAGACAACAGGCGAGGAAGGTGTGCGTCTGGACGAAGACAAGAAGCTGATTTTGTCGCGTGAGTTGAAGATGCCTCCTTCGCCAACAGCCGGTTCGAGAAAGAAAACCATGCCACCACCGCTGGCGCAGGCAAATGTACGCATCGCACCGCAAGCGCTAGCTCCGATGCAGACTGCGCAAGTCCTGACCGACCCGCCACCGGAAGTACTGGTACTCGCGGTGTCGATCAACGGAATCGAGCGCGACGATACGATCGAGGCCTTACAGTTCGCCAATAACGATCTGGCCGTTTCCAGACAGGATCTGGCAGCGTGGAATATGTCGGCATCGTCAGCACACGAGGCTGTCATCAATGGCGTCAACTACATTCGGCTCAATGATCTGCCTTTTCTAAAATGGCAGGTCGATACCCGCACCCAAACGCTGGTCATCGTGGCGCGTGCGGACGCGTTCAGTGCGCACAAGGTGGCGTTGACAGGGGATGCTACGCCTGCAGTGACAGAATCGCCGCCAGGCGGCTTCTTCAACTACGATATGCAAGCCGATCACGCGAATGGCAGCACACGCTACTCCGGTTTCTATGCGCTTTCGGTTTTCGGTAAATGGGGAACCGGATCGCAATCCGCCTTGTATCGAGGGAATGCAATTGGTGGTGCCGACAGTAATGTGCGTCTGGATACGACGTGGACCATCGACATACCTGAGCGCCGCCAGAGCATATGGCTGGGCGATGCGATCAGCCAAAGCGGCACGCTAGGTCGTTCGGTACGCTTTGGCGGGGTGCGCTGGGGAACCAACTTCGGGCTGACACCCGGATTTTCAACACTGGCCTTGCCTGTCATTCGTGGCGAGGCAGCATTGCCATCAACGCTCGATCTTTACATCAACAACAACTATGGCTCACAGGCCAATGTGCCGGCTGGTCCCTTCGATCTGGCCAACGTGCCACTGGTGACGGGTAAGGGGGAGATTCGCATGGCGGTGCGTGACGTGCTCGGGCGCGAGCAAATCATCACCCAGCCGTACTACGCCAGTCAGTCTTTGCTGAAGCCCGGATTACGCGATTTTTCTCTGGAGGCAGGACGTATTCGTGAAGACTACGGGTTTCTGAGCAATCGTTACGGACGTACCTTTGCCGCCGGTACCGAGCGGCTTGGTATTTCACCGACCTTTACCAGAGAACTGCGTGGCGAGGTACTGGCATCACAGCAGATGCTGGCGCTTGGCGGAACCTGGTTGTTGGGGACGGCCGGCACGCTGAGTCTGCAAGGCGCGGGCAGTCGTTCCGATGCGGGCAATGGCTGGTCATCGGGGTTCAGCTTTGAAAGGCAGGCATCGGATTTCAGCGGCAACTTGAGCACACGTTACGCCAGTCGCGAGTTTGCACAACTGGGTGAGATCGAAGGGCGCACCACGAGAATGACCACTGCACTCGGTGTCGGTATGCCATTCATGGGTGGCGGGCTGGGGGCGAGTTACGCGCAACAGACAACCTGGCAGGATCAGGACAATCGGATTGCAACCGTCAGCTATAGCCGTAGTATTGGCGCACGCACCTATTACAGCCTTGTGGCAACCCGGCAAATGGGCGACAGTCGTGGGACGTCTATTGCCTTTACGCTGATTCACGCACTGGGTTTGCGCGACAGCGTGTCGATGATTCATTCCAAGCAGGATGAGCAATCCTTCACAGCCTTGCAATTGCAGCGCAATGTGCCCACCGGGCCCGGCTACGGTTATCAGATCAGTGCGGAAGAAGGGTCGGCACGACGTTATAACGCGCTCGGTACGTTCAACAATGCTTATTCGCGTCTGACGGCTGGTGTCGCTGGCGCCGAAGGCATGTCGAGTGCCTATCGTCTGGGGGCGGCGGGTTCGGTTGCCTTTCTGGGAGGCGGCGTTTATCCGACGCGTCAGATCGACGACAGTTTTGCAGTGGTAAAGGTTGGGGACTATCCGGGTGTCAGTGTGTTACGGGATAACCAGAAAGTGGCAACGACCGGACGCAACGGCTATGCCTTCGTTACGGGATTGCGCGGTTATCAGCGCAATCGTGTCAGCGTGGATCAGGCGGATCTGCCGTTCGATGCCGAGATTGATAATCTGGAAATCAATGTCACGCCAGCCATGCGCAGCGGGATTGCCATCGACTTTCCGGTACGGCGCATGTATTCGGCAGTAGCGCGCATGACCTATCGTGATGGTACCAATCTGCCGCCGGGCACGTTGATGATCATGACAGGCATTGAGAATGAAGTGGTCGTCGGTTTCGACGGCAAGGTATTCATCAGCAGTGCGGATAAACGCGTCACTTTGTCGGCCTTTGGCAGACGTGCCTGTACGCTGGGTGTTGAATTGAAGGATGCACCGGAAACCGTTGCCGATCTGGGCACATTGATTTGTCAGGAAAACTGATCATGAAAAAATGGATATTCGCCGGTCTGTTGTTTGGACTATCGCAACAGGCATCTGCGCTGTGTCTTGCGCCACTCTGCAGTTGCAATGTGTCCGCGACCCCGATTGCATTCGGTTCATTCGATCCCTTGCCGGGACTGGCGCAAGATGCGACCGGCTCGGTCACGATGACGTGTAATGGTGCGGCAGGCTTGTTGATTCCGTTCCGGATTGCGCTCAGTAGTGGCGCCGGCACACTGACTAACCGCAAGATGATCAACGGCACGCGGAATCTGTACTACAACATCTATTCCGATACGAATCGCACAACGGTATGGGGCGATGGCACGACGGGAGCGCCGAATGTTTCAGGCAATGTGTTATTGAATCTGCTGGGAACGCTGACAGTGAAATACGATACGTATGGACGTATCACCGCAGGGCAAACGACGCTGGTGCCGGGCACCTATGCGGATACGATTGTCGTCACGCTGACGTATGACTGAATCTGATCAGTAGTAGTCGGTAGTGCGAACGAGATAAGAACCGGATGGCGTTTCCGTCACGATTTCGCCGGTACTGGTGCGCAGAGGAATTTGCTGCGTGCTTTCAACGACATGCTGCGTGAGTTGCCCTTGGCAGGTCTTGAGATGGGCATAATGCGAATTCAGGCACGGATTGGCGATGGAAAGCTGGATGGCGATCTGCGGATTCTTGCTGATGCTGCGACGTGGCGCATCACCGGCAACAGCCTGGAAGCTGATCAGAACAGCAATGATGCATAGAAGATAACGCATGATGATACCCGGATGGTTTCTGATCTCGTGATGAATTGATTATAGCAACCGGGTTCTCAAGTTTTCTTTAAAGTAATGTCAAAGATGGTTACGACCGTTGGTCGCAGCCGCTCCGTGTGATTACCGCATTGTTATTGTTGTATCAAACCATTCCGAAAAGGCAACGAAAGCGTAAAGGCAGCGCCTTCTCCATAAGCGCTTTCCACCTGCAGTGACCCGCCATGTGCCTCTGCCAGCTGGCGCGCAATATACAGGCCAAGACCCAGGCCAGAACCCACCTTGGTATTGGCACGTTCAAAAGGTTCAAAGATGCGATGCTGGTCTGCCAGCGTGATGCCATTGCCCTGATCGCGCACCGTGATTTCTGCAACGTTATCATTGCGCGTCAGCGTTACCGTCACCGGCTTACTGCCACCATAACGGAAGGCGTTCGTCAGCAGATTGACGATCACCTGCTCAACACGGAACTCATCCCAGATACCGTTTGCTTTGACGTCGGCATGCAGGGTGACCTCGCAGCCAGCACTATTGGCCTGATGGGACAGGTCACTGACGACACGTTGCAATAGTGCAGACAGTTCTGTTTCCGATGGACGGATCGACAGCTTGCCGCTGCGGATACGCGAGACGTCAACCATGTCGTCGATCAGACGCACCATGCTTTTGATCTGGCGTTCATCTCGCGCCACCATACGTTGCAATTGTGGTTCGCTGAAAGCATCGAGTTTGCCTTTTTCCAGTTGCATCTTGCGCATCTGTGTTTCGAGAAACAGCGTGTTGAGCGGGGTGCGCAGTTCGTGTGCGACCATGGACATGAACTCGTCACGCATGCGCAGCGAGCGTTGCAACTCCGCCTGCGTGGCATGCAGTTCCTGCCGGCTTTTCTCCAGTGCCTCGACCTGATGCTTGACCTGATTGCGTTGCTGATACAAGGAGACAAAGACATTGACCTTGCTGCGTACCGCGCAGATATCGAGCGGCTTGTGCAGAAAATCCACTGCGCCGGTCTCGTAACCTTTGAACGCGTAGTTCTGTTCCTTGCCGGCAGCGCTGACAAAAACGATTGGCACGTGCCTGGTTTTTTCGGTACTGCGCATCAGCTCGGCAAGTTCAAAACCATCCATCTCGGGCATGTTGACATCAAGGATGGCGAGGGCAAATTCATGTTCAAGCAAAAGAAACAGCGCTTCTTCACCCGAAGAAGCCTGATAGATCGTGCGATCGTCCTGTTTGATGATTTCCGACAGGGCCAGCAAATTTTCCTGCAGATCATCGACGATCAGTAACTTCGACTTGTTTTGCGTAGGCATCAGGATTGTCCCAGTTCGGTTAGCAGCTGCCTGATTTCCTGCAGGCGGAGAATATGATCGGGCAGGCGGCGACGGATGGCGGCCTGCGGCATGACGGAAACCTGTGCTTCCTGCGGGTCTTGCACGATGGTCAGGCCACCGGCGGCCTTGATGCTGGCCAAACCGTCCGCGCCATCTTCGTTGGCACCCGTCAGCAAAATACCGGCCAGACGATTGCCGTAGGCATCGGCGGCAGAGGACATCAAAAGATCGATGGCCGGTCGTGAAAAATGGACAGGATCTTCACCACTCAACGAAAAACGGAAATCCGTTTCGATTGATAGATGATAGCCGGGTCCTGCGAAGTAGAGTACGCCCGCCGAAACAGGTTCCTTATCCTGTGCCTGTTTTACCGTCATGCCGACGTGCTGACTAAACACTTCAGCCAATCTGCTGTCGCGGTCGTCACGCAGGTGCAACACGACGATTACTGGCAAGCGGTAATCCTGTCGCAGGCCGGAAAGGATCTTGAGCAGTGCGTCAATGCCACCAGCAGATGCACCGATGACAATGGCATCGACAGCATGACGAGCGGTAGCGGGTTGATCTGTCATGGTCACAGTTTCCGGTAGATACGTTGGGTTTTGTCAAGAGGCTCGAAACGCGTGGCGTAATCGGAGAAATCGATGCTCTCCTTGCTACCCAATCCAAGAAAACCACGATGGCAGAGTGAGTCATGGAACAGGCCCAGTGCACGCTCCTGCAGCTGACGATTGAAATAGATCAGCACATTGCGACAGCACACCAGATGGGTTTCCGAAAATACCGCATCGGTTGCCAGACTGTGATCGGCAAAACTGACATTCTCGCAAAGCGATTTATCGAAAAGTGCAGCTTCGTAGCCGGCCGTGTAATAGTCGGAGAAAGATGCCTTCCCACCGGCCTGTTGATAGTTGGCCGTGTAGGCGCGCATCTTCTCGAGAGGGAACACGCCCTTGCGCGCTTTCTCCAGTGACACCGGATTGATATCAGTGGCGTAAATGAGCGAGCGATCCAGCAGACCTTCTTCCTTGAGCATGATCGCCATGGAATAGATTTCTTCACCCGTGCTGCAACCAGCGACCCAGATCTTGAGTGATGGATAGGTTTTGAGAAACGGGACGACCTGCTGGCGCAAACTCAGAAAGTACAAAGGATCGCGAAACATCTCACTGACGGGGATCGTCAGGAACTGCAGCAACTGCATGAATGCGGTCGGATCGTGCAATACACGCGCCTGCAATTCCGAAATGGTGCTGCATTGCAGGTGCGGCAAGGCATGCAGCACGCGCCGCTTCTGTGACGCGCCGGAATAGTTACGGAAGTCGTAACTGTATTTGAGGTAGATCGCCTCGATCAGGAGGCGAATCTCGATATCGATGCTGCTGGCCGGCATTATAGACGTTCCAGTCCTGGCATCCAGACGCGCAGTAACGAGTACAGGCGATCAAGATCAATTGGCTTGGCCATGTAATCGGAAGCACCTGCTTGCAGACATTGTTCCTGATCATCTTTCATCGCCTTCGCCGTGACGGCAATGATCGGCAGTTTCTGGAAGCGCGCATCGGCGCGAATGCGACGCGTGGCTTCCAGTCCGTCCATGCCCGGCATCATGATGTCCATCAGAACCAGATCAATGTCGCTCACGCTGTCGAGTTTGCTGATCGCCTCAAAGCCGTTACGGGCCACTTCGATATGCGCACCGCGTTGTTCCAGCGCACTTGTCAGGGCAAAGATGTTGCGCACGTCATCGTCGACGATCAGGATACGACGGTCTTCGAACACGCGGTCACGACTACGCACGGTACGCAACATGCTCTGGCGTTCTGCTGACAGTTCCGATTCAACCTTGTGCAGGAAGAGCGTTACCTCATCCAGCAAGCGCTCCGGTGAGCGTGCGCCCTTGATAATGATGGAGCGCGAATACTTGAGCAGATCGGCCTCTTCATCACGCGTCAGATTGCGGCCCGTGTAGACAATAACCGGCGGGAAAGAACAGATTTCCTCCGCCGACATGCGTTGCAACAGTTGCTCGCCTTGCATGTCCGGCAGTTTCAAATCGATGATCATGCAATCAAAAATCGTCGTGCGCAGCAATGCTAATGCCTCTTCGCCGGATTCGACCGCGGTGATCGTGACATCGTCGTCCATGATCAACTGTGTAACGCTTTCGCGTTGTCGCTGATCATCTTCGACCAGCAACACATGCTTGGTTGATTGCGAAAATTTCGTTTCCAGTTTTTGGAAGACATTCTTCAACTGTTCGCGGGTAGTCGGCTTGATCACATAGCCGACGGCACCCAGTTGCAATGCCACTTCGCTACGATCTGACGCAGAAACGATATGCACCGGAATATGACGGGTATCGGAATTGCTCTTGAGCGCCTGCAGTACCGTCATGCCGGAACCGTCCGGCAATCCCATGTCCAGCAGAATGGCATTCGGTTTGAAGGTGACCGCCGCATGCAACCCATCTGCCGCGCCATGAGCAACAAGGCAGCGATAGTTTGTTTCATGCGCCAGATCGTACAGAATGCGTGCGAACGATACATCGTCTTCAATCACAAGTACGGTGCGGGCACTGTTCTTGTCGCTGTCACGGTCATCGGCAAAGGTCGGGATGGTAATGGCCGGTGGCGTTGGTGCCGCTGGCTTGGCCGGTATCGCCATCGCGGGTGCAGCTGCCGGCACGTGCATGATGTCGGACGAATGACTTTGCATGACGGTAGGTAGCGTGAGGGTAAAGGTACTACCCTGACCCGGCACACTTTCCACCTGGATGCTACCGCCCAGCAGGGCGGCCAGGTCACGTGAAATCGATAACCCAAGTCCGGTACCGCCATATTTGCGGCTGGTTGTGCCGTCTGCCTGACGGAAGGCTTCGAAGATGATGTCCTGCTCTTCTTTGGCGATGCCGATACCGGAATCGGTGACGGCAAAAACCACCCGATTGTCGTCGGTTCCGGCAATCGTAAGCGACACCTTGCCGCTGTCGGTGAACTTAACGGCATTGGACAGCAGGTTTTTGAGAATCTGTTCGAGGCGCTGATGATCGGTATGGATCGACAGTGGCGTGTTGCGATCCATGCGGATTTCAAAAGCCAGTTGCTTTTGTGTTGCCAGCGGCTCGAAGATCATCTGCAAACTCTCTGCCAGACGATGCAGCGGGATATCTTCAGGCACAAGGTCGAGTTTGCCGGCCTCAACTTTGGAAATGTCGAGAATATCGTTGATCAGATTGAGCAGATCATTACCTGCAGAGTAGATGGTTTTGGCGAATCTGACCTGTTCTTCGTTCAAATTGCCATGCGTATTGTCTGCCAGTAGCTTGGCTAGAATGAGCGAACTGTTCAGTGGTGTGCGCAACTCGTGCGACATGTTGGCGAGAAACTCTGACTTGTAACGACTTGCTCGCAGCAAATCCTGTGCGCGCACTTCGAGTTCGGCACGAGCATCCAGCAAAGCCGTATTTTTCTGATCGAGCGACAGTGCCTGTTCGGCGAGTTGTTCGTTGGTTTGCTCCAGTTCGGCCTTTTGATTTTCCAGATTGACTTGTGACTCTTCCAGTACACGTGATTGCTCTTCCAGTTCCTCATTGGCCGTGCGCAGCTCTTCCTGCTGCACTTGCAGCTCTTCGTTGAGTTGCTGTGTCTCGGCAAGCAGATCCTGCAGGCGACGGCGGTACAACGCAGCCTCTACCGCCATACCCAGACTCGATGACATCAATTGCAGAAATTCGAGATCGCGTTCGCGGGGAGTGTGCAGGAAACCCAGTTCAACGACGCCGTTGACAGTGCCTTCGTGATTGATCGGTGCCAGAATCACATGGCGTGGCTTGCTGTTGCCCAGACCGGTTGTGACTTTCAGATGATTGTCCGGCACGTTATCGATGCGGATGATTTTCTTGCCGCTGGCTGCCTGGCCAACCAGTGTCTCTTCACTGCTGATGACCTGACCGATCCCCTCGTTTTCCTTGCTGAAGCCATAGGTTGCCACACGATGTAGCGAGCCGTCTTCTTCGCGCACATACAGGGCGGCAACCGCTGTCTCAATGTACTGACCAAGAAAGCTCAGCACGGTACGGCCAAGTAGGGGCAACGCCATATGGCCGACATTCTGTTCTGCCAGTTGCGACTGGCCGGTACGCAGCCAAGCCTGTTGTTCCAACACGGCGGCATGAGCTTGATATTGCGTTAATGCGTTGCCATAGGTATCGGCCAGACGAACGAGTTCGCGTCGGCCAAAGTAGGCGAGCAGGAGGCTGAGGAGTACGCTGAGCGTCAGATAGATCCCCACCACCACCACCGTGATGCGTTTGGCATCATCGCTGCGCTGTTCGCGCAAGGTGTTTTCCAGTTCAAGGAAGTTGCGAAATTCACGGCGAATTTCGTCAAATTGCAGTTTGCCGCGGCCGCTGCGAATGATCGCGGCAATATCGCGCAGATCGTTATCGGTACGACGCAGTTCGATCACCGATAGGGCAAAGTTATTCCATTCATTATGAATGGCGAGAATACGCGTCAGACGATCAACCTGCGTCGGATTGTCCTTGACCAGTTCCATCAGCTTTTGGGTTTCCGGAATGACCTTGGCCTTGGCGATATCAAAGGGGGAGAGGAAGGCTTCGTCGCCAGTCAGGATGAAGCCGCGCATGCCGCTCTCCATGTCGACAACCAGCTTGCTGGTTTCGTTGGCATTGGCAATCACGCGATCCGTGTGTTCCACCCATTCAAGTACGGTCAGCAGATAAACAATCAGTGCGATGAAAACACCAGCACTCAGTACGCCGGCTGCAAGTGGCAAGGTAATGTTGCGCGTCAGGATGCGTTTGAAAGCTTGCCGATCGATGGTCGGTGCGTCACTCATGTTCTTCTTCCGTGCAGGTCAAACGATGGAGTGTAAACCATCATGTCATGCCCTAGAGCATCAACCCGCGGACTTTGCGGCAAAGTCCGCGGTTTATTGCGAGCCCGTGTAAAGCGCACATAAAAAAATCCGCCGAAGGGCGGATTTTTGTAAAAAGTACAGGGTGAAGCCAGGGATCAGAATTCTTCCCAGTCATCATTGTTGTTTTTCGATGGCAGTGCCGGTGTCATTGCTGCTTTCGATGGTGCCGCGATCGGACGTTTTTCAACAGGCTGAGGCAACGGACGTGCGATGGTGTGCGGTTGCAGCTCCTGTGTCTGATCATCACTGGCGCTGACCTTGAAGATGCTGACCGCGGCCGTCAGATTGGCAGCCTGTTCTTTCAACGAGGCGGCTGCGGCTGCGGCTTCTTCCACCAGGGCAGCATTTTGTTGCGTGACCTGATCCATCTGGCTGATAGCGGTATTGACTTGCTCGATACCCGAGCTTTGTTCCTGGCTGGCTGCGAGGATCTCGCCCATGATGTCGGTGACGTGACGAACGCTGTCGACAACTTCCTTCATCGTCGTGCCGGCCGATGCAACCAGCTTGCTTCCTTCATCCACCTTGTTGACCGAGTCATCAATCAGGTTCTTGATCTCTTTGGCTGCAGCGGCAGAGCGTTGTGCAAGGCTGCGGACTTCTGCTGCAACCACGGCAAAGCCACGGCCTTGTTCGCCGGCACGGGCGGCTTCAACCGCCGCGTTCAGGGCCAGAATGTTGGTCTGGAAGGCGATGCCATCAATGACACCGATGATGTCGACAATCTTGCGTGCCGACGCATCGATCGAGCCCATCGTATCCACGACTTCGGCGACCACGGTGCCGCCGCGTTGCGCCACCGCCGAAGCGGAGACGGCAAGCTGGTTGGCCTGACGTGCGTTGTCTGCGTTCTGTTTGACGGTCGAAGTCAATTCTTCCATCGACGAGGCGGTTTCTTCCAGCGATGCAGCCTGCTGTTCGGTACGGCTCGACAGGTCAAGATTGCCTGCAGCGATTTGCGTGGTTGCCGTGCCAATCGATATGCTGCCTTCACGCACACGGGAAACGGTTTCTTTCAACCGCTGTTGCATCTTCTGCAAACCGGACATCAGCATGCCCATCTCGTTTTTCGATTTGGACTCGATCTTTGTCGTCAGATCGCCGTTGGCGATGGCGTCAAAGTGTCCCAGCATTTCCTGCAGTGGCTGGTTGATGGCGCGAATCAGAAAGACAGCGGAGATCGCCACCGCAAACAGACCGAACAGGACGCCGCCGATCGCCACGATGCGGAACATGGAATACATCGACTGGCTTTCTGCATACGTCTCGCTGGCGAGTTTCTGTTGATAGTCAGCCAGAGCGGTCGAGCTTTTGACCAGTGATTGATACAGCGAGGTGACCTTGACTAGCAAAATGTCTTCTGCTTCGCTAGCGCGTTTGGCACGCAGTGCAGGAATCAGGTTCGTTTCTGCCTCAGCCAGGTAAGCCTGGCGATCAACCGCGACGGCGTCCGCCAGCTTCTTTTCTTCTGCATTGGCGGGCAGATCAAGGTATTTTTGCCATGCCGTCTGCGACTCCTTGTACAGTACTTCAGCACGTGCAAGCGCTGCTTCTGCATCGGGCGCATCAGGGCGCATGGCGACCTGACTCAGGCGCGCGCGTGCTTGTGCAAGACGCATCATCATCGTTTGAATTGCATCGACAGACGGCATTTGATTCGTGAAGACGTTCTTCAACGAATTATTCGTCTCCTGCAAACCCAATACACCCATGGCACCACCAACAGTCAGCATGACCGCCATAAAGCCCATGGTCAAAACCAGACGTGCTTTGATCGAAATATTTTTCAACATGATGTGGAAGACAAAAAGAAAATAAAAATCAGGCGGCCAGTTTTTCAATCAGGCCGATTTCGTTCGAGTGCATGAGTTGATCGATATCGACCAGAATCAGCATGCGTTCTTCGATCGTGCCCAGCCCTATCAGATAGTCGGCAGAGACAGCAGAACCCATTTCCGGCGCAGGTTTGACCTGATCCGGCGTCAGGGTCAGTACGTCGGACACGCTATCGACCACCATGCCCATGATGCGGCCGGCAATGTTCAGGATGATGACGACGGTAAATTGATCGTAGGTCGGCTCGCCAAGCGAAAACTTGATGCGCATATCAATGATCGGCACGATGGTGCCGCGCAGATTGATGACGCCTTTGAGGAAATCCGGTGCGTTGGCGATGCGGGTGACGGCTTCATAACCGCGCAGTTCCTGCACTTTCTGGATATCGATGCCGTATTCTTCGCGGCCGAGGGTAAAAGCGAGAAATTCGAGAGAAGCGTTGCTACTGGCAGTTGCTGCGTGAGACATATTAAACGTGATCCTTGAACGAAACTGTCAACGACATCATTTCCATGTGGAAACGAAATCAGTATAACGAGCGCGACTGTCAGCGTCGATGCGTTTGCTTCGGCCCGGCGACAAATACAACGCTTGCCTCACAACTTTTTACAATTGGACGAGTGCGGGGGGAGTGAATGTGGGCAGTTCCGCCGGAGGATCAAAAAAACGTTAAATCGTTGATTGCCATAAAGGCATGATTTTTTCGGGAGCTGAATAGGGAAGGTGCCGACCGCTTATCTTGATTGGCGGACGAAGCTGTACCAGAGGCCGACAACGATGGGTGTTGCCAGCGCCGCCCATGCTGCCCAATGCCAGACACCGGTTTTGACTAGGGCAATGATCAGCGCAAACAGCGTTAGCGCTGCCAACAAAAGCGGCATACGCCAGACGAACCAGAAGTTGCTGCGTGGTTTTGTTTGCGTGGACACGGGGATGATCGCAGGAAAAGTGGAATGGAATATTGTAGCCAATTCACATCGTTGGATGTGCGCGCATCTTCAACTGGCGTCGTGAGTAAACGCAGAAAGGTATCTTGCGCCAGATCGGCAGCCTGATCTGCGCAACGCAGTTTTCCCCGCAGCCAGCGCAGGAGCCAGCCATGGTGCTGGCTGTAGATATCGGCAATGGAATCGGTGGAATGAGAGATGCTCACGGTAAGCTCCGGTAACACTCGGCAGGAGTGTCAAGCTGGCTGCTTATTTGAGAATTGTTCTCATTATCCGCGATCTCGATCATCCTCGTCAATCACACAGGACTTTATGTAATAGCGTGCATGAAACCGTTGCCATGATGTTCGGTCTTACCGAGATCAACGGAAACAGGAGAAGCGATCATGCATATCGCCGCCAGAAAACATGGCATTGGACTGGTTGTTCTTGTCACCACATTGCTTGCAGGTTGTGCCAGTACAGTGGATGACCCACGCCATGCCAATGTGGAGGTGCAATTTGCAGAGGACGTCTGGCGCAATGACAGTCGCAATGGGACGTTTGGTCACGAGTCGTCGCGACGTGCTGCCGAGGTGGCTTTACGCAAACATCTGATGGAGCGCGCGGGTCAGATGTTGCCTGAAGGTAAAACGCTGGCCGTGACGTTTACGCAGATCGAACGTGCGGGTGCCTACGAGCCTTGGCACGGTCCCGCGGCGCAGGATGTGCGTATCGTGCGCGATATCTATCCACCCCGCATTGATTTGACGTTCAGTTTGTCCAATGCAGATGGCAGGACACTGAAGGCCGGAAACAGCCAGTTACGGGATTCCGCATTCCTGCTGCATGCAAATAGGTATCCGAATGATCCTCTGCGTTTTGAGAAGGCGTTACTGGATGATTGGGTGCGCAGAGAGTTACCAAGCAAAAAATAAAAAAGCCGCTCGAAAGAGCGGCTTTTTTATTTGCATCATCCAAATTAGAAATTGGCGCGGAACGAGACCATGACGTTACGTGGGTCGCCGTAGTAGTAGCCGATACCAGTTGGTGCAAATTTCTTGTAGTAGACCTTGTCAAACAGATTGTTGACGTTGAGCTGAATGGAGTAGTCCTTGTTGAAACGATAGCTGGCCATCGCGTTGTAGACGGTATAGCCGCCTTGGCGAGCTGTCACAGGGACTCGGGTGGTTGGGCCGGACAGTGTCAATGTTCCATTTACGTAGGAATCGCTTTGCATCTGTGCACCGCCACCGACTGTCCATCCTTGTGTTTCTCCACCAAATCGATAGGTTGAGAAAACGCGCAGTTGATGTCTTGGATCAATAGTGCGCAGCGGTTGTCCAACATTGGCTGCAGTGCTATCGGTAATGTAGCGTGTACGCGTATTGGTATAGCCGGCGGACATTTGCCAGTTTGGGGCAACTTCGCCAGACACTTCCATTTCCCAACCTTCGCTCCGTGTTTTACCCCCAGCGATACGGCAGTATCCACTCGTGTAGTAAGGCGTACATGGATCTACCGTGCTGGTGTCTTGTACGGCTTTGCCGACGTTCGTAATCTGGAAGATGCCAGCAGAAGCATTCAGCCTGCGGTTGAAAAATTCACCTTTCAAACCGGCTTCAAAAGTTTCGCCACGAACTGGTTGTAGAAGTTCGCCGTTTTGATTTTTTTCATTCTGTGGTGTAAAAATTTCCGTGTAGCTTGCATATGCGCTGATATTGCGAGAGAGATCATAAATCAAACCAGCATAGGGCGTGATCTCACGGGTTACTTTGTAGTTGTTTGCGGGTGTTCCAGCAGATTTGTAGTCCCACCAGCTAATACGCGTTCCGACCAGAACGGTAAGTGGATCAGTAATAGAAAAACGCGCCGTTCCGAAAATCGCTTGTTGACTCGTTGTATTTGGCTTGTTTGGCGCTGCTGTAATAACGAGATCGCGTTCCGCATACGTGGTGTAGGGATTCCAATCCCGGATATCAATCGTTTGGGAGTATTGGCTACCTACACCATGGCTATCGGTGGCCTTATTGCGAATTGTTTCTGCGCCAATGATCAATTCATGTTTTCGACCAAGTAAGTTGAAAGGGCCATTCGCAAGAACGTTCATGCTCAACTGGTCGTTGGCTGCACCAATGTAGTGTGATTGTGTTGACGTTGCGAGATAAGGATTCGTTCCACCAACGGTACGAATCGGCGTTATGTAAGACTGTTTGAAATCACGCAAACGAAATTGCGTATAGGCTGCATTCAGCTTCAACGTCCAGTCGTTGTCAAAACGATGTTCTATCTCCGTAAATGTTTGGGTGTTGTAGCGATCCCAGCGATTCCATGCTGCGCCGAGATAGGTACTTCGCGGCAGATTTAAGGAGGAACCATCGTAATTGGATGGCAGATTGCCCCATGCGCCGCTTGCATCCAGATCTGTGTACTGGAAGCTGGTGGTCCAGGTTGTTCTTGGGCTGATGTCTGCCTCAACCACACCGTAAAGAACTTGCTTATGTTCTGTGCGGCCTTTCTGGAAAAATTCCTTATCATCGTCGACTGCAACAAGGCGACCTCGCAAAGTAC
Organism: Oxalicibacterium faecigallinarum; assembly: GCF_014635705.1. Taxonomy (GTDB): domain Bacteria; phylum Pseudomonadota; class Gammaproteobacteria; order Burkholderiales; family Burkholderiaceae_D; genus Oxalicibacterium; species Oxalicibacterium faecigallinarum. The sequence goes on along the minus strand of NZ_BMDI01000001.1, from coordinate 1,603,993 downwards.
CCGCATCATTCAGCGACCCGGAAATGTCAGCTTCAAGACGGCGACGATCCCATGAACCTAGAGTAAGTGCGGCAGACGCCTTGAAGTCTGCGGTGGGACGTTTGCGTACCATGTTGACTGTCGCGGATGGATTGCCGGAACCACGGATCATGCCCGACGCACCGCGCAAAACTTCCACGCGATCGAGGACGGCAGTATCGGGCTGTACGAAAGCAGAGCCAGACTGACTGAAGGTCAAGCCATCCACCTGTAAGGCGTCGATGGTATATCCACGTGATGTGTAAACCAGACGCTCACTGTCCGTGTAGTCAACGGTGACACCAGGTGTGTTCTGAAGCACTTCTGTCAAATCCTGCAAGCCCCGGTCTTCCATGAACTGTCTTGTCAGAACGGTGACAGGTTGTGGGGTTTCACGAAGGCTTTGAGATGTTTTGCCAACCGTAATCGCCCTGGCGCTGTAAGACCGTGTACCTTCACTGGTTGCTTCCCGTACAGAGGAAGAGGTAACAGATACAGCCGGGAGTGTGCTTGCATTTTGTACAACACGACGCAAACGATAGCCGTTGTCTCCTGGTACGGCTTCGATGTTATGTGCTGCTAGCAGGCTGCTCAGCCCCTGCTGAACGGAGTAGTTGCCTTGCAAGCCATTGCTGCGCAGACCGTCTGTTACGTTCGGTTCAAAAGAGAGCGTGATGCCTGCACTGGCGGCAAAGCTGTATAGTACTTGGCTCAGTGGGCCGGCAGGAATGTTGTAGCTTTTAATTGCATTTTCGGCCAGTGGAGCTTGCTGGGCATGTGCGGAGGCAGAGACGGTGGCGACAATGGCCATGCCGAGAATTGCGACGGCAACGGCCCGTACCAGAGGGCGCTGGTTCAAGACAGGGGTGCCGGAAATTCGGCGTACTGCGGTGTGCATAATCATTCCTTACTCAGTCAGTTTTTGGTACTTCTTCACTGACCTGCCGAATGGAATGAAAAAAGGTGCCAAGTTTTTTTAAAAATTTTTATCCGAGGATGCGATGAGCAAGCGCACGCCTAATCTGTTAAGACTTCTCTGCCGCAACAATCGTGATCCAGTAGCGTGTCCGCTGCAAAAGCGTGATCGGCAGGGTTTCTTGCAGGATATGTAATGCCTTGTCTGTATCGCCAAGTTGAAAGACACCCGATATCTTCAGGTGGGCGACTGCAGGATCGCAATACAACATGCCAGAACGGTAGCGGCTTAATTCTTCGACAAAATCACCCAGTGGTTGTCCATCGGCGATCAGCATGCCTTGTGTCCAGGCAGTGGCGGCAAGTTCAACGGGTTTGTTGTCGGTGATGGCATCGTCCTCAAAACGCGCATACTCGCCCGCCGATACGATACGACGTTGCCGGTGATTGGTCTCAATCTCGACAGCGTGCTCCAGCACAGATACTTGTGTGCCTTTATTCCATTGCCGCACGACGAAGCGTGTACCTAGCGCACGTGTGGTGCCTTCCTTGGTGCGGACCAGAAACGGACGCGATGAGCTGCTGTCATCCTTGGCAGTTTCGATGAGCACTTCGCCTTCACGCAGATGGATCAGTCGTTGCTTGTCGCTGTAGGCGATATCAATCACGGTGCCGCTGTTGAGCCGAATCGTGCTGCCGTCGGACAAGGTGTGCGTTTTCCATTCGCCGGCGGCAGTCTGGTAGCGTTCACGCGTGGCCTTTTGCCAGGCGACCCAGCCAAGTGGTGCGACCAGCAGTAGCAAAGCGAGGTTCTTGATGGTGCTGCGTCGGTCGCGTGGGCGACCCAATGTCATGTTTCCCAGTGCAGGCGGAACGGTACTGAAGGTTCTTGCCAGTGCATTGGCTGCTGCCCATGCGCGTTGATGCTCGCTACTTTGTGCACGCCAGCGTTCGAAGGCAGCACGGTCTGCTGCCGTCATTTCATGCGCGTGCAGTTTTACCAGCCATTCTGCGGCATCGACGATGATGCGCTGATCGATAGGAAGTGTCGGATTCATGCGTCTACAACATCAACGTCAGGCATTGCACGAATCCTTGCTGCATATAGCGCTTGACTGTGCGAAGTGAAAGATTCATTTGTCCTGCAATGTCTGTATATGTCATGCCATCGAGTTGTGACATCAGAAAAACCGCTCGTACTTTCTCCGGCAAGGCATCAAGCAGACTATCCAGCTTTTGGAGTGCTTCCAGAATGAGCAGACGTTCTTCCGGAGAAATCGCCGTATTTTCCGGCAGGCTTGCCAGTGCGTCGGCCCAAGCCTGCTCCAGCGAACGACGACGAAACATGTCGACCATCAAACCTTTGGCGATGGTCGTCAGATAGGCGCGCGGTTCACGTAACTGCATCGCGTTTTCTTGGCGCTCGCAGCTGGCAACACGGACGAACGTATCCTGCGCCAGATCGGCGGCGTCGAACGAGCATCCCAGTTTGCGCTGCAACCATGTGCGCAGCCAACCGTGATGCGCGGAGTAGAGTGCGGCGAGTTCGTTGCCGTGCGTTGCACTTGTCGTCATGACGTTATGTCTGATGTGCCTGGATGAGCTTTGCGAGTCGTGCTTCGCTCGTCTTGCGACGGACGATCCAGAGATAGAGGCCGCTACCAAGCACGATGATCGACAGAATGTCGAGAATGGCCCACATGATCTGCATCGGGCGGCCACCATAGTCGCCAAAATGCAGTGGTTGAGAAATCAACAATGCAGTGGCGTACCATGGCAAAGTACGGCTGTCTGTCACTTCACCGGTACTCGCATCGACCAGCACCGGTTTGAACAGACGTGAGGTCAGCGGTTCGGTACCGCGCATGAACACGCCATAATGATGCGGGCTGCTGAATGTGGTGCCGGGGAAGGCGATAAAGCCCATCTTCATCTCCGGTTCCAGCGCAATTGCGGCATCAACCGCTTTTTGCAACGAGCCGAGTTTTTCCAGAGGTGGTTGCCCTTTATACGGTGCCACCATTTCGGCCATCTGGTCCATCTGCCAGTATTTGATGACCAGATCAGCCCAGGTGTTGATCACGCCAGTCGCACCGACTACCAGCAGCCATGCCAGTGTGACGATGCCCAGCAGATTATGCAGATCCAGCCATTTGAGCCGCGTGGATTTGTCGGCGCGGACGGTACCGAATTCCAGCTTCTTCATGAACGGGCCGTACAGCACGATGCCCGAGATAATGGCGACGATCAGCAACATGCCCATGAAACCGAGAAACAACATGCCCGCCAGACCTGCAAACAGATTCACATGCAGGGAAAACATGATGTACATGAAACCGTTGTCGAGCTGTGGCTGACCAAGTACATCACCCGTGCGTGCATCCACGGCAACCTGCTTCATCCCCGTCTCGGACGTCGGTGTGTCCGATAGCGTGACGTACCAGACGCGATCGTCGTCCTCTTCCTGAGAGGCAAACATCCCCACCTTGTCTGGATGCTGTGCAATCGCAATCTCCATCACACGATCCATGCTGATGTGTAGCGTATCGGCAGGCATTTCTGGTGCTTCAATTTCTGTGCCGAGCAGGTGGCCGATCTCGTGATGAAAGATCAGCGGCAGCCCTGTCAGACAGAGCAACAGCATGAACACCGTGCACACCAGGCTGGACCACTTGTGGATCCATGCCCAGCGACGGAGATTGGTGCCAGTCATCAGAAGTCGACTGAGGCGGTGAGGCTGATGGTACGTGGAGCACCGAGAACCAAGTAGTTGTTAGTCACGGATGCTCCGCCGACAGCAGCCCAGTAGTTACGATCAGTCACATTGTCAACACGTGCTCGCCAAGTAACCAGCTTTCCTCCAATTTCTGTGAGATAACGTGCGCCGACATCTAAGCGTGTCCATGATGGAATACTTAAAGAATTATCCTGCGTTGCATACTGAGAGTCTGTGTAGACAACGCGTCCTGTGACTGCAAGGCCGTTGATTCCCGGAACATTCCATTCCGCGCCAACATTTGCTTGAACATCTGGTATTCCGATTACTTTTTTTCCATCATAGGTACCACCAGCAGTTTTTTCCTGTTTGGCATCCATATAAGTTACGCCACCGAGAAGACGCAGCCCTTTTAATGGTTCTCCATAAATAGATAATTCAATGCCTTGATTTTTTTGTTCGCCATTTAATGCGAACACCAGATTCTGTACGTATGCGTTAGGACGTTTAGTTCTGTATGCGGCGATGCTTGCACCAAATGTTTTTGCATCGTATTTCAGTCCGATTTCCGTTTGTTTTGACTGATATGGAGCAAGTACTTGACCAGCGTTTAATACAGCTTGCCCCCCATCAGTTGCGGGAGCCGCAGCGCCCTTTACAAGTGCTTCAATGTAATTTGCATAAACAGAAATTTTTTCGTTTGCTTTATACACAATGCCTGCAACAGGAGTGATACGTCCTTTGCTATAACGATTGTTGTTTGAGGTGCCAGTGTTGTAGTCGAAAGTTTCGCTCTCAATTGTTTGGTGACGGGCTCCTACAGTCACCAATAGACGCTCATTGATAAATGCCATGGTATCTGCGATTGCGATACTTGAAGTACGATCTTTTGCTTGAACAACCGGATTTGTCATATTGCCTGTTGCTGTAATTGCTGGTGCTGGCGCTGGAACAAACTCATACAAGTTGGAAGCCGGTACGATTGCCGCACTAGTTGCAAAGGCGTTTCTTTTTTCCAAAGAAAATGTTGCTGCAGATACGCTGATTTTGTGCTTTACATTGCCAGTGTTGAATTGCCCACGTATGCCGATTTCAGCTGTTTTGGCAGTTTCTTCACGGACGTTATCAAATCGGCTGGTTGTAAGCGCGCCTGATGCGGTGGAGCGAGGATTGGCTAAAGAGTTGTATTCATCACCATTTCGAATACCAATTGCCCCCCATGCAGTTAATGAATCGCTAAGGTCAAGTTCTCCGCGAAATGTTCCGAATACGTCTTTTTCTTCAGAAAAGGTCCAAGGCTGCCCAAAGTTCTTGGATGCATCGGGTGCGTTGGGAATTCCGCCGACCGGCGTAACGCTTGGTTGCGGACGATCTAAGCGATGCTTTTGATAGCCAATGTCGGCAGATAATCGGGTGTTACGATTGCGCCAGTCGAGTCCAATCGCCAAAACGTCAAGTTTTCTTTCTTCGTTTTGAACGCCTGTTTCCCCCTCTCTTTTTGCCGCGTTTAGTCGAATCCCTGTGCTTTGATCAGGTCCAAAACGGCGAGACAAATCCAGTGCACCATATACCTGCCCACGTCCTTCGAATCCCAGAGTTGCTTGGGTCAGCGCCTCGTTAGCCGCACGTTTTGGCAGAAGATTAATTGCTCCTCCAATGCCGCTTCCAGCAGGTGCCGCTCCGTTAAGGAATGTGTTTGCTCCTCTGAATACTTCTACACGCTCAATTAGTTCAGTCGCTACAAATTGACGCGGAAGCATCCCATACAATCCGTTGTAAGCAACGTCATCCGAGTAGACAGGGAAGCCACGAATAACATACAGCTCTTGAAAATTGCCGAAGCCACGTGAAACGCGTACAGCCGGATCGTTCTGCACAACATCCGCAACACTGCGGGCATTCTGGTTTTTAATTAGTTCGTTGGTATAGCTCGTAATGGAAAATGGCGTATCCATATTATCTTGGGTGCCCAAAATACCAGCACGCCCACCGCGCGCGACTTGGCCTCCTGAATATGCTTTGGACAGGCCTTCAGCCGATGCATCTGCGCTGGAGGTGACCGTAATTTCTTCCAGTTGCGTGGTGGTGGCTTCAGTGGTCTGGGCGTAAGCCGTGCCGATCAGGATCGGTAGTGCTGCCTGAATGGCGCAGGCGATAAGTGTTGGTTTGAGCAGCGACGGCGTGCGGGATGCCATGAAAAATCCTTGTGGTGGGAAAAGCGCTTGAAAAAGCGAATGTGAAATACCTAAGATATTTCTTTTAATAAATGCGAATTATTATCAATTATATTTTGCGACCGTGTCGGCAGCAATCAATGTGTGCGTAAAGAAGACGTAAGAAATCAGATAAATCCAGTATTGATGCGGGTTTGCGTAGAGATGAGGGTGTTGTCAAATGTTGTGGTTAGGCCGCAACATTAATTGAATGGCAATGCCATTTTGATTCGTTATGTTGGGATGAAAACGATAACGGGTTGGGGAAGTATTGATGCGACGTCCAAGTCGGATAAATAAAAATGGCGACTGTGTGTCGCCATTTTTACGTTTGATCTTGCTGCAATGTTGCGAGCTCAATGATCCATGAGTGCCTTGACATGAACTGCGGTGCTGGATGCCAAACCTTCGAGGCTGTAACCGCCTTCCAAAATGGAAACAATACGCCCATCGCAAGTGTCATCGGCAATCTTCATCAATTCGCGCGTGATCCAGTCGTAATCGTCGTCTTGCAGTTTCAGCCCCGCCAGAGGGTCGAGGTGATGCGCGTCGAAACCCGCCGAGATGATCATCAGTTCGGGATTGAAGGCGCGGATCGCTGGCAGCATCTTGGCGGCGATTTGTTCGCGGAACAGTGCAGAATCGCAGCCACGCGGCAGCGGGACGTTGACGATGTTGTGAGATATGCCGGTTTCCGTTTCCAGGCCGGAATAGGGGTAGAAATGCGATTGATGGCTGGACGCGTAGAACAATTCGGGTCGGTCGTAGAACGCAGCTTGCGTGCCATTACCGTGATGCACGTCGAAATCAATGACGGCAACGCGTTCGAGTTTATGCACATCGTAGGCGTAGGCAGCGGCGATGGCGGCCTGATTGTAGATGCAAAAACCCATCGCCTTGTTCGGTTCGGCATGATGGCCGCATGGACGGGTTGCGCAGAAAACATTGTGGTACTCATCGCCCAGCACAACATCGACGCCCGCGCAGGCCGCGCCGACACAACGCATGACGGCTTCCAGCGAGCCTGGCGACATGACGGTGTCGCCGCCATCCAGTGGCATGAAACCGCGTACCGGCGAGGCATCTTCCACATCTTCCACAAAATCCTCTGTATGGATCATCAGCACTTGCCCGCGTGTGCCCATTGGTGCGTCACGCCATGCGGCATCGTCAAACTCCGGCGTGCGCAATGCACGCAAGACAGCGCGCAAGCGCTCTGGCGATTCAGGATGGCTTTCGCCAGGTTTGTGATCAAGGCAGGCTTCGTGGGTATAGATGAGTGTTGTCATGTCTTATCGATACGGCTTACCCGTATCGTTCTCCTTGTGTAAGTAGGTTTGACTGGCTGCAAGCTTGACGCCAGATGCATGCTGACATTATAAGACTCGACTCGCGAAAGGATGATGAGGTGGTCTCGTATGGTTTGTTGGTTGATTCGGCTGATTAATTTGCTGATTTTTTCATTCGCAAATTGGTCAATCAGGTCATAATGCATTCCATTACGACAAGATAGCCGCAACATCGCATTGCGTCTTCACCCTCATCATGACACCAAGCGTCGTGCTCAAGTTCGCTGCAAAAACTGATACAGGATTGGTGCGTACGCATAATGAGGACGCCATTGCCTTTGATGAAGCTTGCAATGTGCTGGTGCTGGCGGACGGTATGGGTGGTTACAACGCCGGTGAGGTGGCAAGCCGTCTTGCAACGGAATTCGTGCGGGCGGAACTCGTGCAACGACTGGCCCCTTTAAGTAGGGAAGGGCCGGCAAGCATTCTGCAATTGCAAAAAATCATGCGTGAAGTGGTTGGTGCGGCAAACGACCACATTCTGAATGCCGCGCTCGCCGAGCCTGCCTATCGCGGCATGGGCACGACGCTGGTTGCCGCATTGTTCGACCATGATCGCGTGGTGCTGGCGCATCTGGGCGATTCGCGCTGCTATCGCTTTCGTCAGGGAGTGCTTACTCAATTGACGCACGATCATTCACAGGTGCAGGAGCAAATCGATGCAGGGCTGGTACCACCCGACTGGGGGCGTTTCGCTCCTAACAAAAACCTGATTACGCGTGCATTGGGTGTCGCTGCATATATAGACACCGAGATCAGTGATCATGTCGTGCAAGAGGGCGATCTGTATCTATTGTGTTCGGATGGCTTGTCCGACATGCTGGACGCTGATGTCATGACCGCCATGCTGCAGGCCGATACGGATGATCTGGAACTGCTGGCCGAAGCCTTGGTGCATGCAGCCAATCAGCAAGGTGGACGCGACAATATCTCCGTTCTGGTGGCGCAGGTGCAAAGCTGTAGCAAGTCGCCGCAAATCGGTACGATTGATCGACTGAAGAACTGGTTGTCGATCTGATGCAGATTGGCGTTTAACGTTGGTATATCCCCAATAAAACCGGGCAGCAGATCCGATGCATTCCCCATCCCCTATGCCTAAGAAAAAACGGACAGCATTTCTGTTACTGAAGAAGGATGGCGTATTGGTGCGGCAGCTGGAGATATATGGGCAACGCACAACGATTGGGCGAAAACCAGGGAATGATCTGATCGTCGATTTGCCAAGCGTGAGTGGGGAGCATGCGGTGATCAATCGCACGTCCATTCAGTATTTTTATGAGGATCTGAACAGCACAAACGGCAGTTCCATCAATGGCGAGCGTGTCGATTACGGCATGCTTTATGACGGCGATGTGATCGAATTCGGTAGTTATGTGATCGAGTTCTCCGAGCAGGATCGGGTGCCGCCTGTACATAATCCTGTGCCACCCCAAATTCCCGCAATGCTTGATTTGCGTGAGGCTCCGCCACCTTTGGCAGCTATTCCCCCTGCAGCCAGTCCAGCCGCACTGGTGCGTATTGTTACCGGCCCATCGGTCGGTAAGGAATGGGTACTTACCAAATCCCTCACTACCATCGGTACGCCACCGCAGCATGTTGCTGTCTTCATGCGGTTGCCTGATGCATATGCGCTGGCCCACGTGGACGGTGGCACAGAAACGACCGTCAACGGCATACCCATTTATCAACAGCGCCAATTGGTGCACGGCGACGTGATCGGCATCGGCAAAAGCGAAGCGATCTTCTTTCTCGACCCTTGGCATGCGCACCGCCGATCAGGCTAGCACCGGCAAAAATAAAAAGCACCAAGTCATCAATGTGAAATCAAATGTGCACTTTGTGTCTTTCCCGGTGATCAGAGATGACAATTTTTGTCAGTGGCGCCTAAAAAAAGTGACTGTTTACGTCACAAAATTTCACATTTATGACTATTTTTCTTGAATTTCAGGCTGGCACGCGGCTTGCAATATGGAAAGTCATGGCAATTCCCGCCTATGACTCAGGAGAGTAAGAATGCAATCGATGAAGATGATGAAAAAAGCGCAGCAAGGTTTTACGCTGATCGAATTGATGATCGTTGTGGCGATCATTGGTATTTTGGCTGCGGTAGCGTTGCCCGCATATCAGGATTACACCGTCAAGGCAAAGGTCCAGGAAGCAGTTAGCCTTTCGGCGCCAGCTCGTACAGCCATAGGCGTTGCTTGTAGCGAAGGTAGTTTGGCCACCAATTCAGACCTGAATACATCACTGGGTTTGCCGACTGCCACAGATATTAGTGGCACATACACTACCTCTGTAACGGCAGCTGCTACTTCGGCTTCTGCGGCTACAGTGACAATTGCCATGAAGGATGTTGGCAGTGCCATTACTTCAGGTCAGACCATTATTTACAATGCTAACTGTACTCCAGCAGGCCTTATCTGGACGATTTCGCCTAGCAGTACGGTTGCTACTAAATTTTTACCAAAAACTTAATTTTTTAAGAGTTTGTGTATAAAGGCACCTTCTTGGGTGCCTTTTTCTATTTGGTTTGATATGCATCTCCCGCGTCTTTCACGCTTATTTCTCCTGTTATTACCAATTGGATTGGCATTGACATGGGTAATGCCTAATCATCACCGTCCCTGGACTGCATTTCATGCAGATGCTTGGATGGCAATCAACCTTTTAGTTTTAGCGGTTTTTATTGCATGTCGTTCAAAGCAAATTGATTGGTATGCTTTTGCTGTTGCGATTGCAGGTCTATGTCTGCTGCCCTGGGCGCAGTATTTTTTTGGCTCAGGGACATTGCAGCTTCAGAACGCCTGGTTGGCTTTCTTTTATCTTTTTGGTTTCTTTCTTAGTGTTTTAGTCGCGTCACAGTGGGAGCGCACCCAAGCTCATAGTTGTATGGATACGCTTTTTCTTGCGATTACGTATGCTTGTGTGATTTCTTTGTTTTTTCAATTAAATCAATGGCTTGACTTAATTGACTGTCAGCTTGTTTGCCCCGGAAAAACATCCCGCCCATTTGGAAATTTAGGGCAGGCGAATCAGATGGCAACTCTTTTGTTATGGGGTGTGCTTGGCCTTGGCTGGTTCGTAGCTAGAGGTAAGGTAAATGGTTGGATAGCTTTACTTTTATCTTGTTGCTTCTTTTTTGGGATCGCATTAACCCTATCGCGTACCGCGTGGATCGGGATCCTAATTCTATTTATGGCATCTTTGATCTGGAAAAGATTCTTTCGGCAGATTATTTCTTTTTGGACGAGCTTTTTACTCATTGTGTACTTCATTTTATGTGTATTTTTTGTATCAGAAGTATCCGCTTCAAAGGGTTTTTCAGATAACTTTGATGGGGTAATAAGGATGAGTTCTGAACTTAGGCCAATTGCGTGGCGCCTGTTTATCGATGCAGCATTGCAAGAGCCTTGGTTTGGCTACGGTTGGAACCAAACAGTTATCGCGCATGTTGCAGCCGCTGTTGAACATCCACAGCTACCTTCTCCATTTACTTACGCCCATAATCTTCTGCTTGATCTGGTTTTATGGTGTGGAATACCCATTGGTCTCGCTATTTTCTTGGGGCTATGCTGGTGGCTTTGGCGTCAGATAAATAAGGTTACGTCACCTGAAGAGGCATTGATTATTTTGGCGCTGTTGATTGTTGGTAATCACGCCATGCTGGAACTGCCTTTGTACTATGCTTACTTTCTTTTTCCAGTGGGTTTGATGATAGGTGTGCTATGCGTGCGATTGAAAAACAAGGTGATATTTCAATCTAGCGGATTAGTTTTTGTTCCACTTCTTTTTAGCGCTGCATTTTTTCTGGGAGTTTTAATCAGAGATTATTCTCGAGTTGAAGTTAGCTATAACTTATTAAGAATGGAGCTGTACAGGTTTGAAATTACTTCGACTAAGACGCCTCCAGATGTGTTTTTTTTGACTCTCTGGAAGAACTATATTCTCTACGCAAGGATAGAGCCTTACGAGGGCATGGATTTTCAAGAGATTGTTTGGATGCGACAAATGGTCTCCTTATTTCCTAACGCGCTTTTTGTTCATAAATTTGTAACCGTTCTAACATTGAATCATCAATCGGAAGAAGCAAAGTTTTGGATTGCACGCATGAAAAAAATAGTTTCGGACAGTGATTATTTGACTGCAAAAGAAATGTGGAAGAAGCAAGGTGAGCGGAATAAAATTTTCAAAGAGGTAGATTGGCCAGCATAAAATTAGCAGCTTTATGCGCTCCAATCCCCCGACTTCCCTCCGTGCTTTTCTCGCACCCGCACATCCGTCATCACCATGCCGCGATCAACTGCCTTGCACATGTCATAGACAGTGAGCAAGCCAACCTGCACAGCAGTCAACGCTTCCATTTCCACACCCGTTTTCCCAAATGTTTCAACTTGCGCCGAGCAGTGAATGCTGTCGTTAGGCTGATCGATGGAAAAATCCACGGTCACGCGGGTCAATGCAAGCGGATGGCATAGCGGGATCAGGTCGCTGGTTCGTTTGGCGGCCATGATGGCGGCAATGCGCGCGATGCCGAGGACGTCGCCTTTTTTTGCGGTGCCGGATGCGATGATGGCTAGCGTTTCCGGCTTCATGCGGATGGTACCGCTGGCGACCGCAATACGATGTGTTTCATCCTTGGCACCGACATCGACCATGTGGGCTTGTCCGGTTGCGTCAAAGTGTGTCAGGCCATCATTGGCCGGTTTGTCCTGTTGTGAGCTCATGGTGCGATAAAAAGCAGAGGGTGAACGATTGCAGAGAGCGGGTATCATAGCACCGTGAAACTGAATCCCTTTCTCTCATGTAAGCGGCACATGGCGTTTGAGCAAGCTGCCGCGTTCAGGTCGCTGGTGATCCAGCGTTGTGTACGGTGGTCGGCAGCGGCGTTGCTCATTGCCTCGGGCGTTTTGCTGACGCCATCGCTCATACCATCAGTGCAGGCGCAAGCCTTGCCGAATCTTGGCGATACCGAGCGCGAAGAATTATCGCCGGCAATGGAACGCCGGTTGGGTGAGCAGATCATGCGGCAGATTCGCCGTAATCGCGATTACCTCGATGATGCGCCCACACAGGAATATCTGAACAATCTGGGGAACGATCTGTTGGCCGTGCGGCCGGAGGCACGCGGCGAGGCGCAGTACGATTATTTCTTCTTCGTCGTGCGTGATCCCATGCTCAACGCTTTTGCACTGCCTGGCGGCTTTATTGGTACGCATACCGGTTTGATTCTTGCCGCGCAGAACGAGTCGGAAGTGGCTGGCGTGATGGCGCACGAGATTGGTCACGTTGCGCAGCGTCACATTGCGCGCATGCTGGGTAAGCAGCGGCAGGATATGTTGATCCCCCTGGCGGGGATGATTCTTGGAGCACTGGCCGCAAGCTCCAGTCCGAATGCAGGCGTTGGCATCATGATGGGTAGTCAGGGCTTGGCGATGCAGCGTCAGCTCAATTTCAGTCGTGAAGCGGAGCGGGAGGCGGATCGCATAGGCCTCGACATCATGCGCGATGCGGGTTATGAAACCTCTGGCATGATCAATTTCTTTGGCCGCTTGCAACAGGCAACACGAGGCTACAACGACAGCATGCCGGCCTATCTGCGTTCGCACCCGCTGACGACTGAGCGGATAGCCGATATTCAGGCACGTACCCGGGATCAGCCTTATCGTCAGCGCGCGGATGGTTTTGATTTCCCCGTGATTCAGGCCCGTGTACGTGTCTTGCAAACCAATTCGGCACAAGGCTTGTTTGAAGCGGAAGAAGTATTCAAAAGACAGGTCCAGCAAAACACTCGTACTGCAATCGTTGCGGGTAATTATGGCTTGGCAATGGTGGCGCTGCGACGAGGAGCGCCGGACCGGGCACAAACGTTTATCGATCAGGCCCGTGCTGTCTTGAAAGATGGTGCGCCCAAAACGGGTAATGCGGCCCTGACCAGTCTTGCCATTGAGGTGCGACTGGCAGCGCGACAGGCTAATGAAGCAGTCGCAGAAGCCGAGATTGCGCGCAAACAGTTTCCCTTGTCGCGCGGTATGGCGCTGCAATACGCCGATGCCCTGATGGCGGCAAATCGTGCCGATGACGCCGTGTCATTCTTACGTGACCAGACGAGCTTGTATCGCTCCGAGCCGCAGTTGTATGATCGTCTGGCCAAAGGGTATGCAGCACAAGGCAGGCAGGCATTGCAGCATATGGCGCTGGCAGAAAACTATGCCTTGCGCGGTAGCTTACCGGCAGCGATTGACCAGCTAGGCATTGCGCGCCGTGCACCCGATGCCACGTTCTACGATCAGTCCATCATTGATGCGCGTGAGCGCGAGATGAAGGCGCAGCGAATGGAAGAATTGCAGCGCGAAAAAGACGGTACGTTGTAGGCAAGTGGGCGCGCGCGTTGTTGAAATCATGTGCCGCTCTCAGGTCGCTGGCAGCCGAGGTTTTTTGACAAAACCAAAGCGTGTTTCCAGAGCGCTTTCTGCAATAAAACGTACAGGCAATGTCATCGTATTGTGCTGAAAAAACAGGGTGGTATTTTTGCCTTCCTCTGTCATCCACTGCAGCAGATATTGTTCATTCGCGGTCTGATCAGACATTTTCAGATGCAGCAGACATTCCGCCATGTCGCGATCATCAAGTAATGCAATGACACTGCTTTCAATCAGCACGCGTCCTTGATCGCTGAGCCAGATGCCATACATGGACTCTACTGGTGTGCCGGTGTGCAATGTAAAACCATGCCTTGGATCGGTGCGTACAACGTATGGTGTGACCTCGAGATCAACATACACACGCTGCGGCCCATTCTGAAAATACCATCGTCCTTGTTCATCATGCGTGTAGTTGCGCTGGATGAAGCCGATCAGGGCAGAAGAGTGGATGCGCTCACCCGGCAGGTTGTTTTGTTGTGCTTGCTCGTCGCGCATGCGCCAGTTGCCGCGTGCATCGAGTGCGAGCCAGCCATAGCAGTGTGGAACGTTGGGCCATTTGGCGAGGGCTTTTTCGACGATGGCATCCATGCGGCGCTCCTGATGGTTGCAGTTAGTGGTGACCTTGCAGGAATTTGACGATGCGTTGTGGCAGCCAGTTCAGTCGGCCGGGAAAAGGACCAGTGGCAAAACCCACGTGGCCCCCTTCAGCCGGATACTCCAGGGTGACCGCGCTGGATGCATGCGTTGGCAAGTACTGCTGCGGCAGGAATGGATCATTGCGCGCGTTCAGGACCAGTGTCGGAACGGTAATGTCCGGCAGTACATAGCGCGCGCTGGCGCGCATCCAGTAGTCCTCGGTATCACGATAGCCGTGCAGCGGCGCGGTGACGACATTGTCGAAGGCGTACAAATCCTTTGAACGCAACATGGCCTCCAGATCGAACAGGCCGGGAAACTGCAGTAGCTTTGCCTGACTCTTGAGGCGCAAGGTCTTGAGAAATACCTTTGTGTAAACCATGTTGAAGCCGCGAGATAACGCTGCGCCACCGCCGCTCAGATCCAGCGGCGCGGAAACGGCACAGGCGGCATCGATGATTTCTGCCCGATGTTGAGATTCTCCCAGCCAGCGCAACAAGGCATTGCCACCCAGCGAGACGCCGGCAGCATAGATGTGTGTTGCACCGCGTGTACGCATCAGTGGAGCCAGACGATGCAGGATCCAGTCGATCTCGATGGCATCACCGGAATGATAAAAGCGTGGCGCGTGATTGATCTCGCCCGAGCAACCGCGAAAGTGTACGACGGCACCCGACCAGCCCAGCGTCTTGATATATGCCATCAACGCACGCGCATAGTGGCTGTCCGATGAGCCTTCCAGTCCGTGAAACAGAACGATAAACGGTGCATTGGATGGACCGTCGACAAAATCCAGATCAATGAAATCCTGATCCGGTGTATGCCAGCGCTCACGGCGATAGGCTACATCCGGTTTGATGATGCATTTGGCGGGATAAATGGTTTGCACATGCCCGCCGGGCAGCCACCACGGTGCGGTATAACTCATGCAAAAGAACGGAGAAAGTGATGCAGGTAGAGATGCGACATCGTCAGATGGCAAAAGGTTGACACGCCATCAATGCAACACCGTGGTCGATACCTTTTGCGGTTCATGCTTGCCCGGTGCAGCTGACGCGTGATGCACAACGATGCGCCAGCCTTGTGGTGTTTTGACGTAAACGTTGGTAGCGATGATATGCACGTCGCGCTTGGTGCCTTCTGCCGTGCTGACTTCTTCGATCAGATTGTGCACGGCGCTCATCATGTTTTGCGAGGCATGCAATTGCACAGGACGGATATGAAAGCCGCTGCCGGCAAAAATTTCCGCCCACGAGGCGCGAATGGCAGAGAAGCCGATCAGACGGGTGCCGTCCGGATGGATGCAGACGATTTCCTCATCGTCTGCCCATAAGGCCATCAGCGCATCCAGATCGGCCCGACCGATCGCGTCATAGAACGCATGTTCGATATCGTCTGCCGAGCCAAACTGTTTGCGCGCCTTTGGCATGGTGATGACCGGATTAGTGGCCGTGAACGACTGCGCCTGGTTTCAGGCGATAGTGGGTGCCGCAGTACGGGCATTTGGTTTCGCCATGCGACATGTCGAGGAAAACGCGTGGATGCGAGCTCCATGAGGTCATGGCCGGGTTGGGGCAATAGGCCGGCAGATCGTGGCCGTCGAGTTCGATTGCGGACGCGTTGTTTTGCGTTGCTGCTGTCATGTCTATCTCCGTCTAGCTAATACTGAATAAAGAATGGTCGAATGATAAGTGGCTGCGGCCGGTTTCGCCAGCGAAATTCGACCGTCTGTGGTGTGCTTGCCGCTTACACCAAGGTGAGCCAGTGACTGTATTGCGGTGCCTTGCCAGCGACGACGTCAAAGAACAACGATTGCAGACGCGTCGTGATCGGGCCGCGTTTGCCATCCCCGATCTGGCGATTATCGAGCTCGCGGATCGGCGTGACTTCGGCGGCAGTGCCGGTGAAGAAGGCTTCATCGCAGCAGTACATTTCATCACGGGTGATGCGCTTTTCAATGACCTCGATGCCAAGATCGCGCGCCATGGTCAGGACAGCATCGCGCGTGATGCCATCAAGACAGGATGCAAGATCCGGCGTGTAGAGCTTGCCATTCTTGATGATGAAAACGTTCTCGCCTGAGCCTTCCGATACATAGCCGTCGGTATCCAGCAGCAGGGCTTCATCGTAGCCATCGGCCAGCGCTTCCTGATTGGCAAGGATGGAATTGATGTAATAACCGGATGCCTTGGCGCGCACCAGCGACACGTTGACGTGGTGCCGGGTGTAGGACGAGGTCTTGACGCGAATGCCTTTGTTGATGCCATCTTCACCCAGATAGGCACCCCAAGGCCAGGCAGCCACTGCAACATGGATGGTGTTGCCCTTGGCGGAAATGCCCAGTTTTTCGCTGCCGATCCAGACCAGCGGGCGAATGTAGCCGGATTCCAGTTTGTTCTCGCGGATCACATCGAGCTGCGCCTGCATGATGGTTTCCTGATCGAACGGAATGTTCAGCTGGAAAATCTTCGCCGAGTTGAACAGACGTTGCGTATGTTCCTTCAGGCGGAAAATCGCCGTGCCCTTGTCGGTCTTGTATGCGCGCACGCCCTCGAAGACACCCATGCCGTAGTGCAATGAATGAGTCAGGACGTGAATGGTGGCATCGCGCCAGTCAATCATGTGGCCGTCTTTCCAGATTTTGCCGTCGCGATCAGACATCGACATGTCAGGTTCTCCAGTGATTGTGCAAAACAGCGATTTTAGCGGATTCAGGTCCGAAACAGACGGGTGTAATGTCATGAAGGAAATGAACCGAGGCATTTTCCTGCGAGGAATTTGCTCCAGTCCATTTCAAATAAGAAACAAATGAATAAAAAGATAACTTTTTTGTTCAGGCAAGGAATCTATTGAGGCGCTTGCCTTCTAACCATCGGTTTTTCATCGCATGTACTTGCGATGCGTTGCCATCCTTTTAACAAGCTGGACAGCTTTTTGCTTGTTCCTGTGCGGTAAAATAATGGTCTTTTCTTAAATTTTCAGCAAAGCAAGAACACATGCAATTCAAAAGATTGAGCGACCTGATCGCGCGTGGCGAACTCAAAGGCAAGCGCGTCTTTATTCGTGCCGATCTCAATGTGCCGCAAGACAGCAGCGGCAAAATTACCGAAGACACACGTATCCGTGTTTCCGTTCCAGCCATTCAGCAGGCCTTACAGGCTGGTGCCGCCGTAATGGTCACGTCGCATCTGGGCCGTCCGACCGAAGGTGAACTGACTGCGGCAGACTCACTGGCACCGATCGCGGAGCGTTTGAGTGAGTTGCTTGGCCAGCCAGTGGTACTGAAACAGAATTGGATTGACGGTGTAGAGGTGGCGGCAGGCGAGGTGGTCTTGCTGGAAAATTGCCGCGTCAACAAGGGCGAGAAAAAGAATGATGAAGTACTGGCAAAGAAAATTGCCGGTCTGTGCGATGTGTATGTGAATGATGCCTTTGGCACCGCGCATCGTGCCGAGGCAACCACGCACGGCATCGCCAAATTTGCACCGATCGCTTGCGCTGGCCCTTTGCTCGCAGCCGAGCTGGATGCCTTGGGCAAGGCGTTGTTTCAGCCAGCCAAGCCGCTGGTAGCGATTGTGGCTGGTTCCAAAGTGTCGACCAAGCTTACGATCCTGAAGACATTGGCTGACAAGGTCGATAACCTGATCGTTGGTGGTGGCATCGCCAACACCTTCATGCTGGCTGCCGGTCTGAAGATTGGTAAGTCGCTGGCCGAGCCCGATCTGGTCGGTGATGCCAAGGCGATTATCGAGATGATGGCAGCGCGTGGTGCGTCGGTGCCGATTCCGGTTGATGTTGTCTGTGCCAAAGAGTTTTCGCCAACGGCAACGGCAACCGTCAAGGCTGTTGCTGACGTTGCGGATGACGACATGATTCTGGATATTGGCCCGCAAACGGCGGCAACACTGGCCAAGCAATTGGCAACGGCGGGCACGATTGTCTGGAATGGTCCGGTCGGCGTTTTTGAATTCGACCAGTTTGCCGAAGGCACCAAAACACTGGCGCTGGCGATTGCCGATTCCAAAGGATTTTCCGTGGCAGGTGGCGGCGATACCTTGGCGGCGATTGCCAAGTATCAGATTGCGGATCGGGTTGGGTACATTTCGACGGGCGGTGGCGCGTTCCTCGAATTCCTGGAAGGCAAGACGCTGCCAGCCGTCGAGATTCTGGCGCAACGTGCACAGTAATCCGTAGCCGACTCGGCTGGCAATAAAGAACAAAATCGAGAGCGAGGCTGTCTCGCTCATCAGTAACTCATTTCATATTTGGAGATTCAAATGGCACTCGTATCCTTGCGTCAATTGCTCGATCACGCTGCGGAAAACGGCTATGGCCTGCCAGCGTTCAACGTCAACAATCTGGAGCAGGTTTGCGCCATCATGGAAGCGGCGGATGAAGTCGGCGCGCCGGTCATCATGCAGGCATCTGCAGGTGCCCGTAAATACGCAGGCGAACCATTCCTGCGCCACCTGATTCTGGCTGCAGTAGAGGCGTATCCACATATTCCTGTGGTGATGCATCAGGATCATGGCCAGTCGCCCGCAGTGTGCATGGCAGCAATCCGCTCGGGCTTCTCTTCAGTGATGATGGATGGTTCGCTCAATGCCGACGGCAAATCGGTTGCCAGCTACGAATACAACGTCGAAGTGTCGCGCAAGGTCGTCGAGTTTTCGCACGCGATTGGTGTGACGGTCGAGGCGGAGCTGGGCGTGCTTGGTTCGCTGGAAACGATGAAAGGCGACAAGGAAGACGGTCACGGTGCAGAAGGCACGATGACGCGTGAGCAACTGCTGACGGACGTCGAGCAGGCTGCCGACTTCGTCAAGCAAACGCAATGTGATGCACTGGCGATTGCCATCGGTACGTCTCACGGCGCATACAAGTTCACCAAGAAGCCGACCGGTGACATTCTGGCGATTGATCGCATCCGTGAGATTCACCAGCGCATTCCAAACACGCACCTGGTCATGCACGGTTCGTCGTCTGTTCCACAGGAACTGCTGGCCGAGATCCGCGAGTTTGGCGGCGACATGAAAGAAACCTACGGTGTGCCGGTCGAGGAAATCCAGGAAGGCATCAAAAACGGTGTCCGCAAGATCAACATCGATACCGATATCCGTTTGGCAATGACCGGCGCGATCCGTCGCTATCTGGCAGAAAATCCTTCAAAATTCGATCCACGCGATTATTTGAAGCCAGCCAAAGCGGCTGCCAAGGAAGTCTGCAAGGCGCGCTTCATCGCCTTCGGTTGCGAAGGTCAGGCATCGAAAATCATCCCGGTGCCGCTCGACAAGATGGCAGAGCGCTACAAAAAAGGCGAACTCGCGCAAATCGTGCAGTAATGGCAAGAGTCAGGACTGAATGACGAAGAATTGGTCAGCGGCGGCAAAACTGCGATAATTCGCCTTTGCGCGCATTTGCGGTTTCGCTGACGGTCCTGTTTCAGTTCAGACCACGGTGCACAAGTAATTAGGCTGCAGTCGGCGCTTGCGCTGCTGCAAAGCACACGGCGATCCTCAGGGTCGCCGTTGATATTTATGGAAATGTCATGACCAGTCTGTATCAATCCACCATCAAATCTCTGCCACTGCTGGGCCGCGGCAAGGTACGCGACAACTATGCAGTCGGCGACGACAAAATCCTGATCGTGACTAGCGATCGTTTGTCCGCATTTGACGTGGTGATGAATGAACCGATTCCTGAAAAAGGCGTGGTGCTCAATCGCATGTCCGATTTCTGGTTCGAGAAGCTCAAGAACATCGTGCCGAATCATCTGACCGGTGTTGCGCCTGAAAGCGTGGTCGCTGCCGATGAGGTCGATCAGGTCAAAGGCCGTGCAGTCGTTGCCAAGCGTTTGCAGCCGATTCTGGTGGAAGCGGTGGTGCGTGGTTATCTGATCGGTTCCGGCTGGAGTGATTACAAGAAAACCGGCGCAGTCTGCGGTGTGCAACTGCCTGCAGGTTTGCAACAGGCTGAAAAGCTGGCCGAGCCGATCTTTACGCCAGCGGCAAAAGCCGACATTGGTGAGCATGATGAAAACATCAGCTTCGCCGATATGGAGCAACGCATCGGCAAAGAACTGGCTGCCAAGATTCGTGACATCAGTATCAAGCTTTACAAGACGGCTGCCGATTATGCAGCGACAAAAGGCATCATCATCGCCGATACCAAATTCGAATTTGGGCTGGACAAGGATGGCACGCTGCATCTGATGGATGAAGTGTTGACGGCCGATTCGTCGCGCTTCTGGCCTGCTGATTCATACGCGACCGGCATTTCGCCACCATCGTTCGACAAGCAGTTCGTGCGTGACTACCTGGAAACGCTGACTGAATGGAAGAAAGTCGCGCCAGCGCCAACGTTGCCAGCCGATGTGATCGAAAAAACCGGCGCCAAGTATCGTGAGGCGCTGACGCGTCTGACCGGTGAAAAGTAAGGAAGAGAAATGACAGACAAAGCCGCAGGTTCGCCGCTGGTTGGCGTGGTTATGGGATCGTCGTCCGATTGGGATGTGATGCAACATGCAGTGGCGATTCTGAAAGAGTTTGGTATCGCGCATGAAGCACAAGTCGTCTCTGCACATCGCATGCCCGACCAGATGTTTGCCTATGCCGAATCGGCTCGTGGACGTGGCTTGCGCGCCATTATCGCTGGCGCGGGTGGCGCAGCACATTTGCCAGGCATGATTGCCGCGAAAACCATCGTGCCGGTGATGGGCGTACCTGTTCCTTCCAAATATCTGCGTGGCGAAGATTCGCTGCTGTCGATTGTACAAATGCCGAAAGGCATTCCCGTTTCCACCTTTGCGATTGGTGAAGCTGGGGCCGCCAATGCGGCGCTGGCAGCGATTGCACTGCTGGCGACGACCGATGATGCACTGGCGACCAAGCTGGAAGATTTTCGCGTGCGTCAGACACAAATTGCCTTGGAAATGAGTTTGCCGTTATGAGTCAACACACGAATCAGACCCCATTGAATCCCGCTGCGTCGCCTGCCACCTGGCTTGGCGTGATGGGCGGCGGCCAGCTCGGTCGCATGTTTGTGCATGCAGCACAGAAGATGGGTTTCAAGGTTGCCGTACTCGAACCAGCGATGGATTGCCCGGCAGGTCATGCGGCAGATCAGTTACTGTGCGCCGGATACACCGATAGCGATGGCTTGAATAAGCTGGCGTCGCAATGTGTGGCAGTGACAACGGAATTTGAAAATGTCTCTGCCAAGAGCCTGTCGTATCTCGCCGAGAAAGCCTTCGTCGCACCGGCAGGTGAGTGTGTCGCGATTGCGCAGGATCGCCTGGAAGAAAAGCGTTTCTTTGTCGAGTGCGCAACCATTTCCGGTGTGTTTCCTGCTGCGCACAAGGAGATCAGGACTGAGAACGATCTCGATCAGATCTCGGATGATCTGTTGCCCGGCATTCTGAAGACGGCTCGCCTTGGCTACGACGGCAAGGGACAGGTTCGTGTCAAGACACGTGAAGAACTACGCAATGCCTTTGCTGCAATGAACGGCGTCGTGTGCGTACTCGAGAAAATGCTGCCGCTTGCTTACGAAATTTCCGTGCTGGCAGCGCGTGGTGCCGATGGCAAGGCCGTGGTGTATCCGATTGCCGAGAACGTGCATCGTGACGGCATTCTGTTCACGACCATGGTACCGGGACCGAACATTGGCAAGGAAGCTGCCGACAAGGCACAAGCTGCGACGCTGGCCGTGATTGAGCAGCTTGGTTATGTGGGTGTGCTGTGCATTGAATTTTTCGTGCTGACGGACGGTTCGGTTGTCGTCAATGAAATGGCACCACGTCCGCATAACAGCGGTCACTACACGATCGATGCCTGCATCACCAGCCAGTTTGCGCAACAGGTGCGTGCGATGGCACGTTTGCCTTTGGGCGATGTGCGCCAGCATTCGCCAGCTGCCATGCTCAACATCCTCGGCGACATCTGGTTTGAGGCTGGCGCCGACGACAAGACCACGCCACCGCGTGAACCGCAATGGGACAAGGTGTTGGCATTGCCGGGTGCGAATCTGCACTTGTATGGTAAAGACGTCGCGCGTCGCGCACGCAAGATGGGTCACATTACCTTTGTGGCGCCCACCATGGCCGAAGCGCAGGCTAATCTGAAGAAGGCATGTGAGATTCTCGGCATTGCGCCCTGAACACGCCATTTCCCATGACTGACGAGCAACTCGACTGGCCGGCGATCCGCGATGCGGCGCGCCGGCTGGAACGCGGTGATCTGGTCGCGTTTCCGACTGAAACGGTGTACGGCCTCGGCGCCGATGCCGAGAACCGTTGTGCCGTTACGTATATTTACGAAGCCAAGGGCAGACCGTCGAATCATCCGGTCATCGTGCATGTCGCGCCTGAGGCGGATCTCTCCTATTGGGTAAAGTCCGTTCCGGAAGACGCGCATAAACTGATTGCGGCTTTCTGGCCCGGGCCACTGACGCTGATTCTCAAGCGGGCAGACAATATTCCTGACACCGTATCGGGTGGTCAGGATTCGATTGGTATTCGCTGTCCTGCACATCCGGTCGCGCAAGCATTGCTGCGCACCTTCAAGAATGGTCAGGGCGGCGTTGCCGCACCATCGGCAAACCGCTTTGGCCACGTGAGTCCGACCACTGCACAGCACGTGCGTGATGAATTTGGCGCGAATAATCCACTGGTGAGTTGCGTGCTGGACGGCGGACAAAGCGATGTTGGTATCGAGTCCACGATAGTGGATTTATCGCGTGGTAAGGCCATGTTGCTGCGACCGGGGCATATCGATATCGATGCATTGGCCGCAGTGCTTGGTTACTCGCCATCGTTGCCCGATGCGGAGGCGCCGCGTGTGTCCGGCGCACTGGATGCGCATTACGCACCTTCCACGCCGGTGGTGCAGATCGCAACGGCGGAACTGAAATCGATATTGGCCCGTTTGCAGAATGCCGGTTATACAGCTGCGCTCATGCACTACACGGATGCGGATGTTTCCGCGACGACGACAATCAAGCTATCGCAAGATGCCAGTGCTTATGCGCATGATCTGTATGCGGGGTTGCGCAAGATGGATGAGGCAAAGGCCGATGTGATCGTGGTGGAAATGCCGCCAGCGGGCGAAGCATGGCGAGGGATCAACGATCGTTTGCGTCGCGCTGCACATGATTCGGCAGGCATACTGGAGCGCCTGCTGAAACCTGAAGGTTGAGACAATCAGGGCTGCCAGGCAGATAAGAAGCGGCCACCATGAAAAACCAGCGGTTCCTTGGGGCAGACATCACAGGCTTCGACTTCGCCAACGAAAATCACGTGATCGCCTTCCGGATAACGGCTGCGATTGTGGCATTCGAACCAGGCTGCGACACCGGAAAGAATTGGCAGACCTGTCGCAGATAAGGTGTAATCAATGCCTTTGAAGCGATCTTCTCCGGGGCGCGCAAACTGATTGGCGATTTCTGCCTGATCGGCGGCCAGCACGTTGATCACGTAATGCGAATTGCCGGAAAAAATCGGCATGCTATTGGCACGTTGATTGAGGCTCCACAACACCAGTGGCGGCTCCAGCGAGACGGAATTGAAGGAGCTTGCCGTCAGACCCAGAAAGCGACCGTCCGGCAGACAGGTGGTGATGATGGTGACGCCGGTGGCGAACTGGGACAACGCGTGACGGAAGTGGCGCGTATCGACGGGAACAGGCGGGTTGTGAGAAGAAATAGACATCAATGACTCAGGAAATTTCGTTCATTATGCCAAAAAGGGGCCTTTCCTTGGCGAGAGGATGCATTGCATTGTCATCGTATCCATATGTTGGCTTGCCTTTTCTCGCCCCGTCACACGATTACCTTGTATGAAGCAAGACCTTGATTTATTTGCGCTGTTGCGTCAGCAGGCGGTGCGTCTGCCGCTCGACATCGCGACCGATTCGCCGCGTCGAGCGATTTCGTTTCGCCGTTTCTGGTCACGCATTGAGCGTGCGACGGCTCGCCTGCAAGGCGAGTGGCATGTCGAACCCGGCGATCACGTTGTCTATTGGGGGAATGCGCATCCTGATGCACTGATTCTTCTTGTAGCGGTTGCACGTTGTGGTGCGCGCCTGCTGCCGCTGGAACGCTCAGACTTGCGTCAGCAGGCATCCGTCATCTGGGAGCACTATCAACCCAAAGCCGTTGTGCATGATGATGGGCTCTTGATTGATTCATCCTTGCATGCCGCCGTCATTACCAGTTTGCCCTCGATGCTGTCGGTACGCTGTCATCATGATGAAGACGTGGAAGAGAACGATGCCTTGCCGAGCCTGGTCGATCTGCATTGGGAAGCGGGCCAGTTGCAGGCACGGACGTATAGTCTGCATGCGTTGGCAGAGAAAGCAACGATGGCTGAACATCTTCAGACAGTGTCGGGCGCAACTTGCCCTGTGCAGGTGCAGGAGGAGCTGTTCAATCCGCATCTACTTTCTTCACGGATATTTCCTGCCTTGTTGCGCGGTGAGACCGTGACATTTGTCTGATCAACGCATCTGACCCCTCCAAAGCACGTGTTAATGCATTGAGCAATCGCAGCATGCATGTGACAATAGGCCACACGATCAATAACGGAGCACATCGATGGTAACAGAAATGGCAACCCTTGGCGGTGGATGCTTCTGGTGTACTGAGGCAGTCTTTCAGCAATTGAAGGGCGTGCAGACAGTCGAATCGGGTTATACCGGCGGCGAGATCGCTCATCCGACTTATGAGCAAATCTGTGAAGGGACGACCGGGCATGCAGAAGTGGTGCAACTCACGTTTGATCCTGCCGTCATCACGTTCCGCGAAATTCTGGAAGTGTTCTTCACGATCCATGATCCCACTACACTAAACCGGCAGGGGAACGATGTTGGTACGCAATATCGTTCGGTGATTTACTATCACTCGCCCGAGCAAGAGGATGTGGCCAAGCATGTGATCGCAGAGATGGCCAATGTATGGGATGCGCCCATCGTGACAGAGCTCAGTCCGATTGGTACCTATTACAAGGCGGAGGATTATCATCAGAATTTCTTCCGGCAAAATCCGATGCAGGGTTATTGCGCTTTTGTCGTGGCACCCAAAGTGTCCAAGTTTCGCCAGACATTTGCCGACAAGGTAAGGAAATAAACGTCATGCGCACAAAACAAAAAAGCGGCTACGGCCGCTTTTTTGTTTTGATGTGCAGAGAGCAGAGAACTAAGCGGCTTGATCAATCTTTGCAGTTATCTGATGAGCGGTGGTTTGTTCTGCGGCCAGTTTGCGCAAGACGTGTGCTGCTGCGACCAGGCCGAAGGAGGCCGTCACGACCATTGCCGAGCCGAAGCCAGCGCAGTTAAGGCCGGTAATGCCGTTGTCGCTGCTGTCTGCCGGCTCGTTGCCAATCGTACAGGCTTCGGTATCCATTTCCGGAAAACGTAAAGGTTCGGTCGAGTAAACTGCATCGATGCCAAATTTGTTCTTGGTCCCACGCGGGAAGCCATGCTCGGCGCGCAGACGCTTGCGTACCTTGGCAAGCAACGGTTCCTGTTCCGTACGACACAGATCCAGCACTTCTATGCGCGTGGGATCCATCTGGCCGCCTGCGCCGCCAATCGTCACCAGCTTCAAACCGTGCTTTCTGCAATAGGCAATCAAAGCGGTCTTGGCGCGGACGTTATCGATGGCATCGATAATATAGTCATAGTGACGAATGCCGATCATCTCGTCCAGATTGTCGGCAGTCAAAAAATCTTCAATTTCCGTGACGACGCATGTTGGATTGATCTGCGCAATGCGTTGTGCAAGTGCGGTGACTTTGGCCATGCCAAGGGTATCGGTCAGTGCGTGCAGCTGGCGATTGACGTTGGATTCGGCCACATTGTCGAGATCGATCATGGTGATATGACCAATGGCGCTACGTGCCAGTGCTTCCACCACCCAGGAGCCGACGCCGCCAACACCGATCACGCAGACGTGGGCCTGGCGAAAACGTGCGAGTGCATTTTTGCCATAAAGACGTGCAATGCCGCCAAAACGACGATCAAAATCGATATCGTCATTTTCTGTTTCGGCGGCGGGAATCAGGGACAGATCGGTCATGGCCGTCATTTTAACGGGCATGACGATGCTTTGCTGCGTTGTTCCTCCCGGTCGTGCGGGAGCTATGCCAATTTGTGGTGATTTTGCGCCAGACTTGCCAATTAATTCAGATTTGCGATGGATCAAGCGGTAAAAAACAGGCATCGCGACAATGGGAATGATGTTGTCGCCTCATGGCTTGGTCACGCTGGCAGAGACGCCAGCATATGCTTATCATGAACGCATTCCACGACCATTTTCACGAAAGAACACGCATGTCGATTGCAGATATCCGTACGGATTACACACAGGCCAGTTTGTCGGAACAGGATACGGATGCTGATCCGATGGCGCAGTTTGCACGCTGGTTCGAAGAGGCGCTGGTAGCACAAATCCGCGAGCCGAATGCGATGGGGGTATCGACCGTTTCTGCAGATGGCCGTCCGTCCTCAAGAATTTTGCTGGTCAAGGACTTCGATCAGCGGGGTTTTACATGGTTCACCAATTACCAGAGCCGCAAAGGTGAGCAGCTAGCGATACATCCGCATGCTTCCTTGCTGTTTCACTGGCTGGAGCTGGAGCGTCAGATTCGTATCGAAGGCAGAGTGGAAAAAGTATCGGCTGCGGAAAGCGACGCCTATTTCCACAGTCGTCCGCTCAAGAGCCGTTTGAGTGCGATTGCTTCGGCACAAAGTAGTCCAGTTGCCGACCGGGCAACGTTGGAAGCACGTTATGCGCAGGCCGAAGCACAGTATGGTGATCAGCCACCACGTCCTGAACATTGGGGAGGCTATCGTTTGCAACCGGATTATGTAGAGTTCTGGCAAGGACGCGCTTCACGTCTGCATGATCGCATTGTCTACACACGTGCACCGGATGGGGCCTGGCAGCGGCAACGACTGCAACCGTAAATGGAGGCGTTGGAGAAAGCGTAAACAAATAAAAAAGCCGCATCGTCCTGATGCGGCTTTTTCTTTACTTGAAGATTATGATGCAGAACGCGGCTGCATCGGGCAACTTTCACGAGGCGGGATGATGCCCCATTCGATTGCGACGGTCGGGCCGTTGGCTTTTTTGGTCCAGGGAATCTCGATCATGCCGTGCTCGGTTGCTTGTGCCATCAGCGCAATCGTACCCGGATCAATCTCATCTGGATTGACCTGACTGCGATTAATCGCAACCAGCATGCCACATTGCTCAGCGTGTTCTTCGTTCACCCAGGGCGATTTACTGTAATCACCATCGATCAGAACCTGAACCTGACGTCCAATACGCGTAGCGATGTTACCGCCGATCCATGTATCCGCTGCCACCACAGTCAGTGGAATCTGCATACGCTTGTTCCATTCGGCATGGACCAGTTTGGAAATCTCTGCGCCCGGAAAGGTTGCACGACTTGGGCGACCGGATTTGTCTGCAAGCGGGCCGCGTGCCAAGCCATACCCAACTGCACCAATAATCTGGAAAGCAACGACGACGATTATTGTTTTGCGTAATAGAGCGGTGTCATCTCCTGACCGCAGTAACCAGAACGAAAAAAAGCCGAACAGTAAGAAGAAAGTTGTGGCCCAATGAGAAGCCAAAGGCACTTTCATCACGCCCGCAATGAAGAGTGTCAGAACAATTGGAGCAATCCCGACAAACAGGACAAAGAATTTGTCCGAGCGAGCGAGGTCGTTTGCGATTTGTGATCCATTTGCTTTGGCAGCCGGACCGCCACGTTTATCTCTAGACCAAATAGCTACGATAAATGTTGCAACAATCATCAATGCGATTCGACCAAGGTTTGTGATGAGAAAGCCGAATAGATCACTGATTTCGTTCGCATAACTCGTCATGGTTGTGAGCTGGTGGCCTGCATAGGCAAGAGGACCTACGGTTTGTTGCTTCAACCACAACAGGTGCGGCGTCACCATGCACACCACGATGGCAGTTGAAAGCACAATGCCTTTCCATGTCGCACCGCGTTTCAAATGGCCTGTCAGCAGCAGATACAGGAAAAATACGGCGAACTGTACCAGCGCGCTGTACTTGGTCAGGAAAGCACAGCCACTAAAAAAACCCAGCGCTGCCCAGGCCCACAGGCTATCGGTACGGGTCGCGCGGTAGAGCATCCAGATCGCTCCGGCCAGCGTCCATAACTGCATAGTATTGTGATTGTTCATCACGCCACGCACCGTAAAGTAAGCGATCAGTGAGACGAGCAGTGTTGCGATCAGAGAGCGTTGCTGCGACGTGAATTCGCAACCGAGTTTCCACAGCATCCATAGCGCCAGGACTACACTGAGCTGACCTGTAAAAAAAGTGAGCCAGACCGGACGGTCAAAAACGAGCGTCAAGACATGCAGAATCCAGCTTGGCAAGGGTGGATGCTTGTAATATCCCCACTCCAGTCCGCTGGCCCAGACCAGTTCTTCCATATTGTCCCAGTCCGGCGAACGGTGGCTGAGGCCGGTGAAAATGGTCCACAGTGCGAGATGCAAAAGCAACAAGGCAAGCACGACCGGAACAAGATTGTCGGTGTGCAGAGAGAACAGGCGCCTGGAGCCGGTGTCAGGAAGATGGGTCGACATGATGTGGGTGTTTTTCTGATTTGATGCCGCAAGAAACAAGGATTTTACGAAGGTTTTTATCCTTGCCGGCCATGGCGGTGAATTATAATCTTGCTCATCAATTGCTGCCCAAATTTAGGCGGTGATCGCGACAATTTTCTGCAAAGACCGCCTATTTTCTCTGAAGGTGTTTTTTCATGCCCCACGCTCAAGCCTTGCCCGTTCGACGAGCAGATGATGCGCTGATTTCCTGTGTCATTCCTGCTTATAACGAAGCGGCACATCTGGCTGACTTTTTACGTGACCTGCGTGCGACGCTGGCGTCGTTTGCCGTGCATTACGAAATTATCGTGGTCAACGACGGCAGTGCGGACAAAACCGAAGAGGTCATGGCGTCGTTGCTGGGGGAAACCGGTTTGCGCTATTTGAGTCTGTCGCGCAATTTCGGCAAGGAAGCTGCACTTTCTGCAGGCATCGACAAGGCGCGTGGCGATGCCGTGATCCTGATGGATGGTGATTACCAGCATCCACTCTCTCTGCTGTCCGAAATGGTCGAGCTCTGGAAAAGCGGTATCGACATGGTCTACGGTGTGATCAGTGATCGCAGCAATGAATCACGCTTGAAGCGCTGGGGAACGGGGATGTTCTATCACCTGATGGAGTCCGGCTCGCCGATCACGATCCCGCGCAATGCAGGCGACTTTCGTCTGATGGACCGCAAGGTCGTCAATGCCTTACGCCAGTTACCGGAACGGAACCGCTTCATGAAAGGTCTGTACGCCTGGGTTGGTTTCAGCACGATTGCCTTGCCGTTTGTCCCGGCTGATCGGGCCACCGGTGTGTCGAGCTTCAGCTATCGCAGTCTTAGCCGCTTGGCGATGGCGGGCGTGACGGCATTTACGACGCTGCCTTTGCGTATATGGAGCGGTATCGGGGTGGTGATTTCCATTCTGGCCTTGCTGTATGCCTTCTGGATCGCGACCGACTGGTTGCTGTTTGGGAGCGATGTACCGGGTTGGACGACGCTGGCCGCGGGTCTGATGTTTTTCTCAGGCATTCAACTGATTTCGATTGGTGTACTTGGCGAATACCTCGGGCGTGTGTACGACGAGGTAAAGAAGCGCCCGCTTTATATCATTGCGCGTGACGTGGATAACGGTCCCGCCAATGGTATTCCAGGTGATGACGAGCACGCATGAAGCTTGAGGAGCTATGGCGCATCGCACGCTTTGGCGTAGTTGGTCTGACGGCTGCGGGCGTGCATTACTGGACCGTCATTGCACTGGTTGAGTTGCTGCAGATTGCACCATTGCATGCCAATGTGGGTGGGTTCGTGGTGGCGTTCTGGTTCAGTTACTTCGGACATCGGTACTGGACGTTTTCCGATACGGTGGGACACCAGCCAGGTCAGCGTCAGTCATTTCTGCGATTCCTGTTGGTAGCGGTGCTTGGCTTCCTCATGAATGCATTTCTGTTTTTTCTTTTTCTGCATTACACAGACATACCGTACTACGTGGCGCTGGCAATTGTGGTACTGACAGTTGCCGCCATGACTTATGTATTAAGCCGCCTGTGGGCATTTAGACGGATCGCTTCCTGATGAACAACAAACTGACGCCGATTGCACTGTGTGCGGACGACTATGCGCAGAATGCCGGTATAAATGAAGGTATTCTGGACTTGCTGGACAAGAAACGGCTGACGGCCGTGAGTTGCTTTTCAACGGCACCCGGCTGGAAGCAGGCGGCACCAGCTCTCCTGCCGTATGCAACACAGACTGATATCGGATTGCACTTCAATCTGACGGAAGGGTTTGGTCAGGAAAAAATGCCCGGCTTGCGTAGTGTCATTCTGCGTAGTTTGTTGCGAGGCATGCAGGCAAAAGAGATCAGAAAAAAGTTGGAAGATCAACTGGACGCCTTTGAAGATGCAATCGGCCACGCACCTGACTTCATTGATGGTCATCAGCACGTACATCAACTACCGGGTGTGCGTCAGGTCTTGATCAAGGTGCTGCAACGGCGGTATGCCGACAAACCGATCTGGGTGCGTAATACCGTGCCTGCCGATCTGACATGGAAAGGCAAACCACAGATCCTGAAACTGCTGGGCGGGCAGGTGACGGCGGATCATCTGTATTACGAATCCATACCGACCAACGATGGCTTTGGCGGCGTGTATGGATTTGATCGCGCCGATTACGATGCCTGCTTTCGCGACTGGCTCAAGGCAGCGCGTCCCGGCATGCTGATCATGTGTCATCCGGCGACGGCTCCATATCCGCATGATGACATCGCCAAGCAACGCGTTATCGAACATGCGTTTCTTCAATCATTCGATTGCGTACGGGCGCTGGATCAGGCACATGTGCAACTGGCAAAACTCTCCGATTGCTTTTTGCTGCAGGAGCAGAAACAGGCCGCAAGCGCCTGAACCCGTTGATGCGCAAAGGCCGCAGCCTGTTCAGATACGGTCGTTATCTGTACAGTACTTGCATGCTCGCCGGAGTCAATCGCTTGTGCCCGGTCACGAGTATCGATTGGCTTGTATGAGAGAAGTGGAAATCATGGGTGAGCCCTTATGCCTTCTGTGCATAAGGTTATGAAAATCACTTCGTTGTAGAGCGATAAAGATCGCGATAGGCTGTTCCGTTTTACATTAGCGCTCCCGGCGTGTACACGCTTTGCGAGCAGCGCGATGTTCGCTCAATGAACAATACCGATCAACTCGTACATTGGTTACTTGGCAGTCTGGAACTGCAAACGACGGTGTTTCATGTCGGCCAATACTGTGGTCGCTGGCGTGCCTCGACTGCAGGACGTGCGCTTGGCAGTTTTCATCTGGTGTTGCATGGTGACTGTTATTTGCATTTGGAAGGTGCCGAGCCGATCGCATTGCAGCCTCAGGATGGTGTTTTCCTGTTGCGCGATATTCCTCATTTCTTGAGTCCTGAGCAGGAGCGAACTGCCGTTTTGCCGCAGGTGGCAATGCTGCCGTTGAATGCCGCCGCTGCAAGCGATGCAACCGGGCTGGCGTGCGGTTATTTTCACTTTCGCACAGCGTTGAGTGCATTGATTGTCGATTCGTTTCCAGACTATGTGATTCTGCGTGCTGATGATCCGTCGTTGCGCGCAGCACGGGCTTTGCTTAACTTGATTCTGGAAGAGGGCGGGGATGATCCGGAGCAGCCATCACCGCTCATTGCGCGTCTGGTGGAACTTCTGTTTTTCTATGTCATGCGGCACGTCGCGCAATCCGATGTGGTTGCATCGGGCTTGCTGGCACTGGCCCGTCGTACCGAGTTCAAGCCATTGCTGGATCACTTGATGCAGGCTCCGGGTGAAAACTGGTCGACGGATGAAATGGCTCGTGTCACACACATGTCACGTGCCAGTTTCTATAAACATTTTGTCGACGCAAGTGGTCAGCCGCCAGCACAATTCCTCCTGTCCTTACGCATGAAGATCGCCGCACAGCATTTGCATGCAGGCGAGTCGGTTGAGCGTACCGCCGAGCATGTTGGCTATCGTTCGCATGCAGCATTTTCACGCGCTTTCAAAAAAGTCATTGGTGAACAGCCAGGCGCCTATCGGCGTGGCGTGCGTGCCAGGGACAATCTGCGGCAATTAAACTGATATCGAAAGACGTTTGAGCAAGAAACAGCGACGTAGGTGCATGGTATGCGATTCATACGATGCCATAATAGACGGTCAATTATTTCAAGAGGAATGACATGTCCCGTCTGACACTACGAACACTGGAGACCGCACCTGCCGATAGCAAACCTTTTGTTGAGCGTGCCATTGCGAACAATGGCTTTCTGCCCAATCTGATTGCTGTTCTGGCCAACTCGCCACAAGCGCTGGAAACCTATCTGACCGTTTCCGGAATCAATGCAAAAACCTCCCTGACGCTGGCCGAGCGCGAGGTCGTGCAGATCACGGCAGCGCGGATTCACGGCTGTGACTTCTGCATAGCCGGTCATACGGCAATCTCACTGAAAAAAGCACAGTTGCCGGTTGAACAGGTGCGTGCGTTGCAACAAGGACAGGACACGGGCGATGCCAGGCTGGATGCAGTCCGTCATTTTGCCGAAGCCGTGATTGCACGTCGTGGTGGCGTGGATGACGGTGATTATCAACAATTTCTGCAAGCCGGTTATAGTGAGCAGCAAGCGCTGGAAGTCGTGCTCGGCATCAGCCTCGCTACGTTGTGCAATTTTGCAAACAGCCTGGCAGGTAGTGCGATCAACAAGGAATTGCTACCCTTTGCGCCAGGAGCCATCTGATGATACTACCCACCACATTGCAAACCTGGCTGCAGGCGCAGAGCGATACGCTTGATCGCTCGCAGGATCTGGCATCTGAGGTGCTGCCCAAACTGAGCGAAGCGGGTCTGTTTGGTGTGGGCGTACCGCAGCAGTATGGTGGTAGTGGCGGTGATGTGCGCGATGCGATTCATGCGATTGCAGACGTGGCGGAATATTCGTTGACCGCTGCATTCGTACTCTGGGGGCATCGTACATTCATCGAGTATTTGCTGCACAGTCCGAATCAAGTGCTGGCTGAACGCTGGATTGCCCGACTGGCGAAAGGTGAGCGAGCTGGCGCTACCGGGTTATCGAATGCGATGAAGTTCCTGTCCGGTATTGAGTCGCTGCAAATTACAGCGACGCCTGAACAAGATGGCTTTCAACTTGAAGGCTCACTGGCGTGGGTAACCAATTTGCGCAAGGAAGGTTTTATTGCGGCTGCAGCGGTTGCTTCGTCAAAGGATGCGCCACCTGCCATCGTGTGCTTTTGTAATGAGACTGAAGGCGTGCAGCGCAGTGCCGATCTCGATTTGATGGCGCTACGTTCCAGCAATACCGCAGCAGTCAAGCTGAAGGCTGTGCACATCAGTGAGGACGAGGTCATCCATAGTAATGCGCGCGAATACTTGCCGGGCGTGCGCCCGGGATTTCTTGGTATGCAATGCGGGATGTCGATTGGCCTGGCGCGCGCCAGCCTGCGTGCGGCAGAAGCCTTGTGTGCTGCCACGCGCAGTCAGCTGAACGGCCGTGTCAGCGAATTGCAGCAGCAACTGAATGACGTGGTAGAAGCCATGACGGCGGGTATTCTTGACGGCAGTTTCAAGACTAAGGCGGCTGGCTTGTTCCGCATTCGCATTACGCTGGCGGAGATCGTGCAGCAGGCGGTCATGCTGGAATTGCAGGCCAGCGGTGGTCGCGCCTATTTGCAGGATAATGACCGCAACTTTGCACGGCGCTGGCGCGAATCGGCATTCATTCCCATCGTGACGCCGAGTCTCACGCAATTGCAGATTGAATTACAAAAGCAGGCAGCAACCTCGGGAGCATGATGACTTACGACGTGTCGCCAACTGATATCGGTGATATTGCACTGGAAGGCCGTAATCTGCGTTTTGGTTACGGCAGTCGCACCATCTTCAAGGATGTGTCGCTGCATGTACGCAAGCGCGAGATTGTCTGCCTGCTGGGCGGTAGCGGTTGCGGAAAATCCACCTTGTTGCGCGTACTCGCTGGCTTGGCAGAGCAGCAGCAGGGCGAAGTCTCGTTTCTTGGCAAGCCACTGGATGCGCCGCATCCACGTGCCGCGCTGGTCTTTCAACAAGCCAGTTTGTTGCCGTGGCTGGATGTAACGGGTAACGCAGGCTTTGGCCTGGACTTTGCGCGGCAACCTGTCATCGACAAACAAACACGTCAGGCACGCATTGCAGAGGCACTGGAAGCTGTTGGTCTGCGTGGACACGAACGCGCTTTTCCGGCGCAACTGTCCGGCGGCATGGCACAACGTGTTGCGCTGGCCCGTGCACTGGCCCGTGAGCCCGAACTGCTTTTTGCCGACGAACCTTTCTCGGCACTGGATGCGATTACGCGTGCCGGCATGCAGACCTTGCTGGTCGAGCTGGTGCATCGCTGGCATACCGCCGTTCTTCTGGTGACGCATGATATCGACGAAGCCATCCTCGTGGCTGACCGCATCCTGCTGATGGGCAAGGATGAGGGACCGGATGCGCCGGGTCGTATCGTGCAGGAGTGGACACTCGATATTCCACGTCCGCGCGAAGCACATACCAACGAAGTTACCGAGTTACGCATGCAGATTCTGTCTGCCTTGCGTCAATTACAAATCACTGCCTGATTCACTTCTTAATTAAAGGTAATAACCATGAGCACGCTGTCGAACAACAAGAAAATTCATATCTGCGCGTCTTCCGATTGCGATTGCGGTATGACGCGCCGCGATTTCCTGCAGATGTCGGCGATGGCAACAGCGGGTGCTGCTGCGCCGATGTTGTTTGCTAGCGATGCAATGGCGCAGAATTTCAAGGGAGATGACCAGCCGGTCAAGATTGGCTATCTGCCGATCACCGATGCAACGCCATTGCTGGTGGCACACGGTCGCAAGCTGTTTGAACAACAGGGCCTGAAAGCAGAAAAACCACGCCTGTTCCGCAGCTGGGCACAGATCATCGAGGCATTCGTTTCCGGTCAGGTCAATGTGATCCACTTGCTGTCGCCTGCGACCTTGTGGGTGCGTTATGGCTCCAAATTTCCTGCCAAGGTGGTGGCGTGGAATCACATCAATGGCTCGGCGGTCACTGTCGCTAACGATATCAACACGATTGGCGATCTCGGCGGCAAGACGTTTGCGATTCCCTTCTGGTATTCAATCCACAATATCCTGTTTCAGCAGCTGCTGCGCAAGAATAATCTGACTGCGGTAACGCGTGCGCGCGGCGAGGCAATCAAACCGAATGAAGTCAATCTGGTTGTGCTGGCACCGTCGGAAATGGTTTCTGCCTTGGCGACGAAGTCGATTGCCGGCTTTGTTGTGGCAGAGCCGTTCAATGCCAACGCAGAGATCGCCGGTATTGGCAAAGTTTTGCGCTTTTCGGGCGACGTCTGGAAAGATCACGCCTGCTGCGTCACCTTCCTTGCCGAGCGCGATTTGAATGACAAGCCGGAATGGTCGCAACGTGTCACCAATGCCATCATCAATGCGCAATTGTGGACGCGTTCCAACCAAGTGGAAACAGCCAAGCTGATGGCCTCAAGCGGCGAGGAAAAATACACGCCGCACAGTCTGCAAGCGCTGACCAAGGTATTGGCTGTCAGCGACTTCAACAGTTATGAGAAGCGTGGCGTGATCGCGCACCCGAACTGGAATCAGCGTCGTATCGATTTCCAGCCTTATCCATTCCCTTCCTATACCGAAGAACTGGTGCGCGCGATTACGCAAACCAAGGTGGAAGGCGATATCAGCTTCCTGCAAAAACTTGATCCGAAGTTTGTTGCCAAGGATCTGGTGGATGACCGTTTTGTTCGCAAGGCGATCACTGCGGCTGGCGGCCCTTCGGCATTCGGCTTGCCTGCTGGCTACACCCGTACGGAAACGATTGCTGTCTGATGAAAAAAGTCTTGCGCGATCGCATTCTGCTGCCCTTAATCGGGCTGGTCGTCGCGATCATTCTTTGGAGCTTTGGCGTCTCTCTGCTGGAAGAGCAGACGCCGATTGCTGCCATGTTCGCGCCGTGGCCGACAGCGCGTGCATTTGTTGAACTGGTGACAGGTGCCGACATCTGGCTACACGTTTATTTGAGTCTGAAGCGGGTTGTTGTCGGTCTGGCGTTTGCATTTGCCATCGGGGTGCCTTTGGGTATTTTGGTGGCGACGTCGAAGGTGTTTGCCAATAGCAGCACGCCTTTGTTTCAGCTCTTGCGGATGGTGTCACCATTGTCGTGGATGCCGTTGGCTGTCATGGTGCTGGGCGTTGGTGACGCACCGGTTTATTTTCTGTTGGCGTTCGCTGCAGTATGGCCGGTCATGCTCAATACGATTGCCGGTGTCATGCATCTGGATCCGAACTGGTTGATGCTTGCCAAGAGCTTGTCTGCAACACGTACGGAGCTTGTCTTGCGTGTGATTCTGCCCGGGATTACTGCACATATTCTCACTGGCGTTCGTCTGGCCATCGGCATCATCTGGATTGTGCTGGTACCGGCAGAGATGCTGGGTGTGTCCGCCGGCCTGGGCTACTTCATTCTCGATACGCGTGATCGTCTGGCGTATTCCGAATTGATGGCAGCGATCATTCTGATCGGCATGCTGGGCTATTTTCTGGATTACGCCGCGCGCTTTGCGCATGCGCGTTGGTCGCATGTCAAGGAACGTGAGTTTGGTCGTTGATCGCATCCATCTGTAATGTTGATCGGATGTCATACATGAAAAAGCCGCATCGTTCATTCGATGCGGCTTTTTTGTTCGCACAATGTGAAGTGCTTAGTTCAAATCCTCATCACTCGTGCTTTGCGAGGCCTTGTCCTTTTGCGAGCGCTGATTGTTCTGGGCGCCTGTTGCAGGCTTTTGTCCTGGAATCGTTTCGTGCTTGATGGTACGTTCATTTGAGCGGTTACCTGAACTTGCATTAGGCATCTCGCTCTTGCGACGCAGATCATCTTTTTCACTTTTCATAACAGTCTCCTAAGGGTTGTTGTTCAATAAGTTTAACGATGTACCTTTAATCGACTAGTCGGATAAGTAGCTGTTTTGTTGTGGGAAGATGATTCAAAATTTGCATTCATTGCATTGATGCAATGCCGGGAGTCGCCAATGCATGCCGGCTCGTGATGAAACAAGATAATTCTTGGGATTACTTGGTGTCGAACGTGGTCACACCATCCCAATCTGCTGGCGGTGCATTATCACGGTAGTGCTGGATTCGCTGTAAATAAAGTGTGTATAAGCCATGCGGTTTATCTGCCTGCAGCGCTTGCAGTTTTTGTTCCGCGTCATCCCATCGCATGGCACGAATCGCGGCAAGCGCATCATGCCATTTTTCGATGCGCGCACGCGCAACGTGATTGAGCTCTTTAAACAATCCCATCGGCTCAAAAATCGGTACCGGTTCGTTCTTGCCTTTGACGCGTACACGATCCAGCTCTCGGTAGGCATACTCTGGCGCAGCTTCGCGTGTTTGTACACCGACGATAACGCCGACGCCATAGACCTTGGTAATCGCTTCGAGACGTGATCCCAGATTGACCGCATCGCCCATCACTGTATAAGCACGACGTACTTTGGATCCCATATCGCCTACGCGCATCAGGCCAGTGTTGATACCGATGCCGATGTGCAGGGCGGGCCATTTTCGTTTGGCGAAACGTTGATTCAGTTCAATCACGCTTTCCTGCATCTTGAGGGCCGTTGCCACGGCCAACGATGCGTGATCTGGCAGAAAAACCGGTGCGCCCCAGAACGCCATGACTGCATCGCCAATGTATTTGTCGAGCGTGCCGCGATTGTTGCGAATGTCTTCGGACATGGCAGTCAGATAGTCATTGATGTATTCACGCAGCTCGTTTGGCTGCAGGCTCTCCGAAATCGTCGTAAAACCACGTACGTCCGAGAACAACACTGTCAAATCACGGCTTTCGCCTTCCATGCTGTATGCCTTGGGATTGGCCGCCATTTCTGCGACCAGCTCTGGGGCGACATACTCACCAAACAAGCCGACCATGGCGCGTCGGCTACGCACTTCAAACAGATAACTCCAGCCCAGGTTGCTGACAAACAGCACCGCAACCAGTAACAGTGCACTTGCCATCGGCAATACAAGGTTGCCGTAGCTGTAAAGCACAAAATTCAAGACAACAATGATTACGGCTGTACCGAACGATAATCCCATGCCAACCAGTGGGCCAAGCAAAGGGAGACAGATGCCAAGCAGGAGCCCGACAAGAATGACTTGTAGCAAATCGTAGCCAACCGAAAAATCGGGACGATGCAGGAAGTTTGCATCAAGGATGGAGGCAATCACGTTGGCATGGATTTCCACGCCAGGATAGTTCGGGCTGACTGGCGTGGCGCGCAAGTCGTACAGACCGGGAACGGTTGTGCCGACCAGCACGATTTTCCCTTCCAGGGCAGACAAGGGCAAACGTCGCTTGATGATGTCCACAGCGGACAGATAGGTAAAGTGACTGTCTTCAACGCCACCTTTACTGCCATAGCGCACCAGCGTCGTCAGACGGCGTTCGACAGGAATATCGATGGTTTCCAGCGGACCATCCATGGCAAGCGATGCAATCGCCCCGTATTGACGCAAAGCCTCTTCCGACATCATGGCATCGGCCTGCAGAAAGACCGGACGTACGGTGTTGGCACCCAATGCTGCACGGGTGGTGGCAATTGCAAGCGACTCATAATAATTGCCATCGATCTTCGCAAGCAGGGGTACGGAACGCACGACACCGTCCTGATCGAGTACGGGATTAAAGAATCCACCACTTGATGCAGCGGACTGCAGACGAGCCAGATTGGCGGTGTAGGACGTCCAGTTCAAGGTGTCCAGTCGTCGACCTTCCAGTTCGTCTTCAGAAAAGGCAGGTGGCGGTAGAACACCTTTGGAAACCGAGCGTGGCTCGTTTGAAAACAGGAAACCCATGACAACCGGCTTATCCTTGATTGCGGCAGCCAGGCGTCCATCGTAGTCGAGCTCGTTTCTCAACTGCCGCAAGCGTTGATCAAGGCCAGGCGTATCCTTCAGCTCGTGTTGACTTAATTTCCGCAAGGTTTCAAAGCCGGAACTTGTATCTGGTTCGGCAAAGATGATATCGAAGCCGATGGATTTGGCCTTGTAGTGATCTGCAAGCGAACTGGTGAGATCGGCAACGACATTGCGACTCCAAGGCCAACGGCCAATTTGATCCAGGCTTTTTTCATCAATATCGACAATCACGATACGGGGATCGTGCTCTGTAGGCTGTGCCCGCATGCGCAGGTCATACAGAAAGTGATCAATGCGTTCGACAACCGTCGTCGGCAAAACCTCCATCACGACACCGCAAGTTAATGTCGTCAGCAGCAAGGAAACGAGCCAAGTGAGGCCGTATTTTTTCAGCAGGCGCATGGACTATTCCTTTGCAACAATGGCGTACGCAAATGTTGGAGCAATGGTGGCGAGTACATATGGTTTGTCACTGAAGGCATCAGGAAAGGTGTATCGCAGCCGGAGATAGGCCGGCTTGATGTCGAGCCCAAATGGCTTGATAGGCGCGTTCAAGATTGCGGACAAGATCCCGTGGATCAAATAATGATGTGCTTACACGCTTTACTGCAATTTTTTTACGGATTTCTTCTAGACGATCAGGGGACGTTGCCAGTTCTACTGCCAGATTCTCGTAACACTCGACGGATCCTGTGATCAGCTCAGGCATTTTCAGCGTAGTGAGATGACTGCTGCTAACTCTGGATGCATAGTGCGCTCCAAGCTTAGTAACAACAGGACAGCCTGCCCATAGTGCATCAAGCGTAGTGGTGTGGCCCCCGTAATAGAACGTGTCAAGAAACAGATCGGCGACCAGGTAACGTGCCAGATGCTGTTTGACCGGTAACGGATCTGCAAACACCAGCCGAGATGGATCAATCCCACGCTGATGTGCTTCTTCGCGCAAGTTTTCTTCGACATCGGGGTTCGGTTTAAACAGCCAGAGTACGCTGTCCGGTGTTCTTGCCAGTATGCGCATCCAGCTATCAAATACGGTGGGCTCCAATTTCCAGGTGTTGTTCAGGCAGCAGAAAATAAATCCTGTCGTCGGTAAGCCGTATTCTGTTCGTGTTAGTGGCGCTGCAATTTCCTGTTTGTCGTTGTAACAAAAACTGCTGCGTGGCAGCGTGACGATTTTCTCCGAGAAGAAAGGTATCTGTTCAGTATTGCAGGCTACGCTGTCACTGATGTAGTAATCAACGCCATCCAGTCCGACACTACCCGCATATCCCAAATAGGCTGCACACAGAGGTGCCGGGCGTGAGGAGAACAGTGCTTCACGTGCATGTGCCGTATAACCGGCAAGATCAATCAAGATGTCGATTTCGTCTTTGCGAATTAATGCATCGATTGCTGCCGTGCTTAGCGTCGAAACATCCCTGAAAGCATCACATGCTGCCGCAATTTCTTTCTGGATGGATGGACTGCTCGCATCATTGGAGATTGAATAGCAGTAAATCGAAAATTTTGTTCGATCATGCAATCCATACATAT
Source organism: Oxalicibacterium faecigallinarum (assembly GCF_014635705.1). Lineage (GTDB taxonomy): Bacteria > Pseudomonadota > Gammaproteobacteria > Burkholderiales > Burkholderiaceae_D > Oxalicibacterium > Oxalicibacterium faecigallinarum. The sequence goes on along the minus strand of NZ_BMDI01000001.1, from coordinate 1,563,056 downwards.
GTCGCGTGAGATGGATAGTCGCATGTTCACGAAAGTCGGGAGAAAGATAGCCGATGCGTAATTTTTGATGCGTCGTTACGGATTTGGAAGTGACAGGTGCATGAGGAGCTTGAGATTGCACGCCGGCTGCTGCTGATGAGGCGAGATTAGCGTGCTCTTGAAGCGTTAATGGCAATGCCAGACAAGGATGTGCCAGAATTTTGTCGAGATAACTTGTCGTGGATGCTGTTTTCCAATGATGGAGTAGTTCCTTGAATGTACTCAAGAACTCATCGTAGTTTTGCCAATCGCATTGGCGCAACTGCTCCAACTTACGTAAGCAGTAGACATTGCGTGGATCTGGCATGTTGTGTTGCCAGATGCTGCTATCCATACCGATATTTTTCAGAAGCGCGCTGAATTCAGCCGGAACAATACGCAAGCCATCAAGAAATGCTTGCTCGGCTTCATCCCAACGCTTTAATGAACTGAGCGATACGGCGCGAGAAAAAAGCGACTTGGCGTGTTGAGGATCAATCGCCAGAGCTGCGTCGTTGGCGGCTAATGCCTCTGTATCACGATGCAATGTCGCCAGCGTTTCTGCCGAAAAATAATGGCCATTGATGCTATTCGGTGCCAAACGCGCAAACCGTTGATGATCTGCCAGTGCCTCTTTCTTTTTTCCTTTTAGTAACAGCAAGGCACCGCGATTGTTTAGTGCACCTAGATGATCGGGGTTGATATCCAATGCCTGATCGTAGCTCTGCATGGCCTCGCCATGACGCTTTAATGCCTCTAACACGATGCCGATGTTTGTCAGGATCTGTGGGTCACGTGGGTTCAAACGCCGAGCACGATCAAACGCGGCAAGTGCTGCGGCGATACGATTCATTTTGATGAGAACAGAGCCGCGCGCATTAGCTATTTCAGGATGATTGGGATTCAGCGCTTCACATTGAGCAAAAGCGTGTTCTGCCTGTTGTACTAGGTTGCAGCGGTCTAGACATGCGCCCAGCATAAACCAGGCTGAACTATCTGCTGGATCATGCTGAATAAGTTGCTGAAAGAGATTGGCAGCATTTTGGTAGTCAGCGCGTGAAAATGCATCACGTGCTGACTGCCGTAGCTGCTCTATGGAACGAGTTGCATCCAAAATTTTTTCAACAATCAAGGAGGCGATGGGCCGCGTGATGTTGAGGTGAAGGCCGCAGCGCCTGTGGTGGTGACGCCATTTCCCTGATCAATACTATAGGCAATACCCATGCGCTCGGCATTGGAGCCTGCAAATAGTCCGTTCAATTCGATGAATGACGAACTTACGCTGCCTTCTCCATTGGTATAGAACGTTGCTATTGGTCCGCCACTACCCGCATGGGAACGTAGCTGCATATTATTGAAAGTAGCGTTGAAGTTGCCGTAAAAACTATCTGATATGTTGGTGGTCAGGTCCATATATGTGTTTGATCCGAAATGTACGGCTGCAGAACCTGTGAAGGTGCCAAGCGATACTAGTCCGCTACCACTGCCTGAGCTTGCTACAAAAGCCTCGCCTCCGCCAAAGCCGAGGCTTGATACGGCACTAGTTGCGCCGAGCAAAGCGAAATTTACCGTTGTACCATTCAATGCAGTGATTGCTGACTGACTGGTTGCTTTACCAAAAACATAGTGGTCATGGCTTTCGTAGGTGGGAAGAGCGACAAGCGCTGCAAGAGCGGGGCCTTCTCCTCCCTCACTACCACTGCTTCGGACCCATCTTCCCCAACCGATCAACCCATCCCATTTGGCTTCTGAGATCGTGCCGTTATAACTAAAATAAGAGCCCTCTCCGTCATCACCCCACACATATGCAGTTAAGGCGTTTCCGGAAAAATTTGCTGTTGTGTTGGTGGCATGATAAAGATTTCCATAGCCTGTTCCGTAAGCCTCGACGATGGAATAGCCTGGGCCATCGACCGGGTTTTTGAGCAGTTCGGAGTACGTCACTGATTCACCCGACGAGGTGCGCTGGTCACCTGCAGTAAACAACGGCTGCGTATCGAGTGGTCGCTCGGTTTGCGTCTGTTGCTCCAGCTCTTCCTGTTGCTTTCGTTCCGCGACGATCTGGTCTGCGGCTGCTTTCTGATCGGTCATCTCTGGGCTGCTTTGCGATGTCCGTACAAAAACTGATTGACCTCCACCCAAGGTCACGCTGCCTCCCTGATTGGATACGGATACCAGTCCGGTATACACGCTCACCGTTGTGCCATTGTCATCAGCTTCTGCGCTATAGCCCGTACCGCGGATACCGATCGTTGCGGTTGGTGTGCGGACTTCATAGTTCTGTTTGTTGACCTTGCCGATTGCGCCGGTAATGGTACGCAGGCCGCCTTTGACGAGACTAAAAGATCCTTTCTCTTTGCCGTCCGATTTGCCTTCATAGGCGTATTGATCCACCTTGAACAACGTGTTGGGTTGCAATGCGAGATAGGCACCATCGCTAAAGCGGATTTGTACGCGACCGTCTGTGGTCGTGATGGCATCACCGCTATAGATTTCGGTGCCTTTTTTCAATGGACGAATAACGCCATCTGTGCCGGTTGCCGTTGCCGTGCCGAAGGCAAAATCGATCTTGCCCGCTGGTGTCAACGCAAAGGCATAAGGAGTGAAAGCGGCGGCAATCAATGTTGCCAGCATGCCTGCTTTGTTCATATAAAAGGGTTGTCGTGTACGCATGATAGAGCCTCTGCGATTAGTTGAAGTTGCGGCGCACTGTCACGAAAATCTGTGTGCGCGAGAAGTCGTTGAAAACAACATTGGATTTGTTGCGGATATGGCTGATTTCCGGCCGAATGACCCAATCGGTTTTCGGCAGATAAACCAAGGCCAGACTCAGATCCATTTGCTTGTCATCACGTGTACGCAAAAAGCCAGGTTCTTCACCGCGATAGTCACGCTTCTCGATGCTGGTCGAACCGACGATCCCCAGATTGGATGCAAGCGAAATCTGACCGCCGGTGCGCAGGCCATAAAAATTGTGGCCCAGGTGTGGCACACCTGCAGCATCAGGACGTTCCTTGCCAACATAAGCACCCGCATAGCCAACCGGCATGTATTTGCCGTCAAATGCCTGAGAATAGGCTGCACCCAGGAGATAACGATTGCCGGTTCGGATGTTCTGTCTGCCGTCGTAATCCAATTTCATCGCCTGACCATACGTGGTGAACTGGCGTTGATTATCGAAGCTGTGCTGCCACTGACCGAGGAAGCCGTATGTCTGACGATAGGAAGAACTGTCGATCATCAGTTTTTGGTATTGAATTGCGCCCGTGTACTGATCAACACCACGCGTGCGAGTAAAGCCGGCAGAGCCATCCAGCGTGCCGAGATTGAATTGGTCGAGTGAACTGTAACGACGCAGATTGAGTGCGGCGTTCGCACTGAAGGCCCATTCAGGCGAGAACGGGTGACGGACATTGATGCCTGCCCCTCCCATCAGGAATTCATCGCTCTGTTTGCGTGATGCAGGATCCAATGTGCCAACGAGGCCACCAAATGCTGGAATTGCCACGGTGGTCGCTGATGTCGCGCTGTTGGCATTGCTATCGTGTCCGCCACCGAGTTCCACATAGCCGCGCACGCGCGTGCCGGCACCGGCGACCAACGCATTCATGGCGCTCAGATAGTTTTGAATCGCGGCGTTGACTTGCGTTGGAATCTGTTGCGCTTTCACGGTTTCAAATTCACGGCGCGATGACTTGATGTCTCCCATGATGTAATAGGCACGTGCCAGTTCCAGACGGGCAGGGCCATTGTCGGGATTGAGCATGAGAAATCGTTCCAGCGCAAAGACGGCTTCCAGCGTTTTGCCACTGTCGAGTGCCGCAATGCCGAGCAGGTAATCATATGGGGGATCACCGGCTCGCTCTGACTGGAGTGGCAGGAGCAGTTCGTACGCTTCGGCTGATTTCTTTGCTGTGACGAGGCGTTGCGCTTCATCGAGTTGTGCGTCGGCCGCCATGGCAAATGGTATTTGCATCGCCATGGCAATGAGCAAAGCAGCATGCTTTGCAAATCTTGATTTCTTCATCTTACGTCCGTAAAAAAAGCGAGCTGTTACTGGCGTTTCACTAAATATCCTGCAAACGCTGTTTCCAACAGCGGCGCATGACACGTTGTTGCAGGGACCACATCTGCAACGAATGTCTCTTCATTTCCCTCATTTCGGACTGTTGTCGTCCTTTTTCTGTTGTTGACACGGGTCTTGTAGCTTCAAACCTTCCTTCTTTACTTCGACCAGTGTTTCACGACCTTTTTGATCAGTACGTTCCTTGCGTTTTCCCGCTTCCGTGGCGTCATCACAGCTGATGTTGAATGCAGGTGAATCAGTCTCAGAAGAGTTGGACGATTGATCGTCGTCTTTTCCGTCGCCATTGCCATCGGAAGTCCCGCCGGAGCCATTACCACTGCCTCCATCACCTTCGCCATCACCGTTGCCACCGGCGCCGTCGCCATTACCGTTGTCACCGTTTCCGTTACCTGCGCCGCCGGAACCACTGCCGCTGCTGCCATCGCCGTTGCCGTCACCCGGTCCGCCGGAACCATTCCCGCTACCGCCGTCGCCATCACCGTCTCCTGAGCCACCGGTACCGCTGCCACTACCATCATCGCCGTTTCCGTTGCCAGCGCCACCGGAGCCGCTGCCATTGCTGCCATCACCATCACCCTGGCCGCCAGAGCCATTGCCGCTGCCGCCGTCACCATCGCCGTCGCCTGAGCCGCTATTGCCGCTACCACTGCCACCGGATCCTTCGCCGTCGCCAGCGCCGTTTGAGCCATTGCCGTTTCCACCGGAGCCGTTGCCGGCACCGCCATCGCCGGTCCCATCACCATCGCCGCTTGAGCCACTGCCTCCGGAACCGTTTCCGCTACCAGCACCACCTGTGCCATCGCCATCACCGGTGCCGCCGGAACCATTGCCGTTGCCGCCGCTGCCGCTACCATCACCAGCACCGCCTGTGCCATTGCCGTTTCCACCGGAGCCGTTGCCGGCACCGCCATCGCCGGTCCCATCACCATCGCCGCTTGAGCCACTGCCTCCGGAACCGTTTCCGCTACCAGCACCACCTGTGCCATCGCCGTTACCCGTTCCACCGGAGCCACTACCGCTGCCGCCGCTGCCAGACCCGTCGCCAATGCCACCAGTACCATTGCCGTTACCACCGGAGCCATTGTTGGCGCCACCGTCTCCGCTACCATCGCCCGTACTGCTGTTGCCATTGCCGGTACCACTACCGCCTGAACCGCTGCCGTCGTTACCAGTACCGGTGCCGGTGTTGGTATTTGTGTTTACGTTGTTGCCGTTGCCATTGCCGCCACTACCGTTGCCACTGCCCCCATCGCCATCTCCCGTGTCCGTATTGCCGGGTGTGGTACCGCTTCCCGGGTTTGTGCCGGGATTGGGCGAATTAGGTGGTGTGCCCATATCCGGAGTGGTCGTGCCGGGTGTTGGATAGTTAGGGTCAGGTTGTGCAGGTGGACAGGTGGCGCAACTTCCGCCGTCACCACCAGTGCCGCCGGTTCCACCCGTTCCGCCGGTTCCGCCCGTGCCGCCATTGCCGCCATCAGGTGGTGGTTCTGTTGCAGGATTCGTGCCTTTGCACGTTGCCAGATTCTGGCAGCCTTGCCATAGCCCGCCACTGGTTCCCCCATCGTTTTTCTTGATAAAGGCTGGCGTGGGATTGTAGGTATAAACATCAGCCCCCGTTGACAGGACCAAGGTCCGATTACCTAGCGAGACAATGCCGTTGTTCCACGGGATATGGATGTCGCCATGTTGCGTCTGACCGTTCAGACTGCCGCCCGATGTGTAAGCAAAATCCGTGCTTCCGCTGATGATGATGGTGCTGCCATCCGGGAGCTTGACGAGTGTCTGCGGGAGGATGTACGGCTCGTAAGGTTTATTGGCCAGGCCTTGTCCGATCCAGATCGTGTGGTTGCTGAGAGGGCGAAGCGTGATGTTGGGCTTGTTCGGATTGATGTAGCTGGCAACCGTGCCCGGCAACTGGAGATTGTTGGTGAAGAAGTGCAACTGATCACCGAATGTATTAAATCCGTTGATCGTCAGATTTTCGGCTGCCAGACGCAGGTTGTAGAGCGGACCAACGTTATAGGCGATCAGATCGCCTGTCGTTTGGGCCGAGAGGCTGCGATACCCCAAGTTGAATGCGCCGTCTGCGCCGATGCGAATGTTGCCGGTGAAGGTACTCTTGGCTGCAGCATCCACATTGCTATCGTTCCGAATATTGTTCGGTGCCGTACCAAAATAAAAAGTCGCCGTCTCATTCTTAAATTTAAGCAAGGTGGCAGCGTCGTAATTGATGCCCGGCGTGAAACCAGACTGGCTCGCATTGTTGATGCCGATGGAAGAACTGGCATTCAATGGCTGAAGCATGATGCGCGCATTGTTAGCGGTGACGGCATCTAGCAGAATGCTTAAGGCGGTGGAACGCAGCAGAAGATTTTGCCCCTTGCTGTTGAGCGTCAATACGTTGAGTTTGCCGCCTGTCGTCAGGTAAAAGTCGCCGACCGCTTTTTCCGCAGCTGAAACATTTGTGCTCTGAGATGGCTGTAGGTTGGAATTTGATGTGTCCACGCTGCCAGCCTGTCCACCAATGGCGATGGCAGTCAATTCGCCCGTGTAGGCGCTGTTATCGATGACCATCTTTTTCCCGCCGCCTGCAGCCAGTTGCGAAACGTTGGATTTCAGGAAAAAGGTACCTTGGCCATCATCCCCAAAGACACCCAAAGTCTTGGCTGAAATGATTTTTCCGGAGGCCATCGATGCGGTGTTGTCGCCGCCGATGCCGACATTGATCGTACTGCTGCCTTTCGAATCGGCAGTCAGGTTCTGATTGATATTAAGATTGCCACCGATCGACAACGAGATGTTGTTGCTGTTATAGATATTGCTAACGACATTGGTCTCGGGGTCGGTTTCGGTATCAATGACTTTGTTGGCGGTCGTCGTAATACCGGCAATGCCATCAATCGTGCCAATCGTTACTGCCCCACCGGTGTAGCTGATGGAGCCGTTTGTCAGACCGGCAAGCGTGTTGACGCGATTGTATGAGTTGTTGAGAACGAACGAGGTGATATCCGTGGTGGTGTTGGCACGCAGGAGAAGATTGCCCGCTGTGATAGAACCCGCTTCAATCGGTGTTCCATTATTCGTATCATTGCGCTGAAAGACGCCGCCCTTGCCGGTCGTGATGCGTACGGTGCCGGTTCCGGCATTAATGCTTTCATTCAGTCTTAAACTGGCTGTGTTGGTCGCGCTCGGCAAAGACTCGTCATTGTAGGAGGCGGAATCTCCGGTTCTGAGCGTCACATTATTGTTATTTGTCTTGATACCCAAGACGCCCGATGCATTGCCAATTGTCAGCGTATCAGCATCTCGATAGCTCAACGCGCCGTTGATATCTGCGGCTAAGACGTTGATGTTGTTGCCCGTGTTTTCAAGCGTAGCGGCTCCGCCACCTAAACCCAGGGTATTTGCCAGAATATTGGCATTCGCCTGCTGCGTCGTTCCGCCCGTTGCACGTATGTATAGATTGCTGGAGTTGATCGTCTGAGCGATTGAGATTGCAGCGTTGTTTCTATCAAGATAAAGCTGGGTACTGCCATTGACATGATTGATGCCATTCACGCCATTGACACTGCCGATGCTCAGATTTTTGTTATTGCTGAAGCGTAGCAGACCACCGTTTAGATTAGCGGCAAACGTGTTGATTTCATTGTGAGCACCGATAGAAGGTGAAGTACCGACGCCAGCCAGATCCCAATTGCCCGAGCCGGTCACAACCAGTCTGCTCGCCGTGATCACGGTTGAAGCCGCCTGCGCTGCACCATTTGCATTCAGACGGACTTCACCGTTGCCTGCATTTATATTCTTATTGATACTGAGCTGATTGCCATTCAATACGACCAACCCATTGCTGGACAGCACGTTGGCATTGGTTGTAACGGTGTTGTTCGCACTAAAGGTGATTGCGCCGCCGCCCGTAGTTTCTACAGCCGAATTGATAACAATATTGTTGTGAGCCTGCAGCGTCAGTGTGTTTCCGGAACTCCACTGCACGCCACCTCCGTTGCCATCATCGATGGTGATGTTTCCGGGGCGGCTCCCGCTTGATGACGTCATCAGCGTGACGTTGTTGGAGGCCAATTGCGTTTCGAGGTTTGCAACGGTAATCTGGGAGACATCGGTTGTTGGTGTTGTCGCCAGTGTGTTGACAACTTCGATGTCCGTAGGGTCAAGAAGCAACGTCCCTGTTTTCCCATTCGTCGCGCTTGTCGTTACATTGCCGCGAAAATCCAGCTGCGTCTTGCCCGATACTTCAACATTTCCACCGTCACCACGACTTGCGCCGCCACGTGCAGTGATCTCTCCGTGGTAAGTCGTCTTGTTATCGGCCCACACAACGACGTCACCACCATTGCCGCTCTGTACTGAATCGGCATTGATTTTTACTTCTCTGCCAATATAAGTGTTACTCGCATTTTGCAAGGGGCCGGTACCCTGAAAATTGCCGCCGACATTGATTTTCCCGCCATCCGTATTGCCGGATGCATTCAAGACCGCGTTGTCAGTCAGCGCGACATTGGCACCAAGAACTTGAATGCTGCCACCTTTCTGTCCAGCACCGGTCCCGCTTGCGTCCAGCGTGCCGCTGACTTGCGTGTTGCCACCTTCCGCCGATAGATAAATCGCACCATCGCGTTCCACGGTACTGCTGGCACGAATCAAACCGCTGTTATTGACGACAGCTGTTGTCAGATCGGTCGCGACGGCGGCTGTCATGATGGCCTTGCCACCATCCGCGAGAATTTGTCCGCTGTTATCGACACCGGACAAGGCTGCAACCGTTTTTTCATCAACGGAAAAGTTGATCAGGCTGTCGCCTTGTACATCCAGCGTCATCTTGCTACCGGAGGCGAGGGCTGCGGTGCCGAATCTCGCTTGGATGGCACCACGGTTTGCGACATAGTCGCCTGCCAGAACGACGTAACCATTCTCGCGTGCCCGGATGACGCCCTGATTGATCACTTCCTGCCTTGCTGCGATTGCATTGTCTCGGCTGAATGTGTATCGACCTGCCATGAAGTCGTCATTACCGATATTCATGGTCGTGGCGACCAGTCCACCGACATCCACGGTTGCGCCGGTGCCAAAATAAACGCCGAGCGGATTGACCAGGAAAACCTGACCGTTTGCGGACAGATTGCCGAGAATCGTGGACGGATTATTGCCGGTGACACGGTTCAGCAAAACAGAGGAAGAGCTCAGTTGGTTGATGCGAACGCTATGACCGGCACCAATGGAGAAATCATTCCAATTAATGACCGCTTTCGAAGTCGTTTGTGTGATGACCTGATTGACACCACTTTGATCGATCGTCGCGGATCCGGCAACGACGCTACCGCCGCTTGGCAAATCGGCAGATGTCGCCTGACCAACAAGGCCGAAGGCGAGCAAAATGGCGCGGCGGATGGCGTTAGAAGTTGGCACTGATTGTCATCCAGATTCGATTTTTGGCTTCGACCGTCGTGAAGCGGCCATCAGAGTTACTAGGAAGGCTGCCGACGGGTTTGGATACATCAATCGAAGCAACGAGGCCTTGTGTGGGATAGAAGATTGCACCAAAACCGACGCTGTGCAGATTGGCCCCACTATCACGACGCCCGATGTCTTTGTAAACGACCTGACCTGTGTCGGCAGTCAGGCGAAAGACCGCCATTTTGTTGCCAATACTGAATGGCCGACGCAGTTCGGCTGTGCCAAGATATCCTGAGTCACCACGCAATTCGGAGGGACGATAGCCGCGTACACTGGCAGGACCACCAATGGAAAATTTCTCGGTATCAGGCAATCGCTCCTTACTGAATACGTAATTTGCGCGCAAGAACAGATCCCATTTCGGGGTGAATGCAGCCGTATGGTTGACGTCCATTTCAAGACGGGCATACATCGCGTTCTGTTGTTCTGTCGTTTTTACACTTTTGAAATTGGTTGCGAGCGACAAACTCAGGTTTGTGATCGCCGCGTCTTCATGGATATGGTTGACCTGATAGCCTGCCGTGAGGATATTGATCCGGCTATCCGCAATGGAAAAACCAAGTGCGCTTTGCGAAAGCTCGTTCCGTTTGACGCCCAATGATAAGAATTCGTTGTGATTGCGGGTGCGGACAAGCGGATGTGATACCAGCATCTCTTTTGTGTTGACATCGCCATTGATACCAAGCGCGGACAAGTCACCGCTGACCTGATACTCGACTTTGGATGCACTGAATGCCAGTCGCGTGCCGATGGTGTTGAGTGGTATCGAATAGCCGGCCTTCCAGTATTTGACCAACTGATGATCAGTACTTGATCCGCTGATGGAAAGTTGATCGCCCCATCCGAATGGCGAGAGCAGATTCAGGCCGAACTCGAGCTTGTGCTGTCCGGTTTCTTCCCGACCGTGGTTGTTGATGCCCACATAGCCGCTGAAAAGTTTCTCGGTCAGTCCGATTTCGGCATCGGTTGCTCCGAACTCCGTTCCAGGTGACAACGTCACTTTGGTGTTCAGCCCGGGAATATCATTGAGCAACAGCAGCGTATTTTCCAGCTTGTCTGTCGTAACCAGGGTACCTTTTGTCAGTAATGGTGTACGGGCAAGGATGAAGGGCGATGAGAAACGCTGATTACCGCTCAGGGTAACCTTTCCCATACGACCTTCAATGACCTGGATATTCACGATGCCATTCTCGACTTTTTGTGCTGGCACGATTGCGCGTGCCAGTCTGTATCCACGACTGTGATAAAAATCCGTTACCGTATCTGCAGCCTTGTTCAGGTCATACAGATTCAGCTCCTGATCGACAAATCGCTCCACCAATCTTTTCAGTGAGCGTTCCTGATAAACGGTGTTACCCGAGAATCTGAATGCATTGACGCGAAAACGCTTCGCGCGCGGCTCATGCTGAGACGGCGCTGCCTGTGCCGGCAAGACAACCTGTGCCGGCGTTGATGGCAGGCGTGGCTTGGGCGGCATGACGGTATCGAGCACACTTCCAGGTGTGATCGGCGGGTCCGCCGCGAGGCTACTGCCATGCAGCATCAACAACACAAGTGGCAAGGCACAGGCGTAGCGTGTTGTTGCTCTATCGATTCGATTCTTTTGCACTGGATACAATCGATACAGGTTAAGCCGCTGATTCCTTGCGCACGCGCTTGTTTGCCTCTTGCAGATCGCGCGCCATTTGCACTGCGATCATGTATTGCAGGTGATGTCCGATCGGTGATGCTTCCGAAAACAGCTTCTTGAATGCTTCTCGCGACAGAGAGGCGGCACGCACTGCGCCTTTGGCCATGCACGAAGCTTGTGTCGGCAGATCTTCAATCAGAGAGAGAATGCCGAACATTTCACCATCGGCCAGTTCGCGCACTTCATGCTCCACGCCTTCGCGATCCAGACGTGTGATGCGCACAGAGCCCTGCAGTAACAAATAGAGCGCTTTACCTTCCTGTCCTTGCTGGATGAAGACATGCCCATCGGCGTATTCCTGGACATCGAGGTTGCTTGCCAATGTGCTCAGGTCCGAGGCGTGGAAATCTTCGAATGCGGGCAGATTCTTCAAGAAATAGGTCAGGTCCATATTTATTCTTCTTATTGAGTTAGGAAACCGCGTTGGAAGCGCGTAAACGCTTGGCCATCAGATTAATGAAATGCTGCAGCAGGACTTGAGCAACTTCCGGATTCTGCGTGAGCAGTTTTTCAAAGGTCAGGTGATGTACGCGGAGCAGCTTGCAAGTCACATCGGTCGTGACGGTTGCCGCCGCCAGAAATTCGCCGCTCAGGACGGAAATTTCGCCCATCCATTCACCAGGCTTGATCGTGGCCAGGAATTTGGACTTGCCCGCATCTTCTACCGACACGCTCAGGGTGCCATCGAGAATGAAATACAGGTAGTCGACAGGCATACGGTCACGGATGACGATGCGATTGGGTGCAACTTCCTGCAGGGTCGCGCCCTCCAGCAAGGTTTCCAGATTGAGAGAGCCCAGCTCCTGCGCAATGACCGGAAAGGCGTTGGAAAATTCTGCGTGCAAAGAGGAATCGTTCATGGCTGATAGCTTTGTAATGTTGTTGATGCTGGCGATGAAGTTGCGTTTGACGAGTCGCTCAACTGGCTGGTGCCGGTGGCGAGAAATCCTCCGATCAGTAGGATCGGCAAAATGATGGCAATCGCCCTGGTTCCGGCAGAAGGTACCGGAAGGGGTAATCCATATTTGTTTTCTTCTTTGGTACCGGGGATGAAGCAGAAGGCCAGATTGACCACGGGGACCAGTAAAAGAACGGCCAGCCATCCGCCCATGTTGAAATCATGGCAGCGCTTGATCGTCAAAATCGTGAGGAAAATGGGCAAAAAGGCGTAGCAGAGCACCACACTGGCCCCGATATACAACATGCGACCGAGCGAACCGAGATAGAGCAGTGCAAAACCTGCGATAAACAGGATCAGCATGACTGCCACGATTGCACAGAGCGCAAAGGCGACGTAGCGCCAGCGATCCAGACGACCTGCCAGCGAGAAAGGACGAATGCGCTCTACGGGCGGCGTGTTATCCGGTGGTGACAGGTAGGGCGTATAGCTTGTCATGGTCCTACCCATTGTTGGGAGGCGAATGGCGTTTGCATGCGCACGATCGCTTCTGAGGTAATGGGGATACGATATTGCCCATCCTGTTTTTTGGTGCATTGTTTGCTGCTACTGCCACCACCTTCGGATGCCAGCATGTCCGCAGCAGTGCTTCCAACGACCAGTGTGGTCGGCGGGTCGACGACGAGGTTGTAAATCAGCTTGTTCAGCAAGGGCACTGCCATGCGATAGCAATAGGTGATGCGCACCTTGAGCAGGTTGGCATCTTGAATCGTGGTGCCGTTCGCCGCTTCCTTCCGGTACATCAGATTGTCGTTCGGAATGTATCTGCTCTTGCCGCTGAAGAGCGAAGAGAGTGAGGGAATCAGTTCGGTAAGAAAGTTACTGGTCGGGACTTCTTCGTAGTAATCGCTCCACATCTGCTGTGACGGGTTGACGATGGTAATTGTCGTGAGGTCCGGATCGGATAATTGGGCGAACGACAGTTTCCACGCCTCTTTCAGCATATCCAGATCGCGCTCATTGCCTTTGCTATGTGCAAACAGCGGCATCATGCCGGAAACCAGACCATCCACGATGGAACTCATGATGCCGCCATTGAGCGCGCCTTGACGCGTGGCCGCAAAGGTTGCGTAGTTCAGTGTTGATTTTGTCTGGTAGATGAAGCCGAACTGAATCGCACCCAGAATCAGCATGATCAGTATCGGAAAGACATAGATGTATTCGACCAGAGCCTGGCCACGCTGATGCTGCCTGAACGCGCCGAAATGGAAACGTTTCATTTCGATGCCTCTGCGGCTGCGGGTTTTGCTGTGCGTGACAAGCCGTCCAGCGGCAGTTTTTCCATCGCACTGATCAGCTCATGCAGTTTGCCGCGCAAAGGATCGTTGGGATCACCGAGTGCTTCCGCTTGAATGAACGCTGCCCAAGCCTGACGGATACGCACCACGCCAATGTTGTGCCATGGACGGGGATCCACGCTTTTGAGCATCAGCGACTTTTCATAGGCCTCGATTGCCTGAACAGGGCGATTGGTCCGTGCGTACAGGTTGCCCAGATAAAACCATGTTTCCGGATCGTTTGGCGCGGCACGTGCGAGGCCGAGGAACAAGGCTTCCGAGCGTTGATCTTCCTCTGCCGCATAAGCAACTTGCGCCTGACGACGCATATCGTAGATATCGCCTTGTGGCGTTGTCGTGCTACAGCCACTTGCGGCGACCAAAAGCAACAAGGCCAAACCGGACATCACCATGCGCGATGCAATCATGCTGCGACCTCACGCCAGATCAAGGTGTCGCCGGTTTGCAGGGCCATGCCGGCCAGTGAGCCGGTTGCCAGTTCAAGCGTCTGATGCGCTGAAAGGCATCCTGCCATGCGGCCAGGCAAAACGTTGCGTTGCAATTTCTTGATGCGACCGCGACTGTCCAGGAAAACCAGATCCAATGGATAGCGCATACCGATGGTGTGTACCAGACGACATTGTCCAATCAGCATGCCTTGTCCCTGTTGCAACGTCGGGCGACCAAGCAGGCCACGCGTACGCTCCCATGCAGAAACGGCGCTCCATACATGCGGAACGACGCAAACATCATTGCGGAAAATGCCACCAATCTTCACAGCATGCCTTCTTCCATGAATTTGACCACGATCGGGAAGGCCAGCACCAGAAAGGTGACCGGGAAAATGAAAGCAATCAGGGGCAGAATCAGTTTCACCGGCGCTTCCATCGCCAGTTTCTCGGCGCGCTGAAAGCGCTCGGTGCGGCGTTGTTGGGATTGCACGCGCAGAGCCGCGCCAACACTGGCTCCCATCTTTTCTGCCTGAATCACGGTGCCGACAAAACTGGTGATTTCCTTCATGTTCAGACGTGCTTCCATGCGACGCAACGCATCGGCACGTGGCACGCCCGCACGCAGATCGCGCGAGATCATCTGAAATTCGTTCCGTAATGGACCGGCAGGTCCCTTGTCCATCGCCTGTTTGATTGCACCGGTCAGATTGAGGCCTGCCTCGACTGCCAGCGTGATGAAGTCCAGGTAGACGGGCAATGCTTTCAGAATTGCTTTTTCACGGCGCTTGCGTACATCGCCTAGCCAGATCAGAGGATAAAAGTTACCGAGCAAGGTCATGCCGAGCAGGATGCTTGGCGAAGAGTGATCCAGTGCTTTCAGGCAGAAAAGAGTCAGTCCGAATGCAACGATGGTCGCGAAGGTACGGACTGCATAGAACTGTTCGGCGCTGAGAATGTAGCCGACACCGGTTTCCTGCAGACGCTTATGCGTTTTTTCCAGCCAGGCGGGTGGCAGGCGGGAACAGAAGTGATACTCGATGAAGGTGATGATGGGCCAGGAGAGGCGCAGGACCGGCGGGAGCGGATCCATGTACTCGCGTTCTTCTTCCGGCACTTCCGATTTCAGCTTGTTGAAACTGAAGGTGAAGAGCAGAATCGTCACGCACACCGAGACGCCAATGAGCAAAGCAACGAGTGAGTTGGATAAGATCATGATTAGACGTCGATATTGGTGATTTTGCGGATGAGCAGATAGCCGATCACGATCATGGTCAGAATGACGGCCAGCGTGATCCAGCCGAATAGGGTCGTGAACATCATGCCCATGGCTTTGGGTTCCAGCCAGTTCAGTGCTGCCATGATCAGCAATGGCAGGCAGGACATGATCAGACCTTGCATCTTGCCTTGTGCTGTCAGGCTGCGAATCTTGCCCTCCATCGTGGCCTTGTCACGTAGCGTGGTTGCTAGTGACTCGAGAATTTCAGCCAGATTGCCGCCGACCTCGCGCGAGATGCGCAGGCCCGAGACAACCAGAGAAAAATCCTGTAAAGGATTGCGTTTCTCCATGTTGACCAGCGCCGTATCAAAGTCCACGCCCAGCCGTTGTTCACGCAAGAGAAGCTCGAATTCCTGACTCAACGGTGGTCGTTGCTCCTTCACCATGGATTCCATTGCAACGTTGAGACTGGCGCCTGCACGCATGGCGCCGGAGATCATTAGCAGCGCGTCCGGCAACTGTTCTTCAAAGCGCTTGAGACGGCGTGTGCTCAGCGCCTTGATGTAAACCTTCGGCAGGATCAGCGTTGCAATGGCGGAGAAGGTGACGAAGACCGGATTACTTGTGAACAACCAGACCAATGTTGGAACGACGACCAGCGCGGCCATGTTGTAATAGAAAATGGTCGTGGGATCCAGAAAGATGAACATGTCGGCCAAGGTAGTCTTGGTCGACATTTCCAACTGCGATCGCTGTCTCGCCAGCACAGCACGGACGCCTTGCAGTGCGATGTAGGCAAGGACAAAAGCAGTCAGCAAGCCAACTGCGATGAGCAAGGCCAGGCTGTTCACAGGCGTTTGTCCTTCGCGTCAAACATGCTGAAATCGATTTCCAGACCACGGCTCTGCAGTTCTTCGTAGAACTCGGGAATCTGGCCGGTTGCGACGTGCTGCCCCCGTACTTTTCCATCCGGGCCAAAGCCTTCGCGTTTGTAGAGATAGATATCCTGTAACTGGATGATGTCACCTTCCATGCCGGTGACTTCCGTGATGTGCGTGATTTTTCGGGTACCGCAGGCAAAACGGTTCTGCTGCACGATGAAACGGACGGCGGAAGCGATCTGTTCGCGGATGGCGCGAATCGGCAAGTCCATGCCTGCCATCATGACCATGACCTCGATACGTGCCAGACAATCGCGTGGTGTATTGGCGTGGGCAGTCGTCAACGAGCCATCGTGACCCGTGTTCATCGCAGTCAGCATGTCGAGTGCTTCACCGCCACGGCACTCACCCACAACGATACGATCCGGGCGCATACGCAAACAGTTCTTGACCAGATCGCGGATACTGACCATCCCTTTGCCTTCGGCGTTGGGCGGACGAGATTCCAGACCGACCAGATTAGGCTGACTCAACTGCAGTTCGGCAGCATCTTCGACGGTCACGATACGTTCATCCTTGGGGATGTAGCTGGACATGACGTTGAGCAGGGTGGTTTTACCCGAACCGGTACCGCCAGAGATGATGATGTTGGCTTTCTCTTCCACAACCGTCTTGAGGAAGTTGAGCATGACTGGCGTCATGGAACCGAAATTCACCAGATCCTGACCGACCATTTTCTTTTTGGAGAATTTACGGATGGTGATGTTGGCTCCCTTGAGGGCCAGCGGTGGAATCACCGCATTCACACGCGAGCCGTCTTTCAGGCGCGCATCGACCATCGGCGAGCTTTCATCGATACGACGACCGATCGGGGTCACGATACGCTCGATCGCGCTCAGGACGGCCTGATTGCTGGTAAAGGTAATCGACGATTTTTGCAGCTGACCCTTACGCTCGATGAAGATCTCATCAAAGCTGTTGACCATGATCTCGGATACGCCATCGTCGGCAATCAGATCTTCCAGCGGGCCCAAACCGACCACTTCGTCCAGCACGCGCTTGACGAGCATCTTGCGGTCGAAATGTGCAGGAATGGTCTTGTCCTGCGCGACGATTTCTTCCAGCATGGCCAGCGTATTGGCACGCAGTTCTTCTTCGTTCTGACGATTGACGTCAACGCGGCGCAAATCCATCTGCTTGATGAGTTGCTGATGCAGATGCTTGAGGACGGCCAGTGTCTCGGCAATTTCCGCGCGGGTCTTGTCTTCGCTGGTTTCGCTCTCCACTGCTGGCGCGCTTGAGTTGGCCGCCGGCGCTGCTTCTGTCGCGACCGGCTCCGTCTCTTCTTCCAGATCCAGCACTTCCAGTACGTAATCGCAAATGGTGATCTTGTCACCCGGTTTCAGCGGACCGTATTCGCCGCTGACTTTATCGCCATTGATCTTGGTGCCGGCCGAAGAACGATGGTCTTCCACGTACACGCCTTCCTTGCGGCGATGAATGGTCGCGTGAGAGCGACCAACCGTCCAGCCCTGCAGCATGATCCGGTTTTCGTCTGATTTCCCGATGGTGCAACTGTTAATCGTGCATTCTTCCTCGGTACGCTGCCCTTTGGGAGTGGTAACGGCGATAAGCAACATGTCGAACCCTTAATCTACGATGTCTTGATTGTTGAGCTTGCGTTCGAAGCTTTCACGGATATCCATGCCTTTTTCGATACGTTCACGATTGAGGGTGGACGTGGGGTCGAAGATGGTTGGCGTTACAAGAACAACCAGATCGGTACGACCATTGCGGAAACTGTCGGAGCGGAACAGACGACCCAGAACCGGAATGCGGCTGATGCCCGGTACTTTGGTGGCGTCATTGGACATCTCGGTGTTGACCAGACCGGACATGACAATGGTTTGACCATTCTTGACGTTGATCTCACTTTGAGATTGACGCGTCAGGAAACCCGGAATCTGTTGAACGGAAACGGAAGGATCGACGCTGCTGACTTCTGTGGAAATCTTGGCCATGATGTTGCCGTATTCATCTGCATTGGGCTCGATCGTCAGACGGATACCGTAATCCTTGAATTCCACAGAGCCGGCGCCGAGAGCGGAGGTTGCCGGCAGAGGGATCTGCCCGCCTGCGAGAAATTTCGCTTCGCCCCCACTGCGCGCGCTGAGTTCAGGTTCGGCCAGAGTAAAGGCATCGCCATTGTTCTTTGCCAGATTGAGGGTGGTTTGAATCAGCGATGAAATACCGAGATAAGTCGTGAGGCCACCTTTGCCTGGAACAGGAAGGATATCTTCCAGCGCACCACCTACTGTTGGACGGCTTGAGCCGAAGTTGCCCGAAAAGCCCAGCATAGGACCGGCGGCTGAGCCCGGCCATTGCAGACCGATGTTTTCGATCAGAGATTTTTTCATCTCGATGATCTGTACTTTCATGTAGACCATGCGTTTCATCGAGACTTCTTCTTCACGCACCACACTGGTCGCCTGCGGATACATTTTGACGATGGTGGCAATGCGTGTCAGGTTCTCCTTGCTGGCAGTACCGCTGATAACGACGTTGGAGCCGACCATTGATACAACCACATTGGGCATATCTTGCAGCAAGCTGGTCACGCTCTTGAACGCATTGCCGGCGTCGCGTGGGCTGACGCGAACGGTATAAACGCTCTTTTGGTTTTTGTCTGACCAGATGACCAGTGAAGAATCGCCGGCTGCTTCACCGATCAGCAGGAGCTCGTTGTTGCTCAGTACCGATGTCGTGAACATCTTGCCGTTGCCAACAGCGATACGATTGATTTTTCCCGTTGGGAGAATCTTGACTTCACCAACGAACATCACGATTTCCGTATTGTGCGGCGCAAGAACTTCTTGTGCCTGTGCAGAGCCGGCAAGAAAGCAGAGAGTGCAAAGAGTAATTAGGCGGTTGAACATGTTTTTCTCTTTATTTGGTAGATGTCGCAGGCGCGGCGTTGGCGCTATAACTCATTTTTACGAGATCGGTCAGTGACTGTGGCATGCCATTGGCTGGCAGGGAGTCCACTGCGCTGACGCTGTTCTGTCCCGGCATGGCACCTGGAGCCATTGCCGGCCCCATGCCCGGGATAGTCGGCATGTTGATGACAGGTGCGACCGCATCGCTACCAGCCTTGCCCCCGATGAAGTACTCCACATAACGGCCGTTATTACGCGAACGACCGGTTGCGGCCTTGCGTTCACGTTCCATGATGTCTTCCATCAGATTGTTGGCATTGACGGAATCAAAGGTGACGGATTGCTTGTCGTTGCCATTGCGCAGTACCGCACGAATCTTGCCAAGCTCGCCAGCGAGCGTCAGGCGGGCACCTTGCGTGGGCGTGACTTCCAGTGTGAGGGTGCTGTAAGTGCCGCGACGGCGATCATCGCCTGGCTGCATGTCCGGATCGTCAGGGCGGATTTTCTGTCCGGTCGCCAACACCTTGACCTGATCGAGGAAGGGAACCACCGTCTGGTTGGTAGCGCCAATTGCACCGTCACTTGTGCCGGACAGCACCAGCATCAGATCGACCATGTTGCCGGGTTCCACCATGTGAGCCATCGAGTTGATTTCATCCACATTGATGGTGATGGCGCGTTTGCCTGCTTCCAGCGTGCCGGAAAAGTCGGCAAACACTTCGTGTACGTCGGTAATGCGCAGTGGTTTGCCTCGTTGTACCGAACGGATAAGTGCCTGGCCTTTATAACGTTCGAATTGCTCTACCGTGATGACATCATCATGTACAAAGTCGGCAGGTACATTACGCGATGCCACGAAGGATTCGATCAGCAGTGCGCCGACCGGCAGCGGACGGGTGGGCACAACAACAGCGACGGTCTGCCCGCGATTTTGTTGTGCACGTGCTTCGATCTCAGCTTCGATGCTGCGCTCTTTCTGCGTGAGGTATTGCAGCGTCAACCAGACAGTCAGTAACGCTAATACGATCGCGGCGATGAGCATCAGCCACGTCTTGTTGATCTTGATATTGGGGCGTTGGATTTTCAATTTGTGTAACCCTGCAAAAAATCTGACTGTGAGGTTGTGAAAAATACTGTTTATTGCGTGCTGCAAACGACGTTGAACATGGCGTGACGGTTAGTTGAACGTCACATCAACTGGCCATTCCGGATCTTTCAAATCGATACACTTGTCGACACTGATAGTGATGGAGAGCGCCGATTTTTCCCAATAGCAGTTCGGCATCTGAGCAATTGACATGCCATAGGAATAATCGGTGTAGTACTCGTGGATCGCAGCGGCCAGTTTCTGAATTGGCGGGTCGTCACCTGCGACGAGGACAAGTACGCCGACCATCAACACCACGATGTACTCGATCATGGATTGACCAAGCACGGCGCGTCGATTGGCCAACCGAGGGAGGCGTGCGCGGCTCATGTTCTGTTTCATGGTTTATCCACCAGATTGGCCAGGATCATGGTGTTACTCCCTTCACGAGTAATCACAATATTGGTTTCGGCCAGCTGCTTCTTCAGGACGATGGTGATGCCGGGTCCCTTGGCCGTTTTCATTTGGTAACTGTTCAGAATCTTCCAGCCCTGATCGGTCAGCGTCCGCCGGTAGAAATCAGCATTGGTTTCCGGTGAAAACGTATTGCTGAGCAATAGCGTGCGTGCGGTTTTTCCAGGGTCGCGATGTTCGATGTCGTTAACAACCTGGCTTCCGGTCATCATCGGTAACGCTTTTTCAGGAGGGATGATGCGTGGCTTGTCTGTTGCTTGCGTTGCACTCAGCAAACCGGTCGAGCCGGAGAGATTGGCTGTCTGTACTTGCACCGAAAAAAAACATTTTCCCTGTACGACGCCTATCGTTTGCCATGGAGGGACATCGTTCTCTACGGGCTGTTGCTGGCCGGCAGGCTGTGCCCACGCACGTCGATAGAACGCAAGAATGGCTGCGGGTGATTGTTCACTGTCGAAACGTTTCACACTCATCGGCACACCATTAAAGATCATGTAAGGTGCGACCCATTCTGTTTTCGTTTTTTCTGGTTCAACAAATGCCGGACAGCTCAACTGATCAGAAAATGCGAGGGAGGACACGCCGCACATCGCCAGCATGCCCAGTTGCAGTGTGTATTTACCGAAGTGCGTCATCATTTCAGACGATCCGGTGGAACTACATCGGGTTCGATCTTGCCAGGCTCAAGTTTGGAAACTTCAGGCAGGAACAGCGATAACGCGCCAAGAACGTAGTCGATGATCTTGACGCCACCCACTTCCGTCGCGATGATCGACGTCGGCGTCAGACCTTTGACTTGCTGTTTCACACTGGTGAGATTGGTTGCGTCCGGGCCGCCTGCGTTCCACCCATTGGCAAGCAGCACATTTTTTTCAACGAAACTGGTTTTTGTCGACTTGAGAAGAAAGCTGTTGGTGTCAATGTCAGCGACATTCACGTTGACCGTCGCTGTATATGCACCTTTCATTTCGAGAGTGAAGGGCCCCAGCGTTGCGGCAAGATCAGCAATCGGTTCAAGAATGATGTTCAGAGTGCCAGGTGCTTTTCCATTTGCGATGCCATTGCTGACGTCCTGATAGTCGGCAAGTTTGGTGCCGACACGGTCCTGCCACAGGACTTTCTGCGTAAGCGATGCACCGGCATCGCTGCTGGAGAAATGACTGCTGGTACCGGTTTCTGAAAAATAACGTGCGCGCATTTCAGCTTGAATTACGCCATCCGTTTTTTCGTTGGCTTTCCATTTGTTTGTGAAACTGCCCCAGCCAATACTGGAAGCAGCATCGCCGCCGTAAAAGACGGTGCGTTCCCATGCGGCGTATCTGGCGCCTTGTACGGCAGTCGAACGTACATCCAGATATTTGCCAAGCAGCGGAATGGCAAGAAACAATGGGATCAGCACAAAGCCGGCTACGATCAGCAATTCGACCATGGCTTGCCCACGATGTTGGGATAGGCGCTTTACCATAGGTGATAACTCATCGAGGCATATTGTTCGAGGAAACCATTTGGTACAAGACGGACTTGCCAATACGGGCTGTAAAGACTGCCGTATTCGGTTTTGTTATCTGCGCGTGGCCACATGGATTTATCACGCGAGAAGTAAACTTCTGCTTTGCTGAGGGCACGCATGTAGTTGTCTTTTGTGCCGTTGGTCAGCGCGAACTGACCGCCCGAGATTGCATTGCTGGTCTTGATTTTGGAACCAGACTTCTCGATTTCGAGGATCAGTGCCGGTGCTGTCACGATCTTCTTGTCCATTTTCTTGACGTCAAAGTAAGCACGCAGACCTGCGGCGCCGCCCATGCTTGCGCCGGCATTTTTGCCACGCTGGATCATTGCAGCAGCGCCCGTGTTGGGGCTGGAGTACACGCCGCCATACGAGTCAGCACTATTGGTGCCGACAAAGTTCTTTGTCGCGCCCGGCGTTAAGTCGTTACTTTGGCCCGCCATGGCAGCTCCCCAGCCCATCGGGATGAACGGCAGAATGATGGGGATCGGAATAGGGATGCCGAGAATGCTGATCCAGAAAATGGCGGCGCCGGTAAAGCCTGTGGCGTCCAGAGCACTCCAGGTTTTCTTTACGCTGTTGATGCTTTTGAGTTCGGTGCCGCCTCGATGCCACAGCCACATCAGGAGTGCGCCATTTTGATAGGGAATGAGCCTTGTCGGATCGATGAGGAACGGTGCCGGGGAGATGTACATGCTCTCCGCAGGCATCCAGTTGCCCGGCCCCCCATCCTTGGTGTTGCGATTGCGGGAGAACTTGTCGAGTGAGTCGATCGTGACCTGTGCCATGCGCTCACTTTTTGCACCGTCGTTAGGCGAGGCATTCGCTGCCTTATGAGGATCTTTTTTCTCGACGAAGGTGAACCACTGCACGATGTGGATCAGACCGGCAACCACGCCAGGTGTACTCAATCCCGCATCCGAATCGTTGAGCTTGATGATGTTGTAAGCAGGATTGAAGCTCAGCAAATCAGTTGCTGTCGCGCCAAGGTCAGAGGAATCGATACCAACCAGTTTGTCCAGAACGGTCGCAGGGTCCAGGCCGATGGTTTGCCCCATCGTCAACGCCGTACCGTAATGGTGAATCGTTTGTGCAAGGCTGATTACCGTAATCAGCGCATCGATCGCCTTGACGGCAATCGGACCACCCGAGTCCATGGCCTTTTGCAGATAGGTCGATGTCTTTTTATAGACCTTCCACGGCGTGGTCCACATGAACTTGGCAAGTGGTCCGCCAAGTGAAGTCAGAACTTCAGGTACCCAGGAGGCCGGGCCGTTATATGTCGCATTGATGTTGCGTGCCCAGGATGTGAGTCCGACGACCTGGGCTACCGCGACCTGATTGGCGATGATGGCGCGGTTGGTGTAAGCGGAAAAATTATAGTCACGCGCTTCTGCCTGCATCGCGCTGTAAGCGGCGGCATCGGCGGTGTTTTGCAGGCGGGTCTTGCTGATGGCCTGCTGACCCATGGTGTACATCGTGACCATCACCAGGATGATGATGCCCATGGTGATGAGAGAAAAAACCAGCGCTTGACCGCGCTGATTTTTTCTCAGGTGTGTTGGCAGCATGATCAGCTACTCAAATTGCCTAAGCAAAGAGACCATTTTCCTAGCGTCACCTTGCGTTTGACTTGTTGGCAGGACGTGATCATGGCTGCCGGTAATTACTTGCTGCCGCTAGATGGTGCGTTGCCCGAATCGTAGCTGGACATGCCTTTACCTTCAGCAGCCTTGGTTGCTGCACTACCTGCTGCGGTCGATGCGGTTG
The DNA here is from genome assembly GCF_014635705.1 of Oxalicibacterium faecigallinarum. Taxonomy (GTDB): domain Bacteria; phylum Pseudomonadota; class Gammaproteobacteria; order Burkholderiales; family Burkholderiaceae_D; genus Oxalicibacterium; species Oxalicibacterium faecigallinarum. Next base: position 1,539,234 of record NZ_BMDI01000001.1, on the reverse strand, counting down.
CCTTGCCTGCGGTAGCGCCCGTACCGGCAACTTCACCTGCCAGACCTGCAACCTGACCACGGATGGTTTGACCAAACATGCTGTAGACGCCGATTGCTGCAACAGCGATCAGGGCAACGATGATGATGTATTCGGTCATCCCTTGGCCACGTTGACGCAAAGCGGATTTTTTAAGCGATTGAGCGATGGATTTCATATTGACCTCGAGAAGGATTTACAACAGGGGGAGAAAGAAAAATTACAAAAAATTACAAAAATTTGCGAAACGATTGGATTATAGGATCAGAAATTGCCAGCAAGAAAGCGCGTCTAAACACATTTTTCAAAAAGTTCCCTTGATTCATAAAAAAAACGACACATGCCATGAAGAAGAATTTCCATGTGGAAATAGTTTGAAGAAATGCGCGTTGTTCGTTGTATGTTTGCGCTGATTTCCTGGAAGAAAAAACAGGCCTGTCGTTTCTTTCAGGAGATTCTTGTATACATGATTCGTATGGCTGTTTAAGCCGCACATTAAACAGCGCCGGTCAGTCCTTGGCTATCACTGAAAATTGGTATTTGTTGATGCTGTTGGGAAAATGTCTTGATGTTTGCGTGATGCGTATTGCGCATGGTAGCGTCTGCTTTTTTCCGATAACGGATGGTTTGCATCATCGTATGGCAGCCAGAATTGCTCGCCATCAATGTGCCAGCGCACGTTCACCTCAATGGAGAAGTAAATGAAGAATTACGCAAAGAATCTCGTGATTGCGGCGGCATTGACTGGTGCAGCATGCCCTGTTCTTGCCGATTATCAACAAGGATTGACCGCTTATCGAGGTGGCGACTATGCAACTGCCATGCGTCAATTTTCTGCTGATGCAGCGAAAGGTTCTGCGCCCGCTCAGAATGATCTCGGTGTCATGTATGAAAAAGGACAGGGCGTGCCGGTCAATTATGAACAGGCTTTCAACTGGTACAAAAAAGCGGCGGATCAAGGTTTTGCACCGGCCCAAACTTCTCTCGGTTACCTGTACAGCGAAGGTCTTGGCGTAGGGCGTGATTATGCGCAAGCGATGGTATGGAATCGCAAGGCAGCCGATCAGAATTTTGCGCAAGCTATGAATAACATCGGCGCCCTGTATGAGAACGGTCAAGGTGTACCGATCGATCTGACACTCGCGGCAGACTGGTATCGCAAGGCGGCTGATCTGAATTCGGCCTCCGCTCAAACCAATCTTGGTTTTCTGTACGCTCGGGGCAGAGGCGTGGCGAAGGATGACGCAATGGCGGTAAGCTTGTATCGCAAAGCCGCCGCACAGGATTTCCCGCTCGCACTGAACAACTTGGGTTTCATGACCGCAGAAGGGCGTGGCACGCGTCAGGATTTTGCGGCAGCTGCCGAGTTATATCGCAAAGCGGCAGCGCTGAAGTCAGGTCGTGCGCAGATGAATCTGGCCAAGCTGTATGAAGAAGGGAAAGGCGTCGCGCAAAGCAATGCGCGCGCGCTGTCCATTCTGGAAGAATCTGCAAAGGATGGTTACAAGCCGGCAATGCGCCGACTCTCGCAAGTGTATGCCAAAGGGGAGCTGGGTCAAAAGGTCGATCTGGAAAAATCCCGTCAATGGGAATTGAAAGGCCTTTGATCCCAATGTGTCACGCAGCCTGACGTTGTGCAGGCTGTCTTTGCTCGATGCAGTATTCAATAACTATAACAATGATGAATCGATCGATTTTGACTTCCCGTATTTCTCTATCGATGTCGGATGCATCCGGGATGGATCGATGAAATTAAGTGTGCTTGGTTGTGCCGGTGGCTTGGGCGGACGCGAAAAACTGACGACCTGTCTGCAAGTGGACGATGACGTACTGCTTGATGCAGGAACAGGATTGTCGTCACTCGATTTGTCGCAGCTACTGCAGATTGATCATGTTTTTATCTCGCATGCACATATTGATCATGTTGTCGGGCTGGCGTTCATGCTCGATAGCGTTCTGGGGAAAAGACAAGCGCCGGTGACGGTGCATGCAACGCCGGGTGTAATCGCTACGTTGAAGGCCCATCTGTTCAACTGGAAGCTCTGGCCGGATTTTTCCGTGATACCCGATGCAGAGCATCCGATCCTTCACTGGTCACCTTTGTCGTTCGGCAGTACGGTGGTATTGAAAGAGCGCACTTTTCTGTCATGCGAAGTTAACCATACGGTTGAAGCGGCTGCTTATCTTGTCCGCAGCAAGGAGCGTGGTTTTTTCTTTTCCGGCGATATGGGATCGACGCCAGCGCTATGGCAGCAATTGGCTCAGGAAGCGCATTGCGATGCGGTGATTGTCGATTGCTCATTCCCTGATACGGAAGAAAGAATCGCCACTCTGTCCAAGCATTTCTGCCCCAGGGCATTGATTGAGGATATTCAGCCAATGCCGTATTCCACTCAGTTTTTGATTACCCACTTAAAGCCTGGAGAAGAGGAAAACGTGATGCGCGAACTGCGTGCGCATGATGGGAAGCGTTTATTCGATTCTTTGAAAAAGGGCGAAATATTCAGTTTTTAACGTGACGCAACTGGGATTGCGCATCAGGAAAGACGTTTATGTTTGCTCTGGCGACGACACAACCAAAAAAGACAAGAGCTTTTCGCCTGCACATCACGATCACATTCGTTTTTGTGCTGCTGACGCTGCCCGTCACAGCCATCTTCGGCTTTGTGACCTATCGCTCCAATCAACAGTTGATCGTGGATCACACCGAGCGATTCATTCAAAAATCACGCACGGAGAACGCATCCAACATCAGCAATCTGTTGGGCCCGATCATGAATACGGTGCGCACTGCGACGACGCTGATGCGCGACAATTCGGACTACTTCCTCAGTGAATCTTCTGCGGACTATTTGCAGGAAATCACGGTTTCTCATCCAGGCGTCACCTCTGCTTACGCGACATTTGATACCGGTTCTTTCCATGAAGTGCGGCGAGCATCGGTTGGTGAGCTCATCATGGGAGAAAAGATCCCGGCGACAACGCAATTTGTCAGTCGCTTCATTGACGCAAGTAATGGCACGGACTATCAAGGTCTATTGATTGATAACTACACCTTTCAGGCGCCGTGGGGTGTCAGGGTGGGTGAGGCAACGGGCTCGGCAGTCGATGATCCGCGGTTGCGCCGCGTATATAAAGAGTCCAATAGCCTCAAGTTTGCCAGTGTCTCCGAGCCCTATCTGCTCTCGAATTCTGGCCAATGGGGGATTACGCTGGCAGCGCCGGTAATCATCAACGACCGTTCGATCGGCGTCATCTCCGCTGACTTCACGTTAAAGGCCTTGTCCGATTTCTTTGCCGAGAACAAGACGACGGCCAATAGCATCACCATTCTTTCCGACGAAAGTGGTTTGATCATTGCGCACCCTCAGTTTGAGGAGGGCTTGACCAAAAAGGGCGAGGGATTTGCATTAAATCGTATCGATAAATTGCCGGACGCGCGCGTATTGACTGCCTTGGGAGAACGCACGCGCAATGGACAGGATAGCTTCAAGTTTCGTGCCGGTTCGGATGATAAAGAGTATCTGGCGCTCTTCACTCCCTTTCCAAAAGAATTCAACAAGCAGTGGCAGATTCTAACGATCACGCCGACGGATGATTTTGTCGGGAAAATTCGTCGTACCAACCGCAATCTCCTGCTCTTCAGTGTGCTGGTCTTCCTTTTGCAGGTCACGCTGATTTACATGATCTCGCGCATGATTGCGCGGCCTATCGAACAGCTGGCGCTGGAAGTCATGAATATTCGTGAATTCCGCTTCGACAAGATGGTGAAGATTCGTTCGTCCGTGAGCGAGATTAGTTATCTCAGTGATGCCATCATTTTGCTGGAACGTGCGTTGGCATCCTTTGCATCCTATGTGCCGACCGTACTGGTCAAGCAGTTGATGGATTCCGGGCAGGCAAGCAAGCTTGGCGTGGAAAGTCGCTTTCTCACGGTCCTGTTCACGGATATCGAGCGCTTTTCTTCCTTGTCGGAATCGGAGCCTTCGCAACAGCTCTTGAGTCGGGTATCCGAATACTTTGGCACCATGACCAGAGCGGTTGAAAAAGAACAGGGTACGGTCGACAAGTTTATCGGTGATGCGGTCATGGCATTTTGGGGCGCGCCCAAGATACTGGATAACCATGCCTATCTTGCCTGTGTTGCCGCAGTCCGTGCGCAGCGTGGCATGGCCCGACTGAATGCACAATGGATCGCAGAAAAGCATCCTCCGTTGAACGTACGCATTGGTATCCATTGCGATGCGGTACTGGTAGGCAACATCGGCTCGGCGGAACGCATCAGTTATTCAGTGATGGGTGATGGTGTCAATGTCGCGGCGCGTTTGGAAGGATTGAACAAGGAAATGGGAACATGGACATGTGTCAGTCATAACGTGTTCCGCGAGGCCGGACATCTGCTATGGCTGCGTCCGATCGATACGGTCGCCGTGAAAGGTCGCAAGAGCGAGTTCCTGGTGTATGAATTGTTGGGCATCAAGGACAATGATGCCGAAGTCGCTGCCAGTGAGGCGGATGTATTGTTGTGTGAATTGACACAGCAGGCATACAACGCCTATGCCGTGGCTGATTTCGAGTCTGCCGTTGTACTTTACGAAGCAGTCCTGAACCAATTCCCGGATGATCGGGTTGCACACAGAATGTTGGAAAAAAGTCGTACGGCGTGCAGCCAGACGGCAGGATTTGATGATTGACGGGTATAGTCGCGGACAGCGATGATCGTTGATGATCATCATGGATTCAAGTTTCCGGAAGTGAAAGACATGAAGCACATTTTATTTTTCCTGACGCTGATGGCTGTTGCACCGGTCGTGATGGCGCAGGGTGTGATTTACGAATGCGCTTCGGGCCACGCCGCGCAGGGAAAAAATGCTGGTTCAGCACCAGTCTGCCGCAAGATTACTTCTTCAGAGGGTGGAACTGGCGATACCCGGGCCGCAAACAAGCCGGTCACCCTGATTTCGGCTTCCGTATCCCCAGAGAGTTTTCCGAAAATCGATAGCGCGACGCAGAAGGCACGCGACTCGGATCGCCGGCAGATATTACTGGACGAAACGATGGCAGAACAAAGGAAGCTGCAGGACTTGCGACGTGAGTTCAATAATGGACAGCCGGCGCGTCGCGTAGATGAGAATGCCGCAGCGTATCAGCAACGCGTAACATTATTGAAAGGCGAGCTCAGTCGTTCCGAGCAGAACATCGCGGCGCTAAGCCGGGAGCTGACAAAGCTCAAGTGAAAGCGATGACGGGTAGCGAAATCCGTAAAAAAGCCGCTGATCTCAGCGGCTTTTTTGTTTTCTGGTGAGGACCACAACTTCCTGCTTATCGTTTTTTCTTTTTAAGCGTGTTGTGAAAGCCGATTGGTAACGGACTGTATCGGATAGGGCATCGCATACTATCGAATCGGTGATTGCATTGTCTTTATCGCCCTTAGCTTGTGCAGATTTCCGACTCCATTCGGGATGTTTTGGAGTGACGCACAGCTGCTCTAACCGATGAGAGAACTTCTTCGATTAACATCGGTTTTTGAATCACATCGAATACGCCTTCAGGCTGGTAAATCGGAAGCCGCCCGCTTAGCAATACAACGGGAATGTTTGCCAGGTCCGCATTCGCTTTAATCTGAAAGCAGAGGCTCAGCCCGTCAAGATTTGGCATATCTATATCTGTGAGCACAACATCGGGTTTGAAGACCTTGGCTATCTCGATCGCGACTTGTCCATCTTGTGCTGCCAAAACTGCATAGCCTTCTGTTCTCAATACCTCGGTAAGAGATTCCATGGCGTCAAGATTGTCTTCGGCAATTAGTATTGTTGGCATAGGGTGCTCACGGAAAAATGCTGCATGTTGCCATTGATGGAATGAACGGAATGTACGTCAGCTCACACTGGATGCCGATTAGTAGGCTGATTCGGGTAGCTGCATACGTAACCAAAGCCTGCTGTCCTGACGGGGCCGAGAGAAGGCGATCTGTTGCTGGTTAGCGTGTGTCATTTCACGAACGAGACCGCTGCATGGATGCTGTTCACCAACTTATTCCTTTTCAAACTCCTTTTGAATAAACGCCAATAGCTCCGTCAGCCCAAATGGCTTTTTCAACACGGGGCGATTGAGTGATTCTGTAGCGGGGACGTATCCGCTCATAAAAATTAGAGGAATATCTTTAAACGATGGATCATCGAGCATCCATTGTTGGAGTAAAGTGCCAAACGCGTCAGGCATCAGAACATCTGTCAGCACCAAATCGATCGTGTATTCGTGTAACGCGGCAAACGCCGTCGATACAGAACTTGCGCATACCGTGACATATCCTGCCGCTTCTAGCAGAGTGCTGATGACTTCCCTCAAGTCCTGCTCATCATCGACGATGAGTATGGTCCGTCCGGAAGCTATTTCATTCTGGTTGAAATTAAGAAGCCCGACAGTGGGTGACTTGTTTCTACGAATGTGCGAGACAGGTTTTCTCATGGTGTGCGACTCTTGATTACTTTCATATCGTGATTGATTGAAGCACGAAGAGCCGTAGATGAATGTCAGACAACGACGACAATCGGTAGAAGACTATGCGTCGCTCCCCTTAATCGGAGTGATGCATCCTGAAACGGACGATTTACTGTTGTGGACAGGAGTCCATCGAGCTGGCTGCCTGGACTCTGATTGTTTAGGCACTTTTAAAACTGCAATAGCGCGCTGGAGCAAGTATGGCAAGTCTGGATTTTGAGCACGAAAGAAAAGTGTTCGCGGAGTACCATGAATCACATTTTCATATGCTGCAAGACGCAGGCAAGGCGTTGGTGAGCTTGCTGAATGAACTACTGATTAATTTAAAAGCAGTGCCCATTTCAAAAGTTGAATCACGCATCAAGAGCTGCAACGAATGCATTTGGAAGTTCGAGCTCAAATATCTGCATGCATTGGAAGAAACTGGCACATCATACTCGATTAAAGATCACATTGATGACCTTATTGGTCTGCGGATCGTTTGCCTGTACGAAGACGACATAGAAAAAATCGGTAATTTTCTTGAAACCGAGTTTGATGTTTTGAACGTCACTGACAAGATAACGTCGATCGAAATGACGGAAGGTTCGTTCGGCTACAAAGGTCTGCATTTCGATTTAAAGCTGAATGCGTCGCGATCAGATGAGCCTGAATTTCAGCAGTATCGCAACCTGCGTTTTGAAGTTCAGGTGAGAACCATCATTCAGGATTCATGGAGCGTACTTGATCACCAGATCAAATATAAAAGATCCATCCCTAATCACTTGAAACGCAGAATCAATACGCTGGCAGCACTATTTGAACTGGCTGACCGCGAATTCAGACATATCCGAGATTCCACGCTTGAGGAAATGGAAAAAGTCGAAATCGAGTCATCTGAACATCCGATTGGTGATGCCAAACTCGCTGTCGATACGATATCGAAGGCCGATTCGGGTTCAACGCATTTGGTGGTGAAGCGTGGAAATCAGCTCAATGCGTTTAGCTTCCTCAAGATTGCCACGCATTTTTTCCCCGCATTTGATTTTGAGCCACAAAAAGTCGATGGCTTCGTGCAGCAGATATTGGCAATTCAACCGTCCATAACGCGGTCGGAATTCAATCAACGGCTGCTATCTCATATCAGTTTTGTCAAACGATATCAGTCCGATTATGAAAGCAAGTCGCACAATCGCATGAATCCGTACACCATCATGCGGCATTGCCTGTATCTGGGAGACAGTTCGTTCCAGGCCTTTTTGTCGGACGCGGTCAGGAAGAATTTCGAGACCTGGATTGGGACCAGATAGTCAACGGGACTATCTTTCATGGCCTGCCTGCAAACTGGCCATATGACTTGCGGAAGTGAGATGCGAGCAGCTGAAATGGTCCAACGTAATATCCAGCAGCATAACGGCCCCGTAGCAAAAAAAAAGCGACCGAATGGTCGCTTTTTTTCGTGTCGCGCCTGAGAAAGCCCCTTCTTTGCCATGCTTGACAGCCTGTTTCGCCAGGATTCGTGCGCGGCGTGATGAACACGAATAAGTCCGGCCATGTCTTCATGACGTCCCCCGGCATCAACGGGTTTGCGCGTAGGAATTTTCTTACGCTAATTTGAGAGTTTTTCTGGCTGAACATTTCTTAGGGCAACACTTTGCGAAGTGATATCTTGTTGCGCCATCCATTCAAGAACATGGGCCGTTTTGCGCAAACTTGGATATCGCATCAGCCCAATCAACACTTCAAGGAATCTAAATGTCCAGCAATTATCTGTCTCAAATTATCGAAAAATTTGAAAACGAGTTACTGCAAGACTGGTTGAAGGCACTGTTGAATATCATGGTACGTCGTGATGCTGCGACTGAAAAAGAGCTGGAAAGACTTTCTTCGCAATTTCTGCGCGGTTTGCGCCATGCATCCGAGCAATCACAAGACATCGAGTCGCGTGCATGGGAAGAAATCAGAGCCGTTCTGACCGAGCTTTCTCAGCTTGGCGTGAAAAAAGGGTTCAGCCCAGCCGAAACCGCAAATTTTGTATTCGCAGTCAAGCAACCGCTATTCGTGAGATTACGACAGGAATTGGCTGCCAGCCCCGAGATCATTGCAGAAGAGACCTGGCGGATCAGCACCCTGTTGGACAACCTCGGCTTGTTCACGATGGAAGTCTTCCAAAAAAGTCGTGAACAGGTCATTTTGCGCCAACAACAAGAACTGCTTGAGCTGTCGACACCAGTTGTACAACTTTGGCAAAACATTCTCGCTTTGCCCCTGATTGGTACTTTGGACAGCGCGCGCACGCAGGTTGTGATGGAAAGCTTGCTTCAGAAGATTATTGATACCGGCGCAGCCATTGCGATTATCGATATTACCGGTGTGCCAACTGTCGACACCCTGGTTGCTCAGCATCTGCTCAAGACCGTTGCGGCTGCGCGTCTAATGGGTGCGGATTGCATTATCAGTGGCATTCGGCCACAAATTGCCCAGACGATTGTGCATCTGGGTGTCAATCTGGAGGATGTAATCACCAAAGCGACTTTGGCCGATGCCTTCATTGTGGCACTGCAGCGCACTGGATCGACCATTACCACGGCAAAACAGGATCGATAATGGAGCGTATTCCAATCCTTCGCATGGGAAAGATTCTCCTGGTCACCATCCAGGTCGATATGCACGATAAGTTGGCGATGGTGTTGCAAGATGATCTGACGGATCGCATCGTCAAGGATAAGGCTCAGGGTGTCTTGATCGATATTTCCGCGTTGGACATCGTCGATTCATTTATCGGTCGAATGATCAGTAACACCGCGGCAATGGCGCGTGTTCTGGATGCCAAGACGGTCGTAGTGGGGATGCAGCCTTCGGTTGCGATCACCTTGGTCGAACTGGGACTGAAGCTGGATGGCGTACGCACTGCGCTGAATGTGGAGAAGGGGATGGAACTGCTCGACGTTGGGTATTGCTTTGATCGTCGCTAACGCCACCACGCATCGTCTTCTACATCCATGACCTTTCATTCTGCCTCTTCAGAAGACGCTTCCTGCATTGTTCCATTGCAAACAGGCGAGGATGTCGTTCGGCTACGTCAGGCTCTCCGGGAGCGCGTGGTAGCGATCAAGCTCAGTCTGGTGGAACAGACCAAATTTGTCACTGCTGCCAGTGAACTTGGCCGTAACGTGCTCGATTATGGGGGTGGCGGTGAAGCGCATCTCAGTCTGGTCGAACGCGATAGCAAGCGTGGCATCAAAGCCGTTTTTATCGATCAAGGTCCAGGTATTGCCGACGTGGAAAAAGCCTTAAGCGATGGCTACACCAGCGGCGGTGGCATGGGCCTGGGTTTGGGCGGAGCCAAACGTTTGTCGGACGAGTTTCACATCGAGACCGAAGTGGGCAAAGGCACAAAAATAACGATAACAAAATGGAAGTCTTTTTGACTCAACACGGCATGCAAACGCTTTTCCATGTCAACGAATCCAGTCAAATTGCATTTGCGCGTCGAGCATGTGCTGATTTGGCGCGTAATCTCGGTTTTGACGAAACCCAGGCGGGCAAAGTCTCGATTGTTATTACCGAGGCCTGTACCAATCTCCTCAAACATGCAGGTGGTGGCGACCTGATCGTTCGATCAGTGCAACGCGGTACACGATCGGGAATCGAGATCCTCGCAATCGATAGCGGGCCGGGTATTGCGAATGTCGCTGCCAGTATCTGCGACGGCGTATCAACAGCCGGTACGCAAGGCACTGGCCTGGGTGCAATGTGCCGTTTAAGCGATGAATTCGACATTTACAGTCAGTCGGGAAAAGGTACGGCGATACTGCTTGTCGTTTTATCGGTTTCGGCGCCTTCGCATGACGATGCTCTGCTGATTGGCGGCGTATGCCTTCCACTTCCTTCTGAGGATGTATCGGGTGATGCATGGACCTTTCGTAGCTTTGGCAATACGACCACCATTTTGGTCGCCGATGGATTGGGGCACGGTCCGGATGCAAGAGCCGCATCGCAGCCAGCCATCGATCTGATCGAACGACATGGCTTTGATTCGCCCACTGCAGTTCTCAACAAGGCGCACGATGCGCTGCGTGGAACTCGTGGCGCGGCGGTCGCCGTTGCCATGATTGCACCTGCTGAAAATCGCCTGTCGTTCGCCGGTGTTGGCAATATCGCGGCGTTTCTGTTCAGTCGTGACGGGCGTAAGCAGTTTATGTCGCATAACGGCATTGTCGGCAGCAATATGCGACGGGTGCAGGAGTTTGATTTCGACTGGAATGAGCATTCCATGTTGATATTGCATTCAGACGGCTTGCTTACCAACTGGAGTTTGGATCAATATCCAGGCTTGGAGAGCAGAGCGCCCGCGTTGATCGCTGCAGTTCTGGTGCGCGATTTTTCCAGAAAACGGGATGACATAACAGTCGTGGTCGTGCGGCCCAATTCAGTATGACATTGCGCATCATTTCGGTCGGGATTGAACATGAACAGGATGTTGTTTGTGCCCGCCAACGTGCGCGTCAAGTGTGTGAACTGCTTGGATTTTCAAGTCAGGACCAGACGCGTATTGCAACGGCGGTATCCGAGCTGGCTCGGAATGCCTACGAGTATGCGCATGGCGGAAAAGTCCATTTCACTTTGGAAGGTCAATACCAGCCGCAGGTATTGACGATCTACATCAACGATAGCGGCAACGGCATTGCGGATCTGCCGACCATTCTTGCTGGCAAGTACCGTTCACCGACTGGCATGGGCGTGGGTATCACGGGTGCACGACGATTGCTGGACCAGTTTGATATTGATAGTCGGCCCGGCGAAGGCACGCGGATCACGTTAAAGAAAATTCTGCCGGCAGACGCTCCGCTTGTTACTGCGGAAACGATGGGAAAGCTTGCAGAAAAATTGGCCGCAAGCGATCAGAACATTACGCTGCGCGAAGTGCAACTGCAAAACGCCGAGTTGCTGGCGACCCTGGCAGAACTGAAATCACGTCAAGACGAGCTGCTGCAGCTAACGCAAGAACTGGAAAGCACCAATCGCGGTGTGGTCGCACTGTATGCCGAGCTTGATGAAAAGGCTGACCACTTGCGTCGTGCGGATGAGATGAAGTCGCGTTATCTCTCGAACATGTCCCACGAATTTCGCACTCCACTGAGTTCGATCCGTGCCTTGTCCAAATTGCTGCTCGATGGTGTGGACGGTGAGCTTACGCAGGAGCAGGAAACGCAGGTCAAATTCATTCTGAAAGGTGCGGATGATCTGTCAGAGCTAGTCAATGATTTACTTGATCTGGCCAAGATTGAAGCAGGAAAAACAGAAATAAGACCCACCGCGTTTCAGGTCAGTGAATTGTTTGATGCGCTTCGCGGGATGCTCAAGCCGTTGCTGGTGTCGGATCGCGTCAAACTCTTGTTCGAAGCCGTGCCTTCGCTTCCGCGCCTGATTACGGATGAAAGCAAGTTATCGCAGATTCTACGTAACTTCATCTCCAACGCGTTGAAGTTCACCGAGATGGGCAATGTCACTGTGAGCGCGGTGGCAAGCGCCGACGGCAGTGTCATTGCGTTTTCTGTGCAAGATACGGGTATCGGTATTGCACCAGCTGATCAACAGTTGATTTTTGAAGAGTTCAGCCAGGTACAGAGTCATCTGCAACACCGAGCAAAAGGCACCGGCCTTGGTTTGCCACTGTGCAAAAAGCTTGCGAGTCTGTTGGGCGGCTCGATTTCAATTCAAAGCCAGGTCGGTCAGGGGTCTACTTTTACGGTGACCATTCCTGTGCAATATCAGGATAAGCAAGAGACCCAAGACTCCGTGACGCCAGTCATGCCTGTCTTGCAGGAAAATTTGCGTCAGATCCTTATCGTTGAAGATGACCCGTCGACACGCTTGATTTATGAAAAGTTTTTGAGAAATACGCCGTATCAGGCGGTTATTGTCTCAAGCATTCGAGAGGCGGCCGCAGTCTATCGCGAAGTTGCTCCCGCGGCCATCTTGCTCGATGTGCTGCTGAAAGGGGAAACGACGTGGTCGTGGCTGGCAGAAATCAAGGGCGATCCGGCTAGCAACGCGTTACCCATCATTATGGCCTCGGAAATTGACGACCATCGAAAGGCTGCATTGCTCGGAGCCGATGCTTATTTTGTCAAGCCGTTGTTCAGGGAAGAACTTTTGTCCACGCTGAATCGTCTGATTTTTGACAATTCAGTACCTGCTGTCCAGTCTGACCGACTGAAGAATTTTGCTGTAAGAGAAAGCGCCATTCAAAATCTCCCACAGGAAAGAGTTTGAGCATGCCCGTAGAGCAAACGCGTACCAAAACATTGATTCTCAATGTCGACGATAACGACGGTGCGCGCTATGCCAAATCGAGAATTCTGCGGCTGGCTGGTTTTGAAGTCATAGAAGCGATGCATGGAGCGGGTGCAATACAGCAAGCTTCCGATCAGTCGCCAGACCTTATTCTGCTCGATACCAAACTGCCCGATATCAACGGTTTTGAGGTCTGCCAAATGCTGCGGGCCAATCTCAGCACATCCAAAATCCTGATTCTCCAGACCTCTGCCTCCTTTCTTGGCAGTTCGGACAAGATTCGGGCGCTGGAGGGCGGTGCAGATAATTATCTGGTCGAGCCGATCGAGTCTGAAGAACTGATCGCCAATATCAAGGCGTTGCTCAGATTACGCCAGGTCGAAGGCGAACTTTCCGAGAGTGAACTGCGGTTTAGCGAAATAGCGGAAAACATTGATGACGTTTTCTGGATGTTTGTGCCAAACAACGGGCAGTTGTTATATGTCAACCCGGCATACCAAGAACTGTTTATGCGTGACCCGCGGACCTTGTCTGCCGATCCACTTGATTGGCTGAACAGTGTGCACGAAGACGATCGTGACAGGGTTGAAGCTCTTTTCAAAGGGCTTCTGAATTTGAATCCGTACGAAACGGAATATCGCCTTTCTATCGGCGGTCGGGAAAAATGGATTGGGGAGCGTGGTTACTGCGTAAAAGGTGAAGGTGGTACGGCATCGCGCGTTGCGCGTGTGTCGCAGGATGTCAGCGCACGCAAGCAATCCGAACTTCAAACGCAAACTGCTGATCGCAGAAAGGATGAGTTTCTAGCCACGTTGGCCCACGAATTGCGCAATCCGCTTGGACCAATTCTTCATGCGGTTCAGCTGATGGGGCTATCCCAAGACCTCTCCCAGATTGAGAAAGGCCGGCTCATGATAGAACGCCAGACGCGTCACCTCATGCGTCTGGTGGATGACTTGCTGGATATTTCGCGCATCACGCAAGGGAAAGTCAACATTCGTTGCGTACCTTTATCCGTCAAAACGTTTGTGATGGCGGCGGTGGAGGCGACACAGGCATTTCTGGACAGTCGCCGGCACACTTTGTCAGTGGAATTGCCTGAAGACGATTTGAAAGTATTGGGTGATGTCACCCGCTTATCGCAGGTGATCGCCAACCTTTTGAATAATGCCGCCAAGTACACCGTGCAAGGTGGACATATTTCCCTCAAGGTAAGTGTAGTGGGAAACCAGATCAACATCTCGGTGAGCGATAACGGGATCGGCATATCCCGCGAAAACATTGGGCATATCTTTGATTTGTTCGTGCAGGTGGATCACGCATCGGATCGCGCGCAGGATGGTCTTGGAATTGGCCTGTCACTCGTCAAAAATCTTGTCACTTTGCATGGTGGTCAGGTTTGCGCAAAAAGTGACGGAGTGGATAGAGGCAGCACATTTGAAGTATGGTTGCCGATTCTGTCGGAGACATCGGATGCTGAGGCGCCTCAAGTCATTTCCCAAGAAAACGTTCTGTTCTTAAAGGAAAAGGCGAAGCGTGTCATGGTTGTGGATGACAACATCGATGCCACGGAGATGCTCGTCATGGCGTTGAAGACGCTGAATTTTGAAGTTGCATACTCTTACGATGGGCCGAGTGCGCTGGTGTTGGCGGAGTCGTTCTTGCCGGACGTCGTCATTCTCGATATAGGTCTGCCGGGAATGACAGGGTATGAGGTCGCTACTCAGTTGCGCGCAAAAGAGGGTCTCTCCGGGACAAGGCTGATTGCGCTCTCGGGATACGGGAAAGCGAAGGATCGGGCGCGCGCCATAGAAGCCGGTTTCGACCATCATTTTCTGAAACCGGCTGCCGTGAATGATTTGTTGCCCTATCTGACCAAATCGCGGTGACGAGCGTGGTCGGGCTTCCTGGAACGGGGAGGGCGACAACGTTTCCGGACGCGCGGCTGTGCAGTGTGTGCGGGGCAACCTTCTCTCGGATTGCAATCGCTGATGCGTCGGTCCCAGATTTGCTTGCGGATTGCGACTGGTGCACAAAGACACCGCCAGTAAGACCATGGCCATGCATTTTTCTCCTGGCTTGTGTAACCTGTTAAAAAAGGATACCTAGTTCGCACTGACCTGATATCGCACCTGTGCCATCGACATCTCAGCAATTGCATTTCTTAATGGTTCACGATTAGTCGAAAAACCACATTGGAGAATGAGTCATGCTGATCCGCTCTAGAAGACATTTCAAGATACCGTTTGACCAGACATCCTTTGCCATCCAGGTTGTGACAAAAGACGGGCGGACATCTCGAGTCAGTCAGCCATGGCTAGCCCTCTGGCAATTGGCTGATGGCGACGATCTCGAAGATTACATTCTTAGTTCCGAATGGAATATTTTCACTGACTTACAGCTTGCCGACAAAGGCGTTACCGCGATTGTCCGTCGCGCGTTTGCCGGCGAATCCCTGCAAATCCCTCCATTCTTGTATGACGCGGCACAACTCGGCTCGTTTGGACGAGCGCGTTGGGTAAGCGGCTATGCGCACCCCATTTTTGATGAGGCGGGGAGCGTGCAGGAAGTCATGTTGATGTACGAGGACGTCGGTGAGCGAATCCGCTCTACCAGCACCACTGGCTTGATTGAACAGCGATACCAGTCATTGATACAGGGAACGGGGCAGCTGGTCTGGACTACGTCAGCGGAAGGTGCGGTTGAAGAGGATTCTGAGACCTGGCGTGATTTCACCGGGCAGACATACGAGGAATGGCGAAGCTACGGTTGGCTAAACGTTATTCATCCGGACGACCAGCAGAAGACATTCAAGTTATGGGCAGACAGTATTACAAACCGCTATATGTACGAAGCGGTCTATCGACTGCAACGGCTTGATGGCGAATATCGCTGGAACATTGGTCGCGCAGTGCCTGTGCTGAACGATGATGGAAGCATTCGTGAATGGGTCGGTATCAATTTTGATGTCCATGCGTTCCAGAGTCAGACCATGGGAGTCTGTTCCATAAGATGAGGCATCAAGCCCTTGCCCAGTGTCTTACATCACTGCCATTCTGCCTGTTAACTGGCCGTCGATAATGCTTCTGTTTCAAAGCGGCGTTGGTCGCATGAATATAAAACCTATATCTTTCAATACCTGCACAAAGGTGATCCTGAAATCGAGTTCTGCGTAGGTGGGCTCCCGCACGGCTATCAAGTCGCTATCGGTTGCACTTCTGATGAGAGGCTTGTCGCAAGCGGTGTAGGTTGTGCAAACATGATTGCAAACGTCGCCCTGGCGTCGCGTGTTCACGACAGGCAATTTGAAACAGGGCGCTCTCAGCAGATCGAGCAGACTACGAAGTCCCATCTGCAATGCGATCTTCAAGATGTCTGCTGTCGGCTGCCGGCGCGTGGCCGGCACCGAACCGTCTGCTATCAATCCGCCGTCTGCATCGCAGAACCGAAAGATCCAGTTATCGCCTGAAAAATCCACCTCGCTCTTTGCGAGGCGCGCATTGAGCAGCAAATGTTCGCTATTGTATTGAACGACACGTTGCGTATTGTTCCATAAGCCATGGCATACCATCATGAGATCGGGAATGACTTTCAGGGCACGATAAAAGGCGAATGCGTTCGCCTGTAGTGGTCGCACGGTTAGTTGCTATCCAGAAGCGTTGGCCCGGCTGCTTGATCTCCCGATGAGCCAATGCGTTGGTTCTGTTCTCCCTTTGGAGGACTTGATGTCGGGTAAGCGCTTGGATCAGTTGGTCAACGTGCAATTTGATGGTCATGCCAATCCGTTTGACCAGGTTCAGTGTCTGCTGAATCGTCTCTGGGTCAATGAGTCGACACCACCGGAATAACGGGACAGAGGTCATTTCAGCGTTTGGTCAAGTACTGGACGGGGCAGAGCTTGCGCGATCTTCAGCTCTATGCGCGGGTTGAACGTGCAATCTCACATGGCGCCCGGACGTCGAATGAGGAAAGGTTGGACTTCTCAGACATTGCGATCAAGAGCGGATATGCCGATCAATCGCATCTTGGCAGGGAAGTGCGGAGGGTAACTGGCCTGTCACCATTAAAACTCAAGGCGTTGGTAGAGCATAGCGAGGCATTCTGGATGTACAGGTTGCTGAGGTAGCAGGCCTGTAATCTGTCCCGGACTGTATTATTTCGTTCTACAGGTGCTTTTGCTCACGGCGAACCTTGGTTTTTCTTTCACTTCGATGGCGAGTTGATTTACTTACACAACTCCTTGATAGAAAAGCTCCGTCACGGATATTGTCAGAGCGCACCCAACGATGCGCCAGTGGCATGTATTGCCTATTTCAGCGGACCATAATTTGGATATCTATATGAACGATAAATCACAAATCAGTCATGCGTTCGAAACATTTGTAAAAGAAGCGCCCGCACATCAGAAAGCCTGGCTGGGTGCAGTGCAGCAACTGGGCGAGGCATCAAGATTGGATGCGAAAACGGAAGCTCTTGTTTACATAGGAATACTCGCTGCTACTCGCTTGGAAAGCGGCCTGCCATTTCATGTGCGCGAAGCAAAGAAGCATGGCGCTAGTCGTGAGGAAGTCATTAGTGCTGTTCTTGCAGGGCTGCCGGCGGTTGGAAACAACGTCATTCAATCGCTGCCGATTGCTTTGAGTGCCTTTGACAGCTGATTCATTTGAAAGGCAGGACGCACAATCCTTTTACTCAGAAAAGAATAATCTGGCATCTGCTTATGGCAGATGTTGTGAGCAACCACACGCCATGCTGAAATCGTACCAATGACGAATCCCGACAATACCTTCACTATTCGACCTGCGCGGCCTTCAGATGTCGATGCAATTTTCAAAGTGAGAACCTCAGTTCAAGAGAACGCACTAACGTATGAAGAACTGAATGAGATTGGCGTAACGCCAGCGTTCGTCATGCAAGCCATTGCTGCAAATGCCTGCACGTGGGTGGCGGAGATCGACGATGAAGTGGTCGGGTTTGCAATGATTGATTTAGAAAGCGGATGCCTGTTTGCGGTTTTTGTATCGCCGGTACATGAAGGCAAGGGCGTCGGCTCCTGTCTTATCGATGTTTGCGAACGTGCTTTATTCAAAGAGCACGAGATGATCTGGCTGGAAACTGAAAATGATAGTCGTGCTGCAAGGCTCTATCGTCACCTCGGGTGGCGCAGTACGATGAATATCGGCAACGGTGACGTCCGCTTGGAAAAGCGACCGTTTGGTCGCTTTTCATTTGCATATCATCCCCAGTATTTGGGATAGGACCGGTCTTTAATGAGGTTGTTATAAAGGACGGCAACTGCGATCACAATGACCGAGCCCAGCAATGTTGGTGTGATGAGGAAATCCCAACCTGGAAGCGTCAGCATCACAATCACCGGATTGGAGCCAGCAGGCGGATGAACCGTACGCGTAATCAGCATTAACGCAATCGCCGTTGCTAAAGCAGCTGCCATGCTCCACCAATGTGGGCCAAACATGGTCAAGAAAACCAGGCCGGTGAGGGTTGCGATGAAATGTCCGCCAATGACGTTGCGCGGCTGTGAGAACGGCAAGTCAGGAAAGCCGAACACCATCACACAAGTCGCGCCGAACGAGCCAAGCACCAATGGCATATTGCTGGCATCTGTCAGCAGTCCTACCGCTGCAATGGCAAGAAAGCCACCAAGCCAGGCAATCACCACCAGACGAAGAGCAGGTTGAGGTGGCAACGTGGCGCCGCCGCGCATTTTAGAAAGATAGTGATTCATGATATTTGTTCTCCGAAATGGTTGATTGCCTATCAGCGGCACGGATCCCCCGAACCTGGCTACAATCTGTATAATCTTTTTAATACAGACAGGTCTGTATATTAAGCTTTGAATTTGAGATGTGCAAATACTTTTTGCATTTTTTGTTCATGTTGTTTATGCGCACACTTCTTGCTCGTTGCCTTATGGGACAATCCTTGATTGCTAAGGTGATTTTTTCGCCCAAACGGAGTGATAAAAGTAATGGCAGATAAACGAGAACTGCTGGTAAGCAAAGCGATGGAGCTTTTTGCTGAAGGCGGGTACACAGCTGTGGGTATCGACCGTATTTTGGCTGAAGCAGGTGTCGCCAAAATGACGCTCTATAAATATTTCCCTTCCAAAACCGATTTGATTCTGGAGGTTTTGACGAAGCGCGACGACTACTTCCGCACATCGTTGATGGCGGCGGCAGATTCCAAGAAGACGACATCGACCAAGATTCAGGCGCTATTTACCTGGCATGATGAATGGTTTAAGCGTGCGGATTTCAATGGATGCATGTTCATCAACGCAGCTGCCGAATTTCATGACCGGGAAAGCCCGATACACCTGATGGCTGCCCGCCATAAGGAGCTGATCATTGATTACATCGAAGGTATTCTGAAACAAGAATACGGTGCGAGTTCACGAAAACTGGCGCGGCAAATTAACCTGCTGCTGGATGGCGCAATCGATGCCGCGCATGTCATCGGAGAAAAGCATGCAGCAGCAGACGCGTGGGACGTGGCAAAAGGCCTGCTGCAAGCGTCGTAAGGAACCTGTGGATTGATCCGGTAAGTGTCCATGTTGGGTGCCTCCCGCCGGCATTTAAAACGAATCAAATCAAGGTTAGATATGCAGAAAAATTCGTACACTTGACCGTCTGGCTTTTAATAGCAATCGCACGGAAGAAGATGGCAACCGAAGGCCCTTGTCGATTGCACCGGAAACAGCCTCTAATTAAAGAACGCAATTCAGCTTGCTGAAGTGAATGGCAAATGGAGTGATCGAGAGGGGACTATCTGGAATTGTTCCGACGCTGGTATTGCGGCAACAAGACTTTTGTTCGCTATGTATGCTTGAGTCGGACGGACACGCTGCTGTCGGCCACAGCAAGCAGTTGAAGAAGCGACGCCTTACTGGCTAAGACCCCGCGCATCGATTGCCCAGATGTCTTCGACAATTCCGCCGCGGAAACAGACGAACTGGTCGTATAGGTTGCAGGTGGGATCGCAATGACCGGGAATGAGCAGCAGGCGCTCGCCCAGCCGATCCTGCGTGACGGAGGTCTTGAGCATGGCGTGTTCGTCATTGACGGCGCTGCAGTGGAGGTCGGCAGTGCCGTGCACGCGCGGCAAGCCCGAATCCACGGCCACGCCCTTGAGGCCGACATCGCAGACCAGCTTGCCGGGTTTGGCCGAACTCATGATGGTGGCGGCGATGAACAGGCCGTGACGCGGCTTGTGCGTGCCGATCCATTCACTGCTGCCGTAGTGACCATCCAGGAAAATGTAGGAGCCGGGTTGCAGTTCGGTGAAGACGCCGCTGAATGCATCGAACTCCGCCGTGCCGGTCCCGGCGCCCGTCACGACCGGACAGCGCACACCGCGCGCTTCGAGGAAGCGAACGTAGGCCGCTGCCTTGTCGGCTGACTGTGCTGCGGCGTCGCGCCGCGCGTGCCATCCGGCGACATGCTGGATACCGCCGTGGTAGGCCTGCAAGCCGCGGAATTTCAGGCCGTCGTATTGCGCGATGGCGTCGACGAGTGCAGCCAACGCATCTTCGGACTCTACGCCGCAACGCCCCTGACCGATATCCACTTCCGGGAATACCCCAATCCGTACACCGGCTGCAGTGGCAGCCTGGCCGACCGCATGCACTTGCGCGACGTGATCGACGCAGATGCTCAATGCCACATGCCGTGCCAGATGAATGGCCATCTCGACCTTGTCGGCCCCGACGAACTCGTTGCTGATATGGATGTTATCGATGCCGGCACGGACGAACGGATAGGCCTCTGTCAGTTTCTGGCAGCAGATGCCGACTGCACCGGCTCCGATCTGGTATTGCGAGATGGCGCTCGACTTGTGTGCCTTGGCATGCGGGCGCAATGCCACGCCGGCTTTGCTGGCCATCGTAGCCATGGCGCTGACATTTGCCTCGAACGCATCCAGGTCCAGCAGCAACGCCGGCGTACTGACCGTAGAGAGCGGGGCGCCGATGGTGGCGAGTGGGGGAAGAGCAAGATCTGCAACCATATTCATGGGAATCCCTTCAAAATTGCATGCAAAATTTTTGTTAAGGTCACTGCGCGCAAGTAAATAAATGGCCAAAAAACGCTGACGCAAGAGGAGAAACGTTACAAAAAACTCTGCCGCTCAACGATTGACATTCTTCTCAATATGTATATTGTATTCAATATTCTAAATTTGGCGGCAATGATCGCCTAGAAAAGTTTTCAGGAAAGGTAGGAAACCCGATGGCAGGAGCAGGCCATCACCCATTCAGGATGTGAGCCCCGTGTTCGCAGCTGATGCATATTGAATCAATAAAAGGCAACCCGCCCCAATATAAGGAGACAGCATCATGCAAAACAGCACTATCCGTCGTTCCAGCAAAATCGCGATGTTCCTCGCAGCCATGGGCACCGCCCTGAGTGCTGCCGCCTGGGAGCCGACCAAGCCGGTCGAGCTCGTCGTGCCATTCAGTGCGGGCGGCGCGTCCGACCAGATGGCGCGCAATATTCAGGGCATCATCACCAAGCACAATCTGATGAAGCAGCCACTGATCGTGCAGAACAAGGCTGGCGCCAACGGTGCGGAAGGCCTGCTGGACATCAAGGGCTCGAAAGGCGATGCGCACAAGATCATCGTCGCTTCTTCCTCCATCTACACCACGCCGCTGGCGACCAAGTTGCCTTTCAACTGGCGCGATGTGACGCCGATCGCGATGGTGGCGCAGGATCTGTTTGTTCTCTGGGTGAATTCGCAAGCCGGTTACAAGAACCAGAAGGAATTCATCGATGCCGTCAAGGCGAAGCCGGAAGGTTTCAAGATGGGGGGCACGAGCTCCAAGCGCGAAGATCACATGATCACGATGATGATCGAGAAGAAGACCGGCGCGAAATTCCTCTACATTCCTTATAAGGGCGGCGGCGAGGCTGCGACGCAGCTTTCCGGCGGCCACATCCAGTCCAATCCGAACAATCCTTCGGAATCCGTTTCGCAATGGCGCGCAGGCGAGCACCAGGCACTGTGCGTGTTCTCCGATACGCGTATCCCTTACAAGGAAAAAATCACCAAGACCCAAGCATGGTCCGATATTCCAACCTGTAAAGAGGAAGGTCTGGACGTGAAGTATGAAATGCTGCGGGTCTTCCTGATGCCGGGCGGTGTGAAGCCCGAGCAGAAGCAGTATTACGTTGATCTCCTCAAGAAAGTGACGGAGACGCCGGAATGGAAGAGCTACCTGGAAAAGAATGCACTGAAACCCGAGTTCATGACGGGCGACGAGCTCAAAGGCTTCCTCGAGAAGGATGAGCAGTTGCACAAAACGATCATGACCGAGGCCGGTTTCACCAAGTAATTCTTTTTATCCGACTGCAGAGTGCCATGTGCGGCCGGCTCTGCAGTCCCCAAACAGGTAGCTGAATATGCAAATTCCCGAAATCGAGCAGACGGAGGAGGAGCGCGTTGCGTCGCCCACCGTCATTACCATGCGCACGGCGGAAATCGCTGTTGCGATCATCCTCGCACTCGCTTCGGCCAGCACCATCTGGAGTAATTACCAGTTGGGTGCTGGCTGGGGTGGTTACGGTCCGGAACCCGGTTATTTCCCGCTGCGCCTCGGCGTGGTGGTACTGATCGCGTCGGCCTTCGTCGTTTTTCATGCGATTCGCGAAAACAATCGCAACGCCTTCCTCGAGATCGAGCAGGCCAAGCTGGTGGCCGTCATTCTCGTCCCGCTGGTGGTCTTCATCGCGGCCATCGGCTTTCTCGGCATTTACGTTGCATCAACGCTGTTCATTGCCGCTTTCATGCTCTTTCTCGGCAAGTTCCCATGGTGGAAGTGCGGACTGGTATCGATTCTGATGATGCTGGTGTTCTTCTATGTGTTCGAAATCCAGTTCAAGGTACCGCTGCCTAAAGGGCCGCTGGAAGCCATGTTCGGTTACTGAGGGGAACGATCATGGAAGAACTTAATGCATTGATGGGCGGCTTCGGCCATGTCTTCAGCATGCACAACCTGGGGCTGATGTTCGTCGGCATCCTGTTGGGTATCGTGGTGGGGGTGCTACCCGGCCTCGGCGGTCCGAATGGGGTGGCGATTCTGTTGCCGCTGACCTTTTCGATGAATCCAACCTCGGCCATCATCCTGCTCTCCTGTATTTATTGGGGCGCGTTGTTCGGCGGTGCGATCACCTCCATCCTGTTCAACATCCCGGGCGAGGCGTGGTCGGTTGCCACCACGTTCGACGGTTATCCGATGGCGCAGCAGGGCAAGGCTGGCGAAGCATTGACGACGGCATTTACCGGCTCGTGCTTCGGCGCGCTGTTCGGCGTGGTGATCATCACCTTTCTGGCGCCGATCGTGGCGAAGTTTGCGCTACGGTTCGGACCGCCCGAATTCTTCGCCGTCTATTTCCTGACCTTCTGCAGCTTCATCGGCATGGGCAAGGAGCCGAAAGCGAAGATCATCATTTCGATGTGTATCGGCTTCATGCTGGCGGCGGTCGGGATGGATACGGTGTCCGGCGAACTGCGCATGACCTTCGATATTCCCGAACTGCTGCGCGGGTTCGACTTCCTGGTTGCAGTCATCGGCCTGTTTGGTATCAGCGAAATTCTGCTGACGATGGAAGAAGGCCTGGCATTCAAGGGCAAGAAGGCGACCATCGATCTGAAGGTCGTGTTCAAGACCTGGGCCTCGTTACCCAGGTACTGGTTGACGCTGATCCGCTCGTCGGTCATCGGTGCATGGCTCGGCATCACGCCGGGTGGCGCCGTTGCTGCATCCTTCATGGGCTACGGCATGGCGAAGAAGATGGCGCGTCAGCCCGATTCGTTCGGCAAGGGCAATGTGGAAGGTGTGCTGGCACCGGAAACCTCGGCGCATGCCGCGGGCACCAGTGCCTTGCTGCCGATGCTGGCACTTGGCATTCCGGGTTCGGCGACTGCCGCCGTGCTGCTTGGCGGTCTGATGATCTGGGGTCTGCAGCCGGGGCCGATGCTGTTCGTCGAACAGAAGGATTTTGTCTGGAGCCTGATCGCCAGCATGTACCTGGGTAACATCGTCGGCCTGCTCGTGGTGTTGAGTACGGTGCCCCTGTTTGCTGCCATCCTGCGCATTCCGTTTTCGATCATTGCACCGGCCATCATGGTCATCTGCGCGATCGGTGCATTCACGGTGCACGGTGCGTCGTTCGATATCTGGCTGATGGCGATTTTTGGTGTAGTCGGTTACATCTTCAAGAAGCTGCAGTATCCGTTGGCGCCGATGGTGCTGGCACTGGTGCTCGGCGATCGTGCCGAAGATGCCTTCCGTCAGACCATGGTCGGTTCCAAGGGCGATCTCAGCGTGTTCTGGAGTAATGGGCTGGTCGGCACCGTGATGACGCTGGCCGTGATCGCACTGGTCTGGCCGTTGGTCAGCGGATTGATCAGCCGCATGCGGTCGCCGACACCTGCCTGACATGCAGCGACTTCCCGCACGCGGTCCGGATAAAAAAAGCCTGGGCTCTCCCAGGCTTTTTTTACGACGATGCCGACGAACAAGACATCGGGCATGCCGGTCGTGACGCTGTGTTTGTCAGCTACCGACGGCTTGCTTGCCGTTGAGACTGCGCAGGTCTTCCATGACCGAATCGCGCTTGTCCAGCAAGTGCTGACGCAGGATGGCTGCCAGGCGTTTGCCGTCGCGCGTTTCGAGCGACTCGATCATCTCTTCGTGTTCCTTGATGGCGCGGTCCCACTTTGCTTCCTTGAAGTTGGATTTGAAACGATGAGTCTGCAACCGACGGTTTACGGACAGATACATCTGGCGCAGTACGGAGTTGCGTGCCGCTTCGTTGATCTTGTTGTGAATGGTCTGGTTGCGACTGTAGTAACCCGGCAGATCGTGCTCGGCGCGACATTTGAGCATGGCGTCGTGCAGGGCCTTGATCTCGGCGATTTCGGCCGGCGAGATACGTTCGGCAGCCAGTTCGCCGGACAAGGCTTCGAGGCCGCTCATCATTTCGAAAGTCTCCCAGATCTCGGTGTCGCTCATTTTGGAGACGAAGGCACCGCGGTTCGGCGCGATCTCGATCAGGCCTTCGGAGGCCAGCACTTTCATGGCCTCGCGCAGTGGCGTACGCGAAATACCGAGACGTTCGCAGACTTCGCGTTCGTTGAGCTTGGTGCCCGGCGCAAGGACACCTTCGATGATCAGGTTTTGCAGGTGTTCCACAACAGCGTCGTGCAGACGCTGTCTTTCGACCTTCGGCAGGATCGGGCTGCTTCCGGGCAGGACGGTTTCACTCATGGTATGCGTGGAAAGGGTCATAGATGTGGCGCTATTTTAAAGCAATTGTATGCAATATGGAAAATTGCGTCACGAGTCTCCATGCTGCCAGACAGAGTAAGTCATTGCTTCCATATGCTTTTTGTATCCATTTATAACAAGGCGTGGCGTTGCGACCACGTCAGGATTGCATGCAATCGCTTTACCTAATTCACTTCGTCTGATAAAGTATTTTGTATGCAAAATTCAATTTGACGGTTTTTTTTGAGGAGACAGTAATGCTGACGCTCGATTTCCATCCCGCTGGTCGCCACTTCCTGCAGATTCCCGGTCCGAGCCCCGTGCCAGATCGTATCCTGCGCGCGATGAGCTATCCGACCATCGATCACCGCGGCCCGGAGTTTGGTGCGCTGGGCCTGAAGGTCCTGTCCGGAATCCAGAAGATTTTCAAAACTTCGCAGCCTGTCATTATTTATCCGGCGTCCGGTACCGGCGCATGGGAAGCGGCGCTGAGTAACACGCTGAGCCCTGGCGATCACGTACTCATGTATGAAACCGGTCACTTCGCGACGCTGTGGAAGAAGATGGCAGAAGCACTTGGTCTGAAGCCCGAATTCCTGGGTTTGCCAGGTATCGAAGGCTGGCGTCGCGGTGTGCAGGCAGACATGATCGCCGAGCGTCTGCGTGCCGATACCGGTCATTCGATCAAGGCCGTGTGCGTCGTGCATAACGAAACCTCGACTGGTGTGACCTCGAACATCGCCGCGGTGCGCAAGGCAATCGATTCGGTCGGCCATCCCGCACTATTGCTGGTCGATACGATTTCAGGTCTGGCTTGTGCCGATTACCGTCACGATGAGTGGGGGGTGGACGTGACCGTCTCCGGTTCGCAAAAAGGTTTGATGCTGCCACCGGGCATCAGCTTCAACGCCGTTTCTAAAAAAGCCATTGAAGCAAGCAAGACCGCCAAGCTGCCGCGCGCGTTCTGGGACTGGACCGAAATCATCGAAATGAACAAGGTCGGTTACTGGCCCTACACACCGAACACCAACCTGCTTTACGGCTTGCATGAAGCACTCGACATGATTCTGGGCGAAGGACTGGATAACGTTTTCGCACGCCATCAACGTCTGGCTGCTGCCTGTCGCACTGCCGTCGATACCTGGGGGCTGGAAGTGCAGTGCAAGGATGCTGCCGTCTACTCGCCGGTACTGACCGGTGTGATGACGCCGGAAGGTGTGGATGCCGATGCCGTACGCAAGGTGATCTACGAGCGCTTCAACATGTCGCTGGGAACCGGCCTGGGCAAGATGAAGGGGCGCATGTTCCGCATCGGCCATCTGGGCGAAGCCAACGAACTGACGCTGATGGCGACGCTTGCGGGTTGCGAGATGGGTTTGAAGCTGGCTGGCATCAAGCTGGCGGGTAGTGGCGTGGCAGCAGCGATGGAGAACCTGTCTGCCAGCGGACAGGAAACACCGCGCTTGCAGAGGGTTTCCTGAATCCGCGAATAACGTCGTTTTACCTTCGACCATCGAGAGTTTCTACTTGATGTTTGGCGTGCCGCTCCGTCAGGTTGCGGTACGCAGATTCGCCCGCATCGTCTTGCGGGCAAGGGATGCAAGCAACATGACTGTGAAGCCGATTCATTTCGCTCGACAAGCCAGCCCTGCAGACAGCCCGCTTGCCGCACGTCTGCGCAAGGAATTGCGCGGAGACGTGCTGTTCGGGCGAGCTGATCGCGGCCGATATGCAACCGACGCGTCGATCTACCAGATCATGCCAATTGGTGTGGTTGTACCGCGCGACCAGCAAGACTTGCTGCTCGCGCTGGATATCGCGCGTTCGGAGAAGGTGCCGATCCTTGCGCGCGGTGGTGGCACCAGCCAATGCGGTCAAACCGTTGGTGAAGCACTTGTCATCGACAACAGCAAGTGGCTCAACAACGTCATCGAGTTCGATGCGGTGGCACGCACCATCGTCGTGGAGCCCGGCATGGTGCTCGATCACCTGAATGCATGGTTGAAGCCCTACGGACTCTGGTTTCCGGTCGATGTTTCGACCGCTGCGCAATGCACGATCGGTGGCATGATCGGCAACAACTCGTGCGGCTCGCGTTCGATCGAATATGGCAACATGGTGCACAACGTACTCGCGATCGACGCGGTGCTGGCAGATGGATCGCAAACGCGATTCGAATCCTTCGATACGATGATGCAAACGGCTGCCTTGCGACCGATGCTCGATGGCATTCGCGAGATCGCCATGCGCGAGCGCGAGGAAATCATCGAACGCGTGCCCAAGGTGCTGCGTCGCGTGGGTGGCTACAACATCGACGTATTCGATTGCCAGAATCAGCGTGCCTATACCGATGATGGCTCCGCAAATCTGGCACATCTTCTTGTCGGATCGGAAGGCACGCTGGCCTATAGCCGGCAGATCAAACTCAAGCTGGCACCGCTGCCGAAACACAAGGTTCTGGGTGTCATCAATTTCCCGACGTTTTATCAGGCGATGGATTCGGCACAGCACATCGTCAAGCTGTTGCCGGTTGCGGTCGAGCTTGTCGACAGCACGATGATCGAGCTCTCGCTCAATATCGCAGCCTTCCGTCCGGTAATCCAAAAAGCACTGGTCGGTTCGCCGGATGCGATTTTGCTGGTGGAGTTCGCCGGTGACGACAAGGAGATGTTGGCCGAACGACTTTCGGCACTGAACGATCTCGTCAGCGATCTGGGTTTGCCCGGCGCCTGCGTCAACATGCTGGATGCCAACGAGCAGAAGGCGCTGTGGGATGTACGCAAGGCCGGCCTCAACATCATGATGAGCATGAAAGGCGACGGCAAACCGGTCTCGTTCATTGAGGATTGTGCGGTACCGCTCGAGCATCTGGCCGAATACACGAACAAGCTGACCGAAGTCTTCCACAAGTACCACACCGAAGGCACCTGGTATGCGCATGCGAGCGTGGGCACATTGCACGTGCGTCCGATTCTCGACATGCGTCGCGAGGGCGCGGCCGACATGCGCGCCATTGCGGAAGAAGCCTCGGCGCTGGTGCGCGAATACAAGGGCGCTTATTCGGGTGAACATGGCGATGGCCTGTGTCGCGGTGAATGGGTAGCGTGGCAGTACGGTCCGAAGATCAATCAGGCATTCAGCGAGATCAAGCACCTGTTCGATCCGGACAACCGCTTCAATCCGGACAAGATCGTGCGTCCACCAAAGATGGACGAGCGCAGCAACTTCCGTTTCAAGCCCGGCTATCGCGAACTTGCGATGACCACGCAACTCGACTGGTCCGAATGGAACGTCAAACGTGATCCTGCAACCGGTGTGGAAACAGAACCGGGTACGGGAGACGATCTGACCGGTGGTTTGGCCAAGGCTGTGGAGATGTGCAACAACAATGGCCACTGCCGCAAGTTCGATGCCGGCACGATGTGTCCGAGCTATCGCATCACCAAGGACGAGCGTCATGTCACGCGTGGTCGTGCCAACACGCTGCGCCTTGCCATCTCCGGGCAACTGGGGAGCGAAGGACTGGCCAGTGCCGAGGTCAAAGAGGTGCTGGATCTGTGTGTGTCGTGCAAGGGTTGCAAGCGCGATTGTCCGACCGGCGTCGATATGGCGCGTTTCAAGATCGAGGCACGTGCAGCATGGGCCAAGCGCAATGGCATTACGCTACGCGACAAGATTGTCGCTTTCATGCCACGCTACGCACCGATCGTGAGTCGCTTTGGTGGGTTGTTGAGCGCAGGAGAAAAGTTGCCATTCATCGGTGGCTGGATCAAGAAGTCCATTGGACTTGCACCACAACGTTCATCACCAGCATTCAAGACGTCTTTCCTTTCGAACGCCTCGGCGCGATCGAGTAAGGCGAGTGGCATGGAAGTGCTGCTATTCGTCGATACCTTCAATAACTACATGGAACCGGAGAATGCGCGCGCCGCGCAGCAGGTGCTGGAAGCTGCGGGTTACACCGTGCATTTCAACACGCGTGAAGGCGAACGTCCGTTGTGCTGCGGTCGTACTTACCTGTCGGCTGGTCTAGTTGACGAAGCTAAAGCAGAAGCGCGTCGCACGCTGGATGCACTGATGCCGTTCGTCGAGCGTGGGGTGCCGATTGT
Organism: Oxalicibacterium faecigallinarum; assembly: GCF_014635705.1. Classification (GTDB taxonomy): domain Bacteria; phylum Pseudomonadota; class Gammaproteobacteria; order Burkholderiales; family Burkholderiaceae_D; genus Oxalicibacterium; species Oxalicibacterium faecigallinarum. Next base: position 1,510,038 of record NZ_BMDI01000001.1, on the reverse strand, counting down.
CGGCCTGGAACCATCGTGTTTACTATCCTTGCGCGACGAGTTTCTGAACTACGGTTATGGCGAGGAAGCGCATCGTCTGGCCGACAATGCTTTCCTGTTCGAGGAGTTCCTCGTACGCGAACGCAAGGCCGATCGTCTCAAGCTCGATCTGCAGCCGTTGTCATCCAACAAGGCGATGGTGCATGGACATTGTCATCAGAAGGCCTTCGATGCCTTCCGTCCCGTGCCCGAAATTCTCAAGTGGATTCCGGACCTCGATGTATCGGTCATCGAATCGTCTTGCTGCGGAATGGCCGGTAGCTTCGGTTACGAGGAAGAGCATTACGAAGCGTCGCTGGCGATGGCCGAGCTGTCATTGCTTCCGGCAATCCGCCAAGCCGAGAAGGGAACGATTTTTGTTGCCGACGGGACGAGTTGCCGGCATCAGATTCAGGATGGAACGCAACAAACGCCGTTGCATGCAGCGCGCGTGCTGGCAATGGCATTGCAGAAAAACGGCCATATTGAAAAGTGAATCAATACATGCAGTTCAAAACTGCGCGTATTGGTCACAGATCTTTAAAAATGCTGTTCTGTTTGAATGACTGTTTAAGTTGGGAAGCAACTATCTAATGTGATCGTATGGTTACGCTCATGTACATGGCGGTACCTTGGCGTGAATACTCACGCCGATTGCATTGCCGGTCTCTGCTTTCCGAAAATCGCCGATGCCAAGGCAAACAATGCTTTTTCAGGAAGAATGCGAGCCAGATAGGATTGATAGCAATGTTTCGATAGAGGCAGGCTTGGTGAGATGATGATGGAATCCAGCCTGGCTGGAGCGTGTGATATCCGACTCTGTTCCCCATCCAGTCAATGCCACGAATACTGTTTCGTTCATGCGAGGGAGTTCTTTCACACGTGCCAGTACGTCATACCCGCTCATGTCGGGTAGCCCGATATCCAGAAACACGATGTGCGGGATAAAACTCGTGGCTGCACTAATCGCTTCATAGCCTCTGTGCACGGCACGTGCGTCGTGCCCAAGGCTCCCCATCACGGCTGTTAGGCTGTCCGCCGCATCCTGATTGTCATCCACTACAAGGATGCGCAGGGCAGCTTGCATGTCGGGTGCTGTGGCTGCCGTTTCGGTTTTCGATGCCGTTTCGCCGAGATTCGAAGGCAAAATGACCGAAAAGGTGCTTCCTCGGTTGCGGCCGTCGCTATGCACACGAACCTGCCCGTCATGCAGCTCGATCAGACGCTTGACCAGATGCAGTCCCACACCCAGACCACCCTGTGCGCGTTCGATTTCACTGGGGATTTGAGTGAACATCTCAAACACGCTGTTGAGTGATTCTGTTGGGATACCGACGCCGTCATCCTCGACATGGATGGCAATCTGATTTCCTTCCCGCTGTACATGCAGATGAATGTTCCCGCCGGGAGGCGTGTACTTGGCAGCGTTGTTCAGCAAATTGCTGATGACTTGTGCAATTCGATGTCGGTCAATGTTGATAACCGTATCGTCGCTTGCAATGTCTAGCGTCAAGCGATGGTGCCCAGCTTCGATCAGCGGCATGCTAATTTCGACTGCGTCGCCGAGTACATCCTTGAGCGCAACGTGCTGCTTTTTCAGATTGATCTTGCCGCGTGTAATGCGTGCGATATCCAGCAGGTCGTCTACCAGATGCGTCAAATGGGCAACCTGACGTTCGATCATGCGATGGATGTTGCCCACGTTCTTCAGCTTGCCTTCGCTTATGCGCAAGAGCTCGACGCCATTACGGATCGGGGCGAGGGGGTTGCGCAGTTCGTGCGCCAGGGTGACCAGAAATTCGCTCTGACGTTGATTGGCCTCGATCAGATCCTGCGCAAGCAGTTTGGTATCGTGCACGTCGACCACGGTACCGACGTGTCCGACGTAGTGACCCTCCACGTCAAACCGCGGTGCTGCGGCACCGACGACCCAGCGATACTCGTTGTCGCTACGGCGCAGGCGATAGTCGTGGCTGAAAGCGACTTGCTTGCCAACGCTTGCTGTAAAGTTTTGTTCGACAGCGGCGCGATCCTGCGGATGGATGCAGTCGAGCCAGTTGGCGTCCAGATCTTCACCCGCCTGACGCCCCGTATAGCCCTGCCAACTCTTGCTCAAGTACGTACACATGCCCTTGGTATCGGTCAGCCACAAAATGGCCGGTGACGTATCGACCAGCGAGCGGAAATAAAACTCGCTTTGCTCCAGCGTATGACGTGCAGCCTTGCGATGTCGATGGATATCGATCTGGCGCTGCACCTGCGTCATGAGTTCACGCGCTGAAAACGGCTTGACCAGATAATCATCCGCACCTGCCTGCAAGCCTTCCAGCCGGGCTTCCTCACCCGCGCGGGCCGATAGCAGAATGATCGGCACATCCTTGATCGCAGGATTGCCCCGTACCTTGGCAATCAATCCAAAGCCATCCAGCTTCGGCATCATGACGTCACTGAGCAGCAGATCCGGTGGCGAGCGCAGGACGGCCTGATAGGCTTGTTCGCCATCGGTACAGGTCTCGACAATCGCTTGCTTGTCGAATAGCCGCTTGAGGTAGGCGCGCATATCGCTATTGTCGTCAGCGATCAGGATGCGTGCAGGCTGGCTCAGTGCGCCCACCTCTTCATTACCTTCGACGGCGTGCTGTGTCGCCGGCTGTGTTTCTGTTGCATCGGGTAGCCAGCTCAGCGCTTCCTGAATAAAGGCTTCACCCTTGCCGGATGCGTCGTCCGCATTTTTCTGCTCCAGCAACTGCTCCGCCGGAAGATGGTGATGGCCAAACGGCACATCGATAAAGAAGGTCGTGCCGACGCCCAGCTTGCTTTCTGCGGTGATGCTGCCACCGTGCAGTTTGACCAGCTCCTGTATCAATGCAAGACCGATCCCCGTGCCTTCAAACGTGCGGCCCTGCGCACTTTCAATCCGATGGAATCGTTCAAACAAACGCGGCAATTCATGTTCAGGCACACCGGTACCGGTATCGCTTACGGTCAGCCGGGCCCATTCGCCATGCCGTTGCAGGCGCACCGTGACCGATCCGGTCAAGGTAAATTTGAATGCATTGGATAACAGGTTGAAAACGATCTTTTCCCACATGTCGCGGTCGACATACACATCTTCCACAAGCTCATCCACCTGCACATCGTAGGACAGTCCTGCTTTTTCCATTGCCGAGCGAAAGACACTCGCTAGGTCTTCGGTCAGCTTGGACAGATCGGTACGCGCATACGTGGCTTGTACGCGCCCTGCTTCGATCCGCGAAAAATCAAGCAGGCCGTTGACCAGCTTGAGCAGTCGAAGCGCATTGCGGTGCGTGACATCCAGACGATCTCTTTGCGCTTTTCCCAAAGGCTCTTCAAGATCATTCAGAGAGTCTTCCAGCGGGCCAAGCATCAAGGTCAGCGGCGTTCTGAATTCGTGCGAGACATTCGAGAAAAACACCGTCTTTGCACGATCGATGGCAGCCAGGGCCTCTGCGCGTTTCTGCTCCTGCTCGTAAGCGACGACATTGCCGACCGCCGTATTGACGGCATTCATCAGCAAGTCATAAAAGCTCTCGTAATCCTTATCCAATGCGCGCCGCGCACTGACACCGGCCACCACAAAACCGAATGGCTGGCTTTGACCGGCGATCGTAATCGGGAGCAATACCGCCGTGTGCGGCGCTTCCGCATAAGGCTCGCAGTCGAATGCGCCAAACCGGGCGGCAAGATCCGTCACCAGCGTCATGGATCGGTTTTCCAGCGCCTGGTCAAACGGCCACGTCGCAGGATGATCGATGCCAACTGTTTCGACCACGAGTGGCGAATGGTCTTTCAACCCAGCCTGACCACGCAGTTGCAGTGTTTGCCCATCCTTGTCGAACTCGTAGACCAGCAGGAAAGGCAGATCCAGTAACAGAGACGGATGCTGCTCGGCCATCAGCGAACACAGTTCATCCACCGTGCGGGATTTAGCGATCAGCGCCGTCAGTTCGCGCAGGCCCTGCGTTCTTCTGGCCGACAGAACCTTGTCGGTACTTTCAGAAATCGGGTGAAACACGCCGCCGACATTGCCCGATTCGATACGGATCGGCGAGAACGAAAACGTCATGAAGGCTTCTTCAAGATAGCCGTAGCGATCGAGGAACATCCGCTGATCACGGATATACGTGCCCTCGCCTTCATGCGCACGATCGAACTTGTCGCCAACGACGGGCAGTGCCGACTCCCAGCAAATCTTGAAATCCTGCCCCATCGATCCCGGATGCAAATTGCCGCAGATCGGCCGATACGCATCGTTATAGATCTGGATGTCGTCAGGCCCCCAAGCGATGAGAATCGGGAAGGTAGAGGAAAGGCAAAGACTAACCGAGGTACGCAAACTTTGCGGCCATGTTTCGAGAGGGCCGAGTGCGGTCTTGGACCAATCCATGGAGCGAATCAGTTCGCCCATTTCACCGCCGCCGGACAGCCAGCTTAAATCGTTTGAGGGGAGGGACATCGTGAAGGAAGGTGGATGCCCCTCACACCGGGAGCACGGTCGCGCCAATTTAGCAATATTGCCAACGATTATAGCTGGCAGTTTTGCAGAGAAAAAATCGGGGTGTCCTCTTTTTTACCGCGCGCGTGGGTATTTATCGGTGCCAATGAATATCTTGCTTGCCGGCTTGGGTAAAAAACGAAAAAACCCGCGCAATCACAAGGATTGACGCGGGTTCTTGGACTACTTGATACATGTTCTGGTGGAGACGGCGGGAATCGAACCCGCGTCCAGAAGCACTCTACAGACAGTTCTACATACTTAGCGCTGCCATTTGATTTAACCTGTACGACGCGGACGCGCACGCTGCGGACAGGCGAGTCACCTATTGTTTAACGTCTTGCCAAGTAACCCGGCAGAACGCGATTCCCTGTGTATGACTCTACTGCTGTTGCCAGCCCACCCCAGGGAAGAGATGGTGTAGAGCTAGAAGGTTCTTAGGTTTCTAGAGGTTTACGCTGCGAGAGCGTAAGAATCATCGTTTGCATTTAAGCATTTCCGGCTGTATTTACGAGGTAACCAGTCCTCGGTATGCCCTGCGCTGCTTTGCAACCCCTGTCGAAACCAGGTCGTCCCCAAAGCACTGCCATTGTAACGCAATAGATGTGGTGCTTGAGCGAAGATTCAAGTGCTGCGATGTTTGATTATGCGGCAGATGCTTGTGCAATCAGATCAAGCAACTGGTATGGTGAATCAATCGTGATATCTGCGCCCCATGAAACGGTTGGCGTCGCACCACAATATCCCCAGCCAGCTGCGATGGTTGTCATGCCGGCAGCATGACCTGCCTGAATGTCACGCAAATCGTCGCCGACGTACCAGCAACTTTCCGGTGGAAGATGGATGCGGTTTGCCGCCTCGAGCAATGGTGCTGGGTGCGGTTTGGGATGTGCTGTTGTGTCACCGCAGATGACGCATGCCGCTTGCGCCAAGCCGATTTGTGGTACCAGCTTTTCAGTCAGGTAAGTCACTTTGTTCGTGACGATGCCCCACGTGATGGATTGCTGCTCCAGTCCCTGGAGTAGCGCCGGTACCTCTGCAAATAGATGGCTATGCACGGCAATATGCGTTGCATAGTTTTCTAGAAACTGATCACGCAAGGAGGGATACTCGGCGTCTTGCGGCGTGATGCCGAATGCAGCGCCAATCAACCCACGCGCTCCGGCCGAGGCCACAGGGCGAAGCAGCGCATAATCGGTTGGAGTCAGTCCGCGTGCAGTACGTAACATGTTGACGGCACCCGCCAGATCAGGCGCCGTGTCAGCCAGTGTGCCATCCAGATCAAAGAGGACAGCGCGAGGTTTGCGTAGTGTCATGCGTATGGAATATGCAGAAAGCATATCGACACAAGGTCGATATGCTTTTGTCAGGCAGGTTTCGTGCAAGCGACCAGATAATTGACGCTGGTATCGCTATTCAACGAGTAAATCTTGGTCAGTGGGTTGAATCCCATGCCTTTCAATCCCGCGATTTCCAGGCCTGCAAAACGCGTGAATTGTGCCAGCTCTGCCGGCGTGATGAATTTGGCATAGTCATGCGTGCCTTTCGGTAGCATGCGCAACAGATACTCCGCACCAATAATCGCGTGCAAATAAGCTTTGGGATTACGGTTGATGGTCGAGAAAAACACATGGCCACCTGGTTTGACCAATTGCGCGCATGCTTTGACGATGGCGCTTGGATCTGGCACGTGCTCCAGCATCTCCATGCATGTCACGACATCGAACTGTCCTGGCTCGCGTGCGGCAAGCTCCTCAGCGGCGATCAGCTCATAGCGAATCTGTGCACCAGACTCAAGACTATGAAGGTCGGCAACCTTCAACGCTTTTTCCGAGAGGTCGATGCCGGTCACGTTCGCGCCCTTCTTTGCCATGGATTCAGCAAGAATGCCGCCGCCACAGCCAACATCAACCACGGTCTTGCCGGCCAATGGTGCACGGCTGTTAATCCACTCCAGTCGGAGTGGATTGATCTCGTGCAGTGGTCGGAATTCCGAAGTAGGGTCCCACCACTGATGGGCGATGTCGCTGAATTTCTTGAGTTCTAAAGGATCTGCATTCATGTTTTGAATGATAACGTGAAACGTCGTGAGCGGTCATGCATTGGATTGAGCCGCATGATGTTGAAGGCGAAAAAAAAACCCCGCGTGAGCGGGGTTTGTCTTCGCGTTAAATCGAATTACTTGCGGGTACCCACAACTTCGATTTCTACGCGGCGGTTTTGTGCGCGGCCAGCAGCGGTGCTGTTGGTAGCAACTGGTTGCTTCTCGCCTTTACCTTCGGTGTAGACGCGTTTTTCATCAACGCCTTTGCCAACCAGGTAGGACTTCACAGCTTCTGCACGGCGAACCGACAGTTTTTGGTTGTATGCATCGGAACCAACGGAGTCGGTGTGGCCGACAGCGATGATGACTTCCAGATTCAGGCTACCCAGTTTCGATGCCAGGTCGTCCAGTTTTGCCTTGCCTTCTGGTTTCAGCGTTGCTTTGTCGAAATCGAAGAATGCGTCAGCAGCAAACGTTACCTTTTCAGCGGTTGGAACTGGAGCTGGAGCAGGTGCTGGAGCAGGTGCAGCAGCAGCGACCAGTGCGCCATCGCAGCCTGGAACTGCGTCAGCAGGGGTCCAGTAACCGGTGCGCCAGCACAGGCCGGTGGAGTTACGCACGACATTGCCGCTTGCATCTTGTGCGTAGGCGCTGTGTGGTTTTGCTGCCTTAATGTCAGTTTGAGCGTGAGCAGACATGGCAACGACCGCGGATGCAGCGAAGACGAGTTTTGCTAATTTATTCATATTTCTTTCTCCTCTCGGGTGAGATATCCGCAGATAAACTGCGCTGATTACGTGAATGACATCGGTTTGGATAGTATCACGTGCTTCAAAAACCACATGAAACAAAATTGTTCGCATGCAATAGTGATTTGCACCTAATTCTGCCACAGCCAATGCACCATCGCGAACGTTGCTAATTAAGCTAATTAATCATTTCCCAATTCCGTTGTGTATACACAACGAGACGTGCAGCAATGTTTCCTCTGGCAAAACATTGACCTTTGGACATCAAAATCGTTCTCTGTTTTTGAGGAAATTTTTTCGAAAATCACTTTTTTGGACCATTCACATGGATTTCAACGCGCCGATCTGGTGCAAGACACGTGATGCGTTTTGCCTTGGTCAAGGTCGTTGGGCAAGCCGTGACGGGCTGAGTACTGCCTACACCTCTTGTGTGAATCAGGCCTGGGATTTGTGCCTGGCGCAGGATGTTGGCAACTGCGGATGCGCGTCGTTCGGATAATTCCTGATTGGTTTGCATATTGCCAATCGCGTCAGTATGGCCGATGACTGTGATGCCATCGACAGATTGGCAACTGGATAATTTCTCCTTTAGTGCGGCGACCAGTTTTTCTGACGCCTGCTTCTTTAACGTTGCTTGACCAAATGCAAACGACTGGTCGGCCGCCAGCATTATTGAAAAATCGCAGCGTGCGACGGTGACTGGAACGTCTTTTCCGAGAGAGTTGGCAACGTCGGGCGCAATGGGATTGGCGATGGGTGGTTTGAGTGGGCCGTCGCAACCAGCGATGGCATCGTTTGGCGTCCAGGAACCGGATCGCCAGCACAGGCCGAATTCGCTGCGTGTCACGTCGCCTTGGCTGTTTTGGTTGTATCCGTTGGTGATGGGTTTTGTCTGATCTGCCTGCGCGAATGCGCACATGGCCGAGGTGCCCAGCATGAGTGCAAGGGCCATTTTATTCATCATGATTTTCTCTGGGAGGTGCTGTGAGCGCGATGCGATAAGCGCTTTCGAATGCGCCATTTAACCATATTTTGTTGCATAACTTGCATGAGGATAAACCGCAGCAAAGTGTTGAAAGCAGGGAAGAGAGTTGTTCGACGTGGTAAAATTCTCAGCTTTGCCGGATCGCCCGTAATTCCGACGATTCTTCTTTACCCGCCAAAGACCAGACGAACCGCCAATGGATCAATTCGCAAAAGAAACCATCCCGATTTCGCTCGAAGAAGAAATGCGCAAGAGTTACCTCGATTACGCCATGAGCGTCATCGTGGGCCGCGCGTTGCCTGATGTGCGAGACGGGCTCAAGCCTGTACACCGCCGTGTGTTGTTCGCCATGCATGAAATGAACAACGTCTGGAACCGTCCTTACGTCAAATGCGCGCGTGTAGTCGGTGAAGTCATGGGCAAATATCACCCGCACGGTGATGCCTCGATTTATGACACGCTGGTACGCATGGCACAGGACTTTTCCTTGCGTTACACGCTGGTGGATGGCCAAGGCAACTTTGGTTCGATCGATGGTGATAACGCTGCGGCCATGCGTTACACGGAATGTCGCCTCGACAAGTTGTCCAATGAGCTGCTTGCCGATATCGACAAGGAAACGGTTGACTTTGTTCCCAACTATGACGGCAAGGAAAAAGAACCGTCCGTGTTGCCTACCAAGGTACCCAATCTGCTGATCAACGGCGCGTCGGGTATTGCCGTCGGTATGGCGACCAATATTCCCCCGCACAACATTACCGAGATCATCGATGGTGCGTTGCATGTGCTGCGTAACGAGCATTGCACGGTGGATGAACTGATCGAAATCATCCCGGCGCCTGATTTTCCGACCGGCGGCATCATCTACGGTGTTTCCGGTGTGCGTGATGGTTATCGCACTGGCCGTGGCCGTGTGGTCATGCGCGCAAAAACGCATTTCGAGGAATTCGGCAAGGATAGTCGTTCGGCCATCATCGTTGATGAGCTGCCGTACCAGGTCAATAAAAAATCGCTGCTCGAACGTATTGCTGAACTGGTACGTGACAAGAAGCTCGATGGCATTTCCGACATCCGCGACGAGTCGGACAAGTCGGGTATGCGCGTCGTGATCGAACTCAAGCGCAATGAAGTACCGGAAGTTGTGCTGAACAATCTGTACAAGCAGACGCAACTGCAGGACACGTTCGGCATGAACATGGTGGCGCTGGTCGATGGTCAGCCGAAGTTGCTGAACCTCAAGCAGATGCTCGAATGCTTCCTGTCGCATCGTCGTGAAGTCGTGACGCGTCGTACCGTGTTCGAACTGCGCAAGGCGCGCGAACGCGGTCACGTGCTGGAAGGTCTGGCGGTTGCACTGGCGAATATCGATGACTTCATCGCCATCATCAAGGCGGCACCAACGCCCCCAGTGGCGAAGATGGAACTGATGTCGCGTGCATGGGACTCCTCGGTCGTTCGTGAAATGCTGGCACGTACCGGTGAGGGAAATGTCGGTGGCATCGATGCCTTCCGTCCGGAAAATCTGCCGAAGCAATATGGCATTCAGTCCGATGGCCTGTACAAGTTGTCCGATGATCAGGCGCAGGAAATCCTGCAAATGCGTCTGCAGCGTCTGACCGGTCTTGAGCAAGACAAGATCGTCAATGAGTACAAAGACGTCATGGCAGAAATCGCTGACCTGCTGGATATTCTGGCCAAGCCTGAGCGTGTGACCGTCATCATTACCGATGAGCTGACGCTGGCAAAAAACGATTACGGTATCGGCAATAAAGACGAGCGTCGTTCGACCATCGAACTGAACGCGACCGACCTTGCCACCGAAGATCTGATCACGCCGCAAGACATGGTCGTGACCTTGTCGCACAGTGGTTACATGAAGTCGCAGCCAATCACCGAGTATCGCGCGCAAAAACGCGGCGGTCGCGGCAAGCAGGCGATGGCGACGAAGGAAGACGACTGGATCGATCAGCTCTTCATCGCCAATACGCACGATTACATTCTGTGCTTCAGCAATCGCGGTCGCATGTACTGGCTGAAGGTGTGGGAAGTGCCGCAAGGCTCGCGCAATTCGCGCGGCAAGCCGATCGTCAATATGTTCCCGCTGCAGGATGGCGAAAAGATCACCGTGATCCTGCCGATCTCCGGTGAAAACCGCAGCTTCCCTGAAGATCATTACATCTTCATGGCGACCAGTCTTGGCACCGTCAAGAAAACCTCGCTCAGCGATTTCAGCAACCCACGCAAGGCCGGCATCATCGCGGTCGATCTGGATGAAGGCGATTTCCTCATCGGCGCGGCACTGACCGATGGTAAGCACGACGTGATGTTGTTCTCGGACGCGGGCAAGGCTGTGCGTTTCGATGAAAACGATGTACGTCCGATGGGCCGTACGGCACGTGGCGTACGCGGCATGAATCTGGAAGAGGGGCAGCAGGTCATCGCCTTGCTGGTTGCCGAAAACGAACAGCAGTCGGTGCTGACCGCGACGGAAAACGGTTTCGGCAAACGTACGCCGATTACCGAATACACGCGCCATGGTCGTGGCACCAAGGGCATGATTGCGATCCAGACCAGCGAGCGTAACGGCAAGGTCGTTGCAGCAACGCTGGTGGATACATCGGATGAAATCATGCTGATTACCACGGGCGGCGTGTTGATCCGCACGCGCGTGGCAGAAATTCGCGAAATGGGACGTGCGACGCAAGGCGTCACCTTGATTGCGGTCGAGGATGGCACCAAGCTCAGCGGCCTGCAACGCATACTTGAGTCAGATGTTGAAGAAGATCAATCCGGTACGGAGGAAGAAGAATAATGAAGCGCGTGGTGTATAACTTTTCGCCAGGTCCGGCTGCTCTGCCAAAAGAAGTGATCCAGCAGGCAGCAGATGAGATGACGGACTGGCGGGGAAGTGGACTCTCTGTGATGGAAATGAGCCATCGCGGCAAGGAGTTCACAGAGATTCTTGCCAATGCCAAGAGTGATCTGCGTGCGTTGCTGTCGATTCCGGATAACTATCAAATTCTTTTCATGCAGGGCGGCGCGATTGCGGAAAATGCAGTCGTCCCAATGAACCTGGTCGGCCGCAAATCGCAACAACCTGCCACGATCGATTTCGTCAACACCGGCCACTGGTCGGTCAAGACCATCGAAGAAGCACACAAATATGCGAAGGTAAATATCGCAGCGTCGTCAGAAGATGCCGGTTTTACCTATATCCCTGCGCGTGACACGTGGAAGCTCACGCCTGACGCTGCCTACGTGCATATCTGCACCAATGAAACCATCGGTGGCGTTGAGTTTGATTACACGCCGGAAGTCGGTGATGTACCGCTGGTCGGCGACATGTCCTCCAACATTCTGTCGCGTGAATTCGACGTCTCGAAGTACGCAGTGATCTACGCGGGCGCACAGAAGAACATCGGTCCATCGGGCGTCACGATCGTGATCGTGCGCGACGACATGCTCGGACATGCATTGCCGATCTGCCCGTCTGCCTTTGACTGGAAACTGGTGGTGGAACATGATTCGATGTTCAATACGCCGCCGACCTATCCGATCTATATTGCCGGACTGGTATTCCAGCACGTGCTTAAGTTGGGTGGTGTGGCCGCGATGGAGAAGATCAATATTCAGAAAGCAGATCTGATCTACAACTATCTGAACTCGACCGACTTTTACATCAATCGCGTGCCGGCAGCACATCGTTCGCGTATGAACGTGCCATTCTTCCTGCGTGATGAATCGCTGAATGCCAAATTCATCGAGGAAGCCGACAAGAATGATCTGGTGCAGTTGAAAGGCCACTCGTCCGTCGGCGGCATGCGTGCATCGATTTACAATGCGATGCCACTCGAAGGCGTGCAAAAGCTGGTTGCCTTCATGAAGGACTTCGAGAAGAAGTACGGCTGATCGGTATCAGTTACTAGTTCAACGATTCAACGGGTTCGCACCACCATGACGATGGATGACAAGCTCAAGCCGCTGCGTCAGCAGATCGATGCAATCGATACGCAGATTCTTGCTCTGCTGAACCAGCGTGCGCGTGTTGCACAGGAAGTCGGTCACGTCAAAGCGGAAACCAATGCACCGGTATTCCGTCCGGAGCGTGAAGCGCAAGTCTTGCGTAGTGTGGCCGAACGCAATCCGGGACCGATGCTGTCGCCGGATGTGCAAACGGTCTTTCGCGAAATCATGTCCGCCTGTCGCGCGCTCGAAAAGCGTGTGACGGTGGCTTATCTTGGCCCGGCAGGTACGTTCAGCGAACAAGCGGTTTATCAGCAATTTGGTCAGGCAGTCGATGGCATGCCGTGCGCATCCATTGATGAGGTTTTTCGCGCTACCGAGGCTGGCACTGCAGATTTCGGCGTCGTGCCGATTGAAAACTCATCGGAAGGCGTCATTAATCGTACGCTCGATTTGTTGTTGCAGACCACGATGATCATCAGTGGCGAAGTGTCACTGGCGGTCAACCACAGTTTGATGACGCGTGTCGGTAGCATGGATGGAGTGCGCGTGATCTGTGCTCATTCGCAGGCGCTTGCGCAATGTCAACTCTGGCTCAATCAAAATCACCCCGGTATCGAGCGACGTGCCGTTGCTTCCAACGCCGAGGCGGCGCGCATGGCAAGTGAAGATCCGACCGTTGCTGCCATTGCGAGTGAGATTGCCGGGCAAAAATACAATCTGCAGATCGTGAAGGCACATGTGCAGGATGATCCGCATAACCGCACACGCTTCGCTGTGATCGGTCGTCTGGTAACGGCTGCCAGTGGCAAGGATCAGACCTCGCTGGTGTTGTCGGTGCCGAACAAGGCAGGTGCCGTACATAACCTGCTTGCGCCACTCGCCAAACATGGTGTGTCGATGACGCGTTTTGAATCGCGGCCGGCGCGCATGGGCAAGTGGGAATACTATTTTTATGTCGATGTCGAAGGACATCAGATGGATAGCAAGGTTGCCGATGCACTGGCAGAGTTGAAAGACAACGCTGCCTTCTTCAAGGTACTGGGCTCTTATCCATCCAGCTTGTAAGCGGCAAGGGTGAGCTAGTCGCCTGAGCGAAATCATCAAAATACGGCACGTGTTCTGTGTGCCTGCATCCGGAAAAACTCTTATGTCGCATCCTCTCGGCCCTGACTACATTCGCGCGATCGCACCTTATCAAGGTGGCAAACCTATTGCCGAAGTCGCGCGTGAATTCGGTCTTGATGAGGCAAAGATCGTCAAGCTGGCTTCCAACGAAAACCCTTTGGGCATGCCGGAGTCGGCACGCAAGGCAATGGCTGGCGTGGCGGACGGCGGGCGCTATCCGGATGGCAATGGATTTGAACTGAAAGCAGCGCTCACCGAGAAGTACGGCGTGCCCGCCGAATGGATTACGTTAGGTAACGGCAGCAACGATATCCTGGAGTTGGCAGCACGTGCATTTGTACAAACCGGTCAATCCGTGGTGTATGCGGAATACTCGTTTGCCGTTTATCCGCTTGCTACGCAAGCGGTGGGCGCGCGCGCGCTGGTAGTGCGGGCAAAAGACTATGGCCATGATCTGGATGCCATGCTGGCAGCGATCGAGGACGATACGCGTCTGATCTTTATCGCCAATCCAAACAATCCGACTGGCACCTTCATTCCGGGTGAACAGGTCGAGGCTTTTCTGAAGAAGGTGCCGGCGCATATTGTGGTCGTGCTGGATGAGGCCTATACCGAATTTCTGAGTGCCGAGCAGCAATACGATTCGATTGCATGGGTGGCAAAGTACCCTAATCTGCTGGTGTCACGTTCCATGTCCAAGGTCTATGGTCTGGCCGGGCTACGGATCGGTTACGGAATTGCGCAGGCCGGCATTACGGATTTGCTCAACCGCATTCGTCAGCCATTTAACGTCAATGCCTTTGCGCAGGCCGCAGCGATTGCCGCATTGCGCGATACCGACTTTGTCGCGCGTAGCGCAACATTGAATGCCGCCGGCTATCGTCAGTTCACGACAGCTTTCGACGAAATGGGACTGCAGTATGTGCCATCGTCCGGCAATTTTGTGTTGGTTAAGGTCGGTGAGGATGCAGGTGCAGGCGCGCGCGTCAATCTGGCATTGCTCAAGCAGGGCATAATCGTGCGTCCCGTTGGCAACTATGGCTTGCCGCAGTGGATTCGTATTTCGATTGGCCTCGAGCAGGAAAACACCTTGTGTATCGCTGCTTTGAAAAAAGCATTGGTTTGATCGGTCGCCGGATTGCCCCTGAAAAAGAACGGATAGCCCTGTGTTGAATAAAATCGTCATCTTTGGCGTCGGCCTGATAGGCGGATCGTTTGCCAGTGCCTTGCGCAAGGCCGGCGCGGTAGGAGAGATTGTCGGTGTAGGGCGCAGTACAGCATCCTTGCAGCGTGCGAAAGAACTGGGACTGATTGATCGCATTGCGACCTCGGTCGAAGACGCGATGCGCAACGCTGATCTGGTGTTGCTGGCGGCACCGGTTGCGCAGACGCACGCGATTCTCTCCCGTATTCAGCCCTGTCTGGAATCACAAACAGTCATCACCGATGCAGGCAGTATCAAGGGTGAAGTCATTGCGGCGGCTGAGCGTGCATTGGGCGCACAGATTGCCCAGTTTGTGCCTGGTCATCCGATCGCCGGCAGGGAAACGACCGGCCCTGAAGCGGCCATTCCTGATTTATACGTCGGTAAGAAGGTGGTGCTGACGCCGCTGCCACAAAACAGTCAAGAGCAGTTGGCACGCGTGACGCAAGCGTGGCAACTGTGCGGGGCCAATGTTCATATGTTGAGTGCGCAGGAGCATGACACGGTATTTGCGGCCGTCAGTCATTTGCCGCATCTGCTGGCATTTGCGTTAGTGGATGAATGTGCCAGGCGCGATAACGCGGATACCTTGTTCAATTACGCTGCCAGCGGTTTTCGCGATTTCACACGCATTGCCGGTTCCTCGCCAGAAATGTGGCGCGACATTGCCCTGACAAACAAGGCAGCGATTCTTGGGGAACTGGATACCTATCTGCAGCAGATCACGGCGTTGCGTGCCATGCTGGCAGCCAGCGACGGCCCTGCGTTGGAAGCGATGTTTGCCAACGCACAGAATGCGCGTCACGCATGGTTGCAAAATATAGAAAAAGCGGAAGCTCAACCTGAACAGGATCGCGACGCATGAAACATTATCCGCATCATCTGGATCTGCAACCGGCGATGCATGCCAAAGGCACGGTACGTCTGCCGGGCTCCAAAAGCATTTCCAATCGCACCCTGCTGCTGGCAGCGCTGGGCGAGGGAACGACACACATCAAGGATTTGCTAGCGTCTGATGATACGCATGTCATGCTGATGGCATTGCAAAAGCTTGGCGTCAAATGGGAACAGATTGGCGAGTCGCAAGACTACATCGTGCATGGCATTAATGGTGTCTTGCCGATTCATCAGGCTGATCTGTTCATGGGAAACGCCGGCACGGCGATTCGTCCACTGACAGCGGCGCTGGCGGTACTCGGCGGTGATTACACCTTGCACGGCGTGTCGCGCATGCATGAGCGTCCGATTGGCGATCTGGTCGATGCGCTCAACAGTATCGGCGCGCGTATCGGTTACACAGGTGAGCCTGGCTTTCCTCCGCTGCATATTCAACGCGGTTTGCTGCGGAGTGAACGCATCAAGGTACGTGGCAATGTATCTAGCCAGTTTTTAACTTCACTACTGATGGCAGCGCCGTTGATGGCGCGTGAGCATGATGTGGTGATCGATGTGATTGACGAACTGATCTCCAAGCCCTACATTGAAATTACGCTCAATCTGATGCGCCGTTTTGGTGTCGAAGTCGTGCGCGACGGCTGGCAGTCTTTCACCGTCAAGACCGGTCAGCGTTATCGCAGCCCTGGTGTCATTCATGTCGAAGGTGACGCATCTTCGGCCTCCTACTTCCTTGCAGCAGGTGCGATCGCTGGAGGTCCTGTGCGTGTCGAGGGCGTAGGCAAAGACAGTATTCAGGGCGATGTCCGTTTTGTTGAATCGCTGCAGCAAATGGGTGCGACCATCACGATGGGCGACAACTGGATCGAAGCGACATCGAACGGTGCCTTGACGGCGATTGATGCTGATTTCAATCACATTCCGGATGCAGCCATGACGATCGCAGTTGCGGCGTTGTACGCGGAAGGTCCGAGCACCTTGCGCAATATCGGCAGCTGGCGCGTCAAGGAAACCGATCGTCTCAGTGCCATGGCGATCGAATTACGCAAGGTTGGTGCGCTGGTCGAGGAGGGCGAGGATTACCTGAAGGTGACGCCACCGACAGAAATCAAGACAGCCGCCATCGATACCTATGATGATCACCGCATGGCCATGTGCTTTTCTCTGGCAACGCTGGATGGCACGGCGCGTCGCGGCAACAAAATGCGTATCAATGATCCGCAATGCGTGGCCAAGACATTCCCTGATTATTTCGAGGCATTTGCCAAGATTACCGAAGATAGCCTGTTTTGATGGATGCCGAGCACGCGCTGGAATGGCTTGTGCTCGGTAACAAATGTCCCGTTCTTCCCCGCACACCATGACTTCTATCGACGCAATTCCTGTTATTACGATTGATGGACCAACCGCTTCTGGCAAGGGCACTGTTGCCCAGCGGGTGGCGACTGCCTTGCATTTTCATTATCTGGATTCGGGAGCCTTGTACCGGCTGACGGCCTTGTCTGCCCTGAGCCACAAGGTGTCGCTGGATGACGAAGCCGCGCTGGTGGAGGTCGCATCACGGTTAAAACCGACGTTTCAGGCAGACGACGTGTTTCTGAATGGCGACAATGTCTCTTTGGCAATTCGGGCCGAAGAAGTTGGTAATGCGGCATCGAAAATTGCCGCGTTACCTGCGGTTCGTCAGGCGCTGGTCGAGTTGCAGTTGCGTTTTCGCGAGGCGCCAGGCTTGCTGGCGGATGGACGCGATATGGGCACCGTAATTTTCCCGAATGCTTGTCTAAAAGTATTTTTGACCGCGAGCGCCGAGGCGCGTGCGGAAAGACGATATAAGCAATTGATTGGCAAGGGATTTTCTGCTAATATGCACGACCTTTTGAAAGATTTGAACGAACGGGACGCGCGTGATGCTAATCGTGCCGTTGCGCCGCTCAAGCCAGCAGAGGGGGCGTATTTGCTGGATACCTCCAATCTGACCGTCGATCAGGCGGTTGAACAGGTGCTTGGCTGGTACGCTGCCGTATCGCAGTCTGCTTGAAAAATGTCGTAGAAGTACCCGGTGTCTGTACTGGCGCAAAGTCAGGCAGATGTTGAAAAACCTAACCCTAGATTTAGCCGATCATGCTTGTGTCCTGAGTAGATCGAAAACGCAAATCCAGGTCAATCTCCTCTAATTATGTCTACTGCTGTTACCCAAGAAAACTCCGTTGGTATGGAAAGTTTTGCCGCTCTTTTTGAAGAATCGCTGTCGCGTCAAGACATGCGTTCGGGCGAAGTTATTTCGGCTGAAGTCGTTCGTATCGACCACAACTTTGTGATCGTCAACGCTGGCCTGAAATCTGAAGCCTTCATTCCTATCGAGGAATTCAAGAACGACAATGGCGAACTCGAAGTCAACGTCGGCGACTACATTTCGGTCGCAATCGAATCGCTCGAAAACGGTTTCGGCGATACCATCCTGTCGCGTGATAAAGCCAAGCGTCTGGCATCGTGGCTCTCGCTCGAAAAAGCGATGGAATCCGGTGAGATCGTTACCGGCACCGTCAATGGCAAAGTCAAAGGCGGTCTGACCGTTCTGACCAATGGTATCCGTGCGTTCCTGCCAGGTTCGCTGGTCGATACGCGTCCAGTCAAGGACACGACCCCGTTCGAAGGCAAAACCCTCGAATTCAAAGTCATCAAGCTCGATCGCAAACGTAACAACGTCGTGTTGTCGCGTCGTGCTGTCATCGAAGCGTCGATGGGTGAAGAACGTCAGAAACTGATGGAAACCCTGAAAGAAGGCACCATCGTCAACGGCGTCGTCAAAAACATCACCGACTACGGCGCGTTCGTGGATCTGGGTGGTATCGATGGTCTGTTGCACATCACCGATCTGGCATGGCGTCGTGTGCGTCACCCATCGGAAGTGCTCACCGTTGGTCAAGAGATCACTGCCAAGGTTCTCAAGTACGATCAAGAGAAAAACCGTGTTTCGCTGGGCGTCAAACAACTGGGCGACGATCCATGGACCGGTCTGTCGCGTCGTTACCCGCAAAACACCCGCCTGTTCGGTAAAGTTACCAACCTCACCGACTACGGCGCGTTCGTTGAAGTCGAACAGGGTATCGAAGGTCTGGTCCACGTTTCCGAAATGGACTGGACCAACAAGAACGTGGCACCAAACAAAGTCGTTCAACTGGGCGATGAAGTGGAAGTCATGGTTCTGGAAATCGACGAAGAACGTCGTCGTATCAGCCTGGGCATGAAACAGTGCAAGGCCAACCCTTGGGATGACTTCGCAGTCAACCACAAGAAAGGTGACAAAGTCCGCGGCGCGATCAAATCGATCACCGACTTCGGCGTGTTCATCGGTCTGGCTGGCAACATCGACGGTCTGGTTCACTTGTCCGATCTGTCCTGGACGGAAGCTGGCGAAGAAGCGGTTCGCAAGTTCAAGAAAGGTGACGAGCTGGAAGCCATCGTGTTGGCAATCGACGTGGAACGTGAACGCGTTTCGCTCGGCGTCAAGCAACTGGAAGGTGACCCATTCAACAACTTCGCTGCAATGAACGACAAAGGCGCACTGGTTACCGGTACAGTCAAGTCGGTCGAGCCTAAAGGCGCAGTGATCCAGTTGTCCGAAGAAGTCGAAGGCTATCTGCGTGCTTCCGAAATCTCCCGCGATCGCGTGGAAGATGCCGGTACGCATCTGAAAGTCGGCGACACCGTCGAAGCAATGGTCATCAATGTCGATCGCAAAGCGCGCAGCATCCAGCTGTCGATCAAGGCGAAAGACAATGTTGAAACCCAGGAAGCAATGCAAAAGATGTCGGCTGATGCCAATGCAGCTTCGGGTACGACCAGCCTCGGCGCACTGCTCAAGGCTAAGCTCGACAACAAGAACTAAGTTCATCGTCAATGACAAAGTCGGAGCTGATTGCCCGTCTGGCAGAGCGTTATCCGCAACTGGTAGCAAAGGATGCGGATTACGCGGTCAAGACCATTCTCGATGCCATGTCTGACGCCTTGGCGACAGGGCAGCGCATCGAGATTCGCGGGTTCGGCAGTTTTGCGCTGAACAGCCGTCCACCCCGCATCGGCCGCAATCCGAAGTCGGGCGACAAAGTGATGGTGCCGGAAAAGCGGGTACCGCATTTCAAGCCTGGCAAGCAATTGCGCGAACGGGTGGATGCGATGGTTGGTCAACCAATCATTGAAGACTGAGTTGTTTGCAATGAAATAATGAACGGCATCTTCGGATGCCGTTTTTTTTCACGTACAATTTCGACACGTATCCGGTGCCGTCAATGCACGATGAACGAGCGGTCAGACATGAAAGAAAATAGCCAATGAAAATTTTGTTCAGAATTCTTGCGGTCATTCTTTTCGTCATCTTTTTCGGATTTGCCCTTAAGAATACGCAAGAGGTGGCACTGCAATTTTTCATGGGATATGAGTTGCGCGGTCCGCTGGTATTGCTCTTGCTCGGTTTCTTCGCATGCGGTGCTGTACTTGGCGTGCTGGCGATGGCCCCCACTGTTTTTCGCTACCGTCGCGAAGCGGCAAGACTCAAGAAAACCATCACGACGATTGAACAGAACGTACAGGCCGATGCGCTGGCCAGAACACAACCGCCACAACCGGATGGTGTAACGCATTACTGATGGCATGGACGCCATTGCTTACTTGACTGAAGACATTGCATGGAATTTGAAACCTGGTGGTTACTAGCCATCCCCGCCTTTTTTACACTGGGCTGGATCGCTGCGCGTATCGATATCAAACAGCTTGTGTCGGAGTCGCGCACGTTGCCGCGCGGGTACTTCAAGGGTTTGAATTTTCTGCTGAACGAGCAGCCAGACAAGGCGATTGATGCCTTCATCGAGATCGTCAAGCTCGATCCTGAAACGACGGAATTGCATTTTGCTTTAGGCAATCTGTTTCGCCGTCGCGGTGAGATCGAACGCGCCATTCGTGTACACCAAAATCTCCTGTCCCGTCCCGATTTGCCACAGGACCAGAAAGTGCATGCTCAGTATGAGCTTGGTCAGGATTATCTGAATGCGGGTCTGCTGGATCGTGCCGAAGAGACCTTTAATCAACTGGTTGATACGCAATATGGTGCGCAGGCACGTCGTGCCTTGCTGGAAATCTACCAACGCGAAAAAGAATGGCATCGTGCAATCGAAGCGGCACAGGCACTGCAGGAGTCCGGTGCGGGTGGCAGACAGACGGAGATTGCACAGTTCTATTGTGAACTTGCCCAGGATGAGCTGGTGCGCAGTGATGTGGCAGCGGCCATTGGTTTGCTGGATAAGGCGCTGAGTGTGGACCGTACCAATGTGCGCGCCACCATCATGATGGGCGATGCCTTGCTCGCCAAGGGTGAAACCGAAGCCGCCTTGCAAACATGGAGAAGGGTGGAGCAACAGAGCGTGCCGCATGTGGCTCTGGTCGCACAGCGCATTATGGATGGCTACCATGCGGTAGGCCGTCCGCAGGAAGGCGTCAAACTGCTCCGATTCTATCTTGGGGAAGCATCATCGATCGATTTGCTGGAGGTAGTTTTCAAGGCCGTGCTGGAACTTGATGGTGTGGACGCCGCTAATAAGATGGTCAGTGACGAACTGCGGCGTACACCAACCTTGCTCGGACTGGATAAATTGCTGGAAGCCCGTTTGATGGACGCGCCACCAGCGATGCATTCCGAACTGCTGATGGTGAAAAATCTGGTGCAAGGCTATACGCAAAAACTGGCGCGTTATCAGTGCAGTCACTGCGGATTCAAGGCGCGGCAGTACTACTGGCAATGCCCCGGATGCAGTAAATGGGAAACCTATCCACCGCGTCGTACCGAAGAACTGAATGTGATGAATTGATCATCTTTCATTGCTAAAATACCCATAAATGTGGGAGTGCAATGCTTCCTGTCCCCCGGTTATAGTGCGAACGAATTTTTGGGAAATGCAGAAATTCGTTTCATATACCGATTGAGCTTCAATCCAAACCAAGGGGGTTAAGTATGTTGAAGAAACTGTTGCTGACATTGGCCGGTATGCTGGTTGCCATGAATATGGCATTTGCAGCCGTTGACGTGAACAAGGCGGATCAGGCTGCACTCGATAGCATCAAAGGCATTGGCCCTGCATTGTCGAGCGCGATTCTGGAAGAGCGCAAGAAAGGCAATTTCAAGGATTGGAACGATCTGCAAACGCGGGTTAAAGGTATCGGCGACAAGAGCTCCGAGAAATTTTCAGATGCTGGCCTGACGGTCAATGGTGCATCCAAGCCCGGCGCCAAGGGGGCAAAGAAAGAGGTGGTGGCACCTCAGGCTAAAAAGGATGAAGCAAAGAAATAGTCCCGAGTCGTTAAAAAAAGCATCCATGAAGAGCTCTGCCTGGCAGGGCTTTTTTTATGTCGAACCGGAATTTGAATGGTCGTACAGAGAACGCCGACGTCGATTAGAATGTCTGCTTTACGCAATCAAGACAAACGATTCCCCGCCATGCAATACCTGACTATTGAAGACACCATCGGCAACACGCCGCTGGTACAGCTCAAACGCCTGAACGGTGAAGAAACATCCCGCCGTAACAACATCATTCTCGGCAAGCTCGAAGGCAATAATCCCGCCGGTTCGGTCAAGGACCGCCCAGCCTTGTCCATGATCAAGCATGCCGAAGCACGTGGCGATATCAAGCCGGGCGATACCCTGATCGAGGCGACCAGCGGCAATACGGGCATTGCACTGGCAATGGCTGCAGCCATGCGCGGCTACAAGATGATTTTGCTGATGCCGGAGAATCTGAGTGAGGAACGTCGTCAGGCCATGGCGGCCTATGGTGCGCGCATCGTGCTGACACCAAAAACCGGCGGCATGGAGTATGCGCGCGATCTGGCAGAGCAGATGCAGAAAAACGGTGAAGGCATCATTCTTGATCAGTTTGCCAATCCGGACAATCCGCGTGCACATTACGAGACGACGGGTCCCGAGATCTGGCGTGATACGGGCGGTACGATTACCCATTTCATCAGCGCAATGGGTACAACCGGCACGATTATCGGCGTTTCTCAATACTTGAAAGAGAAAAATCCGGATATCAAGATTATCGGTGTACAGCCTGACGAAGGATCGTCAATTCCAGGTATTCGTAAATGGCCGGAAGCTTATTTGCCGAAAATTTACGATGCCAGCAAGATCGACCAACTGGAATACGTCAGTCAGTCAGTCGCAGAACAAATGGCCAGAAGACTGGCAATTGAAGAAGGGATTTTTTGCGGGATTTCTGCGGCGGGTGCCTGTGAGGTCGCACTGCGCATTTCCCAAACTGTAGAAAATGCCACGATCGCATTTATTGTCTGCGATCGCGGCGATCGTTATCTATCAACCGGTGTATTTCCCGCCTAAGCGGTTACCGGTTCAAAATTAGTTATTCTGAAACTGAGGTTCCTGTTGGTTTTCAATAGGATCCTTCGGTTTGAACTGCTTGTCGCTGATACGGAATTTGTCTCGGCGATCACCCATCAAAATCCGCAGATCACGAATACTCAGATCGCTGACTTCATGCATGCGAATGAGCAGTGATGCCCCCACAGGCAAGCGACGGTGACGAATCTTGCTGATTACTGGCGGCGCTACTTCCAGTGCACGTGACAGGGCAGCGTCGTTTTTCAAATGCAGTTTTTCAATCAACGAATCAAGCAGATGGTTCGGATCGTAATTGACTTGATCGGCTAATCGGTTACTTGTGGTGTGAGTATCCATAGTAGTCATATCTTCTCAGTTAGAAATTAAAGGGAACGGAGCGAAAAATCTTGCTTCAATTCATCACTAGTAAAAATTGGAGTCTTGTCACTAAGTAAAGTTGCAAAAATTACTTAGTTTTTTAACATGATTAAAACATTAACTCTCTGAAACCAATATAGCAATACGTTACTAAAAAACAATCTTGCTTTATTTGCTTTTTATAACGATTTTGAGCTCTTTTTACACGTTGAAGTTCCATGGTGCAAACTTTTCATTGTAAAAATTGCATATTAGCAACTTTATCGCGCTACGTGTTGGTACTTACCTAATTTATGGGGGATTTGGCTGGCTGCAAGACATGCCACCTTTATTTTTGTTGATTGACAGCAGAAAACAGTTGCTGCCAGCCATGGACGCCAAGTGCTTCCATGATGGCGATGTTTTTCTCAAAAATGCTTTCCGGTTCAGGAAACGCACTGACGGCGCGATCGATGCTGCTTTCACGCAATAGATGCAGGATGGGATAAGGCGCACGATTTGTAAAGTTTGCAATGTCATCACGATCTGTATCCGCGAACTGATAATCGGGATGAAAGCTGGCAATCTGTATTTCGCCGCGCAAACCGCTGATGTCGATTTGCATATCGGCCACGTCCAGAAAATCGTTGTAATCGAAAAAATCATGCAGCATGTGCGGCACGATCAAAAGCGTCGTGTCGATTTCTTCGGCATCACTTTCTTTTAATAATTGCAGCTCTTTCTCAAATTCCAGTGCCAGTGCATCGGTATCGCGCGATGTGCTCACCACATAGCGGATCTGATTCTTGACGTAGACCGATTTGGCAAACGGGCAGAGATTTAAACCAATGACAGCGCGTTCCAGCCATACCTTGATGGCGGTCATCACGTCCTCATTGTTCGGGTTTGCGGGTGCGGAGCATGCGGTATTCATGTGCCCATTGTAAGGCCATGTGGTGCGGTGATCGCGTTGCGCATAACAATCGCGACGCATCCCCATAGATGCGCTATGCTGGCGGCCGCATTCATTCTTCCACCGATCATGGCACTCAAATCCACTATTTTCAAAGCTGATCTGCAGGTCGCAGACATGGATCGTCATTACTACGATAGTCACGGCTTGACGATCGCAAGACATCCGTCAGAAACAGACGAGCGCATGATGATGCGTATTCTGGCGTTTGCGTTGCACGCCGATCCGGCGCTGACCTTTGGTAAAGGCCTCAGTGCAGATGACGAGCCGGATCTATGGCAAAAGGATTTGACTGGTGCCGTTGATCTGTGGATCGAGGTTGGCCAGCCAGACGAGAAACGCATCATGAAGGCTTGCGGTCGTGCGGCGCGCGTCGTGGTCTACAGTTACAGCCCGACCAGTCATATCTGGTGGTCACAGACGACAGCACGGGTTGATCGTGCCAAGAATCTGGAGGTCTATCAGCTGCCATCCGAAACCAGTCAGGCGCTTGCTTTATTGGCGCAGCGGACCATGCAGGTGCAGTGCACGATTCAGGATGCACAGGCATGGATCACGGCAGGTGATGCGTCAATCGGCATCAATCTGACGACATTAAAGGGGCCAACAGAAGGACGTTGAATTCATATCCTAAACTGGCGCGCTTTGCGCATCATGGATTGCGTGCGGCGCGCAAGGCTTTGCTCAAGTCATTGACCGACATGGCATAGAAAAAGCTGCGGTTGTACTGGGTGATCGCAAAGAAATTCGCTGCGCCCAGCCAGTATTCGGTGGGCGCTTCCCCATTTTGCAAATCAACCAGCCCGAACGGCATGCCAGTCGGCAGCGGCTGTGTTGGCGTCACGCCGGCAGAACGCAGTTCCTGCTGACTGAATTTGGCTTCAAGCGGCTGGTTGATAAAACGTTGCCATTCCTGGTTTCTGCTATCGACCTTGGCTGGAAAGACGATAGGCTCGCCGGGTTTCCAGCCATGTTCGATCAGGAAGTGGGCCACGCTACCGATTGCATCCACCGGTGAGTTGCGCAAGTCGATGTGACCGTCACCATCGAAATCCACCGCATAGTTGCGAATACTGCCCGGCATGAACTGCGGCCAGCCGATTGCACCAGCATAAGAACCTAGCAAAGAAAACGGATCGATCTTTTCGTCACGTGCAAACAGCAGGGTATTTTCCAGTTCGCCGCGGAAGTACGCCATGCGTGCAACGCGATTTGGGGTATCCGGATACGAAAATGCCAACGTCGTGATCGCATCCATCACGCGGAAGTTGCCGGTGTTGCGACCGTACACGGTTTCCACGCCAATAATGGCGACAATGATTTCTGCGGGCACACCATACTGCTTTTCCGCACGTTGCAGTGCACCAGCGTATTTGTTCCAGAAGGCGACGCCGGCTTTGATACGGACGGGCTCGACAAAGCGGGCGCGGTAGGCGACCCAGTTCTTGGGTTTGCCCGGCGGCGCCGGCTTCATCAACTGGATGGCGCGATCGACATAGTGCGTCTTGTTGAGGGTTGCCTGCAACGCCTTGCGATCGAAGCCGTGTTTTTTCACCATTTCATCGATGAAGATATCCACCTCGCGCCACTGTGCAAACTGGGCAAATTCATCACCCTGAACCGGCGTGACGCTTGTGGACGGTGCGCTGCCAGTCTGGCTGGAAGAAGGGAGTGCTTTCTCGGCAGCCGTTTTTCTGGTTGCCTCGCTTGTTGACGAGCAGGATGCGAGGACTAGCAGGGATGAGAGAGTGACAAGCGAAACAAGCGGGCGGGCAATGTGGGAAAGGATCATCGAATTTGTTTAAGTAAGGCGTGCAGTGTTGAGCGTGTGACCAGCCGTTCAGATGTTTGGTTTCGAGCGTAGCGATATTCTTCGTAACGCGACAAAAATTGTTGCGCGATATGTCTTGTGTGAGCCGACAATGCATCGGTCTGCTGCAATCGGCTGCCATACGCACGCGGCCCTTCATGGTTGAGGCGCGCAAAACCTTGTCGAGCGAGACGTTTGCAGAACGTCACATAGAGGGCATCGATCGGATCCACACGCGGGCGATGCATCAGCAATATGCTTGCGACCATTGCCATTACCACGCCACCACAAATCATCATCAGCAACAGCAGTTTTTGCCAGTTGATGGTACCGAAGCCGAGCGCGCCGAGCAAATCCTTTTGCTGATCCGGCGTGTAATTCAGCACCCATTGATTCCAGCTATTGTTGATTGCTTCCCACCGGAAACGCATTTTATGTAGCCAAGAGTTCGGGCCGATATTGAAATTGACCAATCCACCCAGCACAGGTGCTGAACCCGTGGTGTCTGCGGTGCTGCGATCAATGCGTTCAGGAGCGACAGCTGCCGTCGGATCGACACGCACCCAGCCGCGATCCTTGAGCCATACCTCGGCCCAGGCATGGGCATCGGATTGCCGTACGGTCATGTAGCCATCAACCGGATTGATTTCGCCACCTTGATAGCCTGTGACCACGCGCGCGGGAATTTGCATCGCACGCATCAGCACCACAAATGCGCTGGCGTAGTGTTCGCAAAAACCGGCACGTGTCGTGAACAGAAAGTTGTCGACGGTATCGCCTTCCAGCAAGGGCGGTTGCAAGGTGTACTGAAATGCTTGTCGGCGAAACATGCCGAGCACGGCATCAATGCGTGCCGCATCCGTCGCATGGTCATCGACGATACGGTGAGCGAGTGCGATCGCGCGAGGATGATAGCCGGTTGGCAAAGACAGCCAGTCACGCAGGCTGTCGGCCGGGGCATCTGCCTGCAATGCAGAGGCTGGATGCGAGGTGACCTCATAACGAATGCGTTCCGTGATCGGACGTGCTGCCATCAGCTGAATATCGGGTGTCATACGCACCCGATTGCCGTTGAGTTGCGGCACAGATGCCGGTCGCTCCAGTGCAAATAGCCACGGCTGTCGATTGGGTTCCTGTGTAATCTGGTAAGTAAAGCCAGGGCCGTCAGGACGATATGTGACAGATTCGCCGGTGCGACGACCTTGTGTGGCATCGCGTTGCCAAGTGCGCCCGTCGTACAGTCCCATTACCAATGCACGCCAGTACAAAGCATTGTGCGGCGGCAGCTTGTTGTCATTGAATCGCACGCGAAAGGCGACCTCTTTCGATAAGGCCAGTTGAGAGATGTTGCCGGGCGACATGGTGCTGGATAACCCGCTGCGGGCACTTTCCTGATTGCCTGGCATGGCCCAAAGCGGTCCCTGGATGCGTGGAAAAAGCAGAAAGAGAACAATCGTCAGCGGTATCGCCAGTGCAACGATCATGGTACCCAGCCGCAACCGTTTGCCCAGAGAAGGTACGGCATTGGTATATTGAAACGACATTTGCGCTGTCAGCAGTAGCACGATACTGACAATTGTCATCAGAGCAGTGCCGATCGATTGCGACACAAAGAAATGTGTCATCAGCAGGAAGAAAGCAAGAAAGGTCACAACAAACAAGTCGCGACTGGCGCGCATCTCCAATAACTTGAACGTCAGTAGCAATACCAGCGTGGCAACGCCTGCTTCCTGTCCAAGATACGTACGAAAATCGAGATAAATCCCACCCATTGCCAGCAAGGCAATCGGCAGCAACAGCCAGCGCGATGGCATGCGGTTGCCATGAAAGGTAATCCATCCGCGCCACAGGATCATGATGATGCAGGTGGCGGTGATCCATGAGGGCAGATAGAAACTGTATGGAAGCAGCACCAGCGCGCAGGAGAACAGCAGAAGCAGGGTATCTGCCTTGTCGCGTGACATGGGACGACTGCGGCGATGTCGCAGTTTGTGCCAGGCGATCGTGATGCTGTTCATGCGGCGCGCTCATATAGAGCCAGCGCTTGCAAGCAGGCGGAAAAATGTGCGGGACCGGATGCGGAAGGCAGGTGTGTTGTTCCCAATGTGAATGCATAAGGCAAGCCTTGGGCCTCGGCCATCAGTACCCAGCGCGTCATGCGTGCGAGCTTTTGTTCCGTGTCCAGATTTTGGATTCGACTGTAATCGAGAACAAGACGTACGCTTGCTCCGCCTTCAAACTGTTTCGTCACCAGTGCGCCACTTGCACTGCGCGCGATCTGTCGCCAGGCCATGTGGCGTATGGAATCGCCGGCTTGGTAGGCACGGATGCCGGCAAAATCGTCTTGCCCTGCAAGACCATGACCCATCTCGGTTCCACCGGTATGTAAGGGCAATGCCGGTTCCCCCGCTTCCGGGGCAGGATAGACAAGGACCTGCGCGGCGGGTTGCCAGTAACTCCATGCGCGCAACAAGCCAAGGGGGAACGTTGTGTGCAGACGGATCGGCGGAGCCGGCAGCCATCCACGTTGCGTCGTGCTGATGCCGAGACTGACCGTGACTGAACCATCAGCCGGAACATCGGCCAGTTGCGGCTGTGCAGGTGTGCCCGTATCAATGAAGGTCAGATGCAAGGCATAGCGCCCATACTTGCGCTGATTGCGCAGATGCAGGCTGAACTGGGCAATCTCTCCGGCAAAGACGGCCTGTGTGCGTCCGGGCGACAGGTAAAGATGTGCCAGATTGCGAAAGGTCAGATGCATGTCGATGACGGCGCATCCGGCCAGCAAAAAGGTCAGGGCAAAACCAAGACTCAGACTGTAGTTGATCGAGCAGAGAAACAGTACGATCAGCATGACGCCAAACATCAGACCGGCACGTGTCGGCACAATAAAGACGCGACGCTGCTTGAGAAAAACTTCACCTTCTTCTGCTTCGCGGAGCTTGAACATATACGTTCGTGCCAGGCGACTGAGTTGCGTAAGAAATGATCCAGGAAGTAGACGCATGGTACGGGAAGCAGCAATGCGAATTCACACGGGAACAGAATGCATCATCTGCAAAACGAGGTCGCGACTATTGAGTGCGCTGCCCGATCCGGCCTTGACGACACGCAAACGATGCGCGGCGACCGGCACCAGGACGGCTTGCACATCTTCCGGAATGACATGATTCCGTCCTTCCAGTGCTGCCCAGGCGCGTGCCGCCTGCAGCAGCGCAATCGTGGCGCGAGGACTCAGGCCTTCGGCAAACATGCCATTCTCGCGCGATGCTTGTGCCAGTGCCTGCAAGTAATCGATCAGTGCCGGCGATACATGGATGTTCTTCAATGCCGACTGCGCTGTCGTCAGATCATGTGGTGTCATTTTTGCCGGTAGCGACTTCAGCAGCACGCGACGATCTTCGCCCATCAGCAAGGCACGTTCGGAAGCCGGATCGGGATAGCCGAGCGAAATGCACATCATGAAGCGATCCATCTGTGATTCCGGCAAGGGAAAGGTGCCTAGCTGATGCGTCGGATTTTGCGTGGCGATCACAAAGAATGGCTCTGGCAGATTGCGCGTCACGCCATCGGAAGTGACTTGACGTTCTTCCATCGCTTCCAGCAATGCCGACTGTGCTTTTGGTGTGGCGCGATTGATTTCATCCGCCAGCAGGACCTGCGTGAAGATCGCACCGGGATGAAAGACAAAGCCATTCTTCTCGCGATCAAAGACGGAAATGCCAATCACGTCGGCCGGTAACAGATCGCTCGTAAATTGCTGCCGGTTGAATTGCAGGCCCAGTGAAATAGCCAGTGCATGTGCCAATGTTGTTTTGCCAACACCCGGTACATCTTCAATCAGCAGATGGCCGCCTGCAAGCAGACATACCAGCGCTTGTCGAACCTGTGACTCTTTGCCGACAACGATCTCACCAACCTGTTTTGCAACGTCGTGAACTTTGGAAAACATGCGAACTTCCGTGACAGAGTGAATGAAGTGCAATGCAATGGCAGTGTGCGTGATGCCGACACGCATGCGCGTGCTTGATTCTATGCGAGTTTGACTTGCTGTGAGGGTAGTGGAGCAAGAAGCATGCGCAAGCGGGCTGCTTCAGTTCTTTTTCTGCTTGTAGACGACGATCCAGCAGGCCACCACCGTAAAGGTGGCGACGATGCCCGCCACGATCCAGAACCCGTAAGGCGCTTCTGCCAGCGGTACGCCACCGACATTCATGCCGAGCAGGCCAGCGATGATATTGATGGGGAGCGCCAGCACCGTCATGATGGTCAGCACGAACAGACTGCGACTGTTCTTCTCGTTGATCTGTGCGGCAATTTCTTCCTGCAGTAACTTGATGCGCTCTTGCAGTGAACTCATGTCGTTCAGGACAACCGAAAATTCTTCGGTTGCCTGTCGCAGCTCCTGCACATCACGCTCGTCCATCCAGCGCGGCGGGCGTTGTAACAGGCGGAACAATGCCGCAGGTTCCGGCGCCAGCAGACGCTGCAGTCGCACCAGTACGCGACGTAGCGCTCCGAGATGGCTGCGCTGTTGATTGAGTCTGCCGGCCAGCAGATTGTCTTCGGCACGATCAACACGGATGATGGCATCGCGCACGATGCGTACCAGCACATCACCCTGGTCGTGCAGCAGATGTACCAGCAAAGCGGCAGATGAGTGAATGGCTGCACCTGCCTCGACCGCCTGCCGCAACCGTTCGATGGATTTGAGCGGTGTACGGCGCGCGGTGATCACGACCTTGCGTGTCACGCTGAGCCACAGAGTTGCAATCTCTGCCGAATCCAGTGAGAAGTTATGCAATACATCATTGACCACTGCCACTAGCGTGTCGTCTGCCAGTTCGATACGGGTAGAATGTGAGCCATCGTGCAAGGCAGTATGGAATTCTTCTGCGACATCGGCATGGTCGTGCAGCCACCGCTCCGTTGCGGCGTGGCTCAGGTTGAAATGCAGCCAGACAAACTCAGCTTCGCCGTGCGCGTCTTTTGACTGCAGCCACGCGATGACCTGTTTGGAGTCAAGCAATAACGCATGGGAAGCGCGACCGAACAGAAAGGCCCAGATCATGCCGGACCGGTCGGCACCATAATCAAGAGGCGTGGTCTGATTCATGCGGTGTGAGGCGTGATGGGCGACGGCGGTGTGGTGACGACTTGTCAAGAGGTCCTGGCTAACGCGTCAACGCGCGTAGCGTGGCGCGGCATCAGCAACGCTCTAAATTGGTCGAGACCTTCATCACGCCGGCCCCGTTGGCGCTTTTAACAGGGGGATGATGATGCACCGATGTGACGTAGCCATGACATTTCCTCCTATTTGCGGCTGCAAAGTCGTATTCGTGGGGGAGATGCTGGTATGAACAGGTAAAATAGCGGCTGCATTTTTCCTCATAAAGCCTTTCGCATGTCTATCCAATGGTTCCCCGGTCACATGAATGCCGCCCGCAAGAAGGCGGCAGAAACCATGGAGAAGACCGACATGATCATCGAAGTGCTGGATGCGCGTATTCCGCAAGCCAGCCGCAATCCGATGATCGAAGACTTGCGCAAGTTTCGTCAGCGCCCTTGCCTGAAGATATTGAACAAGGCCGATCTGGCCGATCCCAAGGCAACGCAGCAATGGCTGGACCATTACAACGCGCAAAAGGATGTGACTGCGGTTGCGCTCAGTTGCAAGAAGCCGGGCGATGTGGCCAAGGTGCCGGGTTTGAGCATCAAGGTTGCGCCGCATCGTGGTACGGCGCTCAAGCCTTTGCGCATCATGATCATGGGTATTCCCAACGTCGGCAAATCGACGCTGATGAATGCCCTGCTCAAGAAGCGTGTTGCCAAGGTGGGTGATGAACCTGCGGTAACCAAAACACAGCAACGTCTTTACCTCGGCAACAACATTGTTCTGACCGATACGCCGGGCATGATGTGGCCGAAGATCGAGCATCCGACCGATGGTTTGATGCTGGCTGCCAGTCACGCGATTGGCAGTAATGCGCTGATTGAAGAGGAAGTTGCGACTTTTCTGGCAGACGTACTGTTGCAGCGTTACCCGACCTTGTTGACGGCACGTTACGGTTTCAAGACGGATGGTATTGATGGTGTGGCGGTCATCGAAGGAATTGCGCAACGACGTGCGTTCCGCATCAAGGGTGGCGATCTGGATCTGGAAAAAGCCGCGCATACTTTTCTGCAGGATTACCGTTCAGGCGCATTGGGACGCGTCAGTCTGGAGACGCCGGAAAGCCGTCTGGCCTTGCTGGCGAGTTATGTGCCACCAGTCTCGTTGAGCGATGTGAAGGCAGAGGATGACGAGGACGAAGAAGAGGGCGATAGCTGGCAGGATCGTCGTCGCTGAGGATACGCAAGGCTGATTGATCTCTTTAAGAGCATCGTACAAAGAAAAACCCCGCAAGGCAGAACCTTGCGGGGTTTTTCTTTGGTACTGCAAGAGCAATCCGGCCTTGAGAACAAAGCCGGACTGGTCGGCTATTACATCATGCCGCCCATACCGCCCATGCCACCCATACCGCCCATGTCAGGCATTGCCGGTTTGTCTTCAACGATCTCAGCAACCATGCAATCCGTGGTCAGCAGCAGACCAGCGATCGATGCTGCGTTTTGCAGAGCCGAACGGGTGACTTTAGCTGGATCCAGCACGCCCATTTCGACCATGTCGCCGTAAGTGCCGTTGGCCGCGTTGTAACCAAAGTTACCTTTGCCTTCCTGTACTTTAGCCACAACGACCGATGCTTCGTCGCCAGCGTTCTGAACGATCATGCGCAGTGGTTCTTCCATTGCACGCAGAACGATACGGATACCAGCTTCCTGATCCGAGTTGTCGCCTTTGATGTCCAGGTTTGCACGTGCGCGCAGCAGGGCAACGCCACCGCCAGGAACGATGCCTTCTTCCACCGCAGCGCGGGTGGCGTGCAGCGCATCTTCAACGCGTGCTTTTTTCTCTTTCATTTCGACTTCGGTGGCAGCGCCAACCTTGATCACGGCAACACCGCCTGCCAGCTTGGCAACGCGTTCTTGCAGTTTCTCACGGTCGTAGTCCGAGGTCGCTTCTTCGATCTGTGCACGGATTTGCTTGACGCGTGCTTCGATCGCAACAGCTTGGCCAGCACCGTCGATGACGATGGTGTTTTCCTTGCCGATTTCAACGCGTTTTGCCTGGCCCAGTTCTTCCAGCGTGATTTTGTCGAGCGACAGACCGACTTCTTCCGCAACCACTTGACCGCCGGTCAGGATCGCGATGTCTTCCAGCATGGCTTTACGACGATCGCCAAAGCCTGGTGCCTTCACTGCGCAGGTTTTCAGGATGCCACGGATGTTGTTCACAACCAGCGTTGCCAGTGCTTCGCCGTCGATGTCTTCCGCGATGATCAGCAGTGGACGACCGGCTTTGGCAACTTGTTCCAGTACCGGCAGCAGGTCACGGATGTTCGAGATTTTTTTGTCGAACAGCAGGATGAATGGGTTTTCCAGCAGTGCGACTTGCTTGTCCGGGTTGTTGATGAAGTAGGGCGACAGGTAGCCACGGTCGAATTGCATACCTTCGACAACGTCCAGCTCGTCGTTCAGCGATTTGCCGTCTTCAACGGTGATGACGCCTTCTTTACCGACTTTTTCCATGGCTTCTGCAATGCGTTCGCCGATCGACGAGTCGCTGTTTGCCGAGATCGAACCGACCTGTGCGATTTCCTTCGAGGTCGTGCATGGCTTGGCGATCGTTGCCAGTTGTTCGACGGTAGCTGCAACAGCCTTGTCGATACCGCGCTTCAGATCCATCGGGTTCATGCCGGCGGCAACGTATTTCATGCCTTCGCGAACGATGGCTTGTGCCAGCACGGTTGCGGTGGTGGTGCCGTCACCTGCGTTGTCGTTGGTGCGCGAAGCCACTTCTTTCACGAGCTGGGCGCCCATGTTTTGCAGCTTGTCTTTCAGTTCGATTTCTTTTGCAACCGACACACCGTCCTTGGTGACGGTTGGCGCGCCGAACGAGCGCTCCAGAACAACGTTACGACCTTTAGGGCCCAGCGTGACCTTGACTGCGTTCGCCAGAATGTTTACACCTTCGACCATCTTGGCGCGCGCTGCGTCGCCGAAAATAACTTCTTTAGCTGCCATCTTGTTTACTCCTGATTATTCGTGGAATGGAAAACACCGGTTTCTGATCGCAGCATGGATGCTGTCCGATCAGAGAAGCGGCATTTATTTTTGTACGATTGCCATGATGTCTTCTTCGCGCATGACGAGGACTTCCTCGCCTTCGACCTTGACGGTTTGACCAGCATATTTGCCGAACAAAACGCGGTCGCCGACTTTGACGTCGAGCGGACGTACTTTGCCGTCATCCAGGATCTTGCCGTTGCCGACTGCCAGAACCTCACCTTGATCAGGCTTTTCAGCAGCTGCTTCAGGGATGATCAGACCGGATGCCGTTTTGGTTTCCTGATCCAGACGCTTGACGATCACGCGATCGTGCAAAGGACGAAGGTTCATACAAACTCCTTAAATTTCAATGGGTTAGTTATTGTTTGCGGCATGTTTTTGCAAGCCAGGCTTTGCTGTACCTGCTTGCCGCACGGGGAAATTAGTAAATGCGGGGAAGTTGTTAGCACTCTGCCCCGGCGAGTGCTAAGTATAGGGATGGTTGATGGTTAATTCAAGAGCGATCACTCTGCATTTCGCGTTTTGTAAAGATGCAAACATTCCCGGTCCAAACTGACCACAGACAGATAATTACCAGTCGGCGGTAATTCTTCTGCGGTCGGGTCAACATCAAAATAGTAAAAACGCTTTTGTTTCCCAAGGGAAGCCAAAAGATGGTTTTCGAACAGGGAACACCCGTCAAGACAATCTAGGTGTGACCGCTATCAATCCCTACAAAATCGATCGCGTATGGCGGGCTAACCTCGCAGCATCTGTGCAATACAAGTTCTAAGCCTCGTGAAATCGTCGAGCAAAGGCGGATCGCGTCAACGGCACCAAACTTGTTGGTGCCGGCATTGCGATCACGGGAGGAGGGTCTTCAATAAAAGTCCGAACAGAGCACTTACGCCAATCACCTGAATCACATTGCGTTTGTAGCGCACCAAGGCAACCGCTGCGATCACCGACATGATGGCTGCAATCCAGTCAAAGGCGCCTGCGAATCCTTGCGGCCACAGAACATGGTAGGAAAAGAACACCGCAAGATTCAAGATGACGCCGACCACCGCAGCGGTAATGCCTGTTAACGGTGCCGTGAATTTCAGGTTGCCATGGGTTGACTCCACTAGCGGTCCGCCAGCGAGGATGAAAATGAACGAGGGCAGGAAAGTGAACCAAGTCACGAGGACAGCCGCGGTAACGCCTGCAACGACCTGAAGATCGGTTCCGAATACGGACTGTACGTAGGCGCCGACAAAGCCGACAAAGGCGACAACCATGATGAGCGGCCCAGGATTGGCTTCTCCCAAAGCCAATCCGTCAATCATCTGCGTCGGGGTCAACCACTGGTAATGACCAATTGCCCCCTGATAAATATAGGGAAGAACGGCGTACGCTCCACCAAAAGTAAGCAGCGCCGCCTTGGTGAAAAACCATCCCATCTGGGTAAGCGTGTGGGACCATCCAAACTGCAGAGTCAGAAATGCCATTGGCAGGGCCCACAGAATCAGCCCGGTGGCGGCTATCTTTAGCAGACCAAACCAGCGAAATCTGGCGTGTTCAGGTGGTGGCGTATTGTCATCAATGAGCGCCGGACCGTACGACTTCTTTGCAGAACCATGACCGCCACCGACGGTGAATTTCTCGGGGACGTAACGACCACCCAGGTATCCAATCACCGCCGCTGTCAACACGATGAGCGGAAACGGAACGTTCATCGCAAAGATCGCAACGAACGAAGCGGCCGCGATCGCCCACATCCAGCTGTTCTTCAATGCGCGTGAGCCAATCCGATGTACTGCATGGACAACCACTGCAGTGATCGCCGGTTTGATACCGTAGAAGAGACCGGCAATCAGTGGCACATGTCCGTAAGCGATATACAGCCATGAAAGCACAATCAGAAACAGGAGCCCCGGCAGGACGAAGAGCACACCGGCGGCCACGCCTCCCTTTGTTTTATGCATGAGCCAGCCCATATAGGTGGCTAATTGCTGGGCTTCTGGTCCGGGCAAAAGCATGCAGTAGTTCAGTGCATGCAAGAACCGTCTTTCGCTGATCCAACGCCGCTGCTCGACGAGCTCACGATGCATTAGCGCTATCTGGGCAGCAGGTCCGCCAAAGCCAAGGAAGCCAAGCTTGAACCACAGTTTCAAGGCTTGGATGAAGGTTACCTGCAATGGCGGTTCGGATGCGCTATCGAGGGCAGTCGAATCGATAACGTGGTGGTTGCCGTTCATCCTGAAATCTCCTGTTCAAAAGTCGTGATGAGTGCGTCGAAGATGCCGGACGCGATCATCAGGAGCTGGTCGTCGTCGTGGACGGTAGAGCGAATGCCTGAGAGAACGCGCTCGATGCCGGCTGCTTCTGGTGGTTGGATGCCGCCGGCATCGATGAAATGCACTATGCTTCCCAGGCGATTCAGTGCGGGGGACTCCAGCCCGAAGCTGGCAAGCATCGTTTCGAATGTCACTTTGGCGCCGACGTGGGAGAAGAGCGCCCCATCAAAATCGAATCCGAGCGCATCCGGCGGACAATCTGAAGGGGATTTCAGCCAAAGGATTTTGGCTTTTGGATCAATATAGCGACGGATTAGCCAGGCAGAAGCCAGCCGATCCATCCACGGACGGGCGCGGGTCGCCCATACGCGTTTTTGATAATCGTCGATCTTCAAGCGTGCGATGTCGCCCGACACGGCATGTGGCTCGTCTGGAGAGAGCGTTCGGATGACTGCGTTTTCCAGTTCGAGGAGCGCAGCGCCTGTTTGCCGCTGTGCCTCTCCCGCAAAAAAATCGATCGTGCACAGTTGTTCGAAGGATTTACGTAACTTTCGAGATTGCTTCAGCGTATCTGCAGCCGTTTCTTCCGTCAGGTTCGACCGAGCGTGCGTGATCGCTTCCGTCAGTTCGGCAAACTCGGTGGTGCGATCGAACATGCCGGCAAAGACCTCACGGTCGGCATGCGTGATGAGCAGATAGGTGGTGCCGCCGTTCTTGTCGATGTCTTCAGCAATTTCGGACAAGAGAGTCTTGCCATTGCCTATCTCTGGCATGAGATAGACCCCATCCCTTAGTACAGCTGCACCAGAGTTCTTCAATGTCCGCCATGCCCGCATGCGGGCAGTTGCATTCTCCGTAGGGAGGGTGAGAACCAGTAATATCCAATTCATATTGGTAGAGTTTTCTACGATAATGTAGCTTACTCTACCGTAAACATGGGCGCATGCAAGATATTTTTAAATGAGCGCTTTGGTTTTATGGCAAGCAGTACTGGCGGGGTAGATGGAAGAGTGAAAACCCGTTCATTGTTTCAAGTGTCATTTAGAATATTTAACAGTTTGCTCAGTAGCATGTAATCGCTTATTATCAATATTTCAACATAAGTGCCTCGCTGTCCCCTTCATTGGAAGTGCTCTTATCTGCGACTGGAAGGCAAGTGATGAAACAAAGGATTCTCATCGTCGATGATCATGTCGACGTTTCGGAGGTCACTGCCGAGCTATTGGAAATGCTCGGCTATGCGTCAGATTCCGCCAATTCCCTCGACGCTGCGCTGCATTTACTCCGTACCCATCATTTTGATGCGGTGATCTCCGATTTACATATGCCTGCCGGCGATGGGATGAAGCTGCGCAGCCTCCTTGCGGAGGAGGACAACTTCCGGGATACGCCCTTTGTTTACATGACGGGAAAAGTGGATGACATACCCAAGTTGAATGATCCTGTTCTGGTAAAACCCTTTTCGCCGGATGACCTGGTCGCGGTTCTTGAGGATGTTCTCAACTCAAAGGCTTGATTTTCAGACGCTTTGCTTCTTGCGTCTGGATGCAGGCACGCGTCTCTATCCACATATGTCCTGTGGGTTTTGGCAGATCTGCATTCACTTCCATCGAGGGAGAATGCGGTTATTTTTTCAGAATGCTTATCGACCCATCTGCCTCTAGAAAAGCGCATTTCATTTCGCTCAAATCGCAATCGGCTTCTCGTAAGGCTTGTTCAAGATCGGCCATCCCCACTCTTGCCCGCGCCAGTCTGTCCTTGAAGATGACGCCATCTCGCCCAACAAGCTCGGCCGTGCCATCGACAAGATCGGCAATTTTGTGAGAGCGTGACGTCACCAGGCCAATCGTAAAATTCAATACGATCAGTGTGGCAGCAAGGATGAGGCCGCCTAGCAGTGATTCATCCCCGCCGCTCATGCTATTCGACACGGCTTCACTCAAAAGCATGATGACGAGCAAGTCAAACGGTGTGAACTGTCCGACCGTGCGCTTCCCCGAAATTCGGATCATCACAAGCAAGACAAAATAGACAATGGCTCCTCGCGCCATTAATTCCATCCACGACAAGCTCATATCAAGCACGGCACACCTCGACTGTTTGACGTTGAACATGACATTAAGTGGGTGAGGAACATGTGTATGTGCGTTTCATCACTCGGCGATTGGTGGGCAGTGACCTTTCCGCATCCGGCATGCTGACGCGCGAACAATTGCCCAGCCACATCGGATCGGCGTGTGGATTCTTACATTCAATCCCTCTGTTGTCTGATAGTGCGTTGAGCAGCCCAGAGCTATGGTGACTGAATACACAAGGAGAGCCGATATGCCATCCCTATTGAAACGTGCCTCACCCACGATCACGGACATGATCCGGTTTGATCATTCTCATACGCTGATCACCTACCATCAATACACCGCCGACAAGATGTCAGTGACGAAACGTTCTCTCGCTGAAACAATCTGTGCCGCACTGGAAATTCACGCGACCCTGGAAGAAGAAATTTTCTATCCGGCCTTGCAAGCATTCGCGGCAAGCGAGCCGGTTTTGCAGAAAAGTGAACCCGAGCATCAGGCCATGCGTGCACTGATCGCACAAATACGCAGCACGGATGCGTCGCTTCCATTGCATGCGGAGCTTGTCCACAAACTGATGCAGGAAGTCATTCATCACGTGGCGGATGAGGAAGCA
This sequence comes from Oxalicibacterium faecigallinarum, assembly GCF_014635705.1. Taxonomy (GTDB): domain Bacteria; phylum Pseudomonadota; class Gammaproteobacteria; order Burkholderiales; family Burkholderiaceae_D; genus Oxalicibacterium; species Oxalicibacterium faecigallinarum. The sequence continues at coordinate 1,470,889 of NZ_BMDI01000001.1, read as the reverse complement.
GTGCTTCTTCCCATGGCGGAACAGAGACTCAGCAAGCAGCAGCTGTGCGAGCTTGGCGCCGAGATGACAAAAAGAAGAATGGAACTGGTTGCACCGCAAGCCGGAAAGCTCGCCGTCAATACCTTTGTTGGCATGTCCGGTAGCACCGTCGTCAAAACAATTGGCGCAATTGCGGCGGTTGCTGCGCTTGGCATGCTGGGCCAGCATAAACGACCAGTGAAATCGTAACGTGATCGCGAATAAAAAAGGAAAAGGCGGCTTTCAGTCGCCTTTTTATTATCTGTTTCTGCACAAGGCGATAAGCCGGTTCTGAAATCGAGCTGGTCAGTGCGCATGGAGCGCATGAGGTGTAGATCGATGTGTTCCCACTTTTCGCAGGTGAATCGATGATGGTGACTCTCAAGTATGTTTTTGATGACCTGAGGCAAGCCGAGACGGTAGCTGACATGCTGCGACCGCAGAAAACCAATACGGTGCAGGTCCTCTCATTAGCGGATGAAACCGGAGGCACCGAAGGCAATTTTTTACTGGAGTATAAAGACGAGTCCGAACATAACGCAGACCGAATCAGCAGTGGTGCGCCGTTTGATCCCAACATCAACAAGGGGCTGGGAAAGCAGAAGATGGTTCATAACGATAAGGTTCTCCTGATTGTTGAGGGCGATGATCGTGATCATGCAAGGATTCACGCGTTGATGATCGATGCCAAGGGCAGGCAGATAGACTGATTATTTGGAGCGTGCAGGAAAAAAAGAAAATCGTCGATGCTCCGAAGCCGCTGATGCCAACGTAACTATCATGTGAGATTTATCCGACCCATAGTCGAGAGTGACACCGACTGTCGTTGAGGCGGCTGTCTTTTGTACGATGAGATCATCTCATTAACCTGGAGGAATGCATGGTCACAAAGGTCATTCTTTCCGATCCGATTGATTCGGCTGCTCTCTCACGATTTGATGCCAGACAGGCGGGATTACGCTATGTAAAAGACGGCTCGTCGGGATATCGGCGTTTGCAGTCGGGTAAGGCGTTTCGTTATGTCGACATCGATGGCAAGCCACTCAAGGATGAAACGCAGCTTGCACGCATACGCTCGCTGGTGATTCCACCTGCATGGCAGGATGTGTGGATCTGTCGCTGGGAAAACGGTCATCTGCAGGCCACCGGACGCGATGCGCGAGGACGCAAGCAATATCGTTACCATCCGCAATGGCGCATCGTCAGAGATAACGCCAAATATGAACGCATGCTGGAATTCGGTCTGGCCTTGCCAAAGCTGCGCTCTGATCTTGATCGGGCGTTGGCACTGCCGGGCCTGCCGCGTGAAAAAGTCCTGGCTGCCGTCGTCTTTCTGCTCCATGCCACGCTGATACGCGTCGGTAATCGTGAATATGCACGAGACAATGAATCCTTTGGCATGTCGACGCTGCGCAAGAAGCATGTACGGCTGGATGGCAGTGAGATCCGTTTTTCCTTTCGCGGAAAAAGTGGCGTTCAGCATTCCATTCGTCTGCAAGATCGCCGACTAGCTAATCTCGTCAAGCGCATGCGCGAACTGCCGGGACAGGACTTGTTTCAATATCAGGATGAAGAGGGCGAGCTTCGTGCAATCGGCTCTGCGGACGTGAACGACTATCTGCGCGAACTGAGCGGAGAAGATTACACCGCAAAAGATTTTCGAACCTGGTCGGGTACGGTACTCGCTGCGACTGCACTTATCGCCTGTGAGCCCTGTCAATCCGACGCGCATGGCAAGCGCATGATTGTGCAGGCGATCAGCGATGTCGCACAAAAGCTGGGAAATACTCCCGCGATCTGCCGCAAATGCTATGTGCACCCGCAGGTCATTGCCTGTTATACAAACGGCGCTTTACATGCAATGGCGAAAGCGCCCATTCCGATGCAACGAACCAGGAGTATTGCGAAAGAACATGCATTGACCCGCGAAGAAATGCTGGTGATTCACATGTTGAAGACAATCGGAAAAATGCCGCATAAGAGGGAAAAATCGGGAGGAAGGGCGAAGGCAGTCGTCATGCCTTTGGCTGCGTGATAAATAATCAACGCCGATTGCCTACCCCTTGCCATAGCTTGCTGTGAAGATGGGCAGGGTGACCTGCGGCCACCGTGCCTTGTTGTTACTTGCGTGGCGATTCGCTGTTACCCGTGTTGACGCCACCGGAGGTATTGGTCGGGCTAGCAGGCTTGGTGGATGAGCCGCTATGCGTCTCGCCAGAGTTATCCAAACCGCCTTTTCCCAGTTTTTTGCGTTCCCGGCTCGGATCGCTGTTATCGGAGGTCTTCGGTTTGGCCGAGGACTTCTCCACCGTGCTGCAATCATTCATATAGTCTTTCTTTTCCTTGTCGCTTGACGCAGACCCGGCGTTGCATTGCTTGCGCTTTGCTTCCTGCACTTCCTGGCTACCCGTTGCGCGGTTGCCCTTGTAACGTTCCTGAATGCAGTGTGCGATTGCCGCATCTTTCTCATTGCCTGATTTATCAGCATGGATGCGACCGCATGTATTGTCTGGGCGATCATAGTCATCGGCAGCGAATGCGAGGGGCTGGATGCACAACAATGCAGTGGCAGCAAGCGTGGTAAAAGCAATCTTCATAGGGCCTCCTTGTAGGGATATCTTCATTAGTCGTCACCGAATACAGTAATGGTGTGTGGCAAGTTGACCAATCAGATAACGGGAGAACGTGAGTAGGACGAATCCTGCCTCGCATATCGCGATGACCCTGCATCTTCTATCGCCGATACTTTCCTTGCCATGCACGTTGCGCATCTATGTTGATTCCGCCCCACGATATTCAAGAATCAAACGAATAGGAATGGCCTTGTATGCCGGTACCTTGCTGCCCTTTGCATGGTGCCAGAGTGGTACCAGCGGATTGAGCTCGGGAAAATAGCCCACCACGCATCCTTGCGGAATATCGAAAGGCTGCACCCGTAACCGTTCCACACGACGTGTAACGTCATTGTCTGATTCCGTTTCGGCAGTTACAAAGTCACCGGCGTGAAGATCGCGTTTCTTCATGTCTTCCTTGTTCATCAGGAGTACGCGCCGCGTTCCAAATACGCCGCGAAAGCGATCGTCCAGCGCATAGACCGTCGTGTTGAACTGGTTATCTCCGCGTGTCGTCATCAGCCGCAGGGTTTCGCCGGAACGATCAGGTAACTCCGCATGCGGATTCAGGGTTGCAGGGGGGATGAAGTTGGCTTTGCCATTTTCCGTTTTCCAGATGCGCTCACGGGCAGGTAACGGACGCGCAAAGCCGCCAGGCGTCCACATCCTGTTATTGAAATCATGAAAGGTTTCCGGAAACGTCTCTGCAATGGCGTCGCGGATACTGGCGTAGTCCGCCACCCATGCATCCCAGTTCACACGAGGATTGGGTTCGAGCGTGTGTCTGGCAAGGCCTGCGATGATGGCGGGTTCTGACAGCAACGTGTTGGCGGCAGGATCAATCAAACCTTTTGAGCCATGGATGCGACCCGTGCTGTCTTCTACCGTCACCGCCTGTTCACCGCTTTCCTGCTGATCCGTTTCGATACGGCCAAGGCAGGGAAGGAGATAGGCCTTGCGGCCATGCACCACGGCACTGCGATTGAGCTTGGTCAGGATTTGCACGGTCAGGGGAATATCACGCCATGCCGGTTCCGTCAGACTATGGTCGGGCGCGGCACGCAGAAAGTTGCCGCCCAGTCCGATAAATGCCGCCACTTCCCCGTTCAGCATGGCTTCGCAGGTCTCGACGGTATTCATCCCTTTTTTGGTTGGCGGTTCGAAGCCGTATTGTTCGCGTAACTTCTCGATCGGTGCCAGCTCCGGCTTTTCGGTAATACCTACCGTGCGCTGTCCCTGCACATTCGAATGGCCGCGAATAGGACAGATGCCCGCACCGGGTTTGCCGATGTTGCCGCGCAAGAGCAGCAGGTTGGTCAGCATGTCGATATGCTGCACGCCTTCGCGCTGCTGGGTGACGCCCATTCCGTAAAAAATGATGGCCCGCTCGGCACGGGCATAGGTTTGTGCTGCCTGCGCCAATTCGGATCGGGCAATACCGGAAAAACGTTCAATGTCCTCCCAACCCGTAGCGCGCACTTTGTCTGCAAATGCCTCAAAACCATGTGTGTGCTCCGCAATGAAATCGGCATCGATGACACGTGTCTGATTGGACGCACGCGCTGCATCGTCTGCCTCGATCAGCCACTTGGCAATCCCCATGGCTGCCGCCGTATCGCCGCCGAGGATGATCTGCAAATACTGGGTCGAGATGCATGTCTGGTCCGGCGTCAGCATCTGGACCGGGGATTGCGGATTGACGAAAGCCACCATGCCGCGCTCACGAATGGGATTGACAGTGATGATGGGCACATCACGTTGCCGAGCTTCCTGCAACTGATGCAGCATGCGGGGCGCATTGGTACCCGTGTTGTGACCAAAGAACAGCATGCAATCTGTTTTCTGGAAATCATCAAGACCGATTGTGCCAACCGGTACGCCGATGGAACGTGGCAACGCAACGGAGGTGGTCTCATGGCACATGTTCGAGCTGTCGGGCAGGTTGTTGTTGCCATACATGCGTGCCAGTAGCTGATACATGTAGGAGGTCTCGAGGGAGGCCCGCCCGGATGCGTAAAACACCACCTTCTCCGGTTCCATGGTACGCAGTTCTGCGCCAATATCCGCAAAAACCTCATCCCATGACACGGCAAGGTATTTATCACTGGCTGCATCGTAGCGCATGGGTTTTGTCAGCCTGCCTGTCGATTCCAGCTCATAGTCAGTCCAGCTTTCGAGTTCGCTCACGGTATGTTGCAAGAAAAAGTCGGGCGCGGCCTTGTTGCTGGTGAGCTCCCACGCTGTTGCCTTCGCACCGTTTTCACAGAATTCAAATGCATGCGGATCGGCCGGTTTGGCCCAGGAGCAGCTTACACAGGCAAATCCATGCAGCTTGTTTTGTCGAGGAAGCGCTTGCATGCCATGGATCACGGCATCCTGTTCCATCAATGTCGTGCTCACTTCCTTTAATGATCCCCAGCCTCCAGCGGGTTCTAGGTCGTCGGTGAAATGGGCTTTTTCCGGGATATCGATCTGGGACATTCTGCTCTCCTTGATGATGCTGATGGCATGACACAGCAGTGTTGACGAGCAGGAGCAATGGAAGTTTCGGTTATTTCAACTGATTCGTGCGCGAGAGCACTTATGCGGGGTCATTGGGCATGCACATGTGGACCTAAAGCGAACACTGGTTTTCCTTCAATGCGCGACTTGGCACGTTGCGCTGACAAGGCATTGGATGAAGAGCTGCAGTGCCTGTAGAAAGAGTTGAAGGACTGAACCGGAATAAATAGGGCCGACCTGCCAAGGATATCTATTCAAACGAATCACAATCCCACAAGAGAAAAGGCGTACCTCTGACAGTTGCGCTCCACGAAGAGGTCTATCTTCAACCGTTCACGTTTCATAACCGAAAATCATAATTTGGAGATAACCATGTCAAATAGCACACTGAATAAAAACTTAGTAATAGCCGCTCTGTTGATGACGGGTGCCACGACCTTGCCGGCTTTGGCGGATCGTACTGTAACGTCGGAAGAGGGTTCGCCAAATACACGCATGGCCAAGAAAGTCGCACTCGATGCTTCCGATCGCCAGATGTTGACCAAACTGGCGCAAGGCAATCAGGCCGAAGTCGATGCAGCAAAACTTGCGCTGGAGAAATCCGATTCAGATGCGGTGAAATCGTTTGCACAACGTATGATCGACGATCATTCCAAAGGACTGAAAGAGATACACGCGCTGGCGAAGGATAAGGAAGTCAAACTGCCGAAGGAAGCCGATAAAAAGCACCAGGCAGCACTGTCTGAACTGAAAAAGTTATCGGGCCCCGCATTTGATCAGAAATACCTTGCGCAAGCAGGTCACGCTGATCATCAGGCAACGCTTCAATTACTGAAAGAGATTGAAAAAGATGCCAATGACGCTGATCTGAAGATGCTGGCCAAGAAAATGGAGCCGGTCGTGCAGTCCCATTTGCGCATGGTAGAAGACATCAAGAGCAAGTGATGACGGGATGGGTGTCAGCGTCGTTTCTGTTCAGCATGTTGATGCAATTTGAACGTAATGACATCTCATCTTCTGACAAAAATTTGAGATTTTTCCGATGTCGTACTTACGATGGAGTGACTAGACTGGCTCTTAGTGAAAATTACATTTCGTAATGGATGTCACTACTCACTCATCACGATTCACGACTCATTATTCGTTAAACAAAGGAGCCAGCCATGACAACCAAGCCAGCTACAAAATCGACTGCCAAATCGCGCAAGTCCACCCCCGACGCTGTCGATATGTTGATCGAAGATCACGAAAAAGTGAAAAAGCTTTTCAAGGAATTTGAAAAGCTGGCAAAGAAAGATGACACGGAAGGCAAAGTGGAAGTTGCTCAGAAAATCTGTGAGGAATTGACGATTCATGCACAGATTGAAGAAGAGATTTTCTATCCTGCCGCGCGTGAGGCCATCAACGACGATGATATGTTGAATGAAGCAGAGGTGGAGCATGCCACCGCCAAGGATCTCATTGAGCAGATCAGCGGCATGTCAGGCGATGACGAAATGTATGATGCGAAAGTGAAGGTGCTGAGCGAATACATCAATCATCACGTCGAGGAAGAAGAAGGCGAGATGTTCAAGAAGGTAAGAAAATCCAAGCTGGATCTGGATGAACTGGCTGTACAGATGATGGAGCGCAAAGAAGAGTTGATGGGTGCATTGGCTTAAGGCTGATACTTAAAAAAAGCGAGCAATGCTCGCTTTTTTTATTTCTGCTGCCTACTTCTCTGCTACCGGTTTATCACTGGCAAGTGCAGTGTTTTTTTCATAAGCGGGCTGGTCCGGGACTTTTCTTGGAACGTCCGGGGTACCTGCCGGTTTGTTTGCCGGATCGTTTTCGACATACACACCGGTGCGCTGCTGATAGGTCATGCTTTCCGGGCCAGTGCCGGCGCGTACAGGTTGTGGAACATCAGCTCTATTTTTTTCAACCATGCGGTCAGAATTGGTTTTCTCGATTTTATGTTCGGACATGCTTTCTCCTTCGCCTCACTATCGGCATGATGGGGTCTTGCACCTTACGGTTTGATTTTTCCGCTGAGTGGTTTATTGGTCGATCGTGTGGGATCACGTTCGGTCGGATCGTTGGCATTATTACGCAAGCGATTGGCAGCCGCATTCGCCGAGTCGTCATTGGAAAATTCTTTGGAGACGGGGTCTGGGCCAAAGTCCTTAGCATGTGTTTCAGCGCGCAGGTTATTTCCTTTTTTCTCGACTTCCTGAAGTTGGGGTTTACCGTTGATATCAGAGTCTTCGCTGTAGTCAGGCGGTACGTTCAGTTTGTTAACGGACATGATGAACTCCTTCAACAAGATAAAAATTCATTCTATGTTTCCCTGCATGTAGAGAGGATAGGAGAAGCGCGCAGCTCGGTGTAAGAGTTTGTTTTGCAGTATGAAGGACGAACCTGCTGACGATACATCCCGGTGTTTTCCTACATACGTGCCTGTAGTGATAGCGGATGATAGAGAGCCGATCAATTCATCCTCTCGATCATGGCTTCTACCAGTAAGCGTATTTTGTGGAAAGGTGCGATCTCTTTCGGACTCGTGCATATTCCGATCGCCTTGCATTCGGCAACGCAAGAGAATGGGCTGAACTTTGACTGGCTGGACAAGCGCACCATGGATCCGGTCGGTTACAAGCGCATCAATAAGAAAACCGGCAAGGAAGTCAGCAAGGAAAATATCGTCAAGGGTATTGAAGTCGAGGATGGTCATTATGTGATTCTGAGTCCGGAAGAGATTGACGCGGCTTATCCAAAGACGACCCAGACCATCGAGATCGAAGCTTTCGTTTCGGCAAATGCCATTCCTTTCGTTTATTTCGAACGTCCTTATTACATTTCTCCCATCAACAAGGGCGCTAAGGTTTATGCGCTGCTGCGAGAAATCCTGCTCAAGACCGGCAAGGTTGGCTTGGCTAAGGTCGTCATCCAGACCAAACAGCATCTAGCCGTACTCGTGCCCGCAGGGCCCGCGCTGGTGTTGAATCTGCTACGCTGGGGCGATGAGATCCGAACGTGGGATCAGCTTGATTTGCCCAAGGAAGGCGCAAAAGCAGCAGGCCTGACGGAGAAGGAAATCAAGATGGGCGAGCAGCTTGTTGAAGACATGAGTGGAGACTGGAACCCGGAAGACTTCACCGATTCGTTCAAGGAGCAGATACTGCATCTGGTCGAGGAAAAAGTGAAAGCGGGTGAAACCGAAACCGTCACCCCAGTTGAAACCGTAGAGGCCGGAGAATCTGCCAAGATCTACGATTTGACCGACATGTTGCAACGCAGTTTGAAAGGCGGCAAGCCGAATAAATCGGCGCCGGCTAACAAATCGGCGCCTGCGGCAGGTAAGAAGGTCGCAAGGAAATCCACTGCCAGAAAAAGCGCGGCGAAGACCACGTCTTCGAAAGTAGCCGCCAAACGTAAAACTGCGTGATGCCATGGCGAAATCCGACTCTCTTGCTGCGTATAGAGCAAAACGTGATTTCTCGGTCACGACCGAACCTGCGGAAGGCGGCAGCGAAAATACCGCGGCACGCTCGTTTGTCATTCAAAAACATTGGGCCACGCGCCTGCATTATGACTTTCGCCTCGAATTAGGTGATGCGATGAAAAGCTGGGCAGTTCCCAAGGGGCCCAGTTTCGATCCGAAAGACAAGCGCATGGCGGTACATGTCGAAGATCATCCAATCTCGTACAACACATTTGAAGGACAGATTCCTGAGAAGCAGTATGGTGCGGGCAAAGTCATTGTCTGGGACAGAGGCACATGGTATCCGATTGGTGACCCAAGGAAGGGGTACCGCGATGGCAATCTCAAGTTCGAATTGCATGGACACAAGCTGCAGGGAAAATGGGCCCTGATTCGCATGAAGGGAAAAGGTGAAAAGAAAGAGCCCTGGCTTCTGATCAAGGAAAAAGATCACTTTGCACGCGCGTCCAGCGAATTCAGTGTGGTGGATGAGTTACCGGATAGCGTGCTGCATCTGTCGGTGAAGGATGCTGCCGTCGATAAGGAAAAGGGTGCCGAAGCAAAAAGCGAAAATAAAAATGCGCCACGCAGCACGACACCCGGCGCCGCTAAGAATAAAAAGCGGCCGTCTCAGAAAGGTACGGCGGTTAAAGGTTTGCCCGCCGGCGCACGCAAGGTTGGGTTGCCCGCCAAGTTCACACCGCAATTGGCGACCCTCGTGGATGGCCCGCCCGCAGAGGGTGACTGGCTGTACGAAATCAAGTTTGATGGCTACCGTTTGCTGACGCGTATCGAGGGCGAGGATGTTCGCCTGTTCACGCGCAATGGTCATGATTGGACAGAGAAGTTGCCGGCACTAAAAGAGGCGATCGCAAAGCTCAAGATCACGTCCGCCTGGCTTGATGGCGAGATTGTGGTGGCATCGGAGAATGGGGTCCCCAATTTTCAGTTGTTGCAGAACGCCTTCGATAAGCAGAGTACCGAACAGATCGCCTATTACCTGTTCGATCTTCCCTACTACGATGGGCATGACTTGAGGGATGTACCGCTGATTGTGCGGCGTGCGCTGCTCAAATCCATTCTCAACAAGAAAAAGTCGGATGCGGTGCATTACAGCGAAACGTTTGAGGTGCCGGCCCGTGACATCGTCATGTCAGCTTGCCGGCTTGGTCTGGAAGGCGTGATCGGCAAACGCAAGGATGCTCCATACAGCACGGGTCGATCCCGGGACTGGATCAAACTCAAATGCACGCACAGGCAGGAATTCGTCATTGGCGGCTTCACCGATCCCAAGGGAAGTCGTACGGGGCTCGGTTCATTGATACTGGGCGTTCATGACGAAAGCGGCAATCTGATCTATGCCGGCAATGTCGGTACCGGCTTTAATAACAAGACACTGAGTGATCTGCGCAAAAAACTGGATGCCCTTGTCAGTAAGGACACGCCGTTTGCATCCACTGCGGATATCGAGAAGAAGGCACATTGGGTCAAACCGGTTCTCTTGGCGGAAGTTTCCTTTGCCGAATGGACGAAGAGCGGTCATATCCGGCATGCGGTATTTCATGCCTTGCGCAGTGACAAGACTGCCAAAGCGATCGTGCGGGAGAAGCCATTGGCAGAACCGCGTGCCCCGCACACAATTGCGGATCCGCAGGTGCAGAGCATCCTGCCCCGGAACTTCAAGGTCAGCCATCCCGAACGTATTGTCGATAGCGCCACCGGCATCGACAAGATTGCCCTGATTCGCTACTACGCCTTGGTGGCTTCGCTGATGCTGCCACATCTGAAGGCGCGACCAGTGTCGTTGGTGCGCGCGCCCGACGGTATTGAGGGACAGCTCTTCTTCCAAAAACATATGGAAAGTCCATTGGAAGGCATCAGCCTGCTGGATCAAAAGCTGGATCCCGGTCATGCGCCCTTGATGGAAATCGTCAAGCCGCTGGGTCTGCTGTCTGCAGCACAGATGAATGTAATTGAGTTCCATACATGGAACGGGGTGAAGACGCAGATTGCCAAGCCGGACCGGATGACCTTTGACCTGGATCCCGGAGAAGGTGTCAGCTGGGAGATCATGCAGGAATCCACATTGCTGATGGGCTCGTTTCTCTCTCAGCTAGGCTTGAAGTCCTTTGTCAAAACCAGTGGCGGAAAAGGCATGCATGTGGTTGTGCCTTTAAGAAAGCATCATGACTGGGATACAGTCAAAGCCTTTTCGCAGGCCATCGTGTTGCATATGTCTGCCGTTCTGCCGCAACGCTTTGTCGCAAAGAGCGGACCGAGGAATCGTGTCGGCAAAATATTCATTGATTATCTGCGTAATGGATTTGGTGCGACGACTGTGGCAGCCTGGTCTTTACGCGCGCGCCCTGGCTTGAGTGTCTCGGTACCGGTTGCCTGGGACGAAGTTGAAAAGCTGCAGAGCAGTGGGCAGTGGACTATTGCAAACATCCATACAAGGCTGGATAAGGGTAATACACCGTGGGCCGACTACGATCAGTCACTCCAGAATCTGTCGCAAGCGATGAAGCTGCTTGATTTCAAAGTCGCGCGATAAGTTTTATTGTCAAAGCCGTACCCGTTTTTAAGGTTGAAAAGATGACTGACATTGTTCACAAGGACCATTTGACCGAGCAAACAAACATCATAAGAACGTTGGGAGCAAAACCGGAAATCGAACCCGCAAGCGAATTTATCCGTCGGGCTGATTTTTTGCGTGCCCTGCTGATCGAGACAAAAAGAAAATGCTTCGTGCTTGGCATCAGCGGTGGCGTGGATTCCCTGGTAGCAGGTCTGATCGCGCAACGCGCTGTCGTACAGGCACGTGAAGAACGTTATCAGGCGAAGTTTGTCGCGATGCGTTTGCCCTATGGAGATCAACGGGATGAAGCCGATGCGCAGCGCGCGCTCAAGTTCATCCAGCCAGACGAAGTTCTGACAGTCAATATCAAGAAACCCAGTGACGAAATGCTGCTTTCGCTTAAACATGGCGGGACATTTTTTGACACGGCAGGTCAGGAAGACTTTGTTCACGGCAATATCAAGGCGCGCCAGAGAATGATTGCGCAGTATGCCGTTGCGGGGCGCGAAGAAGGCTTGGTGATCGGAACGGATCACGCGGCGGAAGCCTTGATGGGATTTTTCACCAAGCATGGCGACGGTGCTTGCGATGTCACGCCTTTGGCAGGCCTGAACAAACGGCAGGTGCGGGCGATTGCGCGGTCCTGTGGTGCCGAAGAAACCTTGGCAATGAAAGTACCGACTGCCGATCTGGAATCGCTGGTCCCGATGAAGCCCGACGAGTTGGCCTTTGGCATCTCGTATCACGAGATTGATGATTTTCTGGAAGGCAAGCAAGTCAGTAGTCAGGCTTATGACGTGATCATTCGGCAGTACCGCGCTACGGCGCACAAACGTCGTCTGCCAATCACGTTGCCTGGTCTTTGATTGCGAGTACCAAGCTCTCCTTGAGGTTTTCCATGAACGCGCCATCGCTCGACGACATCGTCCGTTACCTGAAACAGAACAACTTGCGAATTGTCACGGCCGAATCCTGTACCGCCGGCCTGCTCGCTTCGACGCTGGCAGAACCCTCCGGCTGTGGTGCCTGGCTGGAAGCAGCCTATGTGACCTATTCCGAAGAGGCAAAGATCGACGCCTTGGGCGTCGAAGAGGCGCTCATCGATCAGTATGGACTGACGAGCGAAGAAGTGGCGTGTGCCATGGCGCGCGGCGCCTTGCGCATTTCAAACGCGAATCTCGCGATCGCGACAACCGGCGTCGCGGGCCCATCTTCTGGCGATGGTCAAGAGCCGGTTGGCACTGTCTGCCTGGCATGGATCTTCAAGAACGAAAGCGGCATACATACCTACTCGGAGAAAACGCATTTTTCCGGAGATAGAAACCAGGTACGTCAGGCCGCGACGCAATTCGCGCTTGAGCGCATTCCTGATTATTACGGCAAATCTGTCGACGCCGTCTGAAGATTCATGGTCATCTCATGCAAGCAACGAACGATACATGCTTGAAAGCATCACGCGTCTAACGTTTATTCCTACGCATATAGCATCGTTTCACTGATAGGCAGTCAGCCAGCCTTTTCCTATTCTTGCTACACCCTTGCATTGGCAGGGGACCACATTCTTTAGGAAAGCCAAAATGCCATCCACCAAAAAAAGCACAACAGAAAATGCCGGTACGGTAATGAGCACGGTTGCAGGTCCCTCCAGTGGTACACCACCCGGCACGAATGGTCCGGCAGCACTGCCATCTGACTTACTTAAAAAAATTGCGGGTACGGCGAGCGTGGCCGAAAAAATGCCTAACAATCCGGCCAAGCCTGGTGAGATCGGTGATGCTGCCTACGATCCGCCAGTCGGTCATCAGGTCAAGTTGCCGCATCCGGCCGTGACGGGCAGTACCGTCTCGGAAAGCAATCCATCCGACAAGGTCGGAGCAGGCGTGCCGCCATTGGGCACCAACGCCACAATTACGTCGCTTGACCGTGCGCGCGTCGATTCGAGCGGACAAGCCTTGACGACGAATCAGGGTGTGGCGATCGCCGACAACCAGAATTCATTGAAGGCCAGCCTGCGCGGTCCTACCGCAATGGAAGACTTTATCCTGCGTGAGAAGCTGACGCATTTTGATCATGAACGTATTCCGGAACGCGTCGTGCATGCGCGTGGCTCGGCGGCCCATGGCTATTTCGAATGCTATAAGGCACTCACGGCACTGACGCGCGCCGCCCCCTTTGCGGAAGATGGCAAACAGACGCCCGTGTTTGTGCGTTTCTCGACGGTTGCCGGTGAACGCGGTTCGACCGATACCGCGCGCGATGTGCGCGGTTTTGCCGTCAAGTTCTATACCGACGAAGGCAATTGGGATCTGGTTGGCAACAATATTCCCGTGTTCTTCATTCAGGATGCAATGAAATTTCCCGATCTGGTTCATGCAGTAAAGCCGGAGCCGCATTTCGCCATGCCGCAAGCGTCCAGTGCACATGATACGTACTGGGATTTCGTCTCGCTGATGCCGGAATCGACGCACATGCTTTTATGGCAGATGTCGGATCGTGCGATTCCACGCAGCTATCGCATGATGCAAGGCTTTGGTGTGCACACGTTCCGGCTGGTCAATGCCGAGGGTGAATCCGTATTCTGTAAATTTCACTGGACACCGGTAGCAGGTACGCACGCGCTGGCGTGGGATGAGGCTGTCAAGATTTCAGGCGCCGATCCTGATTTTCATCGTCGTGATTTGTGGGAAGCCATCGAAGCGGGCGCCTACCCGGAGTGGGAACTTGGTCTGCAGGTTTTTTCGGAAGAGCAGGCCGAGGCATTCGAATTTGATGTCCTTGACTCGACCAAAATCGTGCCGGAGGAGCTCGTGCCTATCATCCCGGTAGGCAAGCTGGTCTTGAATCGCAATCCGGATAATTTTTTCGCGGAAACCGAACAGGTCGCATTTTGTACCGCGCACATCGTGCCAGGTATCGATTTCACCAACGATCCTCTGTTGCAAGGCAGGATTCACTCGTATCTTGATACGCAGATCAGCCGTCTGGGCGGCGTCAATTTTCACGAAATTCCGATCAATGCACCGCTGGCGCAGGTGCATAACAACCAGCGTGATGGTATGCATCGACAAGCCATTGCGCGCGGTCGGGTGTCCTACGAGCCCAACTCGCTGGGCGGCGGTTGTCCGTTCCAGGCGGGACGCATGCAAGGGTTCACCAGTGTGCCGGAGCAGGTGGCAGGCGACAAGGTACGAGGCAAGCCCGAAAAATTTGCTGATCATTATTCGCAGGCGCGTCTGTTCTGGCAGTCGCAATCTCCGGTGGAAAAACGTCACATCATCAAGGCCTTCCGTTTTGAACTGACCCGCGTCCAAACGCAGGCCATTCGCGAGCGTGTGGTGTCGTTGCTGGTCAATGTGGACGAGGAACTGGCACAAGGCGTCGCACAAGGGCTGGGATTTGCGTTGCCGGCTGCGGCACCGAATATCTCGCCTTTGCCACCACACACTTACGAAGCATCCCCGGCGCTGTCGATGATGGCGTATCCTGCGCCGGATATTCAAACGCGTCGTATCGCGATACTGGTGGCTGAAGGGTGCGATGGCGAGATGGTTCGCTCACTGTATGCAACGTTGGTCGAAGCAGGGGCTGTACCGCGTTTGGTTGGCGGCAGTCTGGGTCAGATTGCCGACGACAAGGGCAAGCCCCTGCATGTCGAGATCTCTGTGGAAGCGGGGCCATCGGTGTTGTATGACGCCGTTGCCATTCCAGATGGGGCAGATGCGACGACGGCCTTGCTGAAAGATGGACAGGTGATTGAGTTTATCAAGGATCAGTATCGTCACTGCAAGCCGATTCTTGTGCTGGGTTCGGCTGCTGCACTACTGGAAAAGGCGACCATCCCGATGACGTTGCCGAACGGCGATGCCGATCCGGGCATCATCGGTCTTGGTGGTGAATCCCTTGACAGTGCATCGACTGCCTTTCTGACGGCGATTCGTCAGCATAAAGTGCTGGAGAGAGAAACAGACCCGCCGCTTGTCTGAAAAAAGTACTAAAAATAGGCATTAAAAACGGCGCTTGTCTTCTATCCGGAAGCAAGCGCTTTTTCTAATGAACCGAACCATGATGTTCACAGCTGACTACACGGCGGTTCACGAGACGGACGTTCATGCGGTAGCGTCCGGTCCCCAGTTCATCATAGGAGTAAATCATATGTCCACTGCCTGCATTCACGCACACGACACGCAGCGGTTTTCCTAATGAGTCGAAGAGTTGCTGTTCGGTCTGGCCCAGCCAAACGCATCGCAACATGATGCGGTCTGCAATGTCGTCGTCGGTATACTTGCGAATCAAGCGCAGACGCCGTATCTCTGCGACCGCCCAGCGACCGGCGATCCAGCACAGGTAAATCAGAAATAAGGCAGACAAGGTCTGGATCACGATGGACGTCCTTCCCGAAGAGGGATTCATAGTGGGCGCGACGTGATCTGACGTACATACCTTATTTATGGGATAAAGGCGCTTTTCTTCCGTCCTTAAGCAAAATTAAGAAAAAATGCAGCTCAGTCGGTTTTAGTTGCGTTGCCCCGCAGACGATGTCATGAAGCCCATCGTTTCCAGAGCCGACATCGCGCTAAAGAAAATAACGAAGAAGGTAATCCATCCCAGCCAGTTTCTTTGCGACTTTTTCGATACGACAAGCCCTAATCCAATAGCGCATAAGGCAATGACTGTCTTGATCAAGGTAGGCGAAAAGTCATCCATGGTGTGTAACCGGTCAAAAAGTATTGAGGATTATCGCACTTCGGTCTGGTGACGTCCGTTTTCTCATGAGGGAAAAGGGAAGCATGCATGTGCCTCAGACTGATCGAGGTGGCCCAAGTCTTACGCTGCCACCGCGACAAGGGAACCATGGGTGATGTCAGGTCGTAATGCGTTCAGGATCGCAAGCGTTGGTGCGGACTGATTCATCGTATAGAAGTGCAGGCCGGGTGCGCCGCCTGCAATCAGGCGATCGCATATTTCTGTCACGACATCCGTACCGAATGCGCACAGGGAGGCGGTGTCATCGTGAAAGCTCGCCAGCTTGCGTTGCATCCAGCGCGGCACTTCTGCCCCACAGGTTTCCGTGAAGCGAATCAGTTGTGCGTAATTGGTGATCGGCAGGATGCCGGGAACGATGGGTATATCGGAGCCGGCTTTACGTACTTCATCAACAAAGCGGAAGTAGGCATCGGTGTTGTAAAACACTTGCGTGATGGCGGCATTGGCACCGGCATTGGCCTTGCGCACAAAATTGGCGACATCGTCATCGGGCGAGGGCGCTTGTGGATGCATCTCCGGATAGGCGGCGACTTCGATATTGAACCAGTCGCCCGTCTCGGCACGAATGAAGCTGACCAGTTCATTCGCGTACCGGAATTGTCCGGCCGATTTGCCGCCATAACCGCTTGGCAGATCGCCACGCAAGGCGACGAGGCGCCGGATGCCCTGTGTCTTGTAGGCATCGAGAATGATGCGCAGTTGTTCTGCCGAGCTGCCGATGCAGGAGAGGTGCGGAGCGGCCTCATAACCCGCCGCTTGCAGGGCGAACACCGTATCGCGTGTGCCGGCCTGCGTGGAGCCACCCGCGCCAAAGGTGACGGAGAAAAACTCGGGTTGCCACGCGGCGAGTGTGGCGCTGGTGGCATGCAGCTTCCCGACACCTGCTGGTGTTTTGGGCGGGAAAAATTCAAAGCTGATCTTGGGCAAGGATGCGACGGGGACTTGCATGACGATTTCCTGTCAACGGTCATCCTGCGGTTGCAGGAATGACCAAGCTATCGTGCCTCAGTGGCGGGTTCGGCACTGAGGCACGGTATGAAAGATGAACGTGAAAAATCCCGAAGTCCGTTCTTCGGGATTTTGCGCCACGCTTCGGCTAATTGAAGCATGATAGTGCGATGGCTCAGTGCGCTGCGCGCAGTTCCCTGGCGGCGGCAACCATGTTGGTCAAGGCAGGCGTTACTTCTGCCCAGCCGCGCGTTTTCAGGCCGCAGTCCGGGTTGACCCACAGGCGTTCTGCCGGTACGCGTTCTGCTGCCTTTTTCATCAGGTTCACCATGTGTTCCGTTGTCGGAATATTCGGCGAGTGGATGTCGTAGACACCAGGACCGATCTCGTTCGGATACTGGAAGTTTTCGAAAGCATCGAGCAATTCCATATCAGAACGCGAGGTTTCGATCGTGATGACGTCGGCATCCATATCGGCGATCGACTCGATGATGTCGTTGAATTCCGAATAGCACATGTGGGTATGAATCTGCGTTTCGTCCTGTGCGCCGTTCGCCGTGATACGGAAGGATTCGACGGCCCAGTCCAGATACTGCTTCCATTGCGACTGGCGCAGTGGCAAGCCTTCACGCAGTGCAGCCTCATCGATCTGGATCACGTTGACACCGGCTTTTTCAAGATCCAGCACCTCTTCACGAATCGCCAGTGCGAGCTGATAGCACGATACCGAGCGTGGCTGATCGTCACGTACGAACGACCAGTTCAACATCGTCACAGGCCCAGTCAGCATGCCTTTCATCGGTTTGCTGGTCAGTGATTGCGCGTACCGGATCCATGCCACCGTCATCGCGTTTGGCCGGGCGATGTCGCCGAACAGAATCGGGGGTTTGACACAACGCGAACCGTAGGACTGTACCCAGCCAAACTGGCTGAACGCATAGCCATCGAGCTGTTCGCCAAAGTATTCGACCATGTCGTTGCGTTCGCATTCGCCATGTACCAGTACATCGAGGCCGAGCTTTTCCTGTTCGCGCACACTATGCGCAATTTCCGATTGCATGGCTTTGACGTAATCCGCTTCGTTCAGACGACCTGCCTTGAATTCGCTACGTGCATGGCGGATTTCCGCCGTTTGCGGGAACGAGCCAATGGTCGTGGTTGGATAAGCCGGCAATTTCAGTTGCGCTGCCTGCTTCGGGGCGCGTTGTGCGTAGCCGCTCTTGCGATCGCCCATCGCTTTTGTGATGCCCGCGATTGCCGCCTTGACGGTCGGATTGTTCACGCGTGGGGAGTTGCGGCGTGCATCGATCGCGGACTGGTTATCTGCAAGCTCGGCGGTCACTGCCTGACGACCATTGTTCAGCGCCAGTGCCAAGACCTTGAGTTCGGCCAGCTTCTGGATGGCAAAGGCCAGCCAGGAGCGAATGTCGCCATCCAGCTTTTGCTCGCTGTTCAGGTCAACAGGGACGTGCAGCAGCGAGCAGGTCGGCGCAATCCACAAGCGGTCGCCCAGTTGTCTGGCAACCGGTTCGAGCCAGTTCAGTACGCTGTTCAGATCGGTTTTCCAGATATTGCGACCATTGATGACACCCAGCGAGATAACTCGATCTGAAGGCAGTTTCTCGATGACGGCACTGACTTCATCACGTGCATTGATCGCATCGAGATGCAACCCGGCGACCGGCAGTTTTGCCACCAGCGCCAGATTGTCCTGCAACTGACCAAAGTAGGTTGCCAGCAGCAATTTCACTTTGCCGTTACCCAGTGCCGCGTACGCGGTGGTGAATGCCTGCTGCCAGTCCGCCGCCAGTTCGGTGACCAGAATTGGCTCGTCGATTTGTACCCATTCCACACCTTGCGTCGCCAGTTGTGTCAGCAAGTCGGCATAAGCCGGAATCAGACGCGGCAACAAAGCCAGCTTGTTCGAGTCATCCTTGGCCTTGCCCAGCGCGAGGTAAGTCACCGGACCGACGATGACAGGCTTGGCCTTGACGCCTTGAGCCTTGGCTTCCGCCAGTTGCTCCAGGAGACGCGAGGCATCGAGCTTGAATTCGGTCGCAGCGGTAAATTCAGGGACGATGTAGTGATAGTTGGTGTCAAACCATTTGGTCATCTCACCGGCGGCAACACCGCCGCAGCAAGCAGCATGATCTTCCGTGCCTTTGGCTGAACGGCCGCGTGCAACGCGGAAGTAGTTGTCCAGCGTGTCGCCGTGAAAGCCTTGTACGCGCTGCGGCAGGTTGCCCAGCGTGAAGGACATGTCCAGCATCTGATCATAGAAGGCAAAGTCACCGACTGGCACCAGATCCAGTGCAGCCTGATCGTGCCAGTGACGTTGACGCAGTTCTGCGCCGAAGGCTTTCAACGCATCGCGTGTGGTTTCGCCTTTCCAGTAAGACTCGACTGCAAATTTCAATTCACGCTTGGCGCCAATGCGGGGAAAACCAAGATTGTGTGTCGTGACCATCGTGCACCTTCCTCAAAAATAATCCAGCAAGGTTACGGAGTATGGTATGTGAAGTAAAATGGTCATTTCTCATAAATCAATTACTTTTATTCATGGATAGCCATGCTGGAAAGAAGCCACCTCACGATCATTCATGAAGTCAACAAGCTCGGTTCGTTGACCGCTGCGGCACAATCGCTGCATCTGACCCAATCTGCTCTGAGCCATGCCATCAAGAAGCTGGAACAGCAAATGGGCACGGATATCTGGATACGCGAAGGCAAGAGCCTGCGTCTGACGCAAGCCGGCCAATCCTTGCTGGTGCTGGCCAATCGCCTGCTACCGCAATTCGTGTTGGCAGAAGAGCGGATGAAGCAGTACGCGGCCGGCGAGCGCGGTACGCTGCGTATCGGCATGGAATGCCATCCTTGCTATCAGTGGCTGCTCAAGGTGGTGTCACCTTATCTTGCGCATTGGCCGGACGTGGATGTGGATGTCAAACAGAAATTCCAGTTCGGCGGGATCGGCGCGTTATTTGGCTATGAGATTGATTTGCTCGTCACGCCGGATCCGTTGAACAAGCCTGGCCTGAAGTTCATCCCGGTGTTTGATTACGAACAGGTGCTGGTCGTCGCACGTGATCATCCGCTGGCTGGTGAACCCTATGTCAAACCTGCGCAGCTCAGCGATGAAGTCCTGATCACGTATCCGGTTGCCGTGGATCGTCTGGATGTCTACACGCAGTTTCTGATGCCTGCCGGTATCGCGCCCGCGCGTCACAAAACGATGGAAACCACGGACATCATGCTGCAGATGGTCGAGAGCGGTCGCGGCGTCGCGGCGCTGCCACGCTGGTTGGCAGAGGAGTATGCTGAACGGATGGCCGTGACTGCCGTGCGTCTGGGCAAGTCAGGGATCGCCAAACAGATTCATCTCGGCATGCGAGAAGCGGACATCGAGGTGGAATACCTGGCATCCTTCATCGAGCTGGCGCGTCAGTCTCCTCAGGAGCGGCATTCATGACGTTGCGTATTGGTCACATTGCCAGGGTTTTGGACGTCAATACCTTATTCATGGGATGGTTGGATGTGCCATACATCAATAGACTCTCGCATCGATAACTATCTATATGTGCAGTCTCTCGGCGGTCGCCTAACGGCCGCTATTTTTTTGTCTGCGGTAAACGAATAGCCGCGATGTGGCAGCGCGTTCCGCGCGACCTGATCAGCCTGTCCTGCATAGTCAGCGCTTCCGACATCCCTAAAAAACCGTGATTTGTTCAAATTTCACGCGCTATCAAAAAAATAATTGGCAATCGTGCATCCAAACGTGCATCCCGTGTGTAGTACAGGTATCAGCAGGCTCAGGCCCGTTGATTCTCATTAACTACATAAGGAAAACGCCATGAAAACGATCCACACCGTTGCGCTGATGTCTGCCGTTGTTGCTCTTTCCGCCTGCTCCAGCATGGAGCAAAAATCTGCAATGCCGACTTTTTCCCAGGATAGCCTGCCGACCGCCGTGCAAGTTCCGGCTGGTAACAAGGTGTCGATGGAAACCGTGGGCAAAGGCACGATCTGGTACGAATGCAAGGCGAAGAAAGATGCTGCCGGCCAGTTTGAATGGGTGTTCGGTGGCCCGGATGCCGGTCTTGCAAGCCGCAGCGGCAAGTCGGTCGGCAAGTACTACGGTCCACCAGCAACATGGGAAAGCAATGATGGTTCCAAGCTGACGGCAACGCAAGTGGCCGTTGCACCAGCCGGCGCGGGCAATATCCCCTATCAGCTCGTCAAAGCCAATCCTGCCATGGGATCGGGCGCAATGACCGGTGTGACCTACATTCAGCGCGTTGCGACCAAAGGTGGTGTGGCACCTTCGTCCGTCTGCAATGCAGGTAAGGTCGGCGCCAAGGAAACCGTCAACTACCAGGCTGACTACATCTTCTGGAAAGCCTCGTAAGCAACGATCCATCCATTACCCGTCGCAAATTTGGACGGG
Organism: Oxalicibacterium faecigallinarum; assembly: GCF_014635705.1. GTDB lineage: Bacteria > Pseudomonadota > Gammaproteobacteria > Burkholderiales > Burkholderiaceae_D > Oxalicibacterium > Oxalicibacterium faecigallinarum. The sequence continues at coordinate 1,449,560 of NZ_BMDI01000001.1, read as the reverse complement.
TGATGGAAAGCCGAGGCTATAATCGGTCGCAATATTGTCAACATCTGGCGGGACGCTATTGACTACCGATTCTTTCGATTACGACGCGGCTCTGCGTGCTTGCGCACGCGGTGATCAGCAAGCCCTGCAAATGATTTATCTGCAGGATGGAAAACGCCTCTTGGGTGTTGCCTTGCGCATTGTGCGTGAACGGCAATTGGCGGAGGACGTGTTGCACGATGCCTTCGTCAATATCTGGCGCAAGGCGCACACCTTCGATGTCAATAGCGGCGAGGGACGTGGCTGGGTATATAGCGTCGTCCGTTATCAGGCGCTGAATGTCGTGCGAAATCGCGAGCGCGAAACCCAAGTGGATGAGGAAGCACTGGAATCCATGGATGCTGCCCAACTGGATCATTTGTCCGATGCGTTTGAGCTCAAGCATGATCTTGGTCGATTGCATGACTGTTTATCGGCGCTGGATCTGCCGCGTCGCAACAGCCTGTTATATGCCTACGTGGATGGTTGTAGTCATCGCGAAATCGCGGAACGGCTCAATTCACCGGTTGGTACGGTCAAGGCATGGATTCGACGCGGGCTGACAGCACTGCGGGAGTGCATGGGATGAACACTGCAAACGAAACACCTGACGATCTGCAAGCGCTGGCTGGCGAGTATGTGCTCGGTACCCTGGATGCCACACAACGCCGTGCAGTCGAAGCGCGTCTTGCACACGACACCGCGTTGCGGGCCGCCGTGCTGGCATGGGAAGCACGGCTGGCGCCATTGAATACCATTCCCGAAGAACAGGCATTGCCATCGGATCTATGGTCGCGGATTCTGCGCAGTATCGAACCGGCGGTGCGTACTGCATCGCGCTGGCATCGCTGGTGGAATGACTTGCGCTTGTGGCGTGGTTTGACGGCTGGCGGATTCGTGACAGCGGCGTTGCTGTGCGGCTTACTCGTCATGCGGCCGGCCGGGGAAGCGCCAAGTTACATGGTCGTGCTAGTGCCGCCGCAAGGCCAGCAGCCGGGTTATGTGATTCAGGCCAAGATGGATAAGCGCATTACCTTGACGCCACTGGCTAGCGATAACGTACCTGCACAGAAATCGCTGCAGTTCTGGACCAAGGGCGATAGCTGGAATGCCCCTGTGTCGCTTGGTCTGGTGCAGCCGGGACAAAAAGCATCGTTTGCGCTCGATCATCTGCCACCACTGCAGTCCAATCAGCTATTCGAAATCACGCTGGAGCCGGAGAATGGATCGCCAATCGGCAGACCGACCGGGCCGATTCTGTATATCGGGCGTGCAGTCAAAGTTACTTCGTAAGATGTGCGCGTAGCCTTGATGTTCAGGCAGACGGCAGTGTATCGTCACTGCCTGTTTGCGTGAGGCGGGTTTGCCGATCCGCCCATGCATGCTCTGTCTGGTGGTTGTGGCCGCGTGTCTTCATCAACGGAACATGCGTCACATGACCGGCAGAACGGAGTTGTCGCAACATGGCGACAGTCAGTTCAGATAGACATTGTCGTTGCGTGATTTAACCTGATGGATGAAGGCTTTGGGCGGTTGCCCCAAGGTGCGCAGAAAGGCACGGCGCATGCGCTCCTCATCGCCAAATCCTGCCATTGCGGCGATGCGACCAATCGAGGAATGACCTTGTTCGATCAGGGTCTGTGCAGCTTCGATACGCAACTTTTCAATGGCCTTGGCCGGTGCCATGCCGGTCTGCATCTGGAAAACACGGCTGAAATGTCGCGGACTCCAGTGCACATGTTCTGCCAGATCTTCCACGCTTAAATCCTTGTGCAGATTTTCTTTGGCAAAGCGCAGGGCATCCTTGACGCGATCCGAGTTGGGCTCCAGATCGGCCAGCGCAGAAAATTGCGATTGACCGCCGGTGCGCCGGTGATAAACCACCATCAGGCGCGCAATGGTCTTGGCGACGTCGACGCCCAAATCAGCTTCTACCAGCGCCAGCGACAGATCGATGCAGGCAGATACGCCGGCAGACGACCAGATATCCCCATCCTTGACGAAAATCTTGTCTTCATCGACGGTCACGTCCGGATGTTGGTCCTGAAGGTGGCGACCGAAGTGCCAGTGTGTGGTTGCGCGCTTGCCATCCAGCAGTCCTGTCTTTGCAAGGATAAATGCACCGGTGCAGATACTGGCAATGCGACGTGTGGCACTTGCCGCTTCTTTCAATTTGGCTTCCAGTTCCGGTAGTGCGGGCGGCAGGGCAGTCGCCCCTGCAATCATCAGCGTGTCATAAGCACCCCAGCCAATCGCGTCACTCTGGATGACGACACCAGTCGAGCTTTTGATCGCGCCGCCTTCCAGCGACAGGGCGGCAAATTCATAAACGATTTCTTGCTGCAGCGTATTGGCAAACTCGAACACCGTTAGCGCCGCCAGATCCAGCACCTGAAAGCCGGGATAAACAACCAGACCAATGCGCTTGTTCATGATGGAATGTATTAAATGATGAATATCGCATTTTAAGACATTTATGGATAATTGTTTGTTTCTGTATTTTTACGATAATTAGTAGGGGATGAAAAAAATCTACATTCTTACTTATGTCCTAAATTGCGTTATTTATGACATAAAGGCTATTTGTGTTTTATGCACAATGAGAACTCCTCAACAACACATCAGCGAGTTCTCACATGACCACCAAAACCGCACTCATCACAGGCGCTTCTTCCGGTATCGGCGCCGTCTACGCAGATCGTCTGGCACGTCAGGGCTACGACCTGATTCTGGTTGCACGTAACTGGAAACGTCTGGAAGCCGTGGCGCAACGCATCAATACGGCGACCGGCCGCAAGATCAAACTGGTCAAGGCAGACCTGTCCCAGCCGCAGGAATCCGCCAAGGTCGAGGCGCTGCTGGCAGCGGGAGGCATCGATGTACTCGTCAATAACGCCGGCTTCGGCGCAGTGGCGCCACTGGTCAACAGCGATATCGCAACCATGGTCGAGATGATCGACATCAATGTGACTGCCTTGACGCGGCTGACTTATGCAGCGGTGCCTGCTTTTATCAAACAGGGCAGTGGCACGCTGATCAATATTGCCTCCATCGTTGCCGTCGGCCCCGAAATTCTCAATGGGGTCTATGGCGGAACCAAAGCCTATGTCCTGGCATTGACGCAATCGCTGCAGCATGAACTCAGCGATAAAGGCATCCGCGTACAAGCGGTATTGCCGGGCGCAACCGCGACGGATTTCTGGGATACCGCCGGACTGTCGCATGACAACCTGCCAAACGAAATCGTCATGCGTACGGAAGACATGGTGGACGCTGCGCTTGCCGGCCTTGCCGCAGGTGAAGTCGTGACGATTCCGCCGCTGCAGGATGGCAGTGCCTGGGATGCCTATGAAGCGATGCGCAAACAGTTGTCGCAGCAATTCGGACATCACGTACCGGGCCCACGCTATCTGCCACGTCCGGCAGCCTGATGATGTCATCACGCCGATAGCGTCAACTTTTACTTTTCTTCTTTTTATTATTGAAAGGCTTCATCATGAAACTCTCGCAAAACACCATCTTCATTACTGGCGGCACCTCGGGTATCGGTCGTGCGATCGCAGAACAGTTCCACAAGCTTGGCAATCAGGTCATTATCAGTGGCCGCCGGAAGGCTTTACTGGACGAGGTAACGAAGGCAAATCCCGGCATGGTTGGTATCGAACTGGATATCCAGAATCCGGATTCGATCAAGTCGGTGGCTCGCAAACTCATCGAAGATTTTCCGCAACTGAATGTGGTGTTCAATAACGCCGGCATCATGCCTTTCGATAATGCGGCGGGCGAACAGGATGAGGAAAGCATTCTGGCTACCGTTGCGACCAACTTCCTTGGTCCGGTTCGGCTGACGTCGGCATTGCTGCCGCATCTGAAGCAGCAACAGGATGCCGTCGTTATTCATAATTCATCGGTGCTCGCCTTCCTGCCATTGGCGACCAACGCGGTCTACTCGGCAACGAAAGCTGCCATGCATTCCTATGCGCTGACTCAACGCTTCACGCTGCGTGACAGTGGTGTGCGCGTGATCGAGATTGCACCACCGTGGGTTGATACCGATCTGATCCACAAAAGTGGTGATCCACGTGCGATGCCACTGGCCGATTTTGTCGCAGATACGATGAAAGGCCTGGCAAGTGGCCGTGATGAAGTCTATGTGGATGCGATTCAGGCGCTGCGTGACAATCCGGGTTCGGGCGAGCATGCACTGGTCAATGCATTCAACCAGTCGATTATCGACAATCCGATTCCAACCGGTCATTGAACACTACGCACACCTCGCGTGTGTCGGCAGCATGTAGTTTCTTATGAATTCGCGGTCATCAAAAAACAAGGGCAACTTTTATCGTTGCCCTTGTTTTTTAAGTTGGTTGCACGCAGTTTTGCCATGCAACGATAAAGCACATCAAGCAACAATCGGCGAATACTCGCCAACACCATCCGGCCATTGCGTCAACACTTCAAATCCGGTCTCGGTCACCGCAACCATGTGTTCCCATTGTGCGGATAGGGAATGGTCCTTGGTGACGACAGTCCAGCCATCGGCCAATTCTTTGGAATGGCGTTTGCCCGCATTGACCATCGGCTCAATCGTAAAGACCATGCCAGGTTGCAGCTTGATCCCTTCACCGGGACGACCATAGTGCAGAATCTGCAGGTCTTCGTGATAGATCCGACCGATGCCGTGTCCGCAGTATTCGCGCACGATGCTGAAGCCTTCCTTGTGGGCGACCGACTGGATGGCGTAACCAATGTCGCCCAGGGTTGCGCCGGGTTTGACCGCCAGAATGCCGGCGCGCATCGCTTCATAGGTTGTCGTAACGAGTCGCTTGGCCAGAATGCTGGGTTTGCCGACGAAATACATGCGGCTGGTATCGCCATGCCAGCCATCCTTGGTCAACGCGACATCAATATTGATGATGTCGCCATCCTTCAACGGTTTGTCGGAAGGAATGCCGTGACAGATCACGTGATTGACCGAGGTGCAGATTGTCTTGGGAAAACCGTTGTAGCCAATGTTGATCGGCACGGAATCCAGCTCATTGACGATGTAATCGTGACAGAGTTGATCCAGTTGATTGGTCGTGACGCCGGGACGCACATGTTCGCCAATCATGCGCAAGACATCGGCAGCCAATGCAGCGGACTTGCGCAGCATGGCGATATCGGCAGCGGATTTAAGGATGATCTGCGACGGCATCAGGCTCTCACCAGTGAGAGCGTGGTGTCGTGCGGCATTGTGCCGCTCTGCTGTTCTGCCTCGATCAGCTTCTGACAGATTTCGCTATAGCAAAGCTCCGGATTGAGCTCGGCCATCATGCCGACACGCAGCCAATGCTCGGCCTGCGAGTTGATGGAGCGGCTCATTGCGCCGCTGGTGATGCGCAGATTGGCATGCATCTGCTCGGTGATTTTGACGATTCCCATGTTTTGCCTGTTTATATGAAACGTATATGAAACGTATATTAACAGGATTGGGAAGTACGCACATCGAAATGCTTGAAGGTGTAAGAGCGATTCGTGCTTGGTGGCGAAGCGTAGGAGGGTATCGAATCGGTTTGCGTGCTAAGGCCCAATAAAAAAAGCCGGCGCTGATGACCGGCTTTTTAAAGTCGCTATCTTCTTAAAGATTCAAGGTCACTGCAACGCGTGCGCGTGATACGCAAGGCATCATCTTGTCCTGTCTTGCCGATACGCTCAAAACCGAATCGCGATGAATCACGACGCCATCCGAGTAACCGCATTCACAGGAACCACATACGCCCAATGCACAGGATGACGCGATGTTGAAGCCGTTCTCTTGCAGCGCATCAAGTGCGGACTGGTTGGCTGCGACACGAATGACTTTGCCGGTCGACGCGATCTTGATGTCGAATGGTTCCGGTTTGAAGTTTTCGTCCAGTGTGGCAGCAAAGACTTCAAAATGAATCTGTTCTTCCGGCCAGTCTTGTGTCTTGTTGCGGACGGCTTCCACCAGGGCATTGGGGCCACAGCAATACACGTGTGTGCCTTCGACAGGCGCACCAATGCTTTCGACGCTGTAGCGGTTGCAGACTTCGCCTTCACTGGTCCAGAGCCGCAGTTCCTGTGGGGTGCAGATTTCCTGCAGGATGCGCAGTGTTGGCGCATCGGCAGGTGAGCGGAAGCAGTAATTGAGCTCGAACGGAATGCCGAGTTTTCTCGATGCAAACACCAGTGAGATGAACGGGGTAATGCCGATGCCGCCAGCGATAAAAATGTTACGCCTGGCTTTGGCATCCAAGGGGAAGTTGTTACGGGGTGCCGTCACATGCAGAATCGTGCCGAGCTCCACATTGTCGTGCAGCCAGCGTGATCCGCCGCGACCATTGTCTTCCTTGCGAACGGCAATTTTATAGACCGAGTTATCGTCGGGATCGCTGCATAACGAGTACTGACGGATCTTGCCATCCGGCAGTCGGACATCGACATGCGCGCCGGCGGATTGTGCCGGCAGTTCCGGGCGCAAGGGATGTTTCAGGGTAAAGATCTTGACCGAAGGCGTGTCTTGCACGATATCGGTCACGACGAGTTTCATGATAATGCGAGCAGTCATTGCCAAACACCTTTAATCAATCGGTTCAATCTTTGCGCCGGGCTTGATGATGCCGCCGACTTCGATTGAGCAGTTCAGTCCCGAGCGGTTGTAAAGCGGCAGATACAGCGGCATGCCGAGTAGCTCTTCAAGGTATTTGCACGGGAAGTTCAGGCGTCCGCCTTTGAGGATCACGTCACCGACCTTGAAGCGTTTGCCCACCAGATGATTGAGTGGTACGCCTTGTACGGTCAGATTGCGACGATGTTCGGCAGGTGTCAGCTTGATCGGCGCACTTTGCAGTGGCGGATCATTGCGTTCCAGTGCATCGAGTACATCGATGTCAAACAGGGTGACTTCACGGATATCCGGTTTGGGTGAGTAGGTACCCGTGCCGTTGAAGTAGCGATCACCCACGATACCGCGACCCGCGATCAGTTCTGCCTGTTGCAGTTCTTCCATCTCGTAGGAAGCGGACGGTGCAATATGAATGTGCAGCAGTTTGCCGCCAGACCATTGGATCATGCTCAGCCTCCTTTTTTGCCGGCGATGGCGATGGCCTCGACTTCGACCAGGACGTCTTTGGGCAGCCGTGCGACTTCGATGGTGGAACGTGCAGGCGGTTCGCCCGGAAAGTAACTTGCGTAAATTGCGTTCATCACCGGGAAGTCGCTCATGTTCTTGAGAAAAACGGTGGTTTTCAATACGTCTTCCATGCCTGCACCGGCTGCTGCCAGAACGGCGGCGACATTCGAAAGCGATTGATGGGTCTGTGCTTCGACGCCTTCCGGCACCTCGCCTGTTTTGGGATCGATAGGCAGTTGGCCGGAGCAGAATGCAAATCCAAGTGCGACCGTGCCTTGTGCATAAGGGCCTGCGGCTGGTGGTGCATCCGGGGTTGCAATCGTCGTTTTGTTTGTCATCTTCATTCCATTCAAAGTAGTGAAAAATGAGTCGTGAGCATGAGCAAAAGAACGGTCCTACTCACGACTCGGCAAAGCTAGTTCATTAATGCCTCGTTCTTGGTTTCGCGCGCATAGAAGGCTGCGATCAGCGTGATCAGCGCCAACAGAATCAACATGATGGAAACGCCGGTTGTGCCGCCAAAGTAACCAGCCAGGGCCGTGGCGATGATCGGGCTCAGGCCGCCACCGATCGCTGCGGCAACCTGGAAGCCGAACGACGCACCGCTGTAACGGACGTTGGCGCCAAACAGTTCAGGGAAGTAGGTGGCTTCCGGTGCGAACATCAAACCGTGTCCCATACTCATGGCAAAGACCACGGTCAGGATGATTGCTTCGTTTGTCCGCATTTCCATGAACCAGAACAACGGGAAGGCAAAAGCAATCGTGAACAGCGCGCCGATGAAGTACATCGGACGACGACCGATCACATCCGACAGATAGCCGAACAGCGGGATCGTCACAATTTCAACGACGGCGGCAATCAGGATCGCATCAAGGATCAGCGACTTGGGCAATCCCAGATTGGTGGTCGCATACACCACCATGAAGACGGTGAGCATATAGACCCACGACACTTCCGAAATCTTCAGGCCGATGGCAACCAGAAAGGTTTTTGGATGTTTGAAGATCACATCCAGAACCGGCGTCTTTGCGAGATTCTGGCGTGCCTTCATGTCTTCAAAAACTGGCGACTCTTCCACATTCTTGCGGATGAACACGCCGATGATGATCAGCACTGCACTGATCAGAAACGGTACGCGCCAGCCCCAGCTCAGAATGTCTTCTTCCGGTAACTTGGAAACAAAGGAGAACACCAGTGTGGCAATCACCAGCCCCAGCGGAAAGCCGACCTGTACCAGGCTGCCGTAAAAGCCGCGACGATTCTTAGGTGAGTGTTCGAGCACCATGACGGCAGCGCCGCCCCATTCACCGCCCAGGCCGATGCCCTGAATGATGCGCAGAACGATCAGCATGATCGGCGCCCAGATGCCAATCTGCTGGTAGGTCGGCAGACAACCGATCAGGAAGGTGCCCAGCCCCATCATCGCCAGCGTAATCATCAGAATCGATTTGCGCCCGATGCGATCGCCATAGTGACCAAAGATGGCACCACCCAGCGGTCGCGCCAGAAAGCCCACTGCATAGCTGCCCAGGGCAGCCAGTGTGCCGACAAGCGGATCGATATTGGGGAAGAACAGTTTGTTAAATACCAAGGCTGCCGCCATGCCGTAAATCAGAAAGTCATACCACTCGATGATGGTGCCGATCGAACTTGCAAAAACCACCGAGCGAATTCGTTGCTTATCGGTAGGTGGGCTACCGGCAACTGCAGTTGCGTGAGATGCCATGCTCATTTCCTTAAAAAACAAGTGAAGGGATACCTTTGAGCCGACATGGATATGTAATCATACTAGGAAACTAAAAGCATGCAAAAGTGAACATAATTCAACATCGCATCTTTCCGGTGCATCGTATTCACTAGATAAAACAAATGTTTGTCGACAACCTTGTATGCAGCATGTTTCATGCCATGAAACTTTGATGCATAATGTTTCATGAAATTTGGCTTAATGAAGAAAGGAAAAATGGCATGCTTTTTGGCGTATTTATCTATGAAGGTGTGGAGCCGGTTGACCTGGCGACCTATGGCGTGTTGTCAATGGCCCGACGGATTCAGCCCGCCATCCGTATCTGCACCATTGCACCAAATCGTGGCGTAATCGCGTTCTCAAATGGGTTGATGGTGCAAGCGGACTACGGGATTGCCGATGCACCAAAGCTGGATGTCCTGATTGTGACGGGCGGGCCGGGATGGATGAAACAGGCAGAAGATCAGGCGACGCTCCGATTTCTTCGGGAGCGTGCGTCTTCGACCATCATGAGCTCGGTGTGTACGGGAGCCATGATTCTTGCTGCGAGCGGTGTGCTGGATGGAAAGATTGCCACGACCAAGAAGGAAGTGGTTGAGCCGGAATATCCGCCTATAAAGAGAATGCAGGAAACCTATGCCGCGATCGATGTGCGGCCGGGATCGATCATCGATAACGGCAGCGTGATTACCGGCGGTGGCGTGACGCTGTGCATTGATACGACCCTGCATCTGCTGGAAAAGCTCTTTGGTGCGGAAACGGCTGCCGAGACGGCGCGTATCATGGAGTACACTGTTGCACGCGATGCCAACGCGCATGCACTGCCACCCATTATTCAAAAAGATCAGAATGACAGGCAAGATTTCGGATAAAGAAGAAGACGCGTCAAATATTGAACTGCAACTGGGAATACGCATCTCCAGGCTCCGGATTGCGCGCGGATTCACACAGGATCAGCTCGCGACGCAGACAGGATTTACCAAAGGCTATCTGTCAAAGATAGAAAATGCCAAGGTGATTCCACCGATCGGGACATTGGTCAAGATTTGCAAGGTATTGCAGACAGATCTGACCGAGCTGCTGGAACCGGATGTGGAAGATGAAGATTCGCCGGTCTGCGTGGTGCGCTCATGGCAGCGCGAGTCAGTGATCAAAGGCGCCTCTTCATTTGGTTATGATTACGCCGCGCTGGCCAACAAGCGACGTGACAAGAAGATGGAACCATTCATCATGGTGTTCCCATCCAAGATCGAACGCGACGTCCGTTTCGAGCATGAAGGCGAGGAGTTCTTTTTTGTGCTGGAAGGCGAGGTTGAGTTCGAGGCCGTGATTGACGGCAAAGCCATCACCTGGATTCTTGCGCCGGGCGATAGCGTCTACTTTGATTCACGCACGCCACATCGCGGCCGCAGCCTGAGCGGCGAGTCACGTGTACTGGTGGTGATCTATCGTGCGTAATGTAAGCTGCCTTGCCGAATGCTCTACAATCGCAGGTTTTGTGTTGAAGAAAGCAAGGTAGTCATGAGTTCTGAAAAGGCGAACGAGCACGCGGATAAAACAACGCCATCCAGCTTTGAGTTGATGTCGCGCATTTTTCAAACGGTCATTCTAGGGGTGATTGTTTTGATGCTCTTGCTGTCCCCTGTCTTGATTTACTGGTTTACCGCGCGATTTGAATCGAAGTTGCCAATGTGCTCCAACGAGCAACCTGCGTCTGATACCTGGCGGTGCAAGGTGGACGAAGGCGGCAAGACAGTGATCATGGGCGGCAATCCTGAATACTGCCTGGATGGCAAGCAACATTTTGTTAACCGTGCCTGGTGTAATTTCAACTGGGATCGCCCGATCCAGCCAGTGCAATAATGCTGACATCGCATAGCGTTGTCGCGTGAGCGATTCGTACCACGGTTGATGCCATAGCGACGCTTGTTTTTTTCCAACATTGCTATCGTTCCGCATTGTGATTGCATGGCTGCGCATTGTTTTTCTCTCGTTCTATCATGACGGCGTGAAGCAAGAGCAAATTCAGCTTGCGGCTGGTATCGACCCGCATGATCACCATCACGACCATCATCATTGATGACAATAAAAAACGAGCCTGATGGCTCGTTTTTTCCTGGTGTAACTGCGCCAGTACCTCTGCCTCGCCAGTCCTGCTTTCAAAAGCGCGGATCAACTGCACTAGTTCGTCCATGCGGGTGCGGGTCGCATCCGATCCGTTCTTGCTCCAGAGGGCGTCGAACTCTGCAACGAGTGTCAGGTAATCATCAGCATGCATGTCCTTCTCCCTCGTGCTGAAATGAACTTGGGGTGACTTTCAGACTGGACTCATGCCGTGGCAAGTATTTCCGGACGGATTGCCGGATGTAAGGGCTGCACACCATTCTTGAATGCGATGATTTCGGCCATGATGCTGACCGCAATTTCGGCCGGTGTCTTGCTACCGATGTAGATGCCGACCGGGCTGTGCAGACGTTGCAGTGAAGTTTCTGTTTCGGCAAAGTGTGTCATCATCCGTTCACGCCGGTTGCTGCTACTGCGTCGTGACCCAATTGCGCCGATATAAAAAGCCTGACTGTGCAAAGCCTCCAGAAGCGCCAAGTCATCGAGCTTGGGATCGTGACTCAATGCGACGATGCAACTGTTCTTGTCCGGACCGAAGTGGACCACAGCATCGTCCGGCATTTCCGATGTTTTCCGGATACCGACAACACTGAATGCATCCAGTTGTTCGACGCGTGGATCACATACAGTCACGACAAAACCGTTAAACAGTGCCATGGTGGACAGATAGGCTGCAAGTGGTCCGGCGCCGATCAACAGCATGCGGTATTGTGGCCCGAAGCTGACGGTGAGGCGTTGACCATCGAATGACAATGGCGCGATGGCACTCACTTTTTGTAGTGTCACGTGGCCATCGCTGTTGATGGTCCGTTGCATCAGATTGCCGGTATCGAGTTCTTGCACGAGCTGATCGAGCGATGCAGCATCTGGATTGAACTCCAGCAGCAGCCCCAATGTGCCGCCACAGGGTAGGCCAAAGCGATGCGCTTCTTCTGCATCAATGCCATAACGAACCAAGCGTGTACCGACGTTCGATTTCAAACTGTCAGGCGATGCATAGCGCAGGATCAGATCATCCTCGATGCAGCCGCCGGATACCGAACCACTGACCAGTCCATCCTCGCACAGTGCCATCATGGCACCGACAGGCCGGGGCGATGAGCCCCAGGTTTTGGTCACGGTAGCCAGCATGGCCTGTCGGCCTGCGGTGCGCCAATCCCGCAATGTGCGTAACACGGCGATATCGATGCTATCCATGATGGCCTCAGGCGTAAGCCGGCATTTTCGCCAGCAGTTTGTCGAGCGTGATCGGATACTCGCGAACACGTACCCCGGTTGCGTTGTAGATCGCATTGGCAACGGCCGCACTGACACCGCACAGACCGAGTTCCCCCACACCTTTGGCTTTCATCGGGGACGAGATCGGATCTGTCTCGTCAATGAAAATGCATTCCTGATGCGGAATGTCGGCATGAACAGGCACTTCGTAGCCAGCCAGATCGTGATTGACGAAGAAGCCGGCACGCTTGTCCACCACCAGCTCTTCCATCAACGCACCGCCGACACCCATGGTCATGGCACCGATGACCTGACTGCGTGCCGCCTTGGGATTGAGAATGCGTCCGGCCGCACAGACTGCGAGCATGCGTCGTACCCGTACTTCACCGGTGGCGATATCGACACCCACTTCGACAAAGTGCGCGGCAAAGGTGGACTGTTGATATTTCTTGTCCAGATTGCCGAATTCGATCTTATCTTCAACGACGAGATCGCCGGAGGATGCCGCCAGTTGCAGTGGCAACGATCTTCCGTCTGCGCGCACCATGCCATTGGTAAATTCGGCCTTGGCACTATCCAGTCCGAGCTTTTGCGCAATTGCCTGACGCAGTTTCATGCAGGTGGCATACACGCCCGCCGTGGAAGAGTTGGCACCCCACTGGCCGCCAGAACCGGCAGAAGCAGGGAAGCTTGAGTCGCCCAGTTTGACGATGACGCTTTCAATGGGTACACCCATGGTCTCGGCCGCGGTTTGCGCAATGATCGTGTAGCTGCCGGTACCGATGTCGGTCATGTCGGTTTCCACTGTGATGATGCCTGTGGAATTGAGGCGCACGCGTGCTGCCGATGTCATCACCAGATTGTTGCGGAAGCCGGCAGCGACGCCCATGCCGACCAGCCAGCGGCCGTCACGGTTCTGACCCGGCTGTGGATTGCGTGCATTCCAGTTGAACTGTTCCGCACCTTTGCGCAGGCAATCGATCAGGCGGCGTTGCGAGTAGGCGCGGTCCGGTTTTTCCGGGTCGACCTTGGTTTCGTTGATGATGCGAAAACGTACCGGATCCATGTTCAGCTTTTCCGCCATCTCATCCATGGCGATTTCCAGTGCCATCATGCCCGGAGCTTCGCCCGGTGCGCGCATGGCGTTGCCTTCGGGCAGATCGAGCAAGGCCAGTCTTGTCGTCGTCATGCGATTTGGTCCGGCGTACAGCAGACGTGTCTGCAATACCGCGTCTTCCGTGCTGCCCTCCGGCAGATTGCCAGACCAGGACTCGTGACCGATGGCAGTGATCTTGCCATCGCGTGTTGCTCCGATCCGAATGCGCTGGATCGTTGCCGGACGATGCGTCGTGTTGTTGAAGATCATCGGACGGGTTAGGGCAACCTTGACGGTACGCTTGGTTTGGCGCGCACCAATCGCGGCCAGCATGGCTTCGGCCCGCAAGAAAAGTTTACCGCCGAATCCACCACCGATGTACGGCGAGATGAGACGCACGTTTTCTTTGGGAATGCGCAAGGTCTTGGCCATATCGCCGCGTCCCCAGTCGATCATCTGGTTGGAAGTCCAGATGGTCAGCTTGTCGCCGTTCCAGGACGCGGTGGAAGCATGCGGTTCCATCATTGCGTGCGATTGATCGGGCGTGGTGTAGGTCGCATCCAGCTTGACCGGGGCCATATCGTAGGCACCCGCAAAATCACCGACTTTGGTATCCGGTTCGCCTGTCTTTGGCTTGATGGCATTGTTCTTCTCCGCCGCCAGATCAAAGCTGCCTTTTGCTTCGGCGTAGTTCACACGTACCAGTTGTGCGGCCGCACGTGCCTGTTCGAATGTCTCGGCGATCACCAGTGCAACGGCCTGGTGATAATGCTGGACTTCCGGACCGGCGAGCAGAGGTGCCGTGTTGAAGTTGCCTTTGTCCAGTTTGCCGGCATTGTCTGCCGTGACGATATGGATGACGCCCGGTGAGCGTCGTGCTTCATTCAGATGGATCGAAACAATGCGCCCTTTGGCAATCGATGAGCCAACGACGTAGCCGTAGGCAGGATGTGGCGCCTCGGCATGATGCTCGTAGGCATAAGGGGCTGCGCCCATGACCTTCAGCGGGCCGTCAATGCGATCATGTGCCTTGCCGATGACTTTGAGTTGATCGATGGGATTGGTAGTGGCAGGAGTTGTAAATTTCATGATCAGCCTTTCCTTGCATCGGCGAGGACGGAAGCCACGGTACGTTGCACCAGTGGCAGCTTGAATGCGTTGTCGTGGGTCGGATTGGCATTTGCCAGCAATTGTCTAGTGAATGCTTCTGCACCAGATCTCAGTTGTGGCTCGGCAGCTTCGACACGCCACGGTTTATGCGCAACACCACCGACTGCGATGCGTCCGCTGCCATCAGGCTGGATGATCGCGGCAACGGAAATCAAGGCAAATGCATACGAGGCACGATCACGCACCTTGCGATAGATGTGCGTGCCGGCGACAGGTTTGGGCAAGGTGACGGCGGTGATCAGTTCGCCCGGTTCCAGAATATGTTCGACATGTGGTGTCGTGCCGGGCAGACGATGCAGATCGGCAATCGGAATGATGCGTCGTGTCTGGTCTGCACGCAGTGTTTCCACCTGCGCATCGAGTACGCGCATGGCCACTGCCATATCGCTTGGATGCGTGGCGATGCAGGCACTGCTGGTACCGATGATGGCATGTTGCCGGCTGAATCCTTCGATTGCCGAGCAGCCGCTGCCGGGCTGACGTTTATTGCAGGGTTGATTGGTGTCGTAAAAGTAGGGACAGCGCGTGCGTTGCAGCAGATTGCCGGCCGTGGTGGCCTTGTTGCGTAGCTGGCTGGACGCGCCGGCCAGCAGGGCGCGTGACAGGACGCCGTAATCGCGACGTACACGCGCATCTGCGGCGAGTGCCGTATTCCTGACGAGTGCGCCGATGCGCAAGCCGCCATCAGGCAATGCTTCAATCTTGTCGAGTCCGAGCCCGTTGATGTCGACCAGATGTGCGGGCGTTTCGATCTCGAGCTTCATCAGGTCGAGCAGATTGGTGCCGCCAGCGATGAACTTTGCGCTGGGCTGTCTGACTGCCGCCAACGCGGACTCGGCGGTTTGTGGTTTTTGAAAGGTAAAGGCCTTCATACTTTTCTCCCTGCGACCTCGGTGATGGCATCGACGATGTTGGAGTAGGCACCGCAACGACAGATGTTGCCGCTCATGCGCTCGCGGATTTCTTCCGCAGTAACTTGTGGTGCAGCGTTCAAATCGGCCGTGACGTGGCTGGGAATGCCTTGCTGGATTTCGTCCAGCACAGCAACCGCAGAGCAGATCTGACCCGGTGTGCAATAACCGCATTGAAAACCGTCATGCTTGACGAAGGCTGCCTGCATCGGGTGCAGCGTATTGCCGGACGCGAGACCTTCGATGGTCGCAATCTTGTCGCCTTCATGCATGACAGCCAGACTCAGGCAGGCATTGATGCGTTGACCGTTGACGATCACGGTACAGGCACCGCACTGTCCGTGATCGCAGCCTTTCTTGGTGCCCGTCAGATGCAGATGTTCGCGCAGCGCATCGAGTAACGTGGTGCGGGTATCGACGTCCAGCGTATGCGGCGTGCCGTTGACTTCGAAAGAGAGTTTGGAAACGACGGGAGGTTGGGCTGGTTGCGCTTGAGGCTGCGCGGTAGAGATGGATGGTGCGGCGATGGCGGTGGCGGAAACGGCACCGACTTTCAGTACGCCGCGTCGGGTGATGCGGAGTTCGCTCAGGTCATTCATGATGGCCCTTTCAGTTAGTTTGGCGAATGGCTATGTCAGATTGTCAGGGTCTTGCAAAACGGGGGATGCAAACAAAACGCAAGTACGAGGCGGCGTTGCAGCTCGCACAAGAGATTGACCATACTAGTTGTAGGGCGTTCATTGATTAAGTAGCAAAGAAGAGATGGGCTTATGCATGTCATGCATGAATAAAAACGGATTATCTTGCTGTCGCTTGTTAAACTAATGAGCAATTTGACATCTTTACCTCAACTTCCGAGAGCGAGAACATGCGTGACAAACCAGTCGTTTTGATTCTTGCTGCGGGTAAAGGTGAGCGTTTTACCGCGTCGGGTGGCGGCGAACATAAACTCGCAGCACGGCTGGCCGGCACGTCGGTCCTGGATCATGTGATCCAAGCCGTAGCGTCATCCGGGCTGGCGATGCATGTCGTCAGACATTCTCCGGGACAGGGAGGGATGGGCGATTCGATTGCGGCAGGCGTGCGGGAAACGGCGCATGCGGCGGGCTGGCTGATTCTGCCAGGCGATTTGCCGTTGATTCGGCCAACCAGTCTGCAGCACGTTTCTGCCGGCATGATGGTCAAGACGATTGTGGTGCCGCATTATCGACAGCAACAGGGGCATCCGGTCGCGTTTCGCTACGACTGCTTCGATGCCTTGTCCGCATTAACCGGCGATGAAGGGGCGCGCGCTGTCGTCAAGGCGTATCGCCAGAGCGATCAGGTGCTGGATCTGGTACTGGATGATCCGGGTATCGTTACCGATGTGGATACGGTCGATGATCTTGTCGCGGCTGAAAAGGCGATGGCGCAGCACAAGTAAGACTGTATGTCCCGCTCAGCGCAGGCGAGAGCGCGCATGAAAAAGGCGAACCACGGTTCGCCTTTCTGTTTATTTCGATGAGTTGCCTTGTGCGCTCAGTAACGCGCAAGCCAGTGTGCGTAGGGAGCTGGCAAGGTCCAGGAGGGGCGGTCGATGCCGAGCTCCTTGGCAGCCAGATACGGCCAGTGTGGATTGGCCAGATGACTCCTGCCCACCATGACCACATCGAGCTGACCGTCCTTGACAACGCGCTCGGCGATCTCTGGTGTTCCAAAGCCCCAAGCTGATGAAACGGGAATCTCTGCTTCACGACGCACACGTTCTGCAATCGGACCGAGGAAGGCAGGGCCCCATGGGATCGAGGTTTCCGCAATCGTGAAGCCGATGCTGACGCTGATCATGTCCATGCCCGATGCTTTGAACTGCTTCACCAGACCAATCGATTCCAGCAAGGTTTGTTCGTCGCGGCCGTCGTATTCGATGACGCCAAAGCGCACGGTCAGGGGCAGGTTTTCCGGCCATACTTCACGCACGGCTTTCAGCGTTTCGAGCAGGAAGCGTGCACGGTTCTCCACGCTGCCACCGTAGATATCCTCGCGATGATTGGAATGTGCGGAGAAGAAGCTTTGTGCCAGATAGCCATGGGCAAAGTGCAGTTCCAGCCATTCAAAGCCGACGTCGCGTGCCCGCTGTGCGGCATCGACAAAATTCTGACGGACCCGTGCAATGTCATCCAGCGTCATCGCGCGTGGGGTTTTAGGCAAGCCTTTGCCATAGGCGATTGCCGATGGTGCAATGGTTTGCCAGCCGCGAGCATCCCCTTCCGCAATGTGGTCGTCGCCTTCCCAGGGACGATTTGCGCTGGCTTTTCTGCCCGCGTGTGCGATCTGGATGCCGGGCACCGCGCCGGCTGCTTTGATGTTTTGCACGATTGGTACGAATGCCTGCGCCAGATCGTCGTTCCAGATGCCGGTGCAGGCGGGCGTAATGCGGCCTTCGGGCGAAACGGCAGTTGCTTCGACGATGACCAGACCGGCACCACCCCGTGCGAGCGAAGTGTAGTGCGACAAATGCCATTCGTTCGGACGACCGTCGACGGCCATGTACTGACACATGGGCGGAATGGCGATGCGGTTGCGCAGGGTAACGTCTTTGAGCTTGAAGGATTGAAACAGGGCAGACATGAAAAACCTTTTTAAATGTGAAGTACTGACTGGATAGGGATCAAATCTTACATTCGTTATTTCGAATATATACGAACAATGGAATGAGTATAGTCGAAAGTGTAGAATGGTGCTCATGCGTCCCTTTAAACATCCTGCTGCCAGCGAATTTGCATTGGAGCGCGTGCTTTACGCACTCAGCGATTCGATTCGTCTGGAAATCGTGCGCCATCTCGCGCGTGTCGATGCCGCATCGTGTGGTGAGCTGGATGGTGGCCGCCCGAAGTCGACGGTGTCACATCACTTCAAGGTGCTGCGCGAGGCAGGACTGGTCTATACCGAAAACAGCGGCACCATTCACATGAATTCGTTGCGTCGCACCGACATGGAAAGTCGTTTTCCCGGTTTGCTTGCGGCAATTCTTTCGCAGCAGACTCCCTCCGCGAGTTGATGCTGCATGCTCGAAAGCAACGCTGGCCCCTGAAAAATCGCTGAATAAACCGTTTAAACCTTCCCAAAACGGTTTCCTTATTCGTTTTTCTTCTAAAGACATGCAAAAAGATTCGTTCTTTTTATAACGAACGAGTGCAATTATGGCGACCTGTTAGCTTTATTTGTAATAAGAGACGCCATGTCCGCCACGCTTTCTGTTCCATCAGGGAAATTTCGCCAAGCCCGGGTATTGCCCGGGTTTCATCTTTCACTCGGCTTTACGATCCTTTATTTGTGCCTGATCGTACTAATTCCGTTGTCGGCCGTCTTTGTCAAGACATTCACGATGACGTGGGATGGCTTTATTGCCGCTGTGACATCCGATCGTGTGGTGGCATCTTATAAGCTGACCTTTGGCGCCTCCCTGATTGCGGCGACGCTCAATGTGATTTTTGGCGGCATCGTGGCCTGGGTGCTGGTGCGCTACAAATTTCCGGGCAAGAAAATTATCGATGCACTGGTCGATCTGCCCTTTGCCTTGCCGACGGCTGTTGCCGGTATCGCCCTGACGGCCTTGTATTCGACCAACGGCTGGATCGGTCAGTACTTGGCTTCACTGGGCATCAAGGTGGCATTCACGCCGTTGGGCGTGGTGGTGGCGCTGACCTTCATTGGTTTGCCATTCGTTGTGCGAACCGTGCAACCGGTTCTGGAAGATGCCGAGCGTGAGCTGGAAGAAGCCGCTGCCAGTCTGGGTGCTGGTCACTGGCAGACTTTCAGCAAAGTGATTTTCCCGACGATTCTGCCTGCCTTGCTGACCGGCTTTGCGCTTGCGTTTGCACGTGCGACTGGAGAGTACGGCTCGGTCATTTTCATCGCCGGCAACATGCCGATGGTGTCTGAAATCACGCCATTGTTCATCGTCACCAAGCTTGAACAGTATGACTACGCTGGTGCCACGGCGATTGCCATGGTGATGCTGCTGGTTTCCTTCACGATGCTGCTTACGATCAACCTGTTGCAAGCCTGGACCCGCAAACGCGGCCAGTCGGAGAAAATCTAAGATGTCTGCCATTGCTTCTGCGGCATTGCCGCTCCCGACTGCCAAGCGCACGGCACCGGTCGTTCCTGCCGCAACGGTTGAGCCGATTTGGGTACGTACACTGCTGATTGGTGTCGCGCTTGCGTTCCTGACCTTGTTTCTGTTCATTCCGTTGGTGTCGGTGTTTGCCGAGGCACTGAAAAAAGGCTGGGATGCATACGTTGCCTCGATTCTTGAAGAAGATGCGATCTCGGCGATCAAGCTGACCTTGCTGACGGCAGCGATTGCCGTGCCGCTGAACCTGGTGTTTGGCGTGGCTGCGTCGTGGTGTATCGCCAAGTTTGATTTCCGCGGCAAGAGTTTCTTGCTGACGCTGATTGATCTGCCATTCTCGGTGTCGCCAGTGATCTCGGGTTTGATCTTTGTGCTGTTGTTCGGCGCACAAGGCTGGTTCGGCGAATGGCTGCAAGAGCACAACATCAAGATTCTGTTTGCGGTGCCGGGCATTGTGTTGGCAACGATCTTTGTGACCTTCCCGTTCGTGGCGCGCGAGCTGATTCCATTGATGCAGTCGCAGGGTAGTGAAGAGGAAGAAGCTGCGCTGGTACTCGGTGCATCGGGCTGGAAGACCTTCTGGCATGTGACTTTGCCAAACATCAAATGGGGTCTGCTGTACGGCGTGATCCTGTGTAATGCCCGTGCGATGGGTGAGTTTGGTGCAGTGTCGGTGGTATCCGGACACATCCGTGGGCAAACCAATACGATTCCGCTGCAAGTCGAGATTTTGTACAACGAGTATCAGTTTTCCGCTGCTTTTGCCGTCGCATCGTTGCTGGCGCTGTTGGCACTGGTTACACTTGCGCTCAAAACCTTTATTGAATGGCGCTTGCGCGACACACACGAACAGTATCAGGAGCAGGGATCATGAGTATTGAAGTCAAAAACATCCACAAGCAATTCGGCAGTTTTACCGCATTGAACAATGTCTCGCTGGATTTTCCGGCGGGTGAGCTGACCGCGCTGCTGGGCCCATCCGGCTGCGGCAAGACCACGCTGTTGCGCATCATCGCCGGCTTGGAACAACCGGATCACGGTCAGGTACTGCTGGATGGTGAAGATGCATCGGCGCGTCACGTGCGTGAGCGTCAGGTTGGCTTCGTGTTTCAGCACTATGCGCTGTTCAAGCACATGACCGTGTTTGAAAACATTGCGTTCGGTCTGCGTGTACGTCCTGCGGCAACCCGTCCGTCGGAATCGCAGATCAAGGAAAAAGTCACCAAGCTGCTGGAACTGGTGCAGCTCGATTGGCTGGCAGATCGTTATCCGCCGCAACTGTCCGGTGGTCAGCGTCAGCGTATCGCGCTGGCACGTGCACTAGCTGTCGAACCACGCGTTCTGCTGCTGGATGAACCGTTTGGTGCGCTGGATGCAAAAGTGCGTAAAGAGTTGCGTCGCTGGTTGCGTCGTCTGCATGACGAATTGCATGTCACCAGTATTTTCGTGACCCACGATCAGGAAGAGGCGCTGGAAGTCGCCGATCAGATCGTGTTGATGAACAAGGGTAACGTCGAACAGATCGGCGCACCCAAAGACGTGTACAACAATCCGGCGTCGCCATTCGTGTACGGCTTCCTCGGTAACGTCAATCTGTTCCATGGTCGTGTGCATGAAGGCGTGCTGCAGTCGGAAGGCATTCGCTTTGATGCACCTGACTACGCGCAGACGCAGGACGCCAAAGGGATTGGCTATGTGCGTCCGCATGATCTGGAAGTCGATCGCTACACCAGTGGCGCGGAAGGCATCGTGGTGCAACTGCGTCGTGCGCATGCCATCGGCCCGCTGGCCCAGCTGGAACTGGAACGCGACGACAACGGTGAACTGATCGAAGCCGTGATTTCCAACGATCGTTTCTCGCAACTGCATTTCAAGGAAGGCGAAACGCTGGTCGTGCGCCCGAAAAAACTGCAGGTCTTTATCGACGATTCGATTTAAGCGATCGCTCAGGCACTTCCGAGGAAGGTCTTCGGAGTGATCGCAGATGAACAACGATGTGCCACTCCGACGGCATTTATAGAGGTGTCTGGTAATGAATTTTCAGCAATTACGTTCCATACGTGAAACCGCGCGTTGCGGCTACAACCTGACGGAAGTCGCCAACGTGCTGTTCACATCCCAGCCTGGCGTCAGCCGCCAGATTCGCGAGCTGGAAGAAGAGCTCGGCGTCGATATCTTCGAACGCAACGGCAAGCGCCTGACCGGTCTGACCGATCCGGGTCGCGGCATCCTGCAAATCATCGATCGTCTGTTGCTCGAAGCAGAAAACCTGCAACGTGCCAGTCGCGAATATGCAGAGCAGGAGATCGGTACGCTCGCCGTCGCCACCACCCACACGCAAGCACGTTACATGCTGCCGAAAGTGGTACAGGCATTCCGCACTGCCTTCCCTAAAGTCCGTATCGCGCTGCAGCAGAGTTCGCCTGAACACATTGCCGAGTGGGTCTTGTCCGGCAAGTCGGATGTCGGTATTGCGACCGAAGGCTTGAGTCAGTTCGATGATCTGGTGTCCTTCCCATGCTACCGCTGGCATCATGCGATCGTCGTGCCGGATGGCCATCCCTTGCTAGAGAAAGCACCGGTCACCTTGCAGGATCTGGCGCAGTATCCTTTGATTACCTATGACCTGGGTTTTACCGGTCGTGGTCATATCGATGATGCATTCAAGAGTGCGAATCTGAATACCGACATCATCCTGACCGCAATGGACTCGGACGTGATCCAACAGTACGTTGCATTAGGTCTTGGTGTTGGTTTGGTGGCATCGATGGCATTGAAGCAAAGCGGTCCTAATCCCGGCCTCAAAGTGATCGACGGCGCACATCTGTTTGCCGAGAATGTCACGCGTTTGGCAGTGCGGCGAGGAGCGTATCTGCGCAGCTATACCTACGACTTCATTCAGTTATTTGCGCCGGATTTGACGCGTGAAGATATTGATCTGGCGGTCAAGAACGGTAACGCCGGATAACATCGATGGCATGAGCCGCACAAAAAGGAAAGACCAAGCCGCCGCGCTTCAGCCGGCGGCTTTTTTGTATGCATTGTCAGATGGCGGCAATAAAAAAGGCGATGCATTGCATCGCCTCTTGTCAAAAAAAGCAGACCCGGTTATGGCATCAACGGTTTGCGTGCCGCCTGTTTTGCCTTGATCTCGGTGACGGCTTTCTGGATTGCAGCGAGGCGCGCCTGTGTTGAAGGGTGGATGGCGGTGTAGCCATTGGTCACGCTGGCCGGATACTGCGTGGACAAGCGCTGCCAGAAGCTGGCTGCACCATCGATGTTGTAGCCTGCACGTGCCAGCATGTAGAGCGCGACGGTATCGGCAGCAACATCCATTTCCTGCGGCATTGGCTTGACGCCCGCCGTGCCACTGAACATGGTGGTATCCGGCGTCACGCGTGTCAGATTATCGATGATTGCGCCGACGGTGGCATTCATCTGATGGCGTGCCGGATGACCGAGTGCATTGTGCGCCAGTTCCCGTGCGAGCACGTAGGCCACTTCGGTATCGTTACGTGTGAAATTGAGCATGCCGCGCGTCAGCAGAACACGGCGACCATCTGCAAACGCATTGACGGTATCGACGTTACCCAGCTCGATGCCAAAGCCGCAGGCAGACGTCAGCGGCACGGTCACATTGACCGGTGTGCCTTTGCGTGACAAACCGAGCTTGACGCTGGAGAGTTTGTTGACCAGTGGGCCAAGTTGCGCCGCTGCCTGACGCTCTGCATTCGGGCCTTGTGGCAATGTTTGATTTTCAACGCTGACCAAGACATCGCCGCGCTGTACACCGGCACGTGCGGCACCGCTATTCTTCAACACGCCAGTGACTTGCAGACGTTCTTCCAGTCCGAGCGAGGTCGCTGCATCGACGTAATCTTCCGAATACGAATAACGGGTCTTGGCCGTAAAGCCGATCAGCTTGCGTGCGCTGCTTTTGCACAATGCGGCGTTATCTACCAGCAGTGGGGCAGAGACGTTATACAAACGATCCTGTTGTGCGGTGATCATGCGCAAGGCTTGCAACTGCTGCGATTCGACCGCCGGGACGGGCGTGCTGGTACGTGGCTGATCGAGCGAAACTGTCGTACAGCCTGCCAGCACAAGCGCAGCGACTGGCAGACAGGCGCGCTTGAGCAATTGTGTGTGTGACGTTGCTTGTTGCAGTCGGGATAGGGCAGGTTGAAGCAGACCTTGCATACATCGTTCTCCTGAAAAATTAGTGCTTGCCAGTGCTGCCGAAACCACCTGCACCGCGTTCGCTGGCATCAAAATCGTCAACCACATTAAAGCCGACTTGCAGCACCGGTACGATCACCAATTGCGCCAGACGTTCCATCGGATTGAGCGTGAAGGCAGTCTGACCGCGATTCCACGTCGATACCATCAACTGGCCTTGATAATCCGAATCGATCAAGCCGACCAGATTGCCCAGCACGATGCCATGCTTATGGCCCATGCCACTGCGTGGCAGGATGACGGCGGCATAACCCGGATCAGCCAGATGAATCGCCAGACCAGTTGGCACCAGATGCGTGGTGCCAGGCTCGATCACCAGTGGTGCATCGAGGCAGGCACGCAAATCCAGACCTGCGCTGCCCGGCGTGGCGTAGCTTGGCAGTTGATCTTTCATGCGTGGGTCGAGGATTTTGACGTCGATTGTTTTCATGAGGTGAGGCTTGGAGTGGAAACTGTGGAAATTCAGGAAATGGCATGCAGAGCGTTGCGCGCCAGACGCTGGGCAATTTCGCCAATCAACTGGCGCGCCAGCGTCTGCTTGTCGGCAAACGGCAAGGGCGTATGCCCGTTGTCATCGAACAGGATCAGTTCGTTTTCATCCTGTCCGAAAGTCTGATGGCCGATATTGCCGACCAGAAGTGGAATGTTTTTCTTGCGACGCTTGGCTTCGCCATACGCAAGCAGATTTTCCGACTCGGCAGCAAAGCCGACGCAATACGGTTTTTTGTCGAGCGCGGCAACGGCTGCGAGGATATCGACGTTCTCGTCGAATTCCAGCGAGGGCGTGCGGCTTTCTGCGGTCTTCTTGATCTTTTGTGCTGCGACGTTGCGTACACGCCAGTCGGCCACGGCCGCCACGGCGATGAACAAGTCCTGCGTAGCGACGCGCGACATGACGACATCGTGCATCTGCTCTGCGGTTTGTACATTGACGCGATGTACGCCAAACGGGGCGCTCAACGCGGTTGGTCCCGAGACAAGCGTTACTTCGGCGCCGGCTTCACGTGCTGCGCGCGCAATCGCGTAGCCCATCTTGCCGGATGACAGATTGGTGATACCACGTACCGGATCGATGGGCTCAAAGGTCGGGCCAGCCGTGACCAACACGCATTTGCCTGCCAGCGATTTCGGCTGGAAGGACGCGATGATTTCTTCAACCAGTTGTTCTGGTTCCAGCATGCGGCCCATGCCGGTTTCGCCACATGCTTGTTCGCCCGCATCCGGCCCCAGTATCTGAATGCCATCGGCACGCAGTTGCGCCACATTGCGCTGCGTTGCAGGGTTTTGCCACATCTCGACATTCATCG
Organism: Oxalicibacterium faecigallinarum; assembly: GCF_014635705.1. GTDB lineage: Bacteria > Pseudomonadota > Gammaproteobacteria > Burkholderiales > Burkholderiaceae_D > Oxalicibacterium > Oxalicibacterium faecigallinarum. The sequence goes on along the minus strand of NZ_BMDI01000001.1, from coordinate 1,424,478 downwards.
CGGGTGCAACCAGCAACGGCAGATAAGTCGGGCGCGCAACGCACAAGGTCGAGAGCAGATCGTCGCAGGCACCATGTGCCAGCTTGAACATGAAGTCAGCCGAGCACGGTGCAATCACAATCGCATCGACCCCGCGTGTCAGATCGATGTGCGGCATGTTGTTGGCGATGCGCGCATCCCACTGATTGGTGACGACAGGCAAGCCAGACAACGCTTGCATGGTGACCGGCGTGATGAAGTGTGTGGCGGCTTCGGTCATGACGACCTGCACGGTTGCGCCTGCCTTGCTCAAGGCGCGTGTCAGTTCGGCTGCCTTATAACAGGCAACGCCGCCGCTCAGGCCCAGTACGATTTTTTTGCCAGCGAGATCCATATCGTCTCCTGAAAGATGCCGCCTAGTGTAGCAGGCTCGATTTTGTGCAGTTCATCCGGGCTTATCGGTGTCTCAGCTACGTTTGACGCGTCGCAACTCATCGTAGATAAACAGCGCAGCACCGATGAAGATGGCGCTATCGGCGATGTTGAAGGCAGGCCAGTGCCAGCCACCCACGTGAAAATCCAGAAAATCGATCACGTGGCCGTATAGCAAGCGGTCAATCACGTTGCCGATCGCACCGCCCAGAATCAACGCCAATGCCCAGCAAAACAGGCGTTGCCCGGCATGACGTTTGAGCAGGTAGATGATGAAGGCTGATGCGCCAAGACCAAGCGCGGTGAAAAAATAACGCTGCCAGCCGGAATGGTCGGCCAGAAAGCTGAACGCTGCGCCCTTGTTATAAACGTGAACGAAATTGAAGAAGGACGTGACGTACACCGATTCACCATAGGCCATCACACGCACGGCGGTGATTTTGGTGATCTGATCCAGCAGGATGATGATGGTGGCGATGCCCAGCCATGGCAACAGCCCGGCGCGTGAAGAAGAGAAAGTGCGTTTGTTTGCCATCGAAGGTGTCAGGTATGTTGGGGAAGGCATTGAAGAAGCGGCATGCCAGCCATCTTACACGGCTGGCATGCCGCATCAGGGATGCAACAACGATCAGGCAAAGCGGCGTGCTTCACCTTTGCCAAACAGATTGTCGACACAGCGGCCGCACAAATCTGTGTGCTCGGCATGAGACCCGACATCGGCACGATAGTGCCAGCAACGCTCACATTTTTCATGCGTCGATGGTGTGACGGTGACCGCTTCCTCTTCTGCGCTGGCAGCCTTGGCAACGCGTGCTGCCGATGTGATCAGCATGAACTTCAGATCATCATCCAGGCTTGCAAGCAGATCGAACTTGTCGCCCGCTGCCTTGATATCGACCTCTGCCTGCAGCGACGAACCGATTGCGCCCGACACACGTACTTCTTCCAGTTGCTTGGTCACGTCGTTACGCACTTCACGCAATGCCGTGTACTTGGTCAGCAAGGCATCCTGATCGGCAACGACCGGCAAGGTGTAGAAGGTTTGCGTAAAGATGGTGTCGCCCGCATCGTCACCGGCAAAGACAGCCCACGCTTCTTCAGCCGTGAACGACAGCATCGGTGCCATCAGACGCAACAGCGAATGCGTCAGATGCCAGATTGCGCTTTGTGCCGAACGACGGGCATGCGAAGTCACACCGCAGGTGTACAGACGATCCTTCAGGATATCCAGATAGAAGCCGCCCAGGTCTTCCGTGCAATAGCCTTGCAGCTTGGAGACAACCGGATGGAACTCGTAACGATCGTAGTGCGCGAGGATATCGGCCTGCAGCGTGTGCATCTGTGCGATGGCATAGCGATCGATTTCCAGCATGTCAGCCACATCGACCAGATCCTTCTTGGCATCGAAGTCAGACGTATTGGACAGCAGGAAGCGCAGCGTATTGCGGATACGACGATAGCTTTCGGTTACGCGCTTGAGGATTTCATCCGAGATCGACAATTCACCCGAATAATCGGTCGAAGCGATCCACAGACGCAGGATGTCCGCACCCAGCGTGTCGGAAATCTTTTGCGGTGCCAGCGTGTTGCCGAGCGACTTCGACATCTTCTTGCCTTCGCCATCGACCGTAAAGCCGTGGGTCAGCAACGCCTTGTACGGCGCACGACCGTTGAGCATGGACGAGGTCAGCAACGACGAGTGGAACCAGCCGCGATGCTGATCCGAGCCTTCTAGATACAGGTCGGCAGGGAAGGCCAGTTCTTCCTTGTGAGAACCGCGTAACACGGTTTGATGCGTACAGCCGGAATCGAACCAGACGTCCAGCGTGTCCTTGTTCTTCAGGTACTGGTCTGCTTCATCGCCCAGCAATTCTTTCGGATCGAGCTTGAGCCATGCCTCGATACCTTCTTTCTCGACACGCTGCGCGATCTGTTCCAGTAGCTCCGGTGTGCGGGGATGCAGTTCGCCGGTTTCCTTGTTGATGAAGAACGCCATTGGCACGCCCCACTGACGCTGGCGCGACAAAGTCCAGTCAGGACGATTGGCGATCATGCCGTGCAAACGTGCCTTGCCCCAGCTTGGGAAAAATTCGGTCTGTTCGATTGCGGCCAATGCCGTTTTGCGCAGGCTGTCGCCGCCGTCTTTCGGCGTGACATCCATACCGGCAAACCATTGCGAGGTCGCACGATAGATGATCGGTGTCTTGTGACGCCAGCAATGCATATAGCTGTGGCTGAACATGTGCAGCTTGAACAGCGAACCGGTGGCCGTCAGTGCATCGCAGATCGGCTTGGATGCCTCCCAGATCGTCATGCCGCCAAACAGAGGGAGCCATGATGCGTATTTGCCGTCGGCCATTACGGGCGCGATGATCTCATCGTCCTTGATACCGTTGGTTTTGCACGAGATAAAGTCGTCCACGCCATAAGCCGGTGCGGAGTGGACTACGCCGGTACCACTATCGGCGGCAACATAGTCAGCCAGATAGATAGGCGACAAGCGATCGTAGCCCGCATCCGCTTTTGCCAGTGGATGGTGGAAGGCGATGCCACCCAGCGCAGCGCCATCGCAAGTCGCGATCACTTTGCCTTCGAGCTCATAGCGTTTGAGTGCGTCTTCCACCAGATCGGCAGCAAGGATCAGCAACAGCGGTTTGCCGTCGCGTGTCGTTTCGACTAGTGCGTATTTCAGTTCCGGATGGACGTTCATCGCCTGATTGGACGGGATCGTCCATGGCGTCGTCGTCCAGATCACGATGTAGCCGTCATTGGTTGGCAGCGATGCCAGACCAAATGCCTTGGCGATCTTGTCGTGCTGTGCAAACGGGAAGCCAACGTCGATGGCCGGATCGCGCTTGTCCTGATATTCGACTTCCGCTTCTGCCAGTGCCGAGCCGCAATCGAAGCACCAGTTGACCGGCTTCAGGCCGCGATAGACGTAGCCTTTTTCCATCAGTGTGCCGAGTGCGCGCAATTCATCGGCTTCATTGCCGAAGTTCATAGTCTTGTATGGGTTATCCCATTCGCCCAACACGCCCAGACGGATGAAGTCTTTCTTCTGGCGCTCGACCTGTTCGTTGGCGTAGGTACGCGCCTTTTCCATCACTTCTGCGGTTGGCAGGCTTTTGCCAAACAGTTTTTCGATCTGGATTTCGATCGGCATGCCGTGGCAATCCCAACCTGGCACGTATGGCGCGTCAAAGCCGCCAAATTGGCGTGTCTTGACGATCATGTCCTTCAGGATCTTGTTGACGGCGTGACCAAGGTGGATGTCGCCATTGGCATACGGCGGACCGTCATGCAGGATGAACTTCGGACGACCTTTGGAAGCCTGACGGATCTTTTCGTAGATCTTTTTATCCTGCCATTGCTTGACCCACTGCGGCTCGCGTTTGGCGAGATCACCGCGCATCGGGAACGGCGTATCGGTCATGTTGACCGGATATTTGCTGGATTGCTTGTTCTGGCCTGCCGGCTTGCCTGGCTTGTTTTCGGTTTTGCTCTGGTTATCGGACATGGGTCTGCTTTTCGAAAATTATTGGGTGGATCAAACGTGCGGCTCGACTAGTTATCTGAGCTGAGCCGCCTTGCTGCAAGAAGACGTTTGATCGTCAAATTCGGTCGGTGGCCGAGGTCGCACCATCGGTCACGGTTTGTATCGGCAGTTGCGCAAAGTAGGCACGTGCCTCGACCGCATCGCGCGCAATGGCAGCGGTCAGCGTAGGCAGATCGACGTACTTTTCTTCGTCGCGCAGTTTCTTCAAAAACTCCACACGCACCAGTTTGCCGTAGCAAGGTTGTGCGTAATCGAAGAGATGTGTTTCCAGCAGCACGCGGCCGCTGTCATCCACGGTCGGGCGCACACCAATGCTCGCCACGCCGGGCAACGGTTTCGCATCCAGCCCATGCACCTGCACGACAAAAATGCCGGAGACAGCAGGACGGTTGTGAGTGATGCGCAGGTTCAGCGTCGGAAAGCCAATCGTGCGGCCGAGCTTTTGACCATGCACGACGTGACCGGAAATGGAATACGGATGACCAAGCAGCGTTTCAGCCGCAGACAGATCGCCAGCCAGCAAAGCCTCGCGCACGGCGGAAGAGGAAATACGTTCGCCACCATTCGTCACGGTCGGTTGCGATTCAACCGTAAAACCGTATTCCACACTAGCTTGCACCAGCGTCGCCACGTTGCCAGCACGGCGCGCGCCGTAGCAAAAGTCCTCACCAACGATCAGCCATTTGACGTGCAAGCCCTGCACCAGAATCTTTTCGACAAATTCTTCTGGTGTCAGCGAAGCAAAATGCGCATTGAAGTGCTCAACAATCACGCGATCCACGCCGGCTTGCGAGAGCGATGCCAGCTTGTCACGCAAACTTGCAATACGTTTAGGCGCACGAGAGGGATCGCCAGCACGCTCCGCAAAGAATTCACGCGGATGCGGCTCAAAGGTCATGACCGCAGATTCCAGCCCCAGATTCGATGCGACTTCGCGCAGGCGTGCCAGCAAAGCCTGATGGCCACGATGCACACCGTCGAAATTGCCAATCGCCAGTGCGCAGGGCGCACGCGATTCAGCATTGGGAAGTCCGCGAAATACCTTCATTGAGAATGGAAGAGAGCCGGGCGGCGCGTCAGCCGCAAAACCTCGCATTATAAATGGTTTTGGTTGAAGCTTTGCCGGAGAGATAGTTAATGCAGATGCTGACCAAACCTCCCATGTTTATGGGAGTTCATTGTTGACAGTTAGCCACTAAAATTTCCGTCTTGCAATTTTATACATTCTGAGTATCAGATTTGCCCATAATTTTTGGAGGAAGTGTTGTTCGGCAACTGTGATGAATTCTGTTTGTATAACTAACGAATGCAAGTGATTAGTGGATTTAAACGAGTAGTTGACCGGTTAAAGGGTACTTAAATGCAGAAAAAGAGCGATGTGCCACCACAACTTGAAAGTAGAATGTCCGCGGAAAATTTTTGTGTAGATCTAATTGAAGGTTTCAAGAAAAAAGCTACGCACAATAAAGAGGAGTCGATGTTGTGTTTTTGGGCCTCGATGGGAGGAGCTTTACTCGTTCCATTTTTTGTCACATTAGGTAGGGATATTGGTACAGCAGTGGGTTGCGATGACGCCATATTTTGGCTCGAAAAAGTAATACCAAGCTTACTTTCAGTTTGTGTTGCATTCTCAACTGGTTGGTTGCAACTTCGAAAGCCGCAACAGCTTTGGTCTTTATATCGAACATCGCAGAGAGAGCTTGAAGATAATCTTCAAAAATTTCGTTTCGCGGTTGGAGAATATGCTGTTGTAGAAAGCTCGGAAAAGTTACTCATTGAAAGAGTAACTAAGATTGCTTTGGATGCGCACTATGCGTGGCTTCCAATGGTTCCAAATCCAGAAAAAATAGCATGATAGGTAAACGTTAATGGAGCATTCATCTACAACACTCAGGACGAAGTTTGGTGAATTTAAATTTCACTGTTTCTCGTGGGGGGCTCACGAAGAAGACAATCTCTTGGTTCTCGAGAATGGGAATTTCTTGGGACATCCTTTAGTTCGAGTACAAAGTGCGTGCTATTCGGCAGAGATATTTAGGAGTTTGGATTGTGATTGTCATGCACAGTTAGCAAAAAGCCAGCAATTAATCGCAGAAAAGGGAGGCTATCTAATTTACATGCTATGTGATGGTAGGGGAGCTGGGCTTTTAAATAAACTGCGGGGTATGGAGTTAGGTGAGACCGAGGGGTTAGACACCTCAGATGCTTATCAGAAATTAGGAATACCACAGGATCCTCGGGATTATGAGCGCGTTTGTACGGTGATCAAATACTTTGATCTCAAACATATCTTGCTTCTCACTAATAATCCGAGGAAAGTTAGCGCAATAGAGCGCGGTGGTATTTTGGTTGATAGACAGCCATTGGAAATTGGTTCTACACCTGAATCGAGACCATATTTGGCGACTAAGTCTAAAAAAATGGGACATTTGTTATCTGAGTTTGAGGATTGAGTTCATATAGATACTTACCTAACCTAAGATTTTCAATTTAAATAGATATTACAGAGTGGATTAGCAGACGATGTCTACAAACAACGACGACAAGCGATTGCTTTATCGTATTCCTGAGATTCATGAACCAACTTTGTTTGATTACATTGTTAAACAAATACCGAAAATCTTTCGTTTTACTGAGTACCTTACGATCACAGGGTTTATTCTCTATTTGGCTCTGAAAACAGAGTCCAAATTATTGTATGCATTCTCGACGGTACTTTATGGTTGTGTTCTGTTCTATGTGATGGATAAACAAATTACGTTTGTTAAAAAGCTTGAATTCAGAAATGTGTGGATAATGCGAATAACAAGTTTATTTTTACTTGTTTTAGGTGTTGTGCTCGTTTTCGGCTCGTTGCAGTTAGTGTTATCAATAGCTACAGCACAAAAATAGTATGGATCTACCAATCTATTCAACTATGCGTTGCCGGATGATTTCAGGCGATTGCTAACTAATGAGTCACAGCGTTGCCAACTTAATTTACATCGCTCCCCAAATCGCATTCAACCCCGCCAACGCCGCTAATCCCGCAGTCTCCGTCCGCAACACTCTCGGTCCCATCGACAGCATCATCACACCTTGCGCTACGGCGTCATTTTCTTCCCGCTCTGTAAAACCACCTTCCGGCCCGATTAGTAGTCCGACCGATTGCGGCGGGTGATGGCGTGCCCAGTCTGATAGTGATTGTTCGGCACGTGGGCTGAGCAGGATGCGGACGTGCAGGTCTTTTTGTGCAATCCACTGATTGAAATCGACCGGTTCGGCCAAGGTGGCAAGTCGGTTGCGGCCGCTTTGTTCTGAGGCGGCTTCGATCACGCCTTGCCAGTGCTGCATCTTTTTGGTGGCCCGTTCAGCCGACAGGCGTACGACACAACGTTGGGATGCCAATGGCTGGATGGCATGCACGCCAAGTTCCACGGCTTTTTCGATGATCCAGTCCATTTTGGAGGCTTCCGGCAGGGCTTGGGCCAGCGTGATGGCGTAGGGCAGTTCGGTTTCGATGGGTTCGAACAGCTTGATTTCTGCCGTGGCGCGCTTTTTCTCGATGGTGGTGAGCGTTGCGGTGTACTGGCCGCCCTCGCCATTGAACAGCGTGATGCGATCGCCTGCACTTAAACGGACGACATGGACGTGGTGCGCAACGTGTTCGGGCAGGGTGATGGTTTGGCCAATGGCAAGCGGCTGCGGGCAGAAAAAGCGGGGCATCAGGGTTTCCAGAGTGGTCGGCGCGGCGCAATGGCGGCATGCGCGGTTGCTTGTTGCTTGGCGCACCGGACTGTAAAAGATTTCAACAACAGTGATTTTAGTCCACTAGGGCCTGTTGGCTCACTCTGGTAAAATATGCGCCTTCGTAACACCTTGCCGCAAGGCGATTTCGGGCTGCAGCTTGCCCGCTTTGACTCACTCCTTCGACCGCCCTTCATATTCAAACATGACTTCCACGCTCCCGACCACCAAAATGGCCAACGCGATCCGCGCGCTGGCAATGGATGCTGTTCAAAAGGCCAATTCCGGTCACCCAGGCATGCCGATGGGCATGGCAGAGATTGCCGTTGCACTGTGGTCGAAGCACTACGCGCATAACCCGGCTGATCCTAAGTGGGTCAACCGTGATCGTTTTGTATTGTCGAATGGTCATGGTTCGATGCTGCACTATGCGCTGCTGCACCTGACAGGTTACGACCTGTCGATGGATGAGCTGCGTAATTTCCGCCAGATGCATTCCAAGACGCCGGGCCATCCGGAAGTGGACATCACGCCGGGTATCGAAACCACGACCGGCCCGCTGGGACAGGGCATCACCAATGCGGTCGGTATGGCACTGGCAGAAAAACTGCTGGCGGCAGAATTCAATCGTCCAAATCTGGACATCATCGATCACTACACCTATGTTTTCCTCGGCGATGGCTGCCTGATGGAAGGTATTTCACACGAAGCCTGCTCGCTGGCCGGTACGCTGCGTCTGTCCAAGCTGATCGCACTGTATGACGACAACGGTATTTCGATCGATGGTCACGTTGAAGGCTGGTTCACCGACGATACGCCGAAGCGTTTTGAATCGTACGGCTGGAACGTGATCCGCGCGGTTGACGGTCACGATGTGGCTGCGCTGGATGCCGCAATCGAAGCCGCGAAAAAATCGGACAAGCCAACCCTGATCTGCTGCCGTACGGTCATCGGCAAAGGTTCGCCAAACATGGCGGGTACGCACAATGTGCACGGCGCTGCGCTGGGCGACAAGGAAATCGCTGCCACGCGTGAAGCCATCGGCTGGAGCGACGCACCATTTGAAGTGGCTGCTGACGTCTATGCAGCATGGGATGCCAAGGCAACCGGCGCCAAGCGCCAAGGTGACTGGCAAGCCAAGCTGGATAATTACGCCAAACAATTCCCTGCAGAAGCTGCCGAGCTGGCACGCCGCATGAAGGGTGAACTGCCAGGCAATCTGGACAAAGCCGTCAACGAATACATCGCTGCCTGCGTCGAGAAGCAAGAAACCATCGCAACCCGTAAAGCCAGCCAGAACGCGATTCAGGCATTGGCACCCGTGTTGCCAGAATTCCTGGGCGGTTCGGCCGATCTGACCGGCTCCAACCTGACTAACTGGAAAGAATGCGTTGCGGTACGTGGCGATCAGGCCGGTAACCACATCAACTACGGTGTGCGTGAATTTGGCATGAGCGCGATCATGAACGGTATCGCTCTGCATGGCGGTTACATCCCGTTTGGCGCAACCTTCCTGACCTTCTCCGATTACAGCCGCAATGCATTGCGTATGGCTGCGTTGATGAAGACGCGTTCGATCTTCGTCTTCACGCACGATTCGATCGGTCTGGGCGAAGACGGCCCAACCCACCAGTCGGTTGAGCACGTATCGAGCCTGCGCCTGATCCCGAATCTGGATAACTGGCGTCCATGCGATACGGTGGAATCGGCCGTGGCATGGGAGCAAGCGGTCAAGCGCAGCAATGGCCCAACCACGCTGATCTTCTCGCGTCAGAATCTGCCGTTCCAGCAACGTAGCGACGAACAGATCGCCAACATCAAGCGCGGTGGCTATGTGCTGCGTGATGCCAAGGACGCAAAAATCATCCTGATCGCGACCGGTTCGGAAATCGAACTGGCAGTCAAAGCGGCTGACGAGCTGGCCAAGCACGGCGTTGCAGCACGTGTCGTTTCGATGCCATCGACCGATGTATTCGATCGTCAGGATGCAGCCTATAAAGCCAGCGTGCTGACCAAAGGCGTGCCACGTGTGGCGATCGAAGCTGGTGTCACCGACTTCTGGTACAAGTACGTTGGCCTCGAAGGCGGCGTGGTCGGTATCGATACGTTTGGCGAATCGGCACCGGCTGGCGTGCTGTTCAAGCATTTTGGCTTCACGGTTGAAAACGTGATCGCGACTGTCAAAAAAGCACTCGCGTGATCGAGATCACATTCCGCCGTGCCACGCCTGACGATGCTGCTGCGATTGCAGCACTGCGTGTAGAAAGCTGGCGTGCGACGTATCGCGGCGTCATGCCCGATGCCTACCTCGATGGCATGAAGACCGAGGACAGCACCGCGATGTGGTCACAAGTGCTGCTGGCCGATGTGCCGTCGATTTCAGTTTTCGTTGCGATGGCGGGTGATGAGCTGGTTGGTTTTGCTTCCGGCATGTTGCTGACACCTGCCAAGTTTGAGCTCGATGCAGAATTGACGGCAATCTACCTCAAGCCGATTGCACAGCGTGGCGGTGTTGGCCGTCGTTTGCTAGCACTCGTTGCCGAAGCCATGCAGAAGCAGGGCGCAGAAGGTTTGCTGGTCTGGGTGATTGCCGATAACAAGCCGGCGCGCAGTTTTTATGAAGAACTTGGTGCCGAGTTGTTAGTCGAACAACCATTCACCTGGGATGGCCTTGATTTGATGGAAGCCGGCTACGGCTGGCGCGATTTACCTGCCTTGCAGGCAGCCTGCGCGACCAAGCGGCCGTCCGGGCAATGATGTTTCTTTCGTTGATGTTGAATTTTCTGGAGAAAAAGAATGACAATCCGCGTTGCAATTAACGGCTATGGCCGTATCGGTCGCAATGTACTGCGTGCCCACTACGAGAGCGGCAAGAAAAACGATATCCAAATCGTCGCGATCAATGACCTCGGCAAACCGGAATCGAACGCACACCTGACCCGTTACGATACTGCGCACGGCAAGTTCCCGGGCACAGTGGAAGTCGATGGCGATTTCATGGTCGTCAATGGCGATCGCATCCGCGTCTTCGCGCAACGTGATCCAGCACAAATCCCTTGGGGCGATCTGAATGTCGACGTCGTGCTGGAGTGCACGGGTTTCTTTACGACGAAAGAAAAGGCATCGGCTCATCTCAAAGGTGGCGCCAAGAAAGTCATCATTTCCGCACCGGGCGGCAAGGATGTGGATGCGACCGTCGTCTTCGGCGTGAACAACAGCGTGTTGAAATCGACCGACACCGTTATCTCCAACGCATCGTGCACCACCAACTGTCTGGCCCCACTGGTCAAACCGCTGAATGACAAAATCGGTCTGGTCAATGGCCTGATGACCACCGTTCACGCGTTCACCAACGATCAGGTGCTGACCGACGTCATGCACGAAGATCTGCGTCGCGCACGCTCGGCCACGCAATCGATGATCCCGACCAAGACCGGCGCTGCTGCTGCGGTTGGCCTGGTACTGCCGGAACTCAATGGCAAGCTCGACGGTTACGCGATCCGCGTTCCGACCATCAACGTCTCGATCGTTGATCTGTCGTTCATCGCTGCACGTGACACGACCGTGGAAGAAATCAATGCCATCATGAAGGAAGCATCGGAAGGCGCATTGAAAGGCATCCTGACCTACAACACCGAGCCTTTTGTTTCGGTCGACTTCAACCACAACCCAGCGTCGAGCAACTTTGACTCAACGCTGACCAAAGTGTCGGGTCGTCTGGTGAAGGTCTCGTCGTGGTACGACAATGAGTGGGGCTTCTCCAACCGTATGCTGGATACGACCGTCGCACTGATGTCGGCCAAGTGATCGAGCAAGCGAATCAAGCTTCAACAAAAATGCCCCGCAAGTCGGGGCATTTTTTATTGATATTGCGTCTGTGGCGATGCAAGTTCATCACGTCGTTCCGGATAAGCCAGGCCAAGACGATCCCGTAATGTGCCCGGTTCGTAAGACTGGCGATAAATCCCCCGATTTTGCAGCTCCGGAATCACGCTATCGACAAAGCGTGTCAAGCCAACCGGAAACACGGATGGCATCAGGTTGAAACCATCAGCGCCACGTTCTTCCAGCCATTGCTGCAATACATCCGCAACCTGCGTGACACTGCCCACGACGGTGACAAAACCATGTCCGCCCGCGCTGCGATCCAGAAACTGACGGATGGTCATGCGTTCGCGTTCTGCTGCATCCAGAATGGCGCTCTTGATACTCGTAATGCCTTGCAGCGTCGGATCGTGATGTTTCACCTTATCCAACGGCACGGGATCATCCAGATGGTAGTCAGCCAGATTGACGGTGAAGAAGCGCGACAGATTGGCGAGCGCTTGTGGTCTGACGACCAGTTCGTTGAGTTCGGCAGCAATCTCTTTGGCTTCTGCTTCGGTGTCGCCAACGATGGGTGCAAATCCCGGCATGATCAATAGTTGATCAGACTGCCGTCCGTAGCGCGCCATGCGTGATTTCACGTCCTTGTAGAAATCCTGTGCCGCGGCCAACGTCTGCTGCGCAGTGAAGACGACATCGGCAGTTCGTGCGGCCAGCTCCTTGCCGCCGTCCGACTGACCGGCTTGCACGATGACCGGATGACCTTGAGGCGGGCGCGGCACGTTCAACGGGCCGTTGATGGAAAAGAATTTTCCCTGATGCGTAAATGCACATGGGCGACTGTGGGCGAGTTGGTCGGAGGCATCCAGATCCAGTAACGCGAAGTCTTCTTCCCAGCTATCCCACAAGCGTTTGACGACATCGACGAACTCGGTAGCGATTTCGTAGCGCAACGAACGTTCCGGATGCTCCTTGCGTGTGAAGTGCTGGACGGCCGAATTGGCACCCGTCACCAGATTCCATGCCGCTCGACCACGACTGATGTGATCCAGCGAAGCAAACTTGCGCGCAAGATGGAATGGCTCGTTATAGGTCGTATCGGCAGTACCGATCAGGCCGATATGGCTGGTGACGGATGAAAGTGCGGAGAGCAGGGTGAAAGGTTCAAAGCGACGCGAGAGACCAAAGAAACCGTCAGCCATGAAGACTGCATCAAACAAGCCACGCTCGGCTTCCTGCGCCAGATTCTTGTAGTAGTCGAAATCCAGATCACGTTTTGGTTGCGCCTGCGGGTGACGCCATGCGCCCGCATGATGGCCGCTACCTCGAATGACGACATTGAAATGCAACTGACGCTTGCGTTGACTACTCATTCCCCTTCTTCACTTCCCTTGCAATTGATCTGTTCATCGTTGATTGAATTGATCAGATACTAATTGCTGCCGTTATCTACTGAGAAGGAATAAAAACGAGGAAGCTTAGGCGTTTTCTGGCATGGCACCATGCGATGCGGATTCACGCATCGCCGTGGGTACAGACGGGATTAATCTTCCATTTCCCTGCCGTCGGGATGGGGCGCTGGACATGCCGCATCGGATAATTAGCCGAATAGGGTTTGCCATAATCTGGCGACCGCTTTGATTTCTTCGGCAACCTTGTCTTTGCTGATGCGTGCACGCTCCAGACCTTGCAGCCTGCTTTGATGCTGCAGCTTGCGGAAGGTGCGGTAGGCATCACCCACCCTGACGCCGAGTTCCTTGTCGATCAAGCCAAGTTCGCCAAATAATTTGAGCAAGGCAATATTGCCGATATCGCCGGTCAGTTGCGGATGCTGCGATGCGTAACGCAGCACCATGTACTGCACGATGAATTCGATATCGATCATGCCGCCGGCATCTTGCTTGAGATCGAATTCGGTGCTCTTGTTGGGATAGGCGTCGTACAGTTTTTTGCGCATGGCCAGCACTTCTTCCTTGAGTCTGACCGGATCGCGCTCCTGTCGCAGAACGTTTTCCCGAATCACTTCAAAGCGTGCGCCGATGTCGGCATCGCCTGCGCAATAGCGTGCGCGTGTCAGTGCCTGATGCTCCCACAGCCATGCGGAGGTTGACTGATATTTCTCGAAGGATGCAACCGTAGAGACGAGCAAGCCACTGGCACCGTCGGGTCGCAAGGCAATATCGACATCAAACAGAATGCCGGCTGGTGTATGCGCGGTCATCCACGTAATGAAACGTTGTGCGAGCTTGGCATACATGCCGGGCGCATCCTGATTGTCATCGTCGTAGAGAAAGATGACGTCCAGATCGGATGCATAACCGAGCTCCTTGCCGCCGAGCTTGCCGTAGGCGATAACGGCAAAGCGCGGCTCATCGCGATGGCGATTGGGCAGCATCATCCAGATTGCGTGGATGGTTTCCGATACGAGTTTGTCTGCCAGCGCAGACAGGTGATCGGCCAGTTTTTCCACACTCAGATCACCAACCAGATCCTGCGCCAGCAAGCGAATCAGTTGCGCATGATGCATCTCGCGCAGGATGTCCATCTGACGTTCGGTATCGCCGGGTGACTCTTCCAGTCGTTGACGAACATCGCGCGCAAAGGCATCCCAGTCCGGCGCGGCTTTCAACGTGCGGTCGTCGAGCAATTCATCGAGTAGCAGCGGATGGCGCGTCAGGTACATGGCGGCCCAGTTGCTGGCAGCAATCATGCGGATCACACGTTCGAGTGCATGTGGATATTCGGTCAGCAGGGCCAGATACGCGGCGCGGCGTGCAATGGCCTCCAGAAAATCGAGCAGGCGGCTGAGCGTGACGCTGTGTTTGTCCGTGACCTTGGCAATGATCGGCAGGCTGGTGTTGACGAGTGCGACGAGCTTGTTGCGGCTGGCTTCCGGCAGCGTCTGCAAACGCGGTGAACGCCATGTCGACAGCAGCCGGCGTGCGGAATCAGCCGCTTCGTCAAAGCCAAGCTGCGTGAGGAACTGGGTAATCGCATCTTCGCTGTCCGCGCTGGACAGCACGACTGCCAGTTCCGCTGCGACATTGGGTGCGTCGCTTTGCTGCTCGTTTTTTTGTCCGTTCTGCTTGTCGTTGAACATCTCGTCGAAATGGCGTGCAACGATGACGCGCTGTTTTTCCAGTTCGCTTAACAGCGTGGCGATATCGCTGTACCCCATCATTTGTGCAATGGTCAGCCGGTCTGCATCGTTGACGGGCAGCGTGTGGGTTTGTGCATCTTCCAGGTACTGCAGGCGATGTTCCAGATCGCGCAGGAAGGTATAGGCGTGCAGCAGTTCCGCCACGATCTCCGGCTTGAGTAGCTGCTTGTCGGCAAGAATTCGCAAGGTCTTGCGTGTGGAGCGATCACGCAGGGCCGCATCACGGCCGCCCCGGATCAACTGGAAAACCTGCGCCAGAAACTCGATCTCGCGAATGCCGCCGCGGCCGAGCTTGACGTTGTGGCTGCGTTCCGGATGACGTGCTTCCTGACGGGTGACTTCGGCACGGATCTGCGCATGCATATTGCGGATTGCATCAATCGAGCCGTAATCGAGATAGCGGCGATAGACAAAAGGCCGGATGATGTTTTCCAGCACGGCAATATCTTCCGGCTTGCCGGTTAGCGCCCGTGCCTTGACCCAGGCATAACGCTCCCATTCGCGTCCCTGCACGATCAGATAGTCCTCGACCATGCCGAAGCTGGCAGCAAGCGGACCGGAATTGCCATTTGGGCGCAGCGCCATATCGACACGGAAGACAAAGCCATCGGCCGTGATTTCCGCCAGTGCGGCGATCAGTTTCTTGCCGGTACGCACGAAAAACTCGTGATTCGACAGGCTGCGCTGCTCCGGCGTGGTGGTTTGTGTTTCGCCATCTTCCGGATAGACAAAAATCAGGTCGATGTCGGATGAGACGTTGAGCTCGGCACCGCCCAGTTTGCCCATGCCCAGGACGATCATTTCCTGCGGCTGACCGGACTCTTCGCCGATTGGGGTGCCATGCAGGGCAATCATTTCCTGCATGGTGGCCGCCAGCTGGTGTTGCACGGCAAAGTCGGCAAACGCGGTCATGGTGCTGACCACTTCGTTCAGATTGGCATCTCCGTTGAGGTCGCGCCGGATCAGGGTGGCGATGACCAGATTGCGCAGGCGGCGCATCGCCGCTGGCAACGTGGCACCGCTATCTGTTTCGTTTTGTAAAACACGAGCGAAAACGTCGGGGTTCAGGGATAATTTGGCAACTTCGGCAACCTTTTGTGCGCGGCTGCTGTCTGCATTGATCCATCGCGTGTAAAACCGCGAAGCGTCGAGAATGGGCAGGGACATGTGGTTTGCTGTCTGGGCGTCTGATTGTTGTATGCCGATGCCGGTTGCCACATTCCGGAAATGCCGAAGGTTGCAGACGGATCGTAGTGCATTATTTATTTGTGTATGTTGCTGGTTCGTTTCATTCTACGCGATGTCTCTCACTCCACGATTTGATTGATGCCTAACGAGCAAGACCAAGTTGATCAACCTGCGCTGGCCGGCCGCCTGCGGAATGGTTGGCGCTCGGCCGGGCAACTGTATCAACGTGCCAATGTCGCCAGTTTTCATCTGCTGGGCTTTACGCTCAAGCTGATGCTGGTTGCCTATTTTGTATTCGGCATTCTGCTGCTGGGTTTGCGTTACGTCGTGATGCCCCAGATTGCGGAATATCGTACCGATGTCGAACAGATTGCCAGCAAGGCGATCGGTCGGCCAGTCACCATCGGCGCATTGTCCGGCGGCTGGCAGCGCTTGCGTCCTTCCCTGACCCTTGAAAACGTGGCGATCTATGATGAGAATCATCAGCCCGCCTTGCAATTGCCGCGTGTCTCCGCCGTGGTGTCGTGGTGGTCGTTGCCGGCATTCGAGCTGCGTCTGCATCGGCTGGATGTCGATCAGCCGGACATGGATATTCGGCGGGATGCAGAAGGTCGTTTCTACGTGGCAGGCATGCCGGTCGAGACGGGACCGGAAAGCGATGGTCGTGCGGCAGACTGGGTGATGTCGCAACACGATATCCACATTAACGGTGGTCGCTTGCGCTGGAAAGATGATCTGCGGCAGGCCCCGGAATTACTGCTGGAACAGCTTAATGTCGTGCTGCAGAACAAGGGCACGCGGCATCAATTTGCCTTGATGGCAACGCCACCCGCGACGATTGCAGCACCGCTCGATATTCGTGCGCGCTTCGAGCATTCGTTGCTGGAAGGGCGCAAGTCCGATCCGTCACGCTGGACCGGCGAGGTGTATGTCGATGTGCGCAACACCGATCTGGCGAACTGGAAAACCTATCTGGATTTTCCATTCGATCTCCGCGCTGCCAGCGGATCACTGCGCGCCTGGCTGGCGTTTGATCATGCCCGTGTGGTCAATCTGACGGCCGATCTGGCTTTGTCGGATGTGTTGATGCATTTTCGCAAGGATCTGACGCCGCTTGATCTGATTGCAGCAAACGGACGTGTCTCGATTCAGGAAACCATCGACAATCAGGTGCGCGACGGTACGCCGACTTTCGGACTCAATGGTCATGCAATTGCAGTCACCGATCTGACGGTGCAGACCCGCGACGGATTGGCCTTGCCGAAAACCACGATGAGCGAGCGCTATGTCGCTGCCAAGGGGAATACGCCGGAACGCACTGAAATTCAGGCAAAAATGCTCGATCTGCAGGCGCTGGCGGCATTCGCAGAACGTTTGCCGCTACCACCCGCACAGTTGCGGATGCTGCGTGATTTCGCACCGCGTGGACAGTTGCGTGATTTTTCGGCGCAGTGGCAAGGTGCCTATCCCGATATACAGGCCTATCAGGTCAAAGGCGATTTTCTGAATCTGGGTTTGCAGGCGCAGGCAGCACGCTCGGCGCGTGCCGCGACATCCAAGGCGCCCGCGCAGGCTGCGGTGCCGGCCATTCCCGGATTTGAAAATCTGTCCGGTCGCGTGGATGCCAGCGACAAGGGTGGCTCCTTTCAACTGGCATCAAAAGAAGTCAGCTTCGCGTCTCCCGCTTATTTTGCCGAACCCACGATTGCGTTCGATACGCTGGATGCCGATGCAAAATGGCGGTTCGAAAAAAACGACATGTTGATGCTGAGGATTCGCAACCTGTCTTTTGCCAAGGATGCCTTGCATGCGTCCCTGTCCGGCACGCACCTGATGCCGATCAACAAGCAGGAAAAAAATGTACCGGGCGTGATTGATCTGACAGGATCAGTAAACGGGCTGGAGCTGAACAAGGTTGGACATTACCTGCCGCTCGGCATGCCGGAAGATGTCCGCCACTGGCTGGACGACGGTCTTGTGGGCGGCACCTTGCAGGACGGGCGTTTGCGTATCAAGGGTGATCTGGCGCATTTTCCTTTTCATGAACAAAAGCCTGGCGACAAGAACGCGGGTGAGTTTATGTTTGCCGGCAAGATTCATGACGGGGTCTTGAATTATGCGCCGGATATGTTTGCGCATGATGGCAAGTCGCCGATGTGGCCTTTGCTCGAGAAGATTCAGGGGCGCATTATCTTTGACAAGGCGCGTCTGGAAGTGCACGGCGATACAGGCGAAACGCATGGCACACAGGTTGCCGACGTCAAGGCTGTGGTCCCAAATCTGGCGATACATGATTCCGAGTTGCAGATCGACGGTACCGCTAAAGGGCCGTTGCAGAATTTCCTGCGTTACACGGTGGATAGTCCGGTGGGGGAGTGGATAGGACACTTCACGGATGAATCCAAAGGCACAGGGAATGCCTCGCTCACGCTGAAGCTGAATCTGCCTTTGCACAATATGCATGATGCCAAGGTGAATGGCGTGCTGAAATTCGCCAACAATGGCGTGACCTTGATGAATGCCATGCCAGAGATCGCGCAGACCAACGGCAGTCTGGAATTCAATGAGAAAGGGGTTTCGCTGCACGAGATCAAGGGCACTTTCCTTGGTGGTCCATTGGCGGTCAGTGGTGGTTCGCAAAAAGATGGTGCGATCCAGATTCGTGCGGACGGCACCTTGACCGCTGCCGGTTTGCGCAAGGCTTACCCCTCTGCAGAAGTGCAGAAATTGACGGAGCGCATCAATGGCAGCACGCGTTTCACCACGCTGGTTGCTGTGCGTGGCAAGGCTGTGGATGTGACGGTGGATTCCAGTCTGCGTGGCTTGGGGCTGGATTTCCCGATGCCGTTGAAAAAGGATGCACGTGATGCCTTGCCCTTGCGTTACGTGCAGACAGGCGCAGCGCCGGACAGCGGGGGAACGCAACGCGACAATATCCGTATCAATCTCGGCAGCGCCATCACGGCCTTGTATCAGCGTGAGCGGAATGCAGGCAATGCCAGTGCTGGTAGCAGCTCACCGTGGCGGATTGTGCGGGGCGGTATCGGTGTGAATGAAAAACCGCCGGAACCGGCAACCGGTGTGCAAGCCAATATCAGTGTGCCGAGTCTGAATATCGATGACTGGATCGCCGCGACGTCTTCTGTTTCCAGTGGGTTGGCAGGCAAGCCGATTGCCACTACCAAAGGCGCACCGGATCTGGCGCAATATGTGGAAACAGACAAGCTGGCCTTGCGCACGGATGAACTGTTCTTGTTGAACAAGCGGTTTGATGCCGTGGTCGCCGGCCTGACACGTGGCGATGACTTGTGGCAGGTCAATATCGAATCGTCGCAGATGACCGGACATGTGAGCTGGCGCGACTCGGAGTCGGGGCGCGGGCTTGGACGTGTGACCGCCAGACTGACCTCGCTGAAGATACCGAAAACGGCCAGTGCCGACGTCAAGGACATGCTCTCCCATGTCGATCAGACGACCGAGATGCCGGCGCTCGATATCATTGCCGATAATTTTGAGTTGTATGGCAAGAAGCTCGGTCATCTGGAGTTGCTTGCGCATTATGTGCGCGCAACGGAAGGGCGCGAATGGCGTATCCGCAATCTGACCGTCAGCAACCCGGATGCCAGACTGTCGGCAACCGGCAACTGGATCGTCAAGTCGGGTGTCAGCAATTCGCATCTGGATTACAAGCTGGAGATTGAAGATGCGGGCAAACTGCTGGCGCGTTTTGGTTTTTCGGATGTGCTGAAAGCCGGTCAGGGCACAATGGCCGGTGATATTAGCTGGGCCGGTTTGCCGTTCTCGATTGACTACCCGAGTTTATCGGGCAAGCTCAATCTCGACATGAAGAGCGGCCAGTTCCTGAAGGTGGAGCCGGGCGCGGCAAAATTGTTGGGCGTGCTCAGCATGCAGTCGATCCCGCGCCGTCTGACGCTGGATTTTCGTGATGTCTTTTCGGAGGGGTTTGCATTTGACGGTATCAATGGATCCGCGCAGATCAATAAAGGGGTGGCACGAACGGATAACCTCAAAATGCGCGGGGTGAGTGCAACTGTCGTGATCGATGGTGCAGCAGACATCGTGAAAGAGACTCAGGATTTGCGGGCCGTGATCATTCCGGAGATCAATGCCGGTGCCGCCTCGGTTGCATACGCTCTGGCGGTCAATCCGGTTATTGGCGCCGGCACCTTTCTCGCACAGCTGTTCCTGCGTGCGCCGCTGGCAAAAGCTTTTACGTACGAATATGCAATTACCGGTAGCTGGAGCGATCCGGCTGTCAACAAGATTGAACGCAGTCCCGAAACACCACCAAGTTCCCGTTCCAACCAAACGCTTTATGAAGGGTGAGGCATGAGTCAGATTCCGGCATCGGCAGCCGCTGCAACAGCCATGCGCGTTGCAGCAATCCAGATGGTTTCCACGCCTGTCGTGGAAGAAAACATCGCCACCGTCACGCGGCTGGTTGCAGAGGCTGCGCATCAGGGGGCGAAGCTGGTGCTTCTGCCGGAATACTGGGCCGCGATGGGCTTGCAGGAAACCGACAAGATTGCGCTGGCCGAGCAGGATGGCAAGGGACAGATTCAGGACTTCATGTCGCGCATTGCACGTGATTACAAGGTATGGTTGATTGGCGGCACCCTGCCGCTTGCGGCGACTGCCGATAAGGTTCTCAATACGATGATGGTGTACGACGCAGACGGCAATCGCGTGTCGCGTTACGACAAGATTCATTTGTTCAGCTTTACCAAAGGGGAAGAGTCATACGATGAATCACGCACCATCGTGCATGGCACGCAGGTCGGGACCTTTGACGCACCATTCGGCAAGGTCGGCCTGTCAGTCTGCTATGACTTGCGCTTTCCAGAGCTCTATCGCGCCATGGGCGATTGCACCTTGATGGTGGTGCCGGCGGCTTTTACTTACACAACGGGTCGCGCGCATTGGGAAATTCTGTTGCGTGCACGTGCGATCGAAAACCAGTGCTACGTACTTGCTGCCGCGCAAGGTGGTCGTCATCCCAATGGTCGTACGACCTGGGGACACAGCATGTTGATCGATCCATGGGGTGACATCAAGTCGGTCTGGAACGAGGGCGAGGGCCTTGCAATCGGCGATATTGATCCCCACCATCTTTCTCGAGTCCGGGAAAATCTGCCTGCATTAAAGCATCGCGTTCTTTAAAGCGGCTTGAGGCTGCCAGTCGGGAAGCCCCTTGTTTCCTGCGCGCAGGCACGGTGCTTTTCGCGAATGCTCTACAATTCAGGTTATCCGAACCAATTTTTGTCGGTTTTGATGTTGAACTGTCTACGTTCTTCATTGACTGACCATGCCACTGATTACGCACAAAGAGCCACATGACGCCATTTGAACCCAATCTGAAAACGCTGGCAGTTGCACGCGATATTTTGCTGACGCCATTCGGTCTGGATGAGTCTGCACTGATCAAGACGCTGGGCACGATGTTCGCGCATCGCGTCGATTATGCCGATCTGTACTTTCAGTTCACCAAGAGCGAAGGCTGGAGTCTGGAAGAGGGGATCGTCAAGACAGGCAGTTTCTCCATCGATCAGGGTGTTGGCGTACGTGCTGTTTCCGGCGACAAGACGGCGTTTTCCTATTCGGATGAAATCTCGCAACGCGCCCTGACCGAAGCCGCGCTGGCAACACGCACGATTGCGCGTCAGGGTGCGGGCAAGATCAAGGTGGCATCGACGATCGCACCGAGTGGCGGTCGTTCGCTCTACCTGCCGCACGATCCCTTGAATTCACTCGATGCGACGGAGAAGGTCAAACTGCTGGAACGTGTTGAGCGCATCGCACGTGCCAAGGATCCGCGCATCGTGCAGGTCATGGCAGGTCTGGCAGGTGAATACGATGTGGTGCTTGTCGCGCGCAGTGATGGTGTGTTGGCTGCGGACATTCGCCCGCTGGTGCGCCTGTCGATTACCGTCATCGCTGAACAAAATGGCCGTCGCGAAATGGGTTCGAGCGGCGGTGGCGGACGCTATGACTACGCGTACTTCAGCGACGAACTGCTGGAAAAATACGCGAGTGAAGCAGTCGCGTCTGCATTGGTCAATCTGGAAGCACGTCCTGCACCTGCAGGTCCGATGACCGTTGTGCTGGGTTCTGGCTGGCCTGGCGTATTGCTGCATGAAGCGATTGGTCACGGACTGGAAGGTGATTTCAATCGCAAGGGTTCGAGCGCATTCTCCGGTCGCATTGGCGAGCGCGTGGCCGCCAAAGGCGTAACCGTGGTGGACGATGGCACGATTGCCGATCGCCGTGGTTCGCTCAACATCGACGATGAAGGTAATCCGACGCAATGCACGACCTTGATCGAGGATGGCATTCTGAAGGGCTACATTCAGGACACCATGAATGCACGTCTGATGAAGATGCCAATCACCGGCAATGCACGTCGTGAATCGTACGCGCATCTACCGATGCCGCGTATGACCAATACCTACATGCTGGGTGGCGACAAGGAGCCGGAAGAGATCATCGCCTCGGTCAAGAATGGTTTGTATGCCGTCAACTTCGGTGGCGGTCAGGTCGATATCACCAACGGCAAATTCGTGTTTTCGGCCAGCGAAGCCTACATGATCGAGGATGGCAAGATCAGTTATCCGGTCAAGGGGGCGACCCTGATCGGTAACGGCCCTGATGCGCTGACGCGTGTATCGATGATCGGTAACGATATGCGTCTCGATAGCGGTGTGGGCGTCTGTGGCAAGGAAGGCCAAAGTGTGCCGGTTGGTGTTGGTCAGCCGACTCTGCGTATTGATGGCATGACGGTTGGTGGCACGGCCTGATTATCTTGCTCGCAAGGCAAGTTGCCGACGGTTTTGCCACGGATATTGCCTGATAAGCCACGCTTGAAAAGGCTTTTCTTGCCAAACACGCCGATTTACTGCACTATTGCCGACAGATAACCGTTTTACTTGTGATGACATGAACGCTCTGCGCTTCCCATTTTATTTTTACTTTAGCTATTCCAGCCCAACGGCGGTGGAGAAGCGGTAAGCGCGCAAGTAAAAAAAGCTAAACCGAAATTCTTTGAAAAACCGCCGCGATGGCGGTTTTTTGTTTTGCAGAACAGATTTTTGACCGGAGAAAAAACATGCCTCGCACCGACGATTTACGGATTAAGGAAATGAAAGAACTGGTACCTCCGTCGCATTTGATTCGCGAACTGGGATGCTCCGACAAGGCGGCGCAGACTGCCGCTGATGCGCGTATGGCATTGCATCGTATTTTGCATGGTCAGGATGATCGCCTGATGGTCGTCATCGGCCCTTGCTCGATCCACGATACCAAGGCTGCAATGGAGTATGCGAATCGTCTGATCAAGGAGCGCGAGCGGTTTGCTGGCGAGCTGGAAATCATCATGCGTGTGTACTTCGAAAAGCCACGCACCACGGTCGGCTGGAAAGGCCTGATCAACGATCCGTATCTGGATGGCAGCTTCCGCATCAATGATGGTTTGCGTATTGCACGTGAATTGCTTTTGAACGTGAATGAACTGGGTCTGCCTGCTGGTACCGAATTCCTCGACGTGATCAGCCCGCAGTACATCGCCGATCTGATCAGCTGGGGTGCGATTGGTGCACGTACGACGGAATCGCAGGTTCACCGTGAGCTGGCATCCGGTCTGTCGTGCCCGGTCGGTTTCAAGAATGGTACGGACGGCAACGTCAAGATTGCTGTCGATGCGATCAAGGCTGCATCGCAGCCGCATCACTTCCTGTCGGTGACCAAGGGCGGTCATTCGGCGATCGTTTCAACACTGGGTAATGAAGATTGCCACATCATTCTGCGCGGCGGTAAAACGCCAAACTACGATGCGGCCAGTGTGGATCAGGCCGCCAAAGATGTTGCAGCAAGCGGCCTGGCAGCACGTCTGATGATCGATACGTCGCATGCGAATAGCTCGAAGAAGCCGGAAAACCAGATTCCTGTTTGTGCCAATATTGCCGAGCAGGTTGCCGCAGGGGATACCCGCATTGTTGGCGTGATGGTGGAATCGCATCTGGTTGCGGGCCGTCAGGATCTGATTCCGGGCAAGGAACTGACCTATGGCCAGTCCATCACGGACGGCTGCATCAACTGGGAAGAAAGTCTCGGCGTGCTGGAAACGCTGGCAGAGGCAGTCAAACAGCGCCGTCACGTAAAAGATCCGGATGCGTGATTTGGGATGGCGTGAGTGATGTTAAAAGCCCCGATTTTTCGGGGCTTTTTTATTGAGTCATGAGATGACCCGGATAGCGAGCAAGAAAGGGCACCATTGGCGCGTCCAAGCGGGCCTAGACTCGATGAACCTGGATTAGTCTTCGCCTTCGCTCGCCCCGCAACACTTTTTGAATTTCTTCCCACTGCCGCAGGAGCATGGATCGTTGCGACCGACTTTCGGCTCTTCGCGCTGCACGGTTTTGACGGCGGACTTGCGTAGCGGTTGCCAGAATTTATGAATTTCCGGGATCGCCGCTTCCATTTCGATCGTCAACTTGTGGGTCTTGATTGGCGTATCGACCAGCACTAATTCTTCTTCCTCGATCTCTTCGGCACCGAGCAAATAGATTGGTCGCAATAATGGCGCTACTGGTGCGGCATAAATGGGCTCCCACGCTTCTGCGCGCAAGGCCATGCCTTCGCTGAATCCCCAGGCCCAGGCTTCGCCATCGAGCACCGGTTTGCCTTCCCATTCATGTTCGCAAAATAGTGGTTCATACTCTTTCGGTGCGACTTCGAAGGTGATGGCGATTTCATTCATGAAACGGGCGATCAGTCCAACAATGCGTTCGTATTCCTTATCGTTCTTGAAGGTTGGCGTGGCATTGTCATCGGCACCCCAGACATGCGGCAACCATTCGGCGAGCGGGACTTCTTCCGGGCCGATGACCAGCGCAGTCAAGAAGCCGTGCAGTGAATCCATGGCCATGCAATCGTCCGCCGTGCGGTCGGAAAGCAGGAATTGATCAAGTTCGTTGAATTCCTTGTCGGAAAGTGGCTGGTCGAGGTGCATGGCGAAATCAGGTGGAGGGGAGTAAGGGCGACAGTGTACCAGCAGGCGTGGCGGGATTCTGCTGCGGGTGCCGTAGCTTGCGACAAGTCGCAAGAACATGCCGCCTTGGTGTCGCAGAGACGTACAATGCCGCATGACTTCTTTCGCGCCTCCCGCTTCTTTTTCTTCCCTGAGCCCAGATTGCGTGCTCGATGCCTTGCAAAGCATTGGCTTGTACAGCGATGGACGTTTGCTGGCGTTGAACAGCTATGAAAATCGCGTCTATCAGATCGGCATGGAAGACGGGCCGCCTGTGGTTGCCAAGTTCTATCGGCCCTTGCGCTGGAGCGACACGCAAATTCTGGAAGAGCATGCGTTTACGCGTGAACTGATACAGAACGAAATTCCCGTGGTACCGGCGATGGTGTTGCAGGACGAACGGAGCCTGCATTGTTTTGAGGGCTTTCGATTTGCTGTGTTCAAACGTCAGGGTGGCCGCGCACCTGAATTGGGTGATTCGGCAACGCTTGAATGGCTGGGCCGTTTTATCGGACGGATTCATGCCGTAGGCGGACAGATGCCTTTTACACATCGCCCAGAATTGAATGCGCAAACCTTCGGTACGGAGCCACGCGATTATTTGCTCGGCAGTGGCTTGATCCCATCCGATTTACAGGAAGCCTATCGCAGCGTCACGGCGCAAGCGCTGGATGGCGTGTTGCGCTGTTATGAACGTGCGGGCGACGTTCGCATGCGGAGACTGCATGGCGACTGCCATGTCGGCAATGTCTTGTGGACGGATGCAGGGCCGCATTTTGTGGATTTTGATGACAGCCGTAGTGGTCCGGCAATTCAGGATTTGTGGATGCTGTTATCAGGTGAGCGGCATGAGATGGTGCGGCAGCTTGGTGACTTGCTGGCAGGGTATGAAGATTTTGCCGAGTTTGAGCCGCGCGAGCTGTACCTGATCGAAGCGCTGCGTACCTTGCGCCTCATTCATTATTCCGCATGGCTGGCAAGGCGCTGGGACGATCCGGCGTTTCCCGTTGCCTTTCCCTGGTTCAATACGCAGCGTTACTGGCAGGACCGTATTCTGGAATTGCGTGAGCAAATCGCGCTGATGGACGAGCCACCGCTGTGGCCAGTGGTTTGAGCCGGTCTGCTCAAGTTGACGAATAAAGTGGATGGTTTTCCGCCAGCTTGCCGAATTTGTTCAGAATGCCGGACGCTGCATGCGTGTAGGCGAGTTGTGACTGCAGGGTGGGAACGTCCGCTCCCTTTTCCTTTAAATGGTCGCTCAGTTTTGTAATGTAGCTGCCCATCGCGCGATGATCGAATTCCGGATGGAACTGCACGCCCCAGGCATGACGGCCAATGCGATAAGCATGATGATGTTCGAACGCATTTTCTGCCAGCAAGACTGCTTCAGGCGGTAACGTGCGTACACTTTGACTGTGTACAACATGCGCCATGAAACTGGCCGGCAGATCATGGAACAGCGGGTCATCCGAGGCGGCAGCTGTCTTGCTGATGTGTACCGAGCCAATTTCCATGCCCTGTGGATGGTAGTCGACTTTACCGCCGAGGGCATGGGCCAGCAGTTGATGGCCGTAGCAGATCCCGAGTAAAGGGATTTCTTCCTCCACGGCTTTACGTAACCACGCTGCGAGTGTTTCGCTCCAGTCAGCACGATCGGTCACCATGGCATGGGAGCCCGTCACGATGGCACCGGCTATTCCGCCAGGTGCTGGCAACGTATTGACGCGGGGATCGATCACGGTAACAGGCGATTTGAGCTTGCCCAGACCTTTCTCGATCCAATGTTCAAAGTCGCCAGCGGATTGGGCAAGGTCGGCAAAGGTGTCGCCAACCTTGATGATGACGATGGGTTTCATGTTGCGTTAAACGAATGAATGGCAGATTGTGATCGCAGAAGGACCTAAAAACTGCCAGTAAAGAAAAGGAAATCAGACTTTCTGAGCGTCTTTGGCCAGCGCGTCGAGACGGGCAATGACCTCATCCACCGATGCATCGCTATTGGCCGTCAATACCGCGAATTCGATGGCGTCATCGCGTTTTGTCTTGCCGTAATAGCTCAGAAGATAATCGCCATTCTCGGTCTGACTGCTGTTGCGTTTGTCATCTTTGGCAAGACGGCGCGCATACCAGATGGCGTAGCCGTTCGACTCTTCACAGCAATAAACTTCAACGGAATGGTGCGGGCCGAGCGGAAAGGCTTCCGGGTCCGTATACCAGATCGTCTTGCGCCACAGATGGTTTTTCTTGGATTCGGGAATCTGATTCATGTTGTTGCCAGCTTGGTTGCACAATGTTCACTATTGTGCCTTGTTTGCAGGCTTACAGCATGACGGCAGGACAGAGAATTATCCGGCTTGTTGCATGGCATCGAGTTTGGCCGCAACGCGTTCGTATTCATTGCGAATGGTCAGCAGATGAACATCGCTCTGCTGCAACTGGCCGCGCCGTATATCCATTTCCATTGCGCTGCAATAGCGTGCCATGGCGCTGGCGCCGATCGAGGCGGCGCTACCGCACAGGACATGACTGATTTTTTCCATGGTGGCGATATCGGATGTCGACGTGGCTTCGGACAAGGTGTCCAGTCGCGCCGCACTGTCGATCACGAACATACGAGCGATAGCGAGAAATTCGTCGCCGAGCAGGGCATGGATCGTTTCCAGCTCATCGTCTGGCGGCAGGCTGGACTGTATCGATGAAAGAGACGTGTGCATTGTTAAGAAATCGTGAAATAAAAGGTCGCACAAACGCGTCGCCGCACCTTGACACACCGCAGTGCCCAAGTAAACACCATATTTATGGTATTGCCTTAAAGTAACGATTTCTACTAGTGTCTTCCGCTTTGATTCATCGGGATGCTTCCCGATATCCATTGCAGCATCAAGGGAGAGTGCATGTCCAATATTGCAGGCAAAGCCTATGCGATGAATGTAATTACCCCGATCCGTTGGTATATGACCTGGATCAACAAGGTGATCTTCTGGGTGGCGCAGAAGAAGCCATCTACCCTTAAAGGGCTGATTACCTTGTCGCTGATTCACTATGCACGCTGGGTCATTATTGGCAGGAACCAGTTTCCGCATCTCTCGCCGCAACAGCCGAAGGAAAACCTGCATTACTCCTACATGCTGTTCTTCAGCAATTTCAACGGCAGCTGGGCGCAGTACGTGGATTCGTTCACGTTTGCCATTCCCAGCGGACTCGATCTGTTCTGGAAATGGAATATCCGCTATCCGAAGTCGGTGCCGCTGACACCGTTCCATTCCTATATCCAGTTCAACCAGATTCAGACGGATCACTACTACACGGCTTATCCGCTCGCAGCGGCGAACGACGTCAAGGCTGCCAAGCGTGTAAAGAGCGCATTGATCGCCTTTGACGAACAGGTCAGGG
Organism: Oxalicibacterium faecigallinarum; assembly: GCF_014635705.1. GTDB lineage: Bacteria > Pseudomonadota > Gammaproteobacteria > Burkholderiales > Burkholderiaceae_D > Oxalicibacterium > Oxalicibacterium faecigallinarum. The sequence continues at coordinate 1,396,176 of NZ_BMDI01000001.1, read as the reverse complement.
AGGCGGATCCGGACGAGTTTTTCAAACAGTACAAGACACTGTTGCGCGGACTACAGCACGACATGGGTGACATGCAGCCAACGCCGATCATCAGTCTGGCAGAACAGGCAAAGGGGCATTGAGATGGGAAATGTCAGTAACAATGCCTACGCGCTTACCTGCCTGTCACCCATTCAAAAAGGACATTACGGTGGTACTGCCTACAGTGATGAAGTACGCCGTCGCCTGCAACAGTGGGGTTTGCACGAGCAAAGTCCGATGGCCAGAGTGCCGCAAACCTATCTGACACGTTTTTTTGTGCTGGACGATGTCTATTACGAGTCCTTGCCTGGCACCGATTTTGGCGGAACCTGGTACGACATTCTCTCGATTTTCTCGGATCGCTTTCGTCGTGCAGCGTTGCCCAAGGAAGACCATCTGCAATCCAAGTATCTGGTCTGGTCCTGCAATCTGCATGGTGATCTGGATACCTATCTGCGGGCCATGTGGCATGCGATTGGTGACGATATCCGTTCACTCTGGGAATTCTGCTACGGCTTTGAGGATGTCAAAGGTGCCGACACCTTTGTTCACTACATCAAGAAATGTCAGCTGAATGCGTCGCTGTTTTTTGTTGGCTCCAATGATGAGTCACTGGAAGAACAGTTGAAAGGCTTGTACCTGAAGCAGGAATTTGCGCGCTTTGCGGCCGAGCATCAGGGTTTGCCTCCTGCTGAACTGCAACAGGCTTATCGCGCTTTCATCCAGCGCGTGCAACCAACCAATCTGGCCGGCCCGAGCTGGCGTCCGGGACAGTCGCGTCCCTGATCTGCAAAAACATGACCGAATCGAGGAATACCGTGAAAAAACAGCTGGATTTGATGGATATTCAGGGCAATGTGTTGCGCGCCTACGGCCGCTACAACTTCCCTCTGGCGCGCTATGTGTTTATCAATATCCATGATGGTGCGCGCGGGCGAGAATTTCTGAAGCAGGTGACCAAGCGTGTAACGACAGCAGTCAGCTGGGGTGAAGGTCCGGATCCAATTCAAAAACCACTGCACACATTGAATGTCGCTTTTACCTATCAGGGATTAAAAGCGCTGGAATTGCCACGGGCTTCGCTGATTGGGTTTCCGATGGAATTCGTGATGGGCATGCGGCCGAGAGCCGATATCCTTGGCGATGACAATCGCAGCGCGCCGGAGTATTGGGACCCGATCTGGCGCGACAGCCGTCATCGTGATCGTCACAAGGATGTGCATGCGTGGCTGGCGATCAATGCACAGACGCCGGCAGCACTGCACGACGGTTACGAACAATTGCTGAAGCTGGTGCATGACACGGCGGGAGGCGTGCAGGTACTGACCGGACATCGCGGCGACGATGGCAAGGAGAATCTCGCTTATCAGGATGTGCATGTGCTGTTCGAGGACGGCAAGCCAACCAGCAAGGAACATTTTGGGTATACCGATGGCATTGGCGATCCGGTATTCGAAGGCATGCCGAGCAAACCGGAACGTGTAGTGGGTCGTGGCAAGCAGATGAAAGATGGTACTTGGGCACCGCTTGAGACCGGTGAGTTCATCCTGGGACATCGCGACGAGGCGCAGGAATATCCGATCGCACCAGCGCCACAACTGCTGTCACGCAATGGCACTTTCATGGTTTATCGCAAGCTGCACGAGAATGTGGGCAGCTTCAACAAGCTGCTGGAAGAGGAAGGTGACAAGTATCCGGGCGGGAAAGAGCTGCTGGCTGCCAAGTTTGTGGGTCGCTGGCGCGACAATGGCGCACCGCTGGTATCGGCACCGGATGCGACAAGCAAGGCGGCGTGGGACGCGCGGTTCAGTACGGCTGCGCCGCTGGACAAGGACAAGATGCTGAGTGGTTTTACCTTTGACAACGATATGCAGGGTGGCAAGTGCCCGTTCAGCGCACATATTCGCCGCATCAATCCGCGCGCCTCACTGGAATTCACCAAGGGAGCGTTTGACACGCCAGGTGCCTTGTCAAACCGCCGTCGCGTATTACGTCGCGGTTTGCCTTATGGGCAAGTCAAGGATCCGACGCGGGATGACGGCAATCACGGCATTATCATCATGATGCTCAATGCCAGTATCAGCCGTCAGTTTGAGTTTGTGCAACAGCAATGGATCAATTACGGCAATGATTTCCATGCGTCGAACGAAAAAGATGTCATTCTGGGTAACCACGGCGATGACGATGCGCCCAGTCGAGCCGTCATCCAGGTTGAACCAGATAGCGATGACGCCCCATACATTCTCAAGAAAATCCCGCGCCTGGTGGAAACACGCGGCGGCGACTACTTTTTTGTGCCGAGCATGACTGCCTTGCGCATGATGGCGCAAGGCATTGTGGATCCGACTTGAGCGCGACCTGAGGTAAAAGAGGCCGTGCGCCTAGATCGACCAGTCGGTCGGTTCGCGGCGCGGAACGTTGTTGTATTGGTGGCGGAACTCGGAGATCGCGTTGTAGACGATCTTGCGCGCACGGTTGATACCGCCGAGCGGACGATGTGCCGGCAGACTGTGCCAAGGTGTGTAGGAAAGGTTCTCGCCAAAGGCGCGTTGTTCCTCGCTGTCAAATGACTGCTGGAGAATACGGATCGTCGCCACCTTGCGGAAGGGCGATTCGGATTCTTTCCACTCCTTGCCTGGATCTTCAATTGGCATGCGACTGGCGTCGGTCTGCAACTGTACGGCAAAGTCGAACAGGGCTTCGCCATGGGCCAGCTGCCTGACCATAGCCTGACGCAGATAATCCGGCCCCGGATCGGCCGGCACGTGGTCATCCGTACGATGGGGAATGGCTGAATATTTGACAGCGGTGTCGCCAAACAGATAGGGCGTCGTGCTCCAGTAGCGCATCTGCAGCGGATTGGCGAACTTCTTGAGGGATTTGATCAGATTCCAGATGACGCGCCAATGCGTGCCGAAGAAGACAATCTTTGGCCAGATGCCAGTCGTCATCGCCTTGATCATGGCATCGAATTCAGCCACATTTTTTGTCACGAATACATTCGTGCTGATGACGATGAAATCCTGTGTCTGCTCGTGTTTTTCGGCCTCCAGCAATTTTTCGCCCGGTACGCCCATCAGTTTGATCGCCATGCCGCGAATGTCGCGTGCCTTATCTGCCTGAATCGTGCCATCCTGATTGGAAAAGCGAATCCATGCCTGGTAGGTTTTTGGCTCGGCAAAAATACCGATGCGCAAGTCGCTCGGCAAGTCGCTCTCTACAGTGAACTCTGCCTTGACGACACCGTGCATCTTGGGATGAGCATCCCGTCGCATGATGCCGGTTGGATTGTCGCGAATGATCTTGGCTTTGAGTCGCGCTGCCAGATCAAGGGTGTCGGCAGCTTCTTGTGGCGGGATGTGTTCTTGGGCGAGCATATTGTCGGACATAAATAATAATTGTTTAATATGATGTCAGCGCGTTGCCGGAATAATTCACGCTATATTGTGCAAGCGGGATAGTCAGGCAGATTGCCAATGATCAACTGCGATGAATATTTTTGCAAGACCGACGTTAGGCTTGTCGGCTGCGACTGAACCCGGAGCATCAAATCAAGTTTCCTCAGCATCAGGATTGGGCACCAGCCAACCATGCGGTACAGCCTAAAACGGGTCTGCACCGCATGATGTTTTTCCGCGCCGGATCGGACTCCGGAGAAGCGGTGCTGGATGACGCCATGCTGCCGGCATACGATCTGGCCGGAGCACTTGATCTGTTTCTTGCCATGGTCAATGGCCTGCGTGACGTCCACAAACACACTGAGCTGCATCGGGCATTGTGCCTGGCCAATCTGCGCGTACGGCATGACGGCAAGATTGAATTCCGCAACGATGCCATGGTGCCGCTGGCGTACAGTTCGCCGGAGCAAACTGGTCGCATGAATCGGCACGTCGACTATCGCAGCGATTATTACTCGCTCGGTATCGTGATGTATGAGTTGCTCACCGGTCACCTGCCGTTCGAGTCGGACAGCGTGATGGAGCTCGTGCACGCGCACATCGCCAAGAAGCCGCAGCCTGTCAATCGTCTTAATCCGGTGATCCCGGAGGTTCTCTCGAACATCGTCCTCAAGCTGCTTGCCAAGAATGCGGAGGATCGTTATCAAAGTCTGGATGGTATCCGCATCGATCTGGAGCAATGCCGCAAGGCGATCGATGAGACCGGTGTGATCGAGTCTTTCCCGCTGGCGCAGCATGATGTTTGTGACCGTTTGCAGATTTCGCAAAAGCTCTATGGCCGCGAGCGTGAATACAATCGATTGATGAATGCTTTCCGCAATGTGACCAAAGGTCATGCGGAGTTGTTGCTGATCAGCGGTTATGCCGGTATCGGCAAATCGTCGCTGGTCAATGAAATGCACAAGCCGGTGGTCGCCTATGGCGGCTATTTCATCTCTGGTAAGTTCGATCAGTTCCGTCGGTCAATTCCATACTCCGCGATCAATCAGGCGCTGCGGGAACTGATGCGTCAGATTCTGACGGAGAGCGAGGCGCGCATTGCGCAATGGCGCAGCAAGTTGCTGAAGGCACTCGGCCCGAACGGACAGTTGATTATCGATGCGATTCCGGAGCTCGAATTCGTGATCGGCAAGCAGCCCGCCTTGCCGGCCTTGGGAGCGACCCGCAACAGCTTTCACTACGTGATGCAAAATTTCGTCAGTGTCTTCACGCATTCGGATTATCCGATCGTGTTGTTCCTCGACGATCTGCAATGGGCCGATGCCTCGTCCCTGAAGCTGATCAGCATGCTGATGAAGAATCTGGAAGATCCTTCATTGCTGCCGATTGGTGCCTATCGCAGTAACGAGGTCGATGTATCTCATCCATTGAGCGTAATCTTTGATCAGATCAAAAAAGATGTACCGGTCAAGACCATCGAGGTGCATCCGCTGGCGGAAGAGAACATTGTCGAGTTATTGGCCGATACCTTGCGGCGTGAACCTGCCGAGGTCAAGCCGCTGGCAACGCTGATCTTTCACAAGACGCTGGGCAATCCATTCTTCATCAATCAGTTCGTCAAGAACCTGCATGCGGAAGGCATGCTGACTTTCGATGATGGGCAGTGGCAGTGGGACCTGCACCAGATCCGCACATTCGACATGACGGACAATGTGATCGATCTGCTGACACGCGAAATGGGGCGGTTGCCGCAGAACACGCAACGCTTGCTGACCATTGCTGCCTGTATCGGCAGTCGTTTCGATCTGCAGACGCTGAGCATTGTGAGTGAAAAACCGGAACATGAAATTCGCGAGCTTTTGCAGGAGGCCATTCAAACCGGGCTGATTCAGCCATCCGAAAACAAGGTGGCTGCCTCCACGATCGTTTCTTACTCCTATCAATTCCTGCACGATCGTGTACAGCAGGCTGCCTATGAGGGTACGCCACGTTCGGAGACCAACGCGATTCATTTGCAGATTGGACGTCTGTTGATGAGCAGCCTGTCCAAGGCGGAAAAGGAAGAGGTCATCTTCGATATCGTCGATCATCTGAATCAAGGACGAGCCTTGCTGGCCTCGCAGGATGAGAAGGACGAACTTGCCAGCCTGAATTTGGTTGCCGCAAAGCGTGCGCGTCAATCGGCGGCAATGGATGTACATCGTGACTGTATTCAGATTGCACATGACCTTGGCGCGGTAGAGGACTGGAAGACCAAGCAGGCGTTCATGCACGAGCTGTACATGGAACTGATCAATGCCGCGTTTGCAAGGGCGGACTATCGGGAGATGGCGCGTCTCTGCCAACTGGTGTGCGATAACAGCACCACGTCGTTCGAAATTATTGCAGCCAAGGATTATCTGATCCGCTGCTACGGTGCGATTTACAAACCGCGAGAATTGATGGAAACAGGTATCGAGATGATGCAGATTGCCGGCATCAAGGTACCGAAGAATATCAATGAGGGCCATATCCGCCTTGCGCGCTGGCGCCTTGCGCTGGCGATGCGGGGACGAGATCCCTTGTCGCTCGCCAGTCTGCCGCCCGCAACCAATCAGCAGTATCTGCTGCAGGTGCACGCCACCATGGCATTCCTTGGATACGGGTTTACCTATCTGGCCAATTCGCCTGTGGTGTTGTGGGTTGCACTGGAAATCGTGCGACGCTCGATACGCTACGGCTCGTCGCCGCTGAGTGCCTATGCTTACGCCGTATGGGGGCGCACACTGGCGGGCAAATATGGTCATGTGGAAGATGGCTACAAGTTTGGCAAGGTGTCGTCCTTGCTGGGCGGTGACAAGCCGCTACTCGGTGCGGTTGGCATCTTTCACGGCATCATCCGCCATCGCCGCGAACATTTGCGCTTATCACTTGAGCCGTTGATGGATACCTACGTCAAGGCGATGGAAACCGGCGACCGGCCTGGCGCGATGGTCGCACTGTCCTTTGCCGATGCCATCCGTTTTCAGGCTGGTACCAATGTGCGTGACGGCCTGGTCACCATCCGCAAGGACATTGATATCTATCGCAAGATGGATTACGCAGCGCTGTTGGGTGTCATGATTCCCTGGGCGTTGCTGTATGCGCGATTTGTCGGCGAATCCATTATCGACATTACACAAGGGCGAACGCAGGAAGATTACGTCGTTGCACGCCGGGCGGCGGCTGATCCATGGGGCGTGTTTTATGTACGTGCGATTCAGTCGATCGGTGAATGCTACTTCGGCGAATATGCCGAGGCGCGTGCACATGCGGCAGAGGCACTGTCCTTGCCGGGGTTTGATTTCGGCACGCCGTCTTCCGGCTTTCTGCTTTGGGTGCATGCACTGGCCGAGATTGCGTTGTGCGATAGCAAGTCGCGCAGTGCCATTGCCCTGACACTGGCGAATGTCAATGCATCGCAAAAGCGTTTTCAGGTATGGGCCGAACACGCGCCGATGAACTATCTGCACAAATGGCAATTGGTCGAAGCCGAACGTTACCGGCTTGCAGGCAAGGTGCGTAAGGCAGAACATTTCTATGAAGAGGCGATCAAGGGCGCGCGCAGCTATGGCTTCCTGAGTGACGAGGCGTTGTCGCATGAACTGGCGGGACGATTCTTCCTGCAGCAGGGCAAGGAAATCAATGCGCGTATGCATCTTGAGCAAGCCCATGCACGGTACGAAGAGTGGGGCGCATCCGGTAAAGCGGCGCAGATGGAGATGTTGTACCCGGCCCTGCTTGTACGTGTCAGCGACAGAAAACGTCTGAACCGCCATGATGTATCCGATGCACGCGAGCGTCAGGTCGATGTACAGACCTTGGTGCGCGCATCACAAACCTTGTCAGGCGAGATTCAACTCGACAAACTGTTGTCCAAGCTGATGTATCTCCTGATTGAAAATGCGGGTGCCCAAAAGGGCGCGCTATTGATGATGGAGCACGGTCGTCTGTTTGTCTCCGCCGAAATCAATGGCGATACCGTCGCCGTGCAGGAAGGTCTGGCGCTAGAGAAAAGTCGCGGCGTCAGCCTGGCCATCGTTAATTACGTCAAACGTACGGGTGAACGTGTTGTGCTGGGTGATGCCGCGAATGACAGCCAGTTCAACAGCGACCCCTATATCGAACGTGAACAACCTAAATCCATTCTGTGCCTCCCGCTGCACAAGCAGGGTCAACTGGTTGGCATTCTGTATCTGGAAAACAATCTGGCAATCGATGCATTCACTTCGGATCATGCCGCACTGCTGCAAATGCTGTCGACGCAGATTGCAATTTCTCTGGAAAACGCGGGCTTGTATAACGATCTTGAGCAAAAGATCGAGGCGCGTACACAGGCGCTTAGTCAGAAAAATGCCGAGTTGCGCGAAACGCTGGCGTCCCTGCGTCGTACCCAGAAGCAGCTGGTAGAGTCTGCCAAACTGGCTTCGCTGGGCCAACTGGTGGCCGGTGTCGCGCATGAAATCAACACCCCGGTTGGTGTCGGGGTGACGGGCGCATCGACGCTGGCGGAGGAAACAGCGCGTCTCAAAGCGCTCTTTCAGACAGGGGAGATGAAGCGCTCCGATCTGGATGCTTATGTAGGCACGGCTGCGTCAATCAGCAAGCTGCTGCTGTCGAATATGGAGCGTGCAGCAACGTTGATTCAGAGCTTCAAGGATGTCGCAGTCGATCAGACCAGTGAAGAACGGCGTGTCTTCCGGCTCAAGGCCTATATCGAAGAAGTGCTGTCGAATCTGAGTCCGATGTTGCGTCGTACGGAACACCGTATTAACGTCAATTGCGATGACAGTATCGAGGTCGACAGTTATCCGGGCGCGCTGTCGCAGATCATCACGAACTTCGTCATGAATGCATTGCTGCACGCCTTCCCGGATGACACGCAAGGCGAGATGCTGATTGTCGTGCGTTCTGTCTATGCCAAGGGCCAGAAAACCAATCTGATCGAACTGCGTTTTTCGGATAACGGCAAAGGCATCCCGCATGAAAATCTGGCCAAGATCTTCGATCCCTTCTTTACGACGACACGCGGGCAGGGCGGCAGCGGTTTAGGACTCAACATCATCCACAATCTGGTGAACGGCCCCTTGCAGGGACAGATCAATGTCGAAAGCCAGCCAGGCGTGGGGACAACCTTTATTGTGCGTTTTCCTTCCAGCCCGGATTTGCCGGAGGGGATGGCTCGGATCGACGAAACTGAATTGCCGCATCATGAGAGCAGATGATGTTTGAAGACTTTTCTTTTGCGCCGGAAGCCGATGGCAACCATGCGGTGCCGCCGACTCCATGGAAGATACTGATCGTCGATGACGAACAGGAAGTGCATGAGATTACGCGTATTGCGTTGTCGGAAATCATCTTCAAGGCACGCCCGATTGTTTTCTTGCATGCGTACTCCGCGCAGCAGGCACGTGACATCCTTGATAGCGATGCTGATATCGCAGTCGTGCTGCTTGACGTCGTGATGGAGACGGATGATGCCGGTCTGCGATTGGTGAAGTACATTCGCGAACAATTGCAGAACCGCAGTGTGCGCATTGTTTTGCGTACCGGGCAGCCGGGACAGGCACCGGAACGAGATGTGGTGATCGAGTACGACATCAATGATTACCGCGCCAAGACGGAGCTGACGCGTCAGAAATTATTGACCTCGGTGATTTCCGCCATGCGTTCCTACGAGGACATTGTGTCGCTGCAGCGTGCCCGCGATGGCCTGGCAAGTGTCATCGGCGCAGCTGGCAGTCTGTTGCAGGAGGTCTCCGAGAACACGTTCACCACCCAGATTCTTTATCAGCTCGAGTTTCTGCTGCAGCAGCCGAGCAATGGCATGGTGGTACGCCGACATCAGTGCTCAGGGGAAGTCACCGTCGTTGCCGTTTCCGGTACTTGTTGTGATCGGGACGAGGCGTTGATGCGGCGAATCATACAGGCACTGGATTCCGCCTGCCATGCCTTCCAGGCCGATCATGTCTGCCTCTACATCAAGCCGATTCGTGGCGCGAGCGAGTACGTCGTCTGGTTTCCGTTGCAGCGACCTTTGTTGACGCTGGAGCAGCAGCTGGTGGACGTATTGAGCAGCAATATCAGCGCGGGACTGGCCAATGCGCAGCTTTACGATTCATTGAAAAATCTGAGTAACGATCTGGAAAATCAGGTCGTTGCGCGTACGCGCGATCTGCAGCTTGCCAAAGAAGAGGCGGAGCGGGCAAACAGCGCCAAATCCGAATTTCTTGCGGTAATGAGCCACGAGATTCGCACGCCGATGAACGGCATGCTGGGCATGATGCAGCTGGCAATGGCGGAAGCAACGCAACCCGAGCAGCGCGGTTATCTGGAGACGGCACAGTATTCGGCCGAAGCCTTGCTGACGATCCTGAATGACGTACTCGATTTTTCCAAGCTGGAGTCGGGCAATGTTCAGTTTGAGTCAACCGACTTCAACGTCATGAAAACAGTCGATGGCGTGATCAATCTGATGAAGTCGCGTACGCAGGGCAGTCCGCTCTCTCTGCAGGCAGAGTATCCGCCTGAGCTCGAAAAGGAGTTGATTGGCGATGTCGCGCGCCTCCGGCAGATTTTGCTGAATCTGGTCAGCAATGCGCTCAAGTTCACGGAGAAAGGATCGGTTCTGCTGAAGGTCGAGCAATTGCATCGCCAGGCCACCTCTGTTCGCCTGCGTTTTGCCGTGATCGACAGCGGTATCGGCATGACGCCAGAAGCGCAATCGCGTCTGTTTCAGGCATTTACGCAGGCAGATAATTCGATTTCAAGGCGTTTTGGCGGTACCGGGCTTGGGCTGTCGATCTGTAAAAAACTGGTGGACATGCAAGGCGGACAGATCGGCGTAACCAGCGTGCTCGGCACCGGCAGCCGCTTCTGGTTCGAGCTGGATTTTGGTTTGCCTCTGCTCGCGCAGGAAGCTGTCGTTGCCAAGGCTACCGAACAAATCGATGCCGTACGCGGCTTGCATATCCTGCTGGCCGAGGACAACGAGATCAATCAAAAAGTGGCTGTCGCCTTGCTGACCAAGGCGGGACACAAGGTCAGCGTTGCCAATAACGGGCTGGAAGCCGTCGATGCGGTGCAACAGCAGACTTTTGACGTCGTGTTGATGGATATGCACATGCCGGAAATGGATGGCGTTTCTGCAACACGTGCGATTCGCAGTCTGCCGCCTCCAGCCGCTGGGGTGCCAATTGTCGCCCTGACAGCCGCCGGTGCTTTGTCGGATATCCAGATCTGCATGGATGCAGGGATGAATTATTTTCTGATCAAGCCGTTCCGCATGGAACGTCTGGCCGGGATTTTGCAGGAACTGGGCAGAAAAAACTGAGCACAGGACGTTTTTTGGGGCGATTTTCGGGCTGATTTCGTTGGGATAGAGCAAGCGTTTGTCGTACTATAGCGCCTGTGTGTATTTAACGATTACCCCCACAGGAAAGAACATGCCCACAACGTCGCGCATCCCCTCGCGTTTTGCCCTGATCAAAGGCTTGCAACGCTCTGCTCTGATTGCAGGTCTGGTCGCCATGATGCATGTCACGCCGGCAATGGCAGACGATATTGCGGACGTTTCCCAGTTAGTGCGCTCCGGGCAATATACTGCTGCCCTGAACAAGGCCGACGCCTTTCTGAAGCAAAAGCCTCGTGACCCGCAAATGCGTTTTCTCAAGGGCGTCATCCTGACAGAGCAGAACAAGTCGGCGGAGGCGATCGACGTTTTCACCAAACTGAGCAAGGACTTCCCGGCCTTGCCCGAGCCATACAATAATCTGGCCGTTCTGTACGCCGCAGCAGGCGAATACGAGAAAGCTCGTACGGCACTGGATCAGGCGATTCGTACCAATCCGACCTACGCAACCGCGTATGAAAATCTCGGTGATGTGCATGCCAAGCTGGCCAGTCAGGCATATGACAAGGCTTTGCAACTGGATCAAAACAACAATGCCGCCAAGTCCAAGCTGACGATGGTGCGCACACTGGTTGGCAACACGACAGGTGGTACCAATCCGCAAGTTGCAGCAGTAACGCCTGCGGTTCCGGCGCGCCCTGCGGCACAGCCTGCGCAACAAACACCGCAGCCAACGCCACAGCCGGTTCCGCCAACGGCACCTGCAGCATCCGCACCACCGGCGGCCCCTGTGACCGAGCCACCAAAAGCCGATCCGGCTATGGAACAGCGACGTGCCGAAGAAGAGCGTCAGCGTGCAGAACGTGCCAAGGCGAACGAAGCGGCACAAGCGGCCAATGCCAAGGTACTGGACGCAGTCGAGAGCTGGGCCAAGGCATGGAGTGCGCGTGATGTCGGCGGTTATCTGAACGCTTACAGCAAGGATTTCGCTCTGCCATCGGGGCAGTCGCGCAAGACATGGGAAACCGAACGTCGCGCCCGTATCGAAGACAAGAATCGCATCAACGTGCAGATTCTGTCACTGCAAGTCAGCATCAGCGGCAAAACGGCAACCGTGCGCTTCCGTCAGGTCTACGATTCGGATCGCTTCAAATCCGATAGCCGCAAGACGCTGGTGCTGACACAGCAGGGCAATGCTTGGCGTATCCAGCAGGAGAGAACGGGTAACTGATGGTGGTGGCAAGGAACACTCATTTCGGGCATCGTGCGGTACAGCTTGCAACTGGCGTGATCGGTGTCGTGCTGTTGCTTGCAGTGGCGCAGCCATCACTGGCAAGTGGTACCAAGCCTGGCGTCCCCGTACGTCAGGATCCTGAATTGATGTTGATTGACGTCTATCAGTCACTGGCTGCCAATCGCCTGCGCGAGGCGCAGTCCAAGGCAGATGCACTGGTTGCTGCTTATCCCAACTTCCGCCTCGGACAACTGGTACGCGGTGACCTCCTGTTGCTGCATACACAGCCCATTAAGACCTTTGGCGCGGTAAGCGGCGCACCGTCGGACAATCTGAAAGCATTGCGTGACGAGGCGATTGTACGTCTCAAGTCATTGCGTGAACGGCCTGATCCCAATCTGGTGCCACAGGCAATTCTGCAAATTCAGCCGGCACAGAAAAATGTCCTGCTGATGGATGCAAAGCGTTCGCGTCTTTATCTCTACGCACGCGACGAAAACAGCCAGTTCAAGCTGGTGCGCGATTACTACGTCAGTCAGGGCAAGCTGGGTGTTGATAAGTTCAAGGAAGGTGATCAGAAGACACCGCTTGGCATTTACTACATTACCTCGCGTGTTCCGGGACCGCGCCTTCCCGAGTTTTACGGTCCTGGTGCCTTACCCATCAATTATCCAAACGAATGGGATCGGGTAAACGATCGCGGCGGGTCGGGTATCTGGTTCCACGGCACGCCCCCAGACAGCTACAGTCGGCCGCCATTGTCATCCGATGGCTGCATCGTCTTGCCGAATCCAGACATGATTGAATTGTCTTCACTGGTCGATGTTGGTACGACGCCTGTCATCATCAGCGAAGATCTCAAGTTTGTTACACCAGCACGTGCGGAAGCAGATCGAGCACATGCCAGCCGTATGCTGGATGCATGGCGTACCGATCTGGAAACAACGGATCCGGAAAAATTGCGTCGTCATTACTCCCAGCATTTCAAGGCCATGCGCGGACAAACGCTGACAGGCTGGCTGGATCGTATTCAGCAGGCCAACTTCGGTGCACGGCAGATCAAGGTAACGCTGCGAGACGTGTCTCTGTTCCGTTATCCGGAAAAGAAAGGGCAGAAAGAGATGATCGTAGCTGCCTTTACACAGGAGGCCATCATCGGCAAAGGCAAACACGTTACGCGCAAGCGCCAGTACTGGGCCAAGGAGGGTACCCAGTGGAAGATCGTGTCGGAAGCCAATATTCAGTAACCTCCTCCATATACGGCAAACGCTTGCCGACAAGCATTACCACCACTTCTTTACAATTGTAAAAGTCTATTTCCTTCGTGGATTTCCATGAGGCGATCTATATAGTGATTTCATGTCGAAGTAATGAATCAACCGATTCCGGTGATCGTTCGGCGGACAAGGAGTCAATCATGTTGCATAAAAAATGGATCGCAGTGGCACTGCTGGCAACGGCCACTGTCTCGACAACGGCAGCGGCGGACAATCGTGGTGTCAACACGGCTGTCGGTGCGGTTCTGGGGGCCGTGATTGGCAACAGTGTCGGCGGGCAGGATGGTGCAGTGGTCGGTGGGGTATTGGGTGCCGTGGTTGGTGCCACGGCTTCATCGGGCAGGGATCGTGGTTACGATCATCGTTATTACGGACGCAGCAATCCGCGTGTCACTTATCGCGAGCCGGTCTATTACCAGCCAGCGCCACGAGGCTACTACTCGTATGGCAACGGTTATCGCCATGACCGCGGGGGCTATTACTACGACTCACATCATTCGGGTTACTCACGTTACGAGCGTGACTACCGTCGCTAATTTGTCAGTGATTTCTTATGTGGAGAAGTCGCATTGCATACGGATGCACCATCCGATGCCTGTGCAGCTTTTCTGCCGAAAGGTCGCATCATGAAGATTTCATTTCCGCGTCTGAGCAGCCGTCTGGTTCTGCCTTTGCTGGCAGTGACGGTTCTTGGCGGGTGTGCCGTTGTGCCTTATGACGACGGTTATTACAGCCGTCCTTCATACAGCAGCTCTGTTTATGTCGCACCTGCGCCGGTTTATTTTGGTGGGACTTATTACAGTCGTGGCTATCATCGCCCGGCTCCGAGATACGCGCCGCCGCACCATGTGCATCCTCGTCCAAGACATCATCACCCTCATCCGCACCCAAGGCCGCCGGGCTGGCGTCGTTAATACGATGAAGTTGCATATAAAAAAGCTGATCGATCCGATCAGCTTTTTATTTTGCGCTTACCGATTCAGCGGCGCGGGTCACGTCCATCATGTGGTCCGCGCGGATAGCCATCACGATAACCACGATAGTCATTGCGATAATCGTTACGATAGCCATGATCATGATGACGTGGCGGCGGCAGAGGGCGCCAGTATTGTGATGGCGGCGGGCCGTAAATCACGACTGGCGGAGGCGGCTGGTAGTACTGCACGCTGTTCCCGTAGATGATGGGAGGCGCGTAGTAATTCGAATAATTATTCCAGGCTGGCGGCGGCCGATAAACGGGTGGCGGCGGATAGTAGCCGGGATAGCCGCTACCCACACTGATGGACCAGCTGACGCCACCGCCTGCAATGGCGGGCGCAGTCGAAGTGGCAGCGCTCAAGGCAGCAAGAGCAAGCAGATGACGTAGTGAAATATTCATGGAGAAACTCCTGATGGATACCTTCATTTAACGTCAATCCACGGCGTTTCTCAACGCGGAATGCGTAAAAGACTGTAACAGTCTCTTGCCATACAACCAATCATGTTGTCATGGTTGCATGGCAAACGAGGTCACTGCCACTATTTGTTGGGATCGCTGGCGATCAGCAGGGCGCAGCGCACTTTCTCGACCAGCATCGTATCGGTCGAGCCACGCCACCAGCGCATCGCCAGTGACTGCAATCGCGAATGACCGACAATGACAAGCTCGATACCCAGCTTCTCAACCAATGCGGCGATGGTCGGTACGGGTTCGCCGACTTCCAGATGGGTTTGCACAGCCAGACCTGCATTTTGCAAAAAGAAATGACTGTCCTGAAGTTGCCGTTGCATCTTTTCCTTCTCGGCCTGCAATTCCTCCTCGATGCCGACCATGGAGACCATCGCGTACTCGCCGAGCACTACAGCTTGCGGTGGATTGACGACGACGAGAAGATGAATTTCGGCAGAGGGATCGGGAGCCAGTCGTACACATTCCTGCAATGCAGACTGACTTTCGGGCGTGCCGTTATATGCGACCAGAATTTTGCGGTACATAAGGCCTCCTGCAGACGATGGATGACTTCAGTATAGCTCCAAGCCTCTGTTCTGTAAGAGGGAATGCGGATGACGCATCATGTCAGTCAATTTTCAGGCGTGCAAAGTTCAAGGCAACGAGGAGTACGCCGATCGCACCGATGGCGATCACCACTGTGGTACCGAAGTGCCCGATTGCCCAGCCTGCAGCACTTACACCAGCCGACTGACCAAGGAAGAAACACGATGCAAAGATGGAGACTGCCGCACCGCGCCGTTCTGGTGCCATTTGTGTTGCGTTGATTTGCAAGGTGTTATGCAGCATATAGAAGCCAAGCCCACAGACGAAGCAGGCAGGAATCGTCCACAACCATACCGGCGCCAGACTGATCATCAGAAGTGACGCCATGACGAGCAGACCGCCCCAGTGTACCAATCCTTTTTCACCGAGCCCGCGCACCAACCGGCGTGACGAGATCGCATACAAAAAGCCACCCAAGCCAAACAGCATGACAAGTCCTGCTGCACGCGTCAGCGAGAGGTGATGGACGTGATGCAAATGCGAAGCAATGAATGCAAAAGCACCATACAAAAAGGCACCTTCCAAGAACACGGTCGCCAGTACCACGCGCGACCACGGACGTTGTAGTACAAGGCTAAACTCGTTGAACATACGCCGCACGGCAGAGCCTTCCGCACGATGCGTCGTCAACGCTCGCGCAGGTAGGCGCCGGTTGAAGGCAAACAAGGTCAGGCTGATCAGTACAAAGCAGAACGAAAGCAGGAAGAAGGGCACGCGCCAGCTCAAATGATCTGCGGTAAAACCGCCAAGCAACACACCCGCCGAGATACCGATAATCTGTCCGATCAGAAACTGCGCCAGTACCGGTTGTCGTTCCTCATAAGGAATCACATCCCCGATCCACGCCATGGATAGCGGAATGATTGCAGCAGCGGTTGCACCTGCCAGCAGACGCGCCACGATCAACAAGGGATAGTTGGGTGCAAGCGCGCATAAGAGTGCCGTCAGTGCACACGCCATGCACGCCCAGGCGATGACAAAATATTTACCGAAGCGATCGCCCACCGGGCCAAAGAACAATTGCGAGACGCCATACGCAATCGAAAACGCAGTGATCACATAGGCAACCTGCCCCAGCGATACGCCAAATTCGCTGGCCAGTCTTGGCAAGAGCGGATCGGTAACGCGGAGCGAAATCGCACTGCCGAACGCAGCGAGCGACAGTGCGGGAATGGTCAGGCGAGGAATGTCCGAATGAGTGCTCTGAATGGCTTGCATGGTGCGCTGGCTTGTAAAGAGGCAGAAAGCGTACCGCAAATCGCCAATACGCACAGAAAGCTTCTCTTTTTGCAACGTGTTGGTGCATTTTTAGGTGCTAGTGCGTCTTGCACAGAAAGCATCAAAGTGCGTGAAATTTGCTGCCATGCATCATGTCATCTTTTCCTACAAGAACTTGCGAAGGCGTCCTATATGGGTAAATCGAGTCGCTCGCTAAGATTTAATCACGTCGGACGACCATGACTTTTTACAAAGGTTCCGCCGTCTGATCGCCAAAATTGATTGCCCATGCATATGCCTGAAGGCAACGTTATCGGCGCTAACTGTTATCCGAGGTGATCCATCATGTCGATACTCCATACCACGCACAGCGAGACATCTGCTCTCCTGAAAAGCATTCTTCAGGAAAAACCTGCCGATATCGATTGGCCGGCATATGTAGAAGCACGCCATCAAATGGCCGATACACAAGAAGATCGGCTGGCGCAGATTCTGGCGCGCAAGCGTGCACAGGCAATGGGTTATCTCTCCACACGCAAAAGTTCGCTGGCTGGTGCATACAGCAAGGCGGAATCACGCGTGTTCACACCGGAATTTGTCAGTGAACTCGAACAAGCCAATTCAACCCGTCGCGTCATCCGGAATCCATGGCTGACCGAGACGCTGCAGTCACACAGCAGCGATAGCGACGATCTGCACCGACACGCCAATGTGTTGCCATTCGGACCGCAAATTGCGGCCGACATGAGCGCTACACATTAAGCGACCTTCTCAATTTTTTTCGCGAGAGCATCATGAAATTCTCTTTCTTCGCTGGCCTGGCAGCCGTCGCCGGCATCATCTTTTTTGCGGTACAGCCTGCCACCGTATCCGCCGAAGCGTCATCTGTCCATTTTGCGCAGCAACCGCAAATCAATACGTTGGTCACGATTGCAATCCCGCCTTATAAATGGTGAGTACGGTCGTTTGTCTCTTCGTTGCCGTGATCAGTGCGGCGGCGGCACCGTCTTCATAGCATCCTGCGTTTTCTGATAAACATCGCGACATTTCGTCGTCGTGCTTTCCGTTTGGTTTGATCCATTCCATGCGCTGTACTCGTCCCGGTACTCGTGTGGTGCGCCGTTTTACGACAACAATCAGGAGAATCCATGCTTAAATCGCCCCTGCTACTGGCTGCAACACTCGCCATTGGTTCTGCTTACGCACAAACACCAACCAAGCCAGCCAATACGGCTGCGAGCGCGTCGGTGGCGCCTGCAGCGCAACACTTCACACAGGCACCACTGCCTTATGCCAACAATGCGCTCGAGCCAGTCATCGATACAGCGACAATGGAGCTGCACTATGGCAAGCATCACAAGTCCTATTACGACAATTTAAACAAGGAAGTCGCAAGCAACAGCAAACTCGCCTCGCATACCTTGCCGCAGTTGATCCAATCGATTTCCAAGTATCCCGATGTGGTACGCAACAATGCAGGCGGTGCATGGAACCATGATTTCTTCTGGGCCACGATGGCACCGGACGGACAGCGTGGGGAACCATCTGCAGCGCTGCTCAAACGTATCGAGGCCGATTTTGGCTCGCTCGACAAGCTGAAAACGGAATTCAACACCGCCGGTGGCAAGCAATTCGGCTCGGGCTGGACCTGGCTGATTGTGCAGAAAGGCAAGTTGGTCGTCTCGACTACGCCAAATCAGGACAATCCACTGATGGATGTTGTGAAGGTCAAAGGCACGCCGATTCTGGGGAACGATGTCTGGGAACATGCCTACTACCTCAAGTACAACAATCGTCGGGCCGATTATCTGAAAGAGTGGTGGCAGGTGGTGAACTGGAACGAAGTGAACAAACGTTTCGATGAGGCGATGAAAAAATAAGCAGCACCTCCTACAACTCGGCACATAGTAAAAAGCCCGGTATGGCTAACCGGGCTTTTTTATGGGCGCAGAGACAAGTCAGACCGGCCATTGCTCCAATCGATAGGCGGAGTCCCAGAACATCCATTCCAGTTGCGCCGCACGTGTATAGGCATCGTGCATGGCCTTGCGTGTTTCATTGCTGGCGACGGCGGCAACGCGATCGACGGTAGCAATGACGGCGCGTACGGCTTCATGGAATTCATCACCGGCATAGGTATCGATCCACGATTGATACGGATTGTTCTTGGCAGCGCGGCCGATGATGTCACGTCCGATTTCGGCATAGATCCAGAAGCAGGGCAGCAGACCGGCCAGTACCACCGGATACGAGGCACCCCATGCAGTTGACATCAGAAAGCTGGTGTAATGATGCGTTGCAGGCGACAGCGGCGTCGCTGCGAATACCTCCGGTGTAACCTTGAACTGCTCCATGAAATCCTTGTGCAGGCTGCGTTCGACCACGATCGCAGTTTGCGCGCCGATGGCAAACTGGACGATTTCGTCCGGCGTGTCGGCTTTTGCCGATGCCACTGCGAGGGCGCGACCGAAAGCGATCAGGTAATGCGCATCCTGAATCATGTAATGGCGAAAACGTTCTTCGCTCAAAGTGCCTGCAGCAAGCTCGGTATTGAATGGCATGGTGCGGGTTGCCTCGAACAGGGCAGCGTTCTTTTTCCAGATGTCAGCGGTAAAGGACATGTTTCCTCGCGATGATGGGCCGCGTTGTACGTCATGCGGCATGGTGAAAATAAATGGTCAGTCGTAGCGCGCTGGCGTATACACGTGATCGAAGAACTCGCGCTCCAGTTTGACGGCACGTGCAAACAGATCGGCGCTGCGTTGCTGACCGGCGGCATCCTGCGTCGGGCCCGTGCGATCCAGCTCCGTACGCAACCAGTTGACGAAATCGGTGAAGCCTTCGTTGTTGTGCAAGGTTATCCATTCGGCATGGATGAACTTGGGCGGCAATTCAGCCTGCAGGCGTTCTGCCCAGCTCAGATACAGCCATTCAGCCACGACCAGTACGGACAGGCACAGCGGATAGTTCTGCGTCTCTGCCGCTTCTTTCATCAGATCTTGAAAGGCGCGTGTCGGCGCAGTCAGCGCAGGCTGTGTGCGGTGACGTTCAGCAACGCCCAGATGATCGAAGGAGCGGATGAAATAGGTGGCTTCATCGCTTGTGATCATTGCGGCAAAACGGGCCAGACGTACGCGCGAAGAGAAGCGATCGGCACTTGCGATGGCCGCGCCAAGCAGGGCCACAAAACGATCGATGAACTGATAATCCTGAACCAGATAGTGAATCAATACCTCATCGGCAACCGAGCCGTTGAACAGTTCATCGATGAAGCGATGCTGGATGGCGGCATCCCAGTTGGCGCGATTGTTTTCACGCAGCCAGTCGGTAAAACGCAGTGACGCATCGGATCGTTGTGCAAAGGTAGTTTCGCTCATGGCATCCTTGAAAGTACAGGCGCACGCAGGCGCTGATGGTGGGCAAAGACAGCAATATAGGGAAGAAACCGGATTGAAGTCTTGACCTCTGCCAATTCTTCTTAAAAAAGGGCGTAGTCCCTACTCGGACAAGGGTGGATACTTTTGCGCGTTCAATACCATCTTGTCGGCAATCGCCTGATTGAGATCCACCTCAAGCACGGATGCCAGACGCACGAGATACAAGGCCACGTCGGCAAGCTCTTGTCGTACATGCTCGGCAGTCTCGGCCTGCCGCGCGACCTGCCAGGATTCTTCCTCTGTACGCCATTGAAAGATTTCCACCAGTTCACCCACTTCTCCCGTCAGCGCCATGGCAAGATTCTTTGGCGAATGAAACTGGTGCCAGTTGCGGGCAGTTGCAAAGTCATCCAGAGCGGTTTCCAGTGCGGTGGTATCAATCAGTTTGGGTGTCATGGTGTGGCATCAAGAAAGACGAAGGTCTCACATGATACGTCACGCGCAAACGCTGCCTTTTGCTGCATGGCATGCACGCGCTACAGTCTCTCCTACATGCATCGGTGAGGTTTGCCTATTGGGCGAGGTGTGCTGCGATGCTATCGTCAAATGTCATCCACACAAGGAGATCGCTATGTCACAGCACAAAGAAGAGAAGACACACGCATCCAACCCACCCGGCAATCCAAAATTGAGAGGCCATGAAGCGGAGCAGGAGCATCAGCGCCAAAAGGAAATGGCGCATGCAGTGGCAAACCAGTCTAGTCAGACCGATCACATCAGCCAGCACACCTTGCCGATCAAGCAGCCCAACAAGGCAACCAATAACAATTGATCTCGCGTTTCTGCATCGAAGCCGGTTTGGTGCAATGACAAAGCCCGCATTTTCGGGCTTTGTCATTTGTAATGAAATGTTTTGAACGTGCTTTTATCTTGCGCATATATGTAGCTAAGTGACATCCACAGTTTACGCTTCTTTCTCGCTTCACCTATAGTCTGCCTCAACAAAAGCTTCACGTTTCTTTAACGAAATCAGGAGCTGGCAGGCTCGGACAGCGTGTCCGGGAGAATCAACATCTATCATCTCCAAGGAAATAAATATGGGTAAGTCGTTGTTTGTCGCATTTGCATTTGCCATGACGCTGGCTGGCTGTGGTTCGGAGACCGAAGCACCGAACACACCGCTGACGGCAGAAGAAGAGGCAGCAAAAGCAGAACGTATTCGCAAGGCAAACGCCGCTGCAGAATCGCAACTGGGTCACTGATCCGACCATTCTGCAAAACGTTGTGCATTAAAAAACCGCCTTGCAAGGCGGTTTTTTAACGTCGCTAGAAAAGAGATTGTGGCTTACTGAATGATGCGGACCAGATCGACATCGATTTCCGGGCTTTCCAGAAAATCCTTTTCGACTTCACCGTGCAGTTCGACCTTGGTCTTTTCGCTGACGGGCAGGCCGCGCAAATGCTTGTCATCGATATCAACACGGATCTCGCCCGTGCCATCGGAGAACATGTATTTTTCCTTGGCGATCTGGCGTGTCAGATAACCGCGCAGGATGACCTGCTGATCGTCCACAGGATTTTTCAGAATGGCTGCGACGCTATTTTGCGTGACGCGCGCGCTTGGGCCTGTGTATTGCGCCTGCGCAGGCGTGAGTACGGCGAGAGATAGCGCGCTGGCAGCCATGATTGCCGCGATGTTCGCTTTGTGAAGCATATCTACCTCCTTTTACGAATGAACCATGATTGTAGCCTGCTTGCTTGCATCATTGCGCACCGTGTTTTTTCAGGCGGCGCGCCGCAGTACTTTTGCCAGATCGGATAACTGATACGGCTTGTTGATGAAGTGGAATTGTTCGCCGTTCTGCGATTGCGCTTGCAGAGCAGGTCGTGCATAACCTGATGCCAGCACGATTCTGATGTGCGGATGACGTTCTCGCACCCAGTGCGCCAGCTGAATGCCGTCCATGCCATCCGGCATCATCACATCGCTGAACAGGATGTTGATATCGGTGCGTGCCGTCAGCAGGTCAATGGCTTGCTCCGCACTTGTCGCCGTATAGACTTCATATCCAATTGCGCGGAACAGTTCGGCACCCAGCATCAGCAAGTCTTCCTGATCTTCCACGATCAGGACTTTTTCCAAACCGTCACTGGCAAGCGCCTCAGCAGGATCATCGTTGTGTGTAATCGGCAGGTACAGCAGAATCGAGGTCCCTTCATCCATCTTGCTGAGGATGCGCACATCGCCCCCGGACTGCGTGATGAAGCCGTAAACCTGGCTCAGACCGAGACCGGTTCCCTTGTTGATTCCCTTGGTGGTAAAGAATGGTTCGAGTGCGCGTTCGCGGACTGCGTCGGGCATGCCGCATCCGTTGTCGTCGACACGGATCACGCTATAGGTCGCGGCAGGCAGATTGCCGATCTCGTTCTGCTTCAGTTCGGTCGTGCCGGTCGAGATGTGCAACTTGCCGCCGTCAGGCATCGCGTCCGATGCATTGACCACCAGGTTCAACAAAGCGGTTTGCAACTGGCCGGGATCGATCTGTACCATCGCCGGATCGGACGACAGGGCAATGTCAAACTCGACTGAAGAGCGACAGGCGCTACGCAAGACGGATTCAAAACGGGTGATGACGTCATTGATCAGACAGGCTTCGGTCTTGAGCGGTTGCTGCCGCGCGAAGGACAAGAGTTGCTGTGTCAGGCCCGCGCCACGTTCGACGGCGCGGCGCATGCTGTCCAGCACGCGCGCATCCTGATTCGAGCGCAATTGCAGCGACAGCATGTCAATCCCGCTCGACAGAACGCCGAGTAAATTGTTGAAGTCATGTGCCACGCCGCCGGTCAGCTGGCCCAGTGCTTCCATCTTTTGAGATTGAAGCAACGCGGTATTGGCTCTTTGCAGTTCTTCTTCGGCGGCACGTTTTTCGGTGATGTCGCGCGTGACCTTGGCAAAACCGACCAGCTGGCCGAGTTCGTCACGAATGGCATCGATCACGATATTCGCCATGAATTGCGAGCCATCCTTGCGTACGCGCAGACCCTCGTGCTCGTGCCGTCCCTTGGAAGCGGCAATTGCCAGCGTCTTGGCTGGCAAACCGCGAATCTGATCTTCGTGCGTGTAGAAATGCGAAAAATGGGTGCCGACAATCTCGCTGGCGCTGTAGCCTTTGATACGTTGTGCGCCGGAATTCCAGTTGGTGACGACGCCGTTTGCATCCAGCATGTAGATCGCATAATCGGTCACGCCCTGTACCAGCAGGCGGAACTGCTGTTCGCTTTGCTGCAAGGCTTGTTGTGTCAGCTTGCGTTCCGTCACATCCCGCGTGACCTTGGCAAAACCGAGCAAAATGCCCTTTTCCGAGCGAATCGGGTCAATGATCACGTTGGCCCAGAAGCGGGAGCCATCCTTGCGTACACGCCAGCCTTCGGTCTCAAAGCGTCCTTCGCGTTCTGCGGTCAGCAACGAGCGTGCCGGAATGCCGGCAGCACGGTCATCTTCCGTATAAAAATTGGAAAAGTGCTTGCCGATGATCTCTTCCGCGCGATACCCCTTGAAGCGTTGCGCACCTGTGTTCCAGCTATTGACGTAACCTTCGACAGTCAGCATGTAGATCGCATAGTCCGTGACGCTGTCCACCAGAAGGCGGAAGCGGTCCGATTCGGCAATGTGGGAAAGACCGGCGTTATCCATGACAGCAATAGTTGAAAGAGGGAAATACAGTCTGGTGATTCTAGCCTGATTGCATGTCGGAAAGCTGTTTCAGCGGGTTAAATTGACAATTCAGGCGCAAAGACGATGAACAACTCGTGTCCAATTTGGTCGCATCAGAACAGGACGCCGAACGGTGCACACTATGTTCTGTGCAATAATTCCAACCATTCGCTGCAGCATGGCCTGCCGTTGTTGCTCTAACCCAGTATTCGCAAGAGATGACCGAAAAAATCGAACAGCCCCTTGTTGATGCGACGACATGTGACAAGGAACCGATCCACATTCCTGGCAGCATTCAGCCCTATGGTTTTCTTCTGGTCATCGCGCCAGAAGACCAGGTCATTACGCACGCCAGCGATAATGTCGACGCGCATCTCGGTTTTTCCGCGGAACAGGTAATTGGGCGTTCACTGACAGAGGTATTTGCGGACGAAGGCGGCACATGGCTACGGCATGCGCTTGCCAACCACACGGTAGAAGCCAAGCCCATTTATCTAGGTACCTTGCGTCTGGCTCACGGCGCGTATGACGTGCTGGCGCATCATGCGCAACAGGTTTTGATTCTCGAATTTGAATTTGCGGCTGAGGTGGCACCGGATTTCCGTTTCTTTCATCCGATTGTCACGCGATTTGTCAGTGAGGTGACCTCGGCGCAAACGATACGCGCCATGAGTGACATTGCCGTGCGCGAGATCAAGAAGATCACCGGCTTCGGACGTGTGCTTTTGTACCGTTTCGATCATCACCAGCACGGCGAAGTCTTGTCCGAAGCGCGGGATGATGGCTATCACACCTATCTCAATCAGCACTTTCCGGCGTCGGACATTCCGCAGCAGGCAAGAGCGCTGTATGTCTCCAATCTGGTACGTCTGATTGCAGATGCGGATTATCAGCCCGCTTATCTGGTGCCGCAGACCCCGGCATCGGGTGAGCCGGTCAATCTAAGCCAGGCAACGTTGCGCAGTGTCTCGCCTGTGCATATCCAGTACATGAAAAACATGGGCACGTGTGCCTCCATGTCGATTTCAATCGTGATTCGGGGCAAGTTATGGGGCATGATTTCTTGCCACGATCATGCGCCGCGTCGTGTGGCGTTCGAAATCCGGGCTGTGTGCGAGCAGCTCGGGCAGATTCTGGCGCTGCATTTCGACGCTGCATTTCGACGCTGCAGAAGAGCGCAAAGAGTTTAATCATCGACTGCAGTTGCGAGGTAGGCTCGTCTCCATGCTCGCGACCCTAAGTCAGTCGGGGGATTTTTCCGGCAATATGTCGAGGGTCGCGAGTGATTTGCTGGAGTTTGCCAATGCATCGGGCGCAGCCTTGGTTCAAGGTAGTTACATTTCGGTATTTGGAAAAACGCCCGAAGTGCAAAAAATCAGCGAGCTGGTGACGTGGCTGGAGCGTAAGGCGTTTGATGATATTTACCACACAGACTCCCTGAGCAAAGAGTTCGCGCCGGCAGTCGAATATAAAGACGTCGCGAGTGGAGTGCTCGCGGTGTCAATTTCACAGATTCACAAGCATTACCTGATCTGGTTCCGTCCGGAAGTGGTGCAGACCATCGACTGGGCAGGTAATCCCTATGCCAAGATGCGCGCTGCAAGCATGTCGGAGACGCTTTCTCCGCGCCGCAGCTTTGAAGTCTGGAGCGAAACCGTGCAGGCGACTTCCAGGCTCTGGCGCCCGAGTGAAATTGAAACGGTTCTGGAATTTCGCACGGCCATTCTTGGTATCGTGTTGCAGCGCGCCGAGGAAATGGCGGAGATGGCGGAGCATCTCGGTCGCGTGAATAAGGAGTTGGAATCGTTCTCCTATTCGGTATCGCATGATTTGCGTTCACCGTTGAGACATATCGCTGGTTTCGCGGACTTGCTGCTGGAAATGGAGAGCGATGCGTTGAGCGAGCGTGGCGTCAGCTTCATTGGCAAGATCAAGAGTTCGGCCCATTTCGCCGGGAAGTTGGTTGACGATCTGCTGAGTTTTTCGCAGATGGGACGATCTGCGTTGACGCTGTCCAGTGTGGATATGAACGAATTGGTCGATGCCTGTATCGAGCGGTTTTCCAATGAAGTGGGTGGTCGTAAAATCACGTGGAATATTGCGCCATTGCCTGTTGTGACAGGTGACGCCACATTCTTGAATCTCGCGCTGTACAATCTGCTGTCAAATGCGGTGAAGTACTCCCGCAATCGCGACGAATCGATTATTGAGGTGTTTTCCGAAGAAACTACATCAGCGTATGTCTTTCATATACGGGACAATGGCGTGGGTTTCGACAAGAATTACGTGCACAAGCTGTTTGGTGTGTTTCAGCGACTGCACAGGATGGAAGAGTTTGAGGGGACCGGGATCGGTCTGGCTAACGTCAAACGGATTATTGAACGACATGGGGGCGCGGTATGGGCCGACAGCACCTTGAACGAAGGCTCGGTTTTCTCGTTCTCGCTCCCGAAACAAGTGCAAGTCGAAGAGGAATGACGCATGTTAAAGCCCATCTTATTGGTCGAAGACAATCCAAATGATCTGGAGCTGACGCTGGTCGCTTTGGAGAAAAGCAAACTGGCCAATGATGTGATCGTGATCCGCGACGGCGGCGAAGCGTTGCAGTATCTGAACGGAACGGACGATTATAAAGATCGTCCTGCCGGCAATCCGGCCGTCATTCTGCTGGACCTGAAACTGCCGAAGGTGGATGGTCTGGAGGTACTGCGACACGTACGCGAATCGCCGGTTCTCAAAAGCATTCCGGTTGTCATGTTGACCTCATCCAAGGAAGAGCAGGATCTGGTGCGCAGTTACGAACTCGGGGTCAATGCCTATGTCGTGAAGCCTGTGGACTTTCAGGAATTCATCAAGGCAATCTCGGATCTCGGTATTTTCTGGGCGGTGCTCAACGAGCCGCCGCCAGGTTCCGTGCGCACGCATCGTCGCGCATGACCCTCGCCGTCCGTTACCGCAACGGGTGCCAGGATGGCCCTTAGCGGTTATCCAGAAGCTTTCTGATTTTCGTCGCCAGATCCTGCACATCGTAAGGTTTGGAAAGCAGTCGGATATGCGACTGGTTTTTCCATTCGGACAGGATGTCAGGACGTACATATCCGGATGTAAACAGTACGGCCAAGTCCGGCCGCAAGGCCTGTGCCGCTGCAACGAAGTCCACACTCCGCATGTTGCCTGGCATGATAACGTCGGTGAAAATCAGATCGATGTCCGGATTCTTTTTCACGGTTTCCAGAGCATCCTCACCATTGTGTGATTCCACGACGCGATAACCCAGCGAGCGCAGCAATTCTCCCGTTGCCTGACGCACGTCTTCTTCGTCATCGACTACCAGAATGGATTCGGCCCCGTTGACATCTTGCGGGATTTCTTCCTTGGGTGCCGGCGCAGATGCAGTCTGCGCACGCGGTAGATAGATATGGACGGTTGTACCGACGTCGAGTGTACTTTCGATCTCGATGTGTCCCTTGCTCTGTTTGACGAAACCGTAGGCCATGCTCAGGCCAAGCCCACTGCCCTGACCATCAGGTTTGGTTGTGAAGAAGGGTTCGAATACGCGCTGTGCCACCGCGTCTGTCATGCCGCAGCCGCTATCCTGCACAGAGATGTGGACATAATCGCCGTCAATGACGTCGGCATGGACCAGATGCATATTGCTGGCCGCAATGCGGATGGTGCCGCCGTTCGGCATGGCATCCCGTGCATTGATTGCCAGATTGAACAGCACGTTTTCCAGCTTGGCCGGATCGACCAGAACGTTCCAGAGGTCTGCAGCAATATCGACTTCGATCGGCGTGGTCAGCCCGATGCCATGGCGTAGCAGCTGCATCACATCGTCGCAAAGCTTGCCGATCGATGTGACTTTGGGTTGCAAGGGCTGTCGACGTGCAAAGGACAGCAGTTGCGAAGAGAGTTTTGCACCGCGACTGACGCCGCCCAGGGCAACCTCGATCCGCTTTTGCGCCTGCTCGTCATTCTTGAGTTGCAGCTTCAGCAGACTGAGGGAACCGTTGATGATCTGCAGCACATTGTTGAAGTCATGCGAGATCCCGCCGGTCAGATTGCCCAGCGCTTCCATCTTCTGTGCTTGCAGCAGAGCAGAGCGGCTTAACTCGAGTTCCTGCGTCCTTGCCAGCAGATCAGCCTGACTTTGCTCCAGTGCAGAAAATGCATTGTCACGCTCGCGAAAGGCACGATAGGCGCGTGAGTGATAGCGGATACGTGCAATCAGCTCGCGCTTGTCCGGCCATTTAACCAGATAGTCATTGGCACCCAGCGCAAATCCCTTGGCTTTCAGGGCAGGGTCGTCTTCCGACGACAGCATGACGATAGGGAGGTGTTGCAGGGCAGGGCAGCTACGGAACTGGCGAATGACATCAAAGCCATCGATCAGCGGCATGCGCAGATCAACCAATACGATGGTCGGATCATAGATCTGCGCCTTTTCAAACGCAGTACGCGCATCGTGATCGGCTTTGAATTCGATATCTTCCTCGGATGCCAGCATGAGCTGAACGATCTCGGCACCGAGCGTTTCGTCGTCGATCAGAAAGACTTTGTATTGTTCTTTTTCTTCAGGCATCAAAACAGAGCAAGAGAGAGATGATAGATAAGACTCTGTCTATAGAGAAAGATTCAATACAGGGCCGTATCAGGGAGGTGACAATATAGCATTCCTCGATTTTGCTGTGAGTGCGTTCGTCTGGTCTACACCCTGTTATTCATTGCATACGGGCGCAAATATGGATAAGACCTGTGACCAGCGGGGATCAGGCTTGGTTTGGATTTCTTGGGGAAACAATCGGAAATCGAAGGGAAGACAGATTTCCAGAGGAAGGGAATGCTGGGGTGGCTGATGGGACTCGAACCCACGACGACAGGAATCACAATCCTGGACTCTACCAACTGAGCTACAGCCACCGTCGTTTTCCTGCGAGGCAGGAAAGCTGAGCATTGTACAAGAACGCCACGACTCTGGCAAATCATTCTGACGACAGTTTTTACGCCTCGCCGGACTTGAGGGCGGTAACCGTCGCCGGCTTGCCGAGCAGCTTGTCGAATGCGTACTGGAGCGCAGCAGCGTCACCCGTGGTATAGGCATCGATCTTGCCGGGATCGCCAACCAGACGCTGTACGCCCTTTTGCTGGAGCAGACGTTCCAGCTGGCGCGCGACCGCTTCGCCAGTGTCGATGATGGTGACGGGATTTGCACTTTCACGCTTGGCAATCGCATCGATCAACGGTTCAACAAACGGATAGTGCGTGCAGCCCAGTGCGATGGTGTCGGCGCCGCCTTTGAGCAGCGGCATGACGTAACCTTCGACCATGGCTACGGTTTCCGGTGAATCCAGATCGCCTTTTTCGATCTGATCGACCAGCCCAGCGCAAGCCTGCGCCAGAATTTCGATGCCGGTCGTTTCCGTGATGCGCTCGCACAAGGTCCTGAAGCGCGTGCTGGCAATGGTGCTGGCCGTGGCCAGAACGCCAGCCTTGCCGGTGCTGCTGAAGACGGCTGCGGGTTTGACGCCGGGCTCAACACCCACCACGATCAGATCCGGACATTGCTTGCGCAGCGTGTCAATTGCCGCGGCGGTGGCGGTATTGCAGGCAACGACAATCGCCTTGACGCTCTTGGTACGCATGAAGGCGGCAATTGCCAGCACACGCGTCGTGATTTCTTCATCGCTCTTCCCGCCATACGGTGCATGGCCGGAATCGGCAAAACAAACAATGTGATCGGAGGGCAGTAGCGTCGTCACGTGCTTGAGCACCGAGAGGGCGCCAATGCCGGAATCAAAAATGCCGATGGGTGCTTCGGCGGCAACAGGATCGGGAAAAGCGGAAAAAGCCATCAGGCAAACGTTCTCTGTAAATGTCGTTGTGTTATGGACGGCGGTGTCGTCGGGTGCGCTAGTAGAGCGTGCAGACCATCACGCCGTCAAGCGGTCGTTAAGGTATCCAGACGGATTTTCTCGATCTTGGCTTTCCACTCCTGCGGGCCGGTCGTATGCACGGAGGTGCCGGAAGAATCCACCGCCACTGTTACCGGCATGTCCTTGACCTCGAATTCATAGATCGCTTCCATGCCCAGATCGGCAAAGCCCAGCACCTTGGCACTCTTGATGGCTTTGGATACGAGATACGCGGCGCCGCCGACTGCCATCAGATAGGCCGACTGATGCTTGCGGATGGCTTCAATCGCGACCGGACCGCGTTCGGATTTGCCGATCATGGAGATCAGGCCGGTCTGCGACAGCATCATCTCGGTAAATTTATCCATGCGCGTCGCCGTGGTCGGACCGGCGGGGCCGACGACTTCGTCGCGTACCGGATCGACCGGGCCGACGTAATAGATCACGCGATTGGTAAAGTCCACCGGCAATTTTTCACCTTTTGCCAGCATGTCCTGAATGCGCTTGTGCGCGGCATCGCGGCCAGTCAGCATCTTGCCGTTCAGCAGCAAAGTCTGGCCCGGCTTCCACGAGGCGACTTCTTCCTTGGTCAGCGTATCGAGATTCACGCGTTTGGACTTCTCGGTATCCGGTGCCCAGCTCACGTCCGGCCAGTCGGAAATCGACGGCGGATCGATGTACGCAGGGCCGGAGCCATCGAGCACAAAGTGTGCGTGACGGGTTGCGGCGCAGTTTGGAATCATGGCAACCGGTTTGGAAGCCGCATGTGTTGGATACATTGCGATCTTCACGTCCAGCACGGTGGTCAAACCGCCCAGACCTTGTGCGCCGATGCCGAGCGCATTGATCTTGTCGCACAGTTCGATACGCAATTCTTCGGTCTTGTTTTGCGGGCCGCGTTGCTTGAGTTCGTACATGTCGATGTCTTCCATCAACGATTGTTTCGCGATCAGCATGGCGCGTTCTGCCGAACCACCGATACCGATGCCGAGCATACCCGGTGGGCACCAGCCAGCGCCCATTTGCGGTACTGTTTGCAGTACCCAATCCACGAGTGAGTCGGATGGGTTCAACATCACAAACTTGGTTTTGTTTTCCGAGCCGCCGCCTTTGGCCGCTACCTGAATATCTACCGTATCGCCAGGTACCAATTCCATATGCACGACGGCAGGTGTGTTGTCCTTGGTATTTTTGCGCTCAAAGTGTGGGTCGGCCACGATGGATGCACGCAGCGTGTTATCCGGATGGTTGTACGCGCGGCGCACGCCTTCGTTGATCGCATCGGTGATCGAGCGCTCGCCAAAGCCTTCAAAGCGCACGTTCATGCCGATCTTCAGGAAGACGTTGACGATGCCGGTGTCCTGACAGATCGGGCGCTTGCCTTCGGCACACATGCGCGAATTGGTCAGGATCTGCGCAATCGCATCCTTGGCCGCCGGACTTTGCTCGGCTTCATACGCGCGCGCCAGATGCTGGATGTAATCCTGTGGATGGTAGTAGCTTATGTACTGCAGGGCAGCAGCAACGGATTCGATCAGGTCGTCTTGTTTGATGATGGTCATGGCAGTTTCGGCTAGAGTCAATCGGGTTGGTGGACGAACTTAAAGAACAGACACCCCTCAAGCTGCGAGGTGCGTTTGCAATACAAGGTGGTACTCAATTCCGGTAACGCTGGGCAGCGTGAGGTGTTTCTGTCTCGCTGATTGTTCTTGGCTTAGTTCTTGTCTTATTCAGTGATCCTGGCTGGTAATCGCATGTGTGTCGGCCATGATGCGATCGGCATAGGCAATCGCCATCGCAGAAACCAGAAACACGATATGAATGCCGGTTTGAGCATACAGCGTTTTTGCGTCATAGGCAGACGCGTTGATGAAGGTCTTGAGCAAATGGATCGACGAGATACCGATGATCGCCGTTGCCAGTTTGACCTTCAATACCGACGCATTCACATGCGACAGCCATTCCGGCTGATCGGGATGGCCTTCCAGATTCATGCGGGAGACAAAGGTTTCGTAACCGCCGACGATTACCATGATCAGCAGGTTGGAAATCATCACCACGTCGATCAGGCCCAGCACCACCAGCATGATCGTCGTTTCCGTCAGCTTGGCTGCAGGTTGCGCGCCGGGAACAGTGACGACTTCCAGAATGTGTTTGAGCGATTCTGCATTGCCAAAAATGGCACCGATCAGATCAGATAACTCTACCCAGAAGTGGTACACGTAGACGCATTGTGCGAGGATCAGACCCAGATACAATGGCAACTGCAACCAGCGTGTCATGAAGATGAAGTTGGCCAAAGGATGAATACGCTTTTTGGCGACAGTGTTGGTTGGCTGCGAAGACGGAGACATGAAAAAAATCGATGGAAATGAAAGCCGATATTTTACACGCGGGCTTTGCAAATTCAGTACGCGCAATGATGCAAAATATTGTTCTGAATACGGCGAAAAATGTGACAAAAACACGCGGCAATGCGTGATTTCACGCCAATTTTCGGAGTGGCCGTCAGCTTTGCGTAAGGTGGCAGTAAGCGTATAAGATTATCGTACGCACCAATTAAAAAATCCGTTACCGGAGGGGACTGTGTCCGACATCGAAAGCTTCAAGCAAGAGGAGCGGGTATTCAACCCGCCAAAAGAATTCATCAATAACGCCGCCATTAGTGGTATGGATGCCTATCGCGCACTGTGTGCCGAGGCGGAAGAAGACTACGAAGGCTTCTGGGCGCGTCTGGCGCAACAGAACATCCAGTGGACCAAACCATTCACCAAACGTCTAGACGAATCCAACGCGCCGTTTTACAAGTGGTTTGAAGATGGCGAACTCAACGTTTCTGCCAACTGTCTGGATCGTCACCTGACCAACGGCAATGCCGACAAGGTCGCGCTAATCTTTGAATCGGATGACGCCAAGGTCACCAAGATCACCTACCGCGAACTGTACGAGCGCGTCTGCAAGTTTGCCAACGGTCTCAAGTCGCTCGGTATCGAAAAGGGCGACCGCGTTGTCATCTACATGCCGATGTCGATCGACGGTATCGCCGCAATGCAGGCATGCGCACGTATCGGTGCCACGCACTCGGTCGTGTTCGGTGGCTTCTCCGCCAAATCGCTGCAGGAACGCATTATCGATGCAGGCGCGGTTGCCGTGCTGACTGCCGACTATCAAGTCCGTGGCGGTCGTCAGTTACCATTGAAAGCGATTGTCGATGAGGCACTGGCGCTCGGCGGTTGCGACACGATCCGCAAGGTCGTGGTTTACAAGCGCACCGGCGGCGATATCAATTTCGATCAAAACCGCGATATCTGGCTGCACGATCTGGTCGAGAAACAAGCGGCAGAATGCCCACCGGTCGCCATCGGCGCAGAGCATCCGCTGTTCATTCTGTACACCTCCGGCTCGACCGGCAAACCAAAAGGCGTGCAGCACTCGTCCGCCGGTTACCTGCTGTGGTCCATGCTCACGATGAAGTGGGTCTTCGACATCAAGCCGGACGACGTGTACTGGTGTACCGCCGATATCGGCTGGATCACCGGCCACACCTACGTCACCTATGGCCCATTGGCTTGCGGCGCAACGCAGATCGTCTTCGAAGGCGTGCCGACCTATCCGAACGCAGGTCGCTTCTGGGACATGGTGCAACGTCACAAAGTCACGATCTTCTACACCGCACCAACCGCGATTCGTTCGCTGATCAAGGCGGCCGATGCAGACAGCAATGTCCATCCAGGCAAATACGATCTCACCAGCCTGCGTTTGCTGGGTTCGGTCGGCGAACCGATCAATCCGGAAGCATGGATGTGGTACTACAAAAATATCGGTGGCGAGCGTTGCCCGATTGCCGATACCTTCTGGCAAACCGAAACCGGGGGCCACGTTATTTCGCCACTGCCGGGCGCCACGCCAATGGTGCCGGGTTCGTGTACGTTGCCGCTGCCGGGCATTACCGCAGCCATCGTCGATGATGCCGGTAAAGAACTGCCAAACGGCAAGGGCGGTTTGCTCGTCATCAAGCGCCCATGGCCATCGATGATCCGCACCATCTATAACGATCCAGAGCGCTTCAAAAAGAGCTACTTCCCGCCAGAACTGGGCGGCACCACGTATCTGGCTGGCGACGGCTCGATCCGTAACGAGCAAACAGGCTACTTCACCATCACCGGCCGTATCGATGACGTGCTCAACATCTCCGGCCACCGTATGGGTACGGCAGAGATCGAATCCGCACTGGTCGCCAACCCAATGGTGGCCGAGGCTGCGGTTGTCGGCAAGCCAGACCCAACCACGGGTGAGTCGATCTGCGCCTTCGTCGTACTCAAGCGTGCTCGTCCTGAAGATGGCGAAGCTGACAAGGTCGCCAAAGAACTGCGTGACTGGGTCGCCAAGGAAATCGGCCCCATCGCCAAGCCGAGAGAAATCCGCTTTGGCGACAATCTGCCCAAGACCCGTTCCGGCAAAATCATGCGCCGCCTGTTGCGCGTGATCGCCAAGGATGAAGAGATTACGCAAGACATTTCCACGCTGGAAAACCCGGCCATCCTCGAGCAGCTCAAGCACGCCAAGTAATTGATGCACTGATTAAAAGCCGTCGCAGACCAGTTTTGCGACGGCTTTTTTACATCCGGGCAAAACCAAAGGCATGAAAAGCGGCAATTAACTGCAAAGTTTTGCTATAATCAGCGGCTTCGCAAAAAGCACTCAGCGAACCGAATCAGGAGAGATGGATGAGTGGTTTAAGTCGCACGCCTGGAAAGCGTGTATAGGTTCATAGCCTATCGGGGGTTCGAATCCCCCTCTCTCCGCCAAGAACACAAAGCCCGCATATGCGGGCTTTTTTGTTTTGGCGGAGAGAAGCAGGCCAATAGTTTGGCCTGCGCGGGGGATTCGAAGGGATTCGCTTGCAAGCGAATTCGCGGCCTGCGGAACGTAGGCGAATCCCTCTTAAAATAACAAAATCCGCAATTGCGGATTTTGTTATCACTATGCTGCATTCGATGGTTCTTGATCAAAAGATATTTAAGCGACTTCGATTGCATCGTCGTCCGGTGCATTTTTGCGCCATTCGATATCTAGTGTTAAATCCATTGGCATTACGATTGGTTCCTCCGTTGGATTTATGCTGTTCCAATGATCTACATCGAATGAAAGTTGCAATCCATCGCCTACCATTTGCTCTCGTCGCTGAACAAATGATTTATGAGCGTGTTTACGCGGGGCTTCGTCGATGTCTACCCAAAATGCTCCCTGTTGAGAGCCGCCACTAATTGCCAAGTTTGCTCTATAGGGGCGTCCGGTAATAGCATCACGTCTAACTTCTTCACGCGCTGCTTCGGAAAATTGTTTTGCGAGCCTTTCCAAAGGTGTCTCTGGTTTTGGCATGGGCCAACCTTTTTTCATCGCAAATAAGGCAACGTCATGCATATCGATTTCTTTTTCACCTGTCTCTTCTCGATATAGGTGAATAATTCTTTGCATTTCTTGCTTTTTGGTAGTCATGATTGATTGCTCCTTTCTTAAAGGCCAACTGGAGCAATATCGCCCCATCCGTCAACAATGGCACTAGGTGCCACGATATTTCTCATTTTTACTAAATGGTTTCTAAAACGATCATACCTAGCCGTTTTTCGCTGGATTTGTCCTGCGACTAAACCAGGATGCACGTTGATAGTTCTTGCGAATCCGATCAGGTCTCGTTCGGCAAAGAATGGTGCTTTTCTAGAAATAAAACTGTCGAGTAGTTTTTGTGGAACACAAAACTCTGACGCAGCATCATTTGCTATACGTTCTTCTTCAGATACGTTATCGCCAGAACCAGCACGTTCACCTTCTAATTCATAATCGATGACGGGGGAGCCATTCTTTCCATGGCCTTGAAGTACATGTTCTAGTTCGTGTCTAAGTACAAACCAAAAATTATCGATGCGATCAAATCTCATAGTCATTGCTATGACTGGAGCTGTATCGTTCAACCAAAAACAAGCACCGTCAATTTTTGCGGACGTAAGAGTTTCAACTATTACAAATCTGATTCCAGATTCGGCGAGAATTCTAGGTACCTTTCTGGCTTCTTCCGCGGCTAGCAGCAACTCTTTCAATTTGAGTACAGCTTTGCGTCCATTAGCTTGAGAGTAGCGAGCTACAATCATCTCGCTTGCAATTTCTCTGGCACGGTGTAACCAGGCTAATTGAACTGGTGTGGCGGGTATTTCTGCATTAGATTTCTTTGCGGCGTGAGGCAACGATGTAATTTCATCTGCACTTTCCACATCAAAGAATTTCAATAAAGATTGTTCAACGGCTCTACTATCTTTTGCGTCAGAAGTGTCTAACCAGCCTCTACGAATCATTTCGGCAATTGGTAGTTCGCCAAATAATTTTGCTCTAGTTAGCATTCCAGGATCGGGTGTAACGGCCAATCTAGCTCTGGAAAGATCATGTTTCGCTTGTAATGCTAGAAATTGCTCTGCTGGAACGTCAAATAGCCCTTCAAGTGCTAAGGCAATTGTTGCGTCAAACGTGCGTTGATCTGAAACAAGTCTGGTAATGCCTGACTTATCAACGCCTAATACTGTAGCCAGCACTTGTTGGTTCCATCCTCTATCCTCCAGTAGCGTTAGTAGTAGCTGGCCCGGGGTGTGGTAATCGTTAATAAAGGATTTCATGGGTGGATATTATGCGAAGTTGCGAAGTTGCGCAACTTCGCAACTTATTAAATAAATCTATTTTAATTGTCAATCTGACATCTCTGTGCGTGGACGTAATTCATTAGTCAATACAGGTAACTCTCAACATCCCAGCTGATTCGATAACGTCTTGTTCTTTATCTGGAACTAATTACTCATCAAATGTGCCATGTTGTTTTGCCATTTGCATGCCATTGCTGTTCATATGTGAATCGTCAAACGTACATTAATGTACGGTTATGCTAACCTCGAGCCATTCCTCACAACGCGGAGAAGCAATTGGCTCGAGAAAAGATCGTCATCGTCGGCGGTGGTATCGCCGGTCTGGAAATTGCCAGTGCGCTAGGGCGCAAGTACAAACGCGGTGGGCAAGCCGCGCCAACCATCACTGTTCTTGATCGCGATTCGGCCCATGTCTGGAAGCCGATGCTGCATACGATTGCAGCAGGTACGCGTGATATCGCACAACAGCAAACAACCTTTCTGGCGCAGGCTCGTGACTGCGGTTTCTCTTACGAGCCTGGTGAACTCAATGGTTTGAATCGCACGCAGAAGCAGATTTCTCTCGCGGCATTGAAGGCAGCGGATGGTCGCTTGCTGATCCCCGAGCGCGTCGTGGCGTATGACCGTCTGATTCTGGCGGTGGGCAGTCAGGCCAATGACTTTGGTACGCCGGGCGTGAAAGAGCATTGCTACATGATCGATTCGCGCGTGCAGGCGGATGCGTTTAATCGTGAAGTGCGCTTGCGGATGTTTCAGTGCATGGGACTTGATCAGCAGTTGTCGATTGCGATTGTTGGTGGCGGTGCGACGGGCGTGGAACTGGCGGCAGAACTGATCCAGTTGACCGAAGTGGCAGAGAGTTACGGTGCGCATGGTTTGGCATCACGCATTCATATCACGCTGATCCAGAGCGGGCCGCGTTTGCTAGATGCCTTCCCCGAATCGATTTCTGAAGCGGTACGTGACAAGCTGCAAAAGCTGGGTGTGACGGTGCTGACCAATACGCGGGTGCAGTCGGCGGATGCCGATGGCTTGACGATTCAGGATGGCAGCCATATCGCGGCATCGATGCTGGTGTGGGCGGCTGGCGTGAAGGCGGCGGAAGTGATGAGTCAGCTGGACGGGCTGGAATGCACGCGCAACAATCAACTGGTGATCAATCCGTATCTGCAAACCACGCTCGATCCGGCGATCTATGCGGTGGGGGATTGCGCGAGTCTGATCCTGCCGAATTCTGCACGGCCTTTGCCGCCGACTGCGCAGGTGGCGCATCAGCAGGCGACGTATCTGATCAAGCATCTGCCTGATGTACTGGAGGGGAAGGCGGTGCCGCCATTTTCATACCGCAATCTGGGCGCACTGGTGTCGCTGGGTGAGTATGATGCGTATGCATCGCTCGGCCAGTTTGGTTTGTTCAAGGATGGTTTCATCCGTGGCAAATTGGCGCAGGCGAGTCATGCAATGCTGTATCGTAGTCATCAATCCAACTTGCATGGTTTTTGGCGCGGCAGTTTGTTGTGGCTGGTCGATCAGATCAACAAACAGGTGCGCCCATCCATTCGTCTTGACTGACAAATTATCCTGATGAAACGATCCGATGCCCTGATCAATCGCGAGGCTTTGCTGCGTGCGGCTTTTGATGTGTTTGCCGAGCGTGGCTTCGATGTGCCGCTGGAAGATATTGCCGCTGCGGCCAATGTCAGCCGTACCACGCTGTATCGCAACTTCAAGGACAAGCAGGCGCTGGGCATCGCGATTTTTGAAAGCAATCTGGTCGAGCTGGAAGCGATTGCAGCCGAGCTGCGTGACAAGCCGGATGGTTTAACGACGCTATTGAAAATGCTGGCGGAAGGCTGTGCACGCAGTGCGGGGCTGGCCGACGTACTGTGCGGCAATCCCTCGTGGGAGCCGCAACTGCAAGCCATGCGCGATCGCGTGACCAAGTTGATGCAGCCCTTGCTGGTCGCCGCCAAGCGGCACAAACAGGTACGCAGCGATCTGTCTGCAGACGATCTGGATTTGATGCTGGATCTGTTTGGCACCAGCAATCGCGGTACACAAGCCGAGCGTATGGATCATGCGCAACGCGTGCTGGACTTGCTGTACAAGGGCATCCGGCCCTGAGCGCATTTGGTCTGGCATTGCCGGGCAGCCTTCTTGTGCGTCATCGTGCTGCAATATTTAGGCGCTAGCATCGTGGGGAGATTGACGGTGGTTTGTCATGTCTGATCATCCCACCTTGCACGGAGCGCCCCATGTTCATCCCCAAGATATCGATTGAACGTCTCAGTCCCGGTTTGTACGGATGGCAGGTATCGTGTAGCGAAGAAGTGATGGATCGCGATGCAGGTGATACCAGCATCGCTGATTGTCTGGATCATGCTGTCGATGTGATCCCGCCGAATGTCGCGCTGGTCGAGATTGTGTATTGCGACGCGCATATGGCGACGATGCCGGTGAATGCGGTACGCGATAAGGCAATGGAAGTGGCAAGGCAGATCAAATCACTGCACAGTGCACTGGTGGAAACTGCCTAGTAGTGCATATCCATGCCGAGCATGTTGACAAGGGCGTAGGTGGCGATTCCCAGGCCCAGCAGCGTTACCATGAAGATGGCGGCGACCTTGCCGCCGGCGCGGATTACTGCACGCATCTCCTTGGCTTTTTCCGGCTCTTTGTTGCCTTGGTCGTAATGCCATTTGATGGCATAGAACATGCCGATCGCCAGCACGAGAAATTTGAACGTCACGAAGACGATAGGTACCCAATCCATGATGGGCTTATTCTAGAGCAGGCAAGTCGGAATCAATATTGGACATAAAGCCCTAGGACATATTGTCCTCAATGACTCGTTAAGTTTCCGTTTCATGGATATGAGGCTGGATTGAAAACGAAGACTGTTGAAAGCGAAGTCTGCGTTGAATGAAAAAGCCCCGAAATTCGGGGCTTTTTGGCTGGCACTTACTTACCTTGTATTTTTTCTCCGCCGCGCTCGACATCCTTGCCGAATCCCTTGACTGTATTGCAGGCCGAGAGGCTTGTGCCGAAGGCGACGACCAGCAACATTGCGAGTAATTTTTTCATGATTTTTCCTTTCGCATTGTGAGCACGCAGGTGTGCGATGTGATTATGCGACTGGCTGATTGCGCTTGCAATAGCCTTGTATGACAGGCGTTGTACGGCAATCGATTATTTGAATATTCATTAAAATCACGGGCAAAAAAATCCCGCCAGGATGGCTCGTGGCGGGCAATTTCAGGAGTATTTCTCGCGGACGTCAGGTGATCACGTCGGCGACTTTATTGTTATGCGGCATATGGCTGAATTGTGTTCAGTCGATGCCGGGGGCTGCGATGGCTGGCAGGGACGGCGCAGCCAGCACGTTCTTTTTCAGGCTGGACAGGCGTGAAGCCAGTCCGGCGCGCTGGCTGCTGACAGCCGGTACTTCCTGCTGCGCAGGTGCGGTTTTTCTGGTGATGGTGGTGACGCCGTCGATCTGAAAGACGCCCACGGTTTCTTCCAGCCTGCTGGCTTGTGATTGCAGGGAAGCCGCCGCTGCTGCAGCTTCTTCGACCAGCGCCGCGTTTTGTTGCGTCACATGATCCATCTGCGCGATGGCTTCGTTGATCTGTTCGATGCCGCTGCTTTGTTCCTGGCTGGCGGCCATGATGTCGGCCATGATGGTGGTGACGCGTTTGACGCTGTCGACTACTTCCGTCATGGTGCTGCCGGCTTCCTGCACCAGCTTGCTGCCGATATCGACCTTGCTGACCGAATCGTCGATGAGTGATTTGATTTCCTTGGCGGCGGTGGCGGAGCGATGTGCGAGCGAGCGTACTTCTGCTGCCACGACGGCAAAGCCGCGGCCTTCTTCACCGGCACGGGCGGCTTCCACCGCGGCGTTGAGCGCCAGAATATTGGTCTGGAAGGCGATGCCGTCGATGACGCTGATGATGTCGGTAATGCGTTGTGCCGAGGCGTTGATGTCGTTCATGGTGGCGACGACCTGATTGACGACCTCGCCGCCTTTGACCGCAATGCTGGAGGCATTGATGGACAGGTTGTTGGCTTCCCGTGCGTTGTCTGCGTTTTGTCTGACGGTCGAGGTCAGTTCTTCCATCGAGGATGCGGTTTCTTCCAGTGAGCTGGCTTGTTGCTCGGTGCGGGTAGAGAGATCGAGATTGCCGCTGGCAATCTGATTGGATGCCGAGGCGATGGCGCCGGTGCCGTCGCGCACCTGATCGACGATGCCGATCAGGCTGGCGTTCATATCCTTGAGTGCTTGCAGCAGCTGGCCGGTTTCATCCTGCGAATGCACTTGAATGTTGCTGGTCAGGTCGCCATTGGCAACGGTCTGTGCCACTTCGACCGCACGATGCAGCGGACGGGTAATGGCACGGCTGATGATCCAGCCGAGCAATGCACTGAAGACGAGCGCGATGGCTGCAGCAATCGAGACAACGAGGATGGACTGCATGGTGGCTTGTTCGGTCTCGGCCGCTTTGACATCGACATTTTTCTGGATCGTGGCGACCAGTGTGTTGATATCACTCACGATCTGACGACGTAGCGGGCTGCATTCCGTGACGAGGAATGTGCCGAAGGCTTCCATCTGATTGGCATTGCGGAACTGGCGTGGACGCTCGAGTTCCTTGGCCATGATTTGCAGGTTGGCGTAGACCTTGTCAAATTGCGCATCGCCCTTGAGCAGCGGCGCAACCTTGTTCAGTTCTTCGAGATAGACGGCTTTCTGTGCATCGAGAATATC
Source organism: Oxalicibacterium faecigallinarum (assembly GCF_014635705.1). GTDB lineage: Bacteria > Pseudomonadota > Gammaproteobacteria > Burkholderiales > Burkholderiaceae_D > Oxalicibacterium > Oxalicibacterium faecigallinarum. The sequence continues at coordinate 1,355,163 of NZ_BMDI01000001.1, read as the reverse complement.
AAGTTCGCGGTTTGCATCGACATCGTCCGTAAAGATATAGGCATTGCGCGCTGCCAGGCCGGTTTGCCCCAGAGCTTCGCGTGCGGTGTAGAGACGCTCCAGCTGTTGCACGCGGATTTCGTTCTGGCTGGAAATGACGTCGTCAATCTGGGTAATGCGGAGTAGCGAGAAGGAAGCGATGAGCAGAATGAACAAGGCCATCGCGCCGAATCCAAGGGCAAGTTTGGAGCCCACCTTCATGTTTGAGAACATTGTCGTTTCTCCCCGTGATGTCTGAGATAGTGGCTGGAAAAGAAGGGCGGTGCGGTTTTGTTCCGTCCCGTCGTTTCCGGAGGAAGCGATGTTTTTAATGCTCTCAGGAAAGTGATGTGACGCTATCACGCCCGGCTTGAAATATCCCTACCATGAATATGGTATTCACGATGCCACTTTATGTTTGCGAGAGAAGACACCGCGTGCAGCGTGCAAAAACGCTGGTCGGATGTGGCGTTTAAGCCATGTTGTTGTGACAAAAATTCAGGTCGAGCGATGCAGGCAAACCAAAAGTTATTTGAGCGTACGCAGGTAGGCGATCAGATTGTCGGCTTCCGTATCACTCCACAAGCCAAAGAAGCGCATCTTGTTACTGGGCACAACCTTGCCGGGTTTGCGTACAAAGTCCCGTAGTTTTTCTTCGGTCCAGACGATGCCGGAATTTTTCATCGCGGGCGAATAGGCAAAGTTGCTTACCGAACCGGCTGGCCGGCCAATGATGCCGTTGAGATGGGGGCCAAGAATATTGCGTGCCGATGGACCGACCTGATGGCAATAGACGCAGTTCTGGAAGACTTTTTTACCTGCATCGACATTGCCGGTCTGTGCATGGGAAGAACAGACGAGGCCAAGCTGCAGCGAGAAAAACAGGGCAAGCGGTACTGCTTTATTCATAACGGATCGTGAGGCAGGTCTGCGGATGCAGGATCGGGTGATTGTAGCTGCGCTTGTGTGGGAGCGAGCAGACCGTGCGCATCGACGATGGCAAATGCAATGGCTTCGTTTTTTTCCAGACATTTTCTGATCGCAGCAGGAATGGTCTGGCGGGTCTTCTTGCACAGACCACGCTGATCCTGAATCTGGATATTGATGCCGCGCACGGTCCGTACGCCGCGTTCGCTTGGCGTAATCGTGACGGCGATGCCGAGCTGTTCGTGCATGCGTTGCTGCATGCGTACCAACTCCTGATAGGACTGCAGGCTTTCCAGTCGCAATAGCAGTTTCTTTTCTTCCTCGCGCGTGAGTCGCAATACGCGCAAATCGGCACTCGGGTCATCCAACATGGCTTCCAGTTCGCACACGCACGCGCCGGGTGGGCATGGATTACGAACGGGAAAAGTGATGGTGGCCGACATGGAATCAGTGATGAGAGAAGATGCGCGAACTTGTGCGCCAGAACAAGGAAGAACGGCTATCTAATCATACTCTCGTGGGGAAATCCACCTTGCGTGGCGTTGTGCACAATTTCTGTGGATAAGATTGTGCGTAACTGTGGGTAAGCAGAAAAACGTGTTGATTTGTAAGCACATTTTTTTGCTGCCTAGAAATTAAGCGTTGCCGGGCAGGTCACGCAAATCGTGTCAGCCACGATTAGGTGAACGCAGTCACGGCTTGTATCAGGTGGGTTGAGGTGGCGTCGCCTCAGCGCTTGGCAGTTGCTCGTGCACGCCCATGACTTTGCCATTCTCGTCATGCAGGGCAATCATGCGGCGCAGCGATTGCCAGCGTTCGACATCGGTTTCGGTCGCGGTCGTGTGGCTGGCCAGTTCGGCATGCGTGGCCGGGCCACGTGGACGTCTGCGATTGGCGTTGCGAAAGCGCAGATACTCTTTCAGTGCCCATAACAACAAGCCGCCACCGAGCAGGGCGACGACCATGCCGTAGAAAACCACCAGTTCGCGGAAGTCCCCCACCTGGCGGACAAAAGCCAGTTCGTCATAAGCATGCGTTGCACCCACTGCCCACGCGATCAGCGTGATCAACGGAATCCACAAGTAGATGTAAACGACCCAGCACAGGATCGTCACGATGTTGCTGCCGAGCTTGGTCTGTGCCGAGACTTTGTCCGGGGCATTGAGGATAAGCTTGACGCGCGGTTTGTTTCTTCGATTCATGGCGGTGCTCAGTTGGGTTGACGCTTGCTTGCGTATTTGTCATGCGCAACCGCGTTGGCGGCGGTCTCTGCACCAATGCCGCGATCGGGACTGACCCAGATCGCGCGCTGCTGACGATTGCGGACGATGGTTTTAGGCAGCGCCCAGATCGTGGTACACATGTTGAGCATCCAGTACAACACCGGATACCAGATCATCCAGAAGTAGTGGCGGAAGGCTTTCTTGTCGTAATGACGATCCAGCACCATGCCGACAAAGACCTGCAGCAGGCATGTGGTACCAATCGCAACGCCGTACCAGCTTGGAATGATCTCGACGCGCCACATCGGCGGGATGTAGATAAACAGGTTGAGAATGCCGAGTGCCAGCGTGATGCCCATTGCGAACGCCCAGATCACCGAAGTCACGTACTCGATATAGACCAGCCACATGCGGCGCAGTCGCCATTCCTTGAAGATGTAGCTGTACTTGAAGATCGCCTGAATGCCACCCATCGCCCAGCGCAGACGCTGACGCCATAATCCGCGCACGGTTTCCGGCATCAGAATCCAGCACAATGCGCGTGGTTCAAAGCGGACGTCGTAATGATGCAGTTGCATTTTCCAGCTGATGTCGATGTCTTCGGTCAGCATCTCCGGACTCCAGAAACCGATATCGAGCAGGGCACGACGACGGAACATGGCGATCACGCCGGAGACGGTGAACAGGCGACCATAGATACGCTGTGTACGCTTGATCAGACCGATGATGGAAGAGAACTCGCCAACCTGCAGACGGCCAAGGAGGGTGGAGCGTGTGCGAATACGGGGATTGCCGGTGACTGCACCGAGACGCGGCCCGGTCTCGAAGTGACGCAGCAGCCATGGAATCGCATCCTTGTCGAGGATTGCATCGCCATCAATACACAACAGGAATTCACTTCTGGCGACCAGCGCCGCAGTGTTCAGAGCGACTGCTTTGCCCTGATTGCGATCCTGATGCACGACACGCAGCATTGGATAGTACGTCATCAGATCATCGAGAATCTCGCCGGTCTTGTCGGTGCTGCCATCGTTGACGCAGATGATTTCAAAATCCGGGTAATTCATCAGTGCCAGTGACTCAACCACATCACGCACTGTGTGTTCCTCGTTGAAGCAGGGCACGACGATGGATACCGGTGGCGTGGATGTCAGCTCGGCCAGGGCATTGTTCTTCTGCAGCCCTTTGCGCTCGTAGCGCAGATAGTAGGTAATGCCCCCGATGATCCAGACATATGCCATGAATAACGGGTAGTAAAAGGTAAAGGCAAAAAGGAAATTGGTGGAAAGCATGCGTGGCCCTTACTTTCTGACGGTGTGCGTCTCGACCGAGATTTCAGGCTTGATCAGCGCTTCTTCTGGGTGATTGTTATGGAAGTCGTCCGGGTAGTAACCCAGGCTGCGTGCACCAGCCAGACGCAGCAGGCGCATCTGCGCTGCCAGCGTGCGCGTATCGATCGGTGTGCTGGTGCGCCAGTCGCGGCTTTGCAGTTCAAAGACGGTTTTGCGCAATGCGCCCGGATGTGACTTGACCTTCCCGATCAGTGTCTTCAGCCACGCATCAGGCTCCTTTGCGTTCTCCATGTAGGGCATGGCCATGATTGCGGTGTAGTCATAGGTGGCGAGGAAGCTGTCGAAGGTCTGGGCAAACCAGTCTTCCGACTCCGGATTGAGTACCGGTTCGGCGTAGATGTTGCGCGCGGTTTGCAGCGCAGGGCGATACTTGCGCAGTGTGTCGGCCAGCTGCCGCGTGAAGTCATTGAGGTAGAGCGTTTTGCGTTGCGCCCAGTCCTTGCGCAGTTGCGGATCGGCGCGCAGGGTTTCCAGCGATGCCGGTAACTTCCATTCGTCCCGATAAACAGTCAGCGCGGCAGGGCTGGCGTCTTCGTAGTCGGATAGGGTCGCGTCATCATGGAACAGCACGCCGGTAAAGATTGCATTCTTGCCGAGGTCTTCGTAAATCTCGGTAATGGTCTGGCGTGCCAGCGGATCGAACGGCGAGAGGCGGTGGTAGCGGTTTTCCGAGGCGGAGGCTGGTGCACCGGACATTTGTTGCACAAGTCGATTTGCCGCAGGATGCCCTTTTGGCAGATCGAATGACATGACCGGCATCCATGCGTAGACGCGCACGCCGGTGCGGGTTTGCAGTTGCCATGACACGCGCGAGAACAAGTCGGCACGCATCGGCAAGTGGCGGTTCGGGAAGTACAGCGCATCGGCGACACCGTCGCCATCCGGATCGGCAAAGGCCTGCAGATAGACCGTGGTTGGATGCAGACGATAGATACGATCGAGCAGGTGCGAGACATTGACTTCCTGCTGTACCGGATCGGCATCATAGACATAATCGAGATCGATATGGATGACGCGTTCCAATGGATGCTCTTCGCCATCGTAGGTCGACGGCTGGCGCAGCAGACGAATCAGCCCTGTCAGTCCCGTATCGAACATGACGAGCGAACGACGGATGCGATTGGCATCGTCTTGTGGCGTGTTCGGACCGGGCTCCAGATTGAGCGAGATGGGCATCCCCACTTCCTTGGCGACATCGACGGCGGTCTGGTTGTATGCGCCATACGGCCAGACCATGACGCGCGGACGCTTGCCCGTATGTTGGGCGATCAGGGCGCTGTTGCGTTCAAAGTCGCTTTGGAGGCGCTTGCGGTAGTCGGCATCGTTTTCATATTGCTGGCCGACCGGCAGATCACTGCGATAGATGCGACCGACCGCGGCGGGCAGCAGATTGCCCTGCGGATTGGTAACGATGCCTTGGTGCAGGCCGTAGGTATGCGAGGCGACTTCAACCAGCCCGGAGCGCTGCATCTCGCGTACCTGATCCCATGTCACGAACCGGTTGCGATCGACCAGCATGTCGCCAAACTGAACCGCCGTATCCGCTGGTGTCTCAAGCCACTGACCAACCAGTGCAATGACAGCCGGATAGTTGAACTGCTTCAGCAGAGGGAAGACCTTGTGATAGACGCTGGCAAAGCCATCATCGAAGGTGAGCAAGATCGCCTTGTCCGGCAGCGGTTTGCCGCCGCGGCGCGCATCGATGATCTGCTGCATGCTCACCGGCTGAAAGCCATTCTGCTTGATCCACGACAGATGCAGGACAAGATCGCGCGTATCGACGGCGGTGGATTCCGGCCACTCCTTGAAGCTGTCGCGTACGTTATCGCGGATGTCGTGATACGAGAGCACGCGATAGCTTTGCGATGGATCGTTGACGGGTTTGAGTGTGGTCAACGGTGGCGTGGTGAGGCGTACCTCGGTTTGCGCATGGGCGGGGGAGATGGCAGCCAGCAGACTGGCTGCCATGCAGGTTGCGATGCCGTATGCCATACCCGACGACATGCGCGACGAAATACGGGATGCAATGCATGCGAGTCGTCCGGTGAGTACGCGTATCGTGGTGAGAAAAGTCGTGATCGTCTTGCCCATTATTTGATTGCCCAGTTCAGATTCAGGTAGCCGTAGTTGCGTCGTTCGCGTACGCCGTCATACGGATGGTTGCTCAGGCCGACGCCATATTCGATACGGAAAGCATCATCAAAGGTCCATACATGTCCGTATTGCGCACCGGAGGTGCCGCCACTACTGAAGCCTTTCTGGTGGTAGCGGCCGCCGTAGACTTGCAGTTGCTGACTGAATGCGCGTTGGTAGCGACGCCATGTCAGCCATTCGGCGTTCAGGCCGAGCGTCGCTTCGCTGTCGCTGGACGGATTGAAATACACGGCATTGGGCAGGCTGTTACGCGAGGTTGCCAGGCTGACGACTGAGTCGAAGGTCAGTCTGGGGCCGCTGTACCAGCGTTCTGTCCAGGCCACGCCGGCGGCGTCGCGTCGGTTGCCGTCGCTGAACTGCGTATTGGAAATCTCGCCATCGATGTTGCGCGACTCGTTCTGGCGCCAGGTCAGGCCTGCCGTGTAGCGTCGTGCTGTCACGCCGGCGTTGAAGGCGCGGGCGGCGAGATTGTTGACGTTGCTATCGCCTTCCAGTCTGGCTTGCCACTGATCGGAGAAATCGTGGATCACGCGTGCCGCGACGCCGGATCGGTTAGCATTGCGGATGGCGCGGTTGACTTCTGCTTCCAGCGTCCAGTCACGGATGCGGTAATCGACACCAACGCCGATCAGACTGCGTGATGCAGAAAATTCGTTTGCCTGACCCGCATTGATGTCGCCATTTGCATGTGACAGACGACTATAGACACGCCACGGATCGCCAAGTGAGCTGGTCAGCGGTGCCGAATAGAGTCGTGCTTCCACGACGGATTGCGCACCCGCTTGCCCGCCACCATTACCGAAGGTGCTGGTGACTTCCAGATGCGGACGATCGTAGATATCGACCAGGCGTGCCAGGCGCTGCACACCTTTGTTTTCCGGATAAGAGTCGTTCAGTACAGGCACCAATTCCCTGGCCTTGCTGAATTCGTTCAGTGCGAGATAGGCATTGGCCTGTCCGAGGACGGGGCCCATTTCTTCCGGCTGATCGACGTGCAGTACCGTGTATTCCTCCAGCGCCGCGCGGTGGTGGCCTCGCGCCATCTTCAGCTCGCTCCACGCGGTACGGACCTGCGGATTGAAGGGGGCGGCATCGCGCAGCGAGGCCAGATGTTGTTCCGCATCCTTGAGGCGATTCGAATACAGCTTGACCAGACCCGCCAGCGTGGCAGCGACCGGATAGTCGTCATTCGGTGCTTCGATACCGCGTATGCCCCAGTTACTGAATTGTGGGGTTGTGGCTAACAGTTCATCTGCAGTTTGCTGCGCCTTGCGATGTTGTTCTGCCTCGACATAGGCGTAGGTCAGACCGATACGCCAGCTATCGATACTGGCAACGTCACCAGCGCGCGCTTCTTCAATGGCGCCCAGATACAGGTCGCGCGCCTTTTCAGGTTCCTGCAGATAGAGATAGGCATCGGCAGCTGCCGCACGAGCATAAGGCGGCATTGTCACACCCTGTGCATGCAATGCTTCGTAGAGTTGTACCACCTCACGCATGTATTGCCTGTCGCGCAACGCTATCATGCGGTCGAAGTCGGTAATCGGCTGTTCGCCAAAATGGCGCGTCACGCTGGCATTGTCATCCAGCGCGGCATCGGTCGTGGCGAACCGTGGCTGACGATGATCGACACCTGCCTGTGCGCGTCCAAAGTTGACGGTGGTGCCGGCAGCGGCATGTGCGATCTCACGGCGCTCTTCCTGCGAAAACAGATCCAGTCTTTGATCGGCAGTCTGGCTGGCCAGATAGGGCATGCCCGCTTCGTTCAGCGTAAACACGTAGGCACGGAATGCCTCGCGAGAAGTCGGATCGAGCCGGCTTGCGTCACGATAGGCATTGGCAGCGAGAATGGTTTCCTGACGATCGCGCAAGATGCGACCAAGCACCATGATCAGTGGCACGTCGGCGGCGGCATAGTCCGAGCTGTGTTGTGGCAGATGCGACTGGACGTAGGCAAGTGCCTCATCGGTTTTTCCCTGCCGATGCCATGCGGTGGCAACACCCGCATGGGATTCCGCATCCCTCGGCATTTTTTTCAGAACGAGCTGATAGGCCTGAATGGCAGTATCCCATTGCTCACGGGCGAGAGCGGCATTGCCGAGTGACTTCAATGCATAGGCCGGTGTTTGCGAATTGAGAAGGCGATTCCGATAGCCCAATGCCTCATCGTATTGGCCGGCCCACCCTAGTACCACCACCAGATCATGCAGGATGCGGACATTGGCAGGATCGGCCCGATGCCACGTTTGTAAAGTCTGTGCAGCAGTGGCGGGCTGTCCGTCGCGTGCAGAACGGATGACGTTGTCATAGTCCGTTTGTGAAACAGCGGCCAGCGCCAGCGAGGTGGAAAGACCCAGTACGCCGGCAATCAGTCCGGATGCAGTGGTTCGCCACCGATTATTTTTTTTCGGCATCTATTACCAACTTTCCCTACAGCCAAACCACAGGCGCAAGCGTTACCCCCTTGCATATGCCAAGGCTGTATTGGTGTGAATCAAGTTTTAGTTTGAGGACTAATACAAGGCGAACAGATTTGTTGCTCTGTAAAAATCAGGAAATTCAACCTGTCTCTGCGAGTTGAATCGGAAGTGACGACGTTATATTGCGTCTTGGTGAGTCACTGCTTGCCAAAGAGTAAAGATGCGGGGTGGTTTGCTCTGTACGTTGCCGTACAGACGTGCAAGGCAAGTGTTAGATGTATCGGAAAGCTGTTTTTACAATGCTGTTGTGACGCCAGTTTTAGGCTGTTTTGAAAACAAAAACAGAAATGTGAGGAAATGTAATTGTGTAGCTTAGTGTGGATTGCGCAAGAAATTCCAATCGATGTTGGTGGCTGTTTATGTTGAACCAGAAATTCTTACGTGTCTGAATCGGGTTAATGCAATTTGCTGCGCGCGATCTGCTCGTTCTGATAGCGCTCCATGGATTCCATCAAACTGGCAATCTCCTTGTCGCCATCCGATTGCAGCATCTCGATCTCGGAGAGTTTGAGGTCTTCCTCGATCACAATCATTTCCACACGGAAGATATGCGGATACTTTGCCGTAATGCCTTGCAACAAGGCGTCCAGATCCTTGCGGCTCCATTCCGCCTTGATGCGTTGTGCAAGATAGAGACGGACGATGATCAGGCTGTTGTCGTCGGCAAGGTCCTGCAAGGCACGTGCTTCCTGATGTAACCAGGTGGAAAACTCGCTGGGCTGAATGAAGCTTGGCACGGTAAGGACATTGACATTGAATTGAACGTTGAGAGGGTTCATTTCTGGCTCCTGCTTGAATCGTAATGAATGATGGGTAACGCACATCATGATTGCAGTGTATACGAGCATGCTTGTCGTTGCATCCTGCACCAGTTACGTATCCGTTTGCTTGTTGAATGAATGATCGGTAGATAAAGACGCGATCCATTCGTTCGCCAATCGCCAAGTTCGATCGTCTTATCGGGGATTATTTTTGAGCAGCTTTTTATTTTTTTGGATTTACGAAAAATGAAATTGGCGAGGTTTATCCCATAAATATGGGAGTTTTTAAGAGTGAAACGTTTAATTTTCGCGTAGAAGAAACAGGAGATTGTTAATTAACTTGCGTAGCGAAAAATTTTTCTATGGAAACTATTTTTATCTACTAAAATCGATTTACAGATGCAGACAAAACAAGAAGGCGACCGGCTCTTCAACATGGTTCGCTTCTCATAAAAAATACAAATGGATGTCGATCAGGCTTGTCGCATCTCACATGATCGAGACTGAGAACCATGGTTGGTGCATATCGATTAATGAAGGCAAACAGAAAGGTGTTGGGCATCAAGGTTGGACTCATTGTCGCCTTGATGATTCTGATCAGTCTTTCTGGCATGACGTTGATTCGGATTCAGCAATTTGCAGAAAGCGCGAAGGCGGTCGAGGAGACGCATCTCGTTATCGAGGCCCTGCATCAGATCCTGCTGGATGTCAAAGATGCAGAGTCTGCACAGCGCGGCTATCTGCTGACAGGTCATGCCGATTTTCTTCTTGCACATGATGCGGTTGCGCAGCGGCTGGTTGGCCGCCTGACGACATTGCGCGATCTTACTTCCGGACATCTCAAGCAGCGAGACCAGATTCCGATTCTTCAAGACATGATCGTGCAGCGCATGGAGACGCTGGCCAGTGGCATCGCATTGTTCCGTGCACCCATTCTGGATCGCGGTCAAATCGTCGATCTGATTCAGGGGCAGGGCATGAGCAGCATGGCGCAATTGCACGTGCAGGTGCATCGCATGCTGGCGACGGAGGAAGAAGAGTTGAAACGGCGTGCTGCGCTGGTCAGTCACAATGCAGCGTCGAGCCGGCAGTGGATTTTTTTTGGCAATCTGTTTGCTGTCAGTTTGTTGCTCTATGGCGTATGGGCGATCCTGCGTGAAATCGAACAACGCAAACTGGCGCAACGCGAGACACAGAAGTCGATGGCACAGCTTGAACTGACGAACAAGGAACTGGAAAGTTTCAGCTATTCGGTTTCGCATGATCTGCGTTCGCCTCTTCGCGCCATCGATGGTTACTCACGCATTCTGCAAGAGGATTATGCCGACAAGCTTGATGACGAAGGCCGGCGCATTCTGAATGTCGTGCGCGATAGCAGCAAGAAGATGGGCATGCTGATCGATGATTTGCTGACCTTTTCCAAGCTGGGACGCAAACCTGTCGAGCTGCGCAAGATCGACATGAACGAACTTGTGGATGATGTCTGGCGTGATGTGACATCGCATGCCGATAAGGTGCCGGCGTTCAACAAGGCTTATTTATTGCCGTGCTATGGCGATCGTGCATTGGTGCGCCAGGTTCTGTTCAATCTGCTGTCCAATTCGATTAAATACAGCAGTACGGTCAGTGAGCCGGTGATCGATATCTTCTCAACGGAAGAAGAGGACGAGATCGTCTACAGCGTGCGTGATAACGGCGTTGGTTTCGATATGCGTTATTACGACAAGCTTTTTGGTGTATTCCAGCGCCTGCATAGCGAGAGCGAATTTCCGGGAACGGGTGTCGGCCTGGCGATCGTCAAGCGTGTTGTCGTGCGACATGGTGGCCGTGTCTGGGCGCAAAGCGAGCCGGCCAAGGAAACGATTTTCAATTTCAGTTTGCCTACCGAGGTTTCTGCATGAATGATTTGTTGCCAGTGCATATTCTGCTTGTCGAAGATACGGCGACCGATGCCGAAATGACCATGCGCGCACTTAAACGCGTGGGACTGGTCAATAACATTACGTGGGTAAAAGACGGCCAGCAGGCGCTGGATTACATTGCGCGTGAAGGGGAGTTTGCCGGCCGCGTCGAAGGTGATCCGACGCTGATCATGCTGGACCTGAAGATGCCGAAAGTCACTGGACTGGAAGTGTTGAGCGTGATCAAGGGCGATCCGCGGACACGCATTATTCCGGTGATCATGCTGACATCCAGTGCGGAAGAGCCGGATATCGTGCGTTGTTACGAACTGGGCGTGAACAGTTATCTGGTCAAGCCGGTCGAGTCTGAAAAGTTTTTTGAAGAAGTTTCCAAGGTTGGTTTTTACTGGGCAATTCTGAATCGTATTCCTGCTTCTCGTTGAACATGTTCTGAAGTGGCTGCACTTTTATGATCAAGATACTGTTCGTTGAAGATACACCGCATGACGTTGAGCTTGCTTCACGCGAACTCAAGCGTAGTGGTATCCAGCATGAAACGCGCCGCGTCGATACGGAGGTGGATTTGCGCGCGGCGTTGGACGAGTACGGCCCGGATATCGTGTTGTCCGATTTTTCCATGCCGCATTTCGATGGCTTGTCCGCGCTCACGGTCGTCAAGCAGACGCATCCGGATACGCCGTTTGTCTTTGTGTCGGGCCGCATTGGCGAAGAACTGGCAATTGATTCGCTCAAGCTCGGTGCCAGCGATTATGTGATCAAGACCAATCTGTCACGTCTGGCCAGCGCAGTCTCTCGCGTTCTAGAGCAGGTTGAGCAACGCGATGCACGTCGTCGCGTTGAAAAAGAATTGCGCGAAGTGAATCGGATGTTCAGCACCTTCATGGAGAACATGCCGGGTGCTGCCTTCATCCGTGATCAGAATGGTCGCTTTCTCTACGCCAACCATGCGGTTGACATGGCGCTGCATCTTGGCAAAGGCGAAGCCATTGGCAAGTGCGATACGGAAGTGTTGCCGGCCGATATTGCCGAACGCTCGCGTTTGTCGGATGCCGATGTGCTCGATGCCGGCAAGGCGATGCAGGTTGTCGAGACGATTCCTTCCGATCAAGGTGATACCTACTGGTTATCCACCAAGTTTCCGCTGGTGGATGGCGAAGGCAATCTGCAGATTGGTGGCGTTGCAATCGATATCACGGAGCGTATGAAGGTCGAGCGCGAGTTGTATCTGCGCAATCGCGCCATCGAGGCATGTGTCAATCCGATTGTCATTGTGGACGTGCAACAGCCAAACATGCCGCTGATCTATGTCAACGGTGCCTTCGAGAACATCACCGGTTATTCGCGGGAGGAAGCGATCGGACGCAATTGCCGTTTCCTCCAATGTGGCGATACCGATCAGGCCGAATTGCAGAAACTGCGCGCAGCAATCAACGAGCGTCGCGCCACCTCCGTCCTGTTGAGGAACTATCACAAGGATGGTTCGATGTTCCTCAACGAGCTTTACATCTCTCCGGTCAATGAAGGCTTGGAAGGTGAAGAGGTGCGCCATTTTGTCGGCGTGCTGTATGACGTGACGCAGATCAAGCGCTATCAGGCGGATCTGGAACATCAGGCTAATTACGATGCCCTGACTGGTCTGGCCAATCGTAACCTGTTGTATGAACGTGCCGAACAGGCGCTGATTCACGCCGAACGCTACAACAGTATGTTGACGATCGTGTTTATCGATCTCGACAATTTCAAACTGGTGAATGACAGTCTTGGTCACAGTGCCGGAGATGAATTGATTGCGACGGTCGGTGCCCGTCTGCAAACGTGTGTGCGTGCCGGTGACACGGTGGCGCGGATTGGCGGCGATGAGTTTGTGCTGCTGTTGATCAATCAGAACATGCAGAGCGGTGTGTCGCATGTGATGCAACGTATTCAGAATGAAATGATTCGCCCGGTCGTGGTGCGCGGTCAGGATATCGTGGTGACCTGCAGTATGGGGATCGCGTGTTATCCGGCGGATGGGCGTGATCCGGATTCATTGCTGGCGAATGCGGATGCGGCGATGTATCGCGCCAAGTCCAGCGGACGCAACAACTACCAGTTCTACGAAAAGGAAATGAATGCGATGACGGGGCAGCGCTTGGCCCTTGAGCATGATCTGTGGTCAGCGCTGGAGAACAATGAATTTTTCCTGAACTACCAACCGCAAATTGATCTGGAGAGTGGGCGCATCATCGGTGTGGAAGCCTTGATCCGCTGGCTGCATCCCAAACGCGGTTTGATCTCGCCGATGGATTTCATCCCGCTGGCGGAACACAACGGACTGATTATCCCGATTGGCAACTGGGTACTGCAGACCGCGTGTCGTCAGATAAAAGAGTTGCATCATTCGGGTTTGCCGCCGTTGCGCGTCGCGGTCAATCTTTCGGCGCGTCAGCTTGGCGAGAAAAATTTCATCCCGATGGTGAGGGAAACATTGCACCTTACGGGCATCGATCCGAGTTGTCTGGAGCTGGAGCTGACGGAAAGCATGGTCATGCAGAACGTCGAGGATGTGATTGACGTGCTGAATGCACTCAATGATATGCAGATTCAGTTATCGCTCGATGACTTCGGTACCGGTTTTTCCAGTCTTGCGTATCTGAAGCGTTTTCCGATCGATCGGCTGAAGATCGATCAGTCATTCATCTTCAATTGCGACAGCGATCCGGATGACGCCATCATTTCGCAAACCATCATTGCACTGGCACACGGCCTGAAGATCAAGGTCATTGCCGAAGGTGTGGAACGCAGCGAACACATGGATTTCCTGAAAAAGAACGGCTGTGATGAAGGGCAGGGATATTTCATCGGCAGACCGCTCGCTTTCGAAGATTTGCGCAGCCTGCTTTACCAGCGCCATTTGCATTGATGCCGATTTGATCCGTTCTTGACGGATTTTCCTTTTTTGCGCGCGTCCCAACCTGTACTACAATGCTGCGACATTGCTGTTGCCGCTCTTGTCTTGGCGGCAAGAAGATGATTTCCGAACGGAATGCAACAGCGATGGATGCCGCCGGACAGATCACCCGTCTTCTGTCTTGATATCAATAGCTACAAAAGCGACTTTAAAGAACATCATCATTCCGTGAATATCTATATCTGTGGACAAAAGCATTTTGCTGCCGACGTATTTACTGCGCTTAAAGACGCAGGTCATACCATCGTTGGTGTTTCTTCTCCTGAGTTTGGAAGCGATGGCAGCAGCCCGGATCGTCTGAAAGCGTTGGCCGAAGCTGCCGGCGTCAAATGGATGAAATCCGGCGTACTGAACGAAAACACGATTCCTGAAGGCGTCGATCTGATCGTCACGGCTCATTCACACGACTTTGTCCGTGAGCCGACCCGCAACAAGACGACGTATGGCGCCATCGGTTATCACCCGTCGTTGTTGCCACTGCATCGCGGAAAAGACGCCATCATCTGGACAATTGAAAAAGGTGACAAGATCACGGGCGGTAGCGTCTATTGGCTCAATGAAGTGATGGATGGCGGCCCGATCGCAGCGCAGGAACACGTATTCGTTCTGCCTGGCGACACGCCCGATCTGCTGTGGAAGCGTGATCTGCAGCCGTTGGGCATCAAGCTTCTGGTACAGGCATGTAACGATATTGCGCAGGGTCGCATCATCAAGAAGATTCAGAACGAAGACATCGCTACGGTCGAGCCGTCGATGAAGAAGTTCAAGGCGGATGCGGAAGCTGCCGCTGCGGCGGCTGCAGCAGCCAAGTAACAAGCGTATCGCACATTGCCGAGCAACAAAAAAAGCCCGCATTCGCGGGCTTTTTTGTTGGCGCTGATCTATTTTGGATCAGAAGCTCCACATTGCGCGTGCAGTCAGTTGATGACCAAGATAGCGTGCACGCGATTCCAGATCGTAGCCAACGGAAATCAACGTGCCAGACGCTGTGGTCTTGCGATAGCTGGTGCCGAGTAACAATCCATTGCGACCTGGCTGTACACCATCCACCTGAAACGAAGGACCGCCCGCAACATAGCTTGCCGTGACGGCAGGCGTATCGGCAAACTCGTGCAGCCAGCGTGCGTGCAAGGTTGCGCTTGATGTGTGGTCGATGCGATTGCGAAGTTCTGCGCCGAACACACTTTGTGCGGAACTGGAGTGCGTGCTGCCAATGTTCTGTGCCGACACGCCGCCCGTTTCCGTGTACGCACCATTGTCCAGTCGTGCCAGACGTGCGCCCATGATCCAGCGACCTGCCCATTTGCTATCGATCTGGAACGGCAAGCCATACTCAAAACGTGCACCCAGTTGCGTACCATCGAACTTGCCGCGCAGCGTTTCGCTGAAACCGCCAATGTTGACAGCGCGTTGTGCGTTATAGCGATTTGCCGAGACCGCGACGCTGGCGTCCAGCGTGTAGCTCGCTTCAGTGCGACTGAAATAAGCGCCGAGGTGGAATGCCTTGACGTTGTTGTCATTGCCGACACCCGCATCGCGTCCGTCGGTGCCTGCCTGCGTGTAGCCGCCAGACACACCAACCAGATCGCGACCGTCCAGATCCATTTCGTAACCAACCGCCAGGCCTTGCGCGTCGACGTCGTAACCATTGGCGCCATTGCGTGTCTTCTGTTTGGCAAACGCTGCCAGACCTTGCATCCAGACACGCCCGCGATTGCCGTCGCCGCTCGACATGCCGGTTTGTCCATCGAATGCAGCCCTGTCGCCATTGCGTGCTGCATCGGAGCGGTTGTCAAATGCCGAGAACAGGCTGCCTTGTGCAGCCTTGGCAGCTTGCAGTTGCGAGCCGTTCGTCTCTGGCAGAAGCTGGCGTGCGGCACGCGATACGGCCTGCGTGCTGGTCAGATTCTCGATGGCGGTCAGCAATGCCTGACTGGATGCAGAGCCCGTACTCAGAATGTTTTCCAGGCCGGTCGTGATGTTCTGGTCGCGTACTGGCAGTATCTGTCCGAGTGACTGTTCGCGATGGGCGACCAGGACGAGATCATTACCATCACGTTGCAGGGTATAGGTGACAAAGTTGGAGTTGCCATTGACGCTGACATGCAGATTAGCCGGCGCCGCGTTCAGTGTTCCGGCATCAATGAGGGTGTAGCGCGTGCCATCTTTGACATAGGTTGTAGCCACGGCGCGAATGGTTGCGCCGTCGGCCACGTCAGCCATGCCTGCGACGACGAGTTGATCGCTTGCACCATTGGCGCCAATGCGTGCTTCAAGAATGCTCGATGCAGACTGCGCGTAATCACCAGCCACGTTAATCGTACGGAAACTATTGCCGGTCGGCGCGAGCAGTGTGCCGTTGACGGTGAGGTCCTGCGATGTGTTGAATCCACCGTTGACGCGAAGCGTGCCACCATCATCGATCTGCACATTGTTGACGTTGCCAAGTGCATAGTTGAATGTAGTGGTGCCACCCTTGATCGCAAAGTTTTGAAAGTTGGTAACCTTGCCCGCTTCAAAGACTTGCGTGCCGTTCGTTTCCAGCAGATTGGTGCCGCTGCCGCCATCAATGGTGCCGATAACGCTGCCGCCAAACAGGCGCAGTGTGTCATTGCCATTGCCCATATCGATGGCCAGACCGTTCTTTCCTTCAATGCGGCCGTAATTGGTCAGCAAGTCATCACCATCGCCCATTTGAATGGCTGCGCCAGCGACTGTGCTGTTGTTCTCGCCCAGACGTGTTGCCTGTGCGCCGCCGATGATGACGCCGGTCACATCATTGAGCAGTTCGTCGTTATAGTTACCGACCATGCCAATGGCAGATTTGGTTTCGCCAATGATGATGCCTGCGTTACGAATATGGACGGTGCTGGCTACCGTGAGGATGTCACCGGCACCATTGTTTGCTTCGGGATCATAGGTGCCGCGGCCGGTTGGTGCTGACAGGCCATCGGAGCCATCATCAATCAGAATCCCTTTTGATTGTCCATAAATGGTGGCACCAGCGCGGTTGATGATGGTGCCGCCACCTGCCGCGATGCCGTCAGCGCCGTTGGGTTGTCCGCCGGCGTCGCGACCACCAGCTCCTGTTCCTTCGATTCGGCCGTGATTGTCGATGTAAGCCACACCGTCGATATCTACGCCATCCCCATCGCCATTGGATGTCGTGACACCTGCATTTTCGTGGTCGTATACGTTGCCTGCGCCAGCATAGTTGCCGCTGATCGTACCGTAGTTGATGACGACGCCGTGACCATCAAGTCCGACACCTGAACCGTTATTGCCAGTGATGATGCCACCCGCGTAGTTGACGATGATGGGATTGGCGATGGTGATGGGCGTGCTGACATTACCCAAGACGTGTTCAACGACGATGCTGTTATCGGCTGCGTGCGTGATCTTCAATTCCCCGACGCCCATGAGATTGAGCAGATTGGCATCTGCCGTCGCATTGACCGGATCGCCGCCGTCAATGCCGTGACGTGGGCCCGTGATTGTTCCGTAATTAAGAATGACGGCATTCTTGCGGCCATTTTCGATGGCGACACCGTCCGCTGCGGACAGGTCGCTGGTACATGGATTGCCTTCCGCCACCATATATTTCGGGCAACTTGTGTTGACGTCACCCGTAGATAAGATGCTGCCGTAGTTGACCAACGTGACGTTGGAGCCGATGCGGATGGCATCGTTGCCAGTGGCGCTGATGATGGCGTTGCGGTTATTGATCGCGCCGTTGACGATTTGATTGCCGCTGGTAGCGTAGTCTGCATCAACTTTGATGGCGCGTTCGCCGCCTGCAGTGATGGTTCCGATGTGTGCGATCGTGCCTTGATTGTCGATGATGAATTTGCTGCTTGCCTTATCAACACGGATGACCTGGGCACCAGCGCCAGTGATCGTTCCCCCCATCTGATTGGTGATGACGATGTTGGAGTTGGCCGGATTGATATCGATCGTGCGACCACTGCCCCCTTGCCGAATGGTGCCGGCATTGATCAAGCTCGTGGTGCCGCTCATGGCGACGCCTGCGGCCGAACCAGACACAAGCAAGCTGCCACCTGCTTTGACTTCGCCTGACGCGTTACCAGCCAGTGTTTTGGCGACGGTATCGACCGCTCCTTCGGCGACGACGAACTGTGCGTAAGCCGAAGCGCCAAAAGCCGCTTGCAACGCGAGGATCAGCGGCAGCGGCCGCAAGCATTTTGCCGACATCATTTATTGTGCTCCCAATAAGAAAAAACGGGAGTATGGGCACGCCATGTGACAAGTTGATGTCCGTTTAATGACAGTTTTATGAAACGGTCACACGGCGATTTCCGGTGGCAGCTTAGCGCTCTGGCAGATGTTATAAGCAGGCAGCATATGCTTATGAGCAATCCATCCGAAATACCGAAAGCGTTTCAGGTATGCTGCCGACTTGCTCAGCTTGCCCAGTTTCGAGGCAGGCGTTATAATGAGAATGGTTCTCAACTATGCCGCCAGGTTGGCAGCGTTCGCTTTCGCTGCGACAGATTGCGGTGCCGCATTACCTGATCCCTGACTGTTAAAATAGCGTTCTTTGCCTGCAGCAAGCAGGATGTGCGGTGCGCGTTTTGCTGGTCGGACCGGGCAGGGATGATTTGATTATTAGGATGCTTTGATTTTATGGCCGCTTTTGACACTGTTCGTATTCTTTCGGTCCATCACTGGAACGACACTCTGTTTTCCTTCACCACCACGCGCGAACCGAGTTTTCGCTTTGAAAGCGGCCACTTCGTCATGATCGGTCTGCCAATCGATGGCAAACCCCTGTTGCGCGCCTACAGTATTGCCAGCCCGTCGTGGGAAGAGCATCTGGAATTTCTCTCGATCAAGGTGCAGGACGGCGCCTTGACCAAGCATCTGCAAAACCTCAAGGTCGGTGACGAATTGCTGGTTGGCCGCAAACCGACCGGTACGTTGGTGGTGTCCGATCTGTTGCCGGCCAAACGCCTGTTCCTCTTTGGTAGTGGCACCGGTCTGGCGCCTTTCATGAGCATCATCCGTGATCCGGAAACCTATGAACGTTTCGATCAGGTCATTCTCGTACACGGCGTGCGTCTGGTCAGCGAACTGGCGTACCGAGATTACATCGGCAAGGAATTGCTGGAGATCGAAGGCCTGGGTGAAGAAATCGCAGCGAAACTGCTGTACTACCCAACCGTGACCCGCGAGGAGTTTGCCAACAAGGGGCGTATCACCACCGCGATCTCGAGCGGTGTGATGTGCGAAACCCTGGGTATCCCGCCAATCGATCCGCTGAGGGATCGCGCCATGATCTGCGGCAGTCCGGAAATGCTGAAGGACACGGCAGCCGAACTCGATAAACTGGGTTTCGAAGTGTCGGCAGGTATTGGTCAGCCAGGCGATTACGTGATCGAACGCGCCTTCGTCGAACGTTAATGCCCGCTGCCACGCAAATCGTGGCCAGGCCAGCACAATGACGCCGGAAGTCTTTTGACTCCCGGCGTCATTTTTTTCTGCTGTCCGATTGCGTGTTTGTCGTGGACTGTCTCATTAAGGATGTCTTCACAATTCTTTACCTGCGCGACGCATAGATTATCTTGATAATCCCCTATGCTCTGGCTATCGTTGATGGCGATTTCAGGCCATCCCCCTATTACTTTCATTCTTCGTCCAGTCACTGCCATCCATCATGTCTCAGCCTACCAAACCGTCCTCGACAAACAGCCTGCGCCAGCGTCTGTTTAACCGCTACACCGTAAGCGGCATCCTGATCGTTTTACTGGCAGCCGGTGGATACTGGGGCTGGCAAAAATATAGTGCCAAGAAGAACGAACTGAACAAGTACCAGGTCGCTGAAGTTGAGAAGGGTGATATCGAAGACCTGGTGACGGCAACCGGCACGGTACAGCCTCTGGAATATGTGGATGTGGGTGCGCAGGTTTCTGGTCAGCTAAAGAAGCTGCATGTGGAAATCGGATCGGTCGTGAAGGAAGGCGATCTGCTGGCGGAGATCGATCCGACCGTGCTGCGTGCCACACTGGATGCGCGTCGCGCAGGGTTGCGCAATCTGATGGCATCGAAAAAGAATCAGGAGGCACAAGCTGCACTGGCCGCCATTCAGTATCAGCGCCAGAAGAATCTGTTTGAAGAAGATGCCACGACCAAGGAATCTCTGCAGACTGCAGAAACCTCTCTGAAATCGGCACAGGCCCAGGTCGAATCCCTGCAGGCACAGATCGAACAGACGGAATCGACTCTGCGTGCGGATGAAGCCAATCTCAATTACGCCAAAATCTACGCGCCGATGTCCGGCACCGTTGTGTCGGTGACGGCGCGTCAGGGCCAGACCCTGAATGCCAACCAGTCGGCACCAATCATTCTGCGCGTCGCCGATCTGTCCACCATGACGGTACAGACACAGGTTTCGGAGGCGGAAGTCGGCAAGCTGCGCAAGGACATGGATGTGTACTTCACGACGTTGGGCAGTCAGGGCCGCCGCTGGTACGGCAAGTTGCGCAAGCTGGAGCCGACCCCCACCGTGACCAATAACGTCGTTCTCTACAACGCCTTGTTTGACGTTGCCAACCGCAATCAGGCCTTGTTGCCGAACATGACCACGCAAGTGTTCTTTATTGCAGCAACCGCCAAAGACACGCTACTGGTACCCACTGCCGCAGTCACCCTGACACGTGGTGCGGGTGGCGCCAATGCGGGAAGAGGGGCTGCCGGTGCCAGCAATCCGATGGCAAACATGACGCCTGAACAACGCCGCGCTGCGTTCGAGAAGATGACCCCGGAAGAGCGTGCAGCCATGCGTGAGCGCCGCCGGGCGCAAGCGGATGAAGCGGCAAAGGATGGCAAACCGTCGGAGACGCCGTCTGATGATAAGGCACAGAGCGGCAAGCCAGCGGAGGCGCAGGGCGGACAAGAATCTGTGCAAAGCGACAGTAGTGGTCTGCCTTCCGAAAACGCACAACGTCCGAAGAAAACCGGTACGGTGCGCGTGATTGATGGCGACAATAATATTTCGCAGCGCACCATCGAGCTGGGCGTCACGACCCGTGTCCAGATGCAGGTGCTGAACGGACTGGCAGAAGGTGAGCGCGTGATCACAGGCGTCAAACAGGCATCGCAAAATGGCGGCGATCGGCCATCCGGCGTGAATAACAGCATGCCGCCAGGCATGGGTGGTTCGCCAATGCGAGGCCGTTGATGAGCGAGCAGGACAACAGCGTGACCGCCGATATTCTGGCGACGCCACGTGACAATACGCGTCCGGCAGATGCCGTACCACTGATCGAGTTGCGTGGCGTAACCAAGACCTACCGCAACGGTGGTCTGGATGTCGAGGTATTGCACGGCATTGATCTGAAGATTTATGAGGGCGAATTTGTCGCCATCATGGGTGCGTCGGGTTCCGGCAAATCGACCTTGATGAATATTCTGGGTTGTCTGGACAGGCCGACGACCGGTGAATACCTGTTCATGGGGCGCGATGTCTCCGGCTTTTCGCGTGACGAGCTGGCCTTGCTGCGCCGGGATGATTTTGGTTTCGTATTCCAGAGCTATAACCTGATTGCATCGGCGAGTGCTTCCGAGAACGTGGAAGTCCCTGCCATGTACGCAGGGTTGCCTCCTGCCGAACGACACGAGCGTTCGCAAATTCTGTTGGGTGAGCTGGGACTGGCGGAGCGTTCACACCATCGCCCGAATCAGTTGTCCGGGGGCCAGCAGCAACGTGTTTCGATTTCGCGCGCCCTGATGAACGGCGGTCGCATCATTCTGGCCGACGAGCCGACCGGCGCGCTTGATAGTAAGAGCGGTCAGGACGTGATGAAGTTGCTGGCCGAATTGTCGGAGCGTGGACATACGGTGTTGCTGATCACGCACGCGAAAGAGGTCGCCGAGCATGCGCACCGTCTGATCGAAATCCGCGACGGCAATATTCTTTCCGATCCGGGTCCTGCACCTGTTTCGCCGACTCAGCAGACGTTTGTACGCCCGATCGTGCCGCGCAAGGGATCACAACTGGCGGACATGGTGGAAGCCGCCAAGATGGCCATGCGTTCATTGCGTGCCAATCTGTTCCGTTCCATTTTGACGTTGCTGGGCATCGTGATCGGTGTGGCATCAGTGATTGCCATGCTGGCGATTGGCGATGGTGCCAAGGCCGTCGTGGTCGAGCGCATCAGTTCGATGGGATCGAACCTGCTGCTGGTGCGCCCAGGTGCGCCTAACCAGCGCGGTTTCAGTGGAACCGCGACGCTGGTGGTCGATGACGTCAAGGCAATCAATGAGTTGCCGAATATTCTGGCTGCAATTCCCGAGCAGAACAGCAGCGTGACGGCGCGCTACGGCGATTCGGATTCTTCGACCAGCGTCAATGGTACGTCGGCCAAATTCCCGTTGGCACGCCAATGGCAACCGGCACAAGGTAGCTTTTTCAGCGAGGAAGATGAGGCCAATTACGCGGCCGTCGCGGTACTGGGCAAGACAACAGCCAGGGCTTTGTTCGGACAGCAGAATCCGATTGGCGAATTTGTGCTGATCAACAATCTGTTGTTTCAGGTGGTGGGCGTGATGTCGGAGAAGGGTGCTTCGCCGATGGGCTCCGATCAGGATGACATCATCTTTGTGCCGTACTCAACCAGCAGTCTGCGTTTGTCTGGTCAGCGTTATCTGCGTAACGTGACCGTGGCAGTGGAAGACACCAGACAGATCGACGAGACGCAGGACGCGGTTGACAAGCTGCTGCTCGAACGTCACGGCACGGTCGACTACCAGATTCGTAACATGGCATCGCTGATGGAGGCGATGGAGCAGACGCAAAACACGCTGACGATTCTATTGGGATCGATTGCTGCAATTTCTCTGCTGGTTGGCGGGATTGGCGTGATGAACATCATGCTGGTATCGGTGACAGAGCGCACCCGCGAAATCGGCATTCGCATGGCAACCGGTGCGCGTGAACGCAACATCATGCAGCAGTTTCTGATCGAGGCGATGGTCGTATCGGCAATCGGTGGTGCGATCGGTGTGGTGATCGGGCTGACGACGGCCGGTGTAATCGGCGCCTTCGGTACACCAATCAAGTATTCCCTGATGCCGGTGTTGCTGGCGTTTGGTTGTGCATTCATGACCGGACTGATCTTCGGTTATCTGCCCGCCAAAAAAGCAGCCCAACTCGATCCGGTGGTCGCCTTGGCGGCGGAGTGATATGAACATGAAAAAACAGACTATTTTTCGCCCGACGCGGATTGTTCTGGCATTCGCGACGGCCTTTGTGCTGACGGCGTGTGCTGGCCGTATCGATGCCACGCGTCCCGATGTTGCCTTGCCGCAGACATGGGCAGAAGCCGTGCCTGCTGGCAATGCGGCATTGCAACGTGAATGGTGGCGCGGTTTTAACTCGGCAGAACTGACAGCACTGATCGATGAGGCGCAGGCTGGCAATTCTGATCTGATCATTGCTGCAGAGCGTGTAACGCAGGCCGAGATTACCGCGCGTAGTGCGGGAGCGTCATTGTTTCCCTTGTTGACCGTGAGCGCGGATACGGGGACAGGTCGGGTGAAGCCGGGTGGCCAGGGCATCACCGGCTGGGCCAAGAGCGAGTCGTCCGGCGCATCTCTGCAGATCAACTACGAGGTGGATGTGTGGGGCCGCGTTGCCGCAGTTGCAACCAGTGCCAATGCGTCGCTCGCTGCGAGTCGATTCGATATGGAAAGCGTGCGCTCCACCTTGACGACTGGTGTGGCGAATGCCTACTTCCAGACATTGGCGTTGCGCACACGCTTGAAGATTGCACAGGAAAATCTGGCCATCTCCGAGAAGCTCTATGCCATCGTCGAGGCACGTTATCGCTACGGTTCGGCATCGGCACTGGATGTCAGTCGGCAGCGCAGCACGGTGCTGGCGCAGCGCGCCACCATTTTGCCGTTGCAGACACAGGAGCGACAAACCGTCAGTGCATTAGCCATCCTGCTTGGACGTTCGCCACAATCGCTGCAGATCGTCGCGCAAGGGCTGGATGGTTTGACGGTGCCGGAGGTCACGCCCGATCTGCCATCAACGTTGATCACACGTCGTCCTGATCTGGCCAGTGCAGAAGCACTGTTGTACGCGGCCGATGCCAACGTTGCTGCCGCACGTGCAGCCCTGTTGCCAACGATTTCGCTCAGTGGCGCGGCCGGTGCATCGAGTTCTGCCTTGCTGAATCTCGGTAACCCGACCTACAGCGTTGGTGTGGCGGCATCCATCGTGCAAACACTGTTTGACGGTAACCGCCTGCGTCTGCAGGTGCAAAGCACCGAATCCACGCGTCGTCAGCTTGTACAAAGCTATCGCAACACTATTTATACGGCGCTCAAGGAAGTCGACGATGCCCTGGGCAACGCCAACCGTAATCGTGAACAGGAACGTACACAGACTGAAATTCGTGCGGAGGCACAACGCGCCTTGCGTCTTTCGGAACTGCGTTATCGCGAGGGTGCGGACGATCTGAACAGCCTGCTGGATGCACAACGTACGCTGTTCTCATCCGAAGATACACTGGCACAGCAACGTCTGTTACGACTGACGGGCACAACCGATCTGTTCAAGGCATTGGGAGGTGGTTGGGAGCGTACGCCGACAGCCCAACAATAACGACTGGGGCTATCCTGCTTCTACAAAAAACGGCTGATGCATTGCATCAGCCGTTTTTGTTGATTGAAAGCGCAATCAGGCTGCCTGCAAGGCTGTGGTGCGTGTCAGTCGATAGATCGTGCCCAACAGCAGCGTGATGCACAGGGCCGGAATTGCCGAGCCGACTTGTGGCCAGATGGCTGGGCAAAGATGAAAACTCACAATGCCAATGATCCAGATTGCCACCGGCACCGGATTAACACGCCTCTCGGTTGCGATGCCATTGCCAGCCAGTTGCGAGACAACGACTCCGAACAGGGGAACGAAGACCGAGCTCAGCATCAGCAGGAACGGTTCGATGCCATGCATTGGCAGAAACAACGCGCAGCAGGTCGCGACTGATGCCAGCGCAATGCCCCAGAAACGGATCGAGTGACGACCGTTGAGGAAGTTGAGCGCAACCGAACCGGAATACACATCGCCGTAGGCATTGTCCATTTCATCGATCAGGATCAGCCCCAGTGCAATCAGGCCGCCTTGTGCCAGTAGCAGTGCTGCCATCAGATCAGCACCGACATCGGTGGTGCTTACAACCAGTACGCCGAGCGCATGACACCACATATTTGCAATTGCAAAGCCCAGCCAAGTACCGCGGAACGTGGTGCCGCCGGCACGACCATAGCGCGCAAAGTCGGCGACCAGCGGCAGCCAAGAGACCGGCATTGCCATGACCAGATCAATACCGGCCAGGGTACTCATCGATCCATCGCCAGCACGATTCCAGATCGCTTCCCATCCTTGTGCCTGCGCCTTGATGCCAAACTGCCAGGTCAGCCAGACCAGTGACAGAATCACGAGCGGCAGGCCAAAGCGACCGACAAACCAGCGTACCAGTCCAATCATGGAGCCGGTCGCCAGACCAACCAGCAATAATCCCCAGAACAAGGCTGCCACATAAGGCAGCCAAACCGCATCGATACCCGTGATGTCTTTTACCAGTGCCGTGGTGCCATCGCGCATGACGACCAGTTCAAACGCGCTCCAGCCGATCAGC
This sequence comes from Oxalicibacterium faecigallinarum, assembly GCF_014635705.1. GTDB lineage: Bacteria > Pseudomonadota > Gammaproteobacteria > Burkholderiales > Burkholderiaceae_D > Oxalicibacterium > Oxalicibacterium faecigallinarum. The sequence goes on along the minus strand of NZ_BMDI01000001.1, from coordinate 1,329,713 downwards.
TGTACGACATTCAGGACAACCGGCAATTTGGCAAAGGAACTGCCCAGCGTCTGGCACATCAGAATCGGGCTCGACAACCCACGTTGAAAACCGATGTAGGCAACCAGCGCCAGCAGCGCAGCACCGATCAGCGAACCGGCGACAATGGCGAACAGCGCGGTCTTGGTGCCCAGTGCCGTACCGAGAAAGGCGCCGATCTGGATAACCAGCAAACCGACGCCGAGGCTGAACCAGAGCGCAGCATGATCGCGAAACGAGAACACACGATCACTGGCAGGGATGGGTGTGAATTGCGACGAAACGACAGGAGAAGAAACAGAATGGGCTGCAGGTGCAGCATCTTGTGAAGCCATCATCAACTTTCAATGTTGGCAGGTCAGCTGCTTCGGCGCCGCGCCAAGAGGCTGGGCGGGGAGGACGTGCTTTCCTGCGCGAGGATTACCTCAATCAGGTTCAACGGGTATTTCTCACCCGCGCCGCAGCGCAGGACCCCGAGCGGTACAACAGGGCGCTACTTTGATGGAAAACAGGAAGATAGGCAAGTGCGGCAAGGCGTGGTGACTTATATCGCTAACGGCCTGCACGGAAGAGGATGGTCGAACCGCAGTTGAAACTGTGAGGAGCGCGGTTCGACCGAAAACTTAAAGTACTGTATGGATGAACAGTATAACAGCGCACGCGATGAAAGTCACGCCTGATGCGTCAAGTGTTGGTTTGGTGTCTGGACAGACTGGCAATCTTGCCAAAATGACTTATACGCGTTGCCACAAATAAAAAACCGCACGTAGTTGCGTGCGGTTTTGCAAAGGTGCTGTGCGTCAGAGCCCGAGGCGTGCGGTTGCTTCCTTCATGACGGCATCGTTCCATGGCAGGAAACCGGTCATGCCGATTTTCTGCAAGGCGGCCTTGCCGGCCTCACTGTCTGGCAACTCCAGCAGCAGCTTCTTGATTTTCTCGCGATCGGCTTCGCTCATTTTCTTGGATGCGATGAACTGCTTGATGGCGACTGGTTTGGTCTCGCCCAGAATGCGTCCCCCTTTAGCGGTCCATGCCTGTGCAACCGCGGCTGAACCGGTGACGCCGGCATCGACAAAGCCGTTATCGATCATGAAGGGCACCGCGTCCTGATAGCGGGTCGGGGTAAAGCTCTTTTCCGGTTGAGGAATATTCATCGAACGCATGTCGGCAGTAAACATGACGGTCGTGATTGACTCCACGGAGGGCACGCCGATCTTCTTGCCGCGCAAATCCTGCATGGATTTCAGTGGGGAGTTTTGCGGCACCATCACGCGGGCACGGTAATCGGTATAGCCCTTGGCAGTGACCAGCCCTTCGTACCCATCTTTCTTCACAGCGTGCAAGCCAATGTGAGCAGGATGAATGAAAGCCAGATCGTATTTGCCTTCGGCCAGGCCTTTTTCCAGTGTCGCGTATTTGTCGACGGCCTGCAGCTTGACGTTCTGTTTGAGTTCCTTGGACAGCATTTGAATCAGGGGTTTGTAGCGCTCGCTGGCTGGGCCGCCTTCCTGATAGGTGACGCCCTCGTTGACAGCGACCAGAATCAATTCCTGCGCCGAGGCCAGGCCCGCACTGGTTGCCAGCGCAAAGGCCGCCATCATGGATGTCAGTTTCATGGGATGTGCTCCGTAGTTTTATATGTTGTTATGCGGTGTCGAACCATCATGAATGTTACATGAAGCGTTTCGTCAGCGGGCAGCGATTATTGCCTTGTGTCATGCTTTGAGGGCGTCACGCGGATGGGTTTGGATTGTGCGGTGGCGCACAATGCAGTCAGGCAAAAGAGCGCAAAATATTTATCTGTATGACAATATTCTGGAGCAGCCTGATCAGGTGGCCGCTAAACGTTGAAAGGGGAGAGACATCATGAAAATTCGTACTTTTATCTTCGTCCTGATTCTCGGTGCGATTGCCGTGCTGGCTGCGCTGAACTGGGAGACTTTCAATACACCGACAGAACTTTGGTTGGGCGTGACGACGGTGCATGCACCGCTGGGTATCGTGATGCTGGGTTTGACAGCAGTACTGACTGCATTCTTCCTGACGTTCATCATTTATCTGCAGTCCTCGGTTTTGCTGGAAGCGCGCCGCCATGCCAAAGAGTTGCAGGCCAATCGTGAACTGGCGGATCAGGCGGAAGCTTCGCGTTTTACCGAATTGCGCCACTTTATCGAGAACGAAATGCAAGGTGTCGTCCGTCAGGATGCCGAAGCACGCGCTGCTTTGATGGCGCGTCTGGACCGCCTGGATGCCAGTCTGGTAGCTGCAGTGGATCAGACCGGTAATTCGCTGGCTGCCCAGATTGGTGAAGTGGAAGACCGTCTGGAACGGGATGGCAAGGTCGCCGTCAAGATCATCGATTGATCCTCGAGGTCGACGCGGTGTTGCTTTAAGTAAATATCGCAGGAGAGAAAGCGTGCGTATCGGTTACACTTTGCGCGTCGTTTGCTCCCGATATTGTCATGGTTACCAAATCCAAGCCGAAGGCAACACAGTCCGATAATACGGCTGCCTACATCCTGCTCGCCATTGTCGTCATTGCGATTGCCGGCTTCATGGGGTGGATGTATTTCCAGTACAAGGAGCGCGCAGCGGCGGGCATTGCCTACACCAGCTTCGGTCCGATCGTGGTGCGTGGATCCGAATTTTCCGTGCGGACCAGCGTGTCAGTGCAAAGTCGGAGCGGCAATGCTTCCGCAATGAACGAGCAGGGCAAACAGATTGAATTTGCACTGCAGTCGGCTTTTTCGCAGTTGGATCCGCGTCGCGCCAAACAGCCTGATGGTGTGGCTTACGTGCAGCAGGTTGCGCGGGATTCCGTCAAGTCGGCCATTGGTCCTTCGGTCGAAGATGTCCTGATTACCGATTTCATCATTCAGGAAAACTGATTTCCCTTCCGCCGTCATGGACACATACTGCGTCGTGGCGGATTACAATGGCACTTTCTCTGCGCAGTGCTGTTTCTTCATGAGCAATAAAGATTCTTCTCCCGAGACGTCGACCGAAGTCGTGCGCAGTCATGCACGCAGTTCCTTGCGTCCGGATTCGCCATGTGCCGGTTATTGCTCGACATCCCATGGGGATGAAGTGTGCAAAGGGTGTGGCCGCACTTGGGATGAAGTGCTGAACTGGATCATCTACACCGACGAGGAAAAAGATGCCGTTTGGGCGCGTCTGGAAGCGGCGGGATTGCTCAAGGTCAAGCGTTAAGCGCTATTGCCATCTTGTTGTTTTGCCCATGTCCTCTGAGCAAAAGCCATTGGCGGATTAGACTTCAGCCGCCGGAAACGGTAGACTTGTGGCCTTTTTCCTAGGGCTATTCCATGTCTTCCGCGCCCGATTCTCCGATTTCCGATGAGCTCGACCAGCCGGTCGAGTCACGTAGCGTTTCCTCCGAACTGATCGCCAGCGAAGTGGCGCGTCGTCGTACGTTTGGCATTATTTCTCACCCCGATGCGGGTAAGACCACGCTGACTGAAAAACTGCTGTTGTTCTCGGGCGCGATCCAGCTTGCCGGTACCGTCAAGGGCCGCAAGAGTGGTCGCCATGCCACGTCTGACTGGATGGATATCGAGAAGCAGCGCGGCATTTCGGTCGCCAGCTCGGTCATGCAGTTCGAATATCGTGAGCATGTAGTCAATCTGCTTGATACCCCGGGCCACCAGGATTTTTCCGAAGACACCTATCGTGTGCTGACGGCAGTTGATTCCGCTTTGATGGTGATCGATGCAGCAAAAGGTGTGGAAGAGCAGACGATCAAGCTGCTCAACGTTTGCCGCATGCGCAACACTCCGATCGTCACCTTCATGAACAAGCTTGATCGTGAAACGCGCGATCCGCTTGAGTTGCTGGATGAGGTGGAATCCGTTCTCAAGATCGAGTGCGCGCCTGTGACTTGGCCAATCGGCATGGGCAAGAACTTCCGTGGCGTGTATCACTTGTTGCGCGACGAAATCATGCTGTTCGCGCCCGGTAGCGAAAAGGCGGATCAGACCTTTGAGATCGTCAAGGGGATCGACAATCCAAAACTGGCGGAGATGTTCCCGCTGGAGATCGAACAATTGAAGATGGAAGTGGAGCTGGTACACGGTGCGTCGCATCCGTTTGATCTGGATGCTTTCCTTGCCGGTACCCGCACACCGGTGTTCTTCGGTTCCGCTATCAACAATTTTGGCGTGCGTGAAATTCTCAATGCCTTGCTGGACTGGGCGCAGCCGCCACGTGAACGTGATGCAACCGTACGTGCCGTGCAACCGACTGAAAAACCGTTCTCCGGTTTTATCTTCAAGATCCAGGCAAATATGGATCCGGCACATCGCGATCGCATTGCCTTCTTGCGGGTATGTTCAGGGCGCTTTGAACGCGGCATGAAGGTCAAGCATTTACGCTTGAATCGTGAGATCAAGGTGTCGAGCGTGGTGACCTTCATGGCGTCGAGTCGTGAGCAGGTGGAAGAGGCCTACGCGGGGGACATCATCGGTTTGCCGAATCACGGCAACATGCAGATCGGCGACAGTTTTTCGGAAGGTGAATTGCTGCAGTTCACGGGCATTCCTTACTTTGCGCCAGAATTTTTCCGTTCGGTGCGTATTCGCAATCCGCTCAAGATCAAGCAATTGCACAAAGGCCTGCAACAGCTGGGCGAAGAGGGCGCGATTCAGGTTTTCAAACCGGTCAACAGCAGTGATCTGATTCTGGGCGGCGTGGGTGTGCTGCAGTTTGAAGTTGTCGCCAGTCGATTGCTTAATGAATATGGCGTTGATGCTGTCTTTGAAGGCACCAGCATCAGCACGGCACGCTGGATTTCCTGCGCGGATAAAAAGAAGCTCGCCGAGTTCGAGAAATCGTCTGCCGGGCACAATCTTGCGCACGATGCTGCTGGCAATCTTGCCTATCTGGCGAGTTCGGGTGTCAATTTGCGCCTGACACAGGAACGTTGGCCTGATGTAACCTTCCATGAAACGCGCGAACACGCAGCCAAACTGGATTGAGTTACACAACCGGTAACGGCAACTGTCGTTACCGGCTTTTTTTGCCTTCGCTTCGGGGCTGTCATGCCAAGAATCTTCAAGTTCACCGAATTTTCCCTGCGCGATCTGCTCGTGACGGTCGGCCCCATGACCTTGCTGATCGTGCTGGCGTGTTACGTTGCCTATCGGCTGGTGGATCCGACACCGCCGTCGCACGTTACGCTTTCTACCGGACAGGAAAACAGTGCGTACGAGCAGTTCGGTAAAAAGTACGCCGATACTCTGGCGCGCTACGGCATTACGGTTACCTTGCAACCTTCGTTGGGCTCACAGGAAAATCTGCGGCGCCTGAACGATCCGGGCTCGGTGACGGACATCGCTTTCGTGCAAAGTGGATCGACTGAACATGATGAAGCGGAGCGCGCCGGCCTGATTTCACTGGGTAGCCTGTTCACCGAACCAGTCTGGTTGTTCTTCCGGGAAAATCGCATTTTCACGCAGTTGAAGGAATTGAAGGGTCGCAAGGTCAACGTCGGTCCGGAAGGGACGGGCGTACCCAGACTGTTCACTGCCTTGCTGTCGGTAAACGGAATTGAGCCGTCGGATGTACGATTGAGTGAATTGGAAGACACGCCGGCAACGGTGGCCCTGCTCGATGGCAGTATCGATGCGCTGGTGTTCAGTTCTGCCCCTGACAGTTTGCTGGTACAGATGCTGTTGCAAACGCCAGGCATCAAGCTGTTTGACTTCTCCCAGGCCGAAGCGTATTCGCGTCGTTTCCCGTATCTGTCGCATGTCACGCTGCCGCGTGGAATCGTCGATCTGGGCAAGGATTTGCCATCAAAGAACTACCACCTGATTGCACCGACAGCGACGCTGGTTGCGCGCGAAGATCTGCATCCGGCACTGATCGATCTCTTTGTGCAGACCGCAACCGCGGTGCATGGCGGCGCAGGCTGGTTCCGTAAGCAAGGCGAATTCCCGAATGCGAGTTACACGGAAATTCCGGTTGTGCCGGAAGCGGAGAAATTCTATCGGGAGGGGCCGCCATTCCTGCAGCGCTACATGCCGTTCTGGCTGGCCAATTTCCTTGAGCGGATGTGGGTGGTGATCGTGGCGCTTGGTGCCTTGTTCCTGCCGCTGTCGCGCATCATTCCGCCGCTGTATGTGTGGAAGGTGCGTTCGCGTGTCTACCGCTGGTATGGTCAGTTACGTAGTGTGGAACAGGCTATCGAAGAGGTGCCGCCTGCACGGCGCGCCGATGTCTATCCGGCGCAGTTGAAGCGTCTGGCGCAGCTGGAAGAGCGGGTGAATCAGATTACGATTCCGTTGTCGTTTGCAGATGAGTTGTACCGCCTGCGTAGCAATATCAATCTGGTACGCAAGCGGATTCTCTGGCTGAGTGAAAACGCGCCGGAGTCTGACAGGATGTCCGGAGCGGCTTAGGCACCGATCCAGGGCAACCCGGCCTTGCACCAGCCATCGACATTCTTGCGATGACCTTCCGCATCCTTGGCACCTTCAAATCCTTCCAGAACGTCAAAGCTGTTGGTATAGCCATGTTCTGCAGCAAGCTTCGCCGCGCCTTTGGAGCGGACGGCACCCCGGCATAAAAACAGCAACACATCATCCTTGCCGGCCACTTGTGACAATTGGGCCAGAAAGTCCGGATTGGGTTTGCCGCCCGGATACAAGGTCCATTGCACGGCAAACTGTTGATTCGGGGCGATCTGCGGCTTGCCGATCCAGTCGCGTTCGGCATCGGTGCGCACATCGATCAATTTGACCTTTGCGTCAGCCTGCAGCAAAGCATGGCTTTCTTGCGGCGTTAGCGCGCCAGCATAAGGGAGTTGCGCCTCAGCGCCGCGACGACGTCCGGTGTCAAGAATTGTGTTCATTGCAATGCCTCATGGTGGAATGATTGGCAGAAATTATAGATGAGCACGCAAAAAATGGTTGTTCGTTCAAGAGGCTGTATTGACATATAAAAACGCACCAAAAAAGATCAAATTGTTCTTTTCAATACAAATATGCACTTTAAATGTGAATTTATTTATATTTGCACTTTTATGGTGAGTTGCGGGGTGTGAATGGCTTGATAACTTTTGCTCCAAAACGGAGCTTTGCTTTGTGATTCAACGATTTGCGTGCATGCCGGTGTACAAGTTTTTGCTGCAAATGGTGGCATGGAATCTGCTATTATTCCCCGCGAGTTATGGACGCACGCTGTTCGCGTAGTTGAATACCAGCACGGATCACAACCCAACCCAATTCTTGTATTACCTGCTCATATTTAGGAGATTCGCATGGCAATGACGGCCGCAGAGGTCTTGAAGATGGTGAAAGACAACGAAGTCAAATTCGTTGATTTTCGCTTTGCTGATACACGTGGCAAAGAACAGCACGTCACTGTGCCAGTTTCGCATTTTGATATGGACAAGTTTGAATCCGGTCATGCATTCGACGGTTCGTCGATTGCAGGCTGGAAAGGTATCGAAGCATCCGACATGTTGCTGATGCCTGATCCAAACACTGCCAACATCGATCCATTCATGGAAGAAACCACGCTGTTCATGCAGTGTGACGTGATCGAACCATCGGATGGCAAAGGCTACGACCGTGATCCACGTTCCATCGCCAAGCGCGCAGAAGCCTACCTGAAATCGTCGGGCCTGGGCGACACCGCCTATTTCGGTCCTGAACCAGAATTCTTCATCTTCGACGGTATCCGTTGGAAGATCGACATGTCCGGTTGCTTCGTCAAGATTGATTCCGAAGAAGCATCGTGGTCGACCGGTGAAAAAATCGAAGGCGGCAACACCGGCCATCGTCCGGCAGTCAAAGGTGGCTACTTCCCGGTTCCTCCAGTCGACAGCTTCCAGGACATGCGTTCGGAAATGTGTCTGATCCTTGAATCGCTCGGCATCCCGGTTGAAGTGCACCACCACGAAGTGGCTGGCGCTGGCCAAAACGAAATCGGCACCAAGTTCTCGACCCTGGTCGAGCGCGCTGACTGGACCCAGAACCTGAAGTACGTTGTCTGGAACGTGGCACACACCTACGGCAAAACCGCGACCTTCATGCCAAAACCAATCGTTGGTGACAACGGTTCGGGCATGCACGTTCACCAATCGGTCTGGAAAGATGGCAAAAACCTGTTCGCAGGCGACGGCTATGCTGGTCTGTCGGAATTCGCGCTGTACTACATCGGCGGCATCATCAAGCACGCTAAAGCGCTGAACGCGATCACCAACCCAGGTACCAACTCGTACAAGCGTCTGGTTCCAGGCTTCGAAGCACCAGTCAAACTGGCTTACTCGTCGCGTAACCGTTCGGCTTCGATCCGTATTCCACACGTGCCAAATCCAAAAGCACGTCGTATCGAAACCCGTTTCCCGGATCCACTGGCCAACCCATACCTGTGCTTTGCAGCATTGCTGATGGCAGGTCTGGACGGCGTTCAGAACAAGATTCATCCAGGCGAGGCAGCATCGAAAGATCTGTACCATCTGCCACCGGAAGAAGATGCACTGATCCCAACCGTCTGCGCATCGCTGGAAGAAGCACTGGACAACCTGAACAAAGACCGCGAGTTCCTGACCCGTGGTGGCGTGTTCAGCGACGCGATGATCGATGCATACATCGATCTGAAGATGCAGGAAGTCACGCGTTTCCGCATGACCGCGCATCCAGTCGAATACGATATGTACTACTCGGTCTAATCGTTTATTGTCGTCGTGTTATCGAAGCGGGAAAAGCGAAAGCTTTTCCCGCTTTTTATTTGTCTCACGTCCGCACAAATTGCGGCAGCATGGTGGTTTCCCCGAGTTTCCTGACATAAACTAGGGTTCTGATTTAACAGTTTGAAGCGCATGTATGAAACAGCAGCTTTTGATTTTGCTCCTCTGCAGCATCGGGTTGCCGGCCCTTGCACAAAGCGATGTTTATCTTTGCATCGACAGTGAGGGACGGCGCGAATACAAGAACACGGGTTCGACGGCACGCTGCAAGAAAGTCGAGTTGTCGGGCGTGACGACGACTCATTCTGCGCCGGTGACACGTCCAGCTGCGACGCCATCGACGCCACGTCCTGCGGTCGCTTCTCCTGCATCATTTCCACGCGTGGAGTCGGCCGAGCAAAAGGCGCGCGATAGTGACCGTCGGCAGATTCTTCTGGATGAAATGAAAGTCGAAGAAACCAAACTGGCGAGCCTCCAGCGCGACTACAACAACGGCGAGCCGGAGCGGCACGGAGACGAGCGCAATTACGCAAAATATCAGGAGCGTACTGCGTCGATGAAGGATGACATCGCCCGGACGCAACGTAACATCGATGCCTTGAAACGCGAACTCGGCAATCTTAAATAAGATGCGTTTGCATCGGTACGATGTTTGCTTCATTCTGGCCGCATGTTGCGGCCATTCTTTTTTGCTGGCCTTTTCTGATGGAGTCTTGTGAAAAAAAATACGATTTCTCTTGGTGGTCTTGATCTGCTGGCATCGGCGGTTTTGCTGTTTGATGCGGACGGCCACATTATCTATGTCAATCCTGCCGCCGAAAATCTTCTGGAATCATCCAGCAAGACCTTGTTGAACCAGACACTGGCCGAACTTTTTCTCAGTAATGAAGAGCTCGCTGTTTTGTTTCAGGATGCGCTGGAACATGTCTTTGCCGACAAACGTCAGGATCTGACGCTGGAACGCATGGGGCGTGAGCCATTGCAGGTGCATGTTGTCGTGACGGCACTGGACAATCCCGACGCGCCAGTGCTGATCGAGTTGCGTGAAAACCTGCAACAGCTCAAGCTGGATCGGGAAGAGCGTTTGCTGGATCAAAGTCAGGCCAATAAGGAGCTCATCCGTAATCTTGCGCATGAGATCAAAAACCCGCTCGGCGGTATTCGTGGTGCCGCACAGTTGCTGGAACTGGAATTGCCGGAACGGCATTTGAAGGAGCTTGGGGAATACACGCAGGTCATCATCAAGGAAGCCGATCGTTTGCAGACGCTGGTGGATCGTCTGCTGGCACCACATCGCCGTCCGCATATTGTGGGGGACGTCAATATCCATGAGGTGTGTGAGCGCGTACGCAGCCTGATTACTTCTGAGTTTCCGAACGGATTGAAGATTCGTCGTGATTATGACTTGTCGATTCCCGAGTTTCGCGGTGACAAGGAACAATTGATCCAGGCTGTACTCAATATTGCACATAACGCAGCACAAGTACTGGCAACCCGCATGAAAAGTGGCGATGCCGAATTGATCTTGCGGACGCGCATCGCACGGCAGGTTACGCTCGCCAAAGTGCGTTATCGGCTGGCATTAGACTTGCATATCATCGATAACGGTCCGGGTATTCCACCGGACATTCGTGATCGTATTTTCTACCCGTTGGTATCCGGCAGGGACGGTGGCAGCGGGTTGGGTTTGACCTTAGCGCAAACATTCGTTCAGCAACACATGGGCGTGATCGAATGTGAAAGTCGCCCGGGGTATACGGATTTCAGAATCCTCATACCTTTGCCTTGATCGAGATGGAATAACAACAAACTGGCAGTGTCGCCGACATTGCCGCATCACGCGGAACATTAAAAGAATTATGAAACCAATCTGGATTGTTGACGACGACGAATCGATTCGCTGGGTGCTTGAAAAAGCACTGGCACGTGAAAATCTCGCCACCAAGAGTTTTTCCAATGCGCGCGATGCCATGGAGGCCTTGAAGGATGGCGCACCGCAAGTACTGGTCTCCGATATCCGCATGCCGGGCGAGTCCGGTCTTGAACTGCTGCAGGCAGTCAAGGCCAAGCATCCAGGTCTGCCGGTCATCATCATCACCGCCTTTTCCGATCTCGATTCAGCAGTGGCTGCGTTTCAGGGCGGTGCCTTTGAATATCTGGCCAAGCCTTTCGATATCGACAAGGCAGTGGAACTGATCCGTCGCGCGCTGGAAGAAAGTCTGCGCGAAACCAGCGTCGAACATGTCTCTGCCGATACGCCGGAAATTCTCGGTCAGGCACCGGCGATGCAGGATGTCTTTCGCGCGATCGGTCGCCTCTCTCAATCGAACGTCACTGTTCTGATTACAGGGGAATCCGGCTCGGGAAAGGAACTGGTGGCACGGGCGCTGCATAAACACAGCCCGCGTGCCTCGCAGCCTTTCATTGCATTGAACACGGCTGCGATTCCAAAAGACTTGCTGGAGTCTGAACTCTTTGGTCATGAGCGTGGTGCCTTTACCGGCGCACAGGCCACGCGTCGCGGCCGTTTTGAACAGGCAGAAGGTGGCACTCTGTTCCTCGACGAAATCGGGGACATGCCATTTGATTTGCAAACACGCTTGTTGCGCGTGCTGTCAGACGGACATTTCTACCGTGTTGGCGGTCACCAGCCGCTCAAGGCGAATGTGCGCGTGATTGCGGCAACCCATCAAAATCTGGAACACCGTGTACGCGAAGGTTTGTTCCGTGAGGATTTGTATCACCGCCTCAACGTGATTCGTTTGCGCCTGCCTAGCCTGCGTGAGCGCAAGGAGGATATTCCGATCCTGACGCGTCACTTCCTCGCGCAAAGTGCCAAGCAGTTGGGTGTTGAAGTCAAGCGTATGTCCGATGGTGCCATGCAGTTTCTCAGCAGTCTGGAGTTGCCGGGCAACGTGCGTCAGCTTGAAAATCTGTGTAACTGGATCACCGTGATGGCACCAGGCCAGACGGTCGAAGCCAAGGACCTGCCGCAGGAGTTGACCGAAGGGCAGGGCTTTGCGGCAGTTGGTGGCATGCCAGCCAGTACGCCATCGTCCTTGCCAGCAGCAACGTATCCGGCCATGGAAAGCAGTGACGGATTTGTATCGGCATCGGCGAGTTCTGCCGCGCCCATGTCGTTCAGTGCGCCCGTCATGCAGGAACCATCCAACTGGATCGCTTTGCTTGAGGCAGAAGCGGCATCGCTGCTGGCAGCAGGACAACCGGAGGTCATGGATGTGCTGGGACGTCAGTTTGAATCGGCGCTGATCAAAACCGCACTCAAGCATACGCATGGCCGCAAGAACGATGCGGCAGTGCGTTTGGGGATCGGCCGTAACACGATCACCCGCAAGATTCACGAGTTGAATATTGATGGTGCGAAGGACGATTGAAATCAGTCCGCTTCGCGCACCATAGAAAAACGCCCTGATGATTCAGGGCGTTTTTGTTTCAACAGCATGGGAACTGGCGAGGCTTCAGGCTCAAGCCGCAAGACGTACCGTATTGCTCTTGTAAGTCTGCTTGCTGCCTTCCAGCAGGAAGGAAAGGCCCACCACCAGTACCAGTTCTCCTTCGGCCGAGCGTGCGGTACCGGCAATGCCATCAACATGCATGGCTGTCATTGGTTTGATCACCAGATCGGCCGTACCTTCCACAATACCAACCGAGAGAATGTATGGCTGTGGTGCAGCAATCACGATGCCGACACGTTCTGTCTGTAATTCATAGCCCAGCGCACCCGCCAGAGAACGGACGGGAAGCGGGCGACCCTGATCACGCAGAACGGGGGCACCACCTACTTTTTCGAACTCTTCAGGCAGTTCCACGACACGTTCGACGACGGCCATAGGCAAGGCCAGGGCGGCGTCCGAACTGCGAACCAGCATGGTCGGCACGATCGAGAGTTCGATCGGCAGGCGGATCGAGAAGCGTGTGCCAACACCAAGGCGGGAATCGATGCTGATAGCGCCGCGGTGTTTTTCTACGGCTGTCTTGACGACGTCCATGCCGACACCACGACCGGACACGCTATTCGCCACTTCCTTGGTCGAGAAACCAGGCAGGAAAACCAGTTGCAGCATTTCTTCCTGCGTCTGTGCTGCTGTGTCCGAAATCAGGCCCTTGGCGAGTGCTTTGGCGCGCAAGGCTTGCGCATCCATGCCTTTGCCATCGTCTGAAATTTCAATCATGACGCTGCTTGCTTCCTGCCATGCTTTCAGCAGGATGACGGATTTTGCCGGCTTGCCGCTCGCCGCACGTGTCGCGTTGTCTTCAATACCGTGATCCAGCGAATTGCGCAGCATGTGTACCAGAGGATCGTACAGGCTGTCGACGACGACACGATCCACTTCTGTTTCTGCGCCTTCGATCTGCAGATCGACATCCTTGCCCAGTTCCTTGGCGAGTTCGCGTACCAGTCGTGGAAAGCGCTGGAACAGTTTGCCCACCGGCTGCATCCGGGTCGATAAGGTGGCGCGCTGCAATTCGGTGGAGTAGCGTGATGCACGGTTCAGGGTTTCGGCCAATGCAGACATCAGGGTTGCAGCCTGACCCTCCATCGGAAACTGCGCGAGTTTTTCCAGCAGCACAGCAGCCTGATTGGCGGCCTGTACGGATTCACCCGCCACTTCCAGCAAGGCGTCCAGTTTGCCGGCATCGATACGGATGCTTTCTTCCTTGACTGCGGCAGTGGATTTTTCTGCGGCACCAGTGCGGCGTTCGACGCCGTCCCAGTTACCGGTTTTTGCTGCAGGTGGCGCGGTCGTTTGTTCCGTTGGCGCTGCTGCGGCAACTGCATCATTGGCTGGTGCCGCCACGGCAGTGCCTGCCGGCACGACCGCCAGATACAGGGCATGCCAGTCGAGGCCATCTGCGGTTGCTGCAGTCTGGGTGGCGGGCGGTGGTGCATTTGTAGCAGCGGCTTGGGGTGCCGCGCCGCCTTCGATTGCGCTGGTGAGGATGACTTCCAGGGACTGCGGCATCGCGGGCAGGGACTCGGGTGGGGCGCCGTTGGCCAGTTCTTCCAGCTGATCGGCGACAAAGCCGCTGGCTTGCAGCGCCGCTTCGATGGCCATGGGCGTGACGGCGACTTGTCCGTTACGCAGGGCATCGAAAAGATTTTCGGTCAGGTGGCAGGCCGATACCATCGCGGGCAGATTCATGAAACCGGCGCCGCCCTTGATCGTATGGAAGGAACGGAACACGGCATTGATCGTGTTCAGATCATCCGGGTTGCGCTCGAGCGCAAGCAGATGTTCTTCCACGTTCGTCGCAAGGTCGAGCGCCTCAACGACGAATTCCTTGAGCATGTCATCCATTTAGAATCCCAGATCGGCGAGAAGGCTGTCTACATCGTCCTGTGCCATGGCGACAGCCGGTACGGCTGGACCATTCAACAGCTCAACCGGTGCATCGGCTTTCTGTTCTGCTGCAGCCTTGACTTCCGGCGGAGCATTGTCGAGCAGAAGTTGGGCAAGTTCGTTCTCGACACGGTTGGTGATCGTGACAATTTTTTTGATCAATTGTCCGGTAATGTCCTGAAAGTCCTGCGCCATCATGATATCGAGCAGACGTGCCTTTTCGGCCTCCGTTGCTTCAGCCACTTTGGCCGAAAAGTTTCTGGAGTCACCGGCCAGCACCTTGAATTCATCAATGCTGAGCTTGCCTTCAAACAGTTGCGTCCAGCGTGTATCCATATCTTTGGCACTCTTGGACAAGGCATCCTGTTCCGGCATGCCAACATCAATGGCGTTCAGCACTTTATTGGCAGCCTGTTCTGTGAGGGTGGCGACATACTCCAGTCGCCCTTGTGCATCTGAAATCTGTGAAGCGACATCCGAAAGGGAGCGGTCATAGCCCAGCTCGCGCAGTGAGTCGTGCAGTGTACGTACGATGCCGCCCAGGCGTTCATACATGGGCTTGTCCGAAAGATCGACCGTTTGGCTCACTGCCGTTACCGTTGCGGACGCCGTGGCAGCGGCAGGCGTGACGGCGGGTGAAGCGGTAGCGGGTGATGGTGCTGATGCTGGTGCCTGATTCAGTCGTTGTGCCGAGATCTCTTCGAACAATGCTTCAAAATCGTCTGTATCTCCGCTCATTTTCTACCCTTCAGTGTTGTCCGTGCCTGCGCGCGCTTTATGGTTTTAGCATACGGTAATGACGCTGGCTGCTATAACATGACTCGCAGAGGCTGCCTGCGAACATGTTGTTACCATGAATCAATCATACCGAGATTTAAAATCCCAGCAAAGTAATTGAAAGCAAGATGCCGACGCGCGGCAACACTTGTAAAATTTGGTGAAATCAAAACGGACACTATTGCCATTTTGGTATGCACATGTTCTGTGGTTGCGGGTTGCAGACAGCGTCTCTTCACCGAATTGACGCGCCTCTGGGCGCCGCATACACTGCTGATCTTTCATCCTGCATATGGAACGCACAACGCATGTTGTGCATCGTCGGCGGATGGCCATTTTCCGAAAGTATTGATTTCTTCTCAAGGATCGCGTCTCTTCTGTGCGCGACAAGCATGTTCATTCCCTCGATTCAAGCAACCGATAATCCTGTCATGGCGCAGGCCTTGCGCAGCGCCATTGATGGCAAAACCAAGCCGCCTGGCAGTCTGGGCATGCTGGAAAAACTGGCGCATCAGATTGGCATGGTGCAGCAAACCGTCAGACCGGCAATCGTATCGCCCGCACTGATCGTATTTGCCGGCGACCATGGCATTGTGGAAGAAAAGATATCGGCCTATCCGCAAAGCGTGACGTGGCAAATGGTCGAGAACTTTCTGGCTGGTGGCGCGGCCATCAATGTCTTTGCCAGACAAAATGCCTGTGCGCTGCATATCGTGGATGCGGGCGTCAATCATGACTTTGGTGACCGCGCCGGGCTGCTCAATCGCAAGGTGGCAGCGGGCACACGAAATTTCGCGACGATGCCTGCCATGACGGCAGAACAATGTACGCAAGCCATGCAGCATGGCGCAGAGTTGATTCAGGCGATTCCCGGTAACGTGCTGGGCTTTGGCGAGATGGGGATCGGGAATACCACTTCTGCCGCAGCCATCATGCACGCTTTGACAGGTCTGCCTGCGGCGGATTGTGTGGGGGCAGGAACAGGGCTTTCACGAGAGGGTATTTTGCACAAGCAGCAAGTCGTTGCAAATGCCGTGGCTTACCACGCTTCCATGCGTTCGCCACTGGAGGTGTTGATGACATTTGGTGGCTTTGAAATCGCCATGATCGTTGGTGCCATGCTGGCTGCTGCCGAACGCAGAATGGTTCTGGTGATTGATGGTTTCATCATCACGAGTGCACTATTGGTTGCGGCGCGTTTACAGCCTGCTATTCTGGATTACTGCGTGTTCGCACATTGCTCCGACGAGCACGGTCATGCCAAGTTGCTGGCAGAGCTGCATGGCGAGCCGGTGTTGCATATGGGATTGCGCCTTGGTGAAGGTACAGGTGCGGTGCTGGTCTTGCCGATGCTGCAGGCGGCGGTACATTTCTTGTGCGAGATGGCAACCTTCGAATCGGCTGCCGTCAGTAACAAGTCAGCGGATTAAATCGAAAACATTGTTCTGAGCGGAATGCGCTAGAGGCACGGGATGGAACCGGATCTGTTCGAAGAGGAAGACATGGGAAAACGCATGATGCATGAAGTGCGTTTGTTCTTCATCGCATTGCAGTTTTTTACACGACTGCCCATTCCGCGCTGGGTCGGATTCGATGCACGCTGGCTAGCACAGGCGGCACGCTACTTTCCGGCGGTAGGGCTGGTTATCGCCTTGATTACCGGCGTGAGTTACATTCTGGCGACATTGCTATGGCCGCAGCCGGTCGCCGTCTTGTTGTCGGTCGTGGTGGGGATCTGGCTGACCGGTGCGTTTCATGAAGATGGCTTTGCCGATACCTGCGATGGTTTTGGTGGCGGCACCACACCCGAACGCGTGCTGGACATCATGAAGGATTCGCGCATTGGCGCATATGGTGCCATCGGCATCATGCTGATGCTGGCATTGAAGGTCACGGCCTTGATTGCCTTGCCGCCGGCAACGGTGGTTGCCGCCTTGTTGATCGGCCATCCCTTGTCACGACTGTGCGCTGTCAGCCTGATCTGGCGGATGGAATACGCCAAAGAAAATGGCAAAGCCAAACCGATCGCGGACCAGATGTCGGGCAGTGAATTCGGGATTGCCGCGATTGTTGTCGGTGTGGTGATGTTGATTGGCATGATCTCTGGCTGGATGCCGCTTGATGGCATGATCTTTGGCATCGTGCTTGCTGTCTCGGTCTCGTTCTGGCTGGCAAGATTGTTCAAGCGCCGTATTGGTGGCTATACTGGCGATTGCCTCGGCACCGTGCAGCAGCTTGCCGAAGTGGCTTTCTATCTTGGGGTGTTGAGCGCCGTCTCCTACTAAGAGAACCAAGCGAGGTTCGCCATGCATCTTTATCTGATCCGTCATCCACGACCAAGTGTGGCAGCCAATATTTGTTATGGCCATACGGATTTGACGGTGGATGATGAGGCGCTGGCTTCGGCACGTTCCTCATTGCTTCCTCTATTGCCGCGCAACGCACGACTTTTTTCGAGTCCGCTACAGCGTTGCCGTGTGCTGTCAGACAGTATTGCGGAAGAACTCGACTGTATTTCCACTACCTACGATGAACGCCTGCGCGAAATGCATTTCGGCACATGGGAAATGCAGGCGTGGGATGCCATTCCACGTGCGGATATTGACGCCTGGACCAGCGATATGACTGGCTACCGGCCAGGTGGTGGCGAGAGCGTACTGGAAGTCGCGCAACGCGTTCGGGATTTTCGTGATGACTTATCCGGCATGGAGATCGAGCATGCCATCGTGATTTGCCATGCCGGCACGATTCGTCTGCTGGCAGCATGTGAGCACGGACTATCTGTGCCAGAGATGGCTTTGTATGCGGCACAGAAGCCGCACCAAATACGATATGGTGAATTACTGATTGTCGATTGCTGACAGTCTTCGTTGATCCCGTGATCAGCAACAATCAGAACATTGCGCGTTCGCGCTTGTCTTCCTCAACGATCAGGTGCAGGACATTGGCCGCCGCTTGCGCCGCCACTACGTCGCGTCCCCAAGGCTTGCGTTTGTGGGGCAAGATACGCAACCAGCCAAAAGTGCGCGCAGCACGCAAGACCTGATGCTGCACACTCAGGTCATCCTTGCGCAGATAACGCAGCAGAACCGACGCTATGTGCTCATGCGGCATATTCAGGATGAAAGCAGTCGAATGCAGAAAGAGTACCCAGTCGCGTGCCTGTGCCGATGCCAGCGGCATGCTTTTGGTCGGATCATCCTCAAAATCGATGAAGCTTACCTTGCCGTCATGCCAGATCATGTTGCGGGCAAAGCACTGGCTGGCGGTTTGTCCCAGACGGTGCAGCGCAAGGATCGCGTTCAGACCGTTTTCCCAATAGCGTTGACCGACATCCGCATGCTCGCGCAGCATGTGGTCCAGCGAATGCGCGCCGAGAAAAGACATGGCAAACCAGTCCGGCGTGACATGTAAAACATCGGGAACGGAAACGCCTGCCGTCTTCAGATTCTGCAGGCGCATGACTTCGATTTTCTGCGCATCGGTGCCTCCCGGCGCAGGTACGGCACGCAACATGGGTTGTCGTAATACTGCTGCCAATGTGTCGAGTACCGGATAACCCCAGTGTTTCAATGCAGGTTCGAGTTGCTTGATGATGACGGGTATGCCGTCGATGTCCAGCTTTTGCGTACGGCTGGCGTGACCGGCTAACTTTGCTTCGACAATTCGCTGCTGTTCGGGAGTAAACATGGGGACATTGATGGCAGGCAAGCACGAATTATAGAACAGAGGCGTCTGCTGGACGTGGCAATGTCGCTATTCCATTAGCCGGCACGATGTCGCTCAATGAGAACAAAACAGCAGCGGTTGCGATAAATCATTGCCGATGATTTGGCCGCGCACGTAAAATGGCGCCGTTCTGGTGCCCGCGACCTGTTCATGGTCGCAGTTAAACGGGAAACACGATACCGCAAGGCCAACGTGTGCTGCCCCCGCAACGGTAAGCAAGCGTCGCATCCATTGCGACAAATCATCTTCTCAAGCCACTGTGCAGTCTTGCATGGGAAGGCAGGGTGATTATGCTTGTCAGCCCGGATACCGGCCAGAAAGGTGGAAGCAATGCGACGGGGATGCGCAACGTTTTGAGCTTGCTGTGCTCATCGTTTGCCATTTCCGTTTGCAGTCTTCCGTTGACACGACCCGCGGGGAGGCAGGTCGCGTACTCCTTTTTGAAGACATCAACATGACATCCGTACTATCCCATCGCAGCATCGCTGCGTTCAAACCGCTCGCACTGGTTTCTGCACTCGCAACCGTGAGCTTTCCTGTTGCAGCACAGGTTGAAACAGGGCAGCAACTTATACCTGTGACGGTTTCCGGTTCAAGATTTGAAAGCAGTATTGCTCCAATTGGTGCGATTGTAATTACTGCTGAGCAGATCCGAGAATCAGGTTCTAGCAATGTGAATGAAGCGATACGAAAAATTGCCGGTGTTTTTGGTCGACAAAATTTAAGTGGGACTTCGGATTCCTCGTTGGACTTGCGAGGTTTCGGTGCAAATAGTGATCAGAATGTCGCAGTGTTTGTCGACGGGATTCGCATATCGGAAAACGAATTGCAGCCAGCAATGATGTCCGCAATTGCAATTGAAACAGTGGAACGAATTGAGATTGTACGTGGTGGAAGCAGCGTGTTGTACGGAGAAGGTTCAACTGGTGGGACGATCCAAATTATCACGAAACGTGGATTAGCTAATACTACAAGCGGTTCTGTCGTTGCTGAGGTTGGAAATTTTGGATATCAAGATATGCGGGCATCTTTGTCGAAAGGATGGGACAGCTTTGCTCTTAATGCAAATCTAGGAAGCTTGCGTACCGATAATTACAGAAAAAATAGCGAGTTGAAACAAGACAATTTTAGTGGCGGCTTGCAATGGGCCTCAAAAATAAGTCGAATCGGCCTCAGAGTTGACTCATTACGTCAAGATGCTCGTTTCCCAGGTTCATTGACAGAGGCTCAATATCTTCAAAATCCAAGACAAACAATGAATCCGTTTGATTATGGCTCAACGGATTCAGATCGGTACACTTTGTTTGGAGAGATAAATTTAAAAGATATTCAATTGGCGGCGGAGTTATCACGCCGAGATAAGAAAGGAAACTCTTTTGGCATTGACTCTTTTGATGGGAAAACTCTGTCGGATTTCAAAAGCAATGTGACTCAGTTTTCACCAAGGGTAAGATACATATCTAAGTCTGCTCAGTACAGCAACGAGTTTGTCGTAGGGGTGGATTTTGCTGAATCCAAAAATATGAGGGATGGCGTTTATCAGTCCAATGGCTTTGGTGACTTTCCTTCTGCTTCTGAAACTTCACAACAATCAAAAGCTATCTATGCACGTAATGATTTGAGGTTTGAAAAAACTCAAATCTCGTTTGGTTTTCGACATGAGAAATTTGATCAAGATTTTAGAAACAAGATAGATGCTACGAAAAATTATGATGAGTCATTTTCGCTAAATGCGTTTGACTTGCAAGGTTCTTACCAAATATCTAATTTGATTAAAGTATTTTCGAAGATCGGTAGAAGTTATCGCGTTGCAAATGCGGATGAAAACTCATACTCCTTCAACAACGAACGTCTTCGTCCTCAACGTTCTAACGATTTTGAATTCGGCTCGTCAATAGAACTGAATAAAACAAAGTTGGTAGCTAAAGTATTTCGTCATAATCTAAAGGACGAAATTTTCTTTAATCCGACTTTGCCGGGATCTCTTGGTACAGGTGTTAACGTAAATTTGGATAAAACTCGTCGTCAAGGTGTAGAGATTGATGCTACTACTGGTCTAAGTGAGACGTTTTCTTTATCAGCGTTCTTGCAACATGTCTCGGCGAAGTTGGTTTCTGGCCCAAACGATGGGAATGACATGGTTCTCGTGCCAAAAAATACTGCTACGTTGCGATTAAATTGGTTGCCAGGAAATGGTCAAACAGCGTATGTCGGTGCTCAATGGGTTGATTCTCAACTTTATGGTGGGGATTTTACGAATACCTGTGGTGTCCGCATACCAGCGTATGCGACGTTGGATGCTCGTTATTCCATAAAGTTGGGTACTTGGGAATTTGCGTTATCGGGCTCCAATTTGACTGACAAAAATTATTTTGGTCAGGCGTTTGGAGATACCAATGGCGGTAGCTGCAAAGATGGAATTTATCCAAATGCTGGTCGGGCTTTAAAGTTTACTGCTCGCATAAATTTTTGAGTGAATGTAATTTAAAAAGGGGCTTGTTAGCCCCTTTTTAAATATTAAAAAACTGGTTGAGTTGTTGTGTTGATGAAACAAGGTTGATACAGAAATGTAGAGTGATTGCTACCGATAGATATGGTCATTAGAATTACGCTAGTTTTGGTGCCCGCAGCCTGTTCATGGCTGCAGTTAAACGGGAAACACGTAGCTTGACAGCGAGCGTGTGCTGCCCCCGCAACGGTCAACAAGTGTCATCGGTCGATGACAAATCATCTTTTCAAGCCACTGTGCATTTTGTATGGGAAGGCAAGGTGATCTGCTTGTTCAGCCCGGATACCGGCCAGAACAGGTGGAGATGCTGCGAACGGGGATGTTCGTGACGCGATTCTTGCACGTTCTGGTTTGGCCATTGCTGCTGTTTGCGTTCGTTTGATCTGTTTGCGCATCTCTTTTAAATTCAGCCTGCGGGGAAGTGGGCTGAAGATGCGTTATTCAGAAAATTATCATGTCTTTTTCCGTTTCACGGCCCGCCGGTTCGGCGTTGGCGCCGCTCGCCATTGCATTGGCAGTTTCTTCCGTTTTTTCTTCATCCTCTTTTGCCCAAACGATGCAATCAGAGTCTCTTGATGCAGTGGTGGTTACTGCCTCTCGCTCGGCACAAAAGGCGGGCGATGTTCTTGCGGATCACCTCGTGATCACAGAAGAAGAGATTCAAGAGTCGGGGCAAACTTCCTTGGCCGATCTTATGCAAACCAAGCGCAGCATCGAAATCAAACGTAACGGTGGCGCTGGAAACGATACCGAGGTCTATATCCGTGGCGGCAATGGAAAGCAGACGCTGCTTCTGATTGACGGTGTACGTAGTGTGTCATCTACGTCGGGAACGGCTATGTGGTCGGCGATTCCTCTGTCTCAGATCGAGCGAGTTGAAATCGTGATGGGGCCACTGAGTAGCTTATATGGTGCTGATGCAGTGGGTGGTGTGATTCAGATTTTTACCAAAAAAGGAAGCGGCGAACCACGTTTGACTTTCTCTGCAGGGGCAGGTACTGATCGGGAGCGAGTTTACACCGCTGGCATTTCTGGTTCGATCGAAGGTGAGCATCGTATTCGTTACGCATTAAATGCATCACAAGAAGAGTCGGAGGGTTTTTCGGCTCGTCCTGCCCGTGCTCGTAATCCTTCAACCGGTACCGTAAGTAACTACGATCCTGACAAGGATGGCTATTCCAAGCGAAGCCTAAGTGGACAGTTCTCTTGGGAGATCGCGAAGGGACATGAGCTTGGCGCCACTTTTATGAATAGTTACAACAATGCAGATACGGATGAAGGTTCTGGTGTGCAGGTCTTTAAACCGTATATTGTTAGTGAAGTGGATGTCTACTCCGTGCATAGCCGTAATCAGATTACGACTAATTGGAGCAGCTTGTTGCAGGTGTCACGTTCTTACACGAGACAGCAAAATTTCCGCTCCCTTACGCCATCCGTCAATAATTCGACGCAAGACCAGCTTAGCTGGCAAAACGACATTGTGATTGGGCGTGATCTATTGCAGGTATTGCTGGAAAGACGTGAGGAAAGCGTCTTCAACACTGCTCAGACATTACAGAATCGCAGTCGCGACAACAATTCATTTGCGCTCGCTTATCAGGCTAACCGTGGTGACCATCAAATCAGTAGTAGCGTACGTAATGATGATAGCTCTGTTTATGGGTCGAATTTGACTGGTGGTTTGGGATATGGCTATCGACTGACCAAAGAATGGCGTGTGAACGGTAGTGTAGCAACCAGTTTCAGGGCGCCAACATACAACGATCTTTACTACGCTTATGCAGGTAACCCAACTTATGGGAATCCTGATGCGAAGCCAGAAAAGGGCAAAAATGCCGAGATCGGTGTTCATTATGATGATGGCCGATCAAACTTCAGCGCTGTTTATTATCACAACGAAATAACGGACATGTTGAGTGCAAAGCCTTGTACGGGCGGCGCTCCAGGTAGTTGTACTTATAACGTCGATAAAGCGTTGTTGACAGGCGTTTCGATGGAGGCAGGCAGCAAATTCGGCAACTATCGGTTATATGGATCTCTCGATCTTCAGGACCCTCGTGACAAGACGACGAATACGCTTATTCAGCGACGTGCAAAGTATCACGGCACAATCGGCCTAAAACACACTGCCGGCGCATTGAAATCAGGTTTCGATGTGGTGTTTTCTGGGTATCGTTATGACGAACCGGAGCATGTCAACCGTTTGGGAGGGTATGCTTTGCTGAACCTGCATGCATCTTATGATCTGAATAGTGATTGGCAAATATTTGGACGATGGAATAATGCTTTGGATAAGCAATATGAGTTTGCCCGTGCATTCCAGACACAAGGTTCTAATGTGTTCGTCGGTGTTCGTTATGGTTTTAAATGAAGCCGTAAAAATTTAGAATAGTGCTTGTTGTATTAGCGCGCATGCATTGTGAAGACCAAGGTCGACAATCCATGCGCGATTTTTCTTGAATAAATCTTTTACCTGATTCATGCCCGCTGACATCTACGCTATCCAATCTGCGCCAGCACGACATGCCAACCGCGCTGGCTTGGTGTTGTGTGCGTTGTCGGTGGCGGCCGTGATGAGCATGGTGATCACCTGTATGTTCGGCTCGGTGACGTTGTCCCTGTCCGAAATTGCAGATGCCTTGAGTGAGTTGATACAGGGCTCGTCGTCAACGATGGCGTCGACGCTGGTTGAATTGCGTTTTAGTCGCGGTCTTTCGGCTTTTGTCACTGGTGCCACGCTGGCACTGGCTGGCGTGATGATGCAGGCATTGCTGCGTAATCCGCTGGCCGATCCTTATGTACTGGGCGTCTCTGGCGGTGCGGCGGTAGGTGCGCTGGGCGCGATGTTGCTGTTCTCTTTGTCTTGGATGATCGATGTGGCGGCCTTTTGCGGCGCCATGGCGATTTCTTTTTTATTGTATGCACTCGCAAGACGCGATTTACGGGGTGCCGTACAGGCGGAAGGCAGTGCGCCGCTATTGTTGCTGACGGGTGTCATTCTGGCGGCAGGATGTAGCGCCGTGGTGAGCCTGATCTTGTCAATTGCGCCGGATAACCGTTTGCGTGGCATGGTGTTCTGGCTCATCGGTGATCTGTCCGGGACGCAATTCCGCTGGTTGCCCTGGATTGTATTGATTGCTGCGCTTCTTTTCTCTACGCGTGCCGCGCGTGCGATTAACGTCATTGCCATGCACGCAGAAGCCGCTGTGACACTGGGTATCGATGTTGCGCGGTTTCGTCTCGGATTGTTTGTGTTTGCAGCGTTGTTGACCGCCAGCGCGGTGAGCAATGCCGGCAGCATCAGCTTTGTTGGTCTGATCATTCCGCATGCCTGCCGTTTCATGCTTGGCCCGGATCACAGGCTGTTGTTACCGGCTGTGACCTTGGTGGGCGGTTCGTTCCTTGTTCTGGCAGACACACTGGCACGCACGGTCGTCGCGCCGCTGCAATTGCCCGTTGGCGTGATTACCGCAATGATTGGCGTACCGGTCTTTCTGTTGCAGTTGCATCAAATCAGGAGGCGTGGATGAAGACGAGCGCCTTGCAGATTCGGATCGGCGAGCGCTTGTTGATCGATGCGCTTGATTGGGAAGTTGGTGCTGGTGAATGCTGGTGTGTCATTGGTCGCAATGGCGCTGGCAAAAGCACTTTGTTGCGTACACTGGTTGGCTTGCGCCCGGTTGATGCCGGTAACGTTTTTCTGCAGGAAAAGACACTGGCCGATTGGCCTTTGCAGGCCCTTGCACGTGAACGCGCCTTTTTGCCTCAAGGGCGTAACGATGCATTTGGTTATCGCGTGATCGAAACGGTGCTGACTGCACGTCATCCTTATCACAATGCCTATTGGGAATCCGAGGACGATCATGCTGCTGCATATAGGGCATTGGAGACACTGGATGTCGCCGCGTTTGCCGAGCGTGATATCCGCAGTCTGTCCGGTGGGGAACGCCAACGCGTGGCGATTGCCGCTGCCGTGGCCCAGGATACGCCGCTGCTTTTTCTGGACGAGCCGACTAGCGCGCTGGACATGGCACATCAGGTCAGTGTGATGAAGTTGCTGGCGCGATTGTGCAAGGAAAGGAGCAAGAGCATCGTCATGGTAAGTCATGACCTGAATCTGGCACATGGTGTTGCCACGCATGCCTTGTTGCTGATGGGGGATGGTCGCTGGCATGCGGGAAAAATGGAGGATGTCATGCAGGCTCCGCTGTTAAGTGAATGCCTTGGTCACCCGATCGAGATCGTGCGACATGGCAGTCGTGCCATTTATATGGCTGTTGAGGAAGAAAAATGACGCATGAAGTAAAGAGCGCCAAAGACGATGCGGGTGTGACAGCGCGTCACAACGCACGTATGGCACGCAAGAAGGAAGTCGTCGATCAAAAGATCGCAGCCGCCAAGCGGGATGCGGGTGTCTTGGTGATTACCTGCGGTAACGGCAAAGGCAAGAGTTCCAGTGCCTTTGGCATGGTTGCCCGTGCGCTCGGACATGGCATGAAGGTTGGCATTGTGCAATTCATCAAGGGAGCGATTCCTACTGGTGAAGAAAAATTCTTTCGCCGCTTTCCCAGCGAAGTCAGCTTCCATGTCATGGGCGAAGGCTACACATGGGAAACCCAGAACCGTGAGCGTGATGTAGAAAAAGCACAGATCGCCTGGGAGCGGGCAAAAGAACTGCTGACAGATGCATCCATCAAGATGGTCGTGCTGGATGAGCTCAATATTGCGTTGAAATACAAGTATCTGGATGTTCAGAAGGTCATTGCCGATCTGCAGGCAAGACCTGCCATGCAGCACGTGATTGTGACGGGACGCGGCGCGCCGCCGGAATTGATCGACGTTGCCGATACCGTGACCGAGATGCAACTGACCAAACATGCATTTGCTGCGGGTATCGCCGCGCAACCGGGTGTGGAATGGTAAAGCCGCAACGGATTCGGGAGAGCGAATGAGTCATCGCGAAAGGGAAACTTCGACTGCACGCATCGTTCTGCTGGCAGGGATCGCTTCAGGGCAGGGCAAGACCACCGTGACGGCAGCAATTGCACGCAAGTTACAGCAGCAGGGAAAACGTGTGCGTGTCTTCAAGACTGGCCCCGATTATCTGGATCCGATGATTCTGCAGCGCGCATGCGGCAGTGAGGTCTACGCGCTGGATCTGTGGATGGTTGGTCTGGATGCCTGCAAACGTCTGTTGGCAGAAGCTGCGGCCGAAGCCGACGTCGTGCTGATCGAAGGCGTCATGGGTTTGTACGATGGCGATCCATCCTCGGCCGATCTGGCGCAGGCATTTGGTGTGCCGGTCATTGCCGTGCTGGATGCCGGCAAGATGGCACGTACCGCAGGCGCAATTGTCATGGGCTTGCAGCAGTATGGGCCGGTCAATCTGGCTGGCGTCGTCCTCAACCGGATCGCCAGCGACAATCACAAGAATCAGATCGTGCAAGGTTTGCGTGACGTACCGGTACTGGCGACCTTGCCAAAATTAAGTACCTCATTGCCGGAGCGGCATCTCGGCCTGGTTCAACCAGACGAGATCGCGCAAGTGGATGCCTTGCTTGATCAACTGGCCGAATCGATTGTGCTGGATGAGGTTGCATGGGAAGCGATGCAACCCGTTGAACTCCCGCTGGATGGATCAATGACGCAAGTGCAGCCGCTGCTGGCGGGCCGCAAGATTGCGGTGGCGCGCGATGCCGCATTCGCATTTGCTTATCACGCCAATCTCGCCTGTTTGCGTGCACTGGGCGCAGAGCTGGCTTTCTTTGCGCCACTACAGGATGAGCCCATTCCTGCCGATGCAGATGGTGTCTACATTCCCGGTGGCTATCCGGAACTCCATTGTGCGACGCTATCGTCTGCCCAGCGCTGGCAAACATCGTTACGCGAAGCGCATGCGCGTCATGTGCCGATTCTGGCGGAATGCGGCGGCATGATGGCTGTGACCGAATCGATTACCGATGCAGAGGGCAAGGTCTGGCCAATGGCAGGTCTGTTACCCGGTCAGGTTGCCATGCAGCCCAGGATCGCGGGGTTGGGCATGCAGTCGCTGGCGACGGCGCAAGGCGAGTTGCGTGGGCATGCATTTCACTACTCGACTTTGGAAACGCCATTGGCATCCGTTGGCGAAACGATTCGTCGCTCCAATGGTGCTGTTGGTGAATATGTCTATCGGCACGGTTCGCTGACAGCGACCTATTTCCATGCCTACTTTGCTTCATGCCCTGCAGCGACGGCGCGTCTGTTTTCGTATGGAGAGCAATCCTGATGCGCACGATGGTGATTGGCGGTACGCGATCGGGAAAAAGCACGTATGCGGAAAGCTTGGCCAAGGCATCCGGCAAGCAGTTGATATATGTCGCAACATCGGAAGCTGGCGATGATGAAATGATGCATCGTATTGTGCATCATCGCGCACGTCGTGATGCAGCGTGGGTGACATTGGAAGAGCCGATCGCACTGGCTGCCATCATCGAGCAGCACAGTACGCCTGACAGCGTGTTGCTGATCGATTGCCTGACGGTTTGGCTGTCCAATCTGCTGTTTTCGGAGGCGATGGCTTTCCCGGAAATTGGCATCATTGAGCCGCCAGCTATCTTTCACACGCAGTCAAATGCTTTTTTCCAGGCGCTGGCCAGTGCGCGGGGCGACATCGTGTTGGTAACCAACGAGGTCGGGCAAGGCGTTGTGCCGACAGGCGCCATCTCGCGCTGGTTTGTCGACGAGTCCGGCCGAATGAATCAGGCAGTCGCCGCGCTGTGCGACCGTGTCGTGCTGGTGACAGCCGGATTGCCGCTGACTCTGAAAGGCGGATAAATGCTGCTGGGCTTGTCGTGGATGGTGATGGCATGTCTGATCATGTCGGGCATCGTGCTCGACTGTCTGTTCGGCGAAGTACGACGCTGGCATCCCTTGTCGGGCTTTGGCAATCTTGCTGGCTGCGCAGAGAAGCGCCTGAATCGCAATCATGTGGGCCGTGTACGTGGCATCGCAGCATGGCTGCTCGTTGTGCTGCCTATTGTTGCCGTGAGCTGGCTGGTGACCGCCTGGCTGGCTCAGTTGCATATTCTGCTGGCGCTGATGACGCACGTCATCCTGCTCTATTTTTGTGTGGGTCTGCGCAGCCTGCGTGATCATCTTTTGCCGATTGCACAGGCTTTGCAGGAAGGCGATTTGCCGTTGGCGCGCCACTTGACGGGGCGTATTGTCAGTCGCGATACCACGTCACTTTCGGAAATGGAGATTGCCAAGGCAGGAGTCGAATCACTGCTGGAAAATGGCAACGATGCCGTGTTTGGCACCTTGTTCTGGTTTCTCGTTGCCGGTGGTCCGGGCGCCGTGCTGTTTCGTCTTGCCAATACGCTCGATGCCATGTGGGGCTACCGCAATCAACGATTTCTGCATTTCGGATGGGCTGCGGCGCGTATCGATGATGGTTTGAATCTGATACCGGCCCGCCTGACCGCCTTTTCTTATGCGGTGTTAGGCAATACGCGTCTGGCCGGCCGTTGCTGGCATCAGCAGGCACGGCACTGGTCGAGTCCGAATGCCGGACCGGTGATGGCAGCTGGTGCAGGCGCTTTGAATATTTCGCTTGGTGGTGATGCAATCTATGACGGCGAGATTGAACATCGTCCTGCACTTGGCAGCGGGCCGCTTGCAGTCGGAACGGATATCGCACGCGCATGGAAACTGGTTTCGCGTACGACGGCTTTATGGATGCTGGTGATTGCCTTGATCGGAATGACGCATGCTTGATCATGGCGGCAATCTGCACAGCGCGATCGAGCGGTTTGGCATACCCAAGCAGCAGTGGATCGATCTGTCCACCGGGATCAATCCGCATCCTTATCCTGTTTCTGCCTTGTTGCCCGATGTCTGGCATCGCTTGCCTGAGCCGGATAAAGACTTGATACAGGCTGCGCATGCCTACTACGGCGTTGCCCGGAGCGCCGCGTCTGCAGTATTGCCCGTAGCCGGTTCGCAAGCAGCGATTCAGGGGTTGCCGCAGTTGCGTGTTCGTCAGCATGGCACTTCTCGCGTGGTGGTAGCGAACACAACCTATGCCGAGCATGCGTATCAATGGCAGCGCGCTGGTCATATGATTACTGCCGTGCCCTATGGGGATCTGCCTGCCGCCATTGATGCATGCGATGTGATGGTGGTTTGCAATCCGAACAACCCGACCGGCGAAAGTACGTCGCCGGATCAATTGCTGCAATGGGCAGAAAGGCTCGCGCAGCGTGGTGGCTGGCTGATTGTGGACGAGGCGTTTGGTGACGTATTGCCCAAATTGAGCGTGGCGGGATATGTCGGCGCACCGGGCCTCATTGTCCTAAGATCGATTGGAAAATTTTTTGGTCTGGCGGGTTTGCGTCTTGGTTTTGTATTGGGACAAACTGCAATGATCGACGCCTTGGCGGAAGAGATCGGGCCATGGAGTGTGAGTGGTCCGGCGCAGCAGATTGGTACGCAGGTGTTGACGGATCGAACATGGCAGCGTGCCATGCAGGTGACCTTGCAAGATGAAGGCCAGCGCTTGACGCAACTGCTTGCGCAGCATGGTTTTCCGTCGCAGGGTTGTGCCTTGTTCCGTTACTGGCCGGAACCGCAAGCGGCAGTGCTGGCAGATTTTCTTGCACGTCAGGGCATCTGGATCAGGCTGTTTTCCCACGGAGTAAGGCTGGGCTTGCCGTCAGATGAAAAAGGCTGGCAGCGCCTGGAATCGGCATTGGCCTCATGGAAAAAAGAACAGAGATGAAAATGAACCGTTTGTTGATTGTGCTGGGATGCCTGGTCGCCATACAGGCACATGCTGTGGTGACCTTGCAGGATGATGCAGGCAATACCGTTACCTTGCAGAAGCCGGCAGAGCGCATCGTTTCGCTGGC
Source organism: Oxalicibacterium faecigallinarum (assembly GCF_014635705.1). Lineage (GTDB taxonomy): Bacteria > Pseudomonadota > Gammaproteobacteria > Burkholderiales > Burkholderiaceae_D > Oxalicibacterium > Oxalicibacterium faecigallinarum. The sequence continues at coordinate 1,299,716 of NZ_BMDI01000001.1, read as the reverse complement.
TCCCCATGCGACCGAGATGTTGTTTGCAGCAGGTGCAGGCGATCGCATTGTCGGGACGGTGGAATACAGCGATTATCCTGCGGCCGCTTTGCAGATTCCGCGTGTGGGCAATCACCAGCAAATCGATGTCGAACGCGTGATTGCGGCACGCCCCGATGTGCTTGTCGTGTGGCTGCATGGCAGTTCGGAAAGACAGATTGAGCATTTGCGCAAGCTTGGTATTCCATTCTTCTATAGTGAGCCGAAGAGGCTGTCCGATATTCCGGAAGGCATTGCACGCATGGCGAAGCTGGCAGGCACCGAAAAGGCTGCAGCACCAGAAATCATGCGCCAGCGTGAGTTGCTGGGCAATCTGACGGCACGTTACGCACAACGTCCGCCCGTGCGTACGTTTTATCAGGTCTGGGGCAAGCCGATCTATACCCTGAACGGCAAGCACATCATGAGTGATGTACTGCGCGTGTGTGGCGGGCAAAACATCTTTGCCGAACTGAATACGACAGCGCCCACCGTTTCTACGGAGGCCGTCCTGCTGGCGGATCCGGAGGCGATGATTGTGGGTGCGCGCAAGGAAAAGAAAACCTCCGAGCTGGAAATATGGGAACCCTACAAGAATCTGACAGCGGTGCGTCGGGGCAATCTGTTTGCCATCGACGGCGATTTGCTCAATCGTGCCGGCCCGCGTCTGATTCAGGGCACGCAGGCAATCTGCGAAAAGCTGGAACTGGCACGTAGTCGCCGTCCGGTAAGCGATTTGCCATCTGTAAAATGACCTTTCCCTTTTCAACCCTGATGGTGCAGGGCACGACGTCTGATGCCGGCAAGACCACGCTGGTTGCAGCCTTATGCCGTCTGTTGATGCGTGAGCAGCATCGTGTGGTGCCATTCAAGCCGCAGAATATGGCGCTCAACAGTGCGGTGACGTCGGATGGTGGTGAGATCGGGCGTGCGCAGGCGTTGCAGGCAGTCGCTGCAGGTATTTCTCCCCATACCGACATGAATCCGATTCTGCTCAAGCCATCGAGCGATACCGGCGCGCAAGTCATTATTCACGGCAAGGTGCGTAGCGATATGAACGCTCGCGACTACCATGCATATAAACCGCTGGCGATGCAGGCCGTGCTGGAGTCGTATCGTCGTCTGTCGGCACAGTACGACGTGGTGCTGGTGGAAGGCGCGGGCAGTCCCGCCGAAGTCAATCTGCGTGATCGCGACATTGCGAACATGGGATTTGCAGAAGCCGTCGATTGTCCGGTTATTCTGGTGGCCGACATCGATCGTGGTGGCGTGTTTGCACATCTGATCGGAACGCTGGCATGTCTTTCCGAGAGTGAGCGGAATCGTATCGTTGGCTTTGTCATCAATCGCTTCCGTGGTGACATCCGTTTGCTGGAGCCGGGATTGCGCTGGCTGGAGGAACAGACGGGCAAACCGGTGCTGGCCGTTTTGCCTTATCTGCACGGCCTGTTTCTGGATGCGGAAGATGCCGTGGCATCGGTGCAGAGCGAGCGTGGTGCCTTTAAGGTCATAGTGCCCGTGCCACCGCGTATCAGTAATCACACGGATTTCGATGCTCTACGTGCGCATCCGGATATCGATCTGCAATTGATCGGACCGGGTCAACCAATTCCTTCGGCGGACCTGATTATTCTTCCCGGTAGCAAAAATACGCGCGCCGATCTGGAGTGGTTGATTGCCAATGGCTGGCGTGATGCGCTGATACGCCATGCGCGTTATGGCGGCAAAATCATCGGCATCTGCGGTGGTTATCAGATGCTGGGAAAAACGATCGCCGATCCGGATGGCATCGAGGGCGCAGGTGGTACTTCCGTGGGGCTTGGTCTGCTGGAGATCGATACCGAACTGACGTCGGAAAAGCGGCTGAAGCAGGTGGCGGGCAATTGCCTGTTTGATGAAGGGACGGTTGTCGGTTACGAGATTCACATGGGTGTGTCGGAGGGGGCGGCGCGTCAGCGACCGGTTTTCTCGATCGATGGACGTCCCGAGGGAGCACGTTCGCAAGACGATCAGATCATGGGCACGTATTTGCACGGCCTGTTCGATGCGCCATCGGCGTGTACCGCGTTACTGCGCTGGGCCGGTTTAAACAGTGCGCATGTAGTGGACACCAATCTGTTACGCGAGCAAAGTCTGGATCGTCTGGCCGATGCGGCACAGCCGTTACTGCATGCCTTGCGCACATTGAGGAACTGATCTGGCAACCTGATTCTTAGCCAGTCTTTTCCCTGCAGCTCAGGGCATGGTGACGGGTTGTCTGCCATGTTATTCTTGCCAGAAAGTTACATTTCCGTTTCTGATCTTCGATCCGATCACTGCATACGAAGGGGAAAATCATGCCTGTAATCGTCGTTGCCAATCCGAAAGGCGGTGTTGGCAAGAGTACCTTGGCGACCAATATCGCCGGTTACTTTGCCGCGCAAGGACACAAGGTCATGCTGGGCGATATCGATGTGCAGCAATCGTCACGTGCCTGGCTGGCGTTGCGCCCCGGATCGCTGCCCGAGATCAAACCCTGGGAAATCGAAGATGGCCACGTTGCCAAGCCACCCAAAGGCACGACCCATATCGTCCTCGACACGCCCGCTGGCTTCAGCGGCAAGCGTTTTGACAAGGTCATGCAGATCGCGACCAGGATTGTTGTACCGCTACAGCCTTCCATGTTCGATATTCTCGCCACGCAGGAATTTCTGGAAAAGCTGGCCGAACGCCAAAAGAAGGAGCAGGTCGAGGTTGGTGTGCTGGGTATGCGCGTCAATGTGCGTACACGTGCTGCCGACCAGTTGCAAAAGTATGTGGAAAGTTTGGGTTTGCCGGTGCTGGGTTTCTTGCGCGATACACAGAACTATGTGCAGCTTGCCGCCAATGGCGCGACCTTGTGGGATGTTGCCGCTTCACGGGTCGAGAAGGATCTTGCGCAGTGGGAGGATCTCGTGAAATGGCTGGAGCAGAAGTAAGTGGCAAAAGTCTGTCTGAATTGTTTGCCCGTGCAGACGAAAAAAATGCCGCAAGGAGGAATGCGGCATTTTTTTATGAGGTCCTTGATCAGATTTCCAGATTGTCGATCAGCCGTGTGGTGCCGAGTTTGGCTGCAGCGAGTACCACGAGCTTTTCGCCTGTCGCCATGTCGCCAGCAGACGGCGGTTGCAGATTGCTCTGCTTGCGGATAGAGATGTAATCAGGCTTCCAGCCACGCTTGCTTAAATCAGACATGGCCTGCCGTTCGAGTTCAAACACATCCAGATGACCACCGCGGACCTCATCCGCGACAGCATTCAGGCTGCGATACAGCGCCGGTGCTTCGGCTCGTTCTTCAGCCGACAGATACATATTGCGTGACGACAGCGCCAAGCCATCCTCAGCACGATAAGTTTCTGCCGCGATGATCTCGGTCGGCAGTGCAAACTGCTTGGCCATATTGCGCACGATCATGAGTTGCTGATAATCCTTCTTGCCGAACACCGCCACACGCGGCTGCACACAGGAAAACAGTTTAAGCACAACGGTGGTCACGCCGGTGAAGAAGCCGGGACGGAATTCGCCTTCCAGTGTATTGCCCAGATCATCCGGTGGGCGCACGCGATATTCCTGTGGCTCCGGATACAGATCCTTCTCGGTTGGTGCAAACAGGATGTAGACACCTTCCTTCTCGAGTTTTTCAACATCGGCCTGAAAGGTGCGCGGATATTTGTCGAAATCTTCGTTGGGACCAAATTGCAGACGATTGACGAAAATCGATGCCACGACCGGATCGCCGTGCTTGCGCGCCAGCCGCATCAGTGACAGGTGACCATCGTGCAGATTGCCCATGGTCGGAACGAAGGCAGTGCGCAGCTGGCCTTGCAAATGGTCGCGCAGTTCTTCGATGCAGGAAATGATTTTCATGAATACAGCCTTGGGTGGTCGGTGCGGCGCAAAGGCCGTTGGCAATGCCGGATCGGACGATCAGCTTGGCGCGTAAGCCAGCCTGACGTAGATCGGTGCAAACGGTTCGGCCTGCGTGATCTCGATCAGGGTTTCCTTGCCGAGTTCGAGCAGCGCGACAAAGTTGACGACGATGACGGGCACACCGCGTGACGGATCGAACAGATCGGTAAATTCGACAAACTTGCTGCTTTGCAGACGACGCAAAATAGCGGTCATGTGCTCGCGTACAGACAATTCTTCGCGACTGATGGTGTGATGCGCCGTCAGCTTGGCGCGACGCAGCAGATCGGCCCATGCTGATTGCAGATCGGCGACGTTGACGTCCGGCCAGTGCACGACGGTGTTTTGTTCGATATAGACCTGCGTCCGCACATAGTCGCGACCTAGTTGCGGCAACTCGTCAATCTGGCGTGACGCCAGTTTCATCTGCTCATACTCCAGCAGACGACGAACCAGTTCCGCACGTGGATCAGCCGCTTCTTCCCCGGTATCGGCCTTGCGCACCGGCAGCAGCATGCGTGACTTGATTTCGATCAGCATGGCCGCCATCAGCAGATACTCGGCAGCCAGTTCCAGATTGTGGACGCGGATCTGGTCGACATACTGCAGATACTGTTGCGTCACCTGCGCCATCGGAATATCGAGGATATTGAAGTTCTGCTTGCGGATCAGATACAGCAACAGATCCAGCGGACCTTCAAATGCTTCGAGAAAAATCTCCAGTGCATCCGGCGGGATGTAGAGATCGTTGGGCAGACGGAAAAGCGGTTCCCCGTACAGGCGTGCGAATGCAACGCCATCAATGACATCCGGCGTCGAATCTGGTCGGCCTTCGACGACAAGATCCGGCGCGCTGGATGGCATTTGCGCCAGCATCGGGTTGGAACCGCTCATGCGTGTCAGCGGACTTTGTTCTGGTAGACGTAGGCTTGTTGCTTGACGCGCGATTCCTTGGTGCGCTCGAGCTGGTCCAGATCGATAGGCGATTTGTCCCATAGCAAGGCGCGGCCTTGAATCTGGCCTGCATCGATATGCGGATTCTTGGCTTTCAGTTCTTCGATGAACTTGGTCGCTTCCGACTGGTAGTGATAATGGTTTTTGCTGAATACCATGGTCTGTCTGATAATGAGGTGAAAACAGGCATTATTCTACCTTGTCTTTTGCAACACTCCTGACTGTCTTGTACAAATGTGACAGTCCACGCGTTTTCTTCTGAAAATACTGATATGAAACGTTTTCTTGCAGGTTTATCCGGCTTTTTATGCAGCTTGCTCATGTTCGGTTGCAATCAGCATGGCCGTCCCATCGAGGATTTCGGTATCGAGAAGCTGACAAAAGGTGTGTCGACCGAGGCCGATGTCCGTCAGGCGATGGGCGAGCCGGAGATGGTATGGAACGAGCCGAGCGGTGCACGCACGTTTGAATATCCGAAAGGGCCCGAAGGGCATCGTACGTGGATGGTTGAACTGGATGTCAGCGGCATCATGCGCGACTATCGCCAGACGCTGACAGATGAGAATTTCGCCCGGGTGCAAGCCGGCATGACCCGCGATGACGTACGGCGCCTGCTCGGCAAGCCAGGCAGTACCGCAACGTTTCCATTGAAAAATGAGGAAGTCTGGGATTGGCGATATTTTTCAGGCCCGGTAACCGAACGTTTCTTTCATGTGCATTTCGATCGCGACAGCGGCAAGGTTGTTCGCATGTCGAGCAGTGATCCGGTGAAAGGGTAGCCAGGCATCGGATTCATCATTGACAAAAAAAAGCCGCCTGAACATTGCTTGTACAGGCGGCTTTTTTTGATAAGGGGCGTATCTATCGCACACGCATGCCCGGCTCGGCACCAGGCCAGGGATTGAGGATGTAGATGCCCGGATTGGCCTTTTCATCCGCTGCCGAAGCGGCCAATACCATGCCTTCCGACATGCCGAACTTCATCTTGCGTGGCGCGAGATTCGCCACCATCACGGTCAGCTTGCCGATCAGGTCTTCCGGTTTGTAGGCTGACTTGATACCCGAGAACACATTGCGTGTACGACCTTCGCCAACATCCAGAGTCAGACGCAGCAATTTGTCGGAACCTTCGACGTGTTCGCAATTGACGATCTTGGCGATGCGCAGATCGATCCTGGCAAAGTCGTCGATCTTGATCTCTGGTGCAAGTGCTTCGATATTGCTGTCTTCTACCGAAGTTTCGCCCGAAGATGGATTGGTCGGCGCAGACACAGTTGCATCAACGGTTGGCACCATTTCGAACAAGGATTCCAGCATTTTCGGATCGACGCGCTGCATCAAATGCGCATACGCATTGACCTGGTGCTGATCCGGCAATGGGCGCGTCACATCGGCCCATTGCAGCGGCGCGATGTTGAGCTGTGCTTCAACCTGTTGCGCGACGTGCGGCAAGACCGGTTTCAGGTAAATGGTCAGGATGCGGAAGGCTTCCAGCAGGCGACTGCAGACTTCCTGCAAACGTGCATCGTTGGCTGCATCCTTTGCCAGTTCCCAAGGCTTGTTGGCGTCAACGTAAGCATTGATGATGTCGGCTTGCTCCATGATCGCGCGCAGCGCTTTGCCATATTCGCGCTGGTCGTAGAACGACTGGATTTCCGGTGCGACAGCACGCAAGCCGGACAGGAAGCTATCGCTATCGGTAGCCCATGCCGTCGTTACGCGACCGTCGAAACGCTTGGTAATGAAGCCGGCAGCGCGGCTGGCGATATTGACGTACTTGCCGATCAGATCGCTGTTGACGCGCGCGAGGAAGTCTTCGCGATTGAAATCGATGTCTTCGTTGCGCGCATTGAGTTTGTTGGCCAGATAGTAGCGCAGCCATTCCGGATTCATGCCGAGTTTCAGATACTTGAGTGGATCAAGGCCGGTGCCGCGACTCTTGCTCATCTTCTCGCCGTTGTTCACCGTCAGGAAGCCGTGTACGAATACCTTGTTCGGCGTCTTGCGGCCGCTGAAATGCAGCATGGCCGGCCAGAACAGTGTGTGGAAATTGACGATGTCTTTGCCGATAAAGTGAATCTGCTCCAGCTTGTCGTCAGCAATATAAGCGTCGAAATTCTCGCCACGTTTGTCGAGCAAGTTCTTGAGTGATGCCAGGTAACCGACTGGCGCATCCAGCCAGACATAAAAGTACTTGCCCGGCATGTCAGGGATTTCGATGCCGAAGTAGGGCGCGTCGCGCGAGATGTCCCAGTCGCTTAGGCCTTCGCTTTTGGTGCCATCCGGATTATCGCGGACGGAGAACCATTCCTTGACCTTGTTGGCGACTTCCGGCTGCAGATGCGGTTTGCCATCGACATCGTTACCGCCGATCCATTCCTCAAGGAAGGTAACACTGCGTGGATCGGACAAGGCAAAGAACAGATGTTCGGAATTCTTCAGTACCGGCGTCGCACCGGTCAGTGCGGAATACGGATTGACCAGATCGGTGGGCGCATAGACGGCGCTACAGACTTCGCAGTTGTCGCCATACTGATCCTGCGCACCGCATTTCGGACATTGGCCCTTGATGTAGCGGTCCGGCAAGAACATGTTCTTCTCCGGATCGAAAAACTGCTCGATCGTGCGCGCTTTGATCAGGCCGGCTTTTTTCAGATCCAGATAGATCTGTTGTGCCATTTCATGGTTCTCCGGCGCATCAGTCGAATGCCAGTTATCGAAAACGATATGAAAGCCATCCAGATATTGTTTGCGGCCTGCCGCAATGTTGGCGACGAATTGCTGCGGCGACAGACCAGCTTTTTCAGCCGCAATCATGATCGGTGCGCCGTGCGCATCGTCTGCGCCGACAAAATTGACGTCATTGCCCTGCATGCGCTGAAAGCGCACCCAGATATCAGCCTGGATGTATTCCATGATGTGGCCGATATGGAAGGCGCCATTGGCGTAGGGGAGAGCAGTGGTGACGAACAGTTTGCGCGGCGTGGTAGTCATGAAGTAATGCTTGGCGGGAAATAAACCAGTATTTTAGCAGTGCAAGGGAGGTCGATGATGGTGGCAAGGCGATTCCCTATGTGCCTTTGCACGCACTTTTCAGATGCTTGAGATGGATTTTCCAAACTTATGCATGGAAAATCTAGCGAAACGCTAAAATAGCGACCTTCCAATGTATTCAATCACGGCTTTGGTGACCAAGGCCGTTTTTAATTTGCCATGACCGTTCCTACCCAGATTCGTACCCGCTTCGCTCCAAGCCCCACCGGCTATCTCCATGTTGGTGGTGCACGTACCGCCTTGTTCTCGTGGGCCTATGCCCGCCATTTTGGTGGCACCTTTGTCTTGCGTATTGAGGATACCGACCTGGAGCGCTCCACACCGGAAGCGGTGCAGGCCATCATTGAAGGGATGCAGTGGCTGGGTTTGCATCACGATGAAGGTCCGTTCTATCAGATGCAGCGCATGGACCGCTATCGCGAAGTGATCGGCAAGATGCTGGCCGATGGCTCGGCCTACCATTGCTATTCGTCGCCGGAAGAAGTGGAAGCGATGCGCGAGCGTCAACGCGCTGCTGGTGAAAAGCCACGCTACGACGGTACCTGGCGTCCGGAGGCTGGCAAAACCTTGCCGGCCATTCCAGAAGGCCGCAAGCCGGTCGTGCGCTTCCGTAATCCTACTGAAGGCGAGGTGACGTGGAATGATGTGGTCAAGGGTTCGATCACGATTTCGAATCGCGAACTCGATGATCTGGTCATCGCGCGTCCGGATGGCACGCCGACGTATAACTTCTGCGTGGCGGTCGATGACTGGGATATGAAGATTACGCACGTCATCCGTGGTGATGATCACGTCAACAACACACCGCGGCAGATCAACATTCTGCATGCGTTGGGGGCAGAGCTGCCGCTGTATGGCCACTTGCCGATGATTCTCGGTTCCGATGGTGAAAAACTGTCCAAGCGCCACGGTGCAGTCAGCGTGATGGACTATCCGGCACAAGGTTATCTGCCTGAAGCCATGCTCAATTATCTGGCGCGCTTGGGCTGGAGCCACGGCGATGATGAAGTGTTTTCGATGGAGCAGTTCACGCAGTGGTTCGATCTTGATCACCTGACCAAATCACCAGCGCAGTTTAATCACGAAAAGCTCGACTGGATCAACAACCACTACATCAAGCAGGCAGACAATGCACGTCTGGCTGAATTGGTACGTCCGCAAATGATCAAGAATGGCGCGCAGTTTGATGGCGCTCCGGATTTGCAGAATGTGATCGCGCTGATGAAGGATCGTATCAATACGCTAAATGAATTGTCGGTTGCCGCGATGCTGTTCTACCGCCAGCCCGCGCCGGATGCTGCCTTGCTGGAGCAGCACCTGACGGATGCGATCAAACCTGTGCTCGCGCAATTTGCCGAACAGCTTTCAAGCGTTGAGTGGAAAAAGGAAACGGTTTCGGCAGCGCTGAAAGAAATACTGGCTGCGCACAAGCTGAAGATGCCGCAATTGGCCATGCCTTTGCGCTTGTTGATTACCGGTCAATTGCAGACGCCATCGATTGATGCCGTGATTGTTTTATTTGATCGTGCAGTGGTTTTGGATCGCCTGAAAAAATATCTTTAAGAAAAATGCAGAAAGGTATTTACACAGCGAAAAAGACGTTGCTATAATCTTGCTTCTGCACTCGAGGGGGTATAGCTCAGCTGGGAGAGCGCTTGCATGGCATGCAAGAGGTCAGCGGTTCGATCCCGCTTATCTCCACCATTCAAAGTGTGGAGTGGCAGTAAAGTAGTAAGGCCAGTATCACGGGCAGATTTCTGTCCCCATCGTCTAGAGGCCTAGGACATCACCCTTTCACGGTGAGTACAGGGGTTCGAATCCCCTTGGGGACGCCAAGTTAAAAAAACCACGCAATTGCGTGGTTTTTTTTCGTCCGTAACGTCGATGTATCTGGAAATGTAGGCAAACAAGCTTGTATGGCGGAACGCATCGAGAAAGTTCCAGTCCAAATCCATTCTACGGTTTGTCTTCATTTCACATTGCGTCAAAATAGAGCGCAAGGATGCGCAAGTGATGATCAGGGGAGTTGGGATGAAATGTGCTGAATGCGGTGCTGACAATCGCAACGGTGCCAGATTTTGTGAGCAATGCGGAACACGAATTGCGCTTGCTTCCAGTTCTGTTGCGGCCGCGACGACAGGCACGACAATCTCTCCTGCCATTTCTCCCGATCCGGTACATGAATCCCTTCTTGATGATGTTGTGGAATCCATGGCGAAAGAGCCGGGAACAAGCAAAGGTCCAGGTTTTAAACTCGCTTTAATCATTCTTTTATTGATCCTGATGGCCGGGGTACTGTGGTCAGTGATTGGCAATCGGACAACCGCACCGGATGACAAGGATGTTCCTGCCGCAGCCGATTCGATACAAACAGGGCCGCTAAAAGCACCTTCACTTGCCGAGCAGATGGGGACGTCGGTGACTCCCGTTCCACCTGCGGTTTCGGATAATCCGCTGGAACCTGCTCCTGCAGTGAATACATCCAACGAGGTCAAGCGCACGAATGACGCAAAAGTGAAAGCGAAAGCCGCTCGTGATAGCGAACAACGCAAGAAAAATGAAGAAGCCAGATTGGCCCAGGAAGAGCGCGAGAATGCGGCAAGAAAGGCTGCGATGCCTGTACGCGGTTTGACGACAGCGCAGGAGGTCGCGCAATGCGAAAAAATGTCGGTATTTGCTCGCCAGCCTTGCTTGTGGCGTGCTTGTAACGGCAAATGGGGTAAGGACGGTTGTCCTTCTTATGACTAGATAAAACCGACATGTCACTGATGAAAGCCACGCAAATGCGTGGCTTTTTTGTTTTGAACGCTTGAAAAATCAAGGTTATTGCCATTTCTACCATGTTGATGGGATTTGGCAGGTGAGACCTTCTTGCAATAATCGCCCTCGTAAAAATGTTGTTGATGCTTTGCGTAAGTGGATCCGGATTCAACTGTGCTGGGGAAGTCGCTACATGATCACATTGTCGAGCAAAGGTTTTTCACTCATTGAAGTATTGGTCTCCGTGTTTGTCTTGATGCTTGGCGTCATGACCTCCATGAGCCTCCATCTCACGGCTTTGCATAGTACGCAGCAATCCTCGATGCAAACAAAAGCCATGCATCTGGCTGTCGAGCTGGCCGAGAGCATGCGTGCCAATCTGATTACGATCAGCGAACAAGCCACCACCGCACAGAACAATGAGGATTGCGAGCGCGTCACAACGCCTTGTGTCGAACAAAGGTTGTCATCGGATGAGATGAGTCATTGGTTGCAGCGCGTGTCACTGGAATTGCCAGAAGGCCAGGCACGCATCTGTCAAGATGCCGCGCCATGGGATGCCGGCAGCGGGCAACTGAGCTGGGAGTGCGCCCCAGCGGAAAGCACCACGCAAGGCCCATGGGTCATCAAAATCGGATGGCATGACAAGATGGACAAGCATGCCAGTGCTCATGCAACCCCAAAGCTGGCACTCACGGTTCAGCCGTCGCAACCATGAAGTACTGCAGACAGGCCGGACTGACGCTGATCGAGCTCATGCTGGGCATGATGCTCAGTCTGATCGTGTTACTGAGCCTCACATTTTTTCTGTTGGGCAGTAAGGCAAATTACCGTTTGCAGGACCAAAGTGCACAAATTCAGGAAACCGGGCGTTACGCCATCGATGTGCTTTCCAAATCCATACGGCAAGCCGGTTATGTGAACTGGAATGAGTGGCATGCGCCGGTCGTGCTTGCCGATGATGCTGAGCCGTCTATCCTCGGCATGGACGCCAGAACCTTGCGAAAGACGACGCCAGCGCTGGAAGCTGTCAGTGCAGGCGTCGTCAACGGTAGTGATGTTCTGGCTCTAAGATTTTTCGGAACAAATGCTCAACCCGATGGTGCCATGCTGAATTGCGCCGGTTTTGCCGCTGCCGCTCCGGTAGCAGGTAACGAGGCAGATCAACGCAGCTGGAGTATTTTCTTCGTTGCCCGTGATGCGTCCGGCGAACCGGAATTGCGGTGCAAATACCGTACACAGAATGGCTGGAATGCGGATGCCATTGCGCGCGGTATCGAGTCCTTTCAGGTGTTGTACGGGCTGGATATAAAGGGCACCGGTACGAATCAGTTCATGAATGCCGACGTGATCAATCAACTGGATGCCGGGAGTCAAGGGCAGGCCAGCCATTGGAAAAAAGTGCGCGTGGTGCGTGTCAGCCTGTTGGTGAGTGGTGCACAAAAAATGCGTGAGGATGCGCTGATACAACAGCATGATTTGTTTGGTGCGGCCTATTCGGACCAGCATGGTGCCCATGATCCCGGCGTACGCATTGTCGATAGTGGCTTGCCTGCCGCATCGCGCAATCGGGTGCGGATCGTATTTACGCAAACCATTCAACTGCGCAATGCATCAGCATGGTCTGCAATATGAGTTTGACTGCTTGCTTTCCGAGCGCAAGGCCGGCGCAACAGGCTGGTACCACGCTCATCACGACCTTGCTGATGCTGACGGTCATTCTGCTGCTCGGTACGGCTTCCGCACAACTCGCCTTGCAAGGTGAGAAATCATCCCGTAATGATCGGGATCATCAGATCGCCTTTCAGGCAGCAGAAGCGGCACTGATCGATGCCGAGATGGATATTCAGCAGTCTCCCGATCCATTGCGCTCACGCAGCCATTTGTTTGTTGCAGAGATTCTGCAGGACGAAGCCGTACTGGCGGAAGGTGAGTGTGGAGCGGGAATGCAGAACGCCTGGCTTGGTGTATGTCGCCAACTCCGCATGGAGAGTGAGGCAGCCTGGAAACGCATTGATTTTCTTGCCGCAGGCAATGCCACGACGGCGATACCGTACGGACATTTCACAGGTCGTTCGTTTCAAACCGGGATCGGTACGCTTCCTGCCGCTTTGCCACGGTACATCATTGAATACATGCCTTATCGCGGGCCTGGGCAATCTGCAGAACAGGTTGAATATCTTTACCGTATCACCGCAGTGGGTTTTGGCGTGCGCGAAACGACGAGAGTGGCGCTGCAATCGTTTTACAGAAAGATGCCGTTATGAACAGGGCGCATCTTCATTTCTGTTTTCTCTTGTGGTCGTTAGGTGCGGGTATTTGCATCGCGCATGGCGCGCGGGCATCAATAGACATTCCGTTTGAAGAAGACGTTCTCCACTTGGCAGGTTGCCCTGCGCCGCCCGCATCTGTTCGCGAAATGAGCACTGTCGCCTCGCATGATCTGGCCTCTGCCATCTATCAGGGGAGCGTGTATCGCGCCAGTTTGAGTGGCAGTCTGATCAAGCGGGAATCTGCAGGAGCAGGGGCGGCCACCGTATGGGATGCGGGAACGTTGCTGTCCCAAAGAGTAGAGCCTCGGCAGATATTTACCGCAAATGCACAGGGAAACCTGGTGCCTTTCTTGTGGAGCGATCTCGACGCGATGCAACGCGCCTTACTGGATCGCTCGTCATCGACTTTACCGCCGGATGGACTGGGGGAGCGACGCGTACATTATCTGCACGGTGCGCGGGTTGACGAATCAGGACAGCCTGGCGGCATCTTTCCGCGACGCGACAGCATCATGGGTGCCGTCATCCATGGCCTCGCGCTACGCGTTGGTCCACCCACGGGTGGGGTACAGACCGAAGCATATCGGTCGTTTTCTCAAGTGCATCGTGATCGTCGCGCCGTTGTGTATGTCGGTACCGCAGGTGGCATGTTGCATGCGTTTGATGATGCATCCGGTAAGGAGCTGTTTGCCTACATTCCGCATGCCGTGGTGGATAGCTTGCCCGCCCTGACGCAGGGGCCACGTTTTGGTGTCGTCGCCGTGGATGGTGGGATGGCTGCTGCGGATGTTGTGGCAAACGGCGAATGGCGAACTGTTCTGGTGGCTGGATTGGGGCGTAGTGCACGAGGCGCGGCAGTATTGGATATCACGGATCCGGTACAGTTTGGCAACCCATTCAAGCTGTTATGGGAATTCACTGATCGTGACGATCCGGATATGGGGCATATGATCGGCATGCCGGTTATCGCACGATTTCGTACAGGTAGTGACAGGGGCGTGACGCAGTACGCCTACTTTGCGATGTTGGCAAGCGGCGTGAATAATAAACGTGGCAGCGGTTCGAATGCCTTGTTTCTCCTTTCGCTGGACAAAAAGCCATCGGAGGCGTGGAAGGGTGGCGTCAATTATTTCAAGTTCGTGACACCTGCCGGGGAACAATCACGTGCCAACGGCATGCTTGAACTGACGAGTGTTGCAGGTGCAGATGGGGCAGTGGAGTATGCATACGCAGGTGACCTGCAAGGCAATCTCTGGCGATTCGATTTTTCTGCCGGCCTTCCCTGGGGCAAGGCGAAGGGCGAGACCCCTGATTTGCTGCTTGTGGCGCAGGATGCGTTAGGGCAGCGTCAGCCGATTATGCAAAAGCCGGCGATTGCCTTCGCACCGGGAGGCGGCATGATTGTGCTGTTTGGCACGGGGCGTTATCTGTCCCGGCAGGATCTGGATCTAGCCAGTTTTTCCACACAATCGTTTTATGCCGTGCTTGATCGTGCGGGCGCGTCTACGGTGCAACGTGACGCGCTTGTTCCGCGCAAGCTCATCAAGAAAAACGCAGGTAACAGCTTTGCGCTTGAGGGAGACGGATTCGTTTACGGGACGTCGGGGAGTGGGAAAAGAGGCTGGTATTTTGATTTTCCTCAGTCCGCAACGACCGGAGAACGTGTCCTCTCTGCATCGATACTCAGTGGTGCCGATCTTGTTTTCCATTCTATGACGCCCGCACCGAAGCAATGTGATGCGCCGATCGCTACGCTTTATGTGTTGAATACATTCAGTGGATTAGCCGCGGATGTTCGGCCTTCTAACGCATCGCTTTCAGGCGGCATGTCAGGCAGCATTCTGTTGCGGTCTGCCGGTTATCACAAAACAAGTACATCCGATATCCCGGGGCGACAAAGCGTCAAAAGTCGTGTTCAGATCTTGACGGGCGACCAGCCCGTGCTTGAGCTGGAATTGCCAGGTAACGTGGCACCGACCTTTGGACGTTTGAGCTGGCGCGAGCTGGTCAACTGGGGTGACTTGCAACACTCAGGATCAGGGCAACCATGACAATGAAAAGACAAAGACGTCGCCGTTTCTATCCTGTACAGCAGTGGGGGTTTACACTACTGGAATTGATGGTGGCCGTTATCATTGTCGGCATTCTCGCGATGGTTGCCTTTCCTGCCTACACCGAGTCTGTATTGAAAACCAAGCGTGCAGAAGGCAAGGCTGCGCTGATGCAGGGTATGCAACAGCAGGAACGCCATTACACTTTGCATGCAAGCTATATCGCTTTCAATGCGGAGTCGCCTGCCGATACGTTGTCCAGATTTAAATGGTTTTCCGGTAACACGCCGGCTTCCAGCGCTTACGAGATTCATGCGCAGGCATGCGATGGCCGTTCGATTCGCGATTGTGTTCAACTGGTTGCCAGACCGGGAACGGAAAAGGTAGACCGCCGTTACCGTGATCCCCGTTGTGATAATCTGATCCTGACCAGCGAGGGCAGTCGACGTGCGGCGATGGAGTCTTGCTGGTGAACTGCGATCAGTTTGACGTGAGAAACCCTCATGGCTTCTCCGTGATCGAAATGATGATCGTCTTGTCCGTTCTGAGTGTCTTGCTGGTCGTTGCTGCACCATCGTTCCATCAACTGGTTGCCAATTCACGGCTGACAACGGCGGCGAACGCCTTGTTCATGGCAAGCAATCTGGCACGTTCGGAAGCGATTCACCGTGGTACGCGTGTTGATCTGGTCCCGGACGGCGATGGCAAATCGTGGAACGCCGGCTGGATCGTTTTTGTCGACGAGAATAATAATCAGCGTCCGGATGAGGGGGAAACCGTGATTTATCGCCATGCGGCCGTCCATCAGAATCTGCAGATCACCGCGCGCTTCACCGATTCAAAAGTACAATATCTCGCATTCAACGGCAGTGGACGTTCCCGCACCAATGCCAGCAATCAGACTGCACAGTCAGGAAGCTGGCTACTTGAGTATGGAACGCAGTCGCGTAAAGTGATCATCAATTTTCTGGGGCGGCCACGTGTCTGTAATCCGGTAACGGATGTTTCCTCCTGCTGACCTTTTATTCTTGAGTGACAACAATTTTGGAAATACATAGCGACCAGCAAGGCATGCGTCTGGCACTGGAAATGGCAGCCAAAGGAATGTACACGACGGCACCGAATCCTCGTGTTGGCTGCGTCATCGTCAAAGATAATCGCATCATCGGCATGGGGCATACCCAACCTGTCGGCCATGCACATGCCGAAGTGCAGGCATTGAACGATGCTGCGGACAAGGGTTTTGAGGTTGAAGGTGCAACGGTTTATGTGACGCTCGAACCCTGCAGTCATCATGGCCGTACGCCACCTTGTGCCGACGCATTGATCAAGGCGCGGGTGGGGCGCGTGGTTGCTGCGATTGGTGATCCCAACCCGCTGGTGGCAGGACAAGGAATGGCGCGACTGGAAGCTGCTGGTATTCAGGTTGCGCGAGGTGTGCTGGAAGAAGAAGCGCGAGAAATGAACATCGGTTTTCTCCAGCGCATGCAGCATGGCAGGCCGTGGGTCCGCATGAAGGCTGCTGCCACGCTGGATGGCAAGACGGCGCTGCACAATGGCATTAGTCAATGGATTACAGGCGATGAGGCACGTGCCGATGGCCATGCGTGGCGTGCACGCGCGTGTGCAATCCTGACCGGTATCGGTACCGTGATGGAAGACGATCCACAACTGACGGTGCGTGCCATTGATACGCCACGCCAGCCGTTGCGTATCGTCATCGATAGTCGGTTGCAGATCAGTCCGCATGCGCGTGTACTCGAAGGCGGTGGCACGCTGATCGTGGCGGCGCAGGCCAATCCAGAGAAAGAGGCAGTCCTGCGCGATTCAGGGAACGAAGTGATCGTGCTGGCAAACGCGCAAGGCAAGGTGGCGCTGCCAGCACTGATGGAGGAGCTTGGCCGCCGCCAGATCAACGAATTGCATGTGGAGGCTGGCTTCAAGCTCAACGGTTCGCTGATCCGTGAAGGTTGCGTTGATGAGCTGCTGGTCTATCTGGCGCCATCGTTACTTGGTGATGCCCAGGGCATGTTCGATTTGCCACCTCTTGAAGATCTGGAGCAACGTCACCAACTGTCATTCCATGACATCAAGCGCATTGGCGCAGATTTGCGTATCCTTGCTCGTTTCAGCTAACTCTTTTCTTCCTCATCATGTTTACCGGAATTGTTGCAGCCGTTGGCAAAATTACTTCCATTTCTCCCCTTGGTGATCAGCAGGCAGGGCATCGCTTGGCGATCGATGCTGGCGGCTTGCCGCTGGCTGATGTTGCATTGGGTGACTCAATCACAGTCAACGGTGCCTGCATGACGGTGATCGAGAAGACGGACAGCAGTTTCAAGGTTGATGTCTCGCGCGAGAGTTTGAATTGCACGGCCGGTCTTGATCAGATTGGTGAGGTCAACCTGGAAAAAGCCGTGACCTTGTCGGAACGTCTCGGTGGCCATCTTGTTTCAGGGCACGTGGATGGGCTGGGTGAGGTTGTACGATTCGAGCCGGTCGGCGAATCCTGGTTGCTGACAGTAGCTGCGCCCAAGGATCTTGCGCGCTATCTGGCATTCAAAGGATCGATCGTGATCAATGGTGTGTCCTTGACCGTGAATGCCGTGGTTGATACGCCGACGACTTGCGAGTTTTCGGTCAATCTGATTCCGCATACCGTGCAGGTCACGACACTCAAACATTTGAAGCCGGGTAGCAAGGTCAATCTGGAAGTGGATTTGATTGCGCGCTATTGCGAGCGGATTCTCAGTTACCAGGCGGCACACCACACTTCTTGAACATTCGGCAAGTTCTCTTGCCACGCAGATAAAGCCGGTGCAGTGCATCGGCTTTTTTGTTGTAATCAGGTTGAAGGTTGGTTGTCAGCAACTATTCACTCACGCACAATTCGGGCTTCGCTGCTTTTTAGCACATTTCACTGAAAACTCGTTTTATGTCACAGTGCTTTCTTCCCTTCGATGCTCGTCTTTTTCTGGCTAGCCTTCTCTCCCTGACTGCTTTGCCCGTCGTTGCTCAAACTCCTACTGCAACGCAGACTTTGTCGCCAATTGACGTGAAGGGTGAAACCGCAGAACGTGCGGCAGCACGTGAATATGCGCGTAGCATTCTAGGCAATGTTTCGATACGTTTTACTGAAGATGTGAAGGAGCACGCAGCGATCGGATTGGCTGATGCGTTAGCCAGTTTGCCAGGCGTGTATGTCCAACGGCCGTCGGGACAAGAGGCTGCACGCGTTTCCATGCGCGGTTCAGGCATTGCCAGTACTGGTATCCGTGGCATACGTTTGTTGCGGGACGGCTTGCCCCTTGGTCGTCTTGATGACATGAACGAAGCAATTTATGCGGACATCATGTCGGCGCATCGTATTGATGTGTATCGCGGAGCAAGTTCCTTGCAATACGGGGCATCCACGCTGGGCGGTGCGCTCAATCTGATTTCGCCAACAGCTTATAACGATCCTGGTGCAACTGCTCGTATGGAAGCCGGTTCGGATGGTTTTCGTCGTATTCAACTGAAAGGTGGCAAAGTATTCGAAAGTGGATTGGATGTCTATGTCTCTGCATCGCATTACGAGACGGATAGTTTCAGGGAGAATGCAGCGGAGCGTTCATCCCGCCTCTACGCCAATATCGGTTATGCCTTCAGTGCGACCTCGCGAGGTCGACTGCACATCACGGAGGAGCGTTACACAGGGCAATTGCCGGGCACGCTTACTCTGGAACAGATTCGAAACACACCATGGATGGCGCATCCACAAAATCGGGCTGCCGGTGCCTATATTCATACTTCTCCTCGTTGGCATCTCGCTTATCAGCAAGAATGGGATATCGGTGAAGATCGATTGACTGCCGGTGTTTTCCATACCGGGACTAAGTTCGATTCACCCACGCAAGTAGCACGTGCTCGATACGACGCAACGGATTACGGCCTCTCTTTGCGCCATGAAATCAATCGTTTGTTAAATGGGCATGCCAATCGATTCGTGTGGGGCGTGAATGCAGGGCGTGGCGATGGTGACAACAGTCTGGTCGTTCCGGCGATGCCGGGGGTGACCGCAGGTGGACCAGGAACTATCCGCGACCGTCGCAGCAACATTGAAGTCTTTGCGCAAAATACGTATCAACTGAACGATCGTTTATCTTTCATCGGCGGAGCGCAATTTGCGCAAGCGAGACGTTCGACAGATAACAGCCTGGCCGCCACGCTTCGCCCCATCATTACGCAATATCCGGATGGCTCTGCATCGCGAACATATACGAGCCTTAACCCATCGATTGGTGCCATCTATGATTTGGGAATGGAGGCGCAGGTATATGCCAATCTCACGCGCAGTCACGAAGCGCCTGCCAGCCTTGCTTTCTTCAATGGCTATCCCGTCGCTGGATTTCCACCTTCGGTAAGAACGGCTACCCTTGAACAACAGCGTGCAACAACCTTTGAGATTGGCGTAAGAGGTGGTGATCGTCAGTTCGGTTGGGATATAGCCGTTTACCGCAGTCGCGTCAATAACGAGTTGCTAGCCATTGCAAATACACTGGCGCCGACGCTACCGACGATTAATGTCAATTCGTCGTCGGATACGGAACACAGCGGTCTCGAACTCGGTTTGCATGGTACGAAGAGCTTGCCTTTACTTTCCGCCAGCATGGATTGGAATTTTGCTTATACATGGAATCATTTTCGATTCGATGGGCATCCCAACTATGGCAATAACAGGTTGCCCGGTATTCCGGATCACGTTCTGCAAGCTGGTTTCACCTACCGCCATACAAACGGCTTCTACATTGGACCACGCATCGAACTTGGTTCGAGCTGGTATGCAGATCAGGCTAATTCGCTGAAGGCACCCGGTTATGGCGTTTTGCATCTGCAAACTGGCTATGTCGCGCGTGGCGGTTATCGCTTCTTCATCGATGCACGTAACCTGGGCGACAAACACTACGCCGTGACTGCAGACCATATGGTCGATGCACGTGTCGCCGGTACGTCATCAGCGGTGTTTCGTCCGGGCCAAGTGAAAGCCATATTTGCCGGCATTGAAAAACGCTGGTAATCAGTTTTTCTTCAAGCGCCCTTGCTCTAAGGGCGTGTACGTAGTCATTCTCTCATTCGAGCACATCGCATTTTCGCCATTCTTTTCTTCTGTTTTTTCAATACAGTCGGCCTGAGTTTTTTGCTCATTTTTATCAGTTAACAATTGTTTGCGCCGCTCGGTTTGAGATTTAGAGCGCCAAATAAGATTGTGCTGGATAACCTTGCCGTGCCTGATCGCCATATTTGATGCAGGTTTCCGCGTTTTCTTGAGAAAAATGAATCTACGTTTTTCTCCTCTTTCATTCCAATTTGACATCACCACCTTGTCAGAACTTGTCAGAAACGCTCCGAGCTTTTCTCTCAGAATCTCGCCTGAAAAATTTCTCTGAAATAAAACGCACTGCCTAATTGTTAAGCAGTGACGTCAGGTGTCAATGCTGACTCGTTGTTAGCAAATATTTTCATTTGCTGACAAACGTTGACTTCGTGATTCAGCAGGCATCGCATATCTTCTCGCCGATTCATTCTCATTGTTTTGAGGCAATGAGGTGCATAAATTTTAGGCAATTACTTTGGGCTGGACAGACCGTATGAACGTGATCTCTTTCTCCCGCAGGCTGCATGCACTGCGCCATCATTTCCTGTTTCGTCGTCAACATGTCTGTTCGACGGCGGCACTTCTACTCGCAATCGTAACCGCATCTTCTGTGCAGGCGCAGGTGGTGGCGAATCAGGTAACGGCAGCACCCGACGTGGGACGCGGTGAAATCGTCGATGTCGTCGTTGCGTGGGAAAGAACGGCAACTGCAACGGGCGACAAGATCACGGTCGTGATTCCACCGCAACTGGCGGTCAATCCGCCGGCGCCGCCGGTCGGCTGCGTATATACCGCGCCGAATATGGTTTGCGACGTGCCCGATGGGAGCACGGGTGCTACCGGTACCGTTACCTTTCCGGTGCAGGGTGCTGTGCTGGGCGGCTTCAACCTGACCGCGACCGGCACGTCGGGACAGTCTGCCGCGTTCTCCGGCACGGTGCGCAGCACCGGTGACATGATCGTCGGCAAAGCCAAGTCCTCGCCGGTAGGCAGCCCCGTAGCTGGCGGCACCGTGGTATTTACGCTGACGCCGCAGATCACGAATGGCGACGACGTCCCGCCTGAGGGCTCTATTGTGGTCACCGACAGCCTTCCTGGTACAGCGACAGACTTCAATTTGTCCAATGTGGCGTTTGCTGGCAGAACACCGACTTGCAACACCACCGTCAACGCCAATTCCATGCGCACGCTGACGTGCACTTACAACGGTCCTTTTACGCGTGCAGAGCTGAATGCCAGCACGATAACGCTGACCGGCACCGCGGGCAACAATGGATCGTTTACCAATACGGCTTCGATTGCATCCGGTAGCGTCGGTTATTTCGATTCCGATCCGGCCAACAACACAGCCACTGTCAACTACACGGTGGATCCTGGAACGGATACAGAAGCGTTCGGCAACTTTCCGCCTTCCGCGCAGATCGTCAACACCACGCAAACGTTGGTCCTGACCCACAGAAACAACGGACCGCTTGCCAATCCGGCCGGAGGCCTGGTGCAGACGGTCGTGCCAGCTGGTTTCACGCTCGGTATGTTGCCCTCAGGCTGCACCGCTGCGCCGGGTGCGGTGACCGTCGGCAGTACCAGTTACAGCGGTACGCTGGTTAGTTGCAATGTCGGCGCTTTGACGGTCAATGGAGAACAGAGTTTCAACCTGCCACTGACGCTGCCGGCAACACCGACGGATGGCAGTTTCCCGGTAGTGGTCACGCCGCCACCGGGACGAGGCGATGCCAATACCAGCAACAACAGCAGGCTGTTGCCGTACCAGATCGTCAATCCATATGCCGACTTAAGGGCCGCGAAGAGCAAGAACGTGAACGGCCCACAGGCGCCGGGTACTGCCGTCACCACCACGCTCACCATTCGCAACGATCCCGCCAGCCCGAGTGCCGCGACCTACGATGCATTGCATCCGCTACGCATCGTCGACTATGCGCGTCCGGAAGAAGTTGACGGCGGCTTGGTGACCCTGTCGGCAGCTTCGATCACTGCTGGCTGGACCTGTGACGTCTCTACTGGCGTCACGCCACCTGGATTTGTAGGCGATGCCACCAAGACGACCCGTATTGCCTGCTCGAATCCGGGGCCAGGTACGCTGGCGCCGAACGCGACGGTGGCAGTGAGCTTCACCTCCGTTATCGCCAACGTCGCTGAACCCGTCACGTTGACTGATCGTGCTTGTACCGGTTCACAGGCATTGGCAGGTCTTGGAATTGGCGAGGCTGATGGTCCGCAACCGCCTGATGGTGGCCGCACCGGTAATGACTGTGCGGACGCTGGCAGCGGTCTGGTGGCGACGCCGGTCGTTTCCGGCAACGCCCAGGTCAGCATGAGCAAGGAGTCGTCGGTCGACAATGCGACTTTCTATGACCCGGTTGCGTCTGCGCCCACTCTTGTTGCGGACGGCAACACATTGTACTGGCGCATGACGATCACGACCCCTGCCAGGGGCGCTGGCGCCGGACAGAATCCGAACCAGGATACGATCCCGACGCTGAGATTGACCGACACGCTTCCGGGCATCATGAATGTCACTAGCACTGGGTCTCCGGCACCGGATTTCAGTACACCGGCAATCACCGTTACCACCACGCCGAGTACTTGGGGCACTTGCCCGAACATCACAAGCGGCAACAATGCGCTGACTTGTAGCTTTACGGACGTCCCAGCTGGTTCGACGATTACCGTTCTGGTGCCGGTGCAGCGGCCGCTGACCTCGGGCACATTGACTAATACCGCAACGTTGACATCCCCCAATGCCATTCTGACCGCGGCGGTAGGTGGGCAGTTGCAGGATCAGGCAGCGGTGGTAGTGACACCACGTACTGATGTTGCATTGACTACCAAGACGGTGACGCCGGCTACACCATTGGTTGGCCAGATCGTGCAGTTCGCGATCACCGCGCAGAATCTGGGTGAAGACAATGTTGCAGCCGGCAACTTCACTATCACCGACACACTCTTTACTGGCACGCCGACCCTCTCTACGCCGGCATATGAAGTGATTGATGTCACGCCTGCCAATGCCGGGCAGATGAACTGCTCTGCAAGTAATTTGGCAACCGGAGCGATCTCTTGTACCAACAGCGTCACCATCAATCGCTACAACACGCAGACCATCACCATCCGCGCGCGGATCAAGAAGCCGACGGGAATCAGCGGAGCCGCCGACAGTACGCTGTACTCCAGTGTGACGAATACGGCGTACGTGACGCTGGGCGGCGGCATGTGTGAATTCAAGACCGAGACCTCGACCAATAATTCGGTATCGGCAAGCTGTAATGACGCGGCTGCCACCTCCAACAACCAGAAGACCGCTACCTTTAACGTCAAGGTGCCCTCGATCGACCTGCAACAGGGCAAGGTCCCGGTCTATCCGAACGGGCAGACGCGATTCCTGATCGGCGATCAGCTTCGCTACCGCTTTAGCGTGCGCAACTTCGGTCCGTCACGTGCTGAAAACATTGTCATGAATGACATCCTGGCAGTGGCACCCGGCTTCGATGTTGCAATGGTTACCGGCATGCCGGCAAACATCAATGGCGTGCCAGCCAGCGCCGGTTACACGCTTGTGCCCAAGACCGTGTCCTGCAACCAGAGTGCTCCCGATGCCAACGTGGTCTGCAGCATCGACCATTTGGATGCTGGCCAGGAAGTCAACTTCGAGATCGCGATGGAAATGACCGGTACTGCCAGCGGTCCGGTTGCGTTCGGCAACCGTGTGTATGTGTGCGCCGACGAGACCAACGTCTACGAAAGCTCGGGCAAGTGCTCGGACGATGCCAGCATCGCCGGTAACAATCTGGCTGCGGTCAACAATGTCGTATTCCCGAGGGCGGACCTGGAAGTGGTCAGCAAGACGGCTGTGACACCGTCGCCCGTGGATATCGCGCAGCCGGTCGAGTACGACATCGTGCTGCGTAACAATGGTAATTCGTCCACCACGAAGATGCGTCTGGTGGATACCCTGCCGACCGGCTTTGAATGGATTAGCAGTGGTGCCTACGCACCGCGTGTGGCAGTCAATGGCGGCAGCGCTGCAACGGTGACGGCTGCAGGTGGTGCGTTGGCCGTGTCCGGCAGTGTGCCGAGCAATGGTACGGAGAACGTCTGCTTCGTCTCCAATGGTGTTGCCGCTGTGACGACACTGGCTCAGCAGCAAGCGATAACCTGTGATATCAGCGGCTTTTTTCCAGCGGGTGCGGGCAACACCATCACGCTGAAGTTGTATGCGCGTGCCAAGTCAGGCCTGTACGATGGTTCTGCTGCTACTCCCTACCTGGCGGATCGCACCAATCTTGCGCGCATCTATCCTGGCCTGGACAGCAATGGTGAAGAAGTCTCGGTGGACGACAACCCGAACAACAATCAGCAGTCCACCACGGTGCAGGTGCACAACACACGCATCGGTGGTCGCGTCTTTGTCGATTTGAACAACAACGGTGACCAAGATGGCGAGATCGCGTCAGCCGACCAAGGTATCGGTGGTGTAACACTGACACTGACGGGTGTCGACAAATACGGCAACTCGGTCAGTCGTACCGTAACGACTAGTAATGTCGCTGCCGGCACCGGTTCGGTCCGAGGTGACTACCTGTTTGACAATCTGCCACCCTCCGATGCAACTGGCTACACCATCACGCAGACTCAGCCATCGGGATTCGGTAATGGCGTACCCCAGCCAAACACGATTCGTTCCGTACGTAGCGTGGACAGCACGGGTGTGGTCAGCAAAGGTACGGCCAACAACCCGGATGCAAACTCCAGCGTGATCAGCGGTATCGTCATCAATGGTGGTGGCAACGGCGTGCAATTCGACTTCCCGGAACTGACGACATCTACGTCGACCAATTTGAAGGTATCGGGTCACGTTTATTTGGATAGCAATAACAATGGTCTTTTTGAGGGCGGTGAAACCCCGATACCTGGCGTAACCGTCACGCTGATCGGCTGTTCCGCCGGCCCTGATAATGTGATTGATACGCCGTCGGTCGGTACGGCTCAGCCTGCAATCTGTCAAGGCGATGACGTGCCGGTTTCCTTTACGACTGTCACAGACGGCAGCGGTTTCTACAACTTCCCGTTAGAAAAGCCGGGGCGTTACACGGTGATCCAGCAGACGGCACAGCCAGTGGTTGGCGGTGTCGAAACGCTGCGTGGCAGAACTACATCCGGTTCGGTTGACAAGACGGGCAGCGCAGCGGGCGTCAACGATGGTGGTACGCCGGGAACGGCAACGACCGTACCGAACGAAATCAGTGGCTCCGTACCCAGCACGATCAGCAACATTCTGATCAGCGACAGCACCGCACAATCGGTCAACAACAATTTCGGCGAGGTACTGCCTGCCAGCATCAGCGGGTTTGTCTATACCGAAAAAGGTACGGCAGGTTCCAATTACCAACCCGGTACGGATTGGCCATTCTCGGGTGTCACTGTGACACTGACAGGCAACGATGATCTGGGTAACCCAGTCAATGTAACGGTTACCACGCAAACGGACGGCAGCTACCATTTCGATAATCTTCGTCCGAGCGGGCCGGGCGGTTATACCGTCACCAAGACGAATCCATCGCGTCCTGGCGATCCGGTCATCAACGAGCCGAACGGCGCTTTTCCTGGAATTGACGAAACCAGCGCCACGCGTGGTACTCGTTCCGGCGCTGAAGTGGTCAATACCATCATTCTGACTTCTGGGCGTCATGTAACCCAGACCAACTTTGCTGTGACCAACGGCACCCGTGTTGAACTCGCCTTGGCCAAACGTCATATCGGTGACGTGATTGTCGGCCAGCAGGCGACCTATGAACTGACCATAACGAACAGGGGTGATTCACCGACTTTTGGGGTGTTGCGACTGGCCGATACGCTGCCGCCGGGTATGAGCCTGATTGCGACCAATCCAATCACCAGTACGATGGGGGCGGTCAGCAATGTGGTGGTCAGCGGCCAGACGGTGCGCTTTGATTTCTTGCCGACGACGCCGATTCCTATCACCAACGGCACAGTTGTGGTGCTGGTACACGTGGATGTGGCTGCGTTGGCTCAGGGCAGTGCAGTGATCAACTACGCAACGGTAACGGGCGGCGGCGATCCCTATGTACCGCCAAGTACGCCTGGTCCCGGCTGCACCGATCAGCATTGCGCTCAGGACCAGGTCAGGGTTTATGGCCCACCGCTGTTGTCGCTGGCTAAGACTGGCCCAGCTACACTGGTTCTTGGCAGCGCCGATGCTGAATACACGCTCACTATCACCAACAGTGGTGAGGCGGCGACCATTGGTACGCTGAGCTTGATCGAGCACTTGCCTCCGGGGTTGGACATCGATCCGGCGAGGCCGTTGCGTAGCGACCAAGGCACCGTCTCCAACGTCGTACGCACGGGTGACATCGTCAGCGGTGTGATCGTGAACTTTGACTTCAATCCGACTGCGCCACTGCCAGCAACGAACGGCACGGCTGCGATCACGGTGCCTGTGACGGTCAGCGTGGATACGCCGACAGGTGTCTCGACCAACTATGCGTCGGTCGGCGGCGGTGGCGATACGGATGGTGGACCGCCGACACCAGGCAGTGGTTGTACAGAGAGACGTTGCGCCAACGTGCCGGCGAACGTGGAAGGTGCAGGCCTGTTGTCGATTACCAAGACCGCCAACAAGCGTGATGCGGAACTGGGCGACATGGTGACGTACACGCTCGAGATTAACAATCTCTCGCAAGCCAACGTGGTACAGCCGCGCATCGTCGATCGTCTGCCGCAAGGCTTCCGTTTGATCGAAAACACCTCGCGCGTTACGGGTGCGACGCTGCTGAGCATGCAGGGTGCACCGGGGCCGGTGATTACCTATGCGTTGGATCTGATTCCGCCGGGTGCCAAGGTCATCATTACCTATCGTGTCAGGGTGGGTGTGGGCTCGATGCAGGGCGATGGTGTCAATCGTGCCAGTGCCGAATGTCCGCTCAATCCGAATACCAAGTGTTCGAACGAAGCGCGCTATCGCGTCAAGGTCACGGGTGGCGTGTTCACGAATGATGCCTGCATCGTCGGCATGGTCTATGTCGATTGCAACGGCAATCAGATCAAGGATCACGAAGAACTTGGCATTCCGGGTGTACGCCTGTATGCGCAGAATGGCTTGTTCCTGATCAGCGATAGCGAAGGCAAGTACAGCTATTGCGGCTTCTCGCCACAGACACATGTGCTGAAAGTCGATCAGACCACGTTGCCACGCGGCAGCCGTCTGGTCAGCAGCAGCAACCGCAATGTGGGCGACGCCAACAGCCTGTTCCTCGATCTGAAGAATGGCGAAATGCAACGCGCGGACTTCATTGAAGGGTCGTGTTCCAACACGGTGCTGGAGCAGGTGAAGGCGCGCCGCACGCAGGGCGAGGTATCCGCACCGCATGTCGAGAAAAAGCGCGGTGTCGGCTTTACCTTCGAAGGCAGGGCGCCGAATTACCCGCAGCAGGGAACGGACAGTGCCAATAAGACGATCGTCAAGCCGCGTATGCATGATCGCGAGTCCGTCGAAAAAGCGGTACCGCGTGAAACGCTGAGCGAACGCGACACTCCTGTCCGTCAGCTGGAAATCAATCAGGGAGGCCGCGATGCACGCTAAGTCTTCCACCTTCAAGAGTCTTGTCATGCATTCAGTATTTCATGCAACTGCAGGTGATCGCGCACGTCGTTCATCGGCAAATGGTGTACGGGTCATGCGTCAGACCGCGGTCGCACTCGCCGTCGCCGGTACGATGCCGGTATGGGCACAAGGTGTGCTGAACGAAGGACGCACCAGCTTCGATACGCAACCTGTCGCATTTGAAAACAGTCTGGGCGTACATGGCAACGGCCTCGATTTGCAACCGCTCAACGCAAACAACAGCAACTTGCCGCCGACTGGATCGCGCGTGCTGAATGCGCAGATCGGTGACAGCAACT
This sequence comes from Oxalicibacterium faecigallinarum, assembly GCF_014635705.1. GTDB lineage: Bacteria > Pseudomonadota > Gammaproteobacteria > Burkholderiales > Burkholderiaceae_D > Oxalicibacterium > Oxalicibacterium faecigallinarum. The sequence continues at coordinate 1,271,604 of NZ_BMDI01000001.1, read as the reverse complement.
ATGCCGAGAATGCGAAGGTCGGTCTGATTCGTGTCACGGTTGCACAGAACAGCCTGCCTGCTGACGGGCAAACGCCGGCAAGATTGTCGATCCAGTTACTCGATTTCAATGGGCAGCCGGTGAAGGGGACAGCGTTTGTAACGATGGAGGCGACGGCAGGTCGATTCCTGATTTCTGGCGCACCAACCGATGAAACCGGCCCCGGCAGTGGAGATGCGGACCGGATCTCGCGTGGCACGCAAGTCAAGGTTGTGGATGGTCAGGCTGACGTATTACTGCTGGCACCGTTCCAGCCGCAGGACGTGACAGTGCGCATGACTGCGGGACGCGCACAGGCACAAGGCGTGATCAGCTTCGTCCCGGAGCTGCGCGAGATGCTGGCAGTCGGTCTGGTGGAAGGCATCATCAAGTTCGATAGCAAATCGCCATTGCAACTGACCGATGCGCGTCGCGACGATGGTTTTGAACGCGAGATCCGCAGCTTTTCCAGCAGCAGTAACGGTGGTCGTCGTTACAGCGCCATGCGTACTGCCTTCTTCCTCAAGGGCAAGATCAAGGGCGATGCCTTGCTGACCATGGCTTATGACTCGGACAAGGCTGTGTACGACCGTCTGTTCCGTTCGATTCGTCCGGATGATTACTACGCGGTCTATGGCGATTCGTCGATACGTGGTTTCGAGGCGCAATCGACTTCCAAACTGTATGTGCGTATCGACAAGGATCGTTCGTATCTGCTGTTTGGTGACTTCAATACCGGCACCGGTTTCAGCCAGGTAACGGGCGGCGGCAATGTGGCCTCGGTGCGCAAGCGTGATCTGGGTAACTACAGCCGCACGATGAACGGCATGCGCGGCCATTACGATGAAAATGGTGTGCTGCTCAATGGCTTTGTGACCAAGGATAGTCTGCTGCAACTGGTCGAAGAATTTGCGGGTCAGGGGATCTCGGGACCGTTTGCAGTTTCCAAGCGTAATGCGGTGGCCGGTACGGAAAAGGTCGAGATCATCACGCGCGACCGTTATCAGCCTGCGGTCATTCTTTCTGTCGAGACCTTGCAGCGCGGTGGCGATTACAGCTTCGAACCATTTTCGGGTCGCATCCTGTTGAACCAGCCTCTGCCATCCGTTGATTCCAATGGCAATCCGAAATCGCTGCGTGTCACCTACGAAGTCGAGTCCGATGGCGAGAAATTCTGGGTCTACGGCATGGACGGCCAGGTCAGACTCGGCGAGCGTAGTGAAGTGGGCGGTAGTTATGTCAAGGACAAGAATCCGTATGCACCGTACACCCTGACCAGCGCCAATGTCAGTTTCAACCCGACGGACAAGACCACGATCGTGGCAGAAGTCGCGCGCAGTCAAAGCGTGTTGGGTAACGGGCTGGGCACGTCACTGCAAGGCAATCCGTACAGCCTGCAACCGCAGTTCGGTCCGGCACCGGCAGCAGGCGCGTTGGACGAAATCAACGGTACCGCATGGCGCGTCGAGGCATTGCACAACGACGACACCGTGCAGGCCCGCTTCTTCTATGGCCGCAGTGACCCTTACTTCAACAATCCATCGGCATCGCTGGCGCAGGGGCGTGAGGAGGGGGCGTTACGCGTCACCAAACGTCTCGGCGATCAGTGGGCTGTGTATGCGGAGGCAACACATAGCGCGCATCAAACGGCAGGAGCCTCGCGTGACGCGTTGGCATTGGGTGCCTCGCATGATGTGACCGATCGACTGAATGTCGATGTCGCACTGACGCATACGGATGAAAAACCAGGCCAGTATGCCAATGCCCTGATCAGTGCCGGCTCCGGGCTGGTCGTCAATCCATCGCCGAGCGTCGGGTTTGGTTATGGATCGAGCATGCTCAATGCGCAAACCGGTTACGGCTATAACGGCACGAACTACGGCTTGGCAGGCGTGGCTTATAACTCCACGGGTGTGCGCATTCGCAGCAACTATCGTGTCACCGACAAGATCGATCTGTTTGGCGAGTACGAGCACAGCATCGATGGCGACAGCTATCAGCGTGCTGCGCTGGGTGCGGCATACCGCTTCAGCGAAGTGGGCCGCTTGTACGGCAAGTATGAATGGATGAGCGGCTTGTCCTCGCCGCAGGCTGCCAATGGCATCTATGACAGCAACGCATTCGTGTTCGGTGCCGATACGCAATATCTGCCGAACCAGCGCGTGTTCTCTGAATATCGCTTGCGTGATTCCGTCGGCGGTCAGCAATTGCAGTCTGCCAGCGGATTGCGTAATGGCTGGAATATCAGCGAAACCGTGAAGATTGCGACGTCTGCCGAATATCTGCGCGTCTATCGTGGTCAGGCGCAGGATGCGTATGCGCTGACCGGTGCGATCGAATGGCGTCCGAATGATTTATGGCTGTTGTCGAATCGTTTGGAGTGGCGTCGTCTGAAGGACAGGCCGGGCGAAGGTTCTGCGGCACCGGCGCTGGCGGGTAACGATACCTGGCTGTCCATCATCAGCGTTGCACGCAAGATCAATCGTGACTGGACGTTCCTCGGCCGTAACTACCTGCTGCTGACGGATAACCGTGGTCATGCCGGCAACCTGCATGAAGACAAGTTGCAGCTTGGTGTGGCTTATCGCGATACGGATACCAATCGTCTGAATGTACTGGCGCGTTACGAATACTGGACGCAGCGAGATCGAAGCGGTCTCAACACCTATTTGCCGACCTATGGCAGCGATGGTCCGGCGTACTACCCGGGCGATCCGTACAGCAGCAATAACGAAGGCTTCGACAAGCACATTGTCTCTCTGCATGCCGAGTATCACCCATCGCGTCCCTGGTGGTTCGGTGGTCGTGCCGCGGCCAAATCGCAACGCGATTATTTCGATGGTCGTAGCGATGCCTATCGTGCTTATCTGCTTGGCGGTCGTGTGACTTACGACATTACCAAGCGCTGGGATATCAGCGGTCTGGCATCGGTGCACTACAGCCCGCAAGGTCACGCCACACAACATGCGCTTGGTTTTGAAGCCGGTTACCAGGTGCAGGACAACCTGTGGGTTTCCGCTGGTTACAACTGGCGTGGCTTCCGCGATCGCGATCTGACCGGTTCCGATTACACGAACCAGGGTTTCTACGTTCGCGTGCGCTTCAAGTTTGATGAAAACCTGTTTGCCGGTAACGACAAGCTTCGCAATCCGACGCTTGATCGCTGATGAAAGAACAAAAGGAAGATGACATGAAAAAGAGTCCGAACAAAAAACCTTCGCTCTATCCGTCGCGTACGGGATGGAGTCTGATCCTGATTGCAGCAGCAGGTCTGTCGCTGGTTTCTGCGGTGGCGGTGGCACAATCGACGAACAACCCCGTGCTGACACCGCAGCAGGATCGCATTACCGATCGTGCAATCCATCGTGATTACGGCATCTATCGCGAGACGCAGCAACGTATCAAGACACTCAACGATGGCGGGCGCCGCGTAGCCGACTACCACTTGTCGAAGGCGCAATGCTGGCTCGACGTGTCTTTTCACGAATACAGTCGAAATGATCGTGGCGGTTTCCCGCAAGCGGCACTCGAAGAAAGTCAGCGCATTCTGACCGCACTGGAACAGAAGCAGGATGCCGGCTGGGAAACGCCGCTGGTCAACGATGCCGAGAAGCTGCGGCCTGATCTGTGGGCACGTTATGACGCGCTCAAGCAGCACAGCGGCTTTCAGTGCGCGACACAGCAGACCGCTTGTGCGGAAGTGGAGCTGGTCCATGCCGGCAACGAGATCCGCGATGCGGGCTGGCGCCATGCCAAGCCCTATGTGCAGATCGCCGAAGATTTGACCGGCCGGGCCGAGCAGGCGGCGGAAGCGTGCGCGCGTCCTGCACCGCCGGCGCCGATCAAACTGACCTTGTCGGCCGATGCGTTGTTCCGTTTTGATAAATCGACGCAGGGCGATTTGCTGATCAAGGGGCGCGAAGAGCTCGATGAGATGGCAGACAAACTGCGGAATGGTTACGCGCACGTCAAGAGCCTGACCGTGATCGGCCACACGGATCGCCTGGGCAACAATGACTACAACCAGAAGCTCAGCGAATCACGTGCCAGTACGGTCAAGGCTTATCTGCAGCAGCGCGGTGTACAGATTCCGATCAAGGCAGAAGGACGTGGCCTGACCGAACAGATTGTTGCTTGTGAAGGCGTGACTCCAAGAAAGGCACTGATCGATTGCCTGCAACCCAATCGTCGGGTCGAGGTGCTCGTACATGAGGATCGATAAAGTATTTGCTGATCTCAACGATGGCGTTGCTGGTTGCACAATAAAACAGTGTACAAATTGATGCCATGTTCATCTCACCCTACAATGGCGCGATGACACGCAGGAAAAGCAAGGAGCAGTTGCATGACGACCATCTTGCTGTTGGAAGATGAAGCTGACTTAAGGGAGGAGGTTGCCGACTTTCTTGTAAGTCAGGGATATGATGTGCATGAGGCAGGTAGTGTTGTCCAATTTGAACCGCTCATTGATGCATTCGATATCGCGATCATTGATGTCGGCCTCCCAGACGGTGATGGACTTCAGGTTGCTGCGAAATTACGTGCGGCTCGGCCACAATGCGGGATTGTGATGCTGACGGCGCAGGGAGGCCTTCGAAATAAGATTGCCAGCTTGCGCGAAAGCGCGGATTTCTATCTTGTTAAGCCAGTGAGTTTTGATGAACTGTCTGCGCATCTGGTTGCATTGGAGCGACGACTTGGATCGAACTGGCAACTGCGCATTCTCCAGAGAAAATTGATTTCTCCCAGTGGGTATTCTGGTTCGCTCAGCGAAAATGAATTGATCCTGCTTAAGTTGATTGCCGCGCATCCTGGAACAGTTGTTTCAAGAAAGATGATTGCGGCAGCATTTGGGGTGGACTGGTTGCAGTTTGACGAGCGCCGGCTAGATCAGATCGTAAGCAGGTTACGTCGCCGCTGGTTGAGAGAAAGTGGGAAACCATTGCCCTTCAGGACGGAGCACGGTAAGGGTTTTGTCTTTCTTGCCACGATTGACGTAAGTTGACTCTCTAGTTCAGAGTCGTATTGCAAAGCTCGGCTATTCATTTACAGATAACGACTTTATTTTCTTTTTTCAAGCGCCAAGTCAGATGTCATCTATTTTTTCGCGCTTGTTTTTTCTTCTTATTTCCTGCCTGCTTGTCACCGTACTACCCGTACATGCCAATGCTGTACTGTCGCTTGACCAGTCCCGCAACGAATTGGAAGGTCACCTGTACGCTTTGGTCGATGACGCCAAGGCTTTAACGTTTGAGCAAGTGCTCTCGCAAGATGTGTATCGCGATTTTGTCCCGCTTTCCGGAAACCCCAAACGTGAAAAACTCGATGCCGCAGTCTGGCTCAAGTTTTCGGTCACCAATCCCAATGAGGCGCAGACGGAATGGTGGCTCGAGGTGCAGCCAGCCGTTTTGGAAAAGGTTGATTTATATGTACCAGAAGGCCCGGACAACCACATGTTGTATCAAGACGGTTCCAGCAGATTCTTTTCCGAGCGTGCGGTTGGCTACCGACATCCGGTATTCAAACTGAACATTCCGGCAGGAACACAGCAAACCTATTATCTGCGCATCGATAGCGGAATCTGGCGAACCGCGCGTTTGACACTGTGGCAACCGACGACCTTTATTGCAGCAATTGGTAAAGAACAATTGCTTTTTGGTGTTTATATTGGTTTGTATGCATTGCTGGTTTTGGCTGGCTTATGGTTCGAACGCGCGATGCGTGATCGTGTTTACCTTTGCTTTTCCTTATATGTAGCAAGCTGTATTTTCACGACACTGACTTCTACGGGACTGTGGCAGCAATACGTGATGCCATCTCATCCGCAATGGTTCAATGGATTTTATAGCCTTTCGGTCACGCTGATGATCGGATGCTGTGTGCAATTTTTCGTCGTCTTCGTACAATTGCATCGACAACGTCCGAAGTTGACCAGATATTTTCTTGGAAGCGTCTGGGCGTTCTGCGCGTTGATGTGTGCTATTTCGATTGCCGGTAACGTGCGGTACGCAATGTTTGCGTTTTGGTTACTCGTCTTTGTGGTAATTGTTCCAGCATCGGTAATCGTTTTGTGGCGGCCGGCTTTACGTAGTACCAGCGAAATTCGGTGGACCTTTGTTTTCGGTGGCCTGCTTCTTCTCGGTTGTTACCTGTATTCGTCGTTAGTACGCTATCAGTGGTTACCGGCAACGTGGTTTGCAGAGAATGCCATGTACCTGAGTTCGCTGCTCTTTTTCTTGATCGTGTTTTATGCGATCAGCCGACATTATTACGAAATGCGGCGGCAGGCTGAGCGAGCTCAACGGGAGGTGATGCGCATGACGCAACGTTCGGGGCAGGAGTTGGAAAGGCTGGTGCATGCGCGTACGGATGAGTTACTGCAGACTCAAAGAAGTCTGGAAACTGCTTTGCTACATGCCCAGGCTATTCAACAGGAGCAACGACAGTTTATTGCCACCGTTTCTCACGAAGTCCGTACGCCCCTCGCTGTCATTGATGCGACTGCACAAAACCTGAATCGGGAAACCCCTGCTGATGCCGTACGAAGTAAGGCGCGCGTGGAAAAGATTAGTCAGGCGACCAAACGGCTTGCGTTGCTCTTCGATGATTACCTGAATGATGAGCGTTTTGAACTGTTCTCTCAGGGAGTAACGCCGCAGGAAACTGCCATTCGGCCGTTATTGGCAGATGCGGTGGAAGCAACGCAATCTTTGTCAGACCAGCATGGTTTTGAGATTGATTGTGACCCAGCCGCCCTCGTATGGGCTGACCCTTATGGGTTGCGGCTGATTTTGCGTACGCTGGTGGATAACGCGGTCAAATACAGTCAGTCTGGCAGTCGTATTGTTCTCCGGGTGATCAACGATAACGACAGAAACTGGCAGATTGATGTTTGTGACAATGGTGCGAGCATTCCTGAAGAAGAGCGTGCACGGGTGTTTGAGCGGTATTTTCGGGGGAGAGGCAGTGCAAATCGGGTAGGAACCGGTATTGGATTAACGCTGGCTCGACGGTTTGTTGAACAGCATGGTGGCGAATTGCAACTGATTTGCCCGCCGGAAGGGGGGAATATTTTCCGTATTCGCCTGCCGCAGAAACCGTACTGAACGCAGGAACGCTCTACAACGCAAATGTTCTCGGATCGCCTTTTAGACAGATTCACATTCTGGTGAGGGCGCAAATCCTTTAAAATAGCGGCCTGTTCCGAGAATATCCCATGTCCATTTCAACTACCCAGGAAATCGTCGAAGAACTCCGTGCCGGGCGCATGGTGATTCTGGTCGATGAAGAAGATCGTGAAAACGAAGGCGATCTGGTGCTGGCGGCCGATTATGTTACGCCGGAAGCAATCAACTTCATGGCCAGGTTTGGCCGCGGGCTGATTTGTCTGACACTGACCGAAGAACGTTGTGATCAGTTGGCGCTGACCATGATGACGGCGCGTAACGGCACGTCCTACGGCACGGCATTTACTGTTTCGATCGAGGCAGCGGAAGGTGTCACAACGGGCATTTCGGCGGCGGATCGTGCACGTACCGTGCAGGCTGCCGTGGCAAAAGATGCCAAACCGACCGATATCGTGCAGCCTGGTCATATTTTTCCGCTGAAAGCCCAAAAGGGCGGCGTGCTGATGCGCGCAGGCCATACCGAGGCGGGCTGCGATCTGGCCGAGCTGGCTGGTCTGACGCCGGCATCGGTGATCTGCGAGATCATGAAAGACGATGGCACCATGGCGCGTCTGCCGGATCTGATTGAATTCGGCAAGGAACATGGCTTGAAAATCGGCACGATTGCCGATCTGATTCATTACCGCAGTCAGCATGAATGTTTTGTCGATCGCGTTGGCGAACGGACGATGGAAACCGTACATGGCAGTTTTCAGGCTGTGCTGTATCGCGATAAACCGAGTGGCGGCGCGCATCTGGCGCTGGTTCATGGCGATATCGTGCCGGATCAGGAAACACTGGTGCGTGTGCATCAGCCGGTATCCGTGCTTGATCTGCTGGAAACCAAGGCAACCACCCACTCATGGAACATGGCGTCTGCGATGCAGGCAATCAAGCAGTCGGATCGCGGCGTGATGGTTTTGCTCAACTGCGAAGAATCGGCTGACGAACTGTTCAGCGAATTCGATGCATTGAACAATCCGGAAAAAAATCCGCAGCCGCGCGCCTCGCGCATGGATTTGCGTACCTACGGCATTGGCGCGCAGATTCTGCGCGATCTGTCGGTGGGGCGTATGAAGCTGCTGTCCAAGCCACGCAAGATGCCGTCGATGACCGGCTTCAATCTGGAAGTGACGGGTTATCAGGCAACGCCGGAAAATTGAGCGTTCATTCAATTCATTGAAAAATATATGTTGAATTATTGACTTGCGATTCGACTGTTGAAACGAGTAAGGCGCCTAAGCGCATAAAGGAAGCATCATGACCGTTGGTACTTATGACATCAATCTGGCTGGCGAAGGCCTGCGCATTGGCATCGTTCAGGCGCGCTTTAATCAGGACGTCTGTCATGGCCTGCTGGCATCCTGTCTGGCTGAACTGAAGCATCTGGGCGTAGAGGACGAAGACATTCTGCTGGTGACGGTACCGGGCGCGCTGGAAATTCCGCTGGCATTGCGCAAGATGGCAGAAACCATGCAGTTTGATGCACTGGTAGCGATTGGCGCGGTCATCCGTGGCGAAACCTATCATTTCGAACTGGTTTCCAACGAGTCCGGTGCGGGGATTACGCGTGTTGGTCTGGATTTCGGTATTCCGGTTGCCAATGCCGTGCTGACGACCGATACGGATGAGCAGGCAGAGGCACGTATGGAAGAAAAGGGCGCGGATGCTGCCCGTGTTGCCGTCGAAATGGCCAATCTGACGATCGCACTCGAAGATTTGGCGGATGCCACTGAAGAAGACGAGGATGACTAAGCTGCCGCTGGTCGTCCAACTTTAATTACCTGTCACCATGCGCCTTCTATATAGAAGGTGTGGATGCAAGCCATGAACCAGAAATCAGAACACGCCAATCCCAACAAGAACCGTACGCCGCGCCATCGCGCGCGTGAATTTGCCCTGCAGGGTCTGTATCAGTGGCTGCTGAATAACGAAGAGGTGCGCGCCATCGAAGCTCACATTCGTCAGGCACATGGTTTCGATAAGGCCGATGCCGAGCATTTCGACGTACTGTTGTACGGCACCGTCAAGCAGGCACCGGAGCTGCGCGCCGGGCTGGCGCCGTTGATCGATCGTGATATTGCCGCCTTGTCGCCGGTGGAGCACGCCGCATTGCTGATCGGTGCGTTTGAGCTCAAGAATCATATCGAGATCCCTTACAAGGTCGTCATCAATGAGGCGGTCGAACTGACCAAATCGTTTGGCGGTATCGACGGACACAAGTACGTCAATGGCGTCCTCGACAAGTTTGCGGCGACGGTCCGCGAAGTGGAAATCAACGCCGGTCGCAAGGCTTGAATTGTTGCAAGCGCGGCAGAGAAACATGGCCGCGACGCTAAAGAATCATCATGATCGCCATCTGCGTGGAGTCTCCGCCAGATGGCGTTTTCACTAAGGAATCGACATCGTGTCCGCAGATTTGTTGAAACTGGCTGCCCGGCTGGAACATATCGCGCCGTTTCACGTGATGGAGCTGGCAAAGCATGCAGCCGCGCTGGAGCGCCAGGGCCGTCACATCATCCATATGGGAATCGGCGAGCCGGATTTTACGGCGCCGCAACCAGTGATCGATGCCGCCGCCCGTGCGATGCAGGATGGTCGCCTGCAATATACGGCGGCAACTGGTCTGCCCGAATTACGCGAGGCGATTGCCGGACATTATCGACATGTCTACGGTATCGAGGTCGCGCCTTCGCGCATCGTTGTCACCGCCGGTGCGTCGGCTGCATTGTTGCTGGCTTGCGCCGCGTTGGTGGAAAAAAATACGGAAGTGTTGATGTCGGATCCATCGTATCCGTGCAACCGCCATTTCGTTGCCGCTTTTGACGGACAGGCGCGCATGATCGCCTGTGATGCGGCGCAGCGGTTCCAGTTGTCGGCGCAGCAAGTCGATGCACACTGGTCGGCAAAAACCCGGGGCGTGTTGCTGGCTTCGCCATCGAATCCGACAGGAACCTCTGTCGCCCCGACAGAACTGGCGTCGATTGCTGACGTCGTGCGCAAGCGAAACGGGTTTGTGATCGTTGATGAAATCTACAATGATCTGCGCTACGACGGCACGCCATTCTCTGCGGTTTCCCTGGGGGAGGATGTGATTGTCATCAACAGCTTTTCCAAGTACTTCAATATGACCGGCTGGCGGCTGGGCTGGCTGGTCGTACCGGACAGTCTGGGACCCGCCATCGAAAAGCTGGCGCAAAACCTTTTCATTTGCGCTTCGAGTATTGCGCAGCACGCCGGACTGGCCTGTTTTACGCCAGAGTCTCGTGCTATCTATGAAGACCGTAAGGCGGAGCTGCGTCGTCGTCGGGACTACATCGTTCCGGCGCTGGAGTCGCTGGGTTTTCATGTGCCTGTAATGCCGGATGGCGCTTTTTACGTGTATGCGGATTGTTCGGCACTCAGCGATGATGCCGATCAATTGAGTCGCGCCATGCTGGAGGAGGCGGGCGTAGTCATGGTGCCGGGGCTGGACTTTGGCGTGGCGGCGCCACGCCGCTATTTGCGGATTTCCTACGCGACGTCGATGGAGAATCTGGAGGAAGCCATCAGGCGGCTGCGCGGGTTCTTCGCGCGTTGACAGACGCATGTTCTAAAAGCAAAAAAGGAGCCGGAGGCTCCTTTTTTTGAAATCAATCTGGGCAGATCAAAGTGAGGTCAGATTCTCCGACAGCTTTTCTTTTTTGCCGATGTCTTCGACGTTGCCACCCGTGCTGACCATGTCAGGCTGCTGTTGGGACTGAGCCGACGCAGGGATGGATTGCGCTTTTGGCGTCGCACGGCTTGCCATCGCGGCATAAACTGAAATGCGCTTGCCGCTGGCGACGGCTTTCAGGCGGTCATACTCGCCCAAAACCTTGGCACCGTAACCGGCATCGTCAGCCATGGCTGCTGCGCCGACATAGCGTTTCAGGCCGGCTTCAACCGAACCGCCACGTGCAACGTATTCTTTCAGAATCAGCGAACCGACACGGATGTTGGCAACCGGATTCAGGGCTGCATGCGTACCGCCCATTTCTGCGAATTTGTCGTGATGCACCTTGGACATGACCTGCATCAGGCCTTGCGCACCCACCGGACTTTCCGCAAAGGGATTGAAGCGCGATTCAATCGCCATCACCGCCAGAATCAGCAGCGGATCAAGGTTGATTTCAGCTGCCGTCAGATAAGCCGCGGAAACCAGCATATTGGTAGCATCGTTGGCAACGCGGTAACGCTTGGAGATCCATTCGGTCACACGCTTTTGCTGCATCTCGCTGCCGATCAACGGGCTTGGTGCGATATTGGCGGCGGTCAGCGTTTTGACGTTGTCGTTGTCTTCCAATTCGGCTGCTACTGGTGCATCACCCATCAGATTTGCCATTGGCGGCATGTCTTGAGGAGGATTTGACGCAACGGCTTCGCTGAATGGGGAAATCGCCTGCAGTTTATCAGCGACTTCCGGTTTGAAAAACATCATGGTCAGGATGGCAATTGCCATCAGACCTAGCACCATGACAGCGTGGCGAAGCGTGCTGAGCATATTGCCGGTGGAGGCGCGCACGGTTGTCGAGCGCGCGATCACCTGTCGAGCTGATTGGTTGGCGACTTGACGCATCGCCTTGTTCATACGATCTAACATTCTGGCTCCAGGATTAACGCGGCAGGTGAAGGGCTCCACCAAATTCCTGATGTAGAACCCTGAACATGCCGTGAATCAGAGAAATCGTTTGTTTCGTTACGTCGTAACACACAACAAACGTCGGAGTTGACTGCTTTGTGGGATGTCGCTCTTGCGGTCCATCCGGTGCAAACAACTTGTTCGGGAAGGTCTAACGCCTTGCAAAACTTGAGAACATGCTGGAGGCCCGATCCCCCGGTGAAGAGAAGAGAGTTTCTTTTCTATCCGTTTTGATGTTCAAATACGGGGTCTGCTCTTCGAGTTGCGCGAATTGTAGGAGCCCGTTTATATCAAGTCAATACTATAAAAACGTGTTTCTATAACTTTTAAATCTTATTTTTCTTATGAGTTTTTATAAAACTCATAGAAATCAATCACTTAGACTTTTCAATTCATTTGTCAGGTCTAGTGTCAAAAAACGCAAAAAAACATGAAATATTCCGACTTGCGCGACTTCATTTCTCAATTGCAACAAATGGGCGAACTTAAACGCATAAACGTACCTGTTTCGCCGCATTTGGAGATGACAGAGATATGCGACCGAACTTTGCGAGCACAAGGCCCGGCGCTGCTATTCGAGCAACCGACCGGTCAAAAGATTCCCGTGCTGGGCAATCTTTTTGGCACGCCCAAGCGCGTTGCCCTTGGGATGGGCGCCGACGATATCAGCGAACTGCGCAAGATCGGTCACGTGCTGGCGAGTCTGAAAGAGCCGGAGCCGCCCAAGGGGTTCAAGGATGTGCTGGGCATGACTTCGATGGTCAAGGCGCTGTGGGATATGGCACCGAAAGAGTCGCGCAGTGCGCCGTGTCAGGAGATTGTCTGGGAAGGTAATGACGTCGATTTGTCGCGTCTGCCGATTCAGCACTGCTGGCCGGGCGATATTGCGCCGCTGATTACATGGGGCCTGGTGATCACCAAGGGGCCACACAAGAAGCGCCAGAATCTGGGGATTTATCGCCAGCAGGTCATCGGCCGCAACAAGGTCATCATGCGTTGGCTGGCCCATCGCGGCGGCGCGCTGGATTTCCGTGAACACACCATCGTCAATCGCGGCCAGCCGTACCCGGTGTCGGTTGCGCTGGGTGCCGATCCCGCTACTATATTAGGTGCCGTCACGCCGGTACCGGATAGTCTGTCCGAATACCAGTTTGCGGGTTTGCTGCGTGGCAGCCGTACCGAGCTGGTCAAGTCGATCGGTAGTGAACTGCGGGTGCCGGCTTCGGCCGAAATTGTGCTGGAAGGACATATCTATCCGGACGACTCGCATCCTTCCGGTTATGAGCATGCGGTGGAAGGGCCTTACGGCGATCACACCGGTTATTACAACGAGCAGGATTCTTTCCCCGTCTTTACCATCGATCGCATCACGATGCGGCGCGATCCGATTTATCACTCTACATATACAGGTAAGCCGCCGGATGAGCCGGCTGTGCTCGGCGTGGCGCTGAACGAGGTTTTCATTCCGTTGCTGCAAAAGCAGTTTTCGGAAATCACCGATTTTTACCTTCCGCCGGAAGGGTGCAGTTACCGCATGGCGGTGGTGCAGATGAAAAAATCCTATGCCGGTCACGCCAAGCGCGTGATGTTCGGCGTCTGGAGCTTCCTGCGCCAGTTTATGTATACCAAGTTCATCGTGGTGGTTGACGAGGACGTGAATATTCGCGACTGGAAGGAAGTCATCTGGGCGATTACCACCCGTGTCGATCCGACACGTGACACGACCCTGGTCGACAACACACCAATCGATTATCTGGATTTTGCTTCGCCAGTCAGTGGGCTGGGTTCCAAGATGGGCATTGATGCGACGAACAAGTGGCCGGGTGAAACCAGTCGCGAATGGGGAACGCCGATTGTGATGGATGAAGCGGTCAAGAAGCGTGTGGATCAAATCTGGCAGGAACTGGGAATCTAAGTCGGGCTCAAACCGGCTTGTCGCAAAATGGCAAGCAGGTTTCTGCCACAGGATGATTTTCATGCCACGCATGTCGCACAGCGCATGCATTGCTGTTAAAATTGCGACTGGCGGGCCCCTGCGCATTGTGGCATGGTCAACCTGGTCAGGTCGGGAACGAAGCAGCCACAGCCATTTACTGCAAGTGCCGTAGACAAGGCTCGCCTCTTATCTGTTTTTCTTTGCTTGTTTCTCTGGCGGAATGCATTTTTCCTTCTTCCGCATCATTTCTTCTCCGTATCCTCCTTTTTAAACGCGTTGCATGCGGATTTTTCCGGCACGTGTTGCAGTCCATCATCGTGACCATGCTAAGCTTCGCCGCTAGGATTGATCATGGTTTTCGAGAAGCGATGACCTTGTTTCGGTCGTCCTTTTTCTGCAATGCATTTCATTCGGCATCATGCAACGAACAAGCAAACACATTCTTATTGGCATCGGCGTCCTTGCGATTGGCGCGATTTTGTATTTTCAGTTCTTTCACAAGTCTGATGCCCCGCGTCGTGCGGACAATGTGCAGACCATTCATTCTGCCGTGGCCGAGAAGAAAAGCATTCCGCTGACCGTACAGGCGAACGGCTATGTGTCATCGATCACCTTGGTGGAAGTGCGTCCAAAGGTACAAAACATTGTGCGCACGGTACACGTGAAAGAGGGGCAGTTCGTCAAGGCAGGGCAGCTTCTGTTCACACTGGATGAGCGCAACGATCAGTCCAATGTGGCGCGCACACGTGCCGAGCTGGCGGCATCGCAATCCGATCTGGCCGATGCCGAGCTGACACTCAAACGCAATCAGGATCTGGCGCAGCAGAATTTTGTCTCGCAAGCGGTTGTCGATACCTCGCGCGCGCGCGTGGAATCCTTGCGCAACGCGATCAAGGCGAACCAGGCCGCGGCCCAGTCCAGCGAAATTGTGTTGGGGGACAACCAGATCAAGGCCAGCATCGACGGTCGGCTGGGTATTATCAATGTGTTTCCGGGCACGTTGGCACAGCCTTCCGGCGATCCGATGGTAACGATTACCCAACTTGATCCGATTGCCGTCACGTTTGCGCTGCCAGAGCGCGAATTGCTCAACGTCGTCAATACTTACCCGAATGCGGATGCGCCGGTGACGGTGCAATTGCCGGGCCAGCCGCCGATCCAGGGAAAATTGTTCTTCATCGACAATATGTCGGATAGTCAGAGTGGCACGATTCGCATGAAGGCGCGCTTCGACAACAAGGCGCAAAAACTATGGCCGGGCGGGTTTGTGAATGTCAGCATGGTGACGCGTCAGGTTGACGATGCTGTCACGGTGCCTGCGCAGGCGGTGGTGACGGGACCGACGGACAAGTTTGTTTATGTGATTCAGGAGGATGCGACCGTCAAGGACGTCAAGGTGACCGTGCTGGCGATCGAAAACGGACAGGCCGTTGTGACGGGTATCTCGGGGGGCGTACGTGTCGTGGTGGAAGGGGCGCAGAACCTGCGTCCGGGCAGCAAGGTCAAGGAGTCTACTGCCAAGCCGGCACCTGCGAGCGCAATGCCTGAAGATAACACCTGATCCTGCCTACGGAATCCGTTTGTGAATATTTCGGAACTCTGTATACGCCGGCCGGTGATGACCGTGCTGTTGTCGATCGCGATTGTCGTGATCGGCGCGTTCTCCTATGTGAAGCTGCCGATTGCAGCACTGCCGAGCTATGACACACCTGTCATTAATGTAACCGGGGTGCTGCCGGGTGCCAGTCCTGAGGTGATGGCGTCATCGGTCGCCTTGCCGCTTGAAAAGCAGTTTTCCACCATCGCCGGTTTGTCGACCATCAGTTCGACCAGCACGCTCGGCAACACGTCTATCACGCTTGAGTTTGAGCAGGATCGCGATATCGACGCAGCGGCTGTCGATGTGCAGGCAGCCTTGTTGCGCGCGCAGCGCAGTCTACCGATCGAGATGACGGCGCTGCCGGCGTATCGCAAAGTCAATCCGGCCGATCAGGCAATTCTGCTGCTGGCGCTGACGTCGCCTTCAATGCCATTGTCCGAGCTGAATGACTACGGCGAAAACCTGATTTCGCCTTCGCTGTCGACCATTAACGGTGTGGCGCAGGTACAGGTGTTCGGCCAGCGTCGTTATGCCGTGCGTGTGCGGGTGAAGGCGGATGAGCTGGCGGCGCGCAATATGACCATGGATGAACTGGCGCAGGCGATTCGTGGTGCCAACGTTAATTCGCCGGTCGGCGTGCTGGACGGTGAGCGACAGACCTTGACCATTCAGGCCAACAAGCAATTGCAGAATGCAGCGGCGTTCGCCAACATTGTCATCGCCAGTCGTAACGGGCAAACCACGCGCTTGTCTGATGTGGCAGATGTGACCGACAGTGTGGAATCGACCAAAAGCGGGAGCTGGGCCAATGGCAAACCGTCCATCGTGCTGGCGGTGCAGCGCCAACCCAATGCCAATACGGTGGCAGTCGTCGATGCGGTGAAAGCGCAATTACCTTTGTTCCGCGAGCAGATGCCGGCATCGATCGATGTGCAGGTATTGAATGATCGTTCGGTATCCATCCGTGAGGCGATTCACGATGTGCATTTCACGCTGGCACTGACGATTGCGCTGGTAGTGATGGTGATTTTCCTGTTTCTGAAGCGTTTTACGGCGACATTGATTCCGGTACTGTCCTTGCCGATCTCGCTTATCGGTTGTGCGGCATTGATGTACTGGGCCGGTTTCAGTCTGGACAATGTTTCGTTACTGGGTATTACGATTGCGGTCGGGCTGGTGGTCGATGATGCGATCGTGATGCTGGAAAACATTGTGCGGCATATCGAAAACGGGATGGAGCCGCTGGCGGCTGCACTCAAGGGATCGCGCGAAGTCAGTTTCACGATTATTTCGATTTCGATTTCGCTGGTTGCCGTGTTCATCCCGATTTTCTTCATGCCGGGTGTGATCGGCTTGCTGTTCTATGAGTTTGCCGCGGTGGTTTCGCTGGCCGTACTGGTGTCGGCACTCATGTCGCTGACACTGGTACCGATGATGTGCAGTCGTTATCTGAAAGCGGAAAAAGACGAGCAGCATGAACGCAAGGAGCTGTGGATCAGTCGCCAGTTCGAGCGTGGATTTGATCGTGTGCTGACCGGTTACACGCGGGGACTGGACTGGTCACTCTCGCATCGCAAGACGATTCTGCTACTGGCTGCCGCCACATTCGCACTGACGGCATATCTGTTCATCACGATTCCCAAGGGATTCTTTCCGACTGAAGATATCGGTCAGATCAGTGTGACGGTGGAAGGTCCGGAAGACGCCTCCTATCCGACCATGGTCAAGCTGATGACACAGGCATCGGAAATCATTCGCGCCAATCCGAATGTGGCGACCGGCACCGTGCGTACGCGTGACAGCAATGTCGGCAATATGTTTATCGGACTCAAGCCGCGTAACGAGCGTGAATCGATGGACGAAGTCTTGAGACAGCTGCGCAAGGCTGTGCGCGAGGTGCCAGGGTTGAATGTTTTCATGACGCCGGTACAGAACCTGCGACTGGGCGGACGTCAGAGCAAGAGCCAGTTCCAGTTCGTGATGCAGAGCGTGAAAGCGGCTGAGCTCAACGAGTGGTCGGAGAAAATCATGGCGCGCATGCGTGCCGATCATGCCTTCATTGATGTAACCAGTGATTCACAGCTCAAGGGGTTGCAGGCACAGATCGATATCGATCGCGATCGCGCCAACGAGGCAGGTATCGGTATCCAGGACATCCGCACCGCCCTGTACAGTACCTTTGGTGATCGACAGATTTCGACAATCTATACCAGTGCCAACAGCTATTACGTCATTCTGCAGGACAGCAATGTCGGACAGCAGGATGAGTCGGATCTGAGCAAGGTTTATCTGCGTAGCAAGACGGGGGCGCTGGTGCCGCTGTTAAGTGTGGCGACTGTCACGCGTACGGCCGGGCCGATCTCTGTCAATCATCAGGGGCAGCTGCAGGCAATTACGATTTCCTTCAATCTGGCTCCCGGCGTTCCTCTGGGTGAGGCAACCACCAATATGGATCGCATCAAGGCCCAGATCGAACTGCCGCAGAGCATTATCACCAGCTATGCCGGCGATGCGGCAGTATTTCAGGCATCGCAGGGCAATCAAATTGCCTTGCTGCTTCTGGCAGTTGTCGTGATCTACATCCTGTTGGGCGTGCTGTACGAAAGTTATATCCACCCGATCACGATTCTCGCCGGTCTGCCATCGGCAGTGGTGGGCGCCTTGCTGACCTTGCGTATCTTTAACGTCGAGCTCACGATGATTGCGATCATCGGCATTCTGCTGCTGATTGGTCTGGTCAAGAAGAATGCCATCATGATGATCGACTTTGCGCTGGCGGCGCAACGCGACGAGGGCAAGACGCCAGCCAAAGCGATCCGCACTGCATGTATTCTGCGTTTTCGTCCGATCATGATGACCACCTTGGCGGCCGCGATGGGTGCCATGCCGATTGCGTTGGGGATCGGCGCTGGTGCCGAGTTGCGGCAGCCACTGGGCCTGGCCGTTGTGGGCGGACTGATGGTGTCGCAAGTCATCACCTTGTTTATCACGCCCGTGATCTATCTGTTCCTTGATCGCTACAGTGGTAATGGCCCGTTGCAGATCACGTCAGAGCAAATGGAGGCCGCGCGCTGATACAGGTGAATCCTGCATGCAGTGGCCGAATCTGCGGTCACTGCAAATCTCTGCCCGGTGTCAGGTAAAATGCGGGTTGTTTTTCGCATTCGCTGACATTCTTCCCATTCTTTTAGAACGGCCTCATGTCCTATCAAGTTCTTGCCCGTAAATATCGTCCGAAGAGTTTCGACACGCTGGTCGGGCAGGAACACGTCGTGCGTGCACTGACGCATGCACTGGACAATCAGCGTTTGCATCATGCTTATCTGTTTACCGGCACCCGCGGTGTCGGTAAAACCACCTTGTCACGGATTCTCGCGAAGTCGTTCAATTGTGTCGGGCCGGATGGCAATGGTGGCATTACCGCGACGCCGTGTGGTGTCTGTGAAGCCTGTGTCGCAATCGATGCCGGCCGTTTTGTTGACTACATCGAGATGGATGCGGCTTCCAATCGTGGCGTGGATGAAATGGCGCAGTTGCTGGAGCAGGCAATCTATGCACCGTCGAACGCGCGCTTCAAGGTCTACATGATTGACGAGGTGCACATGCTGACCAATCACGCCTTCAACGCGATGTTGAAGACGCTGGAAGAGCCGCCCGAGCACATCAAGTTCATCCTTGCGACGACCGACCCGCAAAAAATTCCTGTGACTGTCCTGTCGCGGTGCCTGCAGTTCAATCTCAAGCAGATGCCGCCCGGTCATATCGTTTCGCACCTTGAGAATATTCTGGGTCAGGAACAGATTGAATTCGAGACCCCGGCCTTGCGTCTGCTGGCACAGGGCGCGCATGGTTCGATGCGTGATGCCTTGTCGCTGACGGATCAGGCCATTGCATATGCAGCCGGCAAAGTCACGCTGGATGCCGTTCAGGGCATGCTGGGTGCGCTGGATCAATCCTTCCTCGTCCGTATCCTTGATGCATTGGCTGAAAAGGATGGTACCGGATTGCTGGCAGTGGCCGATGAAATGGCCACTCGCAGTCTGTCGTACAACGCGGCCCTGCAGGACCTCGGATCGCTGTTGCATCGTGTTGCCCTGGCGCAGAGCGTGCCATCGGCTGTGCCGGATGATTTGCCGGAACGCGAGGATATTCTTCGACTGGCCGGTTTGTTTGATGCAGAAGAGATTCAACTCTTTTATCAGATTGCCGTTCACGGCCGTAACGAATTGGGACTGGCACCGGATGAATATGCCGGTTTCTCCATGACCTTGTTGCGTATGCTGGCGTTTCGTCCAGGGTTTGGCCCTACCGAGGCACGGCCTGTTGGCAATGCGGCGCCTGCGGCGACGGCAGCAGCCCGTCCGGCAGCAAGTGCGGCACCTGCTACAACGGCACGCCTGAGTGCAGCACCGCAAGTGGCCACGACCAGTGCGCCACTGGCGCGACCGGGTTCTGCTGGCGGCGTGAGTCCCGCACGTGCAGCACTGGAAGCGGCTCGCGCGGGGATGAAGGGCGGTACGTCATCCACACGTCCTCCCGTCCCTGCCGTGAATGCGGCAGTTGCAGCACCTGTTGCCGTTACGTCGTCTGTTCCAGCCACACGCACCTCACCTGCGTTTGACCAGGCACCACCGATGGATTTGCCGGATTTGCCTCCGGCGCCACCGTGGGATGACGGGGCAGATATGCCGCCTGTGCAAAGCGGACGTCATGAGGATTTCGCACCTCCGGCCGCTGCTCAAAAAAAAACTGAAGTATTAAACGCAACAGCAGATGCACCGATGCAACGGGGGCAGTCAGCTGATAAGGATCCTGTTCGTCCGTTTGTATTGCATCCGATCGATGGACTGGCGTGGGATGGTAACTGGCCGGTGCTGGCTGCTACCTTGCCCGTACGCGGCGTGGCGCAACAATTGGCGCAGCAGAGCGAGCTCATGGGTGCGCGGCGGGAAGGCAATACCATCCAGCTGGATCTGCAAGTCAGCGTCGAGACCTTGCTGGCGGCTGGCAGTGTGGACAAGCTGATTGCGGCATTGAGCGATCATTTCGGGCAGACGGTGCGCATCAACAGCAAGCTCGGTCCGGTACAGCATACGGCCAATGCCGCCGCCATGGCCGATCGCGCCGAACGTCAGCGCGAAGCCGAGCAATCGATGCAGGATGATCCCTTCGTACAAAAACTGATGCGGGAGTTTGGCGCGACCATCGTGCCCGGCTCGGTCAGACCCATCTGATCGCCTCGCTGTTCTCTCGTTCCTATCCATTTCGAATCAAAGGAGTTTCCCATCATGATGAAAAACCAGTTGGCAGGCCTGATGAAGCAGGCGCAGGCAATGCAGGACAACATGAAAAAGATGCAGGAGCAACTTGCATTGATCGAGGTCGAAGGTCAGTCCGGTGCTGGTCTGGTCAAGGTTGTCATGTCCTGCAAGCACGACGTGAAACGCGTGACCATCGATCCTTCGCTCGTGGGTGACGACAAGGACATGCTGGAAGATCTGGTTGCTGCAGCATTCAATGACGCGGTCCGCAAGGTCGAATCCACCACGCAGGAAAAAATGGCTGGCGCGACTGCTGGCATGCCGTTGCCACCTGGCTTCAAGATGCCTTTCTAAAATCGGTTTCGCTTGAAAACGCCATCCAGTCTCGACTTTCTGACCGAAGCGCTGCGCCGTTTGCCTGGCGTCGGCCCGAAGTCGGCACAACGCATGGCTTTTCATCTGATGCAGCATGATCGCGACGGTGCGGCGCAACTTGGTCGCGCATTGTCGCAAGCAGTGGAAAAGGTACGCCATTGCGCCATGTGCAACACCTTTACCGAGCATGAGATTTGCGAAGTCTGTCACGATGGCGAGCGCAATCCCGAAATGCTGTGCGTGGTCGAAACGCCCGGCGATCAGTTGATGATCGAACAGACGCTGACTTACAAGGGTTTGTATTTCGTATTGATGGGGCGTCTGTCGCCACTGGATGGTATTGGTCCTCGTGACATCCATCTGGAAAAACTGATCACGCGGGCGACGGACGGCATTGTGCAGGAAGTCGTGCTGGCAACCAACTTCACCAACGAAGGCGAGGCTACGGCGCATTACATCAGCGAAACGCTGAAAGCACGCGGTCTCAAGGTCAGTCGTCTGGCGCGCGGCGTACCTGTTGGGGGCGAACTCGAGTATGTCGATGCCGGCACGATTGCGCGTGCCATGCTGGATCGACGTACGACCTGACCATTTCGTCGTTTCAAGCGACACCTGCATGGAGTAATGCCATGTCCGGCTCCTTTCACCTGATCGATGGTCTATCCGTACGCTGGCACCAACTGAGTGCCTCGCTGCAGGCAGATACCACAGCGGCTTCTCAAGTCTGGTGGCAGTTGTGCGAACGTTTTTGCGAACCGCATCGTCGCTATCACGATCTCTCGCATGTGACGGCCTTGCTGGCACAGGCCGAGCGTTGGGCAGATCAGATACAAGACACGCATATCGTCCATCTGGCGATCTGGTTCCATGACGCCGTCTATGACCCGCAACGCCGCGATAACGAAGCACGCAGCGCCGATCTGGCACGTTGTGCCTTGCTGGCGATGGAAGTGGACGAGTCGCTGATTCCTTCCGTCACCGCTTGTATTGCTGCCACGGCAGGGCATCGTGTGACCACGACGGAAGTTGCGGACATGCCGCTGTTTCTTGATCTGGACCTGGCCATCCTCGGTAGTGATCCGGACGATTACGCACGTTACTGCGCGGCGATTCGCGCCGAATACGCCTGGGTTGAAGAGGCAGAGTATCGTGCGACACGCAGCAAGGTGCTGCAATCGTTTCTGGATCGCCCCGTGTTGTATTTCACCGAGCCATTGCGCGCGGAATACGAGGCACGCGCGCGCGCGAATATGCGCACCGAATTACAGACACTTTCTTCCATCTGATTTCCATGACGGCAATTTCTACTTCTTCCGGTCCATTGGCCGGCATCAAGGTTCTTGAGCTTGGCACACTGATCGCCGGCCCGTTTTGTTCTCGCATGCTTGCCGAGTTTGGCGCTGAAGTCATCAAGATTGAATCGCCGGATGGCGGCGATCCGATTCGCCAATGGCGTGTGCTCAAGGATGGCACCTCGCTCTGGTGGTCGGTGCAGGCACGTAACAAGAAGAGCCTGACGCTTAATCTCAAGGACCCGCGCGGACAGAAAATTGCACAGCAACTGGCTCTGGACGCAGACATCATTATCGAGAACTATCGCCCGGGCGTGCTAGAGAAATGGTCGCTCGGCTATGCGCAGTTAAAGGCGATCAATCCGGCAACCATCATGGTTCGTTTGTCAGGCTTCGGACAAACGGGGCCGATGAAGGATCAGCCCGGCTTTGGCGCAATTGGTGAATCCATGGGCGGACTGCGTTATGTCTCCGGTTTTCCCGATCGTCCGCCACTGCGTGTGGGTATCTCAATTGGTGATTCGCTAGCGGCCATGCATGGTGTCATGGGGGCGATGATGGCCTTGCGTCATCGCGATGTGACGGGTGGGCGCTGGAATGGTCAGTCAGGTGCCGGACTGGTTGCGGGACAAGGGCAGATGGTGGATGTTGCGTTGTATGAAGCCGTTTTCAACATGATGGAGTCACTCGTCCCTGAATACGATCACGCCGGTGTGGTGCGTGAACGCACGGGCGGTGCCTTGCCCGGTATTGTGCCATCGAATACCTACACGACTGGTGATGGCGAGAACGTTGTCATTGCAGGTAATGGTGATGCCATCTTCAAGCGTCTGATGCTGGCAATGGGACGTGATGATCTGGCCAGTGATCCGCAACTGGCGCGCAATGACGGGCGTGTGCCGCGTACAGCCGAAATCGATGAAGCGATACAGGCCTGGTGTGCAACGCAAACGATTGATTCGGCCTTGTCGATCTTGCAGAAGGCGGATGTCCCGGCCGGGAAAATCTATTCTGTGCGCGACATGATGAGCGATCCACAATTTCTGGCACGCGGCATGTTCGAGCAGCACAGCTTTGCGGATGGTACCCCGGTCAAGATGCCGGCCATTACTCCCAAGCTATCGGCTACACCTGGCAAGACAAACTGGCTGGGGCCAAAGCTGGGCGAACATACGGAAGAGGTACTGCGCACGCTGGGTTACGAAGAGGCAGCCATTGCCGATCTGCGGCGTGACGGTGTCGTGTAAATCGAAGAAGAGGAGATCAGATGGATAAGAATTTTTTCAAGCAGTTTGCCATTGCCCTTTGCCTGTTCCTGCTCGGGTACTGGACGTTCAACGGGCTGATTTTCAACTGATCTGTCGCTGACAATTAAAAAAGACGGCATGCAGTTGCAATGCCGTCTTTTATTCCGTTTAAATCCGGACGTCAGAAACGCACGCCGCCCGTCCACATCGCACCGGCCGTGCCGAACACAATCACCTCCGTGCACAACTGTTTATAGCAATAGCCAACGGCCGGAAGAATCACCGGGGCGGTACCATATTTGTTCAACGGTATCTTGTCCTGATACTCGTCCTTGTATCCGTGAATCAAACCGCCGACCACCTTGACGTAGGTGTTCGGTGATACATCAAACGGATGATATTTCTTGCCCCAATAAACCAGCGTTGTCGGTTGACGATACGAATTCTTGAAATGCGCGGCGCCCACCAGTGTGTTGTCGCGATAATTCCATTCCAGATTAAGCAGGTGCTGCGTATTGTTGTGCGCATCATCCGGACGGAAGTGACGGGTCGCAATACTGGTTGCAAAGTACATGTTGTGCGGTGCGCTTTCTGGCGCGACGTCGGTATCCAGGACCGTATCTGACGCGGCGGCGGGGAGTATGCCAGCAAAACCCAGAAGGAGCAGTCCGGCGGAGAATGCCTTGCGCGTAAAAGGCGCCGTGAGAAGAGAGTGAGTGGATTGAAACATGGAAATGCTTTCTGGAAATGTTGTCGATACATCTATCCGACCATCACTCTATTCCATCTGTTCCCAATAGTTTCTTTCAGTAACACTCTTCTTGGTTAAATTTTCTTAACTGCAACTTCACGTTGGCTGCCGCACAGACAATGCGACCAATCTGACGTGTTGCCGGTTTGGCTGCGTTTGGTCGCAATGTCCTGGCGCCGCTGATTCCGGCTTTTGCAAGGCGGTATCCGCGTTTGATGATGGAACTGGTATTGGCCGACCATTACGTCGATCACATCCGTGAAGAGATTGATGTGAGTATCCGTTTTGCGCAACAGCTCGAGCCGGGCCTGGTTGCACGGCGTATCGCCTGCGTGCCGCTCAGATTCTGTGCTGCACCTTCCTACCTGACGCAGCGTGGTGTGCCGCAGCAACCGGAGGATTTGCAGGCACATCAGTGTTTGCTATTTCGTTCACCGATGGATGGTCGTTTGCTTGGTTGGGGATTTTTGCGTCACGGCGTGCGATTCGAACCGCGCCTCAATCCCGCCATGATCAGCAATGACATCGACAGTCTTGCCAGATTTGCGGTGGATGGGGCAGGCATTGCACGGCTCGGTGCATTCATCGCCGATCCCCTGATTGCACAGGGGTTGCTGGTGCCCTTATTCGAGGTCGAGCAAGGTAAACGCAAGAAGGGCAAGGCAGATGGCGCGCGCGCCGATATCGAGCCGCTGACGTTCTACGCTTGTTATCAGGACAGACGTGCTGCCAACGGCAAGTTACGTCTGTTTCTCGATTATCTGCTGGAGAGCATGCCGCCGGCGTGGCAGTTGCAGGTGAAAGACGGCACATCGCCTCCATGAAGCGATGTGCCGCTTATCTTACTTGGCGAGGGCCTCGATCAGACCATCGAGTTTGATGGCATCCACGCAAAATGCACGTATGCCTTCGGCCAGTTTTTCCGTTGCCATGGCATCGTCGTTGAGCATGAAACGGAAACGTTTTTCATCGAGATCAAGTTGATCGACAGAAGCTACCTGCGCGTCTGCGGGCGAGAGCTTACGTGTCAGCGGCGCGTCCGATGCGGCCAGTTTTTGCAGCAGTTCCGGGCTGATGGTCAGCAGATCGCATCCAGTCAGTTCCGTAATCTGTGAGGTGTTGCGGAAGCTGGCACCCATGACTTCAGTCGCATAGCCGAACTTGCGGTAATACGTGTAAATGCGCTTGACCGATTGCACGCCCGGATCGTCAGCACCGGTGTAATCGGTGCCCGTGGATTTTTTGTACCAGTCGTAAATGCGGCCGACAAATGGCGAGATCAGTTGCACACGTGCTTCCGCACAGGCGACGGCTTGCGGCAGCGAGAACAGCAACGTCAGGTTACAGTGAATGCCATCCTTTTCCAGCACTTCTGCTGCGCGGATGCCTTCCCACGTCGATGCAATCTTGATCAGGATGCGGTCACGCGAGATGCCTGCGGCTTCATACAGACGAATCAGTTCACGACCTTTGGCAATCGAACCTTCGGTATCAAACGACAGACGTGCATCGGTTTCCGTCGAAACGCGTCCCGGGATGACCTTGAGGATTTCCTGACCGAAAGCGACCAGCAAATTGTCGACGATCACCTCGGTGGGCTTGCCGGCGTGATCGCGGGCAACTTTTTCCATGATCGGGCGGTACTCGTCCTTTTGGACGGCTTTCAAGATCAGCGACGGATTGGTCGTTGCATCCTGTGGTGCAAATGCCTTGATGGATTGAAAGTCGCCCGTATCGGCGACGATGGTGGTGTGCTGTTTAAGCTGTTCAAGCTGATTCATGCTGTCTCGTTTGGTGTTGGTATGTGATGTGGCCTGATGACTATTGTACGAAATGAAGGCAGGCTACGCAGATCAGTCATCCTGTGACGATTGTAAAAAGGAGTCGAATGGCATATCGATCTTCTGCAATGCCTTGCGCGCATTGTGCATGGTACGCCGCTTTTCCGGACTGAGTCGCAACGCCAAGCCGACCGCCAGAATGTCGATCACGACCAAATGGGCCAGCCGCGTGGAAATCGGCGTGTAGGGATCCGTATGGAAATGCAGATCGATAGGAATCAGCACGGTCGCCAGTTCTGCCAGCGGCGTGCCACTTGGCGCGAGCACGATGACTTCGGCGTGGCTGTTGCGTGCCAGTTGCACACTGCGCAGCATGGCCGCACTGCTACCGCGCTGGGAGATCGCAACGACGGCATCGCCTTGCTTCAGCAACGATGCTGCGATGCTGTGAATATGCGGATCGACATAGGCAACCGTCGGCACACCGGAACGGAAAAACTTGTGCTGCGCATCGGCCGCCACAATGCCGGACGTCCCCTGACCATAGAACTCGATCTTGTTGGCAACCGACAGTACCTGCAATGCGCGTTCAATTGCCTGTGCATCAAGGCCGTTACGCAAATCCAGCAGGGTATTGATGGAACGGCTGCAGATCTTGTCGACCAGTTCTGTTGCCAGATCGTCTGGCGCGGGGGCATCGGCATTGCCGGGAGCGAGGGCAAGACTTTGTGCCAGACGTAGTTTGAAGGCATGCCAGCCGTCAAAGCCGAGTGATCGGCAAAAACGGACGACAGTCGGTTCGGAGACGTCGGCCTTGCTGGCAAGCGCGGCAAGGTTGGCGTCAATCGCGAGCTCGGGTGTGGCCAGTACGGCCGCCGCAACTTTTTTTTCCGAACGGGAAAGCGAGTCGTAGCGACTGCGTATGGAATCCAGCAGCATGCTTATTCAGGCAGCGCTTCTTCACGCCATTGCAGGCCGTCGCGACCGATCAGTGCGCTGGCTGCTGCCGGCCCCCAGCTGCCAGAAGTGTAGGGAATCGGCTCGTTGCCTTCCTGCTCCCAGTGGCGCAGAATCGGCTCGACCCATTCCCATGCGGCTTCCAGTTCATCCGCACGCATGAAGAGTGTCAGATGGCCGCGCAGCACGTCGAGCAGCAGGCGCTCGTAGGCGTCCATGCGCGGCGTTTTGAAGGTTTCCGCAAAGTCGAGTTCCAGCTCGACCGGTTTCAGACGCATGCCATCACCAGGCGTTTTAGCCATCAGGTTGAGTTGCAGGCCATCATCCGGCTGCAGGCGAATCACCAGACAGTTTGGCTGAAAGCTGCTATTGGACTGCGCAAAGATCGAGTGCGGAATCGATTTGAAACGCACGACAATCTCCGCCAACTGATCGGCCATGCGCTTGCCGGTACGCAGGTAAAACGGCACGCCAGCCCAGCGCCATGTATCGATCTCGGCCTTGACGGCCACAAAGGTTTCGGTTGTGGAGTCGGGATTTGCACTGTTTTCGGCGCGATAAGCGGGGACGGGCTTGCCTTCGACATGACCGGCGCGATACTGGCCGCGCACGACATTGCGTGCCAGCGTGGTTGGCGTGAATGGCTTGAGTGAATGCAGGACTTTGAGTTTCTCGTCACGTACCGCATCCGGTGTGACTGACAGTGGCGGTTCCATTGCGGTAATGCACAGCAGTTGCAGCAAATGGTTCTGCAGCATGTCGCGCAACGCACCCGAGGTTTCGTAGTAACCCATGCGATTGCCGACGCCCAGCTCTTCCGCAATCGTGATCTGCACGTCGGAAATCCACTCACGACGCCACAGGGGTTCGAACAGCACATTGCCAAAGCGCAGTGCCAATAGATTCTGTACCGCTTCTTTACCCAGATAGTGGTCAATACGGAAGATCTGCGATTCCTTGAAGACCTTGCCGACTTCCAGATTGATCTGCTTGGCGCTGGCCAGATCGCGGCCCAGCGGTTTCTCGAGCACCACGCGTGAACTGTCCGTGACAAGGCCGCGTTGATGCAGATTCTTGCAGATACTTGCAAACAGGCTGGGCGACATCGCCAGATAAAACACGCGCGTCATGTCCTGATCATGACGCAACAGGTCGATGAGCGGATCGTAGGTCGCGGCGTCGGTCGCATCGAGAGAAACATAGCGTACGCAAGCGCAGAAGGCATTCCACGCTTCTTGCGTAAAGGTTTTTTCGCTGATATTCGGTCGCGCGTTCTGGTTCAGTTCTTCGACAAACTCCTTGTCGGTCCACGGGTGACGACCAACGCAGATGATCTGCGCGGAAGGAGGCAGATCGCCGGCGCGATGACGCGCATACAAGGCTGGAATCAGTTTGCGCATCGACAGGTCACCGCCGCCGCCAAACAGTACGAGGTCAAAATCGGAGAGTGCCATGATGTGTGCTTATTCGGTGAAGTGAAAATGTTAGGTTGATCGAAACGGTATCACGGTCGAGGATGGCGCGGCAATGCGGGTTTGTGCTGTTACGACAAGGTCAGGCAGCAGATTTGCCTGCGGCAGTTCTTGCGCGCGCAATCAGACCATTGGTCGAGCCATCATGTTGTGCAGATACGGTTGCGCCGGTCAGTTCGCCTTCAATGGTTTTTGCCAGAACCTTGCCCAATTCGACGCCCCACTGATCGAAGCTGTTGAGGCCCCAGACGACACCTTGTACGAAGACCTTATGTTCATACAAAGCGATCAGGGCACCCAGCGCAGCCGGTGTCAGTTCGTCCAGCAGAATCGTGGTGCTGGGACGATTGCCGGGAAAGGTGCGATGTGGAATCAATAATTCAATGTCGTTGTCGCTGACACCTTGTGCTTGCATTTCCTTGCGTACTTCGTCGGCCGATTTGCCACGCATGAACGCTTCGGACTGTGCAAAGCAGTTGGCCAGCAATCTTTCCTGATGCAGCGGAAGCTGATGCGACGGTTTGAGCACGGCGATGAAATCGACCGGAATGACGTCGCTGCCCTGATGCAATAGTTGAAAATAGGCATGCTGCCCATTGGTACCTGTATCGCCCCAGATGACAGGACAGGTAGCGAAGTCGACTGCGTTGCCATCGACATGCACGCGCTTGCCATTGCTTTCCATTTCCAGTTGCTGCAGATAGCCGGGAAACAGGGCGAGATCCTGATGGTAAGGGGCAATCGACACAGAGTCGCTGCCCAGGAAGTTGCGGTTCCAGATGCCGACCAGGCCCATCAGGGCCGGCAGATTCTTTTCGAGCGGTGCAGTACGGAAATGCTGATCCATTGCATGCGCGCCAGCCAGAAATGCCTTGAAGTTGTCGATGCCGATAGCGATCGCCAGTGACAGGCCGATTGCCGACCAGACCGAATAGCGACCGCCAACCCAATCCCAGAAAGGAAACATGTTTTCTTCAGCAATGCCGAACCGGGTAACCAGATCGGTTTGCGTCGAGACGGCGACAAAGTGTTTGGCAAGATGCGCTTCGGTTGTGCTGCGCAATAGCCAGGCGCGTGCCGATTGCGCATTGGTCATCGTTTCCGAGGTTGTAAATGTCTTGGAGGCGACGATAAACAGTGTGGTGGCAGGATTGATCTGTGGCAGCAAGGCAGCCAGATCGTGTCCATCGACGTTGGAGATGAAGTGTAATTTCAGACGCGAATGTACGAACGGACGCAATGCCTGACACGTCATCTTGGGGCCAAGGTAGGATCCGCCGATACCGATGTTGACGATATCCGTAATTTCGCGGTCATCGTAACCACGCCATGTGCCGTTCCGTACACGCTCGGCGAAAGCACCCATGCGATCGAGGACGGCATGCACATCGGGCACGACATTGTGTCCGTCGACCATCACCGTATCGCTGGCAGGGCGTCGCAAAGCGGTGTGCAGAACTGCGCGTTTCTCGGTCAGATTGATTTTGTCGCCAGCAAACATCGCCTCGCGTTGCGACTCGACCTGCGCATCACGTGCGAGATCGCACAGTAAGGACAGCGTGTTTTCGTTGATAATGTTTTTCGAAAAATCGATGAAGAGTCCGGCAGCCTCAAGCGAAAATTTATCGAAGCGGTCCGAATCCTGCTTGAAAAGATCACGCATCTGCCATTGCTTCGCGTCGGAAAGATGTTGCTGAAGCGCTTTGTAGGGTGCGGAGGCAGGCAGGGAAAATGTGGGCATGGCGATCTGTTCTTATGGTTGAATTAACTATACAGCAGATTATGGTAATTTCACTACAAATATATGCTCTGGCAATGACGTCATGATGACTCGGCAAAGCGGTATAGATGAAGATTCCCAGTTACGAGCCAAAGTATTGTCCAAAGTTCCTTTTCTGGCGCTGATTGGTTTGATCGGAGGTTGCTAGGTGGTTGACTGTGTTGCGAATGCACTGCCGTTTGTCTGCACCGAAGCGTTACTTCTTCGTCAAGGAATCATCCAATTTTTGTAGTAAAATTTCAAAATTGTTTTCAAGGGAAATCCCATGCCGCTCCACCCAGTGATCGCTGCCGTAACCGGGCGCATTGTCGAGCGTAGCCGGCTGTATCGTGCTGCGTATCTGAACCGCCTCGCGGACTCGATTCACCAAGGCACGCAGCGTAGCGCCTTATCCTGCACAAATCTGGCGCACGGCTTCGCCGCCTTTCCGGCGAACGACAAGCTGATTCTCAAGCAGCAGAAGCAGCCATCGGTCGCCATTGTTTCCTCGTATAACGACATGCTGTCGGCGCATCAGCCGTACGAGCATTTTCCACGCATTATCAAGAATGCCGTGCGTGAAGCCGGTGGTGTTGCGCAGTTTGCCGGTGGTGTGCCGGCCATGTGCGACGGCATTACACAAGGGCAGCCAGGCATGGAGCTCTCGCTGTTTTCGCGCGATACGATTGCCATGTCGACCGCAGTGGCGCTATCGCACAACATGTTCGACGCCGCGGTGTATCTGGGTATCTGCGACAAGATTGTGCCGGGTCTGCTCATCGGTGCCCTTCATTTTGGTCATCTGCCAGCAATATTCATTCCGGGCGGTCCGATGACCAGTGGTATGTCGAACTCGGAAAAATCGCGGATTCGCCAGTTGTACGCCCAAGGCAAGATCGATCGCGAGGGTTTGCTCGAAGCGGAATCCAAGTCGTATCACGATGCCGGTACTTGCACGTTTTACGGGACGGCCAACAGTAATCAGATGCTGATGGAAGTCATGGGCCTGCATTTGCCGGGCTCTGCATTTATTACGCCCAACACCCCCTTGCGTGATGCCCTGACGGCGCAGGCAGCGAAACGTGCCGTGGCGATCAGTGGTCAGGGTGATGCCTTTACGCCGGTTGGACAGGTGGTCGACGAAAAAACCATCGTCAACGGCATCATTGCTTTGTTGACGACGGGCGGTTCGACCAATCACACGATTCACCTGATTGCGATTGCGCGTGCGGCCGGCATCGTGATCGACTGGGATGATTTTCATCAGCTGTCGGCTGTCATTCCTCTGCTGACGCGTATCTATCCAAATGGTGAGGCAGACGTTAATCATTTCCACGCAGCGGGTGGCACCGGTTTTGTGATTCGTGAATTGCTGGACGCCGGGTTGTTGCATGAAGATGTCACGACTGTGATGGGTAAGGGTTTGCGTGCACATTGCTGCGAGCCATTTCTGGATGGTGACAAGCTGGTCTGGAAAAATGTGCCGACGGTGACCGGTGACGAGAAGGTGCTGCGTCCGGCGGCCGAGCCTTTTGCGCCGGATGGCGGTTTGCGCTTGCTGACCGGTAATCTGGGGCGCGCTGTCATCAAGATTTCTGCAGTGAAGCCGCAATATCACCGGGTCGAGGCACCGGCGATTGTGTTTACGTCTCAGGAAGAGTTCATGCATGCCTATCAGGACGGCAAGCTTGAGCGTGATTTTGTCGCTGTGGTGCGTTTTCAGGGACCAAAAGCCAATGGCATGCCGGAATTGCATGCCTTGACGCCAGCACTCGGTAATTTGCAGGATGCGGGCTTCCATGTGGCGCTGGTTACCGACGGTCGCATGTCGGGTGCCTCTGGCAAGGTACCGGCGGCCATTCATGTCTCGCCGGAAGTGTTGGCTGGCGGTCCGCTTGGTCGCGTGCGGAATGGCGACATGATCCGACTTGATGCAGAAGCGGGTACCTTGCAGGCACTGGTTGCTGAAGCGGAGTGGGAACGTCGGCCGCTGGCGCGGGTCGATCGTTCATCGAATGTGATCGGCATGGGGCGTGAACTGTTTGCGATGTTCCGCTCGTCGGTCAGCATTGCAGAAGAGGGTGCGGCGTCGTTTGGTCTGCCGCATCTGGCAACGCCATCGTCGCCGGAAATCAATCAGCCGAACGATGCTGCAGAGCCGTTTAGCGATGAAGATACCCATGTTCAACAATCCATATGAGTACCGATATGAACTTGCTTGAAATTATGCGGGCATCGCCGGTTATTCCGGTGATCGCCATTGACGATATCCGTCACGCAGTCCCCATGGCGCAGGCCTTGGTGGATGGCGGGATTCGCGTTCTGGAAGTGACCTTGCGTACACGCCATGGTCTGGCAGCGATTCGTGCGATTGCAGAGCAGGTGCCGGATGCGATTCTCGGCGTTGGTACCCTGACGCGTGCGGAGGATTTTGCTGCCGCACGTGATGCCGGTGCGGTTTTTGGCGTGTCGCCCGGACTGACGTCCGATCTGATTCAGGCATCACGTGCAAGCGGATTGCCGTTACTGCCCGGTGTGATGACGCCGTCAGAAGTGATGGCAGCGCGCGAAGCCGGGTTCTTTCAGTTGAAACTGTTTCCGGCGGTACCGGCAGGGGGTGTCGGCATGCTCAACGCAATTTCCGGTCCGTTGCCGGATGTGCTGTTCTGTCCGACAGGTGGCATTTCTCAGGAAACCGCGCCGCAGTTCCTGGCTTGCAAGAATGTGGCTTGCGTAGGTGGCTCCTGGTTGACGCCAAAAGAGTTGCTGGCAGCCAGCAACTGGGATGGCATTCGCACACTGGCAAAAGCAGCAGCCGGTTTGCGTTAAGCCTCTCGCACCATCGCTTCCTCGGCCGTGATGACGATATTGCGGCCAGCTGCCTTGGCGGAGTAGAGCGCAATGTCTGCACGGTGCATCAAGGCGATGATGCCTTCGTCGGCCCGATGTGTCGCGACGCCGATACTGACGGTATAGGGCACGGTCTTTTCGGTTGATTGTTGTCCCGGGGAGATGACGATGGAAGTGCCGCTGTTCAGTCGCGCACGCAAGCGTTCGGCAATGGCGAGTGCGGCGTTGGCGTCGGCTTCCGGCAGCAGGATCGAGAACTCTTCCCCACCCATACGTGCGATGTAATCAATGTTGCGGATTTCCAGTTGCGCACGCTCCACAATATCGATCAGGACATTGTCACCTGTCGCATGTCCATAGGTGTCATTGATGCGTTTGAAATAGTCGACGTCAAACATCAACAGCGACAAGGAACGTTTCATCCGCTTTGCCCGCAACAGTTCGCGCTCGGCAAATTCAAAGAAGGCACGTCGCGTCCAGGCACCGGTCAGGAAGTCGTGATTGGCATCCTGAATAGCCTTGGACAGCATGCGGTCATGGACCATCATGATCGCCCCCATGGTCAAGAGCGGCATGACCAGCGTGCCGAGTGACAGAAAGAGCAGATTCCAG
Organism: Oxalicibacterium faecigallinarum; assembly: GCF_014635705.1. Lineage (GTDB taxonomy): Bacteria > Pseudomonadota > Gammaproteobacteria > Burkholderiales > Burkholderiaceae_D > Oxalicibacterium > Oxalicibacterium faecigallinarum. Next base: position 1,237,867 of record NZ_BMDI01000001.1, on the reverse strand, counting down.
CTTGACGCCTGCATGGTCGAAATCAGGTGGTCGGTGCCGGTCATGTAGACCACTGCACGCAAGCCATAGCCGATGAAAAACAAAATCGATACCCAGGCCGTGAAACGGGCAGGGTATGGTGAAAGAGTGAGGGATCGATGCGCTGACTGAAAAATCAGCAAGCCAATCGCGAGACAGTAAATGCCCAGAAACCACGACACAATCACGGTACGGATCGCGATGGAGTCGTACACGTAATGAAAGACGAGAAAGAGGGAGAATAGTGCAAGCAGGCTCAAGGCAATCGGCTTGAGTGGCAACAGCAGCCCGTAGTAGCGTCGAAAGCCCAGATAAATGATGCAAATCGCCAGCCCTGCCAGCGTGTTGGCTACAACGATCGACAGAAAATTCGGAATGAGTCCACGGCAGGCCAGCAGTACGAGGGCGATAGCAGCCAGTGCATTGGCGCCAGCCCACTCCCGCAGTCCAGGAATGTGGCTGCGCATGAGCGAGCCCAGCACAAACAGCATGACAACACTGAAGCCGGCTGTAATCAGCAGTAGGTTAAACGGACTAAGCATGAGGATCCGTGGTCGTTACGATGCACTAGCAGGAGATCAGCACATGTGCCAAAAGTTGCCAGCATATTGCTACGTCTTCGCCAAGAAAACGACCTGTTGCGCACTAGTATATCTGGGTATTGCTGCGCGGAAACGAACATTGCCTTGAAAATACATGAAAAAAATCCGCTCGTCCGACCGCTTGCTGCATCTTGTATTTTTGAAATGGTGCACCGAATGTGGGGCATATCGGCAGTCTGATCGCAATGTCAGCGGGATGATCCGTTAAAATAACGGGTTCTTTTCCCCCAAACCAGATATGCCATGACGATGACTCAAGACGAAATGAAACAGGCAGTAGCGCGTGCTGCCATCGATTATGTAACAGCGGGTGAAATCATCGGGGTGGGAACGGGCTCGACTGCCAATTTCTTTATCGATGAACTGGGGAAGGTCAAGGATCGTATCCGCGGTGCCGTTGCCTCGTCGGAAGCAACGGCTGACCGTCTGCGCAGCCACGGTATTCAGGTCATGGATCTGAATGAGGTGGAGGCTTTATCGGTTTATATCGATGGCGCGGATGAAATTACCTTGCAGGGCGCCATGATCAAGGGCGGTGGTGCGGCACTGACACGCGAAAAAATCGTGGCCTCCGTGGCACGTCAGTTCGTCTGTATCGCCGATGGCTCCAAACTGGTCAAGACGCTGGGCAAGTTTCCCTTGCCGGTCGAAGTGATCCCGATGGCAGAAGCATCGGTTGCGCGCAGTCTGAAGGCATTGGGCGGTGAACCACGTTTGCGTGTCAAGGATGGCACGACGGTGGTAACCGACAATGGCTGCTCCATCATTGATGTGCATGGACTGGAGATTGTCGATCCGGTTGCACTGGAAGCGCAGATCAACAATATCGTTGGGGTGGTGACGGTCGGTCTGTTTGCACAACGGGGCGCCAACATCGGCCTGCTTGGTACTGCAGACGGCGTCAAACGCATGACGTTCTGATTAGTAAAAATAAAAAAGCGCGCAGACCGACTGTTTATTGCGCGCTGAGAAGTTTCAGAAAATCGCGATAGGGAACAGGGCGACTCATCAGATAGCCTTGTCCTTCATCGCAACCATTCTGCTGCAGGAAGCGGGATTGCTCAGCCGTCTCGATACCTTCTGCCAGTACATTCAGGTTCAGGTTGTGTCCAAGCGAAATGATCGCCTTGACAATTGCCGCGCTGTCCTGACTGGTCGCAATATCGCGCACGAACGACTGATCGATCTTGAGCGTATCCACCGGAAAGCGCTTCAGATAGCTCAGGCTGGAATAGCCTGTACCAAAATCATCGAGCGAAATCTTCACGCCCAGTGCGCGTAATTCGGTCAGCATGGCAAAGGATTTATCGACATCCGTTGCCATCACGCTTTCGGTGATTTCCAATTCCAGATAACGCGCATCCAGTTCGGTTTCCTGCAAGACGCGGCTGACCAGATCGACGATATCGCCACGGGCCAGCTGGCGCGGTGACAGGTTGACCGAAATCGGGATCGGCGGATAGCCGGCTTTTTGCCAGTCGCGATTCTGACGGCAGGCCGTGCGCAGTACCCATTCCCCGATCGGAATGATGAGCCCGGTTTCTTCTGCCAGTGGAATGAAGCTGGCGGGTGAAACGCGGCCGGTCGGCGTTTCCCAGCGAATCAGGGCTTCGACGCCGATGATACGACCGTTGTTCAGATTCAGTTTGGGCTGGTAATGCAGGACAAACTCGTCATTCGGAATCGCCTGACGCAGGCGGTTCAGGAGCTCCAGCCGGTCGGTGACCGAGGTATTCATTTCCGCAGCAAAGTACTGGAAATTATTGCGTCCCAGTTCCTTGGCCTTGTACATGGCCGAATCGGCATTTTTCAGCAAGGTTTCCGCATCGCGTCCGTCATTTGGACACAGCGTCACGCCGATACTGCAGGTGATCTGGAAGTCCAGATCATTGGCTTTCCATGGTTGCGATACTTCATGCAACACGCGCTGCATGGTTTGCGTAATTGATTCTTCGTTGGGCTGGCTGGTCAGCAGCAGCACAAACTCGTCACCGCCCTGACGTGCCACGGTATCGCTTTCGCGCAGGCAACCAGTCAGACGCTGTGCAGTAATCTTGAGCAGCTCGTCACCCACCTGATGACCCAGACTGTCGTTGATGAATTTGAACTGGTCGAGGTCGAGAAAGGCGATGGCGGTCAGGTTGCCATAGCGTTGTGAATGCAGAATGGCCTGTTGCATCCGGTCGTACATCAGGGTGCGGTTAGGCAGGCCGGTCAGGGCATCGTGCGTTGCCTGAAACTGGATCTCGGCTTCGTGCAGCTTGCGTTCGGTAATCGCTTCGACAGTGCCTTCAAAAAACAGCAGTTTGCCGGCGCTGTTATAAACGGCGCGCGCATTTTCGGAGATCCAGATGATCTCGCCATTGCGTCGATAGATGCGCGATTCGAAATTGGTGACCACGCCATGCTGTTCCATCAGGCGCATGAATTCCACGCGTCGTTGCGGGTCCACATAGACCTGATGCTCGATATCGCGCAAGGTCGAAATCAGTTCGCGTGGCGAGTCGTAGCCATACATGCGCGCCAGTGCCGGATTGACTGCCAGATAGCCGTTGGTCGGTGTGGACTGATAAATGCCTTCGATCGCATTTTCAAAAATGCTGCGATAGCGACGCTCTGCTTCACGCAGGGCTTCGTCGGCTTCCTTGCGTTCGGTGATGTCCTGGATAAAGCCTTCAAGTACATCCCAGGTTTTATGGGTGTGCGAAATATTGGTGCCACGTTCCCAGACCCAGCGGACCTTGCCGTCGGCGCGAACAATGCGATATTCGAGGTCGAAGCGCCGATTCTGTTTGACCGCTGCCATGATCGTGGTGCGCACATACTCGCGATCATCGGGGTGCGTAATATCTTCGTAAGAGACGCGGCTGTTGAAGAGAATATCCTCTTCCTTGTAACCGGTCAGGCTCAGACAGCCTTCACTGACAAACTCCATTGTCCAGCTATCGTCCAGACGGCAGCGATAGACCATGCCTTCCAGATTGGCGAGCAAGGTACTCAGCATGCGCGCCTGCATTGACGGGTCGGTTGAATTGGAGGGCATTGATAAAAGCATAATTAAATCGAGCTTGATGAAATGCACATTGCCCTAGCTTTCCTTCGCCAAAACACTGCATGCAGCAAAATACATTTCCTTGAAGCAATTACAGTGCCACGCAATTCACTCAAATTTCGCACCAAAGTTGTGCCTTGGAGGCAGGTTTAAGAGTGAAAACATGGCCTTCTTTCTGTTAACGTGAGCCTGCCACAGAAATTGAATGTGGTTTACCGTAGTACGTTCAATGGGATACGCAAATACCGTACCCCATTGTCATCGGGTGGAGGCAGGGCGCCGGCGCGAATGTTGACTTGTATGGCAGGCAAGATCAGTGTCGGCATATCAAGCGTGCGATCACGTGCCGTGCGCATGGCGACAAATTCCTCTGCCGTCACACCATCATGCGCATGGATATTGGTTTTGCGCTGCTCTGCCACGGTGCTTTCCCAACATGGTGCGCGTTCTTCCGGTGGATAGTCATGACACATGAATAATTTTGTCGTTTCCGGAAATGACAGTAGCTTGCGGATCGAGCGATACATGATCGCCGCATCGCCTCCCGGAAAATCACAACGCGCCGTACCCAGATCGGGCATGAACAGGGTATCGCCTACAAAAATTGCGTCATCGATCTGGTACGCCATGTCGGCGGGTGTGTGTCCGGGCACGTATAACGCACGGGCCTGCAGCGCGCCAATATGGAAAATCTCGTCCTCGGCAAACAGATAATCAAACTGCGAGCCATCGGATAAAAAAGCCGGCTCCAGATTGAAAATCTGGCGGAATGTCTGTTGCACGATGCGAATCTGTTCACCAATCGCAATGCGACCGCCAAGCTGCTGACGCAGATGTAACGCCGCAGACAAATGATCTGCGTGTGCGTGGGTTTCCAGAATCCACTGTAACGTCAGCTCCTGCGCACGAATGAAGCGGATGACGCGATCGGCAGAGACGGTGCCGGTATGCCCTGATTTGGGGTCGTAGTCCAACACGGAATCGATGACGGCACAGGCTGAGCCTCGGCCTGCATGCACAACATAAGTGACGGTGCCGGTTTGTGCATCGAAAAACGATTCAACCGAAGCCGTCATGTGCGGGAAAAGAGCAGATGGAAGAGAGGTCGATGCAAACGATCAGCGCAAGTTGTCACTGATTTCGCGCGCCTGACGATCCATCCGGTCATAGAAATCGCGTGTCCCGATATCGCCATAATTACGTTGCCGATCCGGAATCAGAAATTGTAAGTCGCGCGACAATTCATCATCGATTTCGCTATCTTCTTCACTACCCCAACTGTTGTTCATATCTGTTCTCCTTGCTGCTGACTATTGTAATTTTTTCGGCTGTTGACAGCCAGCACAGGCGCTGTCGAACAACCGAATCTGTTGCGGATCAGCCCAACGTATCAGGGACCTCGTCGCTGCCTGGTAATTTGGCTGCCAGAATGCCGATCTGCTCGATGAGTGGCTGCTTGGCAAGCAGGCTGGCACCTGCAGATCCTTGCAAGGCTTTGGCAATTTCGCCCTCAAGGTGTGCCTTGCGGCCGGTTTCGTCGGCAAACGCGTCAAAAATACCGAAGACGCCCGGACTGATTTTGATGGCAACCCAGACTACGGTGCCGGGCTCGCCAAGTGCGTAGGAAAGTTGTGTCTGCAGAAATTCTTCCAGTTCCTTTTCCTTGCCTGGTTTGGCTTCCAGACGGACTTGCAATCCAAGATTGACCATGATGCCTCCTTGTATGTTTGACAATCGAGCAGTTCTTCTGGTGTTTCCTTGTTGCATGCCGCCTGCTGTAATTGCAGACGGCCCTTCATTCTAGACCGCATCCGTCACTGACGTGCATCGCATGATCACAAGCCGATAGCGTCAGAAAGATATTGCACGAATGGTTCGATGTGAAAACGGACATCGAAGCGCCTCATGCTTTATCATCATGGCCCTTTTTCCATTTACACAGACAGGTTGGTCATGGCAAATGCGTGCGGTGTTGATTTCGGGACATCCAACTCGACGGTGGGCTGGGCGCGTCCGGGCAGTTCGCCTTTGCTCGTGCTGGAAGACGGCAAAGTCACTCTGCCGTCGGTGGTGTTTTTCAATGCCGATGAAGAGCAGGTGTATTACGGTCGTGCCGCACTCAGTAATTATCTGGAAGGTTATGAAGGGCGTCTCATGCGGTCCCTCAAGAGCTTGCTCGGTACCAGCCTGATTGATGATCAGACCGAGGTGATGGGCAAGGTCTTGCCGTTTCGTACCTTGCTCACGCAATTCATCTCGGAACTCAAGCACCGCGCAGAGCAGGCCGCTGGTAGGGAATTTTCGAGCGCGGTACTGGGGCGGCCTGTGCATTTTGTCGATGGCAACGAGGAGGCTGACACGCTGGCGGAAGACACGCTGTACGAAATTGCGCAGTCAGTCGGTTTCAAGGAGATTGATTTCCAGTTTGAACCGATTGCCGCTGCCTTTGATTACGAAGCACAACTGACGCGTGAAGAACTGGTACTGATCGTTGATATCGGTGGCGGTACGTCCGATTTTTCGCTTGTGCGTTTGTCGCCGGAACGCGCCAGGCAGGCTGATCGTCGACATGACATTTTGGCGACGGGGGGTGTGCATATCGGTGGTACCGATTTTGACAAGTACCTGAGCCTCAACAGCATCATGCCATTGCTGGGCATGGGGTCGCGGCTCAATAGCGGTGTGGAAGTGCCCTCCAGCTATTTCTACAATCTGGCGACCTGGCATACGATCAACCTGACATACACCCAGAAGACCTATCTGCAGATTCGTGACATCTATCGGGATGCAACAGAAAAGAACAAGCTGGATACCTTGCTTGATCTGATCGAGAACCGTTCCGGTCACTGGCTTGCGATCAAGGCGGAGGAGGGCAAGATTGCCTTGTCTTCCGATGTGCAGACAGAACTGCATCTGGATCGTCTGCGTCCGGTGCAATCGCTGCTGCTGGACCGTGCTGTCTTCGAGCAGGCAATCGATCATCTGGTCACCGAGATCGAAGCGACCGTCGCTGCCCTGTTACGGGATGCCGATATTCACGTTGACGACATAGATACGGTGGTTTTTACCGGTGGTTCCAGCGGGGTACGACTACTGCGTGAAAAAGTGGCGGCCTTGTTGCCGAATGCCAAAAGAGTTGAAGGTGATCTGTTCGGTAGTATCGGTGCAGGCCTTGCGCTGGATGCCGAGCGGAAATTCGGCTGAGAATAAGGCAAGGTGGGCCTGCCGCACGTTTCAGTGTTGGCTGGCGTACAGACCTGAGGACCACTTCCTGGTGTAATCAAGTAGCTATCAATTGTTGTGCATGTGATGCATGCACAGTCCTTTCGATTACGTTTGATTTCCCAGATAAGGTGACAGCCTCATGGTCAGGCTTCAATTCTCCGTCCAGCTTGCATACGATGTCCTTGATGATGCGAGTGATTTCGTCTTCAACATTCAGGCTGCCAAAACCCAATGTCAGACGGTCGTTGACGAACATCTGGCGATCAGTCAGACAATCGATCCGATTTTCTTTACTGAACCCGTCAGCGGCAATCGTATGCTGCGTCTGCAGGCGCGGCGCGGCTCCCTGGTCATTCGTTATCAGGCGACGGTCGATATTCGCCACCGCCTCAGCCAGCCGGAGCAACTGTACGAAACTCCAATCGCCGATTTGCCGTCGGAGGCGTTTGCTTATCTGTATCCGAGTCGCTACTGCGAGTCAGACCGGTTGATCCATATGGCATGTCGCGAGTTTGGCACGATGGAGCCAGGCTATGGGCGTGTGCTAGCAATCCAGAAATGGGTGCAACAGCATGTGAGTTTCCATTCCGGCATTTCATGTGGCACGACATCGGCGACCGAAACCTTGGTGGAACGCGCTGGCGTTTGTCGAGACTATGCGCATCTGATGATTGCCCTGTGTCGTGCACTGAATATTCCAGCCCGCTTTGCATCGGGTATCGACTACGGTGCGGATCCGACACTCGGCCCGCCTGATTTTCACGCCTATGTCGAAGTGATGCTCAGTGGTCGCTGGTATCTGTTCGATGCAAGCGGTGTGACCGCACCAATGGGGCTGATTCGCATCGGTACTGGACGTGATGCCAGTGATACGGCATTTGCCACCATCTTCGGCAATGTTTCTTCCTATGCACCACTGATTGAAATCGATGCGTTTGATGACAGTCAGCGTGGCATTGTGATTCCGGTGCATTGCGAACACGCCTTGTCCACTGCAGATTGTGATGCCTGATTCCGCATAAAAATGGTATAAATAATTCCTTGCAGCGTGTTTCTCCACGCTGGTTTTTCCTTCGGATGTTCTTGTCACGGGCATGTCATGCAGGCAGCTTATGATCACGAACTTTTTTGCGGGATACTCAAGGAAAGGATCGGATGTTTGCTGCAGTGGATTTGGGATCGAACAGTTTTCGTCTGCACATCGGGTATCAGGAAGGCGAGACGATGCGTATCGTCAAGACCGCACGTGATCCGGTCAGACTGGGAGCCGGTCTCGACAGCAAGGGGAATCTGACACCGGCCGCGATGCAGGCAGCGATTGCCTCGCTCGCGCGCTTTCAATCCATTCTCAGTTCCTATCCGCTCAGTGCCGCGCGGGTTGTAGCGACTAACACCATTCGCATTGCCAAAAACGCTGCGCAGTTTTTACCTGCAGCTGAAGCCGCCATCGGCTACCCGATTGAGATCATTTCGGGTGAGGAAGAAGGACGTCTGATCTACATGGGTGTTGCAACCACCTTGCCACATGATGAAGGGCGACTGGTAATCGATATCGGTGGTGGCTCGACCGAAGTCATCCTCGGTCATGGCATGGAAATTCTCAAGGTCGAATCGTTCAGCATCGGCACCGTGCCGCAGAACGCCGGCTTCTTTGGCAATGGCGTGATCGATGCGGATGCGTTCGAAGCCGCGATTTTGTCGGCACGCTCCCGTTTCGAGGATGTTGCGCCGGAATATGACCGTAGCGCCTGGACGCAAGCCTATGGTTCTTCCGGTACGGCACGGGCGATTGGTGATGCGATTGCCCGTAACAATCTGGGCGATGGAATGGTGTCGTTCAAGAGTCTGGAAGCACTCAAACGTCGCCTGATCCAGTTTGGGCATGCGGACAATATCGATCTGGCCGGCATGAAAGCAGATCGGGCTACCAGTATTGCTGGCGGTGTTGCGATTCTGATTGGGGCCATGCACGAGTTTGGCATCAAGGTGGTGCAGCCGGTGGAGGCGGGTTTGCGTCTTGGTGTGCTGCGTGATCTGCAGCTGCGCGCAACACAGCGTGATCGTCGTGAAGAATCGGTGCGTGAATTTCTGAGGCGGTTTCGCGTGGATGAAAAACGGGCTGATCGCACTGCCCATATCGCCGCCGCCATGCTGACGTTGCTAAAGCCGGCCGATGATGCCCATGATCGCCTGTTGCGGTGGGGCGCGCTGTTGCACGAAATCGGACTGATTGTGTCGCACAGCGGGTTTCACAAGCATGCAGCTTACATGATTGAAAATGCGGATCTGCCCGGCTTTACGACACGTGAACAGCGTGTGATGAGCCGGCTGGTTCTGGCACAAAAAGGCAACTTGCGTAAAGTGGTCGATAACCTCTCCGATGCCGGCTTCGCCAAAGCGGTACTGGCATTGCGTCTGGCAGCCATGTTCATGCATGCGCGACTTGATGTGGATGCCGATGCTGCCGCGATCCGGATAAAAATGAAAAACAGTATCGAGCTTGAATTGCCGCGGACATGGGTGCGCGATCATCCGACGGTTGCCTACTGGATCGAGAAAGAGAAAGAGGCATGGGGTGAAATCGGCATTGATTTCAGATTGCGTTTGAGTAACTGAACTGTGCAGCTGAAAAGCGTGCTTGGCGCAGAACGATTCGGTAAAATGAACCTTTTGGCAACTTTGCCTTCAGAGCATCTGGCGTCTGTCGTCATGGGAGACGCGCATGCGGTTGCCGCTTGTGGCAACGTTTTTTGCCATGGAGTACGCAATTGTTTAACGAGCTCGTCGATATGGCCGCAGAGGCCGGCTACCTTGGCATCTTTTTGTTGATGCTGGCTGAAAACATTTTTCCTCCCATTCCGTCGGAACTGATCATGCCGTTGGGTGGCTTCGCCGCGGCGCGCGGTGACATGAGCATGCTGGGCGTGATTCTGGCGGGTACCGCGGGTTCGATCGCCGGTGCCTTGCCTTGGTACTACGCCGGCCGTTATTTTGGTACCGAGCGTTTGAAGCGAATGGCCGCGACACGTTTTGGTCGTGTGATGACCCTGTCGCCTGCGGATATCGATAACGCCTCGCAATGGTTCATGCGTTACGGTTACTTCGCCGTTTTCTTCGGCCGTTTGATTCCCGCGATTCGTACGCTGATTTCGGTGCCGGCCGGGATTGTACGCATGCCGATGCTGCCGTTTCTGTTTTACTCGACCGTCGGTTCCCTGATCTGGACTGCCTTTCTTGCATTTGCCGGTTATGTGCTGGAATCACAGTACGAATTGCTCGAAGGTTACATCGATCCGGTATCGAAAGCCGTGTTGCTGATCATCATCGGCGTCTACGTCTATCGGTTCGTCCGCTTCAAGCCACAGGCTTCCTGAAAGCGATGGGCTAGAACAGCAGCCCGTTCTTGCTGAACAGCGCGATATCCACGAAGCTGGAAAGGGACTGGTTGGTGCTGCCACGCACGGCCATGCCTCCCAGATCGGCGCTGCCGTTACTACCGAGGTCCTGAACCGTGCCTGTCTGTTTGCCACGACGAATGGTCATGGCAAGTGTCTTGGCAACGGCAAAGCCTTCCAGCGTGAGCGTCGAGGGCGGCTCGTCGCGATACTTCACCATCATTGTCTGATGTTCGCGTTGCAAAACGCTTTTTCCCGTATTCGGGTTGGGCACCACTTGTGAAAAAACCGTCCATTCCACCGCACGACTGCCGGCCAGTTCGCGTAGCGTTTCCAGATTGATCAGCGATGTACCGGCAACATAAATCTTGGGTGCTGATTTACGGAAAGCCTTGAGGAACATGCCTGTGTTGATCGTGTCGCCGATCACGATGACGACACCCGGTGAAGTGGCAGCCAGCTTGCGTGCTTCCGCTTCGGTTTGCTGCTCGTTCACCGTGATGCGTGCGGTACCGATTAGCTGCAGGCCGCGCTGCTTCAGTTCGCTGGTCACGAGCGCCAGCGTTTGACGATTGTTTGCCTCATCCTGCAATGCAATGCCGACACGCGTAATGCCAAGCCCGCCAAAGTGCGACAGCATGTGCTGCACTTCGTGCAGATAGTCAGGGCGCCACAGTACAAGTTTCCCGCCGGGTTTAAGGCTGCTGGCACTGACCAAGGGTGCATAGAGTTGCAGCCGACTGCGCTTGAAGGTGGGCGTGTCAAGCACGGCACGTGTGACAGATTCACCAATGCCTCCCAACAGATAATCGATCCGATCATTTTCGATCAGTTCGGTGGTCAAGCGTGCAGCAACAATGGCGGAAGACTGATCATCGCGGGCAATGTAGTGAATCTTCTTGCCGTTGATGCCGCCGGTCGCATTGACCATATCGAAGTAGGTTTTGATGCCGGCGACGTAGTCGCGGCCAAGGGAGGCATTGGGACTGGACAGATCAATCACCTGTCCGATCACGATCGTGTCCTGAGTGTCGGCAAACGCTGGTGCAGGTGTCATCAGCATGGGGCACACGAAGGCCAAGAAAAGCGTGAAAATCGGCAGGGGAAAACACATGGTGGCACGGGGATGGAGAAGGTCGAGCCACGATTGTGTGGGTGAAATATGACCGCATGATGAAATTTGATGGCATTTCTTGCGGCTTGAAAATAAATTGTATATATTATTTATACTATTTATTGCCAAGGAGTCGATTGTGTCGCAGGAAAATCAGGAAACCCTCGCAGCCAAGCCGGCTGCCACCAAGACGCTAGCCCAAAAGGCGCCAGCAAAGAAAGCTGCGGTAAAGAAGGCCGCGGCCAAACAGGTTGTAGCGAAGAAAGCGCCTGCCAAGACGGCGGAAGGCAAGCCTGGCGCCAGGAAAGCTGCAGTCAAAAAAGTCGCTGCAAAAAAAGCGCCGGCCAAGACATCGACCAAAGTGCCAGTGAAGGCTGCCAAGAACGCTTTACCTGCAAAAACAAAGCCGGTGGCCAAAACCAAAGTCACATCGAAAGTCACCGCGAAGGCTGAAAAGCCTGTGACCAAGGCTGCGGCAAAACCTGCCACCAAAGTCAAAGGGACGGGCAAGCGTGCAAGTACCAAGCTGGCCAAGCCAGCCACAAGCAAATCCAAGGTCCGCAAACCTAAACTGATCCGTGACAGTTTCACAATGCCGGATCTGGAATATCAGGTCTTGAGTGACGTTAAAAAGGCATTCCTCAAGGCAGGTGTTTCGATCAAGAAAAGCGAGTTGTTGCGTGCTGGCGTAGCCCTGGTCAAAGGACTGGAATTTGGCAAGCTGCATGACGTCATCAACAAGCTGACGCCAATCAAAGCCGGTCGGCCGAAGAAAGAGAAGTAAGAAGGACGTTATCCAATCGACCCATCGGCGCATGTCTGTGCCGTGATGTTGCCATGGCGTGGAAAGAAGCCGATGCTGCTGCATCGGCTTTTTGTTTGTTTGCATGTTTGTTGTTGTGTCATCAAACCGACATCAAACGGTCATCGTGCTGAAGTAATCGCTGGTTAGGCTGGCGCCTGTCATTACTTCAAGGACCGACCATGCAACGATTGCTTGCTCCAGCAGAACAGAGTGCTTCCTCCCCACGTTTGACCCTCAGCATCGCTTCCACACCCGCAGAAGTGCGTGAAGTGCAGCGACTGCGTTACAAGGTGTTCATCGAAGGCCTGGGGCTGGATGCACTCAAGAACAAGGAGCGTCTGGATCGTGACGAGTTCGATGCCTATTGTGACCATCTGATCGTGCGTGATTCGGCAACGTTGAAAGTGGTAGGAACCTATCGCGTACTGAGTCCACAAGCCGCCGAGCGTCACCGTGGCTTTTATTCCGAACAGGAATTCGATCTGACACGTATGGCCCACCTGCGGGGGCGTATCGCAGAAGCAGGGCGTGCCTGCATCCACCCCAAATATCGTAGTGGCGCGGTGATCATGCTGTTGTGGGCGGGTATTGCCGGCTTCATGCAAAAGCATGGTTGTGAATACCTGATCGGTTGCGCCAGCGTCAGTCTGGCCGATGGCGGCCTCAACGCTGCTGCGATCTATCACGCGATTGCGGAAAGCAATATGGCGCCGGCCGAGTATCGCGTACGACCGCATCTTGCTTTTCCGATCGCGCCACCGCGCAGCGACAGCCAGCCGGTGATTCCGCCGCTGATCAAGGGTTACCTGCGCAGTGGTGCATGGATCTGTGGCGAGCCAGCCTGGGATGCAGAATTTCACAGTGCCGACATGTTCATGCTGTTGCCGCTGGCACGACTCGATAGCCGTTATGCCCGCCACTACCTGAAGGAAGGAGAGACCGCATGAAGCCAGGCGAATCATTTCTGACCAAGGATTTTCTGAGAGCCAATGGCAAGCGCGAGCCGCTGCGCTTCCGGGCGATCTGGATTTCCGATGTCCATCTGGGAACAACCGGATGCCAGGCACAACGGCTGCTGGAATTCTTGCGTCGTACCGAATCCGATACCTTGTATCTGGTCGGCGACATCATCGATGGCTGGCAGCTCAAGCGTCGCTGGTACTGGGATCAGTCACACAATAATGTGGTACAGACGGTGTTGAAGAAGGCCAAGAAGGGGACGGAAGTGATCTTTGTCCCGGGCAACCACGATGAAGCCGTGCGACAGTTCATCGATCTGGATTTTGGCGGTATTCGGGTCCGCGATGAGCTGATTCATACCACGGCGCAAGGCAAACGCATGCTGGTGCTGCACGGTGATCGCTTTGACGGCGTGATCGCCTGCGCCAAGTGGCTCGCGTATGTGGGCGATAACCTGTACACGATGATTCTCAAGTTCAACCAGATTTTCAACAGTTGGCGCGCACGTGCCGGCCTGCCGTACTGGTCGCTCTCGCAGTATCTGAAATTGAAGGTCAAGAATGCCGTCAGCTATATCACCTCATTTGAAACCGCGCTGGCTGATGAAGCGCGTCGTCGTGGTCTGGATGGCGTGATTTGCGGTCACATTCACAAACCGGAAATTCGCGATATCGACGGCATCACTTACTGTAACGATGGTGACTGGGTGGAAAGTCTGACGGCACTGGTAGAGGATCAGGCTGGCGTGCTGCGTCTGCTTACCTGGCAGGACGTGGTGGGCGTCACCATGCAACAGCATAACGAAGAGATGGAGGCGCTATGCGTATCGCCATCGTAACGGATGCCTGGACGCCGCAAGTCAACGGCGTGGTCAACACCTTGCGTGCAACGCGCAAGCAACTGCGTCTGATGGGACATGCCGTCAGAATGGTGACGCCGGAAGGTCTGCGGACCTATTCGTGCCCGACCTATCCGGAAATTCGCCTGTCCTACAAGCCCTACAGCAAGGTGGCGGCAGTGCTGGACAGTTTTATGCCGGATTGCATTCATATCGCGACTGAGGGGCCGATGGGCCTGGCTGCGCGTCGTTACTGTTTGTCCAACGGGCTGGATTTCACGACGGCGTATCACACCCGCTTTCCGGAATATCTGCGCGCGCGCTTTCATTTGCCATTGGCCGTAACGTATCGCTGGCTTCAATGGTTTCATGGTCCGTCCAAGGCGGTGATGGTGCCGACACCACGCATGCAGCACACGCTGGAAAAGAGCGGCTTTCGCAACGTCGTGCAATGGAGTCGCGGCGTGGATACCGAACATTTTCGTCCTGGGCCGCGTGAAGAATCATCGCTGACACGGCCGGTGTATCTGTATGTCGGCCGTCTTGCCGTCGAAAAGAATATCGAAGCGTTCTTGCAGATGGAGCTACCGGGTTCCAAATGGGTGATCGGGGATGGCCCGATGCGCGATGAGTTGGAGCGCCGTTATCCCGGCGTTCGTTTTCTTGGCAACAAGGCGCATGATGCCTTGCCCGGCTATTACAACTGCGCGGACGTCTTTGTGTTCCCGAGCCGTACGGATACCTTTGGTCTGGTCATGATCGAGGCGATGGCATGTGGTGTGCCAGTAGCGGCTTATCCGGTGGAAGGGCCGATCGATGTCGTGGCCGATGGTCGTAGCGGCATTTTGAATGACGATCTGATGCGTGCCTGTTTCAATGCGCTGACACTCAAGCGTTCTGCCGTGCGTGAATACGCCTTATCCTATTCCTGGGAAGCGGCAACCCAGCAATTCTTGCGTAATCTGCATCCGGTGCGTCGCGTGACGCATGCGATTTTGCCGCAAACGTCGACGATCTGAACCAACGGGAGCGTGCGGCTCCTGTTTTCTTGCGTTCTCGTATTGTTATGCAGTGAAGAAATCTGATGACCGTGTGATCATTTGGTAACCAGATCGGGTGCCAGCACGCCACGCAGATAGTGTTCCATCTCGCCTTCGCGCTCCCGACGCACGATCCACCATACATTGCCTTTACGAATCGTCCAGTCCTGCTTGACCCCCGTCAGCAGCAACGACGCGACCTGGCCAAGTGTTGGCTGATGGCCGACGATCAGAACCGGCTCGCGACTATCCGGCCAATTGGATGCCGCGATAACGCGTTCTGCCGTAGAGTCGGGCGCAAGCTCATCGACAATCTTGAACTTGCGACCGAGTGCCTCGGCAGTTTGCAGGGTGCGCGTGGCGGGGCTGACCAGAATCCTGCAGCCGCTGGTGAGGTGCCGGTCCAGCCATTCGCCCATGCGCGTGGCTTGCTTGTGACCTTTGGGCGTGAGGGCGCGGCCTTCGTCAGGCTCGCCCATTTCCGCCTCCGCGTGTCGCCACAGGATCAGTTCCATCGTTACTCCGTTTTTACTCCGTAGAATTGCCGTGCAATTGCATCAGCCACGCTTGCGCGCAGAAGGGCGCAAGCTTGCCGCGCGGCTTGCGATTTCTGTAGACGCCATTGGCATCCAGATCCCATGCGTTGACTGTATCTTTCAGATAAGGTTGCAGCCCTTCATTGATCACCCGTTTCTTTAGCGCGGAATCGAGGATCGGGAAGGCGACTTCAATACGGCGGAACAGGTTACGGTTCATCCAGTCGGCGCTCGACAGATACACGTCATGTGCCAGATCGTTGCGGAAGTAGTAGATGCGGCTGTGTTCGAGAAAACGACCAACGATGGCGCGGACCTTGATGTTTTCGGACAGGCCGGGGACACCGGGGCGCAAGGCGCAGGCGCCGCGCACGATCAGATCGATTTTGACGCCATCGGCCGATGCAGCGTAGAGCGCGCGAATCACGGACTCATCCAGCAGTGCGTTCATCTTGGCGATGATGCGTGCCGGCCGGCCAGCGCGCGCAATGCGGGCTTCGTTGTCGATCGCCTTGATGAATTCCTTGTGCAGCGCAAAGGGTGCCAGCCAGAGTTTTTCCAGTTTTTTGGGTTTGGTCAGGCTGGTGAGATGGATGAATATCTCGTTGACCTCGGTGGCGATGGCCGGGTTCGCCGTCAGCAAACCAAAGTCGGTATAAAACTTGGTCGTGCTCGGATGATAGTTACCCGTACCCAGATGCGCGTAATAGCGGAACTTGCTGTCTTCGCGGCGGATCACCAGTGCCAGTTTGGCATGGGTTTTCAGTCCGACCACGCCATACACGACTTGCGCGCCGGCGCGCTCCAGGCGGTCTGCCCAGTTGATGTTGGCTTCTTCATCAAAGCGTGCCATCAGTTCGACAATGACAGTCACTTCCTTGCCATGCTGCGCCGCGTAGATCAGCGATTCCATCAGATCGGAGTTCATACCGGTGCGATAGATGGTCTGCTTGATCGCAACGACGTCCGGATCATGTGCGGCATCGCGGATGAACTCCAGCACAGGCTGGAATGACTGGAACGGATGATGCAGCAAGACATCGTGTTTGCGGATGGTGGCAAACAGATCGGTATTGGCCAGCTTGGGCGGATAAGCCGGAACGTACGGTGGAAAGCGCAGTTCCGGTTTGGTGACATGATCGATCAGTTCCGACAGGCGAACCAGATTGACCGGACCATCAACGGCGTACAGACGATTGTCGTCGATCGAGAATTGTTCGAGCAGAAATCTGGATAGGTGGGGCGGGCAGTTCTTTGCGACTTCCAGTCGCACAGCCACGCCAAAATTGCGGCTTTGCAGCTCGCCCTGCAATGCCTGACGCAGATTCTTGACCTCTTCTTCATCGACCCACAGATCGCTGTTACGCGTCACACGGAATTGTGAATATGCCAGTACCTCGCGTCCGGTAAACAAGTCGTTGATATGCGCGTGAATGACCGAGGACAGCAGGCAGAAGGAAACGCCGTCCTTGGATAGTTCATCCGGCAGACGGATCACGCGTGGCAATACGCGTGGCGCCTTTACGATGGCAATCGCCGTGCCACGCCCGAATGCATCCTTGCCGGACAGCTCGACAATGAAATTGAGACTCTTGTTAATCACCTGCGGAAACGGATGTGCCAGATCCAGACCGATTGGCGTCAGTAAGGGCCGGACTTCCCGGTCGAAATAGGATTTGACCCATGCGCGTTGTGCATCGTTACGATCCTGATCGCGTAATAAATGCACGCCTTGCTGCGCCAGCTGCGGCAGCACGGTTTCGTTCAGGACACGATACTGCCGCTCAACGATTTGATGACATTCGGCACCGGCTGCTGCCAGCGCGGCTGACAGCGCAGGCGTTTCCTCGATCCTTTCGCCATCCATATGGTTATTGGCGAGCAGGCTGGCAATCCGTACTTCAAACAGTTCGTCAATATTGCTGCTGACAATACATAAATATTTCAGACGCTCAAGCAAAGGGACCGCCGGATTTTCTGCTTGCGCGAGGACGCGGCGGTTGAATGCCAGTTGTGACAATTCACGATTCAGAAACAGGGCGCTCTTGGGTGGAACGGGCTGCGGAACGGCTTTTTTTAGCATTTTTCGGACTTTGGCCATAATGTGGTTTCCAGAGTCTATGTAGTCAATATGACAGCTTGATGACACGTTTTGTGTCCGTTTTGCACTTTATGACAGCTTTTTTCAAAAGTCATAAAGCTGTCATATTTGGTAGATACAGTTCGCCCTGTCTTGTTAGTCAACCCTAAGGAGCAGTTATGCGATTGAATCACCTCATCAAGTCCGCCGTTATCGCTGCAACTGCAGCAATGGCACTGTCGTCCGCTGTGGCCGCTGATATTACCGGCGCTGGCGCGACCTTCCCATACCCAATTTATTCCAAATGGGCAGAAACCTACAAAGCAGCAACCGGCACCGGCCTGAACTATCAGTCGATCGGCTCCGGCGGCGGCATCAAGCAAATCAAGGCAAAGACCGTTGATTTCGGCGCGTCCGATATGCCGCTGAAAGCAGAAGAACTGGAAGCAGAAGGCCTGCTGCAGTTCCCGGCCATCATGGGTGGCGTTGTGCCTATCGTCAATCTGGACGGCGTTGCTCCAGGTCAACTGAAATTCACGCCGGAAATTGTTGCTGACATCTACCTCGGCAAAATCACCAAATGGAACGATGGCAAGATCACCGCGTTGAACCCAGGCGTGAAACTGGCGGATGCAGACATCACCGTTGTTCACCGTTCGGATGGTTCGGGTACCACCTTCCTGTGGACCGACTTCCTGTCGAAAACCGTACCGGCATTCAAGGACGGTGTGGGCGCTGGTACTGCCGTGAAATGGCCAGTCGGCGTGGGCGGCAAGGGTAACGAAGGTGTTGCAGCCAACGTCCAACGTATCAAAGGTTCGATCGGTTACGTTGAATATGCATACGCCAAGAAAAACAAAATGTCACACACCCAGCTGAAAAACAGTGCCGGCAACTTCGTTCAGCCAGATGACAGCACGTTCAAAGCTGCGGCTGCCGGTGCCGAATGGGCAAAAGCGCCAGGCATGGGTGTTGTGCTGACCAATCAGCCAGGCAAAGACAGCTGGCCGATCACGGGTGCATCTTTCATCCTGATCCACAAAGCGGCTGCTTCGGCGGAGCGCACCAAGGAAGTTCTGGCCTTCTTTGACTGGGCGTACAAAAACGGTGGTGCTGCTGCATCCGAACTGGACTATGTGGCAATGCCGGCACCGGTCGTCAAGATGGTGACCGATGCATGGAAGGCAAACGTCAAGGATGCATCCGGCAAAGCAGTTTGGTAAGTGCGGTTCTCGCAGCGAATGGATTTAAAAAACACGCGCTGTTTGAATGAAGTTGCAAGGGCTGTCGCAATGAGGATGCCGATAACGGCATCGCAGGGCGGCAGCCCCTTCTGACAAAAAAGAATATGAGTGCAAATCCAACATCCTTATCCGAATCCATGATGACGCAAGATACCAACGCCCAACGAGAAGCCGCCTTCGGCAAGGCGCTCATGGCGACCATGCGCCGCCAGCGGGTACAGGATTTTCTGTTTCACAAGATTACTTTCATCTTCGCGCTGAGCGTGTTGCTGGTCCTGCTGGGCATTATTGCCTCGCTGATGATCGGTGCATGGCCGGCACTGAAGGAATTCGGATTGCCGTTCCTCACCAGTGTGGAATGGGATCCCGTCAATGACCAGTACGGCGCGGCGATTGCGATCGTCGGCACGCTGGTGACGTCATTTCTCGCGCTCCTGATCGCGTTTCCGATCAGCTTCGGTATTGCCCTGTTCCTGACCGAAATCTGCCCGGCGTGGCTCAAACGTCCACTGGGTACGGCGGTCGAGTTGCTGGCCGGTGTGCCGAGCATCATCTACGGTATGTGGGGCCTGTTCGTCTTTGCGCCCCTGTTTTCCGATTACATCCAGCCAGCATTGGCTGCGACGCTGGGCCAACTGCCCGTCATTGGTGAACTGTTCCGCGGCCCACAGATGGGTATCGGCATTCTGGCTGCCGGCATCATCCTCGCCGTCATGATTATTCCGTTCATTGCTTCGGTCATGCGCGATGTGTTCGAGATCGTGCCGCCGGTATTGAAAGAGTCGGCTTACGCAATGGGCTGCACCAAGTGGGAAGTGGTGCGCAAGATTGTGTTGCCGTACACCCGTATCGGTGTGGTCGGAGGCGTGATGCTGGGACTGGGACGTGCACTGGGTGAAACCATGGCGATTACCTTTGTCATCGGTAACGCGCACAAATTGTCGTGGTCGCTGTTCGCAGCCGGCAACAGTATTGCGTCGACACTCGCCAACGAATTCGCAGAAGCCGAAACCGTGCTGCACGTTTCGTCGCTGTTCGCACTCGGTCTGATTCTGTTCCTCATTACTTTCCTCGTGCTGTCGGCTGCCAAACTGATGCTGCTCGGGATGTCGCGCAAGGAGGGTGCAAAATGAGCGCCGATAACATGAACATGATGCAATCCGCATCCACCAATCCGGTCTATCGCCGTCGTCTGCTGATTCACCGCGTTGGGATCACGCTGTCGTTCCTGGCAATGGTATTAGGTCTGTTCTTCCTAGGCTGGATTCTGGTTACCCTGGTCTCGAAAGGAATCGGGGCGATCGGCTGGAACATCTTCACGCAAACGACGCCTGCACCTGGTAGTGAGGGTGGCGGTTTGATGAATGCGATTGTCGGCAGCCTGCTGATGGTCGGCGCGGCAACCTTCATCAGTACACCGATCGGCATCTTTGCCGGAATCTATCTGGCGGAATATGGTGAAGTCAGCCTCTTCGCTAAAGTCACACGCTTCGTGACCGACATCATGCTGTCGGCACCATCGATCGTGATCGGTTTGTTTATCTATGCAATCTACGTTGCCAACGTCAAACACTTCTCCGGTTGGGCGGGCAGCTTTGCGATTTCGCTGATCGCGATTCCAGTAGTGGTACGCACGACAGACAACATGTTGAATCTGGTGCCGACCAGCCTGCGCGAAGCCGCATTTGCCCTGGGTGCGCCACGCTGGCGCGTCGCCACCTTTGTCCGTCTGCGTGCGGTCAAGGCTGGCGTTATCACCGGCGTTTTGCTGGCGGTGGCACGCATCTCTGGTGAAACCGCGCCACTGCTCTTTACCGCGCTGAATAACCAGTTCTACAGCAGCAACATGAACGCACCGATGGCCAACCTGCCGGTTGTGATCTACCAATTTGCGATGAGCCCCTATGACAACTGGCGCGATCTGGCATGGGGTGGTGCGTTGCTGATTACCTTTAGTGTGCTGGCGCTCAACATCCTGTCACGTTCGCTGTTCAAACAGAAAAACCAACATTGATTCGAGGCCAGGCCATGACTACTCAAACCTCCATGAACATGATCAACAAGAAAACGCTCGAAATTCAGAATCTCAATTTTTACTACGGTAATTTTCAGGGTCTGAAGAATATCAATCTGGATATTCAGGACAAGAAGGTCACCGCGTTCATCGGTCCATCCGGTTGCGGAAAATCGACGCTGCTGCGTACCTTCAACCGTATGTATGACTTGTATCCGGGGCAGCGCGCCGAAGGCAAGATTCTCTACCACGGCAGCAATATTCTCGAGCCTGGTCAGGACGTCAACATGCTGCGCGCCAAGGTGGGCATGGTGTTTCAAAAACCAACGCCGTTCCCGATGTCGATCTACGACAACATCGCGTTTGGTGTGCGCTTGTATGAAAACCTGCCGAAAGGCGAGATGGATGAGCGCGTCGAATGGGCACTCAACAAAGCCGCACTGTGGACCGAAGTGAAGGACAAACTGAACAAGAGCGGCCTGAGCCTTTCCGGCGGTCAGCAACAACGTCTGTGTATCGCACGCGGTGTAGCCGTCAAGCCGGATGTGCTGTTGCTGGATGAGCCGACCTCGGCGCTGGACCCGATCTCGACTGCCAAGATTGAAGAGCTGATCAGTGAACTCAAGGGTGATTACACGATCGCGATCGTGACGCACAACATGCAACAGGCGGCGCGTTGCTCGGACTACACCGCCTACATGTATCTGGGTGAGCTGGTGGAGTTTGGCGAAACCGATCAGATCTTCATGAATCCGGCCAAGAAAGATACCCAGGACTACATCACCGGTCGCTTCGGCTGATCGGCAATCAGAATATTCAGGAGAACAACGATGTCAGGCGAACACTCTTCCAAGCAATACGACATGGATCTGGAAACCATCCGCTCCAAGGTCCTGCTGATGGGCGGTCTGGTCGAAAGCCAGTTTCAGGATGCGATGATTGCCTTCCGCAGTGGTAACGTTGCGCAAGCCGATCAAATCATCAAATCCGACGAGAACGTCAACAATCTCGAGGTATCGCTTGACGATGCCTGCAGCCATCTGATTGTCAAACGTCAACCGGCGGCAAACGATCTGCGTACCGTGATGGCGACCATCAAGGTCATTACGGATCTGGAGCGTATCGGTGATGAATCGACCAAGATTGCTCGTGCGGCCAAGGCCATCAGCGAACGCGGTCTGGCCACCGTCAATCACTATGAAAATGTGCGTGTGATGGCGGCCAGCGCCGGTAAAATGCTGCATGATGCACTGGACGCTTTCGCCCGTCTCGATGACAAGCAGGCGATTCGCCTGATCGCGGAAGATGCGGTAGTTGACCATGAGTTCCGGTCGGTGATGCGTAACCTGATTACCTTCATGATGGAAGATCCACGCACCATCTCCAGCGCACTGGATACCTTGTGGGTTGCGAAGGCGATCGAACGCATCGGCGATCATGCAAAGAACATTGCGGAGTACGTGATCTACATCGTCGAGGGCAAGGATATCCGCCACACCGATTACGCAGCAGCGCAGTTGGCAGATTGATTACTGGCAGACTAGCGCATGGAAGGATACTGAAGACAATATGGCAAGTGCCGATAAACCGACAATCCTGATTGTCGAAGACGAACCGCCGATCATCGAGCTTGTGACCTTTACGCTCAAAGGCGCAGGCTGGAATGTCGTGTCTGCACAGACAGCAGGAGAAGCATGGGACTTTCTGCAGCAACGTCTGCCGCAACTGATTCTGCTTGACTGGATGCTGCCGGATCAGAGCGGTTTGCGTTTGCTGTCGCGCATTCGTGGTGATCGCCAGTTCAACGAGCTGCCGATTATCATGTTGACGGCCAAGAGCATGGAAGAGGACAAGATCGCCGGCCTAGACAATGGTGCCGATGATTACGTTACCAAGCCTTTCTCACCGCGTGAACTGACGGCGCGCATCAATGCACTGCTGCGTCGCAAGACGCCGGAACATTCGCAAACCTTGATGACTGCCGGTGCGATCAGCCTCGATCCCGTCAGTTGCACGGTGAGTCTGAACAGCGAGAAGATCGACATCGGCCATGCCGAATTCAAGCTGCTCAAGTTCTTGCTGGCGCATCCCGAGCGCGTGTTCTCACGCAATCAGTTGCTGGATAAAGTGTGGGGTGACCACGTTGTGATCGAGGAGCGCACGGTGGACGTGCACGTCTTACGTTTGCGTAAAGCGTTGAAAGAGGCAGAATCGCTGATCAAGACCGTGCGCAGTGTAGGCTATATGCTTTCCGAGAAATAACCGGACGCTCGATGAATCCACAATTGCTGTTTTGGGTCCCTGCGGCTTTACGCCTGACATTTGTGCTGCTGGCGGCCGCAGTGATCGGCTACTTCTTCGGTTTGACAGCGGGCTTTGCCGCCGGATTGCTGTTTCTGTTGGTGCTGGTCATCGTGCAGCTCAAGTATTTGTATCTGCTGAGCGGCTGGCTGGATCACCCGGACAGCGAAAAATTACCAGATGGCTGGGGCGCGTGGACCGATGTGTTTTCGCGTTTGTATCGGCTGCGTCGTGATGACGAGCGCAACCGCAAGGAGCTCGGCGAGTGGTTGACACGCTTCCGTCAGGCGATGAGTCTGTTGCCTGACGGTGTCGCCATCATGGATGATGTGCTGTTCCTTGAATGGTGCAATCCGACGGCGGAAAAGCATCTTGGTCTGAGCAATACACGCGATAAGGGTATGCGCGTGACCAACTTGATTCGCGATCCGGCTTTTATCGACTACATCATCCTTGGTCGCTATGAACAGCCGTTGACGCTGAATGTCAAAGACCGAAAACTGGTTGTCCAGATCATCCCCTTTGAAAACCGACGCCAGATTCTGGTGACGCATGACGTGACGGACAGCGAACGTATCGACATGATGCGCCGCGACTTCATCGCCAATGCTTCGCATGAGTTGCGTACACCGCTGACGGTCATTAACGGCTTTCTGGAGATCGCACAGGCACAGCCGGATCTGGAACAGTCGATTCGCATGTCCCATTTGAAACTGATGATCGAACAGGGACAGCGCATGCAGAATCTGATCGAAGACATGCTGACTTTGACGCGCTTGGAATCGATCGACTATCCGTTGCGTACTGAGCAGGTCAATATTTGCAATCTGCTCGACCAGTTGCTGCGGGAAGCCAACGCATTGTCTGGCGGTCGTCACACAATCACGCTCGCGCTCGACGGCCCGAATATTGAAGGCAATACCGATGAGCTGCGCAGCGCCTTCGGTAATCTCGTCACCAACGCGATCCGTTATACGCCTGAAGGCGGTCACATCCACATCAAGTGGCAGCAGACGGAAAAAGGTCCGCAATTCTCGGTGCAAGACAGTGGGATCGGTATTCGCGCCGAACACATCGCGCGTCTTACTGAGCGCTTCTATCGCGTGGATAAGAGTCGTTCCCGCGAAACACAGGGTACTGGACTCGGCTTGGCAATCGTCAAGCACGTACTTTTGCGCCATAAGGCAACGCTGGCGATTGAATCGGAGGAAGGTAAGGGCAGCACGTTCTCCGCTTTCTTCCGGCAAAGTTAATTACCGAACATTCACGTCCACTCTGGTACATCTTGTAACGATTCCGTAGTGTCATCACGTTGACTTTTGCGTAAAAAATAGTGCAAAATTGATAACTATATTCGGTGCATTCTTGAATGTGTCGAGCGCAATTTAAATTGAAGGAATTGACATGAAGATTGCCGTTGCCGGAACTGGTTATGTCGGGATGTCCATCGCAGTATTGCTGGCACAGCGTCACGAAGTGGTGGCTGTTGATATTGATCCAGAGCGCGTTGATCAGGTCAATCGTGGGCAGTCGCCGATTGCCGATCCTGAAATCGAATATTTTCTCGCACATAAAAAACTGAATCTAAAAGCGACTACAGATAAAAGCGAAGGTTATGGCAATGCCGATTTTGTCGTCATCGCAACGCCGACGGATTACGACGTTGAAACTAACTACTTCAATACCAAATCAGTCGAATCTGTGATTGAAGCGGTCAATAGCGTTAATCCCAAGGCGGTGATGGTCATCAAGTCGACCGTGCCTGTTGGATACACAGTCAGCGTCAAGAGCAAGTTCAACTGTGACAATATCCTCTTTTCTCCTGAATTCCTGCGTGAGGGAAAGGCGCTGTACGATAACCTGCATCCATCACGGATCATCGTTGGTGAACAGTCGGAGCGTGCGAAGGTCTTTGCCGATTTGCTGGTCGAAGGTGCAGTCGAAAAGAATGCGCCGGTGATGTTCACGGACTCCACCGAAGCAGAAGCCGTCAAGCTGTTCTCCAATACCTACCTTGCCATGCGCGTGGCCTACTTCAATGAGCTAGATTCGTACGCTGCGGCACATGGGTTGAATACGCGTCAGATCATCGAAGGGGTTTCGCTCGACCCTCGTATCGGCAATCACTATAACAATCCGTCGTTTGGTTATGGGGGCTATTGCTTGCCGAAAGATACCAAGCAGTTGCTGGCCAACTATTCGCAAGTGCCGCAAAGCCTGATTCGCGCGATTGTAGATGCCAATACGACGCGCAAGGATTTCATCGCTGATGCGATTGTGCGCAAGAATCCAAAGGTCGTTGGTATCTATCGATTGATCATGAAGGCGGGCTCAGATAACTTCCGCGCTTCGAGTATCCAAGGGATTATGAAGCGTGTGAAAGCGAAAGGTGTTGAGGTTATTGTTTATGAGCCCGTACTTGAAGATTTGGAATTCTTCCGCTCACCAGTCGTAAATGACCTCGACGATTTTAAAAAACGCGCAGACTTGATTGTCAGTAATCGGTTGGTTATGGAATTACATGATGTGGCCGATAAGGTCTATACCCGCGATCTTTTTGGTAAAGATTAAATTCTAACATTTGTCTATAGAACATGCCGTACGTTAGAATAGCGTTCAATTGTTGAACGCTGGCTGCGGCATGTTGACAGACGAGTATCGCTACAAAATCCTCAAATTGCTTGAACAAGATCCTTCTCTTAGTCAGAGAGATCTTGCAGCGAAGCTCGACATCAGCCTCGGCAAAGTTAATTATTGTCTGAAGGCGCTCGTCGATGTCGGTGTTTTAAAAATCAGTAATTTCAAAGATAGTAGTAATAAGCTTGCCTATATGTATCTTTTGACCCCGAAAGGGTTGGAGGAAAAAGCAGAAATTACGCTTCGTTTCCTGAAACATAAAATTCTAGAGTACGAGTCTCTAAAAAGAGAAATCGAGTTACTGCGCAGCGATCTTCGGCACGAAAATAATAAAGACACTACTTCTTATGAGTAAAAAATTGCATTGATTGCTGGTGTGACAGGCCAAGATGGTGCTTACTTGGCTGAACTATTACTGGATAAGGAGTATGAAGTGCACGGCATTAAGCGCCGTAGTTCATTTTTTAATACGGCTCGTATTGATCATCTTTTCAATGATGTGCATGAAACCGGAAAACCTTTCTATTTGCACCATGGCGATATGACGGATTCGTCGAGCCTGACTCGGATTATCCAGAAAGTACAACCAGACGAAATTTATAACCTTGCTGCGCAAAGTCATGTTGCCGTTTCGTTCGAAGAGCCGGAATACACGGCTAACTTGGGTGCGCTGCGTATCTTGGAAGCCATCCGTATTCTCGGTTTGGAGAAAAAGACCAAGTTCTACCAAGCATCAACTTCTGAACTGTCGGGGTCTAGTACAGGAAGTCCCGCAAAAGGAAACCACGCCGTTTTTTACCCGCGCAGTCCTTACGCGGTTGCTAAACTTTACGCTTACTGGATCACGGTCAACTATCGCGAATATCATTTAACAAAACGATATTTTAAAATGAAAGAACTTACTCCCACCGGTGATTGGAGTTTGTCATTTTTATATGCTGATTGTTTTTTTGTGATTTTATTTTAAAGTGCTAAATACTCAAAAGACCGACGATCTTAGTTATTTCGAGTGGCAGTATATAACATAAAAAATTTATATATGAGAGAGTTTGCATTAACAACTAAAAGAATTTTGGGTGATTAAGGGATTTCTCAAACGCAGCAATATATTGATCGCAATCAATGCATGGTTGAAGTGCCGTAACACAAAATATAGTTACGAAACTACGTTTTCTCAGTATGTAGTTAAAGCCTTTTCTCGAGAAATATCTGTACCGCGATTGAAAAAAGATCGTCTATTGACGATCTTTTTTCTTGGAACGGATGAGCAGCAAGACCGCAGCGGGACGTTGCAAGCCATAGAAAAATTAGGGGATTTGCTTTACTCGTGCAGATGGCAGTTATGGTCAAAATAATCCAGGTTCGCCGGCTGAACGGCGTTCTACTGATACTCAGAGACTGCGCGAAATTTTTGTAAATTTTTCGAAATCAGGCATGATGCCGGATATTCTCATAGCTCAAACATGGACAAGTTTTATTGATCCCCAAGTGTTCGATGAAATTCGCTGCACTTATGGAACATTGATTGTAAATATTGGTATGGACGATCGACATCAGTTTTGGGGAGATCGTATACAAGGGGGCGGGGGGGAAGTGCCTACTGAAGACGTGCCACGATTATTTGCACAATCAAAAATTTTTTTGGGAGTTAGAGCAATAGGACATTGTTCAGATTTTTATGCACTTAAATGCGTGATTTTGATGCTCCAATGTCGGGAAGTTTTTATTTAAATCATGATAATTTGGATTTGCATGATCTTTACGAAATTGGGAAAGAAATAGAAACGTATAGAGATATTGAAGACTGTGTTGCTAACGTAAAATGGTATCTAATAAATAATGTTGAGTGTGAAAAAATTGCTGCGGCAAGAAGAGTACGTGCTGCGAGAGAACATACATGGAAAAATAGATTTAATTCGTTATTTAAAATAATAAAAAATAAATAGAAAATTAAAATATGAAATGAAAATTAATTGCCAAATTAATGTTTAAAAATTAAGTTTCCAATTTAAATTTATTTTGTTTTATTTGATGGATTGTAAAATATATGAAAAAAATATTTCTTGATGTCATATATTGCATTGAACATTCGATTATTTTCTGCAACAAAAATTTTTATCGAATAGATAAGCTAAATCAGTTTTTGGCTAAAAATTTTTTAATTGTACACCTGCAAAATCAGAGGCATGCATGAAAATACTGGTCACAGGCTGTGCTGGCTTTATCGGAATGCATGTTACAAAAAGGTTGTTGGCGCGGGGAGATATCGTTGTTGGTATAGACAATCTTAATGATTACTATGATCCACAATTGAAAGTGGCAAGACTCGCACAACTGAGCCATGCAAACTTCCGATTCGAGCGGATGAATATTGCGGACCGATCTGCTATGTCTAATCTCTTTGATTGTGAAGAATTTAATCGGGTAGTCCACCTGGCTGCACAGGCGGGTGTGCGTTATTCTTTGAAAAATCCACATGCTTATGCAGAGAGTAACTTGACAGGTTTTGTAAACGTTCTTGAAGAGTGTCGACGTCAAAACGTTCAGCATCTTGTGTACGCTAGCAGTTCCAGCGTGTATGGTGCAAACACTCGCATGCCTTTTTCAGTGCATAACAATGTCGATCACCCGCTTAGTATTTACGCAGCGACCAAGAAATCCAATGAATTGATGGCTCATAGCTATAGTCATCTTTTTAACCTGCCAACGACTGGATTGCGCTTTTTCACTGTGTATGGCCCCTGGGGGCGCCCAGACATGGCTTTATTCAAATTCACAAAAGCAATTCTTGCCGGTGACAATATCCAGGTATTCAATTATGGCAAGCACAGGCGTGACTTCACCTATATCGATGACATTGTTGAGGGTGTTATCAGGGTGATTGACCGGCCAGCCCAGCCTAACCCTGACTGGTCTGGTGAAGAGCCTGATGCTGGCAGCAGCCTGGCCCCCTGGAAAATATACAATATAGGCAATCAGCAGCCTATCGAACTGATGGATTACATTCATGCGCTTGAAGATGCATTGAATAAAAAAGCGAAGCTGGATTTACTGCCACTACAACCTGGTGATGTACCTGACACCTATGCAGATGTCAGTGATTTGGTAACGCAGTTTGATTACCGCCCCACCACCCCGGTCAAAAGCGGTATCGCCCAATATGTGGAATGGTATTTGAGTCATTACTTGGCTCAAAAGGCTTAACGCGATTCAGATCATGCTTTTCCGACGCTTGAAATACCATCTTGATCTAGCTAAGGACCAGGCGCGTCGCCTGTCAACCCTGGGCAGGATCAACAGCATCATCAAGGCGCGTAAACTCAAGAAAGGTTTATGCCAGCTTCATGCGCACTATGCAGGACTCTCCGCCGATCGAGCCATTGTTTATGATGAAAACTCTGCCTGGCTGGAAGCCCAGAAACGCATTGAAACCCGATGGCAAGGCCGCACTATCCATCCACAAATGCCATTACGCATATTTTGGGTAGGTGCCAACCGGGATCAAGACGAGTCAGGCTTTCTTCAAGCATTGCGTCAACACGCTCAAGTTACCGAGTTTTACAACCATACTGGCACCTATGGGCAGTGGTACAAGGATGAGCATGGCCGAGTGCAGGTCTATGACCCGGCGATCATTCAACTCAATGATCAACAGCTGCTGAGTCAATTGGGGTCAATCCGGAAAAATGGCGGGATTGACCTGCTTATGGGACAGATGTGGGCAAACTACATCTCCCAAGAAGCCCTGGCAGAGGTCCAGGCGATGGGAATACCGGTCATCAATATTTCAATGGATGACAGACTGCCAGATAACTGGTCTCATCGAAGTGGTGTCAGGCTCGGCGCAGTTGGACTTGCACAGCATACAGACCTAGTACTGACCACATCTTCCGAGACCTGTGCCTGGTATGCAGTTGAGGGCTGCCCGGCCATCTTCTGGCCACTGGCGAGCGACCCCTCCGTGTTTAAGCCCGATGCCGATGCTCCCCGTGATATTGACGTGCTCTTCATCGGCAATAAATACGGAATCCGTGCAGAGATTATTGATGGCCTGGCTCAACATGGCATTCAAGTGGAATGCTATGGTGCAGGCTGGCCAAATGGCCCTGCAACAGCCGAGCAATCTGCCGCGTTGTTCAAGCGTGCCCGCATTATTCTTGGCGTAGGCACCGTTGGCTATTGTGATGACGTGTTTACACTTAAGCTACGGGATTTTGATGCCCCCATGTCAGGCGCGCTATACCTGACTCACAGGTCACAAGACTTGCTGAAGCTGTATCAGGAAGGCGTAGAGATCGAATGTTACATGACGCCTGATGAAGCAGCCGTTAAAATCCACTACTATCTCGCGCATCCGCAAGCGCTTGAGTCTGTCGCAGCTGCCGGGCATGCCATGGTATTAAAGCGTGATACTTGGCTTAACCGTTTGCACCATACCTTTCTTAACCTCACCCTCACCCGAGAGAACACCTATCGCTTGCAGGATCCAATAGTGACAATACCCGAATCCAATGGGTAATCCAGGCCTTGGGCAACAGGAAGACCGAGATAACAGTCAATTGTTATGTTATGGCGACATGCTCAAGGCTCAAGCAGAATTTCTAACTACCTGATTTAGCCCCAAGGCAAAGCCTGCATAACGACTGACCCTCCACCAGTACGGAATCAGAGCTTTCCAATTCACTTATGAAATTGACATCGGAAAAATTGATTGTTGTGATCGGCCGGATGATTGATGCACTGGGCAGCCTTGTGTTTCTCAAACTTCTGGCCATATCCATTACTAAAGCCGACATGGGTAGCTACCTATTGGCATCATCGCTGCTTGCCGTAGTGTTGACTATCTCGTTTTCCGCATTCGACCAGGGTTTGATGCGTAATATTGCCGATTACAATAGCAAGCACGCGACCCTGCCTCGGCGTTATTCGGCAATGGTGACTGCCTATACCGTCCTGGCTTTGATTATTGGGGCATTAGTGAGCCTGGTCATGATGATGGAGGGATTGGGCAACTCCCTGCACACGGTGTTGATACCATGGGTATTCTGGCTTGCCTGTGATGCAATCAAGAACCTCAACCTGACAGTGGCAAGCGGGCTCCGCTCCCGCACCTTGATCGCCATCGCAACAGGGGTTGACTACACCAGCAGGATCTTGCTTTTATCCACTCTCGCCCTGCATGACTCACCCACCCCAGCCATGATCATTGGCCTGCTGGCGATTTCGAGTCTCGCTGCTTCATTCACCTACATGCTGGGTCAACGCCAGCTTTTGGCTCGATTTTCCTGGCTAGATATCCGCGCTACTCTTCACGAGTCACTGGCATTCTGCTGGCCCATGATCATCTGGGGCTTGTTCGGCTGGCTGCAGAACATGTCCAATCGCTGGCTACTGGATTACTTCGCGGAGCTTTCGGTAGTAGCGGAATATGGCGTCCTGGTCTCGATTGCCAGCTTTCCCGTGACGGCACTACTCGGTGTTATCGTGACTTATATCGTACCCATTCTATATGAGCACGAAAACAAGCAACATGGATCGTCATTCGACGCTGTGCTGAAAGTGGCGCTGTATTGCATACCTGCATTTTCCATGGTTATGCTAGTAGCTGGCTGGTGGCACAAGGAGTTGATTTCGCTGCTTTCAGCCCCGGAATATGCCCTACATTCACAGGTGTTGCCATGGATTGTCGCATCCGCATCCTTTAGCGCCATCTGCTCCATCCTCACCTACGCCGTCTATGCGCAACGTCGCCTATCCTCTTTGCTACTGGCAAATACCGTACCTGGGATTTTCAGCCTTGCCTTTGGTTATGCTGCTGTCAAGGAATACCAACTTGATGGCGCTATCCTGACGCTGATTCTCAGTCACATTGTCGCAGGCAGCATGTTCATTATCACATACCTTAGAGCAAGATCGGCTTCAAGCATGCCTGTTGCAATATCTGGAGGTGTAGTTGAACGTTAAGGACATGCAGTTGAGACTGACGACACGGCGGTGTCGCCAATGCCAATCTGTTCATCAATCAGGCAACTGTCATAGCAGTTGCCTCCAACAGGAAAAAGACTAAATATCGTGTGCGGTATCGCCGGATTCATCCACTCAACTTCTGCTGACCCAGCCAGACTGGGGACCCAGCTGAACAAGCTTATCCATCGTGGGCCCGATGGTAATGGGATATGGTCATCAAATTGTGGCAGGGTGGTGTTTGGGCATCGCCGTCTGTCTGTCATTGATCTATCAAGTAGCTCCCAGCAACCGATGACCAGCCAGGATGGTCGTTACACGATCATTTTTAATGGCGAACTATACAACTTTGCCGCGCTACGCCACACACTCACAGGACTGGGACACCGTTTTCATTCAACAGGTGACACCGAAGTGCTGCTTGCCGCCTTCGTCCATTGGGGACCTGACTGCCTGGAACACCTGAATGGCATGTTTGCTTTTGCCATCCATGATCGTGGCAATGCACATACCCCTGCCTCGGTATTTATTGCGCGTGATCGTGCTGGAGAGAAACCACTTTATTTTGCACCATCCGCAAGTGAATTCTGGTTCGCGTCCGAACTCAAGGCCTTGCCCCACCAGTCTGCGATCGACTTGCAAGCACTCAACCATTATTTATCGCTGGGCTACATTCCAGCAGGTATGTGTCTTTTTTCTGGCGTACAGAAACTACCCCCGGCACACTGCGCCAAGCTATCACTGGATACCTTCAAGCTTGATATCTGGCGTTATTGGTCCTTGCCACCCAATCAATCATCAGGGGCTGAAGATGGCGAAGCGCTCGCAGACGAGGCTGCAGCACTCATCGAAGACTCCGTACGCCTGCGACTAGTGGCTGATGTGCCAGTTGGGGTAATGCTGTCTGGCGGGCTGGATTCCAGTCTCGTTGTAGGAGCAGCTGCTCGTGTTAGCGCCAAAGCGGTCGAAACCTTCACGATTTCGCTTCCCGGTTCACACTTGGATGAGGCGCATCATGCACAAAAAGTGGCATCACATTTTGGCACCCGTCATCATGTACTGCCATTACAGGAAACCAGCCTGCAATTATTGGATGGACTCGCGCCATTCATTGATGAACCAATTGCCGACTCATCCATCCTGCCAGCCTGGATGGTGTTTGGCCTTGCGCGCCAGCAGGTCACTGTCGCCCTTGGCGGGGATGGCGGGGATGAGTTATTTGGTGGTTATTCGGATTACACCACCAGCCTGGCAGATGCCAGTCGCTGGGGCTGGGTTTCATCGCCCATCATGGCTGGAGTTGCCAGTGCAGCGGCCATGTTGCCAGCCGGGGTTCGAGGACGCAACCGCCTGGCATCGCTACGGCATGGCCCACTACAGCAGATGATATGGGGGCGTCCATACTTTGATCAGACCTTACGCCGCCGTATCCTGCAGCGGCATGCTGTGAATGAACTCGGGGAAGAGCTGGGCCAGGCCGAACAGTTTTTATTGAAACAGTTCCTGCAAGGTAGGGACCCCGTAGACTCCATGACGCGCACCCACTTCAACAGCATATTGCCAGATGATTTCCTGGTAAAGGTAGATAGAGCAAGCATGGCGCACAGCCTTGAGGTCAGGGCACCATTCCTGGATCATCGCTTGATTGAATTTGCCTTTGGGCGCTTGCCTTCCAGCTGGAAAGTGCACAATGGGGAATCCCGACGCTTGCAGCGTATACTGGCACGCCGCTGGCTACCCCGCGATCTGGATGTTCAACGTAAACAAGGCTTTTCCATTCCCCTGAATGAATGGTTACGCCAGGCTGGAGAGAAAGACTTGATGCGACGCATGGAAAGCCTGCCAGCACTATTCAATCTTGATGAAGTACATGCATTGGTCAGGGGGCACCTAGCAGGCAGGGCCAATGGTGGCCGCCTGTTTGCATTAATCATGTTGGCAATTGCCATGAAAAACGCCTGAAAATGAATACAAGACCATTGCTTACTGTCTGCATTCCTGCATACAACAGGGCACAACTTCTAACACCATTGCTGGACTCCATCCTCCAACAGGATTTCCAGGATTTTGACATCTTGATCTGCGAGGATGGTTCGCCAGAACGTAACGCGATCAGGCAGGTAGCCGAAGATTTCAGTGCCCGCTATCCAGGCCGGATTCGTTACCGTGAGAACGCTAGCAACCTCGGCTATGATGGCAACATTCGTGAATTGGTAGAACACAGTCGCGGGCAATTCTGCGTCTTCATGGGCAATGATGACCTGTTATGTGCAGGCGCTCTATCCTCTATCGCTGACATTGCACACAGGATCGATGACTGCGGTGTGATCGTACGCACTTACGCCACATTTGACACCGACCCGTCTATACACAAACAAGTGTTTCGCTACTATGCCGAAGAGCATGTATTCCCTGCCGGCCAGTCTGCCATCGCGGCCGGCTATCGGCGTTCCGTCGTTATCCCTGGTATGGTCATCAAGCGTGATGCCGCGGCTGGTTTCGCTACCGATCGCTTCGATGGCACCCTGCTGTATCAGCTCTATCTAGTCGGCATGATCCTGGCCCACCACAGCGTGGTATTCACTCCCGGGATCATCGCGCTGCGGCGCGATGGCACCCCGCCGGATTTCGGCAATAGTGCTGCGGAGCGAGGCAAGTTTGTTCCCCAGAACCAGACCCCGGAATCCTCCCTGCATTTCATGCAAGGCATGCTTGATATTGCCCGGCATATTGAAACCCAGACCGGCATGCCTGTCTTCAACGCGATCCGTTCTGACATCGGGGCATACTCATACCCGATACTCTCCATCCAGGCCAAACAGCCTCTGGGAGTGTTCCTGAAATATGGATTCTCGCTGGCTCGACTGGGTTTCTGGCGCTCACCACTCTTCCATGCCTACTTCATTGGCTTATTGCTGGTAGGCCCTGAATGGCTGGATCGATTGATCATCTGGATCAAGAACAAGCTGGGGCATACTCCACGCCTGGGCGCAGCGCGGGGGCAATCCTCTTGAAGTTGCTGATTGCTGGTGACTGGCACTCCGACCTACATGAGGAGGAATTGAGTCGCGCCTTCCGCCGTTTGGGCCATGAAGTGATCTCATTCAAATGGTTCCACTACTTTACTGACGCATCTCAGCAAGCTAGCTTCTTGTCTGGGCTACTTAAGCGCATCCAGAACAAGTTTGTTGTCGGCAAGGTGATTGACCAGATTAATCAGGACCTGATGACATTGGCGCTTACGCAACAACCTGATGCCATCTTTATTTATCGGGGTACTCACATCACGGCAGTCACGCTGCGTGCCATTCGTCAACAATTGCCTCGCTGCGTGCTGGTTGGCTACAACAATGACGATCCCTTTTCCCCAACACAGCCTCGCTACCTGTGGCGACACTTCATGGCAGCCATCCCGGACTATGACCTGATGCTTGCCTACCGACACGCCAACCTGCTGGAATTCGTGCGAGCGGGTGCACGCCGGGTTGAGTTATTACGCTCATGGTATGTGCCGGACCGTAGCCACCCGGTCACGCTGACACCAGCTGAACAAGGCAAGTTTGGGACAGATGTTGTATTTATCGGGCATTACGAACCTGACCAACGCATGGATCACCTAGAGGCCATTGTCGCGAAAGGCCATCAACTGAGGTTATTTGGCCCGACAAAATACTGGGCAAAACCTTTGGTGCGTTCTGCCCTGCTTCAACACCTTGCACCAACCAGCATGGTGTGGCGCGAAGACTATAATCGTGCGCTGTGCGGTGCAAGAATTGCATTATGCTTTTTCTCGAAACTGAACCGAGATACCTATACACGTCGCTGTTTCGAGATTCCCGCCACCAGAACACTGATGCTGTCGGAATATTCCGAAGACTTGGCGTCACTGTATCTGGAGGGAGTGGAAGCAGATTTCTTCCGCTCGCGGGAGGAAATGTTGGCCAAGATTGACTATTACATAAAAAAACCCGACAAAGCATCCCAGGTAGCAGAAGCTGGCTACAGGAAGGTCATGCGCGCAGGCCATGACATTGATTCAAGGGCAGCCATGCTGATGAACTGGATTAAAGAGGAAATCGGAAAACACCATGCATAAATATTCTAGGGCAATGCAGCTCATGCTAGCCTTGCGCCTCCAGCCAATTGCCTGGGCACTGCGACGATTCCACACGCCGGTGCATCCGAACGCCCTGGTGCTGGAAGTAGGGTCAGGCGGCAATCCTTATCCCCGCGCAAACGTATTGCTGGATGCCTACGAACATACGCGTGAAAGGCACTGGGTTCCGCTCACATCGGACCGTCCAACCGTGCTGGGTTTTGTCGAAAACCTGCCCTTCAAGGACAAGGCGTTTGATTTCGTCATCGCCTCGCATGTCCTGGAGCACTCAACTGATCCTGAACGCTTTCTCGCAGAGCTGCAACGTGTGGCCCGGGCAGGATATATCGAAGTACCTGATGCCTTGTTTGAACGCCTCAATCCTTACCGCGATCACCGTTTGGAAATTACCGACAGGGATAACACCCTGATCATCACCAAGAAACAAGCCTGGATCAATGACCCTGGCTTGGTCGAATTATACGAACATCGCGTCAAGCGTTACCTGACCACCATGCTGATGCCCAAGCGCCCATTCGAGTTTCATGTACGTTACTACTGGCAAGACAACATAGCCTATCAGGTGACCAACCCGGAAGTTGATACCAACTGGACACCGCCAGAACAGATTCGCCCCAGCACCTCCCTGTCACTCAAGGCACGCTTGCGCGAATGGGGCAGACAGGGAATCCGTAACCTGCTGTCGCAAAGGAAGAGAAA
The DNA here is from genome assembly GCF_014635705.1 of Oxalicibacterium faecigallinarum. GTDB lineage: Bacteria > Pseudomonadota > Gammaproteobacteria > Burkholderiales > Burkholderiaceae_D > Oxalicibacterium > Oxalicibacterium faecigallinarum. The sequence goes on along the minus strand of NZ_BMDI01000001.1, from coordinate 1,201,226 downwards.
TCAGGGTATTGACGTCTTTCCCCTGCTGCGATGCCCTTCCTGCCAGTGCGAGCAGTTGAATCGACAGGCAGAGCAACTGGTGTGTTCCAGTTGCCAAACGCGTTATCCCGTTCGCAATGGCTTGATGGTCATGAACGAACTCCAAGGGAAATGACCTTGCCCTCAAGCAAGCTGCATATTGGCATTGATGCCAGCAACATCCGCTCCGGTGGTGGGCTGACACATCTCGTCCGCCTCCTGAGTGCTGCAGAGCCAGCAGGATCGTCTGTCGCACGCGTCACGATCTGGACCAGTACACAGACAGCACAGCAACTTCCTCAGCGCTCCTGGATCAGACCTATCACTCCAGCTTGGTGCAATGGCGGGCTCCTGCATCGAGCCATAGGTCAGCAATATTACCTGCCTCAAGAACTGAAGCATGCCGGATGTCACGTGCTGTTTTCACCGGGCGGCACCATACCCTGGCAATGTCCGGTACCTGCAGTCACGATGTCCCAGAATATGCTGCCTTTTGAGCCATCACAGGCCGACCTATTTGGTCGCTGGAGCCTCATGCGCCTGAAAATGCAACTGTTGAGATATAGCCAAGGTGCGTCATTTTCACGGGCACAAGGCCTGATCTTCCTGTCCAACTATGCACGCAATACCATTCAAGACTTACTAAAAACAGTAACACCGCATACGGCACTGATCCCGCACGGGATAGAAGAGCGCTTCATGCATGTTCCACGACCGCAACGGCGATTGGAAGATTGCACGGAGGCACAACCGTTTCGCGTGATGTATGTCTCCATCCTGATGCCTTACAAGCATCAGCTTGAGGTAGCGCAAGCCATTGCTGCATTACGGCAACAGGGGTTACCCATTGAAGCAAACTTTATTGGTGCCCCATGGGGACAATATGCGCAGGCGTTTCAACATCTGTTGCAACAACTTGATCCAGATAATCATTTCCTGAAATATACAGGCCATGCTCCATTCGACAGATTGCACGGCTTGTACCATGAGGCTGACGCATTTATCTTTGCATCTAGTTGTGAGAATTTGCCCAACATATTGATTGAGGCAATGGCGGCAGGGCTACCCATCGCCTGCTCAAACAAGGGGCCCATGCCGGAAGTCCTAGGGGATGCCGGCATATATTTTGATCCCTATTCAGCACCATCCATCACTCATGCACTGCTACAACTGGCCAAAGATAATACAATGCGCTCGGTACTGGCACAGGCAGCATGGCAAAAAGCACATGCCTACTCATGGAAACAGTGTGCAGACGACACTTTGGCATTCATCGAACATGTCGTGCATCAGCACAAAGGAGGATTTTGATGTTTAAAAACAAGGCGCTGTTGATTACTGGCGGTACCGGATCATTTGGTAATGCAGTGCTGCGCCGCTTCCTCGACTCAGACCTGCAGGAAATTCGCATCCTAAGCCGGGACGAAAAGAAGCAGGATGATATGCGCAAGAAGTACAACAGCCCCAAGCTCAAGTTCTACATCGGCGATGTACGGGATTATCAATCCGTATTGAATGCAGTGCGCGGGGTGGATTATATCTACCATGCAGCAGCCCTCAAGCAGGTGCCATCATGCGAATTCCATCCCATGGAGGCAGTCAAAACCAACGTGCTGGGCACCGAGAATGTGCTGGAAGCCGCAATCAATTGTGGCGTCAAGCATGTCGTCTGCCTTAGCACTGACAAAGCGGTGTATCCCATCAATGCAATGGGGATCAGCAAGGCCATGATGGAAAAGGTCATTGTCGCCAAGTCTCGTTCCAGTACCAGCACCATCATCTGTGCTACACGCTATGGCAATGTCATGGCCTCGCGTGGGTCGGTGATTCCGCTGTTTACCAATCAGATTCGTGCCGGTCAGGCCATCACCATCACGGACCCGCTCATGACGCGCTTCATGATGACCCTGGATGATGCCGTTGATCTGGTGCTTTACGCATTCGAGCATGGCAACCCAGGCGATATTTTCGTACAAAAAGCACCGGCGGCAACCATAGAGACCCTTGCCCGGGCATTGATCGAACTACTGCAACAACCCTCGCACCCGATCAATATTATTGGTACCCGGCATGGAGAAAAATTATTTGAAGTATTACTGAGCCGGGAGGAAATGGTATCGGCACAAGATCTTGGAGGTTACTACCGTGTGCCGCCTGACCTTCGTGACTTGAATTACGGCAAGTTTGTGGAACAAGGCGAAATCAAGATATCCGAGGCTGTCGAATACAGCTCCCACAACACAACGCGCCTGAATGTAGAAGGCATGAAAAGCCTGCTCATTAAGCTACGCTTTATGCAGGCTGCCATACAGGGAGCAAATGTGGAGCCAGAGGAATGAGCACACCCCCATCGCAAATCCACTGCGTGCTCGTCACGGGAAGCCAGGGTTTCATTGGCAAGAACCTGTTGGTTAGACTTGGAGAATCCACACAATACATTGTCACGACCTTTGTCCGTGGTGAACATGCCTGCCTTGGCCGAGGACTGATTTGATGAAGGTGTTGATAACCGGGGCGAACGGATTTATCGGAAAAAACCTGCAAGTGCATCTGGCCGAACGCAAGGATGTGCAGGTCGTGTGCCTTAATCGGCAGGATGATCTGGCGCAGTTGCCATCTCTTTTAATAGACGTCGATTGGGTATTTCATCTAGCAGGTGTTAATCGCCCGCAGGACCCTGCCGATTTCACGACGGGCAATCAGCAATTGACGCAGCGGCTGTGCGAAGCGATTGTCGCGAGTGCGCGTCCGATTCCGATCGTTTATACATCGTCGATACAGGCAACACTTGATAACGCATACGGCGCGAGCAAGCTCGCAGCCGAGCAGGCGTTGCTCTCACTGGCTGAAGAGACCGGTTCGCCCGTCTATTTGTATCGCCTGCCCAATGTTTTCGGCAAATGGAGTCGACCTAATTACAATTCTGCGGTCGCGACTTTTTGCAACAACATCGCCAAGTCGTTGCCGATTCAGATCAACGATGCGAACGCGGTTATCCATCTTGTCTATATTGATGATGTCATTGCGGATTTCATTGCAGTACTCGACGCGGTTTCAGCAGGTGTGCATAGAAGAGAGATCACGCCGATGTATTCGATTACGGTAGGCGCACTGGCCGACCAGATCAAGGCCTTCAAGGATAGTCGCGCTACGATGGTGACTGAGGCGGTAGGCCAGGGGCTGACGAGAGCGCTGTATTCGACCTATCTAAGTTTTCTGTCGCCTGAACAATTCTTTTATGAGATACCCGTGCATGTGGACCCGCGCGGTCGATTCGTGGAAATGCTCAAGACGAAGGATTCCGGACAGTTTTCTTTTTTCACCGCTCACCCGAAGGTGACACGTGGCGGTCACTACCATCATTCAAAAAACGAGAAATTTCTGGTCATTCAGGGAAAGGCTCGTTTCGCCTTCCGGCATGTCGTGACTGGTGAGACGTATGAGTTGATGACAAGTGGCGCGTCGCCGACTATCGTCGAGACGGTGCCAGGCTGGTCGCATGATATTACGAATATCGGTGAGGAAGAGATGATTGTGATGCTTTGGGCAAACGAGATTTTTGACCGGCAGAGTCCGGATACCATTTCCCATAAAGTCTAATCATGAAAAAACTAAAGATTGTTTCGGTAGTTGGAACGCGTCCGGAGATCATTCGTTTGTCGCGTGTGTTGGCGCGGCTCGATGAGTTTTGCGACCATGTTCTGGTACATACCGGACAGAATTATGACTACGAACTTAATCAGGTGTTTTTTGATGATCTGGGTGTACGCAAGCCGGACTATTTTTTGAACAGTGCCGGCCACAGCGACGGCCCGGCGCATACGATCGGCAACCTGATCATTGCCGTCGATCGAGTGCTGGCTGAGGTTAAGCCGGAAGCCATGCTGGTGCTCGGCGATACCAACAGTTGTCTGTCCGTGATTCCGGCGAAACGCCGGAAAATTCCAATATTTCACATGGAAGCAGGTAATCGCTGCTTCGATCAGCGCGTGCCAGAAGAGACCAATCGACGTATCGTCGATCATACTGCGGATGTCAATTTGACCTATAGCACGATTGCACGAGACTATCTGTTACGGGAAGGTCTTTCGCCTGATCTAGTGATCAAGACCGGCAGCCCGATGTTTGAGGTGCTGACGCATTACCGTTCCCATATCGATGCATCGGATGTTCTCGGTCGTCTGGTACTTCAGACCGGCGGTTATTTTGTCGTGAGTGCACATCGAGAGGAAAATATTGATTCGCCGCAATCGTTCGTCAAATTGGTTGAAATCATCAATGCGGTAGCCGAGGAATATCGGTTGCCGGTGATTGTCTCGACGCATCCGCGCACGCAAAAACGGATCGATGTGGCAGAAGCGAAATTTCACGCCAACGTCAGGTTGCTCAAGCCATTGGGTTTTCATGATTACGTTAAGCTTCAGATGTCGTCCCGCGTCGTGTTGTCCGATAGCGGAACGATTAACGAAGAGTCGTCGATCTTGAATTTTCCGGCGCTGAATTTGCGCGAGGCGCATGAACGTCCAGAGGGAATGGAGGAAGCTGCGGTCATGATGGTTGGATTGTCGGTCGAGCGCGTGCGTCAGGGCTTGGCGATTCTGGAAAATCAGGCGCGTGGTGATGGAGGGGGGCAGGTGCGTTCATTACGCCAAGTAGAGGACTACAGCATGCCGAATGTTTCCGATAAAGTCGTGCGGATCATCCATAGCTATACAGATTATGTAAATCGCGTAGTTTGGAAAAAGTATTGAACGGCTAGCTATGCGTATTCTGGTCGTATCCCAGTATTTCTGGCCTGAAAATTTTCGCGTCAACGACATGGCCGCCGAACTGGTCCGGCGCGGACATCAGGTAACGGTATTGACCGGCTTGCCGAATTACCCGGACGGTGTGGTTTTCCCGCAATTTCGCGCCGATCCTTCCGTTCACGCACGCTTTGAGGGCGTGGAAATTGTCCGTGTGCCGATGACTGCGCGAGGTGCCGGTAGTGCGCGCCTTGTTTTGAATTACCTGAGTTTTGCCGCCAGTGCTTCAACCATCGGCTGGTGGAAATTGCGCGGGCAGGCATTCGATGTCATCTTCGCGTTTGAGCCGTCGCCGATTACCGTCGGTATTCCTGCTGCCGTGATGCGCTTTGCCAAGAAGGCACCTTTGGCGTTCTGGGTGCTGGATTTATGGCCAGGTACGTTAAAGGCTATTGGCGTCGTCCACTCGCCGTTTCTGCTGAAGATCGTCGGGTGGTTAGTCAGTTTTATCTACCGACGTTGTGATTTGATTCTGGCGCAATCCAGGAGCTTTGTTTCCGATATCCGAAGTTATGCCGGCCAGAATGCCTGGATCGAATATTTTCCGAGTTGGGCCGATTCGATCGCCGCGTCGTCGGATGTTGTTCCCGCGCCGGAAATTTCGCGGTCTCCCGGCCAATTCAACGTCATGTTTGCCGGTAACATCGGCGATGCGCAGGATTTTCCGGCAATCCTGCAGGCCGCGCAGCGCCTGAAAGATGCGCGTCATATCCAGTGGCTGATTGTCGGTGATGGACGCATGGCGCAGTGGGTCACCAATGAAATCAAGCGGGTCGGCCTACAGGATACGGTGAAAATGCTGGGACGCCATCCACTGGAGCGCATGCCGTCCTTTTTCGAACACGCCGACGCGCTTTTGGTCAGCCTGAAGGATGAGCCTATTTTCGCGATGACGATCCCCGGTAAGCTGCAGTCGTATCTGGCGGCTGGTATCCCTGTGCTGGCGATGCTTGATGGCGAGGGTGCTGATTTGGTAAGAAGTGCCAACGCAGGACTGACGTGTGCCGCCGGCGATGCAAACGGACTGGCAGCGGCGGTGTTGCAACTTTCGACGGCCAGTGCTGATGAGCGTCTAGAAATGGGAAATAACGCGTTCGCGTTAGCCGCCAGAGAATTCGACCGCGGCACGCTGATGAATCGCTTCGAAGCATGGCTGAAAAAACTATCCTCCCTGAGGAAACCAGTGCGCCAGCCAGAAAATACATAATGCCTTGAGTCCGGCCGTTCTCCGCTTGTTTTCTTCGTTCGATAACTACGTCCCGACTACTGTACCAACAATCGCACTACATATATCCCATGCAACAGAAACGGAAGAGGACTATGGAAATGTGTAACGATCCTAGTATGGCCAAAGATGAATCCAAATGGGTTTCTTGATGCATAGTTTTCTTGTTACTGGAGCAAGCGGTTTTGTCGGCCAGCCTCTTTGTCGTGAGTTGACAGGGCGGGGTCATCCGGTTAAAGGAGTAGTGCGTGAGATAATGAATGTGGGTGCATTAGACTGCGATTTTCACAGGATAGAAGATATTTCTGGTGAAACCGATTGGACAAATGCCTTTACTGGCATCGACACGGTTATTCATCTAGCGGCCCGGGTGCATGTCATGCGTGAGCAGACGGCCGATCCACTCGAAGCATTCAGAGAAGTCAATGTTGCTGGCACAGAACGACTTGCCCGCTCAGCTGCAGCTGCAGGAGTCAGGCGTCTGGTTTATGTGAGTTCGGTCAAGGTTAGCGGCGAAATGACTGATACCGGACGCCCGTTCACGGAGGACGATCCAGCATTGCCGGAAGATCCATATGGAATATCGAAGTGGGAAGCCGAACAGGCTTTGCGTGTTATTGCGGCAGAAACGGGTTTGGAAATTGTGATTGTGCGTCCGCCGCTGGTATATGGTGCAAATGTTAAAGGCAACTTTCATCAAATGCTGAAAGTATTGGAGAAAAGGACTCCTTTACCTTTGTTAAGTGTACATAATTTCCGTAGCCTTATTTATGTTGAAAATCTCGTGGACGCTCTTATTGCGTGTGGACTTCATTCCAATGCATCTGGTCAGACTTATTTTGTTAAGGATGAGGAGGATGTCTCCACCATTTATCTGCTGAGAAAATTAGGTAAAGCAATGGGGCGGCCTCCATTATTGTTTCCGTGTACACCCTGGGTCCTTCGAAGACTTGCATCATTAGTCGGCTACTCTGCTCAGATTGAACGGTTGATCGGATCTTTGCAGATCGACGATAGTAAAATTCGTCGAGATCTGGGCTGGTTACCTCCGTATACTTCTAACTATGGACTAGAAAAAACGGCTCTTGATTATCTGAATGCCAAGAAAAAATGAAGCGATGTTTTGATCTTTTGTTAGCTTTATGTGCCGCTGTTATGCTTTGTTTACCTGTGCTGCTTGTTGCAGTCGCGGTGCGTTTAAGTTCGCGTGGGCCGGTATTGTATTGGTCTGATCGGGTTGGCATACATAATCGTATTTTTAGGATGCCAAAATTTCGTTCGATGCGAGTTGATACACCGGCAGTAGCGACACATTTGTTGAGTGATCCTAAGCAGTTCTTGACTCCGATCGGTTCGTTTTTAAGGCAATCGAGCCTAGATGAGTTGCCGCAACTTTGGAGCATCTTCAAAGGAGACATGAGTTTTGTCGGTCCACGTCCAGCTTTGTTCAATCAGAATGATCTGATCGCGATTCGCACCGAGCTTGGCATTGACAAGCTTAGACCAGGGCTGACTGGCTGGGCGCAGATCAATGGTCGTGATGAATTGCCGATTCCTCAAAAGGTGCAGCTTGATTATGAATACCTGCAGCGGCAGTCTCTGGTTTTTGATCTCAAGATACTCGTGCTAACGTTCTACAAGGTGTTGTCCAAAGATGGCATAACGCATTGATCATGAAATCCTTTCTTGAACTTCCTCGTATTTACAAACAGATCGTTGCTGCCTTGGCTGATCTGGTCATGCTTCCACTGACTTTCTATCTGGCGGTTTTACTTCGCTACGATAGCAGTACACCTCAGTTATTCCAGATGTACTTCTGGATCATCGTCGCGGCTCCACTTATTTCCATTCCCATTTTTTTACGGCTTGGGCTGTACCGAGCGGTGATTCGATTTATTGATCAGAAAATCGTTTTTGTGGTTGTGATGGGCGTGACGTTATCGGTCATCTGTATGGCTGCACTGGCAACGTTCCTGCACACCGTCACATTGTCACGCGGCGTCTTTGGTATTTACTGGGTCAGCGCAATTCTGTACGTAGTCGCAAGTCGATTTCTGGCGCGTGGCTATCTGTTGCGTGCTGGGGATCGATTGGGGGCCGTGCGTGTGGCTATTTACGGTGCCGGCCATTCGGGTATGCAGTTGGCCAGCGCGTTGCGAGCGGGGCACGAATATCTACCCGTTGCACTGATAGATGACAAGAAGGAGTTGCATGGTGCGACCATCGCTGGTGTGCGTGTATGGTCGCCAAAAGAATTGCCTGCATTGGTCGAAAAGAAACATATCAAGGAAATCCTCCTTGCAATTCCTTCTGCCAGCAAGGCTGAACAAAAGGCGATTCTTGAAAAGCTGGAACTGTTAAAAGTGAAGATTAAGGTCACGCCACCGATTACCAGTCTGGTGAATGGTGAATTGCGCGTGCAAGATGTGCGTGATGTCGAGATTGAGGATTTGTTGGGCCGCGATCAGGTTGTGCCTGACAAACAACTGCTTTCTACCTGCATTACAGATAAGACTGTTCTGGTTACCGGTGCTGGCGGTTCGATTGGTTCAGAGCTGTGCCGTCAGATCATACGACAGGCGCCGAGTCGTTTACTGTTGCTGGATCAGTCCGAGTTTGCGCTGTATTCGATTGAGCAGGAGCTCAACGAAATTAATTCTGAGGCACAATTGAATGTGCCTGTGATCCCGTTTCTTAACTCGATCCTCGATCAGGACAAGTGCCAGCGTATTCTGCAGACCTTTGCCGTCGATACGATTTATCATGCTGCGGCCTATAAGCATGTGCCACTGGTGGAGCACAATCCGATCAAAGGCATCCGTAACAATGCGTTCGGTACCTTGTCGCTTGCACAGGCCGCGATTGATGCGGGGGTCAGTTGTTTTGTACTGATCTCGACCGATAAGGCTGTACGTCCTACCAATGTCATGGGAGCGACCAAGCGCCTGTCTGAGCTGATTCTGCAGGCATTCTCTAAAACACAGCGCAAAACACGTTTTTGCATGGTGCGCTTCGGGAATGTACTCGGCTCCTCTGGCTCGGTTGTGCCTTTGTTCCGCAAGCAGATCCTGGCAGGCGGACCAATCACCCTGACGCATCCCGAGATCACGCGCTATTTTATGACGATTCCCGAAGCTGCCCAGCTTGTTCTCCAGGCGGGCGCAATGGGTGAGGGCGGCGATGTCTTTGTGCTGGATATGGGCGAGCCGGTTCGCATTCAGGATCTGGCAAAACGCATGGTACATCTAAGCGGTCTGGATGTAAAAGGGGACGGCGTAGACGGCATCGAGATTCAGCATGTCGGCCTGCGCCCAGGCGAGAAGTTGTTTGAGGAACTGCTGATCGGCGACAATGTGGAAGGAACGCGTCATCCGCTCATCATGCGTGCGCAGGAGAATGAGATTCCCTGGACGGATTTAAAGGAGATGCTGTCGGCCCTGGATCATGCTTGCATCGCCTTTGACTATAAAGCGGTAAGAGCCATCCTGCTGAAAATTGTTGAGGAGTATGCGCCGCAGTGCGGAATTGAGGATCATATCTGGAAAGAGAGAATGGTTTCGGCATTTTCTGAAGAGCAGCCGTTTTCTTTCTCGGGTGAGGATGGCCGGCCTGTGCTGAAACAGGTGATCGGTTAATTTGATTATTAGGCTTACATGATTTTTGTCACAGGTGGTGCGGGCTTTATCGGCTCCAATTTCGTGCTCGATTGGCTCGCTGCCAATGATGAGCCCGTAGTCAATCTCGACAAGCTGACCTACGCGGGTAATCTCGCCAATCTCGCGTCGCTCCAGAATGACGCAAAGCATATTTTTGAACAGGTGGATATTTGCGATGCCCATCGCATGCAGGCCTTGTTTGAGGCTTACCGCCCATCGGCTGTCGTACATTTTGCTGCAGAAAGTCACGTAGATCGTTCCATTCTCGGTCCGGCAGAATTCATTCGCACCAACATTAACGGTACCTTTACCTTGCTAGAAGCAGCACGCAGTTACTGGATGACGTTGTCTGATGGTGAAAAAGCAGCCTTCCGCTTTCTGCATGTGTCGACCGACGAAGTCTATGGTTCTTTGGGATCGTCCGATCTGCCTTTTACCGAAACAACCGCCTATGCGCCTAACAGTCCCTATGCGGCTTCCAAGGCTGCATCGGATCATCTGGTGCGTTCGTATCACCATACCTACGGTTTCCCTACGCTGACGACCAATTGCTCGAACAATTACGGGCCGTTGCATTTTCCGGAAAAGCTGATTCCGCTGACGATTACCAATGCGCTGGCTGGCAAGCCACTGCCCATTTATGGCGATGGTCAGCAGATCCGCGACTGGCTATTTGTTAGTGATCATTGCGCAGCGATCCGTTGCGTTCTGGATAAGGGGCGAGTTGGTGAGACCTACAACATCGGCGGGCATAACGAAAAAGCCAATCTAGATGTCGTGCGTACCTTGTGCGACATTCTGGACGAACTAGTGCCCAAAGAACAGGGTTTGTATGTGGAGCAGATCGCCTTTGTGACCGACCGCCCCGGGCATGATCGCCATTATGCGATAGATGCAGGCAAGATCGAACGGGAGCTGGGCTGGAGGCCTGCAGAAACCTTTGAGAGTGGTATCCGCAAAACCGTGCAGTGGTATCTTGACCATCAGGCTTGGGTGGCCGATATACAGTCAGGTAAGTACCTCGCGTGGATGGAGAGGAATTACGGCCAGCGCGATGCACACGACGAGGTGGGAGCAACGACATGACGCCAATAGCTGCTACGCATCCCAATCGCAAGGGTATTATCCTAGCGGGTGGTTCCGGTACGCGTCTTTATCCCGTTACGATATCGATTTCCAAGCAGCTTTTGCCGGTATATGACAAGCCAATGATCTATTACCCGTTGACCACGCTGATGCTGGCCGGTGTTCGGGATATTTTGCTGATTTCGACGCCGCAGGACACGCCGCGTTTTCAGGAGCTGCTAGGCGACGGTAGTCAATGGGGCATCAAACTATCCTATGCCGTGCAATCGTCGCCGGATGGCCTTGCTCAGGCATTCGTCATCGGGCGGCAATTTATCGGCAACGATCCGTCCGTATTGATCTTGGGCGATAACATTTATTACGGTCATGATTTTGATCGCCGCTTACGAGTGGCATCTGAGTCTTCGATTGGCGCAACTGTTTTTGGTTATCACGTGCAGGACCCGGAACGCTATGGCGTGATTGAATTCGACTCTGCAAGACACGTCGTGAGCATCGAAGAAAAACCGATCGAACCGAAGTCTAATTATGCTGTGACCGGTCTATATTTTTATGACAATCAGGTCTGCGATATTGCTGCATCTATTCGTCCTTCTGCCCGAGGCGAGCTGGAGATTACCGACGTCAATCGCGCTTATCTGGAGCGCGAGCAATTGAATGTCGAGCTGATGGGGCGAGGCATGGCCTGGCTAGATACCGGCACGCATGAGTCTTTGCTTGAAGCAGGCCAGTTCATTGCCACGATCGAGAATCGCCAAGGGCTGAAGATAGCCTGTCCGGAAGAGCTCGCCTATCGCAAGGGCTATATCACAACCGAGCAACTGGCCGCTCTGGCCGAGCCATTGAAGAAAAGTGGATATGGCGCTTATCTACAGCGTGTACTGAGCGAAACGGTTTTTTGAAATGAATATAAATACTTTGGCAATTCCTGATGTAATCGTCATCGAGCCCGTTGTATTTGGTGATGATCGCGGCTTTTTTTTCGAGAGCTACAACGCGCGTAAATTCAACGACACTGTCGGGCGCCAAGTTGTGTTTGTGCAGGACAATCACTCGTGCTCTGCACGTAACGTGTTGCGCGGACTCCACTATCAGATCAGGCAGCCTCAGGGCAAACTAGTCCGTGTAACGTCGGGCGAGGTGTTCGACGTGGCTGTCGATTTGCGCCGGGATTCATCGACGTTCGGTCAATGGGTGGGACAAGTCCTGTCGGCGCAGAACAAAAAACAGATGTGGATTCCCGAGGGCTTTGCGCATGGGTTCCTGGTTTTGAGCGATACCGCCGAATTTCTTTACAAGACGACCGATTACTGGGCGCCACAGTTTGAACGCAGCGTAATGTGGAATGATCCTGCCATTGGGATAGATTGGCCGATCAACGGACAGCCGGTATTGTCAGCCAAGGATCAGGTCGGTTCGAGTCTGGCCGATGCTGAAATCTTTGCCTGACCAGCGGCCATGAAAATTCTCCTCACCGGTAGTAGTGGCTAGGTTGGTCAAGAGCGGCGCGTGTGCTTTGAGGGGCTGGGCGAGTTGGATCTGGCCGATCGCACACAAGTGGATTTGCAAAATCCCACGCAGATTGGCGATGTCATTCGCTCGGTAAAACCGCAGTTGATCTTTAACTCGGCTACCTACACGGCAGTCGATCGGGCAGAGAGCGAATCCGGCGACGCGCATCAACGCGAACCCCCTGCGGTCATGGCTGAGAAAGCCAAGAAACTTGGTGCGGTGATGATCCATTACTCGACCGATTACGTCTTCGATGGGACGAAGCAAGGTGCTTATACCAAACAAGACCCTTCCCATCCGCAAAGCGTCTTCGGCCGCAGCAAACTGGCTGGTGAGCAAGCCGTGCAATCCGCAAGGGATTCCCCGTCTGATCCTGCGTACGAGCTGGGTGTATGGATTGCACGGACGGAATTTTCTGTTTACGATTAAACGCCTTGCGTGCGAGCGCGATGAACTGCACATCGTTTCCGATCAGATCAGTGCGCCGACCTAGTCATGCACCATTGCTGGCGACCGAATCAGTCGTGCGCAGATTGCGAACGTTGGCGCTGGGCAACGAAGCCTGACTCAAGCATTTCAGTATTTGCCATCTGAGAGCGCAGGGACACACAAATTGGTATAACTTTGCTTAGGCAATTATTGCGCAGGATGAGTGGTTAAAAAGCCGCAGATCCATCCATCAAGATGGCAGAGTATCCCTTGCCGGCCCGCCGGCCCCCAATTCCCGGCCCCCCAATTCCATGCTGACCTGCGAGAAATTTATACGCACATTTTCTGATCTACCGCCGTGGAGTGACGCGTTGGCAGTTTGCATGGGAAAGTAGTCATCCCTCCTGCTAAAACGCGTCGTTTCTAAATTTTGTGAAGCTTGGCCAAAGTAGTATGATCGCGGCCTGTGTCATTCCCATGCCGGACATGAATGCATGGGAAAAAGCCGGGGCACTGGCGTACGATCCGAATTAATTTTGAATCATATGAGAAAAATAGAAGTTCATAGGCTGAGAAACATCTCTTCTTTTGCAGTCTTCCTCCTCCCTGCGACAGCATTATGGCTTAAATCCGGTTATTCCTATGGCGCAGCCGTTTTGTTACTCACTTCGCTGTTTTTTCTCCATCGATGGTGGTCTTGTCGTCAATCCAGTCAGACTATTGTCATTGCATTAATTTTTCTGACTCTTGCAATTCTTTGGTATGAGTTGTCGGCGTTTGAATCTGGGATACGACGCTGGGATAGACCCGCAAAATATATCGCTGGCATGTTTTGCTTGATGTATCTAATGGCTTTCCCTCCAAAAAGAGAAGCGTTTTATTGGGGATTATTTGTCGGATGTATTGGCGCAGGATTGATGGGTATATGGCAGGTGTACGGCCTCGGGCGCTATCGGGCTGAGGGTTACAGTAATGCCATTCAATGGGGCAATATTGCATTACTCATGGCCACTATGCTTGCTATACAGGTTTGTATATTTTGGAAATCGATGTCTGGCTTGCATCGCTGCTGGGCGATTGTCAGCATTTTGCTTGGGATCGAGGCCTCTCTATTGTCGGCTTCTCGCGGTGGTTGGATTGCATTGCTTGCCGTAATACCAGTGTTGGTTTTTTTTGTTTTTCGCTATCGGCGGCCCGTTTTCAAGAAATTTTGCGCAATTTTGATATTGGCAAGTTTAGTCCTGATGATTGCCAATACTAATATGTTGTCCGATCGTTGGAAGCTCATGCAGCAGGAAGTCAGTGGATATTTTGATGCTTCGCAAGCAAATACGTCGTTAGGTATCAGATTTGAACAGTATCGTTCTGCGGTGGAGATGATTAAAGAAAAGCCGCTTTTAGGCTGGGGTATGCGCGGGTATCTGGATGAGATGCACAACCGTGTTGATGCTGGACGCTATGATCCGTCAATCAGGGAGTTCAATTTCATTCATCACGAGTTTATCGATCTCTGGGTAAAAACAGGTTTGGTCGGCATGTTTGTGCAAGCCTTTGCTTACATCTATATTTTTGTACTTTTTTGGCCAACGGCACGTCGCATGAAAGCACTGGAAAACAATCCGTTCTTGTGGAAAAGTGAATTTTCGGTGCGACTTTGCGGCATTACGTTGGTATTAATGTATGTCATGTTTGGTCAGTCGGTACAGTTCTTTGTGATGAATAGCGGCATCATATTCTTTGTGTTTCCGGTCATTATTCTGTGGTCTATATTGGCGGGTTTGAATGCACAAGAAGTCGTTGTAGACGACAACAGCCATTTATCTACGTCGGGAAAAATGTGACTGGGGCGACATCGTCAAATCGTCCGCCCCGTGTGTTGCACTTTGTAACGGGGGGGTTTTCGGGCGCCACGCAGGTAGCTGTTGATTTGGTTGCCGCACATCAGATGTCAGGAAATTTTCAGGCCAAATTGGTACTGCGTAGAAAACGCAATACGAATAAGCCGCGTGTGGAGGCGTTGCGTCAGCGAGGGCTGGATGTTGAGGTCGTCGCTGGATGGTCGCACCTTGCAACCATATGGCAGTTAGTGAAAATCTGCCGGGTTTTTCGCCCCGATATCGTCGTGGCCCACGGCTTTAGTGATCACATCTGGGGCCGATGTGCAGGCTTGTTGGCTTCGGTCCCTCATTTGATTCATGTCGAACACAATTCAAGGGAGCGATACACGTATTGGCGATTGGCGCAGTCAATGTGGCTCAGCAAGCACACCGACGCAATTGTTGGATGCTCCGAGGGGGTTCGTACCAGTTTGCTGGAGCTGGGGTTTCCCGCACGGAAGACGATGGCTATTCCCAACGGTATCCGGTTGGAGCCTTACTTTGACCAACCTGCTCCAATAAAAAATCGAACTCCCGGTATTGTGATGGCGGCGCGTTTCGCTCGCCAGAAAGATCACGCAACCCTTCTTCACGCATTGCAACTTCTGAAGGAAAAAGGTCATCGACCTGTCGTGCAATTTGCCGGTGGCGGCAAGAAACGCTATCAGCAGGCTGCGCAACAGTTAAGCAGGACTCTCGGCTTGCAGGATCAGGTGAACTTCCTGGGTTATTGCAATGACATACCGGCTTTGCTCAAACAGAACCAGATCTGTGTGCTTTCAACGCATTATGAAGGGATGCCGCTGTCTCTGATTGAAGGCATGGCAGCGGGATGCGCAGTCGTGGGAAGCAAGGTGGTTGGCGTACAGGAGGTCATTGAGCATGAACTAAATGGCCTACTCGTTGAACATGAAAATGCCCATGCAATGGCAGAGGCGTTAGAGCGACTGCTGGAAGACGTCACGTTCTCCTCGAGCCTAGCCGAAAATGCCCGGAACGATGCATTTGCTCACTACAGTATGGAGCGTATGGTGTTTGATTACGAAACGTTGTTTGCTCATTTACTCGCGTCGCATCCGCCTAGGACGGTGATCGAATGATTGCTCATCACAATAGTGTCGTTGCTGCATCCGAAAGGACTTCTCCTTGGCTGAGTATATTAATCCCGGTCCATAACGTAAAACTTTATCTGGAAGACTGCGTCGTTTCAGTCATGAGCCAAGTGGATGAAGCAGTCGAGGTTATCCTGCTGGATGACTGTTCAACCGACGGTTCGTTTGAGTTAATGCAATTACTGGCGCAACGCTGGCCGAATCGCTTACTGCTTTTGCAGCAAGCGACAAACAGCGGGCCAAGTGCGGCACGCAACGCCATGATTGAGGTTGCGCGCGGTGAATACTTGTGGTTTCTTGACTCGGACGACAAGCTGCTACCCAATGCTGTTGCGGAGTTACGTGCCACGGTAGATGCCTATTCGCCCGACTTGGTTTTGTGTGATTTTGCGGTCTATCGGGAAAATCCAAAATTCAAGCACTGGATGCGTGGGGAGCGGCACAAGCATACTTTTTCGGGCCAACAACGTATGATTTTGCGGGATCCTGCGGCCCTGTTAGCTGGTATGTTGCGGACAGGTCAATTGCATCCATGGTCCAAAATCTCTCGGCGCAAGCTATGGACGCCTGATGTACGTTTCCCGGAAGGACGGTATTTCGAAGACATGTTGGCCATGTTGACCATGGCTTCCAAGGCGGACAGTTTTTTCTATATGCCTCATCCCTGGGTTGCCTATCGTCAGCGGGCGACCAGTATTCTCGGTGATATGAATATGCAGAAAGTCCGTGATCAGTCTTCTGCGCTTTTACCCTTGTGGCCCACGCTTCAGACAAAACAGTGGGCGAATAATGCCGCACTGCGGTTTGCATTGGCGCATCAGTGTGCACGTAATTTAACGGGAGCCATGCGTTATATGGCGGCACAGTGCAGTCAGATTATGACGCTTGAGGAGACACAGTCGCTTGCAGCGACCTTTCGTGCCGATTTTAATGCGGCGTCTCCTTTGTCCGCTGCGGAGCTGAAGAAAGAATATGTGTTCAAAGGGTGGTGGGCCAGCTTTGTAAAGTTTCGACGCTGGTTTGGTTACAAAAGTGAGAATGAATAATGGCAGCACTAACTCTGAAAACGCGTGGTGAACTTTGGATCGCTGCGTGCTTGCATCGTTTTTATGAGATCAAGTCAAGGTCGCTGGAGGTCATGCCTTCACAACATTTTGTTTCATACGATATAGGTCAGGCACAAGCGTTTGGTGAGTTTCAGCCGATCCCGCCAATTATCTGGGCATACTGGAACGGAAGTGAACCTCCGCTACTGATTCAAAGATGTTTTGCAAACTGGCGCCGCTTCAATCCTGGCTTCAGCATCCGCATAATTGACGACAAAAGCCTTCCAGAATATCTACCTGATATTGCGGGTCAGTTGCGTGATATTCCGGTTGCAAAAAGGTCGGACTGGATAAGGCTGGAGTTGCTGTATCGGTACGGTGGGGTCTGGCTCGATGCCAGCACCATATTAACGGAGTCTCTTGACTGGATTTTGGACAGACAGATTCATTCTCAGTCAGAATTTGTTGGCTATTACATCGATGCATATTCTACGGATGCAGCATGCCCGGTCGTGGAGAGTTGGTTCATGGCGGCACCTGCGGGTAGCCCGTTTATTCGTGATGTACGAGAAGAGTTTTCTTGTGAGGTCGTGACACGTACCGGACTCGCGTACATTGAACATCTGCAAAAGGCAGGTATCTACAACAAGGTCAGGCAAAACATTGACATGCCTGAATACCTAAGCATTCACTTGGCAATGCAAGTGGTCTTGCGAAAAGGGCGGCGTTACCGACTTTGTCTTGGTAAGGCGGAAGAGGGCCCCTTTCTGCTACACGTTTTGGGGAACTGGGACCGTACACCATTAAAGATTCGCCTGATGTTTTCACGTATTACCGGCGGCACCTTGCCCTCCCTGATCAAACTCCGTAGCCCGGATCGCAAGCGTCTCGATGAGTATTTATCGCGAGGGTTGTACGTAGAAAACAGCATAATGGGCCGGTTTTTATGCAAAGATTGATTTTCTTTTCGGGTCGCAATACAAGCCACATTGGCCAATCTTGCAGACATCGGCCCGATAATCGTCAACGATATTCCAACCGGTTATAGTCCAGTATTCCCGCCTCTTTCGGCTGCTCTTTGCGAAAGCGTTCATGCAAGGCATCACTGAAGGCCCAGAACTGTGGATTGTCGCGTCGCATCGCCCAGCGCTGGGTAAAAGCAGCGTAGTCCTTTTCCGAATGCAGTTTCCGCAAGTCATCTGCCATTAAACGAAGTTCAGATGCCTTCGCACGGTATAAGGCGTTGGGATAACTGGTGATGATGCCGGGTGTCAGCGTCAAGGTGTCTTCTTCGGGAACCAATGCCTGTTTTTCTCCCAGCAGATGGGACACGCTGGCATGTGCGGTATTACGGATCAGCGAGAAGGTGCGGGTTTTTCCATCAGGCATATCGACCACAAGCAGGGCACTTTCTGGCATCCATTGCAGTGAGGTGCCGGTAGCCGTGGCTAGCTTTCCCAGTCCGGCATGTAGTAAAGTTGGCGTATTCTTTTTCCAGTCCAGATCCGTGTTGATCACACGTGCGAGGCGTTTGCGCATCTGTTCCAGCAATTCACGTTTGGAATCATTGCTGCTGTAGCGCACGCCGCTTTCCATATCCAGCGTGGTGTTGGGGCCGCCATAGACTTGTTCACGTACTGGATTGCCATCGTCGCGATACCAGTCGTCGCGCACGGCAATGCGGTCCTTTTTCGGCAGCAGCATGATGAAGTTGGATTCGCCCTCGGCACGCAGGTAATCCATGTACAGGCGCGAGTTGAACTGATGGCCGAGATTGCCATACACATCGTAGTTGGCAACCAGCAGATAGTGAATTCGTTCCAGCAGAGGATAGCCGATCACCCATGCTGTTTTGGGTGTGTCGCCGACAAATCCCTTGACGACACTGGCACCATCGAAGTGACGGAAAATGGTCAAGGCGGCATTGTCGTTGCGGCCATCGCCATCCCACAGCAAATCAAGATCGAGGTCAGACGGTTTCTTGATGACTTCACGCAGCAGTTCGTTGCGTGCTGCCAGATATTCATTTTGGAGCCGGCCATAACGCAGCCATGGCAACAGAATGCTGCTGTTATGACTGCCTGTCGGCAAGGCAGCCAGCTCACTGCTTTGACGGAGTAAGGAATCGACCTTGCGGTCGTAGTCGTCTGATGGCGCGAGAAAAGTTACCCAAAACTGATCCTGAATCACATTCAGCGCTAATTGGCCGCGGCAGACAGGTCCTTTGATGAAACCCATGATCGTGAACTCCGCCTCATCCAGCATGAAGCGGTAACGCGCCCCGACTGGCAAGGCGGAGAACGTGTCGAAAGGATTCGCCGCAGTTTGTTCGCTGTAGCCTGGCAAGGTCGGGACATCGTACCGTGGTGTCAGGAACAACGCGCGCCAGCGCGCCATACGCTGTGCATCCAGACGATAAGGCATATGCGTCTTGGAAACGATCTCTTCACGCTCGCGTGTTAATCGGTAATACACACGCTCAACTTTCGGATCATCAACGGGGCGTGCGCTTGCGATCTCGCGAATCGGTTGGCCTGGCGGTGTCGAGGAGCGTGTCAGTTTGAAATAATTGCGTTGGGTATCGCTATCGAAATACAGATGCGCGAGGAACAAATGCTCGTAGGCGTAGCGCGCAAACAGACGTTCCTTGTTGGAGTCGCCGTTTAAAAAGCGCTCCCAGTTTTCCACTTCAGTCGATACCGCTGCGGGTAGAGGTGCCAGACCCTCATAAGGCGCACCCATTTCCAGCCAGCGTGTCAATAGACGGTACTCTTCATCAGAGACTGCGGGCAGTGCAAATGGCATTCCACCCAGTGGCACGTTTTGTTCATACGCATCCATCTCGACGCCGGCAGGGCACATGTTGGCACGCGTCGGCGAAATATCCAATTTTGCATGTGCGGCATCACCTTGTAGCCATGCATGATCCTGCTTGAGTTTCAGCATGCGATACATCAGGCCGGCTGAGCGATTTGCTTCAGGCGTATCTTCCTGTTCGTTCAGCATGGGGAAGAATCCCTTGCCACGCCACTCCGATGCCTTGTCCGCGTCGATGTACAAACGCGAAGGTGTTGCTGCGGTCAGTCGTGCCGGATCGTAAACCAAGGTCTTGCTGCCACCACGTGCGAGTCCTTCCCAACTGGTCGTCTTGAACTGGCAGGGAGCGTCATAGCAGGCATGACAGACCACGCAACGTTGATTGAGAATGGGGCGAATCACCTGTTGATACGACAGGTTTGTTGGGGGAGCCTTAGGTTGATCGTGTCGCGTCGGATCCGGCGCGCCGTAGCGATTGTCGTACTGTGCTGTGGCAAAGGTCGTGCAGGCAGTAACCAGCACAGTGATGGAAATGAGGGCAAGCCGGCGCATAGAGGGCATGAGAAGGAGCGGGTAGGAGCATTATTACCTAAACTTCTATTATTAGACGAGCTTTGGGCGGACAGATTTGGCTTGGAGTGTTGGCACAGGTAGTCATTGGACATGCCGCTTTTCCCTACAGAAATGATCGAAAATCCATATACGTGCCACTCACCTTCAACCCTTTTTCGACTTGCTGGCGTAGCGTAGACGCGTGTCGCTTATGGCGCAGTTCGTGAATGGTCTGATGCGTAATGCGAAATCAAAATAACGCAACTCATTGTTGCAGCCGATTCACGAATAAACTGAGTGCGATCCACGTGACATGCCTGGCCGGAATGAACTTCGGTACATTGATGCACAATAATTGCCGTCACGACGGAACTCAAGGCATGGGTGATGCTCTGACGAAATAGTCGTTTCACATGCAATCAGCTTGGTTTCAGTCCAGTTGCGAGTGGTAGCACAGCGTGCAATGTCCTCGTACGCGTCTGGTTTCTGCCATGGTCGTGTCATCCGCCAGTCGACCAGCGGTATTGAATTTCCGTTATTCCATTTGACTGTTTAGTTGTGTTCGCTGGAACGAATGCAGGTGAACGTGAATTGTGTACGAACCTCATGAACCATTCTTCTCTTCTTTTCCTGCGAGCTTTCTGGCGTGATCTGACGGCAATTCTCTTGTTGACGATATTGCTTCCCGTATCTGCATCGGCTGTGGAGAGCAATGTCCGCCAGAGTCCGCGTGCGACGGTCTCACTGGTCAGCGAGAGTGCTGCTGTCACGCCGGGACAGCAAGTGCGTATCGGCTTGCGTCAGCGACTCGCACCCCACTGGCACACCTACTGGAAGAATCCGGGTGACGCAGGATCGCCCCCGAATATCGAGTTCACCTTGCCGGAAGGCGTGACCGTTAGTGATATTGCCTGGCCCGGGCCGGATCGGTTTCTGATCGGGCCGGTTGCCAGCTACGGTTATGAAGATGAAATCGTTTTCCCGATGACATTGACGGTACCGCAGACGGCACAGCCGGGAACGCGTTTGCGTATCGAAGCCTATGCAGACTGGGTTGTGTGCGAGAAGGAATGCATTCCGGAAGATGGCAAGTTCAGACTCGATCTGCCGGTAGAGGCAAACGCGCGAGCAGCGGATGAATCAATCCTCGCAGCATTCAAGACGGCAGATGTACGCCAGCCTCAAACCGCACCATGGAAAGCTTTGCTGACAACCGATGGCGAGTCGCGTCTGAAGTTGCTGGTAGAAGGTGAGGGCATCTCAGCACAGACAGTGCAATCCGCGCTGTATTTCCCGGAAACTTGGGGTGTGCTTGATCATGTCGCTGACCAAACCTTGCAGGTTGAAGAAGGGCGACTGACCTTGTCACTGGTAAAGGGGCAGAGTTTTTCATCCGAGCCCTCGTCCGGCCTGTTGGCAGTAACGGATGGTGGTGGTGAAAAGCGTTGGTTTGCGCTCGAAGTACAACCAGCAAGTGGTTCTGCCATAGGCACGTCGGGTATGGCGAACACGCTTGCCTTGTGGCAGATGGCTTTGTTCGCTCTGATCGGCGGACTAATCCTGAATCTGATGCCTTGTGTATTCCCCGTGCTGGCGATCAAGGCGACAGCAGTAGCGAGCATGTCAGGCAGCGATCATCGCGAGGTGCGTCTGTCCGGTGTGTTTTACACACTGGGAGTATTGGCTGCCTTCATGGCACTTGCCCTGGCCCTGCTGGCAGTGCGGGCAGGCGGTATGGCGGTTGGTTGGGGATTTCAGTTTCAGTCGCCGTTGTTTGTGGCTGCGATGTGCTGGCTGATGCTGGCAATTGGTTTGAATCTCTCTGGCGTGTTTGAAGTCGGTAGTTCACTGGCTGGTGCCGGGCAGAGTTTGGCCGATCGCAAAGGGCATGCCGGTAGTTTTTTCACAGGCTTGCTGGCAGTGGTCGTGGCGACACCATGTACGGCACCGTTCATGGGCGCGGCAATTGGTTCGGCGTTGGCAGCGCCGGCGTTCTACAGTCTCGTCGTGTTTGCCATGATGGGGATTGGTCTTGCACTGCCTTTCCTGTTGCTCGGCATTTTTCCAGCGATTGCGCAGCGTTTGCCGCGACCGGGTGCATGGATGGTGCGTCTGCGTCAGGCGATGGCATTTCCGATGTATGCAACAGCGGCATGGCTGGTGTGGGTATTGACCCAACAAGCTGGCGAGTCAGGTCTGCGTATGGTGCTTGCAGGTGCTGTGCTGGTCGGTTTGGTCGCGTGGTTGGCGGGCTTGAGCCAGCATGGCGTCAAACGTGTCTGGGTGCCACGTGGTCTGGCATTACTGGGATTGGCGGGGCTGATTGGTCTGGCCGCAGCGCTGCACTACACAGGTCCTTCTGAAGTGACCGCAAGGCAACAGACTTCCCCCAATGCGGAGCCATACAGTGCGGAGCGTCTCGCTGCCTTGCGCGCAGAGGGCAAACCGGTTTTTGTGAACATGACAGCGGCGTGGTGTATTACCTGTCTGGTCAATGAGCGCACGACCTTGTCGACGACTGCCGTACAGCAAGCCATGCAAGAGCATGATGTTGTCTACATGAAAGGCGATTGGACCAATCGTGACCCAGCCATCACAACATTCTTGCAATCGTTTCAACGTGATGGTTTGCCGTTTTATGCATTTTATCCGGCTGGCAAGGAACCTGTGGTCCTGCCGCCTGTTCTGACTCAGGCGATCGTGACGGATACCTTCAGGCAGTAATGGTCAGGTATCGCCGCTGACGGTTTTTTACTTCGCTTCATTTTTAACCACGTCGTTCAACAGGAGGAATTTCATGACTCGTTTTTCCCGTCGCGCCATGTTGCGCACCACTGCACTGACTGCAGCGCTGATTGGCGGCAGCATGATGTTTGGTACATCGCCAGCATTTGCTGCACCTGCAGTGGGTCAGGCAGCGCCTGCCTTTACGGCGGTTGATAGCAAAGGCAAAGAGCACAAGCTCAGCGACTTCAAAGGCAAGACCGTTGTGCTCGAATGGACCAACCATGATTGTCCATATGTGAAAAAGCATTACAACTCGTCCAATATGCAGAATCTGCAAAAGCAGGCGTCTGATGCCGGCGTGGTCTGGTTGAGCGTGATTTCTTCCGCGCCAGGCGAGCAGGGCCATGTAGAAGGTGCCAAGGCCGATGAATTGACGGCGAGCCGTAAAGCCGTGCCAACTGCCGTGCTACTCGATCCACAAGGAACGATCGGTAAAGCCTACGATGCGCGCACTACGCCGCATATGTACGTGATCGATGCAAAAGGTGTGCTGCGTTATGCCGGTGGCATCGACAGCATTGCATCGACCAAAGTGGAAGACGTTGCCAAGGCAGACCCATACTTCAAGACAGCACTGGAGGCGATTGTGAAAGGCGAAGACGTCAGGCAGCCAGTGACGCGTCCGTATGGTTGCAACGTCAAGTACAAGTCGTAATCGTTCTGTGTGAAATAAAAAAGCCGCTGGGACCAGCGGCTTTTTTAATGTGATGCGTTCGTCATTTACATTTGTACGGGCTTTCACTTTTCAGTTCTTCTCCCGTCTTGGCGTCGTGGATGAGCACGGTCGCTTTGGGATTGTGGGCGCAAATCGCATTCCTGACGCTATAAATGGCGCTGCCTTGCGCATACATCCTGACCTTGAGTTCCGTGCCATCTGCTGCGGCAGAGGTCACTACATAGTTGCCAGATGTCGTAACGCAGGCACCGAGAAGCAAAGTGAAAAACAGTAAGGGAATGATTCGTTTCATGACAAAAGTTGAGATGCGTAAAAGTGAAAGGTGATTGGTGCTAAATAATGAGGTGCTTGCGAATCCTACTTGATAGGATCACCCCACACGGCAAATTCGTTGCCGCTTGGTTCGGTGAAGTGAAAACGACGACCGCCGGGAAAATCGAAAATCGGCTTGATGATGCTGCCACCAGCTGCAGTGACTTTCGCCAATGTGTCTTCAAATGCCGCACTGTAAAAGACGATCAGTGCGCTGCCATTTGTGGTGCTGGCAGCCAGATCAGCCTTGTAAAAACCGCCATCCAGACCTTCTCCTGAAAATGCCGCATATTCAGGACCATAGTCTTCAAATTTCCAGCCGAATGCCTGCGTAAAAAATTTCTTGGTGGTACTCAGATCGCGGGAAGGATATTCGACGTAATTGATTTTTTCATGAGCGGGCATGAGAACACTCCTTTTGAGGCAAATCAGTGTAACGGACGATAGCCATTGATGTCTTCATGGGCAAGAAAAAAGCCGCGGAATCAGCGGCTTTTTGCGTTTGGCTTGGCCAGTTTAGGCAGCCTTGACGCTCAATGCACTATCGCGATTGACTGCACTCAAGACCGCACGGAACGATGCCGTCATGATGTTGCTGTCGATGCCGACACCGAAGTGCGTCTGACCGCCATTGACGCGCAACTCGATATAGCTCGCAGCGTTAGCATCGGCGCCTGAACCGATGGCGTGTTCATGGAAGTCCATGATCTTGACATCCAGGCCCAGCGCATCGACGAAGGCATCGATCGGACCGTTACCTTTGCCGGTCACCGTCAGCGGCTTGCCATCTTTTTGCAGATCGACCTTGATCGTGATGTCGCCACCATCGTCCTGCATGTGATGGCTGACATAACGGTATGGTGTAACCGCATCCACGTATTCGTTCTTGAAGATGGTGTGGATGTCGCCTGCAACCACTTCCTTGCCGGTTTCATCCGTCACACGCTGCACAACGCGGCTGAATTCGATTTGCAAGCGACGTGGCAAGACGAGACCGAATTCCTGTTCGAGCAGATACGCCATGCCGCCTTTGCCGGACTGGCTGTTGACGCGAATGACGGCATCGTAGCTACGACCGAGATCGGCCGGATCGACTGGCAGGTACGGCACTTCCCAGATTGCGTCCTTCTGCTGCTTGGTGAAGCCTTTCTTGATGGCATCCTGGTGCGAGCCGGAAAAAGCCGTGAATACCAGGTCGCCGGCGTAGGGATGACGCGGATGCACGGGAATCTGGTTGCATTCCTCGACGGTCTGGCGAATCGCATCGATGTCGGAGAAATCGAGGCGCGGATCGATACCTTGCGTGTAGAGGTTCAGTGCCAGGGTGACGAGATCGACATTGCCAGTACGTTCGCCGTTGCCGAACAGGCAGCCTTCGACGCGATCAGCACCGGCCATGACGCCGAGTTCAGCAGCAGCAACGGCACAACCACGGTCGTTGTGCGGATGCAGGCTGATGATGATGGAATCGCGGCGCTGGATATTGCGATGCATCCATTCGACCTGATCGGCGTAGACATTTGGCGTGCTGACTTCAACCGTGCCTGGCAGATTCAGAATCATCTTGCGTTCCGGCGTCGCGCCCCACGCTTCGGAGACGGCATCGCAGACTTCCTTGGCAAAATCCAGCTCGGTCATGCTGAAGGCTTCCGGTGAGTATTGATAGACCCACTCGGTCTCCGGACGCGCGTCGGTCAGTTCCTTGATCAGCTTGGTACCCTTGACGGCCAGTTCCTTCACTTCTTCCTTGGTCATGTTGAACATGATCTTGCGGAAGGAAGGTGCGGTGGCGTTGTACATGTGAACGATCGCGCGACGTGCACCGGTGACGGAATCCACCGTGCGGCGGATCAGATCTTCACGTGCCTGCGTCAATACTTCGACGGTCACATCGTCAGGAATGCGCTTTTCGTCGATCAGCTTGCGGCAGAAGTCAAAGTCGGTCTGTGATGCGGAGGGGAACGCGATTTCGATTTCCTTGACGCCGATTTTCACCAGCATTTCGAAGAAACGCAGTTTCTTGGCCGAATCCATCGGATCGATCAGGGCCTGATTGCCGTCGCGCAGATCAGTGCTCATCCAGATCGGTGGCGTGGTGATCGTCTTGTTTGGCCATGTGCGGTCAGGGAGATTGATGACCGGGAATGCCTGATATTTGGTGGATGGATTCTTCAACATCATGATGTTCTTCCTTGCTAAGTATTCTGCTTAAGTCGCTGTATTCAATAAATCGAGGCTGTGGCGAAGGGCGATCCGGCTGCCACGGTGCGCGAGGCCGGATCACCGATCGGTAGCAGTAGCAGGGCGCGTGTGCGTGCAAGGATTCGGGCAATCATGTTGCCGGCAATGTACGTGACAGAAAGGGCCTTGGTATGCATGTTTTCGGGTACAGCCTTGGGTGTGACCAGATTTGGGGAAACGAAACCGGCAAGTGGAAACCGGTAGGTACAACAGAACGCTACGATCAGATTAGTCGTAGCGATAGCGGTAGGGCTGCTAGCAGAGATGCTGCAGCGTTCGCTGGAATGCAGATAGTGATGGATGCCTTGGACATACAGGCTACTTTAGGCCTCGCCGCCACGAATGTCAAGCCGTGGGCGGCTTCCCGCAGCATCAGGCAGGTTGATTTGTGGCATTTTCGGTCGCTTCATCCGATTCGGTTTCGATTTTACCTGTTGCACCAAAGGCGAGGGCCGAGACCACCACATTCATGACCGTATCCTGAAAGACGCGGCTGCCGGTGTCGGTGCCAGCGGCGCCTGCTGCGACCATCAACGGCAGCAAATGATCTGGATGGGGCTGCACCTGCCGTGCATGCGGCGCGCTTTGCCAATCCTGTAACAGGGCGTTGCGTTCGTCTTCGTCGCGCTTGGCCATGTCTGCCAGCCAGTCGTCGAATTGTTCCGATGCGTCACGAAATGCCGGGCTGAAGCCTCGCATATTGTGAAAACTCATGCCGCTTCCGATAATCAGCACGCCTTCATCACGCAAGGTTTGCAATGCCGTGCCGGCGCGCAGGTGCTCTGCAGGATCAAGTCCTTTTTTCATCGACAACTGCACGACAGGAATGGCCGCGTCCGGATACATGACTTTGAGTGGAATGAAGACACCATGATCCCAGCCGCGCTCGTTGTCGATGGCAGCAGGCAAGCCGGCGTCACGCAAGAGATCGTGTACGCGTTGGGCCAAAGCCGGTGATCCCGGCGCGTCGTAACGCAGTGCATAGGTGTGTTCAGGAAAACCGTAGTAGTCATAGATCAGGGGTGGTTGCGGGTTTGCACCAACCGTAAAGGCATCTGCTTCCCAGTGACCAGAAATAATCAGAATGGCTTTCGGGCGCAATTGCTCGCCAGTGGTGCGCAGATAGTCTGCCATGCGATCCCACATGCGTGGATCGCCCGGCCAGTCCATGAAAAAGCAGGGGCCGCCGCCATGCGGAATGAAGAGAGTGGGCAGTGTACTGTTTTTCATGTTGACTCCTGATGACTGGTCACAATCAAGATGGCGTTGAGAATACTTATTGCAAGGCAGGGGCCTTGCCTTCGGAGGTGTCACGGATGCGCTGCTTGAACGCATTGATAAATTCGACAAAATTCGACTGCAAGGCGGCAAATAATGGATCCTTGCGGTGCTTGAGCATGACTTCACCAAACAATTTCATACCAAGCGCCAGCGCTGCTGCTTCATCTGCATCGGCAAGGCCGGATGACTGTACACGTCGCAGGATGCTGAACAGGTCGTCGTGATTGCCGGCTTCAAACTGCAGTGGTGCATAGGTCTCTGGTGCGGCATGTTTGCCGCCAAGGTATTCAAGGGTGATGCGATAGTTATGTGCGCTCATGGTCTTTCCTTATTTTTCAAGTAACGACAGCTTGTCAGTGACGGTTGCCCAGCGTTCATGATCCGCAAGTGGTTCTTTGCGAACAGTGATGCGGCGCCAGTCAGGGTGCTTGGACAATGTGCGGTTCAATTCCAGATAGTGCGCCTGCTCGGGTTTTATTTCCCGGTCGCCTACGATCGCACCGACCGGGCATTCGGCAACGCAGACCGAGCAATCGATGCACTCATCCGGATTGATCACCAGAAAATTCGGTCCTTCCATAAAGCAGTCCATCGGACAGACGGCGACACAATCGGTGTACTTGCATTGAATGCAGGGCTCGGTAACAACAAAGGTCATGCTTTCTCCATTAGCACGGCTACACTGACGATTGCACTATAGTCGTCTTTAAATTATTGATAAATACGATATATTGATAAACATTGTCTCTATATTGTTGATAATGGATATTCTGACCTGCATGAAGACCTTTGTTGCCGTGGTCGAAAGCGAGAGCTTCACTGCAGCAGGGGCGCGACTGGATATTTCCAAGGCGATCGCCTCGAAGTACGTTGGTATTCTTGAAGATCATCTGGGCACGCGCTTGCTCAATCGCACGACGCGGCGATTGAGTCTGACGGAGTCCGGCACGGCATATTACGAGCGCTGTGTACAGATACTGGCGGACGTGAATGAGGCGGAGCAGGCAGCCGGACAAATGACGGCGATTCCACGCGGAACTCTGAAGGTTGCGATGCCGGTGTCATTCGGCACAATCTGCATTGCACCCCTGATGAGTGAGTACATGCGGCGCTATCCCGAGGTCAAGCTCGACATTGCCCTGGCCGACCGGCGCGTGGATTTGATTGAGGAAGGATTCGATCTTGCGATTCGCGTTGGCAGCTTGCCCGAGTCGGGATTGATTGCGCGTAGACTCGCCGTTGATCGTATCGTCTGCTGCGCTGCACCTGCCTATCTTGCTGCACGGGGTACGCCAGTGCAGCCAGCGGATCTGGCAGATCATGCATGTCTTAATTACATCTATGCAAGTGGCGGGGACGAGTGGACATTCGGCAAGCAGCGGAGGCAGGTCTCGGTACTGATCGACGGTCCGGTGCGCGCCAATAACGGCGACATGCTGCGGCTGGCGGCGCTCGATGGTGCCGGCATCATCTGGCAACCATATTTCATCGTGGGCGATGACGTCAAGAGCGGACGTCTGATCGAGCTGATGACTGATTTTGGCGGCCCGGAACTGGGCATCTACGCGCTTTACCCGAGCCGCAAGCATCTATCTGCCAAGGTCAGGACATTTGTCGATTATCTGGCCGAACGCATGTCCTGAATCGTTCGGCCGCGTTGTTCAGTCCTTAGCAATGTCCTTTTTTGGCTTGTCCCGGTGGGCAGTGATATCCCTTGCCGTGACCATGACGATCATTGCGATGGTCTCTGTGGTGCTTGGCGTGCTTGTCTTTTTTCCAGTGGCCCTTGTTCAAGTGCCAGCCACGACCATCCTGATACCAGTTTGCGTTCTGATACACGTAACCGGCTCGCACGCGTTCCCAATGACCGGACGTCCAGACGTGGCGATGACCATTCCAGTTCCAGTAGCCAGGCGCCCAGACATAACCCTTGCGGGGCGGCGGAACACGCTCATAACGTGGTGGCGGGGGTTCAGCACCGATATTGATGTTCACGTTGACTTGCGCGCTGGCCTGAAGAGGGGTGACAGCAGCGGTGCCGATCAGCAAAGCGGTGAGCAGGAAAGTAAATGTTCTTGATTTCATGATGTGCTCCGTTGATGTGCTGTCTGCAGTATAGAAAAGCCATGCCATTTGCACCGGTTTTTACAGATTTGCTTACAACTGTTACGGAGTTGGCATACCAAATGAAAAACGGGCCGTAAGGCCCGTTTTTGTTACTGCATCTGTTTTGTCGTCAGATCAACGCTCGCCAAACGAGCGACGCTGCGTACCTGCATCACCACCCGTGCGCGGGCCTTTGTTGAAGCCGGAACCCTCGCGACGCGGGCCATTGCCTGGTTTGCTGAAAGTACGTTGGCCTGGCTTGGCACCATTGCGGTTGTCACCTGGACGCCAGCCGTTTGGTTTGTTCGAACGTGGTGCTGCCGTACGTTTCGGTTCCAGACCTTCGATCACGCTGACTGGAATCAATTGCTTGATGAAGCGTTCGATGCGTTTGACGTTCATGTTTTCGGCATGATTGACCAGCGACACGGCGATGCCTTTGCGGCCGGCACGACCGGTACGACCGATACGGTGTACGTAGTCCTCAGCAAACTTGGGCAGATCGTAGTTGACCACGTGCGTGATGCCCGGTACGTCGATGCCGCGTGCGGCAACGTCGGTGGCAACGAGTACGCGAATCTGACCACGGCGCAGACCATCGAGCGTGCGGTTACGTGCACCTTGATGCATGTCGCCATGCAATGCAGCAGCAGCGAAACCGGCGATGTTCAGACGATCAGCAATGGTGTCTGCATCACGTTTGGTTGCGGTAAAGATCACTGCCTGATCCATGGTTTCATCACGCAAAATGTGATCGAGCATGCGATTCTTGTGCGACAGATCGTCGACGAAGTGGACGTGCTGGGTAATGTTTTCGTGCTTGCTTGCCGAACCAGCGATCTGGATGATCAGCGGATCTTTGGTAATGCGCTTGGCCATGTTGCCGACGACGCCGTCGAGCGTTGCCGAGAACAGCATGGTCTGACGGGTTTCCGGCGTGTTGGCAACGATCTTCTCGATATCGTCGATAAAGCCCATGTCCAGCATGCGATCGGCTTCGTCGAGAACCAGAATCTGCAATTGCGAGAAATCGATCTTGCCCGATTCCATGTGATCGATCAAACGGCCTGGTGTTGCAACGAGGATTTCCGGATTGCGGGACAGCAGTTGCATCTGTTTTGGATAAGGCATGCCGCCGAGGATCGACACGGCTTTTACGCGACGCATGAATGCGCCGTATTTGTCGGTCGAAGTCGTGACTTGCAGCGCCAGTTCACGGGTTGGCGTCAACACCAGCATTTTGGGCTGTGCTGCACGGAAACGCGGGCGCTCGCCGCGCGAGCGTGCTGACTGCATTTCCTGATTGGGTGTGCGGCCCCCAACTGGCTGGGCATCTGCCTGCACTGCAAATTTGTGCAGGGCTGGCAGCATGAAGGCTGCGGTTTTGCCCGAACCGGTCTGCGACGACACCATCATGTCGCGGCCGGCGATACCGGCAGGTACGGCCTGCGCCTGAACAGGCGTTGGGGCGGTATAGCCGGATTCGGTCAGTGCCTTGATGATGGATGCGTGCAGGCCTAGTGATTCAAATGTCATTCTTGTCTTTCGTATATGTCAGCGCGACAGACAGCATCCGGTGAAACCGGAAAGTCTGTATGAAGCGCAAAAAATGCAACGCCAACCAACGAAACAGCTAAGACAAATCTGAGTGATTTCGGCACAAAAGCTTTGCGCCGGGACGGTGTATGAAAATTCAACACCTGAGAGGCGGGAGGGCTTTATCGTTAATGCTAACGGTTCGCGATGCTGCAAAGGTCAGTTGCCCAGCGACTGCTGCAAGCAACGAACAGCACGCATTGTATTACAGGACAGCCTCGCTGTCGAGGGAGGTGGCGTGATGGCACCGTTGCGATGTGCCGAAATACATCGTGCTTCGATCAGTTGCTGAGCGCCCGACAAGGCAAGGCAGCATAAAGAACGGCGGCTCACGGCCGCCGTTTTTTGTCTGGGAGGGACGACTTATTCGCCGCCCATGCCACCCACAACGTGCGAGAAGCCACCATCAACGTAGGTAATTTCACCCGTGATGCCACCGGACAGGTCGGACAGCAGGAAGGCGGCGGCATTGCCGACATCTTCAATGGTGACGTTACGGCGCAGCGGGGCATGATCCTTGACGAAGTTGAGGATTTTGCCGAAGTCCTTGATGCCGGATGCAGCCAGGGTTTTGATCGGGCCTGCCGAGATGCCGTTGACGCGTACACCTTTTGGTCCCAGTGATTCTGCCGTGTAGCGCACGCTGGCTTCCAGCGATGCCTTGGCCAGACCCATGGTGTTGTAGTTCGGCAGGGCGCGAATCGAGCCCAGGTAGCTCAAGGTAAGCAGGGAAGAACCTTGATTCAGCATCGGTGCCGCAGCCTTGGCCATCGCCGGGAAGCTGTAAGCCGAGATATCGTGCGCCACGCGGAAACCTTCACGCGACAACCCTTCGAGGAAATCGCCGGCGATGGCTTCGCGAGGCGCAAAACCGATCGAGTGAACGAAACCGTCAAACGTCGGCCAAACCTTGCCGAGGTTGGCAAACAAGGCCGTGATCTGTTCGTCTTCGGCGACATCGCATTCGAAAACCAGATTGCTGCCCAGCTCGGCTGCAAATTCCGTGATGCGGTCCTTGAAGCGTTCACCAACATAGGTAAAGGCGAGTTCGGCACCTTCGCGTTTGCAGGCGGCAGCGATGCCGTAAGCGATGGAGCGATTGGACAACACACCAGTGATGAGAATTTTTTTGCCTTGCAGGAATGCCATGAACGACTCCGAAAGTTCGTGCGAAAGATTGTGGAATGGGCAGGATTGTAGGCGTTGCCCGCCCTGACAGCAACTTTTGGCGCAAATTGCCGTGCACGCTTCTTGCTCATCCAGCAACGTTATGGCTTCGCCATGTAGAATAGGTGACGCTCGGTTTGTCCTCTTACATCAAAGAAAGCGCATCCCACCGCGAATGGTCAAGTCCCTCTGTTCCCTGATGTTCGCCGCTCTGCTGTCGCAGGCTGGTCATGCCATGGCAGCGCATGCTTTTTCCCTTTACGACACACCCAAATATCCGGCCGGATTTTCCCATTTCGATTATGTGAATCCGGACGCGCCCAAGGGCGGGGACCTGTTTCTGGCCAATCCGGATCGCCGCACCAGTTTTGACAAGTTCAATCCGTTCTCACTGAAAGGGGTTGCGGCGGCTGGCGTGTCCGATCTGATGTTCGAATCGCTTGCAACCTCATCTGCGGATGAAACGGCCACGATGTATGGCTTGCTGGCAGACGATATGGAAGTGGCGCCGGATCGCATGTCGATGACATTCCGCCTGAATCCGAAGGCGCGTTTCAACAACGGCGATCCCGTGCTCGCTGCCGACGTCAAGTATTCCTTCGACACACTGATGAGCAAGGGCGCGCCCCAGTTCAAGTCGATTTTCGCCGACATCAAACGTGCCGTGGTAGTCAGCGAGCGGGTCGTGCGTTTTGAGTTTGCAAACAACAATCGTTCGCTGCCCTTGCTGGTGGGATCCATTCCCGTCTTTTCGCCGAAGTGGGCCAAGGGCACGGATTTCGACAAGATTCAGTTGACGCCACCGATTGTCAGTGGCCCTTATCTGATTGATCGTTACGATACCGGTCGTACGATCAGTTATCGTCTGAATCCGGATTACTGGGGCAAGGACCTGCCAGTCCGCAAGGGCATGTTCAATTTCAATCGCATCAACTATCGCTTTTACAAGGATGATGTCGCACGTCTTGAGGCCTTCAAGGCAGGCGAGTTCGATGTGTCGGTGGAATATAGCGCCAAGAACTGGGTGCGTGGTTATACCGGACGCAAGTTTGAAAACGGCGACATTATCAAGGCCGAGCTCAAGCATTCCAATAGCGATGGCATGCAGGGTTTCATCATGAATCTGCGTCGTGACCAGTTCAAGGACCCGCGCGTGCGGCAAGCGCTGGGACTGGCGCTGGATTACGAATGGATGAACCGGCAGTTGTTCTTCAATTCCTATACGCGCATCTATTCCTTTTTCAACAACAGTCCAATGGCGGCGACTGGCATGCCGTCGGAAGGCGAGTTGAAACTGCTCGAGCCGATGCGTGACAAGTTGTCGCCTGCTGTATTCGGTCCGGCACCGATTCCGCCCACGACCGAACCACCGCATTCCTTGCGTTCCAATCTGCTGAAAGCAGTGGAGTTGTTCCGTGAGGCAGGCTGGACGTATCGCGATGGTGCCCTGCGTAACGAGAAAGGTGTGCCATTTGCCTTTGAGATCATGGATGACCAGTCTTCCATGTCGCGCATTATCAGCGTGTATGTGCGCAACTTGCAGAAACTCGGCATACGCGTCACGCAGCGTTCAACGGACTATGCCCTGCAGCAGCGCATGGACGATTTCGATTTCGACATGATGAGTTTGCGTTTCCCTGATGCGAGTACGCCGGGCAATGAACTGTTCGATATCTTCGGTTCCAAGGCAGCGGATCAAAAAGGATCCAGTAACTTCTGGGGCTTGAAAGATCCGGCGGTTGACCGCCTGGTAGCCGAACTGGTCAAGGCAGAAACACGTGCACAGCTCGATGCCGCGGCGCGCGCGCTGGATCGGGTACTGCTCAACAGTTATATCGTGGTGCCGCATTGGTATTCTTCCATTCACCGCATTGCCTATCGCAATCGCTTCGGTATTCCGCAAACGCCGCCCTTGTATTACCAGGCCAATCCTTATGTCTTGTCGACCTGGTGGCAGGTGGAGCCGCGATGAAAAGGTGAGCGCATGAATATCTGGTCCTACATCCTCAAGCGTGTGCTGCTGATGCTGCCGACATTGTTCGGCGTGGTTGCCATCACCTTTGCGGTCATTCAGTTTGTGCCGGGTGGCCCGGTTGAACAAGCCATCATGGAGATGAAGACCATCAGCGGCGTGTCGGAAGCCAGTGGCGGTGGCGAAGCACATTACCGAGGACGTCAGGGCATCGACGCGGCCCGTGTGGAAGAAATCAAGGCGCTCTACGGATTCGACAAGCCTGCCGGTGAGCGCTTTTGGCAGATGTTGAAAGGTTTTGCGACCTTCGATCTGGGCAAGAGTTTTTATCATCACATGGATGTGTGGGAGCTGGTCGTGTCCAAGTTGCCGGTGTCGATCACATTGGGCATGTGGACTTTCTTCCTGACGTATTTCATATCGCTGCCGCTTGGGATTGCCAAGGCAGTGCGTGAAGGATCACGTTTTGACTCGGTGACGAGTGCGATTGTGCTGATCGGTTATTCGATTCCCGGTTTTATTCTGGGTGTGTTCCTGCTGGTACTGTTTGGCGGCGGCAGTTTTGTGCAGTGGTTTCCGTTGCGCGGGCTGACCTCGGATGACTGGGAACAGTTGTCGCTGATGGGCAAGATACTCGACTATCTGTGGCATATCACCTTGCCGGTGACGGCCTCGGTGGCCGGTGCATTCGCCGTCATGACCATGCTGACCAAGAACACGTTCCTCGAAGAGATTCGCAAGCAGTACGTGCTGACCGCGCGAGCCAAGGGTTTGAGCGAACGCACCGTCTTATACAAGCATGTCTTCCGCAATGCATTGATCCCGTTGGTGACGGGTTTCCCGGCAGCTTTTATTGGGGCCTTCTTTGCCGGCAGTCTGCTGATCGAAACGCTGTTCTCACTGGACGGACTGGGTTTGTTGTCGTACGAATCGGTTGTACGTCGTGATTATCCGGTTGTGATGGGGACGCTGTATCTCTTCACCTTGATTGGCCTGATCGTCAAGCTGATCGGCGATCTCTGTTATGTCTGGGCCGATCCGCGCCTGCAGTTTGAAAGCCTGAACCGATGAGCGCCGTTGCCCCTTTGTCCACGCCTCCAGCCGAAGCTGTGCCTTCCGTATCGCCTTGGCGTCGAGTCTGGCGACGCTTTCGCGCCAGTCGTCGCGGTTACTGGAGCCTGATTCTTTTCAGCATCCTTGTCGTGATCAGCCTGTTTGCGGAGCTGATCTCGAACGACAAGCCGCTGGTTGCACGCTACAACGGCGAGATCGTCTTTCCGATCCTGACTGATTATTCAGAGAAGAAGTTCGGGGGCGATTTCGAGACACCTGCCGACTATCTCGATCCGTTCATCCAGCAGCAGTTCGAGAAGGATGGTAACTGGGCGGTTTATCCGCTCAATCGTTATCACTACACGACACTCAATTACTTTGCCAAATATCCGAATCCGGCACCACCGTCGGCCGAGAACTGGCTGGGGACGGATGATCGCGGACGCGATGTGGTGGCACGCTTGCTGTATGGCTTTCGTGTATCGGTGCTGTTCGGTTTTGCGCTCACGATTACGGGCGTATTGCTTGGTTTGATTACCGGCGCGATCCAGGGCTATTTTGCAGGCAGGACAGACCTGCTTTTTCAGCGCTTCATGGAGATATGGAGTTCGATGCCCGAGCTGTATCTGCTGATCATTTTCGCGTCGATTTTCCAATCCAGTATCGGCCTGCTGTTGATCCTGTTGTCCCTGTTTGGCTGGATGGGATTGTCGGATTATGTGCGTGCCGATTTCCTGCGCAATCGCAATCTGGAATACGTGCAGGCAGCGCGTGCGCTTGGATTGTCCAATACGCAGATCATCTGGCGTCATGTCCTGCCCAATAGCCTGACACCAGTGGTGACCTTTTTGCCGTTTCGCATGAGTGCTGCGATTCTGGCGCTGACCAGTCTGGATTTTCTCGGACTTGGCGTGCCACCGGATACTGCCAGCCTTGGCGAGTTGCTGGCACAGGGCAAGAACAATCTCGATGCGTGGTGGATTGCCGTTTCGACCTTCTTTGTACTTACCCTCATGTTGCTGTTGCTGACGAATATCGGCGATGCCTTGCGTAATGCGCTGGATGTACGGAGGAAGGCATGAGTCTGTTACAGGTCAAGCAGCTGTCGGTGGCCTTCGATGGCAACCGTGTTGTCGAGGATGTCAGTTTTTCGATTGCGGCTGGCGAGAAGTTTGCTCTGGTCGGCGAGTCCGGTTCCGGCAAAACCGTCACAGCCCTGTCGATCCTGCGTTTGAATCAGGATGCATACTACGGCGGCGAGATTCTGCTGGACGGGGAAGATCTGCTCAAACGCAGCGAGCCGGCGATGCGTGCTGTGCGTGGCAAAGATGTCGCCATGATCTTTCAGGAGCCGATGACGGCACTCAATCCGCTCTACACGATTGGTAATCAGATTGCCGAAGTGCTGATGCTGCACGAAGGTTTGAGTACGAAGGCGGCGGCCTTGCGTGCGGTTGAACTACTCGACAAAACCGGCATTCCCGAGCCGCAGCGTCGTGCTTTGTCGTATCCGCATCAGCTATCTGGTGGGCAGCGTCAGCGTGCAATGATCGCCATGGCGCTGGCCTGCAAACCGCGGCTGTTGATTGCCGATGAGCCGACGACCGCGCTGGATGTCACGATTCAGGTGCAGATCGTTGAATTGCTCAATCAGCTGCAGCGCGAAGAAAACATGGCTGTGCTGATGATCACGCATGATCTCAATCTGGTACGCCATTTTGCCGATCGCGTCGGTGTGATGGAAAAAGGGCGCATGGTGGAGATCGCAACGACGCAGGATCTGTTTGCACAACCGCGTGAAGCCTATACCAAGAAACTGCTGGCGAGTCAGCCGCACCAGCTGGTCAATAAGGTCGATGCTGCTGCCGCGCCGCTGATGCAGGCAGATCATCTGCGTTGCACCTTCGATATCAAGCAGGGCTGGTTCAAATCGCGTCCGTTCGTCGCCGTCGATGACGTCAGTCTGACGCTGGCACGAGGCGAAACGCTGGGTATCGTCGGCGAGTCCGGTTCGGGAAAATCCACGCTCGGTATGGCCTTGCTGCGGTTGTCTGCCGCGAGAGTCGATGGACACATTCAGTTTGACGGCAAGAACATTGCCGTGATGAACAGCAGCGCCTTGCGACCATTGCGTGCGCGCATGCAGATCGTGTTTCAGGATCCGTTTGCCTCGCTGTCGCCGCGTCGCACCATCGAACAGATCATCGGCGAAGGATTGGCGTTGCATCAGCCGGGATTATCCTCCGCGGCAATTCGGGAAGCGGTAGCGCAAGCCTTGCAGGAAGTCGGCTTGCCGCCCGCATTGATGTCACGCTATCCGCATGAATTTTCCGGCGGGCAGCGCCAACGGATTGCGATTGCACGCGTCTTGGTGCTCAAGCCGGATCTGATCCTGCTGGACGAACCGACGTCATCACTCGACGTGTCGGTGCAGCAGCAAGTCTTGCGTTTGCTGGCCGATCTGCAGGCGCGTTACGGTATGGCCTATCTGTTTATCAGCCACGATCTGGCCGTCATCAAGGCGATGGCGCATCGGGTCATGGTGATGAAGGATGGCAAGGTGGTGGAACAGGGGGCCACGGCTGAAGTACTGGCCAATCCTCAGCAGCCGTACACGCAAAAATTACTGGCGGCATCCGTCTACGCAGGTGTGAACAGCGCATAGAAAAAATCGATGGTCGAAAAAAAGCCGCACACGTTGCCATGTGCGGCTTTTTTTTAACTCGTGTTTGGGTAATCAGCGCGAAGACACTTTTGCCGATGCCAGACTGACCTTGCCCCGATTGTCCTGGGTTGCGGCGACTTTCTTGATGGCTGGCTTGGATTTGTCCGATGCCTTGGCGGTGGCGCGCGCTGCGCCATACAACTCCAGCCTGGTACCCGCGACCAGTTTGTCGCTGCGCAGACTGTTCCATTCACGAATCTGCGCGACGCTGACCTTGTGACGTTTCGCCAGTGACAGCAGGGTATCGCCATTTTTCACGGTATGGCTGATCTTGCGTCCTTCTGCCCGCTCGGGAATCATCGTCAGCACGGCACTGTCGGCCACGGCGGAAGTGATGTCCTTTTGCTTGCTGTCCGGATCGCGCGGCACCAGGATGGTGGAGCCGGCCTTGAGCGCCATTTTTGGCGGGATGTGGTTGACTTCGCGGATGACCTGCGGCGTGGTGTTGAATCTGGCCGCGATGGTTTCGATTCGCTCGCGCGCATTGGTCACCTTGTGCGCCGTCCATGACGACAACGCATGTGTCCAGGTTGCCAGATTGGCCTTGAACTTCTCGGCATTGTTTTGCGGAAGCAGGATTTCCGTATTGGCGCCGCCGGTAATCACCGGGCGATTGAACTGGGGATTCAGTGCCTTGAATTCATCAATGGGCAGTTCGGCCAGTTGTGCCGCCAGTTTCACATCGATGTCGCGCGTTTTTGCCACGCTGACGAAATAGGGCTGGTTATCGACACGCAGTAGCGTAATGTTGTAAGCATCCGGCGTGGCAATGATGTTTTTGACTGCCTGCAATTTGGGAACATAGTTCCGCGTTTCTGCAGGCATGTAGATCGACAGGCTCGCGTAATCGGTACCGGTGCCGGCCGCTTCGGCTTTGCGGAGTGCGCGCTGTACCGAACCTTCACCCCAGTTGTAGGCAGCAAGGGCCAGTTGCCAGTCGCCGAACATGCCGTACAACTTTTCCAGATAGTTGAGTGCGGCGTCGGTCGAAGCAATCACGCCACGACGCTCGTCCTTGAACATGTTCTGCTTGAGGTTGTAGTCCAGTCCGGTCGATGGAATGAACTGCCACATGCCGGCTGCCTTTGCGGATGAATACGCTTGCGGATTGAAGGCGGATTCGATGAAAGGCAGCAAGGCCAGTTCGGTCGGCATGCCACGTTTCTCAAGTTCTTCGACGACGTGGTACAGATACAGCGAGGCACGCTTGGTCGTACGGCCAATATAGTCGGGGCGGGCGGCATACCAGGTTGTGTGATTGTTCACCAACTGGTTATCGACCAGATCGGGTATGCCGAAACCTTTACGGATACGCGCCCAGACGTCGATTTCACTGCCGACGATAAAGGCGCTCAGCGGATCATCGTCGAGGCCGGGATTGTTTTGCAGTGCCGCATCTTTTGCCCAGTTGTAGGCAGGCAAGGACAGATCGCTGGCGGCGTGGGCAACACTGGAAGAGCAGAAGAGAAATGCAGCGGATGCAAGGAGTTTGAGTACGGCGCGGTTGTCGGACTGAGGCATGGGAACTCGCAAAAATCACCGACCCATGAACAGCCGGCAGAAAAAGATTACAGCGAGTGTAAGGAATCGATGTTTTCTGCGTCAAGTCCTTTAACGGAATGCTGACAAATGAATGTCACAGTCATGCCCGAGAGTAATGAATACGTGGCTGCAAAGGCCGGACAAGTTGTCACTCAGCCATGACTGTTGGCAATCAGAAATTGTTTTTCCACTCACGCAGCGCGGCGAAAACCGCTACCGTATCGTCATCCGTGAGCCGTCCTTCGCGGCGCAGGGTTTGGGCAATGGCAGGCTCACGCGCGCGCAGGAAGGGATTTGTTGCCTTTTCCAGGCCGATGTTCGATGGCACGGTGGGCACGTTCTGTTCGCGCTTGGCTTGTTCCGCAGCAAGACGCTCGCTCAATGCCTGATTGTCCGGTTCTGCCGCGCGTGCAAAACGCAGATTGGAAATGGTGTATTCATGCGCACAGTACACTTTGGTGTCGTCCGGCAAGGCCGCCAGCTTGTCGAGCGAGTGCAGCATCTGTTCCGGCGTGCCTTCAAACAGACGACCGCAGCCGCCGGCAAACAGGGTGTCGCCGCAAAACAGCCAGCCTTGTTCCTTTGCCACATACGCAATATGGCCACGGGTATGGCCCGGCACATCGAGGACGGACAGTGTCAGTTTCAATTCCGGTATGGTTACCGTGTCGCCTTCGCTCAGGGTCGTGGTGACATTGGCAATGCTGTCGTTGCGCGGCGCATAAACAGGTACGCGGGCATGCTGCAACAAGGCAGGAACACCGCCGACATGGTCCTTATGGTGATGTGTCAGTAAAATAGCGACCAGCGTCAGTTGATGGGCATGCAGTGCATCGATGATCGGTGCAGCATCACCTGGGTCAACCACGGCAGCATGTGTGCCATCATGGATAATCCACAGATAGTTATCGTTAAACGCGGGGACAGTCAGAACTTTCAACATGGGCATAGACAATTTTTCATCAGAAAAATCGATTATATCGCTGGGTTCGTGGCTTGACAGTCCGGCGGGTAATTATGTGCGTGTATGGGAAGAAGCGCGGTTGGAAGAACTGACCGTGGATATCTTCGGTTTCAACGCCACGCAGATCGGTCTGCCGCAGGTGCAGACTTTGCGCGGCAGTCGCATGCCGCATACCTGGCTGACCGATACACAGTTGCCTGTCAAAGGACACGATAACGCGGCCAAGCCTCTGGTGGTGATCCAGGAATTCGAAGAGTTGCCGTTTGAAACTGCCAGTATCGATCTGGTCATTCTGCCGCATGTACTGGAATTCGCGGCAGAGCCGCATCAGGTTTTGCGCGAGGTTGAGCGGGTGCTGATTCCGGAGGGGCAGGTCATCATCTGCGGCTTTAATCCCTTTAGTCTTTGGGGCGCAAGGCAGGTGCTGGGCCGCATGATCGATGCCCATTTTTTGCCGGAGGAGGGCGAGTTTATCGCCTTGCCACGTATGAAAGACTGGCTGAAGTTGCTGAACATGGAAGTGGGAAATGGCATCTTCGGCTGCTACGCACCGCCGTTTGAGTCCGAGAAATGGCTCAATCGCAGTGCCTTCATGGAAGGGGCCGGTGCCAATGGCTGGCCGGTATTTGGTGCTGTTTACATTGTGCAGGCCATCAAACGTGTCAAGGCCATGCGTCTGATCGGGCCAGCGTGGAAAAAGAAACCGGCCGCGTCGCCTGTCAGCGTGCCGGTTGCCAACAAGATCAAACCATAGCGATGCTGCGTTAGCGCCATGTATCGCTATGAATGTAGAACCATAATGCAGGAAACAGATGAGTAAAGTGGATATTTATACCGATGGCGCCTGCAAGGGCAATCCCGGCCGTGGCGGATGGGGGGCCTTGCTGGTCATGGGGGAGCACGAGAAGGAAATCTTCGGTGGCGAAGCCGGCACGACCAATAACCGTATGGAACTGAAGGCCGTGATTGAAGCCCTCAATGTCCTGACCCGGCCATGCGAAGTCGTGGTGCATACGGATAGTCAGTATGTGCAAAAGGGCATCAGTGAATGGATACACGGCTGGAAGGCCCGTGGCTGGAAAACCGCGTCGAAGGAGCCGGTCAAGAATGTGGACTTGTGGCAGGCGCTGGACGCCGCACAGTCGCGTCATCAGATCGAATGGCGCTGGGTGCGTGGCCATAACGGACATGTGCAGAACGAGCGCGCCGATGCGCTGGCCAATCGTGGTGTCGAAACCGCCGTCTGAACCCGATTCGGCGGCATTGACCGCAAACCTGTTGAACAAGAAAGAAGCATTGCATGCGACAAATCGTCCTCGATACCGAAACCACTGGCCTGAACGCACGTTCAGGAGACCGCATCATCGAGATCGGCTGCGTGGAGATGATCAATCGTCAGCTGACCGGCAACAATTTTCACCATTACATCAATCCCGAGCGTGATTCGGAAGAAGGTGCGCTGGCCGTCCACGGATTGACGACCGAATTCTTGAGCGACAAGCCCAAGTTTGCTGAAATCGTCGATGAGTTTCGTGACTACATTGCGGGTGCGGAAATCATTATCCACAACGCACCATTTGACATCGGTTTTCTCGATGCCGAACTGGAACGGCTGAACATGCCAGCCTTCAAGGATCATGTTGGCGAGGTGGTGGACACCCTGGTGCAAGCCAAGGAAATGCATCCGGGCAAGCGCAACTCCCTGGACTCCTTGTGCGATCGCTATGGCATTTCCAACGCGCATCGTACCTTGCACGGTGCGTTACTGGATGCGGAACTGCTGGCAGAAGTCTATCTGGCGATGACCCGCGGACAGAACACGTTTTCCATGGATCTCGGATCGCATGATGATGGGGATGATGCATCCGCAGAAGTGGTTGAGATTGCGGAGGTGATCGTGCTTGCAGCCAACGAACAGGAACTGGCCGACCATGAGGCCTTGCTCGATAGCCTGGACAAACAGACCAAGGGCGCGACCGTATGGCGCGCAACGCCGGTCGCGGAAGTGCCGGCAAATTGATGTCTGCGCGCTTTTGTGGAATAATGCACGGCTTCGGGAGGTTAGCTCAGGGGTAGAGCGATCGCCTCACACGCGATAGGTCACAAGTTCGAAACTTGTACTTCCCACCAAATCTCAAAGGCCACGTTCATGCGTGGCCTTTTTCTTTGCCGGACGTTTGTCCGGTTTTCTGATTGTCTCTTTAGTCCATCACGTTGGTGAAGCACAGATTGAAGCCTTCACCAAATTCCGGAATGGCGGTTTCTTCAATCGCCAGCAATACGTCCGGCATGGCACGGTCGATCATTTCGCGGACGAGTTCTTCGTTAGGATGGGTTTTGACGAGGGCGCCGACGATGAATTTGAGTGCAAGCAATTGGCCGTGAAGGTTGGCGACGTCTTTGTCTTCCATGATGTGTCCCTATTGAATCGTGGTGTTGTTATCTGAAGAACAGACAGCAGCAAGCGGTCAAGAGTTCAGCCATCTGCTGCAAATCTCGTTCTCATTATGCCGTGCAATTGGCTTTCTGTTTCCCTCTTTGCGTTTTGTTTTTCAGAAACTGATTTTCAGTCGAAAGAGCATTCTGATACAAGCGCCAGAATTTCCGCTCTTTCATAATCCCGGCAGATTCATCGACTTGAAAAAAGTGAGCGCGTGCCATGAAGGGATCTGTCTATCTTCTGTCGCTGGGTGCCGGCCTGCTGGTTGGTATTCTCTATGCCTTGATCAAGGTACGTTCTCCTGCACCACCCGCAATTGCCTTGCTTGGATTGCTGGGCATGCTGATCGGTGAACAGCTTGTCCCCATCGCTGGCAAGGTCATGCGCGGCGAGCCCCTTTCGATTTCGTGGTTTGCCAGCGAGTGCGTACCCCGGATTACCGGTGTCGAGCCAGTTGCATCAACATCTGAAGAACCTGCCAAGCCCTCCAAATCGTGATGCCTTGCGCCGTCCGCTTTCTTTTCCTGAAGGATTCATGACATGAACAATCATCGACGCAACATGCTCAAATCGGTAGCTTCCAGCGCCGCACTGGCAACACTGGGTGCCGTTGCCAATCGTGTGGATGCTGCATCAGCTGGTGCAGTGACGCGCAGTGGCCGTGAAGATGCTGCTACCGGGACTGCCGGCACAACGCTGATTCTGCTCAACGGCAAATTTCATACGGTCGATCAAAACCGGCCTACTGCGTCGGCCGTGGCAATTCGTGACGGCAAGTTTCTCGCCGTCGGCGATACAGAAGAAGTCATGCGTCATCACCTGCCAGGCAGTCAGGTCATTGATCTGCATGGCCGCACCGTTATTCCGGGTTTGAACGACTCGCATACCCATCTGATTCGCGGCGGCCTCAACTACAACCTCGAACTGCGCTGGGAAGGCGTACCGTCGGTGGCCGATGCCTTGCGCATGCTGAAAGAGCAAGCCCTGCGTACGCCAACACCGCAATGGGTGCGTGTGGTTGGCGGCTGGACCGAATTTCAGTTTGCCGAGAAGCGCATGCCAACGCTGGAAGAAATCAACGCGGCTGCACCAGACACGCCGGTGTTTGTGCTGCATCTCTATGACCGTGCCTTGCTCAATCGCGCTGCCTTGCGTGCAGTCGGTTATACCAAGGACACGCCGAATCCGCCGGGCGGTGAAATCCAGCGCGATGCAGCCGGCAATCCGACCGGCATGCTGATCGCCAAACCGAATGCTCTGATCCTCTACGCCACGCTGGCCAAAGGGCCAACCCTGCCGCATGAGTATCAGGTCAACTCGACGCGCCAG
Organism: Oxalicibacterium faecigallinarum; assembly: GCF_014635705.1. Classification (GTDB taxonomy): domain Bacteria; phylum Pseudomonadota; class Gammaproteobacteria; order Burkholderiales; family Burkholderiaceae_D; genus Oxalicibacterium; species Oxalicibacterium faecigallinarum. The sequence continues at coordinate 1,156,900 of NZ_BMDI01000001.1, read as the reverse complement.
TTCATGCGTGAACTGAATCGGCTGGGAGTCACCAGCACGATCGATGCAGGCGGTGGCTTCCAGAACTATCCGGAAGATTACGCAATCATCGACGATCTGGCGCGCAACAAGCAGTTGACGGTGCGTATTGCCTACAACCTGTTCACGCAAAACAAGGGCAAGGAACTGGAAGATTTTCAGTCTTGGAGCAAACTGGTCAAACCGGGGCAGGGCGATGACTTTTATCGCCACAACGGTGCGGGCGAAATGCTGGTGTTTTCCGCCGCCGACTTTGAAGACTTCCTCGAGCCACGTCCGGAACTGCCGGCAGGCATGGAAGACGAGCTGGAGCGCGTGGTCCGCCATCTGGTGACGCAGCGCTGGCCGTTCCGTCTGCATGCAACCTACGATGAGTCGATCAGCCGCATGCTCGACGTGTTTGAGAAGGTCAATCGCGAGATTCCTTTTGATGGCTTGCGCTGGATGTTCGATCACGCAGAAACGATCTCGCCACGCAATATAGATCGTGTGCGTGCGTTGGGCGGCGGGATTGCGATTCAGCACCGGATGGCATTTCAGGGTGAGTACTTTGTCGAGCGTTACGGTACGGAAGCTGCGCAGCAGACGCCACCGATCAAGCGCATGCTGGATGCCGGCATTCCGGTCGGTGGCGGTACCGACGCCACACGTGTTGCCAGCTACAACCCGTGGACGGCGCTGTACTGGCTGGTTTCCGGTCGTACGGTCGGTGGCATGAAGCTGACGCAGACCAGCGCGCAACTCTCGCGTGACGAGGCGCTGGCGTTATGGACCAACGGCAGTGCCTGGTTCTCCAGTGAACAGGGCAAGAAAGGCCGCATCAAGGAAGGCCAGCTTGCCGATCTGGCGGTGCTGTCCAGCGACTTCTTCTCGGTACACGAAGACGCGATCAAATCGATTGAATCCGTCCTGACGATTGTCGATGGCAAGGTCGTCTATGGCAGTGATGAATTTACCAAGATCGCACCGCCGCCGATTCCGGTCATGCCGGACTGGTCGCCAGTGAAGACGGTTCCGGGTCATTACCGTCAGGTTGCGACACGTCAGCAACTGGCTGCCTTGCCGCATCAATGTGCAGGCGCTTGCGGTGTGCATGCCCATGCGCATGATATTGCGCGCAAGTCATCGGTGCCGATATCCAACTATTCGGGTTTCTGGGGCGCACTCGGTTGCAGCTGTTTCGCTTTCTGATCGCATAGAACATTCATATGAATCAATCTGTTTCAGGCTGGCAGTTGCCGCGCATCGATGCTGGTTTGTTTTTCCTGCGTGTGGCCGGTGCCTTCATGCTGTTCTACGTGCACGGCTTGCCAAAGATCGTGCATTACACCGAAGAGCTGTCGCTGATCGAAGATCCGCTTGGTCTCGGCCGTCAGTTTTCTCTGTTGATGGCGATTTTTGCCGAAGTGGTGTGTCCATTGTTCATCGCTGCTGGCGTGTTCACGCGACTGGCTTGTCTGCCGGTGTTGGCAGTGCTGATCGTATCGATGTTTGTTGTGCATACACAGTGGTCGATTGCCGAAGGCCAGTTCGGCTGGCTGCTGATGATCATCTTTGGCACGATCGCCTTATGCGGGCCGGGTAACTGGTCGCTCAGCCGCAAGCGGGTGGCGTAATGGCGGACACTTCTTCCTGGAGTCCGTTGCAGAACAAGCTGTTCCGTGGCTTGTGGCTGGCGACCGTGGCATCGAACATTGGCACGTGGATGCACGACGTCGGTGCTGGCTGGATGATGACGTCGTTGAGTCCCGATCCCTTGATGGTCGCACTGGTACAGGCGGCGACAAGCTTGCCGATGTTCCTGTTTGCGTTGCCATCCGGCGTGCTGGCCGATATTGTCGATCGTCGCAAGTATTTGTTGTTTGCCCAGATCTGGATGCTGGTGACGGCAGCGGTGTTAGGCGTACTTGCCTTCGGTGGTCTGGTGACGCCGGAGATTCTGCTCGCATCGACCTTTATGCTGGGTGTAGGCGCGGCGATGGCAGCGCCGCCATTTCAGGCCATCGTGCCGGAACTGGTTGGCAAGCAAGATCTGTCGGCAGCCGTTGCACTCAACTCGCTGGGCGTCAATATCAGTCGTGCGATTGGGCCAGCGCTGGGTGGCCTGATTCTGTCCTTTGCCGGCCCGCCGGTTGTGTTCATGCTCAATGCCTTGTCCGTGTTGGGTGTCGTGATGGTGCTGTACGCATGGAAACCTGTGCCACGCGTGCAGCGCTTGCCTGCTGAACATTTTTTTCCTGCGGTACGCGCCGGTCTGCGTTATGTGCATGCTGCACCTTTGCTGCGCGTGGTGTTGATTCGTGCGGTTGCCTTTTTTGTCTTTGGCAGCGCGGCATGGGCCTTGTTGCCTTTGGTCGCGCGTAACCAGCTTGGGTTGGGCGCGGGTGGTTACGGTGCGTTGCTGGCGTGTATTGGTGTCGGTGCTGTGGCTGGTGCCTTGCTGTTGCCGCGACTGAAGAAGGCTTTCTCAACCGATGTCTTGGCATTGGGGGCCAGTGTGTTGTTTGCGATCACGATGCTGGCACTTGGCACGGTGCAGAACGCATGGCTGCTGGGTGGCATTTTGCTGTTCTCTGGTCTGGCATGGATTGCGATGCTGTCCATCCTCAATGTCGGCGCACAGCGCAGCTCGGCTGGTTGGGTCAAGGCACGGGCACTGGCGGTCTATCTCGTGGTGTTCTTTGGATCGATGGCAGCGGGTAGCACGATCTGGGGTAAAACGGCTGCACAGTTGGGTACCTCAATGGCGTTGATCATTGCCGCGCTTGGCATGGTGCTGGCATGCGCAACGGCATTACGCTGGAAGCTCAACATGTCGCCGGATCTTGATCTCACGCCATCCACGCATCTGCATACGCATGCACCACAGATTGATGCGGCACACGATGCCGGTCCAATCCGTATCAACGTCGAATATCGGGTACTGCCGGAAAACGCTACAGCCTTCCGTCAGGCCATTCATGAAATGCGGCGTGTACGTCGTCGCGGTGGTGCCATCTCGTGGGGCGTGTTTGAAGACATGGCCGAGCCAGGTCGTTACATCGAAACCTTTGTCGTCGAGTCATGGCTGGAGCATCTGCGCCAGCACGATCGCTTTACCGAAAACGACAAGGCAATCACGACACGTGTACATGCGTTGCACAGCGGACCAGAAGCGCCACGAACCGAACATTTGATTGCACCGTCCTGACGGCATCTGCAATCGATCACCGTCTTTATTCAAACTGCATGGATGAACCATGATCCATGCAGACCATTACCTCCAAAGGAGCATTGCATGAGCAACCCAAAGCTTGAAGTCCTGACCCCGACCAACTGCCAGTTGATCTTTATCGATCATCAGCCGCAAATGGCATTCGGTGTACAGTCTATCGATCGCCAGACCTTGAAGAACAACACCGTTGCGCTGGCCAAGGCGGCCAAGGTGTTCAACATTCCAACCATCATCACGACGGTGGAAACCGACAGTTTTTCGGGCCACACTTATCCGGAATTGCTGGATGTCTTCCCGGATCACAAGCTGCTGGAACGTACCTCCATGAATTCGTGGGATGACCAGAAGGTGCGTGACGCCCTCAAGGCCAACGGTCGTAAAAAGGTGATCGTATCGGGCCTGTGGACCGAAGTCTGCAACAATAGTTTTGCCCTGTGTGCCATGGCCGAAGGCGGTTATGAAATCTACATGGTGGCCGATGCATCCGGCGGTACCTCGCAACTGGCGCACGACATGTCGATGCAGCGCATGATTCAGGCGGGCGTGGTGCCGGTCACCTGGCAACAAGTCATGCTCGAATGGCAGCGCGACTGGGCGCGCAAGGAAACCTACGATGCCGTGACCGGCATCGTCAAGGATCATTCGGGTGCGTACGGCATGGGCATCGATTATGCGGTCACCATGGTGCACAAGGGTGCGGAGCGTACCAAGGTCAAGAACCAAATTCTGGCACCGATTCCCGCAAAATAAGCGTATGCAATGCGTTGCAAATGCGCGAACGTTTAGCATGCTGATCATCAGCGTGTACCTATCGCGCAACGCGCACAACAACGCGTTTGGTCGTACCATGGGATACCGTTAGTGGTGTCCCATTTTTTCGTCGGGATGATGTTTCCGTCTGCAATCACGATCATGCATCCCCTTTCTCTTCTTGCTTCCCTGTTTTCGTCTGGACATTCGTGGCGAGCCGCATCTGGTGTGCCTCGCTGGACGCTGGGATGCTGCATCCTGTTGATACTGCTTGGTCAATGCGGTAACGCCTTGAGCAAGGCCCCCAACCGGATGGAGCACCACCGATGGCTGGCTGCGGATGGCGGGCCCAGTCAGGTTGGTGCAATTGCACAGACGGCCGACGGTTATCTATGGCTGGGGACTAATGATTCCCTGTTTCGCTTTGACGGCTTTGACTTCACGCCTTATCGCGCCCCGGATGCAAAACCCATTGGTATCGTTTCTTGCCTTCTGGCCGTGGAGGATGAGCTATGGGTCGGGTTGCGTGCGGGTGGTGTCGTGCGAATCAGAAAGCAGGGGCTGACACGTTTTTCGCCTGAGCAGTTGCAGCCGGGCGTGGTGTACGGCATGGCCAGAACCCACGATGGTGCAATCTGGGCGGCGGCGGAAGACGGGCTGGCCCGTTTTGACGGACGACGATGGCAAACCGAATGGCAGGGTTGGCGCTTGCCCGAGGGCAGGGCACGTGCTGTGTTTGTTGATCGCACGGATACGCTCTGGCTGGCGACTGCGGGAGAACTGTTTTATCTGCCTTCCGGTACCAGGCAATTCATCAATGCCGGTGTGAAGGTGGAATGGGGAAGCGGGTTTGCGCAGGCGCCAGATGGCGCGATCTGGCTGGCAGAGCGCTACAAGGGCGTGCTATATCGGATCGCCCGCGAACAGGTGCGGACGACCGTCGACACATTTCAGATGGATGTGCCCGCCAGCAATTTGCATGTCGACCACGATGGTGGACTGTGGATCAGCACACTCGGTCAGGGTGTGCGGTATGTGGATTTTCCAGTGGATGCGACGCGGTTGCGCAAGGCGCAGGTTTTTTCCTTCCGGGATGGTCTGAGCGCCAATTATGTGTGGCCGATCTTTGCCGACCGTGAACACAGCATCTGGATCGGCACGAGCGCCGGTCTGGACCGGTTGCGAACGCGTGTCCTGATGCCGTCCGAGCTCCCGCTGGATGGGCTGAACTATGCGCTTGCACCGGGCCGGATGGGGACGTTGTGGGCGGGTACCAGCAATCATGGGGTAACGCATCTGCAAGGCAAACACCAGCAGCGTTTCTCACTCCCATCACCGATTACAGCTGCCATGCGCGATGCGCAGGAAAACATCTGGATCGCCGGTCCGGCGGGGATATGGAAAACGGTCGGTGATATTCCGCGCTTCGTGACATCGCTGCCATCGGGAAGCAGTGCCGATTCAACCGTCCGTGCTTTGGCGGTGGATGCGAAGGACAGCCTCTGGGTATCCATCAATCGACGGGGACTGTATGTATGGAAGCATCATGCCTGGCACAAAATGCTTCCCGTCTCGGCGCTTGCAAGCCAGATCATGCCGGTTTCTGCCGCGACCGATGCGCAGGGAAATGTCTGGTTTGGTTACCGGGACGGCTTGCTGATCCGGCAGCAAGAGGATGGCGTGACGCGATGGACAAGCAAGGATGGCTTGGATATCGGCCATGTCACCGCCATTCTGCATCACGGCGGTCGTACCTGGGTCGGCGGTCAGAACGGCATGGGATGGATCGAGAACGACCGCTTCGTGCGGCTGAACGTCCCGGACTGGTCTGCCTTCGGTAACGTGTATGCGATGCTGGCGGTACAGACAGCAGGAAATGCAGACGCCATGCCTGAGTTATGGGTGCATACACGATCAGGCATTTTTCAGATCGAATCGTCGGAACTCATGCATGCCGCATCCTTGCCGAATCATCGCGTGCGCTATCGGTCGTACGGTCGCTTAAGCGGACTGGCAAACGATCCGTATCAGGTGCTGCCGTTGCCGACGGCAGTAAAGACAGAGGATAACCGGCTCTGGTTCTCGACCAGTAATGGCGTGTTCTGGATCGATCCTGCGAGTGTGCAGTCGGATCAGGCCGGGCCGTCGACCCATATCGAATCCGTGATGGCCGACGGCGCATTGCTTGCGAATTTGCAGCCTGCCGTGCTGCCTGCATCGACGCAGCGTCTGGTAATCGATTACACAGCCTTGAGTCTGTCGGCACCGGAAACGGTGTCGTTCAGCTATCGCCTCGACGGTTACGACAACGACTGGCAGGTGGCGGGCCGTCGTCGGTCAGCGACCTACACGGGGCTGGACGCGGGAGACTATCGCTTCCGTGTTGTCGCAACGGATCAGGACGGCATCCCCAGCGAACAGGAGGCGACTTATACCTTTTCCATCGAGCCAACCTTGTACGCGCGCCCGCTTTTCCAGATCTTCGGTGGCGTGCTGATTGTATTGCTCCTGATGCTGGCTTATGTCTGGAGCATGCGTGGTTTGCGGCGTCGCATGCATGATCGTCTGGCGGCGCGGCATGCAGAACGCGAGCGCATTGCGCGCGAACTGCACGATACCTTGCTGCAGGGCGTGCAGGGTTTGCTGTTGCGGTTACAGGTCATTGCCAATGCCATGCCAAGCGAGACCCGTGCGCGGGATGATCTTGAGAAAGCGCTGCTGCGTACCGAAAAAATGGTCGAAGAAGGACGTGACCGCGTACGCGACTTGCGTGATGCGCAGGTGCCGGTACGCATCGATCTTGCACAACGTCTGGAGGAGCTGGGGCGGACCCTGGAAAGTGACAGTGGTGCAGTCTTCGAAATCAGATCCAGCGGCACGCCTGTGGTGATGTCGGCAGCGTTGCATCGCGATTTGTACGGCATTGCGCACGAGGCGATCGTGAACGCCTTTCTGCACGCGCAGGCAACCACTGTACGCGTGGAACTGCTCTACACCACAACGCGCATTCGCTTGATTGTCCGCGACGATGGAATTGGTATTCCGCCTGCCTATCTGGGGCGATATGGCAAGGAAGGCCATTGGGGGGTATCCGGCATGCGTGAACGTGCGTCCGAGATCGGTGCGATTCTGGATATCCGCAATAGGGACGACGGAGGAACAACGGTTGATGTACTGGCATGCCTGCGTGGTTGTCGCTGGCTGAAATGGCAGGCCTGGTTCAACAGAATCGCGGAATGGAGAAAACATGACTGACAGAAAAATCCGCATACTCATTGCAGACGATCATCCGCTCATGATCGAAGGCATACGTGCCGTGATCGAGAGCCAGCCGGATATGGAAGTCGTGGCTGAAGCCGCAGACGGGCTGGAAGCATTGACGCTGTATCGCACGCATTTGCCGGATGTCGCGCTGATTGATCTGCAAATGCCGCGGATGAACGGCATCGATGCGATTCACCTGATCCGCAACGAATTTCCCACCGCGCGGATCGGCATTCTGACGACTTATCGCGGCGATGTACGTGCCAGTCATGCCATCAAGGCCGGAGCGCAGGCCTACCTGCTCAAGACCGCCTTGCGCACCGAGCTGACGGAAGCCGTACGTGTGCTCGCTGTCGGCAAGCGCTATTTTCCAACAGCGATTGCGGCAGATCTGGCTGATCATCTCGGGAAGGAGCATCTGACGCCGCGTGAACTGGAGATACTGGGCCTGATCGCGGGCGGCCTGTCCAACAAGGAAATTGCTGACCATCTTGGTTTGGCCGAAGACACGATCAAGGGGCATGTACGCAGCCTGATGGACAAGCTGTCGGCGCGCAATCGTACACACGCGGTGGCGATTGCCGTCGAAAGGGGATTTGTCACACCCTGAATATAATTCACGTTGAAAACCAACACGAAAGTGTTGGTTCAGGTCCGCTGACTTGAGTCTTTTGCACAACCGGCAAGGACTGCATGATGTCGTTTTGACAGCCCCCAGGGTCAACCATGCATACGATTCCTCGCGTTCTATCTGCAGATTCGGCTCGTCGGACGCCCGAATGCCTGTCCTCCTATCAGATTGCGATGGCCAGTCTGGGTGTCATGTCGATTTCTGTCAGCCTGGCGTGTCCTGCCGAACGTGCTGCGCCGTCTTGTCCCGGCTCGCAGATGCCTGCCGAAGGCGATGCCGTCAACAATGACCATGCAGGCTTGTGTGCATGGCAGGTGCATCGGCTCACTGCCTATATCGATGCGCATATCCACATGCCGATTCGCACGGTGGATCTTGCCCAGGCACTGAATCTGAGCGTGAGTCATTTTTCACGCGCGTTCAAGCGCGCATGCGGCATGACGCCACGGGACTTCATCCTGCGCAAACGTGTAGCGCATGCGTGTCTGGCGATGAAGCAGCAGGACATCAAACTGACCGAGATCGCGCACACCCTGGGCTTCTATGATCAGTCACATTTCACGCGGGTCTTCAAAAAACTGAGTGGACAGTCACCGCAAGCCTGGCGCAGACAAGCGTGTCTGGCAGATGTGAGTGAATGATCGTTCCGTTTCAATCAAGGCCGGCGCCATGAAACGGCACCGCTCACTGAACCTGGCATGGCTTGCCGCATCGTATCGATGAAATGCCGCAGACGGGCAGGATAGAAGCGCGCGTACGGATAAATGATGGAGACTGGCAAGGGCGCTGCCTGCCATTCCGGTAACAGCTGAACCAACCGTCCACTCGCCAGATGTTCTTCCATCAACCATGAGGAGCCAAGGCATACGCCAAGGCCTTCCACTGCCGCGTTGCTTAGCGCATACAAACTATCCGAACTCAATTGCGGCTGAATGGCGACATGACATTGCTCGCCAGTTGCGCTGTGCGTGAGTAGCACTTCGCGTCGATAAAAAGTCGGAATGGCAACCCAGGGGAGCACGGACAGATCGCGCGCATGCTGGGGCATGCCATAACGCGCCAGCAAGGCAGGCGATGCCACCATCATGCGTGGCACTTCTGCAAGCTTGATGGCGACGACCGATGGATCATTGGTTTCGCCAACCTGAATCGCGCAATCGATGCCTTGCGTGATGAAGTCGCTGCCACGGTCATGCAGTATCCATTCGATCGTGATGCCCGGATAGCGGCGCATGAATTCGGCCAGCGGTCCGATCAGTTGTTTTTGCCCGAACGCATGCGGCACGATCACGCGCAGGGAGCCGCTGACTTCACTGCTTGCCGCGCGCAGATCGGTTTCAAATGCTTCCCAGCCGGCCAGCAGTTCTCTGGCGCGTTCATAGCATCGTTCGCCATCTTCGGTCAGCTTCATCGCATGCGTGGAGCGTTGCAGCAATCGCAGGCCAAGTGAGCGTTCCAGTTGCTGCAGGCGGCGGCTGATGGTGGGCTGGGTTGTACCCATTTGCGCTGCGGCAGCAGACAGGCTGCCGGCCTGGACAATACGGACGAAGGTTTGCATCAGTTCGATCCGGTCTGAGCTGACCGCTGGGGATGATGGTTTTGTCATGCGTAAAGCGTATAACAATTCTGCGCATGGTGCTACTACCATGTTGAGGTTTATAGGATCAGACTTCGTTTCAGCTTTTATCAACTGGAGAAACGAGTATGTCTTCCATTCAAAATACGCATGCAGAGCCTGTATTGGCAGCGACTGGAGCGACCCCGCTGAAACGGGACGTGCGTCTGTCCGGCATGCTGATCTGGCTGCTGGCTGCCAGCGCCGGCTTCAGCGTTGCATCACTTTATTATTCGCAACCGATGTTGGGCGTGATTGGCAGCGATCTGGGGATATCGGATCGCGCTGTCGGCATGGTGCCGATGTCCACGCAATTGGGTTATGCGCTGGGCATCCTGTTGCTGGCACCGCTGGGCGACCGGTACGATCGCCGTCGCATCATTCTGATCAAGGTTGCTGTGCTGGTGCTGGCGTTACTGCTGGCAGGCACCTCATCCGGCCTGAGTCTGTTGCTGGCATCCGGACTGGCAATCGGCTTGTCTGCCACCATGGCACAGGACATCGTGCCGGCGGCGGCCATCCTCGCACCCGAGCAGCATCGCGGCAAGGTGGTGGGTACCGTGATGACCGGCTTGCTACTCGGAATTTTGCTGTCGCGTGTGCTCAGTGGCTTTGTGGCTGAACATATGGGGTGGCGCGTCATGTTCATCGCCGCGGCTGTCAGTGTTGCGATGATCGGCTTGTCCCTGTTGCGCAGTCTGCCTGCCTTCAAGCCAACGACGCAACTGGCCTATCGTGCCTTGCTTGGCTCGATGCTGGACCTGCTACGCCGACATGCTTCGTTGCGTCGTGCAGCGATGGCGCAAGGTTTGTTGTCCGTTGGTTTCAGTGCTTTCTGGTCGACGCTGGCGTTAATGTTGCACGGCGCACCATTTCACCTTGGTAGCACGGCTGCCGGTGCATTTGGGCTGGCAGGGGCTGCAGGTGCGCTGGCAGCGCCATTGGCAGGACGCATTGCCGATCGCAAGGGGCCTGAACTGGTGACGCGTCTTGGTATCGGTCTGGCTGCACTGTCGTTTGCAGCAATGGGATTGGCACCTTTCTTTTCGGTCGATGGCAGCCTGTGCCTGCTGGTACTTTGTGCGATCGGATTCGATTTCGGCGTGCAGGCAACGTTGGTTGCGCATCAGACGATCGTGTATGGACTTGACCCGGCAGCACGCAGTCGTCTTAACGCGGTCCTGTTTGTCGGAATGTTCGTTGGAATGGCCGCGGGAGCAGCATTGGGCAGCCTGATGCTGGCACAGTGGGGATGGTATGGCGTGATTGTGCTCGCAACCTTGATGTCATTTGCGGCGCTGGTTGTACGCGTCTGGCCACAGCGACGCTAATCGCCTTCTTCAAAACGAAAAGGCCTGCCAATCGATCAAATTGGCAGGCCTTTTGGCGTGAAGATGGATTTTCAGTTGCAGAAGTCGGTGGGCAGTCGGCGTGGGAAATACTGACCAGCGCCTGGTCGATCGGCATCACGCAGCGTGCGCCAGGTATAAGCCAGTGCGTTCTCGACAGCCGTATGCGTGTCTTCGCCCAATGCCAGACGACCCGCAAGAGCACTGGCGAGTGTGCAGCCGGAGCCGTGATAGCTGCCAGGCAGACGATCACAGGTGAAGGTGGCAGTCGAGCCATCGCGCGAATACAGGCGATTGTGGACGCGGCTTTCTTCGCCGTGTCCGCCCGTGATCAGCAGATGCTGGCAAAACGGCAGCAGCTTTGCCGCGCATTCATCCGGCGTCCCGTTTGGCAGTTCGGCCAGAATGCGTGCTTCAGGAAGATTGGGCGTGGCAATCGTTGCCACCGGCAGCAAACGTTCACGCATGGCATAGCCGACTTCGTCCTTGCCGAGCGCGCCACCACCACCTGCACGCAGGACCGGATCACAGACAATCGGTAACCCTTGCAGACGCTGCAGTATCTGTACGACGGTATCGACCATCGAGACGGAACCAAGCATGCCGAGTTTGACGCCAGCCACCGTCATGTCCTTGATGACTGCATCGGCCTGCGCCAGTACCCAGTCTGCATCGAGTACACGGAAATCCGATACGTCGATCGAGTTTTGAACGGTCAACGCCGTGACAGTCGGTGCGGCATGGCAGCCTTGCGCCATGATGGCCTCAATGTCGGCTTGCAGGCCTGCACCGCCGCTTGGGTCATGACCGGAAAGACAGAGAACAACCGGACGGGAACGAACAGTATTCATGTACAAACGATTCCTTGCCAATCGTGGCGTATAAATCTGACGGATGATGCTGCCAGAGCATCGCGAACGGTCGCTATTATAACTGCGCACCTGACCGATTTTGGCATGCTGGTCTGGCTTGGGTAATTTCCTTCACGCACGCTTGCTGGGAAGGCGCGTGCAGGCGTACCATGCACGCAATACCAATATAAAAAGGAGGGGCAAATGACGTCAGTACATCTGATCGAGGCAGTACGCTTTAACGAAGCGGGCGATCGTGTGGAAATGGTGCGCTGGGGACGCGGTCATCGCAAAGGCAATGGCTCTCCCGGCTGGGAAGCGGTAATGGTCGAGCAGGACGTCAATCTGGTCGTTGACGCACTGCATTTCGGCGACGAGGTGGCAACGGCATTCAAGGTCGGTGGCGAGATCGTGCTGGGGCCGCGTGTACACGTGGTAATTCATCAGCATGGCATTGAAGATATCGACACCATTGATCACGATGTGCCGGGTCGTACGCTGGCTGATCTGCCCCGGTTTTAAAAACAGGTTCGAAAAGAAGGAAAACAGAAGCGATGGGTGATGATTTAACGACGGACGAGTTTGATGCCTTGCGACAGATCGCAGAACTGGGGCGTCAGCAGAGCCGTCCGTCCGCTTGCGTTGCGCGTAACGTCAAGCGTCTGACAGGTTTGAAGTATGCAAGCTATGCCAAGAACGGCAACCTTGGATTGACCGACAAAGGCAAACAGACTTTGTTCATTCAGGGATGTATCGATTCTTTGCGTGCGATCGCTGACAATCCGCAGGCGATGCTAAAGCCGGATGTCGCCACCTTTCTCGACAAAAAGGGCCATATCGTTGCGCTGGAACCATCCGGTTTCGAGATCACGCAAAAAGGAAAAGAGTGTCTGGCGGATATTGATACGCGCGCGAAGTAAGTCTTTTCAAGTCGTATCACGCAGCACAGAACAAAAGGCTGGACACCCGCATACGGTGTCCGGCCTTTTGTCATTGGCCAGGGACACTTCCGTTTGTTTCTTGTTTCTTGCATCCCTTTGATCGATATCAAATTCCGCAAGGCATGGCGCGATTAACGTGATCATGTTTCTTCAACTTCGGAGGTTATCGTGAAAAAAGGCGTGGCAGCGCTCGTGCTGCTTTTATCGGCCGCAGCAGGATCGCAGGCATTGGCACAACAGGTACAGGAAGGTTCATGGCTGGTGCGCGTGCGCGCGGCACATCTGGACCCGGCGAACAAATCTGATCCGGTTGGCGGTGTTGGTGCATCGGACCGATTGACGGTTGAGTCGCGTACGATTCCCGAGATCGACATCTCTTACTTCTTTACGCCCAACTGGGCTGCGGAACTGGTGCTGACCTACCCGCAAAAGCATCGTGTCTACCTGGATGGGGCGGATATCGGCAGTTTCAAGCATCTGCCACCAACACTGACGGTGCAGTATCACTTCGCACCGGAAAAAACATGGAGTCCTTACGTTGGAGCTGGTATCAATTACACGCGTATCTCCAGTGTCAATCTGCTGGGAGGGAATGCAGATCTGGAGAGCAGCAGTATCGGTCCTGCCTTGCAGGCAGGTATCGACTACAAACTCAATAACAAATGGTCGTTGAATCTGGACGTCAAAAAGATTTACATCCGTTCCGATGTGAATATGGCGGCCGGCACGATCAGTCAGGTCAAGGTCGATCCCTTGTTGATCGGTGTGGGTATTGGTTATCGCTTCTAATACAACATCCCGATCTGAAAAAGAGCGCTACGGCGCTCTTTTTTATTCATACGTTGCATTGAAAGCAATAATCATTGATAAAATGCAATTGTCAATTCGAAAAAATCTGGTGGTCACAATCATGAGTGAGCAGAAAGGTGTATCTGTTGCCGACAAAGATATCGACGATTTTGAATCGATGAATCTGCAGCCCGGCACGCGCCTGCAGTTTTTCACCCATCGCAATCACAAACCGGTTCATTACGTTTCTACCGTTATCGGGCTGGAGCAAAACACTTATCTGCTACTCAAGCAACCTCGCGATCAGGGTGTGTTGCTGACATTTATCGACGGTGAAAAACTGACCGTACGGGTATTTTCCGGCACTGCCATCTGCTCCTTCGATACGACCGTTATCAAGACGCTCACTCATCCTTTGTATTGCCTGTGTGTCGCATTCCCCCGATCCATCCGCTCCAAGCAATTACGTCGCGATATGCGGATCAAGGTCGCGCTGGATGCCATGCTGCATGTCGCTGGCAAGGAAGAAAAGGTGCGCTTGAGTAATCTGAGTGCGACCGGATGTCTGGCGCACGCAGACAAACCGCTCGGCACGGTGGATGAAGCCGTCTCGATCACGTTTTCCCTGCCTTTTGGCGACGGTGACGATGGCCACGCCATCAATGCCAGGGCAACGATTCGCAATATCACCGAACAGCAAAAAGACGATGCAAATAGCGCGGCAATCGGACTCGAGTTCGAGGGGGTAGGTGGAACCGAATCGCTGATCATCCGCAATCACGTCTACGAAATGCTGCTCGATGGTCGTCAGAACATCGTCTGAATAGCAATTTAGCTAGCCGGGTTCTTTTTCCAGTTCAGTGGCAGAAAGAGTGTGGACAAGAGCGCGTTGCGCTTGCAGATTTCCCACAGCATCAGCGAGATTGCCGTACAACTGACAAAGGCAATTGTTCCGGCGAGCAGCGGCGGTACGTGATTCTGTAACGCTGCCACCAGCGGAAACTGAATCTGCGCATGGCAGATCAGGATCATCAGACTACCGCGCCCGATGTACGACAGCAGTGCCTGTACTTTGGGTATGCGCGCCAGAAGCGTACACACGCACAGCATCATGTAGATCCCGGCCAGCGCCTGCACGGTTGAAATCAGCAGGCTGTCATAACGCCGCATGTTGAAGTCGATGCGAAAGCCGTATTGCGCGTTGAGCATCAGCGATACGGCAATCGCAATAGCCATGCCGATCACATTGAACCTGAATGTTCTGGCAGGGGTGGCGAGAAAATGCCCCAGCAAGAAATAGGTGGCTGACAACAGCAGTACGTCGGCACTGAATGGCAGTCCGCAATGCAGCAATTCAGGATCAACCGCCATGATGCGGTCGCAGGCCGGATTGTCGGCCACGGTGTCAAAGCTGCCCATCACGTAAAAGCCAAGACACAGAAACGTTAGCAGCAAGCCTATTTTTTTGGGCCAGCTATCAATCAACTCCTGCCCGTATTTGACGAGAATGCTGACGCTGACATACAGCAGCCATAAATGCGGCAGGAACCACAATACATTCCAGCCGAGCGTGAAGCCGGTGCCATAAAAAATACCGAGCAGTACAGACTCAACCGTTTCCTTGCCGACGATCAGCTTCAGCATGCCGCCGATCAGGAGTGCCATCGTATAAGGTTTGAGCCAGGCATCTGCACGCACCAGCGCGACATTGCCAATGCTGCGATTGGCTGCCGAAAAAATCACGCCAGAGATGAAAAAGAAAAACGGCAGGCGAAATGCCGCGAGAAAATTGGCAGCGTCACCATAATGCGAAGAAAAGATGCGATTGTGGCCGAGCACGATCAACAGTATCCCCACACCCTTGGCGACATCGATCATGGGAAGGCGGGAGCGTGTTGTTGTTTGCGGCGGATGCGTGATCGCCGACAGGGTAGATGCAGTCATGGCAGATTCCGATAAGCGTCGTATGCGCGTGTCGCGCAATCGGCTGCTTAAGGATGACCAGATTGCGATCTCAGCCGATCTGATTTCCGTATTGCAAACACCGATATGAATAACTTGTCTTTATTGCATGGTTAGATAGGGAATGCCGCAGATGTTCCATGCGGATTGTTATTATTTGAATTATTGATGTCCGATATACGGAAACCCGCTGTACAGGCCACAGCTATCACGGCGCTCGGCGATGCGTAATGCGAGACGATATGGACAGGGTGAAGTTTGCCTGTAGCAAGAAGATGTCCTTCTTCCGCAATTGCCGTATATTGCGTCTTTCCCTTTTTTACCGATGCTGATCACCATGAATGTCACGCCAGAACAATTTGCCGCACTCGTTACCGAAGCTTTGCAGGATCCGGAGAGAATGGGCAGCGATCCGGCGTATGGTGTGCAATTGCTGCGTGTGGGTAGTGGTTATCACCTCCGTCCGGTTGGTTATGCGCCTGCCGTATTTGTGCTGGAGTGCTATCGCACGATCTACAGCATCTATCAGCCGACAGTCAGCGTTGTGCCGCCACCTGTCTGAGTTCACGTAGCAGCAGCCGTGTTGTGTGCAAGCAGGATCGTTTCGAAGTCGCCAATCGGAACAGGCTTGCTTAGCAGATAGCCCTGAAACGAATGGCAGCCCAGATCGGCAAGAAACTGGCGATGTGCCTGCGTTTCCACGCCTTCGGCAATGACATGCAGTCGCATGCCATGCGCCAGATCGATGACGGTACGCACGATAGTGACATCGTCTTCATCCGTCAGCATATCCCGTACGAATGATTGATCGATCTTGATCTGGTCGAGCGGTAGTTTCTTGAGGTAATTGAGAGACGAATAGCCCGTACCGAAATCATCCAGCGACACGCAAACGCCTTTACTCTTCAACGCATTCATTTTGGTGATGATGTCGTTGACATCATTGACCAGCATGCTTTCTGTCAGCTCCAGCGTCAGTAGCGAGGGATTGACGTTGGAGCGTTCCAGTACCGAGATCACCTGACTGACGTAATTCGGCTCCTTGAATTGCAAGGCACTGACATTGACTGCAATACGCAACTGCGCGGTTGCCGGATTGTTGGACCAGGCCATCAACTGTGCGCAGGCAGCGCCGAGTACCCAGTGTCCGATCGGCATGATCAAACCGGTTTGTTCTGCCAGCGGAATGAAGTCGGCTGGCGACACCATGCCTTTGACCGGATGTTCCCAACGCAGCAAGGCTTCGGCACCGACAATGCGGCCATCGTCGCCAACCTGTGGCTGGTAGTACAGTTCGAGTTGGTTTTGAGAGATCGCCTTCCGCAGATCTGATTCCAGCATATTGCGCTCGGTCAGATTGGCCTGCATCACCCACAGCAACGTCCATAGTAATGCTGTCACCAGAAGGTTATGCATCCATGTACCGCCAAGGCGCACGTCGTCGCTCAGTGCATAAACGGAATGAATGCCCCAGGTCGTGCTCGCAAAGAAGATAAAGCCAAGTAATCCTGCCAGCGTCATGCCATGTCTCAGCCATGGCCGATCCCCTTTGAACACCAGCCATGCAAACAGCGCAACGGCCAAAAAGTAATTGTGATTGGAGCGGGGCGCTCGATCCGACGGGATGTCGAGGAAAATGCAAAACACGCTCAGGATGGCGTACACCGCGCAAAACAGAAGAATGGCTGCTGCCCGGATATGACCGCGCAGCGTGAGCATGGCAGTGCCGATTGCTACCGTGATCGAGATCAGATTGATCGGCCACACGCCCCAGTTGCCGATCGAGACGAAATAGAGCCCCCAGAACAACGAGCAGCTGCCCAGTACAAACGAGCTGACCAGCAAGGCGCGACGCATGCGTAGAGACTGCTTCCTGATCAAACTGACAGACAGGTCCATTGAGATGGCTCTTGAGTCGTGGTTTGGCGGGGACTTCAGGTGCTGCTACCGGTGGAAAAATTCTACGCCTGGGGATGATGCGCAGCAAGAGAAAGCTGAAGCAGGGCTTGGCATAGGGTGTTTAAACAAAAAGCACAGTCTGGCTGTGCTTTTTGCTTACCTGCATTGCGCACGTAATCGTGCGCCGTAGTTATTGCAACTCAAGGGCGCAGCACGGTCGGATGGGCGGGACTCTCGTAATACGCAATAGCATAGCACTCGCGGATAAAGTCACGATTGCTATCACCGAGTAGCTTCAGCACATAGCCATAAGGCTCTCTCGCTAATTCCACGCCGTAATGCGGCTGACTGCCAGGGCGTGCCGGATCAATGGCAAGTTCGTTGACGCGATCAGCAAATTCTTGAGGTGTGCGAGCCATGAAGCGCTTTCTGGAAAGGAAAGCGCCATTGTAATGAATTTGCCAGTCAGAGTTATTGCCTGACGTTGAGGCGGCTGAATGGATTGCATGAATGATCGGGTCACATACCTGTTGCGAGAATGAAAGCTCAAATATAAAATGAGAATCATTATTATTTATACGGTATCAACCCGTTAAAACTATCCGCAACGTTAAAGAGAGAAACATGAGTAGTGACAAGTATTGGCGCGACCGTTGGATCGCAGGTTTGGTGCACAACGGCGTGGACCAGAAAACAGCAGAAGCTGCATTTAATGAAGCCTACAGAAATCGTCCTGCGGACGAATCAAAAAGTCCGGAGACACAAGCACTGATGATCTATGGCCGCGGTATTGAGGTTCTGCCTTCCGGCGAGGTGCGCCTCGGGATGTTGCACTAAACGGCGGGCTTGCTGTCGATGCAGGAAAATGCCTCTGCTTGCAGGGGCTTTTTTATTTTGCGAAGGAAGAGAGGCCGCCGCTTAGGGCAGCACGTTCATTTTCCACGATGCAAAGAAAAAGCCCCCACGTTTTCACGTGAGGGCTTTTGTATTCTGTGGCTCCCCGACCTGGACTCGAACCAGGGACCTGCGGATTAACAGTCCGTCGCTCTACCGACTGAGCTATCAGGGAACAGAGAAAAGATTATGACTGAATCTTTCTTGCTTGTAAAGCCTGCGAGTTCATTTTTCTATGTTTCTTGAGAAATTTTTCTCGCAGGCTGGTGGCGCTTAGAGAACCTGGGCAACGGCATCAACAACGTAATCGATATTGCCGCTGTTGAGTGCGGCAACGCAAATGCGACCGGTGTCGACAGCGTAAATCGAATACTCTTCACGCAGGCGTGTGACCTGTTCTTTGGTCAGGCCGGAATACGAGAACATGCCGCGTTGGGTGATGACGAAGTCGAAGTGGTGGTTTGGAGCTTTTGCCTTGAGTTTCTCGACAAATGCCTGACGCATCTCGCGAATGCGCACGCGCATACCTGCCAGCTCTTCTTCCCACAATGCACGCAGTTCCGGCGTAGCCAATACGGTGGCGACGACCTGGCCACCGTGAATTGGCGGGTTGGAGTAGTTGGTGCGGATGACGCGCTTAAGTTGTGACAGCACGCGTGCGGCTTCTTCTGCGCTGGTGGCAACGATGGAAAGAGCGCCAACGCGTTCGCCGTACAACGAGAACGATTTGGAGAACGAGTTGGACACGAACACTGGACCGCCAGCATTGGCAAACAGGCCGACTACCTTGCCGTCGGATTCGATACCATCGCCAAAACCCTGGTAAGCCATGTCGAGGAATGGAATAAGACCACGCGAGGTTACAACCTCAATGACTTGTGTCCATTGGGCATCGGTCAAATCGGCGCCTGTCGGGTTGTGGCAGCAGGCGTGCAGCAGCACGATCGAGCCTGCTGGCATATTTTTGAGCGTATCCAGCATGCCGGCGAAGTTGACGCCCTTGGTGGTCGCGTCGTAATACGGGTAGTTGTTGACAACGAAACCCGCCGATTCGAACAGGGCGCGGTGGTTTTCCCAGCTTGGATCGCTGATCCAGACTTGCGCGTCAGGCGCGAAGCGCTTGAGGAAGTCGGCGCCAAGCTTGAGTGCGCCGGTGCCGCCGATGGCTTGCGCGGTAATCGCACGTTTTTCCTTGACGACGGCACTATCGGCCCCAAATACGAGATCCTGAACTGCCTTGTCGTAGGCAGCCAGACCGTCGATAGGCAAGTAGCCGCGTGGTGCGGTTTTTTCCATCAACTGCGCTTCAGCCTTGCGTACGCATTCCAACAGAGGCAATTTGCCGTTGTCATCATAATAAACACCGACGCCGAGATTGCTCTTCTTCGGATTTTTGTCTGCGTTGTACGCCTCGGTGATGCCGAGAATCGGATCACGGGGCGCCATTTCGATGGCATTGAGAAGTGAAGCAGAAGTAGGTGCGTTCATCGTGATAACATCAAAAGTTGGCTGCAACAGACGGACTGCAGACGGTTAGTTGGCACGCAAGAACAAAATTCTTGCATGGAATTCAAGCCAAATATTTTACCAAAGGTCGCATGGCAATGTCGGATTTATCCCAGGTTACTCCATCCTTTGACGAATCGAAAATCGTCACGTTTCCGAACTCGCCATTTCGGCTGTATCAGCCGTTTCCGCCTGCGGGCGATCAGCCTGCTGCAATCGAAAAACTGGTCGAAGGCGTGGAAGATGGTTTGTCTTTTCAGACCCTGCTTGGGGTAACCGGTTCCGGCAAGACTTATACGGTTGCCAATACCATTGCGCGACTGGGCCGACCTGCAATCGTGTTTGCGCCCAATAAAACACTGGCAGCACAGTTATATAGCGAGTTTCGCGAATTCTTCCCGCAGAACGCGGTGGAGTATTTTGTCAGTTACTACGATTATTACCAGCCGGAAGCTTATGTGCCGCAGCGCGATTTGTTCATCGAGAAGGATTCCTCGATCAACGAGCATATCGAGCAGATGCGCTTGTCTTGCACCAAGTCGCTGATGGAACGCCGTGATGTCGTGATCGTCGCGACGGTGTCGGCGATTTACGGTATCGGTAATCCGAATGAATATCATCAGATGATTCTGACCCTGCGCGCCAAGGACAAGGTAAGCCAGCGCGATGTGATCGCGCGTCTGATCCAGATGCAGTACACGCGTAACGAAGTCGATTTTGGACGTGGTACGTTCCGCGTGCGTGGTGACACGATTGATGTGTTCCCTGCAGAGCATGCCGAACTGGCACTGCGTATCGAAACCTTCGATGACGAGATTGAAAGCCTGCAGTTGTTCGACCCATTGACGGGGCGCGTCAAGCAGAAGATTCCGCGTTTCACGATTTATCCGGGCTCACATTACGTTACGCCACGTTCGACGGTATTGCGCGCAATCGAGACAATCAAGGAAGAGCTGCGTGATCGTCTCGAATTTTTCCGCAAAGAAAGCAAATTGATTGAAGAGCAACGTCTGGAACAGCGTACGCGCTTCGATCTGGAGATGATGCAGGAGATCGGTTTTACCAAAGGCATCGAAAACTATTCCCGTCATTTGAGTGGGGCCAAAGCCGGTGATCCGCCGCCAACGCTGGTTGATTACCTGCCGCCGGATGCCTTGATGTTCCTGGATGAGTCGCATGTTCTGATTGGTCAGCTCAACGGCATGTACAACGGCGACCGTGCGCGCAAAACGAATCTGGTGGATTACGGTTTCCGTCTGCCGTCGGCGCTCGACAATCGGCCACTCAAGTTCGATGAATTTGAGAGCAAGATGCGTCAGACGGTATTCGTTTCTGCGACGCCGGCGGAATATGAAAACGGACGCGCCGATCAGGTGGTTGAACAGGTTGTGCGTCCTACCGGTCTGGTCGATCCGGTCATTAGTGTGCGTCCGGCGTCCAGTCAGGTTGATGACCTGATGTCGGAAATTAACGAGCGCATCAAACTCAACGAGCGTGTTCTGGTCACGACGCTGACCAAGCGCATGGCTGAGCAGCTGACCGAATTTTTGAGCGATAACGGCATCAAGGTGCGTTATTTGCATAGCGATATCGATACGGTTGAGCGTGTCGAGATTATTCGTGATCTGCGTCTGGGCACGTTCGATGTACTGGTTGGTATCAACTTGCTGCGCGAAGGTCTGGATATTCCTGAGGTATCGCTGGTGGCGATTCTGGATGCGGACAAGGAAGGTTTCCTGCGTTCCGAGCGCAGCTTGATTCAGACCATTGGCCGTGCGGCCCGTAATCTGCGCGGGATGGCGATTCTGTATGGCGACAAGGTGACGGATTCCATGCGTCGTGCGATTGATGAGACAGAACGCCGTCGTGCCAAGCAGCTTGCCTTCAATGAAGCCAATGGCATTACGCCAGCCGGTATCAAGAAGGAAATTCGCGAATTGATCGATGGTGTCTACAGCCCGCAGGAAGCACGCCTGGAGTTGCAGGTTGCACAGGACAATGCCAAATACGAGTCCATGAGCGAAAAGCAGATCAGCAAAGAGATCAAGAAGCTTGAAAAGCAAATGATCGACCATGCCAAAAATCTGGAGTTCGAGAAAGCTGCAAAAGTGCGCGATCAGTTACGCGTTCTCAAGGAGCAGCTTTTTGGCGCATCGTCGGGAAGCGATACCAATGCCGCTTAAATAATGTGATGGGCATGCCAATCACACCCTAATTTCAATCCGAGCTTAACTGAACGGCCGGTTTCCGAAACCGGCCGTTTGCAATCTTTCCATCGTTTCTCGCCCCCTTGCCATGTCTGATTCGATTCCCGCTTCTTTTTTTAATATGCTTGAGCGTGCCGACGTATCGTGGCATGCCGTTTTACGCACGGGGTTGGAGGCGATTGCCAGGACCAGTCCTGATTACTTGTCTGTCTTGGCAAAGGATGATTTTTTGCCAAACGGCGGCCGCTTGTTTGCCGCCTTCCGTCAGCCGATGGATGCCGTGAAATATGTTCTGGTTGGCGAGGGACCTTATCCGCGACCGGATAGTGCAACCGGTGTGTGCTTTATGGATGGGGCCGTCGGTTCGCTATGGTCAGAGAAAGGCTTGTCCAAACAGGTCAATCGCGCCACTTCATTGCGTAACTTTATGAAGATGCTGCTGGTTGCGGACGGGCAATTATCGGTGGAGCAAACCACGGGCGAGGCCATGGAAGCCGTGTCTGCCAACGCGCGGGTTGCGCCGGATCGTATTATTCAGACGCTGCCGGAGCTGGAGGCCAATCTGACGGCACAGGGATTTCTCTTGTTGAATGCATCACTGGTGTTTCGCGCCCATGTGGCGCCCGCAAAAGATGCCAAAGCGTGGCTGCCATTTCTGCAGATAGTTTTGTCTGCACTGGCTGACAATGCGGAAGTGAAGGGAAGAACACCGCCCACGCTGGTCTTGTGGGGCAAGATCGCGGTGCAGCTGGATGCCTTGCCTGCCAACGCGCGTTTCCCGCGTCGTGTTGCCGAGCATCCGTACAACCTGAGCTTTATCGGCAATCAGTCGATGCAGGACTTTTTTGCACCGATGCACCTGCTGCAAAAGTGATCTGATTCACCAGATCAGATCAGACTCATCTGCCTGACATCGGGTTTGACATAGGCAGGCTCCACGCCGGTCAACAGATCGGGTGCCGGCTGACCACTGGCTTTATTGCGGATGTCCAGTTTGCTGGCTTCCTTGGACAGCAGTCGTGCAATCATATTGTCAAAAAATGCCGGTAAAGCCTGCGGATCATCGTGGGCATGAAAGTGCTGGCGAATGATCATGCCATCCCACATGCCGGTCAAAAACAGCGCGGTCTGCGCTGCATCCAAAGAGGCATCCAGCTGACCACGCGCCTGTGCCACGCGCAGGATATTCGTCAGCCCCATGACCCACTCGGCTTCAATCTTGCGCAGCACGGCACCCGTGCGCTTGCTGCGCATGCCTTCTGCATAGACTTCGGTCATCAAGCCTGCGTCGCCGCTCGCACGATAACGGTCGGCAAACATGCGTGTCGCCATCGCCAGTGCCTGCTGGATTGATTCGGCATCGCGCATCTGCAACAGCATGGCACGCGCCTGACGTCGCTCGTCTTCCACCATTGCCTCAATGATCGCTTCCTTGCCCGTGAAGTAGCGATAAACCGCGCCGGGACCGAGCCCGGTTTCTGCGCAGATCTGTTGCATTGAGGTCTGGTGAAACCCGGTTTTGCGGAAGCACTTGCCGGCAGCTTTGAGAACATCGCCTCTTTTCTTGTCGGCTTTTTGTGTCGGAGAGAGTGGGGTTTTTGAGGTGCGAGTGGCCATGCGATCGGGAAGCGGGCTTCCATCAGTAAGCGAAGGCTCAATTATAAATTGAATATTCCCTCAAATATTTAATTTGATGCATTTGCTACTGATTGTTTTCAATTCATTGATTTTTATGGTGTTTTAAAAAAATATGATCATTCATTCAAATTTTAATTGCTTTGTTTTGAGCGGGTGATCAAGGAAGATAAATTACGAATTTGTTTTTATTGCAATTTATTAAGCGGATCTTGTGTGCTGCCGGCAAGCTTTGGGTGCACGCGATAGAATGGCGTCCGCCTTGGCTAAGTGGTTGTTGGCACGAATACGATGCTGTGGATTTTTTGCTATTCGGCACCATTTTTATTCCTGACAGATTTAGTGGGGTTTGATATACTTGACGAAATTATTCAACCAATCAGGTTAATCATCTCCGTATAAGGAAGAGCGTATGCGTTTGACCACAAAAGGTCGTTTTGCTGTCACCGCGATGATCGACTTGGCGTTGCGTCAAGACAATGGCCCGGTCACGCTTGCAGGCATCAGCCAGCGGCAGGAAATATCCCTGTCCTATCTGGAACAGTTGTTTGGCAAGTTGCGCCGTCATGAGATTGTGGAATCCGTGCGTGGGCCAGGTGGTGGTTACAACCTCGCACGCCGCGCGGAAGATGTCACTGTGGCAGACATCATCATTGCGGTGGATGAGCCGCTGGATGCCACGCAGTGCGGTGGCAAGGAAAATTGTCACAGCCCTGCGCATGAAAATGGCGGTCGTTGCATGACGCACGATTTGTGGGCCACGCTGAATGCAAAGATGGTGGATTACCTGGATTCTGTTTCGCTGAAGGATTTGGTTGATCAGCAAAAAGAGAAGATTTCCGAGCAACGTGTGGTGGTGATGCATCGCAACAGTCACGCTGCTGTTTGATTATTTGGAGTGAATAGATGAATGCCCCGTTAGACAAGAGCCTGCTCGATACGATCAAGGCACCGCATTTTCCGATCTACATGGATTATTCGGCAACCACGCCGATTGACCCGCGTGTAGCAGACAAGATGATTCCGTATCTGCGTGAGCAGTTTGGCAATCCGGCTTCGCGCAGCCACATGTATGGCTGGTCTGCAGAAAAAGCGGTGGAAGAAGCACGTGAGCAGGTCGCTGCATTGGTCAATGCGGATTCGCGCGAGATCATCTGGACCTCGGGCGCGACGGAAAGCAACAATCTGGCCCTCAAGGGAGCAGCGCATTTCTACAAGACCAAAGGCAAGCACATCATCACGGTCAAGACTGAGCACAAGGCCGTGCTGGATACGGTGCGTGAGCTGGAGCGTGAAGGTTTTGAAGCGACCTATCTGCAACCGCAAGACAATGGCCTGATCACGATTCAGCAACTGGCTGACGCGATCCGCCCGGACACCATCGTCGTGTCTGTCATGCTGGTCAATAATGAAATTGGTGTCGTGCAGCCGATCGACGAGATTGGTGAATTGTGCCGCAGCAAGGGCATCATCTTCCATTGCGATGCTGCCCAGGCAACCGGTAAGGTCAAGATCGATCTGGAAAATACCAAGGTTGATCTGATGAGTTTTTCCGCTCACAAGACCTATGGCCCGAAAGGTGTGGGTGCCTTGTACGTACGTCGCAAACCACGTGTACGCATCGAAGCGCAGATGCATGGCGGTGGTCACGAGCGCGGTTTGCGTTCGGGCACGCTGGCAACGCACCAGATCGTTGGCATGGGTGAAGCCTTCCGCATCGCGCGCGAAGAGATGGACAGCGAGCTGGCCCGTATTCGTGGCCTGCGTGACCGTCTGGCAAAAGGTCTGATGGAAATGGAAGAAGTCTATGTCAACGGCGACATGGATCATCGCGTACCGCACAACCTCAATGTCAGCTTCAACTATGTTGAAGGCGAATCGCTGATCATGGCGATCAAGGATTTGGCCGTGTCGTCCGGTTCGGCATGTACGTCTGCCAGCCTGGAACCGTCGTATGTGTTGCGGGCACTCGGTCGTAGCGATGAGCTGGCGCACAGCTCGATTCGTTTCACGATCGGCCGTTTCACGACCGAAGAAGAAGTCGATTTCACGATCAATCTGATCAAGGAAAAAGTTGCCAAGCTGCGCGAGTTGTCGCCGCTGTGGGACATGTACAAGGATGGGATCGACATCAGTACGATCCAGTGGGCAGCGCACTAATTGCGGCTGCGAGCGCAAATTATTTGAAGGAGCATCAAAATGGCTTACTCGGACAAAGTACTCGATCACTACGAAAACCCGCGCAACGTTGGCGCCTTTGATAAAGGTGATGAAACCATCGGCACCGGCATGGTGGGTGCACCGGCATGCGGCGACGTCATGAAGCTGCAGATCAAGGTGGGCGCAGATGGCGTGATCGAAGACGCAAAATTCAAAACCTATGGCTGCGGTTCGGCGATTGCTTCATCTTCGCTGGTGACGGAATGGGTCAAGGGCAAGACGCTGGATCAGGCCTTGGCGATCAAAAACACCCAGATCGCTGAAGAACTGGCGCTGCCACCAGTGAAAATCCACTGCTCGATTCTGGCTGAAGATGCGATCAAGGCTGCCGTTGCGGATTACAAGACCAAGCACGGTACAGCGGAATCGAAAGAGGCAGCCTAAGCTTGTTCATTGCGCACGCCGGTTAAGGCCGGCGTGATCAGCGACAATCTTTTGAGTGGAAGATCATGGCAATCACATTGACAGAAAAAGCGGCGAAGCACATCAATCGCTACATGGAGCGACGCGGCAAAGGCATTGGCCTGCGTTTTGGCGTGCGCACGACGGGTTGTTCCGGTCTGGCGTACAAGCTCGAGTATGTGGATGAAAGTGCAGCAGAGGACAGCGTGTTCGAGTCACATGGCGTCAAGGTGTTTGTCGACCCGAAGAGTCTGCCGTACATCGATGGTACCGAGCTGGATTTTGCGCGTGAAGGCTTGAACGAAGGCTTCAAGTTCCACAATCCAAACGTCAAGGATGAATGCGGTTGCGGAGAAAGCTTCCGTATCTGATTGATGGCTGCAGTGAAGACTGCAGTAACGCCAGAGCCTGACTATCGTGTGCAGGCTCTTTTGTTTGATGCATAAAGGTTTGTCCACGACTGGCGCCCGCAAGTGGCGCGCGTAGCAATCGCCAACGCACAGAATGCAAAACCATTTCGAACTCTTCCACCTTCCGCAACAGTTTGCAGTCGATCTCGGCGCGCTGGATCGTGCATATCACGATGTGCAGAATCAGGTTCATCCCGATCGTTTCGCCAACGCATCTGATGCCGAAAAGCGTGTCGCCATGCAATGGGCGACACGTGCCAACGAAGCATACAAAACGCTGAAGAGTCCCTTCAAGCGTGCCGCCTACTTGTGTGAACTCAATGGTGTCGATCTGGAAGTCGAATCCAATACGGCCATGCCCGTCGCTTTTCTCATGCAGCAAATGGAATGGCGCGAGGCGCTGGATGACGCGCGGGCTGGCAAGGATCCACATGCACTGGATGCACTCGATCGCTCCCTTCGCAGCGAACGCAAGGATGCATTGGCAGCGATTGCCATGCAACTGGATAGTCAGGATTTTACGCAGGCTGCCAGTCTGGTGCGTCAACTGATGTTTCTGGAAAAATTTTCCGAGGAAGTTGCAAATGCGCAGGACGCGCTGATGTAATTGACCAAATCGAATGGTGCCGCCTGCTGCGGAGACCATTCAAGACCAAGACAAGTTATCGGACGTTATGGCTTTACTTCAAATCGCAGAACCCGGCATGTCAACCGCACCGCACCAGCATCGACTGGCGGTCGGGATTGATCTCGGCACGACCAATTCGCTGGTGGCAACCGTTCGCAATAGCGTGCCGGAAGTCTTGAGCGACGAAGAGGGGCGCTCATTGCTGCCGTCGGTCGTGCGTTACCTGCCAGATGGCAATGCCCATATTGGTTACAAGGCGCAAGCCGCACAAAATACCGATCCTAAAAATACGATTGTGTCGGTCAAGCGTTTCATGGGGCGTGGTCTGAAAGATATCGCCTATGTCGAAAACCTGCCGTATGACTTCATCGATTCGCCAGGCATGGTGCAACTGAAGACAGTGGGGGGTATCAAGAGCCCAGTCGAGACTTCAGCCAATATTCTGGCAACCTTGCGCCAGCGCGCCGAAGATGCGCTGGGCGATGAGTTGGTCGGTGCAGTCATCACGGTGCCGGCTTACTTCGATGATGCGCAACGTCAGGCTACCAAAGATGCAGCCAAGCTGGCCGGACTGAATGTATTGCGGTTGCTCAATGAGCCGACGGCTGCGGCGATTGCCTATGGTCTGGATAACGCATCGGAAGGTGTCTTTGCTGTTTACGATCTGGGCGGTGGTACTTTTGATATTTCGATTCTCAAGCTGACTAAAGGCGTCTTCGAGGTATTGGCAACGGGCGGTGATTCCGCACTGGGTGGTGATGATTTTGACCATCGGCTGTTCTGCTGGATCATTCAACAAGCAAATCTGTCGCCGCTGTCGGATGAAGATACCAGCGTGTTGATGGTCAAGGCGCGTGAAGCCAAGGAGCTGTTGTCGAGCAAAACGGATACGCATATCGATGCGGTACTCAGCAATGGTGAAGAAGTCCATTTGACGATCACGGCGGCCGAGTTTTCGGAGATTACCCAGAATCTGGTCAACAAGACGTTGACGCCCACCCGCAAGGCGCTCCGCGATGCGGAGCTGACGGTTGATGATGTGGATGGTGTGGTGCTAGTTGGTGGCGCAACGCGCATGCCACATTTGCGCAAAGCGGTGGGGGAGTTTTTTGAATCGACGCCGTTAGGCAATATTGATCCGGACAAGGTGGTTGCATTGGGTGCAGCGATTCAGGCGAATCTGCTGGCGGGCAATCGCGCAGCGGGTGACGACTGGCTGTTGCTGGATGTGATTCCGCTCTCGCTCGGTATCGAGACAATGGGTGGTCTGGTGGAAAAAGTCATCCCGCGTAACTCGACTATTCCATGTGCACGTGCACAGGAATTCACGACTTTCAAGGATGGGCAAACCGCGATGGCAATCCATATCGTGCAGGGTGAGCGCGAGCTTGTCAGCGATTGCCGTTCCCTTGCACGTTTTGAATTGCGCGGCATCCCGCCAATGGCAGCGGGAGCGGCACGCATCCGTGTGACCTATCAGGTTGATGCGGATGGTTTGCTGTCGGTATCGGCGCGCGAATTGCGCTCTGGTGTCGAGGCATCGATCACGGTCAAGCCATCCTATGGTTTGGAAGACGATCAGATCGCACAGATGCTGCAGGACTCGTTTCAATCTGCCGATACCGACATGCTGGCGCGTGCCTTGCGCGAAGAGCAGGTCGAAGCTGAACGTATCGTTCTGGCCACGCAGTCAGCGCTGGATGCAGACGGTAATCTGCTGACTGACGACGAACGTGCAGAAGTCATGCAGTTGCTGGAAGCGGTCAAACAGGCAGCAAGTGGTTCAGATCACGAAGTCATCAAATCGGCAGTTCATGCGCTCGCGCATGGAACAGAGGAATTTGCTGCGCGCCGTATGGATCGCAGCGTACGGACCGTTTTGTCCGGCAAGAAACTGGACGACATCTGATCGCGGTGTCGTCGTCTTTTATCGAATCGTTATTTATCCCCTGAGGTAGCCCGTGCCACAAATCGTCGTTCTTCCCCATCATATTCTCTGCCCTGACGGTGCGGTTCTTGAAGCGTCCGCTGGCACGACGGTGTGTGATGCCTTGTTGCAGCATGACATTGACATCGAACACGCGTGCGAGAAATCCTGTGCCTGCACGACCTGTCACGTGATCGTGCGCGAAGGATTTGATTCGTTGAACGAAGCCGGCGAAACGGAAGAGGATTTGCTGGACAAGGCATGGGGGCTGGAAGCACAGTCGCGCCTGTCTTGCCAGGCAGTGGTGGCCGATGAAGATCTGGTTGTCGAGATTCCGCGTTACACCATCAATCACGCCAGCGAAAATCATTAAGGAGAGACGGAGATGAAATGGACAGATACCATCCGGATTGCCGAAGAGCTGAATGATAAATTTCCGGATATCGACCCCCTGACGATCCGTTTCACGGATTTGCATCGCTGGGTGTGCGAGCTCGATGGCTTTGACGACAATCCAAATAATTCAGGCGAGAAAATTCTCGAAGCCATTCAAATGGCATGGATCGAAGAAGCGCAGTAAATCTGGGAGAAATAAAAAAAAGCGGCTCAGGCCGCTCTTTTTATTGACGCTGTCGTACTGACATTAGCCCGCACGCAGATAGCCATCCACGATGCGTACGCGGTCACCGTTGGACCATGGTGGCGGATTGTTGTACGGGAACGTGCGGACATTGCCATCATCCAGGCGCACGCGGACTTGATAAGTCGTTGCCGTACGCGTACGTTTTTCGATCTCGTTGCCTGCATAGCCGCCACCGACAGCACCGGCAACCGTTGCCAGCGTGCGGCCACTGCCACCGCCAACCTGATTACCTAACAAGCCGCCGACAACCGCACCACCCACGACGCCAACACCGCTGGGTTGGGCAGCCGTCTGCACGGTGCGAACCGACTCGACGCGTCCGCAGTTATGGCAGATCGGTGCCTGGGCAGTCTGTCTTGCGCGGTCATCGGCCTTGGCCGCAGTGGCACGACGACGGTCTTCTTCCTTGCGTAATTGCGCTGCCTTTTCCGACGCAGCTTTGGCTTCTGCCTCGGCTGCTGCGGCTTTTTCTTCAGCAGCTTTCAACTCGGCCTCGCGTTCCAGTGCGGCAACCTCCTTGCTATCACGCGACGAGCTGTTTGAGCTTGGGAGCAAGCCGGTCATGGCGGCAACGCCGACCAGACTGACCAATAAAACGGCGATGGCTGCCGCGGCGACAAGAGGATGTAAACGATTTGAATTATTGTTGGTTTCCATGATTTCCTCCAGAAAGGAGAAGTCGGTTGATCATGTAAGAATTATTGTCTTGCAACGCTTGAATAAAAAGCATGAAGCTGTGTCAGTTGTAAGCTGATGTAACTCAGACATCCAAAAACTATTTTGGTTGCCGAAAAACAAAAGGACTGCCGAAGCAGTCCTTGTTTCCTTATGGAAAAAATTGTTGCGCGCGTTACGTTAGTCTTCGCGGCGCAAGTGTGGAAACAGCAGCACGTCGCGAATATTGGGCGAATCGGTAATGATCATCATCAGGCGATCAATGCCGATGCCGCAGCCGCCGGCGGGGGGCATGCCGTACTCGAGCGCGCGGATATAGTCGGCGTCGTAGTACATCGCTTCTTCGTCACCGGCGTCCTTGGCAGCGACTTGTGCCTGGAAGCGCGCCGCCTGATCTTCGGCGTCGTTAAGCTCCGAAAAGCCGTTGGCGATTTCACGACCGACCATGAACAATTCGAAGCGCTCGGTAATGCCCTCGCGCGTATCGGAGGCGCGCGCCAGCGGCGAGACTTCGACCGGATAGTCAATGATGTAGGTCGGTTCCCACAGTTGGGCTTCGGCCGTCTCTTCGAACAGCGCGAGCTGCAGTGCGCCGAGACCGGCATGCGCGTGCGGCTTGACGCCGAATTTCAGCAATTCCTTCTTGATGAATTCTGCGTCGTTGAGTTGTGCTTCGGTGTAACCCGGCGCGTATTTATTGATCGCTTCAACAATGGTCAGGCGGTGGAACGGTTTTGCCAGATCAAGTTCACGGCCGCCATAGGTGAGGGTGGCCGTACCGTGTGCGTCGATCGCTGCCTGACGGATCACGGCTTCGGTAAAGTCCATCAGCCATTTGTAATCAGTGTAGGCTGCGTAGAACTCCATCATCGTGAATTCCGGATTGTGGCGGATCGATACGCCTTCGTTGCGGAAGTTACGGTTGATTTCGAACACGCGATCAAAGCCGCCGACGACGAGGCGCTTCAGATACAGTTCCGGTGCGATACGCAGGAACATCTGCATGTCGAGCGCATTGTGATGCGTGATGAACGGCTTGGCCGAAGCGCCGCCGGGAATCGTATGCAGCATTGGCGTTTCGACTTCCATGAAGTCATTCTTCGCCATGAAGTTGCGGATCGACGCGATGGCCGCAGTACGTGCCTTGAAGGTGCGACGCGTTTCTTCGCTCATGATCAGATCAACATAACGCTGACGGTACTTGGTTTCCTGATCGGCCAGACCGTGGAATTTATCCGGCAGTGGGCGCAGCGATTTGGTGATCAGGCGCAGCTCCGTGACTTTGATCGTCAGCTCATCGGTCTTGGTTTTGAACAGTGTACCGACCACACCGAGAATATCGCCGAGGTCGTAATGGTGCAGGGCAGCCATCGCCGCTTCGCCAACCTGATCCAACTGAACATAAATCTGGATGCGACCATCGGCGCGTGCACCGGATGCATCTTGCAGGGTTGCGAAAGCGGCTTTCTTGCCGGCTTCGCGCTTGAGCATCATGCGGCCTGCGAGTACGACGGTAACTGGTGCGGCTTCGAGTTCCTCGCGCGTCTTGCCGTCGTATTGCGCGTGCAGGTCGGCAGCCTTGTGTTGCGGGCGGAAGTCGTTAGGGAAGGCAACACCCTGGGTGCGCAGGGCAGCCAGCTTGGCGCGGCGCTCGGCGATGATTTTATTCTCGTCAACCGGCAGTGCAGCCGATGCGTCGTCATTGTGCGTAGTCATGAAAGGCAACAGTCAGTTAGATACAAAAAATGTGGCGGCAGAGTCAGCGACAAGGCGCATTTACACGCCTTGCTTCAGCGATGCGGCGATGAAATCATCGATGTCGCCGTCAAGCACAGCCTTGGTATTGCCGGTCTCGAAGTTGGTACGCAAATCCTTGATGCGTGATTGATCGAGCACGTACGAGCGAATCTGGTGGCCCCAGCCGACGTCGGTTTTGGAATCTTCCAGTTTTTGCTGTTCGCTCATGCGATTGCGCAGTTCGAGTTCGTACAACTTGGCTTTCAGCATGTCCCATGCTTCTGCCTTGTTACGGTGCTGCGAACGATCGTTCTGGCACTGCACGACAATGCCCGACGGACCGTGCGTCAGACGGACGGCGGAATCGGTTTTGTTGATGTGCTGACCACCGGCACCGGAGGCGCGATAGGTGTCGATACGCACGTCGGCCGGGTTGATTTCGATCTCGATCGAATCGTCCACTTCCGGATAGACGAACAGACTCGAAAACGAGGTGTGGCGACCGTTGGCCGAATCAAATGGTGACTTGCGCACGAGACGATGCACGCCTGTTTCGGTACGCAGGAAGCCGTAGGCATATTCACCTTCGACCTTGAGCGTGGCAGTCTTGATGCCGGCCACCTCGCCATCGGATTGTTCAAGGATTTCGACCTTGAAGCCTTTGCGTTCGCAATAGCGCAGATACTGACGCAGCAGCATGGATGCCCAGTCCTGCGCCTCGGTGCCGCCCGCGCCAGCCTGAATATCGATGAAGCAGTTATTCGCATCAAGCGGATTGCTGAACATGCGACGGAATTCCATCTCTTCGACGAGCTTCAGCAATTCCTGCGCATCGGCTTCGATGGCAACGATGGTGTCCTCATCGTTTTCTTCGCGTGCCATGTCGAACAGATCGCGCGCGTCGGTAAGTTCGGTATCGATCTTGATGAGAGTATGGACGATCGCTTCCAGCGACTTCTTTTCCTTGCCCAGATCCTGGGCGCGCTTGGGATCGTTCCAGACGTCAGGGTCTTCGAGTTCCCCGTTGACTTGTTCGAGTTTCTCCGACTTCACATCGAAGTCAAAGATACCTCCGAAGTTCGGCCGCGCGATCGGATAGATCGGTCAGCAGGGATTGGAGGGAATTGAGGCGTTCGGCTTCCATGGCGATATTCTTTGCAATCAAACCGCAGATTATACCTGCTCCAGAGAGCATTTTTAAGCCGGAAACCTGTCCGGATGGCATTGCAGCCAATTTCCATGGCATGATCCGGCATGGTCATTTTGGCAATGGGTGCAAGATGCTTGGGAAGTCGCTGACAACAATCGGTCTGATTCTGCTGCTGAGCGCCTGTACGGCGGCGCATACCAATCGCGGCGAGGTCAAGAGCACATCGGGTGGCGGTCGTGAGATGGCGCAGTCCGATACCAACCGGATTGCCTCGATTGCGATGCAACACAATCTCGACAGCCTGTATCTGCTGATGGACAAGCTCTATCGTCGCAATCCGGCCGAATGGAAGAAAACGGCCGCCAGTCGCGAAGATGCGATGCAGCGCGTGCGCAGTGCAATCGAGCAGCGCGCAGCCTGGCCCGGCTTGCAGGGGCAGCAGGATATTCGTGCCTTGTCGCTCGCACTGACGCCGGATTTTGTCGGTGATCGCGTGGCGGCTTTCATCCATGCAAGCGCCGACATGATCGTGACGGCGCATGACGGCAAGACTGAGTTTTTTCTGGTCGATAGCCTGGATGCCCAGCACATCTATAACGCCGCACGCAATATTGAAATCGCAGTCTGGTTACTTGGGACGCGTCGTAATTCTCATGGACAGCCATTGCTGCTTGCCGATGACATTGGTCTGAATGGACGTAATCTGAGTTTCGAGCGCGAGTTTGGCAAGATAGTCGGCCGTCTTGATCTGCTGGCGACCTTCATGACCGAAAAGTATCGGCGGGCGGGTATCAACTATGTGCAAAATCTGATCGGTGCCGGTTTTATCCAGTTTTTGCCGGTGCGCTGAACATCGAGCAAAAAACGCTCAGGCCGCTTCTGCATGCTCCACTAATAATTGGACACGCGTACGGCCATTGAATTCGTTGGCATCAAGTCGATAGGCGACGCGTGCATGGCCGGGAAGGGATGTGCTGTTGCCAAACCAGATCGCATCAAATTGATGACCATCTTTTTCCAGCGTCAGCTTCAAGTGGCGTTCTTTCAGAATGCGCTGATTGACGACACGGAACTCGTCGCAGAAGACTGGCGGCGCGAAGCCTTGTCCCCAGACCTGATTATTGATCAGTTCGATAAATTGCGTGGTGAAGTAGGCAGACTCCAGCGAGCCATCGGTTTCCAGCACGCGCTCCAGTTGATTGTCATCCAGCCAGTCACGGCCGACTGTTTCGAACGCATCGGAAAATGCGTCAAAGGCATCGGCACGGATCGTCAGACCAGCCGCCATCGCATGACCGCCGAATTTATCGATCAGCGTCGGTGCATGCTTGGACACCAGATCCAGTGCGTCGCGTAGATGAAAACCGGCAATCGAACGCCCTGATCCCTTGATCCAGCCATCGCCGGCATCGGCAAAGGTGATGGTCGGGCGATAGAACTTGTCTTTCAGACGTGAGGCCACGATACCGATCACACCCTGATGCCAACCAGCGTCGAACACACTGATCGTGGTTTTATTCTGTGGATTGAAGCTGTCCAGCAGCGTCAGCGCCGTTTCCTGCATGTCCGCTTCGATGGTGCGACGCTCACGATTGATTTCGTCGAGCTGCTGGGCGATTTGCCATGCGCGTCCCGGATCGTCTGTCGTCAGACATTCAATACCGAGCGACATATCGGCCAGTCGGCCAGCAGCGTTCAGGCGCGGACCGAGCGCAAAGCCGAGATCGAAGGGGGAGGCTTTGCGTGCTTCGCGACTCGCCGCACGGAACAAGGCGGCGACGCCTTCGTGCATGCGGCCGGCACGCATGCGTTTGAGTCCTTGTGCAACCAGAATGCGATTATTGGCATCGAGCTTGACAACGTCTGCCACCGTGCCTAGCGCGACCAGATCGAGCAGGCTGTCGAGCTTGGGTTGTGTAGTCGCATCGAAGATGCCGCGCTTGCGCATTTCGGCACGCAGCGCCAGCAAGACATAAAACATGACGCCAACACCAGCCAGATTCTTGCTCGGGAAGCCGCAATTGGGCTGGTTGGGATTCACGATCACGCGTGCAGCAGGCAGTGTATCGCCCGGCAAATGGTGATCGGTCACTACCACATCGATGCCACGGCGATTCGCTTCTTCCACGCCATCGATACTGGCGATGCCGTTGTCGACGGTGACGATGATATCTGGCGATTTTTCACGGATGGCAAGTGCCACGATTTCCGGTGTGAGGCCGTAGCCGTACTCGAAACGGTTGGGGACGATGTAATCGATGGTTGCACCCATCGCGCGTAGTCCGCGCAAGCCAACGGCACAGGCGGTGGCACCATCACAATCGTAGTCAGCAACGATCACCATTTTTTTGCCTGCTGCAATGGCATCGGCCAGATAGACAGCAGCAGCGTCAATATGCAGCAAGCCTGGCGGTGGAATCAGAGCGTTGAGTTCGCTTTGCAGTTCACGTTGATCCTGCAGGCCACGTGCAGCGAAAATGCGGGCCATGACGGGATGCAAGCCACCTTGTTGCAGGCGTTCGGCATTGGCAATGCCATAAGGGCGGACAACGATACGGGTCATGCGGCGAGAGCAGTCAAGGCGGGTTTCTTCCAGAACTTGCGCAGTGCGCTTTTGCTGATATCGATCGTTTTCAGCGTGGCGTGATGATTCAGCGTGATGCCAAGCTGTTTCAACTGGCCTTGTCGCAAGGCTGCCAACAATGGTGCAAACCAGCGCTCTTCCATGCTATTCATGCGTGCAATCCATTCCGCCCAGTCTTCTGTCAGCGCCGGTTCGCTCAAATCGTCGAGCACCAGAATCGCGTGTCCGGCGGATGTTGATAACAAGGTGCTGGCGTCGCTGATTTGTCTGGTTTGTAAAGCGGCCAGCAAAGGCGTGCTTTGCGTGCTGCTGAAAGCGGTTTCAAAACGGCGCATGGTGGAGGTGCCGGCCTTGGCGCCGCCCCAAAGCCAGACCGAGTTGATCGGTTTAAGTCCGCGACCGGTACGCGCGTCGTTGACGGCGTGGTCGTGCCAGTGCATCTGCACTTCATTTTGCAGGCGGCGCCATTCACGCGCGCGATCGCCTTGTGGTGTCCAGATATCGACGTTGTGACCGCAGGCGGCATCCGGCGTCGACGTGCGCAAACCATGCCAGTCGTCTGCACGCAGTAGCCAGATGGATGGACTGACGTAGAACAGGTCTTTCCCGTCTTCGGAAAAGACTGACTGCGCAGAGCTAAACAGCGCCTGCGATTCTTCCTCACTGATACGCAACTGGCGCGGATCGGTCAGTACCAGATGATCGCGTGCCACATGCAAATGGAAAGGCTGCAGGATGAACCAGAATCCTTCGTCCAGCGACATGCCGGCATCGTGGGCCAGATAGCGTGCCAGTGGCGGACTGTTGTCTGTGCTGGTTGCGGCTGCGTTTTCGAACAACCATGCCTCATGCGGCAAGGTGCGGGAAAACGCATCGTTGGTGACCATAGCCGTCGATTTGCCGCGTCCCAGCAGCATGGCAAGTGAGGGTACGGAAAGCTCCTTTTGCAGGTCGCGCGCCAGCTCCGGCGGTGTCAGGGAAAAGGGTAAAAGCAGGTCAAGTCGGTTCATGCCGCGATTGTAGGGCAATTGCCTAACTTGCGGTCGGCGCGGGATGCATGTTTCTTGCATCAGGGAACGGAATGCGACGGTAACAGTCCATGTAGCTTCTGCCCTTTACTGCCGCTGTGCAAGTTGTGGCAAACTTCGGGCACACTGCGTGCTGCAGACAGGAGTTCTCTTTTGAGCATCATAAAAAATATATCTTTCGAATGGCTGATCGGCGTGCGTTACACACGCGCTGGCAAGCGCAGCGGTCGCAACACTTTTATTTCCTTCATTTCCCTGATTTCGATGGCCGGTATTGCCGTTGGCGTAGCGGCATTGATCATCGTGCTGTCGGTCATGAATGGATTTCAGAAAGACGTGCGTGACCGCATGTTGTCGGTGCTGTCGCATATTGAGGTTTTCGAGCCGGGCGGTTCGCTGCCGGACTGGCAGAAAACCGCCAAGGAAGTGGAAGCCAACCGTGAAGTGATCGGTACGGCACCATACGTCGATTCGCAGGCGATGATGACGCGGGACGACACCTTGCGCGGCGTGATGATCCGTGGCGTGCTGCCGGATCAGGAGCCGCGTGTGTCGGACGTGGCCAAGCACGTGAAGCAGGGTAGCCTTGATAACTTGCAGCCGGGCGAATTCAATATCGTACTGGGTAGCGAATTGGCACGTGCCATGCACGTCTACATGGGCGAAAAAGTGACCATGATCGCGCCGCAAGGACAGGTCACGCCAGCGGGCGTGATTCCGCGTCTGAAGCAGTTCACGGTAGTCGGGATTTTCGATTCGGGTCATTTCGAGTATGACTCGTCGATGGCCTTCATTCATATTCAGGATGCGATGACCATGTTCCGTCTGAGTGCGCCATCCGGTTTGCGTCTGAAGATCACCGATATGCAACGCGCGCCGCAGGTTGCGATGGATTTGACGCGTACTGTCAGTGATAACGTACTGATACGTGACTGGTCCAAGCAAAACCGTAACTGGTTTGCTGCGGTACAGACCGAGAAACGCATGATGTCCTTGATTCTGACACTGATCATTGCGGTGGCGGCATTCAATCTGGTGTCGACGTTGGTCATGACGGTGACAGACAAGCAGGCAGACATCGCAATCCTGCGTACTTTGGGGGCATCGCCTGCATCCATCATGAAAATTTTCATGATTCAGGGGGCACTGGTTGGCCTGATTGGTACGGCGGTGGGAGTGGGTGGTGGCGTGTTGGTCGCATTGAATATCGACGTGATCGTGCCGTTTATCGAAAGCGTGTTCCAGGTGCAGTTCCTGCCCAAGGATGTTTATCTGATCAGCGAGTTGCCGTCCGACCTGCGTTGGCCGGATGTATGGACGATTGGCGGGATTGCCGTTGTGCTCGCTTTTCTGGCAACGCTTTATCCAAGCTGGTCAGCAGCGCGTGTCAAACCTGCGGAGGCATTACGTTATGAGTGAGTCTGTTCTGTCCTGCCGCAAGCTGGCAAAGACCTTTACACAAGGGAAGTATTCGGTCGAAGTGCTGAAAGGCATCGATCTGGATGTTGTCAAAGGCGAGCGTATCGCCATCATCGGTGCATCCGGCTCCGGCAAATCGACCTTGCTGCATCTGCTTGGTGGGCTGGATGTGCCGACCAGTGGAGCGGTAACCTTGCTTGGTCAAGACTTCGCGAGTCTGGATGAAAAGCGCCGCGGAACGGTGCGTAACCAGTCGCTTGGTTTCGTTTACCAATTTCACCATCTGCTGCCGGAATTTACGGCACTCGACAATGTCGCCATGCCCTTGATGATCCGTCGCATGCCGCGCGATCAGGCACACAAGCTGGCGCATGCCATGCTGGCACGCGTCGGCCTTGAGCATCGTGTAACGCACGTGCCGGGCGAATTGTCCGGTGGCGAACGCCAGCGTGTCGCACTGGCACGTGCCCTGGTTACCCAGCCTGCCTGTGTACTTGCCGACGAGCCAACCGGCAATCTGGATCGTGCGACGGCACAGAAGACGTTTGATTTGATGCTGGAGTTGTCGCGGACCTTGGGTACATCGTTCATCATCGTGACGCATGACGTTGAGCTGGCAACGCATTGTGATCGTATTTTGCGTTTGTCGGATCAGGGCTTGCATCCGTATGAAGAGACTGCTGCAGCTTGATCGCCGTCAGTCTTGTACGTTGCCCCTCGATTGGACATACCGAGTCGTAATCTGTCATGACGTGGATCGATACACATTGCCATCTGGATGCTGCCGAGTTTGCCGATCAGGCAGATGAAGTGGCGCGTCGTGCCGAAGCGCTACAGGTTGGCATGATCGTGATTCCGGCAGTGGAGCGCGCTAATTTTTCTACAGTCAGAAATCTGGCGCATGCGCATGCCAATTGCAGTTACGCATTAGGCATTCATCCGATTTTTGTACCGCAGGCGCAAGAAGCTGATTTGCTCTTTTTACGCGAGTCGGTTGAGGCGGCCATGGCCGATCCACGTTTTGTCGCGATCGGTGAAATCGGACTGGATTATTTTGTGCCTCTGCTGACGGAGTCAGCCATGCGCGCCAAGCAGGAGCATTTCTATGCTGAGCAATTGAAGATCGCGCGCGATTTTGACTTGCCCGTACTGCTGCATGTGCGCCGCGCGCAGGATCAGATTCTCAAGCAGTTACGCCGGATCAAGGTACCAGGTGGCATCGCGCATGCATTCAATGGCAGTTTTCAACAGGCACAGATTTTCATCGATCTGGGTTTCAAACTCGGCTTTGGTGGCGCGATGACATTCACGCGATCATTGCAAATTCGTCGCTTGGCCAGCGAATTGCCAATCGAAAGCATCGTGTTGGAAACCGATGCGCCCGATATTTCTCCTGCATGGTTGCATCCGGAAAAGAACAGCCCGGAGCAATTGCCTCGCATCGGTGACGTGCTTGCAGAACTGCGCTCGATGGCGTTGCCGGACATTGCCCGGATCACCAGTGATAATGCGCGGACGGTGATGCCGCGTCTGGTGGCGTTGTCCTGAGGGCCGTATGCGCAGCGCAATCATCGGCCTTGTTTTTGGTGCGTGGTTGCTGCAACAGCAGGCAAAACTGCCTTCTCTACCGCTATTTGTTTTTCTTTCGGTCATTCTGGTAACGCTGGTTACTCTTGTCTGGCGTAAACGATGGACGCGCGCGCGTCTTTTCTTCCTCACAGCAGCGGGTTGTTGTTTTGGTTTTTTATGGGCAACGTTGTTTGCCCATTTTTATTTATCGACAGAGCTGCCGAAAGAGTGGGAAGGCAGGGATGTCACCGTCATTGGTACCGTCGATAGTCTGCCCAGTCATTTTGAACGTGGCGTGCGCTTCAATTTCGTCATCGAACAGGCGTTGCCGGTCGACGGCATTGTGCCCGAGCTGCCCAAGATTGCTGCATTGTCCTGGTACTCGGCTTTCAGCGCGGAAGAGCTGCAAAGAGTTGGTGCTGTGCAGGCGGGAGAGCGCTGGCAGCTGACCGTACGATTGCGTCGTCCGCATGGCAATGCCAATCCTTACGGTTTTGACTATGAACGCTGGCTGCTGGAGAAAAACGTACGGGCGACCGGCTATGTCCGCCCCGATCAGCGCCTGGAATTGAAAAATCAGCGGGTGACCAATTTTGTACCAACGTTTGGTCATACGGTTGAACGATCCCGTGGCTGGTTGCGTGAGCGTATCCAGCACGCGCTGGAAGGACAGCCCTACGCTGGCGTGATTGTGGCGTTGGTGATGGGCGATCAGCGCGCGATCAGTCAGTCAGACTGGACGATCTTCAACAAAACGGGGATATCGCATCTGGTCTCGATCTCAGGCCTTCACATTACGATGATTGCCGCACTGGTGGCCGAATTGGTGTTGGTGTTGTGGCGACAATCCTTTTTTACCAATCTGCAGTTACCACTTTTACTGCCTGCGCAGAAAGCGGCGGCAATCGCAGGTGCCTTGTCCGCATTCATCTATGTCCTGCTGGCTGGTTCCGGTGTGCCTGCACAAAGAACGCTGTGCATGTTGCTGGTCGTGGCGCTGGCAATGTGGTTCGGCCGGCTTGCTAACGTATCGCATGTGCTGTGCCTGGCACTGGCCGCTGTCGTTATCATGGATCCGTGGGCCGTACTGGCGCCAGGCTTCTGGTTATCGTTTGGCGCGGTTGCCGTCATTTTGTACGCAAGTGTGGGGCGCGCGCAGTTAGGCGGGCAGATGGAGAAGCCACACTGGCGCATCGTGCTGGAAGCCGCCATACGTACCCAATATGCCGTTACGCTGGCGTTGGTGCCACTGACGATCCTGATGTTTGCGCAAGCGTCGCTGATCAGTCCGGTTGCCAATGCGATTGCCATTCCGCTCGTCAGTTTCTTGGTGACGCCGTTGTCGCTGATCGGCAGTGTGCTGCCGATGCCCTTGGGCGGATGGTGCTTGTGGCTTGCGCACTTTCTGATTGCCCAACTGGCATGGCTGCTGGGCTGGCTGAGCGAGTTGTCGTGGTCAGTCTGGCTGGCGCCTGTGCCGGCATGGTGGATGTTTGTGCTGGCCGTGATCGGAACGATCTGGCTGCTTGCGCCCCGCGGTTGGCCTTTACGTTACATCGGTCTGTTTTTCTGGCTGCCTCTGGTATTGCATGCCCCGGAGCGCCCGCGCGATGGCGAAATGTGGGTCACTGCATTCGATGTGGGGCAGGGCATGGCCTTGCTGATCGAGACCGAGCATCATCGTTTGCTATATGACACGGGGCCTGTTTACTCGCCCGAATCCGATGGAGGAAATCGCGTTGTCCTGCCCTACCTGAAGGCGCGCGGTATTCATCGTCTGAATGGCGTGGTCGTGACGCACAGTGATAC
Source organism: Oxalicibacterium faecigallinarum (assembly GCF_014635705.1). Lineage (GTDB taxonomy): Bacteria > Pseudomonadota > Gammaproteobacteria > Burkholderiales > Burkholderiaceae_D > Oxalicibacterium > Oxalicibacterium faecigallinarum. The sequence goes on along the minus strand of NZ_BMDI01000001.1, from coordinate 1,115,174 downwards.
GGATCACTCCGGCGGTGCATTGTCGATCTTTAAAGAAATCGACGTAGGGTGGACGACGACTTCTCTGTCGGGCGATCATCCCGTTGTCATGCAGGCGCCCGCGCATCGCCCGTGCGTTGCAGGACAGTCGTGGGATTGGGACAGTGTGCGATTTGAGATGTTGCATCCGACACAGGCGATCCACGACAGCGACCGCTGGAAACCGAATGCGCGCAGTTGTGTATTGAAAATCACGCGTGGCCAGCAATCGCTCCTGTTGCCTGGCGATATTGAGGCAGCACAAGAAAGTGAACTGGTTCGCAACTTTGGCAGTGACTTGCGGGCAGATGTACTGCTGGCGCCACATCATGGCAGTGGTACTTCATCGACATGGCCGTTTCTGCGCAGTGTTGATCCGCAGTTTGCCCTGTTTCAGGTTGGCTATCGCAATCGTTACCGGCACCCAAAGCAGGAAATTTACGACCGCTATGGCGAGCAAGGTGTCACACGTTTGCGCAATGATGTGTCTGGCGCCATTTCGGTACGATTTGGAACATCGGTCACGGTCACTGAATATCGCAAGGAGCATGCACGTTACTGGTATGGCCGCTAGTTCGTTCGCTTTGTGACGGCCTTTTTTGAACGGGGTGTGGCGTTTGCCATAAATTTTGCTGGCAAGGCATCGAAGTCCGGATCACGTTTGGGGTATAATTTGAATTTCCCGCACGTGCCATTCGGCACCAATTGCAATGACCAAGTTTGTATTCGTCACTGGCGGCGTTGTGTCTTCCCTCGGTAAAGGGATTGCCGCCGCCTCTCTCGCTGCGATCCTCGAATCGCGCGGCCTCAAAGTCACTCTCCTCAAGCTCGATCCCTACATCAACGTCGATCCCGGCACGATGAGTCCGTTCCAGCATGGTGAAGTCTTCGTTACCGAAGATGGCGCCGAAACGGATCTGGATCTGGGGCACTACGAGCGTTTCATTACTGCCAAGATGCGCAAGGTGAATAACTTCACCACCGGCCAGATTTACGAATCCGTGATTCGTAAGGAGCGTCGCGGCGAGTATCTGGGCAAGACCGTGCAGGTCATTCCGCACATCACGAACGAGATTCAGGATTACATCTATCGCGGCGCCGAAGGCTTTGATGTTGCGCTGGTGGAAATCGGCGGTACCGTTGGTGATATCGAATCGCTGCCGTTCCTTGAGGCGGCACGTCAGTTGAGTCTGCGTGCCGGCAAGAACGCGACGGCGTTCATTCATCTGACGCTGGTGCCGTACATCGCATCGGCTGGTGAGCTGAAAACCAAACCGACTCAGCACAGCGTTCAGAAACTGCGCGAGATCGGTATTTTCCCGGATGCGTTGCTGTGCCGTGCAGATCGCCGTATTCCTGATGATGAACGTTCGAAAATTTCGCTGTTTTCGAATGTGCAGGAAGAAGCCGTCATCTCTGTCTGGGATGCCGACACGATTTACAAGATTCCCCAAATGTTGCTGGATCAAGGTCTGGATCGCATCGTTTGCGAAAAGCTCGGTCTGTCGCCGGCACCGGCTGACTTGTCCATGTGGAGCAAGCTGGTTCACACACTGGAAAATCCGAAACACAACGTCACGATCGGCATGGTCGGCAAGTATGTCGATCTGACCGAATCGTACAAATCGCTGACGGAAGCACTGCGTCACGCCGGTATTCATACCGAAAGCCAGGTCAATATCGAATATCTGGATTCGGAAGAGATCGAAACCAACGGTCCGCAATGCCTCGCCAAATACGACGCGATTCTGGTGCCCGGCGGTTTCGGCAAGCGTGGTGTGGAAGGCAAGATTGCGGCAGCGCGCTTCGCACGTGAAAACAAGATTCCTTATCTGGGTATCTGCCTCGGCATGCAGGTTGCGCTGATCGAGTACGCACGCCATATGGCTGGTCTGACCAAAGCGAACTCGACCGAGTTTGATCCCGACACCGAACAGCCAGTCGTCGCACTGATCAACGAATGGCAAAACCACGATGGCAAGGTCGAGCGTCGCGATGCCAATTCCGATCTCGGTGGCACCATGCGTCTGGGTGCGCAGACCTGTGACGTCAAACCAGGTACCTTGGCTGCCGAAATCTATGGCGACAAGGTCACCGAGCGTCACCGCCATCGCTATGAAGCCAACAACCACTATCTCGGTCGTGTTGAAGAAGCCGGTCTGGTGGTAGCTGCCCGTACGCCGACCGAATCCTTGTGTGAAATCATGGAATTGCCGCGTGAAGGTAGCAATTCGCACCCATGGTATGTGGGCGTGCAGTATCACCCTGAATTCCAGTCAACGCCACGTGACGGACATCCGTTGTTCATCTCGTTTATCAAGGCGGCGCTGGGACATCAGCAAAAAGCCAAGGCGTAACGAGAATAGAGAAAAGCGGGCGGTATGTGCCGCCCGCTCAACATATCCAAGAATTTGTGATCAGGAGAGAAATAGATGAGTGCAATTGTTGACATCATTGGCCGCGAAGTAATCGACTCGCGCGGCAATCCGACTGTGGAATGCGACGTCCTGCTGGAATCCGGCGTCATGGGCCGTGCAGCTGTGCCGTCGGGCGCATCGACCGGTTCGCGTGAAGCGATCGAATTGCGTGATGGTGACAAGAGCCGCTATTTCGGCAAGGGCGTGTTGAAAGCCTGTGAAAACATCAACACCGAAATCTCCGAAGCGATCATGGGTCTGGACGCTAATGAGCAGGCCTTCCTCGATCGTACCTTGATCGACCTCGACGGTACCGAAAACAAGGAGCGTCTGGGCGCCAATGCGACGCTGGCAGTATCGATGGCAGTTGCCAAGGCGGCTGCAGAAGAAGCCGGTTTGCCGCTGTATCGCTATTTCGGCGGTTCGGGCGCGATGCAAATGCCGGTACCGATGATGAATGTGATCAACGGTGGCGCACACGCGAACAACACCCTGGATCTGCAAGAGTTCATGATCATTCCGGTTGGCGCGCCAAGCTTCCGTGAAGCGATCCGCTACGGCGCAGAAGTGTTTCACACGCTGAAAAAAATCATCAATGACAAGGGTCTGTCGACTGCCGTTGGTGACGAAGGCGGTTTTGCTCCTTCGGTTGAGAATCACGAAGCGGCGATCAAGCTGATCCTGCAAGCGATTGAGCAAGCTGGTTACGAGCCAGGCAAGCAGATTGCACTGGGTCTCGATTGCGCAGCCAGCGAATTCTACAAAAACGGCAAATACGAATTGCATGGTGAAGGCCTGACCCTGTCCAGCAACGATTTCACCAATTTGCTCGGTACGTGGTGCGACAAGTATCCGATCATCTCGATCGAAGACGGCATGGCCGAAAACGACTGGGAAGGCTGGGCGACCTTGACCGCCGCCCTAGGCAAGAAAGTGCAGCTGGTCGGTGACGATCTGTTTGTAACCAACACCAAGATTTTGCGCGAAGGCATTCAGAAGAACATCGCCAACTCGATCCTGATCAAGATCAATCAGATCGGTACCCTGACCGAAACGTTTGCCGCAATCGAAATGGCAAAACGTGCCGGTTATACCGCCGTGATCTCGCATCGCTCGGGCGAAACCGAAGATTCGACGATTGCCGATATCGCGGTGGGTACCAACGCGTTGCAGATCAAGACCGGCTCGATGTCGCGTTCGGATCGGATGGCCAAGTACAACCAGTTGCTGCGCATCGAGGAAGATCTGGGTGATATTGCCAGCTATCCTGGTCGTGACGCGTTCTACAATCTGAAGTAATGCTTATCCGGCCATGTGCATGCATGGCCGGACCTGTTTTGGCTTGCTCCAATGCGCCTCATCATTCTGTGCCTCACGGTTTTGGTTATATTGATCCAGTACCCGCTGTGGTTGGGCAAGGGCGGCTGGTTGCGCGTCTGGGATCTGGATCATCAGGTGCAGGAAGCGCAGAAAAAAAATGATGAGCTGCGCGCACGTAATGCCATGCTGGCCTCTGAAGTGCAGGATCTGAAGGAGGGAACCGGTGCGGTCGAAGAGCGGGCGCGCTATGAACTGGGCATGATCAAGCAGAATGAAGTCTTTGTGCAGATCATTGATCCGAACAAGCGCTCGACCTTTGTGGCAATTCCCCCGCCACCTGTTGAACCCCAGAAGAAGCCAAATTAAAGCGCGCCTGCCAAGGCGCGTTTTTTATTTGTTTCTGCCAGTTGCAATCAGTGTTTATTCTGATTGGCTGGCAGCAGCGTTTCGACTGGCGATTCGACCGCAAACAATTGCGCGCAATCGACACGATCAAATTCGTAATGCTGGCCGCAAAAATCGCAGTCGATTTCCAGTTTGCCGAGTTCTTCCACGGCAGAAGCCACTTCTTCTTCACCCAGCATCTTGAGCATGGTGCCTACTTTCTCGCGGGTGCAAGTGCATTGAAATTGCGGATGACGTGCATCGAAGAGTCGGATCGTTTCTTCCCAGAACAGACGGCGCATCAGCGTTTCGACATCCGTGCTGAGCAGTTCTTCGCGACGCAGGGTTTGAGCCAGCATGACACTGCGATCCCACGTCGCAAGATCATCAGTATCGCCACTGGTACCGGGCGTACCACCTTCACGAGGCAGCTTTTGCAGCAGCAAGCCACGCGCAACGCTGTCATCGGCTGCAAGCCAGAGCTTGGTATCGAGCTGTTCGGAACGCAGCATGTAGTTCTCAATCACGACGGCAACCGATTCGCCCACCAGTGGCACGATACCTTGATACGCTTGTTGGCCCGGCAGTTTGTCTTTTGGGTCAAGAGTGATGACGAATCGGCCATTGCCCTGTGCATTGACCAGATCGGTCAGGCTCGCATGATCGTCCACGATGGCATCTTCCGCCAGTTTGGCGGTGGCACGCAAATTCAGATCTGAATCGCATTCAACGACCAGCAGCCTGACCGGACCATCACCGTGAATCTGCATCACGATCGCACCGTTGAACTTGAGATTGGCAGACAGCAGCGCGGCAGCAGACAGCATTTCGCCAAGAACGGTTTTAACCGCTTGCGGGTATTGACGATGTTGCTGGACTTGCTGCCAGGTAGCGGATACATCCACCAATTCGCCACGAACGGCGCTGTCTTCGAACAGAAATTTTTGCAGACTATCTGCCATGGTTATCCTATTTTCTTCAATTGCGTTTTAAACAGTTTGCTACGCTCGGCATAGCTATCGGCGATCCGGCGCAGATTGGCAATCGCCTTGTCATCCAGCGTACGCAGCACGCGCGCTGGCGAGCCGATGATCAGGGAGTTATCAGGAAATTCCTTGCCTTCCGTGATCAGCGCACCGGCACCGACCAGACAGTTTTTCCCGATGCGTGCACCATTCAGGATGACTGCCTGAATGCCGATCAACGATCCTTCTCCAATCGTGCAGCCGTGAATCATGGCTTGGTGGCCGACACTGACATGATCCTCCATCTGAATCGGAAAGCCGGGGTCGGCATGCAAGACGGCACCTTCCTGCACATTGCAGTTACGGCCGATCGTGATGTCTTCATTGTCCCCGCGTACGGTGGATTGAAACCAGACGCTGGAATCTTCTCCAATCGTTACGCGGCCCACAATCGTTGCCGAATCGGTGATAAAGGCCGACGGTGCAATCGTGGGAATATGTTCACCTAATTGGTAGATAGCCATGGTTTCAGTAGAATGACGAGCCGATTTGCGGCTGGCATCTTGCTCGGTTTTTAGAAGATCACTATGGCATCTGCCCCGGTAGATGGAGGCAAGGCCGGAAATTGAAAGAGGGGGGGGCGGGCACCGTTCGATCAGATCAGTGCACCCCTGTCTTTTTGGGTTATTGCAGGCAAGTCGCTATTTTACGTTACGAATGACCTTTTTCTCTTCTTCACCGTGGATTTGAGCACAACAACAGGCAGCGCACCGATAGAGCTGCGTGCGGCGGCTCTGTGCTGCCTGCTGGACGCTGATCCAGCGCGCAAGGCAAAGGACACGATGGCGCTGGCACAGGCATGGCAGGCCGGAACGCTACAACTGGATCGCGACATCTCCCTGTCTGCGCAGGGGACAATCCCGGGACGGCCAGCGTGCCCCCAATTGATCCCGCCGAAAGAAGTCGCGCGCCGTGCCATGCACACGCTGGAAGGACGTGCCGCGGCCATTCATGCACTGACGCATATCGAGTTCAATGCCATCAATCTGGCACTGGATGCCATCTGGCGTTTCGCCGGTATGCCGCGCGATTATTATGCCGACTGGCTCAGGGTTGCAGGTGAGGAGGCGTTACATTTTTCCTTGTTGGCCGCCCATCTGCAGACCATGGGTTATGCCTATGGCGATTTTCCTGCGCATAACAGCCTGTGGGAAATGGCGGAGAAAACGTCCGGTGATGTGTTGGCGCGTATGGCCCTGGTGCCACGTACGCTGGAGGCGCGCGGGCTGGATGCGTCGCCGCCGATGCGGGCAAAATTGGCGCAGGCAGGCGATCAGGCTGCCGCAGGCATTCTGGATATTATTCTGCGTGACGAAATCGGTCACGTCGCCATTGGTAATCGCTGGTACGCCATGCTTTGTCGTGAGCGCGATCTGGAGCCCATTGCCACCTATCGCATACTAGCGCGCCATTACAAAGCGCCTGTCCTGCGCGGCCCCTTCAATTTGCCTGCCCGCCGCGCGGCGGGGTTTACCGAGTCGGAACTGGATGCACTGGAAAATTCCGATCGGCAAGAATTTTAAAACGCGTTACACCTTGTTACCGGGTTGCAAGAACTTGCTAAAAAAATCACAGTCGAATCACTACCCGATGATGCGTTACGCGTTGATCGGTAATTGAATGGAAAAGGGATAATCATGCATACTAAAAAAGTATTGATGACAGTGTTGGCTGGCGGTTTGCTCGCATTCGGTTTGGCTGCCTGTAAAAAGGCGGAAGAGGGGCCAGCCGAACGTGCAGGTAAAAAGATTGATGAAGCAGCGACGACGGCGGCTGAAAAGATCGAAGAGGTGACCGCCAAGGTTGGGGAAAAAATGCAGGAAGCAGGAAAAGGCATACAGAAAGCTGCGGACGATGCAAAAAAATAAGGTATTCGCGCACAACGTGAATGCATTACTCAACATAGTTGTATCAACCAATCCTTGAAAGGACTCATCATGAATACGAAAAAAACCTTGGCTTCGTTGTTTGCAATCGGCTTATTGACGGCAGGTCTGGCTGGTTGCCATAAGGAAGGTCCGGCAGAAAAAGCGGGCAAGGAAATCGATAATGCGACAGCGACGGTCGGCGAAAAAATGCAGGAAGCCGGTCAGGACATTCAGAAAGCAGCAGACGACGCCAAGCGTTAAATCGTCTCGCATGCAACTGACGCGCATCGATGCAGTGACGCATCGATGCGCGATTTTATTTGATGGGGCGTACCGTATCGCTGCCCCGACCTTGGTATTCGCATGAACATGACCGACATGAAACCCTGCCGTTCCCAATATCTGACATTACGTGGCTTGCGTTATCACGTCAGGCATTGGGGGCCGGAAGGGGGCCCGGTTGTGGTCATGTTGCACGGATGGATGGATGTCTCAGCGACCTTTCAGTTTCTGGTCGATGCCATGCAGCGACAGGTGCATGTGATTGCGCCGGATTGGCGCGGATTTGGACAAACGGACTGGGCACAGGGCGGTTACTGGTTTGCCGATTATCTGGCGGATCTGGATGCATTGCTGGCGCATTACTCGCCAGACGCACCCGTAGACTTGCTTGGTCATAGTCTTGGCGCAAATGTGGCAGGCATTTATGCCGGCGTCCGGCCTGCACGCGTAAAGAGACTGGTCCTCCTTGAGGGATTTGGCATGCCCGCCACCGCGTCATCGCAAGCGCCACAACGCTATGCGCAGTGGCTGGATGAAGTGCAGGAACAGCCGTTCCTGCGTACGTATGCAACGCGCCAGGACGTGGCGTTACGACTGCAAAAGAACAATCGACGCCTGACCGATGCGCGAGCCGAATTTTTGTCGATGCACTGGTCGGCGCAGAATGCGCAGGGTGAATGGGCATTGCAGGCGGATCCGCGCCATCGTTACGCCAATCCGGTTTTGTATCGGTTGGACGAAGTTCTCTCCTGCTGGCAGGCGGTGCAGGCGTCTGTGCTGTGGATTGATGCGGCGGATAGTGAGTTGATGCCCCGTTTTGGCAATCCCGAACAGGCCGATGCCGAAATCGCGCGTCGCAAAGGTCATCTGGCACACGTAACTTCTTTACGTGTGCAAAATGCCGGCCATATGTTGCACCATGACCAGCCGGAAGAAATCGGCCGTGCCATCGATACATTTCTGGAATGAATATTGCAAAGATTAAGTTTGTTGTTCTGAGATTGCGGTCGGAAAGAATGGAGCAATCCCCGTACAATCATGCTTGTCGTCCCTCCTATCGCTTCGTTGAAATTCCATGCTGAACTTTGATCTCCATTGCCATTCGAATGTCTCTGATGGCACGTTGTCGCCGACTGATCTGGCCGCACGTGCCAAAGCCAATGGCGTCGATGTGTGGGCCATGACCGATCATGACGAAGTGGGCGGTATTGCAGAAGCGCGTGCTGCCGCTCGTGCACTCGGCTTGCCTTATGTGCCTGGCGTGGAAATTTCCATTACATGGGCAAATCAGACGGTGCATATTGTTGGTTTGCAGATCGATGAGACGAATTCTGTATTGCTTGATGGCTTGGCAAGTATTCGCGGTGGCCGTGAAAAACGGGCGCGTGAAATGTCGGCACAACTGGAAACGGTCGGCATACATGGCGCGTTTGAAGGCGCACTCAAATTTGTCGGCAATCCGGATCTGATTTCTCGTACCCATTTTGCGCGCTATCTGCTGGAGCTCGGCGTGTGCAAGGATTTGCCGGAAGTATTCTCGAAATACCTGGGCGAGGGAAATGCCGGGTTCGTACCACATCGCTGGGCGACGCTGACGGATGCAGTGCACTGGATACGCAGCGCCGGTGGTACTGCAGTGATTGCACATCCTGGTCGATACAAGTTTGACGATACGTCGTTTGATGCGCTGTTCCATGAATTTCGCGATGTGGGTGGCACGGCGATTGAAGTGACTACCGGAAGTCATACGGTGGATCAGTACGAGCAATACGCCAAGGTGGCGAACAAGTACGGTTTTCTGGCATCGCGTGGCTCGGATTTTCATGGTCCGGGCGAATCGCGCGTGGATCTGGGGGCCTTGCCGCCTTTGCCGAAAGGGGTCAAACCGGTCTGGCATGACTGGACCTTGTGATCGTTTTCTTTTTCGTTGCGTTGAGAGCAACGGCAGTTTCCGGTATCGTGCGCACTCTTGCGTACTTGAAATGTGTGATTTCGATCACATATTCCACTCGCGTTCACCCGAGTGCATTGTTGGTGAACACCGTTTAATACCCGATGGAGGCAATTGAATGAAACGGATCCTGCTGTTTGTTGCAACCAATATCGCCGTGATTGCGGTGATGTCGATCGTCCTGTCCGTACTGGGCGTCGATCGCTTCATGACCCAATCCGGGCTGAACCTGCCCATGTTGATGGTGTTCTCGCTGGTTGTCGGTTTCACGGGATCGATCATTTCTCTGTTGATCAGCAAACCGATGGCCAAATGGTCCACGGGCGCGCGCGTGATCAATTCGCCCTCCTCCAGCACGGAACTGTGGCTGGTCGATACCGTGCGTAAATTGTCGGATCGTGCCGGTATCGGCATGCCGGAAGTCGCTGTCTATGACGGTGAGCCCAATGCGTTTGCGACGGGCGCCTTCCGTAATTCCGCGCTGGTTGCCGTATCGACGGGCCTGTTGCAAAGCATGACCAAGGAAGAAGTGGAAGCCGTGCTGGCGCATGAGGTGGCGCACGTTGCCAATGGCGACATGGTCACGATGACGCTGGTGCAAGGTGTGGTGAATACGTTTGTGGTGTTTCTGGCGCGTGTGGTCGGCTATTTTGTCGATCGTGCGATTTCGCGTAACAGTAATAGCGAAGGGCAGGGTATCGGCTATTTTGTGACGGTGATGGTATGCCAGATCGTGTTTGGTATTGCCGCATCGGTGATCGTTGCCTGGTTCTCGCGTCACCGTGAATATCGCGCGGATGCCGGTGCTGCAAAATTGATGGGCAGCCCGCAGCCAATGATGAAGGCGCTGGCGCGTCTGGGCGGTATCGAACCAACCCCGCTGCCGGAAAATCTGAAGGCGTTTGGTATCAGCGATCGTCCGGGCTTCACGGCCTTGTTCTCGACGCACCCACCGATTGAGCAACGGATCGCCGCTTTGCGTAATATTCAGTAATTGATTGATGTCGTAACGTTGACGGCGGTGGCTGGACGGCTGCCGCCGTTATTATTTTTATAAGTCATATTGTGAGCCAGTTTTTTCAGATTCATCCTGAGAATCCGCAAGCACGCCTGATTGCGCAGGCAGCGGAGATCATTCGCAAGGGCGGTATCGTCGCCTTGCCGACGGATTCCTGTTACGCGCTTGTCTGTCATTTGGACGACAAGGATGCGGTGACGCGTTTGCGTCGCATTCGTCATGTCGATGACAAACATCATCTGACGCTGCTCTGTCGTGATTTGAGCGAGATTGCCAATTACGCGCGTGTCGACAATCAGCAATACCGGATGCTGAAGGCGGCGACACCTGGTCCTTACACATTCATTCTCGAAGCGACTAAGGAAGTACCGCGTCGTGTCAGTCATCCTTCAAGAAAAACAATCGGTTTGCGTGTGCCGGAAAATGCCATTGCCCATGCCTTGCTGGCTGAACTGGCTCAGCCCTTGCTGGGAGCGACCTTGATCCTGCCGGATGATGATCAGCCATTGACGGATCCCGATGAAGTGCGCGAGCGTCTGGCAAAGCTGGTTGATCTGGTGATCGACGGCGGCGCCTGCAGTCTGGAGCCGACGACGGTGATTGATATGACGGGTTCTGAGCCTGTGTTGCGTCGTCAGGGCCGAGGGGATGCTTCGGCATTCGGTCTGTGAGTTTCTTGACGTCCGTTTTTAAGGTTTTTCATGAATGATCTGATCCAAACATTTTCCGTCTATGCCTTGCCGATCGTATTTGCGATCACGCTGCACGAAGCAGCACACGCGTATGCGGCCAAGTACTTTGGTGACAATACGGCGTATGCACAAGGACGCATGAGCCTCAATCCAATCAAGCACATTGATCCGATTGGTACCTTGCTGATTCCGATTGTGCTTTACTTCGCAGGCAGTCCATTTCTGTTCGGTTATGCCAAGCCGGTTCCGGTGGTATTTGGTAATTTGCGCAATCCCAAAAAGCAGATGGCCTTCGTGGCATTTGCCGGACCGCTCGCCAATCTGGTCATGGCATTAATGTGGATGGTATTCGGGATTTGCCTTGCTGCATTCGGTGTGCAGGAGGACTTTTTCATGCGGATGGCGCAGGCGGGCGTCATTACCAATCTGGTGATTTTTGCGTTCAATCTTTTCCCTGTGCCGCCGCTCGATGGCGGGCGCATTGTCAGCAGTATTTTGCCCAATCGTTACGCCTACAAGTTCGACAAGCTGGAGCCATACGGATTTTTTATCGTGATCGGTCTGGTGGTGCTGAAAGTCTTGCATTACTGGATGGTGCCGGTCATGACAGTCGCTGGCAAAGCGTTGCAACTGCTTGTCTTTCCTCTCACGTTTTTGTTGAGCTGAATATGGGCGATTCCCTGGAAAAGCCAGATATGCATGAAGCTTTGGGACAGCCTTCGCCATGGGTAATACGTTTTGCGAGATTGATCCCGGAGGGCGAGGTATTGGACCTTGCCTGTGGTACTGGCCGTCATAGTCGCCTGCTGGCGTCGCAAGGACATCCTGTACTGGCAGTCGATCGCAATGCGGACAGCCTCGCGCTGGCTGCCGGTGCCGGAGTCCAGGTCATGAAGTTGGATCTTGAAACGGGCGATCTGGCCATATCCTGGCCTTTTGCTGCCGGGCGCTTTAGCGGGGTGGTCGTTACCAACTACCTGCACCGGCCGTTGTGGGCGTCACTGGCGTCATGCCTGAAAGCGGGGGGCGTATTGATTTACGAGACGTTTGCGCTTGGTAATGAGCAATTTGGCAAACCTTCCAATCCGGATTTTTTGCTGGCGCGCGGCGAACTGCTGGATTTTGCACAAGATCATGATCTGCGTGTCATCGCTTTCGAGGATGGCTGCGTTACTTCTCCCAAGCCGGCGATGCTGCAGCGCATTTGTCTGGTCAAGCGTGGCGATGCCGAAAGCACAAAGCATTTTGTGCTGAATTGATCCACAGGATTAGGCTATCCGCTACAATCACCTATTCTCAATTTTTTTCGCTCAATTATCATGATTCAGGGCAGCATTCCCGCAATCGTTACTCCCATGCACGCAGACGGCTCTCTCGATTTGCCGGGACTGCGCAAGCTGATTGACTGGCATATCGCCGAAGGCACCGATGGCATTGTTATCGTCGGCACGACAGGTGAATCGCCAACGGTTTCCGTTGAAGAACACTGCGAACTGATTCGCGTGGCGGTTGAGCACACGGCGAAACGGATTCCCATCATTGCCGGTACAGGCGGTAATTCAACCGACGAAGCGATCGAACTGACGCAGTTTGCCAAAGATGTTGGCGCGGATGCTTCTCTGCAGGTTGTGCCTTATTACAACCGCCCGACGCAGGAAGGCATGTACCAGCACTTCAAAAAGATTGCGGAAGCGGTTGATCTCCCGGTCATTCTGTATAACGTTCCTGGCCGTACCGTGGCTGATATGTCCAATGACACGATTTTGCGTCTGGCGCAGGTACCGGGCGTGGTTGGCGTCAAGGATGCGACGGGTAACATCGCCCGTGGCTGTGACCTGATTCGTCAGGTACCGAAGGAATTTGCTGTTTATTCTGGCGATGATCCGACCGCCATGGCGTTGATGTTCTGCGGTGGCAAGGGCAATATTTCGGTGACCGCCAACATTGCACCGCGTGCCATGCATGAACTGTGCGATGCGGCCATCAACCTGCGTGTGGCAGAGGCGATTGCGATCAACAACAAGATGTTCCCGCTGCATAACAAACTCTTTGTCGAGCCGAATCCTGTTCCGCTGAAATGGGCGATGGCCGAAATCGGTCTGATTCCATCCGGCATGCGCTTGCCGATTGTTCCGCTGGCGAAGGAATACCACGAAGTGGTACGAGCGGCGATGCGCGAGTCGGGTGTATTACAATAAGCGTTTGTTCCGGCTTGGCTGGCCCCCAGTGTTGCGATAGGTAACGGTCAGGCACCTAATTTACTACTCGGAAGATTTATTACATGGCTCAACGCAGCTTCGCAAAACATGGCGTGCTCTACGCGCTTGCATTGTCCAGTCTGGCTGGATGCAGTTCCATCAATTCCGCGCTGGAACCAGGACGTCTTGATTACAAGAGCGAAACTCAACAAGGCAACAACACACCGAAGCTCGAAGTGCCGCCGGATCTCACGCAGCTGCAACGCGAAAACCGTTACTCACTGCCGGCTGCCAATCGTGGTACGGCAACAGCGTCTTCCTACAATATGCAGCAGGCAACGCGTCCTGTCGGCACCCCAACTGTGAGCAGCACAGTTGCGCCAACACAGGTCGCTGATGTACGCATCGAACGCAGCGGTTCGCAACGCTGGCTGGTTGTCAATCAATCGCCAGAAGTGCTGTGGCCACGTATCAAGGATTTTTGGCAGGACAATGGCTTTCTGATCAATATCGATTCGCCGGATACCGGTGTGATGGAAACCGATTGGGCAGAGAATCGCGCCAAAATTCCTCAGGATTTTATCCGTCGTAACCTCGGCAAGATTTTCGACTCTTTGTACTCTACCGGCGAGCGTGACAAATTCCGTACCCGCCTGGAACGTGGTCCGAATGGTACGACCGAAATTTATGTCAGCCACCGTGGTGCCGAAGAAGTGCTGACCGGTCAGGATAACGAACGTACTGTTTGGACGGCACGCCCGTCCGATCCTGAACTGGAAGCCGAAATCCTCGCGCGTCTGATGACACAGTTAGGGGTGGAAGGAAAACGTGCGCAAGCAGCGGTTGCCGCAGCCACGCCGCAAGCAGCACGCAGCAAACTGCATCAGGGCGTACAAGGTAGTTATGTTCAGGTCGATGAAGGTTTCGATCGTGCATGGCGCCGTGTCGGCCTGGCACTGGATCGTGTAGGCTTTACGGTGGAGGATCGTGACCGCTCGCAAGGCTTGTACTTTGTACGTTACGTCGATCAGGGCGATGATGCGCAAAATACCGAGAAAAAAGGTTTCTTCGGCAACCTGTTCTCGTTCGGTTCCAGCAAGGCAAAAGACAAAGCGGCGGCGCGTTATCGTATCTATGTGCGCGGTGCAGCAGATTCCAGCCAGATTACCGTTCTGAATAATGAAGGGCAGGCCGAATCGTCAAAAACAGGTGATCGCATCCTTTCTCTGCTGAACGATCAACTGAAATAACATCTCGCCGGTGGAATGACCACTGTCGAAGCACATGAGTTACTTGCATGCTTCGACAGTGCTTATCGGAAGTATTCTCTCTCACAGTTTGACCTACCCCCCCATCTGAAACTGTTTCTGTATCAGTATGATGACCAAGGCAGATCACTGGCCTTGTAACCTGTTCTCCCCACTCTCGTAACGCTGCGAATTATACGAATCATAGGGCAACAAAAAAGCCGACCCAAGGTCGGCTTTTTCTTTTCAGGCAAGCCTGAATTATTTTGCTGGTGCTTCTGCTGGAGCAGCTGGAGCTTCGGTAGCTGGCGCTTCTGCTGGAGCAGCTGGTGCTTCTGCAGCTGGCGCTTCTGCTGGAGCAGCTGGTGCTGCTGCTGGAGCTTCTGCTGCTGGTGGGGTAACAACTTCAACAGCTGGTGCTTCTTCTTTTTTGCTGCAAGCGGTCAGAGCGATAGCGAACAGGGATGCGATCAGCAGGGATTTGGTCATGATTTATCTTTCCAATAAGTCAATAGTTAATGTCAATATGCAATGTTTGTTACGGCGATGAATAGTTACCGGTAATTAATCGCTCTTAGGTGGCTGGTGTTGTACGAACCTTGCTGCGGTGCGGTGCAACGAAGCTTCCTAGCCGGTGATTATAGCGCTGTTTTTTGCTTATGACACAACGGATTTTAGTATTTAATCAAGAGCGATGAAGATATTGACAACATATGCACCAAAAAATTCCAAGTGACTGTATGACATTGTTTTTAAACAACTAATCTTAACTTTTTCTTCACTTCTCCTTGCCGGAAAGAAGTAGCCAGCCGTCTGCATACCACGTATGTAAAGCGTCCATGACATCTGATGATGCAAGCGCAAAAGCGTGCGCAGAAAGCTTTCGCTGATCGGCTAATGCGCCAAGAATTTCCATGTCGGCTTGAACGACTTCGAAGGATGTTCCGTTAATAAATACATAAGGTTTGCGGTACAACATTTGGGTCTTGCGGGAGAGGTGCACGCCCGCCTTGTTTGCCTGCTGCACAAATTTGCTGCGTGATAAAGACGCGTCCGGTGCAGTGAAGCTGACGTTCATCTTGGGTTCTGACAGATATTCGCCAAGAAAGAGGGCCATGTCGTCCTGCGTGAAGCGCATTTTGTTCAATTCGGCACCAATTCGCGACAGCATCGCGCTGCTGATCTCCGCCGGGTGTCGTGCCGGCTTGAGGTCGGGGTCGGCATAGCGTCCGGGTAAATCAATGGTATCGATCATGGATTCGAGAAAGGCTTCTCCAAGCTCCTGGTAAGACGGCGCACGAAAGCCGATCGAGTAGGTCATGCATTCGTCCATTGCCGTACCTTCGTGCGCATAGTGCGGGGGCAGATATAGCATGTCACCGGGTTCGAGGATGAATTCTTCTTCGGGCTGAAAATTCTTGAGGATTTTCAGTGGGACGCCATCAACCAACGACAAATCATCCTGCGCACTGATGCGCCAGCGTCGCCGCCCATGTGCTTGCAGCAGGAACACATCGTAGGAATCGAAATGCGCACCGACGCCACCCGTTTCAGTGGCATAACTGATCATCAAATCGTCCAGACGCGTATCCGGAATAAAGCTGAACTGTCGCATTAACGCATCGACACCATCATCGTGCAGATTGACGCCCTGAACCAGAAGCGTCCAGTTCTTTTGCGTCAGAGGAGGAATCGTCTCAAATGGACCGCTCTCCATTTTCCATTCGCGTTTTGCATGCGTGATCAGGCGCGATTCGACATCATCCTGTCTGACCAGATCAAACAGCGCATCACGTGAGAGCAAAGGCTGAAAATCAGGGATCGCCTGACGAATCAGCAAGGGTTTTTTATGCCAGTAGTCACGCAGGAACTCGGCCGCGGTCAGGCCGTTCAGAAGAGTTAGTTTTTTCATTGCGGCATTATAGGGCAGAGGTCTATCCCGAATCTTGTACTTGGCGACAGAATTGGCATGGGGAGCAAAACAGGGCGGGTATAATGACGGCTATTCACAAGAAAGGACCACAACATGCAGATTGCAAAAAATACGGTGGTGACCGTGGATTACATCCTGTCGGATGCACAGGGCGAAGTAATCGAACAGAGTAGCGAACCGATGGTCTATCTGCACGGCGGATATGAAAATACCTTGCCGAAAATCGAAGAAGAACTCGATGGCAAGACAGTCGGTTTTGAAAACACGATTCAGGTGGAACCGGAAGATGCCTTTGGCGATTATGATCCGGAACTGGTCAAGATCGAGCCCCGCAATCGTTTGCCGACGCCGCTGGAAGTGGGCATGCAGTTTGAAGGTTCGCCGGAAACACCGGATGATGACGAAATACCGGTCATCTTCACGGTGACGGATATCGCAGACGACAAGGTTGTGCTGGATGGCAATCACCCGCTGGCCGGTATGGCATTGCGCTTTACTCTGAAAGTAACGGATGTGCGTGCTGCGACCGAAGAAGAAATCGCGCATGGTCACGTGCATGGTCCGCATGGTCATCATCACCATATCGACGATGATGAAGAGGGCGATCACTTCCGTAGTCACCCGATCCACTGATCAGTGACGGAGAAAAATAAAAAGGATGCTGCGGCATCCTTTTTATTTGCCTATTTCCGCGTATGTGCACTGACCGAAAACAGTTGCTTTTGTGCCGGATCGACCGTGACGCGCGTCCATGCCGGATCAATGCGTAGGGCACCAATATTGTCTTTCCAAACGATGCTTTGTCGTGTCGCGGTGCGATCAGCATCACTGTCGCCGTGCACAATCAGAATACGGCCGTGATAGTCCTTGGCGGCTTGCAGGATCTGACGGCGTATTTCTGCAAACCCTTCCCGTTTCTCGCTGGAAAAAAAGCCGGAGGTATGCGCGCGATGCGCGAGCGGATTGGCATCGCTGAAGAGCACGATGCCATGCAGCTTGTTGCTGCGTGCCGTGATGAAAAGTCGTTTGAGCCAGTCTGCATTGGCAACCTGACGATCCTCGTACTCGCTATTGCGGCCCGCTGCGTTCAGATAGTTGTTGTTATTGTTGGGCAGATTCAGCGTCGCGAATAATATTTCGCCGATGCGCCATTGCATGTTTTCTGCATACATGCCGAACGACGGAATGGCTGACTGGCGGATGAGTGGCAGTTTGCTGTCGCCGAATGAAAACTCATCGGTAAAAAACATCTCGCGCAAACGCGCAATGCGTTCAATCGCAATCGAACGATTGCGTGCGCTCATGCAACGAGCCCAGTCACTTGCCGACAGCGACACGATCAAGCCATTTTTCGCACGATCGAACAAGACGCGCCGTTCCTGATACAAGGCGTCGGAGCAGGATTCGTTATCTGCCTTGATGCCATTGACGAGAACGAAGGCCAGGTTGTCCTTGTCTGTTTGCAGTATTGCGTCGCTGACTGATTTTGCGCCGGCTGTCGCATTGACTGGTTTGGCAATGACCGCAAAACTGAAAGGGTTGTCTGCCTGTGCCATCAGAGGAGTGGCAAGGATGAGCGCGGCAAGCAGGCGGGAGACGAAGCTGTGCATGGTCAGGTGAGGGAACCGATTTCCTTGAGGCGATACAGTGCGGCTAATGCTTCGCGTGGAGTCATCGCATCCGGATCGATGTCTGCCATGGCTTGTTCCAGTGCAGAAGCTGAAGAGGAAGGTGCAGCTTCCTCTTCTTCGAATGCGGCTGTTTGTCTATCGGCAAACAAATCAAACTGCGGTGTCGTCTGCATTGATCCGGCTTCAAGGAAGGCAAGGTGTTTGCGTGCCGCACGAATGACCGCTTGCGGCACGCCGGCAAGCTGCGCAACCTGCAGACCGTAGCTTTGTGAGGCGGGCCCCGGTTGCACGGCATGCAGGAAGACGATGCGATCCTTGTGTTCGACTGCCGACAAATGCACATTGGCCGCAGAAGGATGCAGTTCCGGCAATTGTGTCAGCTCGAAATAATGGGTTGCAAACAGGGTAAAGCTTTGCGTGTTGTCGATCAGATGGCGGGCAATTGCCCATGCCAGTGCCAGTCCATCGAAAGTGGAAGTACCGCGCCCGACTTCATCCATCAAAACTAGTGATTGGGCCGTCGCGCCATTCAGGATGGCTGCGGATTCCGTCATCTCGACCATGAAGGTCGAACGCCCGCCTGCAAGATCGTCCGCTGCGCCGAGACGCGTAAAGATGCGGTCGATCGGACCGATGGTGGCATTCGTCGCGGGAACGAAACTGCCGACATAAGCAAGCAGAGTAATCAGCGCAACCTGGCGCATGTAGGTCGATTTACCGCCCATGTTCGGGCCGGTGATCAACAGCAATTTGCTTTCGTGACTGAGCATGCAGTCATTGGCAATGAAGCGTTCAATATGATTTTCGACCACCGGATGACGGCCTTGCTCGATACGGATCATCGGGTCGGCCACCAGTTGCGGTGCGCACCAGTTATTGCGTGCTGCATGGTCGGCCAGTGCAACCAGCGTGTCGAGCTGCGCAACGGCGGCGGCTATATCCTGCAGGACGGGAATATGGGCAACCAGTTGCTGCAGCAACTGATCGTACAGATGTTTCTCACGTGCCAGTGCACGTTCCTGTGCCGACAACGCCTTGTCTTCGAATGCCTTGAGTTCGGGCGTAATGTAGCGCTCTGCATTCTTCAATGTCTGGCGGCGGCGATAATCGTCGGGCACTTTCTCGGTTTGTCCATGGGTGACCTCAATGTAAAAACCGTGAACCTTGTTGTATTCGACGCGCAGATTGGCAATGCCGGTGCGTGCCCGTTCGCGCGTTTCCAGATCGACCAGAAACTGTCCGGCGTTTTCTGACAGCGCGCGCAGTTCATCGAGTTCCGCATCGTAACCGCGGGCAATCACACCACCGTCGCGCACCATGGCGGCGGGTTCCATTGCGATGGCGCGTTCGATCAGGTCCAGACAATCGTTCGGTGTGGCGAGCGCGTTATGCAAGGTTTGTAGCAGGGGCGCATCGGCATCCTTATTGCACATCGAAACGTAGGCACGCAGGGATGGCAATTGTTGCAGGCCGCTGCGCATGCCGGCCAGATCGCGTGGACGAGCGCTGGCAAGTGCGATGCGCGTCGTGATGCGTTCGATATCCGGTACCGACGACAAGGTGGAGAACAGGCCGGATGTCGCATCGGCACGCATCAGTGCATGGATCGCTGCATGACGGGAACGCGCAATCGACTGATCACGTTGAGCATGATGCAACCAGTGGCGCAGCAAACGCGAACCCATCGAGGTACGGCAATGATCCAGCAATGCGAAAAGTGTGGCGCCGTTTTGATCCTGTCCGCGAATGGATTCGGTCAGTTCCAGATTACGGCGTGTTGCGGCATCAAGGCCGATGTATTCATCCTCGTTTTCAACGAGCAGCGTGCGCACGTGTTGCAATCCGCGACCTTGCGTCGATTGGGCGTAACGCAAGAGGGCGCCTGCAGCGCCGATGGCGGCACTGAATGATTCCGCGCCGAATCCGCTCAACGTATTGACATGCAACTGTTCGTAAAGCGCCTTGGTGCCGTGCGCGATGTCGAAGTGCCAGTCCGGTACCGTGGTATTGCGCGCAAATGGATAGTCGCCGAAGGGCGTATCGATTGAGCCGGGGACCAGAATCTCTGCGGGAGAAATCCGCTCCAGCTCATGACGCAGACGTGCATCGACATGCTGTGCGTCGGCTGAGAATTCCATCATCTTCAATGCGCCGCTTGCGAGCGACAGCCAGGCGATACCGATGGTGACCTGTTTGCGTTGCGCGGTGCTGTACAGCGCCAACAATGCCTGCTCGGCTTTTTCTGGCAGTAGATCGGCATCGGTCAGCGTACCAGGCGTAATGACCCGCAGCACCTTGCGTTCGACCGGACCTTTGCTGGTAGCCGGATCGCCAATCTGTTCGCAGATGGCAATTGATTCGCCAAGTTTGACGAGCTTGGATAAATATTGTTCGACAGCATGAAATGGCACGCCAGCCATTTTGATCGGCTGGCCGTTGGAGCTGCCACGTTGCGTCAGGGTGATGCCAAGTAAGCGTGATGCTTTTTCCGCATCCTCGAAAAACAGTTCATAGAAATCGCCCATGCGATAGAACACCAGCGTGGTCGGATAGTCGGCCTTGATGCGCAGATACTGCTGCATCATCGGCGTATGGCTGCTTTTGGCGTCTGACGCAGGCGTGGTAATGGACTTTTCGGCTGCTGCCTGATTCTTCAAGGACATAAGGTCGGTTCTGGTCATCGTGTTCGTAATCGACGTTGACAGGCTGCGATCACGAAACGTGGAAAAGGTTGCAAGTCGCAGCAAGCGCGACCAATGGAGCAGTATTGTATACAGCCGCCAGCGCCGCACCAAGACATGAAAAAGCTGTCATTGACTTGCGCAGGGCGAGTATCTAAGCTGGAAGACAGGGCAATCGGTCGTTTGCAGGGCGTACGGTTGTCGTTGTGTTCTTTTTCTCCACACGCCGGCAGGGGAATCCGATCATGTCCATCACCTTACTCTTGCGTTGTCAGGATATGGAGAAGACGGCGGATTTTTACCGTAGCATCCTCGACTTTCGCGTTACGATTTCGGCCGGCATTTTGACTGTGGAAAAGCACGGCGGCAAAATCGTGTTCACCGACCGTGATCTGTGGAATGTGCCGGTGACGTGTTCCGGTACTGTCTATTTCACTGTGCCGAACATCGAATCCTATTACTCCCAGCTTGAAGACAAGAATATCGTTGTCTGGCCAATTCAGGAAATGTCGTACAGCGCCATCGAATTTGGCATTCTGGATTGCAATGGGTATTACCTGGCGTTCCAGCAAAAAATGTAGCCTGCGGCACATAAACAAAAAACCTCCGATGCAACTGCAAAGGAGGTTTTTTGCGTTTAACGACCGCGGCCGCCCGAACGATGCTGCGCGGCCGATCTGCCGGTGGCAGGGGCAGGTGGTTTGCCACTGCCAGGACGTGCGGGTTGGCCGCCAGGTTTGCCGGGATTGGCTCGATTGCCTTGTTGAGGACGTCGGCCACCACCGCCATGTCCATGACTGCGCAACTGGATTGGTTGCGGTTTGGCGTTGAGATCGGGTTCAAAACCTGCGATTACTTCCGATGGCAGTTTTCTTTTGATCAGTTTTTCGATGTCCTTGAGCATGTTGAGTTCGTCGACGCACACCAGTGAAACCGCCTCACCCGTAGCACCGGCACGACCGGTGCGGCCGATGCGGTGAACGTAATCTTCCGGCACATTGGGTAAATCATAGTTGACGACATGCGGCAACTGATCGATGTCGATACCGCGGGCAGCGATGTCGGTGGCAACCAGCACTTGCAAGGTACCGTCCTTGAATTCACTCAGCGCCTTGGTACGTGCAGACTGGCTTTTATTGCCGTGAATCGCCATGCCGCTGATGCCATCCTTGCCCAGTTGCTCAACCAGCCGGTTTGCGCCATGTTTGGTACGTGTGAAGACCAGTACTTGCGACCAGTTATTCGTTTTGATCAGATGCGCGAGCAGCGGATGCTTGCGGTCGCGATCAACCGGATGAATCTTTTGATCGATGACTTCTACCGTGGAGTTGCGACGCGCGACTTCGATCGTTGCAGGCGAATCCAGCAAGCCATCAGCAAGTGCCTTGATGTCATCCGAGAAGGTCGCGGAGAACAGCAGGTTCTGGCGCTTTGGCGGCAGCGCTGCCAGTACTTTGCGGATATCGCGGATGAAGCCCATGTCCAGCATACGATCAGCTTCATCGAGTACAAGAATCTCGATGTGATCCAGATTGACGGTGCCTTGCTGCATGTGATCGAGAAGACGGCCCGGCGTGGCCACCAGAATATCGACACCGTGCTTGAGCAGCTTGATCTGTGGGTTGATCCCAACGCCGCCAAAGATCACGGCGGAGTTCAACGGTAAATACTTCGCGTAGGCGCGGACGTTTTCTTCTACCTGCGCAGCCAGTTCGCGCGTTGGCGTCAGAACGAGGGCACGAATAGCACGCGCAGAAGTTTTGTTGGGATGCGGTTTGCTGCCGGTCGACAGGCGATGCAGCATCGGGAGTGTAAAGCCTGCGGTTTTGCCGGTGCCGGTCTGTGCCCCGGCCAGCAGGTCACCACCTTTCAGTACGGTTGGAATGGCTTGCGCCTGAATCGGAGTGGGTTGGGTATATCCCTGTTCGGTTACGGCACGAACAATACCTTCGGCAAGGCCGAGGTCGGTAAAAGACATGAAAGCTCAGTAAGGAAAGATCGGCCTGTCGCCATGATGGCGCCAGTCTCAGGCAAACGAAAGGGACGAAGTCAGAATGGACGGCGGCGGGCTGACTGGCAAGGAAGCCGCGTGAGGGGGAGTATATCAGCAGCGAGCTTGCACTGCAGTCATTCGAGAGGAAAGTCGCTACGTAGTAACCGCAGTGAGGTGATCAAGTCAAACACCAGCGCAGTCCATGCATCGGGAAGGCAGCGGCCTTCCCGATGGTTGCCTTACTTCTTGGAGAATTCACTCAACAGAGCCACCATCTGGGCGAACACCTTTGGATTGCCGGCCAGTACATCGCCTTTGTACAGATAGTCGGAGTCACCGTTAAAGGTGCCGACGATGCCGCCTGCTTCCGTCACAAGCAGCGAACCGGCAGCGATATCCCAAGGTTGCAAGCCTTTTTCAAAAAAGCCATCCAAACGGCCGGCAGCGACATAGGCCAGATCCAGCGCAGCCGAACCCGGGCGACGCAAACCGGCACAGCTTTGCGTCATGATCTTGAACATCTTCAGGTATTCATCGATGTTGTCACCGGTGCGAAACGGAAAGCCGGTACCGATCAGGGCGTCGGCAATCTTGTCGCGACGCGTGACGCGAATACGTTTTTCGTTCAGATAGGCGCCAGCGCCTTTGGTCGCGGTGAACAGATCGTTGCGATTTGGATCGTAGACAACGGCTTGCGTAATCTGGCCGCGATGTTGCAACGCAATCGAAACAGCGTACTGTGGAAAGCCGTGAATGAAGTTGGTAGTGCCGTCGAGTGGATCGATGATCCAGACGTATTCGTTTTCGTCATGCAGGTTTGCAGAGGCGCCGGACTCTTCGGCGAGAATGGCATGGTCCGGATAGGCGGTCAGAAGAACCTCGATGATGGCTTGCTCGGCAGCCTGATCGACTTCGGTAACGAAGTCATTGGGCGTTTTTTCCGTGACCTTGATACGATCCAGATCGAAGGAAGCGCGGTTGATGACGGCAGCGCCGCGGCGGGCAGCTTTTACCGCCGTGTTGAGCATGGGATGCATAGAGATTCCGTTAAAATGGCGGCACCGTGCACATGCACGAAAGAATCCGCCTAAATTGACCTTAATGAGCGATGCGGCATACAAATGGGCATGGAAGTCTGGATCTTAATGCAGACGACTCCAACCCATTTTGCCGCGCAATGCCGCTATTTTAAATGAACCTGCCTCAAATCGACATGCCTCTTTTCAACCGTTTGCGCTTTGTGCTGGTGGAAACCAGTCGTGCCGGTAACATCGGTGCCACCGCTCGCGCCATGAAGAACATGGGTTTTTCCGATTTGGTCCTGGTGAATCCGCGTTTTTCGGATGCGCTGACCAATGAAGAGGCGGTGGCGTTTGCCAGCGGCGCGCAGGATATCCTGACGTCTGCGCGTGTGGTGGGTTCGATTGAGGAAGCGCTGGTGGATTGCAATTTCTCTGCGGCTGTGACGGCGCGATTACGTGAGTTTTCTCCTCCCGTGCTGACACCGCGTGTCTTTGCCACACGACTCCAACAAGACGCGAACCTGAATGCCGCTGTTGTTTTTGGTAACGAGCGTTTCGGTCTGCCGAACGACATTGTCCAGCGTTGCAATGTACTGATCAATATTCCGGCCAATCCGGATTATTCGTCATTGAATCTGGCACAGGCGGTGCAAGTCATTTCGTACGAAGCGCGTATGGCTGATGCGGAAAAGTGCATGTCCGCTGCGGATGCAGCGATCGGTTTTCAGGGGGAGGTCGCCAGTCTGGCGCAGATCGACGGGATGTATGCGCATCTGGAACAAGCCTTGATCGCCATCGATTTTCTGGATCCGGATAATCCGAAAAAACTGATGCCGCGTCTTAAACGCCTGTTTGCGCGCACAGAGCTGGAAACCGAGGAAGTCAATATTCTGCGCGGCATTGCAAGCCAGATACTGACGGCCAGAAAGAAACGCAAAACCAGCGAGGCTTGATCAGCCTATTGCCATGAGGATGAGCCCGGCGTGCAAGGCCGCGATTCACTGCGGTTCAGTTCCAGCTGCGCATTAGCCCCACTGCCAGACCTTCCAGTGCAAATTCATCCTGGCTGAGATCGACGCGAATTGGCTCGAAGTCTGGATTTTCCGGTAACAGTTCGATCAGCGAACCGGATTTGCGGAAGCGTTTCACCGTTACGTCATCGCCAAGTCGGGCGACCACAATCTGTCCATTCTTGGCACTGTCTATTTTTTTTACGGCCAGCAAATCGCCATCGAGAATGCCGGCATCACGCATCGACATGCCGCGTACCTTCAGTAAAAAGTCGGGTTTGGCTGAAAACAGCGAGCGATCAACATCGTATGTTGCTTCGATATGTTCCTGCGCGAGGATGGGCGAGCCGGCAGCCACGCGTCCAACCAGGGGCAGGCTCAGTTGCATCAGGGCAGGGTGTGGCAATGACATCTGGGTGGCGTTGCCGCGGTCGTTGCTGCCGTGATCCTTGAGGCGGATGCCGCGCGACGTGCCAGGGGAAATTTCAATTGCACCCTTGCGTGCCAGCGCTTGCAAGTGTTCTTCGGCGGCATTGGCAGAACGGAAACCAAGTTCAGTTGCGATTTCTGCACGTGTTGGTGGAAAACCGGTGTTATCGATCGCATCGCGAATCAGATTCAGGATTTGTTCCTGGCGTGCTGTCAATTTGATCATGGCCAAATCCGGTAATGCCCAAAACATTTGGGCTGTAAATATGAACAGTCTGTATTTTTATACAGTGCATGATGGAAAGCAAGGAGATTGACAGCAGGTAACGCGAAAATATCCCGGGTCTGTGTGTGAGATGACGACAAAACGCTTGAAAACATTGAGTTTTTTAAGGCGAGCGCGTATGATTGCGGGTTTTCCTCTTCCCACACTCGTCTTGACGCCGAGGTGGGCGATCTTCAATAGTCCAAAAGGAGCTTACATGCGTCATTATGAAATCGTATTTATCGTTCATCCGGATCAAAGCGAGCAAGTGCCTGCAATGATCGAGCGCTACAAAGGCATCGTCACGACCCGTGGCGGTACCGTTCACCGCGTGGAAGATTGGGGCCGCCGTCAAATGGCTTACCTGATCCAGAAACTGGCAAAAGCACACTACGTCTGCCTGAATATCGAATGTGACAGCGAAACGCTGGCCGAAATCGAAACCGGCTTTAAATTCAACGATGCGGTTCTGCGTCACCTGACCGTCAAGATGAAAAAAGCTGAAACTGCACCATCGCCAATGATGAAGGCAGTACAAAAGGAAGATGCAGCCAAGAATCGTGCTGAGGCGCCTGCTGCCTAATACGGCAACGTCGTACCAGGAGTGAATCAGCTTCAGATTGTTGCCACCATCGCCGAGCGTGAAATATTGCGCTACTCACCGGCAGGTATCCCGATTGTGTCAGCTGTATTGCTGCACAGTTCGCAACAGACGGAAGCAGGTGTATCCCGATTGACCGAGTTTGAAATTGCCGCGCTGGCCGCTGGCGAGATTTCAGGCAGATTTGATCGAGCCGAGTTAGGCAGGACATACCGATTTACTGGATTTCTGGCACGAAAAAACCGTAACAGCAAAAGTCTCGTATTTCATCTTACAGATTTCGAAGAACCTCATTTAGATACAGGAGCCAAAAATGGCATTCGGTAAAAAATTCGACAAAAACAAGCTCAAAGAAAAACGCAAACAGCAAAACCCATTGTTCAAACGCAAGAAGTTCTGCCGCTTCACCGCTGCACACGTTGAACAGGTTGATTACAAAGACATCGACACCCTGAAAGACTTCGTGCAAGAAAACGGCAAAATCATGCCAGCGCGTCTGACCGGCACCAAAGCCATCTATCAGCGTCAAGTGGACACCGCGATCAAGCGCGCACGTTTCCTCGCGTTGCTGCCATACACCGATCTGCACAACGCTTGATTAACGACTGAAATAGGAGAAAAACATGCAAGTCATTCTGTTGGAAAAAGTCGTTAATCTCGGCAATCTGGGCGACGTTGTTAAAGTTAAAGACGGTTTCGCACGTAACTTCCTGATCCCGCAACGCAAAGCACGTCGTGCAACGACCGCAGCAGTTGCCGAGTTCGAAGTCAAGCGCGCCGAACTGGAAAAAATCGCTGCAGAAAAACTGGCAGCTGCAACCTCGCAAGGCGAAAAACTGGGCGGTCAAACCGTTCAGGTGTCGCAAAAAGCGGGCG
The DNA here is from genome assembly GCF_014635705.1 of Oxalicibacterium faecigallinarum. Taxonomy (GTDB): domain Bacteria; phylum Pseudomonadota; class Gammaproteobacteria; order Burkholderiales; family Burkholderiaceae_D; genus Oxalicibacterium; species Oxalicibacterium faecigallinarum. The sequence goes on along the minus strand of NZ_BMDI01000001.1, from coordinate 1,088,313 downwards.
TTGATGGCCGTCTGTTCGGTTCGGTTACCAACAGCGATATCGCTGAAGTCCTGACCAAACAAGGCTTTGCCGTTGAAAAAGCACAAATCCGCATGCCTAACGGCCCGCTCAAAGTCACCGGCGACCACTCGGTTTCCGTGGCATTGCACACCGACGTCGTTGTCGATGTGACGATCACCGTGATCGGCGAACAAGCCTAAGCCGTACTGCACAAATTGCAGGTGTTGTCACCTGTGGAAAAGCCGGGAATTTCCCGGCTTTTTTATTGCCTCTTCCTCAAATTGCCTTTGCCTAAACGGGTATAATTGCGCGCCATGAACACCCGATCCGATCCGCAGCTCGAATCACTTCGCGTCCCTCCCCATTCGATTGAGTCTGAACAATCCGTGCTGGGTGGACTGCTGCTCGATAACGCGGCATGGGATCGCATCGCCGATTTTGTCAGCGAAGATGATTTCTATCGCTACGATCACCGGATCATCTTCCAGCACATCGTCAAGCTGATCAATAATGCCCGTCCGGCGGACGTAATTACGGTCTTTGAGGCGCTGACAACCAGTGGCAAGGCCGAAGATGTTGGCGGTGTGAGTTACCTTAATGCGCTGGCGCAAAACACACCGTCGGCCGCCAATATTCGCCGTTATGCCGAAATCGTGCGCGACCGTGGCGTGCTACGCAAGCTGATCACGGTAGCAGACGAAATTTCTGGCGCTGCTTTCTCACCGCAAGGCAAGGAAGTCAAGCAGATGCTGGATGAAGCCGAGTCCAAGATTTTTGCGATCGCGGAAGAGGGCGCACGTGGTGCGCAGGGCTTCCAGGAAATTCAGCCGCTGTTGACGCAGGTGGTCGAGCGTATCGACGAGCTGTACAGCCGCGATAGCAATAGTGACATTACCGGTGTACCAACCGGCTTTGCCGATCTGGATCGTATGACCTCCGGTCTGCAGCCTGGCGATCTGGTGATCGTTGCAGGTCGTCCTTCGATGGGTAAAACTGCCTTCTCGATCAACATCGGTGAAAACGTGGCAATCGACAGCGGCTTGCCCGTTGCCGTATTTTCGATGGAGATGGGCGGCACGCAGCTGGCAATGCGTATGCTGGGTTCGGTCGGCCGCCTGGATCAGCATCGTCTGCGTACCGGCCGTCTGGTCGATGAAGATTGGCCGCGCCTGACGCATGCAATCCAGAAAATGAATGATGCTCAGCTTTATATCGACGAGACGCCTGCACTGAGCCCGATCGAATTGCGCGCTCGTTCACGTCGTCTTGCCCGTCAATGTGGCAAGCTGGGCCTGATCATTGTCGATTACCTGCAACTGATGTCCGGTAATGGCGGCGGCTCGTCCGAGAATCGCGCAACGGAGATTTCCGAAATTTCGCGAAGCCTCAAGGGTTTGGCAAAAGAACTCAATTGCCCGGTGATCGCACTGTCGCAGCTGAATCGTTCTCTGGAGCAACGTCCAAATAAACGTCCTGTCATGTCTGATCTGCGTGAATCGGGCGCTATTGAACAGGATGCCGACGTGATTCTGTTCATCTATCGCGACGAGGTCTACAATCCGGATTCGCCGGATAAGGGTACGGCGGAAATCATTATTGGCAAACAGCGTAACGGTCCGATCGGCGCAGTGCGCCTGACCTTCCTTGGCCAGTACACCAAATTCGAAAACTACACCGGTTCTGCTGCGTTGTATCAAGGGGACTGAGGGGACTGTTTTACCGCTTTTTGTATTGTTTTTGTATCAGGCGACTGAGAGCGCCGTATCAAACTTCATCGATTTCAACGTTTTCATCTTCAAAGAGAGTAATCATGTTTGGACGACTTCTGCCAAAAGAGGGCAAATTCTTCGATCTCTTCAACGAGCATGCGGAGTACTGCGTCAAGGGCGCCAAGGAAATGGTCGCGCTGATGACCAATTTCGACGATCTTGAAATTCGCGTACACGCCATCGAAGGCATCGAGAAGCAGGCTGACAAGGTCACGCACGCCACGCTGGATGCGCTGCACAAAACCTTCATTACGCCGATCGATCGCGACGATATCCATCAACTGATTACGCGCATGGATGACATTCTGGATCTGATGGAAGATGCGGCGCAGACCATTTCGCTGTACGACATCAAGGCGATCACGCCGGAAGCCAAGCGTCTTGCCGAGCTGTGCCTTGCATGTACCGAAAAGGTCAAGGCGGCGGTCGGTCTGCTGCACAACATGGACAATTCGCGTCAGATTCTGGAAATCTGCCAGGAAATCGACCGTCTGGAATCGGATGCCGATCACGTGATGCGTGCGGCGATGTCCAAGCTGTTCCGTGAAGAGCCGGACGTTCGCACTCTGATCAAACTGAAAGCCATTTATGAGCTGCTGGAAACCGTGACCGACCGTTGCGAAGATGTTTCCAACATCATCGAAGGTATCATTGTCGAAAACGCCTGATCGGGCGAAGGCCGCCGCCATTGTGCGGCGGTTTGCGTTTACGGGGTTGCTGTGTATCCCTCCGTTTTTCGATCACGCATATATGCGTGATCGTGCAGATTGAAAAGAACATATCCATGCAAACACTCACCATGAGTTTTTACGTCCTGGCCTTTCTGGTGATTCTGGCCCTGGTCTTCGACTTCATGAACGGCTTCCATGATGCCGCCAATGCCATCGCAACGGTTGTGTCGACGGGCGTGCTGAAGCCACAGACGGCGGTCGCCATGGCCGCTTTCTTCAACTTTGCCGCAATCGGCGTCTTCCACCTGAAAGTGGCCGCCATGATCGGTACCGGTACGATCGATCCGAGCGTGATTGACCACTATGTAGTGTTCGGGGCGCTGGTCGGCGCCATCGTCTGGAACTTGCTCACCTGGTACTTCGGCCTGCCATCCTCTTCCTCACATGCGCTGATTGGTGGTCTGGTCGGTGCGGCGGTTGCCAAGGCTGGTATTGATTCCCTGATCGCTTCCGGCCTGCTCAAGATCATCATGTTCATCGTGTTGTCGCCAACACTAGGCTTCCTGTTCGGTTCACTGATGATGTTGCTGGTGTCGTGGCTGTTCGTGCGCACCTCACAGCGTACGGTGGATCGCTGGTTCCGTCGTCTGCAACTGGTATCGGCTGCAATGTACAGCCTGGGTCACGGCGGTAACGATGCCCAAAAAACCATGGGGATCATCTGGATGCTGCTGATCGCCGCAGGTGCTTTGTCAACCTCCGACCCGCTACCTAACTGGGTCATCCTTAGCTGCTATGCGGCGATCAGTCTGGGTACCTTGTTTGGCGGCTGGCGTATTGTCAAAACCATGGGACAGAAGATCACCAAACTGAAACCGGTGGGCGGCTTCTGTGCGGAAACAGGTGGTGCGATTACCTTGTTCCTGGCAACCATGCTGGGTGTGCCTGTTTCGACGACGCATACGATTACTGGTGCGATCGTTGGTGTTGGTGCATCACGCAAGATGTCGGCGGTGCGTTGGGGTGTTGCCGGCAATATCGTCTGGGCATGGATCTTCACGATTCCAGCTTCGGCGTTTGTAGCGGCGATTGCCTGGTGGATCGGTACGGAATTCCTGTAATGAAATGAACCATCACCGTCAGAAAATTGATTTTCTGACGGACGATAAAAAAGCCTGCCTATCCAACGATAGGCAGGCTTTTTGTTTGGTAAAGCGTCGAAGGTTACAGCACGTCGCTGGCGTGATCAGCCAGACGTGAACGTTCGCCACGTGCCAGCGTGATATGACCACCGTGGCTCCAGCCCTTGAAGCGATCAACTACATAAGTCAGGCCGCTCGAACCTTCGGTCAGATACGGCGTATCGATCTGCGCGATGTTACCCAGACAAACGATCTTGGTGCCGGGACCGGCGCGCGTCACCAGCGTTTTCATCTGCTTCGGCGTCAGGTTTTGTGCCTCGTCGATGATCAGGAACTTGTTGACGAAGGTACGGCCGCGCATGAAATTGAGGGATTTGATCTTGATCCGCGAGCGAATCAGATCCTGCGTGGCCGCACGGCCCCAGTCGCCTGCATCATTGTCGGACTTGTTGAGCACTTCCAGGTTATCGTCAAAGGCGCCCATCCATGGCGACATTTTCTCTTCTTCAGTACCGGGCAGGAATCCGATATCTTCACCCACGGGCACCGTGACGCGCGTGACGATGATTTCGCTATAGAGCTTGGTTTCCAGCACTTGGGCCAGACCGGAAGCCAGTGCCAACAAGGTTTTACCTGTCCCTGCCTGACCGAGCAGCGAGACGAAATCGCATTCCGGATCGTTAAGCAGATTCAGCGCAAAGTTCTGCTCACGGTTACGTGCGGTCACGCCCCAGACACTATTTTTGTTATGCGTGTAATCACGCAAGGTTTGAATGACGGCAGTCTTGCCGTTGATCTGGCGTACCTGTCCGTAGAACGAGGCTTCGCCGTTTTGCGGTTCCATGAAGACGAACTGGTTGACCAGCATCTGTGGTACCAGCGGGCCTGTCAGACGATAGAACGTGTAACCGCTGCCATGCTTGTTTTCCTGCCAGCTTTCCATGCCCTTCGCATGTTTTTCCCAGAAATCATCGGGCAACTGCAGGATGCCTGAGTAGAGCAGGTCTGTATCTTCGAGTACGTGATCGTTAAAGTATTCCTCAGCTGGCAAGCCCATCGCACGCGCCTTGATGCGCATGTTGATGTCTTTGGAGACCAGTACGACAGAGCGCGTCGGATGCTGCTTCTCGAGCGCCTGCACGACCCCCAGAATCTGGTTGTCCGCCTTGCCGTTCGGCAGACCAGTCGGCAGAGTGACCTCATTGAGCTTGGTCTGGAAAAACAGGCGGCCGCCTGCGTCCCGATTGCCGAGTTTTGCGAGAGGGATGCCTTCATCGATCGCAGTTTCTTCGACGCCGCTGACCAGCGCATCCAGAGAGCGCGAAACCTGACGCGCGTTACGTGCGACTTCCGACATCCCCTTCTTGTGATCGTCTAGCTCTTCGAGCGTGATCATGGGCAGATAGACGTCGTGTTCGGCAAAACGGAACAAGGCGGTGGGATCGTGCATCAGCACATTGGTATCCAGCACAAAGAGTTTGGTCGGGCCGGCCGATCTGGTGGTGCGACGCGTGGTTTTAGTGGCTGTTGGCGTGGATGGCGCTGCAGCAGTCGCACTTGGCTTGGCGGTGCTCGATTTGCCCGGCGCCTTCGCGCGTGGTGTTTCTACTGGTTCCGCCTTGCGCGCGACAGGCTCGACGAGTGTCAGCGGTTTGACGATCTTGTCCTTGTCTGCTTTCGGATAATCCCGAGGAGTAAGCAGCGCGGCTGGTTTGGTAGGCATTTTTGGCAGGGGCATCAGGACCTCGATCTAGAGAATTTGAAGAAGCGGTACAAATGGGTGACATTGTCGATATGTCGTTGGCAGGACTGATGCAGGTGAAACAAAAAACGGCGAAATGATGTGAGAGAAGTGTGGGTTGAATCGGAAGATGGCAAATCGAAAAGTAAAAAAGCCGTTTGGGAAGGCCCGTGGCCTAATCCGCAAACGGCTTTTCTTGAGAAAAAATCTTTTGAATTCAATGGTTTTGCAAACCTAGGCAAGGGCCTTCACAAATTCCAGTACTTCATCGATGTGTCCAGGCACTTTTACTCCACGCCATTCTTTCACCAATGTGCCTGATTCGTCAATCACAAAGGTGGAGCGTTCGATACCACGTACTTTTTTGCCGTACATGTTCTTCATTTTCATGACATTGAACAGGTTGCACAGCGTTTCTTCCGGATCCGAGATCAATGCAAAAGGCAGGTCGAGTTTGGCCTTGAATCCTTCATGCGAACGCAGGCTATCGCGGCTCACACCAATGATGTCGGCGTTGGCAGCCTGAAATTGCGGGTACAAATCCCGAAACTGAATGCCTTCCGTCGTGCAACCCGGGGTATTGTCCTTCGGGTAAAAATACAGAACGATTTTTTTGCCTTTGTAATCAGACAGTTGGAAAGTCTGATCGCCAGTCATGGCGGCGCTGAAGTCAGGTACGGTTTTACCGACGGCGGACACCGCTTCTGCGACGGCGTGTTCTTGATCCATGGTTATCTTTCTGACCGATTAGGCCGCATGAAGCGGCGATTACATGATTGCCGTCTGAAAGTTCGGCAAGTTCAGCAGACGATATGCGGACGATTATGATTGATTCAAGTAACTGGAATGCAAAAATGACATAAAAATATGTGCGCTTGCATTCTCTTGGTCACTTCTCAATGATCAGCGCCAGCGCGACCTTGCGGCCTTCGGCCATCAGTATGTTATAGGTTCGACAAGCCGCCTGACTATCCATGCTTTCGACACCAATCTGGCGTTTTGACAGACTGGTGATCAGGCGCGGATGAACGAAGCGTTGACGGGCGCCGGTTCCCAGAATCACGACATCGGGTTGCAAGGCGCTGATTTCGTCAAAGTGGTCGGCAGTCAGCGCATCAAATGCAGGAACTGCCCATGCGGCAGGTGGTGATTCTGGCAGCAACAGCAGGCTATGATCGAAGCGTTTGAGATTGATTTCGACACCCTCATCGTCATAGGCCGTCACGGTTTGATATTGTTGGGTGGAGGTACTGTGAAGCTTCATGGCAGGCAATCGGACACCAACCGACTCGGGAGCGAGTAATCGGTGCCGCAGGCAGATAAATGTAAAGGGCTATTGTAACGTTTTCATCTTTGGAACAGCCTTTATCGATTGATAAAATCACGCGATTTCGGCAAAATGGCTCTCTTTTGCAATGCCGTAAAGCATTGCCATTTCTGACGCCGAACCTCGTCCCGCTTCCCCTGGCGTACAGGTCTCGCCGCCGCCGCGCATAAGCACTCGCTGCTTTGACAAACACAAGGAACCACCGCTGTGCGACCGATTCAAAAATCGAAAAAACTGGATGATGTTTGCTATGACATTCGTGGCCCCGTGCTGGAAAAAGCACGCCAGATGGAGGAAGAAGGGCACAAGATCATCAAGTTGAACATCGGCAATCTGGCGACTTTCGGTTTTGATGCGCCGGATGAGATCGTGCAGGACATGATTCGCAATATGTCGAATGCGTCCGGCTACACGGATTCCAAGGGAATGTTTGCGCCACGCAAGGCGATCATGCAGTACTCGCAAGAAAAGAAAATTGCGGGTGTGACGATCGATGATATCTATTTGGGCAATGGCGCATCCGAACTGATCGTGATGAGCATGAACGCGTTGCTCAACAGTGGTGACGAAGTACTGGTGCCTTCGCCAGACTATCCGCTGTGGACGGCAGCGGTCAGCCTGTCGGGCGGTCGTCCCGTGCATTATGTCTGCGATGAACAGGCGGACTGGTTTCCGGACATCAATGACATCAAGAGCAAGATCAATGCGAACACGCGCGCCATTGTTGTCATCAATCCCAACAATCCGACCGGCGCGCTGTACCCGGTCGAGTTGCTGCAACAGATCGTCGAACTGGCACGTCAACATCAGCTGATCATTTTTGCCGATGAAATTTACGACAAGGTGTTGTACGACGGTGCCAAACACACCTCCATGGCCTCGCTGGCGGATGATGTGCTGTTCATCACCTTCAATGGTTTGTCGAAAAACTATCGTGCGTGTGGTTATCGTGCTGGCTGGATGATCGTCTCCGGTGAGAAGCGTCATGCCAAGGATTACATCGAAGGCCTGAACATGCTGGCGTCGATGCGCCTGTGTGCCAATGCGCCAGGACAGTACGCAATCCAGACCGCACTGGGCGGCTACCAGAGCATCGATGATCTGGTGGGGCCAGGCGGACGCTTGTTGCGCCAGCGTGATCTCGCGCACAAGCTGCTGACGGAAATTCCTGGCGTTACTTGTGTCAAGCCAAAATCGGCGCTGTACATGTTCCCGCGTCTCGATCCGAAGATGTATCCAATTGCGGATGATCAGGATTTCGCCTATCAACTGCTGGCGGAAGAGAGCGTGTTGATCGTGCAGGGCACGGGTTTCAATTGCCCGACGACGGATCACTTCCGCGTTGTCTTCCTGCCCAATTCGGATGATCTGACAGTGGCAATTGGTCGAATCGCGCATTTCCTTGAAGGTTATCGTCGTCGCGTTGGCATCGCTGCGTAGTGTTGTTTGCAGCAATATCGGCTGTCATGGACTGATGACAGTGCGTTCGACTCCTTATTCCATCTAGACAGAGATTTATGAAATCCATCAAAGTAGGCCTGCTGGGCATCGGTACCGTGGGTGCCGGCACATTCAATGTACTCAAGCGCAATCAGGAAGAGATTGCACGCCGTGCCGGTCGCGCAATCGAAATCGTGATGGTTGCGGATCTGAATGAAGAGCGTGCACGCCAACTGGTTGGTGAGCAGTGCGAAGTCGTGAGCGATGGCAATCTGGTAGTCAATCATCCCGATGTCGATATCGTGATCGAGCTGATCGGTGGCTATGGCGTTGCCAAGGATTTGGTGCTGAAGGCGATCGCCAATGGCAAACACGTCGTGACGGCTAACAAGGCGTTGCTGGCCACGCACGGCGATGAAATTTTCAAGGCGGCACAGGCAAAAGGTGTGATGGTCGCGTATGAGGCGGCCGTTGCCGGTGGTATTCCGATCATCAAGGCCTTGCGTGAAGGCCTGACTGCAAATCGTATCGAGTGGATTGCCGGCATCATCAACGGCACTACCAACTTTATCCTGTCGGAGATGCGCGACAAGGGTTCGGATTTCGACACGGTCCTCAAGGAGGCGCAACGTCTGGGCTACGCCGAAGCTGATCCGACTTTCGATATCGAAGGCGTTGATGCCGCGCACAAGGCGACGCTGATGTCTGCGATTGCATTTGGTATTCCAGTCCAGTTTGAGAAGGCGCATATCGAAGGCATCACGAAGCTGGAAGCAGTGGATATTCGCTATGCAGAACAGCTTGGTTATCGCATCAAGCTGCTGGGCATTGCCAAGCGCACGGAACAAGGCATCGAACTGCGCGTGCATCCGACGCTGATTCCGTCCAAGCGTCTGATCGCCAATGTGGAAGGTGCAATGAATGCAGTCGTCGTGCAAGGCGATGCGGTTGGCCCTACGCTGTATTACGGCAAGGGTGCTGGCTCGGAGCCGACGGCGTCTGCCGTGATTGCCGATCTGGTGGATATCGCGCGTCTGGCAGATGCACAGCCGGAGCATCGTGTGCCGCATCTGGCATTCCAGCCACATTCGATGTCGGATCTGCCGATTCTGCCGATCGCCGAAGTGACAACCAGTTATTACCTGCGCTTGCATGTCGCAGACAAGCTGGGCGTGCTTGCCAATGTGACCAGTATTCTGGCTGAGTCGACGATTTCTGTGGATGCCATGATGCAGAAAGAACCGGCGCTGGGCGAAACACAGACCGACATCATTATCCTGACGCATCAGACACAGGAGAAAAATGTCGAAGCGGCAATCAAGAAGATCGAAGCCTTGCCTACCGTGCTCGGCAAGGTAACCAAGTTGCGACTGGAGCATTTGAGCTGATCAGTCTTTGTGATGCTGAGAATAAAAAGGCGCTGCGGCGCCTTTTTTCTTGTCTGTTGGGCCGCGACACTGTAGTTCGGCATATCAGCCTCCTAGGGCAAAGACGATGCTGCAGGTATAATGAGAGCTTGCGGTTTTCCGCTACGTTTACTCGACGGCTGGCTTGTGCCGACGTGCCGTTTTCGGTTTTCTTTCCTTTACGACATGCAATATATTTCGACCCGCGGCACTGCAGCCGATCAATCCTTTTCCCAGATTCTGCTTGGCGGCCTTGCTCCTGACGGCGGCTTGTATCTGCCGGCCTCTTATCCGCAGGTCACCTCCGAGGAGCTCGATACCTGGCGTACCTTGTCGTACGCCGACCTTGCCTATGCGATCCTGAAAAAATTTGCGACGGATATTCCGGATGCCGATCTGCATGCGCTCGCACATAAAACATATACGGCAGATGTATACCGCAATGCACGCAAAGGCGAAGATGCTGCTCGTATTACGCCGCTGCGGCTGGTGGAAGAAAAAAATGGCAGCAAGTTGATGCTGCAGGCATTGTCCAATGGCCCGACGCTGGCGTTCAAGGATATGGCCATGCAGTTGCTGGGTAATTTGTTCGAATACACGCTGGCCAAGCAGCATGCGGAACTGAACATCTTTGGCGCAACCTCCGGTGATACCGGCAGTGCGGCCGAATATGCAATGCGCGGCAAGAAAGGCATCCGCGTTTTCATGTTGTCGCCGCACAAGAAGATGAGTGCTTTCCAGACGGCGCAAATGTTCAGCCTGCAGGACCCGAATATTTTCAATCTGGCGGTCGAAGGCGTGTTTGATGATTGTCAGGATATGGTCAAAGCCGTGTCCAATGACCACGCCTTCAAACAAAAGCAGAAGATTGGTACGGTCAATTCGATCAACTGGGCGCGTGTTGTTGCGCAGGTGATCTATTACTTCCGCGGTTACTTGAGCGCGACGACCAGCAACGAACAGAAAGTGTCGTTCACGGTACCTTCCGGTAATTTCGGCAACATCTGCGCCGGCCATATCGCGCGCATGATGGGCTTGCCGATCGATAAGCTGGTCGTGGCCACGAATGAAAACGATGTGCTCGACGAGTTCTTCCGCACCGGTGTCTATCGCGTGCGCAAATCGGCGGAGACCTTTCACACGACCAGCCCAAGCATGGATATCAGCAAGGCATCCAACTTTGAGCGCTTCGTCTACGATCTGCTTGGCCGCGACGGCGAGCGTGTGCGCGCCTTGTTCCACAAAGTGGAAACGCAGGGCGGCTTCGATCTGTCGGGAAAACCGGGCAGCGATGGCGATGAATTTACCAAGGTTGCGCAGTTTGGTTTTGTATCCGGTAAGTCGTCGCACGCTGATCGCGTCGCCACGATTCGCGATTTGTACAAACAGTACGATCTGATGATCGATACGCACACGGCGGATGGAGTCAAGGTCGCGCGCGAACATCTGACGCCGGGCACGACAATGATCGTGCTGGAAACCGCCTTGCCGGCAAAATTCAACGAAACGATTCGTGAAGCGCTGGATCGTGATGCCGAGCGTCCAGCCGGTTTTGAAAACATCGAAGACTTGCCGCAGCGTTTTGAAGTGATGACGACCGACATCGACAAGATGAAGGCCTTCATCGCGGCCCATACCGGTCTGTAATCCAGAGCGATCCATACCGGTATGAACGCACCCAAGCCCATGTTGAGCGTTGCCGAGGCACTGGAGATCTTGTTGACGGCTGCGCGTCCGATCATCGGGACGGAAACGCTGGCAACCATGGATGCGAATGGCCGCATTCTTGCGTGTGCGCAAACGTCGCAAATCAATGTACCGCCAGCCGACAATACGCAGATGGATGGCTATGCGGTGCGTGCTGCTGACTGTGCAAGTGGTAGTGCGACCCTGCGTGTGAGCCAGCGTATTCCGGCGGGCCATGTCGGACAGCCGTTAGAGGCACAGACTGTCGCGCGTATTTTTACCGGTGCGATGATCCCGTCTGGGGCGGATGCGGTGGTGATGCAGGAAGTCTGCGAAGCGGAAAAGCGGGATGACGGCGATTACGTCACCGTGCGTCATGTACCGCAGGTTGGCGAGTGGATTCGACGTGCGGGCGAGGATATTCGCTCTGGTAGTGAAATTCTGAAAGCCGGGCAGCGCCTGCGTGCGCAAGAGCTGGGATTGGCTGCTTCTGTCGGTTTGGCAACGCTGGAGGTTGTGCGCAAATTGCGCGTGGCCGTGTTCTTTACCGGCGATGAGTTGACGATGCCGGGTGAGCAGTTGAAGCCGGGCGCAATCTACAACTCCAATCGATTTGCCTTGCGTGGCTTGTTGCAAGGTCTGGGGTGCGAAGTAACGGATTTCGGCATCGTGCCGGATACCTTGACGGCAACACGCGATACCTTGCGTCGTGCATCGGAGGAACATGATCTGATCATTACCTCCGGCGGTGTATCGGTCGGTGAAGAGGATCACGTCAAGCCGGCAGTCGAAGCCGAGGGCCGTTTGAACATGTGGCAGATTGCGCTCAAGCCGGGCAAGCCGTTGGCCTTTGGCGAAGTAAATCATACTGGCAGCCAGGATACGGCATTTTTCCTTGGCTTGCCCGGTAATCCGGTCTCGAGCTTTGTGACCTTTTTATTGTTTGTCCGGCCCTTCATTTTGCGATTGCAAGGTGTGCAGGATGTCGGCGTGTCGTCTTACCAGATGCGTGCCGATTTTGACTGGCCGAAAGCGGATCGTCGTAATGAATTCCTGCGTGCGAAAATCAACGCTGCAGGTGGGCTGGATCTTTTTCCCAATCAGAGTTCCGGTGTATTGACCTCAACTGTCTGGGGCGATGGACTGATCGATAATCCGCCGGGCAAGACGATTGCACGCGGCGATACAGTGCGTTTTATTTCTTTTCGTGATTTGATGGCGTAAGCATGAAGATCCAGTTACGTTTTTTTGCCAGTGTGCGCGAAGCGCTGGGCGTATCGCAGGAGTCACTCGACATTCCTGATAGTGTGAACACGGTTGGTGCTGTGCGTGTGCTGCTACGTGAGCGTGGCGGTGTGTGGGCCGAGGCTTTGGGTGAGAATCGCTCCTTGCGTATGGCTTACGACCAGCAAATGACCGATGCCGACACACAGGTCAAGGATGGCGGCGAGGTTGCCTTCTTTCCACCGGTTACCGGCGGCTGATTTTCAAACGGAGTAGTCGGAATGCCAGTTCGCGTCCAAACCGAGGATTTCGATGTCAGCGCGGAAGTCGCTGCCTTGCGTGCAGAGAGTCCGCAAATCGGCGCGGTCGTCACTTTCATCGGTACGGTGCGTGACATCAACGATGGAAGTGCGGTTGCCGAGATGGAGCTCGAACATTATCCGGGCATGACGGAAAAAGCGCTGCAGAATATCGTCGACCAGGCCAGGCAGCGCTGGCAACTGGGCGATGCGCTGGTGATCCATCGTGTCGGCCCCTTGTTACCGAAAGATCAGATCGTACTGGTTGCCGTAACCTCGGCACATCGCGGCGAAGCGTTCGAGGCGTGCGAGTTCATCATCGATTATCTGAAGACAGACGCGCCTTTCTGGAAGAAGGAACAGACCCCGGAAGGCGCGCGCTGGGTCGATGCGCGTGTAACCGATGATGTGGCACTGAAGAAGTGGCATATCGATGCGGCCTTGCAAGGCGTGGAAAAATAATGGGCTGGCTCGCAGTCGGCATTGGCGCAGCACTGGGCGCCTGGTTGCGCTGGGGCCTGTCTGTCTTTCTGAATGCACTCACGCCGCATGTCCCTCTAGGGACCTTGCTGGCCAATCTGGGGGGCGGCTATATGGTCGGCATAGCCGTGGCGTTCTTTGCGGCGCAGCCCGATCTTTCTTCCGAATGGCGTCTGTTTGCCATCACCGGTTTTCTTGGTGGTTTGACCACTTTTTCTTCGTTCTCTGCCGAATCCGTTTTGCTGCTGCAGCGCGGCGACTATCTTTGGGCGCTCGGACATACTCTCCTGCATCTGCTGGGTTCCATTCTGTTCTGCATGGCAGGATTTGCCACCTATCGAGCACTGTCTGCATAAGCTATATTGCAAGACAGGCATGCGCCTTTCCTCGCCGTGTGAATTGTTAAATGTCCCTGCTTGAAAAGCGGGTATGTGGCCTTATTTTCCATGCATCACTGATCTTCTAACGGAGAAGTTGCAATGCGACTCGACAAACTCACTACCAAACTGCAGGAAGCACTGGCTGACGCGCAAAGTCATGCGGTCGGCAATGATAATCAATATATCGAACCTGTCCACCTCCTGACGGCACTTCTGAGTCAGGATGACAGCAGTACGCGTTCGCTGTTGCAGCGCGCGGGCGCCAACATCAATGGCATGGTCAATGCGCTTAAGAGCGCGTTTGATCGGCTACCCAAAGTGTCGGGTAACGGCGGCGACGTTCAGGTTGGCCGCGATTTGGCCATGCTGCTCAACGTCGCAGACAAGGAAGCACAGAAACACGGGGATCAGTTCATCGCGACAGAAATGGTGTTGCTTGGTCTGACCGAAGACAAGTCCGAAGCCGGTCGCATCGTGCGCGAGAACGGGTTGACACGCAAAGCGCTGGAGGCGGCCATCAAGGCGGTGCGTGGCAATAACAAGGTGGATTCCGCCGATGGCGAAGGTCAGCGCGAAGCGCTCAAAAAATACACACTGGATCTGACCGAGCGTGCCCGCAATGGCAAGCTCGATCCGGTCATTGGTCGGGATGACGAAATCCGTCGCGCGATTCAGGTATTGCAGCGTCGCTCCAAGAATAATCCGGTGCTGATTGGCGAGCCGGGTGTGGGCAAGACAGCCATCGTTGAAGGTCTGGCGCAACGTATCGTCAATGGTGAAGTACCGGAAAGCCTGAAAGGCAAACGCGTTTTGTCGCTCGATCTGGCGTCATTGCTGGCCGGCGCCAAATATCGGGGTGAATTTGAAGAGCGTCTGAAAGCCGTATTGACGGAACTTGCCGAGGATGCGGGTCAATCGATCGTATTCATCGATGAAATGCACACGCTGGTTGGCGCCGGCAAGTCCGAAGGTGCAATGGATGCGGGCAATATGCTCAAGCCTGCGCTGGCACGTGGCGAACTGCATTGCGTCGGCGCGACCACGCTGGATGAATATCGCAAATACATCGAGAAAGATGCTGCACTGGAGCGGCGCTTCCAGAAAATTCTGGTAGATGAGCCGACTGTCGAATCGACGATTGCAATCCTGCGTGGCTTGCAGGAGCGTTATGAGCTGCATCACGGTGTTGATATCACCGATCCTGCCATCGTGGCTGCGGCAGAGCTCTCGCATCGTTACATCACCGATCGCTTCCTGCCTGACAAGGCCATCGATCTGATCGATGAAGCAGCGTCCAAGATCAAGATTGAAATCGACTCCAAGCCGGAAGTGATGGATCGTCTTGATCGTCGTCTGATCCAGCTCAAGATCGAGCGCGAAGCCGTCAAGAAGGAAAAGGACGAAGCATCGCAACGTCGTCTTGCCTTGATCGAGGATGAGATTGAACGCCTGGGCCGTGAATATGCCGATCTGGAAGAAATCTGGAAGGCAGAGAAAGCATCGGCGCAAGGCAGCAAGCACATCAAGGAAGAGATCGAGAAAGTGCGTCTGCAGATGGATGAAGCCAAGCGCAAGAGCGACTGGCAGCGGGTTTCCGAACTGCAATACAAAACCTTGCCAGACTTGGAGTCGCAACTGAAGAATGCCATTACCGGTGAAGACACGTCGGAGCGTCGGCAACTGGTGCGTACACAGGTCGGCGCCGAAGAGATCGCGGAAGTCGTCTCGCGTGCAACCGGCATTCCCGTGTCGCGCATGATGCAGGGTGAGCGCGACAAGCTGCTGCAGATGGAAGACGCCTTGCACAATCGCGTGGTGGGGCAGCATGAAGCGATCGTTGCCGTGTCGGATGCGATTCGTCGTTCACGTGCAGGTCTGGGCGATCCGGATCGTCCATACGGCTCGTTCATGTTTCTTGGCCCGACCGGTGTCGGCAAAACCGAGTTGTGTAAAGCGCTGGCAACCTTCCTGTTCGATACCGAAGAGGCGCTGATTCGCATCGACATGAGCGAGTTCATGGAGAAGCATTCGGTAGCCCGTCTGATCGGTGCGCCGCCGGGTTATGTGGGTTACGAAGAGGGTGGTTATTTGACGGAAGCCGTGCGTCGCAAACCATATAGCGTGATCCTGCTGGACGAGATTGAAAAGGCGCATCCAGACGTGTTCAATGTTCTGCTGCAGGTGCTGGACGATGGTCGCATGACGGACGGACAAGGTCGCACGGTGGATTTCAAGAACACCGTGATTGTGATGACCTCGAATCTTGGTTCGCACAAAATCCAGTCAATGGAAGAGAGTGATCCTGCGTTGGTGAAGATGGCTGTTATGGCGGAAGTGCAGGGCCATTTCCGTCCTGAATTCATCAATCGTATTGATGAGATTGTGGTCTTCCATGCACTGGATGCCAAGAACATCGGTTCGATCGCCAAGATCCAGCTGCACACTTTGGAACAGCGTCTGGCGCGTATGGATATGTCGCTGGAGGTCTCGGACGCGGCGTTACAGCTGATCGCGGAAGCTGGTTTTGATCCGGTGTATGGCGCACGTCCATTGAAGCGTGCAATCCAGCACCAGATCGAAAATCCGTTATCCAAGGCGATTCTGGAAGGACGATTCGGTCCCAAAGATGGTATTCGTATCGATGCAGATCACGGCGAGCTGACGTTCAACAAAGTGATCTGAACTTGCTGAATGCAAAAGAGCCGTGTGGCAGTCATGCCTCACGGCTTTTTTATGAGAAGACATTAGTCCGTTGTAAATTCAGCCATTCTTGCTCCGTTTTCGCGCATCTTGATGGCATCGTAGGCAGATTTGACCGATTCGACATCGGTGCGCACTTGGCGCGGGGCGATCTTTTCTGCCCACTGCGTGCTGTGGACAGGCGGTGGTGCAAAGCTTGAGCGATTGCTGGGCATGCGTCCCACCATCAAGGCGCCGGAACAACGACCGTCGGTATAGGTCAACGAGCCGTCCGGTGCACTGCATTTGACCACATCGGCCTGCGCCAGTGCTGGCAAGATGGTCAGCGCACCGGTGATCGTCAGAAGGCTAAGTGGTAATCGGGGCAGCATGATGTGTCTCCTGTTATTGTTGTGTTGATCATGCGCGAAGGGAAGGTTGCATTCGGTGCGCTAACTCACCTTGTTTTTAAGAAGATCACCTTTCGTGCGCATTTCTGGATCACGCATCCGTACAACTTTCTTGACGAGCGCTGTTTTGTCAGAGGCTCTTGATAGAATGCTGGTTATTCTTCTGCCGGTAAGGCAGGATTCTTATTTTTCTTCACAAAGACCTATTCCTATGCTGAGTTATCGCCACGCTTTTCATGCGGGTAATCATGCCGATGTGCTCAAGCATCTCGTTCAGATCCAGTTGCTGAACTATCTCAATCAAAAAGATACGGCGTACATGTACATTGACACGCATTCGGGTGCGGGCGTATATGCGTTGGACAGTAATTACGCGAGCAAGAACGCCGAGTATGAATCCGGGATTGCCCGCTTGTGGGAGCGTACCGATTTGCCGTCGGCTGTTGCCGATTATGTGGATCTGATCAAGTCGCTCAATCCAAGCGGGAAAATGCGCTACTACCCGGGATCGCCGTACTGTGCCGAACATATTCTGCGTGAGCAGGATCGCCTGCGTTTTTTTGAGCTGCATCCCGCAGACAGCAAACTGCTGGCTGATAATTTCCGCAAGCTGGAAGCACATGCAGCGGAGCAGGGCAAGCGTCCGGCTACGCGTGGTAAACGTGTGATGATTGAGCGCGCCAATGGATTTCAGGGATTGAAGGCCTTGCTGCCACCGCCATCCCGGCGCGGCATTGTGCTGATTGATCCACCCTATGAGGATAAAAGCGATTACCGCAGCGTAGTCGATACAGTAACGGATGGGCTGCAACGATTTGCAAGTGGCGTTTATGCGGTCTGGTATCCCGCACTTAACCGCATGGAGTCACGCCAGATGCCGGACAAGCTGAAGAAGATTCCATCCAATGGCTGGCTGAACGTGACGTTGACGGTATCCACACCTTCACCGGATGGTTTTGGCCTGCATAGCAGTGGTATGTTCATTCACAACCCGCCTTGGACATTGGAGCCGGTGCTGCGCGAAGTGATGCCTTATCTGGTATCGGTGCTGGGGCAGGATAGCGGGGCCACATTCGTGATCGAAACAGGAAAAGCGGATGGCGTGGCCGGTAAGCAAAAACGCAAGACGCATTAAGTTGTCTTGTTGCGTCGGGTAGCGCACAAATCTTGGTAATTTAACCAAAATTTACACTTGCCTTTAAGGAATGCCAGCAGAATAATGAAGAAGGTTTATCCATACCCTGTTTATGGGATGGCTGGCTCTCGACAGTCAGGTAAAAATTCCTTCATGTAGGGACCGTGATATGAGTAGGTTGACGGTATGTAGTTGAAAAGGAAGTCAGGATTGGCTGATCGCCGCGTTTTGCTACTGTAAAGAAAGAGTCTCATCTCATGATCACCGATCTCGTCGAACAACCGGATGATTATCCGCGGGTCAAGGAGTTCTTCCTTGCCCGACAACCTATCCTGAATCATCACGAAGACGTGATTGCCTACGAATTACTGTTCCGACGCGCCCGTACCGGGCCTGCGGATGTCGTGGATGATCTGTCGGCCACCGCTTCCGTGATTGCGCATGCCTCCGAACTGGGCATCGGCAATGTGATCGGCGGATCACTCGGCTTCTTTAATGTTGACGCGGCGGTACTTGACTGCGATTTCGTCAATTTTCTGCCGAGCGATAAAGTCGTTCTGGAAATCCTTGAAACGGTAAAGGTTACACCCGCTCTGGTGGCGCGTGTCGCAGAGCTATCGGAGCAGGGTTTTGTATTTGCTCTGGATGATGTCGTTTGCCAGGATGCGGCTTTGCAGCCTTTGCTGCCCTTCGTGAAAATCGTCAAGATCGACATCACGGGTATGGACAAGACTGCACTCAGCAGCCTGGCATCTTATTTCAAGGTACGCAAAAAACTCCTGTTGGCAGAAAAGGTGGAGACGGTCGAGCAGTTTCATGCTTGTCTGGAGATCGGTTTCGATTACTTCCAGGGCTATTATTTTGCGCGGCCAGTCGTGTTGTCCGGCAAAAAGCTTGCGCCATCCCAACTCGTCATCTTGAGTTTGATGGCCCTGATTGATAGTGACGCCGATACTTTTGATATCGAGCAAACCGTCAAAAAGGAAGCGTCTCTGTCGATGAATCTGCTTCGTCTGGCAAATACTCCGGGTCTTGGTGTGACTACGCGTATCGAATCGCTGGGACAAGCGCTTGCCGTGCTGGGACGTCGACAGTTGAAGCGCTGGCTGCAGATTCTGATGTACGCCGAACATGGCAAGGGCGGGCATTTTTCGTCACCGCTGCTCCAGCTCGCCACGACGCGTGGCAAATTGCTTGAACTGATTGCCGAGCAACTGCATCCGGGCGAGCGTTGTATGGCCGACAAGGCATTCACGGTGGGTGTGATGTCGCTGATGGATACCTTGCTTGGCCAGTCGATGGAGCAGATTCTGGTGCAAGTGCCCGTCGTCGATGAGGTGCGTGATGCGCTGCTGCATCGCAAAGGGTTCTATGGTGATTTACTGAAACTGGTAGAGTACATCGAGCGCCTTGAACAAACCGGTGCCATGTTGCTGCCAACGATGAACAAACTCGATTTATCCATCGAGGATCTGTATGCGTTGCAATTGCGTGCCTTCGACTGGAGCAATAGCATTTCACGCGGGATCTGAGACAGTCTGAAAGATTCATGCGCGCTACAATACGCGCATGAATCAGACTGCCAACAATCCCCAAGACGCCGACGACGAAGAGAATTTCGGCGCACCACCCATTCCTCCAGGATCAAAAAATTACATGACGCCGGAAGGGCACTTGCGCATGAAAGCCGAGTTGCTCAATCTGATTGATGTCGAGCGGCCGGAAGTCGTGCAGGTCGTGTCATGGGCGGCATCTAACGGTGATCGTTCCGAGAATGGTGACTATCTTTATGGCAAGCGACGCTTGCGCCAAATTGACAGTCGTATCCGTTTTCTGACCAAGCGCCTTGATCTGGCCGAAGTGGTCGATCCTTCCATTCATCATGGTAGCGACCAGATTTTTTTTGGTGCTACTGTGCGTTATGAAACGCAGTCTGGAGAAGAGCATACAGTGACCATCCTCGGCATTGATGAGCTCGATCCGTTGAACGGCAAGATTAGCTGGGTATCGCCGGTGGCGCGCGCACTGACCAAGGCGCGTGAGGGGGACGCCGTCATGCTACGCACACCTGGCGGGCTGGAAGAACTGATTGTTCTGGAAGTCCGTTATCCGGAACCGAATTGAGAGAATGTAACTGGAAAGAAAAAAGGCTGATCGGTTGATCAGCCTTTTTCTCTGAGGAGTCGGGTGACGCCACTGATGCCGCGTAAGTTTCGCATCAGTCGCGCCAGATGCACGCGATCTTCTACCTGCACCGTAAAATGCAGTTGGGTCATCAGATTGTCCTTATCTTCATCCATGCCAACATGCGTGATATTGGCATCGGATTCACCGATCTCTGCCGCGACGCGTGCCAGAATGCCTTTTTCGTTACGCGCAAGCAGGGTGATGCGGCAATCGAAGCGGCGTTCGATATCTGCACCCCACACCACATCAATCCAGCGATCAGGTTCCTTGCTGCGCTGACGACGGGCGACGTTGCAGTCAAGCGCATGTACCACAAGACCCTGATCGCGTTTCATTTGCGCAATGATGTCGTCACCGGGGATCGGTGTACAGCACGAAGCGAGTTGTACCGAAATGCCTTCGCTGCCGTAGATGATGACCGGATCGATCTTCTTCGGTACCAGTTCGCCATGGCTGTCCACATCAGGATGCATGACAGGCGTATCGTGTTCGACCAGACTCAGGATATGGCGCGCGACCAGCGCTGCCATGCGTTTGCCCACGCCGATGTCAGCGTACAGATCTTCCAGCGACTTGGCACTGGACTCATTGAGCAAACGTTCTGCCAAGGCTGGCTCGACATCGGGCGGCAAGTTCAAGGTCGTCAAAGCTTGGGCCAGCAGACGACGACCAAGTTCGATGGACTCGGTCAGATTGATCGTGCGCAAGTGATGACGAATTGCGGAACGTGCCTTACCCGTGCGCACAAAGCTGAGCCAGTTCGGGTTAGGCCGTGACGTCGGTGCCGTGATGATTTCGACGATATCGCCGTTACGCAATTCGGTGCGCAGCGGAACCTGTTCGAGATTGATCTTGACCGCAATAGTCTGATCACCAACGTCGGTGTGAATTGTGTAGGCAAAGTCGAGAGCCGTTGCGCCGCGGGGCAACGCGATGATCTTTGACTTTGGTGTGAAGACATAAACCGAATCCGGAAACAGGTCGACCTTGACGTGCTCCAGAAACTCCGCCGAGTCACCAGTTTGCTTTTGAATATCGAGCAGAGATTGCAACCATGCATGCGTACGTTGCTGCAGATCCGACAGATTGTTTTCGTCGTCTTCCTTGTACAGCCAGTGAGCGGCTACGCCGGATTCGGCGACACGATGCATTTCCTGTGTACGGATCTGGAACTCTACCGGGGTTCCGTAGGGACCGATCAGCGTGGTGTGCAGCGACTGATAGCCGTTCAGCTTGGGAATCGCAATATAGTCCTTGAACTTGCCCGGCATGGGTTTGAACAAGGCATGCAAAGTGCCAAGCGCAACGTAGCAATTGGCAAAGCTGTCGACGACGATACGAAAGCCGTAGACATCCAGAACCTGCGAGAACGACAGATGCTTGCTGGCCATCTTGGTGTAAATGCCATACAGCGTTTTTTCACGACCATACACCTGCACCGGAATGCCGGTCGCTTCAAGTGTCGAACTGACCGATTCCAGAATCTTGCTGACCACTTCACGGCGATTACCACGCGCAGCTTTGACCGCCTTGCCGAGCACGCGATAGCGCATCGGATACAAGTGCGAGAACGCCAGATCCTGCAGTTCGCGATAGATGTTATTGAGGCCGAGGCGATGCGCAATCGGCACATAGACTTCCATCGTCTCGCGCGCAATGCGGCGTTTCTTGGCGGGAGCCATCGAACCAAGCGTGCGCATATTGTGCAGGCGGTCGGCCAGCTTGATCAGGATGACGCGCACATCGCGCGCCATGGCCAGCAGCATCTTGCGGAAGTTTTCGGCCTGCGCTTCTACCTGGCTCTGGAATTCCAGTTTCTCCAGCTTGGAGAGGCCATCCACGATATTGGCAACCGGCGCGCCAAAGCGTTCGATCAGTTCATCCTTGCGGACATCCTGATCTTCCATGACGTCATGCAGCAGGGCGGCCATGATTGCCTGTGCATCGAGCTTCCAGTCGGCGCAGATTTCGGCGACTGCAATCGGATGCGAAATATAAGGCTCGCCAGACATGCGCATCTGACCCAGATGCGCTTCATCTGAAAAGCGATAGGCTTCCTTGATTTTCTTGAGCTCTGACGGTGTCAGATACTCAGCCAGCCGGTTGGTCAGGTGCGTCACGGAGGCAACACCGGGTACCACTGGCGTGGTCGTGGCGTTTTGCGAACCCGAGCGATCTGACGCCGCCCGGTTGCTGGGTGCGATAGGAAGTGTCGAATCTGTTTGTGTCAGGCTCATACCGATCGCTTAACGCCTTGGATTGGAGTTTGGTTTACCAATCAGCTAGGGACTTTTTTCAGCATTTCAATGCCGACTTGACCAGCAGCGATCTCGCGCAGGGCCAAAACGGTTGGCTTGTCCTTTGCATCGACTTTTGGGGTGTGTCCTTGCAGCAGCTGACGTGCGCGATAGGTCGCAGCGAGCGTCAGTTGAAAGCGGTTTGGTACTTGCTTCAGGCAATCTTCAATAGTGATACGGGCCATGATGAACTCCTAAAAATGCGTCAGCTTAAATTGGCGTGAATGCCTAGTTGGGCAAACAGCGAAGCGTTTCGTGTTGATTGTTGCGCGAACCGGCAACGGGTGGCTTTTACGATCGCGCTCAACTCGGATAATGCGACTGTAAACTCTTGATTGATAATAACATATTCGAACTCTGAAGCGTGGGCGATTTCACCCCCTGCAGCAAGCAAACGGCGCGTGATCACATGCGGTTCATCCTGCCCGCGTTTCTTCAAACGTTCTTCTAATACATCGATGGAAGGCGGCAGGATGAAAATGCCGACGGCATGCGGAAACTGTTTCTTGATCTGTTGCGCGCCTTGCCAGTCGATTTCGAGCAAAACATCCGTGCCGGCAGCCATCTGATCGGCAATCTGGATGCGTGACGTACCGTAGTAATTGCCAAAAACTTCGGCCCATTCGAGAAACTCACCTGCATCGCGACGCGTTAAAAAATCTTCCACATCGGTGAAAAAGTATTCGCGACCGTTTTCTTCGCCGGGGCGAGGCTGACGCGTCGTGTACGAAATCGACAGCTTGATGGCTGGTTGCTGTTGCAGCAAGGCATTGACCAGACTGGATTTGCCGGCGCCGGATGGTGCGACAACCAGAAACAGGCTGCCGGAGGAGGGAGTATGGTCAAACGTCTGCATACGGATAGAGAAGGGTGTGAGTAAGTTTATCGTCTGAAGCGGTGAGCGCTTATTCCAGATTTTGCACTTGTTCGCGCATTTGTTCGATCAGTAGTTTCATCGCCATCGAGGCATCCGACAGCTCCTTGACTGCCGCCTTGGAGCCAACCGTGTTGGCTTCACGATTGAGTTCCTGCATCATGAAATCCAGGCGCTTGCCGACCTGCCCACCTTTTTTGAGAATGGCGCGCGTTTCGGCCAGATGTGCGCCCAGACGTGAAAGCTCTTCGGCAACATCGATGCGAATACCGTACAGCGTGACTTCCTGACGTATGCGATCCAGTGCTTCGTCGCGACTCACCACACTTGTGCCGCCTTCCGCAGATTTCTGTGCCAGTCCAAGCGCCTCCTGCATGCGTTCGGTCGCTTTTTGCTGAAATTGTGCGACGACTTGCGGGATCAGCGGTGTAATACGCGTCACGATCGCTTCCATGTCGTCCACGCGCGACAGCAGCATGGTTTGCAGGGCATTGCCTTCGCGTGCGCGGCTTTCTACAAAGGCTTGCATCGTAGTTTGCATGGCAGTGGCAACTTCAGCCTGCAACGTGTCCTGACTGATTTCCGATTCTTCAATGACGCCCGGCCAGCGCAGCAGTTCGTTGACCGATAACGGTTGCGCATTGCTGAAGACTTGGAGTACGCCAGCTTGCAGAGTTGATAATGAATTGAGAACGGTGGTGTTTAGCGCTTGTGTTGCAGATGCCACAACTTTGCGACCAAAACTGACTCGGCATTCGACTTTGCCTCGGGTGATGCGGGCCATGATGGCTTCGCGCAACGCAGGTTCCAGCGCGCGCAGATCGTCATTAATGCGGAATTGCAGGTCGAGAAAGCGGGAATTGACGCTTTTCAGCTCGATGGTCAGGGTGCCGTTGCTGGTTTCGTGCGTGGTGACGGCATAGCCGGTCATACTGCTGATTGTCAAAATGATGTCCTTTGTTTTTCTTTACAAAGCGGCGATTTGTCCACACAATCTTCAACGTATGTCGTTGCGCAGGCGTTGACGGCATACCGATTGGTCATCCCATCACAATACGCCGCGCTTCGCGCCAACCTCAGTACCGACAACGTTAGAACGACATGGCTGCGCAAAACAATGCTCCTTTGCCGGATGGACTGGAAATCGCTGGATATCGCATTGTAAAGAAGATTGCTTCTGGCGGGTTCAGTATCGTGTATCTGGCGTACGACGAAGATGGCAATGCGGTCGCTATCAAGGAGTATCTGCCCAGTTCTCTGGCCTTGCGTCAGCCGGGCGAACTGGTACCGGCCATTTCGCCTGAAAATCTTCCTGTTTTTCGCATCGGCCTCAAATGCTTTTTTGAAGAAGGCAGGGCATTGGCGCGTATCGCCCATCCCAATGTCGTGAGCGTCACGAATTTTTTTCGTGCCAATGAAACCGTCTACATGGTCATGGGATACGAGTCGGGACGCTCGTTGCAGGATCACATCCTGCGTCGTCGCGAAAAGGGCGACAAGCCGCTGGTATCCGAACGCTTTATCCGCAAGATGTTCAGTCATGTCATGAACGGTTTGCGCGAGGTGCATACCAACAAATTGCTGCATCTGGATCTCAAGCCGGCCAACATTTACTTGCGCGTGGACGGGACGCCGATCCTGCTGGATTTCGGTGCGGCTCGTCAGACACTGACGGCAGACATGCCGAAGCTGTATCCGATGTACACACCGGGTTTTGCTGCACCGGAACTGTATGTGAAGAATGGCAATCTGGGACCGTGGACCGACATATACAGTATTGGCGCTTCGATGTTTGCATGCATGGTCGGTGCGCCGCCGCAGCCGGCAGATCAACGTCGTTTGAATGACAAGATGGATGGTCACTTCAATCGACTGGAGGGGGTGTATTCCACTGATCTGATCAACGTGATTCGCTGGGCGTTGATGGTTGATCCGTTGAAGCGTCCGCAAAGTGTGTTTGCCTTGCAGAAGGCTTTGCGCGAGCCCGTGTCGGAGGTCAAGCCGCAGCCGCAGGGATTGCAGCAAGTGACCAGCAAGCTCAAAGGTCTGTTCGGCGGATTCGGCAAGCGTTCCTACAATAGCGATACGACAATTCAGGAAAATACACGCTAGTTTTCATCATCGTTGATTCATTAAGTCAGATAGCCATCTAACCAGCCTATGCGTTTCTCCGTTTATCAAGAAAGCCAGATCGGCGGTCGCAAGATCAATCAGGATCGCATGGGCTACAGCTTCACGCGCGATGCGCTGTTGCTGCTGGTTGCCGATGGCATGGGTGGGCATCTGATGGGCGAGATGGCAGCGCAGATTGCGATGCAGACAATAGCGTCGCTGTTTCAGGAAAATGCCAAGCCGTACGTCAAGAAGCCGGAACGCTTTCTGGAAGACAGTTTTCTTGCCGCGCATCGCGAAATTCATCGTTATCGCGCCATCAATAATCTGCCGGAGACACCACGCACCACGATCGTCGCAGCCCTGATTCAACACAATAGTGCGATCTGGGCGCACTGTGGCGATTCGCGTCTTTACTGGATGCGTAATGGCCAGATTCTGGCGCGTACGCGCGATCATTCCCGTATTGAAACGCTGATTGCTCAAGGCAAGGTCGATCCTTCCGAACGCGATACGCATCCGGATCGCAACAAGCTTTTCAACTGTCTGGGTGCGCCCAACATGCCGATTGTCGAGCTCTCTCGTCGCGTGAGTTTGCAGGCGGGCGATCTGATGCTGCTGTGCTCCGATGGATTGTGGTCGATGTTGCCGGATCATGAACTGGCGCACCGTCTGCAAAATACGACGATCGTGCGTGCTGTCCCGGAGTTGCTCTCGACGGCGGTGAATATCGCCGGCAAGCATAGCGACAACGTCACGGCACTGGCCATGATGTGGGAAAGCACCGATGCATTGGAGGGCAATAGCACGATTACGACCAATACATTGCCGGTCGGCAGCGTGACAACCACCATTCAGGCACCACGTCATGTCGATTCCGAGCCGACAGACACGTACAATGATGCCGAGATCGAAAAGGCAATCGAAGAAATTCGCAATGCCATCGACAAGTCTTCAAAAATCACTTCCGGGAAATAACTCTTCATGTCGTTTGAAAATCGTCCAAGCGGTCGCGCCGCTGATGCGCTGCGCGCCATCAAACTTACTCGCAATTACACCAAGCACGCCGAAGGCTCGGTATTGATCGAATGCGGTGATACCAAAGTCATTTGCACCGCCAGCATTGAAGATCGTGTGCCGGGCTTCCTCAAGGGTAAAGGTCAAGGCTGGCTGACCGCGGAATACGGCATGCTGCCCCGTTCGACGCATACGCGCATGGATCGTGAAGCCGCACGTGGCAAGCAGTCCGGGCGCACGCAGGAAATTCAACGCCTGATTGGCCGTTCGCTGCGCGCTGCCTTCGATCTGGAAGCCTTTGGCGAACGTACGCTGCATCTGGATTGCGACGTGATTCAGGCAGATGGCGGTACGCGTACTGCAGCGATTACCGGCACCATGGTTGCCGCCTATGATGCATTTAGCAAACTGGTGGCACAAGGCGTGATTCCTGCTGTGCCGCTCAAGCATTTTGTCGCGGCGATTTCTGTCGGCGTATATCACGGTCAGCCGGTGCTGGATCTGGATTACGCAGAAGATTCGGATTGCGATACCGACATGAATATCGTCATGACCGATGCAGGCCACTTTATTGAAGTGCAGGGTACGGCTGAAGGGGCAGCCTTTGATCGCAACACCATGAATCAATTGCTGGATCTGGCACAAAACGGCATCCGCGATCTGATCGTGATGCAAAAACAGGCATTGGCGATTGCTGCGTAAAATAGCGTTTTCAATCACGTTTCAACGTTGGCTGATACGAGCGGTCTGCTTGCCGACATGCATCCTGATGATGTCTGTCGGCAGTTTTCTTTTTATGCCGCAGCGCAGCCCATGATATTTATTTCAGATCGTCATGCCCCAATCTCTCGTTCTCGCATCGAATAACGCTGGCAAACTCAAGGAATTTGGTGCCTTGCTGGCGCAGCTCGATTATCAGGTGCATACACAAGGCGAATTCGGCGTGCCGGAGGCGGAAGAGCCTTTTGCCACGTTTGTCGAAAACGCGATCGCCAAGGCTCGGCACGCATCGCGTCTGACCGGCTTGCCGGCTCTGGCAGATGACTCCGGTGTCTGTGTCAATGCGCTGGGTGGTGCGCCAGGCGTCTATTCCGCTCGCTACGCCGGCGAGCCAAAATCGGATCAGCGCAACAATCAGAAGATGCTGGCTGATCTGGCGGCCCATGCAGACAGGTCGGCGTACTACTATTGCGTGCTGGTATTCGTGCGGCATGCGGATGATCCGCAGCCAGTGATTGCCGACGGCCGTTGGGATGGTGAAATGATCGAACAAGCGCGTGGTGAAGGTGGCTTTGGCTACGATCCGCATTTCTGGATCCCCGCGTTGCAAAAGACCGCAGCGGAACTGACGGCAGAAGAAAAAAATCGTCTGTCGCATCGTGGTCAGGCATTGCGAACTCTGATCGAGAAATTACGATGATCCCGATCAAACCGGTTGCTGCAGATCGTTCCGATTTTTCAGGGCGGATTGATTACGCCGAGCCTGCTCGCGTTGCCACCGCATATCTGAAATCGGGCGCGCTGAATCTGTCCGCCTTGCCACCACTTTCGCTTTACGTGCACATTCCCTGGTGCGTCAAAAAATGCCCGTACTGCGATTTCAATTCGCATGAGGCCAATGGCGATATCCCAGAGGATATCTACCTCGCGGCATTGCGTACCGATCTGGAAACGGCATTGCCGCTGATCTGGGGCCGTAAGCTGCACACGATCTTCATCGGTGGCGGTACACCGAGCTTGTTGTCCGCTGCCGGACTGGATCGCCTGCTATCCGATATCCGTACGCTGATGCCATTCGATCCGAGTATCGAAGTGACGATGGAAGCGAATCCGGGAACGTTCGAAGCGGAGAAATTCAAGTCGTATCGCGGCAGTGGTGTTAATCGTCTTTCAATTGGCATTCAGAGTTTCAACACCTCGCATTTGCATGCCTTGGGTCGCATCCATGATGGTGATGAGGCGCGACGAGCGGTAGAGATTGCGCACCGGAACTTTGATAACTTCAATCTTGATCTGATGTACGCCTTGCCGTCGCAAACGCTGGAACAGGCCCATCAAGATATCCGCACAGCTATCGAATGTGCGCCGCCACATTTGTCCCTGTATCACCTGACGATGGAGCCGAATACCGTCTTTGCCAAATATCCTCCGGCGGTGCCGGATGACGACGCGAGTGCGGACATGCAGGACATGATCGCGCAGGAAACGCTGACGGCCGGCTATGGTCACTACGAAGTTTCGGCGTATGCGCAGCCAACCCGTCAGGCCAAGCACAATCTCAACTACTGGCAGTTCGGCGATTATCTGGGTATTGGCGCTGGTGCGCATTCCAAGCTGTCGTTTCCGCATCGCGTCATTCGTCAGGCGCGCTACAAGCAGCCCAAGTCTTATCTGGAACACATGCAACGTGGTAATCCGGTGCAGGAAGAAATCGAGGTTGAGCGCGATGAGCTGGCATTCGAGTTCATGCTCAATGCGATGCGATTGACAGATGGTATTGACGTCAACCTCTTTGCCGAGCGGACTGGTCTGGCGCTCAATACCATTGAGCGATCGCTGAACAATGCTGAATCCAAAGGATTGTTGTACCGCGATCACAAGACCTTGAAGCCAACGGCGCTGGGACAGCGTTTCCTTAACGATTTGCAGCAGATGTTTTTACCTGTCGCTTAATTACAAGAAGGACTCGGCAATTGTGGCCGAGTTCGGTATAATTCGCGTCTTCGGAATATGGCGATACGCTGGTGCTTGCAATCTCCCGCAAGCAGCTTCACCGGCATCTTGTTGTCCCATTCAATATTCCAGAAGGAAGTGTGGCTGAGTGGTTTAAGGCAGCGGTCTTGAAAACCGTCGACGGCTAATACCCGTCCGTGAGTTCGAATCTCACCGCTTCCGCCATCTTCTTGTCAGTTCTGAGTTCTGCACGTGTCCCGTTAAGCATAACTTGGCCACTTGGACACTTTATGCTTTATTTCTCGATGGGCCACATTTTGCTTTATTGCGAATCTGTGATAAGCCGTCTCGATTTGTCAGCACATAAGTGAGCAGATATAAAAAAACCGGCCGCTAAGGGCCGGTTTTTTAAAGCGAGAGCGTTTCCTCGACTTAAAAATCAGGAGTAGGTAATTTGATTTTATATTGCAGAAGTAGAGTAATGTGCTCTGAATAAGACGTCGAGATTAAGCACTGGTAGCCGGTATTGCAGTTTCTATACATCCGACATTATGTAAATGTGTTTGCACCTCTTTCAGTACATCAAGCAGATGTGCAACCGGTGAAAGAATATCAGCGGGTACGCGTGCCACAATTTCCCGACGCGTTACGGTTTTGCCTTCTGACCATATTTCCCGGCAAGCGCTTTCCAAATACGGCCAAGCTCGAACTACAGTCGCTGCATAGCGCCGACTTAAATAGGTCTTCCAACGCTCTCCCAACTGGCGTGTTGTACGATTTGCTCGTAAATAGAGTTGTCGCGCTTCCAGATTTAAACGGCGTGCTGCCTCTAAAACACTAATGGGCGTCGGTAATAATAGGAAGGTTTGAAGTTGTTTTTCAATCTCATTCCAATCAATTGTGCGTGGTGTTGGATGCCAAGCCGCTGTTGGGTGTTGCAGCAATAACACTTGTTGGCGCTCTATTGTCGGCGCTGTCCATTTATTCAGATTGCCCGTCAATAAGTCTGTAAGACCAACACCGCAGTGGGCTGCAATCTTCAAAGTCACCGAAAGTGTTGGCGTTCCATTATCTTTAAACCAATGATGGATAGTGCTTTTCGCAATCCCGATGCGACGAGCAAAAGCGGAGCTTTGCCCGCCGTCCATTTCAGTGATGAGCTCCTTAATGCAGAGGAGCATGTCGCTCCGCCTTGGTACATCGTTCAATGTAAATTGAAATGCCAATAGTTCTCCGACCTGTCTAGCTTTCCACAAGGCTGCAGCATCTATGGCTTCCGTGGTTACGAGCTCTGGTTTTTGTCCAAGAAATTCACCGCAATGTGTGCACCAGCCCGGCACGACGTAGGCAGCAGAGTGCCGAATATTCTCCCTTTGGCAGCAAGAACACCGCTGTGAAAGACGATTCCCATGTTTTGTACATACGCTTACTTCGGCTGATTCCCATGCCAATCTAAAATATGGGGTGCGACCGTGAGTAACATCGTCTGCTAAGCAGTCAGGACAAAATTGTCCTTTGCTTACAAGTGATAATCCGTTTTGCGCAATAGCCTCACTCCAAGGCAAAAAAGTCAGACGGTCAAGTCCTTCAACAGACGTCAGTGCCGATAAGGCCGCTGACCATGTCAATGCCGAGTCCCCACAACCGGAAATTTTCCGTTCATGCCAATCGTAATCGGGAGAAATTTCGCGACTAAAACGTTGGGCAATAGAGCGGGACAAGGTGAGTGTCGAAACACTGTGTGACACCGCTAATCTGCAGAAGTAGCTCAACAAACTTTCGACTTCAACTGTACCTTGGCCATAAGGTTTTAATGCATGTAAAGCTGACCGTGGATTCATCGTCAATCGGCTCATGCTACGTTTCGCTCCGAATGGCGACGGGTACGAGTTCCCGATGTGGGCATTGTGCGTGTCAGTGCGGGATTGATAGCCGCTTCACCATCAAGGATTTCCTCCAGAATTGCTTCGCGCTGTTTTTCTGTCAGCAATGCTCGACGTAATGCATCGACTGACCACTTCCCATTTTCTTGTGCCAGTTTTGCGGCACGGGTCAGAACGGTGTTCAATGTGCCAATGCAGCCCAGTGTATTCTCATGCAGTGCTTTGACGTATTGCATGAGTTCCTCTCCCCATAACTCCGGCAAAGTGTTCTGGAAATTTTGAACGCATGCTTGAAATGCCCGCACATCCGAATCATGGTCCTGACGATATCGTTCGAAATGAAGTACGTGAGTTCGTCTCGCAATTTGAGCCGATAGTGACACCAACTGGTAAAGGTCATAAGAGCCAACAAGCACGATTTGAGTACCGCATTCATTTGCCAACGATTTCAATGTATCGAGTTGAATGCCAAGCCGATTGTTACTGGTTTGACGAATGATGTGCGCAGCTTCATCAATA
The DNA here is from genome assembly GCF_014635705.1 of Oxalicibacterium faecigallinarum. GTDB lineage: Bacteria > Pseudomonadota > Gammaproteobacteria > Burkholderiales > Burkholderiaceae_D > Oxalicibacterium > Oxalicibacterium faecigallinarum. Next base: position 1,056,962 of record NZ_BMDI01000001.1, on the reverse strand, counting down.
ACCAGAAAGCGAGTTTGCCGTGCTCGTAATCCTTGCTCTACGGCTGTGCGGAGTCCTGCTAGGCTGTTACCAGTGGCACCACGGGGACGCACCATCCGTCCCGTGATTGCATCAATACCGTACGCTACTTTTGGCATTTCCAAGCCGCTCTCTAATTGCTGCAGAATGCGTTGGTAGAGTAAGCGCCAGGAAAATTCATTTTCACCAGACGATGGGGCCTGGACGTATATCGCTGATATCAGTCCTGCATCACTATTCATTTTGGCAGAATCCTTTTTAAGGGCATCCTCGACCATGTATGTGGAAAGAGTACTTTTTCCGACGCCAGTTGGCCCGCACACCAGCAAAATACTATCCTGACTTCCAGCATAGATAAGCGTATTTAATTCGCGCATCATGTTTGCGATGCGTGTATGCATAATTCGCTTGTTTGCAATTTTTTCAGGGGAGCCCGGAATTTCCGCGAGCAACTTAGGCTGAGTATTTTTAATCATGATTGTTTTTAGAATTCTTCAAATTTAGGTAAGGGTTCTGGCTCTGTTGTCGCGGACGATATGGCTGTAAAGCTTGGCTCGATAGTGCTGATGTCCGAAGCAATGACGTGTGCTGATGTGTCGTCTTCCAGAAAAGTCTTCATAGGCTGAGTAACAGGGTTGATGCTGCTCAGCTTTAGCTGGTTGTAAAGCGACTTGTTTTCTTGTTGACGCTCCATAGCGATTTGCATAGCCCCTTCAGGTTTAAAGACCTGCATGAATTCACGAAGTCGCTGCATAGCCTTCTCGTCGTCGTGATGCTCTTTGCTGTGTTTGCGGTATTCCTCGGTAAGGGCTTTCCGTTCTGTCTCAGTTAATTGACCCAGTTGCACCATGGCTCGGCATCGGGCGTGAACCCATTGGTTTTTTAAGCGCACGTATGCCGATGAGGCATCCCACGGGTCATACCTCACTTGTAAGTTTTGACCTGATACACGGTGGTCTCTGAATTCAGCATTCCAATAAAACATGTCGTTGACTTTGATGCCATGCTGCCGGTGCACTTTGCGAACACCACCACGGTCAGCAGAAGGGCAAGTCGCAATCAGGAAGTCTTGGTTAAAAAGTATCTGACGTTGCGGACGTGCACCGCTGTCCCTAATGCCTTTGGCATGCAATTCAATTGGGCTACAGTCCAAAGCGGGATGACGTTGCTGGTTGTAGTAGTCGAACGCCCAGGCTTGCAGTCCGCAATACATCGATTCCAATGTCCATTCCGCAAATTTTTCCGGAAGGTGCGAACCAGAAAGTGACCTGACGTTTTTGGTCCCTTTAGTATTGCCGGCGAGGTTGTGTACATATTCGGAGTGCGCACGTCCGAACATCCGCTCAAGCACTGCGCCATGACGGGGCTGGCCAGCAGGACGAAATCGTAGATGTACCCCCATTACCTGTAAAAATGATTCAAATGCTTCGGACATGAAATCGCGACCGTTATCCACTACAACGAATTCAGGTAGTCGCTCATGGCGATTCACAAGGTCCCGCATGACCATCATTACTGACCGGTATGAAGGTGGGTCGTAAGTTAGATAGAGCGCAACGATGCGCCTTGTAAATGAATCGACGGCCAGGGAGAGCCACGGCCGCCCGAGCGGTTTGTCGGAGCGACTTGAAATCAACTCGATATCGAGTTGTGTGTGGTCGACGTGTATGTATTGAAAGGGACGACTGCCATGCATTGGTGTGTCGTAGTGTAGAAAGTTAGTCCATTCGCTGTTCTGGTAGGCCATGCGTTTTCCATGGCGAGTTCGCACGTCACTTTCGCTCTGCAGCGTCTTGATGTAGTTAATCAATGTCGGATATGACGGTGCTTGAATGCCAATGGCATCGCATGCAACCTGTAGTTCCCTGTGACAGTTCTTGTAGTTTTTTGCCTCTGTAGTGCGCCATTTGGTTTCATAAATTTTATGCATCATGTCGACCTGTTCGGCACTTAATCGCTCACTTCGATTGCCCCTTGCTGTGGTACGAGGGACAAGTGCTAAGACGTCGTTGGCACCGTTCGCGGTTGCTGCACGTTGACGTGCAAGCCAGCGACGCATGGTGCGTTCGCTGACATGCTTCTGCTCAGCATCATTTAAGATGGCTTGTCTGTGTAGGGCAGAATTGAGTGCTTCTTGGGAGTGACGTACCAAATCCAGACCAGCATGTGTTGCTGGGTTCTGCATGATGATTTGGCCTGATTCAAAAGCATGGGTTAGCCAAGTGCGGGTGAGGCTAAGTGTTGCTCCATCTGCTTTGCGGCAGACGACGTCTTTCTCACCGACCAGCGAAATAACCATTTGCTGTGTTTCATAGAGAAAACGGACTCCTTCAGCGATTTCGAAAACAAACCGCTCCTGTGCAATCGCCACGTTTGCTTGTTGTTCGGCCCGTACGAAGTCGCGCAAGGTTGTATCGCGATAAAGTCGAGAGCGGCGCGGTTCTGACAGCAGCTCATGGTCCAAGTCAGCAACGGCCACGTTATCGGCGATTGCCTTGAGCAAGGTATCCGCGCTGAACTTAAATGGTTGGGCCATCAGCTCTGCAATATGCAAGCAACCTTGCTGAGCCAGTACTGCGTTGAGCCGGACGAGTTCTTCCTGCTCACATGGGGGAGCTGCGGGATGAAAGTAATCCGCCAGATGCAATAGATTGTCTACGCGACGTCGAGGTAGGTCCAAGTCACTGAAAATGCGATAGCCAATGCCAAGCTCGGCTAATTGCTTTTCGATTTGAGGCGAATACCATCTGCCGTCGCTCCCCTTTTTGAAGCGGTAAGGGTATTTTTCTGCAAGACGTTCAAGCTTACTTTCAGATTTCCACTCTTCCAGCGTGAAACCATCTTGGCGTATGACGAGGAAATCAGGGAAGTGAGTAATTCGGCGAATTTCGCCCGTTGCAGGGTCAATGAGGTCCAGCTTCAATTCAGTTGGCTGCGCGTAGTACTCGAGCACTTGCGCGTCATATTCTCGCTCGACAGCGGCGGCAAATTCGATGTGACGACTTTCGGTGCGGATTTCGCATCCCATTTTTTGACTTGCCATCAGCGTAATGACGTTGCCACCGCGCGATTTGACGTCGCGTACGGGAGCATGCGACCGTGCTTTCATAATCAGCTCGCGGCCTTGTCGTGGCGTTCCAAGGCGGTCGAACATATCGACAAGTTGTGTTTTATCTAGCATCAGCATCCCCAGTGGAGTGGTTCCTGCTGATATATAGAAACGTAGTCGACGCTGTAAAAAATTTTAGGAGCTGCCGACTGATTTTAGATTTTAAGACACGGTGGTGTCGAATTTGAAAGGTATGGTGCGACCATAGCAATCGGATTCTAGGTTCGAGGGCGAACCACATTGCAGGGAGTCGTTGGTAGATGAAAGGACGCCGAGCAAAGCCGGTGTAAAAGAACTGCTGAGTGGAATTAAAGAGTGGGGAATTTAAGAAATGCCAGCGCGGCTTAATCGAAAGAGGGATAGTCGATGAATTGCTGCAGCGTTTTTCCTGGCGCGCTGCCAAGTAATGGAAGTATCGGCTTTGAACTTGAGCGTAGTTAGCTGAAAACGACAAAGCTAACTTAAAGACACCGCTACTGTATCTGCCTGATATTTCTTTAAATAATGCAGCCTGTTTAGGGCAGCTTATAAAGCGCTTATCCATCGATTCTCCATTGCGAACCCTCTCACAAATAGCGAATCGACTTGCTGATGGTGTCAGCAAAGCGGTAAAACTAGCTAGTTTTCTAGTGTTTGGTCATAGACCTGAAAAGTAGATTATCTATTTTTCTCCAATTCTGCAATCAGGAAAAAGATTACCCGAATATTCAGACGTCCCTCGCCAACCTAAATAACAGCTATTGACGGCTTTCCTTGATGCTCATCGGTTTTCTTCGATGCTCCTCGAACTGGTAGGTCATCTCTTAATAGCTTGATTTCGCGCGATTTTGTAGTCGCTTTAACTTGCTAATAGCATTAATTAGCAGTCGGTTTGCTAATTAATCAATTAGAGGGGGGCGAAAGCAGGCATTTATACAAGTCCCGCGAACCTGGCAAGAATCAACGCAAATGGACTGCAGCATTTACATGCGAATAGGCGGCAATCCTGCGAACACTCACGCGTCAGAAATGCACGTTCTTCAAGTCGTAGCTTCATAGCCAATTACAATCCTTACGTTATTCCATATAGGGTATTTCATCCTAATATTGCTTTGTTGATACTTTTTTGTTGGCAATGTTGTCTAGCTAAATTACACTGTATATAGTGTTTTAAAAAAAATAATATCTACATTTAGTGTCTTTGGGGATGATATGTGGGCTGATTGGTTCAAGCGAAATGCGACAAAAGTAATCGATTTTCTGACGCGACAACGTAATCTCGGACTCAAACTTTGCGCACTGAGTGCTTCTTTGCTTTTGTTTGGTGCAGGTGGAGTGTTCTTCGAAATCGAGTATGAAGGGAATCGCTTCAAGTGGGGATTAACGGATGAGCCAAATCTCTTGCTTGCAACTGTGGTCATCGTTTTGGGCGCAGTTGGTTTTATTATCGGGCTCATTATTGTTACGAGAGTTCATGGACAAGAGCATAAATTAAGTGAAATTGGCAGGGTCATTGTGGTAGAGCTTCGCGGTCTTGTGGATACGTCAGACCGGCCCTTGATTTCAGCCATTCCAGCTAAATTCGTAGGCCAGCGTATTGACTTGGTGAAAGACGTTAGAAAATTCTTGACTGGTGACAGTGCCCATTTGGGAGCTGCTTTAATTGAGCTTGATTACCTTAGAAGGGATTTGCAGGTTGCCCGGGGCGACGTTTCACGAGAGCACGTAACAGTAATTGTCGGCGGAGTGTTGCAAGTGCCTCTTTTATTCCATGTCGGCACTTTGATAGACGATGAGGGGAATGTCGTACTGTTTGATTGGAACAGAACGGAAGGCCGATGGAATGAGTTAATGGTGGAAGAGAATAAAGAAGCTTTTGTTCTCGAAGAAGACGAGTTCAATCTGGCTAATGAAGTGGTACTAGCTGTCTCCGCTTCTTATTTGGTAGATATAGATGGTATTAAACGGACATTTGCTGATAAACCGCTCGTTCACTTGCGGTTGCAGAATCCTTTGCCTAACACCATATGGGGTGTGCAATGGCAAAACGCACTGACGCAGCAATTTTTGCAGACTGTAGCGAGATTAGGTAATAAGCGAGTATCAATTATTCATCTGGTGCTTGCGGCACCGGCTAGTCTGGCTATTCGGTTTGGTAGAGCTTATGACCTTCGCAATATGCCGCTGTTGCGATGCTACCAATACGAGAAAGAGTCCAATCCTTCATATCCTTGGAGTATTCAGATGGCTACCGCGAGTAAGCCAGCCCAACGCGTCGCAACTCAAGACTTTTAAAAGGGCTAAGCCAATGTCTATTCCAGCAGGAATTACGAACAGTCTAAACCTTGTTGTTATGAGTCCATCAGGCGATGGTATTCAGCATTGGAAAAGTGATGCGGTTTGGTTATCGTTCCGAATATGTTCTGTATGACCGACCAAATTGGCAGCAACCTTTCAGAGAAGCTTTCACTATCAACGGCTTGAGTGTCGTTCCCCCCGCTGGTTCGAAACAAGTGCCTATTGAGATTTAATAAAGGAAACAACTGTGGCAAAGACACGTAAAGCAATGTTGGTAGAGGAAGCTATTCAACGCCGCGGTGGTCTAGCCGTTATGGCTAAATCATTCGGTCCCGTTTTTGATGGTGTTGGCACAGCTGCACTTGAAGACCTTCATGAGTCTGTAAAGCAAGCGAGAATCAAACATGACCGCGAGCCATATACGCACGCGCTGAGTGCAGTCAATGACCACATCACAGTCAAAAAGGAGTTGATTGATGAGGCTGCGGCCGAATATGAAAACATCGCCAACCGACTGGTTTCGAAACTGAACTGGCCACGTGGTGCAATCACTGTCTTTCCGCAAGGCTCTGCAAGCACCAAAACGCTTATTAGTACACTTCGAAACGGTAAGTTCGACATTGATGCGGTTTGCGAAGTAGACATTACAAAGATTCAGGCAAAAGACCCAATGGCTTTCTTTGCCGCGGTTGGTACAGCGCTTGAAGGACTGGAAGCTACGGCAAAGCGGCGGTGCTGGACCATCACTTATCCAGACAAACGCTTTTATCTGGAATTTACTCCGTCAGTTCCTTTGGAAACGGTGCCGCTTACGGAGCGTCAACGGCGCGGTCTGAAGCAAGCTGAACCGGAGTTTCTGGCCACTGCCTTAGCCGTGGTCGACACGCCCTCCAAAAACTGGAAGACATCGAACCCCAAGGGTATCCAAGACTGGGTTGAGCGTGCTTCAAACAGGACGATTGTCTGGTCGCTTGCCACAGAGGCTTTGGACAGTATTCGTGCGAGCGTAGAACCAGTTGGTACCCAAAGTGTGGAAGTCGAAGAAACTCTTCGAGTGGCAATTCGCCTCTTCAAGCGTCATCGTGATATGTGCGTATATCGCGGACTTCTTGACTCCGAGACGCAGCCTATCTCCATTATCTTAGTGACGCTGCTCACCACGTGTTACGAGGGTCTGGCAGATTTGATGGCCGACGGCTCCCGCAAACCATTTGTCCATGTGGTGGATGCGCTTATTGCGATTGCAGACCTTTTGCCTGAGATGATTCCGAAGAATCCAGATTATGGCTACTACTTGCCTAATCCAACTGTCATTGATGAAAACTTCGCTGAACGTTGGAACACGGACGACGGCGAACGCGCTGAAGCATTCCGTACGTGGTGTGGATTATTGCGTGCGGACCTGCAAGCTATCGCGGCATTGAACGACCCGAAACAGATTATGCATAAGACCTTGGAAGTATTTGGTTGCCCATTCTCGGGTGGCTCCAATGGCGGCAGCGGAGGCTCAGGCCCACGCATCATTGATTCCCCACCGAAGCCTGCTCCACGTACACCGGGACTTGCATAGCGCACACTGCATGACCTTTGACCTTGCACCATTGTCCGCTACTCTAACGAGGTATCTGGTTGAACCAGCTACTCGCGGAGGGAGCGGGGCAACTGTGTACCGGATGAAGCTTGAACAGCTTCAGCACGGCCGGGAGATATCGTTCGCAGAAGTGATACTGCCGAAAGGCTTTCCAGAGCAGGGAATCGCACGCATCCAGTTACCGTCAGACGCAGAACTGCGCATTCCTCATGTGGAGCGTGGCGGTCTGCTTTGTCTAGATGGTGACCCGGGGCCTGGACGTGGTCTTGATGCCACCGAGCGTATCGAAGCACTCGTAAAAGCATTCTTCGACAAATTTTTTGATCCTTGGCGAGATGGCCAACTCGATTACGATTTTGGGAAGGAGCCCCAGAACTATTGGACGGTGAACGTTTTAAGAAAGAGGACGAACAGCGACACGGCTATTCGTGTTCTTACCGTAGACGATGCCCCGCCGAAACCTCAAGTTCGCGGAGGGTTGCTTCTGCAACCTTCAAAGTTCATCATTGCTGGTGATGCAGATAATCCTTTTGTACAACGCATAGTTGAGTCCCTTGGGCACCGGTCGACGCAATGTATCCGGGTCATCATCGCTGACATTCCAATTTCAAAGTCCTTTGTGCCATCTACCTGGCCGAAAGATGTCGACTCCTTACTTCGCGTAGTCCGTGCCAGATTGAAGCTGTCCGACCAACGGCGCTTCTTCGAGCAGAAAATTCGTTCACGACGTACGCGTGAGCATCGGATTGTCTTGTTTCGAAATCAAGAAGGTGGATTCGCGTATGTGCTTCCCGGCGGCCCTCCTGTTGTCCATCAAGAGGGCATTCGCAAGCGTGCACGACAACCGCACACCGGCATTCAGCCACTACTGGTAGACCGTGTTGACCCTGCTTGGACCGTGGGACGCGACCAAATTCCACAGGTCACAACTAGACAGGAGAAAAACATAGTTGTGTTTGGTGCCGGTGCACTCGGTAGTCCTGTAGTAGAACAGCTAGCAAAAGCGGGCATTGGCAGAATTACAGTCGTCGATTCGGATGCTATGGAATCGGCGAACGTGGGGCGTCATCTGCTTGGCGTACCACACATCAACTATGGAAAAGCGTCATCTATCGCAAAGGAAGTTGGACTGCGCTTTCCGTCTTGTGCAATCACACATCACGCTGGTACGGCTGAGAATTGGTTGCGGTCTAACACGCTGGCAAACTACGACACTACCTTGGATTTGACAGGAGAGCCCGAGGTTCGATGGCAATTGAACGAGGCTCGGAAGCAGCATCCTTGCCAACTGGTTGTCGGTTGGATGGAGCCTTTCGTGGCTGGAGCGCACGTCTGCATGTTGACTCCGCAAACGTTGTGGTTTCCAGGAGCCAGCATCCATGACCGGCTTAATGAGCTTGAAGCAATCAATTGGCCAGCAGAAGTAATTAAAAAGGTTCCCGGATGCAGCAGCCGATTTCAGGCATACACTGCAGCGAACGCTGCTTATGCAGTTGCCTTGATATCAGAGAACGCGCTTCGCTTGATAGATGAAGAGCTTGAAACCTCTCAGATGCTGAGTTGGGTTCGTGGACGACAATTCTTAGATAAACAGTGGTCCAATCTGACATATCGGGAATGGGCAGAACAAGCGTCACCGCATGTTGGCGTCACGATAGAACGGAGTTTCGTGTGAAGTGTCGGACGTTCTTCTCACCTGATATGACTATGTACGTGTTGTTCACCGAGAGTGCACTTTGCTATATGTACACTCATGCTCAAAGGAGATGGATGCAAAAGGAAGCGGGCGGTGAACTATACTCGTCGACACCTCATTCCTTGCGTATTGTTGTTGATGCTGTAGCAGGCCCCCATCAGGAAGACTATCGAACACGGCACTCGTACAATCCGAATTTAAAGTCGACAGACAACGCACGTCTTGAGATGTACGCAAGGGGAAGACATGCAATTGGCTTATGGCACACCCATCCTGAAAGAAGCCCTCGACCATCTGGACAAGACAAGAAAACGACGGAAGAGTATCTACGAGCATTTGGTAACGACCGCGACCGGTACTTAAGCATCATCATCGGCAATCGTGGTGATTTGCTAGAGATTGCTGTCTGGTCTGCAGAAAAAAATGGAGACTGGCTTTCTTGGAATGAATTCCACGGCCAAGTGCAGGACCAGATTCCGTAACATCACAGTAGAGTAAGTTGGAGAGTCGAATGGGTGATGTAAGAGAAGTCTTCGTATCGGTGGACATCGAGACAGCTGGCCCAGTGCCAGGTGAATACAGCATGCTTTCTTTCGGCGCCTGCCTAGTCGATGAGCCAGAAACCACGTTCGGTCTCACCGTAAAGCCGTTAAATCGGAACGCTGACCCAGAAGCGATGGCGGTAATCGGGTTCACGTTCGAAGACTTAGAGAAGACTGGCACAGCACCTCAACAAGCGATGGCAGAGTTCGCTCAATGGGTTAAGGCGGTTTGCGGCGAAAAAGGAGTTCCTGTCTTTGTCGGCCTCAATGCGCCATTTGACTGGTCCTTCATCAACTACTATTTCCACCTCTTTCACGGAAGCAATCCATTCGGATTCACTGCGTTAGACATCAAGGCGTATTACATGGGGGCGACGGGCTCCTCATGGCGTGACACACGTTCCAGCGCGATGTCCAAGCGGTTGAGTCCGAATCTCAAGGGCACGCATGATGCAGTCCAGGATGCCGTGTACCAAGCAGAACTGTTCCGCCTTACCCGAGAGCTTGGCTTTAAAAAATGAAGTTAATCGTTGTTGTTTGCGCAGATTGCATCTACCAAACGATTTGATTCGGCATGCATTTCATCCCTCGCCTTTTCTACGGGTACCTTCATTCTTGCAATATCTGTCTCTATACCAAGGTCCACACGTAACCTTCCGGCAATCTCCATCTGAAGGTCACTAACCGGCTTCAGGTTGTCCAGAGTGTAGTCGACGAACTTAAGACATATGTATCTGCTGAGTCGGCAATCATGAGTGAGGAAAACCCTGCTTATGCTTCTTTCAAACGAATGTTTGAAGGTCACCGCACGGTTAGCTATTTGATGATGCAGCGAGACGGCTGAGGGAGGAACTGTGGAATAAAAGGCAGGGCAACTTAATATATACGCTTACGCCAACGAAGACATTGACCACCTCAACAGCGTCAGTAGAGTCAGGTGCTTAGCCGAAAGTTATGACCAAATCATGCAAAAAATTAATATAAAAGTTTCCGCATGGAAAATTTATGGGCGGCAGATTATTATGTCGTTATCGACATAACTATGGCGCGTATAAGATGAGTGAGTTGGCGAAGAATGAATTTGGAGAAAAGTGGGCTGCTATTGAAGTTAAAGATGCTTTTTTGCAGCACGGAACGAGATTTGAATCGTTTTATTGTGCATTTTGTGATATTCCCGTTTCCCCGGTTGCCTGTTATGGCGACGAATTTGTTAAAGCCCCACATTTTGCTAAATTAAAAAGCGACCACGCAGACCTTTGCCCGTACGGAAAGGCTGGGCTTGTTGCTTATGGAATCAACCGAAAATCAACTAGCGCTACCTACAAATTTGAAGTGGACTTGCCGGAGAGGTTGGTTCCGATTCGGGCCGCGCGAGCAGGAACAACGCCAAAGGCAATAAAGCCTTCTCCTAACTACCCTTCCGATGATGAAATCAAGACCAGAGTAAAAGATTCAGCGGGTAATCTTGAAATAGCCAACCAGTACACCACTTCCTTGCTCCGCACTTTGGCTGCGGCGCGGCGGACTGCGCTTTCACAACTTTATAAATTGCCTGAAGCAAAAAAGCTCGCTGATGATGCCAAAGCGTTGAACAATTTCGTTTTTGGAGAGCTGGCAAAAGCACCGTTGAAACTTTACGAGGAAAAAACAAATTATAAAAACGCATTTCATGGAATTGGGAAAAAGCCTTGGAATGGGAGGTTTATATATTTTGGAGATGCCAAAGCCTCACAATCCCCAACTGGTTTCACGTTGACTGCCGAAAATGGCCCGCCAAACGAACCTCCGTTAACAATACGAATGCCCGTTTCGGTTCACGTCAAGTGTGACATCTCTCATCCCGTGAACCTCATGGAAAGGAAAACAAATGAGTGCTTGTTGGAATGTATTGCAACCGATGCGAAGGTGTACTGGTTTGCCTACGGAGCTCTCGTCTTAAATGAAGCGCGAGATGGATATGAACTTCGGGTTGAACTACCTGAACACATCTACGTTTCAACCAAAAAACCTTGAACGCACAATTCGTCTCGCACGGCTACTAATATCTGCTTGGGATACCAGACCTGCAAATGATTCAGGCTCCTGAATGGCATACATACTGATTGAATGAAATCATTGCTGTCTTCAGCACTATGTAAAAATGCCCTCGTCACCCCACGAGATTTGTAATATTGCGCCAACTTTTTAAGGTGGGAAAGCGATGTGGTGGGTTTAACTCGAGGTTTATGTTCGTCGATTCCGGCGGCCTCTTCGAGGAGTAGTTCACCGTCAACCTGCAAAAATTTCCAAGAGCATAGATTAACCGTTGCTACACAGTGCACGTCATCAATCACGCAGGATAGTTCATACATCAGTGCGATACGTCTTGACTGACCAGGAAGAAAATCAGGCGTGATGGAAAGTAGGGACAACGCGTCTTCTAGGGTAAAAGGGAAGTTTTCAGGTGTCAGAAGCACCGATTGAAAATCGTTCTCGATGGTATGCATGCGAATATTTCGGTAGTTTGTTGCACGTATAGTCACCGGTCGCGAATACATCATCCAAGCCTCGTGGAATCAGCTGATTATATTCCTGCGTTGATACCAGATGCAAAAAATGGTTAGCAAGCTCTAGATGCTTCGTGTAATTCTAAAAGCATTGATTCGGTAATAGATTCTGAAATAGAATCGTAGGGCGTAGTCGACGCACGCTGCCCACCCAGGCCCACTTGGTTCGCCGAGAAGACAGTAGTACCAATCACCGCATTTACCTCTAACGTTGCGGAATGCAGCAGTGGGCACTGTTTGAATTCCGCTTCAACGTTTGGAGCGTATCTTGAAGCACATCTCTACAACCGCAACTGCGGTTCAAAAACTCAACCGTAGTGCGAAGAACCTGCGCAAAGAAACACGTACGTCACTAGCTATTGCATTAGATTCAGTAGCTAAATCAGCTGGCTATGACAACTGGAAGCATGTCACGGTCTGTCTTGAGCAAACAAGGTCCAAGCCGATTGAAAAGGCGCTACCTAAAGCATTAGCTGAGTTCTTGCAAAAGCAAAGGCAACAAACACCTCCCGCTAAAGAGTCAATAGCAGCAATGTTATCTGGAATGGTGTTCGCATTAGATATCAAGGATACGGAGCGTACCGTTATTCCTTCAGACATCCTCGAAAACGAGTCTATCTGGTTGCTGACGGCTGCTGATATTTGGAAAACTGTTTTTAGTGCTGATGATGAGCTTGCTAAAGAAGATGCGAATCAAAGTAACGCGGAACAAGAGTTGATTAGCAGAGCTTTTGATGTGCTCGTGAACTTCAAGTTCTTTGTTTACGTTGCTGACTCAATTCCAGCAACCGTGGAAGAAGCATACATACGGATTTTTAAAGATTTTCCACATCCTCCAACCTATATTTGGCTTCAAGGAAAATTCATAAACATGGAAGATGCGCATGAAATCCGACTTGATGGAGAGGTTCTGTACTCGTCTGATGGCGAGGGTATTGTTAGCTATCAATCGCCTGGGTACCAAGACGGAGGAACGAGTCCCACTGGGTGGGAAGCTCCTGCTGCAGGAATGCAGCCGTTTATTCCTCGTCTTGATATATCAAAGATTGAATCAGGTTTCTATGAATACGTCGTGCATTACGGCGGTCAAGAAATGTGTCGCGAAGTTGGGTGTCGCTCAATTAGCGAAGCGATTATCGAGGTTTCAGACATCACCGGGATAGATGGATATGAAATCGGGTACGAAGGAATCACTGTAGGTACTTACCCAATAGGGATAATAAAAAATTCGGCCGAAAAAATCGCCAGAGAGGCAAGAGCAACGGTAGCCTCATTTAAATAGTAGAAGCTCTGCATCTCTTCTGAGGCTTTCTTGTACTTGGAAGAGATGCAGGTCATAGGAATGCTAATTTCTTCATCTCAGCCTTTTAAGACTATCTCCTAGCCCGTCTATCCTGTAATCACTAGCGTTTCAACCGCCCAAGGTCACGGCAATCAAAAGATTGCAACGTGAGTCGCGCAATTCAAAGTGATAAAGGAAAAGACATGGCATCCATCGATAGTCGTTATCCCGGAAAATTCCGTGTACGTATCTCGCTTCCTGACCTACCTCGTTTAACTAAGACTTTCTCATCGAGGAAAGAAGCTGAAGACTGGGCTTCATACCAAGAAAATCTCATCATAAAAATTCAAAAGGCGATTGAGAGAAAGCTACGCCTAGCTGAGTTGGCAAAATGCGCACCGGCTGTTACTACAAGCGCCGATTTCAAGGTTCCGTACTTAACTGACCTGGCTTACGAAACGCCCACCTTGCATGAAGCACTCGGTCGATACCTATCAGAGGTGACGCCTCATAAAAAAGGCGCGGTAAGTGAGCGCAGTTACATCCGGCGTTGGCAAAGACATCCGCTAGCGGCTTTTCCTCTTCTAGCAATACGTGGACATCATCTGGCACTTCATAGGGATAACCGGCTGCGTGACGGCATTAGCGGAAGCACACTCCAAAAGGAATTTGCACTTATCTCCCACGTATTTAAAGTCGCCCGAACGGATTGGGGATATGAGGATTTGGTCAGCCCGACAAGCATGTTTCGAAAACCTAAGATTGCAAGAGGCCGCGACCGTAGATTTCGCGGCGACGAAGAGTCTCGTCTTCTCTCCTACTGCGAAAGTGTGGGCGATGCACGTTTGAAAAACATCATCATCCTTGCTACGGAAACAGCCATGCGTCGCGGTGAAATAATGAGATTGACTCATGGCGATGTGGACATCAACGCAAGAATTGTATATTTGCGTGACACCAAAAATGGTGAGCCGCGCGAGGTGCCGCTCTCTACGCGTGCGGTTGCGGCTCTTGAATCCATACCACGGACATCAAAGACAAAAATTGTCGATAGAAATGCAGATGTGGTGACGACAGATTTTAAGGCCGCATGCAAAGCTTGCGGCATTGAGAATTTTCGATTTCACGATTTAAGGCATGAGGCCACGACACGACTATTCGAAAAAGGCTTTAAGGAAATGGAGGTCGCGGCAATTACCGGCCATAAAACTCTGAATATGCTCAAGCGATATACGCATCTGAAAGTAGCTGACTTTTTAGCACGCTTGGGTTGATGAAGTTTGCAACGAATATTTATATCGTTCTATTAAATGATTTCGTCACTATTTGTATCCGGTCAGCATAACAATGGTTTTGTTGTCGAATTGAAGTATTTCTAAACACGGCATCCCATATTTATAGGATGTCGAAAGTCCAACTGTTCGGGCTTAATAAGATGTTTTTCATCTGAAAACAATGCTTTTGGGTAACCAATAGCTGATAAGCAATGCTAATGTAATAACCAGCAATGATGCGTGTTGGTCCGATGCGTTGCACACGCCTATCCGTGAAGTCATTGCATTCAGAGGGCTACATTAAAGCGCTAGCCATCAGGACCACTATAGGAGAACTGACTACGGTAGTTTGCTTATTGGTGGCTAGGGAAGATTGGGCAATGAGGCGGCGTTAGAGAAATGAAATAAGAGAACGCATAGTGATTGACACAGAGCTTTACACCGGAAACATTCCGCACTTATATAACCAGTTTGTAAATGAAATCGGGCAAGCAAATTGGACGAATCGGGTCAGAAAATGTAATGACGAAATTCGAGGTAATCCACTTCTCAGTAGCCATCTACGAGCAGAGAATGAAATAGCGTATCAGCTCGATACTTTGACAAATATGCATAAGAAGTTTGGAGAAATCCCTCTCCAATTGGTGAACTCGCGCTCGTTATATCCGGCAATGGCATTTATTGCGCAAGTTCTCTCACTGACCAGAAATTCTCCTGCATCAGAAGCTAGTAAGTTGTTCGGTCGCGTGCGGGGAGCCCTCAAAAATCCAGACGACATGAGAGGCCTGCAGCTAGAGCTGGCAGTGGCTACGCACTTCGTGGGGGAGGGTAAAAAGATAAGTTGGCCGGAGATTACAAAGATAGGTACTTTCGACTTGCTTGTTGAAGATTCATCGCATCCACCTTTAGAGGTTGAATGTAAGTCGATTGGTACAAACAAGGGAAGGGTCATCAAAACTAGGGAAATACTGGATTTCGCATCACTGCTGAGAAAGCAAATCATGGGATTGAATGCTTCTCAAGCTTTTGGCCTTAGTGTGGTGCTGACTCTTCCGAATAAACTTCCGAACGATTACAGAGATAGGAAAGCTCTGGCATCAGAGTTGTGGGCAGCGATTGAGTCGACAACGTCAGGAACATTGACGTCGGGCGCAACAGTTGAGCTGTTCCAGTTCGACACCAAAACGCTTGGTTTACCGCCATTTCAAGATTCTGCGTTTGCTCGAAAAATAGTTGATGAAATTAGTGGCACCTCCAATAGAGCAGCTTTAATTTTTGGAGCTAAGAATGGGGGAATAGTAGCGCTCACTATTCAAAGTCAAAATGACGACAATTTCTTGGATTCTATCTTTGATACCCTCTCTGATGCTGCCGGCCGACAGCTGACAAAATCGCGTGCTGGTTTGCTAATTGCCGAACTTACTGACCTTTCTAAAGAGCAGCTCGCCAATTTAGTTGAGCATGACAATAATGGTCTGAATGCACCTACAGCCCTCAGGGTTTTCACAAGTCGTTTTCTAATCGCAGACAATCGCCAGCATCTCGTCGGTGTGAACTTCATTACTAGTGGGACTTTAAACTCTGTAGATGCATTAGCGGTGCAACAGAGCGGAGCTGTATATAGCTTTAGGAATGAACGAAGTCCTTTCTGGTCTGCCGCTTACAGTCATCTCTTTAATTAGCATTCTCGGATTTTCGACATGGATAATCAGAATCGCAATTCAATTTTCATCTCGCACGCTACTCCAGAAGACAATGCCTTCGTCTTATGGCTCGGAGCGAAGCTATCAGCCATGGGTTATGAGGTTTGGGCCGATGTGATGCGACTTAAGGGCGGCGATGACTGGGCCAGGAAGCTCGAAGATGCATTACGTAATCGAGCAGCGAAGGTCTTATTGGTTTGCACCCCTGGCGGTCTGGAGAAACAAGGCGTCCGAAACGAGATTCAAATCAGCTCTGATATCTCAAAGAAAATCGGCGACCCTAACTTTATTATTCCACTTCGGATGACAAAGTTCGATGCGCCTTTTCTAATTACCCATCTTCAGTACGTAGATTTCGAAAAGAGTTGGGCTGGAGGTTTGGCGGAGTTACAGGAGTTGCTAGGAACTTATCCTTTGCAACGACAGGCTCGAGGTTCTCTCAATGCATGGATAACCTCGCAATCCGAAGGGGCTTCACCGCTATTACAGAACAGTGAACCGTTAGTCTCTAACTGGCTGGAGGTAACAGGTCAGCCAGCGAGTATCCATTACTGCGAACCTCCTACTGGTTTTGAAATAGAAAAATTTCAGAGGCGCCAGCTTCACAAGTGGCCTGCCGTCCCATATCACACCGGAATTATTACGTTCTCTAGTCCTGATAAGAACGGCCTCATTGCAGAAGCACTACCAGGAAAATTGGTGGCATCCCTTCCTACCAGTGAGTTTCTAGGAAATGGATGGTCTAGTCTGGGCGTAACGGCATTCGAAGCTCGTCGCATTTATGTCGATATTGGTGGACAAGCTTTCGAGAAGTTTTGCGCTAAAAAAGGCCTTGATGGATATATGGGCAGTGGTAAGCGACTCAGTTGGTGGCCGAACATCAAGAAGGGGCCACTGACCAAAGTGAAATTCGATTGGAATTTTAGGCGTGGCTCTAGACAGATTATGGGGCACTCACCGAAACGAAACATTCATTGGCATTACGCAATGAGCGCCCAGTTACGTACCTTTCCATTGCTTCATTACCGACTGTCTGCTCGTTTAGTCTTCTCCAGTAATGGGCTGGATGCCATAGATAACGTCAAAAAGTCTCATAGTCTTCGCCGTTCTTTCGCCAAAGGTTGGCGCAATGCACGATGGAGAGACATGATGTGTGCTTACCTTTGGTGGCTGACCGATGGAAAAAATTCGCTGAAGATAGGTGTTTCTGACGATGAGTTTTTAATTGCCAACCTCCCTCCAATGCAATTCAGTTGTCCGGTAACTGTGTTGGAAGGAGATATTGAGGAGGATGAGGAAGACCCGGATGTTCCTGATGAGCCCTTCGAAGATGTATCAGAGGAGGTAGCAGATGAAAAGACCTGAGATTGTCTATATCCCAGAACCGACTCTGGAGTTCCGCTATGGTCAAAAGCTTGAGTATGCTCGAGATGGTCTTTATCTGTATGGTCCCGTGGATTCATCTGAATCGCGTAGACCAATACGTTATGGATTTATTGGCACCAAAGATGGACTTGACCGCTTTAAGCGTTGGGCAGAAGCTGTTTCATCCTTCATTGATGTCCCAGCTCCCCGTAAAGGCGCTAAAGAGATGGCGCCACATCATGTTCCATTTCCAGGTGTCGCTGAGGCCTTTAACGCTATTTGGTCTGCTACTCCGCACCGTGTGATTGACGATATCTCTGAGGATGAGCTGAAGAGATTGATTTACATTGAGAATCGCCATGAGGCAATCAAATCGGTGGTCGATGTTTACGTAGAACGACTTATTGCCCAAACAAAACGAGACGAAGACCCGCCTAGCTTTTGGTACGTCGGTTTGCCTGAGTTTATTTATGAACTCGGCCGGCCAATGTCCCTCGTTGCGAAGAAAGACAGAGTGCCTGGGAAGGTAGCAATTAGCGCAAAGGCTGCTTTAAAGTTAAATGAACAACCTAGCTTGTTTGGAGATGCTGAAATTGAGGAACAAGCGGAAGTCTATAAGTATGAGAAAAACTTCCGTCGACAGTTGAAGGCTCGATTACTCCACCAAAAAATTGTCACTCAGCTGGTTCGTGAAAGTACGTTGGCTCCCTACGATTTCTTGAACGCTGCGGGCGAGCCCAAGCGTCGAATCGAAGATATGGCAACGGTCGCTTGGAAATTATGCTCTGGCTCTTACTACAAGAGCGGCGGTCGCCCTTGGCAAATCGCCGATATGCGTCCTGGTGTCTGTTATGTAGGTTTGGTGTACAAGCGCCAAGAGATTGCAGACACTTCAAAACACTCAGTCTGCGCCGCTCAAATGTTTTTGTCTGATGGTGAGGGGGTAGTTTTCAGGGGAGCGCTAGGGCCTTGGTTTCACCCTGACACGAAACAATTCCACCTGGATAGAGCGGCAGCAACCAGATTAGTCACCACTGTGCTTGCAGAGTACAAACGTTTGCACGGAAAAGAACCGCTGGAGCTATTTATTCACGCTAAAGCCTCATTCAGTGATGACGAATGGGATGGCTTTGTTGAGGCTTGTCATGGGACTTCGACGAATATCGTCGGTGTCCAAATTGCAGATGCGTGGGACCAGCTGAAATTGTTTAGGTCAGGTGCATACCCTGTCATTCGTGGGACAGCGTTGATTACTGACTCGCGTACCGGATACTTGTGGACGTCAGGATTCGTTCCTCGACTTAGTACATACATGGGACCTGATACTCCAAATCCACTACAAATCAGCGTCCGCCGAGGTGAAGCTGAGTTACGTACTGTGATGCGCGATGTGCTGGCTCTGACGAAAATTAACTTCAATACGTGCCTGTTCAATGACAGGGAGCCTGTCACGATTCGATTTGCTGATGCTATCGGCGATATTTTGGTTGCTGCTCCGTTGGAAGGAGAGCCAATGCTTCCCTTCAAGTTTTACATTTAGCGAGGTATCACACATGAACTTACCTCTCATTTCAATTTCCCGTTTGGAAGCAGCTTTGTATGAGTGGCATCTTTTGTATGGCAGTGAGGTCGTTGATGCCGAAGCAGGAGATAGCAGCATTACAGGCTGTCTAGCGAGCGCAGTTGACTGCATACCCGAGGATGGGAAGTTGGTGGAGATAAGGTATCGCGGCATCCACATGGGCACCTTTCATGTGAAATCCCTTCGTGAAATGCCGGGCGATGTTGCTGAAAGAGTGTCTGAATTGTATGCGGCTTATGTAGATACGATTAGCTGAAACATAGTGACTTTAGGTAGGCTTCCCGCAAACTTATCCCTTAATCTTTCCAACTACTCCAATCGCTCCGAATGGTTTTAACGTCGAGCCAGACATACACACCGTCTGTGTACGAATGAGGCAGATTCTTCTCTACACAGATGATGTACAAGCATTGCAAGCGCGTCGCGCGCTTTGTGACGCTAACGTCGTAACGCTAGTACTGCGGTAACCTGACTCTTATCTTTTCCAAATAATCTTAATGAACACCACACCGAAAAAGAAAAATCAGCATTTCGTTCCTCAATTTTATTTTAGATATTTTAACGAGAAGAAAAAACATATTTGCTCTTATCTTATTTCAAAAAAAAGAATTATCGAAAATTGCTCTATTGCTGACCAAGCTTCCAAAAGCTATTTTTACGGCGATGGGGAAGTTGAAGATGAGGTCTGCGAAGTTGAAAATGTTCTGAAAAAAAATATAGATTACGCACTTGAATTGCGACGGGTAGACAAGAAGGTCGAGCGCGGAGTTATACAATGTATTCAATATCAGGATGCGAGAACGTCAAAAAAGAGAAATCAAACTCAGACGGTTTGGAAAACTCTCGAGGCGTATTTCGATATTTCTGAAAAAGTCAAAAATATTGAAGAGGCAAAAAACTGGAAAAAAGAAAACTCGCTGGAAAATTTCGATGCAGATGATAAACGATGGCAATGGCATTCGATGGTACTTGCGTTCGAATCCGGATGGGCTATGGAGGACTTGGAGTGTATTCTTCTACGTAATTCGAGCCAGTTGCCTTTCGTTTTTTCCGATGCCCCAGCGGTGTTCATTAATCCATGTATGCGCGATTTTCCAAAACACCCTACAACAGGGGCATTATCTGCGGGCTTGATTGTCGTTTTTCCAATATCGCCTGACTTGTGTTTCATTTATTACGACAGCAGTATTTATAAATTGAAATCTTCATACGGGAAAATGTTCGACCGAAAAAATTCAGTGCTCACAATCTCAGAGGGTGATGTTTTAACAATCAATACTTTGCAGTTTATAAATGCCGCTAGTTGTATTTATTCAGCCGATGCAGCAGCTTTACTTAAATTTGAGACTCTAGATAGGGGCGATAACAGTGAGGCGTTTGAATGCGCCATTGATACGGTAAAAGATACCGAAACAGATTTTAAGTTGATGTTCCATGGAGTATTGCCTGAGGCACGTGGTTTCCCTGATATACCATTTTTTAATTTTACTAAAGCACTTCGCTATATACCTGTGCGTCCAAAAGCATTAAAAAAATATAAGGAAAGAAACATAAAGAGACTGGACCGTTTCAAGGATAAAAATTTTAGGGATAAGTTTGCGGCAGCTAATCAAGATGAAAAGATGAGTCTATTAAGAATTTAGACCCTAACACCTTAAATTGTAAAAAGAGCATCGGTATATGTGCTGTAGCCTCGCTGTGAACTACGTAGGCTCAGGTAACCTCATTTTTCTTCTGCGTCATATTCCATCGTGATAACAAAACAAACTCTTCGTACTGCCATAAATGTTGCATTGCGTAACGCTGGACTAAATCCAAGTGACTTTCCAAATTTGCCGCTTCGAGTATTGCAAAGTGGTGCTATTAAATTGGATAACGTCGCACCTCCTAAAGCAGATGCTGGCTATTTGGAGATGGTCATTCTTGGTGGCTCATCCAACCAAGGTATTCGGACATCCGGAAATCACGTTAACGTTTTCGCGCTCGCTGCCGTTGTGCTGTCAGCGACATCTGCTCAGCCAACATTGCCATCTTTTCTTGGCCTACTGGTGGCATTGCTCGGAGCCTGTACAGTTAACCTTTCACCTGAGCAGTCAGCTTTTTTCTTGGCTGTAAAAGCTCTTGAAAAGCAGAGTACGATTCCGACGGCGTCCGCATTAGCGGTAAGCATGGGAGGCTTCCTTAATCAACCTAGCTACACAACTGCGGCCCTTCTCTCTGTTGTGTCACAACTTCAAAGTATGGGGGTGCAAATCTCAGTGGGGGAGCCGCCCAATCAAGTAATTCGGCACACTGAAGTTAGTCTTAGCTTTCCTGGCAGTTGACCATAAATTAATAGAATGAAACGCCTTAACTTTCTAGGCACTCAGGAGTCTTGACCTGACCTGAAAAAACTGTTCCGACTTGAAATTTCATATTCTGTATTGAAAGGAGAGTGCGTATTCGCATCAAAATTGCCACCAAATCGCATCGAAAATTTCCAACTAATGCGACTTGGTAATGTCCGCCATCGGTGAAAGCTGACGGACGTAATGGGCTATTGATTGACTTTCCAATTGTGCACACGTCATCTCTTGAGGAGAGTTGGTAGTACGAAGCGATTCTTGCATGATTGCATGGAAAGGTAATTTGCCAGTTTCAATATAAAACTGAAGTCCGTCGAATCACATTGAAAAGCCTTAAAAATCAATGAGTTTCAATGTAAAAGTCGATTTCATTGATTTACTTTGAAAAGTATTAATAATCAACGAGTTAAAATGAATTCAATCGTTTTCCTGTGTATTGAGAAACGATGAGTTTGACTTTGATGAAAAGCGGACAGGTACTGCCTTTTCTTACTTATACGAACCTCTTCCGGGATTCAGTAGCGCTTTCATAAATGAGAAGAGTCTTCGCCATCGTTTGACTTGTGATGAATTGCGATTAGTAGCGATTAGTAAAGGATTTACTAATTCGTTTGCTACTACAAGCCCCTCAAGCTAAGGCATCTGACCGTATTCTCTGCTTAAGTCCCAATTTTTTGTAACTGCCACAGTCTTTTCCGAAGCAGTCTTGCGGTCGCAGCATCCAGTCCCTTTTTTGCATCACAAAGCACAAGTTCTCCGCACATCGGCGGGAACAGCGATACATCGTCATCGAGCGCAATCCAGCGGTGAGGGTCTCGTCCAGAGTCCGCAAGGAATTTTCTGATTTCTAGATAACGGACATGCGCCGGATATTGCTGCGAATCCACCGAGAGCACTGGCGTTGGGCCGATGAACCTTGGATGTAGGTCCTTGCTAAAGTAGCTAAGAATATCTTCCCACGCATATGTCTCGCGCCAAGAACTCGACACAACGACATCGACTTCCGGAAATTGTCTCAAGATGGATTCGAATCTACGAAGGTGCTCGAAAGCAGCACCGTGGATGCTGTGTAGCACGCCATCGAAATCAAGAGCCAGAATCACTCGCATATTTCCATCTCGTAATTGGTAAAACTCGTCGTAACGACTTCGCGCTTTTTGTTGTTACAAGAGTTGTCAACAAACTCAGAATATACTGTATATTTAAACAGTATATTACTCCGATTTTCAGCAAATAGTTCTGATGAATAGTGCTTCAAAACCGAGACGAGACAGCTTATGCGCCCAACAGTTTTTCTTGACCTAGATGACGTGCTAGTTGGCCGAGGCATCTACAACTCTTATCAAGTCATACAGTTGTTCGAACACGGCACAGAGGAGTGGCCCGAGCTTTGGCAAGGTTTGATGCATATAGATGCGAAAGAAAATCTGAAGCTTCTACACGCAGAGTTCTCTCCCTTGTATGTTATATCCTCAAGTTGGACGACTCAGCTGGGACGAGAGCAAATGATATTGGTGTTCGAGCGAACTGGTCTTGAGTTTGTGGCATGCAATCTTCACGAAGAGTGGACGACTCCGAAGAGCAAGGATTCCAGCCGTATTTCCGAAATTGAAGCTTGGCTTGGTAAGAACAGCAAAGGTGAAGCCCTGCTGATTTTGGATGACCATCACAGTGGCTGGACGTTGCTTGAATCAACGCTTTATCAGCAAGGAAAAGTTGTGATTTGCGACATTGACAGGTGTTTTGTTGCTGACCGGTTGAAGGAAGCGCGGCAACTGCTGCTGGCTCAGTTAGAGAACAATTAGATTGTTACCAGCAAAATCACGTGTCATTCGGTGAAAGTGAAGCGAGCAAATACAGCTAATGCGGCAGCAAAGTGAGAAAACTCCATGCCAGAACAGAGTGAATTTATTTTGGACGCGATATGCTTTATTTCGTGGCGTATGGTCACTTAATGCTTGATATCGGTATTGACGGGTGTTTGAGCTCTGTAGCCGAGGAGGTCAGCTTATGCTTTATTTTTCGGCCATGTATTAGCTAACGGCACAGCACGGTTTTTCTTCAAGTAAATAGGTCTGCGGCGCATGACTGTCTGCGCGTTGCATGCAGTACGCAATGTCGATGTTTAAATTTGCAACGTGCGCCCCATAATCATGGGATTGATATGCGATTGCGCATCGTATGTAATTTTCTCCGTCAGGCGTATTCACGAAGGAGGCGTTATGACCGATGCAAGCGTAGTGGGCGTATTTGCCTATGAAGGTGGCAACACGGTTTGCACAATCATGAAATTTGTCTCGACCACGCCCTTGGAGGGCATGGTTTTTTTCATGACAGATGGGCTTGAATATGTTGAGCCGGTGGCCAATACCTCTTCATTCAAGGATCGCAATGGCGATTTGCTGATTGCAGTGGAATAGTGTGTTTTCAGCTGTGGCAATGGCACTCTCAGCTATTTTCCATTGCGTGATTTTAACCGATCTTGAACTGGTTTTTTCCGGCAGCTTTGGCGCGATAACAAGCCGCATCTGCGATGGCGATAATTTCCTTCATGCTGCCGGACTCATTGAAGATTCTTGTCAGGCCGATACACGCACCGACCTTGAAGGTATGACCTTCCCATTCCAGCCGGTATGCGCTGATGGCTTCGATCAGTTGCCCGGCAATTCTCTCGGCAATATGCAGGGGGCAGTTCTGTAATAACACACCAAATTCATCGCCACCCAGTCGCGCCACGCTGTCGGCGACACGCAGTTTGGTGCTGATCAGCGAGGAAATCCGTTTGAGCATCTCGTCACCTGCCATGTGCCCTCCCTGATCATTGACTGCTTTGAAGGCATCCAGATCAAGCAAGAGGATGCAATGCTGGTTGTTGTTGGTTCGGGCGTCCTGAAACAGTTGCAATGCCACACGTTCGAACTCGGCACGATTCAGTAGCAACGTCAGTTGGTCGTGCGTTGCCTGATACTTGATGTGGGCTTCCGATTTCCGTTTTTCCGTGACATCCTGAAAAACCAGCACCCCGCCAAGCAATTTGCCATCTGCGCGTTGGATGGGTGAGGCCGATTCGGTAATGGCGCAGTCGCGGCCATTTCGACGTACAAGCAGGGCGAGATCGCGTTTGATGGTGCTGCGTTGCCTGAGTGCTTCAATCAGCGGATTGGCAACGGTTCCCCGCGCTTTTTCATCTACCAGATGCATGATCTGATCAATCGGCTTGCCAATCGCTTCGGTTGCCGACCAGCCCATGATGGATTCGCCCATGGGATTGATGGAAGTGATGATGCCGTCGATGTCGGTGGTGATGACGCCATCGCCAATCGATTGCAGTGTCACATGCAAGCGTTCCTGTTCCGCGACCAGGAGTTCCTGCTCCATTTTTCGTTGTGTAACGTCACGCCCGGAGCAATACATCACGCCGTTGTGGATGGATGAACTGCTCCATTCGATCCAGCGATATGTGCCATCCTTTGCGCGATACCGATTGCAGAAGCCGTCGGTGGACTGCCCACTGGTGCTCAAATCGGTTTCGCGCACCGTGATCGCAATGTCATCGGGATGGACGAAATTGAGAAAAGGACGTCCTGTCAGCTCATCGGCAGACCAGCCCAGCACAGCCGTCCATGCAGGATTGACTTGCCGCAGATAGCCTTGTGCGCTGCTGGTGGCCAACATGTCGTGTGACAAATTAAAAAAGTATCGCGTTGCAGGACTGCTTCCTTGCGTGCCGTGATGTCCTGAATCTGCGAAATAAAAAAACTCGGCATTCCGTTTTCGTCACGTACCAGACTGACCGACAGCAGCGCCCAGATCAGCGTGCCGCTTTTGTGGATGTAGCGCTTCTCCATTTCATAGCTGTCAATCTCGCCCTTGAGCAAATTACCGACATGCGTCATATCCGTATCCAGATCTTCCGGATACGTCAGGGTTTGAAAATCGATATGCAATAGCTCGCTTTCCGTATATCCCAGCAGTCGGCATAGCGAGGGATTGACCTTGAGCCAGCGCCCGTTCAGACCAACCAGCGCCATACCGATGGATGAATAGTTAAAAGCGGATTCAAACAGCTTATCCATGGAGGAGAACGGAGCTGAGACAGGTAATTGTGACATGGCAGGCGCAAGCACTAAGAGGAAAGTTCAGCCGAGATAGAGGTTGTTTTAACGCAGATGTGCGGTAGTTGGTGTACTGGATACACAAAATAGTCTTGTTTTTCAGAGGCAATAAATATGCCGGAGGCGCGGTTTTCACCCCAGTTTTTCGAGGACCAATCGCTGACAACCCACTTCTGCTTTTTCCTCTGATCCTACTGAGATTGGCGAGGGAATCCTACATGGTGATTAGCCAATTCTGTTTTTTAATAAACATTCTGATCGGAACCAGGTGAGAGAGGAGCGCATGCAGATTTCTTTGCAAGGACAGATTGCCATTGTGACGGGAGGCAGCTCTGGTTTGGGGCGTGAGATTTGTCTGGCATATGCCCGTGCAGGGGCGACCGTGGTCGTCAACTTCCATCACGATGCGGATGCTGCGGATGACGTAGTCAAGCTGATTTCGCAGGTGGGAGGTAATGCAATGGCAGTGCAAGCAGACGTTGGTCAAGAGTCTGATGTGGCGCGCCTGTTTGGGCAGACGATCGAGCGCTTCGGTGCAGTCGATATTCTGGTGGCCAATTCTGGCATGCAAAAGGATGCCAGGTTTGCCGAAATGTCCATTGAGGACTGGGATGCCGTGATCAAGACCAATCTGACCGGGCAATTTTTATGTGCGAGATCAGCCGTCAAGGCGTTTCGTTTGCAGGGGGATCGTGGTGTATCACGTTCGATAGGAAAGATTCTCTGCATGAGTTCCGTCCATCAGACCATTCCGTGGGCGGGGCACGTGAATTACGCCGCATCAAAGGGCGGCGTGGCCTTGTTGATGTCTTCTCTGGCTCAGGAGGTTGCCGCTGAACGCATTCGGGTCAATGCCATCGCCCCAGGGGCGATACGCACGCCAATCAATGAAGCGGTGACGCAAGGCGATGGTGCGGAAAAATTGCTGGAACTGATCCCCTATGGTCGCATCGGTGAGCCGGAGGATGTGGCAAATGCAGCGTTGTTTCTCGTCTCGGATCTGGCTGATTACATCGTGGGGACAACATTGTTTGTCGATGGCGGTATGACGTTGTATCCGGGTTTTGAGGACAATGGTTGATGACGACTTCTGACACAACACGCAAACAAACACGGCGGCCGACCAAGGCTGCAACGAAAAAACCTTCGACAGCGCGGACTGCTGCCGCAAAACCATCGGTGCGAAAGCAAGTGGCGCTGCCGGTAAGCAAGCCGATTCCGAGACCGATTGCCGATCACGGTGCGATTGGCAATCTGTCGACCACGGCTCTGGTTGCGACCGACGGCACAATTGATTTTTTATGCTGGCCCTGTTTCGACAGTCCCGGAATTTTTTCGGCTTTGCTTGATCCGGAAAAGGGTGGAGCTTTTGAACTGGCTCCGGATCTGCCGGAGGCTCGACGCATCCAGATGTATCTACCCGATACCAATGTGTTACTGACGCGGTGGCTGGGCAAGGATGCCAGCGTTGAAATTGTCGACATGATGCCGATGCCGCAAAGCGATGGCGCGTGCCCGACCCGCATTGTGCGACAGGTCCGCGCGACGCGAGGCGAGGCACGTATTCTGCTGCGATGTGCGCCTCGTTTTGATTATGGACGAGCCCCGATGAGCGTGACGCTAAAAGACGATTGCGCCATTTTTTCCAGCAAGGGACATCCGAGCTTGCGTCTGAGCGGGCCGGTCAAATTCACACGTGATCAGCGGGATGTCACGGCGGCACTGATCCTACGTCATGGCGAGACCGCGGATTTCGTACTGGAAGAAAATGACGTGCCGATGCTGTCCAGTCATGAATTGCACGAGCTCGCTCGTTACACGATTCGGTACTGGCAGGATTGGGTGTCACGTTCAACCTACAAGGGACATTGGCGTGATGCCGTGACCCGCTCGGCGCTGGTGCTCAAGTTGCTGACCTCGATTCGACATGGTTCGATGGTTGCTGCTGCAACGTATGGCTTGCCGGAAGCGGAAGGCGGCGAGCGCAACTGGGACTATCGCGCAATCTGGATACGTGATGCTTCATTCACGGTGTATGCGTTGATGCGACTTGGCTATCACACCGAAGCATCGGCATTCTATCGTTGGCTAAGCGAGCGCGCCGCCAAATCGGGAAAGCGTGGTGCGCTACGCGTGATGTACGCGCTGGATGGCAGCCTTCCCAAGAAGGAAACCGTCCTGGAGCATTTCGATGGTTATGGCGGTGCTGTGCCGGTGCGCATCGGAAATGACGCGATCGATCAGATTCAGCTCGATATCTACGGCGAGTTGCTTGACTCGATCTACCTCAGCAACAAATATGGTGAGGCGATTTCTCACGAGGACTGGGCCGGCGTTTGTCGCGTGGTTGATCATGTCTGTCGTGACTGGAACAAGCCTGACGCGGGAATCTGGGAAATCCGCAGCAAGCCACGTCATCATCTGCATTCAAGGCTGATGTGCTGGGTGGCAGTGGATCGGGCAATTCGTCTGGCATCCAAACGCTCACTGGCTGCACCATTCACCACCTGGATCAAGGTACGCAACGCAATTCACGATGACATCTGGCGTAATTTCTGGAATGAGGACGTCGGCCATTTTGTCCAGAGTAAAGGGAGTACGGAACTGGATGCGGCGTTATTGCTGATGCCATTGGTACGTTTTGTCAGTGCAACGGACCCGAAGTGGTTGGCAACGCTAGATGCGATTGGTGAGCAGCTATGTGACGATGGGCTTGTCTATCGTTATAAAACCGAAGATGGCTTGGAGGGAGAAGAAGGGGCTTTCGCCGCGTGCTCGTTCTGGTATGTCGAATGTCTTGCCCGAGCAGGTCGCGTTGATGAGGCTCGTCTTATCTTTGAGAAAGTGCTGCACTATGCAAATCACCTGCATTTGTATTCAGAGGAGTTTGATACGCACGGCCGACTTGTTGGCAATTTTCCGCAGGCATTCACCCATCTTGCGTTGATCAGTGCCGCCTATTATCTGGACCGGCAACTCTCTGGTCAGCGAAAGGGGGAGTGGCAGGCATAAAAAAATCCCGTGTAAAACACGGGATTTTTTGGGGATGATTATTTGTTCTTTGTGGTTTTATTTGGATAGGCATTGTCTGGCTCGTTGATGCCGTCCGGCGTTGTACCTTTTTTCGTTGCCTTGGCGTCATCATGGCGTGCCTCAGATTTGGTTTTCATGCCAGCGCTGGCAGGAGGTTTGGATTCATCCGAGTTGGGTTTCAAGGTACCAACCGATCCACCTTGCGCTTCGTGCTTAACCTCGCCACGTGTTTTCTCTGGATGAGCAACAGGTGGTTTGGATTCCGTGCTTGGTGCTGGTTTGGTCACGACATCATTACTGCTTTGTGCCATGACGCCGGCGGAAAAGAATAATGCGGAAACAAGAGCAGCAGCTTGAGCAGTTTTTTTCATCAGAATCTCCTTTTCGTTAAACGCTTGTGCGTGCCTGTGTGACTGAACGATGCGAGCGAAGTTCGTCCTGTCGGGTGCGATAGCGTACATAGCGGAGCGATTAGTGAATGACGTCTTGATGGAAAATTCTGCATCAGATGAAAACATGCTTTTCGGCATGAAATGAAGGCTGCGGAACTGCTTGATTAAACAACGTCTCTTACGCAAAAGAATATCGATTAACAATGGAGGAAATAAAAATCATGAGTCATACCAACACCGAAGAGCATCATGGCTATACGGTCCATGGCACCAGTGAGAAGCATGACACCGGCAGATGGATCGGCAGCTTTCATATCGTCAAAAATGGGACGCCGACTATTAGCATCAGTGTGATTCAGGATGCCTTTGCCACAGCAGAGGAGGCAGCTTCGCATGCGCTGTATCGTGGCAAACAGTACATCGAGTCGGAACTGGTTCAGGCTAGCTGAAAGAAATGACGCAGCAGATTATCAAACCGGTTAAAGGCTGCATGGGCGCCAGCAATGACTTCGGCGGCTTTGCCTTGTTCGTCCAGCCTGGCTTCATCAAGATAACGTGTAAAGCGCTGCCAGACGATCGCACGACCTTCCGGATAGGCGGCCAGATTTCTTGCGCCAAAGGATTCTGACAAGGCGAGTTTTTTCTTGACTTCTTTCAACAAGAAAGCGGCACCCAGTGTCGAGCCTTCCGACACATAGAGCCAGCCAAGTGCAGCAGGCATCGTGATATGTTCAGCCAGCGGCATCTCGGGTATCACGAAATCCAGGTCACGCAAGTCATTGCGGGCTGCAGATACGCGTCCACGTGTTTCCAAATCGGGTATCGCCGTCTGAATTTCACGCAAAGCAAACAACGCTTCCACATCGCGTTGAAATACATACTGTGCGGCGACAAAGCGCGCATACTGCGCGCGGCTGGAAAACGGCTCGGCACGCTCCATCAACCGATGCATTTGTTCGTGCTTGTGGGCCGTTTGCTGTTTGAGTTGCAGTGAAAGAGGCAGCGTACTATCGGGCGTCATGGGCTGGAATAATCAGATCTGTCTCTTTGAGGCAGAGAGCAGCAATGACGCCATTGTGTGGGATTTTCAGCGATCGTGCAGGGAAGTGAAATTTGCAGGGGGCGAAAGTTTTACTGTATTCCCTGAATTTTCTGGAGATAGGAATAGAGCTGCTGGCGTTGTTTTGCATCTAGATTGATGCTTTTGCCGTTTGCCGCAATGGTCAACCCCCCATCAATCAAGCCTGATGCGATCTCAGCCGAATGTGCATGCTCTTTCGATGCACGCCTTTCTTTCCGGCATGGCGCGGATTTATTCTTGATGGGGGTGGTTTTGTGCAAGGGGGGCTTTGCGACGAGATGGATATTCTTTGCACGACGTTGTCGCACTACACACGCATCTTTTACTGAATCGGCAGGCTCGGTATGCGGATTGTTGAAGTAGACGCGGCCTTCTGCATCAGTTATCTTGATAATTGCGCCGTGTGATAGTGGCCTGATCAACATGCTGCGAACGGCATTGCAGGTGCAGGAGAGAAGTGTGCACAACTCCCGTGTCGTGCGCGGTTGCTGTTTGATCAGATCAAGTGCGACTGCGACTTTAGTGCCTGCCCGGGGTCGATAAGAGAGATCCAGTTTTGCCATCTTTAGTCTTATGCCCCAGGACGACGTAAGTGGCGGGCATACAATAAATAAATTGCATCAAGGAAATTTGCAGTACAGATTATGCGCGAATGAGTGGCTTTGTCAATTCGTGAATAGTTATCAATTGTTAATGTTGAAAATTCCGAATCCGCCATGAACGATCGTATGCGGCAACGATATCAATCGTCAACGCAAGCATGAAACACTTTTTCAGCAATTCGTGGAGGTGCCGTCACACCAGCGATTGATAACCTTATTTGGCTCTTCGGTTGGTCCCGGAAGGCTTGGTATCTGCGTCGGCCTGCTGTACAGAGAACGGATCGGCAATCACATCAATGATTTTGATGATCTGATCGAGTTTGTAGTCGGGCAGGTTTTGCATGATCTTAAGTGCATCCGCGATGCGCGCGTCTACTGCGGGCGGAATCTGCGCTTCAGTGTGGGACAAATACTGAGGACCTTCGCCTTCGTTCAGCCAGATGAAGGATACCTTGCAAGCCTTCGCAAGCTTCTTGATCGTTTCGGTTTCCGGTCCTTTGACGCCAATATCTTTGAGAATGCGACTAATTGTTGCTTGCGGAACGCCGGACAAGCGCGAAAGCTCGCTTTGAGACTTGATTCGTGCAGCTTTCATTGCCTGATCGAGGCGATTTCCTATATTCATGCGGCCGACTATACATACGCGCATAGAGGCGATCAAAGTTCAATCCATTCTTCGATTGAAATTTAATCCATTCGCGCATAGATGCGCGTGATTCTGAAACGTCTGATCGATCTTTTCCGATCATTTTGTACGTTCGCTGCTTGCGAGCGAGGCAAATTTTCAGAGGCAAAACACGCTGCATCGGGAGTATGGGCCGGAGTGCCCTATGCTTTCGATGCTCACTCATCTTGCGCGTCGGGCTTCATGACTTTTTGCACGCTTTCCTTATTAAGGACGCTGCCCCAGGATTCGATGCGGTAGATATCGCCAAATTTGTGAATCACCATGCCGTACTGTTCGCACAGTTTTTCAACGCCGGCATCAATCAGCGTTTTGTCGATGCCGGTCAGATCATCCAGAGCGGTAGGGGTAGGACGCTCCAGCAGATCGATGGCACATGCCAGAACAAACAGTCGCCTTGCATCGTCGTGCGGATACTGTGGAATGCCGAATTGATTGACACCGATCTCCATGATGTTCTCTCCTCATTGGTGGCGAGCACAGGTGACAAATGTTTTTGACTGTTTTACAGATGTCTGCTGCCGACAAGCATGGGCGTGATTGGATAAATTCCCTGCCTCGCTATCTCTTGACTGCAGGTCGGCACAAAAATTCCGCGCTTGCACAGGCAAGGTGGATTTTGGGCAGGGCGGCAGCGTATGTCCGTCCTTTTCGGCGGCCATGCTGCTTTTGCGCTAGGCTAGCATCTTGTTGTTGTACTGATTGGTACGGCAAGACACCCCCAGGTATTTGGTCGCCTGTGACCAGTTATTAGAAACGGACACGAATGCTATTGCAATCTTTACGTATGACAAGGCGCGACTGGCGTGCTGGCGAGTTGCGTTTTCTGCTGGTGGCATTGATCGTGGCGGTCGCCGCCTTGTCTTCAGTTGGTTTCTTTGTTGATCGCATGCGTAGCCAGCTTGAGCGCGATGCCAATCAACTGCTGGCAGCGGATCTGGTGATCCGTACCGATGAGCCTGTTGCAGAAAGCTTTCGTGCAGAGGCGGAAAAGCGAGGTTTGCAACTTGCTGATACGACGGTCTTTCCCAGCATGGCAACAGTTGGTGAGGGTGATGACAGTGCATCCAAGCTCGCATCCATCAAAGCCGTTAGCGCTCTCTATCCTTTACGTGGTGCGATCAGGATTGCCGATGCGCCGGGAGGGGAGGGACGTGTGGCCGCGCAGATTCCCGCCGCCGGCACAGTCTGGGTGGATGCGGCCTTACTGACGGCATTGAATGCCCGCCTTGGTGATGCCCTAAGGCTGGGTGACAAGACATTCCGTATTGAAAAAATCATTACGCTTGAACCGGACCGCGGTGCGGGCTTCATGAATTTCGCACCGCGCGTGATGCTGTCAAAAAGCGATCTGGCGGCAACCAATCTGATCCAGTTCGGTTCGCGTGTGAGTTATCGATTGCTGATTGCCGGACCTTCTGCGGCAGTGACGGATTTCAGCAAATTTGTTGAAGAGCAGATCGATCTACAAAAGTTGCGTGGCGTAAGGCTGGAGTCACTGGAATCCGGTCGTCCCGAGATGCGTGCGACCCTGCAGCGTGCAGAGCAATTTCTTTCTCTCGTCGGCTTGCTGTCGGCCATGCTGGCGGCGGTGGCGGTAGCCATGGCAGCACGCCGCTTCATGTTGCGTCATGTGAATGCTTGCGCGATGTTGCGTTGTTTGGGGATGACGCAAAATCAGGTGACGGGTTTATTTCTGCTTGAGTTTTTGCTGGTCGGATTGGCTGGCAGTGTGCTGGGTGCACTGGTGGGTTTTGGTGCGCATTTTGTTTTGATTGAATGGCTCGGGCGCCTGGTCAGCAGTGAGTTACCTTCGGCATCGATCATCCCGGCGCTGCAGGCTGTGATGACGGGACTGATCCTGCTGGTCGGGTTTGCCATTCCGCCGATCCTGCAATTACGCAATGTGCCGCATAACCGCGTGATCCGGCAGGAGCAGGCATTGCCCCAGGCGATGACCGTCACGACCTATGCACTGGGTTTGCTGGCATTCGTCGGACTGCTGTTATGGCAAGCGGGTAATGTGCGTCTTGGGTTGATGACGGCGGCTGGTTTTCTTGGAGGATTGGGAGCTTTTGCCGCGATCAGTTGGGGCGCACTGAAATTTTTGCAGTCGTTGCGCGCGGCAACCAAGCATCCTAACTGGCGTTTTGCACTTACCTCATTGCAGCGACGTCCTGGCGCAACTGTAGTTCAGATCGTGGCGCTTGCGCTGGGTTTAATGGCCTTGCTGCTGCTCACCGTGATTCGTGGTGATCTGGTAGACGCTTGGCGTCAGGCCACGCCGCCGGATGCGCCTAATCGTTTCGTCATCAATATCCAGCCGGAACAGAAAGCACAGATCGAAGCCCGGCTGCAGCAAGCTGGTGTGCAGAAGGCGGAGCTGTTCCCGATGATTCGCGGCCGTTTGCTTGCGATCAATGACACGACGGTCAATGGCGAGTCCTTCATCGAAGATCGCGCCAAGCGCCTGGTCGATCGTGAATTTAATCTGTCGACCATGATGACGATCCCGGAGGGGAATGCGATCAAGAGCGGGCATTGGTATGACAACAGCAAGCCGGAAGCATCGGTCGAATCGGGACTGGCGAAAACCCTGAACCTCAAGCTGGGCGACAAGCTGCAGTTTGATATAGCCGGAGAAAAAGTGGATGTCACGATCACCAGTTTGCGTGATCTTGAGTGGGGATCAATGCGCGTCAATTTCTTTGTGATCATTAATCCGTCGGCAATGCAGGATATGCCGCAGACATGGATCACGGCGTTCAATCTGTCGCCAACGCAGATGGCATTGGATAATCAGTTGACGCGTGACTTTCCCAATTTGACGGTGGTTGATATTGGTAGCGTGGTCAAGCAGATTCAGGATGTGGTTGATCAGGTGGTGACAGCCGTGGAATTCCTGTTCCTGTTCACCCTGGCATCAGGGATGTTAGTGCTGTACGCCGCTCTGGTCAGTTCGCAGGATGAGCGCAAGCGCGAAGCAGGTCTGTTGCGGGCACTGGGCGCAACGCGCACGCAGCTATCGCGATCACAATGGATCGAGTTTGTACTGGTTGGCGGCCTTGCGGGCCTGCTGGCAGCCGCAGGCGCGACGGCAGTTGGCTGGAGTCTGGCGCGTTTTGTCTTCGACTTTGCGTGGGTCTTCAGTCCGGTGGTGTGGATCGCCGGCATTTCGGCAGGTGCGGCGTGTGCATTCATCGGTGGCTGGGTCGGTTTGCGGCATGTCTTGAAACAACCGCCGTTGCAGACATTGCGCGAAGCCTGACGATGCGTTTGCATACGCTGTTTGCCGGCTTCATCGCGACGTGATGCGGTATCATAGCGAGCTATGAGTACTGAACAATCTACCGAACAAGCAGTCCAGCGCACGCTTTACGATTTGCTGGATGGCGAGACCGGCGTACGCGCGCTGGTTGACCGTTTTTATGATCTGATGGATCTGGAGCCGGCGTTTGCCGGTATCCGTGCCATGCACCCTCCGTCACTCGACGGTTCACGCGATAAGCTGTTTTGGTTTCTGTCCGGCTGGACCGGTGGCCCTAACCTGTTTGTCGAACGTTTTGGTCATCCACGTTTGCGTGCGCGTCATTTGCCGTTTGCGATTGGCATCAGTGAACGCGATCAGTGGTTGCAATGCATGGATATGGCGCTGGCGGAAGAGGGCATCGTGCCATCGTTGCAGGAACCATTGCGGAAAGCCTTTGCGGAAACCGCCGACTGGATGCGCAATACACACGGCTGACCCGCGTGTTGGTACGACATCCATCCTGATGGCATGTGTTGATTTTTATCTTTCCCTCTCATGACTGAATCTCAATTTTTCATCCTGTTGGCGATCATGGGCATCGGTGTCGCCCTGCAAATCGTCGTGCTGTTGCGCGGCAAGTCAGGGGAGGGCACCGCCAAGCTGATGGAATTGCAGAACGCTCTGCAAAATAGCCAGCAACAACATGCCGAACGCAGCGAGCGCGTTTTACGCGAGCAGGTGCAGTCGACCGCGCAGGCAACGCGACAAGAGCTTGGCACGAACTTCACACAGTTTCAACAGGCGCTGGCTGCCCAGTTGACCAGTGTGGCGACGGTGCAGAATAACCAGATCGATGGATTTGCCCAGCAACTAGCCAAACTGAACGAAGCCAACGCGCAGCAACTGGAAGCAATGCGTCAGTCGATTACCTTGCAGGCACAAGCCGGCAGGGAAGAACAGGCAATTGCATTGCAGCGTTTCGGCGAAACACTGAATCAGACGTTGACGGCACTGACCGAATCGAATGCGCAACGCATGGCGGAAGTGCGCGCCACGCTGGAAAACAAGATTCGTGATCTGCAGACCGACAATGGTGCGCGTCTCGAAGAAATGCGCAAGACGGTCGATGAGAAACTGCACGCCACGCTCGAACAGCGTCTGGGCGAATCCTTCAAACTGGTTTCGGATCGACTGGAAAAAGTGCATCAGGGGTTGGGCGAGATGCAGCAACTGGCGATTGGCGTCGGTGATCTCAAACGGGTACTCACCAACGTCAAGACCCGTGGTACCTGGGGTGAAGTACAACTGGAGATGCTGCTGGAACAATTGCTGACGCCGGACCAGTACGCCAAGAACGTGGAAACGATTCCGCGTAGCGGCGCGCGTGTCGAATTTGCCGTCAAATTGCCGGGCAAGGACGATAGTAACGAACCGGTCTGGATGCCGATCGATGCCAAGTTTCCGAAAGAACAGTACGAGCGCCTGGCCGACGCCGCCGAACGTGCCGATGCGGATGGCGTGGCCGCTGCAGGTCGTGAGCTGGAAGTGGCCATTCGCGGCGAAGCACGCAAGATCGCCGAAAAATATCTCTCGCCACCTCTGACGACTGATTTCGCCATTCTGTTTCTGCCAACCGAAGGCTTGTATGCCGAAGTCATGCGGCGCCCCGGTCTGGCCGACGAGTTGCAACGCACGTGTCGTGTCAGCATCGCAGGTCCTTCGACCTTGTCGGCTTTGCTGAACAGCTTGCAGATGGGTTTCCGTACTTTGGCTCTGGAAAAGCGCTCGTCTGAAGTGTGGCAGGTATTGGGGGCGGTCAAGACCGAATTTGGTAAATTTGGCGAAGTGCTGGCGACGACCAAGGCGACACTGGAACGCGCAGCACGCAATATCGAGCAGGCAGAAACGCGTACGCGCCAGATGTCACGCAAGCTCAAATCGGTTGAAGCATTGCCGACCGAAACCGCGCAGCAATTGCTGGGTGCCGATCTGCTTGGTGATCTGACTGACGACAACGAATGAAAAAATCAGGGCACGCCCTGCAGCAATTTTTCCGGCGTGCTACAGTCTCGCTTCCGATTGAGAAACGACAAATCTCATCTTGATCGGAGCGTTCTCGGGGCGGGGTGCGATTCCCCACCGGCGGTAATGCTGGATGTTCAGCTAGCCCGCGAGCGCCTGACCGGATGTCCTTCCGCTGTTCTGCGGAATCACCGGCAGGGTCAGCAGACTCGGTGTGATTCCGGGGCCGACGGTATAGTCCGGATGATAGAGAACGGGAGGACTTTCGTTGCGTGCGCGTTGGCGTGATGCATCCGTTTTCCCGCTTTGACTTCAAAAAATGCCCCTGTTACTTGAATCGGCAAACAGGAGCCTGAACATGCAGCAAGCTATCGATATCAAATCGAAATCCGCACGTCGCGTCGCCTTCGTGCAATCCACCTGGCACAAGGACATCGTCGATCAGTGCCGTCTCGCTTTCGTTGAAGAAATGAAAAACCGCGGTTATGCCGAAGACGCGATCGACTTCTTTGAAGTCGCTGGCGCCTTCGAGATTCCTTTGCATGCAAAGGTGCTGGCCAAGAGCGGTCGTTACGCTGCAGTTGTGGCCAGCGGTCTGGTTGTCGACGGTGGAATCTATCGCCACGAATTCGTCGCGCAAGCGGT
This sequence comes from Oxalicibacterium faecigallinarum, assembly GCF_014635705.1. Taxonomy (GTDB): domain Bacteria; phylum Pseudomonadota; class Gammaproteobacteria; order Burkholderiales; family Burkholderiaceae_D; genus Oxalicibacterium; species Oxalicibacterium faecigallinarum. Next base: position 1,019,807 of record NZ_BMDI01000001.1, on the reverse strand, counting down.
CATCAGCGGTTTGATGCAGGTACAACTGGAAACCGAAGTGCCGGTATTGTCCGCAGTGCTGACGCCACATCATTTCCATGGCGAAGAGCATCAACAGTATTTCCATCAGCACTTCCTGACCAAAGGAAAAGAAGCGGCGCATGCTTGCGCTGATACGATTCAACGCCTTCAGCAGATTGATCTGCTTTTGCAAAATCGTATCGCCGCATAATTCGGGAGTCGGGGCACAAAAAAAGGGGAGCCATTTGGCTCCCCTTTTTGTATGGCAGGTGATTGACGTCTTCGGATTAGCGTTGTGTTTCGACTTGAATCAACGGTTCGGTCGACAGCGGCGGCAATGGTTTACGTTCACGTGGTACGCGTGCCGGCACGACAATTTTCGCCGCTTCTTGCTGCGCCAAACGCAACTTTTCCGGATCGGTTGAAGCCAGTTCCAGACCAGCTGCACGCAATACAGCATCCAGGTCAACAGCGCTGCCATTGGCATGACCATTGACGACGGGACGTGCTGCTGCTGTTGGCGCTTCTTCGATGACGGGCGCAGGGGTTGGCACAATTGCTGGCGCAACCGCTTCAACAACGATATCGCTGACAGGTGCCACGACGGGCTCTGCGGCGGCGACAGGTTCTGCTGCGACAGGTGCTGCTTCCACGGCTACATCAGTGACGGTTTCTGCAGAAGCTACGACTTCTTCCTGTACTGGCGCAACTTCCTGTGGTGCTACCGGTGCAGCAATCAGACTATCCAGCACGCTGACCGGCGCTTCGACTGCCTCCGTTGGTTCTTCAGCTTTGGCAGGTTGAACAGCTGCTTCGGCAACGGTGACAGCAGCGACAGCAACGGCAGCAATTGCCGCTGTGTTGTCGGTCGCGATCTCTGTGTCACCAGATTCGCCAGTTTCGTTTTCCGTTGCGGTTTCGGTATTGTCACGATCACGGCGATTACGGTTGCGGCCGCCACGACGACGACGACGACGTGGCTGATCCTCAGCAGTTGCTGCTTCGATCGGTTGACCATTCACATCCAGAATCACGGCTTCAGTCGCTTCTGAAACCGGCGCAACTGGTGCGGATGTCGGTGCTACGGCGGCGATCACTTGTTCGCCTTGCTCCTTGGTTGCATCCTTGTTGCGTTCTTCACGTGGTGGACGTGGCGTGCGTTCACGGCGGCCTTCGCCACCTTCGCGCGGTTCACGTGCCTCGCGCGGTTCACGCGGCGGCCGTGGTGGGCGCTGTTGTGTCTGGGCTTCAGCGGCTGGTGCTGCCGGCGCAGCTTTGGTCGCGCCTTCTTCACGCTCCTCACGATCACGGCCACCACGGCCACGATTGCGTCCGCGCTGGTTGCGATTGTTGCCACTGCGTTCGCCACGCTCACGTGTGGCTCGTGCATTCTTCTCTTCGGCCGCGGCAGGTGCCGGTGCTACCGGCACAGCAGGCGCGCCACTGAAGAATGCGATCAGTTTCTGGAAGAAACCTTGTGGTTTTGCAACGGGTGCAGCCACTTCTTCCGGCTTACGTTCAAAGATCGGTGCAGGTTGATCGGGTGTAATGCCTTTAACGACAGCTTCCTGACGCGGTTTGGCAACTTCGTCCTTGTTGCGCTTGCCGTAGCTGATGTCGGTGTCGACCTGTTCGCTCATCATGTAGCTGGCTTTCGCATCTTCCAGACGCGGATCGTCGTGCTTGATGCGTTCGAGCTTGTAATGCGGCGTTTCCAGATGCTTGTTCGGAATCAAGATGACGGAAACGCGATGACGTGTTTCCAGTTTCAGGATCTCGCCACGTTTTTCGTTCAGGAGGAAAGCCGCAACATCGACTGGCGTTTGCACGTGGATCGAAGCCGAGTTTTCCTTCATGGCTTCTTCCTGAATGATACGCAGGACTTGCAGTGCGGAAGATTCGGTATCACGGATGTGGCCGGTGCCGTTGCAACGCGGGCAGGTCACGTGGCTGCCTTCGGACAGCGATGGACGCAGACGCTGACGGGACAGTTCCATCAGACCAAAGCGTGAAATCTTGCCCATCTGTACACGGGCGCGATCATGGTGCAATGCCTCTTTCAGACGCGATTCGACTTCGCGCTGATTCTTGGCATTTTCCATGTCAATGAAGTCGATGACGATCAGGCCACCCAGATCGCGCAGACGCAACTGACGCGCGACTTCATCAGCGGCTTCGCAGTTGGTGTGGAAAGCGGTGGTTTCGATATCGCTACCGCGGGTTGCACGTGCCGAGTTGACGTCTACCGATACCAGTGCTTCGGTGTGGTCGATAACAATAGCGCCGCCCGATGGCAGCGGTACGGTACGCGCATACGCGGTTTCGATCTGATGTTCGATCTGGAAGCGCGAGAACAGCGGCACGTCGTCGCGGTAACGCTTCACGCGATGCACCATGTCCGGCATCACGTGGCTCATGAACTGCTGCGCCTGTTCGTAGATGTCGTCGGTGTCGATCAGGATTTCGCCGATGTCTGGCTGGAAATAATCACGGATCGCACGGATGACCAGCGACGATTCCTGATAAATCAGGAAGGCGCCCGGTGCCGACTTGCCTGCGCCTTCGATCGCACGCCAGAGTTGCATCAGGTAATTCAGATCCCATTGCAATTCGTCGACGTTACGGCCGATACCAGCAGTACGGGCAATTACCGACATGCCTTGCGGCAAATCGAGCTTGTCCATCGTTTCGCGCAGTTCCTGACGATCTTCGCCTTCGACGCGGCGCGATACACCGCCACCGCGTGGATTGTTTGGCATCAGGACCAGATAGCGGCCGGCCAGCGAGATGAACGAGGTCAGGGCTGCGCCCTTGTTACCGCGTTCTTCCTTTTCGACCTGCACCATGAGTTCCTGGCCTTCACGCAAGGCATCTTTAATCGATGCGTTGCGGACGTCGATGCCTTCCTTGAAGTAAGTGCGGGCGACTTCCTTGAATGGGAGGAAGCCGTGGCGATCTTCACCGTAGCTGACGAAGCAGGCTTCGAGCGAAGGTTCGATACGGGTGATGACACCCTTGTAGATATTGGACTTGCGTTGTTCGCGTCCGGCGGTTTCGATGTCGATGTCGATGAGTTTTTGCCCATCGACAATGGCAACACGCAGTTCTTCCTGCTGTGTCGCATTAAAAAGCATGCGCTTCATGTTATTGCTCCGCGACCCTAAGGTCATTAGGTTGTCGACGTCGTGTTTGCATCAAGTATGACGAGCTCGCAGTCAGCCAGACGGGCGCATATGCATCGATGAAAACACCATCGGAATTTGCGCAATCTGCAGCGGACGAGCACACATCGTTGACGCTTTGACACGTCGTTACACAACATTTGGTACAGGGGATGTACGCGAGGCAGGAAGGGCTGGGGATGAAATTGCCTTGAATGTGTGAGGCTCAGCGCAAAGCGCTGCCATCACAACGGGCGCGGATGCAATCGAAAGGATGCCGTGATTAACCCAGATTTACGCATTGGCTCGGTGCGCCTCGCTTGAACGAGCACAACAGACAAATTAGACACAAACGCTATTCAGCGACGCAGTGTCACGTGAAAAGTGGGGCAAACGGCAAAACAAATTCAACCACATCAACCAGCAAGCTGTTCGTATTCGACGAGCTTGCCGGACTTTTATCCTAACAATCCAGACATTCTTGACCAACACCCAAGTGCGTTATCCGATTGCAACAACGGTGCAACCTTGACTCGCACAGGGGCGGTGCATACACATCTTTTCCATCGAATTTGCGAAAATGGCGAGGCCGATGGAGACGCCCCTGTGTAGAATGTGCTTTTTATTCTTACACTTGCACCGGCGCTTTGCCGAGGCGAATCGATTATATATTCAAAATGAAGGACTTAGCGAGATTTTCAGGGAAAGAGGTGAAGAAGCCTTTGCCGTCCCAATCCGCACAGGTCCCAAACCCTGCGGCAGCCCAAGTTCAGCTCATTACAATTTCCGATGAGGAAGCCGGTCAGCGTATCGATAATTTCCTGTTACGTATCTGTAAAGGCGTTCCCAAGAGTCATATATATAGAGTGCTGCGCTCTGGCGAAGTGCGTGTCAACAAAGGTCGGATAGATCAAACCTATCGACTGGCTGAGGGTGATATGGTCCGCATCCCCCCAATTCGCGTGGCGGAGAAGGCGGCCAACACTGCACCGGGCGCAGAGTTCAAGATCATTTTCGAAGACAGCCATTTGCTCATTATCGATAAGCCGGCCGGTGTTGCCGTGCATGGCGGATCGGGCGTCAGTTATGGTGTGATCGAACAGTTGCGTGCATCGCGACCAGACGCCAAGTTTCTGGAATTGGTGCATCGTCTGGATCGTGAAACGTCCGGCGTGTTGTTGCTCGCGAAGAAACGTTCTGCGCTGACCAATTTGCATGAGCAAATCCGTGATGGGGAGCCGGACAAGCGCTATTTTGCTTTGGTGCAAGGCGAGTGGAAAAACTCGCGCCAACACATCAAATTGCCATTACATAAATATTCGACGCCAGATGGTGAGCGGCGTGTGCGGGTGCAGGCAGACGGCATGCCGTCGCATACTATCTTCAACTTACGTCAGAAATATGACGGTTACGCCTTACTGGAGGCCGAGCTGAAAACCGGTCGCACACACCAGATTCGCGTCCATCTGGCTTCCAGTGGTTTTCCGATTGCGGGTGACGACAAATATGGTGACTTTGCCTTGAATCGTGCCCTGCAGAAGGCAGATGGAGATCGCGCGCCACTCAAGCGCATGTTTCTGCATGCACATCAGATTACCTTCGTGCATCCGGAAAGCGGCAAACAGATGACCTTCAATGCGCCATTGCCGCCGGAATGTGATCGCTTTCTTCGCAGCCTGAGTAAAGTCGAATAAGCGATACGCAGTCTGCACTATGTATCGTTTTCTATTTACTTGACTGCAAAACGCAAAGGAGAGGTGAGCATCCGTCACCGTTGTCATGCCAAAGAAACAATTTGATTTCATCGTATTCGACTGGGATGGAACCCTGATGGACAGCACGGCAACGATTGTCCAGTGCATTCAGTCTGCCGCACGGGACCTGGGCTTGCCCGTGCCCGATCAACGCAAGGCCTCGCATGTCATCGGCCTGAGTTTGCAGAGTGCGATGGAAGCGGCCATTCCAGATGTTGATCCGAGCTTTTATCCGCAGATCATCGAGCGCTATCGTTATCATTATCTGACGCAGGATCACGGGCTGACCCTGTTTGACGGCGTGCGTGAGATGCTGACAGATCTGGCGGGGCAGGGCTATTTTCTGGCAGTCGCGACGGGAAAAAGTCGCGCAGGACTGGATCGTGCACTGGCTGTCTCCGGACTCAAGCCATTATTTGATGCGACACGCTGTGCTGACGAGACATTTTCCAAACCGCATCCGGCAATGTTGCAAGAGTTGACGCATGAGCTCGGGCAAGAGATGAACCGCACAGTCATGATTGGCGATACCACGCATGATCTGTTACTGGCAAAAAACGCCGGTGCGGCCGGTATCGCGGTGCATTACGGCGCGCATACGGCAGATGACCTTTGTGCGTTGCAGCCCTTGTTCGCTGCCAATTCCGTGGCGGAATTGCACACATGGTTGAATCAGCACGCGTGAGGCAAGGATGAGTCTTCCGATTCCCGTTTGTGATGCAGAAACTCTTACAGAAGGTGGCAAGGGCATCCGTTTTCCCGTAACGGCGGGTGGTGAAGATGCTACCGGTTTTGTCGTCCGTTACAGTGGCAAGGTCTTTGGTTATCTGAATCGTTGTGCCCATGTACCGATCGAACTTGACTGGAACAAGGGTGAATTTTTTGAATCGTCGGGCCTGTATCTGATTTGTGCCACGCACGGTGCGATGTATGAGCCGGAAACGGGCCTGTGCAAATTTGGTCCATGTCGCGGTCGCCGTCTGCGTCTGCTGCATGTCATAGAGAAAGATCATCAGGTATTCTGGCAACCGGATGATTACGTAACGCCTGCGCGTGCATGAGCCGCGCGGGAACCTTTAGAGTGCAATTATGAGCAACGATTTCGATCAGGATGGATTGGCAAACGGACGTGCGAATGCTACGCCGCGCAAGGATGGCTGGGAGCGCGAAGTACTGGAAAAACTCGCATTCGCCACAATCAAGGAGCAGCGTGCGCGTCGTCGGTGGGGCATTTTCTTCAAGTTGGCAACGTTGACGCTTATCTGTTTCGCCATCTGGACCGGCATGAACAGCGCCAGCGACGGCAAGGAAAACGTCGGACCGCACACGGCACTGATCAAGATTGATGGCACGATCGAAGCAAAAGGTGCAGGCGATGCAGAAACGGTCATTTCGGCCTTGACCAAGGCATATGCCGATCCCGGTGTGGTTGGCATCATTTTGCAGATCAATAGTCCGGGTGGTAGTCCGGTGCAGGCGGGCATCATCAATGACGAGATAACACGTCTGCGTGCCGAGAATCCGAAAAAGCCGCTGTACGTTGTGGTGGGTGAGGTCTGCGCGTCCGGTGGTTATTACATTGCCGCGGCAGCCGATCGCATTTACGTCAACAAAGCCAGTATCGTCGGTTCGATCGGTGTATTGATGGATGGTTTTGGTTTCACCGGGGTGATGGAGAAGGTTGGTGTCGAGCGTCGTCTGTTGACGGCAGGTTCCAACAAGGCCTTCATGGATCCTTTCAGTCCGCAGTCCGATACGCAAAAAATCTATGCGCAGGACATGCTGAATGAAATTCATCAACAGTTTATCGACGTGGTGCGCAAGGGACGCGGCGCTCGTCTGAAGGAGACGCCGGATACCTTTTCCGGTCTGGTCTGGAGTGGTGCGAAATCAGTGGAGCTCGGTTTGGCAGATGGCTTTGGTACGGTAGAAAGCGTGGCGCGTGATCAGCTTAAGTCCAACAATATTGTGGACTACACGCAGCGCGAAGGATTGTCTGACCGTGTACTGAGAAAATTCGGCGCTGCTGCTGGTGCTGCTGCCATCAAGGCAGCGCTGCCAGAGATGACGACGCCGACCTTGAAATAATGCACAGGAAATGCGTGTAAAGTTGTTTTCACGTTCCCTTGATTTTTTATGCGACTGGACTATATTGAAGGCGTCACCATCATCCAAAGATGCAAGGACAACAGCATTGATAACACTGGGTTATTAATGGTTGACGTCAGGTGACACCATCGGGTCCATGACCCATTCAGATGCCTTCTCGGAAGGCAGGCAAAGCGGCGATGAAACATCGCCGCTTTGCATTTTATCTGCAGAAAATTTCAATCAGCCAATAGTAAAAATACTGTTGGCCGCTTATGGAATTCTGGCGTTTTGCCGCCCGCCAAGTCCGCTTTCCATCTTGCTGCAGTTTGCGTCTTGATCGCTTCGGTTTCGAGCGTCAAATCGGTTGCGACACAGATCAGTGTGTTGGCCTGGCAGGTCGCGGCCAGTGTTTCGAGCATGGCCGTATTTCTGTAGGGCGTTTCAATAAAAAACTGTGTCTGCTTTTCGTTGCGGGCGCGCTCTTCCAGCTGCCTGATGCGTTTCATGCGCGCCGCAGCGTCAACCGGCAAATACCCATTGAAGGCAAAATTTTGTCCACTCAAGCCGCTTGCCATCACTGCGAGCAATAGCGATGAGGGGCCAACCAGCGGTTTGACGGTGATGCCATGGGCATGCGCCAGTCGCACCAGATTGGCACCGGGATCGGCGACGGCAGGTACGCCCGCCTCCGAGATCAAGCCGCCATCCGCACCTGCAAGAATGGGTTCCAGTAATTGTGGCAATGCCTTTTTATCCGTATTGATATTAAGCTCGGCAATGCGTATTTCCTGCAATGGTTTGCTTAAAGGATGCTGGTCGTTGATTAGCTTCAGAAATGCGCGTGTTGTCTTGGCATTTTCGGCCACGAAGTAATCGAGTCGCGCAGTAATGGACTGAACCTCAGCGGGAATAATGTGCGCCAATGGTTGCTCGTGACTTGATAGTCCAAGTGTATTGGGGATCAGATAAAGAATGCCAGGCATAAATGGGGTAAAAACACTCAGTGAAAAAACGCGATACCGGCGCGACGTAACATGCTTGTCAATGCGATCAATGGCAGACCGGTGAGGGCGGTCGGATCGTTGCTTTCCACGCTTTCCAGGATGGCGATACCCAGGCCTTCGTTCTTGGCACTGCCGGCACAATCATAGGGTTGCTCTGCGCGCAAGTAGGCATCCAGTTCGTGATCGGGGAGATTGCGGAAGGTCACGCGCGTTTGAATGTTGTCGACTTGAACAGGAGTGAGCGCGTCTGACCGATTGTCGACCAAACATAAGGCGGTATGAAAAATAACAGTGCGGCCCCGCATCATTTGCAGTTGTTGCAATGCATTCGCATGATTGCCGGGCTTGCCAATTTGCTTGCCATCCAGCGTGGCGACCTGATCCGAGCCGATAATCAGGGCGTTTGGAATATGAGCGGAAATTGCTGCAGCTTTTGCTTGCGCCAAGCGTAAAGCGGTCGCTTCCGGGGATTCTCCAGCCAGAGCCGCCTCGTCGATATCTGGTGAAATCGTGTCAAAAGGCAAACGCAGGCGCGACAGCAATTCCTTGCGGTAAATGGAGCTTGAGCCAAGAATCAGGCGCGGTTGTGTGTCAGAAGAAGACATTTTTCGATTTATTTGAATGACCGCTCAATAAAAGCACGCTAACGCTTTGACGAATAAGGAAAAAGCCTGTTATTATCGCAGGTTTTCCGGGTTCGGCCAGTCATGAGCGCTTCAGTCATCGACGTTTTTGAGTTTTGTCGGCATGCGGAGCAGCGCGATGGTGTGCTGTCCGGGCAGGATTTGCCTCGATTGCTGGAGGAGTCTGCTGATAAAAATCAGGTGCCGACGGTTTCCTGGTCGTTGCAGGGCGGTGTCAATCAGTATGGGCATCCACAGATTGCGATGCAGGTTTCTGGCAAGACGACCTTGGTTTGCCAGCGTTGCATGAAGCCATTGGACTATGTGTTCGAGTCGGCGCAAATGCTGGTGCTGGCAAAGTCGGATGCGCAAGCGGACGAAATTGAAGCATTGCTGGATGATGAGTCTGTCGATGTAATCGTCGGCGATAAGGCAATGAAAATTGCAGACTTGATCGAGGATGAGGCGTTGCTTTCTCTGCCATCGTCACCGCGCCATGAGATTTGTCCGGATCAGAATGCAACCGCATTTCTGGAAGAAGTGAAAAAGCCTTCTCCCTTTGATGTTCTCAAAGGATTGAAGCAGTAATTCGCGATGCCTGCGCTGTGCAGGTGTTGGTTTGGTAGCAAGAATTGTCGATTTGCAGCAGTTGTGCAAAGCGAATATGTTAGAATTTTCGAACTTAAGGTTTAGGAGTCGTAATCATGGCTGTTCAGCAAAACAAGAAAACCCCGTCCAAACGCGGCATGCATCGCTCGCACGACTTTCTGGTCGCGCCACAGTTGAGCACCGAACAAACCACGGGTGAAACGCATATGCGTCACCACATCAGCCCTAACGGCTTCTATCGCGGCCGTAAAGTACTGAAAACCAAAAACGACGAATAATCCATTCTCGTTAAGGCGAAGAAAGCGGCGCGTTGAGTTCATGACTTTGGCGCCGTTTTTTCATATGCTGATCCAGCGCATTACGTCATTTGATCAAGCCGAATTTCCGGTCCTTTGTGCGGCTGGACTGCGCCCTGAATCAAACCGATGACAATTAAAATATCTATCGACTGCATGGGTGGCGATCACGGCCCGGCAGTTACTATTCCTGCCGCTCTTGCGTTCGCCGAGAGCGAACCGGAAGCCGAGCTTATTCTGGTCGGCCCTGAAGCAGTGCTTTCTCTGGAGTTGGAAAAACTCAAGGCGTCTCATCATCCCCGTTTGCGTATCGTCAACGCCACCGAAGTGGTGACGATGGAGGATACGCTTGAAGTCGCTTTGCGTCGTAAGCGTGATTCGTCCATGCGTGTGGCAATCAGCCTGATCAAGGATGGACGCGCCGATGCCTGTGTTTCCGCAGGGAATACAGGCGCCTTGATGGCAATCTCCCGCTACGTTCTGAAAACGATTCCTGGTGTCGATCGGCCTGCGATCTGTAGTCTGATGCCGAATCAGAAGGATCGTCCTACCTACATGCTCGACCTTGGTGCCAACGTCGATTGCGAGCCGCAACATCTCCATCAGTTCGCCTTGATGGGTTCTGCATTGGTTTCCGCGATGGAGGGCAAAAGCCGTCCGACGGTCGGTCTGTTGAATGTTGGCGAAGAAGACATCAAGGGCAATGATCTGGTCAAGCAGACTGCATTGTTGCTGCGCGCCGATCACGAGAAAGGCACGCTGAATTTTTACGGAAATGTTGAAGGCGATGACATTTTCAAAGGCACGACTGATATCGTCGTCTGCGATGGCTTTGTCGGCAATGTGACGTTGAAGGCTTCCGAGGGCCTGGGGCGTTTCGTCAAGAGTGTGCTGACGAGCGAATTGAAGAGCGGTCCGTTGAACATGCTCGGCGCGATCATTGCGCGTGGCGCATTGAAGAAGATTTCGCAGCGACTGAATCCGTCCCGCTACAATGGCGGCAGTTTGCTTGGTTTGCGCGGCCTGGTATTTAAAAGCCATGGTGGTGCGGATGCTTACGGCTATCAGTGGGCAATCCGTCGCGCATTCGATGCAGCCAAGAATGATCTGATTTCCCGTATTTCGGTCAAAATGACCGATTTCATGCCGCAGCCTCTGATCGCTGTCGAAGCAGATCGGATGATTGCAACAGAAGACATAGAACATAAAACCGCATGACTCTCCATAGCAAAATCGTCGGGACAGGCAGTTATCTGCCGCCCAATCGTGTGACCAATCACGATCTGGCAGCCCAATTGGCTGCAAAAGGTATTGAAACTTCGGACGAGTGGATCGTCTCTCGTAGCGGCATCGCTGCGCGTCACTATGCCGCCGAAGGCGTACAGTCGAGTGATCTGGCTGTCGAAGCTGCCAAGAAGGCGCTGGAGATGGCGCAGTTGTCGGCCAATGATATCGATCTCGTGATTCTGGCAACCTCTACCCCGGATTTTTTCGGTGGTTTCCCCAGTACGGCTTGCGTTGTGCAGCGTAAACTCGGCATCGATAATGGTTGTCCTGCATTGGACGTGCAGGCAGTCTGCAGCGGTTTTGTCTATGCATTGACGACTGCTGACAAGTTCATCAAATCCGGTGCGCACAAGAATGTGCTGGTGATCGGCGCGGAAGTGTTTTCACGCATTATCGACTTCAGTGACCGCACGACTTGTGTCTTGTTTGGTGACGGGGCTGGCGCTGCGGTACTGACCGCATCGGAAGAGCCGGGCATTCTGGCAACCAAGTTGCATGCCGATGGCAGTTACGGCGATATCCTTTGTGGCCCCGGACGCATTAGTAATGGTGTACTGGAGGGTAGCGCGTTCATGTACATGGATGGTCAGGCCGTCTTCAAGCTCGCGGTCGGCCTGCTGGACAAGGTTGCAAACGAAGCACTGGAACTGGCCGGTATGCAATCGTCCGAGGTTGACTGGATCGTGCCGCATCAGGCCAATATCCGCATCATGCAGGGCACGGCGAAGAAGCTGGGGCTGGGCATGGATAAAATGATTGTCACGGTGGATCAGCATGGCAACACATCTGCTGCTTCGATTCCGCTGGCGCTCGATGTCGGTGTGCGCGATGGGCGTATCAAGCCCGGCCAGAACGTCATGATGGAAGGCGTTGGCGGTGGCTTTACATGGGGCGCAGTCCTCGTTCGCATGTGACATGCCTTCACGGCACCTTCCCATAAAACAGAAATAGAGACAGCATGACAAAATTTGCATTTGTTTTTCCCGGCCAAGGTTCTCAGGCGATTGGCATGTTGAATGGCTTTGCCGATAATGCGGTTGTGCAGCAAACACTGGCAGAAGCCTCGGATGCCTTGCAGTTTGACCTGGCTAAATTGATTGCCGAAGGTCCGAAGGAAGAGCTGGATCTGACGACCAATACGCAACCGGTGATGTTGACAGCCGCCGTCGCGATGTATCGTGCATGGATTGCTGCCGGTGGCAAGGCGCCTGCTGTGGTTGCAGGACACAGTCTGGGGGAGTACTCGGCGCTGGTTGCTGCTGGTGTCATTCCATTTAAGGACGCGGTGCCGCTCGTACGTTTTCGTGCCAAGGCGATGCAGGAAGCAACGCCGGTCGGTTTTGGTGGCATGGCAGCGATTCTTGGCTTGTCCGACGCAGATGTGTTGGCAGCTTGTGCAGAAGCTGCGCAGGGCGAGGTTGTCGAGGCTGTCAATTTCAATGCGCCGGCGCAGGTAGTGATCGCCGGTCACAAGGCTGCGATTGAACGTGCATGTGAGGCAGCCAAAGCCAAAGGTGCAAAACGCGCCTTGCCATTGCCGGTTTCGGCGCCGTTCCATTCGTCCTTGCTCAAGCCAGCCTCGGATCGTCTGCGCGAATATCTTGCTCCGCTCGCTTTCACAGCACCGAGCGTTCCCCTGATCAATAACGTGGATGTCGCCATTGTGAACGACGTCGATGGCATCAAGGATGCGTTGGTGCGCCAGGCTGCAAGCCCTGTACGTTGGGTTGAGACCGTACAGAAGATGGCGGCAGATGGGATTACGGATGTTGTAGAGTGCGGTCCGGGCAAGGTACTCGCTGGTTTGACCAAACGGATCAATGGTGACGTTGCAGGTCATGCCATTGTTGATCAGGCATCGTTGGATGCGGTTTTGGAGGCGTTGAAGTAATGGAAAAACAACTGACAGGTCAAATTGCGCTGGTAACGGGTGCTTCGCGCGGGATCGGACGCGCCATCGCGCAGGAACTGGCAAAGCAGGGCGCCAAGGTTATTGCGACGGCGACGTCGGAATCGGGTGCTGCCGCAATTTCGGCGTATCTCGGCGAGAATGGCAAAGGAATTGTTCTCGATGTTACGGACGCGGCCCGTACGGCAGCCGTCATTGACGAGATTCAAAAAGAGGTCGGCGCGGTGACAATTCTGGTCAACAATGCCGGCATCACGCAAGATCAACTGGCAATGCGTATGAAAGACGACGAGTGGGATAGCGTTATTTCCACCAATCTGACGGCAGTCGGTCGTTTGTCCCGTGCGGTTTTGCGCGGCATGATGAAGGCAAAACAAGGCCGTATCATCAACATTACCTCGGTGGTTGGTTCTGCCGGCAATCCAGGGCAAATGAATTATGCCGCTGCCAAAGCCGGTGTGGCCGGCATGAGTCGTGCGCTGGCGCGCGAGATCGGTAGCCGCAATATCACGGTTAACTGTATCGCTCCCGGCTTTATCGATACGGATATGACCAAGGCATTGAGTGAAGATCAGATCAATAGTCTGCAACAGCAAATCCCGCTGGGTCGTCTTGGACAGCCCGAGGATATCGCTGCAGCAGTCGGTTTTCTGGCTTCGCCACAGGCAAGTTACATCACTGGTACCACGTTGCATGTCAACGGCGGTATGTACATGAGCTAAGTTGTATTAAGTTAGGTGCTTTTGACTTCTGTTTCGACTTTCTTCGTGACAAAAGCCAAAAGTAAATTATCGGTGCGCAAACCTGCTAAAATGCGCGCACTTTCTGTAACCACTCATTGGAGTTAAACATGTCGGACATCGAACAACGCGTTAAGAAAATCGTCGCTGAACAACTGGGCGTCGCTGAAGCAGACATCAAAATCGAATCGTCTTTCGTTGACGATCTGGGCGCCGATTCTCTGGATACCGTTGAACTCGTCATGGCACTCGAAGACGAATTCGAAATGGAAATCCCTGACGAACAAGCTGAAAAAATCACCACGGTGCAACAGGCGATCGATTACGCCAAGGCACACGTCAAGGCCTAATTTGTTTTTGAACGACTCCAGGAGAATTGCTTGAGCCGCTCTAGTAAACGTCGTGTTGTCGTCACTGGTCTGGGTTGTATTTCCCCCGTTGGCAACAGCGTTGATGAGGCTTGGAATGCTCTGATCGCCGGCAAGTCCGGGATTGCGAACATTACCAAATTCGATGCATCGGCTTTCAGCACGCATTTTGCGGGCGAAGTGAAAGACTTTCGCATTGATGACTACATCCCTGCGAAAGAAGCGCGCCATATGGATACCTTTATCCATTACGGTATCGCTGCTGGCATGCAGGCAGTCAAGGACAGTGGTCTGGTTGTAACGGAAGAGAATGCCGATCGTATCGGTGTTCTGGTCGGTTCGGGCATTGGCGGCTTGCCAATGATCGAGGAGACGCACGCAGAACTGACCAACCGCGGTCCACGTCGCATCAGTCCATTTTTCGTACCTGCTTCGATCACCAACATGATCTCGGGGCACCTTTCGATCATTTACGGTTTTAAAGGCCCGAATCTGGCAATCGTCACGGCGTGTACCACCGGTTTGCATTCGATCGGCGCTGCCGGTCGCATGATCGAATACGGGGATGCGGACGTCATGATTGCAGGTGGTGCGGAATCGACGATTTCACCACTTGGCTTGGGTGGCTTTGCCGCTGCGCGTGCGCTGTCGTCACGTAATGACGATCCGGCAACGGCATCGCGTCCCTGGGACAAGGATCGTGACGGTTTTGTCCTCGGTGAGGGCGCCGGTGTCATGGTTCTTGAAGAGTATGAGCATGCCAAAGCGCGTGGCGCGAAAATCTATGCGGAGTTGGTAGGTTTCGGTATGAGTGGCGATGCCTACCATATCACTGCTCCAAACATGGATGGTCCGCGTCGCAGCATGGTCAATGCATTGAAAAATGCAGAGATCAATGTGGATCAGGTGCAGTACCTGAACGCACACGGTACGTCGACGCCTCTGGGCGACAAGAACGAGTCGGATGCGATCAAGGCTGCATTTGGTGATCATGCAAAAAAACTCACCGTCAATTCGACCAAGTCGATGACGGGCCACTTGTTGGGTGGCGCCGGAGGGCTGGAGTCGGTCTTCACGGTATTGGCTGTGCATCATCAGATTTCACCGCCAACCATCAATATCTTTAATCAGGATCCGGAGTGCGATCTTGATTACTGCGCAAATACGGCCCGTTCCATGCCGATTGAGTACGCCATGAAGAACAACTTCGGTTTTGGCGGCACCAACGGTACGCTGATCTTCGGCAAGGCCTGATAGAAATCCGATTGCCCGAAAGGGGAATCGGATTTTTTCTCTTCTCATGTCAATTGCGGTTACTGCCCTGATTCATCCGTCGCGATGTTTGTCGATGATGGTGGGCATCATGTTCAGCTTGATTCTGCTGATCGCAGCGTTGATTGGTGTGGGTGCAGTTGGTGATTTGCTTCTGATAACGAGATTGCTGCTGGCACTCATGATTGTTGTCATGGCGGCATTGTTATATCGACATTGGTATCGCCGTCGTGCTTCTTGCAAGTTAAGTATTTCAGGAACAGGTCAGATTCGCTTGCAGCGATTGAATGCCGGGCGGAGTGAGCAGAATCTGGAAGAAAGCGAGTCAATGACTCTGCTCCCTGCATCAACGCTTTGGCCGCACTTGTTGATTTTGCATTTGCAGGATACGCAAGGCAGTATCGAAGTAGTATTGATCATGCGAGATTCTGTTTCGCAAGAAACCTTTAATGCCTTGCTTGTGGCCAGTCGTTGGTTGAGTAATCGACAACCAGAGACTGAGCCGCCAGCGATGCGGCAAAATTAATGTAGGAATCCGCGAACTAATCAAGTTACGCTCAGTCAATAGCACGACCGCGTGCATGTTGCAGCATTACAAGGGACTAGGATTGACGACAGAACGCGATATTGATCAACAGCTAGTCGAGCGCGTACAAGGCGGCGACAAAAAAGCTTTCGAGCTGCTGGTGACCAAATACCAACGAAAATTGATGCGACTGGTATCGCGGCTTGTACGCGACCAGGCGGAAGCTGAGGATGTTGTGCAGGAGGCATTTATCAAGGCCTACCGTGCGCTCCCGCAGTTCCGCGGCGACTCTGCGTTTTATACGTGGCTGTATCGTATTGGTATTAATACAGCAAAGAATTATCTGGTAACCCAGGGGCGTCGTGCGCCGACATCAACCGAGGCAGATGTCGAGGAGGCCGAAACTTTTGACGATGGCGACCACCTAAGAGATATCAACACGCCGGAATCGTTATTGGCGACCAAGCAGATTGCTCAAACCTTGAATGTTGCAATGGGGGAGTTGCCGGAAGAATTACGGATGGCAATTACACTGCGTGAAATTGAAGGGTTGAGCTACGACGAAATTGCTGAATCGATGGGTTGTCCGATTGGCACGGTACGTAGCAGGATCTTCCGGGCGCGAGAGGCGATCTCGGAAAAATTAAGACCGTTGCTGGATACGGCAATCGACAAGCGCTGGTAACAATAAAAACAGATTCACTTTTTGCTGCAAATACAGGGGTAGCCTTAATTTTTTCGAGGTTGTAATGAATACGATGAATATGACGCGGGAACAGATTTCTGCCTTTGCCGACAGTGCACTGGACGACAGTCAGATCGACATGGCGCTGGTAGCGTTGCGTCAACCGGAAGGTCGTGCTGCGTGGGACGAGTATCACCGGATTGGTGATGCGCTGCGTTCCGACGAGTTGAGTGTGCCAATGAGCGCCGATTTCAGCGCCCGCATGTTCGCGCGGCTGGATGCCGAACCCACCATCATGGTGCCGGCAGTCAAGCAGGCTGTCGTGGCACGCAAGAGCGCGGCAAAACGCTTTGCGATGCCTGGCATGGCCGCCGCGGCTGTTGCTGTTGTTGCGTTTCTCGCCGTCCCTAACATGGTGCCGCAGCAACCTGCGACCGTCGCCTCGGCGCCTGTCGTCGCAACCGTTGCTTCTGCTTCGCCGGAAGCTGTGACGACTGTTGCAAGCGATGAAGGTGAAGTACTGCGCGATCCACGCATCGATGACTATTTGCTGGCGCACCAACGTTTCTCGCCGTCTGTCTACAGCACTGCGCAATATGCTCGTTCAGCGACGTTCGCTGTTGAATCGGAAAAATAATTGTTATGCGGCAGACATTAGGTCTCTTTAAATTCGTCGTTCTGTTTTCGGGTTTTCTGGCTTTCACTGCGCATGCCGAGTCTGTTGATTCTGTCAACGACTCGCGCGAGGCGCAGGTATGGTTAAAGAAGATTCAATCCTCTGCCCAGAAACTCAATTATTCCGGGACCTTTGTCTATCAGCAGGGTAATCAGGTGCGCACCTCGCGCATCTCGCATATTCGCAGTGGCAAGAATGAGCTGGAAAAGCTGGAAATCTTGGATGGCAAGCCGCGCGAATACATTCGTAACAATGAAGAGATCGCCTGCTACATTCCGGAGACCAAGTCGATTCGTGTTGAAAAACGTGTTTCCCAGGATGTGTTCCCTGCAATTCTTGGCGCGCATCCGAATGAACTGGTCGATCACTACGCGTTGAAGCAGGGCGAAGTCGGCCGTGTTGCAGGACATGATTGCCAGACCGTGTTGCTGACGCCAAAAGACAAGCTGCGTTACGGGTATAAGCTCTGGATCGAGAAATCGACCGGCTTGTTGTTGAAGGCGCAGACCTTGAATGAAAAAAATGAGGTCGTTGAGCAGATCGCCTTTACCCAAATCGTGATCGGCAACGTTGATCCGGCCTCCGTCAAAACGAGTTTCAAAAATACGCAGGGCTGGCGGGTCGACAATGCCGTCATGAGTGAGGCCAACCTGTCTGGCTGGGCAGTCAAGGCAGTCCCGCCTGGCTTCAAAAAAACACGCGAGATGAAACGACTGATTACCGACACGCCAGCGGATGCCAATGCACCTGCCAGCTCGCGTGAAGTATCACAAATCGTCTATTCCGACGGATTGGCAGCCATTTCTGTCTTTATCGAAGCGGGCTCGCAAAGCCGTACCGAAGGTTCGATGCAGCAGGGTGCCATGAATATCGTCGGCAAACGCCAGGGTGATTACTGGCTGACCATCGTTGGCGAAGTGCCTGCCGCTGCCATCAAGCAGGTCGCAAACTCGATCGAGTTCAATCCCTGATATTTCGTTCGCTCCCTTGTAGGTGAAATATGAAACAACTCCGCAAACATTTGTCCGTTGCGCTGCTGGGTGTTGCTGGCGTATTTGTCATTCCAGCGGTTGCTCCGCTTTCACTGGCTGTGGCGGCGACATCCGTTGCCGGTCTGCCGGACTTTACCGACCTCGCCGAAAAGGCGGGACCCGCAGTGGTGAATATCCGCACGGTTGAGCGCGTCAAGACCAGTCAGAGCGGCTCCTCCGCACAAGATGAGGAAATGCAGGAGTTCTTCCGTCGCTTCTTCGGCGCACCTTTGCCGCAATTGCCATCGCCACGCAATCGTCGCTCCAATCCGGGTGCGGAAACAGAAGAGCAGGTGCCGCGTGGTGTCGGTTCTGGTTTCATCATTTCTGCCGACGGTTACATCATGACCAACGCACATGTGGTTGATGGTGCGGATGAGGTGTTTGTCACGCTGACCGACAAGCGTGAATTCAAGGCGAAAATCGTTGGTGCCGACAAACGTACAGACGTGGCGATCGTCAAGATCGAAGGCAGCAACCTCCCGCGTCTGGTGATGGGAGACTCTGAAAAGATTCGCGTTGGTGAATGGGTAATGGCAATCGGCTCGCCTTTCGGCCTGGATAACACGGTAACGGCGGGCATCGTTTCCGCCAAGGCGCGCGATACGGGTGACTATCTGCCGTTGATTCAGACGGATGTCGCGGTGAATCCGGGCAATTCCGGCGGTCCGCTGATCAATATGCGCGGCGAAGTGATTGGTATCAATTCGCAGATTTACAGCCGCTCGGGCGGTTTCATGGGTATTTCATTTGCGGTGCCGATTGATGAGGCGATGCGCGTCGCCGATCAACTGCGTACCACTGGCAAAGTCACGCGTGGTCGCATTGGTGTGCAGATCGGGGACGTGACCAAGGATGTGGCGGAGTCGCTGGGATTGCCACGTGCGCAAGGCTCCTTGGTGCAGCGTGTGGAGCCGGGCGGTCCTGCAGAAAAAGCCGGTGTCGAGGCGGGCGATGTGATTCTCAAATTTAACGGTACTTCGATCGAGCGCTCCAGTGATTTGCCTCGCCTGGTTGGTGCGACCAAACCTGGTTCCAGATCCACGCTGACTGTCTGGCGCAAAGGTGCCATGCGTGATTTGTCCGTGAACATCGCCGAACTGGAAGCAGATCAGGCCGTTGTGGCACAGCCGCAAAAACCGAAAGGTCCACGGACGGCGAATGCCTTGGGTCTGGTTGTTAGCGAATTGACGCCACCGCAGTTGAAAGAACTGAAAATCGACGGAGGTGTACTGGTGGACCTGGCAGAAGGGGCATCAGCGCGCGCAGGTCTGCGTTCGGGCGATATCGTACTGCGTCTGAATAACACCGACGTCAAGGATGTGAAGCAATTCAACGAGCTGGTTGCCAAACTGGATGCGAAGAAGACCGCCTTGCTGCTGGTGCGGCGAGGTGATTCATCGCAGTTCGTCACAGTCAAACCCTTGTCGCCATAAGGCGACGCACAACAAGGCTGCATGCTGATCGAGCTGCAGCCTTTTTTCTTTAGGTGCTTGTGTGCGACGGCTGATCCTGTACTCGCGTAGCTACTGCCATCTATGCGATGACATGCGGTTGGCGTTGCTGGCGCTGAGTCCGACGGTTGCGCAGTGGCTGGAGGTCGTGGATGTCGACCACGATCCTGCCGCATTGGCTTTGTACGATGAATTGGTGCCGGTGCTGATCGGTCAGGATGATCGTGCCGAACCGCGGATGCTTTGCCATTATTTTCTGAATGAAGCAGTTGTACGTGAATTTATGGCTGATGCGACATGATGCTGCTCGCGTATGCATAAAGCGAAAGTGCATTGCGGACGATGTGCTTGTATGCAATTTGCCGGCTTTTTGCCTCTGAAATCCGGTAGAATGCCGGGTTGTCATCCCTCTGTTACAGGGCGCTCGCCGGGGAAGGTTTCCTCGCTCGTGGCGCTTTTTTTGTAGTTGCCAATCGGTTAATGAAGAATATCCGCAATTTTTCCATCATCGCGCACATCGATCACGGTAAATCCACCCTGGCTGACCGCATCATTCAATTGTGCGGCGGCCTGTCCGAACGCGAGATGGATGCGCAAGTGCTCGACTCGATGGAGTTGGAGCGCGAGCGTGGCATCACCATCAAGGCACAGACTGCCGCGCTGCAATACAAGGCACGCGATGGCGAAGTCTATAACCTGAATCTGATCGATACACCGGGCCACGTTGACTTTTCATATGAAGTCAGTCGCTCCCTGTCGGCTTGCGAAGGCGCTTTGCTGGTCGTCGATGCCTCGCAAGGCGTGGAAGCACAGACGGTCGCGAACTGCTATACCGCACTCGATCTGGGTGTGGAAGTCGTGCCGATTCTGAACAAGATCGATTTGCCGCATGCCGATCCGGATAATGCCAAGAAGGAAATCGAAGACGTCATCGGTATCGATGCCAGTGACGCGACCGTTTGCTCGGCAAAAACCGGTCTTGGTGTCGAAGACGTCCTGGAAAGTCTGATCGCCAAAGTGCCGCCGCCAAAGGGTGATCCCGACGCGCCATTACAGGCATTGATCGTCGATTCCTGGTACGACTCGTACGTCGGTGTCGTGATGCTGGTGCGCGTGGTCAATGGCACCTTGCGTCCGAAAGACAAGATTCTGTTGATGGCTACCGGTTCGCAGAATCTGGTTGAGAACATCGGCATCTTTACGCCGCGCTCCGTGTCGTTGCCGCAACTGACGGCCGGCCAGGTAGGTTTCATCATCGCGGGTATCAAGGAACTGACAGCCGCCAAAGTGGGTGACACCGTCACGCTGGCAAGCAAGCCGGCACCTGAGCCGCTGCCTGGTTTCAAGGAAGTGCAGCCGCAGGTGTTTGCGGGCCTGTTTCCGGTCGAGGCCAACCAATACGATGCACTGCGTGATTCGCTGGAAAAGCTCAAACTCAATGACGCTGCGCTGATGTATGAGCCAGAGGTTTCGCAGGCGCTGGGCTTCGGTTTCCGTTGCGGTTTCCTTGGTTTGCTGCACATGGAAATCGTGCAGGAGCGTCTGGAGCGCGAGTTTGACATGGATCTGATCACGACCGCACCCACCGTGGTGTACGAGGTCGAGATGCGCGATGGCTCGGTGATCCGTGTCGACAATCCATCCAAGATGCCCGATCCGTCGAAGATCAACGAAGTGCGTGAACCAATCGTTACCGTCAATCTGTACATGCCACAGGAGTATGTTGGTTCGGTCATGACCTTGTGTAACGGCAAGCGTGGTGTGCAGATGGACATGGCCTATCACGGCCGTCAGGTCAAACTGATCTATGAAATTCCAATGGCAGAGATCGTGCTTGATTTCTTTGACCGTCTGAAATCGACGTCGCGTGGCTACGCGTCAATGGATTACGAGTTCAAGGAAAACCGCGCCTCGGATGTGGTCAAGGTCGATATGCTGATCAACAGCGAGAAAGTCGATGCGCTGGCGATCATCGTGCACCGTGCCAATGCACCTTATCGTGGACGTCAGGTCGCGGCGAAGATGCGTGAACTGATTCCACGTCAGATGTTTGATGTAGCAATCCAGGCGGCCATTGGTGCCAATATCATCTCGCGTGAAAACGTGAAGGCGTTGCGCAAGAACGTGCTGGCCAAGTGTTATGGCGGCGATATCACGCGTAAACGCAAGCTGCTCGAGAAGCAGAAGGCCGGTAAGAAGCGCATGAAGCAGGTGGGTTCGGTTGAGATTCCGCAGGAAGCGTTTCTGGCCATTCTACAAGTGGAAGATAAATGACATTGCAAGACATCCTCGGCAATTTTTCGCTGATTCTGTTTGTTCTGACGATCGGCACCGGCATTATCTGGGTACTCGACAAGTTCTATCTGTCGAAACAGCGTGAAGCCAAGGCGAACGCGGTCCTGGCCGAATTTGACGCACGTAATGCCAAGCTGGCGGGTGAGGGCGTCAAGCCGGACGATACCGGTCGTGCCGCACTGAAAGCGGATTTGCTGCGTCAACCAACCTGGATCGAGTATTCGGGAAGTTTTTTTCCGGTTATCGCCCTGGTTTTCTTTCTGCGTTCCTTCCTGTACGAACCATTCAAGATTCCGTCGACCTCGATGCTGCCTACACTGGAAGTCGGCGATCTGATTCTGGTCAACAAATACCAGTACGGTATCCGTCTGCCGATCATCAACAAGAAAATCATCAGCATCAGTGATCCGCAACGCGGTGATGTGATGGTTTTCAAGTATCCGGAAAACATGGCCCTTGATTACATCAAGCGTGTGGTGGGCGTGCCAGGCGACACCGTGGCGTACAAGGACAAGAAGCTGACCGTCAACGGCGTGCCCGTCAAGTACGAAGGCTTGCCTGATTATCTGGATCAGGAAACCCTCAGCTACTCCAAGCAGTTCCGTGAACAACTGGGTGAGGCGAGCCACCAGATTCTCAATAACCCACGCGCACCATCCTATGTGCCGAATCCCCATGATTTTCCAAACCGGGAATTGTGTACGTACGATGCAGAAGGCTTTACCTGCAAAGTGCCGGATGGACAATATTTCATGATGGGTGATAATCGGGATAACAGTCTGGACAGCCGCTATTGGGGATTTGTGCCGGATAAAAACATTGTCGGAAAGGCATTTTTTATCTGGCTGAATCTGGGTGACCTGGGACGGATTGGTCGCTTCCATTAACGCAGTCGGGGAGGACTGTATGGCATCTTCAGCGTCGTTTTTCAGCCGCAAACAGCAAGGCGTCAGCCTGACCAGCCTGATTTTGCTGCTTGCCGTGGTCTGTATGGTTGCGGTTCTGGCAATGAAGATCACGCCAACAGTCACCGAGTATTTTTCTGCCAAGAAAGCAATTGAAAGCGTCAAGGCTGGTGGCGGTTCCTCTCTGGAAATGCGCGCAGCCTTTACCCGTCAGGCAGAAGTCGGCTATATCACTTCCCTCAAGGCAAGTGATTTGAATATTGTGCGCAATGGCGACGTGGCAGATATCAGTTTTGCCTACCAGAAAGAAATTCACCTGGTTGGCCCGGTCAGCTTGCTGATCGACTATTCGGCGTCAACCAACCCAAGTCGAACCGGCAAACCTGCGGTACCATGAGCAGATGAAAACGCGCATTGCGCGCCTCAAACGATAGAACAATGGATTTGACGTTATTGCAAACCCGGCTGGGTCATACATTCAAGGATGCTGTGTTGTTGCAGCAGGCTTTGACGCACCGCAGTCATAGTGGGGTGCATAACGAGCGGCTTGAGTTTCTGGGGGACTCCATCCTCAACTGCGTGGTTGCGTCCCTGCTGTTTGATCGCTATACGAAGATCGATGAAGGTGACCTTTCACGCCTGCGTGCCAATCTGGTCAAGCAGCAGTCCTTGTACGAAATCGCGCAGCGTCTGGAGCTGTCACATTTTTTGCGTTTGGGCGAAGGTGAGCTGAAGTCCGGAGGATTCCGTCGTCCCTCAATTCTGGCCGATACGCTGGAAGCATTGTTCGGTGCGATCTATCTGGATGCCGGTTTTGATGTGGCGCGTGATGTGATTCGTGCGCTGTATATTCCGATCCTTGATTCGGTTGATCCGAAAACCTTGGGTAAGGATGCCAAGACCTTGCTGCAGGAATACCTGCAAGGCAAAAAAATTCCACTGCCCCAATACAATGTGGTCGCTACACACGGTGCGGCCCACAATCAGGAATTCGAGATCGAGTGTCTGGTACCAAAACTCGATATTCAAGTCTTCGGTACTGGTGGCAGTCGCCGGGCCGGTGAGCAGGCTGCCGCCAAATTGGCGCTGGAAGCCGTACAAGCTGCGCTGGCCAAGACGCCAGCCACGGCACGCAAGAACAAACCGCGTACCGCACAATTGAAGCTGGCGGGTATTGCAACCGTTCAGACGGATGCGGCAACGGATGAGCAACGCAAGGCCGCATCAAAATCGCCACGTGCGGATGGCAAATCAGGCAAGGCTGATGAAAAATCGCAGGATGCGGTCGCCGAAAAGCCGGCTGAACAAATCGTGGACGAGCGCCAGCAGAGCCTGATTGCCGAACCGAATCGTGCACGTGATGGTGATCCTGATGTGGCACTGTCTCCTTCTTCTTCCCATACAAAAATTGCATGACTGAATCTAACGCGCTGTCCGACTTCCGCTGTGGCTATATTGCGATCGTCGGCCGCCCCAATGTCGGCAAATCGACGCTGATGAATCAACTGATCGGAGCCAAGGTCAGTATTACCTCGCGCAAGGCACAGACAACACGTCACCGCATTACCGGCATCCAGACGCTGGAAGATGCGCAGTTTGTGTACGTCGATACCCCGGGGTTCCAGACACGTCATTCCAACGCCCTGAACAAAACATTGAATCGTACTGTCACCAATACGCTGACTGCGTCGGATGTGATTCTGTATGTGATCGAAGCCGGGAGGTTTGGTCAGGCAGATCAACAGGTGCTCGACCTCATACCCGCCGATGTGCCATGCATTCTGGTGATCAACAAGTCGGATCGCATCAAGGACAAGGCTGGCTTGATGCCGTTTGCCCAGCAGGTTGCTGCCAAGCGCGATTTCACGGCGATTGTGCCGGTGTCTGCCAAATTGCGGTTCCAGCTCGATAATCTGCAAGGCGAAATCAAAAAGCACTTGCCGCAAAATCCGCCGATCTTCGATGAGGACGATATTACCGATCGCAGTGAAAAATTCCTCGCAGCAGAAATCGTACGCGAAAAAGTGTTCCGTTTCGTTGGCGATGAATTGCCCTACACAAGCACGGTTCTGATCGAACAGTTCGAGCAGGAAGGTGATTTACGTCGAGTTTTTGCGGCAATTCTGGTTGAGCGCGACACCCACAAATCGATGGTGATTGGCAATAAAGGGGCGCGTCTGAAAGACATTTCTACCCAGGCACGCCTTGATATGGAACGCTTGTTCGGTGGGCCGGTGTATCTGGAAATCTGGGTCAAGGTCAAATCCGGCTGGGCCGACAACGAAGCCGGTCTGCGTGCGTACGGCTACGAATAATCAGGCGCAATGGCCGCACTCTCTGCCGACAGCACTTCTTCAGTGAGCGCTTCCGATGTCCGGAGTGCGCCAGAACCCGTGGCAAAATCCTCGCGTCGCAAGCCGCCGGAAAAAGAATTGCGGATTGCTGATCAGCCAGGCTTCGTTCTGCACAGCTACCCCTACAAAGAAACCAGTCTGATCGTCGATGTATTTTCACGGGACCATGGCCGTATCGCGCTGGTTGCCAAAGGTGCCAAACGGCCACATTCGCAACTACGAGGTGTCCTGCAAACCTTTCAACCGCTTTCAGTCAGCTGGAGCGGAAAATCAGAAGTCCGCACTCTCACCAAGGCCGAATGGGTTGGCGGTTTGCTGCCCTTGGAAAAATCCGCATTGCTATGCGGTTTTTACCTGAACGAACTGCTGGTCAAACTGCTGGCGCGTGATGACCCGCATCCTGCCTTGTTCAATCATTATGTCAGTGCACTCAATCACCTGGCACATGATGAGCCACCTGCCATTGTCTTGCGTAAATTCGAACGTGCCTTGTTGCGAGAAAGCGGCGTGGCAGGAGACTGGACGCGTTGTACCGTCAGTGGAACACGAGTCCTTGCCGATCAGCTCTATGTCGTCGATCCCGAATCCGGTCCACGGCCGGCGCGGGTTGCGGATACCTGGCCCAAGGTGCTCGGCAAGACGCTGCAGGACATGGATAATGAAGATTACGCCGATGCGGCGACGCAAACGCAAAGCAAGTTTCTGATGCGTTTTCTGCTCGCACATCACTTGAATGGCACTACATTGAATACACGGCAGATCCTGATCGATCTGCTGCAGCTATAACGGAACCAGCATGAGCTTTCTGCAACCGAATCATCCGACGATCGAACTGGGCATCAATATTGATCACGTCGCGACCTTGCGCAATGCACGCGGTACGGTTTACCCCGATCCCTTACAGGCTGCGCTGTTGGCTGAAGAGGCAGGTGCGGATGCGATCACACTGCACTTGCGCGAAGACCGCCGTCATATCAAGGATGCGGATGTCGAGCTGATTCGTCCGCAGTTACGCACGCGCATGAACCTGGAGTCGGCGGTGACTACCGAGATGATCGATTTCGCCTGCCGCATTTTGCCGCAAGATGTTTGTCTGGTTCCAGAGCGACGGGAAGAGGTCACGACAGAAGGTGGGCTGGATGTCGTGCGTTATTTTTCCGATGTCAGTGCGGCGGTGCGACAACTGCAGGAAAAAAATATTCGCGTCAGCCTGTTCATTGATCCTGATGCGGAACAGATTCAGGCTGCAAAAGAGGCCGGCGCGCCCGTCATCGAATTGCATACCGGACGCTATGCCGAAGCGCATGCGCAAACAGAACAGCTTGCGGAGTTGCAGCGCATAGAATCTGCCGTGCGCGAGGGAATGAAGCACGGCCTCAAAGTCAATGCAGGTCATGGTCTGCATTACACCAATGTACAGGCGATTGCTGCGATCCCGGATATTGCCGAACTCAATATCGGTCACGCGATCGTGGCACATGCGGTCTTTGCCGGTTGGCAAAATGCGGTGCGCGAGATGAAGGCGATCATGGTTGCGTCGCGCCTGTCGGCACACTCGTCGCCACGCTGAGGAGCGCGTTTGTGATTTACGGTATTGGCACGGACATCATTCAGATTGCGCGCGTTGAAGCGGCACTCGGTCGCCATGGTGACCGGTTTGCCGAGCGCGTGCTCGGTGAGCAGGAGCTGGAGAAATACCATCGCCGCAAAGCCAAGGTGGAAGCCCGCGGTTTACGTTTTCTGGCAACACGCTTTGCCGCCAAGGAAGCTTTTTCCAAGGCGATTGGTCTGGGCATTCGAATGCCAATGACCTGGCGCGCGATGCAGGTGCTCAATGCACCCAGCGGTAAGCCGATCGTGGTCACCAGCGGCAAGCTGCAAGCC
Organism: Oxalicibacterium faecigallinarum; assembly: GCF_014635705.1. GTDB lineage: Bacteria > Pseudomonadota > Gammaproteobacteria > Burkholderiales > Burkholderiaceae_D > Oxalicibacterium > Oxalicibacterium faecigallinarum. The sequence continues at coordinate 992,883 of NZ_BMDI01000001.1, read as the reverse complement.
TTCATGGAAGAGAATGGGTTGAGTGCCCAAGTAACGATTACCGATGAGGTCGACTATGCCGTCGCCTTTGTCATTGTGGAGAAAAAATGAACGCAGTCGTCCATGCCAATCTGCCAGATGCATTCGGTCCTGTAATGCTTGATGTTGTCGGCACGAGCTTGAGTGACGATGACATTCGCCGCATTCGCGATCCGCTTACGGGTGGCGTGATTCTGTTCGCGCGCAATTATCAGAATCGCGCGCAGCTGACTGCCCTGACATCCGCCATTCATGCAGCACGTCCAGGCATCGTGATTGCAGTCGATCACGAAGGCGGTCGCGTGCAACGCTTCAAGACCGATGGATTTACGCATCTGCCATCGATGCGCAAGCTTGGCTTGTTGTGGGACATGGATGTACTGGCGGCCACCAAGGCGGCAACCGATGTCGGTTTTGTGCTTGCGAGCGAATTACGCGCATGTGGTGTGGATTTGTCTTTTACGCCGGTGCTGGATCTGGATTATGGCGAGTCGGGCGTGATCGGTGATCGCTCCTTTCATCGCGATGCGCGTGTCGTGACCTTGCTGGCAAAAAGCCTCAATCACGGCTTGATGCTGGCGGGTATGCTCAATTGCGGGAAACATTTTCCGGGACATGGTTACGTCAAGGCCGATTCGCATCTCGAAATTCCGGTGGACGAACGCTCGCTGGACGAGATTCTCGCGGATGATGCCGCGCCCTATGGCTGGCTCGGTTTGAGTCTGGCGGGTGTGATGCCGGCACATGTGATCTATCCCAAAGTCGACAAGAATCCTGCCGGTTTTTCACGCAAATGGTTGACGATGTTGCGTGAAAGATTCGGCTTCAAAGGCATCATCTTCAGTGACGATCTGAGCATGGAAGGTGCCAGTGTGGCCGGCAATGTTGTCGATGGCGCGCAGGCAGCGCTGGCTGCTGGCTGCGATATGGTCCTGATCTGCAATTCGCCCGACAAAGCGGATCAATTGTTGGCTGGATTGCGCATGAAACCGGGTAAAGAGGCAGCAGCATCTTCTGCACGCATCGCCGGACTGGCGCCTTCCACCTCGGCGTTGGATTGGGATTCTCTGCAGCAGGATGCGCGCTATCAGGCAGCGAAGAAAACGGCGCTCGAACTGGCGGCAGGCTAAGTCAGATGACGCAGGAAACGGACATGTCCGACCAACCGCCAGAGAGACGGGAGCAAGAACAGGATGCGCCAGATGCGCGTGCCATCGTGCTGGCGACGGTTGCCAAGTTACCGAATCTGCCCGGTGTTTATCGTTATTTCGATGCCGAAAATAATCTGCTGTACGTCGGCAAAGCCCGTGATCTGAAGAAACGGGTTTCCAGCTATTTCCAGAAAAATCTTGCCAGTCCACGCACCGCATTGATGGTGGAGCGTATTGCGCGACTCGAAACCACGGTCACGCGTAGCGAAGCCGAAGCGCTGCTGCTCGAAAACAATCTGATCAAAACGCTGCAGCCACGGTACAACATTCTGTTCCGCGACGATAAATCGTATCCGTATCTGAAGATTACGGGACAGGCGTTTCCGCGCATGGCGTATTACCGTGGGGCGGTCGACAAGAAGAATCAGTATTTCGGTCCGTTTCCCAGTGGCTGGGCCGTCAAGGAATCGATGCAGATTCTGCAGAAGGTATTTCTGCTGCGGACCTGTGAGGATTCGGTCTATGCCAACCGCACGCGTCCATGCCTGTTGCATCAGATTCATCGTTGCAGCGCACCGTGTGTCAATTTCATCAGCAAGGAAGAGTACGCGCTTGATGTTGAGAACGCTGCCAAGTTCTTGCGTGGGCGTCAGACCGAAGTGCTGGAAACTTTGCAGGCAAAAATGCTGGCGTATGCCGAAGAGATGAACTTCGAGCAAGCGGCTGTTGTACGTAACCAGATTACGGCCTTGTCACGCGTGTTGCATCAGCAAAGCATGGATACGGGCAGCGAAACCGACATCGACATCGTTGCGGTCGTGGTACAGGGCGGACGCGCCTGCGTCAATCTGGCGATGGTGCGTGGCGGTCGTCATCTGGGCGATCGTGCTTACTTTCCAACGCATGTCGACAGCGCGCCGACGAATGCGGAAGAGTCACTGGCTGCCGAAGTGATGAAAGCATTTCTTGCGCAGCACTACATCGACAAGTTCGTGCCGTCTTCACTGATCGTGAATACCGAGTTTGACGATCCCGAGTTGATGCTGGCGCTGATGGCGCAATGCGGGCATCGCATCAATCTGATCTTTCAGCCGCAAGGTACGCGCCGTCAGTGGCTGGAGATGGCGCAGAAAGGTGCCGAAATTTCGCTGGCGCGTCTGCTATCCGAACAGGGTTCGCAGCAAACGCGCACGCGCTTGCTGATTGATGCGCTTGGTATTGAAGTCGAGGATATCGAAACATTCCGCGTCGAGTGTTTCGATATCAGTCACACGCAGGGTGAGGCAACGCAGGCGTCATGCGTGGTGTTTCATCATCACGCCATGCAGAATGGCGAATATCGTCGCTACAACATCAACGACATTACACCGGGCGATGATTACGCTGCCATGCGGCAGGTACTGCAGCGACGGTACGAGAAAGTCGCCAATGGTGAGGGCGTGATGCCGGATGTGGTGTTGATCGACGGCGGTAAAGGTCAGGTCGAAATGGCGCGTCAGGTGTTCACCGAGCTTGGTCTCGACATCAGTCTGATCGTCGGTGTGGCCAAAGGCGAAGGGCGCAAAGTGGGTCTGGAAACGCTGGTTTTTGTCGATGGACGTGCGCCGCAGGAACTTGGCAAGGAATCCGGTGCTCTGATGCTGATTGCGCAGATTCGCGACGAAGCGCATCGCTTTGCGATTACCGGTATGCGAGCCAAGCGAGCCAAGGCACGTCAAACATCGCGTCTCGAAGAAATCGAAGGAATCGGTGCCAAACGGCGACAAAAACTGTTGGCACGTTTTGGTGGCTTACGGGGCGTGATCGATGCCAGTGTGGAGGATTTGGCGTCGGTCGAGGGCATTTCGCGTCAATTGGCGGAAGACATTTACAAGCAATTGCATTAGATTACGGGGGCGGCGCCTTATGGCGTATGCTGTACCGACTGGAAAACAAGTTCTGCCATGCCTTTCAATATCCCGATTCTCCTTACCTGGTTGCGTGTTGCGCTGATCCCGCTGATGGTTGGCGTGCTGTATATCCCCGATTCCTGGCTGGGTTCGTTCAACAAGACGCAGGGGCTGATCGCCACCGTTATTTTCATCGTGGCTGCACTGACGGACTGGATTGATGGCTTTCTGGCACGTCGCTGGAATCAGACCTCGGCATTTGGTGCATTTCTCGATCCGGTCGCCGACAAGCTGATGGTGGCGGGTGCCTTGCTGGTGCTGATTGAATTGCAGCGTGTTGATGCCATCATTGCCTTCATCATTATTGGCCGCGAGATTACGATTTCTGCCTTGCGCGAGTGGATGGCACGGATTGGTGCTTCCAAGTCGGTAGCGGTCAGCTCGCTGGGCAAGATCAAGACGGCGGCGCAAATGACGGCAATTCCAATGTTGCTTTATTACGAAGATATTTTCGGTATCAATCTGCAATTCTGGGGCGACAAGCTGTTATGGGTTGCCGCGGTGCTGACGGTATGGTCAATGTTTTACTACTTGCGCAAGGCGTGGCCACTGATCAAAGAGAAGGGTGGAAATTTGCTGTAAATGGCAAGCAAGATTGCTTGACAAGTGAAGGCATTCCTCTATAATGCACACCTGTCGATGCGGGAGTAGCTCAGTTGGTAGAGCGATACCTTGCCAAGGTATAGGTCGAGAGTTCGAGACTCTTCTCCCGCTCCAAAGTTTCTAAGAAGGAAGCTGATCCAGGCTTCCTTTTTTAATCTGATGGGTGCGCATAATCCCATCGACAAAAAGTTTATGCGGGAGTAGCTCAGTTGGTAGAGCGATACCTTGCCAAGGTATAGGTCGAGAGTTCGAGACTCTTCTCCCGCTCCACATACGGTAGAGTTTTTCGGAACTTCACTATAAAAAAGGAACCTTGGGGTTCCTTTTTTATTTCCATTTTGCCTTTTTCACAGCGTGCTTCCTGCAGGCATAGATGAACATTGCTTTGTCAGCAGAGTTGCGCCTCCGGCTTGCCCAAACGGGTATGTGATTTTTTCCTTGCACAGCATTATTGAAAATCACGACTGTTGATATTCAAAGCGCCCAGCAAATGGGAATGATCCACGATGCGCTTGGCAACCAGATGATGCACGTCGTCCTTGGTTTGCCAGATGCCATAGACCGTCATCAGCTGCGCATTGAGAATTTCCTTGCGCTGCTTTTCAATCAGATCCGGCCAGATGATGACGTTGGTGATGCCGGTTTCATCTTCCAGTGTGACAAACATGGTGCCTTTTGCTGTTGGTGGTCTCTGACGCATGGTGACGATTCCCGTTGTACGCGCAATTTTTCGATTGGCAAAACCACGCATTTCCAGTGCGGTTGATAAATTCATTTGCTTGAGTCGGGGTCGCAACAGGGCAAGCGGATGCCGCTTGAGGGTGAGCCCGACACTGGCGTAATCAGCCACGATTTCCTGTCCTTCACTGGCAGACGGGAGGATGAGAGGTGCTTCGTTGATGGGGGCATCACGCAATAGGGCCGACGCAGGTCGCATTGCCGAGACATCCCATTTGGCCTGTCGACGATGGCCACTCAATGGCAATAACGCATTGGCGCGTGCGAGTGCGCCGAGTTCGAACTGATCGAGTTGCGCGCGACGTGCCAGATCATCGATGCTGCAGAATGGTTGCTGCATGCGTGCACGAACAATCCGCGCCGCGCTGTCTGAGGAAAGTCCCTTGATCATCGACAATCCGAGACGTACTGGCGGCATGTTCGAATGGATATCTTCCAATGTACATTCGATATCGCTTTGCATGACATCAACGGGATAGACAGGCACGCCATGACGTTTAGCATCTTGCACGAGCTGGGATGCAGAATAAAAGCCCATTGGTTGCGAGTTCAGCAAAGCAGCCAGAAAGACGGAGGGATGATGCCGCTTGATCCAGGCGGATATATAGACCAGCAGGGCAAAGCTGGCGGCGTGCGATTCCGGAAAGCCGTATTCACCGAAACCTGCAATCTGTCTGATCAATCGTTCGGCAAACTCAGGCTCGAAGTTGTTTTTTGCCAGACCGGCTCTCAGTTTGTCGTTGTATTCCTCTAGCGTGCCTTTGCGTTTCCAGGCTCCCATGGCACGACGCAGCTTATCGGCCTCACCGGGCGTGAAGCCTGCCGCATCGATAGCGATCTGCATGACTTGCTCTTGAAAGATTGGAACGCCATGCGTTCGTTCCAATGCATTTTTAAGCTCATCACGCAGGACAAGTTCTCCCCTGGGAATGTGCCGCTGTGTCAAATATGGATGTACCATGCCGCCCTGTATCGGGCCGGGACGCACGATAGCGACCTGTACGACGAGGTCATAGTATTCACGTGGACGCAGGCGCGGCAACATCGACATTTGTGCACGTGACTCGATCTGGAAGACGCCAATGGTGTCGGCTTGGCAGATCATGTCGTAAGTGTAGGGATCTTTATCCGGGATGTTGCGTATCTCGTAAGCTGGCTCATTCAGGCGTACACGCAGCATATCGATGGCACGTCGTATGGCGGACAGCATGCCAAGTGCCAACACATCGACCTTGATCAGTTTGAGCGATTCAAGATCATCTTTGTCCCATTGAATGACACTGCGATCTTTCATTGATGCATTCTCGATCGGGACGAGCCTCGCCAGATTGTCGCGCGCAATGACAAAGCCCCCGACGTGCTGAGAGAGGTGGCGTGGAAAGCCGATCAACGTTCCGGTTAATTCCACCAGTTTTTGCACGATGGGGGATTGCGGGTCAAAACCGCATTCCCGCAATCGCTCTTCGCGTACTTCTCGTCCATCCCACCATTTGTGTGAAGTGGATAGGCGATTAACCTGATCGAAATCCAGTCCGAGTGCCTTGCCAACATCCTTCATGGCGGAGCGTGGGCGGTAGGTAATCAGTGAGGCGGCAAGCGCGGCACGATGGCGGCCGTACTTTTGGTAGATGTACTGCATGACTTCTTCACGGCGCTGATGTTCGAAGTCGACATCGATATCCGGTGGTTCGTCACGCTCGCGTGAGATGAAGCGCTCAAACAAGACGCTGCTCTGCTCCGGATTGACGGCGGTAATGCCAAGGCAAAAGCAGACCACGGAATTGGCTGCGGAACCGCGTCCCTGACAAAGGATGTTACGGCTGCGCGCAAATTTGACGATGTCATAGACCGTCAGAAAAAAAGGTTCATAACCCAGCTCGGTAATAAGCGTGAGTTCATGTTCTATCTTTCTCTGAATATCTGCGGGGATGCCTGTCTCGCGCCAATGGTTGGCTGCACCTTCATAAGTCAGACGCCGTAAATAGCCGGACAGGGTTTCGCCCTGCGGTACGATTTCTTCCGGATACTGGTAGCTGATCTCGGTCAGAGAAAAATTGCAGCGCGCGGCAATGCGGAGGGTTTCCTGCAACAAGTCGGCGGCATATATCTGCGCCAGTCGCATCCGTGATCGCAGATGCTGTTCGGCATTGGGCTGCAGGTCCAGGCCGCAATCGGCGACCGTTTTTCCCAGTCGGATGGCTGTCAGTGTGTCCTGCAAGGGCTTGCGTGAACGGACGTGCATGAGCACGGCACCGCTTGCGGTGAGCGGCAATGCGGTTGCTGCGGCAACCGCGTGTAGCTGTGCCAGCCAGGCATCGTCATCCGACCAGTACAACAATTCGACGGCTATCCAGGCACGAGTCGGAAACGTCCGGGCAAGCCATTGCGCCTGCTCTTCAATGATCTTCTGATCTGTCCCGCGCTGTGGAATCAGGAGGGCGAGGCAATCCGGCAGTCCGGCAAGATGTGGTGCGGACGACAACGTGTTCGCATGCTCCAGATCGTGACGATGCAGTTCGTAACGGCCTTTTTCGGCACGTCGGCGTCCGATGGTGATGAGCTCGGACAGGTTGCCGTAACCGTTCAGATTGGTCGCCAGCAGGACGACCTTGGTACCGCAAGCGAGGGTGATCTCGCTGCCAAGAATCAGGCAAAAGTTGTCGCCTCGTTTTTTTGCTTCTACGTGTGCACGTACAACGCCAGCGAGCGAGCATTCATCGGTGATGGCAATGCCGCGGTAACCCAATTGAAATGCGCGCTCGACCAGTTCTTCCGGGTGTGAGGCACCGTGCAGAAAGGTAAAGTTGGACTGGCAATGCAGCTCGACATAGTCAGGTAGTGCATGGGACATGTGTAAGCCTGAAATTTATTTACTCATGTGTATGAGCGCCAATGAGGTGTCGCATGCATGAACGCTCATCCAAACAAGCCGTGCAAGAACCAGCGCGGACCATCGTCTTCCGTGCCAATGCGCGTGCGAAAAATCCAGAGCAGCAAATGTTGTTCATTCTCGGCAATGAAATAGTCACGTGTGGCCAGTGCGTCATCCCACCAGCCGGCTTCAATGCGTTCTGGTCCGGTGAGCAACAATAATGGCGAGTGATAAACCGGCTTGTGCTGACGGGTACGCAGTGGCAGTGGTTGCGGCAATAACCAGCTTGGTCTGGTTGCGGCGCTGAGAGGCTGTCGACGCGATCTGTTCTGCTGTTGGGGCGATACGTTGAACACACTGCTTGCGACATTGCTGTATTCCGGTCGATGGTCACCCCATGGTGCAAGTTGCTTGACCGCGTCTTTCCCCAGGCGATTCTGCAGGCGTTCGATCAGACGACTACTTGATTCTGACTGCGATGCAGATGTGGCAAACAGTTCGGTATTCGGTGCGGCCTGTTGCGCAATCTGATCGGCATGCAGTGACAGTTCGATCACAGGTGCATGCAATGTCAGCAGCGCCAGCCGCTCGCGCAGCAGAAGCGTCAAATGCTCCGGGTCGCGACTTGCCATGCCCAGCACAATCGTCAGAGGTGTGCGTTGATGATCACGTCGACGACTCGATTCGTGATGCATCCAGAGCGTGATGCCCGAGACAACTGCGTGACGGGCGGTCAGCCAGCCAGTGAGTTGCAATACCAGACGGCGTGCTGCAAATAACAGCGATTCGGCATGTTCTACGCGGGATATCAGCTCTAGTCTTGCCTGAAAAATCGTGGGCGCTTCAAACCATGCGTGGGCTTCGGTTTCCTTGCCATATGCGCGATCGATTTCGGTCAGCAGCAGTTTGCCGAAACGACGTGTGATGCCAGCGCGCGGCAATTGCCGCAATTGGCCGAGTGTGTGACAACCAATACCATGCAAGGTGTCGATCCAGGGTTGAGCATGAGTGAGTACATGGACCGGCAGAGAATCGAGTGCGTGCTGTTCGTCGTGGAATGTTTTTTGTGACGGACATTGTGCGAGCAGCCAGGCGGCAGTCGCTGTGGAGGCCATGGCAAGATTGCCGTGCAAGCCCAGTTGCCGGATGCCCTGCAACAAGCGGTGCGCAATATTGTCGGCACCGCTGAACAGACGCAGGCTGGCAGCGACTTCCGCCAGCAGTCCGCATCCGCGCAGGGTGACGTGCGGTGTAAAGTGCAGGCTCCATAGTGCGGCTTCGTGCAGGGCACGTATTTCTTCCGGTGGCGTGCGTGGAACGATTTCCAGCTGAGCGTTCAGCGCACGCGCATTCCCCTCCGACATGCCAGCACGAATGCCCGCATCAAGCGCTGCCGTATTACACCAGCCAATGCGCTTGTGGTCCGAGACAGCCAGCGGTAACTGTGCAAGTTGCTCAGATGCGTACCGGCATCGCAGCACGATGTCGAGCGGCAGTTGCGGCAAGTGCAGCGCGATCCACAGCATAGGAAGGGACTGGAAAAACGGGTTTGCTCATGGCGCGTGTTGCAAATGGCGTCACGAGAATATCGGGGATGGAGAGCGGAACGAGAACAGGTTCTGTATGGACAGGGCCACGGCGTTTAATGATCTCGACCGACATGCGTCCGCTTGCCGCAGGCCGACATACCATGCGTAACGGTGCCGGTGAAGATTGCGTGCTGTCTTCCAGCGGACGGAATACAAACGTCAGGCCATCGCCATTGGCTGCGGCCAGTTGCAGGCGTCGCAAATGATCGGTGCGTGCCTTGGGCAGCCAGCATAACAGGGCGCCAAAGCTGGCGCTCTTGAGCGCCTGTTCTACTGCCCAGATGCGATCGGTTGGTTTGTCTGCCTCGATCAGCAAGACGTGTTTGAGATCAATACCCAGTTCGGTCAGTGCAGCCGCAAAAGGAATATGCGGTGGTGCCAGCAGAATGACGCTTTTACCGGCCTTGGTCAGTTGCGAGAGCGTGGGTGCCAGCAGACGTAATTCGCCAATGCCCGGATTCGACAAAAGTAATTCGATCAGTACAGAAGGTGGCCAACCGCCGTTGGGCAATTCCTTGTCGAGCAGACGAAAGCCGGATGCCACAGGCCTGGTTTGGCTTGCGCCCATCTGATTGCCACGCCAGACATTGTCCGGCAGTGTCGCCAGAATGGATGGTTGCGAATGTGCTTGTGCTGTCGAAAGGGCTGCCATGAAAACCTCCAAATACGATCGGAATAGCGCGCTACTGGCGTAAGCGCACGATCAATATACTGTATATTCATACAGTATAAAAGGTCTGTCTGGCATTTAACCGAAAATATTTATCGGCGTTGTTTTTTGCCTCCGTGGTGGATGGACTGCGCTCAAGCGCCGTGACGTGGCGTTATTTGCTTTGTACTTCCTTGACGATTTCGTTGCTGAGTGCTTCGACTTGCTTGTCCGTCATCGGCGAGAAAATGCCCTGCCATGCGGAAGACGTCGTGTTGTAGTTGCGTTCACCCAGCAGGGCGCCGGTGCGGGCATTGATGAACTTGACATTCGCATCGACGAAGGCATTGCCGGAGAAGGCGCCGAGGCCGTAACGGGTGCCAGTGCCGATATAGCGATAATCCTTGATCTGGACGGCGATGACCGTGCCATCCTGACCAGTCGCGCGTGGTTTGCCTTCCTGTTCGCTGTAGCCGGCACCAATGCCGCTTGCCGCTGTTTTCATGCCGTATTGCCAGGCTGCTTTCAATTTTTCCCAGTCGCCGCCAGCGGTGTGCTGTTTATCGCCGCTCAGGTTGAGGGTGATGTTTTTGGCGGATGCGGCGGATGTTTTGATCGCGGGTGCGCTGGATGAGGTGTTGTTGACGGTCGCAGCACAGCCGGTCAGGAGGAAGAGGGTGAGGGGCAATCCAAGCATTTTCATTTGTCGTTCTCCAAGGGGGCAAAAGAAAAGATATCAAAAAGACATCTTTTTTATCATAACCCAACTTGCAAGAACTTCAAAATGTGCTGGCTTGTGTGTGTTCCTTTGGGAAAGGTCGGGAAATTAACGCGGCGTTGACTTGCTTGACTCAATCAACGCCATGCGGCGACGTATGCGTTGCGCTTCTTCTGCGGCACCTGCTTGCTCGGCACGCATTGCTTGCACGTTCAGCCAAGCCAGTAACGGACGTTGCCATCCTTGTGCCGAGGCAGTATCCACGGCCGTTTGCAGAACGGTAGGGGTTGCGCGATGACTGCGAAATAGCACGCCGGCAGCAATCAGGCGCGCGAAGGGATCGTCGATGCCTTGCAATGCGGCTGCGGCGGCAGTGTCACTTGAGGCAGCAGCCGTCGAACGTTGTGTTGTTGGCAGGAGGGAGACTTCCTGTGTTGTGATCGTTCCTGCCAGATAATCGGCATAGGCGCGTTCCTCTGCGGACGCATCCTGACGCAATCGGGTGAAACCGGCGCAGTCTTCCAGAATCAGACTGGCCACACGTGCTGCGCAGCGTGTCAGTTCCAGTCGTGCCAGCAGGTCAATCTTGCCGGTGCGAGCGACTTCCTTGTAGGCGAGCGCAAACTCCTGTTGCTCGACACGATCATTGCCTTCGAGGTAGGCGGTGGTTGATCGTTCGATGCCGCTTTTGGCCTCCATCTGCCAGTCGGGGGCGGGTGTGCCGGCACAGGCCGTCAGCAAGAATAGCGAAACCAGAATGGTTGTGCGTGAAAGAGAGAACATCATGGCAGTTTCAACTCCGTATCACGTGCAAATGGCCATTTGCGGTTGAGTTCATTGACCAGTTGTTCGACCTTGCGCACGCTTTTATCGACATCGCCGCGCAAGGTGTCCAGATCAGCCGTTGCTGCACGGGCGTTACCGGCAACTGCTTGTGCATCCGTCAAAACGCTGTCGAGTTTTTTCAGACTCTGACGCGCTTCGCCGAGCATGGCGTTGAGCTGGACGATGGTGGCCTGACTGTCGCCATCCTTGCCGAATACCTGCGCATCGGCCTTGGCCAGCAAACCGTCGACGCGAGTGAGCACGCTATTGGCGCGGTCAATCGTGACGACCATTTTCTGTGCATCCTTTTCATTGCCGAGCAAGGCACCGAGCGCACCATTCGGCCCGTTCAGTTTTTCGGTCAGCGCCTGTACGTTGGCCAAGGTTGCATAGAGCGAAGATTGCGCGTCGCTCAGGCTGTTGAGGTTTTCGATCAGTTGCTTGGCGGATGCAACCAGCAAGGGGATTTCTGCCGCGACGTCGCCGACCAGCAAGACACGCTCGGCACCGGCTTCCAACGGCGGGTCATCCGGCAAACCGGTGAACGCGCGCAGTTTGGCGCCACCAACGATTGGTTTTTCCATCGCGAAAACGCTGGAACTGCGTAGCCAGTGCGCATCTTTTTCGGCAACAGCGACGATCATGCGTGCCTTGCCATCCTTGCCCAGTTCAATGCGGCTGACCCGTCCGATCGGAAAGCCGGAGAATGTCAGATCCATGCCTACTGTCACGCCCTCCGCATCGTCGGCCAGCAATACCAGATCCTGCGTGGATTCGAACGCGCCGCGTGCATACATCAGATAACCAATCGCGCTGCAGATCATCACGACCAGAAAGACAAGCAGCATGGCTGCCTTGAACTCAAGATTGCCGGGCGCAAGTGCAGCGGCAGTCGATGGCGGCAGGGAGTCGGATGGGGGTGTTTGTTCAGGCATGAATACTTGACCGGAGTTAGTAGTAGTTGCCCATCAAGGAGGCAATTTCAATCAGCAGTAAAACGGCAAAAAGCCGCACCATGGCAGCCAGTTCGTTGGCGGCTTTGGAGCGGCTGTGCAATGGCACACCTTGCGTTGAGTACAGCGCCGATGCAATCGGAATCAGGGAAACGGCCAGGCTGAAAAAGACCGTCTTGAGAACAAAGATCATGGTCACGGCGGGATTGAAGATTTGCCCGACGATGCGTGTGTAGCCGGGTAAAGCCCAGTGATTGAAACCATAGATCGATAGGTAAGCAAGAATCAGTGTCAGGATGCAACTCAACGCCGCCAGCATCAGAACCGAAAAAATACCGGCAGCGGCGCGAGGAAAAAACTCCAGTCGCAACGGGTCAAGGCCTTGTGCACGCATGGCATGCAGGTCGCCGCGCGCGCGCATCTCAGCCAGTTCGACGCCGTCGGGCAAGGTGCGACGCAGGGCGATGAAGAGTGCGGCCGTCAGCGGAATCAACTCGAGCACCAGCACGCGCACGACCATCTCCAGCGCATAGCGAGACAGGCCGTAGCTGACCGCCGTGACGACCACAATACGGATCAGGATCAGACTGATTAACGCGGATAGAACAGTGAACCAGATCAGGTTGGCATTGGTACCCAACACAATCTGATAGGCGACAGCGCGGCGATGTTCACGGCGATAGCTGGCCGGTGAAAACATCAGTGACAACATCATTACGCCGAACAGCAGGGTGCGCCAGCTACCGACAAGCCAGCGCTGGGCGCTGCGGCTCATGCGGAAAAGCGGATTGGATGTCGAAGCCTTGACGATCATAGTGGCATGGTAGCAGCGATTTTTATGCCAGACATGTGGAAGTGTTGACGCGATGGGAAAGAAGGTGCTGCGATTCGCGCTTATCCGGTCGCCAGAGATACCAGTGCCAGTAGCAGTGCGATGAACAGCGCTGCGCCAATCAGTGCGGCAAGGATGACGTAGACAGGATTGAGTCCGGTGACATCCGTCTCGTAATCGCTGCGTCTTCGCAAACCGATGAATGACCAGAACACGGCGATCAACGTGGCGATGAAGGATTTCTTTTGCGGCGGTTGTTTGTTTGGCTCCTGCATCACAACTCCTCGTTCAGGTTAGTGATGGTGCAATGATGGTCGGTCAGAGCGTGGCGAGTAATTCGGCCAGTTGATCGGCGCATTTGCCCCAGCCTTCATGGAACCCCATTTTTTCATGTGCTTCACGATCTTCGACACGCCAATGGACGACACGCGCGGTGTATTTGGTTTTGCGTCCGCCGTCTGCTGCTTCGAAGGTGATGATGCCGGTCATGAAGGGTTTTTCCGATGGCAGCCAGGCGCTGATATAGGCATCCGTAAATACCAGACGTTCATTGGGTATGACGTCCAGATAGATGCCTTGATTCGGATACTCATTGCCATCCGGATCGCGCATGACAATCAGGTTGCTGCCGCCAGCACGCACGTCGTTTTCCACCCTGGCGATGCTCCACGGCCTGGGCACAAACCATTGTTTGAGCAGTGCCGGATCCGTCCATGCCTTGAAGACGAGAGCAGGTGGCGCATCAAACGTACGACTGAGTATCAGTGTGCGATCTGCGGGTGTTGCTGTCGTCATGGCATTCTCCTTTGACCCGGCATGCAACCGGTGGGTTAGGTGGTGAGCTGCGTTAATGCTTCGATCAATTTACTGCATTCTTCCTGCGTGCCGATGCTGATACGCAAATACTGGTTGATGCGTGGATGCTTGAAGTGGCGCACGATAATGGCACGTTCGCGTAATCCTGCCGCTAGCTGTTCCGCAGAAAATGCGGAATGCGTGGCAAAGACAAAGTTGGCGCTGGATGGCAAAACGGAGAATCCGAGTTTTTGCAGCGCTTGCGTGGTTTGTTCGCGGTTGGTGATGACGTCGGACAGCGTTTTCTGAAAGTATGCTTCATCCTGATAACTGGCGATGGCGCCAGCAACGGCCACGCGATCCATTGGATAGGAATTGAAACTGTTTTTCACGCGTTCCATACCATCGATCAAATCCTTGTGGCCAACAGCAAAGCCGACACGCAGGCCTGCCAGTGAGCGCGATTTGGAGAAAGTGCGCACGACCAGCAGATTCGGATAGCGCTGTGTCAATGGCATGGCCGTTTCGCCTCCGAAGTCGACATAGGCTTCATCCACAACGACCAGCGTGTTTGGTTTGGCGATCAGCAGATTCTCGATGGTCGAGAGTGGTAATGGAATACCGGTTGGTGCATTCGGATTCGGGAAGATGATGGCACCGCAGTCACGATCAATGTAATCGGCCGTACTGATTTCCATCTGCTGCGTGAGCGCGACTTCGTCATAGTCGATGCCATACAGCTTGCAGTAAACCGGATAGAAGCTGTAAGTGATGTCAGGGAAAAGCAGTGGCGCATCATGCTTGAGCAGCGCCATGAATACAAAAGCCAGTACTTCATCGGAGCCATTGCCGACAAAAATTTCTTCAGGTTTGACCTTGTGATAAGCGGCCAACGTCTGCTTGAGCTGTGAAGAGTCCGGGTCAGGGTAGAGGCGCAATGAATCCGCAGTGACCGCGTGCATGGCCGCCATGACTGCTGGCGAAGGCGGATACGGATTTTCGTTGGTATTCAGTTTGATCAGACCGCTGACCTTCGGTTGTTCGCCGGGAACATAGGGTGTCAATGTGCGTACCAGCGGGCTCCAGAATTGGCTCATGCATTTTCCTTTAAAGATAGAGCGTTATTCTATAGCGAGCCGGAGCTGAAAATGATGTTGATGGACAGAAGTCGCGCAATGACTGGCTCAGGCGCTTCTGGTAGAGTGCCGCCATGAGTAAATTGTCCCTTGACCGCATCCTGCAATCGCAGGGATTCGGCACCCGTAAATATTGTCGTAATCTGATCGAAGACGGCGAAGTCAGTATCAATGGCGAGATTGTCGATGACTACCGTGCGACATTCGATACGACTGGCCTGCATTTCACGATTTTTGATGAAGAGTGGGAGTATCGCGAGCATGTTTATATCGTGCTCAACAAGCCGGCCAACTTCGAATGTTCACGCAAGCCCAGCCATCATCCGGGTGTGCTGACGTTGTTGCCGGAGCAGTTCACATGGCGCGAGTTGCAGCCGGTGGGACGTCTGGACCATGATACGACCGGGATGCTGCTGATGTCGGACGACGGGCCATTCATCCATGCTCAGTCTTCGCCCAAGCGACATATTCCGAAAGTCTATGTGGCGACGACCCATGAACCGGTTACGGATGCCTTGATTGCACAACTGCTGGATGGCGTGCAGTTGCATGACGAACCCGCGCCGCTGGCGGCACAGACCTGCCGCAAGGTCGATGATTATCAGATCGAGATCGTGCTGGAGCAGGGCAAATACCATCAGGTCAAGCGCATGCTGGCAGCGGCTGGCAATCACTGCTCGGCATTGCGCCGTATTGCAATTGGCGAGTTGATGCTGGATGCGTTGGATCTGGCCGAGGGAGAGTGGACTTATCTGGACGAAGCGCAACTGGCGCTGTTACGACCTGCTCAGTCTTGATATCTAATGAAGGGGCAGAATCTGCGTGATTTTGCCCTCGCTTGTTTTCTGGTGAACGTTCGTTTGCCGTTCTGCTTGCAGCCTGTTTTCGTTTCTCTGCTTGTTCCCTATCTTTTATCCACTTGTGGCGCCGGATGACGATGTGATCGTTCGTTCGTGATTCCGTACACCCAGACCGGATAAGGGTTTGCGGCGGATAGTCATCTTGTCATGTTGCCCCTTTCTGACGGTTTCTGAATATCAGTCAGTCGCGGCTTGAATATCTTCCGACATTTATTTTTAAATCGCACTATAATCAATTCACTGTCATAACAGATATTCACAAATGAAATTGTTTTGAAATATTTCAAGAGTGTTGAATTGTCTTTCTGATACTTGCCTTTGATGCCATGAAATCGCGTTCCCTGATGACCTTATGTCTTTCGCTTCTGCTGCTGTTCTCGCAGCAGATGGCGTTCGCGGGTGCGCTCGACCATGTGCAGCGAACGGCATTCGATCACCAGTGCACGATGGAAGAGGGCGCAGCCGCTGATGGCGAGCTCTTCAAGCATCTGGCGATTGACGAATGCGACGACGCGCCTACCAGTGCCGTTTATTCGCAGGCAGTCCACAAGACTGTCTTCCATACAGCAGCAGTAGCTTTCGAGCAGCTGTTCTACGTCACTCCTTCTCACTACTTCTCGCGCGCTCCGCCGCGCCTCTAGCGGATAGTCGGCGCAGGCATCGTTACGGCGGTGTGCACTGCAACGAAACGAACAGACGGCTCAGACCGTAGCGTTTTTGCAGTCCCTGATGCAGCCGGATCACGGCTATCCGCAGTCATCCAGAACACGACCTGATCGGCCCTGTGCGGCCCGACAGGAACAGGACTTCATGACTTGAGAGGTAGTAATAATGAATAGCACGCAAACTGCAGTCGCCAATGCGGGCGGCACAGGTTACAAAAATCGCTGGGCCCAACTGTTCATCGGCATCATTTGCATGGCCTTTGTCGCCAATCTGCAATATGGCTGGACCTTGTTTGTTACACCAATGGACGAAGCACACCACTGGGGCAAGGCAGCCATTCAGCTGGCATTCTCGATTTTCATCGTGACCGAAACCTGGCTGGTGCCAATCGAAGGTTATCTGGTTGATAAATTCGGTCCGCGTCCGGTGGTTGCGGGCGGTGCGATCTGTGCCGGCCTTGGCTGGATCATCTACAGCTTCGCGTCGACCTTGCCAATGCTGTATGCCGGTGCCGTTGTCTCCGGTATTGGTGCCGGTTGTGTCTACGGTACCTGCGTGGGTAATGCGCTGAAGTGGTTCCCGGATCGTCGTGGTCTGGCTGCTGGTCTGACTGCTGCCGGTTTCGGTGCCGGCGCTGCGGTCACCGTGATTCCGATTGCCAACATGATCCAGACCTCGGGATACGAAAAAACCCTGCTGACCTTCGGCATCATTCAGGGCGTGGCGATTTTTGTTCTGTCGATGCTGTTGGTGAAGCCTGTCGCACCGAAAGCTGCTGTTGCCAAAGCCGGTACTGCCAACAAGAAGGACTACACGACCAAAGAGATGCTTGGCATGCCGATTTTCTGGGTGTTGTATGTGATGTTCGTGCTGGTGGCTTCCGGTGGCCTGATGGCAACGGCGCAGCTTGGTCCCATCGCAACCGACTACGGTCTGGCTTCGTTGCCTGTCACGCTGTTCGGTGTGACCTTGCCCTTGCTGACGATGACCCTGTCCATCGATAACGTGGCAAACGGTATTACGCGTCCATTGTGCGGTTTCGTTTCCGACAAGATCGGTCGTGAAAATACCATGTTCATCGTCTTTATCGGTGAAGGCTTGTCGCTGCTGGGCCTGATGACCTGGGGCCATAACATGTATGCCTTCATGGTGTTTGCTGCACTGATCTTCCTGTTCTGGGGTGAAATTTTCTCCATCTTCCCGGCAACCTGTGCCGATATCTTCGGTTCCAAATTTGCCGCCGGTAACTCCGGTACGTTGTACACGGCAAAGGGGACGGCTGCATTGCTGGTGCCGTTGGCTTCGGTATTTGCCGTGAATGGCAACTGGAGCCGCGTGTTTGTTGCGGCTGCCGTGATCACGATCGCTGCAGGTTTGTCGGCCAAGCTACTTCTCGGTCCGATGCGCAAACGTCTGCTGGCCAAGGAGGCAGGCCTGGCGCAGCAGGAAGAGGCGCAACAGGGCGTGGCAGCTTAATACGTTGTTTTCGCGTCTAATGTGAAAAAAGCCGATGCATCTGCATCGGCTTTTTCATTGGGCGACTGAAATCAGCTGCCAAAAAAACCAAACATGCCATCGTTTTCAAAGCGCAGATCTTGCGTGTTTTGCATCAGCGTGACGATGCCATTCTGGTTGAAGTGAATGTACATGACGGAATTCCACGCACCGCTTTCCCTGTAGTGGTAAGACCAGACTTCCAGTTGCTGGCGCGGCAGATAGGAGGTTTCGGATGGATGCCCCACTGTACGCAACACATCCATTTTGGTTGCGCTATTCAGCGTGATTTTCGCAAAGTGCTGTGTAGTCAGCACCTGTTCGTACGAACGCAACTTGCGATCGGGCCCAAATTTGGCAAGATGAGTGGCCTGTCCCCAGGGATTGCGGTTGTACTCAAGAATGTCGCCATCGTCGCTCGGAATGCGTGCAGTCGGTGCTCCCAGTTGGCTGATAACCTGCTCTTCAGTCTCGCCAAGTTGCAATGCGGCAGGTTGCCAGACGGCACATGCGCTCAACGCAAGCGTTAAAATGGCGGCAGCGGCGGTCTGTACTATTGTTTTTTGGCTACTTTTCATCGTTTTCCTCTGAAATCAGGCAAGAAGTTTGAAGCGGGCCTGCATTTTCCGTTATACTCCCGCCTTGGTCATTTCGACCAAATCTATTAATTGTTGTTCACGATGTGCCGGGGTTGTGACTCCACGCATCGCATGTGAAAGGTCTTATCATGTCGCTCGAAAAATCCGCAAAGGCAAGCATTGTTGCCGATAACGCACGCAGCCAAAACGATACCGGTTCGCCGGAAGTGCAAGTCGCTCTGCTGACCGCACGCATCAATGACCTCAATGGTCACTTCAAAGAACACTCGAAAGATCACCACTCCCGTCGTGGTCTGATCATGATGGTTAATCGTCGTAAAAGTTTGCTCGCTTACCTGAAAAGCAAAGATCTGAATCGCTATCGCGATCTGATCGCCAAGCTCGGTCTGCGTAAGTAATTCGTTGCAGCATATTATCCAGCTTTACTGAAAGTGCCTGCGTCAGTTCTCTGATGCGGGCATTTTGTTTTTTGCAGTTTGCTTGTGTAGGGCGAAGTGGCAGTGAAAACCGGAATTGATAACCGGAGTGGAGCAGGAGATTAAACGATGCATGTTCCGTGTGTCGTTGTGGTGAGGTGAACGACAGCCCCTGAAAATCTGTCGGCAAATTAGAAAGGAACATCCGTGTTTAATAAAGTCACCAAAACTTTCCAGTACGGCCAGCATCAGGTCACGCTTGAAACGGGCGAAATCGCTCGTCAATCTACGGGCGCCGTACTTGTATCGGTTGAAGATACCGTTGTTCTGGCAACCGTTGTTGCCAAGAAGGATGCCAAGCCAGGTCAGGATTTTTTTCCGTTGACCGTTGATTACATCGAGAAATCGTATGCAGCCGGCCGTATTCCAGGCGGCTTCCTCAAGCGTGAAGGTCGTCCTTCCGAGAAGGAAACGCTGACCTCGCGTCTGATCGATCGCCCAATTCGCCCATTGTTTCCAGAGGGCTACCTGAATGAAGTGCAAATCATCGTGCACGTTCTGTCGGTCAATCCGGAAATCGATCCGGACATTCCAGCCATGATCGGTGCATCGGCTGCCTTGTCGGTTGCCGGTATCCCATTTGCCGGCCCTGTCGGTGCTGCCCGTGTTGGCTATATCGATGGCCAATATGTTCTGAACCCAACCGCAACGCAATTGACCAAGTCGCAACTGGATCTGGTTGTTGCGGGTACCGAGCGCGCTGTGTTGATGGTGGAATCGGAAGCGCAGCAACTGTCAGAAGAAGTCATGCTGGGTGCCGTTGTTTACGGTCACGAGCAAATGAAAGCCGTGATCGATGCAATCCATGAACTGGTGCGTGATGGCGGCAAGCCGGAAGTCCAGTGGTCACCGGCACCGAAAAACGACGCGCTGATCTCGCGCGTTGCGCATTTTGCAGAAAGCAAGCTGCGCGCTGCCTACCAGACCAAAGACAAGCAGGCACGTACGACGAAGCTGAAAGATGCCTCTGCTGAAGTGATGGCGGAGCTGGCAGCTGAAGCCGCATCGATCGGTGGCGAAGCGCCGGATGCCGCTGAAGTCGGCAATATCCTGTTCGATCTGGAAGCCAAGATCGTTCGCTCGCAAATCCTCGAAGGCGAACCACGTATCGACGGTCGCGACACCCGCACCGTTCGTCCGATCTCGATCCGTACGGGCGTATTGCCACGTACCCACGGTTCGGCATTGTTCACACGCGGTGAGACGCAGGCACTGGTCATCGCCACGCTGGGTACTGCACGCGACGAGCAAAAGATCGATGCACTGATGGGTGAATACTCGGATCGTTTCATGATGCACTACAACATGCCTCCGTTTGCAACCGGTGAAACCGGTCGTGTCGGCACGCCGAAGCGTCGTGAAATCGGTCACGGTCGTCTGGCCAAACGTGCACTGGTTGCTGCGTTGCCAGCGCCGGAAGAGTTCAGCTATTCGGTACGTCTGGTATCGGAAATCACCGAATCCAACGGCTCGTCGTCGATGGCGTCGGTTTGCGGCGGCTGCCTGGCGCTGATGGATGCTGGCGTACCAATGCAATCGCACGTTGCTGGTATTGCGATGGGTCTGATCAAGGAAGGCAATAAATTTGCCGTTCTGACCGATATTCTGGGCGACGAAGATCACCTCGGCGACATGGACTTCAAGGTTGCCGGTACGGCAAACGGTATCACCGCGCTGCAAATGGATATCAAGATCCAGGGCATCACCAAGGAAATCATGCAAGTCGCACTGGCGCAGGCAAAAGAAGGTCGCGTGCACATTCTGGGCGAAATGGAAAAAGCGCTGCCAAGCGGTACCGCTGGCAAACTGTCCGACTTTGCGCCACGCCTGATTACCATCAAGATCAATCCGGAAAAAATCCGTGACGTCATCGGTAAAGGTGGTGCGGTGATTCGTGCATTGACTGAAGAAACCGGTACGCAGATCGATATCAGCGATGAAGGTGTTGTTACCATCGCTTCCGTTGATGCAGCTGCAGGTCAGGAAGCCAAGCGTCGTATCGAAGAGCTGACCGCTTCGGTTGAAGTTGGAAAAATCTACGAAGGTACGGTTCTCAAGCTGCTGGATTTCGGCGCCATCGTGCAAGTCATTCCAGGCAAAGACGGTTTGTTGCACATCAGCCAGATTGCCAACGAGCGTGTCAACGCCGTTGCCGACTATCTGAAAGAAGGTCAGCAAGTTCGTGTGAAAGTGCTCGAGACGGACGACCGTGGTCGCTTGAAATTGTCCATGAAGGCAGCGGTTGCGGATGAAAATCCGGAGCCGGCAGCTGTTCAGGAATAAGCAGCATTGCTTCGATAAGCCGCCCGACGCGCAAGCCGAGGGCGGTTTTTCTTTGCGGTAATCGTTGCTTCAGTTTGACCGTGCTCTGTGCAGCGGGCTAGAATAGCGGGTTATTGGAATTCTGGATTACTTATGCGCCGCAAACTCGTCGCAGGCAACTGGAAAATGAATGGCAGCCTGGCTGCCAATGCTGCGTTACTGGCGGATGTGAAAGCCGATTTCGCAAGTGAGGCCTGTGATGTTGCGGTGTGTGTGCCGGCACCTTATCTGGCACAGTGCCAGGCTTTGCTGGATGGTAGTCCGATTGCGCTGGGCGCGCAGGATGTATCGAAGCATGAAGCGGGCGCGTATACGGGTGAAGTTTCCGCTGCGATGCTGCTGGAGTTCGGCTGTCGTTATGTCATCGTTGGTCATTCGGAGCGGCGTGCCGCTTTCGGTGAAAGTGATGAACTGGTAGCAGATAAGGCAGCACGTGCCATTGAGGCGGGATTGGTGCCGATCGTGTGCGTGGGTGAAACACTGGCGCAGCGCGAAGCAGGGCAGACCGATACGGTCATTGGGGCGCAAATCGATGTGGTGCTTCACCGTCTTCTGTCCGGCACTGTTGATCGGATTGTTGTAGCATACGAGCCGATTTGGGCGATTGGTACCGGTAAAACGGCCACGCCGCAAATGGCGCAGGATGTGCATGCAATGTTGCGCAAACGCATACAAGCGGTTGATGCGCAGGCTGCGAATGTTGTTCGAATTCTGTACGGCGGTAGCATGAAGCCGGACAATGCCGCAGAGTTAATGGCGATGCCGGATATTGATGGCGGCCTTGTTGGTGGTGCGGCATTGAAGGCCAAGGATTTTCTCGCGATTGCGTGTGATGTGTAATGGCGAAGCAATAACGAGTTTATTTACGATTATCTAGAACTGGAAGTTAAATTAAATGAATAGCATGCATACCCTCATCGTCGTCCTGCAGGTGCTGTCGGCACTGGCGATCATTGGCCTTGTGCTATTGCAGCATGGTAAAGGTGCTGATATGGGTGCGTCGTTTGGTTCTGGTGCATCCGGTAGTTTGTTTGGTGCAACAGGTTCTTCCAACTTTCTCTCGAAGATGACGGCGCTTGCAGCGGTCATCTTTTTTTCGGCAACGCTGGGTCTGGCATTTGTAAGTAATGCGCCTGCCACTGTTGGTGGTGGTGTGATGGAAAACGTTCCGGTTTCTGACGTTCCTGGTGCTGCACCCGCTGCGCCGGCAAGTTCTTCCGTGCCGGGTGAAAAACCAGCGGCGCCAGTCGGAAATGATCGTTCCAACGAAGTGCCAAAATAACTTTGTGTTCTTCCTGTTTTGATGTGATTGCACATTGAATAAAAGCATCAAAGCAGGTTAAAATAGAAGTCTTGCCGACGTGGTGAAATTGGTAGACACGCTATCTTGAGGGGGTAGTGGCGAAAGCTGTGCGAGTTCGAGTCTCGCCGTCGGCACCATAAAATTTAAAAGGCCAGCAAGGGTGAGTCCAAGCTGGCTTTTTATCGACAGAGTCCTGGGCTCCGTCAAACAAGTATTTTTGCGAAATTTGCCAACCGCTTAGCCAATATACTGTCATCGTGAATCTCGAAAACTATTTCCCCGTCTTGCTTTTCATTTTGGTGGGCATCGCTGTTGGTGTCCTGCCTCAGATTCTCGGGCGCGTTCTGGGTCCGTACAATCCTACTGCACAAAAACTTTCTCCTTACGAATGCGGCTTTGAGGCATTCGAGGATGCGCGCATGAAGTTCGATGTGCGCTATTACTTGGTTGCGATTCTTTTCATTCTCTTCGATCTCGAAGTTGCCTTCCTGGTTCCTTGGGCGGTAGCCATGCATGATGTCGGAATGGTGGGATTTTGGGCGATGATGATTTTCATTGGTGTACTGACCCTGGGTCTGGTGTACGAATGGAAAAAAGGCGCGCTGGATTGGGAGTAAGTCATGGCAATTGAAGGCGTATTGAACGAAGGTTTCATCACCACCACGGCTGACAAGCTGATCAACTGGACGCGTACGGGCTCGCTGTGGCCGATGACGTTTGGTTTGGCGTGCTGCGCGGTGGAAATGATGCATGCAGGTGCGGCGCGTTACGATCTGGATCGTTTTGGTGTGGTGTTTCGTCCCTCGCCACGTCAGTCCGATGTGATGATTGTTGCCGGTACCTTGTGCAACAAGATGGCGCCAGCCCTGCGCAAGGTGTATGACCAGATGCCGGAGCCGCGCTGGGTGATTTCGATGGGTTCCTGCGCAAACGGTGGTGGTTACTATCACTATTCCTACAGTGTCGTTCGCGGTTGCGATCGTATTGTTCCTATTGATGTGTATGTGCCTGGCTGTCCTCCGACTGCCGAGGCGCTGCTGTACGGCATTCTGCAATTGCAGAACAAGATTCGTCGTACCTATACGATTGCTCGATAAAGACTGCGGTTAGATATGACGACCAAACTCGAACTTCTCGAAGCGGCTCTGCGTAACGCGCTGGGTGATCAGCTTCAAACTTTGACGGTGGCGCTGGGTGAAGTGACCATCGTTGTCAAGGCGGCAGATTATCTGTCTGCCATGCGTGTGCTGCGTGATCACTCGGATCTGCGTTTCGAAGAGCTGATCGATCTCTGTGGCGTGGATTACTCGACGTATGGTGATGGCGTCTGGGAAGGTCCGCGTTTTGCCGCGGTTTCCCATTTGCTGTCGATCTCGCATAACTGGCGTCTGCGTGTGCGTGTATTCGCGCCGGATGATGAGATGCCGGTAGTTGCTTCGGTTATCGATATCTGGCCGGCAGCAAACTGGTTTGAACGTGAAGCATTCGACTTCTACGGCATCCTGTTTGAAGGTCATAACGATCTGCGTCGCATTTTGACCGACTACGGCTTTATCGGCCATCCTTTCCGTAAGGATTTCCCTGTCTCTGGTTACGTTGAAATGCGTTACGACCCTGAGCAAAAGCGCGTGATTTACCAGCCGGTCACGATTGAGCCGCGTGAAAACGTGCCACGTGTGATCCGTGAAGAACAGTACGGGATGAAATAATGGCTGAGATCAAGAATTACACACTGAACTTCGGTCCTCAGCACCCAGCAGCACACGGCGTGTTGCGTCTGGTGCTTGAGTTGGATGGTGAAGTCATTCAACGTGCGGATCCGCATATCGGTCTGCTGCATCGCGCAACCGAAAAGCTCGCTGAACAAAAAACCTATCTGCAATCTGTGCCTTACATGGATCGACTCGATTATGTGTCGATGATGTGCAACGAGCACGGTTACGTGATGGCGATCGAAAAACTGCTGGGTCTGGAAGTGCCTTTGCGTGCCCAGTACATCCGCGTCATGTTCGATGAAATCACCCGTATCCTGAATCACCTGATGTGGATCGGCGCACATGCGCTGGACGTGGGCGCAATGGGCGTGTTCCTGTACGCATTCCGTGAACGTGAAGATCTGATGGACTGCTATGAAGCAGTGTCGGGTGCACGTATGCACGCTGCTTATTATCGTCCAGGTGGCGTCTATCGTGATCTGCCGGACAGCATGCCGCAGCACAAGGCTTCGGTCGTGCGCAATGCAAAAGCGATCCAGAAACTGAACGAAAATCGTCAAGGCTCGCTGCTGGACTTCATCGAAGATTTCACCAATCGTTTCCCGACTTATGTCGACGAATACGAAACCCTGTTGACAGATAATCGTATCTGGAAACAGCGTCTGGTTGGTGTGGGTGTGGTTTCGCCTGAGCGTGCGAAGGCAATGGGCTTTACCGGTCCGATGTTGCGTGGTTCCGGTATTGAATGGGATCTGCGCAAGACCCAGCCTTACGAAGTTTACGACCTGCTGGATTTTGACATTCCTGTCGGTACCAACGGCGATTGCTATGACCGTTATCTGGTACGTGTCGAGGAGATGCGTCAGTCCAATCGCATCATCAAGCAATGTATCGAATGGCTGCGTAACAACGCTGGCCCTGTCATGACCGACAACCACAAAGTGGCACCGCCATCGCGTGTTGGCATGAAGTCGAACATGGAAGATCTGATTCACCACTTCAAACTCTTTACCGAAGGCTTCCACGTGCCGCCAGGTGAGGCGTATGCGGCGGTGGAGCATCCGAAGGGCGAGTTTGGCGTTTATCTGATTTCCGATGGTGCCAACAAGCCATATCGCATGAAGATTCGTGCGCCAGGTTTTGCGCACTTGCAGGGCATGGATGAAATGTCCAGAGGCCATATGCTGGCAGATGCTGTGACCATCATTGGTACGCAGGATATCGTGTTTGGTGAGATTGACCGCTGATCCGCGGGCAATGAGTAGAGGCATAAAAATGCTGTTATCAGAACAAGCGTACAAAAAAATCGATCGCGAGATCGCCAAGTTCCCACCAGAGCAGCGTCAGTCTGCCGTGATGGCAACGCTGGCGATTGCGCAAGTTGAAACCAACTGGTTGTCGCCGGAAGTCATGCAGGAAATCGCTGACTATCTGCGCATGCCTGCCATTGCGGTTCAGGAAGTCGCGACTTTCTACAACATGTACAACACCAAGCCGGTTGGCAAATCGAAAATCTCGGTTTGCACCAATCTGCCTTGCCTGCTGTCGGGCGGTGAGCGTGCAGCGCACTATCTGAAAGAAAAGCTGGGCATTGACTATCGTGAAACGACCGAGGACGGCCAGTTCACGCTGCTGGAAGGCGAGTGCATGGGTGCCTGTGGCGATGCGCCGGTCATGCTGGTCAACAATCATCGTATGTGCAGCTTCATGTCGAACGAAAAAATCGATGCTCTGGTAGAGGAACTGAAGAAATGACCAGCTTGCACAATCGTCATATCAAGCCGTTGATTTTTGCAAATCTGACTGGCGATAACTGGGGTTTGCAAGACTACGTCAAACGTGGCGGCTACGAATCTCTGAAGCGTATTTTGAGCGAAGGCATGACGCCTGATCAGGTCATCGCTGAAGTCAAGGCATCGACGTTGCGTGGTCGTGGTGGTGCGGGCTTCCCAAGTGGCTTGAAGTGGAGCTTCATGCCGAAGAACTACGAAGGCCAGAAATATCTGGTCTGTAATTCGGATGAAGGCGAGCCTGGTACATTCAAGGATCGCGACATCCTGCGTTACAACCCGCATTCGGTGATCGAAGGTATGACGATCGCTGCCTATGCGATGGGTGTGACGGTCGGTTACAACTACATCCGTGGCGAGATCTTCGGCGAATATCAACGCTTTGAAGAAGCGCTGGAGCAGGCGCGTGC
The DNA here is from genome assembly GCF_014635705.1 of Oxalicibacterium faecigallinarum. Lineage (GTDB taxonomy): Bacteria > Pseudomonadota > Gammaproteobacteria > Burkholderiales > Burkholderiaceae_D > Oxalicibacterium > Oxalicibacterium faecigallinarum. The sequence continues at coordinate 966,420 of NZ_BMDI01000001.1, read as the reverse complement.
GGCCGGTTTCCTCGGCGATAACATTCTGGGTTCGTCTCATAGTTTTCAGCTGCACGCATTCCATGGTTACGGCGCCTACATCTGCGGGGAAGAAACCGCGTTGCTGGAATCGATCGAAGGCAAAAAAGGGCAGCCGCGCTTCAAGCCGCCTTTCCCAGCCAGCTATGGTTTGTTTGGTAAGCCAACCACGATCAACAATACCGAGACGTTCGCTGCTGTCCCGTTTATCTTCCAGGTAGGCGCAGAAGCTTATGCCGGACTGGGCAAGCCAAACAACGGCGGCACCAAGATTTTTTCGGTGTCAGGCGATGTGACCAATCCTGGCAACTACGAAATTCCTCTGGGTACGCCTTTCGCGACCTTGCTTGAACTGGCAGGTGGTGTACGCGATGGCAAAAAACTCAAGGCAGTCATCCCGGGTGGCTCTTCCGTGCCTGTCGTGCGCGGTGACGTCATGATGGCAACCGATATGGATTACGATTCGGTCGCAAAAGCAGGTTCGATGCTGGGCTCCGGCGCAGTGATCGTGATGGACGAGACCCGTTGCATGGTCAAGTCACTGTTGCGTCTTTCGTATTTCTATTTTGAAGAATCCTGTGGTCAATGTACGCCGTGCCGTGAAGGTACTGGCTGGTTGTATCGCATGGTGCAGCGTATCGAAAACGGTCAAGGTCGTGCAGAAGACCTCGACATGCTCAATTCGATCGCTGACAACATCCAGGGTCGTACGATTTGCGCACTCGGCGATGCGGCCGCAATGCCAGTTCGCGCAATGATCCAGCAGTTCCGTGAAGAGTTTGTGTACCACATCGAGCATAAGCATTGCTTGGTGCCCGCTTACGTATAGCAGCCCACTTCGTATATTGATACCTAGTGAGAACACTGACGCAGAAAAAGCAAAGCCATGGTTGAAATTGAAATAGACGGCAAAAAAGTCGAAGTGCAGGAAGGCAGCATGGTTATGGATGCTGCCAACAAACTCGGCACATACATTCCGCATTTTTGCTATCACAAGAAACTCTCCATCGCGGCAAACTGCCGCATGTGCCTCGTCGAGGTAGAGAAAGCGCCTAAGCCGCTGCCAGCGTGTGCAACGCCGGTTGCACCGGGCATGATCGTTCGCTCCAACAGCGAAAAAGCGGTCAAGGCTCAGAAGGGCGTGATGGAGTTCCTGCTCATTAATCACCCGCTTGATTGCCCGATCTGCGATCAGGGTGGTGAGTGTCAACTGCAGGATCTGGCCGTTGGTTATGGCGGTTCGGCTTCGCGTTACGAAGAAGAAAAACGCGTCGTGGTCCCGAAAGACGTCGGTCCGCTGATCTCGATGCAAGAGATGAGCCGTTGCATTCACTGCACACGCTGCGTTCGTTTCGGTCAGGAAGTCGCCGGCGTCATGGAGTTCGGCATGCTGAACCGTGGCGAGCACGCTGAGATCACTTCGTTCGTTGGCAAGACCGTTGATTCCGAACTGTCTGGCAACATGATCGATTTGTGTCCAGTTGGTGCACTGACGTCGAAGCCTTTCCGTTACAGCGCTCGTACCTGGGAGCTGTCGCGTCGCAAATCCGTCAGCCCGCACGACAGCCTTGGCGCCAATCTGATCGTTCAGGTTAAGGCCGGCAAAGTCATGCGTGTATTGCCGCTCGAAAATGAAGACGTCAATGAATGCTGGATTTCGGACAAGGATCGTTTTGCCTACGAAGGTCTGAACAGCGAAGAGCGTCTGACCAATCCGATGATCAAGCAGGATGGCAAGTGGCAGGAAACGGACTGGCAGACTGCATTGGAGTATGTGGCGCACGGTCTGCGTAACATCCGTCACGAACATGGCGCTGATTCGATCGCTGCCCTGGCGACGCCAAACTCGACACTGGAAGAAATGTCGCTGCTGCAGAAACTGGTACGCGGCATCGGTTCCGACAACGTTGATTTCCGTCTGCGTCAATCGGATGCATCGCTGGATGCATCGATCAAGCCTTGGCTGGGCATGTCGATCAATGAGTTCGCTGCGCTCAAGCGTGCATTCGTGATCGGCTCCTTCCTGCGCAAGGATCATCCATTGCTGGCATCGCGTCTGCGTCTGGCAGTGAAGGGCGGCGCAAGCGTCAGCATCCTGCATGCAACAGACGATGATCTGCTGATGCCGATCGCAAACAAGATGATCAAGGCACCATCCGATTGGTTGGCTGCGCTGGGTGAAGTGATTGTTGCAGTTGCAGAAGCACGCGGTGTTGCTGCACCTGCAGGTTTTGATGGTGTGGTCGCTTCTGCTGAAGCAAAACAGATTGCTGCAAGTCTGCTATCAGGCGAGCCCAAGGCAGTGCTGCTGGGTAATGCGGTGTTGCAACATCCAGAGGCCGCCAAACTGCACGCTGCCGCACAATGGATTGCACAAAACACCGAAGCCAAGTTTGGTTTCCTGACCGAAGCGGCTAACACCGTTGGCGGTTACCTGGCAAATGCATTGCCAGGTCAAAACGGTGCGAATGCCGTGCAAATGTTTGCGCAGCCACGTAAAGCATATGTTCTGTTGAATGCAGAGCCGGAGCTGGATAGTGCCAATCCGCAAGCTGCACGCGCCGCGCTGAATCAAGCCGATATGGTTGTCGTGATGTCGGCATTTAAACACGGTGCTGATTTTGCTGACGTGATGCTGCCGATTACGCCGTTCTCGGAAACATCCGGTACGTTCGTCAACTGCGAAGGTCGCGCACAAAGCTTCAATGGCACGGTCAAGCCTCTCGGCGATGCACGTCCAGGCTGGAAAGTCCTGCGTGTCCTCGGCAATCTGCTTGAACTGAACGGCTTCGACTACGAAACCTCGGAAGCGATCCGTAACGAAATCATCGGTGCCAACGCGCCAGCTGATGCGCAATTGCAACCACGTCTGAACAACATTGGCAAAGCGCTGCCACAAGCTGCATCTGCAGTAACGGGTTCACTGGAGCGCGTTGCGGACGTATCGATCTACGCAACCGATGCAATCGTTCGTCGTTCCGAGCCACTGCAAAGCACACGTGATGGCGCTGCGCCAAAAGCATGGCTGTCTGCTGATCTGGCTGGCAAACTGGGCATCGCTGCTGGTGATCAAGTCAAGGTTGTACAAGGTAATGGCAGTGCAGTGCTGGTTGCTGCAGTCGACAAGACGCTGCCAGTTAATGTCGTGCGCGTGGCCGCTGGACATCAGTCCACTGCCAGCCTCGGCGCAATGTTCGGTCCTATCAGCGTGGAGAAAGCGTAATGGATCAAGTATTACTGTCCATCCACGCAACGGGTGACGCATTTTTTGGCTATTACTGGCCACTCGTCTGGAATCTGGTCAAGATCATTGCGATCGTTGCGCCTCTGATGGGTGCAGTTGCTTACATGACCTTGTGGGAACGTAAGCTGATCGGCTGGATGCATGTACGTCATGGGCCCAACCGTACCGGTCCGCTAGGCCTGCTGCAACCGATTGCCGACGGCGTCAAGCTGCTGCTGAAAGAAGTTGTTGTTCCTGCGAAATCGAATAAGGCATTGTTCGTGATCGCACCGGTCATGACCATCATGCCATCGCTGGTGGCTTGGGCGGTGATTCCTTTCGGACCGGAAGCGGTTCTGGCAAATGTCAATGCAGGCTTGCTGTTCGTGATGGCAATTACCTCGCTGGAGGTCTACGGCATCATCATTGCAGGTTGGGCATCGAACTCGAAATATGCATTTCTGGGTGCAATGCGTGCCTCGGCACAGATGATTTCTTACGAAATCGCGATGGGCTTCTGCCTGGTCGTCATTCTGATGGTATCCGGCTCGATGAACCTGATCGATGTTGTGACGACACAGACACAAGGCCGTTTTGCTGACATGGGTCTGAATTTCCTGTCGTGGAACTGGTTGCCGTTGCTGCCGCTGTTCATTATCTATGTTGTCTCTGGCACGGCTGAACTGAACCGCCACCCGTTCGACGTTGTGGAAGGGGAGTCGGAGATCGTCGCAGGTCACATGGTTGAATATTCCGGTATGTCGTTCGCGATGTTCTTCCTGGCCGAGTACGCCAATATGTGGCTGATCTCGCTGCTGACTTCGTTGATGTTCCTCGGCGGTTGGGCGGCACCATTTGATTTCGCGCCATTCACCTGGATTCCAGGCTGGATCTGGTTGGGCCTGAAGACCTTCTTCGTGATTTCGCTGTTTGTCTGGTTCCGTGCATCGTTCCCACGTTACCGCTATGACCAGATTATGCGTTTGGGTTGGAAAGTGTTCATTCCACTGACCTTGGTCTGGTTCCTGGTCGTTGCGATCTGGATGAAGACACCACTGAATATCTGGAATTAATCAAGGCTGAGCAAAGAGGAAGCCAAAGATGGAAGCAATTAAGGATTTTTTCGGTAGCCTGATGCTGCGCGAGCTCTTCAAGGGCATGGCGCTGACTGGCCGCTACTTGTTTGCACGAAAAATTACCGTGCAGTTCCCGGAAGAGAAAACACCGCAGTCGGTGCGTTTTCGTGGTTTGCACGCATTGCGTCGCTATCCAAACGGTGAAGAGCGCTGTATTGCTTGCAAACTGTGTGAAGCAGTTTGCCCGGCAATGGCGATTTCGATCGAGTCGGACCAACGTGCCGACGGGACGCGCCGTACCACACGCTATGACATCGATCTGACCAAATGCATTTTCTGCGGCTTCTGCGAGGAATCCTGCCCGGTTGATTCGATCGTTGAGACACATATTCTCGAATACCACGGCGAGAAGCGCGGCGACCTGTACTACACGAAGGAAATGCTGCTGGCTGTGGGCGATCGTTTTGAACCTGAAATCGCTGCTGCGCGTACTGCAGATGCGGCCTATCGTTGATTAATCATTTGGCGGCATTGCGCTGACTTTCTGGCTGACTATGGACTTTACAACCTTTCTTTTCTACGCATTCGCAACGATCCTCGTGTTCGCTGCTTTGCGAGTCATCACTGATCGCAACCCGGTGCATGCCGCGTTGTATCTCGTGCTGACATTTGCGGCAGCATCCGCTTTGTGGATGCTGATCAAGGCAGAATTCCTGTCGATCGTCTTGGTGCTGGTGTATGTCGGTGCCGTTATGGTTCTGTTCCTATTTGTGGTCATGATGGTGGATATCAAGCTCAGCAAGCTGCGTGAAGGCTTCTGGGGTTACTTGCCACTGGCTGCCGGTATCGGTGCGGTAATTGTTCTGATGATGGCCGGTGTGTTGTTCCAGGGCTTCTGGAAGTCGCATGTCGAAGTGCCAGCAGGCGCCGATATGATCGGCAATACCAAGGAACTCGGCAAACTGATTTACACGGATTATCTGTATGCATTTGAACTGGCAGGCTTGCTGCTGCTGGTCGGTATGGTTGCTGCGGTCGCGCTGACCATGCGCAAACGCAAGGACAGCAAATACTTTGCGCCGGGCGATGCGGTTCGTGTGCGCGCTTCCGACCGTGTCCGCGTCGTGAAGATGAAGGCAGAGCCACGCCAAAATGGCGACGATCAATCCGCTGCACCGTCGGCAGAACAAAAATAAGGGGAGTGTTGTGGAGTTATCGCTCGTTCACTATCTGATTCTCGGCGCGATTCTGTTCGCGATCTCGATAGTCGGTATTTTTCTGAATCGCAAGAACATCATCATCTTGCTGATGGCCATCGAATTGATGCTGTTGGCGGTGAATATGAACTTTGTGGCGTTTTCCTACTTTCTGGGCGACGCGGCAGGTCAGATTTTCGTCTTCTTCATCCTGACCGTCGCTGCTGCTGAAGCTGCAATTGGTTTGGCTATCCTGGTATCGCTGTTCCGTACCTTGGATACCGTGAATGTAGAAGATCTCGATAGCCTCAAAGGCTGATTCCGAACAATAACGAATAAGGTTCATCATGGCGGGGCAACTTAACCCTAACCTCCTTCTGGTCGTACCTCTGGCGCCGCTCGTCGGCTCCATGATCGCCGGCCTGTTTGGTACCAAATTTTTTGGCAATCTGATCGGTCGCAAGACCGCCCATACCGTGACCATTCTCGGTGTGTTGATCTCGTTCATTCTGTCTGCCCATACCTTCATGCAGGTGATGGATGGCGCGACCTTCAACGGTAGCGTCTACACCTGGTTGACGGTTGCCGGGATGAAGATGGAAGTTGGCTTTCTGGTCGACAGTCTGACGGCAATGATGATGTGTGTCGTGACATTCGTGTCGCTGATGGTTCACATCTACACGATCGGTTACATGGAAGAAGACGAGGGCTACAACCGTTTCTTCTCGTATATTTCGCTGTTTACGTTCTCCATGCTGATGCTTGTCATGAGCAACAACTTCCTGCAACTGTTCTTCGGTTGGGAAGCAGTGGGTCTGGTTTCGTATCTGCTGATCGGTTTCTGGTACAAAAAGCCAACGGCAATTTTTGCGAACATGAAGGCGTTCCTGGTCAACCGTGTCGGTGACTTCGGCTTCATTCTCGGTATCGGCCTGTTGCTGGCTTACGCCGGTTCGATGGACTACGCAGAAGTCTTTGCGAAGAAAGAACAACTCGCGACGCTGTCGCTGCCAGGCACCGACTGGGCATTGCTTACGGTGGCCTGTATCTGCCTGTTCATCGGTGCGATGGGTAAATCGGCTCAGTTCCCGCTGCACGTGTGGTTGCCTGATTCGATGGAAGGCCCAACCCCGATTTCCGCGCTGATTCACGCCGCAACCATGGTTACCGCAGGTATCTTCATGGTGTCGCGTATGTCGCCATTGTTCGAACTGTCGGATACAGCCTTGTCGTTCATCCTCGTTATCGGTTCGATCACTGCGTTGTTCATGGGCTTTCTGGGCATTATCCAGAACGATATCAAGCGCGTGGTTGCCTACTCGACGCTGTCGCAGCTCGGTTACATGACGGTGGCACTTGGTGCATCGGCTTACTCGGTTGCCGTATTCCACCTGATGACCCACGCATTCTTCAAGGCGCTGCTGTTCCTTGCTGCGGGCTCGGTCATCATCGGTATGCACCACGACCAGGATATTCGTAATATGGGTGGCTTGCGTAAATACATGCCAATCACCTGGATCACGTCGTTGCTGGGTTCGCTGGCACTGATCGGTACACCACTGTTTTCGGGCTTCTACTCGAAGGACAGCATCATCGAAGCTGTGCACGCAACGCATATCTGGGGTTCGGGCTTTGCCAACTTTGCCGTGCTGGCTGGCGTTTTCGTGACGGCGTTCTACTCGTTCCGTATGTACTTCCTCGTGTTCCACGGTGAAGAGCGTTTTGGTAAAGAGCATGCACATCACGATGATCACGCACATGCCAAGGCCGGTCACGACGACCACGCTCATGATGATCATGCACACGATGACCATGCCCATGACGAACACCATGGTCTGGCCCCAGGTCAGAAGCCGCACGAGTCGCCATGGGTGGTCACGCTGCCGCTGATTCTGCTGGCGATTCCTTCGGTTTTCATCGGTTACATTGCGATCGAGCCAATGCTGCACGGAACGTTCTTCAAGGACGTGATCTTTGTCGATCCTAAGCATGGTGGCATGGCTGAGTTGAACGAAATGTTCCACGGCGCAATGGCAATGGCCATTCACGGTCTGCAGACGGCACCATTCTGGCTGGCGCTGGCGGGTGTGGTTGCTGCGTACTACTGCTACATGGTTAATCCGCGTGTACCTGCATGGTTCTATAACAAGTTCCGTGCGATCCACACGCTGCTCGAGAACAAGTACTACATGGACAAGTTCAACGAATTCTTCTGGGCGGGTGGTGCACGTATGCTCGGTGGTGGTTTGTCCAATGTGGGCGACAAGACTCTGATCGATGGTCTGATCGTCAATGGCAGTGCCAAGGCGGTGGGCTGGTTCTCGCGTGTCATTCGCGTGCTGCAGACCGGTTACATCTATCACTACGCGTTTGTCATGATTCTCGGTGTGCTGGGTTTCCTGATTTACTTCCTGCCATTCCCATCGTTCGCCAAATAAGTTAGCGAAGCAAATAAAAATATGATGCAGTCTACATTTCCTATTTTGAGTCTCGCGATCTGGTTGCCGATTGCGTTTGGCGTCCTTGTACTTGCGATTGGTCGTGATGAGAATCCCGGCTTGTCCCGTGGCGTATCGCTGATCGGTTCGATCGTCAGCTTCCTTGTGACGTTGCCGCTGATCAGCGGTTTCGACAAGGCGGCGCATGGCATGCAGTTTGTCGAAAAGCACAGCTGGATCGAGATTTTCAATATCAACTACTCGCTGGGTGTTGATGGCATGTCGATGTGGTTTGTTGTACTGACCGCATTCATCACGATCTTTGTCGTGGTCGCTGCATGGGAAGTGATCGAAACACGCGTTTCGCAGTATCTGGGTTCATTCCTGATCCTGTCCGGCATCATGATCGGCGTGTTCTGTGCACTGGATGGCATGCTGTTCTACGTGTTCTTTGAGTCGACCCTGATTCCGATGTTCATCATCATTGGTGTCTGGGGTGGTGCAAACCGCGTGTACGCGTCGATCAAGCTGTTCCTCTATACCTTCATGGGCTCGCTGCTGATGCTGGTGGCAATGCTGTATCTGTACTTCCAGTCCGGAAACAGCTTTGACATCCTGGCATGGCATGCGCTGCCATTGCAGATGAACGAACAGATTCTGATATTCCTGGCATTCCTGATGGCATTTGCTGTCAAGGTCCCGATGTGGCCAGTGCATACCTGGTTGCCTGATGCACACGTCGAGGCGCCTACCGGTGGTTCGGTTGTGCTGGCAGCGATCATGCTGAAGCTGGGGGCTTATGGCTTCCTGCGTTTCTCGATGCCGATTGCACCGGACGCAAGTCACTATCTGTCCGGCTTCATGATTACCTTGTCGCTGGTTGCCGTGATCTATGTTGGTCTGGTCGCACTGGTACAGAAAGACATGAAAAAGCTGGTCGCCTATTCGTCGATCGCGCACATGGGTTTTGTAACGTTGGGCTTCTTCATGTTCAACGACATGGCAGTGCAGGGCGCTATCGTGCAAATGATCTCGCACGGTTTTGTATCCGGCGCCATGTTCCTGTGTATCGGTGTGTTATATGACCGCATGCATACACGTGAAATCGCTCAATACGGCGGTGTTGTGAATGTGATGCCGCGCTTTGCTGCGTTCTTCATTCTGTTCTCGATGGCAAATGCGGGCTTGCCAGCGACCTCCGGATTCGTCGGTGAGTTCATGGTGATTCTGGGTGCAGTCGAATATAACTTCTGGATCGGCATGCTGGCAGCAACGGCTCTGATTCTCGGCGCAGCCTATTCGCTGTGGCTGGCAAAACGCGTGATTTTTGGCGAGATTACCAACCATCACGTGTCTGAAATGACGGATCTGAACAAGCGTGAATTCCTGATGCTGGGTGTCCTCGCGATCTGTACGCTGGTGATGGGTCTGTACCCGGCGCCATTTACTGATGTGATGCAAACCTCGGTTTCCGATCTGCTGCAGCATGTTTCGGTTTCCAAGCTCAATTAATGAATGATGAGCGCACCGCAGTGGAGTCCGCTGCGGCTGATGTAACGGCGGGGAATTTCGTCATAACAACCGCAACCGCGCAACTGAACGCATAACAATCGCGACAACATGAATAACTTGAATCTGATACCGGCTCTTCCTGAAATCTTTCTGGCAATTGCGATTTCCGTAATTCTGCTGGTTGATCTGTTCACGAAGGATGTCAAACGCAACATTACCTACGTTCTGTCGATCGTTGCGATGGGTGTGTGCGGTCTCATTACCTTCAGCAGCCTCGGTAACGGCGAAACGGTCTACACCTTCAATAACATGTTCGTGGCCGATCCGATGTCGGACATTCTGAAACTGTTTTCCTATCTTGCCGTTGCGTTGACTCTGGTCTATTCGCGCCGGTACGCAAGTCAGCGTGACATGATCGGTGGCTTCAAGGGCGGTGAGTTCTATATCTTGGCCTTGTTCTCGCTGCTGGGTCAGATGGTCATGATTTCGGCTAACAATTTCCTGATCATCTACCTCGGTCTGGAAATGATGTCGCTGTCGCTGTACGCACTGGTCGCAATCCGTCGCGATCACGCTATTTCGACCGAAGCGGCAATGAAATATTTCATTCTGGGCGCACTGGCTTCCGGTTTCCTGCTCTACGGCATCTCGATGCTGTACGGCGCAACCGGTTCGCTTGACCTGACCGAAGTCGCCCAGGCAATTGGTACCGGTGCAGTGAACAAGCCTGTTCTGGTGCTGGGGCTTGTATTCGTGGTGGCAGGTCTGGCATTCAAACTCGGTGTCGTACCGTTCCATATGTGGGTACCTGACGTTTATCAAGGCGCGCCAACGGCTGTCACTCTGTTGCTGGGTGGTGCACCAAAGCTGGCAACCTTCGCCATCACGATTCGTTTGCTGGTGGAAGCGCTGCCAGCCTTGTCGATCGACTGGCAGCAAATGCTGACCATCTTGGCTGTGTTGTCGATGGCGATTGGTAACGTGACTGCGATCATGCAGACCAACATCAAACGCATGTTGGCCTATTCGACGATTTCGCAAATGGGCTTCGTCTTGCTTGGTCTGTTGTCGGGCGTGATTACGGCACCGGATGGTTCCGTAACGAACGGCTACGGCGCTGCCATGTTCTATTCGATTACCTATGTCATGACGACGCTGGGTGTGTTCGGCATCATCATGCTGCTGTCGCGTGCCGGTTTTGAAGCCGAAAACATTGATGACTTCAAGGGCCTGAACCAACGCAGCCCATGGTTTGCGCTGGTCATGCTGTTGTTCATGTTCTCGCTGGCAGGCGTGCCGCCAGTCGTCGGCTTCTATGCAAAATTGTCGGTTCTGCAAAGTGTTGTTGCCAATGGCCAGATCTGGCTTGCGATCTTCGCTGTGCTGTTCTCCCTGATCGGTGCGTTCTACTATCTGCGCGTCGTCAAGGTCATGTACTTTGACGAACCTACCCAGACTGAAAAGCTGGCAGTAACGCCAGATGTTGGTATTGCACTGAGTGCCAATGGGGTGGCTGTCTTGGCCTTGGGCTTGTTGCCAGGCCCGTTGATGGCTGTCTGTGCTGCAGCGATTGCCAGAACGCTGGCAGCCTGATCCGGATAGCCGGTTTCAGTGGATGTCTCACTAGCAGGCTGGTTCATCATTTTGTTGGCACTGTTCTGTGCCAACGTTCCATTCTTCAATGAACGGGTTTTTGCCGTCATTCCAACCAAACGGGCTGTGAAGTCCGTTTGGTTGCGGCTATTTGAACTGTTCGTTCTCTATTTTTTTGTTGGTCTGGTTGCGTATTTGCTGGAAGCAAGGATGGGTAACGTGTTTTCCCAGGGATGGGAATTTTATGTCGTTACGGGATGCCTGTTTCTGGTTTTTGCCTATCCGGGATTCGTGATGCGTTATATGCGCAGACAAAAGCGCTGAGCGCGCTGTAATGGCGAGGAGTTGGCATGGATGATCATTTGAAAGAAACGAAAATCGATAGCGCGCTTGTCTACGATGGCTCGTTTCTAAAGGTCATCAAAGATACGGTGCGTCTGCCAAACGGAAATGCCGCGACGCGGGAATATATACCGCATCCGGGAGCGGTCGTGATCCTTCCGGTGCTCGACAATGGCAGACTGCTGCTTGAACGGCAGTATCGCTATCCAGTCGGACAGGTTTTTATCGAATTTCCTGCGGGGAAGATCGATCCGGGTGAAGATCCGCTTGTGTGTGCCAAACGTGAGTTGCTAGAAGAGACTGGTTATACGGCAACCGACTGGAAATTTGTCTGCAAGATTCATAATGCGATAGCCTACTCGGATGAATCCCTGGATATCTACATTGCCCGTGGATTGACGGCAGGTGAACGCAAACTGGATGAAGAAGAGTTTCTGGATGTCTTTGATTGCACACCACAAGAATTAACATCGTGGGTCCGTTCGGGGCAGATTACGGATGTAAAAACGATCATTGGCTCGTTCTGGCTGGAAAAAATTCTTTCCGGAGGCTGGCAGCCTATCGGTCGCTAAGCAACAAAAAGCCGCGCAATGCGCGGCTTTTTGTTGCTGTCATCACATATTCGGATAATTGGGCCCGCCGCCACCTTCCGGGGTGACCCACACGATGTTTTGCATCGGGTCCTTGATATCACACGTCTTGCAGTGCACGCAGTTCTGCGCATTGATCTGCAGGCTGTCTTGATTGGTATCGTCTTTTACGAATTCATAGACGGCAGCCGGACAATAGCGCGCCTCAGGTCCCGCGTACGTGGCAAGATTGACCTTCACCGGAATCGAAGGGTCTTTGAGTGTCAGATGCGGGGGCTGATCTTCCGAATGATTGGTATTGGACAGAAAGACCGATGACAGACGGTCGAACGTCAATACGTTGTCCGGTTTCGGATAAACGATCGGTGCAAACTCCGAGGCCGGTCGCAGAGCCGTATGGTCGGCATGCGTATTGGTCAGCGTCCACGGACCTTTGCCTTTGAAGACAAGTTGATCAATGCCGAACAACAAGGTACCCGTTATCAGACCTTTGCTCATCATGGGCTTGAAGTTGCGTGCAACGTGCAGTTCTTCCTTGAGCCACGATTGCTCGAAGGCAGCCGGATAGGCAAGCAGTTCATCGTTCTGACGACCCTGCGACACGGCATCGAAGGCAGCATCGGCCGCCAGCATGCCCGTCTTGATCGCGGCATGGCTCCCCTTGATGCGACTGCCATTGAGAAAACCAGCATCGCAACCAAGCAGCGCACCACCCGGAAAGACGGTTTTCGGCAATGCCTGCAGCCCACCAGCGGTGATGGCACGGGCACCATAGGAAACGCGTTTGCCACCTTTGAAGAAGCGACTGATTTCCGGATGCGTTTTGTAACGCTGAAATTCCTCGAATGGCGATAGGTAGGGATTGGCGTAACCGAGACCAACGACGTAGCCGACCACGACCTGATTGTCTTCCAGGTGATACAGGAACGAGCCGCCATACGTGTCATTGCTCAGCGGCCAGCCAGCGGTATGGATCACGAGCCCTGGCTGATGCAGGGCGGGATCGATTTCCCACAATTCCTTGATGCCGATTGCGTAGCTCTGCGGTGCCTTGCCTGCATCGAGCTTGAAGCCTTCGATTAACTGACGCCCCAGATTGCCACGCGCTCCTTCTGCAAACAGCGTGTACTTGGCGTGTAGCTCCATGCCAAGCTGGAAGGCATCGGTCGGCCGTCCATCCTTGCCGACGCCCATATTGCCAGTCGCAACGCCTTTTACAGCACCTTGCTCGTCGTACAGTATTTCAGCCGCCGGAAAGCCGGGAAAGATTTCCACGCCCAGTGCTTCGGCCTGTTCGCCCAGCCAGCGCACGACGTTGCCAAGCGAAATGACATAGTTGCCATGATTCTGTAAGCAGGCCGGCAGGATGAAGTTGGGTGTTTTGTACGCCTTGTCTTTGGTCAGGAACAGGAATCGGTCTTCGGTGACGGCTGTCTTCAGTGGCGCATTACGTTCCTTCCAGTCAGGAAACAGCTCGCTCAGAGCCCGCGGATCCATGACCGCACCAGAAAGCGTATGCGCACCGAGCTCACTCCCTTTCTCAAGAACGCATACGGAAATATCACCACCCGTTTCTGCGGCGCGCTGCTTGAGACGGATTGCAGCCGCCAGGCCGGCAGGGCCACCACCTACGATGACCACATCGTATTCCATCGCCTCACGCGGGCCGTATTGTTCGAGGAGAGAGGAGGAGCTGGACGTCATGTTCAAAATCAAATTTCCTATGCGACGGATGGCTGGGAAACAGGCAGTGTTTCCGGGCTAACTGCGTGTTGCGTAACTTTCGTGTAATGATACCGTTTCCGGCAGGTTTTTTTCTGCCCAGTTGCAAACCATTATTCTTAAAAGACAGGGGATCACGTGGGTGTAGAAGTCAATTTTGAAGGCAAGGTCGCTTTGATTACCGGTGCATCCAGCGGATTGGGCGCACGCTTTGCCAAAGTATTGGCCATGGCGGGGGCGCAGGTCATTCTGGCTTCGCGCCGGATCGATCATCTGAAGGAGTTGCGTGCCGAGATCGAGGCAGAAGGCGGCGCTGCGCACGTCGTTGCGCTGGACGTGACCGATTACGCCAGCATCAAATCTGCGGTAGCGCATGCGGAAACAGAAGCCGGTGCAATCGATATTCTGGTCAACAATGCCGGTGTATCGAGCAGCCAGCGCTTGATTGACGTCACGCCGGAAGACTATGCATATGTCACCGATACCAATCAGCGTGGTGCCTTTTTTGTCGCGCAGGAAGTCGCCAAGCGCATGATTCTTCGCTACAAGGGGGATGCGCGTAAGCAGCACCGCATCATCAATATCGCCTCATTAGCCGGTCAGCGTGTGGTGCCAGAATTGGCTGTGTACTGCATGAGCAAGGCAGCTGTCATCCAGATGACCAAATCGATGGCGCTGGAGTGGGGGCAATTTGGCATCAACGTCAATGCGATTTGTCCGGGCTATATCGGTACGGAAATCAATCTCGATCACTTCAGCAGTGAACAGGGGCGACAGCTGATCAATACCTTGCCGAGAAAGCGAATTGGTAAACCAGAAGACCTGGATGGCTTGCTTCTGTTGCTGGCTGCCGAAGAGTCGCATTTCATCAATGGTGCGATCATGAACGCAGATGACGGTATGGGTGTGCAATAAGAAGTCTGAAATTGCACCTCCGTAAATGTGTGCAATCTGATTTTCCTTCGTGCGTGTCGCCATGACAAATCCCGTGATTCGTTACGTTTATTGCTTATCGCCTGCAGGCCTGCATCGCATGGCCTACAAAGAATGGGGCGATCCGGCCAACCCGGATGTGCTGGTTTGTGCACACGGACTCACACGGGTTTCCGACGATTTCGACGTGCTGGCATCTCGTCTGTGTGATCGTTATCGTGTGATTTGTCCGGACATCGTTGGCCGCGGACGCTCCGATCATTTACGTGACCCGCAGTACTACGCTATTCCGCAATATGTTGCCGATGTGGTGACATTGATTGCGCGTCTGGATGTCGAGCGTGTGCACTGGGTCGGCACATCGATGGGTGGCTTGATCGGCATGGTGCTGGCAGTACAACCGGCCAATCTGATCGGTAAGTTGGTGTTGAACGATATTGGCCCGTCGTTGAATGCCGCAGCGATGACGCGTATTGCCGAGTACATCGGTCAGTCACCGCATTTCCCCTCTTTTGACGAAGCACTCGCTTATGTAAAGGCCATTTCTGCCTCATTCGGTATGCATGACGAATACCAGTGGCGCAAGCTGGCGACGGATGTGCTGAAGGAAAGCGAAGGTGGCTGGTGCTTTACCTACGATGCGGCGCTTGCTATTCCTTTCAAGGCGATGACCATGGAGAGTGTGCAGGCATCACAAAAGCTGTTATGGGATGTCTATGATGCGATTCGTTGCCCGACCTTGCTCTTGCGGGGCGTGCATTCGGATCTCTTGTCGCGGGAAACGGCAGAAGAAATGACGCGTCGCGGTCCGCGCGCACAATTACTTGAGTTGCCGGATGTGGGGCATGCGCCGACTTTACTGGTGCCGTCGCAGATTGATCCGGTTTGTGAATTTCTGCTGTCGTGATGTGAGCCGGCAGGGGGGGCAAGATTATTCATGCCGGAATTCCGCCTTGCCATCAGCCAGCACGGTATACTTGCCGACGTTAGCGACGCTTCTGTCGCATTTGGAATGTGAATGGTTTCCACTGTTTCTACGCAAGCTGATACGCGAGAATTGCTTTGCTCCGATTTAAGTGAGCAGGATGGTCTGCGCGTGCTGACTGCGCTGAATTTCGTCAAGCCTTTTTACGAAGGTCACAAGATTTCGGCTGATAAAGGCGTGGTCGAAAGCGGACAGGATACCTATCAATTTTCCGAAACGGTCGCCAGTATTCTGGCGCAGATCGAAACGGATGCCGATACGCGTATTGCTGCACTGTTGTTCGAATTGCCTGTGATCGATGCCGATGCAGCAGCCAGGATTGAAGAGCTGTTTGGGACGGGCGTGGCCGAACTGGTGAATGGCGTGCGGCAACTGATGCGTTTGCATGAGCAGACATTCGTGCAAAACGAGATTCAACGTAACAAGAATGCGGCGCAGGAAGCGGCAGCACAGCTTGAAGTCTTGCGCAAGATGCTGCTTGCCATGGCAGTCGATATGCGTGCCGTCCTTGTTCGCCTGGCTTCACGCGTGGCGACCCTACGTTATTTTGCCGACCGAAAATTGCAGAATGAGCGTTCGCGCCAATACGCAAGAGAGACATTTGATCTTTACACGCCACTCGCCAATCGTCTGGGTATCTGGCAGCTGAAGTGGGAGCTGGAGGATTTGTCCTTCCGCTTCCTCGAGCCGGATTCCTATCGACGGATTGCTTCGCTTCTTGAAGAAAAACGTGTCGAGCGTGAGGCATTCGTTGCCAACTCCATCAAGCGCCTGGAGTCCGAGATGGCCGCAGCGGGGATTAAGGCTGAGGTATATGGTCGTCCCAAGCACATCTACAGTATCTGGAGCAAATTGCGTGGCAAGGATATCGAGTTTGCCGATCTGTATGACGTGCGTGCTTTCCGTGTCATTGTCGACGACATCAAGAGTTGCTACACCGTGCTGGGGATCGTTCATAACATCTGGACACCGATGCCGGCTGAATTTGACGATTACATTGCACGCCCCAAGCCGAATGGATACCAGTCTCTGCATACGGTGGTTGTCGCAGAAGACGGTCGGCCACTGGAGGTGCAGGTCCGTACCAAGGACATGCACGAATTTGCCGAATACGGTGTGGCGGCACACTGGCGCTACAAGGAAGCAGGCAATTCCAACTTCACCGGTCAGAAATACGATGAAAAAATCGCCTGGTTGCGGCAGTTGCTGGCGTGGAAGAGCGAGGTGGTCGATGCTGTCGTTAGCCAGGAAGATGTGCATCGCGACTGGGTGGAAAAGCTCAAGTCGGCATCGCTGGATGACCGCATTTATGTACTGACGCCTCAGGCACGCGTGATCGAATTACCTTACGGCGCCACGCCGATCGACTTTGCATATCATTTGCATAGCGACGTCGGCCACCGCTGCCGCGGCGCGCGCGTCGATGGCGCGCTGGTGCCACTGAATACGCAACTGAAAAGCGGGCAGACAGTCGAGATCATCACGGCCAAAGGCGGTAACGGCATCAGTGTCGGCCCATCGCGTGACTGGTTGTCAGCAGGTTATGCCGCCAGTTCACGTACACGCGCCAAAGTCCGCGCATGGTTCAACGCCATTGATCAGCAGGAGACCCTGGCGCACGGTCGGGCGCTGGTGGACAAAGTTCTGCAGCGAGAAGGTAAGACATCGATCAATCTGGAAGACCTTGCGCATACTTTGGGCTTCGTCAAACTGGACGATTTGTTACTGGCAGTCGGCAAAGATGAGTTTGGCCTGCGCGCTATCGAGCTGGCACTGCGTGGGGAAGATCCCAATGCACCACGTCTGACAGATGAAGATGCCGTCATCGCGCGCAAGAGCCGTGCATCCAGCGTGGTGCAAGGAGCCAAATCAGGCGTGCTGGTCGTCGGAACGGATGGCTTGATGACGCAATTGGCACGCTGCTGCAAACCCGCGCCACCAGATGAGATCGTTGGATTTGTCACGCGAGGCAAAGGCGTGTCGATTCATCGCTCCGACTGCAAAAATTATCTGGAGATGCAGAAGAAGGCGCCGGAGCGTGTCATCCAGACCGAGTGGGGCGCATCGAGCAGCACCGTTTACCCGGTTGATATTTTCGTGCTGGCGGCGGACCGGCAGGGATTGCTGCGCGATATCTCCGATATCTTCCTGCGCGAGAAGATCAATGTCATTGGTGTGAGTACGCAGAGTTCAAAAGGTCAGGCACGCATGGCATTTACGGCCGAGATCGGCTCGACTGCGCAGTTGCAGAAAGCATTAAATATCATTGGCGAAGTAAATGGCGTGCTGGAAGCAAAACGGCACTAACGAAAAATTTCGGGGAAGCACTAGGCAAACCATTTTTCTCTGGTTATAATCTCGCTTCTTTAGGCGCGTAGCTCAGCTGGTTAGAGCACTACCTTGACATGGTAGGGGTCGTTGGTTCGAGTCCAATCGTGCCTACCAACACAAAACGTTTGAACCCGAGTCAGGCGTTAAGCAGTACAAAATGGAAGCCTTGTGGCTTCCATTTTTTTTGTTCTTTCTCTTCGTCATCTTGTATAAGATGGCAGTCATCAGATTGTTTTTTTGCAATATTCAGTCCCCATAGCTTGAAGCGGTTCCGGTTGGTATTGCATGCCGTTCACGTTATCTCTGCATGTCGGCCATCAAGAATGGTAAATTTGCCCAGACATCCCTGATGCACTAAAGAATAAGGATGAAAGAATGATTTTGGTAACGGGTGGCGCTGGATTTATCGGCGCAAATTTTGTCCTCGACTGGTTGGCGCAGAGTGAAGAGCCCGTTCTGAATGTAGACAAGCTGACATATGCCGGCAATATGCATAATTTGCTCAGTCTGCAAGGAGACAGCCGTCATGTTTTTTCACAGACGGATATTGGCGATTACGATGCAGTTCTTGCGCTGTTGAAAAGCTATCGTCCGCGCGCCGTACTCAATTTTGCAGCCGAAAGTCATGTGGATCGTTCCATCTGTGGTCCTGAAGATTTCATTCAGACCAATGTCGTTGGTACCTTTCGGTTGCTGGAGGCAGTGCGGGTCTACTGGAATGAATTGCCAGATAGGGAGCGCGCGGCATTTCGCTTCCTGCATGTCTCTACCGATGAGGTATATGGCAGTCTGACTGCTACTGCTCCTGCATTTGCAGAAACCGATAAATACGAACCTAACAGCCCCTATTCCGCGAGCAAGGCAGCGAGTGATCATCTCGTGCGTGCCTGGCATCACACGTATGGTTTGCCGGTCCTGACGACAAATTGCAGTAACAATTACGGGCCTTATCACTTTCCCGAAAAGTTGATTCCGTTGATGATCGTCAATGCCTTGGCCGGCAAGTCGTTACCGGTCTATGGTGATGGCATGCAGATTCGCGATTGGTTATATGTCAAAGATCATTGCAGTGCGATACGCCGCGTGCTTGAAGCCGGGCTGGTGGGGCAGACATACAACATCGGTGGCTGGAACGAGAAGCCGAATATCGAGATCGTGCATACGATATGTGCTTTGCTGGACGATTTGCATCCTCGGCATGATGGCAGTTCATATTCAGAGCAAATTACGCATGTGCAGGATCGTCCGGGACATGATCGTCGTTACGCAATCGACGCAAGTAAAATTGAACAAGAATTGGGTTGGAAGCCCGCAGAAACACTGGATACCGGTATTCGTAAAACCGTCGACTGGTATCTGGCCAACCCGACATGGGTTGAGAACGTGCAAAGCGGGGCGTACCGTGAATGGATGCAGCAACAATATAGCGCCAGTGTGAAAACGGCTACAGCATGAAAATCCTTCTATTTGGGAAGAATGGACAGGTGGGTTGGGAGCTGCAGCGTAGCCTTGCATCTCTGGGGCACCTGATTTCGCTTGATGCGAATAGTCGTGACTATTGTGGCGACTTCTTGCAACCGGAAGGATTAAAGCAAACGGTATTGCAACTGCGGCCTGACGTGATTGTGAATGCGGCCGCGCACACTGCAGTTGACAAGGCTGAGACTGAAAGTGCAATTGTCCGTACGGTCAATGCTGTTGCGCCTGGCGTATTGGCCCAAGTTGCCGAACAGGTGGGCGCACTGTTGGTCCATTACTCAACGGATTATGTGTTTGATGGTAGTGGCGAGACACCATGGCAAGAAGACGATGTGGCTGTTCCTCTGAATGTGTATGGGCAGACGAAGCTGGAGAGCGAGCGGCTGGTTTCCCAATATTGCTCACGCCATCTGATTTTTCGCACGAGCTGGGTCTATGGTGCCCGCGGTGGCAATTTTGCTAAGACGATGCTGCGCATGGCGCAAGAGCGAGATTCTCTATCAGTCATCAATGACCAGTTTGGCGCACCGACCGGGGCAGATTTGCTGGCCGATATTACTGCGCATGCGATTCTTCAGGCGTTGCATAGCCCGGAAAAGGCCGGTCTCTATCATTTGGTTGCGGGTGGGTGTACGACATGGCATGGTTATGCCGCTTTTGTGATTGAGGAAGCGCTCCGAATGGGTGTGCGGCTCAAGGCGACTGGCGAGAAAATTCAGGCTGTGCCAACCAGTGCATTTCAAACTGCGGCAACGCGACCGCATAACTCAAGGCTCAATACCAGAAAACTGCAGCAGACGTTTGGTCTTGTGTTGCCGCAATGGCAGACCGGCGTATTGCGTATGTTGCAGGAGATCTCCGGCATCAATGGATATGACGATGAAAAAACGTAAGGGCATTATTCTGGCGGGCGGCTCGGGTACGCGCTTGCATCCGGCAACATTGGCGATCAGTAAACAGCTGCTGCCTGTTTACGATAAGCCGATGATTTATTACCCCTTGAGTACCCTGATGCTGGCTGGAATCCGGGATGTGCTGATTATCAGCACATCCCAGGATTTGCCTCGATTCGAGCAATTGCTCGGTGACGGTAGTCAGTGGGGGATGCATCTGGAGTATGCCGTGCAGCCCAGTCCAGATGGATTGGCGCAGGCTTTTATTATCGGCGAAAAATATTTGGACGGACATCCAAGTGCATTGGTGCTCGGAGATAACCTGTTTTATGGACACGATCTGTCGCGTGTGCTGCAGGAGGCAAACAACGATCAAGCCAGTGCGACGGTGTTTGCCTATCATGTACTCGATCCTGAGCGATATGGTGTTGTTGCATTCGATGCCACTGGTAAGGCCACGAGCATCGAGGAAAAGCCGATCAATCCCCAAAGTAATTATGCAGTGACCGGGTTGTATTTCTATGACGAAAAGGTCGTTGATATTGCAAAATCCATCAAGCCAAGTGCACGAGGGGAATTGGAAATCACGGATCTTAATCAGGTCTATCTGGAGCAAGGGCAACTCACCGTAAAAATCCTGGCGCGTGGCTACGCATGGCTGGACACAGGAACGCACGAGAGTTTAATGGATGCGGGCCAGTTCATCGCTGCGCTGGAGCGTCGACAGGGCTTGAAGATAGCTTGTATTGAAGAGATTGCGTGGCGCAGCGGATGGATTAATAGCGTGGAGCTCGAAGCGTTGGCGCAACCGTTGAGAAAGAATGATTATGGTCAGTATCTTCTTCGTATCTTGAGCGAAAAGGTCTTTGCATGATCGTTACCAAGTTGGATATACCGGAGGTTATGCTCATCGAACCGAATGTGTTTGGGGACGCACGCGGCTTTTTTTTTGAAAGTTTCAACCAAAATGCATTCGGTCAAACGGTAGGAAGGAACGAAGTATTTGTTCAAGATAATCACAGCCGCAGTGCAAAGCATGTCCTGCGCGGGTTGCATTATCAAATTCAGAAACCCCAAGGCAAATTGACGCGTGTCATCAGAGGCGTCGTATTTGATGTTGCGGTTGATATAAGAAAAAGTTCTCCAACTTTTGGCAAATGGGTTGGTGCGGAGCTAAGTGAATTTAATCATCGGCAACTGTGGATACCGGCCGGCTTTGCCCACGGTTTCATCGTCTTGAGCGAATCAGCGGATTTTCTGTACAAAACAACGAATTATTACGCGCCGCAGTATGAGCGTTGTATTGCATGGAACGATCCGGCGATTGGCATCGATTGGCAAATTTCAGGAGAGCCCAGACTCTCCCTAAAAGATCAGCAAGGATTATCGCTGGATGCTGCGGAAGTGTTTGAATGATAGCGGTATCGTTTCTGGTACAATCACGAGCTTCGAATATGGCAATAACGTCCGCCATTTATCAATTTTGTATAAGGTCGAGAAAGGCACCATGGTTATGACACCGCGAACTAGCAACTTGCAGTTTGTTATGTAACGCCAATCGGCCTTTGACAGTTTGTGAAGATGCGCGGCTGGTCCGCGTTTTTTTTCGTCTGAATTTTGATTGCAATGATGTGCCACAGTAAAGAACGGCACTGGAGAAATAGATGGTTACCGTAAGACTTCCGGATGGTTCGCAACGTCAGTTTGATTCTGCCGTAACAGTGGCGCAGGTAGCAGCCAATATCGGTACGGGTTTGGCCAAGGCAGCACTCGCTGGCAAGGTTGATGGCAAGGTGGTTGATACGTCCTTTCTGATCGAGCAGGACGCCGATCTGGCCATCATTACAGACAAGGATGCTGAAGGGTTGGATGTCATTCGTCACTCGACTGCGCATCTGTTGGCTTACGCAGTCAAAGAATTGTTCCCTGAGGCGCAGGTGACAATCGGTCCGGTGATCGACAACGGTTTTTACTACGACTTTTCCTATAAGCGTCCTTTCACGCCGGATGATCTGACGGCGATTGAAAAGAAAATGACCGAATTGGCAAAAAGGGATGAGCAAGTCACGCGCAAGGTATTGCCACGTGATGAGGCCGTCGCGTACTTCAAATCGATCGGTGAACACTACAAGGCGGAGATCATTGCCTCGATTCCTGCCAATGAGGATGTGTCGCTCTACGCCGAAGGCAGCTTCACTGATCTATGCCGCGGTCCGCACGTGCCGTCAACCGGTAAACTCAAGGTCTTCAAACTCATGAAGTTGGCCGGTGCCTATTGGCGTGGCGACTCCAAGAATGAGATGCTGCAACGTATCTACGGCACGGCGTGGGCAAAGAAAGAAGAGCAGGAGCAATACCTGCATATGCTGGAAGAGGCGGAAAAGCGCGACCACCGCAAACTCGGCAAGCAACTCGACTTCTTCCACTTCCAGGATGAAGCGCCAGGACTGATTTTCTGGCATCCCAAAGGCTGGACAATCTGGCAACAGGTCGAGCAGTACATGCGTCATGCCTATCAAATCAACGATTATCAGGAAGTGAAGGCGCCACAGATTCTGGACGCCAGCCTGTGGGGGAAGACAGGACATTGGGACAACTATCGCGAAAACATGTTCGTGACGGAATCCGAAAACCGTTCTTACGCGCTCAAGCCCATGAACTGTCCAGGTCATGTGCAGATTTTCAACTCGGATCTACGCAGCTACCGTGATTTGCCGTTGCGCTACGGCGAGTTTGGTCAATGCCATCGCAACGAACCTTCAGGTGCATTGCACGGCACGATGCGCGTACGCGGCTTTACGCAGGACGATGGACATATCTTCTGTACCGAAGAACAGATTCAGTCGGAGGTGATGGCTTTCCATCCGCAGGCAATGAAGGTCTACGAAGATTTTCGTTTCACCAATATCGATGTCAAGATTGCATTGCGTCCGGAAAATCGGATCGGTACGGATGAAATCTGGGATAAAGCCGAAGATGCACTGCGTACTGCGTTGCGTTCATGCGGTGTGACCTGGACGGAATTGCCAGGCGAGGGTGCGTTCTACGGCCCGAAGATCGAGTATCACCTGAAAGACAGTCTGGGTCGTCCTTGGCAGGTTGGCACTATGCAGGTCGACTTTTTCATGCCGCAGCGCCTGGGTGCGGAGTATGTCGATGTGGATAACACCAAGAAGACGCCTGTCATGCTGCATCGTGCGATCGTGGGCTCGCTTGAGCGTTTCATCGGAATCTTGATCGAAAATCATGCGGGTGCAATGCCGTTATGGCTGGCACCTGTGCAGGTTGCCGTGCTGAATATCTCTGACGCGCAGGCTGATTACGCACGTGATGTTGCACAAAACCTGAAAAAACAAGGGTTTAGAGTGCAGCTTGATTTGCGTAATGAGAAGATTACCTATAAAATACGCGAGCATTCCGTTCAGAAGCTGCCGTATATCATTGTGATTGGCGATAAAGAGCGGGACGCAGGTACAGTGGCCGTGCGAGCGCGAGGGAACGTCGACTTGGGTGTAATGCCTGTCGATGAATTGGTGAAGCGCCTCAAAGATGAGGTCGAAACCAAAGCCTGAGGGATAAAACCCATTGCGCGAAAGCACGGCTTAATTATTTGATTTTTAAAGGAAATTGCGATAGCTACTGACAAGTCTCATCGAATCAACGGTGAAATTACAGCGCCTGAATTGCGTTTGAGCGGCGTCGACAACGAGCCGCTTGGTATTGTGAGTCTGGCCGAGGCCTTCCGCCTGTCGGAAGAAGCCAACGTCGATCTGGTCGAGATTGCGCCAAATGCGCAGCCACCAGTTGCTCGTCTGATGGATTACGGTAAGTTCAAGTATCAGGAGCAAAAACGGGCACACGAAGCCAAGCTGAAGCAGAAAGTCATTCTGGTCAAGGAAGTCAAATTCCGACCTGGTACCGATGATGGTGATTACAACATCAAGCTGCGTAACCTGGTGAAGTTTCTGGAAGACGGCGACAAGACCAAAATTACCTTGCGCTTCCGTGGTCGTGAGATGGCTCACCAGGACATCGGTATGCGTATGCTGGAGCGTCTAAAAGCGGATCTGGAACCTTATGGTCAGGTCGAGCAGTTTCCTAAGATGGAAGGGCGTCAGATGATCATGGTCATCGCGCCGAAGAAGAAAAAATAAGATTCGTACTGATTGCCATCATGGCAATCAGTGCAAATAGCAGTGGACTCGATTCTGCTGCATAACAAGTGAGAGCAGGCATCCAAGTGTAACGAAATTGTTGCCACCTGCAATCATACAAAATGGAGCTGTCCGAAAAAGGACAGATGAGTGTCATGCCTAAAATGAAAACGAAAAGCAGCGCCAAAAAGCGCTTTCGTGTCCGTCCGGGTGGAACCGTGAAACGCGGTCAAGCGTTCAAGCGTCACATCCTGACCAAAAAAACCACCAAGAACAAACGTCAGCTGCGCGGTGCAGTCGGTGTTCATGAAACAAACATGAACTCGATCCGTGCAATGATGCCGTCCGCCTAACCTCATAATCCCAAGGAGCAATCATGCCTAGAGTTAAACGTGGGGTTACCGCACGGGCCCGCCATAAAAAAGTTCTTGACCAAGCCAAAGGCTATCGTGGTCGCCGCAGCAAGGTTTATCGTATTGCCAAGCAAGCTGTCATGCGTGCTGGTCAGTATGCTTACCGTGATCGTCGCAACAAGAAACGTGTATTCCGCGCTCTGTGGATCACCCGTATCAATGCAGCATCGCGTGAACATGGCCTGACCTACAGCAAGTTCATGAATGGCCTGAAACGCGCTTCCATCGAACTGGACCGTAAGGTTCTGGCAGATATGGCCGTGATGGACAAGCCAGCATTTGCTGCAATCGTCAATCAGGTGAAAGCCAACATCGCTGCTTAAGTAGTGTTGTGATCGCACGCGTCGTCTGCGGACGGCGCAGCAATATCGCGGGGCAGGGTTCATACCTATGCCCCGTTTTATTTTCTTGTTCCACTTTTGCATTCCTTTTCGGCTTTTATTCATAAGGCGAAAACAAACCGCATGAATCTTCTAGATCAACTCGTCACGCAAGCCCAGACCGATTTTGCCGCTGCACCCGATGCGGCCGCTCTGGAAAATGCCAAAGCAAAATATCTCGGCAAGACCGGGCAGATCACCGAGCAGATGAAGAGCCTCGGCAAGCTGGCACCTGAAGAACGCAAGGCGCAAGGTGCCGTTATCAACGCGGCCAAGGAAAAAATCGAACAGGCACTGACAGCGCGTCGTGATGCGCTCTCGAATGCGCAGATGGAAGCACGTCTGAATGCAGAAGCCATCGATGTCACCTTGCCTGGTCGCGGTCGTGGCACCGGCGGTATTCACCCCGTAATGCGCACCTGGCAGCGCGTTGAGGAAATTTTCGGCTCAATCGGTTTCGATGTGGCAGATGGTCCCGAAATTGAAAACGACTGGACCAACTTCACCGCATTGAACAGCCCGGAAAACCATCCAGCGCGTTCAATGCAGGACACCTTCTACATTGAAGGAAACGATACACTTGGCAAGCCTTTGCTGCTGCGTACCCATACCAGTCCGATGCAGGTGCGTTATGCCCGCATGAACAAGCCGCCCATTCGCGTGATCGCGCCTGGCCGTACCTATCGGGTCGACAGTGATGCGACGCATTCGCCGATGTTCCACCAGGTCGAGGGTCTCTGGATCGACGAGAATGTCAGCTTCGCCGATCTCAAGGGCGTGTACCTCAACTTCGTCAAAGCCTTCTTCGAGACGGATGATTTGCAAGTGCGCTTCCGTCCATCCTATTTCCCATTCACAGAGCCATCGGCAGAGATCGATATCGCTTTTGGCAGCGGTCCTCTCAAAGGGCGCTGGCTGGAAGTGTCAGGCGCTGGTCAGGTGCATCCGACCGTGCTGCGCAATATGGGTTTTGATCCGGAACAGTTCATCGGTTTTGCCTTCGGTTCGGGCCTCGAGCGCCTGACGATGCTTCGTTATGGCATCAACGATCTGCGTCTGTTCTACGAAGGCGATTTGCGTTTCCTGAAGCAGTTCAATTAAACGGTGGGCAGGTTGCGCGATGCCGTATGCATTGCGCGCGCAGATCTGCATTCCTTTTTTGTATTTGTGATGTTTGTGGCAAAAGGTTTTTAAATCATGCAATTTTCCGAAAGCTGGTTGCGTACGATGGTCAATCCGAACATGACGTCGGATGAGTTGGCGCACATGTTGACGATGTCGGGTCTGGAAGTCGAGGAAGTCGAACCGGTTGCGCCGCCATTTTCCAGCGTCGTTGTGGCTGAAGTACGCGAGATTGCCAAGCACCCGGATGCAGACCGCCTGAATGTCTGTCAGGTTGATGCTGGCACCGGTACGTTGCTCAACATCGTGTGCGGTGCGCCAAACGTGCGTGTCGGCATGAAGGTCGCCTGTGCGATGGTCGGTGCCGTTTTGCCGCCGGGCGAGGATGGCAAGCCATTCAACATCAAGCTTGGTAAATTGCGCGGTGTCGAATCGCAAGGCATGTTGTGTTCAGCGAAAGAGCTCAAGCTGTCGGATGAGCAGGGCGGCTTGATGGATTTGCCATCGGATGCGCCAGTCGGACAGAATTTCCGTGACTATTACCAGCTTAATGATCTGAAGTTCACGATCAAGCTGACACCGAATAAGGCGGATTGTCTGTCGGTGTTGGGCGTGGCGCGCGAAGTGGCTGCCTTGACCGGTTCGACACTGAAAGCGCCAAGCTATCAGCCCGTTGCGGCAACGATCAGTGATGTGCTGCCAGTTCGTATCGATGCGCCGGATCTCTGTGGTCGTTTTGCGGGCCGTATCATTCGTGGTTTGAATGCCGAGGCGCAAACACCGGAATGGATGAAACAACGTCTGGAGCGTAGCGGCCAGCGTCCGATTTCGGCATTGGTCGACATCTCCAACTATGTCATGCTGGAGCTGGGCCAGCCGACGCACGTGTTTGACCTGGACAAGATCCAAGGCGGCCTGACGGTGCGCTGGGGCAAGCAAGGCGAATCGCTGAAGCTCTTGAACGGCAATACGGTGGCGATTGACGAGTGGATCGGCGTCATTGCCGATGACAAGGAAATCGAATCGCTCGCCGGCATCATGGGTGGTGATGCCACGGCGGTGTCGCTCGACACTCAGAACATCTATCTGGAAGCGGCTTTCTGGTATCCGAATGCAATTCAGGGGCGCGCCCGTCGTTTCAATTTCTCGACCGATGCAGCGCATCGTTTCGAGCGAGGTGTCGATTTTGCCGCGACGGTGGAACGTATCGAGCGCATCACGGCATTGATCATCGAAATTTGCGGACAAGCTGGTAAGACAGTTGTCGGTCCTGTCGATGACCACATCGTCAATCAACCGGCGCGTGCTGCGGTGGCCGTGCGCACCGCACGTGCGGCCAAGGTGATCGGCGTGGCGTTGAATGATGATCAGATTGCAGACATCTTCAAGCGTCTGGGACTTGCCTTTACCCAAGGTGACGGTACATTCTCTGTGACACCGCCTTCGTATCGCTTCGATATCGAGATTGAAGAAGATCTGATCGAGGAAATCGCTCGTGTCTACGGCTTCGAGAATATCCCGGCCTTGCCGCCGGTTGCTGCCAATGCGATGCGCATTGCACCGGAAAACAAACGTTCGTTGTTCACGATTCGTCGCCAGTTGGCCGATGCCGATTATCAGGAAGTGGTGAACTACAGTTTCGTCGAACAGGCATGGGAAGCAGATTTCGCCGCCAATACCGATCCGATCCGTCTGCTCAATCCGATTGCAAGTCAGATGAGTGTCATGCGTTCCTCCATGGTCGGCAGTCTGATCGCCAACGTGCGCTATAACCTGAATCGCAAGGTTAGCCGTATCCGTCTGTTCGAGATTGGTGCTGTCTATTTGCGTAATACAGTCAAGGAAGACGGTCCATTGTCTGTTGCCGGTTTTGATCAGCCCAAACATGTTGCCGCGATTGCCTATGGTCCGATTGCCGACGAACAATGGGGACAGGGTGCGCGCAACGTCGACTACTTTGATGTCAAGGCGGATCTGGAAGCACTGCTGGCGCCGAAGAAACCCACTTTCGCCAAATGCGATCATCCTGCCCTGCATCCGGGGCGTGCCGCCCACGTCCTGCTCGATGGCAAACAAATTGGCGTGATTGGTGAGCTGCATCCTCGTTGGCAGCAAAAATATGATTTGCCGCTGGCGCCTGTTCTGTTCGAAATCGAAGCGGCTGCATTACAAGAAGTCGGGCTGCCCGTGTACAAGGAAATTTCCAAGTTTCCGGCTGTCACGCGCGACCTCGCTTTGGTGGTTAAGCAGCATGTCAGCATGCAGGAATTGCTCGACGTTTTCGATGCGGAGAAAGCGGCTAATCCAGCATGCAAGATTTTGCAAGTGGTTGTTTTATTTGATGAATATCGTGGCAAAGGATTGGAGGCAGATGAAAAAAGCCTTGCTTTCCGCTTCACCTTGCAAGATACTCAAACGACCCTGCAGGACGATCTGGTTGATGCTGCCATGAACGCATTTGTCGCTGCGGCAGGTAAGCATCTTGGTGCCAGATTGCGCGCTTGACGCAGCAGGGAAACACAATGATGAATGACGTGAATTCAGCAGAACTTCAATCCGTACTGACAGCCGACCTGAACCGGGCCATGCTCGAGTCTCAGGTGCGCTCGCAGGCAGAAAAAGATCTCCCGACCCTGACCAAGGCCGAGCTGGCAGAGTTGCTGTTCGAGCAAGTTGGCCTCAACAAGCGCGAAGCCAAGGATATGGTCGAGACTTTTTTTGATGAGATTCGTGATGCCCTGGAGCGGGGTGAATCGGTCAAGCTTTCTGGTTTTGGCAACTTCCAGTTGCGCGACAAGCCGCAACGTCCTGGTCGTAATCCTAAAACCGGTGAAGAGATTCCTATCACGGCGCGCCGTGTCGTCACCTTCCACGCCAGTCAAAAACTCAAGGGTATGGTGGAAGACACTACGCAACATGCCGTGACGCAGACGCCAGCCTGATAGATGACAGAACGTCTCAATAAACCGGAACCGGTGGTCTTGCCACCGATCCCCGCCAAACGTTACTTCACCATTGGTGAAGTCAGCGATCTGTGTGGCGTCAAACCGCACGTCTTGCGCTACTGGGAGCAGGAGTTCACACAACTCAAGCCGGTCAAGCGTCGCGGCAACCGCCGCTACTACCAGCACCATGAGGTCTTGCTGATTCGTCGCATCCGTGAGCTGCTGTATGAACAGGGCTTTACCATCAGTGGCGCGCGTAACAAGCTGGACAGCCGTATTCATGATGCGAATGCAGATGATGTCGTTGTGCAGGAAGAGGCTCAAGCGCAAAGCGCCCAACTGACGGCGATTCGTACCGAGCTGCAAAGCATTCTGGCGCTGTTGAAGTGAGCTTGGCGATGCAGGACGATGGCAAAACTAGATGTCGCTCTGCTATAATTCCCGGCTCGTCGGGGCGTAGCGCAGCCTGGTAGCGTACTTGCATGGGGTGCAAGGGGTCGTGTGTTCGAATCACACCGTCCCGACCAAAAAATCGAAAGGTTACATTCGTCAAGGATGTAGCCTTTTTTGTTTTTGACTCACCTATCTCACAAGAAAATTGCCGTTTTTTAGGAATCAATTGCCGACCTGATGTTCCAAGCAACCAAAGGACCGGCTGCCATGTGCGTTATCATGGGCAGCTTGATCGGTTTATTTTTGATGAGGAGATCGGCATGGCGCATGAAGAAAAGCGAGTGAAGAACAAGTCACATTACGAAACCTACAAAGGCTGGGATGTCTCGGTGCAGATTGCTGCACATTTGTCCGGTGCAGAAGTCGATAAGGCGTTTCCCGAATTTATGCCGCGTATCTTCGTGACCGAGTATCACGGTGGTCGAGACTTCACAAGCAAGGAAGTGATAGATGGTCAATCGTATCCGACGCAGGAACAATGCATCGAGCGCGGCATCATCGCTGCGCGTGAATATATCGATCGAAAGACGCTAAAAGCTGCGTGAACTGGTTCGGTTGAAATGCACCCAAAAGAAAAAAGCCCCATAAGGGGCTTTTTTATGGCCCGCTAGCGCGAGCAGAAGGGTCAAGATTTTTTGTTGATGGCATCAGCCTTGTCACGCAGCTTGTCGGCAACGGCAAATTCCGATTGGGAATCCACGCTCATCATTTTGTCGCTGTTTTGACGATCATTCTGCTTTTTGCTGTGGCTGGCTTGTGGCGCGTTTTTTTTCGACGAATTATTTTGTTTTGTATCTCGATTCGACATGCTTGACTCCTTCACTTATTGATCACGTTTTCATCGTATCCGGCTGTGTATCGGCTGCGTATCGGACAAGCTGACGACTCGACGTCGGAAAATCCGTCATCAGTGGCCTTGCTTCGCTGCAATGATGCGCACATGAAAAAAGTTGAAGAAAATCATGTGCTTGTCTCAGTCTTGCACGGCTTATCCACAGGATGATCCACAGTTTTTCGGGATAAGTCACGGCACGAGCTTCATTCCTATTTGTACTGACAGAGGGTGAGGATTCGTCCTACAGGCAAAGGGTTGTCTCGCTGATTTTGCCTTCAGTCATCCTTGTTTATAGTGGACTATGAAAGATTTCATAACACCTCGCATGAAAGGAGAGCATCATGGCCAAGGAAAACGATAAACTAGTACCTGCAAAACCTGCTAACCCGACAACGCCCGGACATGCAAAAGATCCACGTTGGATTGCCGGAGACAGAATTGCAAAAGACAATGAAGAGAAATTGGGTAAGGATGATCTGGACGACAAGGACGAAAAAATCGGCGGCTGATCTCGCTGCCGGGTCCGTATTCATAAAAAGCGTGGTCGCATCATGACCGCGCTTTTTCAATTTGAGCAGGATGGTCGATATGCATTGCGACGCATACCGATGATCGTGCGATTCAATCTGGATGCCATTGGTATTAGATTCGATTTTCCGGCGTGGGCCGTCTTGACTCGGGAGGAGCGGCAAGAACTCGTTGACCTGCCGTGCACGACGGACGCACAAAAAGCACGGTATCGACAACGCATACTCGACATGTTGGCTCCCCACGCTGAATTACCCGACCTTGGTCTGGAAGACATTGCTGTGGACTCGGACCCACCATGGCGCTCGTCAACTGTACCCGCCGATGTAGTAGATACCTTGTCAGAACTGGATTTGCCGATCCCTACCGATGTGCATTGGCAGGCCTTGAGCGATCTCCAGCGCTTCGTGCTGATCAAGCTGACGCGTCGAGGTCACAAGAATGCGAATTTGCAGGCCGCACTCGATGAGTTCGGACTGAACGAGGACGGAATCGCTTAATTGATAATGCAAGCTTCTTCCTGTTTTCCTACATGGGAATCAGGTATTAGCTGATAGATGGGCTTGCCGAGTCTCGGTACACTGCAACGCATCATCACCGGAGCCGGCGGTTCGAAAATATACCGGCACCAATTCTTCAGTTGCATGCGGTCGCATCATCTCGGTTGAACGGCAAATGGCCCGTTCAACATCAGCAGGAATCCCCTACAATCGATGAATTCCGAAATGGCTTTCGGCATTTAGAATTTTTTGCGATTGGATGTGTTCCCTATGCCTCTTCATATCAGCGCCGCGTTTGATGGTGGTGCCATCGACGTCGTTCGTGCGGACGAACCGCATGCCATTGAACTCAGGCTCCGTAAAGACAGTCATGCCGATATCGCGCAATGGTTCTATTTTCGCCTGCACGGAGCGCGTGGTCAGCGCTGCTCCATGCGATTTCTGAATGCGTCGGAGGCGACGTATCCGGATGGCTGGCAGGACTATCAGGCGGTGGCAAGCTACGATCGTGAGCACTGGTTTCGTGTACCGACGACCTTTGACGGCAGGGCCATGACGATTGCGCATACGCCACAACATGACGATATCTACTATGCCTACTTCGAGCCTTATTCATGGGAGCGTCATTTACGTTTGCTGGCACGCTCGCAAATAGCTGCACATGCGCGTATTGAACATCTGGGTAGTACGGTCGATGGGCACGATCTGGACATGATCGTAATCGGCAACCCGGCGGCGCGCAAAAAAATCTGGGTGATTGCGCGGCAGCATCCGGGCGAGACCATGGCAGAGTGGTTTGTCGAAGGCATGGTCGATGCCTTGCTGGATACGCAAAATGAAACCGCGCAGCAGGTATTGGCGCATGGTGTCTTCTATCTTGTTCCCAACATGAATCCGGATGGCGGTATTCGTGGCAATCTGCGTACCAATGCGGCCGGTGCCAATCTCAATCGTGAATGGATGACGCCATCGATTGAAACCAGTCCAGAAGTTTTCTACGTCAAGCAGCGCCTACATCAAACGGGATGCGATCTATTCCTCGATATTCATGGTGATGAGGGATTGCCGTATGTGTTTGTCGCCGGTAGCGAAATGCTGGAAGGTTTTACTGAGCGCCAGATGCAGGAACAAACGCTCTTTATCCAGCGCTTGCAGCAGGCTAGCGAGGATTTTCAAACAGAGTTTGGCTATCCATCAGGGAAATATCGTGCCGACATGCTCAAACTGGCATCCAAATACATCGGGCATACATTCAAATGCGTTTCGCTGACGTTGGAAATGCCATTCAAGGACAATGCGCGCACGCCGGATGCCAAGGTTGGCTGGAATGGCGCGCGTAGTGCAGAACTGGGGTGCGCCATGCTGCATCCGATTCTGGATAACCTCAAGCGGAGCGCACGATGAGTGTAGAGATCGAGCGGAAATTTCTGGTGGTTGGTGATGCCTGGAAGTCGCTGGGTACGGCGACGACGTTACGGCAAGGTTATCTATCGTCACATCCTGATCGCGTAGTGCGGGTACGCGTAGAAGGGCAGACGGCGACTTTGACGATCAAAGGCAAGAATCAGGGGATCAGCCGTGGTGAATGGGAGTATGGCATCCCGCTGGAAGAAGCCAATGCCTTGCTCAGCAATCTGTGCGAACGGCCCCTGATCGAAAAGATGCGCACGCGTATCACCCATGCGGGCATGGTTTGGGAGGTGGATGCCTTCTCGGGCGACAATGCGGGTCTGGTAGTTGCCGAGATCGAGCTGGAGAGCGAAACGCAACGTTTCGACAAACCGGACTGGATTGGTGCAGAAGTGTCGGATGATCCGCGTTACTTCAACGCCAATCTGCTCAAGCATCCGTTTAGCAAATGGGAAGCTTGAGCGTGTGACGGATCAATGCAGGTGTTCGGTCGTTGTGGCTTCTTCCGGCATTTCTGCATGCACCAGTTCGGCGTCAGGATCAGGGAAGAGCGGGGCACCGCAATCATCGCAGAACTCCATGGAGAATTGCTCGATATGGCGTTTGATACGGATGATGCCGCATTCTTCTAGCAGGGCATGGATTTCTTCAATTGGCGACTTTGGAGGCGCCTCACCCGCTGCAATCGCGTCGGTCCTATCTTCGGACTCATCGCCTTCCTCGTCACCGTACAACGGCCAGATTACGCCGTATAGAACGTCCGGTTGATTGACTGGTGCAAAGCCAATGCGATATTCATCCACGCGACCTTCTTCGCTGGACTCTTCTCCAAAACTGCCAATGATGGCTTGCAAGGCTGCCGGCTCGATGTTGAGGGTGTGCACCAGATAATGCACGGCGGCGCGAATCGATGCAGGACGGATCTGTTTATCACCCTCCCGGCATGCGACGAAATACGCTTCAGGTAGCAACAGTTCAATCCCGCAACCGGGGAGCAGGCGGGCAATGTTCGGCAGTGCTTGCGTGTTCCATTGTGCCAATGCGGCATCGCGATCTGCGAGATCGGCTGTAGTTTGCCAGCGGAACATGGGCTCGCCACTTGCAACTGTCACGACTGCCAGCAGATAGCGCGTATCTGCCAGAAATGGCGCCGTTTCTGCTTGCTGCAACGTGGCCTTGATCGGCGTTTGACTAAGCGCTGCCTGTGCCATCTGCTGCGTTAAAACAAAAATGTCGCTATGCGTGCGCGGTAGCTGATCGATCGAGAACAGCATTGGTGCCATGGCCAGTCTGGCATGGTCGGACAGGATGTGTGCATGCAGATGCGCCGAGAGTGTCGTGACCATCTCCGCAGGAATACTGCCGGAGGCGATCGAGAAGCGTGTCCACGCAAGAATAGGTACAGCGATCAACAGGGCATCGTGCTGCACACCATCCAGTTCGATGACGCAGGACTCACTAGCCGCTTCAGCCGCTTCGGTCAGGGCGTCGTAGGCGAGCGGCGCCTGCTTGAACAGATGGTCGAGTGCCGCATCGAGCGTTTCCTGATGGCGTGTACGCAGTAGTTTATGCAGTAACGTTTCAATCTGTTTTTCCCATTGACGTTCTTCGACGCGGCTGGAAGCCTGAATGATGGCCTGGGCGAGCATGGTCAGGCGGTGACCATCGGCCGATAACTTGCGTGAAGCATTTTTGAGAGGGCGACGCATGGAACCTGAATCTGCAATATAGGAATTGTCTATTGTAGTGGAACTATGAACAGACCCATCATCAAATGTAATCGTTGCCATGGTTTGGGACAAATAAAAAAGCCGCATGCGGTGCATGCG
Organism: Oxalicibacterium faecigallinarum; assembly: GCF_014635705.1. Lineage (GTDB taxonomy): Bacteria > Pseudomonadota > Gammaproteobacteria > Burkholderiales > Burkholderiaceae_D > Oxalicibacterium > Oxalicibacterium faecigallinarum. The sequence continues at coordinate 931,520 of NZ_BMDI01000001.1, read as the reverse complement.
GCTTTTTCCGGATTGCTGGGTAATCAGGCTGCCAGCAGCTGACGCAATACGAATGGCAAAATGCCGCCGTGTTTGTAGTAATCGATCTCGATCGGTGTATCGATACGCAGCAAAACGTTCACTTCCTGTGAACTGCCATCGGCGCGGTGAATGACGAGCGTGAGTTCCTGTTGCGGGCGCAGTTCGCCGTCGAGACCTTTCAGATCAAAGGTTTCATCGCCTTTGATACCCAGCGTCGTGACGCTATCGTTGCCGAGGAACTGCAGCGGCAACACACCCATGCCGACCAGATTGGAACGGTGAATACGCTCGTACGAACGTGCGATCACCGCCTTCACGCCCAACAGTTGCGTGCCTTTGGCCGCCCAGTCGCGCGAGGAACCGGTGCCGTACTCTTCGCCGGCAAACACCATGGTCGGCGTGCCTTCGCGTTGATAACGCATGGCGGCGTCGTAGATCGACATTTCTTCACCGGTTGGCTGGTGCAAGGTAATGCCGCCTTCCACGCGCGAACCATCGGCCTTCATCGGGATCATGAGATTTTTGATACGCACGTTGGCGAAAGTGCCACGCATCATGATTTCATGATTGCCACGACGTGAGCCATAGGAGTTGAAGTCGGCTTTCAACACGCCGTTTTCGGTCAGCCATTTACCGGCCGGGCTGCTTTCCTTGATCGCACCTGCTGGCGAGATGTGATCGGTGGTAATGGAATCACCAAACACACCGAGTGCGCGTGCACCCTGAATGCCGGTCGCTGCTGCCGATGGCACCATGCCAAAGTCATTGAAGAACGGTGGCTCGGCGATATAGGTGGACGATGGCCAGTTGTAGACCTGACCTTCGGCCACGCCTTTGATGCCTTCCCACAATTTGCCTGGCGCAGTTTTGACTTGCGCGTAATTGTCCTTGAAGTTCCTGGCATTCATCGCGAACTTCATTAGCTTGGCCACTTCCTGCGTGGTTGGCCAGATGTCGCCCAGATAGATGTCCTTGCCGCCTTTGCCTTTACCGACCGGCTCGGTCATCAGGTCACGCTGTATCGTGCCTGCGATCGCGTAAGCAACAACCAGTGGTGGTGATGCCAGAAAGTTGGAGCGGATGTTCGGATGGATGCGTGCTTCGAAATTTCGGTTGCCCGAGAGAACAGCCGAGGCAACGATATCGTTTTGTACGATCGCTTCGTTCATCGCTGGCGTCAGGTCGCCGGCATTACCGATACAGGTCGTGCAACCATAAGCGGTGACGCCAAAGCCGAGTTTTTCGAGATAGGGCAGCAGGCCTGCTTCTTCCAGATAGGTCGTCACGATGCGTGAGCCTGGCGCGAGCGAGGTTTTGATGTGCGGCGCGACTTTCAGGCCGGCTTCCACTGCCTTTTTCGCGAGCAGACCGGCGGTCAGCAGAACGCTTGGATTGGAGGTGTTGGTGCAGGAGGTAATCGCTGCAATCAGAACATCGCCATTTTTTACTGCCACGCCATCGGAATTGACGTAGGTGGCGCCGAGATCCTCTGCCTTCTTGTTGAACCCGTTTTCTGTCACCGGCTTGACGAACAGATCAGCAAACTGCTGCTTGACGTTACCGATTTCGATGCGGTCCTGTGGACGTTTCGGCCCCGCCAGCGATGGGGCAACCGAACCGAGGTCCAGTGCGACGACGTTGGTGTAGTCGATTTCGCCGGATTTTGGCGTACCGTACAAACCTTGTGCCTTGAAGTAGGCTTCAAAGGCGTCGATCTCTGCCTTGGTGCGGCCGGTACCCTTGAAGTAATCGATGGTTGCATCATCAACCGGGAAGAAACCCATGGTTGCACCGTATTCTGGTGCCATGTTGGCGATGGTGGCGCGGTCGGTCAGCGAGAGCGATTCAGTGCCTTCACCAAAGAATTCGACGAATTTGCCGACCACTTTTTCCTTGCGCAGCAATTCGGTAATGGTCAACACCAGGTCGGTTGCCGTCACGCCTTGACGCAGTTGGCCGGTCAGGTTGACACCGACCACGTCAGGCGTCAAGAAGTAGACCGGCTGACCCAGCATGCCGGCTTCTGCCTCGATACCGCCGACGCCCCAGCCAACAACGCCGATGCCGTTGATCATGGTGGTATGCGAATCGGTACCGACCAGCGTGTCCGGATAGTACACGTCGGTTTTACCTTCAGTTTTTTTGTGGACACCACGTGCCAGATATTCGAGATTGACCTGGTGCACGATGCCAAAGCCTGGAGGCACGACGCCAAAAGTGTCGAAAGCCTGCATGCCCCATTTCATGAACTGGTAACGCTCATTGTTGCGCTGGAATTCGAGGCGCATGTTCAGGTCCAGCGCTTTCTTTTCACGGAAATGATCGATCTGCACGGAGTGATCGACGACCAGATCGACCGGCACCAGTGGTTCGATATTTTTTGGATCCTTGCCCATGCGCGATGCCACACCGCGCATGGCGGCCAGATCGGCGAGCAGAGGGACGCCGGTGAAATCTTGCAGAACGACACGTGCCACGACAAATGGAATTTCGTCGGTACGGGCCGCATTGGGAGCCCATTGTGCGAGTTGCTGCACGTGTTCTTCGGTCACTTTTTTGCCGTCGCAGTTGCGAAGAACGGATTCCAGCACGATACGAATCGAAACGGGCAAACGCGATACATTGATACCGAGTTTCTTGCCCAATGCCGGCAGCGAATAGAACGCACCTTTCTTGGAACCTGAGATATTGAATTCCTTAAGCGTATTCAATGTGTTGCGCGACATGTTGTTTCTCCTTGATGCGTAGATGATGCTGATAGCTGCCGAAATTCAGGTTGCTGTAGCGACTTCGCCGAACGTCGGCTGCAAGATGCGATGTCGCAGGTAATGCAAAGGTGGTACCAGGCAAGACATTGTCTGTCTTGCCGTTTGAAACGTTGTGTTGATTATCCTTTTGCTGCAAATGCCTTTTGCTGTTCAGGATTGCGACATTCGTTTGCCAGTTGTTGTCCCTTGCGTGAATCTAGCAACATGGCTTTGGACGGAATGTTGATCCAGACAATGCCGTAGCGGCGGTTTTCAAAGCGGTTGGCGCCGGTGCTGGTGCCGATACGGCGTAGACGTTCGACCGAATTTTTCCAGCGCAGCGCGATGTACTGATCATCGCTTTCATTATGGTAGGTCGTGATCTTGACGCCAAATTCGCAAGTGTATTCGGTCACGATGGAGCCTTCGATTTCCGCCTTGCCCAAATCCTCTTCCTTTTCATCGGCGATCAGGGCAGCGCCTGCCGATGCTGCGACGGCGGGTTTGGCCGCTTTTTTAACCACGGGTTTCTTGGCGGGGGTTTCTTTGGCGGATGCCGATTGCGCCATGCTCGGCATGACTGTGGCAGACATGCCGAGCATTAGTAGTGCGCAAAACAGTTTTTTCATGCAGAGATCTCCATATTTTTGCATCCATTGCGTTCTGCGCAAGGATCATCAGGTTCATATCATTGTTTGTATCGAGGCTGGCAGCGGAATACCGCTTGCTCTCGCTTTTTGCACGATGGTCCAGTAATAGCGATAACTTGCACGATCATGCAAGGTTCCATTGTGCTGGATTGGTCCCCACTGTACAGCCTGAGCTTGCGACAAAATTGCAGCCGCTTCGTTCACCTCATCCAGTTGCGGTGCCAATGTTTGCACGATTGGACGAATCTGTCCCGGATGGATGCTCCACATCCGCGTATAACCAAACTGACGCGAGGCCAGTTGTGCATCGCTCGTCACAACGCCGAGATCGCGTATTTCCGTGGTGACGCTGTGGGATGGTGTCTTGCCGTGTGCGTGGCAGGCCGCCGAAATTTCGAGTTTGGCACGGGTGACCAGCGGATGGGTAAATTGCGCCGGCGAGCGCATGGCATCACCCGGAATCGCACCATAGTGTGCGGACACAAAATCCATGATGCCGAACGACAGGCATTCGACTTGCGGTAACGCCGCAATCGCATGCACGTCGGCCAAAGCACCGTGCGTTTCGATCAGAACATGGACGGGCAAGTTTTGCCGTCCATTGTGTTCTGCGTGACGATTGACAACGGCAATCGCATCGTCGACATCGTCAGCGCTGCTGACTTTGGGAATGACGACATAAGCCAGTTTCTTTGCCGCATGACCCAGAATGATTTTTATATCTTGTTCAAACAGGGGGCTGGCAACGTCATGGACGCGCGTGCCGATGCGGTTGAAGCGATTTTCCTCGCTTGCAAGCATATGTCCGAGCAGGTGTGCGTGCTGCTCTTCATTGCCATGAGCAGCGCCATCCTCGCAATCGAAGGTGATGTCGAAAACGGGGCCCAGCTCCTGTTGCAGGGCGAGGGATTTTCGCATCAGTTTTTCGGAGCCGGCGTAATGGTCACAGACCGGGATTGAGACCGGAGGGCAGGAACCTTGGAACAGGACTTCAGAAGGGTGCATGTGTGTGGGGTTGGCTTGCTTGGGGGCTGGCTGAACGAAAAGACGGATGGCTGAGCCATCCGTCTTGAAGTATTTCAACTGAGAAGGTGTTTGATGCTTTCGCGTTCCTCAATAAGCTCTTTCAAGCTGAGATCGATATGTTCCTTGGAAAAGGTGTCCATGTCGAGTCCTTCGACAACTTTATATTCACCATTTTCGGTAGTCACGGGAAAGCCGAAGATAATGTCTTCATGGATGCCATATGAACCGTCTGCCGGAATACCCATCGTCGTCCATTTGCCGTTGGTGCCGAGCAACCAGTCCCTGACATGATTGACCGCGGCATTGGCGGCCGAAGCTGCAGAGGACAGCCCGCGCGCCTCGATGATGGCCGCGCCGCGCTTGCCAACGGTCGGCAGGAACACATCGTTGTTCCAGTCTTCGTCATGGATCGCATCACGGACCGATACGCCATCTGCGGTTGCAAAACGATAATCGGGATACATGGTGGTCGAGTGATTGCCCCAGACGAACATCTTGTCGATCGAGGCAACGGGTTTGCCGAGCTTGATCGCAATTTGCGAGACGGCGCGGTTGTGATCCAGCCGCAGCATCGCGGTAAAGTTCTTGCGTGGCAGGCTCGGTGCCGATTTCATGGCGATGTAGGCATTGGTGTTGGCCGGATTGCCCACCACAAGCACCTTCACATTGCGTGATGCAACGGCGTCCAGTGCCTTGCCTTGTACGGTAAAAATCTGAGCATTGGCTTCCAGCAAATCCTTGCGCTCCATGCCGGGGCCACGTGGTCGGGAGCCAACCAGCAGCGCAACATCCGCATCCTTGAATGCCGTCATCGGATCGCTATGTGCGCTCACACCCGCAAGGAGGGGGAACGCGCAGTCCTCCAGTTCCATCATCACGCCCTTGAGTGCCTTTTGCGGCTTTTCATCCGCGACTTCCAGTAACTGCAGGATGACAGGCTGATCCTTGCCGAGCATATCGCCATTGGCGATACGGAAGAGCAGGGAATAACCGATCTGGCCGGCTGCGCCGGTAATGGCAACACGCAAAGGGGCTTTGGCCATTGAAACCTCCAGAAAAGATGATGGGTATCGAATCTGCTGTGAAATGAATTGTATGCCAAGCAATGATACCGGTGAATGCCCGAGAAGTCAGCGCGGTAAATCAGGAGGGAGATCCACATGCGATGCAGTGCATTGCAACGGGTACGCCTGAATGATTTTCGCTATTGCCGAGCTTGATGAGGCACATGCCTGCGACGAGTGTAAGTGTCGGCTCATTTGCTGTCAATATTTATCTTATGTCTTATATAAGACATATTAATTTTCATAATTTTCTGGACGGTATGGCGGGTTCTGTGTTGAAATCCCTCATCATGAGCTCTGCCCATACTTCATTGCCGTCCGGACAACCCATCACTGCCAATGGCAGTGGTGCGCCGACGTTCAGTCCGCTGTATCAGCAGATCAAGAAGCTGATTCTGCAAGGCCTGCAATCGAATGAGTGGCGTCCTGGCGAAATGATTCCAAGCGAAATGGAGCTCGCTGGTCGTTATGGTGTAAGTCAGGGTACGGTGCGTAAAGCGATTGACGAGCTTGCCGCTGAAAATCTTGTGGTGCGTCGGCAGGGGAAGGGAACGTTTGTTGCCAGTCATCTTGAGGCACGATCGCAGTTCCGCTTTCTTCGCCTCAAACCGAACGTCGGCGCGGCGCACTATCCGGATAACACGATTATTGAAGCGCGGCGATTGCGTGCGCCGGCCGATATTGCGCGTCAACTGGAAATCAAGACAGGCGATTCGGTAATCTTCATGCTGCGCATGCAGTCGTTTGATGGTGTGCCGACGATTCTTGAAGAGCTGTGGCTGTCGGGAGCCATATTCAAAGGTTTGTCGGTGGAGCGTATGCTGGCGTACAAGGGGCCAATGTACGCGTTGCTGGAAACGGAGTTTGGTACGCAGATGTTGCGTGCCACGGAAAGCATTCGCGCCGTCGCGGCGGATGAGCGTGTGGCCGCATTGCTCGGGTTGCCGCTGAACACGCCGTTATTAAGTGTCAATCGCGTGTCCTATACCTATGGCGATAAAGCGGTGGAAGTGCGACGCTCTTTGTATGTCACGAACGATCATTACTATCACAATGATTTGAGTTGAGGTATCCACTCGCGCGAGCAGATCGATGAAAAGAGGAGGTGGTCGATGAAAATTATTAACGCGGGTTGGTGTGTCGCATCAAAATCGGTCAAAATATGTGGTTACAATCCTATGCGAAAGCCACGCCATGTCTGAATCAAGCAAAGCCGGCAAACCGCAGTTCCGCAATATCGGGCTGACAGACCTCGTACGTTATCGCCTGCCATTGGCGGGCATCCTCTCGATTTTGCACCGTATCAGCGGTGCAATCATCTTCCTGCTGCTGCCTTTTATCCTCTTCTTGCTGGATAAAAGTCTCCTGTCTGAAATTTCATTCGAACACTTCAGAGGCATTGCCGCGCATTGGTTCGTCAAGCTGATCATTCTGTTATTGGTATGGGCCTATCTTCATCATTTCTGCGCCGGTATCCGTCATTTGCTGATGGATATGCACATGGGGGTCGACAAGCAAGCTGCACGTAAGTCTGCTGTGATTGTCTTTGCAGTCAGTCTGCCTTTGGCTGGATTGATTGCACTCAAACTGTTCGGAGTTTTCTGATGGCGAAAGACAATATCGGACCGCATCGCCTTGTGGTCGGTGCGCATTATGGATTCAAGGACTGGCTTGCGCAGCGCATTACCGCCATTGTGATGGCGGTTTACACCATCGTTTTGCTGGTTGCCTTTTTAGGTGCCAGTGAAATCAGTTATGAAGGCTGGGCCGGACTCTTTGCGCAGCAATGGTTCAAGCTGCTGACCTTTGTCACCTTGCTTTCCCTGTTTTATCACGCCTGGGTTGGTGTGCGTGATATCTGGATGGATTACATCAAGCCCGTATCCCTACGCCTCGCATTGCAGGTTGCCACCATCTTGTGGCTGGTCGCTTGTGCCGGATGGTCGGCGCAGATTCTTTGGAGAGCGTAACTTGGCTGCAATCAAAACATCGATTCCGACCCGTCACTTTGACGCGGTGATCGTCGGTGCCGGCGGCTCCGGCATGCGTGCATCTTTGCAACTGGCGGAGGCTGGACTGAATGTCGCCGTCCTGTCCAAGGTTTTCCCGACACGCTCGCATACGGTTGCTGCGCAGGGTGGTATCGGTGCATCGCTGGGCAACATGGCGGAAGATAACTGGTACTGGCACATGTTCGATACCGTCAAAGGATCGGATTATCTGGGCGATCAGGATGCGATCGAATTCATGTGTCGTGAAGCACCAAAAGTTGTGTACGAGCTCGAGCATTTCGGCCTGCCGTTCGATCGCAATCTTGACGGAACGATTTATCAACGTCCTTTCGGTGGGCATACGGCAAACTTTGGTGAGAAGCCAGTGCAGCGCGCGTGCGCGGCGGCAGATCGTACCGGACATGCCTTGCTGCATACGCTGTACCAGCGCAACATGCGCGCCAGAACGCATTTCTATGTCGAATGGATGGCCATCGATCTGATGCGCGATGCAGAAGGCGATGTCATTGGTGTCGTGGCGCTGGAAATGGAAACCGGTAATGTCATGATGCTGGAAGCGAAGACGACCCTGTTTGCCACCGGCGGCGCTGGTCGTATCTGGGCAGCATCGACCAATGCCTTCATCAATACCGGTGACGGCATCGGTATGGCAGCGCGTGCAGGATTGCCGCTGGAGGATATGGAGTTCTGGCAATTTCACCCGACGGGTGTGGCTGGTGCAGGTGTGCTGATTACCGAAGGTGTGCGTGGTGAAGGCGGCATTCTGGTGAACAGCCAGGGCGAACGTTTCATGGAACGTTATGCGCCGACCCTCAAGGATCTGGCGCCGCGGGACTTTGTTTCGCGCTCCATGGATCAGGAAATCAAGGAGGGGCGGGGCGTCGGCCCGAACAAGGATCATGTGATGCTGGACTTGCGTCATATCGGTGCTGACACGATTCGCAAACGCCTGCCTTCGATTCTGGAGATTGCGCACAAATTTGCCAACGTTGATGCAACCCGTGAACCGATTCCGGTGGTGCCGACCATTCACTATCAGATGGGCGGTATTCCAACCAATATCCACGGCCAGGTGGTCGAACCGCGCAATGGCAACCCGAACCATGTGGTCAACGGGCTGTATGCAATCGGTGAATGTGCGTGCGTTTCCGTTCATGGTGCCAATCGCCTGGGGACCAATTCCTTGCTCGATCTGATCGTGTTCGGTCGTGCGGCAGGGAATCACATTGTAGGCAGCAATCTGCGCAAACGTCAGCACAAGCCATTGCCAGCGGATGCGGCAGACATGGCATTGTCGCGTTTGTCTCGGCTGGAAAGCAGCACGGGAAGCGAGCGCGTGCAGGATGTCGCCAATGCAATCCGATCGACGATGCAGCATCACTGCGGTGTGTTCCGGACAGACGAATTGCTGCAAGGTGGCGTCAAGAAAATCATGGAGCTTGATGAACGCCGCAAGCACGTCTCGTACAAGGATAAATCGCGTGTCTTCAATACCGCACGTATTGAAGCGCTGGAACTCGATAATCTGATCGAGACCGCCAAGGCAACCATTATTTCGGCGGCGGCGCGCAAGGAATCGCGTGGTGCACACGCCCATCGCGACTATGAAAAGCGCGATGATGACAACTGGATGAAACACACCCTGTATTACTCGGAGGGTAATCGTCTCGACTACAAACCGGTCGTGACCCAGCCGCTGACGGTGGACACATTCAAGCCGAAACCACGTACTTTCTAAAGGTCAGAACATGGCACGTACGCTCAGACTTCAGATCTATCGCTATGACCCTGACAAGGACGCCAAACCGTACATGCAGGATGTGACGGTGGAATTGCAGGATCATGACAAAATGCTGCTCGACGCCTTGCAACGCATCAAGGCATCGGTTGATGACTCGCTCGCGCTGCGACGCTCCTGCCGCGAGGGTGTGTGCGGTTCCGATGCGATGAACATCAACGGCAAGAACGGATTGGCCTGTACGACCAATCTCAACGAGTTGACCGAACCGATCGTTTTGCGCCCGTTGCCGGGTTTGCCGGTGATCCGTGATCTGATCGTCGACATGACGCAGTTCTTCAAACAATACGATTCGATCAAACCTTATCTGATTAACGATACAATTCCGCCTGAGAAGGAACGCTTGCAGTCGCCGGCAGAGCGGGAAGAGCTGGATGGTCTGTACGAATGTATACTGTGCGCATGCTGCTCGACATCCTGTCCATCGTTCTGGTGGAACCCGGACAAGTTCGTCGGACCGGCGGGGTTGCTGCAGGCATATCGATTCATTGCCGACAGCCGTGATCATGCGACGGGTGCGCGACTCGATAATCTGGAAGATCCTTATCGATTGTTCCGCTGCCATACGATCATGAATTGTGTGGATGTCTGCCCGAAAGGACTGAATCCAACCAAGGCAATTGGCAAAATCAAGGAACTGATGGTCCGACGTACTGTATAGTCGCGACCTTTCTGCATGTGAACAGGAGCGACGATGTCAGTGTCTCACCAAGCCGATCCTGTGAAACGCGCGCGACTGCGCTGGCGCGGTCGCCGTGGCCTGCTGGAAAACGACCTGATCGTTACACGTTTTCTCGATGCATTCGAGGAAACGCTGAGCGATGAGGAAGTCGAGGCATTTTCCATCTTGATGGAATTGCCGGACAACGATTTACTGAATCTGCTGCTTGCACGTAACGAACCGGAAGAATCTCTCGATCTGCCGCACGTGCATGCACTGCTGGAAAAAATGCGTGCGGCATGACACCGACCGCATTTTGATTTTGTGATTTCCTTGAAATCGACCCTTGTTACTAGAAGGAAGAGCTATGCCACAAGCACAATCTGACACCAAAGCCACGCTGTCGTTTTCCGACGGCTCGCCATCGGTGGAGCTGCCGATCTACAAGGGAAGTCTGGGGCCGGATGTCATCGATATCCGCAAGCTTTACGGTAGCACCGGCAAATTCAGTTATGACCCGGGCTTCATGTCCACGGCGTCTTGCGATTCCACGATCACCTACATCGATGGTGATAAGGGCGAACTGCTGTACCGCGGTTATCCGATCGAGCAACTGGCCATGAACAATGATTTCATGGACATCAGTCATCTGCTGCTCAAGGGCGATCTACCGAACGAATCACAGAAAAACGATTTTGTCGGCACCGTCAAGAAGCACACGATGCTGCACGAACAGATGCAGTTTTTCTTCCGCGGTTTCCGTCGCGATGCGCATCCGATGTCGGTGCTGGTTGGTACGGTGGGTGCTCTCGCTTCGTTCTATCACGATGCGCTGGATATCAGCGATGTGCACCATCGTGAGTTGTCGGCGATTCGTCTGATCGCAAAAATGCCGACCCTGGTCGCGATGTCTTACAAGTATTCGGTTGGTCATCCATTTGTTTATCCGCGTAATGATTTGTCGTACACGGCAAACTTCATGCACATGATGTTCTCGACACCAGCCGAACAATATCGCATCAATGATGTGCTGGTTCGTGCACTGGATCGCATTTTGTTACTGCACGCAGATCATGAACAAAACGCCTCAACATCGACCGTGCGTCTGGCAGGTTCGTCTGGCGCCAATCCATTTGGCTGTATTGCGGCGGGGATTGCTTGCCTGTGGGGACCGGCGCACGGTGGTGCGAACGAAGCAGCTTTGAACATGCTGCGCGAAATCGGCACGGTTGAACGGATCCCGGAATACCTGGAAAAGGCCAAGGACAAGAACTCCGGATTCAAACTGATGGGTTTTGGTCACCGCGTTTATAAAAACTTCGATCCACGTGCCAAACTGATGCGCGAAACCTGCTACGAGGTGCTGGAAGAGCTTGGCTTGAAAAACGATCCGTTGTTCAAGCTTGCAATGGAGCTTGAGCGCATTGCGCTGGAAGACGAATACTTTGTGTCGCGTCGTCTCTATCCAAACGTCGATTTCTATTCGGGTATTGTGCAATCTGCGCTGGGCATTCCGGTTCAGTTGTTCACGGGCATCTTTGCCATGGCGCGTACCGTTGGCTGGGTTGCTCAGTGGAACGAAATGATTTCCGATCCTGAGCAAAAAATCGGTCGTCCACGTCAGTTGTACATTGGCGAACAACACCGCGACGTCTCGAAATAAATGTAATTGATGACAAAGTAAGGGTGGTGTCAGGCACGCTGCCCGATTTGCAGTTAAGCTTTTGTAATCGTAACAAGCAAGAAATATGTAATTAGTCCTTCCCCACAACTTGATGTGCAATCCGCTAACCGGTCAGGCCGTGCCGCGGAAGGTTGAATAACCCGCTAATCTCGCGAAACGCGAAGAAAGGTGAGCAACAGATGATGCAGCAGTCGATCTCCAATTCTTATCTGTTTGGAGGGAATGCTCCGTACGTTGAAGAACTGTACGAGGCTTATCTCGACAATCCGGGCTCCGTGCCCGACAACTGGCGTGCCTATTTCGACGCCATGCAACACATTCCCGCCGTTGATGGTTCAGCGCGCCCTGACGTGGCGCATGCATCCGTTATCGCCTCTTTTGCGGAACGTGCCAAGCACGGACCGATCCGTACTGTCACTGCAGCGGCCGATCCAGAAATGGAGCGCAAGCGCGTGGCGGTCGCACAGCTGATTGCCGCCTATCGTGTGCTGGGCAACAACTGGGCCAATCTTGATCCTTTGCAGCGGCAGGAACGTCCATCGATTCCGCAACTGGAACCGACTTACTATGGTTTTACCGATGCGGACATGGATATCGTGTTCAATATCAGCAATACCTATTTCGGTACCGAAAATGCGTCGCTGCGCGATCTGTTGAATGCACTGCGTGATACGTATTGCCGCTCGATCGGGCCGGAGTTCATGTACATCAGTGATCCGAAGCCAAAGCTATGGCTGCAGGAAAAATTCGAATCGATTCGCTCGCAACCTGTGTTCAGCATCGAAAAGAAAAAACACATCCTTGAGCGTCTGACGGCCGCCGAAGGTCTCGAACGCTATTTGCATACCAAATACGTTGGACAAAAACGTTTCTCGCTGGAAGGTAGTGAAAGCTTTATCGCTGCCCTGGATGAAGTGATTCAGCGTGGGGGCGAAAAAGGCGTACAGGAAATCGTGATCGGCATGGCCCATCGTGGTCGCCTCAACGTGCTGGTCAATATTCTCGGCAAGACCCCGCAGGAACTGTTTGCTGAATTTGAGGGACGTCATGGCGACGATCTGCCATCGGGTGACGTCAAGTATCACCAGGGCTTTTCATCGGATATCAGCACGCCGGGTGGGCCGGTTCACATTTCGCTCGCCTTCAATCCATCTCACCTCGAGATTGTGAATCCCGTGGTTGAAGGATCGGTGCGCGCACGTATCGAGCGTCGTGGTCAGAATGATCCGTCGCAGCAGGTGCTGCCGGTCCTGATCCATGGTGACGCGGCGTTTGCTGGTCAGGGCGTCGTGATGGAAACGTTGAATCTGGCACAGACGCGTGGTTATGGTACTGGCGGTACGGTCCATATCATCATCAATAACCAGATTGGTTTTACCACGTCGGATCCGCGGGATTCGCGTTCCACGCTGTACTGCTCGGACGTGGCAAAAATGATTGAGGCGCCCGTGTTGCACGTCAACGGCGACGATCCTGAAGCCGTCGTTCTTGCCGCACAGATTGCACTGGATTACCGTCTCGAATTCCGCAAGGACATCGTGGTCGACATCATCTGTTATCGCAAACTCGGCCATAACGAACAGGATACGCCGGCGCTGACGCAGCCGTTGATGTACAAACGCATCGCCCAGCTGCCGGGAACGCGCAAGTTGTATGCCGACAAGCTGCTGGCACAAGGTGCGATTTCGGATGAGGGTGGCGAAGATCTGGTCAAGGCTTATCGCGAGGCTATGGATGCCGGCAAGCACACGATTGATCCTGTCATCTCCAACTTCAAGAGCAAGTATGCGGTCGACTGGCTGCCATTCCTGAATCGTAAATGGACGGATGCGGCGGATACTGCCGTTCCGATCACGGAGCTCAAGCGCTTGTCCGAACGTGTCGTGACCTTGCCGGAAAACTTCAAGGTTCACCCTCTGGTAGAGAAGGTGCTGGAAGATCGCCGTGCCATGGGCAAGGGTGAGATGAATCTCGATTGGGGCATGGCTGAACATTTGGCGTATGCCTCGCTGGTCAGTTCCGGTTACGCCGTTCGTCTGACCGGACAGGATTCCGGTCGCGGCACGTTCGTGCACCGTCATGCGATTCTGCATGATCAAAATCGCGAGCGTTGGGACGCCGGTACCTATTGCCCGTTGCAGAACGTATCGGACCAACAGGCGTGGTTCCGTGTGATCGATTCCGTGTTGTCGGAAGAAGCGGTGCTGGCTTTCGAGTACGGTTATTCGACGGCTGAACCCAATACGTTGGTGATCTGGGAGGCGCAGTTCGGTGATTTCGTCAACGGTGCACAGGTTGTGATCGACCAGTTCATTAGTTCCGGTGAAGTGAAGTGGGGGCGTGTTTCCGGTCTCGTCATGATGCTGCCGCATGGTTACGAAGGTCAGGGGCCGGAGCACTCTTCGGCACGTCCCGAGCGTTTCCTGCAACTGTGTGCGGACAACAATATGCAAGTGGTGCAGCCGACGACTGCAGCGCAGATTTTTCACTTGCTGCGTCGCCAGATGATTCGCTTGTTCCGTAAGCCGCTGGTTATCCTGACGCCGAAATCGCTGCTGCGTAACAAGGATGCTGGTTCGCCCTTGTCTGAATTGGCAAAAGGCTCGTTCCAGACTGTGATCGGTGAGATCGATGAAAAAGTCGACCCGAAAAAAGTCAAACGCATCATCGCGTGTTCCGGTCGTGTTTATTACGATCTGGTGGCCGCACGCAAAGAGCGTAACCAGTACGACGTTGCGATCATTCGAGTCGAGCAGCTTTATCCATTCCCGCACAAATCGTTTGCGGCCGAATTGCGCAAGTTCCCGAACGTGACCGAGATGGTGTGGGCACAGGACGAGCCCCAAAATCAGGGTGCATGGTTCCAGATTCAGCACAACATTCTGGAAAACATGGCGGAAGGACAGAAGCTGGCCTATGCCGGTCGTCCTGCCAGCGCGTCGCCTGCTGTCGGTTATTACGACAAACATTACGCACAACAGAAAGCATTGATTGAAGCGGCTTTTACCAAGCTGAAAGGCTTTGTACAAACCAAATAAAGACCCTGCAGCAAGCTGGATGCCGGCTTGCTGCATGAACAACCCGAAACGGAGAGTTACATGGCAATTTTAGAGGTGAAAGTTCCGCAGTTGTCGGAATCGGTGGCAGAAGCGACGCTTTTGCAGTGGCATAAAAAAGTCGGCGAGGCAGTTGCTCGCGATGAGAATCTGATCGACATCGAAACGGACAAGGTTGTGCTGGAATTGCCAGCACCGGCTGCGGGCGTAATCAAGCAGCTTCTCAAGGAAGACAGCGCGACGGTAACCGCGGGCGAAGTCATTGCCCTGATTGATACCGAAGGCTCGCCAGCAGAAAAATCCGCGGCGCCTGCCGAGAAGAAAGATGAACCTGCCGCCAAACCGGCCGAGGAGCCGGTTTCTTCGCGTCCGATCGAAGCGAAGTCGTCTGCCGGCGTCGCCATGCCAGCAGCCGCCAAAATGCTGTCGGAGAACAATCTGTCGGCCGGCGACGTGCAGGGCTCGGGCAAGGATGGCCGCGTGACCAAAGGTGACGTAATCAATCAGCTGGAGAAAAAACCTGCAGCGTCTGCGGAAGCGGCCGCGCCGGCAGCAAAACCAAGCCTGCCGCAAGTGCCAGTGCCGGTTAACCCGGCGTTGTTGAATCGTCCGGAAGAACGTGTGCCCATGAGTCGTCTGCGCGCACGGGTCGCGGAACGCTTGTTGCAATCGCAGCAAAGTAACGCGATTCTGACAACCTTCAATGAAGTCAACATGCAGCCCGTTATCGACTTGCGTAGCAAGTATCGCGACAAGTTCGAGAAGGAACATGGGGTCAAGCTGGGCTTCATGTCGTTCTTCGTCAAGGCTGCCGTCGCTGCCTTGAAGAAGTATCCGATCATCAATGCATCAGTCGATGGCAATGACATCGTGTATCACGGTTATTTTGATATTGGTATCGCCGTTGGTTCGCCGCGTGGCTTGGTCGTGCCGATTTTGCGTGATGCCGACCAGATGTCGATCGCAGAGATCGAGAAGAAAATCGGTGAATTCGGTGCCAAGGCGAAGGATGGCAAATTGACTCTGGACGACCTGACCGGCGGTACATTCTCGATTTCCAATGGCGGCATCTTCGGCTCCATGTTGTCGACGCCGATCATCAATCCGCCACAGTCTGCAATCCTCGGTATTCATGCCACCAAGGATCGTGCGGTTGTGGAGAATGGTCAGATCGTGATTCGCCCGATGAACTACCTCGCATTGTCTTACGACCATCGCATTATTGATGGCCGCGAAGCGGTGCTTGGATTGGTAGCGATGAAAGAGGCGCTTGAAGATCCTGCACGTCTGCTGCTCGATCTCTGATAACGATAAGAGACGCCTTTTGATGAGGCGTCTCGTTCAGGAGTCTAGGTATGTCAAAGAATTTTGATGTCGTTGTGATCGGTGCAGGGCCAGGCGGCTACGTGGCTGCCATTCGCGCCGCGCAACTCGGTTTGTCTGTTGCATGCATCGACGATTGGAAGAACGAGAAAGGTGGCCCCGCGCCCGGCGGCACGTGTACCAACGTCGGCTGTATTCCCTCAAAAGCATTGCTGCAATCTTCGGAGTATTTCGATCATGCCGGTCACGCGTTTGCTGATCATGGCATCGAGATGAAATCGCTATCGCTGAATCTGAAAGCCATGCTGGCACGTAAGAACACGGTGGTGAAACAGAATAACGATGGCATTCTGTATTTGTTCAAAAAGAACAAGGTTACGTTTTTTCACGGTCGTGGCGCATTTGCAAAGCCGGAAGGAGAGGGACACACGGTCCGCATTACGGGTGCGACGGAAGAAACGGTCATTGCCAGGCACGTGATCATCGCCACCGGGTCGGTGCCACGTGCCCTGCCGGACACACCGTTTGATGAAAAACTCGTGTTGTCGAACACCGGGGCGTTGGCGATGTCGGAGGTACCGAAGCGCTTGGGTATCATCGGCGCTGGCGTCATCGGACTGGAAATGGGGAGTGTCTGGCGGCGTCTCGGTGCCGAAGTCAAAATCCTTGAGGCATTACCTGCGTTGCTGGGTGCCGCGGACACGCAGGTGGCTACAGAGGCAGGCAAGCTGTTTGCCAAACAGGGGCTGGATATCGAGCTCGGTGTAAAGATCGGTGCCATCACAGTAGGTAAACAAGATGTCACCATTCATTACTCGGATAGCAAGGGAACAACACAGAAAGCGCAGTTTGATCGCCTGATCGTGTCAATTGGTCGTGTACCGAATACAAATGGCTTGAATACCCAAGAAGTTGGCTTGAAGCTGGATGACCGTGGGTTCATCGCAGTCGATGATCACTGCAAAACAAACCTTCCTAATGTGTGGGCTGTGGGGGATGTCGTACGCGGTCCGATGCTTGCACATAAATCCGAGGAAGAGGGCGTTGCGGTAGCTGAACGTATTGCCGGACAGCATGGTCACGTGAACTTCAACACCATTCCATGGGTCATTTATACTTCTCCCGAGATTGCATGGGTTGGCAAAACCGAGCAGCAGTTGAAAGAAGCGAAGGTTGAGTATAAAACCGGTACATTCCCTTTTCTTGCCAATGGTCGTGCACGGGCACTGGGCGATACGACGGGCTTCGTGAAATTTATCGCAGATGCCAGATCGGATGAAATTCTTGGTGTGCATATCATTGGTCCGACTGCATCCGAGCTGATTTCGGAAGCAGTGGTGGCGATGGAATTCCGCGCATCCTCAGAAGATATTGCACGTATTTGTCATGCACATCCTTCGTTGTCAGAAGCCGTCAAGGAAGCGGCGCTGGCGGTGGATAAGCGGGCTTTAAATTTTTAGGAGTCATTCATGTGGCGCTACGCCGGATTGGTTTTTTCCTTCCTGTTGATCGGTTGTGCAAGTACAGGCCCGAATAACGGTCAGGTATATATTGCATCTGCCGAAAACGGCCAGGAATTCGGTGGCGCTAGCTGTACGGTGTTGAATAATGCGCAAAGCTGGAACATCGTCACCCCAACGACATTATCGATTGGTCGTGCAAGCGGCGAGCTACGGGTCGTCTGCAATCGGGCAGGTTATCGGACTTCGGAAGTGCGTTTGCCGCCAATTAGTGGCGGTTCGGGATCCAATGTCGGTGTCGGTCTGGGAGGCGGCACGGGTGCTGTCGGCTTGGGCTTGGGATTTCGCGTACCGATCAGCTCCAGCGGCGGTTATTACCCGTCGCGCGTCATTGTCAACATGAACAGACTGTAAGGCCGCGCGTGTGAAACAAATGGGCGAGCAATGTCTCGCCCGTTTTTTTGCCTGTTGCATCGCAAGCCAAGCGCAGATTTGCGAAATAGAAAAGAATACTTGGAGGAGTCGATGGCCATGAATGTGGCTGAGTTTTACGAGCATGCCTTGTCCGAACGTGGTTTTACCGCTGACGATGCACAACGGCGTGCGGTTCAACGTCTGCAGCAAGCCTACGATGAATGGGTGGCGTTCAACGCCAGGCGTCAAAATGTATTGATGCGCATACTGCGTGATCCGCCGGTCCCACGTGGTTTGTATATGTGGGGCGGCGTCGGGCGCGGAAAATCATTTCTGATGGACAGTTTTTACTCTGTCGTCCCGCTGGAAAAGAAGACGCGCGTGCATTTCCATGAATTCATGCGTAGCGTGCATCGTCAACTCGATGAGTTGAAGAATATTGCGGATCCACTGGAAGAAGTTGCCAAACGCGTGGCGAAAAAATATCGTCTGATCTGCTTTGACGAATTTCATGTGACGGACATTGCTGATGCGATGATTCTCTATAACCTGCTCAAGGCCCTGTTCGCACATGGCGTTTCCTTTGTGGTCACGTCCAATTTCGAACCGGACACCTTGTATCCGGATGGCTTGCATCGAGATCGCGTGTTGCCGGCAATCGCCTTGCTCAAGGAAAAGCTCGACATCATGAATGTCGATGGTGGTCTGGATTATCGAAAGCGCGCATTGAGTCAGGTAGAGGCGTATCATGCGCCACTCGATGAAAGGGCATCATCTGCCTTGCTTGCTGCGTTTATGCGCATCGCAGAGGTAGCGGACGAAGAGCCGGTGATCAATATTGAAGGTCGCGAAGTACGTGCCGTGCGTCGTGCCGGCGGTGTAATATGGTTTGATTTCCAGACCTTATGCGGCGGCCCACGTTCCCAGAACGACTATCTGGAGCTGGCGACACGCTTTCATACGCTGATTCTGTCGGATGTTCCCGCGATCTCGGCATCGATGTCTTCGGAGGCACGGCGCTTCATCTGGTTGATTGATGTACTTTACGATCACAAGATCAAGTTGTTGATATCGGCTGCAGTGCCTATGGAAGAGTTGTACACCGTGGGTGCCTTGTCGATGGAGTTTCAGCGTACGCTGTCGCGTCTGATCGAGATGCAGTCAGATGAATACATGGAAGCAGAGCGCCGTCATAGTGGTGTAATTTGATAAGCCGTTATAGGCATATATGGTTGGTGACATGAAATTTTGTTTGAAAAAAGTACTGCTGGTGTCGCTCTTTCTGCCAGTTTCGCAAGGGTGGGCGCAATCCACGGAGGTGGATGCGTCGATTACGTCTTATACGGTGACGGCGGTTGTACAGCGCTATCCGTCGGGTTCAATTCAGTCCGGAGAGACAGCCAATCAGGCTATCAAGGATGTGGGCGAAAGTCGCCAGAAGATCGATGCGCGCTATGCGGCTGAAAAGCAGGCTTGTTATCCCAAATTCTTTACCAATGCCTGTTTGAACAAGGCAAAGGAGAGACATTATGAGAGCCTGCAGGCGGTGCGTCCGATCGAGCTGGAAGCCAATTCCTACATTCGTCATGCGCGTGTCAGTGAGCGCGATCAGCGCCTGGAAGAAAGTGCCAAGGCACGTGAAGCACGGGCAAAAGGCAATACTAGCGTCCCGGTTCCGCAAATCAACGATATGCCTCGCGAATCCGGTTTGTCGGATGCGCAGCGTGCGGCACGTGCACAGGATGTCGCGGACAGAAATGCCGAACGTGCGGAACGTGAGCGTCAGCGCAGGGCCGCTGAGGAAAGCAACGCCAAGCAGCGCGCACAGAATGTGGAACGCTACGAAGAAAAGGTCCGAGAGTCGGAAGAGCGTCAGAAGGAAGTGGCACGTCGCAAGGCGGAGCGGGCGGCAGAGCAGCCTGTCAAATGACAATCAGACATGTGTGTTGCGTTTGGCAACAGTAATGCACCGTTTTAGTACCGATTCTTTGGTGAATAACAACGGCACGAGAAGCTAAACGGAAATTTAACTTTTTTATTTTTATCCGGTTATAATCAGCTATCGTGGAGATTCGAGTTGGTGGTGCAGTATGTCTGTCATTTCTATCTTGGTTGAAACGATCCACGGGCGTAAGCCCATTTAACTGAAATTAGGAATAGTAATGGCAACTGGCATCGTAAAATGGTTCAATGATTCGAAGGGTTTCGGCTTTATCACCCCTGACGAAGGCGGCGAAGATCTGTTCGCACACTTCTCGGCAATTCAGTCGACCGGCTTCAAATCTCTGCAAGAGAACCAACGTGTTTCCTTTGAAGTGACTTCGGGTCCTAAAGGCAAACAAGCTTCGAACATTCAAGCAATCTAAGCTGAATCGAATTCAAAGCAAAAGCCCCGGCATGCCGGGGCTTTTTTGTTTCTGGTCGCCTGTTCTCAGGCAGATAACGTGCGTCGCAGATTACGTTCTTCCTGCCATGCCCGATAGTCCGGATTGCTGACCGATTGTGCGGCGCGTTGTTCTGCCGTGCTGTCTGCATGTGCATTGAGAAGACGCAGTGCAATACGTGGATCTGGCAGCGTCGTGCCGTAAAAGGCTACTTCGTCACCGCGCTGTATCAAAATGGTCGGGAAATTCTCGACATCAAAATCACCGATCAAATCGGCACGATCCTCGATATCGATCCAGACGAACAGCTTGTCCGCATGTTCGCTGGCAAGTGCATCAAAGCCGGCACGGTAAGAGGTGCAGACATCGCACCATGCTGCACACAGACAGGCAACGACCCACGTGTCATCGCGCATCTTTTGCAGCAGATCGTTGCGATTGTTTTCTTCAAGAATGAGGCTTGGCATGCCGCTATTTTAGCTGCTTGTTGTTCAGCGTGCGAATTGCAAATAAGGCGTGGACTGGCATTACGAAGCCTGGCGGCACACGGTAAAATACGACTTATGTCTACGATTCTCGCCATCGAAACCTCTGCAGAACGCGCCTCGGCAGCACTTTTGCACCGCGATACGCTTATTTTTCGTGAAGTGGATGGCGTGACGACGCATTCGCAGACGATTTTGCCCATGGTGCAGAGCTTGCTGCAAGAGGCGCACATTACGCTCAAGGATTGTGATGCGATCGCCTATGGCGCAGGGCCCGGTTCGTTCACGGGTGTGCGCACCGCATGCGGGATTGCACAAGGTTTGGCGTTTGGTGCGCAGCGTCCGGTAATTCCTCTGGTGACCTTGCTGGCGCTGGCGCATGCTTGCCGGGAGAAGAGCGGTGCATCGGATGTGCTGGCCGTGATGGATGCACGTATGGGCGAGGTCTACTGGGCGCAATACCGGTACGAGCAGGAATGGCAGATCGTTGTGCCGCCGACTTTGTCTGCGCCATCTGATGTGATTCCGGTGCGTGAGGTGACTGCATGTGGCAATGGATTGCGCGCTTATGCCGCAGACTTCAAGGATAAGCCTTATTACTCGCCCGTCTGGCAGGATCTGATGCCGCACGCAGCCCAGCTTGCTGTGCTGGGAGCTCGCGCTTTTGCAAATGGGCAGATTGTTGATGCTGCACATGCCGAGCCGTTGTATCTGCGTAATAAGGTGGCACTTACAACACGGGAGCGGCAGGAAAAAGCGGAGCGTACGGCAGCATGAGTTCTGTTCCAAGTCCTATCCGCTTGCACGAGCCGGCTTCGGCACATGGGCTCTTCTTCTATCGTATGCAGCTGTCGGATATCGATGATGTGCTGGCGATTGAAAATGACTTGTACCCTTTCCCGTGGACACATGGCAATTTTGTGGATTCCATCCGCAGTGAGTATGAAACCTGGGTGCTGCGTGATGGTCGCGGCACAATGTATGGCTATTTTCTGTTGATGCTGCTGGTGGATGATGCGCATTTGCTGAATATCAGCGTGCATCGCAATTTGCAGGGAAAAGGTATCGGTTTGCTGTTGCTGGACAAAGCGCGTTCAATCGCCGTCGATAACAAACTGGAGTCGATGTTGCTGGAAGTGCGTCCTTCCAATGAGCGTGCGGCCAAGATTTATGTGCGTTATGGTTTTGACCGTATCGGAATCCGCAAAGGGTATTATCCGGCACCGAATAACACGCGCGAAGATGCAATCGTCATGAAGCTGATGCTATGACGGATCCCGCACGCCGTTTTGCTTTCCTGCAGGAAATGGGCTTGGGGCCGATCTGGTCCCGACGCGATATCGTTTCGGGCACCGTGAGCGAGTTTCAAGAAGCGCCCGCTTTGGAACAGGTTCAGCCTGTGCCGAGCGTGCCGGCGACGGCATTGATCCCGACCGCCGACGCGGTACAAGAGCAATCCGTTCAGGTTACGCCACGCGTTTCGGTCGATGCCTCTGTACAGCACATGGATTGGCTGCAACTGCAATCTGCCGTGAGTGGATGCCGGCAATGTACCCTGTGTCATAGTCGTACACAGACTGTTTTTGGCACGGGAGACCAGAAGGCGCGCTGGTTGTTTGTCGGCGAGGGCCCGGGTCGGAATGAAGATATTCAGGGTGAGCCATTTGTCGGCCCGGCGGGCAAGCTGCTCGATAACATGATGGGAGCGATGGGGCTTAAGCGTGGCGAGAACACCTACATCGCAAATATCGTCAAATGCCGTCCGACTGATGGCAACCGCAAAGATCGTCCACCTGCACTGGATGAAGCGACGGCTTGCATGCCGTACCTCGAACGGCAGATTGCCCTGATCGATCCGACGGTCATCGTTGCACTGGGCAAGACGGCCGCACTGTCATTATTAAAGCTGGATCCGGCAACGCCTGTCAGCCGTCTGCGCGGATCGGTGCATCGCTACGG
This sequence comes from Oxalicibacterium faecigallinarum, assembly GCF_014635705.1. GTDB lineage: Bacteria > Pseudomonadota > Gammaproteobacteria > Burkholderiales > Burkholderiaceae_D > Oxalicibacterium > Oxalicibacterium faecigallinarum. The sequence continues at coordinate 908,776 of NZ_BMDI01000001.1, read as the reverse complement.
TGACAAGCCGGTGATCGTTACCTATCATCCTGCCTATCTCTTGCGAAACCTTGCTGACAAGGGAAAGACGTGGGCCGACCTGTGCCTGGCAATGCGTTCTTTCGAAACAGCTGACTAGCGTGTTTGTTTCGCACAATTTCCAACGTGAATTCCATCAGCGCTGGAGTCATCTCACTCATCCGCATGTACGCAGTCTGGCGTGGTTGCTCGATGCACCAGATTTACTTGATCAGGATGCCAGTCAATGGCATGGGCAGATTGCAACGCTCAATCAGGTAACCGGCTCGCGGGATATCAATACGTTTCTCACTGCACTTGATCAACAGCCGGCACCATTGCTGGCTTCTCTCGAAATCAACCCTTTCACCAGATTGGGCCGTTATGCAGAAGCACTGATGGCGTTCTACCTGCGTGAGGAAGGCCTGCTGGTTCAGCATGGTTTGCAGGTACGTGCGGATAAAAATAGCACGATAGGCGAGTTCGATTTTCTGCTACGGTTGAACGATGCGCTGGTGCATTGGGAGTTTGCGACCAAATTTTATCTGCTGGAATCCAGCGGAGCCGGTCACGATGCCGATTACTTTGTCGGTCCGAATCTGGCGGATACGCTCGGTGCAAAAATGAACAAGATCTTTGCGCGCCAATTGCATCTTTCACGGCATCCTGCCGCGCAAGCCTTATTACCCGAGCCTGTTGCAACAGCACAGGCATTGGTCAAAGGCTGGTTGTTCTACAAGGATGGGGATTCCGAGCAGACTTTGGACGGATTGAATGCAGCTCATTGCCGTGGATTCTGGGCCACGAGTTCCGATTTGTTTGCGAGAGCTGATATTGATAGCATGCGTTTTGCCGTTCTTCACAGGCTGGCCTGGCTGGCACCAGCACGGATGTCATTGGATCATGTGCTGTCAGCCGACGCATTGGCAGACATGCTGCAGGCACATTTCATCGATGAGACGATGCCGGTGATGGTCGCCCTTATGGAAGTCAGGGGGAACGAAGCGCTGGAAGTCGAGCGAGGTTTTATTGTGCCGGACGACTGGCGCACACGCGCCGGTCAACGCATTGGACTAAGTCGCCAGCAGAGCTGAGATCAATGCTTTGCTTCGCCGATCAGTGAGAGCGAGTCATGCTGACGTTGGTTTGCCGCATGTCTGCGCATGATCAGATACATGATGCCGGAAACAAACAGGCCAAACATGCCGATCACGATATTGATGTTGAGATCGATCTTCACCATCAGGGCATAGATCATCAGCATCGTCAGCACAGACAGATTTTCGTTGAAATTCTGTACCGCAATGGAGTGACCTGCGCTCATCAGAACGTGGCCACGATGTTGCAGCAAGGCGTTCATCGGCACGACGAAGTAGCCGGACAGCGCACCGATGATGACGAGCAGTGGATATGCATACCAGATCGAGTCGACCATGGTCATGGCCAAAACCACGAATCCCATGATGACGCCGAGCGGCATGACAGTCAGCGATTTTTTCAACGGCACGAAGCGGGCGGCAGCGACGGCGCCAAGTGCAACGCCAACAGCGACGATACCTTGCAAGATTGCAGCCTTGTCGAGCGGCATGCCGAGTGAGCTTTCTGCCCACTTCAGCACAATGAATTGCAAGGTTGCGCCGGCACCCCAGAACAGCGTAGTCACAGCCAGCGAGATCTGGCCTAAACGATCTTTCCAGAGCGTCTTGAAGCAGCCTGCGAAATCGACAATCAACTTGATCGGATTGCGTTCCTGATGTGCATAACGTGCGCCGGTGTCCGGAATCTTCAGATTGAAAAGCGCTGCCAGTACATACGCAAGCGAAATGATGCATAGCGCCGCTTCTGCCGGCGTATCAATGCCGATCATGTGAAAGCCGTCAAAGGACAACAAGTAGGCAGCGACCTTGGGATTGACGAGGGCGCCCCCCATGACAGTGCCGAGAATGATCGATGAAACGGTCAGGCCTTCAATCCAGCCGTTGGCGGCAACCAGTTTTTCAGCGGGCAGTAGTTCGGTCAGGATGCCGTATTTGGCGGGCGAATAGGCAGCCGCGCCAAAACCCACCACTGCGTAAGCCAGCAAAGGGTGAACATGGAAGAACATCATGGTGCAGCCGGCGATCTTGATCAGGTTCGTGATGAACATGACACGACCTTTGGGCAGAGCATCAGCAAAAGCGCCCACAAAAGCGGCGAGCAGCACATAGGAAAGGACGAAGAAAAGCTTCAGTAATGGCGTCATCCATTCCGGTGACTCCATGACCGTTAATAAGGCGATTGCCGCTATGAGGAGAGCATTGTCGGCGAGCGAAGAAAAAAACTGCGCCGCCATGATGGTGTAAAAACCGCGATTCATTGGATCGATCTTATTTTTAAGCTTTGTCTCTGTTCTGCTTTATACCATATAAAGGGTAGGCGAAATATGACAACCGTTGCCGCGAGCCAGCGGCGTGTCCGGTAAAATACACGCTTGACTGATTGACTACGTTTTTGATTAATCCATGCCAAGACCGCTTGTTGCCACTGTCGATATCGCTGCACTCCAACATAATCTCGACGTTGCAAAGGCACATGCGCCCCACGCAAAGATCTGGGCGATCGTCAAAGCCAATGCCTACGGACATGGCCTGGAACGCGCGATACGCGGGTTTTCCAAGGCAGATGGCCTGGGGCTGATTGAGCCCGAGGCGGCGCTTGCCCTGCGTGAATTAGGCTGGAGCAAGCGTATCCTGTTGCTGGAAGGTTGCTTCGACGCTGCAGACCTGCATGCCGCCGCCGCCCATCACATCGATATTGTCGTGCATTCGATGGAACAGCTGGTACTGCTGGAGCGCGCTGAGCTGGCTGAGCAGGTCGATGTACACCTGAAAATCAATTCCGGAATGAATCGTTTGGGCTTCATTCCGGCAATTTGCCGCGATGTGTATGAAAGACTGCGTTCCTTGCCGTATGTTCGCAATATCTCTTTTCTTACGCATTTTGCCAATGCCGATGATGCATTCAATCCTGCCTTGCCATTGAGCGAGCAGATGCATCGTTTTCAGATGGCAACGCAAGGTTTGGAGGGCGAGCGTTGCCTGTCCAATTCGGCAGCTGATTTATTGCATGCCGATTGCGCGGCGGACTGGGTACGCCCCGGCATCATGTTATACGGTGCGACGCCGTCACCGCAAACCGCTGCCTCCTTTGGTTTGCAACCGGCGATGACGTTACGCAGCGAAATCATTGGTATCCAGCATATCGCCCGGGGTGACGCGGTTGGCTACGGCAGCCGCTTTGTTGCGGAAAGCCCGATGACTATTGGCGTTGTTGCATGTGGTTATGCCGACGGTTATCCACGCCACGCACCAACCGGCACGCCTGTTCTCGTGGATGGCATCAAGACACGTATGGTGGGGCGCGTCTCGATGGATATGATTACGGTCGATTTGACACACCTGCAGAACGCGAAAGTTGGCAGCAGCGTGACCTTGTGGGGGGACGGCTTGCCAATCGATGACGTTGCCAGTGCCGCCGGTACGGTTGGATATGAGCTTATGTGTGCGGTAGCACCACGTGTTCGCATGATTGAAGTAAACGGATAAGAAAACAGAGCATGGCCAAGGTTAAAACGAATTACACCTGCACGGAATGCGGTGGTGTCACGAGTAAGTGGACGGGCCAATGTCCGGCGTGCTCAGCCTGGAACACGCTGGTGGAAACCGTGATCGAGACAGGTGCCAACAATCGTTTTTCCAATCAACATCAGGGGCTGGCACAAAGTGCGCCCGTGCTGAGTCTGGCTGACATTGAAGCCATTGATGTGCCGAGATTTGGTACGGGCATTGAAGAGTTTGATCGCGTACTGGGCGGAGGGCTTGTATCTGGCGGCGTCGTCCTGATCGGTGGCGATCCAGGTATTGGCAAGTCGACCTTGCTGCTGCAGGCACTGGCAAATCTTTCCAAACTGAAGAAGGTGCTCTATGTCAGCGGTGAAGAGTCCGGCGCACAGATTGCCCTGCGAGCCAAACGTCTGGCTGTGGATGCCAAAGAGCTCAAGCTGCAGGCAGAGATTCAACTGGAAAAAATCCTGGGAACGCTCGCCGAGCACAAGCCAGATGTTGCCGTGATCGACTCGATCCAGACCATGTATTCCGACGCCTTGAGTTCGGCACCAGGCTCGGTGGCGCAGGTGCGCGAATGCGCAGCGCAATTGACGCGTGTGGCGAAACAAAGTGGCGTGACGATCATCATGGTCGGTCATGTGACCAAGGAAGGGGCGCTGGCCGGACCACGTGTGCTGGAGCATATCGTGGATACCGTTCTGTACTTTGAAGGCGATACCCATTCCAGTTTCCGTCTGGTACGGGCGATCAAGAATCGTTTTGGTGCCGTCAACGAACTCGGTGTGTTTGCGATGACAGAAAAAGGATTGAAGGGAGTTTCCAATCCTTCTGCACTGTTTTTGTCGCAGCATGACAATCCTGTTCCCGGTTCCTGCGTGATAGTCACGCAGGAAGGAACACGGCCGCTTCTGGTCGAAATTCAGGCGCTGGTCGATTCTTCGCCTTTGCCAAACGCAAGACGCTTATCCGTTGGTCTGGAACAGAATCGTCTGGCAATGCTATTGGCGGTCATGCATCGACATGCAGGTGTCGCGGCCTATGATCAGGATGTGTTCATCAACGCGGTGGGTGGCGTCAAGATAACCGAGCCGGCAGCTGATCTTGCCGTTCTGCTGGCGATTCAGTCGTCGATGCGCAGTAAGCCGTTACCACGCGGTCTGGTGGTCTTTGGCGAGGTTGGTCTGGCGGGTGAAATTCGTCCTGCACCACGTGGTCAGGAGCGTTTGCGCGAGGCAGCCAAGCTGGGCTTTTCTCTCGCGCTGATTCCCAAATCAAATGCGCCCAAACAGAAAATCGAAGGCTTGAAAGTCGTGGGTGTCGAACGTATTGACGAGGCGATCAACCGCATTCGAGAATTTGAATAAGGTCATTCATTTCGTTTGGCGGCGATGCTCAGGCGAAATGCTTGGTCAGTAATGCCGCAGCTTTTTTGCCGCTGCGCACTGCAGATTCAATCGTCGCCGGGTAAGGGCCGTTCAAGTAATCACCTGCAAGTGCAAAGCTTGCATACGCTGTTTTTTCCTCAGCACGTTGCAGCGATGGTGTACAGGAGAACGTGGCGCGTTTTTCCGTGATGACCTGTCCCCAGAGTGGCTGTGCCAGTTGTGGTTGCTGCAGCGCGTCGGCAAGCTGTGCGGCAACTGCCTGTATTAATTCGCTATGTGTCAGGTCGGTCGCGGCGTTCGCCGTGCTGATGACGACAGCCAACAGGCCTTTGTTGTCATCCTGCAGTTGGCCGCGATCAAAAACAAACTGGCCCCAATGGCCGATGGCTGGATCATCGAGCAAGGCAAACATAGGTTGCGCGAGGCTTGTCTCTTCCGTGTACTGCAAATAACAGGTTGTAATGGGTTCAAACGTCATTGCCGGAATGGGGATATCGTCGATCGATTGCAGCAACCCAGACGCGATCGAAGGCGAGGTGGCGAGTACGATCCCATCGAACGTTTGTGTCTCGCCGATACTTTTTTGTAGTGCCCATCCATCGTCTGTCTTCTGGATGTTTTTGATGCTGCAAGCGGTGGTGACCTTGCCGCCCAGATTTTGCACGTATGCCGCGGCGCGTTCCGGATACAGACTGCTCAGATCGATGCGTGGCAGCAGCATGTCCGATGCGGTACGTTTTTTGGCACCCAGGCTGTCGCGTAGCACGTTGAGGAATACTTGCGCCGATGCTTGCTCGATCGGTGTATTGATAGCGGCAATACACAATGGGCGCCATAGCAATCTGATCAGGCGCTCGGTCTGATCAAAACGTTCCAGCAAGGTGAGGACGTCACAGTCTTCGTTGAGCTGCCAGTCCATCCAGCGTGCGCTGGTGCTGAAGCGTGCCAGCGCCATTTTGTCATCGCGCGCCAGGCCGCTTGCGCGGAACAGGGCAACCAGCATGTGCAGCGGCGCAGGTAAACGCGGCGCAAGGAAATCCATGCCGTCGCATCCTGCCGGGTAACGCATTTGCAAGGGCAGACGAAGCAGGGCAGATTCGGGATCGACGCCGACTTTGCGCAGCTGAGCGAGGGTGTCGGCATAAGCACCGAGCAGAATATGCTGGCCGTTGTCGAGAAGCTGGTCATGGATGCTGACAGCGCGGGCGCGTCCACCCAGCGTGCGTGATGATTCGAACAAGGTGATGTGAAAGCCGGCATCGGCGAGTTCCACGGCAGCGGTGCAACCAGCCCAGCCACCGCCAATTACTGCAATCGATGTATGCGTTTTCATGCAGCGAGGGCAGCAGACACCATCATCAACCGCGGATGTAGGTGATCCACGCCAGCCACAGTTTGCGGATAGGCGTCAGCGAGATGCGTTGATTCAACACATGGAATCCATCGCGCTGAATTTCGTTGAGCAAGGCGCGATAGATCGATGCCATGATCAGGCCCGGACGCTGTGCGCGGCGATCCTCTTTGGGCAGAATCGACAGGGCCTCGTCATAGCAGTGTTGTGCACGCTCGGCTTGAAACTGCATCAGCTTTTCAAAATCTTCGGTATGGCGCGCATTGAGAATATCGGCCGCTGTTACATTGAATTGCTGCAACTCATTGATGGGCAGATAGATGCGACCCTTGCGTGCGTCTTCACCCACGTCACGGATGATGTTGGTGAGTTGAAATGCGAGTCCCAGTTTTTCTGCGTATTCAAGCGTGCGGATGTTGGTTACACCAAAAATCTTGGCGGAAAGAATCCCGACCACACTGGCGACATGCCAGCAATATTTGCGCAGGCCGGCGAAGTCCAGATAGCGTGTCTGGTCCAGATCCATTTCCATGCCATCAATGATCGCCAGCAGATGGGTCACTTCCAGTGAATAGACGTCTAGATGAGGTTGCAAAGCCTTGGTGACAGGATGCGTGGGCGTGCCGTTGACCATGGTGCCGATTTCTGTGCGCCACCAAGCCAGTTTGGCGCGCGCAATGGACACATCCGTGCACTCATCGACCGTGTCATCAACTTCGCGACAAAATGCGTAGAGTGCCGTGATGGCACGGCGTCTCTCCGGAGAAAGAAACAGGAAGCTGTAATAAAAGCTCGAACCGCTTTGGGCTGCTTTTTGCTGGCAGTATTCGTCAGGTGACATAAGATGGACGCGCTTCGGGCGAAAACAATCCGCTATGCTAGCCGACTACGTCGCGCAGGACAAATAAAGTAAAGGCGAGACGACATTAATATCGACGCATACGCCATGCGCGCGCGGCCAATAGAAACCAGTCAAGCTTGCCTAGTGTAGGGCGGCGATGAAAAACGTCGTAATCGACGGCTTCAATTTTTTCCAGGATACGCAACCCGCCTTGCACGACAAGTCGCAGTTCCCAGCCAACGCGTCCCGGTAATCGGGTTGCGAGCGGGGCACCCGAAAGGAGCAGAGCGCGTGCGCGATCCACTTCAAAGCGCATCAGCTTTTGCCAAGCGGCATCCGTGGTTCGCGCTGCAATCTGCTGTTCGCTGACCCCAAATTGCATGCGATCGTCGTTTGGCAGATAAATACGTGCCTTGGCCCAGTCGATCGCCACATCCTGCCAGAAGTTGGTTAGCTGCAAGGCGGAGCAAATCGCATGCGAGTCACGGAGGTTATCTTCTGTCGCTGCACCATAAAGATGAAGCATCAGGATGCCAACCGGATCGGCGGAACGGCGGCAGTAATCAAGCAAACGTGGATAGCTCTCGTAACGCGTTGTCACGACATCCTGGCTAAACGCAGATAGCAGATCGTGAAAGGGTTGCAAAGGTAACCGGTAATCCGCAATAACAGCAGCCAGATCCCGGAATAGCCTTGTTTCCGGCGTTCTTCCTTCCGCAATGCGTCTCAACTCTTGTTGATAGGCGTCGAGCGCTTGCAGGCGTTCCGCAGGCGATGCGTCACCTTCATCGGCCAGATCGTCTGCGCTGCGGGCAAAGGCATAGATGACTTGTACCGGTGCACGTAATCTTGCGGGAAGAAGAATGGATGCGACGGGAAAATTTTCGTAGTGATCAACGGACATGGGAAGGCAGGGCTGCCGGGCGGCGGTGGAAAGAAAGCTCGGATGATCGAGTACGCATGGTAAATGAAAATGGCGGCACGCTTGCAATTTCGTCATGGCAGGGACAGGCATCATGGTCAAGTTGTCAAAAATAAGCGCAAGATAGGCAAAATCCGTTAAAATCGCGGGCTGAAGTCGAGCAGCCGATCAAAAAGTAGTCCGGGCGACCCCATTTTCACTTCGCGGTCGCCTTTTGCTTTTTATAACGCTGCAAGCACATCCTGCGAGGATGGCGAAATTGGTAGACGCACCAGGTTTAGGTCCTGACGCCAGCAATGGTGTGGGGGTTCGAGTCCCCCTCCTCGCACCACAGAATTCTTTATTTTTTGGACAAAACACATGGCAACTGCAGTCGAAACTCTGGACAAACTCGAACGCCGTATCACGATCACCGTGCCGACCGCCGATATTCAGGCTGAAGTCGAAAAACGCCTCAAGGTGCAAGCACGCAAGGCCAAGGCACCTGGTTTCCGCCCAGGCAAAGTGCCGATGAAAATGGTTGCTGCACAATACGGCTACCAAATCGAAAACGATGTGCTGAATGACAAAGTCGGCAAGGCATTCAACGATGCGGCTACCGAAAACAACCTGCGTGTCGCAGGCTTCCCGCGTATCGAGCCCAAGTCGGATGACGTGGCTGAAGGCACCGTCGCATTCAACGCGACGTTTGAAATCTATCCGGAAATCAAGGTCGGCGACCTGGCAACAGCCGATGTTGAGAAAACCGTTGCAGAAGTCAGCGACGCCGAAATCGACAAGACCATCGACATCCTGCGCAAGCAGCGTGTGCATTACCACGTCAAAGGCGAGCAGAGCGCGCACGGCGATGGTGGTTCCGATCTGACCGCGCAGAATGGCGATCGTGTGACGATCGATTTCGTTGGTACGATCGATGGCGTTGAATTCCAGGGCGGTAAAGCGGACGACTACGCATTTGTATTGGGCGAAGGCCGCATGCTGGCTGAATTTGAAGCCGGCACCATCGGTTTGAAAGTGGGCGAATCCAAAACCTTTCCGTTGTCGTTCCCGGCTGATTACCACGGTGCGGACGTCGCTGGCAAAACGGCTGAATTCACGATTACCCTGAAGCAGATCGAGTGGGCACACCTGCCGGAAGTTGATGCGGAATTTGCCAAGTCGCTCGGTATTCCAGACGGCGATCTGGGCAAAATGCGCGAAGACATCAAGGTCAATTTGCAACGCGAAGTCAGCAATCGCGTCAAAGCCCGTACCAAAGAAAGCGTCATGGATGCGTTGATCAAGATCAGCGAACTGGATGTGCCGAAAGCGCTGATCGATCAGGACGTCGAGCGCTTGATGGAAATGACCCGTCAGGACATGCAGCAACGCGGCATGAAAGTTTCCGACACGCCTTTCCCACGTGAGTTGTTCACCGAACAAGCGGAGCGTCGCGTTCGTCTGGGCCTGATCCTGGCGGAAGTCGTGAAAGCCAATGAACTGCAAGCCAAGCCAGAACAGGTCAAGGCGCAGGTTGAGGAATTTGCGCAAAGCTACGAAGACCCGCAGCAAGTTCTGAAGTACTATTTCAGCGATCGCAGCCGTCTGGCTGAGGTGGAAGCTCTTGTATTGGAAGAAAACGTCGTCAATTACGTGCTTGGCAAAGCCAAGGTTGCCGAGAAGTCGGTTGCCTTCGACGAATTGATGAGCAATAACGCACCACAGGGTTAATCACCCTTGTGCGTCTCCTGAGGAAAGCACAATGACTACTAGCATGATTCGTACTTCCGCTCTCGATACCGATATGCTCGGTATGGTTCCAATGGTGGTCGAGCAGAGCGGTCGCGGCGAGCGCGCCTATGACATCTATTCCAGATTGTTGAAGGAACGCATTATTTTTCTGGTTGGGCCGGTCAATGACCAGATGGCCAATCTGATCGTCGCGCAGTTGCTGTTCCTTGAAAGCGAGAATCCGGACAAGGATATTTCGCTGTACATTAACTCGCCAGGCGGCTCGGTTTCGGCCGGAATGGCGATTTATGACACCATGCAGTTCATCAAGCCGAATGTCTCGACGCTGTGTACCGGTCTGGCGGCATCGATGGGTGCTTTCCTGCTGGCTGCCGGTGAAAAAGGCAAGCGTTTTTCGCTGCCGAACTCGCGCATCATGATTCACCAGCCTTTGGGTGGTGCACAAGGTCAGGCTTCCGACATCGAAATTCAGGCACGTGAAATTTTGTATCTTCGTGAGCGTTTGAACGGCATTCTCGCGGAACGTACCGGTAAATCGGTCGAAGAGATTGCAAAAGACACGGATCGCGACAATTTCATGTCTGCTGAAGCGGCCGTCAGCTACGGTTTGATTGATGCGGTATTGACACACCGCGAATAAATCCGGTTTGCCTTGACAAGACGCCCGGACGGTAACGTTCGGGCGTTTTTATTTGGATGTTGCTATTATTCAAACGGATGCCTGCGTGACGAATTTCCAATTCGCAGGTAATATCAAAGCCATACTTAACCAGAGAAACGCGCACCATGTCAGACAAAAAATCTTCAAGCGGCGAGAAACTGCTTTACTGCTCGTTCTGCGGCAAGAGTCAGCACGAGGTGAAGAAATTGATCGCCGGTCCTTCGGTGTTCATCTGCGACGAGTGCATTGACCTCTGTAACGATATCATCCGCGATGAAGCAGCCAGCGTGGAAACGGTTGGCGGTTCGCCGCGTAGTGATCTGCCGACACCGCTGGAGTTGTGTGAATTGCTGGATCAATACGTGATCGGGCAGCAATCCGCCAAGCGTATTCTTTCTGTTGCGGTCTATAACCATTACAAACGTCTTAAGCATCTGGGTAAAAAGGACGATGTCGAATTGGCCAAGAGCAATATTCTGCTTGTTGGCCCGACCGGTTCCGGTAAAACCCTGTTGGCGCAAACGCTTGCACGTACCCTGGACGTGCCATTCGTGATCGCTGATGCAACCACCCTGACCGAAGCGGGTTATGTCGGCGAGGACGTTGAAAACATCATTCAAAAGCTTCTGCAGAGCTGCAACTATGAAGTTGAGAAGGCGCAGAAGGGGATTGTTTATATCGATGAAATCGACAAGATTTCGCGTAAATCCGACAACCCCTCGATTACCCGTGACGTCTCGGGTGAAGGTGTGCAGCAGGCCTTGCTCAAGCTGATCGAAGGCACGATGGCTTCCGTGCCACCGCAAGGCGGCCGTAAGCATCCGAATCAGGATTTTGTGCAGATCGATACCACGAATATTCTGTTTATTTGTGGCGGCGCGTTTGATGGCTTGGCCAAGATCATTTCGGAACGTTCGGAAAAGAGCGGCATTGGCTTCTCGGCAAGCGTGAAAAGCCGGGAAGAGCGCTCAACCAGCGCGGTGATGATGGATACCGAACCGGAAGATCTGGTCAAGTTTGGTCTGATTCCCGAATTGGTTGGTCGTCTGCCTGTGATCGCTACGCTGCGTGAACTCAACGAGGACGCGCTGATTCAGATTCTGGTTGAGCCGAAGAATGCGCTGATCAAGCAGTACACGAAGCTCTTGCAAATGGAAGGTGCAGAACTTGAGATTCGTCCTGCAGCCTTGCAGGCCATTGCCAAAAAAGCGATTGCGCGCAAGACGGGTGCACGTGGTCTTCGTTCCATTCTTGAACATGCTCTGCTCGACGTGATGTTCGAGTTGCCAAGTGAGCAAGATGTTGCGAAGGTTGTCATTGATGAAGGCACGATTACCAATGGCGCCAAACCTCTGCTGATTTATCACGAGCAACCGAAGGTTTCTGGGTCGAAATGATAAGAAACGAACAAATATCCGTATAAATCGTATGGAAATCATGAAAAACAGGCCAAAAAGGCCTGTTTTTTTTTGAAAAGCAGTACAATAAATTCAGCAGGACACAATTCAGGCTTCCATCGTAGAGCCACTTCGAAGATTTCCCTTCGTAGGTGGCTTTTTTGTTGGCTAAATTGCGTTTTTGTTTGCTGTTCGGGCTTGTGTTTTGGCCATTAGCGCCAACATCATCAACACGTTTAACGATAAGGCTCGCCATGACGACTACTACTTCACTCGAACAAACTCAATTGCCGTTATTGCCTCTGCGGGATGTCGTTGTCTTCCCGCACATGGTGATTCCGCTTTTTGTCGGTCGTCCCAAATCCATCAAGGCGCTTGAAGCGGCCATGGAACAAGGCAAGAGCATCATGCTTGCTGCTCAGAAGGCGGCTGCCAAGGACGAACCATCCGCATCCGACATTTACGAGATCGGTTGCGTTGCCAATATTCTGCAAATGCTGAAGCTGCCGGACGGCACCGTCAAGGTGCTGGTCGAGGGCGCGCAGCGTGCACGCATCCATCACATCAGTGAACTCGAAACGCATTTCGTCGCTGATCTGACGCCAATCGAATCCGAAGCCGGCGATGAGTCGGAAGTGGAAGCAATGCGCCGCGCGATTGTTCAGCAGTTTGATCAGTACGTCAAACTCAACAAGAAGATTCCGCCAGAAATCCTGACTTCGCTGGCTGGCATCGATGATGCAGGTCGCCTGGCGGACACCATTGCTGCTCACTTGCCGCTCAAACTCGAGCAGAAGCAGGTCATTCTGGAAATCTTTGATGTCGCCAAGCGTTATGAGCATCTGCTGGGACAACTCGAAGGCGAACTCGACATTCTGCAAGTCGAGAAGCGTATTCGTGGGCGCGTCAAACGCCAGATGGAAAAATCGCAGCGCGAGTACTATCTGAACGAGCAAGTTAAAGCGATTCAGAAGGAACTGGGCGAGGGCGAAGATGGTGCCGATCTCGAAGAACTCGAGAAGAAAATCATCGCAGCCAAAATGCCAAAAGAGGCATTGGCAAAAGTACAGAGCGAGCTCAAAAAGCTCAAGCTCATGTCGCCCATGTCTGCCGAGGCGACTGTTGTGCGCAATTACATCGACACCTTGCTCGGTTTGCCATGGAAGAAAAAATCCAAGGTCAACAATGATCTGGCAAATGCCGAAAAAGTGCTCGACGCGGATCATTACGGCCTTGAAAAGGTCAAGGAACGCATTCTCGAGTATCTTGCTGTGCAACAGCGCGTTGATAAAGTGAAAGCGCCGATCCTGTGCTTCCTCGGGCCTCCAGGTGTGGGTAAGACTTCGCTGGGTCAGTCGATTGCCAAGGCAACGAACCGTAAATTCGTTCGTATGGCATTAGGTGGTGTGCGCGATGAAGCAGAAATCCGCGGCCACCGTCGAACCTACATCGGCTCGATGCCAGGCAAGATTCTGCAAAGCCTGTCGAAGACTGGCGTGCGCAATCCATTGTTCCTGCTTGATGAGATCGATAAGCTGGGCATGGACTTCCGCGGCGATCCTTCATCGGCATTGCTGGAGGTTCTTGATCCTGAACAGAACCACACGTTCTCTGATCACTATGTCGAAGTCGATTTCGATTTGTCGGATGTGATGTTTGTTGCGACATCAAACTCGTACAACATTCCACCGGCATTGCTGGATCGTATGGAAGTCATTCGCCTGTCCGGTTACACGGAAGATGAAAAGACCAATATCGCCCAGCGTTATCTGTTGCCGAAGCAGATCAAGAACAACGGTCTGAAAGAAGATGAGATCAGCGTCAGCGAAGCAGCGATCCGCGACATCATTCGTTATTACACGCGTGAAGCAGGTGTACGTTCGCTCGAGCGCGAGATTTCGAAAATCTGCCGCAAGGTCGTCAAGATGCTGCTGTTGAAAAAGCAGGATCGCAAGATCAGCGTTACACCAAAGAACATCGACAAGTTTCTCGGTGTCCGTCTGTTCGACTTCGGTGTGGCCGAGAAAGAAAATCAGATCGGTCAAGTCGTTGGTCTCGCATGGACGGAAGTGGGTGGCGATCTGCTGACCATCGAATCGATGAGCATGCCGGGTAAGGGTGGTGTCATTCGTACCGGTACCTTGGGCGATGTGATGAAAGAGTCGATCGAGGCGGCACGTACGGTTGTACGCAGTCGCGCGAGGAAGCTCGGCATCAAACCTGACGTGTTCGAGAAGAGTGACATCCACATTCACGTTCCGGAAGGGGCGACACCCAAAGACGGCCCGTCCGCAGGTATCGCGATGACTCTGGCGATGGTGTCGGTCTTCACCGGTATTCCTGTTCGTGCCGATGTTGCCATGACTGGTGAAATCACCTTGCGTGGCGAAGTATTGCCAATTGGCGGCTTGAAAGAGAAGCTGTTGGCAGCGCATCGTGGCGGCATCAAAACGGTCTTGATTCCTGAACAGAACGTGAAGGATCTTGCGGAGATTCCAGACAATGTGAAGAACAAGCTCGAGATCGTGCCAGTAAGATGGATCGATAAAGTGCTTGAGATTGCATTGGAGCGTGCGCCGGAACCATTGTCGGACGAAGAGATTGCAGCGATTGATAATGCCGTTGCCAAGCCTGCAGAATCGACAGAGTCTTCACAAGTCAAACACTAAAGTGATATGTCGCTAAAAGCGCTCTTCGGAGCGCTTTTTTTTCGTCTACTGCGCTGGAATGCATGTTTTCTGATCCGCAAACAAGCGCAAACATGCAGTTTTCCAGAGGGGAATCTTGGGTAAAGCGCTTGACACATGGCGTTGCCGCTTGTTTAATACTTGCTGCAGATTTTGCTGCCACCGCACGATCGTGATTCCAGATTGGTTTGGCGATGTGCGGCATTCAACCTTTGTGAGGGGACGTAAGTGAACAAAACCGAATTGATCGACCACATTGCTGGTTCCGCCGATATTTCCAAAGCTGCCGCAACGCGTGCACTTGACTCCATCATTGGTGCAGTCAAGACCACGTTGAAAAAGAACGGCACCGTGACCCTCGTTGGTTTCGGTACTTTCTCGGTTGGCAAACGTGCTGCACGTACCGGCCGTAATCCACGTACCGGCGAAGCGATCAAAATCAAATCGGCTAAAGTGCCTAAGTTCAAACCAGGCAAGGCACTGAAAGACGCCGTCAACTGATAAGAATTGCGTAGTGCAAATTACGCGGTCCTGTTGTAAAATCTTTGTTCTTTGCGGCGTGGTGACAACGCTGTATGTTTGACGGGTCAAGCGCTTGGGTGCTTAGCTCAGTTGGTAGAGCGGCGCCCTTACAAGGCGTAGGTCGGGAGTTCGAGCCTCTCAGCACCCACCACCAACGCTCCGTCAGGCTCGCAAGGAATCTTCAAGTAGTCAGGAGTGGTAGTTCAGCTGGTTAGAATACCGGCCTGTCACGCCGGGGGTCGCGGGTTCGAGCCCCGTCCACTCCGCCAAGAAAAAGAAAAGGCGAACGAGAGTTCGCCTTTTTTTACATGCAACGTACGCATCGTGTTTTATCCGTGATTGGTTAGTCATGTTTGAATATATCCGTTCCCACCAGCGCCTGATGATGCTGCTTTTGCTGCTCATCATCTTTCCCTCCTTTGCATTCTTTGGTCTTGAGAGCTACACCAGCATGGGAGATGCGCGCGATACCGTTGCCAAAGTAGATGGCAAGGAAATCACGCAGCCTGAACTTGATGCCGCACAACGCGAGCAAACCGATCGCATGCGTCAGATGTTTGGTGCGCAGTTCGACGCCAGCATGCTCGAAACGCCGGAAGCGAAACAGGAAATTCTCGACGACCTGATCGCACGTCGCGTACTCGCTTCTGAAGCGCGTCGCAATGCACTTTCCGTGTCGGACCGCACATTGCAGCAGACAATTGGCGGCATGGCCGGCTTGACCCTGCCGGATGGCAAATTCGATATCGAACGTTACAAGGCATTGTTGGCAGCGCAAGGCATGACGCCAGCGATGTTTGAAGCGCGTCTGCGTCAGGACATGGCGATTCAGCAGGTCAACGCAGCGATTCAGACCACCGCATTTGCGCCAGTTTCGCTGGCACAGCGTTTGTCCGAACTGAATGAGCAAGAGCGCGAAGCGCAGCAATTGCTGTTCAAGTCATCCGACTATGCGTCGCAGGTCAAGGTAACGGATGAGATGCTGCAGTCCTACTACGACAACAGCAATGCATTTAATGTCCCGGAACGTGTCAAGGCGGAGTACGTCGTCCTGAGCATGGATGCACTGGAATCCCAGGTCACGGTCAGTGATGCAGATATCCAGTCCTACTACGACCAGAACAAATCGCAGTACGGCGTGCCTGAACAGCGTCGTGCGAGCCATATCCTGATCGCGGTCGATAAGAATGCACCGGAAGCGGACAAGAAAGCGGCAAAGGAAAAAGCGGAAAAATTATTGGCAACACTGAAGCAAAGTCCTCAGGAGTTTGCAGAGCTTGCCAAGAAAAACTCGGATGATCCGGGTTCTGCCGAGCGTGGTGGTGACCTGGACTTCTTCGGTCGCGGCATGATGGTTAAACCGTTCGAAGATGCTGCCTTCTCCCTCAAGCAGAATGAAATCAGCAATCTGGTGCAGTCTGATTACGGTTACCACATCATCAAGGTAACGGGCATCAAGGCGGCATCGGAGCGTCCTTTGGCGGAAGTGAAAAACGAGATCGCCAAGGAAATCAAAAAGCAACTGGTTGCCCGCAAGTTCACCGAGACTGCAGAAGTCTTTGGTAATACGCTCTATGAGCAGTCGGAAAGCCTGCAGCCTGTCGCCGAGAAACTGCAACTGAAAATTCAGTCTGTCGACAATCTGTCGCGTCAGGTGAGCCAGACAGCGGGCGCCAGCGCACCTTATAACAATCAACGTTTCCTGTCTGCCTTGTTCTCTGACGATGCACTGCGTAACAAGCGCAATACTGAAGCCGTGGAAATCGCGCCGAATACGCTGATTGCTGGTCGTGTCGCGGATTACAAACCGAGCAGCAAACGACCATTCGAGGAAGTCAAGGCAGCGGTGCGTGAGCGCGTCGTGCAGGCAGAAGCACAAGTACTGGCAAAGAAAGCTGGCGAGGCCAAGCTGGCTGCACTGAAAGAAAAAGATGATGCCACCGGTTTTGCGGCGGCTCAGACATTTTCACGTGCCAAGAGCCAAAATGCCAATCCTGCTGTCTTTCTCGCTGTCATGAAGGCGGATACGAGTGCGCTGCCATCGTATGTTGGTGTCGAAACGCCGGGCGGATACAGCGTTTTGCGTTTGATGCGCGTGGTCCAGCCGACCAATATCGATCGCGCTAAGCGTGATGCCGAAAAACAGCAGATTGCAGAAGTGCTCGCGCAGGAAGAAACGCTGGCTTATATCGACGTCTTGAAAGAGCGTGCGAAGGTCAAGATCGTTAAGCCGATTGCGCAGGGCAACAAGGAAACAGATTAATACGCCGCCTTGTTCGTAGAAAAAAGCCGCATGTCATGCGGCTTTTTTATGCGGTTTTTCCTGGTGATGGATGAAGTCTATTTTGCGACCAGCAGAGGTTTGATCTCGGGCCAGATGTTATCGAGAATGATTGGGTGCGCAGCCGGAGCGGGATGAATGCGATCGGCCTGAAATAAATTAGGATTCTCCGCCACGCCTTTCAGCATGAAGGGCACCAACGCGGCATTGGTTTCCTTGGCAACAGCCGGAAACACGGCGCTGAACTGGCGTGTGTAATCACCCCCGTAATTCGGTGGGATCTGCATGCCGACTATGAGCACCTTGGCTTTGATTGCTTGTGCATTCTGCGTCATGGTCATCAGATTGTCGCGCGTTGACGAGAGTGCCAAGCCGCGCAAGGCATCATTTGCGCCCAGTTCGACGACAACCACATCAGGCTTGTGCTTATTGAGAAGGGCGGGCAAACGCGCACGTCCGCCACTGGTGGTTTCTCCACTGATACTGGCGTTGACGATACTGGCCTGAATGTTTTCCTTGGCCATGCGCTGTTCCATCAGGTGTACCCATCCTTCTCCACGGGCAAGACCATATTCGGCAGACAGGCTATCGCCAAGCACGAGCACCACTTTTGATGCAGAATGGGCATTCAAGGAAAACGCCATCGATACAACCAGCAAACCTGTGCGCAGCCATTTTCCTGCTGCGTCGCCAACAATCTTATTCCGCATGCCTGAATCCTTTCTTTCGTTTCCTGCAATTGAAGCAATCAGCCTGACCAAACGCGTTGCCGACGCAACGGGAGAGCTCATCATTCTGCATGGCATTGATTTTACCGTGCAGGCTGGTGACACGCTGGCGATTGTCGGTGCCTCGGGTTCTGGAAAATCGACCTTGCTTGGCCTGCTTGCCGGGTTGGATACACCTTCGGCCGGAACAGTTCGACTCGGCGGTACGGATATTTTCGAGATGGATGAAGATGGCCGTGCCGGTCTGCGCAAGGAACGGCTTGGATTTGTATTCCAGTCATTTCAGTTGCTGGGGCATTTGAATGCGTTGGAAAACGTGATGTTGCCGCTGGAACTCCGCGGTGATGCCGAAGCGCGCAGCAAGGCAGAGGCGATGTTGGCACGTGTTGGTTTGGCCAGTCGCCTCAAGCATTACCCCAAATATCTGTCGGGTGGCGAGCAGCAGCGCGTTGCCCTGGCGCGGGCATTCGTGAGCGAACCACCGTTGCTGTTTGCGGATGAGCCGACGGGCAGTCTGGATGCGGCAACCGGCGAATCGGTCATCAAGCTCATGTTTGAATTGAATCAGGAACGAAATTCGACACTCGTGCTGGTGACGCATGACAAGTCGATTGCGGCATTGTGTAAGCGCACGATCACAATTGCAGCAGGGCGACTTGCCTGATCAGATCTGCCTTGGTTGATGCGCGTTTACCAGCTGATTGAGAGTGCTGCGTATTGCGGGAATCAGCTCACTCGCTGTCAGGCCGATCGGTCCGATGCCTTGTTCGACGAGATCGTCGGCCGCATGACCGTGCATCCATGTTGCCGCAAGCGCGGCCTCCCACGCTGGCCAGTCTTGCGCCAGTAGTGCGCCACATACACCAGCGAGTACGTCTCCTGCGCCGGCCGTTGCCAGACCAGGATTGCCGGTTGGATTGATCATGATCTCGCCATCCGGTTTGGCAATGATGGAGCCGGCCCCTTTCAGAATCACAATGGCATGCAGGCGCGAGGCGAGCGTTCGTGCTGCGGCGACGCGATCAGACTGTACGGCTGCCGTATCGCAGTCCAGCAGCCGTGCTGCTTCAAGCGGGTGGGGCGTCAGAATGAGTGGACGTCGCGTGCCTTGCAGCTTTTTTTGCAGGCTCATTTCCATGGCCAGAAGATTCAGTGCGTCGGCATCCAGAACCAGTGCGGCGTTCGTTTGCAGGGCTTTTGCCAGTACATCGTGTGCCGCACGTGCGGTACCGAGGCCGGGGCCGACGACGAGTGTCTTGGCGTCCGATGGCATGTTGTCGATGGCGCGACACATGATTTCCGGCTGCTGCAAGTCCAGCGAGAAGTGAGGGTCCAGCATCGCCAGAAACACGCGTCCCGTACCCAGTTTGGCTGCCGTGCGAGCGGAAAGAATCGCCGCGCCGAGCATGCCCGCCGCTCCGCCGATGATCACCGCATTCCCGTAGCTGCCCTTGTGCGTATTCTGTCGGCGTGCACGCAGCATGTTGCCGAAATCTGCGATACGAGTGCGTTGCATGCGTGTCGTATGCAGCAGCGCCGGATCGAGCGAAAGATCGGCAACATGCACGATCCCCGCATGATCCGGCCCATCGCCCGTATGCAGACCAGCCTTGTTTCCGATGAAGGTCAGGGTATGCGTTGCCTGGATCGCGCATCCGCTTGTCAGGCCGACGATATTGCCGGTGTCGGCATCCAGTCCGCTCGGTACATCCAGTGCAAGTACGTAGCGTGCGTGCAGTGCGTTGATCGTCCGGATCAGTTGCGCATTATTTTCTGTGACCGCACGCATCAGGCCGATGCCAAATAAGCCGTCGATGACCAGGTCCCAGGATGTTTGCTTCAGCTGATCCTGATTGTCTTGGGCAAGCCAGTGCACATGGCTGTCTTGCGCATGTCGCCATGCTGTCTGCGCATCTGTCGGCAGGTTGCCGGGTGCAGTGGTCAGGACGACGGTCACGTCGCCTGTCTTGGACAACAGATGTGCCGCCTCCAGCGCGTCACCACCATTGTTGCCGGGACCAGCGATGATCAGAATTTTTGGAGCGTCAAGGTCTTGCAACAACTCGCTGGCCAATGCCGCGCTGGCGGCACCGGCACGCTGCATCAGGGTAAAAGGTGGCAGGGTACGCAATGCGGATTGCTCGATACGCCGAATCGCACCAACGGTGTACAGCCTGTGAGCAAGCGTCATGCAGTAAAGTCCTTCACGCGGCGAGAGGGAGTCAATGCGTACGACATGTGGAGTCGTATCGTGCGCATGCTGTCGTCGATTTTAGCCGATCCCTGTTCAGGACTGGTAACGCAAGGCTGTCAGGCCATCCATGTCAATCTCGGTGGCGCGATCCGAGATGATGTCGGCAACGACCTTGCCGGAACCCGCCGCCATGGCCCAGCCAGAGGATCCATGACCGATGTTGAGGAAGACATTCCGGATACTGGTCGCGCCGAGCAGGGGGACGCCATCCGGCAAGGAAAGACTGCTGCCGCTCCACAAAGTCGCCGTGTTGTAATTTGCCGCATCCGGTAACCAGTCATAGGCAACCTGAAACAGGGTATGCATGGCAGGATTTTTCAGGCCTGCCGATCGTGTGCCGAGTTCAGCCGTGCCAGCGATACGGATGCGATTGCCCAGTCGCGTGATGGAAACCTTGTGCTGATCATCAAACAGCGCCTGATTGGGCAAGGACTCAAAATTACGGACGCTTGCTGTCACTGCATGGTGGTGATGGGTGATGGCAGGCAAGGCGAGCTTGAGCGGTTGCAGCAATTTTTTGCTATCTGCGCCGGTTGCCAGCACGACCGCATCTGCCGAGTAGTGGGCACCATCGACTTCCAGCATGACACCACGATGCGATTGCTGAATGCTTTCGACCTTGCAGCCAAAGTGAAACTCGACGCCCAACTGCTGCGCGAGCTGTCTGATATACCGTGTGAAGAGCGGACAATTACCGGATTCGGCGTCAGGTAAATGTAAAGCGCCCGCAAACGATGTTTGCGGTGATAGTGCAGGTTCGATCGCACGTGCCTGTTCTGTTGTCGCAACGGTATGCGGAATTCCCGCCGTTTTCATGAATTCGATTGCTGTTTGCGCGCGTTGCCAGTCCTGCTCGCTGCGGAATAGCTGCAGCAAGCCGTTGCTTTGCTCGTAATCAAACTGATAGTGCTCGCGCAGTTGCACCATCAACTGATGGCTGTATGTTGCCAGCCGATGCATGCGTGAGCGATTGAGCTGGTAGCGCGTGAGTTCGCATTCGCGGCTCCATTGTCGCAACCAGCGCCAGATTTCCGTATCCCATTTCTTGTTGATCAGAAAAGGAGCGTTGGCTTTGTGCAGAAGGGCGAGTACGCTGGTCGGCATGCCGGGAGCCGCCCACGGTGAAACGGCATCGGCTGCAAGCAGACCAGCATCGCCGAAGGTCGCTTCTTCGGCAACATGGTTGCGACGTTCCATGACGACGACGTCATGACCGGCTTCTGCCAGAAAATAAGCGGTACATACGCCAATGACACCTGCACCGATGACCGCAACTTGCATTTACTCTGCATCCGTCTCTTGAGAAGGCGCCATGTTACCAAGCCGATGCCGGTTTCGCAGTAGCCATGTGGAAATTTTGCCTAAACAATCGTAATTTACGTTGCGTTCAGGAGGGCCTGGCATCAACTTGAAGGCAGAGTTCGTTCGGCCGCCGGTGTATTGGCCATATTCATAATAAAAACGTAAAAAAGCCGCTTTCAGAGCGGCTTTTATTTGCTTCTCATTGAGAGAGCTACATGGGTTTGCGGCCAGAGATAATGCGCAGCAGAACCAGGACAATGGCAATGACCAGCAGAATGTGGATAAACCCGCCAATCGTGTAGGCACTCACCAAGCCCAGCAGCCAAAGGATAAGCAGTACGACAGCAATGGTATAGAGCATGATCTTTCCTTTCTTATTGATGGTTGTCTGCGATGTGGAAGACATGTCTCAAAGGCTTGAAATGAGCTTCTGGCAATCCAAAAAATCGTTTCAAACGCTCTTTTCACATCAGGCCCATGTGCAGAAGCAGCAACTTTTCTTGAGCTTCGAGGCCAGTCTAGCGTCCGCATCCTGCGCAAATCTGTACGTTAGCGAACATTGATGCATTCCGGAACGGGTGCATCATCTTGTTGCAGGCGGTCGGTGACAAGACCGTTCATACGATAAAAAACATGAACAATAAAAAAGAAGAAAATCCATCCTTGCCAGCCGAGGTCACAAGCGGTGCTGTTGACGCGCGCGCAGTTGCCGCGCCGACCAACGCGCGTTCATCGCTGATGCACTTTCCGGTTGATGCGCGGGGCTTGTCGCTCAAGATTCTGGCTACCGTTGCTGCCATCTTTGCGCTTTCTGCCGGCCATAGTTTTTTCATTCCACTGGTATTCGGCATTTTTCTCGCGTACACGCTGAATCCGGTGGTGAAGTGGCTGGAGCGCTGTCATGTGCCGCGGCTGATCGGTACAAGTCTGCTGCTGTCCGTCATAGTATGTGGCACGCTGGCGGGTGCGTACAACCTGCGTGATGAGTTCAACTCGATTCTCAAGGATTTGCCGATTGCGACCCAGAAGATTTCTCGGGCGCTGAAGACGACGGAAAACGGTGAAGTCAGTACTTTCCAGCAAATGCAAACGGCAGCGGCCGAGATTGAAAAGGCGACCAATCAGGTGGCTGGCATGCGTACGGTGCCAAAGAAAAGCATGACCGATCAATCGGTGTTCAATATCACGCAATGGTTGTGGGCAGGTTCGATGGGGGCGATGGCGTTTGTCGGGCAGGCACTGGTGGTGATTTTTCTGGTGTTTTTCTTTCTGCTATCAGGCGATTTGTTCAAACGCAAGATCGTCAGGATCAGCGGACGTTCTCTGTCCTCACGCAAGATCACCGTGCATATTCTGGATGCAATCAACACCTCGATTCAGAACTACATGCTGATTCTGCTGGTAACGAACGTCTTGTTTGGACTGTTGATGTGGGGCGTGCTGCAATTGGTCGGACTGGAAAACGCAGGTGCCTGGGCAGTGGCCGCCGCGTTGTTGCATGTGATCCCGTATTTCGGCACCGTACTGATCATGGGCGCGATGAGTCTCGCTGCGTTCATGCAGTTTGAAACGATCTCTTCCATTCTGACGGTCTCTGCCGCGACGCTGGTGATTGCAACCATCATTGGTACTTTTGTTACGACCTGGATGACCGGGAAAATGGCGAAGATGAACGCAGCAGCGGTCTTCGTTTCGCTCTTGTTCTGGACATGGTTGTGGGGGATATGGGGCATGTTACTGAGTATCCCGCTGATCTTTATCATCAAGGTGATTTCAGATCACGTGGAAGAGTTGTATGCCGTCTCGGAATTGCTGGGCGAATAGCACCGGCATTTCACTATGTTGTTCTTGTCTTTGTCACGCTGCGGCGTATGATGCTGACCCCATAAGACCTCGCACGGCAGCGATGTCATCAGCGTGATTTTCAAGGAGAGGCATCATGAACAGTAGCGATGATCTGGGTAAGTTGTTGTTGCGGGTCACCTTGGGTGTCCTGATCCTGTTGCATGGCGTTGCCAAGGTCATGTCCGGGCCGGGCTTTGTGTTGAGCGCGACAGCCAGTGCCGGTCTGCCTTCGGTGATCGGCTATCTTGTCTACGTGGGTGAGGTACTGGCGCCGGTTTTGCTGATTCTGGGCGTCTGGTCACGCGTTGCGGGTCTGATCGTCGCCGGCAATATGGTATTTGCCATCTTCCTCGTTCATATGAAACAGCTTTGGTCGATTAATTCGACCGGTGGCTGGGCGCTGGAATTGCAAGGCATGTTCCTGATGGCAGGTCTGGTGGTTGTCTTGATCGGTGCAGGGCGTTTCAGCATCGGTGGCCGTGGCGGGCGCTGGAACTGAGATTTTTGTCAGTCTCTTCTGATTCCCCGCCATTTTGGCCAGCCCGGCTGATTCATGGCGGTGGCATCGAAGGGCAGGTTTTGTTCGATTGGAAAGCGGCGGCGCGGTATAATCTCGCTTTCTGATTCAACCTGCAGGAAAGCGGCAAACTGCCCATTTTTCCTGCCACAACCATCTTCTAGCCATGCTCATTCTGCCAGGTTCCAACGCCCTGTCTGCCTTCCGTACCGAACGCCTTCTGCAGCAACTCCATCAGCTTGACTCATCGATCGCCGACGTTAGTGGTCGTTATCTGCATTTTATTGACTCTTCGGCGCCAGTTTCTGAAGGGGATCAAAAGCGTCTGGATGGCCTGCTCACATACGGCGACCCGTTTGAGGGCAGTACTGAAGGTGAAGAATTTGTCGTGATTCCGCGCTTTGGCACAATTTCGCCATGGGCCAGCAAGGCCACCGATATTGCCCATAACTGCGGCATGCAGCAGATTCGCCGTATCGAACGGGGGATCAGCTACAAGGTGCAGATGAAAACCGGTCTATTGGGCGGCGAGAAAAAACTGTCACCCGAAGTGGCCGAGCAGGTTCAGGCACTGCTGCATGACCGCATGACCGAAATGGTGTTGCGTAGCGCTGACGAGGCTGCCAATCTGTTTAATGAACTGGAAGCGAAGCCGCTGGCCTTTGTTGATCTCCTGCAAGGTGGTCGCGAGGCGCTGGTCAATGCCAATAGCGAACTTGGTCTTGCCTTGTCGGAAGACGAGATTGATTACCTGCTGAATGCCTTTACCGCAGCCAAACGTAATCCGACCGACGTCGAGTTGATGATGTTTGCGCAGGCCAACAGCGAACATTGCCGTCACAAGATTTTCAATGCCGACTGGACGATCGATGGCGAGAAACAGGATAAGTCGCTGTTTGCCATGATCAAGAATACGCATCAGCTGGCGCCACGCGGCACCGTTGTTGCCTACAGCGATAATTCTTCGATCATCGAAGGTGCTTCGGTCAAGCGCTTCTATCCACGCGGGGGTGCGACCGGCAATCTGTACGCCGAGTCGGAAGAGCTGACGCATATTCTGATGAAGGTCGAGACGCACAATCACCCGACCGCGATTTCGCCATTTCCGGGTGCATCGACCGGTGCCGGGGGAGAAATCCGTGATGAAGGTGCAACCGGTCGCGGTGCCAAGCCCAAGGCAGGTCTGTGCGGCTTTACGGTGTCCAACCTGATGCTGCCGGATGCAATGCAACAATGGGAAAACCGTCACGATGTCACTCAACCGACCGAAGGCAAACAGGTTGACGACGTTTACGGCAAACCGGACCGTATCGCCTCGCCATTGCAGATCATGATTGATGGCCCGATTGGCGCCGCATCGTTCAACAATGAATTCGGTCGCCCGAATCTGGGTGGTTATTTCCGTACCTACGAACAGAATGTCGGTGGCACGGTGCAGGGTTATCACAAGCCGATCATGATCGCCGGTGGCATCGGCAGCATTTCGGCCAAGCACACCAAGAAACATGATCTGCCGGTTGGCAGTCTGCTGATTCAGCTCGGTGGTCCGGGCATGCGCATCGGTATGGGCGGTAGCGCGGCATCGTCCATGGCGACCGGTGCCAATACGGCTGATCTGGATTTTGACTCGGTACAACGCGGCAACCCGGAAATGGAGCGCCGTGCGCAGGAGGTTATTAACGCATGCTGGGCGATGGGCGACAACAATCCGATTCTGTCGATTCACGATGTCGGTGCGGGCGGTCTGTCCAATGCATTCCCGGAAATTACCAACGATGCCAAACGTGGCGCAATCTTTGATCTGCGCAAAGTACCGCTGGAAGAAAGCGGCATGGCGCCAAAGGAAATCTGGAGCAATGAATCGCAAGAGCGCTATGTCCTGGCGATCGCGCCGGAAAGCC
This sequence comes from Oxalicibacterium faecigallinarum, assembly GCF_014635705.1. Lineage (GTDB taxonomy): Bacteria > Pseudomonadota > Gammaproteobacteria > Burkholderiales > Burkholderiaceae_D > Oxalicibacterium > Oxalicibacterium faecigallinarum. The sequence goes on along the minus strand of NZ_BMDI01000001.1, from coordinate 882,849 downwards.
TGCAGCAGTTCACCTATCTGTGTGAACGTGAACGCTGTCTGTTTGCTGTCGTCGGTACCGCGACAGAAGAACGTCAGCTCAAGGTGATCGATCCTGAACATGGCAACAATCCGGTTGATATGCCGATGGAAGTCTTGCTTGGCAAACCACCGAAAATGCATCGCGATGTGCAGCATGTGAAACAGAATCTGCCCTCCCTGGAACTGACGGGCATTGATCTGCTGGAAGCTTCGATCCGGGTCTTGCGTCTGCCAACGGTTGCCGATAAATCCTTCCTGATCACGATCGGTGATCGTACCGTGGGCGGCATGACAGTGCGCGACCAGATGGTTGGTCCGTGGCAGGTGCCGGTTGCCGATTGCGCGGTGACAGCAATGAGCTTTGAAGGCTATCTGGGCGAAGCGATGGCGATGGGCGAGCGTACGCCGCTGGCCGTGATCGACGCCGCGGCTTCGGGTCGTATGGCCGTGGGTGAAGCGCTGACCAATATTGCCGCAGCGCCGATTGCCGAGATCGGTAACATCAAGCTATCGGCTAACTGGATGGCCGCGTGCGGTCAGCCGGGGCAGGACGCTGCCTTGTTCGATACCGTCAAGGCCGTTGGCATGGAGTTGTGTCCGGCACTGGGCATCAGTATTCCGGTCGGCAAGGATTCCCTGTCGATGCGTACCACGTGGAAAGAGGACGGCGAAGACAAGGCGGTTGTCTCGCCGGTTTCGCTGATTGTGTCCGCTTTTGCACCAGTGACCGATGTGCGTAAATCGCTGACGCCGCAGCTGCGTACCGATGCGGGTGACACTGCACTGATTCTGATCGATCTGGGTAAAGGCAAGAACCGTCTTGGCGCATCCGCCTTTGCGCAAGTCATGCAGCAGATCGGTAATGAAGTGCCGGACGTCGATAGTGCGGAAGACCTCAAGGCCTTCTTCAATGCGATCCAGCATCTGAACCGCGATGGAAAGCTGCTGGCCTATCACGATCGTTCGGATGGTGGTCTGTTCACTACCTTGTGTGAAATGGCTTTTGCCGGTCACACGGGTCTGTCGGTCAATCTGGATATCCTGACCCTGGAGGGCGCTGCAAGCGATGAAGGCGATGCCAAGAACTGGGCAGCGCAAGTAGCCGAACGTCGTAACGAGATGACCCTGCGTGCCTTGTTCAACGAAGAGCTGGGTGCGGTCATTCAAGTACGCGAAAGTGAAAAATCGGATGTGATGAACGTGCTGCGCGAGTACAACCTCGGCGCCTGCAGCCACATCATCGGTAAACTGCATCCTGAACAAAGCATCGAATTCACACGCGATGCCAAAGTGATCTACAGCCAGTCGCGTATCGACCTGCATCGTTTCTGGAGCGAGACGAGCTGGCGTATCGCGCGTTTGCGTGACAATCCGGATTGTGCGGATGAAGAATACAAGCGCCTGCTCGACAAGCTCGATCCCGGCATGACTCCACTGGTGACGTTTGATGCGCAGGAAGATATCGCCGCGCCATTCATCGCCACCGGCAAGCGTCCGAAAGTGGCGATTCTGCGTGAGCAGGGCGTCAACTCGCATATCGAGACGGCGTATGTCATGCATCAATCCGGTTTCGATGCAGTCGACGTGCACATGAGCGATCTGATCGCTGGTCGTGCCGATCTGTCGGACTTCAAGGGCGCGATTGCAGTTGGCGGCTTCTCATATGGCGACGTGCTGGGAGCGGGTGAAGGCTGGGCCAAGACCATTCTGTTCAATTCCAGACTGGCGGATGACTTTGCCATGTTCTTTGATCGTGCCGACACATTTGCATTGGGCATCTGTAACGGTTGCCAGATGATGAGTAATTTGAAGTCCATCATTCCGGGAGCGGAAGCCTGGCCGAAATTTACGCGCAACAAGGCCGAGCAGTTCCAGGCACGCTTCTCCATGGTGGAAGTGGCTTCTTCGCCGTCGATCTTCTTCAATGGCATGGCAGGCACGCAGGCACCGATTGCGATTGCGCACGGCGAAGGCTTTGCTGATTTCTCGCAAACTGGCGATATCGACAAGGCGATTGTGGCGATGCGTTTTATCGACAACAAGGGTGCCGCCACGGAAGTGTATCCATACAATCCGAATGGCTCGCCACAGGGCATTACGTCCGTGACGACCCCGGATGGCCGCTTTACAGTACTGATGCCGCATGCCGAACGTGTATTCCGCACGGTACAGAATTCCTGGCATCCTGACGGCTGGGGCGAGTATTCGCCATGGATGCGCATGTTCCGCAATGCACGTAAATGGATCGGCTAATCGGTTTGATTCAACCTGATGCGTGAATTTAAAAGGAGAGGCGATGCCTCTCCTTTTTATTTGGGCAATGACACTTACTTGAATGTCTCCTGCCCATTGCCGGCGGCAAATTCGTCGCGTTGTACTGCACTTTTCAACGTGATGATGCGCCTTCGATATTGGGCGAGCAATAAAAAAGCGCTCCGAAGAGCGCTTTTATTCCGTGTCATTCGACTTACTTGATGACAGCCTTGGCACGCAGTTGCTGTTGGTATGCCTGCAGTTTTTTCTGCTGCAGGGATTCAGCGATTTGCGGTTTGACTTCATCCAGGGTCGGGATTTTTGCGGTACGCACATCATCCAGACGGATCACGTGGTAACCAAACTGGGTTTTAACTGGGGTCTCTGCCAGTTGACCTTTTTTCAGTGCCACCATGGCATCCGAGAATGGCTTCACAAATGCAGATGGCGGTGCCCAGTCCAGATCGCCGCCATTTGCAGCAGAACCTGGATCCTTGGATTGCTTGGCCAGCTCTTCAAACTTGGCGCCGCCTTTGAGCTTGGTGATGATGGCTTTGGCTTCATCCTCGGTTTCCACCAGGATGTGGCGAGCATGGTATTCCTTGTCGCTGGCTTGTGCACGGAACTTGTCGTATTCAGCCTTGATGTCGGCATCCTTGACCGGATTTTTCTTCAGGTAATCAGCGACCAGTGCACGGATCAGGATGGATTGACGTGCAATTTCCATCTGTGCCTTGACGTCAGCGGTGTTGCCCAGACCGAGCTTGTCGGCTTCCTGAATCAGGATTTCGCGGTTGATCAGTTCTTCCTTGACCATGGCGCGCAGTTCAGGCGTGTCTTGCTGGCCTTGAGCAGCCATCTGTTTGATCATGACATCGGCACGGGACGACGGCACGTTTTTGCCATTCACGACAGCAAGGTTTTGTGCCATCACTGGCACGGAAGCGGATACGAGTAATGCGACCAGCAAATGTGCGGGTTTGATCATGTTATTTCCTAAGGAATTTTTAGAGTCGTTATTAGGTGGCAATTTGGACGGCTGCCCGGAACGGCGCATGTCAGACTTCGGATGGCGCCAGTGCCGTAATAGCCAATGCATGGATGTCTTTTTTCATCATGTCATCCAGGCAATCATACACCAGCCTATGCCGCTTAACGCGACTCTGATTTTCAAATTGCGCTGAAACAATGGTCAGACGGAAATGCCCGCCGCCAGATGCAGCACCTGCGTGGCCGGCATGTAAAGCCGACTCGTCTTCCAGTTGACACACCTGTGGTGTGAAAGTTTCAACAAGTCGGTTGCGGATCAGTTCGATTCGGGAGGTCATTCGATACTTTCTACTGCGGTTCTTTCAGGTATTTTGACAACATCATGCTCTGAACGATGATGAACAGAAACATCAATCCCATGCCCCCAAACATTTTGAAGTTGACCCAGATATTGGTCGGAAAGCTGTAGGCAACATAAAGGTTGAGCAACCCCATGGTCAGGAAAAAGGCGACCCATGACAGGTTGACGCGACGCCAGACACCTTCGGGCAGCGACATCTGCTTTTCCAGCATGGTACGTACCAGATTCTTGTTGAAGAACATCTGGCTAAACAGCAGTACAGCGGCAAAGCACCAGTACAGAACGGTCGGCTTCCACTTGATGAAGGTTTCATTGTGAAAGTAGATCGTTGCACCGCCAAATACCGCAATGATCACCAGCGAGATCCACAGCATCTTGTCGACCTTCTTGCCGCGCACCAGCAGATAACCGATTTGCGCAAAGGTGGCGATGATGGCGATGGCGGTTGCCAGCAGAATGGGTGCTTGCGCTGCGGTGACAACACCGCCAGACACGATGCCGGACAGATATTGCTGAGCAAATGCCTGCGCAGCGTCTGCGTTGCCTTCCCCCCATTTGAAAACGCCAAAGAACAGGATGACGGGAAAAAGATCAAACAAAAACTTCATGAAAGACTCACTGAAGGAAACAAGAAAAACGCTGCAATAAAGGACAGATAATCAACGCGGTCTATTTCAGTTCCGGCATTGGCGAGAAACGCAGTGCACCGGAGTTGATGCAGTAACGCAGGCCGGTGGGTGGCGGACCATCGTTGAAGACATGGCCCAGATGCGCATCGCATACGTTGCAGATGACTTCGGTACGTACCATGCCGTAGCTGTAATCAACTTTTTCCTTGACCATGTTGGGATTGAGCGCCTTGAAGTAGCTGGGCCAGCCACAACCGGAATCAAACTTGGTATCCGATGCAAACAGCGGCGTATCGCAACAGACGCAGGTATAAATACCGGCCTCATGATGGTCCCAGTAGCGGCCGGAAAAGGGTGCTTCGGTTGCGGCGTGGCGGGTGATTTCAAATTCCTCGTCACCGAGCAGGTCGCGCCATTCGGCTTCGGTCTTGACTACTTTTTCGATCATGATGAGCAACTCACTTCAAGGTCGTTGGCCCAGTCGGGCGGCAGGTCTGCGTACTGTTCGTTCTCCGGCTGTTCGTCGAATGGTCGTTCGAGGATGGACAGCAGTTTCGCTACTTCGGAGAAGTCCTTGTTCTGGGCTTTTTCAATCGCTGTCTGCGCCAGATAGTTACGCAGGACGTATTTGGGGTTGACGGCATCCATTGCAAGCTTGCGCAGGGTGTCATCACTGGATTCCGCTTGCAGGCGTGCCGCGTATTGTAGCGCCCATTCATCGAAAGCGGGACGATCAAGAAACAGATCGCGTACGGCTTCCACGCCAGTCGGATTGGCTATTTTCAGGTCGCTCAGTTTGCGGAAGAAGAGGGTGAAATCGACGTGGCTGTCCTGCATGATGCCGAACAGATGGTCGAATAGTCCGGTGTCTTCCGGCTGGCGAGTCTGCAGTCCCACTTTTTCACGCATCAGATCGACAAAATGTTCGCCAAATGCGGGTTTGTAAATCCGCAGGGCCGACTGCACGTCCTCGATTGTACCGATCAGCGGCAGCATCGCCTGCCCAAGCGCATAGCAATTCCATTCACCGATTTGTGGCTGGCGTGCGTACGAGTAACGACCTTGCTGATCGGTATGGTTGCAGATGTGATGCGGGTCAAAGGCTTCCATAAAGCCGAACGGGCCGTAGTCGAGTGTCAGGCCAAGAATCGACATATTGTCCGTGTTCATCACGCCATGCATGAAGCCGACCGCCTGCCAGTGGGCCATCAAGCGTGCGGTGCGTACGGTCACTTCGGTCAGCAATGCCTTGTACGGATTGCCGGTCTCGCGCAACGAAGGGTAAAACTGATCGATCACATAATCGGCTAGTGTCTTGAGCTCATCATGCTTCTGGTTATAGAACCAGTGTTCGAACGAACCGAAACGAACGAAGCTGGGCGCCATGCGCGTCACGACGGCAGCGGTCTCCGGCTGCTCACGCAACACCAGCTGATCCGAGCCGGTGATACACAGTGCGCGTGTAGTGGGAATGCCAAGTGCTGTCATCGCTTCCGAGCACAGGAATTCCCGGATCGATGAGCGCAGCACGGCACGGCCATCGCCCATGCGGGAATACGGCGTCAGTCCTGCGCCCTTGAGCTGCAGTTCGTAGCGCCCCTCACCATTTGCTGCAGCGACATCGCCCAGCAAAATGGCACGACCATCGCCGAGCTGGCCTGCCCACACGCCGAACTGATGACCCGAATAGACGGCGGCGAGTGGTGTGACTTGCTCCGGCACGACATTGCCGGTGAAGAGCGCAAGGCTGGCATCGGTTTGCAGCGACGTGACATCCATGCCGATCAGTGCCGCGGCACGCGCACTTGCAGCCACCAGATACGGTTCCGGCAGCGGGGTAGGCATCAGGCGCGTGTAATGCGCTGGCGGCAAGGTCGTGAAGCCGTTGGAAAACGTGAGTGGGTCAGCGTGGCGTGGTGAGATAGACGAGGTCAAGGAAACGATCCTGTGTAGAGACAATGGGTGCACATCGCGCGACAGTCGCGCATACCGCATTTTGACAGAGACGGCGAAACCCTGTTGGCAAGGCGAACGGGGTGGTTTTTTCTCTATGGCGATACCATGAATATGGTATAAACATACCGACTTTCTCTCAGGAATTTTTATTTCACGCTCTATGAAAAATTCTTCTCTTTTTCATGCATGGCGTTCCGGTGCGTTAGCACTTGCGTTTTGCAGTGTTTTTGCCGGTGCAAAAGCAGAGAACATTCGCATTGCTTTCATCGATCCCCTGTCCGGTCCATTTGGTCCGGGCGGAAATAATGTGCTTAACAGTTTCCAGTTTGTTGCCGATCGCGCCAGTCGCGAAAAATGGGCTGGCGACCACACTTTCGAAGTGGTCGGTTTTGACAACAAGGGTAGCCCGCAGGAATCGCTGTTGCAGTTGAAATCGGCAATCGACAAGGGCTATCGCTATGTGACACAGGGAAATGGCTCCGGTGTTTCGCTGGCGTTGATCGATGCGATCAACAAGCACAATGAGCGCAATCCCGGGAAAGAAGTGGTTTTCCTGAATCATTCGGCAGTTGATCCTGCGCTGACCAACGGCAAATGCAGTTTCTGGCACTTCCGTTTTGATGCCAACTCCGAGATGAAGATGGAATTGCTGACGAGTTATATCGCTTCCAGGCCGGAGATCAGCAAGGTCTACGTCATCGGCCAGAACTATGCGCTGGGACAGGAAATTTCGCGTTCGTCACGCGCCTATCTGCAGCGCAAACGTCCGGATATCGCAATTGTTGGCGATGATCTGCATCCGATTGGACAGGTCAAGGATTTTTCACCTTACATCGCCAAGATCAAGGCGTCCGGTGCGGATACCGTGATTACTGCCAACTGGGGTGCGGATCTGGTCCTGCTGATCAAGGCGGCTCGAGATGCGGATCTGAAGGCCAACTTCTATACCTTTTATGCGAGCACAACCGGCGTGCCGACTGCGATGGGTGATGCAGGGCTGGAGCGCGTCAAGTACATCGGCTACTGGAACGCGAACAACGAGGGTTATGTCGGGCGTGAACTCGTCGAGCAGTTCAAGCAGAAGTACAACGACGACTTCTATGCCATGAGTAGCTATACGATTCTTGCCATGCTGGGCAAGGCAATCAAGCAGTCCGGCTCCACCGATCCGGTCAAGGTCGCGTATGCGATGGAGGGTATCAAAGTCACCAGCCTGAACGGCGAAGTGGCCATGCGTGCCACCGATCACCAGATACAACAGCCGCTTTATATCGCCACATTTGTCCCGCAAAACAAGACCGATGTGCGTTTCGACTCTGAAAATACCGGGTTTGGCTGGCGGACCGAGCGTAAAATTGACGCCTATGTCGCCGCGCAGCCGACATCCTGCCAGATGGTGCGTCCTTCGCGCTGATCCTTGCAAGGACGGTCTGCGTGGTTCACGCGTGGCATAAGGGGAGAATAAGTTCCTGCCACGCGCCTTCTCCCGGGACTGTCGAGAGCGCACTTTGGAATTTTTTCTGATTTCACTTTTGAATGGCGTCAGCTACGGCTTGCTGCTGTTCATGCTCTCATCCGGTCTCACCCTGATCTTCAGCATGATGGGTGTGCTCAATTTTGCGCATGCCAGTTTCTACATGATCGGTGCCTATTTTGCGTACGCCATCAGTAATGCAGTCGGATTCTGGCTTGCATTGCTGATTGCGCCGCTTGCGGTTGGTGTGCTGGGGATGCTGGTGGAACGCTATGGTCTGCGTGCCGTACATCGTTACGGCAAGGTGCCAGAGCTGCTGTTCACGTTTGGTCTGTCCTATGTCATCGTCGAACTGGTGCAACTATGCTGGGGGCGCATGGCTGTACCTTACGCCATTCCTGCCGAATTGCAGGGTTCGCTGTTCACCCTCTATACGACGACTTTTCCGGTTTATCGTGCCTTCATGATGGCGATCGCGGTGTTGATGCTGATTGCAGTCTGGCTGTTGCTGACGCGATCACGTATCGGGCTGGTGATTCAGGCATCGCTCACACATCCACACGCGGTCGAGGCACTCGGACATGACGTGCCCCGCATCTTCACCTGGGTCTTTGGCGGTGGTTGTGCATTGGCGGGACTGGCAGGCGTGATCGGTGGTAACGCATTTGTGACCGAGCCCGGTATGGCGCATGCCCTTGGCAGCATTATTTTTGTCATTGTGGTGGTGGGCGGCATGGGTTCGCTCGGCGGCGCATTGCTTGCCTCGTTACTGGTCGGCATCCTGCAAACCTTTGCGGTTGCACTGGACTATTCGCTTGCCGATCTTTTCAGTCTGGTTGGCATTCACGCTGGCCATGTCCCGGTATTGGCGTTGACGATTTCGCAGGTGGCGCCCATCCTGCCATATCTGTTGATGATTCTGGTGCTGATCTGCCGACCACGCGGGTTGCTCGGCCAGCGGGAGGGCTGAGTGAAGACGCCTCCTGTCTTTCCTCGCTGGCTGACATGGGCCATGTATGCAGCGGTGCTGATGACGGCACCGTTACTGTTTAACGGTGGTGCCGAAATTTCACTCTTGTGCCAGATGGGCACATTCATTCTGCTGGGGTTGTCGTACAACATGCTGCTGGGACAGGGCGGCATGCTGTCATTCGGACATGCCGTCTATGCTGGCCTTGGCGCGTTCTGCAGCATGCATGTGTTGAACATGGCAACCAATGGGTTGCCAGTGCCGGTCTCCCTGATTCCTCTGGTAGGCGGCGTGGCCGGCATGTTGTTCGGTGTCTTGTTTGGTTACGTGACGACGCGCAAATCCGGCACCACGTTTGCGATGATCACACTTGGCATCGCAGAGCTGGTATTTGCCAGTGCCTTGATGTTCCCGGGTTTCTTTGGTGGCGAAGGCGGCATCATGGGAGATCGCGTTGTCGGGCAGCCGTTTCTCGGTATCAGCTTTGGTCCGCAGATCGAGGTGTACTACCTGATCGCTGCCTGGTTGTTTGTCTGTACGCTGGCGATGTACGGTTTTACCAGAACGCCCCTGGGACGCATTTTGAACGCGGTGCGCGACAATACGGAACGTGCTGAATTCATCGGCTACGATGCGCGCCTGGTTCGCTATCTGACGTTGATACTGTCGGCCTTCTTTGCCGGGATTGCCGGTGGGCTGACGGCAATCAATTTTGAAATCGTGAGCGCCGAGAATGTCGGTACCTTGCGTTCTGGCGCCATTCTGCTTTTTACATTCATTGGTGGCATCGGCTTCTTTTTTGGCCCGATCATCGGCGCGATCGTCGGCGTTTTCATGACCGTCAGCCTGTCTTCCTTTACGCATGCGTGGCAGCTTTATCTTGGCTTGTTCTTCATCGTTATCGTGATGTGTTTTCCGGGTGGCATCGCCGGACTGCTGATGCAGGCGCTGCCTAGCCGACGCGATCAGTGTGGATGGCAACTGGTGGGTTGCGTTGTTGCCGGCTTGTTGACTGGTATGTCGCTGTTGGCAGGTATCGTTCTCATGGTCGAGATGCTGTACTTTCTTCATCTGGGTACGCCGGGCTCGGCGACGGTCACCATGCATCTGTTGATCTGGGAGATCAATCCTCGAAACGCTTTGCCATGGCTGTCGGCACTGATGCTGCTGGCAACAGGCGTGATGGGCTGGTGGATGCTACGCCGTCACCTGCACATGGTTTCAAACAAGGCCCCGTGCGTAGTGAGAGGGCAACCATGAATCGCCGCGAGCATGCGCCCGTGATCGCGCTGTCGCAGGTCGGCAAACGTTTTGGCAAAACGGTCATTTTGCACGACGTCAGCTTGCAGGTGAACAAGGGAGAGCGGCTGGCGTTGATCGGACCCAATGGTGCAGGAAAGTCGACGCTCTTCAATCTGATCTCCGGACGTCTTGCCATGAGCGACGGCGACATCGAGCTACATGGGCAGAGTATTCGCAACTGCAAGCCGAACCAGATTCATCGACGTGGATTGGCACGCAGTTTTCAGATCACCAGTGTTTTTCCGAAACTCAGCGTGGCGGAAAATCTGCAATGCGCTGTGCTCTGGTCACATGGCTACAAGTATTCCTTCTGGCATCGTGTAAGCAAGTTGCGGGATGTACATATCCGTGTCGATCAGGTCATGGAGGAAATCGGCCTTGCCGCCCGACGTGATGTTGCTGCTGCGGCCCTGAGTTATGCCGAGCAGCGTGCGCTGGAAATCGGCATCACGATTGCCGGTGATGCCGATGTGATTTTGCTGGACGAGCCGACTGCCGGCATGAGTCGTTCTGAATCCGAAGCGGCGATTGCGCTGATCCGCAAGGTCACGACAAACAAGACATTGCTGATGGTTGAGCATGACATGAGCGTGGTGTTTGAACTGGCAGACCGGATCGCCGTGCTGGCAGATGGCGCGCTCCTCGCTTGTGATACGCCCGCTGCCATACGCGCCAATGCGCAAGTACAAAAAGCCTATCTCGGGGCATTGCTCGGAGAGAAAGCATGAGCGATTTGCTGCGCATCACGGATTTGTTTGCAGGGTATGACAACAGCAGTGTCTTGCAAGGGATCAACCTGTCTGTCCGTTCCGGTGAAATCGTGGCGCTGCTCGGGCGGAACGGGGCAGGACGTTCAACACTGGTCAAATCAATCATGGGCCTGATCAAGGCACGTGGCAGTATCCGTTTCCATGATCAGGAGATACTGGGCTGGCCGACGTACAGGATTGCGCGTGCAGGGATTGCCTACGTTGCGGAAAGCCGCGATGTCTTCCCGACGCTTACCGTTGCCCAGAACTTGCAGCTGGGCGAGAAGCGTCGAGGCACATCACGCTGGTCGATGACGGACATGATCAGATTATTTCCGCATCTGGAAAAACGCCTGCAGGTGCCTGCTGGCGTCTTGTCAGGCGGCGAGCAGCAGATGCTGGCGTTGGCACGCGCCATGCTGATTGATCCGGCGTTGCTGATTGTGGATGAGCCAACCGAAGGGTTGGCGCCGCAACTGGTCGAGTTGATTGCCGCTTTTCTGCAGGAAGTGAGAGATCAGGGCACAGCGATTTTGCTGATCGAACAAAAACAGTCGATCGCGCTATCGATCTCGCAGCGCGTGTATCTGATGGGGCATGGACAAATCGTGCACGAGGGTACGCCGGAAAACCTGATTGAGCACGATGTGCTTTGCCGGGAATGGCTGACGATCTGAGCGCCTCGTCAGAGCGCTCATGGAACGACAGATTTCACTCCCGCGAATCTTATAGCCAGTATTCGAAACGGCGTGCAAACCATTCACGCAGACGATCGCTGCTTGGGCGGTTTGCCCATTCTTCTGGCAAGACTTCAATGGAGTTGCGTAGATCTTCCTGAAACGCATCTTCCATGATGCTGCCAAATGCCTGATCCAGCGCGATCAGATTGACCTCCGTATTGTGCAGAAAACTGCGCATGTCCAGATTGGTCGAGCCTACAGTGGACCAGTAACCGTCGATCACCGCGGTTTTTGCATGAAGCACGGATGCCTGCAACTCAAAGATGCGCACGCCGGCCGCAAGCAGCTCCGAGTAGAACGAGCGTCCTGCATACATCACCAGACTGGCGTCGGACATGCCAGGGAATATCAGCTTGACGTCTACGCCACGCTTTGCCGCTCCGGTCAGTGCTTCGATCATCTGTGTGTCCGGAACGAAGTACGAGTTGGTAATGTGAATGGTTTTTTTGGCTTCCTGCATGGCTAGCACATACGCTTTGTAGACTTCGTAATCACTTCCCGGCTCACTCGCAATCACACGGACAATCTTGTTGCCGACGGCCGTCAGAGGAGGGAAGTAGTTGCGTTGCGTCAGATCGTCGTTGCGCTGGCTGGCCCAGGTTTGCATGAACAACCACTGGAAGGATGCAACGGCAGGCCCTTCGACGCGGATATGCGTATCCCGCCAGCCGAGGTCGGTCTTGTTCTTGGAGCGCGCGCCAAACAGCGATCCGGAAGAATATTCGTTGGTGATGTTGATGCCGCCGGTAAAGGCGATCTTGCCGTCGACCACCAGAATCTTGCGATGATCACGATTGTTGAGTTTCCAGCGGCCGAAGCGGGCAAACGGATTGATGGGGTTGAATTCGACCAGCGCGACACCAGCGTCGCGCAAGCGATTGAAAAATTCGGTCGGTGTTTTCATGGAGCCGACGCTGTCGTAAATCACATTGACCTGTACCCCTTCTTTCTGCTTTTCGATCAGCAGATCGGCAAATTCCTTGCCGAGCCCTTCATTACCGAAGATATAGGTTTCCAGATTGACGTGATCCTTGGCTGCGCGGATGGCTGCCATCATGGCTTCCATGGTTTGCGGCCCGTCGATCAGCAGCGTCAGCTCATTGCCCGCGATGAGCGGGCTGCCGGTCGCGGCTTCTTCCAGCGCTGCCAGTCGTGGCACATCAATCTTGTCGCCACGCAGACGTTTGGCCAGCAGGGATTCGGCTTTCTTATCGGGGAGCGCGCCACTGGCAGTCTTGACGGTGGGCGAGCCTTGCGCGTCTAGCGACGTATTCAGGTAGCGCACATCGGGCAAGGACGCACAGCCGCTGATGAGCAGACAAATACCGATTGCCCAGAGATGACGGAGCCATTGAACACGCAGGGCAGAAATCTGTGGGCAAAGCGCTTCGGTCATGTGTTTATCCTGATTATCAGCAGCGGCACGTAGGAAGATACGTTCGATAGACGGCGAGTTGGCCAAGATAACGGCGCATGGCGGGAAGCACAGTCTACAAGTCAATCATAGACAAACTGCAGATAAAAAAGTTGACGTGTGGACAAATTTCTGTTGCCGGATGTGGGGTGGCGCACACTCACGTGACCGGAGAGGGATGTTTTTGCTTGCCGTATAACCCGGCGTGCTCCAACATGTATCGCATCACGGCATTTGCGCACTTGCATGAGGAGAAGGCATGGATAGCTATGGTATTGCTGGCGCCGTTACCGCGATGGCGCAGGAAAGAACAATGTATGCCGTATCGATAACGATGCTGAAGAAAACGCTCGACATGCAGGGTGACACGGCCTTGACGCTGATAGCCGGTGTCACACAAGCACCGGTCGCGCAGAATTTACCTGCCCACCTTGGCAACAACATCGATGTCACCGCCTGACCAGTGAGTGAACTGCTGGTTCACGTGCTTGTCCAAACTCATCACCCATTCTTTAAATGAGTTCTCCTTTGACTGAAACATCGGAATCCATATTGACCTTCTGGTTTGGTACCAGCCATGACGACGCCACGACAGCCAAAGCGCAAGCGTCTCTCTGGTGGTCCAAAAACGAACACACCGATCAGGAAATCCAGCGCCGGTTCGAAAGCAGTACGGAAGCCATGGGGCGGGGCGAACTGGATCACTGGGCCGAATCGCCACGTGGCTTGCTGGCGATGGTGCTGTTGGTGGATCAGTTTCCCCGCAATATGTATCGCAATCTGCCCGAGGCATTTGCCTTCGACACATTGGCATTGCGCTGGACATTGCATGCGCTGGAGCGTGGCATGGATAATCATCTGCTCCCGATCGAACGCGTCTTTCTGTACCTGCCGCTTGAGCATTCCGAATCGCGTGCCGATCAGCAACGCTCGGTCTTTCTTTTCGAGCAGTTGTTGAAGGATGTGCCGACCGAGCACAAGGAGGTATTTTCCGGTTTTCTGGACTACGCTATCCGCCATCGGGATGTGATTGACCGTTTCGGTCGCTTTCCCCATCGCAATCGCATTCTCGCGCGGGAATCGACCGCAGAAGAAGTGGCGTTCTTGAAAGAGCCGGGCTCGTCGTTCTGACTTCTGAACTGCTTTGCATCTTTTATTTATGGTGGCCAAGCGCACGTTGTGCAATGGCGGACCATACGCGATCAAGTGCAAAGCAGACTGCCCACACGATCCATAAGCTCCATAGGTTGTGGCTCAGGAAATGCGCGCCGCGCATCATCTGTATCAATCCCATCAGGCAGCCGAGATACAGACCAAGCAACAGGCCACTGAGTGCCAGCGTCGGCCTTGTGGTGCGTGCCGCGAAATAAATTGCCACCAATGCAAATCCGCCCGAGGCATGACCGCCAGGCCAGCATCGTCCGTCTGTTGATGTAGCGCCGGTCATGTCGAACAAGGGAAACCAGTGTGCTTGACCACCGAATTGCGTGACATCCCATGGACAGGCATGCGGGCTGCCTGACTTCAGGGATTGCACGACATATGCTGTACAGCCGGCAAAGATCACAAATTTAAACAGAATGGATCGCCATTGATAGAGAGGGCGATACCAGAAACTGGCGATGGCCAGTGGCATGCAAGCCAGCCAGAACAGGGTGGTGAGATTCTTGAGCCAGGTGTGGCCATAAGTGGCCAGAATAGGAAGATCGCGTAATGGAAACTCATCCCCTTTGTGATCGAAAAACAGATCTGCCAAAGCAAAATCGATCTTGCCATCACGGCTCAACATGGTCAGCAGGAGGGCACTGATCAACAGAATGGCAATATTCCACAGAATGAAACGATGTTCATCGTGAGGAGCGCTGGTGTCGTCACTCAGCGCAGGAAGCGTAAATCCGGCATGAGCGCGCATGGCATGATCACGAGACATGTGATTTCCTGCAGTCGGTAAAGGCATCCCATGCTGCATCGTAGTAGCGAGACTCGATCTGCAGCATGCCCAGTACGGAGTGGAATAAATGATCTTGCGAGATTGGCTGGCCGGCACGCTGTTGCAGGCAGGCGGTATTGAAGCCAAAGTCCGACATGAAACCGGGCGACATCCACATCACCATCGGTACCTGTTTCTGTTCCTTCGGTGCAATCGAGTACGGCAAACCATGCAGGTAGATACCGTTTTCACCAAGTGACTCGCCATGGTCGGACAGATACAGCATGGCAGTATCGTATTTGCTTTGCGTCTTCAGCCAGTCGATGGTTTGCGCGAGGAAGTGATCGGTGTAGCGTACGCCGTTGTCATAGGTATTGACGATCTCGGCTTGCGAGCATTTGCCAAGGTCCGCCGTATCGCAGGTGGGCGAGAACGAGCGCATGGCGGCAGGATAGCGTTTGAAATAAGCCGGTCCGTGATTGCCAAGCTGATGCAAGACCACAAATAAATTGCCATTCCTGGCCTCGTGAATCTCGCCGTCCATGCCTTCCAGCATGATCTCGTCGAGGCACCGCTCGCCGTCGCACAGTGGCGATACGCGATTGCTTTCGATCTGCCTGAGAGTCAGGCCATCGCATACGCCTTTGCAACCGGACTGGTTGTCACGCCATACGGTTTTGATGCCTGCATGCTCAATGATGTGCAGCAGCGACTCATGCGAGCGGATCTTGTCTTCGTTATAGTCGTGACGGCCAAATGGCGAAAACATGCAGGGAACAGAAACCTCCGTGTTGGTGCCGCATGACGTGGCCTGTGAAAAATTGATGACGTCGCGTTTTGCCAGTTCCGGTGTGGTTTGCCGCTCGTAGCCGTTCAAGCCCCAGTTGGCTGCCCGTGTGGTTTCCCCGACCACTAAAACAAACAGCATCGGTTTGTCGCGTCGCTGCCATGCTGCAGCTAGATGGGCGTCTTCGCTGATCGGCGTGCGTGGACGCGTCGCGGCATTGCTGTCGCTGGCAAGTACGCGTGCAAAGGAAGTCAGGTAGGCGGCCGGCATGATCAGAAAACGCGCTTCCTTCTGATTGCGCATCAATGCCGAGAAATCCTGGAACATCATCATCACGGCAGCAATCGTGAGGATGACTGTGCCGAGAATCGTCAAGGGGCGAATCAACAGGGTACGTTTCCATGGACGTGTCGTGATTCTCACGCGCCATAGCAACAGAGCGGGCAGGCCACCAAACAACAGGATATGCACGAACATGTTCAGCGAAAGCAGTTCGGACGCTTCACGCACATCGGTGCGCAGAATGTTGCGGACCATTTCGCCATTGAAGAAAATGGTGTACCGATCCATGTAGTACGCGGCGGCGGCAGTGGTCAGCAAAAGCAGCGTCAGCAGTGGCTTGGCATTCCAGCGTGCCAGCACGAACAGAAAAATGGCGGTATGTGCTGCCGTCAAGGCGACAAAAAGACAGAGGGCGAACAGCCACGTACCAGCGAGCAGCCAATCCGCCTGCGCCAAGGCGGTGGAAAGGAAAAGATGGTTGGCGGTGAGTGTGAAGAACAGGCTGCTGATGACGGCCAGCCATTCAATCGATAGCGCCGGGCGCTTCTCGAGTAGCCAGAAAGGCCATGTGCCCGGCTGGTGTGAAGAAACGACAGAAGTTGATTTCATGACGTACGCACTTCGTGGAAGAAGTCCGTACGCTATCGGTGACGCCGTTAATGCGGCGTTAAGGCTGGTGAGATGCGGGTGATCCGCGTTTTGTCAGTTTGATCAACGGGGCGTTGTCGCGGCAAACTGCAGGATGAAGCGACTGCCGCCACTGACCGGCGATTCATGGTGAATTTGCCAACCAAGATGATCGGCAACCCGTTTGACGATCGCCAGTCCCAGACCGGAGCCGACATGCTGGCTATCGGCGCCACGTACGAAGCGTGAAAACAGACGTTCACGTACATTTTCCGGCAAGCCCGGGCCATTGTCTTCGATGACGAGTCGATCTTGCGTCAGCTTGATCCGCACGCAGCCTTGTTCGGTGTACTGGCAGGCATTGCGGATCAGATTGCCGATCGCAATGCCTGCCAGCTCGACACGCGCCGGTACCAGCACGTCAGGCGATCCCGTAAATTCGACCGTGACGGGTTTGCCTTCGATCATGGGCCGATAACGCTCGATTTCGCGTTCAATCACATGTGTGATCGGTAATGGCGCGCTGCCGAGCATTTCTGGCGACTGTGATAGCAATAGCAGGGCGCCGACGCGTTCGGATGCTTCGCTGGCAATACGACGGATGCGCGTTGCCACTTCCAGATCATCAGGAGACTGCGCCAGTCGCGTTTCCAGCAATTCCGCTGCGCCGAGCATGATGGTCAGCGGTGTGCGCAGTTCGTGACTGACATCGCCGGTGAACAGTTTTTCATCGGCCAGAAATTGTTGTAACTGTTCGGTGCGCGCTGCAAAAGTACGTGCCAGCATGCCGATTTCGTCCTGCGCATCCAGCGACGGCAATTTGCCCGGCTCTTCATTGCGCGCGACAGCATCCGCCAGCTCGGTTACGGGCGACACGATGCGCCGGGCAAAGGCCATGCCGAGAATGATCGCCAGCAGGATGCTGGCAAGAAAACCGGCACCGATCGACATGAAGATCAGGATTTCCGTGATCTCGAAATCACTGGTGTCATCGGTAATGACAAAAGTTTCATCATTGACCTTGCGGACGATGACGGTGATTTCCTTGCCGTCATGCATGACCTCGTGCAGGCCTTCAGGCAGGTCGCTCAGGTAATCCGGGATGTCGCTGTTGATGAAAAAATTGACCTCTTCCGGATCCGGTGGCCGATTGTTGATGTGCTGATCAATCAGCCGGTCCGCTTCCTTGTCGAGCCTGTGATCAATCAGTTGGGATTCCGATATCTCGACTGCGACATAAGCGACCAGAGAAAAGAAGGAGCACAGCGCAAACGCCATCAGCAGCATGGCGGTCGTGATCCTGCGTTGCAGAGAGAATTTACGTTTCATCATGTACCAGTTTGTAGCCGTTGCCGGGCAAGGTCACCAGCATGGGTTTGACGAAAGGTCTGTCCATTGCCGTGCGCAAGGCATGGATGTGCGTGCGCAGGGCATCGCTGTCGGGTGGATCATCCCCCCAGATTTCGCGTAACAAGGCGTCGCGCGTGATGATGGCAGGTGCCATGCGCATCAGTGCTTCCAGCAATTTGTAGCCGGTGGGTGTCAACGCCAGTACGCGCCCGGCACGTTTTGCCTCGCAGCGACTGAGGTCAAATTGCAAGTCACCGAATTCGAGGATGTGCTCGACGCTTTCATTCCGTGCTCGGCGCACGAGCGCGCGCAAACGCGCTTCGAGTTCAACCAGCGAAAACGGTTTGACCAGGTAATCATCGGCACCGACGTCAAAGCCGACCAGCTTGTCCTTGACCGTATCGCGTGCAGTCAGCATTAAAACGGGCGTTGCCTTGCGGGCTTCCTTGCGCAGTTTGCGGCAGACTTCGACGCCATCAAGGCCGGGCAATTCCAGATCCAGCACGATCACGTCGTAATTGGTATTGCGCGCCAACTCGAGCCCGGCATTGCCGCTGTAAGCGACATCCAGGGTAAATCCCTGTGGCTCGAGAAAGCCGAACAGGTTGGCAACGATATCCGGATTGTCTTCAATAATGAGTGCGTACACAGCATTCCTGCGGCATGGATGATTGCCGCAATTCTAGAGCATGTGGGCGCTCGGCAATCTGCCTGCAAATAAAAAACGCCTGTCGGTGACAGGCGTTTGAAGAGAACGAAAACAGGTCAATGATTCTTTGCGGGCCATGCACGCATTGCAGCATTTGCAATCGCCAGCAGACGATCACGGTTGCCGCCGGTGTCCCGCGCCTGCGAAGACATGCCTTGCATCACGGTGCTGTAAAAGCCGGCCAGTACGCAGGCATTGGTATCCGCTGGTAGCTCCCCGTCGGCGATGGCTTTTTCCAGACGTTCGCGAATGATGGTTTCCACATTGTCACGACGTTCGCTGACCGCTTCCTGCACATGCGAGGCGGAGGCGGAGCAGTTGGTGGCCGATGTGGCAACCAGACAGCCGGGAGGATGGCTGGGGCAGGTCATCTCGACGGCGCTGCTTTGCAGCAGGCGCTCGATCGCATCGCGTGCGGTCGGCGCTTCGTCGAACAGGCAGTGCAGGGTGCTGCAGCGCTGCGAGGAATAGCGTTCAACTGCTTCCAGATAGAGCTTTTCCTTATCGCCAAAGGCGGCATACAGGCTTGGCGGCGTGATACCCATGGCCGACGTCAATTCCTGCAGCGACGCCGCCTCGTATCCATAGCGCCAAAAAACCAGCATGGCGCGTTCCAGCGCCGCTTCGCGATCGAACGACAGAGGGCGTCCGGACTTCTTGCGTGGTTTTTTAGTAACTTCTTCCATTTTCATAGCGATCGTTATTAAATGCCTTGACAGCTTAATCCAAGCTGGCTAAAGTCTCAATCATATTACGTAGTGATTGATACAAAATATCTGAATTGGTTCAATTTCTGCTGCATTTCAACGGTTTCTTGCCGAAATGCAAATGACGTAATCGGCTGCGCAATCCATGCATTCATTATTTGTATATTGGCTTGGCTACAGGGAATTGGGATAACGCTGTAACAGAAGCTGCAATAAGGTCAGGGGCTAAAAATGAAAAAGAGAATATACCAAGTAACCGTACTTGCTGCAGGGTCATTGGCACTTTCCGCCGTTGTGCACAGCGGTCCGGTGCAGGACACCCTCGTTGATGGCGCGATGACAGGCGGTGCACTCTGGGCGACGGCGACCGCGTCGCTTGGCAATATCGGTCAGTTGCTATCCGTTCAGGATTACTGATTGTCCGACCTTTTTCCCGGAACGGTACTGTCCATGCTGCGATGTTGATTTCGTCATCCAGCTGATCTTGCTGGTCAGCCCCTAGCGGCTGGGCAGTCATGACCGGCACGCTCCCTTAACTCACAACCGTTTTTGATCTCGATGCGTTGGCTTGCCACGCGTCAGGGCTTCGTTTTACCTAATTTTTTTGCTTATTCAATCGTTTCGTTATTGTTTAGTAGACAGGAAAATCCATGAAAACCACGACTCTCCGTTTTTCCCGCAGCACGATTGCCATCGCTGTCGGTGCCCTGGTTGTTGCCGGTGCCATTACGTTCTCCTTAGCCGGTCACGCCGAAAAACCGGATGCCGCTGCACCGCAGGCGCCGAGCGTGACCGTTGCTGCCGTGCTCGAGCGTTCCGTGACGGAATGGGATGATTTTTCGGGACGCGTCGAATCCATTGAACGCGTCGAGATTCGTCCGCGCGTCTCCGGCACGATCGAAGCCGTGCATTTCAAGGATGGTCAGCTCGTCAAGAAAGGGGATTTGCTGTTCACCATTGATCAGCGACCTTACAAGGCAGAACTGGCACGTGCCGAAGCAGCACGGGCAGGGGCCCAGGCTCGCGCGGCCCTGGCCAAGACAGAACTGGAGCGCACCAAGCGCCTGATCGAGGATCGTGCTGTTGCACGACGCGAACTCGACGAGCGTGAAAATGCCCAGCAGGAAGCCGACGCCAATCTGAAAGCTGCAGAAGCAGCAGTGCTGACCGCACGTCTGAATCTGCAATACACGGAGATTACCGCGCCGGTTAGCGGTCGCGTTTCGCGTGCCGAGATTACAGTCGGCAATCTGGTGGCCACCGGCGCGACGGCGCCGACACTGACGACGGTCGTCTCCGTGTCACCGGTCTACGTCAATTTTGAAGTCGATGAGCCGACTTACATCCGCTACGCCAGTGGCGGTGCCGTCGGTAATGCCGGTGTCCAGCGTATTCCGGTCGCCATCGGTCTGACCAGCGAAACCGGTTATCCGCGCGAAGGCCATATCCAATCGTTTGACAACCGTCTGGATATCGGTTCCGGCACGATCCGTGTGCGCGCCGTTTTCGATAATGCCGATGGCACGCTGACACCGGGCATGTATGCACGCGTCCGTACTGGTGACGCCAATGCCAAGAATGCCTTGCTGGTTGATGATCGCGCAGTCGGTACCGATCAGGACAAGAAGTACGTGATGGTCGTTGGTGCCGATAACAAGGCCACGTATCGGCAGGTCACTTTGGGACCGATGGTCGAAGGCTTGCGTGTCGTGCGCGATGGCGTGAAAAAGGATGAGCGCATCGTCGTCAATGGCCTGCAACGCATCCGTCCAAACGACGTTGTCGCACCGGAAGTGGTTGCCATGGATGCACGTGTAGCCGGTCTGGGCAAATCCGTATCGGGTCAGCAGGTGGCGACTGCGCAGTAATTCCTCCGACTGCATCGATTTACTGCATCGCTCCATTTAAAAAGAAGAATGTCTTATGAATATCTCGCGATTTTTTATTGACCGCCCCATTTTCGCGGGCGTGTTGTCGGCTCTTATTCTGCTTGGTGGTTTGATTTCCATGCTGAATTTGCCGATCTCCGAATATCCGGAAGTCGTGCCGCCTTCGGTAGTGGTGAAAGCCAACTTCCCGGGCGCCAATCCGCAAACCATTGCGGAAACAGTAGCGACGCCGATTGAAGAACAGATCAACGGTGTCGAAGGCATGTTGTACATGTCGTCGCAGGCAACCTCGGATGGCCTGATGACATTGACCGTGACTTTCAAACTCGGCACGTCGCCGGATCTGGCGCAACAGCTCGTGCAAAACCGCGTGAATCAGGCTTTGCCACGTCTACCAGATGTGGTGCAGCGTTTAGGCGTGACGACGGTCAAGAGTTCACCGGACATGACGATGGTGGTGCACCTGGTGTCGCCAAACGATCGTTACGACATGACGTATCTGCGCAACTACGCCGTGCTGAACGTGAAAGACAACATTGCGCGTCTGCCGGGTGTGGGCTCGGTGCAGTTGTTTGGTGCAGGTGATTATTCGATGCGCGTCTGGCTCGATCCCCGCAAGGTGGCGGAACGTGGTCTGGCCGCAAACGACGTGGTCGAAGCGATCCGCGAGCAGAACGTCAACGTTGCAGCCGGCGTGATCGGTGCATCGCCATCCGTGCCGGGTGTCGACTATCAAATGTCGGTCAATGCACAAGGCCGCCTGAAGACCGAAGACGACTTCCGCGATATCGTCATCCGTACCTCGCCGGACGGCGTGGTGACGCGCTTGCGCGACGTCGCTCGGGTTGAGCTCGGCGCCAGCGAATATGCATTGCGTTCCTTGTTGAACAACAAGCCTGCCGTGGCGATGCCGATCTTCCAGTCGCCGGGTTCCAATGCGCTGGAGATTTCCGACAACGTGCGCAAGCTGATGGCGGAGCTGAAGAAAGACATGCCGGAAGGCGTGGACTACAGCATCGTCTACGACCCGACACAGTTCGTGCGTGCGTCGATCAAGGCGGTTGTGCATACCTTGCTGGAAGCAATTCTGCTGGTCGTGATCGTGGTGATCGTGTTCCTGCAAACCTGGCGTGCATCGATCATTCCCTTGCTGGCGGTGCCGGTCTCGGTGATCGGTACATTCGCCGTGATGATGGGCCTGGGTTTCTCCATCAATGCGCTGAGTCTGTTTGGCTTGGTGCTGGCGATTGGTATTGTGGTCGATGATGCAATCGTGGTGGTAGAGAACGTCGAACGGAATATCGAGGAAGGGCTGTCAGCGCGCGAAGCAACCTACAAGGCGATGCGCGAGGTGTCGGGTCCGATCGTGGCAATTGCGCTGACGCTGTCGGCCGTGTTCGTGCCGCTCGCATTCGTATCCGGTTTGACGGGTCAGTTCTTCAAGCAATTTGCATTGACGATTGCCATCTCGACTGTGATCTCGGCAATCAATTCGCTGACCTTGTCACCAGCCTTGTCGGCCTTGCTGCTCAAAGGACATGGCGCGCCGAAAGACAAGTTCCAGTTGCTGATTGATCGTCTGTTTGGCTGGTTCTTCGTGCGCTTCAACCGCGTGTTCCATCGCGGCTCCACCAAATACGGTGGTGGCGTGCAGGGCATCCTCAAGCGCAAATCGGTTTCGCTGGTGGTCTATGCGGTGCTGATCGGTGCGACGATGTTCCTGTTCCATAAGGTGCCTGCCGGTTTCATTCCGGGTCAGGACAAGCAGTATCTGGTCGGTTTTGCACAGTTGCCGGATGCCGCGTCACTGGATCGCACGGAAGAAGTCATTCGCAACATGTCCGACATTGCGATGAAAACACCCGGCGTTGAATCTGCTGTGGCCTTTCCTGGCCTGTCGATCAACGGCTTCGTCAACAGCCCCAACTCCGGCATCGTGTTCGTCACGCTCAAGCCGTTTGACGAGCGCAAGAGCAAGGAGCTGAGTGGCAACGCGATTGCCCAGCAATTGAACATGCAATACGCGGGCATCAAGGACGCGTTCATTGCGATGTTCCCGCCACCACCTGTGCAGGGTCTGGGGACGATCGGCGGCTTCAAGTTGCAGATTCAGGATCGTTCGGCATTGGGCAAGGAAGCGCTCAACGATGCGTTGAAGGCATTCATGACCAAGGCGTATCAGACACCGGAGCTGGCCGGCATGTTCTCCAGCTATCAGATCAGCGTGCCGCAACTGTATGCGGATCTGGATCGCACACGTGCGCAGCAACTGGGTCTGTCGATCCCGTCTGTATTCGATACCTTGCAGATTTATCTGGGTTCCTTGTACGTCAACGACTTCAACAAGTTTGGACGTACTTTCCAGGTGCGCGTACAGGCCGATGCGCCATTCCGTGCCCATGCTGAAGACATTGGCTTGCTGAAGGCGCGTAACAAGAATGGCGAGATGGTGCCGCTGTCGTCGGTGCTGAAAATGACGCAGAGCTACGGTCCGGATCAGTTCGTGCGTTACAACGGCTTCCCGGCAGCAGACGTCAATGGTGGTCCGGCTCCCGGCTATTCGACTGGTCAGGCGCAGGCCGCGATCGAACGCATTGCCGCAGAGACGCTGCCACGCGGTATCAGCTATGAGTGGACCGAGATCACGTATCAGGACAAGATCGCCGGCGACACGCTGTTCATCATCCTGCCGTTGGCCATGTTGCTGGTGTTCTTCGTGCTCGCTGCGCAATACGAGAGTCTGACCTTGCCATTGGCGGTATTGCTGATCGTGCCGATGGGCTTGTTGTCTGCAATCTTTGGCGTCTGGTTGACGGGTGGCGACAACAACATCTTTACGCAGATCAGTCTGATCGTGCTGGTGGGGCTGGCGTGCAAGAACGCGATTCTGATTGTCGAGTTTGCTCGCGAACTTGAACATCATGGTCGCAGTACCTATGACGCCGCAATCGAGGCAGCACGCCTGCGTCTGCGTCCGATCCTGATGACATCGATTGCATTTATTGCCGGTGTCGTCCCGCTGATCCTGTCATCCGGTGCCGGTGCGGAAATGCGTCATGCGATGGGTGTTGCGGTGTTCTCGGGGATGATCGGCGTGACAGCGTTCGGCCTGTTCCTGACACCAATCTTCTACGTCCTGCTGCGTACGCTGGAAAAGAAATTCACCGGCAGGCATGAACCGGAAGAGGTTGCCTATGGCTCGCATCCGACGCCTGCACTGGTTGAAGCACCACATCATTACGAGGGTTAACATGAAAAGAACAACACTTACCTTGACCACACTGATGGCGGCACTCGTGCTGGCCGGTTGCTCGACCGCACGTCCACCAGAAAATGTGCAACTGGATTTGCCTGCCGGTTACAAGGAGCAGGCAACATTGGATGGCGCATGGAAAGTGGCAGCGCCATCGGATGACAAGGACAAGGGTGCATGGTGGACGGTGTATGGCAACGAAGAGCTTAACAAGCTTGTCGTCGCTGCGACTGAATCCAACCAGAATCTGGCAATGGCATTGGCGCGGGTGAAGGATGCACGCGCGTTAGCCGGCGTGGTGGACGCGGATCGTGGCGTGCAGGTGAATGCCGGCGTCGGCCCGACACGGACAGGTAACGCACAGGGCGCATCGACCACGTATCGTGCACCGCTGTCGTTCTCGTACGAGGTTGATCTGTTCGGACGCTTGTCCGATGCGAGCCGTGCTGCGCGTCTGGATGCACAAGGACAGGAGGCTGCCTATCGTTCCGTGCTTCTGGCCTTGCAGTCGGACGTGGCCCAACTGTATTTCACGATTCGCTCACTCGACTCCGAAATGGATGTGCTGCAGAAAACAATCGAACTTCGTCAGGAAGCGCTGAATCTGGCGCAACGTCGTTACGATGCCGGCGATACCAGCGAGCTTGATGTGGCACAGGCAAAAACGGAATGGGCAACGACCAGTGCAGAACTCGAAGGCGTGACGCGTGAGCGTGCGCAACGTGATCATGCGCTGGCACTGTTGCTTGGCAAGGCACCTGCAGAATTCTCGTTGCCGGTTGCATCGTTCAGCGCACCGATTGTGACGGTGCCAGCCGGTTTGCCATCCGATTTGCTGGAACGTCGTCCCGATATCGCACAGGCGCAGCGGCAGCTTGCTGCATCCAGCGCACGTATCGGTGCGGCCAAGGCGGCGTTCTTTCCGAAACTGGTGCTGACCGGAGCAGCTGGTTATGAGTCGAATGAGTTGCGTGACCTGTTCAAATGGTCGAGCCGTAGCTGGATTCTGGGGCCGGTCGTCGGCACGATGCTGAGCATGCCGATTCTGGATGGCGGGCGTAATCGTTCCAATCTGGCGCGCGCCGATGCCAACTACGAAGGCATGGTGGCGAATTATCGTCAGCAGATCCTGATCGGCTTCCAGGATGTGGAAGACAATCTGTCTGCCTTGCGGACGCTGGACCGTCAGCTGGTTTTTGAAGAGCAGGCGATTGGCTCGGCCCAACTGGCAGCGCGTCTTGCCGATTCGCGTTACCGCAATGGTTCGGCCAGCTACTTTGAAGTCATCGATGCGCAGCGCTCCAGTCTGTCTTCGCAACGTGCGCGCATTCGTAGTGCAGGACAACGTGCGGTGGCATCGGTTGGTCTGATTCGCGCATTGGGCGGTGGCTGGACAACGGACAAGGCTGTTGCACCGCTGGCGCAAAAGTAAGGTCGACAGACAGGACGATCGCCATGCCTATGATTTGAAATCCGTCATGGCGGTCTGCCGCTTCTTTCGCAAGTGATCTTGTGCTGCAAAAGAAGCGCGAACGTGAAATAATCACGTGCCGGCGAGCCCTCTGGGTTTCGCCGGTTTTTCTTTTTGCATGCTGTCTCTCCCGGCAGCCTGTTCCTCTCGAGCATCATGAATAATCATTTTTTCAAAAACGCCCTGGTTCTGGGATTGCTATCTGCCATTGGCCCGTTCGCCATTGACATGTATCTGCCTGCCTTGCCTTCGATTGGTCAAAGTCTGAATGCGCAGATGCCCGCGGTACAGGCCAGTCTGATGGCGTTCTTTATCTCGCTCGCAATTGGACAATTGTTTTATGGTCCGATTTCCGACATGTTCGGGCGCAAGCTGCCGCTGTACTTCGGCCTGGCGCTGTTCGCCGTTTGCAGTGTGGGTTGTGCACTGGCACCGGATATTGAAACGCTGATCGTTCTGCGCTTTCTGCAAGGATTGGGTGCGAGCGCCGGGATGGTGATTCCGCGTGCGATTGTGCGTGACCTGCATACAGGTAACGATGCTGCAAAGCTGATGGCTTTGCTGATGCTGGTATTTAGCGTGTCACCGATTCTGGCACCGCTGGCTGGCAGCTTTCTGATCGAATGGATGGGATGGCGCAGTGTGTTCTGGTCGGTCACGGTGGCAGCCGTGCTTGCGCTGATTCTGCTGGCGACCGGTCAGAAGGAAACACGTCCGGCGCATGAGCGCGCCGGCAGCAGTGTGCGTGGTGCATTGCAGGCTTACTGGCTGCTTTTGCGCGACTGGCGTTTTCTTGGGCTGGTGTTTATCGGTGCGTTTGGTATCTCCAGCTTTTTTGCCTATCTGGCGAACTCGTCTTTCGTACTGATCAACCATTACGGTTTGACGCCAAGGCAGTACAGTATTGCCTTTGCGGCGAATGCTGCCGCGTTTATCGGTGTATCGCAATTGACCGGCAATTTGACGCGACGTTTCGGACTGGTACCGCTCGTCAAATTTGCCGTGCGTGGCTATGCCTTGTTCATGCTGGCATTGCTGGCAATGAACCAGATCGGTATTGAGCGCCTTGATGTCATGCTGGCCATGCTGTTTGTCGGCTTCGGTTTCCTTGGATTGGTGATTCCTACCACGGCGGTATTGGCACTCGAAGAGCATGGTGCGATTGCGGGCACGGCATCGGCCTTGATGGGCACCTTGCAGTTCGTGACCGGCGCCGTCGTCATGGCAGTGGTGGGTTTGTTTGCCGATGGCACGGCAAGCCCGATGGTGGCGGGCATTGCCGGATGTGCCGTGCTGGCAGCACTCGTCTCCCGGCTGACACTGCCACACGTCAAACTGTAGAAATACTGATGACCTTGCCTAGCGAGTCAAGCCTGTCTGCGATTGGGTAATCGCGGCGCGCAATTCACGCAAACGCATTTTGACAATCTGCGCATTTTCGACACCGATGCGTAGCATGATCTTTTGTCCTGCCGATCGGTTTTCCAGGTCGGGGTCAACAAACTGATACACGACTTTTTTCTGCATCAGCTTGGGCGCTTCTAAAGGTTCTGGCGTGGCCAGCAGATGATCGATCGTTTCTACCAGACGATCATTGAAGTATGCGTCAGGGTAACCAAGATCAGCATAGGCACGCTGGAACAGAGGATAGAACTGACGATAGATGGCAGCCAGTCTGTCGATCGAGATGTTCTGCACAATCAGCATGTAGTTGCTGTAACGCTCGGCATTGATTGGCGAGATGATCATGTTCTCGTCTTCGCCTGCAGTTTCCATCCATGTGCCGGCGGGTTGCACGGGCCAGAGTTTGGACGAGGCTTCACGGCGCGGCAGATTATCAACTGTCGTGACGATACGCCGGACGATTTCTTCCGGCACAAAGAGAGCGCGCCACAAGTCGGTGCCCAGCAGCGCTTTTAGCGGAGGCGTGATCAAGGCGTCGCTTTCCTTGACTGCAGGCAGAGGTGCTTCAGATGGCGGTGAGTCGATTGGATGCTGAATGGGCTGAGGCACATCCAATGCTGGTGGTGCTGTTTCCGCGGAGGCGAGTTCTTCCGGTGCGACAGGCGTATCTTCCTGGCGTGCAGCAACGGGGTCAGGCGTATTTTTCTGTGCCCAGTAATAATAAGCAGCGCCGATTGCGGCGATAACGACAAGGATGATGAGGATGCGTGCGGCGAGTTTCAATATCGACTCCTGATTGTTGAAGGCGTGTCAGCGCCTGCGGAATGTTCCGCTGCGATGCAAGGAGGTGGGGGAGTGATCAGTGTACCGCAGGCTGCTGATGCAGGTTGGACGTGGAATCAGTCTTGTCCTTGGAGAAACAAGTCAGAAGGTGTTACGACTGATCACGGTAAATCAGTTCAGGCGTAATCTGGTCAATGGTGGCGACGCCGCTTAATGCCATGGCGACTTCCAGCTCGTCACGCAACAGACGCAATACATGGGCTACGCCCACCGCACCGGCATTGGCGAGGCCATAGATATAGGGTCGGCCAATCAACACAGCCGTTGCACCGAGCGCCAATGCTTTCAGCACATCGGTTCCACGCCGGATCCCGCCATCGACCAGAACAGGCAAATGATCCGCAGCATCCACGATACGGGCAAGCACGTTTGCGGTGGCCGGTACCGTGTCGAGCGTGCGGCCACCGTGGTTGGATACGATGATGCCATCCAGACCCAGTTCGACCGCCAGTCGGGCATCGCCCTCATGCAAGACGCCTTTGATCAGGATAGGGAGATGGGTGACGGATTTCAGCCAGACCAGATCGGGCCAGCCAGGTGCGGCAAGCAGCAGATCGTCAAACAATGCGCTTTGTCCCGCATTGAGTGGACGATTGCGATGATACTGTCCTGCCAGATGCACGGCAGAGACATCGTCAGGAAGACGAAAACCGGTACGGCGTTCGCGATCCCGCACGCCACTGACTGACGCATCGACGGTGACAACCAGTCCTTCGTATCCGGCTGCTTCCGCCTGCTTGACCATATCGACGACAAAACCACGGTCATAGTGCAGATAGAGCTGCAACCACATCGGACCACGCCCGGGTTCCGCATGGACCGCCTGTGCAATCGTTTGCATGGTTGTGCTGGTTTGCATGCTGAGGACAAAACCTGCACCTTGCGCGGCCGCGGCATAGGCACTGGCCAGTTCACCATCGGTATGCACCATGCGCTGGTAGGCGACCGGCGCGAGCAGAATAGGGTGGGCCAGTGTTTTTCCCAGCAGGGAAAGTCGCGTATGTCCGCCCGTCATCGGACGTAGTACGCGCGGATGCAAACGCAGATCAGTCCATGCCTGCCGGTTGTGATGCAGCGTGTGCTCGTCTGCGGCGCCGCCACTGAAATAGGCCCAGGCCACGTCATCCAGGCGCTTCTGCGCTTGCTGTTCGTGGTCTTCCAGGTTGGTCAGCCCGTGCGGGAGCGATTCGAGTTTGGCTGTCATGGGGTGCGTGCCTGTGCGTCGTCGTTCAGGTATCGGACCATTGTCGCAGCAGGTTGTGATAGACGCCACTTAGTTTCAATGGAGCGGGATGGTCGGGAACATCGACGACCAGCTGCTGAATCGATGTATCGAGTTCAAACAGCATGGTGCGCTGTGTATCGTCTCGCACCAGACTTTGCACCCAGAAAAAACAGGCGAGTCGAACGCCACGGGTGACCGGACGCACATGGTGCAGACTGGTGCCCGGGTACAGAATCATATCGCCAGCGTTCAGTTTGGTCGCGCGCTCGCCATAGGTGTCGTTGACCACCAGTTCGCCGCCATCGTAACTATCCGGATCGGATAAAAAGAGCGTTGCCGAAATGTCTGTCCGTATCCGATGAGGTGTCCCGGCAATGCTGCGGATGGCGCCATCCACATGATCCCCATACGTGCCGCCGCTTTCATAGCGGTTGAACATCGGTGGCACCACCTTTAATGGCAGCGCTGCCGACATGAACAGCGGATTGCGGCCGAGTGCTTCCAGTACAAAGTTGGAAAGCTGCGTGCCGACCGGATTGTCATGCGCCAGTTGCTGATTGTTCTTCGCCTTGGCTGCCATGTGGCCGGCAGTCTGCCGTCCGTCTTCCCAAGTCTGTTCCGACAAAGCTGTTTGAAACTGTCTCAGTTGATCCGGCGAGAGAAAGCCGGGGATCTGCAACATCATGATGAGCGCCCTTTAGATATGCGAAGCCGTCGGAACGAGGGTAGAAGTAGAGCAGAAGTTGTAAAAAGTGGACATTTTAGCCAGTTTAATAAGCTAAAACTTACGGATGTGAAATTAATGTTAAAAAAACGTTATAAATTTATTAGAAATATTAATGAGAAGTATTACTATTCGTTTCGATGTTAGTCATCAATCGAATTAGTCAAAATTGAATAAGGGACATGCATGAAAGCCGTTCACGTTTTCCGATTAACGCCGGTTGCGTTTGCAATCATCTCGATGGGCGCGCATGCCCAGACCACGCCTGCGAATCAAACCACCTTGCCCGCCGTACAAGTGTCCGCGGATCAAGAGCGTCAATCGTCGCCGAAAGCAACCGCACCTTTGGTCGATACCCCGCAAACGGTTCAGGTCATCACGAAAGAAGTCTTCAATGAACAGGGTGCACGCAACCTAACAGAAATCCTGCGCAACACGACAGGCATTACCTTCAACGGCGGCGAGAACGGGTTTGCGACGAGTTCTGCCAACTTCAGCCTGCGCGGCTTCGATACCAGCGGCAGCATTTTCGTGGATGGTTTCCGTGATTCCAATAGCTACAACCGTGATGCTTTCAATCTGGAACAAGTGGAAGTGATCAAAGGACCCGCAGCAGATAACGGTCGCGGCACAGCAGGTGGTTATGTAAATCTGGAAACCAAATCGCCAAAGATGCAGAACTTTGCGACTGGTACCGCAAGTTTCGGATGGGATAATTACCAGTCAGACAATCGTCAGCGTATTACAGCCGATATCAATCGCGTAGTCGGTGATACCACAGCTGTTCGCCTGAATTTGTTGACGGAAGACAGTGGCGTTGCTGGCCGCCAGCATGCCCAAGCCAAATCGCTCGGTATTGCACCCTCGGTGGCATTCGGCGTTGGTACGCCAACGACGGTGACGCTGTCATATCAACACGTCACGCAAAAAGATCGTCCAGACTTCGGTGTGCCGGGTCAGATTGCCCGTGGCATGCAAGCATACAATCCGGCATTTTCCGGGGTGAGCCGCGATAATTTCTACGGGCTCACGACTGACTACGATGACACAAAGACGGATTCTTTCCTTGCCAAGGTTGAGCATCGCATTTCCTCTAATGTCATTTTGAGCAATCACACGCGCTGGGTACGCACGGATCGTGATGCTCGCTTCATGGTGTTCGGTAATCCGGCTGTCACGCCAGGAACCGAGAACGTGGTGACGCAACGCGCAGGCTATCAGCGCAAAAATCACGCAATCGCCAACAACACCAATGTTTCGGTCAAGCTTGATCAGGGCGGCCTGAAACACAACATGGCGTTCGGTTTGGAACTCTCGCGCGAAGAGGCGGATGCAACGGGTTTTGGCAATCCGGCTTCGGGGCCAACCAATATCTTCAATCCGAATCCTGGTCGTTCCAATCCGATTCTTGCGCCAACACAGGTGTCGAATGTAAAGGTCGATACAGCGGCGTTGTATGGTTATGACACCATCGAGATCAATCCACGCTGGCAAGTCACGGGTGGTCTGCGTGCTGAACACTACAAGGTCAGAATCGGTAGTTCGCTTGGTACGAGTCACTGGCTACGATGTCACCGAAACGACATTTGGCGGCAAGGTTGGTGTGGTTTTCAAGCCAGCATCGAACGGCAGCATTTATGCTTCCTTTGGTCAGTCGGCATTGCCACCTGGCTCCTTCCTCGCCAACTCGGATATTTCTCGTAGCAACGATCAGGCTTTCCCTGGGCTGACGGGCCAGAACAATCAGGGTTCCAAGGTGCAAAAAGCCGAGAACTTTGAGATTGGTACCAAGTGGAATCTGTTCGATAACCGACTGTCAACGACGGCTGCCGTCTTCCGCACTGAACGTAGCAACATTGGTATGGGCACCACCTCTGTTGTCGGCTACGGCAAGCAGATCGTGGAAGGCATTGAACTGGGTGCCTCGGGTTCCATCACCAGGGCATGGAACATTTCGGCCGGTTTGACCTTGATGGATAGCAAACGCAAGCATAGTGCTGCTGTGGATGCGGCAATTGCAGGTGGCGGTGGCGGTGCGGATTATGGTGGTGCGACGACGACGAACGGTGATGAACTGGCTTTCACGCCGAAAATTGCTGCCAACCTGTGGACGACGTATCGCGTGTTGCCTGATCTGACCGTCGGTGGTGGCGTGCAGCATCTTGGCACTACCTATGTTGGGCGTCCTGATACCGCAGACCGTGTGATCAAAAATGGCGTCTACGGCAAGACCCCGAGTTACACCGTGCTGAACCTGATGGCGGCGTATCAGGTAAGCCCCAAACTGACATTGCGCTTCAATATCGATAATGCGACCGACGAAGAGTATGTGGCAGGATCGAGCTGGAACGGGCAACGGGTCATGCTTGGTGCACCGCGTACATTCCTGGTCAGTGCAGACATGAAATTCTGATGCGAAGTTAAACGTGGCATCCTGAAAAGCCTCTTCTTAGAAGAGGCTTTTTTTTCTCGGCCCAATTTTCCGGTGCGCTATAAGACCAGTAGCTTGGCGCGCGCGATCGCTTCAGTTTCCAGCTGACGAATTGTCAGACCTTCCGCATCGGTTTCCGAAATGGCAATGGTAAAGACAGCGTAGTCCGTCTTGCGCGTCGCCTCATCCTCTTCATAGAAGGTGGCACTGAGTTTGATGAGATAACCGGGCGTGAGTAAATCATGCTCGATGGAAATGAGTTCCAGCTTCATATTGTCTTTCTCGATTTTGATCGTCAACTGGCGAATTGAAAACGCCAGTATTGTTAAGACACACCCGTGACCGTGGTCGTTCCATTGGCGAGCAAGGCCATGCGTCTTGCCTGCGCCTACCCAATTCTTGGTATGTTGTCAAAAAATATATGGTTTTATCATCCGACTCATCTTGAGTACCTCGGGTGAGTCATGCGCCGGTTTTCCAGAAGGTGGTTGTCTTCCTGCATGCTGTGCGTTTTGCTGTGCGCGTGTATGGTCGCGCCAGCGTTTGGCCAGCTGAAGAGCCCGCCGCTTCTTCTCGCCAATCTCTATCATCCCGGTATCGATCTCAATGATTATTGGGTCAGTGAAAAGTACGATGGCATGCGTGCCTATTGGGATGGCACGCAATTAAAGACACGCGGCGGCGAGACAATTCATGCCCCCCATTGGTTTGTATCGAACTGGCCGAAAGTGCCCATGGATGGTGAGTTGTGGGCCGGACGAGGCAATTTTGCTGCGGTAATCTCGACAGCGCGCATGCAGAAACCCGATAACCGCTCATGGCGCCAGTTGCGCTTCATGGTCTTCGATTTGCCCGCGCATGGCGGGCCGTTCAATGAACGTCTGCCTGCATTGCAGCACATCGTCGGTGCCATCAATGTGTCCTGGGTGCAGGCTGTGCGGCAGGAAAAAATGGCTAGTCACACCGCCTTGCGTGAAAAGCTGTTGGCGGTTGACCGTTCCGGTGGCGAGGGCGTGATGCTGCATCGGGGCAGTTCCTATTACAAGGCCGGGCGTAGCGACGATCTGCTCAAGATGAAACTGCACGACGATGCCGAGGCGCGTGTCCTTGCGCATTTGCCGGGCAAAGGAAAGCATGAAGGGCGACTTGGTGCCTTGCTGGTCGAGATGCCGAATGGCTTGCGTTTTCGGATAGGCACGGGCTTTAGCGATGCGCAACGTGCAGAGCCGCCAGATATCGGTGCATGGGTAACCTATCGTCACCAGGGTTTTCATGCGAGCGGCTTGCCGCGCTTTGCCAGCTTTTTGCGTATCCGTTCCGATATGTCTTCAGATGGAGTAGAGTCTCTGCATTCCTTGTCGTCAGCACAAGTCTCGCGTTGACTGTCGTTGACTACATAAGGCCGGATAAATCATCAGTCGGAGAGTACTCATGTTCCCTTGCAAGTTGTCCCATGCGGTGTGCGCTGCGTTGCTGGTTTCTGCTGCCTCGTTTGCGTCGGCATTATCGCTGTCCGATCTCAGTTCCAAGGACGCAACCAGTGGCGTCAAGGCGGCGCTGGAGAAGGGTGCGGATGTTGCGGTCAACAAGCTGGGTGTCGAAAACGGCTTTCTGAATAATGACAAGGTCCGGATCGGTTTGCCGGCCTCGCTCGACAAGGCCATGCCCATCTTGCGCATGATGGGGCAAAGCAAGAAAGTCGACGAGTTGCAGACATCGATGAACCACGCCGCAGAAGCTGCTGTGGCACAGGCCAAGCCCTTGCTGCTCAACGCGGTCAAATCGATGAGTGTGACGGATGCAAAGAATATTTTGACGGGTGGCGAAACCTCGGTGACGGAGTTCTTCCGCCAGAAAACGGCAACCCCGCTGAGCACGCAGTTTTTGCCCATCGTTAAAAAGATCACGGACAAAAATGGCTTGTCTGCCAAGTACAACACGCTGATGGGTAAAGCCAGTTCTTCCGGTCTGGTATCGAAGGACGAGGCGACGGTGGAAAATTACGTGACCCAGCGCGCGTTAGACGGTTTGTACAAGATCATTGGTGAAGAAGAAAAATCGATTCGCGCCGATCCGGTCGGGACAGGCAGCGCGATCCTTGGCAAGGTTTTTGGTGCTGTGAAGTAAGGATAGTTGCTGCTCGACAGAACGGCACTGCATGAGGAATGCAGTGCCGTTTTTTGTTGGTGTGCCGGGTGGCATGCCCATTTGCGTGCAGGGACTACTGCGGATCAAAACCCTTCAAGCACGATTTTTCCCTTGGCCTGATTGCTCTCGATCAATGCATGCGCGCGTTTCAGGTTTTTTGCATTGATGGTGCCGTAGTGTTCTGCCAGCGTGGTACGCAAGGTACCGAGATCAATCAGGCTGGCGACTTCATTCAGCAAGTCATGCTGTTTCTGCATATCCGGTGTTTCAAACATCGAGCGGGCAAACATGAATTCCCAGTGAAGCGATGCGCTTTTGCGTTTGAGCGGCATCGCATCCAGCGAGGCAGGATCGTCAATCAATGCCAGATGACCTTGCGGCGCGATCAGTTTGACGATCTCGTCGTAGTGCAGGTCGGTCTGGTTCAGACTGGCGACATACTTGACGTTCTCGAAACCGATTTTCCTGAGCTCTGCCGACAAGGGCTGGGTGTGATCGATAACGTGATGCGCGCCGAGTTTTTCGACCCATTCTCTGGTATTGCTACGCGAGGCGGTACCGATCACGGTCAGATTGGTCAGCTTGCGGGCCAGTTGTACGAGAATGGAGCCGACACCCCCTGCGGCACCAATGACCAGAATCGCATCCTTGCTGTCGGTTGGCACGTTGAGCCGATCGAAGAGCAATTCCCATGCGGTGATCGACGTCAGCGGCAAGGCAGCCGCCTGAGCAAAATCCAGTGACGAAGGCATAGAGCCCACGATACGCTCATCAACCAGATGCAATTCGCTGTTCGCACCCGGACGTGTAATTGATCCGGCGTAATAGACATGATCGCCAGCCTTGAAAAGTGTGACCTGGTCGCCGACGGCACGCACGACACCTGCTGCATCCCAGCCGATGACCTTGGTTTCGCCTGCCGGTGGAGTGGCGCTGGACCGCACCTTGACGTCAACCGGATTGACCGAGATTGCATGTACTTCAACCAGTAGATCGCGCGGGCCAGGTACCGGATCTGGCAGGGTGATATCCAGTAAGGACTGTGGATCATTGATTGGCAAGGGTTGGCGATAGGCGATGGCTTTCATGGTGTTTCCTTTTTTATGTGTATGCAGGATCGTGCTTTTTGTCGAGCGGGACGTCAGGAGATACTGAATTGTGCCCGGTTCTCCCGATTACGGTTTAGCGTGGATTGACTACGTGGGTATCGAGTTTCATATCGTGTTCGATCCAGTCGAACACCGATGTATGCGTTGGTTTCCAGCCCAGCTCCTTGCGTGCCTTGTCGGCGTTCACGCGGCTGTTGGAGCCAAATGAGTAGACCGCGTGGCCGAATCCCCATTCCTTGATGGCCTCTTCCACTGGCCAGGCTTGCGGTTCACCGAGATTCAGGCGGCGCGCAATTGCAGCAACGATGTCGGAATAGGAAGCCTCGCCGTTTTCGACAAAGTAGAACGACCCGGCTGGCGCATTTTTCAAGGCGAGCAGATAAAGCTCGGTGACGTCGGCAATATGGACGTTCGACCAGACGTTGAGACCTTTGCCAACGTAGCGTGCGACACCGCTCTTCTGTGCCTGTGCCACCAGAGGCGGTATCTGTACGCTGTTCGAGCTGGCACCCAGGCCGGTGCCATAAATCATGGTGTTGCACAGAATGACTGAGCGCACGCCGTGCTGAGCTGCATCGCGGATCAACTGATCGAGAGAAGCACGTGCGGCTTTTTCCGGCACCACTGCGACTGGCGTGTCTTCCGTATATATCTTGTCTGATTTCCATTCGCCGCGCGCATCGTCGCCGACGACACTGGAGCCGCTGGTGTGGATGAAGGCTTTGCCCGATCCCTCCAGTGCATGCAACATGGCTTCAACGGAAGGGCGGTGATCCGAGCTGGCAGCATTGATGACTGCGTCGGCAGCCTGTGCCTCACGTGCCAGGATATCGGCATCGTCCAGTGTGCCGATCACCGGGCTGATGCCGAGTTGGGCGATGCGATTTGCCTGTTCTTGCGTACGCACCAGTCCGCGAATCTGATAACCGGCTTTCATGAGTCGGTCGGCCACCGAACCGCCAATATAACCTGCTGCGCCTGTGATGAAGACGTTCATAGTCTATTCCTTTGTTTTGAATGAATGCCGTACTGACGTGCGGCGATGGAATTACTATGTCGCTTTTCATTCTTGTTAAAAATAGCGATATCATCAAAATATATTTGCTTTTGGAGCAACAATGGATCTCAGTTCGGATGATTTGAAGGTATTCGTCGCTGTTGTCGATAGCGGCACGCTCGGAGCCGCCGCAGCCAATCTGGGACAAACCACGTCGGCAATCAGTCGCGCCCTGGCACGGCTGGAAGAGAAACTGGCGACGTCCTTGCTGACACGGACGACGCGTCGCATGGAGTTGACGGAAGAGGGCGATTGGCTACTCGCCAAGGCGCGGGCGATTCTGGCAGCGTTGGACGAAGCGGAAGAATCGATTCGCATCCGGCGACAGCGACCAAGCGGTCGCTTGCGTATCGATGCTGCGTCACCTTTTATCCTGCACGTGATCGTGCCGCATGTTGCCGAGTTCCGCGCCCGCTACCCAGAGATCACATTGGAACTGACGAGCCATGATCAGATTGCCGACCTGCTGGAACATCGAACGGATATTGCAATCAGGGTTGGCGAGCTTGCCGATTCCACTTTGCATGCGCGCGCGTTGCGATCTGGTTGCATGTCGGTATTGGCCAGTCCTGCCTATCTGCAGCGACATGGCACGCCGCAAACGCCCGCCGATCTGCAAGCGCATCAGACACTTGGGTTTTTACAGTACGAAACGGGAAACAAATGGCCATTGCGACACGAAAACGGCGAATGGCTGACCATCAAGCCAGCCATGCTGGCATCGAGCGGAGAAACGTTACGTGCCTTGGCGCTTGAAGGACAAGGGATTGTGTGCCTGTCCGAATTCATGACGCGCAAGGATATTGATACCGGAAGACTGGTGTCGATTCTGGGAAATTATTACACCGGTTATCAGCGTCCTATCCAAGCGGTGTACTACCGCAACACACAGTTGTCGCGGCGCATCAGCTGTTTTCTCGATTTTCTGCAGGAAAAAATATAAATTCTTTTTTAATTCAAATAGATATGGAATTAAATTAATGTAATTTATCTTATAAATTGCATTCAAATTTCATTGTGAAACCAGTGCCAAGGCTCATGGATAAAGCCCAGGGTATTGTCCTTTGGATACGATAAGGTAAAGCCGAACCGGCCGGCATGCGTTTCGAGCCAGCGATAGGCAGCGGTATGTTCGAATTCCGGCTCGGTTGCCGTGCAGCCCGGCGTGTTGATGTCGAGCGCGCAGCCGCTGTGGTGTTCGCTATAACCGGGCGGTGCGCTGAGCGTCAGGATGGTTTCCATCGGCATGTTGCGATTCAGCTTGGCTTGAATAATGTCGATCTGTCGCTCAATCGTTCTGAATGAAGAAACGACTTCCAGCACGATGCCATCCTGTCTGGCGGCATCCTTCATGTCAGCCCATGCCTTGCTGGTTGCGGGCGTCATCAGGCATTCCCGTCCATCGGGCGCAAAATCACCGAGCACCAGCTCAGTCGCTTCCGGATAGAACGGTAATTTCTTGTCTGTGATCCAGGACATCGGGATCCCCAGGCGATGCAACTCCTGATGGATGCGTTCCTTGCAGGTATCGGATTGCTCAGTATTCATGCGGTTTTTGCCAGATTCGTCCAAAAAATGAGGGTTTCTTCATACCGTTTTATACGAAAACCTACGGGAAAACCCGTACTCCGCCGGTGAAGTTTGCTATTATGCCGCCTGCAAACAAGAGAGGTGGTTGTGAAATTCAAGATGGCAAAGAACTCGGTGTTTGCCCAGCTTTTGCGTGCCAACTGGTATGTAAGCGGCTTCATCGGTGCGTTCATGGGTTTGATTGGCGTGGTTTCCATGCCGCCGGGTTACCGACTGTTCGGTACCATCATGGGTATTCCGTTCATCATCATCAGTTTTATTCGCTTCAAGCAGCAGTGGGACGAGCCGGGCCCGATGCGCACTGAAGAGGTGCTGCAGGCAATGCGCAAGCTGAACTGGGAGCAGTTTTCGGCCGAAGTGGAAATGGCGCTGGTACGCGATGGCTACGTCGTAAAACGACTCAATACCCCGGATGCAGACTTCGAAATCAAGGCAGATGGTCGTACCGCACTGGTGAGCTGCAAGCGCTGGCGCGTCGTCAATACCGGTATCGAGCCCTTGAAGGAATTGCAGAAAGCGGTAGAAAAGCAGGGCGCGACTGAAGGTTTTTACATCACGGCAGGCGAATATACGCAAACCGCACTGAATTTTGCCGCCGAGAAGAAGATTCGTCTGATTAACGGCATGCCGCTGGTGAAGCTGTTGCGCGAGTTGCGCTATACCGAAACGGGCAAGGTCTGATCAGAACTTGTAACGATTTCCGAGGCTGGGTGCTCTGTCAGGAGCGCGCAGCAGTGGAGGAGGCAGAAGAGTCGGCATGAGCTGACCTGAAGCATGGAACCGGCGGGCCGAGTGGCTCGCCGGTTTTTTTACGCCTGTTCTGCCTGCTTTTGCCTTAGTCTGCCTTGTCGGCTTTTTCGGCCAGTGCCTTTTCAAGTTCAGCCATCTTGACGCGCGTGGCAGCATCATTGGCCTGACGTTCGGTGACATCCCGTGCAATCGCCAGCGCGCCCAGAATCGTGCCATTGGCATCGCGCACCATGTCAAAGCTCATGTCGATATAGATGCGGCTGCCATCTTTGTGCATGGAGCGTGTGGTCAGCACTTTGTTGACGTACTTCATTTGCCCGGTCGCAAGAGCGTGATTGAAACCCTTGTTGTGGGCATCGACCATGCGTTCCGGAATGATGATGTCGAGCGTGCCGCCGATCACGTCTTCCGCCTTGTGACCAAAAATGCGTTCCGCGCCGGCATTCCACACGCGTACAAGTCCATCGCGGTCGGCAAAAATGATGGCATCCGTGGCCTGATCGACAATGTTTTTGGCAAGCGCTGGATCGTAATCGGTGTGCATGGCTATCTCCCTGAATTGGCTGTGCGTGTTGGTTGGATTGGATTGTCTGTGATTCAGTTGCTCAGATGACGCTCGGCCATGGTGGTTTCGTAGAGGGCGGCGATCAGATCGCTTTGCGACAGAATCCCAACCAGTTGTCCTTTGGCATCGACGACCGGTACCTGATGCAGTTCCTGATTGGACATCAGTGGCACCAGATCGACGATCGACTGCGTTGCCTGTGCCGTGATGACTTCGCGGGTCATGATCTGTCCGACGACTTCCTGTTTTTCGGTGTGACTCAATTGCGAAGGGCGGATCAGATGCGCGATGCGCTGGCCGAGTCCTTCGTGGGTCTGTGCTTCCGCATGCGCCAGGTAATCCGCCTTGGTGATGATGCCGATGACGTGACGACCGCGGTCGATGACCGGTAGCGCGGTCAGATCATGACGCTGCAGTAGTTGCCATGCCTCAGCAAGAGGCGTGCCGAACTCGGCGGTGACGACATCCTTGGACATGATGGTGGCGCATGTGGTTTCGCCAACCTGGCGACGATACGCCTGCATTTCGGTCTGCAGCATGATGGCTTCCAGATCGCCGCGGCTGATATCAAGCACCTGATTGTAGCGTTTGAGCACTTCGTCCAGATCCTGTGCAGTGATGCCGGCGCGTTCGGTCGGCGCGGCATCAGTGGTTTCGTGCTTACGCGGCTGATCGGCGGCAGGCTGGGGACGATGCGGATAAGGGCGGCGTGTCGCGTTGTTGTAGAACAGGGCGGACAGCACCATTAGCACGGAATTCAGCAGAACCGGCGCAAGTACGAAGGTGTATCCCATGTCGTGGATGACCGGTCCGCCGAGAACTGCTGTCAAGGCGACTGCGCCACTTGGCGGGTGAATGCAGCGGAACCAGAACATGGCGCCAATCGAGAGGCCTGCCGCGACACCTGCCGCCAGCACGGGTGCATCAAGCAATTTGGCGCAGGTAATGCCAATGATCGCTGCCAGCAGATTGCCGCCAATGATCGACCATGGTTGTGCCAATGGGCTGGACGGCACTGCAAACAGCAGAACCGACGAAGCCCCCATCGGCGCAATCAGCCACGCCGTGCCGACGCCGTCGCCGAGAATCAGATATGTGACGGAACCGGTCAGAACCAGCCCGAACAAGGCACCCGCCGAACCGCGCATGCGTTCAAAGCGATCGACATAACCTTGGGTGGGGAGAAACGAGCGGAGCCAGTTGAGTACGGAGGGATGCATATTTTTCTTGAACAATATCAGTGCCTGCAAAAAGCAGGCAGGTGCCTTGGTATGTTCACAAGTTTATATATTATGCATTTTAAATGCTATTTAAAAAGATTTGTTGCAAGGATTCATCCTGGCGGATCAAACAACCCGGATGAGTAAATTCTTCGTACTGTTTAAAAGCATTCATCGCTGCGCTGTGTCGCCAAACGGCAAGAACACATAGAATGCCTGAACCAAAATCAAACGCCTGTTGAATCGTCATTCACGCGTACGGCAACGCCGGATGAGCCGAAGCCAAAACGGAGGAGACCTGATGCCCGTCATTACCTGTATTGAAGATTTGCGTGTCCTTGCCCAGAAACGCGTACCGCGCATGTTCTACGATTATGCCGACGCGGGCTCATGGACCGAATCGACCTATCGCGCCAATTGCAGTGATTTTGAGCCGATCAAGTTCCGCCAGCGTGTGGCGGTCAATATGGAAAACCGCAGCTTGCGGACCACCATGATTGGTCAAGAGGTACGTATGCCGGTCGCAATCGCACCAACCGGCTTTACCGGCATGCAGCATGCCGATGGCGAGATTCTGGCGGCGCGTGCAGCCGAAAAATTTGGCGTGCCCTTCACCTTATCCACCATGAGCATCTGCTCGATCGAGGATATCGCCGCCCATACCAGCAAACCGTTCTGGTTCCAGTTGTACATGATGAAGGATCGCGCCTTTATCGAGCGCCTGATCGCACGCGCCAAGGCCGCCAATTGTTCGGCACTGGTCTTGACGCTGGATTTGCAAGTGCTGGGGCAGCGCCACAAGGATCTGAAAAACGGCCTGTCGGCACCGCCCAAGCTGACGCTGCCGAATATTCTCGACATGATGACCAAGCCACGCTGGTGCATGGGCATGTTGCAGACGCCGCGACGCGGCTTTGGCAATATCGTGGGGCATGCAACCGAGGTTTCGGACTTGTCTTCGCTGTCTGCCTGGACTGCGCAGCAGTTCGATCCGGCCCTGTCATGGGCTGACGTGGAATGGATCAAGCA
The DNA here is from genome assembly GCF_014635705.1 of Oxalicibacterium faecigallinarum. Taxonomy (GTDB): domain Bacteria; phylum Pseudomonadota; class Gammaproteobacteria; order Burkholderiales; family Burkholderiaceae_D; genus Oxalicibacterium; species Oxalicibacterium faecigallinarum. The sequence continues at coordinate 840,891 of NZ_BMDI01000001.1, read as the reverse complement.
GCGCTGGGACGGCAAGCTCATCATCAAGGGCATCATGGATGCCGAAGATGCACGTCTGGCGGTTAATAGTGGTGCCGATGCCATCGTGGTTTCCAACCATGGTGGTCGCCAGCTCGACGGTGCGCTGTCCAGCATTGCGGCTTTGCCGGCGATTGTCGATGCAGTCGGCCGCGAGATCGAAGTACATATGGACAGCGGCATTCGCTCGGGGCAGGACGTCATCAAGGCGCTTGCCCTGGGTGCCAAGGGTGTCTACATCGGTCGTGCGTTTCTCTATGGGTTGGGTGCGATGGGGGAAGAGGGCGTCACCAAGACGCTCGACATCATTGAGCGCGAACTCGATCTGACCATGGCATTTTGTGGCCTGACCGATGTGCGCAAGGTAGACAAATCGATCCTGATTCCCGGCACCTGGCTGACGCCGCAAAGCGCGGTTTAAGTAGAGCGACGATGTCGGTGATGTTCTAGAATACTGTATTTATATACAGTATTTGGTGGATCATGGTCGATCAGGAAGAACAGCCGATTTTCATTCAGCCCGCGCCCGGTGCCCGCAAGGGCCGCGGCGCCGTCTCCAACCTGCAAGGCCGTTACGAATTGCAGGCACGCGAACGTTTCGACGATGGCTGGGACGAGCATGAGGAAGCCGGAGATGCTGCAGCGGATGCGCCGCGTCTGCGTACCCAGATCATTCACGAAACTGCACGCAGCATTCTGAGCCGCAATGCATCGCCGGATATTCCATTCGGCGTTTCGCTCAATCCTTATCGCGGCTGCGAGCATGGCTGCATTTACTGTTTTGCGCGGCCAACTCACAGCTATCTCGGACTGTCGCCGGGACTGGATTTCGAAACCCGCATTTACGCCAAGATCAATGCGGCCGAATTGTTGCGGCAGGAACTGGCGCGGCGCACTTATCAGCCCGAGCCGATTGCGCTGGGCGTCAATACCGATGCCTATCAGCCCGGCGAGCGGGCGTTGCGCCTGACACGCGGCGTGCTGGAAGTGTTGCGCGAGTGCGCGCATCCGGTCGGGTTGATCAGCAAGTCATCATTGATCGAACGCGATATCGATCTGCTGGCACCGATGGCCGAACGCAGCCTGGCCGCAACTGCCATCACCCTGACCACACTTGATCCTGTCATTGCCCGTACGCTCGAGCCGCGCGCCGCTTCGCCCGAACGACGATTGCGCACGATTCGCACGCTGGCTGCTGCCGGCATTCCGGTCAGTGTCAGCATCGCGCCGGTGATTCCGTTTGTGACCGAACCGGATCTCGAGCGCATCGTGGCCGCGGCTTTCGATGCCGGTGCAACGAGCGCGCATTACATCGTGCTGCGTCTGCCGTGGGAAGTCAGCCCCCTGTTTCGGGAGTGGTTGCAGGCGCACTTTCCGGACCGTGCGCAACGCGTGATGAACCGCATTCAGGAAATGCGTGGCGGCAAGGACTATGACAGCGCCTTTGGCAATCGCATGCGCGGTGAAGGGATTTGGGCTGACCTCATCAGGCAGCGATTCGAAAAGGCCGTCGCACGTTATGGCAGGCGAGGCAGCAATCGATTCAAGGGGCTGGATAGCAGCCAGTTCCGGCGCCCGGTGATCGTGCCCGCAGGCAGAACGAGCCCCCGTCATCTTGCGAAAAATGACGGCCAGCTCGATCTGTTCTGATACCGCTTAGAGAAACATGCCGCCGGATGCCTCGATGCGCTGCGCATTGATCCAGCGGTTGTCTTCCGACAGTAGCGAGGCGATGACGCCGCCGATATCGTCCGGCAGACCGACGCGGCCCAATGCGGTTTGTGCGGCAACAAAGTCATTCAATTGCTGATTGTCCCGCACGGCACCACCACCAAAATCGGTTTCGATCGCGCCCGGCGCAACGGTATTGACCGCAATCCCGCGCGCACCGAGCTCCTTCGCCATATAGCGTGTCAACACTTCAATCCCACCTTTCATCGTGGCGTATGCCGCGTAGCCGGGCAGGGCGAAGCGCGCCAGACCGCTGGAGATATTGATGATGCGGCCGCCGTCGGCAATCAGCGGCAGCAATTTTTGCGTCAGAAAGTACGGACCTTTCAGGTGAATGTTCACCAGATGATCGAAGTCTTCTTCCGTGGTGTCGGCAAAGCTGGCGTGGATGCCGATTCCGGCATTGTTGACCAGCGCATTCAATTGTTCTCGCTGCCAGGTCTGTTGCAGCGCTGTGCGCACGTTGTCAGCGAACTCCGCGAAGCTGGCAGCATTGCCGACGTCGAGTTGCAAGGCGACGGCTTTACGTCCCAGGGAGTGAATTTCCTGCACGGTCTGTTCTGCCTGCTCGCGTGCGCTTTGGTAGGTCAGGATGATGTCCGTACCTTTGCGAGCCAGATGCAGGGCAGCGTTCTTGCCGAGGCCGCGGCTACCGCCGGTGATGAGTGCGATGTTGGTCATGCTGTTCTCCTGTAGATGGGTTGATGAATCAAGAATGCGATGAAGGGCAGTGTATGACTGGTTATTGGATAGATAAATTGGATAAAAATAGTTAGACTGTTCATAAATAACGAACAATTGCTGACAAATGAATAAACTCGAAGCGATGCAGGTATTTCAGCGGGTGGCGGAGCTGGCGAGCTTTACACGGGCTGCGGAGAGTCTGGGTTTGCCCAAGGCCAGCGTCTCGACGTCCGTACAGCAACTGGAAAGCCTGCTCGGAACGCGTCTGTTGCACCGAACGACACGAAAAGTGCAACTGACGCAGGATGGCATCGCCTTTTATGCGCGTTGTCGCGATCTGTTGTCGGACGTCGAAGAGCTGGAAACGCTTTTTGCCCACACACCGGGGGCGCTGCATGGGCGATTGCGTGTCGATATGCCGACTGGTGTTGCCAAGAATCTGGTGATTCCACAGTTACCGGCGTTTCTGGAACAGCATCCGGGAATCGAAATTGAATTGAGCAGTACGGACCGGCGTGTCGATCTGGTTCAGGAAGGTTTCGATTGCGTGCTGCGCATCGGGACGCTGAGCGATTCGGGCTTGATTGCGCGTTCGCTGGGGGAATTCGATATGGTCAACTGTGTCAGCCCTGCTTATGTGGCGCGTTACGGCATGCCCATGCATCTCGATGATCTGGATGCGCATGTGATGGTTGGCTACGCGACCACGTTGGGTACCAAGCCATATCCCTTTGAGTATCTTGATACAACGGCCGGTTCAGGCGTGTACGCCTGGCGCATGCTGAAAGCCAATGTGACGGTCAACAATGCCGAGTCGTACAGCAATGCCTGTCTGGCCGGACTCGGTATCATCCAGGTGCCGCGGGTGAGTGCACGGGAGCAATTGCTGGACGGCTCGTTTATCGAAGTGCTTCCTGCGTTGATGGCACGTCCGATGCCGATCTCCCTGCTGTATCCCAATCGTCGTCATTTACCCAAGCGGGTCCAGGTCTTCATGGACTGGTTGAGTGAATTGATGCAGACATATCGATAACGATGTGCAGTGCATTTTGAATTTCGTCGTTCCCGATTCTTTCGCTGACATCGCTGTAGCGGCCTGACGGCTGAAAGGCGATTTTTCCACGTCCGGCAACATTTCCATTTATATCGTAATATGACGATATTAAATTTTATATTTCCCGATATTTGATTCGGAATTGTTCGTTTTGTCTGAAGCCATGACCAAACCATCCATTGATATTGATGCCATTCACAAGGCGCTGGCCAATCCCGTGCGTCGTCAGATTCTTGCCTGGCTCAAGGATCCGGAAGTGAATTTTCCTGAACAGGAGCATCCGCTCGACTTTGGCGTGTGCTGCGGTCAGATCGACAAACGCAGCGGCTTGTCGCAATCGACGATATCCGCGCATTTGTCGACGCTGCAGGCGGCTGAACTGATTACGCCGCGCCGCGTCGGGCAGTGGGTTTTCTTCAAACGCAATGAAGAGACCATCGCCGCCTTCCTTGAATCCATTCACGGCGATCTGTAAGACCTGCCTTTCTTCCTCGAAAGTTTTTCATGCCTTTAGCTCTTCTCGTTCTTGCGCTTAGCGCTTTCGCCATCGGCACCACCGAATTTGTCATCATGGGTTTGCTGCCCGATGTTGCGCGCAGCTTGTCTGTTTCCATTCCGAGTGCGGGGTGGCTGATCAGCGGTTATGCGCTTGGTGTGGCGATCGGTGCGCCGATCATGGCGGTGGCGACGGCATCCTTGCCGCGCAAGCGCGCCTTGCTGATTCTGATGAGCATCTTCATCGTCGGTAATGTGCTTTGCGCCATTGCGGACAGCTATGGCTTCCTGATGGTGGCGCGTGTGATTACCTCGCTGTGCCACGGCGCTTTCTTTGGTATCGGGTCGGTGGTTGCAGCCAGTCTGGTGCCGGAAAATCGCAAGGCATCCGCAGTTGCGCTGATGTTTACCGGTTTGACGCTGGCCAATGTGCTGGGTGTACCGCTTGGCACGGCATTGGGCCACCTGGCTGGCTGGCAAATGCCGTTCTGGGGTGTGGCGATTCTGGGGGTGTTGTCGCTGGCCGGTTTGTGGGTGGTCATGCCGAGGCAGGCGGTGGAAGAGAAAACTGATCTGCGCGCGGAAATCGGTCAGTTGCGTAGCGCAGGTCTGTGGGTCGCCTTGTCGATGACGGTTCTGTTTTCGGCTGCAACCTTTGCCTTGTTCACGTATGTGGCACCGTTGCTGGAAGAAGTCACACATTTGCCGCCGCAAGGTGTGACGTGGTCCTTATTCCTGATCGGGCTGGGTTTGACGGTCGGCAATTACATTGGCGGTCGTCTGGCTGACTGGCGGCTTGGTACCGCACTGACCGGCATTTTCATCGCACTGGCAGTGAGCAGCGCCATTGTGCGCTGGACCAGCCCGCATTTGATTCCAATGGAAATCAATCTGTTCCTGTGGGCGCTGGCCAGTTTTGCTGCGGTGCCGGGTCTGCAGATCAATGTCATGACGTTTGGCAAGGGTGCGCCGAATCTGGTGGCGACTCTGAACATCGGTGCGTTCAACGTCGGTAATGCGCTAGGCGCATGGGCCGGCGGCATGGCGATCGATGCCGGATATGGTTTGCAGGCCGTCCCCCTGGTGGGCGCGGGCTTGGGAGTGGCTGCGATGCTGGCGACACGCCTGTGCATGCGGCTGGCGGCAAAAGAAAGCAAACAGGCAGACGCTGTTGCAGTCTGCGGTTGAGCGAAGTTGACTGAAACGATTTCCTGACTGATTAATCAAGGAGCATCATGAGTACATCCCTTTATACGCCGATCAAGGTTGGTGATCTGGAACTGAAAAATCGCATCTTCATGGCACCGCTGACGCGTCTGCGCTCAAGTGAAGGCCGTGTGCCGAATGCCTTGATGGCTGAGTACTACGCGCAGCGCGCATCGGCCGGCATGATCCTGACAGAGGCAACCTCGGTCACGCCACAAGGGGTTGGCTATCCGGATTCGCCGGGTATCTGGTCGGAAGAGCAGGTCGCAGGATGGAAGCTGGTGACCGAAGCCGTGCATAAGGTTGGCGGTCGTATTTACCTTCAGCTCTGGCACGTCGGCCGTATTTCCGATCCGATCTATCTGAATGGTGAGTTGCCGGTCGCGCCAAGTGCCATCGCGGCAGAAGGACATGTCAGCCTGGTGCGTCCAAAGAAAGAGTATGTCGTACCACGCGCGCTGGAGCTCGATGAGATTCCAGGCATCGTCGATGCCTATCGCAAAGGTGCGGAAAATGCCAAGCGTGCCGGTTTTGATGGTGTGGAAGTGCATGGTGCGAATGGCTATCTGCTTGATCAGTTCCTGCAGGACAGCACGAACAAGCGCACCGATGCTTATGGCGGTTCAATCGAAAATCGCGCGCGTTTGATTCTGGAAGTCGTCGATGCGTGCATCGACGTGTGGGGCAAGGATCGTGTCGGCGTGCATCTGTCGCCACGTGGTACGTCGCATTCGATCAGCGACAGCGATCCGCTGGCGACCTTTGGTTATGTGCTGACCGAACTGGACAAACGCGGCATTGCCTTCGTCTTCATTCGGGAAGTGCTGGGCAGCGATCGGCTTGGACCGCAGTTTAGGAAGCTGTTCCGCGGCGCCTATATCGCCAATGATGGTGTTTCCAAAGAAGCGGCCGAACAGGCCGTGCAGTCGGGCGAGGCAGATGCCGTGGCATTTGGCCGTGCCTTCATTGCCAATCCGGATTTGCCGGCGCGGTTGCAAAAGAATGCCGAACTCAACCCGCAGGATGCACAGACATTCTACGGTGGCGGCGCACCCGGCTATACGGACTATCCGGCGCTGGCCTGACCGATTTCCAGAATCCGCCTGCCTTCCGGGGTCAGCATGTCGTGATGCTCGGGGTGGGTGCGAAGGAAGTGGGCAAAAAAGCTGCATACCGGCATGATGCGTTGCCCGTTCAGTCGACAATGCATCGTGATGCGCTCGGCAAGTGCGCTACCGTGACTTTTCCCCGGCAATTCCGGATTGGTCTCGGTATGCGTCAGAATCACAATATTGCCAAACAGGTGATAGTCGACAAAGCCAAGCAAACGTCCTTCATCGAATAGCTGATGCCGACGGCTGGTCGGGGAACGGTTTTCGAAAGATGGATTCATACTCTTCAGAGTCGTATGGCTGCACTTGTACGTATGGGCAGAGCATACCCTGTTTGATCACAGCGAAATTGGAGACCACGCATGCCAGCCGATCGCGCACCTGACACCCGTGTTGCACGGACACCTGACGACAGCAGTCGCATTCTCGTCGCAGCGATCGAACGCGGCGATATCGATACGGTGGTGTCATTGTACGAACCTGACGCCATTCTGTTTTCAAAATCGGGCCGCCTGATGCATGGCCTTGATGCAATCCGCGAGAACAATCTAGGATTGATTGCGTTGAAGCCGACCTTCACGATTGATTTCATTACGGCGACAATCAGTGCGGATGGCACGCTGGCTACCAACCGGATGAAGGCAGAGCTGAACTGGACTGACAAGGATGGCAATCCGAAGCAGGCAAGTGTGGATACGCTGGAAGTATTGAGAAAACAGCCGGACGGATCATGGCTCTACGTGATAGACGATCCGTACGGCAGTATGCGGGCAGGAATGGAAAAACGCTGACCATTCCTGCTAGACGTCGTTAAGACTTGGGCTTGCGAACGAAGCGGCTCAGATCGGAAATGCGTTGTTCGGTATGAACACGCAAGCAGCTGTAGTATTCGATTTCTTTCAGTGCGCTGCCGCGGTTGTAGATGCTGACCGCTTTGCAGTCCTCTTCCACAAAGCTCTTCCAGGATTTTTGCGCCGTGGCCATTTGTTTTTTCACGGCTTTGTAGGGAATGCCATCTTCATCTTTCTCCGGCATCTGATTCAGCAAGGCGGCATGGGTTGCGTTGAGTTCTTTTTCCGCTTTGTGAAAAGCATCCTTGGCACATGCACTCATTTCCTGCGCGCTACCCTTGGTTACACAAGGATCGACTTGTTGAGCCATCGCGGACAGTGGCAGCAAGGCCAGAGCAAACAGGAGGTTTTTTTTCATTTTGCGTGATCCTGAAGAAGTGAACAAATCAGTGAGAAGAAGACGAAGCGCATTCAGCCGAATGACTTCATCATGCGCGAACAGCTTGCGTGAAAATTTGCGCAACGTCAATAAAACACATGTTTTCCGTGCGGGATCACCATGTCGACGATCAGTTCTTCAAACGATAACCCGTCTTGAAAATCCAGCCAACAAGCGCAAGGCAGACCGCTAAAAAGAACAGTGTCATGCCGATGCTGATGCCGACATGGACATCGGCAACGCCAAAGAAACTCCAGCGGAAGCCGCTGATCAGATAGACCACCGGATTGATCAGGGCAATCTTTTGCCAGATCTCAGGCAGCATCGTGATCGAGTAAAAGCTGCCGCCTAGAAACGCCAACGGCGTGACCACCAGTAACGGAATGATCTGCAGCTTTTCAAATCCGTTTGCCCAGATACCGATCACAAAGCCGAACAGGCTGAAGGTGATGGACGTCAGAAACAGGAAGAACAGCATCCAGAACGGATGCTGGATCGTGAAGCTGACGAAGAATTCGGACGTCAGCAGGATCAGCAGGCCGAGGATGACGGACTTGCTGGCCGCCGCGCCGACATAGCCGATCACGATCTCGACATAGGAGATCGGTGCCGACAGGACTTCATAAATCGTTCCGGCATACTTGGGCATGAAGATGCCGAACGATGCATTCGAGATGCTTTGCGTCATCAGCGTCATCATGATCAGGCCCGGCACGATGAAGGCGCCGTAGCTGACGCCATCGATCTCGGCCATGCGCGAACCGATGGCAGCACCAAACACGATGAAATACAGCGACGTCGAAATGACAGGTGACGCAATGCTTTGCATCAGCGTGCGCCAGGCACGTGACATTTCGAAATGATAGATGGCGCGGATTGCGTAAAAATTCATGATGTTTTCTTGTTGCCTTCTTTGATCGTCGGGCCTGCAGTTCAGGAATGAACCAGATTGACGAAGATTTCTTCGAGTGAGCTCTGGCTTGATTGCAGATCCTTGATTGCAATGCCGTGTTCATCCAGACGACGCAACAATTCGGCAATACCGGTTTGTTCACTCTGGCCGTCGAAGGTGTACACCAGTTCGTTGCCGTCATCAGCCAGTTCGAGCTGCGTGCCGGCCAGCGCTGCAGGAACAGCGGTCAACGGCTGTTGTAACTGAATGCGTAACTGCTTCTTGCCCAGCTTGGTCATCAGTGCGTGCTTTTCCTCGACCAGAATGATCTCGCCTTTGCGAATGACGCCAATGCGGTCGGCCATTTCTTCGGCTTCTTCAATATAGTGCGTGGTCAGGATGATGGTCACACCGTTCTCGCGCAGGGCGCGCACCATGTCCCACATGTCGCGCCGCAATTCCACATCCACCCCGGCAGTCGGTTCATCGAGGAACAGGATTTGCGGATCGTGCGAGAGCGCCTTGGCGATCATCACGCGCCGCTTCATGCCGCCGGACAAGGCGAAGATTTTGGAATCCTTCTTGTCCCACAGCGACAGCGAGCGCAGAACCTTTTCGATGTGCGCGTGATCCTTGGGCTTGCCAAAGATGCCGCGGCTGAAATTGACGGTTGCCCACACTGTTTCAAACGCATCGGTGCTCAGTTCCTGCGGGACGAGTCCGATCTTGCTGCGCGCGGCGCGAAAGTCGTTGATGATGTCGTGCCCATCTGCCAGCACGGTGCCGCTGCTCGGGTTGACGATGCCGCAGATGATATTGATGAGGGTGGATTTGCCAGCACCGTTCGGACCGAGCAGGGCGAAAATTTCACCACGCTTGATCTCGAGGTTCACGCCTTTCAGGGCCTGATAGCCGGATGCGTATTGCTTGGTCAGCTGTTGGACCGAAATGATGGACTGCAAGCGAACTCCAATGTGCTGTTGATCCACAGCATTGTAATGCGATGCATGAAAGCCTGCCGCGGAGCGTCCGGATCGGTCAGAGCGCAATGCTGACCTTGTGTGGCGGCATGTACATGCTGCGCGTCATGAGGTCGACACCACAGTCCAGCGTATCGATCCAGTCGAGAAATCTGGTAATGACCTGGCGACCTTTCATCGGCGCGCCATGTTGCGGCACGATCCATTCAGGATCGATTTCCCGGACCATCGCTGCCCAGTACCGGCAAACCTTGTTCGATACCATGTAGCGTGTATGAAAGCCTTTCATGTACGGGACATGGCTGTCGAAGTCGGTGACGATGGCGGCCGCATGCTCAGGCTTCATCATCGACGCACCCATGTCGCCGGAAAACAGAATGCGGCTGGTCGGGTCGTAGAACTGCAAGTTGCCCTCGGCATGCAGGAAGTGCGCCGGCAATATTTGAAAAGTCGTGGTGCCGAAAGGAAACAGTGTGCCTTCATCCGGCAGGGCAATGATGCGGTCTTCGGTTTTTCCTTGCGGGCAGAAATGAGGAACGAAGCGGGACCAGATACGGGAAATCAGTAACTTGGTTTGCGAACCGTTGAGCCAGCGTGGCAGCGACGCAATGATGTCGGGATCGGCATGAGAGGCAAAGATGTACTGCAGTTGCTTGGGTGGAAAGTATTTGCTCATCGCCATGTAGAGTTCGTTGTAGGTCAGCACGCCTCCAGGATCAAGCAGGATGCCGTTATCGCCTTCCACAATGAGGAACTGATTCGACTGTACCGATTCGCCATCTTCATCCGCCAGATCGGAAAACATCAGGCAGATATGCCTGCCGTTATTGAATAGTTCGATTGCCATAGTTGTCCTGATCCATAAGTCTTTACGCCTCCAGCACGCGCTGATGGATTATCGAATCGCTGACACTCTTGTCCGTTGATTTACATCAAAGTCCGGTCGCTCCTGTCTCTTTGGCGTTTTTGATGTAAATCAATGGGTCGTGCAGGGCTGTCCCTACACTGCATGCATGGGTCGTAAGTATCGACACCGACCTGACTACGGAGCCATGCATGACCGATCTGATCACAATCACGAACAATCTGGATGTCGAGTTCGATGCGGCACTCATCCAGAAGCTGGATCGCAAGGGACCACGCTATACCTCATATCCGACCGCTGACCGCTTTACGCCCGAGTTTGCCTATCGGGATTATCTGCAGGCGGTAAACGGTGCGATTACGCGCGGCAATGTCCATCCGTTGTCCTTGTATATCCATATCCCGTTTTGCGAATCGGTCTGCTATTACTGCGGCTGTAACAAGATTGTGACGCGTGATCGCAGCAAGGCAGCGACCTATCTGCGTTATCTGAAACGCGAGATCGATATGCAAGGGCGCTTGCTGGCAGGGGCCAATCGCGTCGAACAGTTGCATTTTGGTGGCGGTACGCCGACCTATATCAACGACAGGCAGATGGGTGACCTGATGGCGCATCTACAGCGCTGGTTTGAGTTTGTGCCGGATGCGGAAGGTGAATTTTCGATTGAGGTTGATCCACGCACCGTCTCGCGTGAACGCGTGCTGAGTTTGCGTAATCAGGGATTCAATCGCATCAGTCTGGGTGTGCAGGATTTTGATCCGGAGGTACAGAAGGCGGTCAATCGTGTGCAGCCGGAAGAGGAAACGCGTGCCGTGATCGCTGCAGCGCGTGAGGCGGGCTTTCGCTCGGTGAGTATCGATCTGATTTACGGTTTGCCCAAACAGAATCTGGCAACCATGCAGCGCACGCTGGACAAGGTGATTGCAGCCGACCCCGATCGTATCTCGGTTTACAACTATGCACACATGCCGCACCTGTTCAAGCCGCAACGCCGGATTGCCGATATCGATCTGCCGGTCGGCGATACCAAGCTGGCGATGCTTGCCTTGTGCATTCAGCGACTGACCGATGCGGGGTATGTTTACATTGGCATGGATCATTTCGCCAAGCCGACCGATGATTTGGCTGTTGCCCAACGGCAGGGACGCTTGCATCGCAACTTTCAGGGTTACTCAACCCATGCGGAAGCCGATCTGATTGCGTGCGGTGTTTCCGCCATCAGTGCAGTCGGTGCGACATACAGCCAGAACGCCAAAACGCTCGATGAGTACTACGATCGCATCGAGCAGAATGAATTACCGATCGTGCGCGGTATGCGACTGAGCATGGACGACCTGCTGCGTCGGATCGTGATCCAGATGCTGATGTGCCATTTTGAGCTGTCAATCCATGCAATCGAACTGGCGTATCCGATTGTCTTCAACAGTTACTTCAGGACGGAACTGCTGGAGTTGCAGCACCTTGAAGAGAACGGCTTGCTGGTCATGGATGAAGACTGGATCACGGTCACACCGAAAGGCAGATTGTTAATCCGCAATATCTGCATGGTTTTCGATCATCATCTGCGCACCGCAGAAAAAGACGTCGGACTGATGCATACGACTTCGCCAACGCCGCAAAATTATTCGCGCACGATTTAGCCGTACGACCTTCCATTTTTTCTCACATCGCCATCGAAAGCCGCATGCAGATTAGGTTTGCATGCGGCTTTCATCCTATGCAGCTGGATTGGCATCTCCCATAAACAACGTAATTGCATTTTGTTAATAGAAATTCGTTAAATTAATTAGTGAAGATTTTTGTTTCTCTGCATACAATCGAGGCAGTATCGCTCTATATACCGGAGTGATCTTGCGCGGCAGAAAGCTGTTTATTCAAGAACGATCAATAAAGAACAGACGTTTCTGATGTGCATGTAAGCGATGTTGATTGCGACCTGAACGACAATTCATTCACTTTATGCGACCAATTTCTCTCGGTAAGTCTTTTATCACCCTGGCTTTGTTGATCGGCGTTGCCATGCCGGCATGGGCGCAAGGTTTTGGCGATGAAAGCAATGATTATTCTGAACAAGCAGCGACCTCCACTTCATTACGCAAAACATCCACCACATTGAGGCGGTTGGGGATGGCGCGTCCGATGGAACTGCGGGGCATCGATGGTGCCGGCGAGATCGGCTTCAGCGTGCGTCTCGATGAAGTCGTGGCCAAAGCAAGGCTCAATCTCAGCTACACCTTGTCACCGGCATTGTTGCCGGGGATTTCGCATCTCAAGGTTTTCATCAACGATGAGATCGTGCAGATTGTGCCCGTCACACGCGAGACGGTGCTGGCACCACAGCGTGTGGTGCTGGATCTCGATCCGCGTTACATGACGGACTACAACAAGCTGCGGATACAGTTGATCGGTCACTACACGATGGAATGCGAATCGCCATTCCATTCCAGCCTGTGGGCCACGATCAGCAATGAAAGCACGCTGGAGATGGAATATCAGTCAGCCACGCTGACCAATGATCTTGCCATCTTTCCGGCACCGTTCTTCGATGCACGTGACAACAGCCGGCTGAATCTGCCCTTCGTCTTTGATGGCACGCCGGACCTGGCGACGTTGCGGGCGGCGGGTGTGCTGGCGTCATGGTTTGGCAGTCATGCGGATTACCGTCAGGCACGCTTTCCGACCTTCCTGAACAGTTTGCCGAACAAGCATGCGATTGTGTTTTTGACCAATGCGCATCGTCCCGCCTATTTGCCGAACATTGCACCGGTCAATGGGCCAACGATTTCGATGGTGGCGCATCCGACACAGCCGGGACAAAAGCTGCTGCTGATTCTCGGGCGCGATGCGGCGGATCTGCAACTGGCAGCAGATGCGATTACCTTGGGCAAGGCAGCCATGACGGGTGCCAGCATGACGGTCAAGGATCTGCAATATCCGAAACGTAAGGCCGCCTACGATGTGCCACGCTGGATACCGGTCGGTCGTCCCGTGCGTTTTGGCGAACTGGTCAAAAATCCTTTTGATCTGCAGACTCGCGGTATCACGCTGGGCGGCGTGACCCTGAATGCTCGTATGCCGGCTGATCTGTTCGGATGGGACACGAAGGGTGTGCTGATCAATCTGAAATACCGTCATACACCCGTACGCGAAGGCGAAACGGCGCGTCTGAATGTGGAGATCAATGACGAGTATGTCGATACGATCTTGCTTGGCAATCAGCGTCGGGACGGTGCGAGCCGTCTGCAACTGCCGATTCTTGGCGAGGACATGGCATCGGCGCATAGCGATATCAACATCCCGGCATTCCGGATCGGCAGCAATAATCGTCTGTACTTCCGATTCGATATGCCACCATCGGATTCCGGCCATTGCCGGGCGACTAATCTGAGTGAAAATCGTGCCGAGATCGATCCCGACTCCACACTGGATCTATCGCGCTTCGATCACTATGCGGCCATGCCGAATCTGAGCTTCTTTGCCAACAATGGTTTTCCGTTCACCAAATTTGCCGATCTGGCCGAGACCACGGTGGTGATTTCCGACCAGCCGAAACTGGCCGAACTTTCGACCTTTCTGGGCGTGATGGGCAGCATGGGTGCCTCGACGGGCGCGCCTGCCACTTACTTCAAGCTGGTCAATACGCGTGATCTGGACAATGTGGGTGATACCGACATCCTGCTGATTTCGGATGGCACCGCCAGCAATGTGCTCGAAAAGTGGGGCAAGTCGATGCCGGCCCTGATCCGGGCGACCGAGCGCAGTTTTGCGCCATTGAGTGGTGCGGTCAATGCGTTCTATGACTGGTTTGGCTTGGGGCGCAAGCCGGCACCGATTCTGGGCGCCACATCGACCTGGACTGGCGATGGCCCGCTGGCCGCGATCCTTGGCTTTCAGTCGCCGATCAGCAGTGGTCGCAGCGTCGTGGCATTGACGGCGACCAGTGCGGATCTTTTGCCGGATGCCCTCAATGCGATTCAGGATCCGGGCAAAATGCGGAGTGTGCGCGGTGATCTGGCGTTGATTGGCGGCGCGGAAGTGCAGAGTTTCCGTACTTCCAACGATGTCTATTATGTCGGCCATCTGCCATGGTGGCGCTGGATCTGGTTCTACTTCAACAATCATCCTTTCCTGGTTGCCGTGCTCGGCATTTTTGTAGCGATTCTGGTTTCCCTGTTTGCCTTCCGTACCTTGCGTGGCATTGCGGCGCGTCGCCTGCAACAGAATAAAAAGGATTGATGTTGCGTGAACTGAGGATGTCCATGCCGCGTCGTCGGGTCCTGCGCCAACTCGGTGGAGGATTCGGTGCCTTGCTCACGGGTGCCATGCTGCCGTCCTCGGTCGCCATGGATGCGACGGCGATCTCATGCAAACAAAAGTGGCCGGCATGGGAAGCCTTTAAATGGAATTTCATCTCACGTGACGGTCGCGTCATCGATGCCAGTCTGGAAACCGAAGGCACGACATCGGAAGGCCAGTCCTATGCCTTGTTTTTTGCATTGGTGGCCAACGATCAGCCGATGTTTGAAAAGGTCCTGAACTGGACTGAGAACAATCTTGCCGATGGTGATCTGACCGCGCGTCTGCCCGCATGGTTATGGGGAAAAAACAAGGAAGGTCAATGGGGCGTGATCGATAGCAACGCCGCCTCTGATTCTGATTTGTGGATTGCCTATGCGCTGGGTGAGGCAGGGCGGTTGTGGGACAACCGTCGTTACATCGCCCTGTCCTCCTTAATGGCCAGTCGCATTTTGCGTGAAGAAACGGCGAATATTCCGGGACTGGGACTGACGCTGTTGCCGGGACCGATCGGCTTTACGCTGAGTCCGACCAGCTGGCGTCTGAATCCCAGCTACATGCCGCTGCAACTGATGCAGTGGTTTGCCGAGGTCGGCAAAGACACGCGTTGGGCAAAGTTGCTTCAGTCTTCACGGCGCATCATTTTCGAATCAGCTGAACAGGGTTACTCGCCGGACTGGATCATTTACGAGCAGGACAAGGGCTTTCGCATCGATACCGAAGGCGATGAAAAAGGCGAGGGTGCGTACAACGCGATCCGGGTTTATCTGTGGGCAGGCATGCTGGCGCACGAGAGTGAAGACAGACAGCGTCTGTTGGACCGGTTTGCGCCGATGGCCAATCTGGTGGAGCAGCAAGGCTATCCGCCCGAGTCCGTCAATATTCAGACCGGCAGGTCCAATCGTGCCGGGCCGCCGGGCTTCTCGGCTGCCATGCTGCCGTTCCTGGCGGCGTCTGGACGCACCGAGGCAGTGACGCAGCAGCTACAACGGCTGCAAGCCAGCCCGATTGCCGCCGACTCCTATTACGGGCAAGTGCTTGGTCTGTTCGGGCTTGGCTGGCGCGAGCAGCGCTATGTATTCAAGCGAAGCGGACATCTCAAACCGATGTGGGAGGGGTGTCGATGAAGTTACGTTCGGTGCTGCTGGCGATGGTGATGGCAGGAGCAGCCAGTGTTCCCATGTTGTCCTTCGCCGCGTCGCAAAACGACAATGTGCAGTCGCTGCTGCAAGCCGCCACCTTGTGGGATGGCAAGGACAGGCCGGATATCGCGCGCGAATTCCTGCTGAAGGCTTTGCTGATTCAACCCAACTCGCCGGCGGTGCTGGCGATGCTGGGTGAGATGGAGTTACGCAGCAATCGGCCGCAGGAAGCTCTGCGCTATCTGCAGCAACTGGAAAAGAGCGCGCCAACCAGTCCCTTGCTGGCGGATCTGCGTAACAGCTATCGACTGGCAACCTACGACAAGGAAACAGTCGCGCGCATGCGGCTGCTGGCGCGTGCCGGGCAGATTGACGAGGCAGAAAAGCTGCTGCGACAACTGTATCCGGATGGACCACCGCGTGGCGAAGCGGCCCTTGAATATCACAGTATCATCGGCAGCGCGCCACGTAATGCTGCATCGTCTGCTGCTGCGCTGGGAGCACTGTTTCGGGAAACCGGGGATGTCCGTTACCGGCTCGGGCAACTGAATCTGCTTGCCAACAGTTACGAGAATCGATACGCCGCCATCAGCGGCTATGAGTCGCTTGCCCGTGCGCCCGGCATTAACACGCGTCGCCTGCAGGATGCATGGCGCCTTAACCTGTATCGACTGCCGAATGATGCGCGTGCCGTTGCAGCGATTCGCCGTTATCTCGAAGTATTCCCCGACGATCAGGCGATGGTGTCGCAAATCGCGACGGTCCAGCGCAACGCCGAAGACGAGCGCAAGGTTGCTGCAGTGGGTGGCGCCGCCATCTATGGCGATGAACAATCAAGCGATCCACAGATCGTGGCACGAGGTCGCGCGCTGGAAGCGCTGAACAAAGGCGATCTGACCACAGCAGAAACGCAATTACAGCGCTTGTTGCGCACGCGTTCTGATGATCCGGTCATTTTGGGCAATCTGGGCATGATTGCGTTCAAGCGTGGTGATCATGCCGCTGCAGAGAGTTGGTTTGCGCGTGCTGACCGCGCGACGCCTGGCGGCAGTCGTGAATGGCGCAACATGATTGTATCCGCCCGATTCTCGCAACACATGCGAGCCGCGGATGAATTGCTGGAGCAGCAGCGTTTGCTGGAAGCAGAAGCGATGGTGCGCAACGCGCTGAATCTGCGCGCCAATGATGCGGATGCGCTGACCCTGCTGGCAAACATTCGGCTTGAAGCGGGTGATGCCAGAGATGCGGAAAAACTGTTCCGCACTGCGTTGCAGCGTGAACCGGATAACAGTCGCGCCTTGCGCGGACTGGTCAGCTTGCTGGCACGCAGCGACAGACGTGATGAAGCCAATGCCATGCTGGATGCATTTGCCAGACGTTATCCCAAGCAAGAAGGCAGATATGCCGATGTGCGCGCCGATTTGCTTAGGGAAGAGGCCGACAATTACATCGCCGCCGGGCGTCCAAGTCACGCGATTCAGGCACTGGAAAATGCGATTGTCCTGCAGCCGGACAATGCCTGGAATCGTTTTGCACTGGCGCGCCTGTATGACAACCTGAGTCTGCCCGAATTGGCACGCAAGGTCATGGACGACGGCGTTGCTCTGGCACCCAGAGCGGCAGATATGCGTTATGCAAATGCGCTCAATCTCATCAGTCAGGGAGACAATCAGCGCGCCTTGCAGGAACTGGCCGTGATCCCCGAGAAGGAACGCACGCAAGGCATGAAGGATACGGAAGTACGGGCCGTCATGAATCTTGCCGTTGCGCAGGCACGCGCGGCGATGGCACAGGGCGATGTGGAGGAAGTACGCCGCATCATGGCCGATGCCGAACGGATTGCTGCTGCGCAGCCTGGCATGGGCGCAACCGAGCAAGTGGCTGAAGCCTGGTTCTCTTTCGATCAGCCAGATCGCGGACTGGCCTTGATGAAGTCACGTTTGCGGCCGTCGAGCCCGGCCGATGATCAGTTGTACTACGCCTCACTGCTGGATCGTGCTGGCAAGGATGCGGAACTGACTGCTTTCCTGCCACAGCTTGAAGAAGTGATTGCCCAACAGAGTACAGGTGATGCCGCATCCTCCAGTGCAGCGCGCTTGCGCGAGATTCGCAATGCCATGCTGGATCGGGATCTGGTCCGTATGGTGGATGCCGGCATGATGGGCGATGCGCGTTATCGTGTCGCGCAACGTGCCGAGGGCGAGCAAAACGAGAGTTCGCAGCGTACGGTTGCGCGGCAGTGGTTGATCGTACGTCAGCCGGAAAAGGCGATTCCGATACTGAAGGAATTGAAGGCGCGTCACCCAGATGACGTGAGCGTGCGGAATGATCTGGCAATCGCCTATTACGATGCCCGCGAACGACGGCAGGCACGTGAAGAAGCTGTGGAGCTGATGGGCATGACGCGCGCCGACGACTTGCAAGGCAGACTGGATGTGGCCCGTCTGTTGATCCGCATTGACGACTATGCATCTGCCCGACGTCTGCTTGCTGATTTATCGCAACGGCATGAAAACAATGCGGAGATCCTGTTTCTGCAGGGACGCGCCGCGCGCGGCGAACGGGATTATGCTCAGGCTGTCCAGTACCTGAAAATGAGCGAAGCCCTGACGATTGCACCAGGGCAGCCGCAAGTGCAAACGCAGACACGCCCGGATGTCTTGCTGGATTTACTGCCCGCAGACACCACACGTCCGCCGGAAAGCGTCGTGAGCGGACAGGAACGACCATGGCTGCGGATGGCCAGCAGTCTTGGCGAATCCGGCACGACCAGCGATTTGCCGATGCTGGTATCCAGCGGAAACACGGCACGTGATCGCGCGCGCCGAGAAATTCTTGAAATAGAAGAGCGCCGCCAGCCTCGCATTGAGATGGGTTTCGATCTGCTGTCCAAGTCCTCGTCGGATGGCACATCGACCTTCCGTGGCCGCGAGATTCCATTGGTCGCATGGATACCGGTCGGCTACGACGGACATGCCTTCCTGCACGCCGACAAAGTCAATCTTGACGCCGGTAGTCTGCCGTCCGATTTTTACGATGCCTCGCTATTCGGTACGGTCGATCTGACGCAGGCCAATCTGGCGGCGCCAGTTTCTCAGCGTGCTTCCGGAACCAACGTTGGTGTCGGTTATCAGGGTGATGAGTGGCGTTACGATATTGGTGTCATTGGCATGGGGTTCCCTGTTTCCAATGTGGTCGGCGGCGTGCAAAGGAAATGGTCGATGGATGGCATCGATTATTCGGTAGGTTTTTCGCGACGGCCTCAGGTATCAAGCCTGCTGTCCTACGCCGGTGCAGTCGATCCGGTGAGCGGCAGAAAATGGGGCGGCGTGACAGACAATGCCATCACCGCAAGCATGTCGACGAAGATCGACGACAACTACCTGTTTGCCAGCGCATCCTATGGCTTGCTGCGGGGAGAAAACACCAAGGACAACGATCGTCTGAGCGTGCGCACCGGTGTGGACCGCGATGTGTATCGCAGCAAGGATCTGATCATCAATACGGGACTTACCCTCTCTTATCTGCGTTACGACAACAATCAGTCGTTCTACACCTTTGGTCATGGTGGTTACTACAGCCCGCAAAGCAGTACCTCGCTGTCGCTGCCATTGCAGATCAACGGACGTGAAGAAAAACTGTCCTACATGGTACGTGCCAGCGTGGCGTACTCGCACACCAGGGAAGACGACGCACCGCTGTTTCCCAACGATCCTGCATTGCAGTCCGCTGCAGAAAACCTGGCGTTGTTTCCTGCGTATTACGACAACGCCTATCATCCGGGGGGCAACGGCGGCGGCTTGGGTTACTCGTTTCGGGCAGTTACCGAATATCGTCTGACCCCGCATTGGACACTGGGCGGTCGGGTCGATATTGATCGCTCTGCGTACTACACACCAAACTCGCTGCTGGTGTATTTGCGCTATCACTTCAAATCGCAGCTAGGCGATATTTCCTTGTGGCCGACAACGGTGACACCTTATTCACGGTACTAGGAAACGACACAAAAAAGCCGATCGGATGATCGGCTTTTTTATTCCCCCTCGCTGTCGCAAAACTCAGTTTGCGTAATTGATCCACGTGCCTTCCGGTGAGCGCATGAAGTAATCACGATCATTCTGCATCACGATGATTTTCTCGTTCTCGGCAACAAAGCGTGTTGTCGGCAAGGCACGTGCCAGATCGGACAACTGCATCTGATCGAGGTTGCTGACGTCACGATTCATGATGTCTGCCAGCAGCGTGAAGACAGCGCTGTAACTGGTGGGACGGTCCACGAAAATCGGTGGCGCACCTTCTTCATTCGCTTTCATGCCAATCACCTTGACGGCAACCGGTACCATCGTGACCTTGGGATTGGGAATTTCGCGCATGCCGGAAATCTGGATTTTGTCGCCACGCAGCGCTGCGCCATGTTCCGGAATCAGGATCACCACAACAGGTTTTCCAGCCGCTTCGAGCTGCGAGATGAAACGATCGAAATCTGCCAGTAGCTTGTCCAGGCGTGGCTTGTACGTCTGCAGACTGCTGCCTGGTGTGCCTGCAACGATATTGCCGTCGTGCAGCGTGATGGTGTTGTAGTACAACGCGGTTGGCTTGGCCGATGCAGAGGCATTCAAGCGATTGTCCTGCCACCATTTGGAAAGCACGGAGAGATCACCATAAATCGGACGACCATCAAAGCTGCGCATGGCAATATCGCCCCATTTGCCTTCTTCCAGCGGAGAAGGCAGGCCGCTGTAAGACTGGATATCCCCAGCGAAGTGACCAAAAACACCGTCGTGATTCAGTATGCCTCTGACGTCATAGCCTGCTGTCGTGAAGTTGTGGAACAGCGAACAGTCATCCGGATCAGCGCCATACAAGGTGGCGTGAGGCACTTGACCGCATGTACTGCGTAACAGGCGCAAAGCCGCGGGTCCGCTGTAGCTGGCGGCAGAATTAAAATTGCGGAAGATCACGTCGAAGCGTTTGAGAATCGCCGGATTGCCTTCACCAACGAAAGCGAGATCGTCCCACGACAGCGAGCAGACGTGCAGCAAAACGACGTCGAACGGCAATTTCTCGGTCGATACGGCCGGGAACTTGATTGGTGCGCGGGCACGCTCTTCGGTATAAAAATTATCGAGCAGGCTCGCCGGGTCTTTGCGGTTGGCGACGGCTTCGTTGGCCTTGGTTGCCAGATAGTGCGCGCGATCATCCTGCTGTTTGGTGAAGTGATTGATCAGCGGCACGAGCATGATCACGCCAAAGGCAAAGCTGGTAAAACGAACGCGGCTCGACAACAGGCGATAAACGACCAGCATTGCGAGCACGATCAGAATATCGGTAACGCTGATGAAGCGACCAATCAGCTCGAACAGATAAGTGGGACTGAAACCAGCCAGATCCTTGGCGGCCGCAAACGCACGACCGATTGGCGGCAGATTGGATTCGCTATAGAGCAATGCCAGCGCAAGCGGCGCGGCAATCGCGTTTTGGGTGATACGCCATTTGCGTTCGCGAAAACGGATACTGACAAAAATCGCCAGTAGCAGATTCAATTGCCAGCTGAACCGAATGGATTCATTCAGAAACAGTGCAAATTTGGCAAAGAAGTAAAGACTCCAGTAGTGCATACGGTCGACCCCGATTTCTTTATCCGCCGAAACGTTTGCCCAGCAGGGCAAGCAGATCGGCTTGTTTTGTTTTCAGTCCATCCGAAAGCATGAGAAGCAGTTTTTTGTAACCGGCCACACCAAGCGTAAAGATTTCATGCAGGCCTTGCATCGGGCGGTCGGCATCCTGCTCGTTTTTCCAGCCGACCCATGCGTCTGCGCGGGCAAATGTACATTGCACCAGATCAGCCTCCTGTTCGGTCGTCAGCGGATCGAACTGAATGCCAAGACTACCAATCTTGCGCACGATCACGTGCGCAGGGAAGATGTGTTCGCGTTCCTTGTCATGCAGGGAGATCGCGACATGGTCGCCGACATGGACCTGCTGATCGCTTGGCAGTTCGAGCCCTAGACCGGTGAGCGAATAATCCTGTGTAAAGGTGCTGACGCGGCGACCGTCTTGCAGGATCAGCGTTGCTGGCAGGCGGGACGAAACCCGATGCGAGGTACGGACCTGACGCGTTTCGGTGGCGACGCCAACCGCAACCCCGAGCATCAGAAAGTTATACAGCGTCCAGATCATATTCAGCAGCACGGTGCCGGCTTCGTATGTATTCAGATAGAAAAGACGCACGATACCGAAGACCAGTCCGGCAAAGTTCAGCACGATGAGCAGAATGTACGGTTTGGAGATGCTCCAGTCGAAATAGGTACGCGTGATCAGACCGCCTTTTGCCGTGACATTGAATGAGCCTGCGGAAGGGTTGAACATCGCAATCGTGGTTGGCAAGGCGATATACCAGGCCAGTACGGTTTCGTACACTTCTGCCCAGAACGAATGCCGATGCGCACCCTGGATATGCGCATTGGCCAGATTGGACTGAATGATATGCGGCAGCACGTAGAGCGCAATCATGCCGGCCGCCGCGTTGATCAAATGCAGTTCAAAGAACAGGTAGGCAAGCGGCGCGGTCAGGAAGATCAGGCGTGGAATGCCGTAGAAAAAGTGCAGCATCGCATTGCCATAGCAGATGCGCTGAAAGAAGCTCAGGCCTTTGCCGAGAAACGGATTGTCGATACGGAAAATCTGCGCCATGCCACGCGCCCAGCGGATACGCTGTCCCACATGACCGGACAGGCTTTCCGTGGCGAGGCCTGCCGCAAGCGGAATATTGATATATGCGGTGGTGTAGCCGAGTCGATGCAGCTTGAGCGCCGTATGCGCGTCTTCGGTCACGGTTTCAACCGCGATCCCGCCGATCTGTTCGAGCGGCCCGCGTTTGATGACTGCACACGATCCGCAGAAGAAGGTCGCGTTCCAGAGATCGTTGGCATCCTGAATCAGACCGTAGAAAAGCGCACCTTCATTGGGAACGCGGCGGAAAGTCGACAGATTGCGTTCGAAAGGATCCGGTGAAAAGAAGTGGTGCGGTGTTTGCAGCATGGCGCATTTTTCATCGCGTTCAAACCAACCCATGGACTCGCGCAGGAAACTGCGTGTCGGCAAGTGATCGCAATCGAAAATGGCAATGTATTCGCCTTTGGTTTGCTTCAGCGCGCTGTTCAGGTTGCCCGCTTTTGCATGGTGGTTGTTATCACGGATCATGTACTCCACACCCGCTTCTTCGGCAAAGGCCCGGAAGGCAGGACGACGGCCATCATCAAGGATGTAAATGCGGAGTTTGTCCTGCGGCCAGTCCAGTCCCTTCGCCGCCAGTACGGTCGGTTTGACCACGCTTAGCGGTTCGTTATAGGTCGGGATGTAGATATCTACTGCCGGGAAATCCGATACGTCGGCAGGCAGGGCCGCGACCGGGCGCTTGAGCGGCCACGCGGTCTGCAGATAGCCAAGCAGCAGGATCACCCAGGTGTAGATTTCTGCCATGAGCAACAGCGTGGCAAAAAAGATTTCCCAGCCGGTCTCCAGATCCAGCGTGGAGGTCATGCGCCACCATGCATAGCGTGCAGAAGCCATGAGGGACAGGCCGATCAGGATCAGCTTGGACATATTGCCGGGCACGCGGCGAATGAACATCGCCGCGGTCCACAGGGCCACAAGAAACATCATCTGGCCCTGCAGTGAAAACGGGGTGGTACACACAACCGCAAAGACGGCCAGCGAAAGCAGTAGCGCAGCCCAGCGGATCAGCGGATGCGCCAGAGGCGCGGACAAGGCCGCACGGTCGAGACGCTGCTCAAGGTTCAGGAAGTCGCCGTCCGGCAGGCGCGCATTGACGAAATTACCGATTTTCTGAATGAACAGAATGACATAGCCGAATGCAGCCAGCGCCCCGCGGCTGCCAAGATCCAGCGACGTGCCTGCGCTTTGTACGGCAAAATTGGCGGGATTGAAGCGACTGGTGTAATGCGCGCGTTGCGAGGACGGGATGAAAAACAGGCAGCGCAGCCATTCAGCGGATGAGCGATAGTCGGTGATGCCGAAATGGGCTGCCAGACGAACGGGGATGTTTGCGATCTGCTCTGTATCGACCCAGATTTTCTCTTTGCGCTTAGGCCGCAGCATGATGCCGGTCAGCCAGGCACGCAGTTCGCCGGGATTGGCGACCCCCAGCCGGATTGCCAGCCAGAGCACACCAAGAAACCAGGCAGGTCGCGGGTCGGTCGGGTCGTTGTAGTCAGCTTCGAGAGAAATGAATCGTTCCACTGATGATCGGCCTGCGTTCAGGTTGAGAGAACAATCAAATAGATTGTGCCATGAAGCGTGCGATATTTTAACGTTCCGTCACAGAGAAGTGACCGTTTTTTTATGGTGTTAATCGATCCTGTACGAGAGCGGCAAACAGGTTAGGTCGTTTGTGTTATCGGTTGCGCAGCTTCTGCCGCGACAGGGCGATCACGTCGTCCAGTACCGGCACCAATGCCGCAAGGATCAGCAGGGCCGCAAAAGGCAGAACGGCTGAAAACCCGAATATCTTGAAGCCGATGGCACCGATCAGGCAGCCGATGAAGAACATCAGCAGAATGGCGATCAGGGTCAGCAATTTGTCGCGGTCGGCATGAATGTGGCCTTCGGCGTGTGGCTGATTGCTGCGATTCCAGTACAGCATCTTGCCGAATTCGATGCCAAGGTCGGTGATGACGCCCGTCACGTGCGTGGTGCGGATTTCGGCATTTGATAACTGGGTGGCCAGCGCATTCTGCAAGCCCATGATGAAACACAGCAGCAATACGGTCGCCGGCAATGTAATGGCAACAAAGGCATGCAGATTGGCACCTAGCAGGCCGAACTGCAGCAGCAGAAAGGCTTCGACCACAAGTGGCAGCGCATATTCGCTATGTAGTCCACGATGACGGCTCCAGCTGATCATGACGGATGCGGCTGATGCGCCACATAAAAATGCGATAAGTGAACCGACACCGCCCAGCACCAATAACAAATTGCCCAGTACCAGATTATCGGCAATCGCCGAAACGAAACCGGTCATGTGGGACGTGTATTGATGTACGGCAAGAAAGCCGCCGGCATTGACGGCCCCGGCGATCAGGGCGAGGAGCGCGCCCAACTGCCGATTGGCGCTGCGCGTGCGCCGATGGCCAGATAAACGACGCAGGTAATTCAGGAGCATGCGACATCCATGGAAGAACTGTGGCGTGAACCATTGTTACCTTAACGCAAAACCGGACGAGGTTCCAGTCACGCGCCAGAGAAATGCGTCCCGACGAGTGACCGGTATCGTGTTGGCTAGCCGCAGACTTCGTTACCGGCAGCCATGGCCTTGAGGGTCGGCATGTCCAGCAGTTCGATATGGCGATTGTTCACCTTCAGCAGCTCCTGTTTTTTGAACTTGGAGAGCAGACGGCTGATGCTTTCGATGGTCAGGCCGAGATAATTGCCGATGTCCTCACGCGACATGCGCAACTGAAAGCTGGTCGAGGAGTAACCACGCGTGTTGTAACGCGAAGCCAGATTCACCAGAAATGCGGCGAAGCGCTGTTCTGCACGCATATTGCCAAGCAGTAGCATGACGCTTTGCTCGCGTGTGATTTCCTGACTCATCATGCGATGGAAGTGGCGTAGCAGTGTCGGCATGGTGCCGAACAGTTCTTCCAGACGTTGAAACGGAATTTCGCAGACCTCGCTGTCTTCCAGTGCGATGGCGTCGCAATGATGACGATCTGTGCTGATGGCATCCATTCCCAGCAACTCCCCCGTCATTTGAAAACCGGTAATTTGCTGCTCGCCGCCGGCGTTGATCTGGCAGGTCTTGAAGTGTCCAAGACGGATCGCGTACAGATTGGTGAACGGATCGTTCATGCGATACAGATGACCATCACGCGGCACTTTGCGGCGACGGCCGATGATCTGATCGAGTCGGTCCATATCGTTTTCACCCAATCCCATGGGCAGGCACAACTGATGCATGCTGCAGGTAGAACAACTGGCGCGCAAGGCCTTGACGCTGAGATCGGAAGGAGAAGACGTTTTTTCAAGCATTGTCGGATGGAGTCGTTGCAGAGTCGTGTGCCATTGTAAATGGTCTTGCAAGAAGTGCTTTATTAGTTTGCCGTTAAAACCGCACGATTTTCCTGCCGCAACCGCATGAAATTATTTAACGCAGTGCTGATTCCCCGCGCAGTCAATGGAAGGGAATATGCATCCATTTGCCAATAAATCACACAAAACTGTGCTTTTCAGAAGAAGAAACCGATTTTTTGCTGTCGAATGCGAAACAAATCGTTGCAACTCGGATGGGTAATGCCTGCTAGAGTTGCGTCGGAGCAGAATTAACAGGGGTTCGCATTGCGTTTCATCAAGTTCATTTCATCTGAAATCGTTGCATGGTCGGAGCGTCCGACCGATATCAAGCTGCGGCAGGCCGCGGTCGCTGCAGCAGTCGCATTTGCCGGCATCATCTTGCTGATGGCGATCTGGGTATTCGCCTTCATCATGCCCAACCTGCCATCGATCAATGCGCTGACCGATTACAAACCTAAAATTCCCCTGCGTGTCTACACCGCCGATAACGCGCTGATTGGTGAATACGGCGAAGAGCGCCGTGACTTTGTACCGATTGCGCAGATGCCGGACAACCTCAAAAAAGCGATCATCGCGATTGAGGACAACAATTTCTACGAACACGGCGGTGTCGATTTTCTCGGTATCGTCCGTGCGGGGCTGGCCAACCTGGTGCGCAGCCGTTCGCAAGGTGCCTCGACCATCACCATGCAGGTCGCTCGGACTTTCCTGTTGACGCGCCAGAAGACCTATAGCCGCAAGCTGCAGGAAGTACTGCTGTCGTATCAGATCGAGCGCAATCTGACCAAGGACCAGATTCTTGAGCTGTACATGAACCAGATTTATCTGGGCCAGCGCGCTTATGGTTTCGGTAGTGCCTCGCGCATCTACTTCGGCAAGCCGGTTGGACAACTGACGCTGGCAGAAGCGGCCATGCTGGCAGGTCTGCCCAAGGCACCGGCAAGTGCCAATCCGATCGTCAACCCGAAACGCGCAATTGAACGCCAGCAGTACATCCTCAAGCGTATGCGTGATCTGAATTTCATCACCGATGCGCAGTTCGAGCAGGCGAAGAAAGAGGAGCCGGGTGTGCGGAAAGACGGCGGTCAGTATCGTACCCATGCGGAGTACGCCGCCGAGTCAGTGCGTCGCTTCATGTATGAAAAATACGGTGATGCAATCTATACCAGCGGCTTTACGGTGTACACGACCTTGCTCAAGGCCGATCAGGATGCCGCATATGCCGCGCTGCGTCGTGGCGTTCTGGACTACGACCGTCGTCATGGCTATCGCGGGCCGGAAGCTCATGTCGAGTTGTCGGGTGATCAGGAGGAGCGCGAACAGGCAATCGAAGATGCCCTGGTTCGTTTTCCGGACAGCGATGATTTGAAGGCTGCCGTGATTCTGGACGCCACCCCAAAGAAAGTGCAGGCAGTGCTGCTGTCGGGTGACGTGATTGAGGTGACCGGGGACGGTTTGAAGTTTGTTGCATCGGCTTTATCGCCTAAAGCGGCAGAAGCCAAAAAACTCAAGCCCGGCTCCGTGATTCGTGTCGTGTCCGTCAAGGATAAATGGTCGATTGTGCAGTTGCCGGAAGTCGCGGCAGGCTTTGTGTCACTTAATGGTCAGGATGGTTCGATCAGAGCGCTGGTGGGTGGTTTCGACTTCGCACTGAATCAGTACGATCACGTCACGCAGGCGTGGCGTCAGCCGGGTTCGACGATCAAGCCGTTTGTGTATTCGGCCGCGCTGGAAAAGGGCTTTTCTCCAAGCACTTTGGTCAACGATGCCCAGCTTTCCGACGATGGTGGTGTGCAACAGGATGGCAAGGTCTGGAATCCGGGTAATGATAACGGTCAGTACGATGGCCCGATTACCATGCGCAACGGCCTGAAGCGTTCCAAGAATCTGGTGTCCATCCGCATTCTGCGCAAGATTACGCCGCAGTACGCGGGCCAGCACTTGTCTCTGTTTGGTTTCGACCCAGCCAAACAGCCCATGAATCTGACGCTGACGCTGGGTACCGGCTCGGTCACGCCATTGCAAATGGCAGGTGCGTATGCGGTGTTTGCGAATGGTGGCTTCCGTGTTACCCCGTATCTGATTGAAAAAGTCGTGGATCATCAGGGCAAGGTATTGCTGGAAGCCGACCACGCCAAGGCGGGTGATGAAACGATACGCGCCATTTCGCCACGGAATGCGTTTGTTACCGATTCCATGATGCGTGACGTGGTGCGCTCAGGTACGGGCTATCTGGCAAGCCAGCGTCTTGGTCGCAGTGATCTGGCAGGCAAGACCGGTACCACCAATGAGTCGATGGACGGCTGGTTTGCCGGTTACGGACGTGATGTGGTCGGTGTCGCCTGGATGGGCTATGACAAGCCGCGTTCTCTTGGCGGGCGCGAGTTTGGTAGTACGCTGGCGCTGCCGATCTGGACGGATTACATGCGTACCGCCTTGCGTGGCAAATCGGAACTGCCACCAGTCGTGCCGACCGGCCTGATCCGCGCCGAGGACGACTGGATGTATAGCGAATATCTGGATAGTGACGCCGCAGTGCGCTCGCTGGATGTGGATGAGGAGAAGAGCTTCTGGGAGCGTTTCTTTACCCCAACGCCGGAGCAGCCAGGGTCCACTACACCCGCACCGGGTACGCCGGAAGAGCGGGAAAAGAAACGTATGGACGAGCTATATCGCGGCTAAAACAGTTGACGCAGCCCTGAAATGAAAAGGCGAAATGGATTTCCATTTCGCCTTTTTGTTTGGTTTGTCGTGTTTCAGAAGGTCCGGTCAGGAAGCCGTCTCGACCCGGCTGCGACCTTTTTCCTTGGCGCGATACATGGCCGTATCCGCGCGTTGCAGAAGTGCGTCGACCGTAACGCCTGATTCCGGATAACTGGCGACACCAATACTGGCGGAGATGTGCAGCGTCAGATCATCGATTTCATACGGATCGGACAGTTTTCTGACGAGCTTGCGCGCGACCACGCTGCTGTCCTTCATGGTCGAACCGACCATCATGATGACGAACTCATCGCCGCCCAGACGCGCCACCATGTCCGAATGCCGGCTACCGGCTTTTAGTCGAGCCGCCACCATGCACAGCAGACGATCACCAATTTCATGGCCGTACTGGTCGTTGATCGGTTTGAAACCATCAAGGTCGAGATACAGAATCGACAAGGTAGAGTTGTTGCGTTCGCATAGTGACAGATGTTGTTCGACCATTTCATTGAACAGCGCGCGGTTGGCAAGTCCGGTCAGCACATCGTGATTGGCCAGATGCTGTGCGCGATGCAGCATTTCCGATACCTTGATCAGCGAGCTGCCGACTTCATCGGCTTCGCGCAAATGTAAAGGTGGAATGCTCACCACTTCGCCAGACCCCAGTGCAAGGGCGGGGCCGGTCAGTCCGCGAATGGATTCTGCAATGCGCCCGCCAATGAGCCAGGCGGCGCCCAGACTCGTCGCCAGCAACGTGATCGTCGCCAGTACCAGCCACCACAGCGTGACGCGTAACTGATTGTCGATCAGCCGTGTCGGGATGCCGATACCCAGCGACCAGTTGGAAACACTGGAATGACTGATCACCGTATAAACGGTCACCCCATCATGCGTCGTGGAAACGAAGGAGTTGTTGCCCGCAGCGATGTTTTCAAGCAGATCGGGCGAGCCTTTGCGGCCGACAAAGCGTGACATCTCGCGATTGCGCGCAATGATGGTACCGCTACTGTCGAATACGGCAGAGATCCATTCTGCCGGCAAGCCTTGCTGTTGCAACAGCTTCTCCAGTCGTTCCGGGTTGATGGTTGCATGCAAGGTGTAGCGATTGGCATGGCCGCCGGCTTGTACCGGTACGCCGATTGCCAGTAACGGACGCGGATTGATCTTGCTCACAAAGAGGTTCGAGATCAGTGGTTTTCCCGTATCCTGTATCGTCTGAAATTCGTCAGACAGACTGTAGTCGGCCAGCATCTCGTTATACGGATAGCGCGTATTGAATACCTGCGTACCGCTGGCATCCAGCAGCGTAATGCTGATATTCTCGCTGGCGTCCTGAATACGTTTTGCCTGCGTATAAAACGCGCCGAAGTTATGGTCGTCGAGATGTTGCGAAGTCGCCAGCGCATTCAGCGCGGATTCGATACTCGCGATGTCCCGATCAACGACAGCCATCATGGTGCGTGCCGTCGTCAGCAGATTGAAGAGCAGATGATCGCGCGCGCGTTGATAGTCATGTGCGATGAACAGCACAGCCATGAGCGAAGCGGGTACCACGCATGCCAGCACGAGCGTGATGAGCTTGAAACGGATGGTAGGCGCACGCTTGGTTTTCATTGGAAGAAGACGTGACGGAGGAAGTGACCCTGACCAATTCTAGCGGAAGGCACAGAGCGCAATTGTTGTGAAAGCGTAATGAAGTGTGGACAATTGTTAAATTAAAGAAAAATGTGTTTAACGTCTGTGCCGACATCAGTCACATGCTGTTTAACCCTGTATTTGCGTAGAAAAGTTGTCCCTCAATGAAGACCTGGATTGAAATCAAAGATTGTTTTCCCGTTCTGCGTGCCCTGGATGCACGCCAGTTTGCCAATGCGATCGAGCAGCGTCTGATCGATGTCCGTAGCCCCGTGACTGGTTTGCAGATCGATTTGTTCGGCAAAGTGAATGAGGTCAGGATTCTGGAAGAGCAGGGCGTGGTACGCGCCGAGCTGGATATCGATGATGCGTTCTTTGCACGTAACGGACTGACGCGGGAGCAGGTAGATCCGCTGCTGGCAGCGCGCGTTTCCAAACTGCGCCACCCGGCCACCGGGGCCATGCATCCGGTGGCTGCTATCGTGATCTGATTTTAGCGGCGGCGATTGCCGCTCTCCGACATGTCCTTGCGCAAGCGCGATTGCTGTGCCGCAGGTAAATGGTCGGTAAAGACAATGCCTTGCAGATGATCCATCTCGTGCTGGATGCACATCGCTTCCAGTCCATCCGCGCGAAATTCCTGAAGCGCGCCATCCTCATCAATTGACTGCACCTGAATCCACTCGGCACGCCGTACACGCACCGTTACGC
Source organism: Oxalicibacterium faecigallinarum (assembly GCF_014635705.1). GTDB lineage: Bacteria > Pseudomonadota > Gammaproteobacteria > Burkholderiales > Burkholderiaceae_D > Oxalicibacterium > Oxalicibacterium faecigallinarum. The sequence continues at coordinate 810,042 of NZ_BMDI01000001.1, read as the reverse complement.
CGGGTACGGACAGGCAGCCTTCCTCCTGGCTGGCACTGCCGCCGGCACGGATGATTTCAGGATTGATGAGCACCAGCAGATTTTTGCCCGTGTCGGACGTGTCGATCACAATGACGCGCCGATGCACATTGATTTGTGTTGCCGCCAGCCCAATGCCCTGGCTGGCATACATCGTTTCCGCCATGTCGGTGATCAGGGAGCGCAAGGCATCATCGATCACTTCTACGGGACGGGCGACTGTGTGCAATCGCGGATCGGGATAACGGAGAATCTTGCGGCGCACCATGTGGAAAGGATGGAAGAAGAGATTGCGGCAATGCCAAAGCTGACAAGGATACCGTTTCTGCCGCCATCATGAAAATGCCTGTGGACTTTATCAGTCGACAGGCATTGATTTCTTGCCGCATTGCGAGCGTGGCTACTTGACGAGACTGGCATCCAGCGTGATGTTGGCAGTCAGCAGTTTGGAAACCGGACAATTGGTTTTCGCGGTATCTGCAATGCTTTGAAACTGCGCATCGTCGGCGCCTGGAATTTTCGCAGTCAGCTTCAGATGGACAGCGCTGATTGAAAAACCGCCTGGCACCTTGTCCAAGGTCACTGTTGCAGTGGTTTCCAGTTTTTCCGCAGTCAGGCCCGCCTTGCCCAGTTCACCAGACAGCGCCATCGTGAAGCAACCTGCATGCGCTGCACCGATCAGCTCCTCCGGATTGGTGCCAGGGCCATTTTCAAATCGGGTATTAAAACCATACTGTGTATCCTTGAGTACACCGCTTTGGGTCGAAATGGCGCCTTTGCCATCCTTGATGCCGCCGCTCCAGACGGCCGATGCTGAACGTTCCATCACATGCTCCTTGTTGGTTGGTGAAGTTAAGTAGAGTCCAGCCGTCAAGCGGGGTTCCTTTTGCTGAACGAAAACTGGCGGGATGGCAGGCTGATCGGTATTGCTGGCGATGAAAGTGCTTTATGCATGCCGGTTGAACGATTGAATGCTGACACCCATGGTCATTCCTTTCCAGCGCCGCATGTTCGCAAGAACGCCTTTCGTGCCGATCAAATTAAATGCTGACCTCGTTCTTGTAATCGGGCGGTGGCGACGCAAAGCATTGCGTCAGCACTTGCTGCAACTCTTCGCTGCTAAACGGTTTCCTGACCACGGGAACAGGATCGGTATCAGACGTTGGCGCATAAGCAGTCATGTACACGACCCGCACGCCGCGGGTTAAAGGCGATTGCTTGATCAGGTGCCTTACATGCGTTCCTGGCTTGCCGGGTAACAAAACATCGACCAGCACCAGATCGACGTTTTGACGCACGATGATATCGAACGCCTCTTTTGCGGACTGCGCACTATAAGTGTCGTATCCAAGCTCATTGACTGTCTTGCAGATGTCGCTGGTTACCGTGAGGTCATCATCTACAACCAAAATTGATTTGGGCATGTCGTACTCCAGTAAGGCTTTTACGGAAGTTAAACATGTGCAGACTGGCCTGACCGTTAGCTACGCAACATAAGCCAAGCCGTCACTCAGATCGTTTTGATGCATAGAGACTGAAGGTCGTTCTTTCTTAATGACACCCACCGGAATGCGATCCCAAATTGCGCGGTTCTGTACCATCGCCGTTTTCCAGCTCTTGCAGAATGCCGCAAGCGTCCGTGGACTGAACCCTGCCACAGCGGCTGCGTAGTTCCAGCAATTGCTGTTGCAAACCTTTCAACTCCTCAATGCGATGCGCGACATGGTTGATATGGTGATCGAGCACGGCGTTGACGCCTGCACAATCGGCATCCGGTTGATCGCGAAACGTCAGCAGAGTGCGAATTTCGTCCAAGGCCATATCCAGCGAACGGCAATGGCGAATGAACTGCAGGCGCCGCACATGCGTGTCGTTGTATAGCCGGTAGTTTGCGGCAGAGCGGGAAGGTGGCGGCAGCAATTGTTGCTGCTCGTAATAGCGGATCGTCTCCACGGAAGAGCCGGTCTGGCTTGCCAGTTCGCCGATTTTCAAGGTTTGGGATGTCATTTTCATACCTTTTTGAAAAATTCCCGGAAAGATGCTTGACCCTATAGTAGCTACAGAGTCTTTAATTGCAAGTGTGAATTGAGGTTATCTGTCAGGAGAATTGCATGGGTTGTTGTGATCACGATCATTCCTGTTCTGCATCAAAAGCTGCGGAAGCCGCGCCGGCTCAGCCGATGGCTGCGGTCGCTGGTGCAGCGCAAGCGGTATTGCTGATCCAGAAAATGGATTGTCCGACCGAGGAAAAGCTGATTCGCGACCGCTTTCAGGAGATGGACGGCATTGTCGGCATGCAGTTCGACCTGATGGCGCGCGAACTGACGGTACAACATACCTTGCCGTCGACCGATGATATTGTCCGCGCCCTGACCAGGCTGGATCTGGAGCCCGTCATCAAGTCGGACTCGCTCAATGCCGAACATGTTACCGATAGCGCAGCCGTGTCCGGCGATTTCCGCATTTCGCGGCGTAAATGGATTCTGATGGCGATTTCGGGCATCACGGCCATTGGTTCGGAAATAGTCGCATGGACGACCGGCACGGACAGTTCCATTCCTGTTGTGCTGCTGGCGCTGACTGCCATCATGACAGGTGGTCTGGATACCCTTAAAAAGGGCTGGATCGCTCTGCGGCATTTTTCCCTGAACATGAACTTTTTGATGTCGCTGGCCGTGATCGGTGCAGTGATCATCGGGCAATGGCCGGAAGCGGCGGTCGTGATTTTCCTGTTTGCAGCGGCCGAGATGATCGAAGCCATGTCGCTGGACCGTGCACGCAATGCGATCAAGAGTCTGATGGCAATGACACCGGACATGGCGACGATCCGTGCCGAAGACGGATCATGGACGGACGTGGCTGCGACGACGGTTGCGCTGGATGCGATTGTGCGTATCCGTCCCGGCGAACGTTTGCCGCTGGATGGCGTGATTGTGGAAGGGCAGAGCAGTATCAATCAGGCGCCAATTACCGGCGAGAGCATGCCTGTCGAGCGTGCTGTCGGCGATGCGGTCTTTGCCGGCACGATCAATGAGCATGGTGCTTTTACCTACCGTGTAACGGCTGCACAGTCAGAGTCGACACTGGCGCGCATCATTCGCAGCGTGCAGCAGGTGCAAGGCGAGCGTGCACCGACGCAGCGCTTCGTTGACCAGTTTGCACGTTATTACATTCCGGTCGTGGTGGTGCTGGCTTTGCTGGTTGCCTTGTTGCCACCGTTGCTGACAGGCGCTGCCTTTCAACCGTGGTTGTACAAGGCGCTGGTATTGCTGGTGATTGCGTGCCCGTGTGCGCTGGTAATTTCCACGCCGGTTACAGTGGTAAGTGGATTGGCGGCTGCCGCGCGGCACGGCATTCTGATCAAAGGTGGCGTCTATCTGGAGATGGGTCGCAAGCTCAGGGCCATTGCGCTTGATAAAACGGGCACGATCACGGTTGGGAAGCCGGCTGTCGTCGATGTGTTGCCGCTGCATGGTGCAGTGGGTGATCTGTTCAGAATCGCGGCCAGTCTTGCACATGTATCCGATCATCCGGTATCGACGGCAGTCTTTACGGCCTGGCGTCAGGGATCGGTCGAGTCGCCGTTTGATGTTGCTGCCTTTACAGCCTTGCCGGGACGTGGCGTGCAGGGGGAGATCAATGGGCAGAACTGGGTATTGGGCAATCATCGGCTGATTCACGAACTGGGTATCTGCAATGACGCTCTGGAAGCCACGCTGGACAAGTACGAACGCGAAGGCAAAACAGCGGTCGTGCTGGCCAGTGATCAGGGACCGCAGTTGATCGTGACGGTTGCAGACAGCGTACGTGAAGGGGGCGATGCAGCGATCAAACGTTTGCAGGCAATGGGCGTCCATGTCGCCATGCTGACAGGCGATAACGTGCATACCGCCAGTGCAATTGCAGGCAAGGTGGGGATCACCGATGCACGCGGCAATCAGTTGCCGGATGACAAGTTGTCAGCAGTGAATGACATGGCGTCACAATACGGACCGGTCGGCATGGTGGGTGACGGTATCAACGATGCGCCTGCGCTGGCGCGTGCCGATATCGGTTTTGCAATGGGTGCGGCTGGTACCGACACGGCGCTGGAAACGGCAGACGTCGCGTTGATGGATGACCGTCTGAGCAAGCTGGCCGACTTCATTGCGCTGAGCAAGACCACGCATCGCGTTCTGATGCAGAACATCACGATTGCACTGGGTATCAAGGCCATGTTTCTCGTGCTGGCTTTGAGCGGGCAGGCAACCCTGTGGATGGCGGTGTTTGCCGATATGGGGGCAAGCCTGATCGTGGTGGCGAACGGGTTGCGTTTGCTGCGCGCGGTATGAGGTTTGCAGAGACGTTCGCCATAAAGTCGCATTCCACGTTATGATGCCTGCCGTGAAAAAACTATTTGTCATCGCGATGTTGCTGATTCTGCCATTCCACTTTTCGTGGGCGGCGGCGGCGGTCTATTGCGAGCATGATGACAAACCAGTCAGCCATTTCGGTCATCACACGCATGCCGAAGATGCCGATTTTCATGCCGCCAATGGCGATGTGAATGGCAAGGTACATGGCGATTGCGGTTACTGCCATGCGGCTGCAGTGCAGGCTTCGATCTTTGTGCCGGGTAAGCCGCCCGTCATGCAGCCATCACGCGTGTATGCGGACGATCCGCCTGCCGTATTCACTTCCCATATTCCCGAGGGCCCCAGACGGCCTGATCGTTTGTCCGTCGCTTAACGCGACGGGACGATTCTTCCTTGTCTCTGCCTGGTAACTGATTGGCAGAGCACGTCCTGTCGAATTCACTCCGTCTTTTTCTTCAGGAGAATTCGATGTACAGGGTTTCCGTGTCATCCGGCATGCTGGCGCTTGCGCTGCTGCCGGTCTGGACTGACGGTGCCGTGGCACAAATCGTTGCGCCACCACCAGTTCATGTTTCAGAAAGCAAGTCGGTTCCGACCGCATCACCATCATCCGCACCATCCACGCCAGCGCTGACATTACCGCAGGCGCTGGAGCGTGCGCTGGCAGCCAATCCGGAATTGTCTGCCGCGCGTCGCGAAGCCGAAGCAGTTGCAGCGACAATCAGGCAGGCCGGCGTTATTCCCAATCCCAACGTGTCGATGGCCGTCGAGGATCGTCGGCGCGATACGCGCACGACCGCATTCGAGCTGAGTCAGCCTATCGAACTGGGTGGCAAACGTGCCGCACGTGTGGCGGCAGCGAGCCGTGCTTATGACACGGCCCAGGCAGAGCTGCAGGCCAAGGCCGCGGATATTCGTGCGCTGGTCATCACCGCATTCTTCTCGGTATTGCTTGAGCAGGAACGTGTGCGCCTTGCCAATGCCGCCTTGTCGATTGCGCAGCGGGGAACGGACATTGCCGGACGCCGTGTCATGGCAGGCAAGGTATCGCCGGTGGAAGAAACCAGAGCGCGTATCGCCGAAGCGGGGGTGCGGCTGGAGTCGCAGCAAGCAGCCAGTGACCTGATTCTGGCGCGCCGCAAACTGGCGGCAACCTGGGGCGGCAACGCGATGGGCATGCAAGCCGCTGTTCAGGTGGATGGCAACCTGAACAGCCTGCCACCGGAACCAAGCTGGGACGCGATATACGCACAACTGCAGGATGCACCGCTGATGCAGCGTGCACGTACCGAGATTCAGCGCTGGCAGGCACAGGTCGATGTCGAAAAGAGCAAGCGCATTCCGGATGTGACCGTCAGCCTGGGCATGCAGCGCAACAACGAACTGGGGCGCGATCAGGCCTTGTTTGGCGTGTCGATTCCATTACCGGTCTTTGATCGCAATCAGGGCAACCTGCTGGAAGCCTTGCGCCGTGCCGACAAGGCGGGGGATGAGCTGGCGGCGGTCGCCATTCGTCTGGATGGCGAGTTGGCGCAGGCATATACCACCTTGCACAACGCACGCGAACAGGCACGTGTGCTGCGCGATGACATCTTGCCGGGCGCCCAAAGTGCATATGACGCGGCAGCGCGTGGCTTTGAGTTCGGCAAGTTCAGCTTTCTGGATGTACTGGATGCACAACGCACCTTGCTGCAGACCAGAACACAACACTTGCGCGCCATGGCGGATGCCTATGCTGCCGCTGCCGAGATCGACCGCGTGCTCGGCGTGTCGGCCAGTGCTTCCTTCAACCCAAGCAAGTAGCGGGAACCATCATGATCTTCAATTTGAAAAAGAAACAGGCGATTGCGATCGCCATCATCGTTGTGACCGGTCTGCTGGCAAGTGTGCTGATTCTGTTTTCCGACAAGCATGAATCGTCAGCGGATGGTCATGCCGGTCATGCGCATGGTACGACCAGGAGCGAAGATAAAAACGATGTGAAGACAACCGGAGGCGCACCTGATGCGACAGGTGGCAACGGTCGCGACCATCGCGACCAGGACGCGGAAAAACCGGCAGCGGCCAAAGCCAAGACCGTCGTCCTGACGGATGCGCAAATCAAGGCGGCGGGCATCAAGATTCTGGCAGCAGATGGCGCCACGATCCGAGTAGCGAGTCAGTTGCCGGGCGAGATCCGTTTTAATGACGATCGCACCGCGCACATCGTGCCGCGTGTGGCCGGTGTGGTGCAAAGCGTACCGGCCGATCTTGGACAAAGCGTGAAGAAAGGACAGGTGCTGGCGGTAATTGCCAGTACGGCTGTTTCCGAACAGCGTAGTGAGCTGGCCGCAGCGCAGAAGCGTTTGCGACTGGCGCAACTGACTTACGAACGTGAGAAAACCTTGTGGCAGGACAAGATATCTGCCGAGCAGGATTATCTGCAGGCACGACAGGCGTTACAGGAAGCCGAGATTGCCTCGCAAAACGCCCGGCAGAAGCTGGCGGCGATTGGCGCAGAGGGTGTCGGCAATGGTGAACTGAATCGTTTCGAAATCCGCGCCCCCTTTGACGGCATGGTGGTGGAAAAGCATATTTCACTGGGCGAGGCACTGAAGGAAGATGCGCCGATTTTCACCGTATCCGATCTATCGACCGTGTGGGCAGAGATTGCCATTCCCGCGCGAGACCTGAATCGTGTGCGTGTCGGTGAAAAGGTGCTGGTCAAGGCCGATGCCTTTGATTCTTCCGCCGCAGGTACGGTGTCGTATGTCGGTTCGCTGCTGGGTGCAGCAACACGTACGGCAACGGCGCGCGTCACGCTGGTGAATCCGCAAGGCACGTGGCGCCCGGGTCTGTTCGTCAATGTCGAGGTCGTCACCGCAGAAGCGGAGGTGGCGGTTGCGGTGCCAGTCGGTGCCTTGCATCGCATCAATGAACGTGACGTGATTTTCGTCCGTACGGCCGATGGATTCAAGGAGCAGGTCGTCAAGACCGGCCGCACCGACGGCAAGCTGACCGAGATCGTCGATGGGCTGAACGCGGGAACCGAGTACGCGGCAGACGGCAGCTTTATCGTACGCTCCGAGCTCGGCAAGGCCGATGCGGTGCACGTGCATTAAGGAGGCGACATCATGTTTGAAAGACTGATTCGCTTCGCCATCGACCAGCGCTGGCTGGTCATGCTGCTGGTGCTTGGCATGTCTGCACTCGGTATCTACAACTACCAGCGGCTGGCGATTGATGCCGTACCGGATATCACCAACGTGCAGGTACAGATCAATACATCCACGCCCGGTTACTCGCCACTGGAAACCGAACAACGCATCACCTATCCGCTTGAAACTGTTCTTTCCGGTTTGCCTGGACTGGAGCAGACGCGCTCGCTGTCGCGTTACGGCCTGTCGCAGATCACCGTCATCTTCAAGGACGGTACCGATATCTACTTTGCGCGGCAGATGGTCAGCGAACGTTTGCAGGAAGCGCGTCAAAGCCTGCCACCCAATATCTCACCGACCATGGGGCCGATTTCAACCGGTCTTGGGGAAATCTACCTGTGGACGGTCGAAGCAGCGGATGATGCACGCAAGCCGGACGGTACGCCTTATACGCCGACCGATCTGCGCGAGATTCAGGACTGGATCATCAAGCCACAGTTACGCAATGTACGGGGTGTTACCGAGGTGAATGCGATTGGCGGCTTCGCGCGTGAGTATCAGGTGGCGCCGGTGCCGGAGCGCTTGGCATCGTACGGATTGACCCTGCAGGATGTGGTGCTGGCGCTGGAGAGCAACAACGCCAACGTCGGTGCCGGTTACATCGAGAAGAATGGCGAGCAGTTGCTGATCCGTACACCGGGCCAAGTATCGACGATGGAAGATATCGGCAACATCATTCTTGGCAACAGTGCCGGCATTCCGATCCGGATTCGGGATGTGGGCGAAGTCGGTCTGGGGCGCGAGTTGCGAACCGGTGCCGCAACAGAGAATGGTCGTGAAACCGTGCTGGGCACGGTATTCATGCTGATTGGCCAGAACAGTCGTGCCGTGTCGCAAGCGGTGGATGCGCGCATGCAGGAAATCAATCGCAATCTGCCGAAAGGTGTGCAGGCCGTGACCGTGTATGACCGGACCAATCTGGTCGACAAGGCAATCTCGACCGTCAAGAAGAATCTGCTGGAAGGCGCGATTCTCGTCATCGTTGTGCTGTTCCTGTTCCTCGGCAATGTGCGGGCGGCATTGATCACGGCCTTGGTGATTCCCTTGTCGATGCTATTCACGTTCACCGGAATGGTCGGCTACAAGGTCAGTGCCAATCTGATGAGTCTGGGCGCGCTCGACTTCGGCATCATTGTCGATGGTGCTGTGGTGATTGTCGAAAACTGCGTGCGACGACTTGCACATGCACAGGCAGGGTATGGCAGGACGCTCACACGCGAAGAGCGCTTCAAGGAAGTCTTTGCCGCAGCCAGAGAAGCACGTCGTCCACTGATCTATGGTCAGCTCATCATCATGGCCGTGTATCTGCCGATCTTCGCACTGACCGGTGTGGAAGGGCGCATGTTTCATCCGATGGCGTTGACGGTCGTGATTGCACTGGCGAGCGCCATGATCCTGTCGATCACCTTTGTGCCGGCCGCAGTGGCCTTGTTCATTGGTGAGCGCGTGGCGGAAAAGGAAAACTTCCTGATGACCAAGGCGCGCAACTGGTATGCACCGGTACTGGATCGCGTGATGGAGAACAAACCGGTTGTGCTGACCTTTGCGGTTGTGCTGGTCATCGTTTCCGGCTTGCTGGCGACGCGTGTGGGCAGCGAGTTCGCGCCCAATCTGAACGAAGGCGATGTGGCGATTCAGGTACTGCGTGCACCCGGCACCAGTCTGTCGCAATCGGTACTGATGCAGCAGCAGCTCGAGAAAGCCTTGCTGAACGCACACCCGGAGATCGAGCGTGTGTTTGCGCGGACGGGCACGGCAGAGATTGCCTCCGACCCGATGCCGCCAAACATCAGCGACACACTCGTGATGCTGAAGCCGAAGGATCAATGGCCTGAACCAAGACAGTCACACGCCGAGCTGGTTACCGCGATGCAGAGGACTGCCGCATCCATTCCGGGCAGCAATTACGAGTTTTCACAACCGATCCAGCTGCGCTTCAATGAGTTGATCTCCGGTGTGCGTAGTGATGTGGCAGTCAAACTGTTTGGTGACGACATGGATGTCCTCAACAAAACGGCCGAGACCATTGCGGATGCCTTGCGCAGCGTCACTGGTGCATCCGAAGTCAAGGTTGAGCAGACGACTGGTTTGCCCGTGCTGACGGTCGAAATCGATCGCGTCAAAACATCGCGCTACGGTTTGAACGTGGCCGATGTCCAGGCGGCCATTGCAACCGCGATTGGCGGCACCGAAGCCGGTACGGTATTCCAGGGGGATCGTCGATTCGACATCGTGGTGCGTCTGCCGGATCGTGTACGTCAGGATCTGGATGCCATCTCGCGCCTGCCGATCGCCTTGCCGCGCGGTGCCAATGGTGCGGATGGCGCAGGTGCTGCCGCGGTGCGCTTCATTCCTCTGGGCGAAGTGGCAAGTCTGTCGGTTGCGCCGGGACCGAATCAGGTCAGTCGTGAAGATGGCAAGCGTCGGATCGTGGTCAGTGCCAATGTGCGTGGCCGCGATATGGGCTCGTTTGTTCGGGAAGCGGAAGAGCGGCTGCGTGAGACGGTTGAGATTCCGGCCGGTTACTGGACCACATGGGGTGGACAGTTCGAGCAATTGCAATCCGCAACAGCGCGGTTGCAGGTCGTGATTCCGTTGGCTTTGCTGATCGTACTGACGTTACTGTTCTCCATGTTCGGCAATCTGCGTGATGGTTTGCTGGTGTTCAGTGGTATTCCGTTTGCATTGACTGGCGGCATCATTGCCTTGTGGTTGCGTGGGATTCCCTTGTCCATTTCCGCAGCGGTGGGATTTATCGCCTTGTCCGGTGTTGCCGTGCTGAACGGCCTGGTGATGATTTCCTTTATTCGTACCTTGCGGGAGGAAGGCAGGGCAGTGGCCGAGGCGGTGCGTGAGGGTGCGTTGACGCGCTTGCGTCCGGTGTTGATGACGGCACTGGTCGCGTCACTCGGCTTCGTACCAATGGCGCTGGCGACGGGAACCGGGGCCGAGGTGCAACGGCCACTGGCGACGGTCGTGATTGGGGGCATCCTGTCGTCCACCTTCCTTACGTTGCTGGTGTTACCGCTACTGTATCGACTGGCTTACCGGAATGAAGGGCGCACAGGCTGATCGGCATACATTTCTTTTGAAGCAAGGAAAGGCGCGGATTGGCAACAATCACGCGCTTTTTCTTTGTTCTTCGCGTGATGGGGTGTTGCTTGCAAGCGCACTGACCCTGGTGTGGGCATGGTTTCAATTGCAGGAGTGGCTGATTCCTCTTAAAATAGCAACGATAATTGTTCTCATTTGTATTTATTCCTGATATGCCGGTTTATTCACGCCGGCATTCTCCTTATTTCCAAAGAAGGATGTATTCATGAAACGTCTCGCATTGCTGCCGCTGATTTCCGCCTTGATGTTTGCTGGTTCCGCTCAGGCGCACCAGGTCTGGCTTGAACAAAATGCCAAAAGCGCAAGCCTCTATTTCGGTGAATTTGGTGAAAACCTGCGTGAAACATCGCCTGGCTTGCTCGACAAATTTGTAAAGCCAAGCGCGACGCTGGTTGGTGCAAAAGGCGAACAGGCACTGACTCTGACGAAAGGCGAGAAATCGTATGTGCTGTCGGGACGTGCAGGCAAGAATGAAACGATCTATGCAGAAGAAGCCAACTATCCAGTCATTGAGCGCAAGGAGGGTGACAAGATTGTCTCGCGCATGATCTGGACGCCTGCAGCCCGTCTGATCACATCCAATGCAGCCGTCGAGCCGAAACTGACACTGGATATCGTGCCGACCGGCAAGCAGGGCGAATTCAAAGTGACCTACAAAGGTCAGCCGCTGCCGAAGGCAAAAGTCGGCATCATCGTGCAGTCGGGTTGGGGCAAGGAAGCCTACTCGGATGAGCAGGGGCTCGTCGATTTCGACACGCCATGGGCCGGCACCTATGTGCTGGAAGTGCATCACACCGACAAAACACCGGGTGAACGCAATGGTGCTGCTTACGATTCAGCCAGCTTTGTGACGACCTTGTCCTTGACGCAGCCAACCGGCGTCAAGGCATTGCCGGCCCCTCCGGCTGCAACGCCGAACAAGTGATTGCGGGTCGTTGAGTCAACATGAAATCGAATGAAGGACTGCGCTATCGCGTGGGCGTGGCTTCGCGTGCCATCGCTGCCATTCTGGGTGGCTACGCACTCGCGGCAGTGTCTACCGCCATGATGGCGCTCGCTTTGCCGATGGCGCGGGCAGATGCAGTACTGACCGCCACACTGCTATCGTTCACTGTCTATGTTTGTGCCGTCATCTGGGTATTTGCGGCGCGCGATGCCGTGCGTGCCTGGTTGGGAATTGGTGTGCCGACGTTGTTGCTCGGGCTTGGTGTCATGGCGTTGCGGAGTGCGGGATGAAAGAGGGATTTCGCCAGTCGATGGCGTGGTTGCACACATGGTCCGGCTTGCTGGTGTGCTGGATCTTGTTGCTCGTATTTACGGCAGGAACATCGGCGTACTACCGCGATGAGATTTCATTGTGGATGAAGCCGGAGCTGCACGAAGCTGCAGCAGCGAAAGTCAGCAGTGCGGTTGCGATCGAAAACGCGATCCGCACCATGGAAAAAGAGGCGGGGACTGCGTCGCGCTGGTTCATTAGCGCACCGAGTGATCGCAACCCGGCCGTGTCGGCAGGTTACTCCTTGCCCCCAGCGCCGGGTGAAAAAGGTCGCGGCAAGTTCGTACGTCAGGAACTGGACCCTGCTACCGGTGCGCCGATGGCCGAACCGCGTGAAACGCGTGGCGGTGATTTCCTGTATCGCCTTCATTTCGATCTGCATTACATGCCTGTTCTATGGGCGCGCTGGCTGGTCGGCTTTTGCGCCATGTTCATGCTGGCGGCGATCATCAGTGGCGTGATCACGCATAAGCGCATCTTCAAGGATTTCTTTACCTTCCGCCCGAAAAAAGGTCAGCGTTCTTGGCTTGATGCACACAATGCTGTCGCTGTACTGGCATTGCCGTATCACCTGATGATTACCTACACCGGCCTGATTACGCTGATGTTCATGTACATGCCGGCAGGTGTACAGGTTGCGTATAACGGCGATCAAAAGACTTTCCAGTCGGAAGTATTTCCAGGTGCAGAGAACAAGAAGCCGGCTGGCGTGACTGCACCATTGGCACCGCTTGGTCCGATGATTGCCCAAGCCCAAAAGCATTGGGGTGGTGGCGAGATTGATCGCATCACCGTCAACAATCCGGGTGATGCCAATGCGACCGTCAACATCTCGCGCCAGCAAGGACAGAAACTGTCGTCCTTGCGGCAGGCAGTCCAGTTTGATGGCGTGACCGGTGCAATGACGTCAAGCACCGGCGATGTGCCAAGTGGGGCCGCTGAATCGCGCGGTGTTCTGATGGGCCTGCATCTGGCCGGCTTTGCCGATCCGTTGTTGCGCTTTCTGTTTTTTATCTGCGGTCTGGCGGGTTGCGCGATGGTTGCGACCGGGGCCTTGCTGTGGGCGGTGAAGAAACGTCAGGAATCTGCCAAGGTATTGGCCAAAGGTGGCAAGGTCGGTTTTGGTCTGCGACTGGTTGAAGGTTTGAATCTTGGCGCGATTGGTGGCTTGCCGATTGCCTACGCAAGTTACTTCTGGGCCAATCGTCTACTGCCGGTTGGCATGGAAAAGCGTGTCGAGGCAGAAATCAGCTGGTTCTTCATTCCTTTGGCGGTGGTCATGGTTATCGGGTTGGTACGTGCCACACGCGGCATGTGGCAGGTCGTGCTGGGCGTGGGTGGTGCGATGTTCATGGCTTTACCGGTACTGAATGTGTTCACCACGCAGTCCCATCTTGGCGTCACCCTGCTGCAAGGCAAAGGGCCGTGGCCGGTCGTTGGTTTCGACCTGTTTGCTCTGGTATTTGGTGTTGCTCTGCTGTATGCAGTGCGCCATTTGCAGAAAAAGAAAACCGCATTGAAGTCAGTCGCCAAGACGCGTCCGCAACCCGCTCAATCTGTCGTCGAAGGTGATGAACTTGTGACGCGGGAGGCAACATGACCGGCTTCGGATTTGTCGCCAGCCTTGCATTGGCATATGCAGGCTGGACTGCCTTGAGCGTGGGTATGGATCGGCACTACGCGGATATCCACGGCCGCGGCAAGGAGCCTGACCGAAAGACGCGCAATGTCTGTCGTCTGCTCGGTACGATTGCCTTGTTGCTGACGTTTGCGGTCAGCGTGCGTTTACAGGGCTGGACGGTTGGCAGCGTGCTCTGTCTGGGTACGATGACAGCCGGCGCACTGATGCTGGTGCTGCTGTTGACGTATGCCCCGCAACGAGCGATTGGGTTGGGGCGGGGCGCAAGCATCGCTGCCTTGATTTTCGGGATAATCTGGTTGGCCTGGTAAGCCGGGCGATCATTGAAAAGCGAGCTTTCGAGCTCGCTTTTTTGTTGGGAGCTGATGATTTCCCGTCCATGGCAGGCAGCGTATCTTTTGCATCGCTGACGGCATGACTCGGGACAGCGTATAACTCAAAACGCTTATCAATTTCCGCGCAGGCCTTAGCGTATTGATCTGCCCCGTGGCAATCTAGGAAAATCCCTAGATGCGAATCAGGTAATCCCGATTTTCCACGGGACGTTTGATCCGTATGCTCATCTTCCATGAACCCGATTCCTGGAGCCGCGATGAGAAGCACCCGTCCCGTCAGTTACGCCGAGCATGGCATGGTTGCCACCGCGCACTATCTTGGCACGGGTGCCGCACTGGATGTGTTAAAGGAAGGCGGCACGGCGGTTGATGCTGCCATCTGCGCTGCCGCCACATTGAGCGTGGTTTTGCCTCATATGATCGGAATCGGTGGCGATGCCTTCTGGCTGATTCATGACGCACGCTCGAATTCACTGTCCGCATTGAACGGCAGCGGAACCTGCGGTCGCAATATTTCCCTCAACGATTATCAGGGTCTGGATGCGATTCCGCATCGCGGTCCGCGTGCAGCGATTACGGTGCCGGGCGCCGTCGATAGCTGGGGCCTTGCCCATGCGCGTTTCGGTACCCTGCCATTATCGCGTTTGCTCGAACCTGCTATTCGTTATGCGAGGGAAGGCGTGGCGGTTACACAGGACATCAGCCAATGGATTGCGGATGATGCCGACGTATTTCGTCAGGACCCGGGTTCGGCGGATATCTTCCTGAAGAACGGACAGGCGTATCGCCCCGGGGAACGTCTCAAGCAGACCGCATTGGCTGATACGCTGGAAGGCATTGCCAGACATGGTACACGTCACTTCTACGAACAGACTGCGCATTCCATCGTCGACTATCTGAAGCAGCAGGGGGGCTTGCTGACCATCGCAGACTTCCAGCAGTACCACGCCAAGTGGGTGGCACCGATTTCGACCAGTTATCGCGATGTGCAGGTGTATCAGGTACCGCCACCTTCGCAGGGCATCGCCGGATTGCTGATACTGAATTTTCTCAATGGAATCGATTTCAGCGGTATCAAGTATGACTCGCCTGAGTACTACAACGCGATGATTCAGGCGATCAAGTGGGCGTTCAACAAGCGCGACCGCTATCTGACTGATCCCGATTTTTACAATATCCCAATCGAGAAATTGCTTGATCCTGCCTTGGCAAATGCAGAACGCGACGAATGGCTGAACGACACGCAACGCACGCATGAGAATCGTGCAGGCGGCAGTGATACAACTTTCATCAGCATAGCGGATCGCTATGGTAATGCGGTCGGTCTCGTGCAGAGTTTGTATTTCGACTTCGGTGCGTGTGTGACCGATCCGGGTTCGGGCGTGTTGATGCAGAACCGCGGCAGTTTCTTTTCGCTGCAACCCGATCATCCTAACGTGCTCAAGGCAGGCAAGCAAAGTGCCTCTACGCTGATGTCCGGCATGGCATTCAAGAACGGCAAGCCGTTCATGGTGTACGGGACGCAGGGTGGTGAGGTGCAACCGCAGACACAGACGTCGGTACTGACCCGTGTGGTCGATTTCGGACTGAATGTGCAGCAGGCGATTGATGCGCCGCGCGTGTTGTATGGACGTTCTTGGGGCGATGACGGCAATCGTTTATTGCTGGAGTCTGCCGTGCCGGCTTCTACGTTCACGGCGCTGCAGGGACAAGGACATCCGGCTGAGTCGGCGCAGTGGCCGTATCCGCGCATGGGAACGGCACAGGCAGTGCGCTTGCCGGGGCCATGGTCCGCATTTTTTGAAGGCGGTGCAGATCCGCGTGGCGAGGGGATTGCATTGGGTTTCTAGTGGTTTTATCCAAAGGAGATGGTGATGGAGATGGACCTGTTAGTACGCAATGTGCGCATCTGGGACGATAAGCCCTTGATGGACATTGGCGTGAAAGGCGGAAAGATCGTCGCAATCGAAGAAGGCCTTGAAGCCTCCGCGACGCAAACAATCGATGCGCAGGGAAGAGCGGTCATTCCAGGGCTGGTAGAACCGCATCTGCATATTGAGAAGGCATTTTTGCATCGGCGCATGCCACCGGTGCAAGGGACCCTCGACGAGGCAATTCGCGTCACGGGCATCCTCAAGGGCAAGCAGGAACGCAAGGATGTGCTGGCACGTTCGCGCCAGATTCTTGACATGGCTGTCAAAAACGGCACGGTCGCGATTCGTGCGCATCCCGATGTTGATCTGATTCAGGGATTGATCGGTGTCGAAACGCTGGTCGAGCTGCAGGATGAATATCGTGATCTGCTCGATATCCAGATCGTGGCGTTTCCGCAGGAAGGCATACTCAAATCACCGGGTACGACCGAACTCATGGAGCAGGCGGTCAAGATGGGTGCCGATGTAATCGGTGGTTGTCCATACAACGAACTGTCATGGGACGATACCAAACGTCATATCGATATCGTCTTCGAGATGGCACAGAAGCACGACATGCCGATCGACATGCACGCCGATTTTTCGGACGAATGCAAGGATCAGCGTTTTGCAGCAACGGCTTACATTGCACAGAAGACCATTGATACCGGTTACAACGGTCGTGTCTCGCTGGGGCACGTGACCAGTCTGGGTTCGATGGAGCCGGATCAGTTGAAACCCGTGATCGAGCTGTTGCAGAAGGCCGACGTCAGCATGGTGACCTTGCCGGCGACCGATCTTTATCTCGGTGGCCGCAATGACACGAAGAATCGTCGACGTGGTTTGACGCCGGTGCGTGCCTTGCAGGAGGGGGGCGTCAACGTTGCCTACTCTTCCAACAACATTCGCAATGCATTCACGCCATTTGGCAAGGCCGACATGCTCGTGATCGGAAGCATGCTGGCGCACGCGATCTCGTACGGTACCCCTGCACATCAGGCTGCGATTCTCGAGATGGGAACAACGAATGCCGCGCGATCCATCGGTATCGGTAGCGATTACGGGATTGCAGTCGGCAAGCAGGCCGATCTTGTCATTCTCGATACCTATGCCGTGGCTGACGTGCTGCTGGATATGCCGCCGCGCTCATGGGTAATCAAGCGCGGCAAGGTCACCGTTACGACGCACTACCACTGCGAGATTCACGGGCGTGGCTGTTGCGGTCACGACCATGCACAAGAACACAAGCACGATCAAACAGAAAAGAAAACTGCAAAAAATTAAAACTGCGCAGTCCAACAGGAGACAAACATGAAAAAGCCACCACACGAAGTCGTTGCATCGCTGCTCGCCGTTACCACCGTACTTATGGTTCAACTGCCATGGCATCTGCCGGTCTGGGCAATCTTTATCAGCTGGGCGGGCACATTCGCCATGGGCGGGCCGTCGCCGGAAAATCTCAAGCGCATCTGGCCGACATTGCCGATTGGCTCCATCGCCGGTTTTCTGGTGGTCACAGGATTCGGCATCGCCGGTCAGCATTTCTCGGGCAGCAGCCTGGTCATCGCCGAGATGATCATTCTGTTTTGTCTGAACGCCGGCATGATGTTGCTTGCACGTTTGCCGGGCCTTGGTTTTATTCCCGGCATGTTCTTCGGCTTTGCCTCGTTCTTTGCCACCATGTTCGGCGGCTTTGGTCCAACGCCGAAAGATCCCTTGTCTGCGCTCGGCATCGTGATTGTGATGAATGCCATCGGTCCGCTCTACGCATGGATCACGGCCAACTTCTCGCATCGTCATACGCCACTGAAAAATACCTTCCCTGAAAAGGTACACGGCGAAGTACACGCACGTCACAAGGCTTGATTGAGCAAAGGAGATGCTATGGAACACAAGACAAGGTTTGCAGAGATGACACGTCGCAGTTTTCTGACTGCATCGGGTGCGCTTGCTCTCGGCTCGGTGGCCCCGATGGCGCTGAGCCGGGAGGGCACCGACAAGAACGGTCTGGCGCAATCGACCAAGGGCATGGCGACCAGTCCGCATGAGTTGGCAACGCAGGCCGGACAGCGTGTGTTGCAGGAGGGAGGAAATGCGATCGAAGCCGCTGTTGCAATCGCCGCCTGCCTCAATGTGACTTACCCGCATTTTTCAGGCTTTGGCGGTGATGGTTTCATGATCATCAGTGACAGCAACGGTAAGGTGCGTACCTTGTCCGGTATCGGACAGGCACCGGCTGTGTTGCCGCAATACGGCAACAGCATTCCGGTACGCGGTGCCGCCTCCATGCTGACGACGGCGGCCAATGTGGATACCTTGGGCAAGGCATTCGATATCAGTCGCAACGAACTGGGCGGCAAGCGCAGCTGGGCCGAGTTATTGACGCCTGCGATCGGTTTGGCGCGTAACGGTTTTCCGGTCACACCATCCGAGCGTTTCTGGATGGATTTTCGGCAGAAGGAGCTGACCGATCTGCCTGCCATCGCACATCATTTCATGCAGGATGGCAAGGCGCCCGAGATCGGCGCGACGTTCCGTCAGCCACAATTGGCCGATACGCTGGAGACCTTGGCAGCACGCGGCTATCGCGATTTTTATGAAGGCCAGTTGGCAGAGCGTATCGCCAGAGGCCTGCGCGAAGCCGGTTCACCGATTACGGCAAGCGATCTCGCAAAAACGCAGGCACGTGTGGAAGCGCCATTGCAGGTCGCTTATCGTGAAGGTTTCCTGCTTGCGAATCAGCCTCCGACGCAGGGCATGACGACGCTGGAAATCATGGGTATCCTCAATCAGTTCGATCTGCGGAAGATGCGCGAGGGCAGTGCCGACTACTATCACCTGCTGGTCGAAGCGGTGAAGCAGGCCTTCATTGACCGTAATCGGTATGTCGCCGATCCGGAGTTTGTGGATGTGCCGGTCGCGAAGCTGCTCTCCACCGAGCACCTGAAGAAACGCGCGCAGGCGATCGACATGAAAAAGGCACTGGCCTGGCCGCATGTCTTCCGTACCGGCGATACCGTGTTTATCGGTGCAGCAGATGCGTATGGCAATGCAGTCTCGATGTTGCAAACGGTGTATTTCGATTGGGGCAGCGGCGTGATGGCCGGCGATACGGGGATTCTCTGGCATAACCGTGGTGCGTCGTTCAGCCTCAAGCCCGGACATCCAAACGAACTCAAGCCCGGCAAGCGTCCGTTCCATACGCTCAATCCGGGCATGTTTATGCAGAATGGCAAGCCGCGGATTTTGTATGGAACGCAAGGTGCCGATGGCCAGCCACAAACGCTGACGGCGATTCTGACGCGCATGATCGATTACGGTCTGGATCCTTATACGGCGCTTTCCAAGCCGCGTTTTCTGCTTGGAAAAACCTTCTCGGATACGCGCGATACGCTCAAGCTGGAACA
This sequence comes from Oxalicibacterium faecigallinarum, assembly GCF_014635705.1. Lineage (GTDB taxonomy): Bacteria > Pseudomonadota > Gammaproteobacteria > Burkholderiales > Burkholderiaceae_D > Oxalicibacterium > Oxalicibacterium faecigallinarum. The sequence goes on along the minus strand of NZ_BMDI01000001.1, from coordinate 790,788 downwards.
GGATGCAGGCGAGGAGGTATTTGCAGAGCTGGCCAAGCGTGGGCACGAGATCAGTACATTGCCGGCACAAAGCCCGCTGTCCGGTCATCCGGGTGCGATTGTGATTGATGCATCAGGCAAGAAATTCTCTGGTGCACACGATCCGCGCAGCGATGGTCGTGCATTAGCGGTGTAAAACAGGGTGAATGTAAAGGACAGGCTGGCCTGTCCTTTTTTATTCTGTATTTTCCGTAAATGCGCGATGTATGGGGCTGCACGATGTAGCAATTGATCGTACAGTGTAAGAAAAACATGGAGATCAGGCATGACGCATCATGACGATGAGCTGCAACGGGCCATCCTCAACAATATCCCCGATCAGGCTTGGCTCAAGGATGTGGAGTCGCGTTACATTCTCGTCAATGATGCCTTCATGGCTGCCTGCCAGAAGAGCGAAGCGGAAATCATCGGCAAGACGCCGGACGAAGTCTGGCCAGTTGCGTGGGGCGAGAAATACAAGATTTCGGACCGGCAAGTCATGCAGAGCGGTCAGCGATATCGCTATGAAGAGCAACGCCGTGGCGCCGATGGTCATATGCGGTGGTATGACACGATCAAGACGCCGATCTACAACGAGTCGGGCGAGGTGATCGGCACGACCGGCATTTCGCGTGACATCACCGACCGCAAGAGCGCTGAACAGGCCTTGCTGGAATCACGGACCCAATTGCGCGAACTGTCTGCCTACCTGCAATCCGTACGCGAGGAAGAGCGCACACGCATAGCGCGCGAACTGCATGATGAATTGGGGCAGTCACTGACGGCAATCCGTATCGGTCTGGACGTGATTGATGCTCAACCCGGCATGCCGGATCAATCCCGACAGCAACAGGTAAAACGCTTGCAGGCGATCGCCGGCTCGACGATGGAATCGGTGCAACGCATCGCCGCCGACTTGCGCCCGCAGATGCTGGATGAACTGGGCTTGCATGCGGCAGTGGATTGGTTGCTCGAATCGTTTTCTGAACGAACCGGTATCGCCTATGCCTTGCATACACCTGCGCTGCCAGACGATGTGTCCTCTGATATCAGCACTGCGATCTTTCGTGTCTTGCAGGAGGCATTGACCAACGTCAGCCGGCACAGCAAGGCAAGTCATGTCGACGTGGCGATTGATGTGGATGGGGCAGTGCTCGTGATGCAGATTGCCGACAACGGTCGCGGTATCGAGCCGTCCACCATACGTAGTAAAGGGTTGGGGCTGGTCGGCATGCGCGAACGCGTCTTCATGCTTGGCGGGCGTCTTGAAGTGGAGAGCCAGTCTGGTGAAGGCACGCGGATTCTTGTTCATATTCCATTGCATGCAGCGACTGACGGAGGTGCACCATGATCCGCATCATCATTGCAGACGATCACGCCATCATTCGTGACGGCCTTAAACAGATTATTTCCTTTGTGCCCGAGATGCAGGTTGTGGGTGAGGCCGGTGATGGTGATGAAGTATTGCAGAAAGTACGCACCTGTCAGTTCGAGGTGTTATTGCTCGACATGTCGATGCCCGGCCGTAGCGGCATTGCATTGATTCAGCAATTGCATGCCTTGCAGCCTGCATTGCCGATCCTGATCCTCAGCATGCATCAGGAAAGTCAGTATGCCGTGCAGGCCATGCGTGCCGGCGCCTCTGGTTATATTTCAAAGAACACGGCATCGAGTCAGTTGATTGAAGGCATACGTGCTGTCGCAAAGGGAGAGACCTACGTGTCTCCGGAAATATCTGCCAAGCTGATTCGGCAGATGCACAAGCGGGAAGAGGCTTTGCCGCATACGCAACTGACGGCGCGTGAGTTTCAGATCTTTAACATGTTGGTCGAAGGTCATGCGGTAAACGATATCGCCAAGATACTTTCCCTAAGCAACAAGACCATCAGCACGCACAAAGCGGCCATCCTGCAAAAGATGGATGCGACAACTACCACGCATCTGGTGCATTACGCGCTCAAGCATGGCTTGATCGATGAAGCCTGATTTTCATTGACTTGTCGTTAGCGACTGCCCCAGAAGCCTGCATTCAACATGATTTTACTTGGCAAGGTTTTCACTTTGACGGGAAGGATGACTTCTGCTATCGATCCCAACTTGTATTTTTTACTATCGACTCATGTATTTTTGACCTTGTGAGGCCTATCTAACAAAGAATTTTCAGAGGGACGTGTTCAAATTGACTGTCAGAACGAGAGTCAAGTATATGAAATGCACAGTCCTCATTGTCGATGACGAAATCGAAATTCTCGAAGTCATGAAAGAGCTGCTGACGTATCACGGCTTCCGTGCGATCACAGCCGCATCCGTCAAGGAAGCGCGTATCGCGCTTGAAAGTGAATCGATTGACCTGGTGCTCAGCGATGTATTGATGCCCGAGGCGACAGGGACGGTACTTCGTCGATACATGCAAAACGACGAGAGATATCAGGGCATCCCATTTGTCTTTATTACCGCGTTTGCACCTACGTCAGAAGCTTTATCTGGGCCTGTGCTTGGAAAGCCGTTTCAAACGGAAGACCTGTTGACTTTGATCGACAAGGTTTTATCGGCAACGTATCGCGTACCTTATTATTCGGCGTATGCATCCTCGCGATCTGTTTCAAATGATGTCTATCACTAGTGTGGTGTGATTGGCATACGGGCATAGCCATCAAGGTCACCATGTGAATCGATCAAAGCAACGTGGCTAGCCTTCATTTTTCTTCTGACAATATTCTTTAGCTTCGCTTTTCCCCATCCCCCACCATCGTGGCAGCAGGTCCAGTACTTTTTCCCTTCCGAATCGATCATCCATCAGATGAATGACGCCTTGGTCCTGCTGTGTACGAATGACGCGCCCAGCGGCCTGTACGACCTTCTGTAAGCCGGGATACAGATACATGTAGTCGTAGCCATCACCAAAAGATTCCTGCATGCGATAGCGCATCTGTTCGTTGATTTCATTGACTTGCGGCAGTCCGAGCGTCGCGATAAATGCACCGATCAGGCGATTGCCTGGCAGGTCAATGCCTTCTGCAAAAGCGCCGCCCAAGACGGCGAAGCCAATGCCATTACCGTCTGGCGTAAAGCGATCAAGAAACGCCTTGCGCTCATCTTCCGCCATACGACGCGATTGTTGCCAGACAGGGATATCGGGATAGCGTTCTACAAACAAGGTGCAGACCTTGTTTAGATAATCGAAACTGCTGAAGAAAGCGAGGTAGTTGCCAGCTTGTGTGCTGTATTGCCGTGCGATCAGATCGACAATTGCCGATAAGGAGTGTTCACGATCCTGATAGCGGGTAGAAATTGTGTGAGCGATGTGGACGGAAAGCTGTCTTGTTTCAAACGGCGCTTCGACTTCAATCCAGACTGTATTGTCCGGCATGCCCAACGTGTCGGCATAAAAATGCCAAGGACTGAGCGTCGCCGAGAACAGCGTGCATGCATGCGAGCTGGTAAAGTGCTTCTGCAAAAAAGGGGCCGGGATTACATTGCGCAGGCAAAGCCGGCCATTCTTGCGACCGCCTTGTGCATTCGTCTTGGTAATGTCAAACAGTGAATGGTCACCAAAACATTCTGCCAGACGTGTGAAGTGCAAGGCATCGAAATAGAACTGTTGCAAGTCAGCATGCATGCTCTCCGGATTTTCTGCAATGAAGTCGGCGATATCGGCGCCGACTTGCTGGAGCGAGAGCAGAAACTTGCTGCTGATCCCGGCATGCACCTGATAGTCGCTCGTTTGTTCAGCGTGTAACGCTTGCCATTGTCGATGGAGGCGATCAAGCGGGCCCTTGAGTGACTTGGGTGCCGTCTGCCGCAATGAACGAAACTGCTGTTGATCCAGTTCGGCGGAGTACATTTTGCGGGCACGTTCGAGCAAATTGTGGGCTTCGTCGATCAACAGGCTGATGCGCCACTGGTTCTCAGTCGTCAGCGCGTAAAGCATGGCACTGCCGTCAAAGTAATAGTTGTAATCCCCAATGACTACATCGCTCCAGCGTGCCAGTTCCTGACTGAGATAGTAGGGACATACCTGGTGGGCCAGCGCGATGGCGCGCAGGCTGGCCTGATTGAGCATGACGACACGGACTGCCGCCTGCCGTGCCTGACCAACACGGTCATAAAAGCCTTTGGCCAGCGGACATGACTGGCCATGGCACGCCTTGTCCGGATGCTCGCAGGATTTGTCGCGCGCGACCAGTTCGAGCACGCGCAAGGGCGAAGCGGGTTGATGCTGCCGGATAAGGTGAATGGCATCCAGCGCCAATGCACGGCCAGAGGTCTTGGCGGTGAGGAAGAAAAGCTTGTCGATTTTTTGCGTGGCGCTGGCTTTCAGCAAGGGAAAGATGGTGCCGATGGTCTTGCCAATGCCAGTCGATGCCTGGGCCATCAGACATCTGCCGGCCACTGCTGATTTGTAGACGGCTTCTGCAAGTTGCCGCTGACCTTGCCGGAAATCTGCATGCGGAAAAGTCAGGCTGGTCAAGGCGGCATCGCGCACAGTGCGATGTTGTACTTCCTGTTCTGCCCAGGCGATGAAGTCTTCACAGTGTTCCTCGAAGTACTGTTGCAGCATGCTGGCGGTACAGGTTTCGACCAGTACGGTTTCCTTCTGTGTACCGATATCGTAGTAGACCAGCGCGGTCTCGATTTCTGCAAGGCTGCGCGACTGACACAGCAACCATCCGTAGATGCGTACTTGCGCCCAGTGCAGATGCCGGTGATTGTCCGGCATTTTTTCCAAGTCGCCACGGAAGGTCTTGATTTCTTCCACCCGGTTTCGTTTTGGATCATAGCCATCTGCGCGGCCACGGACGTGCAGTTGTTTGTAGTCACCGGACAGACTGACTTCAGATTCGTAATGTTTGGCACGACGGGAGGTTACGGTGGTGTGCCCGGCCATACCTTCCAAGGCAGAAGGCGAGGGTGTGAAGCGTAGATCGAGGTCCCCTTGTTTGGCTGTGAATTCGCACAAGGCGCGTACGGCTACGGTATAGATCCGGCCTTTGTCGGGATCCGATGCATCGTCACGCATATGGCAGATACCATCCGTCATGCCGCTTCTTCCCATTGCACGTAGCAGACAGCAACAGGCATTGCATGTGCGACACAGTATTCCAGCCAGCGGATCTGGTTGTCTTGCAGACGATCACGGGGGCCTTTGACCTCCAGCATGCGGTACCGGTTTTCTTGCGGCCAGAACTGGATCAGATCAGGAAAACCCGAGCGGTTGGAGGGAATGTCAAGCAGGATGCGTTCAAACCATTTTCTTAGATGGGCAGCAGGCAGACAGGAGAGCGCCAGTGTCAGCAGGGCTTCGTCCATTGCATGCCAGAAAACAAACGGCGACTGGATGCCGTGCTTGGTATGAAATGTTTGCAGTATCGCATCTCGATACGCATCACTATCAAGTTGCGCCAGACATGCGTCAAACAGTACAGCGCGACGCGAATAAAAATCGGGACTATGCAAATCGGCCGGACCATGATGAAACGGATGGAAGAACGCACCTGGCAGAGGCGCGAAAATCGCCGGCCAGCACAACAGGCCGAACAGGGAATTGATTAAGGTGTTTTCCACATACAGCGTCGGCGCACGTTCGCAAGAGTAATGCTTGCACACCAGATGTTCGACGCTGGTTGGCTGTGCGGGGTAGGGCAGCACCAGATTGAATTGCTCGATCGCTGCACGTTTGACCGGTAGGTGTTTGACAAGCCCGCGCTTCTTGATCAAACGTGGCAGGATGCGCTGCAGGGATTGATGTTCGGCCTCGCTCTCTGGTATCTGGCTGGCGAGCTGTGCCAGCGTATAGGCTGCATCGATTTCATGACAACGTTCCAGAACGCGAATCTGACGCAGGCGCGCACCTGGATAGCGGCATTGCCGATAGATGGTCAGGGCGGTGTCGGTTTCGCCACAGCGCTCATATTGATAGGCGAGCTTGAATAGCAGTTTGTTGCGACGGCTTTCGATCCACGGATTGGTAGAAGGCGTATTCGGGATCTTTGACAGGATGTCATCAAGCGCCTCGCCCTGATCAAAGCATTCGCGACAATTGTGCAGATGAAGATAATCGTCCACATCCTGGCGTGACAGAAAGCCACGCGCCGTATCAGTCAGTTCGACCTGCTCGTAACGATAAATTCCCAGATCGGACAGCACGAATTCCGACCAGTTCTGATGCAGATTGCCAAAGAACATGAGACGCAGTCGTTCGCACCAATTTGTAATGCATACCTGATATACCTTGTCATCCAGACGTGTCGACCACGCCGAAAATGCGCGCGATTCGGAAAACGTATCTCGCACATGCTCCAGTAAGTCAGCCTTGCGTGCCGACTTTGCGTGCGTCTCGAACTTGAATGTATCAAGCACCTCTGCTTTTTTCAGCAGGCCAAACAGCTCTTCAATGGAGATGACAGGGTTGGGCACCACCCAGCCTTGGGCGATCAAGGGTTGTACGGCTGCATCTGAACAGCCAATCTCGTCGTAACGAAGTTTGCTGCTGCGGAAAAGCGTCCCTTTGCGCATGACCATGCGCACCAGCAAGGCCTGGGAAACCTGCGGTAATCGGGAAAAACGTTCGATAAAATCCTGCTCTTCGCTTACGAGCAGATCGCTGTAGCGTTGAGTGATCCAATCCAGTACGCGCCGGAAGTTATCCAGGTAATACAAAGGGTTCGGCTGATCGGTCAAGATGATGGTCATGCTCGGCTATGCTTCAGATTAATGCCGACAGTGATAGTCACGAGGCGGGAGCTGCGCATTGTCCCGTCCGCCTGCTTGTGAATCGACGCGACAAATCAGGATTAAATAATCACCAGGTCTCATCGACGGTGATTTTCACTGGCAATCGTTAAATACTGTTTATATGTACAGTATAAACCAATCGCATGAATTTGCCATTTAAGGAGAGGAAATGCAGCGAAGGCGGCAAATGGATAGAGAAGAAATTTGATTTGCGATAAAAAACGGCGCTGAAGAGCGCCGTTTTTTATAGAGTCTTGCTAACCGAATGTAACGAACATTGCAGACGACCATATCTTTGCATCATCGCGCTGGCGTGCATGCAGATAGACAGGACGATGGCCAAATTCTGCATTCTTCGGATCGATCGTCAAGGAGCCGGTCAAGGAGATCGGCAATGCCTTTTCGGTCAAACGTTCCAGTGCAAGGAAGAGTTCGGTGCCGCCAAGTTCCTGACGTAATGCACCGCCTGCCATCAGTTCTTCGCCGCTTATCTCCCACACGAATTCCGGCGCATGCACGAAAGGATTTCGTTTGAGCGGATCACCAACCTTGACGTAGCTGTCAATTGTTCCCTCGATACGAATCTTGCAATTACGCAGATTATTGAGGTCGATTTCGATACTATCGGCATCGCCATAAGTATCGCTACGAAAACCGATATCGGTTGCACCTTCTCGCCAGCAGGTTTCTTCACCGTGCTCGAAACCATGTGACTGGAAGCGATTGATGATGCCATTTGTGATCGTGATGCGACCGCGCCAGGAAGCCCAGCGGTAGCGATCCGGCACGCGTGCGCCACCCCAACGCAGGCGAATGAGGCGATCCGAGTAACCGAGTTCTTGATGCAAATTGCGTTTCCAGATCAGTCCCGTATGGTCATAGGCTGCAATCTCATCCCATCCGGTGGTGCCGAGCAACTTGTAATCGATCTCTAGCGGCCCCTGCTGCGTGAATTCATCGCCTTGCCGGTGTTGCCCGGCAGTGACCAGCAAGGCGGTATGTTCACCGGTGGTTGCCCATGTATGGCGATTGCGTAACGCACGACCGATGCTCTTGCGGTCGAGCGTGTCTGCAATGATGCCAGTCAAGCCGCCGTGTACACCAAACACTTGGGTGCCAGGCGGGCCGCCACCTGGACGTCCGCGATGCTCATCGCCGCTGGCTGCGACGCCGATACGATATCCGCGTGAAATGACGTCCTGGTACAACCAGCCAAAGTGACCCCATGCCGATGCGATTTCAACGAGGCGTTCAAGTTCCGGATGATGCCAGTCGGGGATGTAACGACGGCCACCGACATGCGGCATGATCAAGTGATGCTGAGGATCATGCAGGTAGGCGTCCCATAGTTCTTCCACCGGCCAGCGACCTGTTTCGACAGCGCTGCCTTTCATGTCCTCGTTCCAGAGGAATGTGCGGTTATGTTCGCCGCGCGCGTTGTAAGGGAATCCCGGCTTGTCGTCGCCAAGGAACACGACGTTGTGATCGCCACCTGCGGTCGAACTTCCGCACCACTCCTGAACCGGATAGCAGACAAACCGTCCGGGTTCGTTGAATTCCTCGACAGTGCTCACGCCAAGTTGCCAGTTCTCGTCCGTAATCTGGAAATCATTGGCCGTGTAGCCCAGTACGTCCATGCCGCCAATGTCGCGCGCATAGGCCGCATTGCTGGCCGGACTGTTGGTGCCAACGGTATCGCTGGCATGTACGTGCAGATCGGCATAGAAGGAACGCGGTGCCGGATAATCGTCGTCAATGTCCAGATAGGCCGTTGCCGGCTTGACTGCCGGGAGTCCCGATGTTTCTGCAACGATGGTTAATGTGCCGCGCACGCTTGGCAAATCATCGATTCCTATGCTTGCCCAGCCTTCTGAAGGAAATGCATGGGTGCGTGAATAGACTTGATGACCTTTGGCATCGAAGGCCTTCAGCAAAAGATCACCACCTTGCGCGGTACATGCATTGCCCCAGCGATCCTGCAGCGAAACGCGGAACGGTGCGACCTCTCCTGTTTTCGAAAAGCGAGAACCGGCAATCAGAATACGCGCCGGATCACCTGCCACCATATCGATCACGATATCGCCGGGAACGGCCGCAAAACGCGATGTGCCGAGTGGGTCGACATAGCAGCGGAAACGGAAGCGATCTTCGGTAAACGTCTGTACACGTGTGCCTGGCCCACCGCCACGTCGATCACCAAGCCGAATGATGATGTGGTCGCCCGCATTCAGGTAGCCGTCTACGACATCGACGATGATCGCTTTTTGAAAGGGACGTTCGTGACCTTTCTGGTCAAAGCGCACCGCTAGCGACTGCACGGTTGCCGGGCTCTGGCCAGCTACCAGTGGACCAGCCTGATATTCGGCACTCACGTAGTTGGCTGCCGAAGGATCGCTCGTTTGAAACAAGGCCCAGTCCGAGTAGAACTTGAAGGTCGTCTTGAACCAGCCGCCATCGGCAAGTCCGGCAGCACCGACTTCATAGTCGATCACGATCTCGTTCCAGCTGCCGGTTTCCAGCTGCGAGACATTGCAGTTTACGCGACCGACAAATGGCAATTGCTTGTTACGTTCGTATAGCCCCTGCGGCGCATAATGCGGGCCGAGTCTTTCGCGTAATGCCTGATACTGCACAGAAAGGGAAGATGTTTTATCGCTCATAAAATACTTTCGTCGATCAGCGATGCCGATCACATGGGTGAAGATTAGTGACTGCGCCAGACTTGGTAATGGCGTTCGATCCTTCGAAACACGAGGCTTTCGGCCAGCCAGGCAATGAGGCCGATCAGTACGATGCCAAGCAGAACCTGGCTGGCATTTCCGATCTGACCACCGGTCGATACCATCCAGCCGATGCCTTGCGAGGCGCCGATCATTTCAGCGGCGACCAGGGCACGCCATGCCTGGCTAAAGCCCACACGCAATGCGGTTGTGAATGCAGGCAGTGAAGCAGGGAAGTACACGTGCACCAGCAATTGCATGCGGTTCGCACCCAGAATGCGTGCTGCGCGTACTTCGCCACCCCGAATGGCCTGTACGCCATCCTGGATCGCCAACGTCATCGGACATACGGCCGCAATGAAGATCACGCTGACGATCGATAGATAACCGAGTCCGAAGATGATCATCGTCAACGGCGCCCACGCAATCGGTGGAATCGCCATAAAAAGGCTGTTGAGCGGTGTGAGAAAACTGCGGAATGCAGGCGATATGCCGGCGGTAACACCAAGCAAGACTGCCGCCACGATAGCGGCAAAAAAACCGCCAAGCTCTTCCAGAAGACTGGTGCCTAGATGCGGCCATAGTTTGCCGTCACCCAGCCAGCGCCATCCTTCCACGGCAACTTCCCAGGGCTGCGGAAGAATATAGGAAGGAAAACGCGTAGCAATGAGACTCCATAGCAAAACAAGGGCGGGTAACGAAGCCCAACCCCAGGAAGGACGTGGAAGACGCATCTTAGTTCTGTCGTGCAGCAGCAGGTTTGGCCGGGGCTTGTACTGCGCGCTGCTGCCATGACGTGTCAATGAACTCGGTCGCCTTGAGGTCTTTGTTCAGGAAGCCCAATGAGCGCGAGTAGTTGATCAGACGCTGAATGAATTGCAGATCGGTATTTTCGATACGATCCGACCATCCGATCCGCTTGCGTGCTTCTTCGATCACCTTGACCGGTGCAATTTCACGGCCATCAGCCGTCTTCACCGGCGCAATCTCGAACGCTTCTGCCAGGATACGATTTGCTTCATCCGGATGCTTGTTCAAAAAATCGATTGCACGATGATGTGCGCGGAGCACTTTGAGCACATCGTCAGGACGTTGCGCCAATGTGCGAGGCATGCCCATCACGATATACCACGGATATTCCGGAATGGCTTTGTTGACATCCAGCACGACCCGGCTGGTGCCGCGTAATAGCGCTGTCGAGATGAAAGGCTCCCATGTGAATGCGGCATCCACAAGATTGCGGTCGAGCGCTGCTGTCATGTTGCCTGCCGGCATACTGACCACATTGATGTCGCGATCAGGCTCGAGGCCAGATGCCTCTTTCAGTACGTAACCGCGCAGCAGGACGTCCATGCCACTACCTTTGGCAATACCAGCGATCTTGCCACCTTTCAGATCTTTTACTTCCTTGATCTTGCTGTCGGCTTGCGTGATCACGGCAGCCTGACCATAGTTGACCTTGGCCAGAATGCGACTATTCAATCCGCGTGCATACCACTGGTAGACAGGCGGTACGCCAATGTAGGCCATATCGAGTTCACCAGAGGAGAGTGCTTGTTGCACGACAGGGCCATCGCCAAAGGATTTGATTTCGACATTGACACCTTCTTCACGGAAAAATCCCTTGCGGTCGGCAATCACTGCGGGCGCATTACCAAGTGCATATACCCAGCCGATACGCAAGGGTTTATCTTGTGCATGCGTACTCAGACTGGCGCCAAGAAAGGAAAGGCCGAGCGTGGCCGAGAGAAGAAGCTTGGTGGTTCTCATAAGGTGCTTTCGAAAATGAAATGAGGTATGAACGAAGCAACAGGTCGTGCTGCGGTGGATATCTTGTCCAGTAATGAGGTGCTGTATTCGTGGAAAAGCGGCAGACGACGCGTCTCTATCTGCGTCCGCGGACGTGGCAAGGCGATAGGAAGTTCGTGCTGAAGGCCGGCGGGAGCGGTACCTAGCACCAGCACGCGGTCGGCAAGAAAGACGGCTTCGTCAATGTCATGCGTAATAAAGACAACCGTTTGACCTAAGGTGGACCAGAGTCTCAACAACTCTTCGTTCATGAGTTGACGAGAAATTGCATCCAGTGCCGCAAACGGCTCATCCATCAAGAGGAGTGATGGTTCCATCGCCAGCGTGCGTGCGAGCGAAACGCGTTGCTGCATGCCACCTGACAATTCGTGCGGCAGTTTTGATTCTGCATGCGCCAGACCAACCATATCCAGATAATGGCGCGCCTTTTCCAGCTGCTCTGTTGTCGAGCCTCTTTCTCCCATGCGAAGGCCAAATCGCACATTGTCGAGTGCGCTCAGCCAGGGGAACAGTTGCGGCGACTGGAAAACGTATCCCAGTTCCGGTGACTCCGGTTGCAGGGACTTGCCATTCAAGGTGATCTTTCCGGTTTTCGGTTGAAGAAAGCCGGAAAGCAGATTCAACAGCGTGCTTTTACCGCAGCCGGAAGGGCCAAGAAGAGCGATGAACTCACCCGGACGTGCCTCGAATGAAAAGTCATTGAATACCGTGTGTTCTTCCTGATAGGAGAAGCCGATTTTCTCAACGGTGAGGTGAGCATTGCGAGCGACAGTCATCGTGTTGGCGGGTTCTGGCAGTGATATTCGGACAAGATGAATAACGAAAATTCGGGTCATTCATGCGATTTTTGTCATAATACGTATTAATACAAGTTGGGCCAACGAAGGTTTTTGCATATTCTTATTCGCTTTCCTTTTTATATACTTGTCCGCAATGCGTAATAATCGCGACTACTTTTTTTGAATGCTTGCCATGTCGGATCTGCTCGTTAGAAAGAATGTCACTTCGCTGTATGAACAGATCGCCTCTCATCTTCGGGAAGAGGCGTTGAGTGGCATCTTTGATCCGTCTGGAAAACTGCCTTCGGAAGCCGAGCTGATGGCACGTTTTGATGTGAGCCGCGTCACCGTCAGACTTGCATTGAAGAAGCTGGAAGACGAGCGGGTGGTTGAGCGCAAGCAAGGTAAGGGCACCTATGTAGCCGGACGTCAGGTGCGCCACGCACTGGATGCATTACGCAGCTTTCATGACTCCTTGTTGATGCAAGGTCTTCAGCCAACAATGCAGTTACTGGCAAAAGATCTGATTCCTGTACCAAAGGAACTATCTGTCCGATTCGGCCGTCGCGTAACCCACTGCACGTTCATGCAGCGTCTGCATCTGGTAGACGGTGAGCCGATTGCAGTGGGTGGAAGCTACTTGCCTCAGGCTGTGGCTGATTTGCCCTGGGAAGAAGCGGAGATGCTGCCGAACTACACCATCCTGCGCAAGCTGGACGGGCAGGGCGTGGCGCGCGCCGATGTGGCTGTTCGTGCGCAGTTGGCTGACAGGCAAATGGCCAAGCTGCTACAGATTAAGACGGGAAGTGCCGTGCTGGTTATGACGCGAATATCTTGCTTTGCCAATGGTGATTGCTGCGACTACTCGACTTTCTACATCCGTCCCGAGCGTTATGAGTTCGTCGCCAGTTGTACTTTCAATACGGTTCGATGACCGTTTTGTTTGAATGCGTAAAACCCGGATTCACAACAACGCACCTCTCCACACCAGACGTCCAACGATTTCCAGGCTGCTTCTTGCCACCTCAAATTCTCGATGAGAGGGGTTGTCGCAAAGAGTGCGTACCTTGTCGCCGGGTTCCAGTTGCAAGCGTCTCACCAACAAGTTGCCTGCATCCTGAATGACATAGATTTTGTCATCCTCAATGTCGGTTGCCTGTATGTCGATCAGGACAATATCACCATCACCAATCGTCGGTGCATTGCTGTCACCGCGAATCTGCATTGCTGCCAGTGAGCGACTGTCCAGCCCGTGGCTACCCAGCCAGTGGCGACAGAATGATTGAGAAGTAAGCGTTGTCTTTCTCGTTGCAACCACTTCATCTCGTGATGATCGAGACTGCGTTCTCGGTTCACTTTAAGCATTTGTCTGACGCAAGGATAGGAATTCTTCTTACGGGTAGGGCAATCACATGCTTATAGACTGATGAGCAGTTTGCTTTCCGTCTTCAGGCACACCCTAAAGGATCACGCAATGTATTCCTCTGTATCCGCCGCTCCCGTCTATTACCGTCATCCCGGTCCGTTCCACGCAATACTGCTTGCAGGGACTGTTCCTCTTTTTCTGGGGTCCTTGCTGGGTGACATTGTTTATTACAAGACCTACCAGATTCAATGGATCAATTTTGCGGCCTGGCTGAATGCAGGGGGCCTGCTGTTCTGTGGTCTGGCCTTGTTATGCGCACTTGTGCAGCTTTTTACCGCATCACGTAAGACAGGACGCCCCCTGATGCAGGTCCTGCTCTTGGCGGTGACGTGGATCATCGGATTGTTCAATGCGTTTGAACATGCCAAGGACGCCTGGGCCGCCATGCCATCAAGTCTGATTCTCTCTGCGATCGTTGCTGCGCTGGCTGTTGTCGCTGCCTGGATTGGCTTGAGTGTGCCGCGTAGTGGAGGTGTGCAATGAGATTTTCATATACCCTCTCGATGGCGAGCATGGTGTTGTTGTTGAGCGCCTGCAGTGATCACGGAGACAGTGTGCAGTCGCGCGGTCCCGATCCCAAATTGCCGGAGCCTCGGCAGACCATTCTGCCTTCGATGAAAATTGCCCAGCCTGCGGAGTGGGGTGATCGGAAGCCGACGGTACCTGACGGATATGCCATTAGTGCAATCGCGACCGATCTCAAGATTCCTCGCCAGACATTGGTGTTGCCCAATGGCGATATTCTTGTCGCAGAAGGGCGCGGAGGGAATGCCGCCAAGCTGAAACCAAAGGATGTCATCGCGGGCTACATCAAGGCGCAAGGCAACACCAAGGTCAAAGGCGGCAATCGTTTGACCTTGCTGCGTGACGCGGATGGTGATGGCACGTATGAGACTCAAACCGTGTTTGCCGAGGATCTGAATGCACCGTACGGGCTGGCCTTTGCCAATAACAAGATCTATGTTGCCAATCAGGATGCGCTGGTCAGCTTCGATTACAAGAGCGGAGAGACAAAGGCCAGCACGCCACCCGTGAAAGTCGTGGCGTTGCCTGCGGAAATCAATCACCACTGGACAAAGGCGATGACCGTCAGTCAGGACGGGCGCTTTCTGTACGTTGGCATCGGGTCCAACAGCAACATTACCGAACGTGGAATGGAAGCCGAAGTCGATCGTGCCATGGTATGGCAGGTGGATGTAAACACCGGCGCGTACAAACCGTACGCGACCGGTCTGCGCAACCCGACGGCAATGGCAATGCAACCCCAGACAGGACAGTTATGGACGGTAGTCAACGAGCGTGACGAGCTGGGGCCGGATCTCGTGCCCGACTATCTGACTTCCGTACGCGAGGGGGGATTCTACGGCTGGCCATACAGTTATTGGGGTCAGCATGTCGATCCTCGCGTCAAACCGCAAAATCCGGAGAAGGTTGCTGCCGCCATCACGCCGGATTACAGCCTGGGTTCGCATGTTGCCGCCCTGGGATTGAGTTTTTCGCTTCCTGTCATGGGAGAGAAATTTGCTGATGGTGCCTTTGTCGGTGAGCATGGCAGCTGGAACCGCGATCAGCCGGTGGGATACAAAGTCATTTTCGTTCCGTTCAGTAACGGGCGGCCTGCCGGCGAGCCCATTGATTTTGCAACAGGCTTCCGTGGTGAAGATGGAAAAACGAGAGGGCGGCCTGTGGGTGTCACGGTTGATCCACGCGGTGCCTTGATCATTGCGGATGATCTTTCCAATACGATCTGGAGAGTCACGCGCACGCGGTAGATCCGCATGGAGCAATACTGACTTGCGCGATGCCGTACACAGTCGTGTGCGGCATTTTTTTGAGCTGTGCGATAGTCGTTCTGCTCATTCTCTACGTGGTGACCTTGCCTGCTTCCCAATGCAAAAAGATATCGTCAAACGCCTTATTTTTTCCGTACGCGTCAGTCCTGCGCTGACCGTTCTTGGCATGATGGCGTCGACTTCCGTCGTCCATGCCCAAGAGCAGGCGGCATCCTCGGCGGAGAGACTTCCCGAAATCGTCGTTAGTGGAAGCCGTTCCGAAAGTAATCGTTTTGATGTGCCTGCTGCCATTGATGTCATACCGCTCAATGGGTTTACCGCACAATCTCCGCTGGTGAATTTGTCGGAAGTACTTGGCGCAGTCCCTGGCATCCAGATACGTGAGCGTCAGAACTATGCGCAGGATCTGCAGGTGTCCATACGCGGTTTTGGCACACGATCGACCTTTGGTGTGCGCGGTGTACGTATTCTGGTAGATGGCATTCCGGCGACGATGCCGGACGGGCAGGGACAGTCATCGAATGCAAGCCTGGCGTCAGCCAGTCGCATCGAAGTCTTGCGCGGTCCGATGGCACAGCTGTACGGCAACGCTGCCGGGGGCGTACTGCAGGTTTTCACAAAGGATCCTCCAGTGAAACCGGAGGCATCCTTTTCCCTGGGAGCAGGATCGGATAACCAGCGTGTGCTCGGTGTGGCTGTTGGTGGAGGCAGTGACATTCTGGGCGGCACGCTGGACGTTACCCGTTTCTCAACAGATGGATATCGGGATCACAGTGCGACAAGGCGGACGACCGTGAATGCCAAAGTGGTCGCACGTCCATCCAGCGACACCAAGGTGACTGCCGTCTTTAACAGCATCGATCAACCACTGTCTCAAGATCCCCTTGGGCTCACGCGTGCCGATTTCCAGATGAACCCACGTCAGGTGACGCCGCGCGCCATGACGTTCGATACACGCAAGACCATTACCCAGCAGCAGGCAGGTTTGGTGCTTGAGCAGCGTTTGAGCAGCAGCGACGTACTGAACGCCCGTGTGTATGGTGGCGAAAGAAAGGTTTTCCAGACGTTGGCATTTCCGGGTGATGCTCTGGTTCAGGCTGGTGGCGTGATCGATCTGGATAGGGGCTATGGTGGACTTGGCCTCGACTGGCGCCACGAGACACAGGTCAATGGCTTGCCGTTAAATTGGACGCTCGGTATGGAAATGGATGCCTTGAGCGAACGGCGCAGAGGCTTTGTAAATGACAATGGTGTGCAGGGCGCACTGCGTCGCGACGAAAAGAATAAGGCGAGAAGTACAGATGTGTTTGCTCAGGCAGACTGGACCTTTGCACCGCAGTGGCGTGCGATCGCCGGTGTACGTTTGAGTCGCGTCAGGATGCTTGTTGATGATGACTATGTTGTCCGCAACCCTGATCCAAGCCTGGATAATCCGGACGATAGCGGCAAGGTCGTCTACACCCAGACCAGTCCGGTCGTTGGACTCGTGTGGCATGCACGTGACAACATCAATCTCTATGCCAACCTTGGACAGGGATTCGAGACGCCCACACTGGCAGAGCTTGCTTATCGCACGAATGGTACGGGACCTAATCTTGGCCTGCGTGCATCGACGAGCACGCAGGCAGAGATCGGCGCGAAGATCAGACAGGGCCGTCATCTGCTGGATGTAGCTGTATTCCAGTCCCGCAGCAAGAATGAAATCGTGCAGGAGCAGTCCCAGTTCGGACGCGCCATTTTTCAGAACGTCAATGGCGTGGAACGTCGCGGTGCAGAGGCATCATGGCGTAGCGAATGGAACAATCAGTTATCGACCAGTCTCGCCTACACATGGCTTGATGCGCGTTTTCGGCAGGCGTTCAACAGCAGCAACGGCGTGACCGACGCGGGCAATCGATTGCCAGGCGCGCCGCAGCACAGTCTTTATACGGAGCTGCAGTATCGCTGGCAGAACGCAGTGACGGCAGCAGTGGAGATGCGTGCCGATAGCAAGGTCTATGTGGATGACATCAATAGCGATGCAGCAAGCGGTTATGCAGTAATTAATTTAAGAGCCGGCTATTCATTTGATGCGGGCGCGGCCAGGATGATGCTGTTTGGGCGGATCGATAACGTCTTTGACCGCTCCTACGCAGGATCAGTGGTTGTGAATGAAAGCAATCAACGGTTTTTTGAGCCTGCGCCTGGCCGTCGCTTGTATATCGGAGTACGAACGCAATTCTGATTGTCTGATTTCGTTCGGAGTCTGAGCCTCTTCGCACCGGCTCAAGCAAAAGATCCTTGACTATCTACCTACTAGTTAGTAGAGTGCGGTCATGAAACCAAATAATACTGCCGAAGAGATCCTGACTTGCACCCGTTCGCTGATCATGTCTAGCGGCTATAACGGATTCAGCTATGCAGACATTTCCAAGGTGGTCGGTGTTCGTAATGCAACCATCCATCATCATTTCCCGACCAAAGCCGATCTGGTCCGCGCCTTGATCGTTGATTACCGCTGGAAAGCACAGGTTGGCATGGCTGAACTGGAGCGAAATGTTCCTGCACCTGACGATCAGCTGCGCGCCTACGTTCACTACTGGGAATCATGCATCGCTGACGGCACTGCACCGTTGTGCATTTGTGCGCTGCTGGCAGCACAAGTGCCTGCGTTGCCAGACGATGTGGTTCTTGAGGTGAGGGCGCATTTCAAGGCATTGGCTGACTGGTTTGCTTCTGTCCTGGAGCGGGGCGCGCAGCAAGGCACAATCAGACTGACGACTTCTGCGGCGGCGGAGGCGGAAAGTTTCATGGCCACCGTACATGGCGCGATGCTGTCGGCTCGCGCGAGTGGTGATGCGCATGTTTTTACCGTAATTACCGAGCCATTACTCAAGCGCTTGCTGCAAGCCTGAGAGCGGCTTTTTTTTGATTCTATTATCTACCTACTAGTAGGTATTGTTGGTGAGCTGATGGAGTCAGTCTTGTTCTTGAAAGGGCGTCGTTATGTTTGGAATTTCACCAGTCGGCTGGTTGCACACACTTGGCAGTTTGCCGGCCATCCCGTTGGCCATTTACATGTTGATCCGTTATGGGCGAATCACCCCTCGCGGCCCTGCAGGTATGGCTTATCTGCTATCCATGCTTGTTGGCGCGTTGTCCGTGTTTCTGGTTGCGAAACAACCGGTGAGTTACGCAATTGGCGTGGCAACCTTGCTATTTCTGGCTGCAGGTTATACGGCAGGACAGATGACATTTCTGGGAAGAGGGCGCAAGTACATTGAAACGATCAGTCTTAGCGTCACGGTGTTCTTGTTGATGGTGCCCACGGTCAGCGAGACGCTTCGTCGTGTTCCTGATGGTCATCCCTTCGTCACCGACCTGGCATCGCCGCTTCTAATGGGCGCGCAGGGGCTGCTACTGCTGGCTCTCGTTGTTGGCGTAACCGTACAGATAGTCATGCTAAGAAATGGCCGCAGACAATTCTGTGAAACTTGATGGCACCGGTCGCGTTCATGTCGATTCCCGGATCAGGGCTTTCCTTCGGACGCATAAAAAAGCCCGGCATGACCGGGCTTTTGACTCTGCCTCACGCCTTCACGCGGATGAAAGAGAAAGGCAGCAATATCCGGATCGGTTTAATAAACGCCTTGTGCAATCATGGCATCAGCCAGTTTGACAAAGCCTGCAATGTTGGCACCGTCAACGTAATTGATCGATCCGTCCGACCGTTTGCCGTGGTGCGCGCAGTTGGCGTGGATCTCCTTCATGATGCTGTGCAGACGTTCGTCCACTTCAGCGTGATGCCATGACAGGCGCAGGGCATTCTGCGACATCTCCAGACCCGAGGTGGAAACGCCTCCCGCATTGCTTGCCTTGCCCGGTGCGTACAGGGTTCGGGCATGAATGAATGCATCGACTGCTTCCAGCGTCGACGGCATGTTGGCACCTTCGGCCACGCAGATCACGCCGTTTTCAATCAATGTGTTGGCGTCATTTGCATCGAGTTCATTCTGTGTTGCACAAGGCAGCGCGATCTGCACCGGAATGTGCCAGGGACGTTTGCCTGCTTCGAATTGCATGTTGTGCTGGCGCGCAAATTCTTCCAGACGACCACGCTTGACGTTCTTCCATTCCTTCAGTGCCTGCAAGGTTTCTTCGGTAAAACCATCGGCGACGTACAACGTGCCACCGGAATCGGAAACCGTCACGACCTTGGCGTTGAGCTCCATGGCTTTTTCGGCAGCAAACTGTGCCACGTTGCCCGATCCCGAGACTGAAACGGTCATGCCATCGAATGATTTTCCAGCGCGACGCAGCATTTCTTCGGCAAAGTACACGGTGCCGTAGCCGGTTGCTTCAGGCCGCATCAGACTGCCGCCGTAGGCCAGACTTTTGCCGGTAAAAATGCCGGACGTATCGTTGGCGAGCTTTTTCATCATGCCGGCCATGTAGCCGATCTCACGCGCGCCGACGCCAATGTCGCCCGCTGGAATATCGGTATCCGAGCCCAGGTGACGATACAGCTCGAACATCAATGCCTGGCAGAAACGCATGACTTCACCATCGCTTTTTCCCTTGGGATCGAAATCGGAGCCGCCTTTACCGCCGCCCATCGGCAGGGTGGTCAAGGCGTTTTTGAATGTCTGCTCGAAGGCGAGGAATTTCAGGATGGACAGATTGACCGAGGGGTGGAAGCGCATGCCGCCTTTGAACGGACCAATTGCGGAATTGTGTTGAATACGGAACGCGCGATTGACTTGCACCTGTCCGGCATCGTCTACCCACGAGACACGAAACTGAATGACACGTTCCGGCTCCACCAGACGCTCCAGCAATCCTGCTTTTGCATACTGCGGATTGTTGCTCACAAAAGGCCAGAGACTTGTGATTACTTCACGCACGGCCTGCAAGAATTCCGGCTGATGCGGATCACGTCGAGCGATCGTTCCGATGAAATCATCTACACTGCTATACCCCACAATTACCACCCCTCTCATTCATGTTCAGTGATTCATCGCGTCCCAGTAGGACTGAAACGGTACGACGCGCCACGGCAAAAGGTGGGTAATATAAATGATTAAGCACTTAAATAGTGCAATTCCATGTCGTTAATCCGTGTATTAATTCATATTTTGGTGCGAATGCTGGCCTTATTTTCACCAAATTTGATCAAAATTCCATAAACGCCTATACTTGGTGCATGGCATTTCCCGTTTCATCCTTTTGCGCATCAGCTTCCAAACTGTCGTTCATGACGGTTTTGTTTTCGCTCGTGCTCAAGTTCCAGGGCATGACCCACGCCCTCCAGCCGGCAGCAGACTCCTAAGCCCGGCGATACTTTCCTTCTTCCTTGACGCAACTCATTGATCGCCGGGCCTAAGCCAGGTGCGATAGCGGCCGTTTGTTTTTTCGCATTCGCCCGTACCGGGAACAATTTCATCTTCGATCACTTGCGGTGACTAGACTCGCCGGGTATTGGCTCGCGCCTGCCTGCCGTTACTGCCGCACGTTTTCTGTTTGGCATGCCTGCTTGACGCAGCGCGTGTGTTGTACCTTTTCTCTTGAGTCTTCATGGAACTGACCAAAAATTTTGTAAAGCACAAGAATCCTTGCGCCAACGGTTTTCGCTGGTTTTTACGCAATTATCAGGAAGGCTGCGATTACCAGCCACTTCTGAACGCACTGGTAGATGCGGGGCGTGTTGACGACGCCTGTTGGTTGCTCACGCAGTTCGGTCCTACGGACACCATTTTGAAAGTCGATGCGATTGAGGCGGATGCCATCGTGTTTGCCGGTTCACTCGAGGTCGTGGGCAACATTGATGTTGCATCGATAGTCCGGACCGGTCGCACCATGCGTGCTGGTGGT
Organism: Oxalicibacterium faecigallinarum; assembly: GCF_014635705.1. Taxonomy (GTDB): domain Bacteria; phylum Pseudomonadota; class Gammaproteobacteria; order Burkholderiales; family Burkholderiaceae_D; genus Oxalicibacterium; species Oxalicibacterium faecigallinarum. The sequence continues at coordinate 769,658 of NZ_BMDI01000001.1, read as the reverse complement.
GGCATTCGCGCCGGTCACTCGATCGTCGCGGGAGAGGATATCCGCTGTGGCGGCAGCATCCGCAGTGAAGGTCTTCTGACTGCTGGCGGCAATGTCAGGGCAGGCTGGGGAATCGAGGTGCAAACGTATTTGCACTGCGGTGGCGATGTGCGCACCGAATGGGATCTGTTTTGCGGCAGTGATCTGTCGGTCGACGGCAATGCCCTGGTGGGGCGCGACCTGACGACCAGGGGCACGCTCCGCTGCAGCGGCAATATTCGCGCAGGCGGAGCGATCAACAGTGCTGATCGCATCTGGGTCGGCAATGGTATTGAGTGCGGCATGAGCATCCATTGCGGCAGTCATCTGGAAGCCAGCTGGGGTATCAAGGCGAACGAAACCATCGTTTCAATCGGATCGATCAAGGCAGGCGAAAGCTTGCAGGCGGAAGGAGAAATACAGGCCGGGGATGGCTATGGCATCTATGCCGGATTGAATGTGCATGTAGACGCATGGGAGGCCAGTGCACGCGTACGAGCAAGGACGAAACCGGTGCGCTTGATGAGCGGATGGTGGAGTGGTGATGGCTTGGTTTGATGCCATGCAATCGGTCCTGACCCACCTGTTTCGTTCAACTTGATCCGGAGACTATCTTGCAAAGTATGTCCTTATCCATTCCTTATCTGCTCTGGCTGTCGCGCATTATGGCGTTGCGCATTGATGTGCAACTCCCTTTGTCGGAATTGAAAAAAGAACTGGAGACCTTGTATCGGCGATTGCATCAGCCGGGCGATATTCTTTTTGACCTGCCTTGCCTGGACATTCAGTTTTCTGATCTGGCCTTCCGTTACCGCGAGGCAGACGGAGAGCATTATGTCTATGTCGAAGACAGAAAAAATGGCTGTCTGGCTGGTTATACGGTTTTTAATCGGCTGATCGAGTTGAATCGCCGTCAGGATAAATATCTGCGTGCAACGCATTCCAAGTACGCGCCAGCATATCAACGCAAAGGTATTGCAAGCACGCTGTATCGATGGTGGCTCGATGGCGGAAACTGCCTGATTAGCGGAGCACGTCAATCCGCCGGTGCGTATGGCTTATGGCATTCGCTGAGCGAGGACTATGCGCTGATTTATGTTGATTTGCGTTCCAAGACGTTGCGTTTTCTCGGGCGCGAGGTAAGTCCGCATGTCCGTGAAGATCTTCACACCAGAATGATCATGTTGGGGAAGGATGTGGCGCTTGAGACACTGGCAACGCATACGGAGATGATCATGCGGTGAAATGCTACGGTGCGAAGGAGGGCAAATTTCGCTTGCAGCGTCGTTCTTTTGATCGGTGGTCATTTCAACGAGTCGAGATAGGTCACCATATCGCGTGCATGTTGTTCGGTGACCCCCATGTCCGGCATGGCGTTGCCGGGGTCGACATCCTGCGTCTGCATGATCCAGCGCATCATGTTGTCGCGTGAATTGGGCAGCTTGCCGGCAATCATCGGGCGCGATGCCATGCCGGACAGACTAGGCCCGACAAAAGTGCTCGACCCTGTGATCCCGGGAATGACATGACAGGAATGACAAGCGTACTGCGTCAGGGCGAGTCGACCGCGCTCAAGATCTCCTTCTGCATGAACCGGTTTGACCTCACTGTCGTTGCGGCATGCGGTCAGCGCCAACAAGGTCAAGGCGATCAGGGCAATCTGCGATCTTGTCATCGCGCATCCTCCGATCGCGTCATCTCCTTGTACTCGGCAGGCGAGAGTTGCGGAAGATGCTGCATGAATGCGACCACTTCCCAGAGTTGTTCTTCGCTCATTCGATATTCCCAGGCCGGCATGCCACTCATCTTGATGCCGTGGCGCACGATCCAGTACAACTCCCTTGCTTCCCATTTTTTGGCGCTCTCAACAAGTGGCCCCGGCACAGGTTGCATACCCATGCCGATCCCATGCGGTGCGACACCTGGTGCGCCATGACATTGCACGCAGGCTCCATGAAAGGTAAGTGCGCCGCGTTTGACCATCTGCATGTCGTCTGTCGGTGGCGCTGTGATATCAGCTGCGTGATAACGCACCGAATAATGCATCCCTTTCTCAAGAATGGAATAGATCGGCTGCAAGTGCTGAGAAGTGGCAGAGATGTTGTAGATGCCGGTGCGCATGAACGCATAGCCGCCTACGACGCCGGCAATCATCAGCACGAGCAGCGTGGCGAGCACGGTCCTGAAGACGAGTTTTTTCTCGGAAGGCGTCATGCTGGATCGAAGGGAAGGGGGGATGACTGCAGTCTAGGCAGTGTGATCGCCGTTGTCTGTTAGACAGCGCACTGTGTCGTCTTGGGCGCACAACGACAATGATGCAACGCGTCATGTGTTGCCGGGTCGCACGTGACATCCTTGATCGGGCCGCCGGCCTGCGAGTAATCATTTCCAGTGCCAGCCATGCCCATCTATCATGTCGCTCCAACCTGGATACAAATCTGTTCTGTCGCACTATTCCTGATGGCGACCACAAGTGCGTTGGCGCAGACAGTTGCGCCTTCTGCCGACATCGCGCGTGGTGATATCGAGCAGGGTCGCCGTTTGCTGGATCAATATCAATGTGGTGCCTGCCATGCGATTCCGGGCATTCCTGCCGCGCGCGGTACAGCCGGTCCGCCGCTAGGGCAGTTCGGTCGTCGCAGCTACGCTGCCGGACGCGTCCCGAATACGGAGGCCTTGCTTGCACGCTGGATCGTCAATCCACACAGCATGAATCCTGCAACGACCATGCCGGCCATGGGTGCTTCAGAACAGGAAGCACGACACATGGCGGCCTATCTGCTGTCGTTGCAATGAAGCGCACATTTCCTCTTTTTCTCCTGCCCGCGCTCGCAGCATGTAGCGATGTGAACTGGCAATCCGTCCTGCATCCGGCCGGCAACGATGCAGAAGTGATTGTCGAGATTGCCTGGGTTTTGTTCGGCGGCGGCACACTGATCTTCGTCGGCGTCATGATCATGCTGGCCATGAGTTTGCGACATGGTCGCCCGCACGTCCGTCCGGCGGTATGGCTGATCGGCGCAGGTGTCGTCTTCCCCGTGACGGTGTTGTCGGCACTGCTTGTGTACAGCATTCATCGGAGTCAGCAATTGCTGGCGCCGGTATCGCACGACGCGCTGGTCGTTTCTGTCACGGCAAAGATGTGGTGGTGGGAGGTACGTTACCGTGATCCCGTTACAGGGCGCGACATCGTCACCGCCAACGAGATTCGTCTGCCGGCGAACAAGCCTGTTTATCTGGCGTTGACCAGCGATGATGTGATCCACAGTTTCTGGGTGCCTGCGTTGGCAGGCAAGGTCGATATGCTGCCAGGCCGTTTGACACGACTGCGTGTCAAAACCGGTGCACCAGGCATTTATCGCGGCCAGTGCGCCGAATACTGTGGCGAGCAACACGCAAAAATGGCTTTGCATGTCGTGGTCGAGGAAGCGCCAGCCTTCGATGCCTGGCTGAGCAATCAGGCGCAACCTGCGCGCGCGACGAACGATCCCTTGCTTGCCGCCGGTCGCCAGGTCTTTCTGACGCAGCGTTGCGCTGCCTGCCACACCATCCGGGGTGTCGCCGATGAAAACCTGATCGGCGGGCAAACATTGGCACCCGATCTCACGCACATCGGCAGTCGCCTGTATCTGGGTGCAGGAATCTTGCGTAACGAGGGGGAGAACATGCGTGATTGGATTGCCCAGACGCAGCGCTTCAAGCATGGTGCGCGCATGCCTGGTTTTGCCGATATGCCGGAACATGAGCTGGATGCGTTGGCACGGTATCTGGAGTCGCTTCAATGAGCACACAAGATCAACGTCCGCAGCATGACGGTCACTATGTCTTCAGCGACAAGATGCAGTCGGAGGTCGAACGCGTGCAGGAACGTGCGCTAGCCGGCACGCCGTTGCCGAATTCGCTGCCGCGTCCCGAAGGTGAATTGCAGCGTTTGATGGCGGTCTGGAAAACGCCGCCCGGCTGGCGATTCTTCAAATCGGTCAACAACGTCAACATCGGTTTTCTGTACATCTGCACGGCACTGCTGTTCTTCGTGCTGGCTGGCATTCTGGGCTTGCTGATCCGCGCGCAACTGGCGGTGCCCGATAACGATTTCCTGTCTGCGGGTACCTACAATCAGATCTTTACCATGCATGGCACGGTGATGATGTTCCTGTTTGCCATCCCCATCATCGAGGCGATTGCCGTTTATCTGCTGCCGGGCATGCTGGGTGCGCGCGATCTGCCGTTTCCACGCTTATCTGCTTATGCATACTGGGCATACACGATAGGCGGATTGGCATTTTTCTGTACCTTGTTTTTCGGGCTGGCACCCGACGGCGGCTGGTTCATGTATCCACCGCTGACGAGCAAGGAGTACTCGCCGGGCATCAATGCCGACTTCTGGCTGCTCGGTATCGGCTTCATCGAAATCTCGGCGATCGCCGGTGCGATCGAGATCATCATCGGCATTCTGTTCACCCGCGCACCGGGCATGAAGCTTTCGCGCATGCCGATCTACGCGTGGACCATGCTGGTCGTGGCACTCATGATCGTGGTTGCCTTTCCGGCGATCATTGCAGCGACCATGCTGCTTGAACTCGAACGTGCCTTCGACTGGCCGTTCTTCATTGCATCACGTGGTGGCGATCCGCTGATCTGGCAGCATCTGTTCTGGTTCTTTGGTCATCCCGAGGTCTACATCATCTTCCTGCCCGCTGCCGGCATGATCTCCACCATGATCCCGACCATCGCGCGTACACGGCTGGTTGGCTATCGCAGTATCGTGGTGGCACTGATCGGTGTTGGTATATTGAGTTTCGGCTTGTGGGCACATCACATGTTCACCACCGGGCTGGGTGCGATGGAGCTCAGCTTTGTCTCGGCTGCCAGCATGGCGGTTGTGATCCCCACGGCGATTCAGGTCTTTGCATGGATTGCCACGTTGTGGAGCGGACGGGTACGGATGTCCACACCGATGCTTTTTCTGCTCGGCTTCATGTTCATCTTCGTGCTGGGTGGTTTGACCGGCGTGATGGTCGCCGTGCTGCCGTTTGACTGGCAGGCGCACGATACCTATTTCATCGTGGCACATCTGCATTACGTGCTGATCGGTGGCATGGTGTTTCCAATGTTTGGCGGGTTGTATTACTGGATGCCGCTTCTAAACGGCAACACAATGTCCGAGCGCCTCGGAAAATGGGTGTTCGGTCTGATGTTCGTCGGCTTCAACGTCACGTTTTTCCCGATGCACATGGCGGGCTTGTGGGGCATGCCACGTCGGGTCTTTACCTATAGTGCCGAAATGGGATGGGACGTGTGGAATCTGATTTCCACAGTTGGTGCGTTCATGATGGCGTTGGGCATTCTGCTGTTCTTCATCGATGCGATTCGTGTGTTTCGCGCCAGGCCGCGTCAGAACGACAATCCATGGGGTGCATCAACGCTCGAATGGCTATCGTCTGCCGATTACTCGTCACGCAGCATTCCACAGATCAACTCGCGAGAACCGCTGTGGGATAACCCGGAACTGACCAGAGAGGTAGAGGAAGGCCGTCACTGGTTGCCCGGCGCTGCGACCGGCGGGCGTGAAACGCTGGTTACAAGTCCGGTCAAGGCCTTACCCACGCATGTACAGATTCTTCCCGGTGATAGCTGGTTGCCCCTGATCGCCGCTGCGGGTACTGCCGCTTTCTTTCTGTTGCTGACCATGGAGCTGGTGGTACCCGCTTTCATTGGTGGCATTGCCGCGATCGTTTCCATTATTCGCTGGCTGTGGGAAGTCGATAAGAAACCGCAAATGGAAAAAGTCGAAGTCGGCGACAACCTGTGGCTGCCTGTGGGCGCAACCGGACCGGCTGCACACGCATGGTGGGCCACCATCATCATGCTCATTGTCGATGCGGTTATCTTCTCGGCGCTCGTCTATGTCTTCCTGCATATCTCCATGCTGCTGCAAGTGTGCCCACCACCCAACGCTGCATTGCCAAAGACGATCTGGCCGTGGACAAGCGCAGCGCTGCTGATAGCAGGATCGTTCTGCATCGAATGGGCGCGGCGGCGCTCACGTTCCTTGTATGGCGATACCCATGTGGATTTTCAGCCTTGGTTGCAACTTGCTCTTGTGATCGCGTTGGGATTGCTCTGCTTGGCTTACGCGGCGGATTTCTTTGGTCACGTGCAGGCAGGTTTGACGCCGACCGCGCAGGCATGGAGCGCCGGTGTGGCGGTGCTGGTCGCGTATCAGGGGTTTCATGTCGTCGTGCTGCTGCTCGCAGGCGGATACCTGCTTGCACGCTCACTGGCTGGTCATGTCACACCGACCAGCCACAGCACATTGGACAATGTCAGTCTCATGTGGCACTACACGACGTTGCAAGGAGTGGCGGCCATTTTCTTTATCAACGTACTGCCGCGTTTCATGGATCTGTAAGGAGCGTGCCATGCGACATGAAGACAGATTCTTTCAACCACTGCTCGATGCCAATGCACCATTGATTCTCTGGGGCGTTTATCTGTTCGGCATCTACGCCTTTTCGGCGGTTGCCTGCGATACGGCACTTGCCAATAGGGAGTGGGGTGGACTACCGGCAGTAAGCGTGATGCTCGTGGCAATCAGCGCGCTTGTCTTGGTTGCTGCCCTGAGCATGCTTTGGCGCACCTTGCTTGGCTTGCAACGTCAGCCGCAAGGCTTGCTGCCTTTTGCTCGCCTGGGCATTGCCATCCTTGCGACGCTGGGCATCGTGTGGTGTGCCATGCCGGTTTTTCTCATGACGAGCTGCATCAAGTAGAGGAACAGGCGATTTCGTTCTGAATATCAGACAGCAAGGTGTCTTTTTACATCATCGCTATCCATCTGATCTTGTGTACCGCTGGCAACGACTTCGCCACGCGACATGACGATGAAGTCATCGGCCAGTTCGCGTGCGAAATCGAAGTACTGCTCGCATAGCAGGATGCCGATATCGCCACGTTCACGCAGCAGGCGAATGACACGGCCGATATCCTTGATGATGGAGGGCTGAATGCCTTCGGTAGGTTCATCCAGGATGATCAGTTTGGGATCGGCAAGCAGGGCACGTGCGATCGCCAGTTGCTGTTGCTGTCCGCCAGACAGGTCGCCGCCTCGTCGATGCAGCATCTCTTTTAATACCGGAAACAGCTCATAGACTTCGCCACGGATTGTCGATGCCTTGCGTCCCGACTTGGTTGCCATGCCCATCAGCAGATTTTCTTCGACGGTCAGGCGCGCGAAGATTTCACGACCTTGCGGCACGTAAGCGATACCGAGCGCGGCGCGCTGATGCGGCTTCAGGCGTGTGATGTCCTGACCTTCGAGCGTAATGCTGCCTTTGGCGACCGGCAATACACCCATCAGGCATTTGAGCAGCGTCGTCTTGCCGACGCCATTGCGACCGAGCAGCGTCATGCACTTGCCTTTTTCCAGCGACAGTGAAACGCCGCGCAGCGTATGCGCCGCGCCATAGTATTGATTGAGTTGATCGACTTGCAGCATAGTGTTCCCGTGGATTTGGTTGATCCCTAGCGACCCAGATAGACTTCGATCACGCGTTCATTTGACTGCACCTGCTGCATATTTCCCTCGGCCAGTACCGAGCCCTCATGCAACACCGTGACCTTGCCGCCTTGCGCGATCTCCTCGACGAAGCCCATGTCGTGCTCAACCACCATGATGGAATGTTTGCCGCGCAATTCATTCAGCAGTTCTGCCGTACGTGCAGTTTCCGCATCGGACATGCCAGCGACTGGTTCATCGAGTAAAAGCAACAGCGGCTCCTGCATCAGCAGCATGCCGATTTCCAGCCACTGCTTTTGGCCGTGCGAGAGCAGGCCGGCGGGACGACGTTCCTGACCGTTCAGGCGAATCAGGCGCAGGATTTCATCGATACGATCGCGCTGCTCTGCATTCAGGCGAGCAAACAAGGTGGTCTTGACGCGCTTGTCCATCTTCATCGCGAGTTCAAGATTTTCAAACACAGTATGTTGCTCGAAAACGGTGGGGCGCTGAAACTTGCGGCCAATACCTGCATGTGCGATTTCGTATTCGGTCATGCGGGTCAGATCGATGGTCTGGCCGAAGAAAACCGTGCCGGAAGTCGGGCGTGTCTTGCCGGTGATGACATCCATCATGGTCGTCTTGCCGGCACCGTTGGGACCGATGATGCAACGCAGTTCACCGACGGAGATGTCCAGATTCAGATTGTTGATGGCCTTGAAACCGTCGAAGTTGACGACGATATCTTCCATATACAGGATCGCACCATGGGCGGTATCCAGGCCTTCCGGTTTGACGCGTCCGTAGTTGGCTTCTGCCTGATCACCACCCGGCATTGCGATCACGCCATCATGGCCAATAGGGTTCCTGACCTTCATGCGGCGTCTCCTTCTTTTGAGCGTTTCTTCAGTTTCTGCACCACGCCGAGAATGCCTTGCGGCATGAACAGTGTGACCAGGATGAAGATCAGGCCCAGTGCATACAGCCAGAGATCAGGGAAGGCAGCAGTGAACCAGCTCTTCAGACCATTGACGCTGAAGGCACCGATGATCGGTCCGATCAGCGAGCCACGACCACCGACGGCAGTCCAGATCACCATTTCAATCGAATTGGCCGGCGACATTTCCGACGGATTGATGATGCCGACCTGCGGCACATACAAGGCGCCCGCAATCCCACACAGGACTGCGGACAAGGTCCAGACAAACAGCTTGAACCACAGCGGGTTATAGCCGATGAACATCAGGCGCGATTCGGAATCACGCACACCCTGCAACACGCGTCCGAGTTTGGATGTGACGATGGCACGGCACAGGAAGAGCGCGCCAAGCAGGGCAGCCAGTGTGACCAGGTACAGGACAGCCTTGGTTTCCGGTGCCGTGATCGAGAAGCCGAGAATGCGCTTGAAGTCGGTAAAGCCGTTATTGCCGCCAAAGCCCGTGTCATTGCGGAAGAACAGCAGCATGAAGGCAAAGGTCATCGCCTGCGTGATGATCGAGAAGTACACGCCCTTAATACGCGAGCGGAAAGCAAAGTAACCGAACAAGAAGGCCAGGGCGCCTGGTACCAGTACAACCAGCAGCATCGCAAACCAGAAGTGCTCGGTCATCCACCAGTACCACGGATATTCGCTCCAGTTCAGGAACACCATGAAGTCTGGCAAATGACTTTGATAGACACCATCCTTGCCAATGGCGCGCATCAGATACATGCCATGCATGTAACCACCCAGCGCAAAGAATACGCCGTGGCCAAGCGACAGGATGCCGGTGTAACCCCACACCAGATCAAGCGCCAGTGCTGCCATTGCATAGCACATGAACTTGCCGATCAGACCGATGGTATAGCTCGAGATGTGCAGGGCATGGCCGTAGGGAAACAGCAGATTCATGATCGGCAAGGCGGCCAGCACGATGCCGCAGAGGATGATGCCAATCATGGCCGGACGGGAGAAAAGGGATTCCTTGATCACGAGGGTACTCATTCCACACTCCTGCCTTTCAGCGCAAACAGGCCTTGCGGACGCTTTTGAATGAAGATGATGATCACGACAAGAATCGCGATCTTGGCCAGCACGGCACCGGCAACCGGCTCGAGGAATTTGTTGACCTCGCCGAGTCCGAATGCGGCGATGACGGTCCCGGCCAGTTGTCCCACGCCGCCTAGTACCACGACCATGAAGGAATCGACGATATAGGCTTGACCGAGATCAGGTCCGACATTGCCAAGCTGCGACAGCGCGACGCCACCAAGACCGGCGATGCCGCAGCCAAGTCCGAAAGTCATCATGTCGACCCGACCGGTCGAGACGCCGACGCAGTCAGCCATGCGGCGATTCTGCGTAACGGCGCGCACAAACAGCCCGAGACGCGTCTTGTTCAGGATCAGCCAGACAGCGAGTACGACCAGCAGCGAGAACGCGATGATCACGATGCGGTTCCACGAGAGCGACAGTGAACCCAGTACCGTAAAGCCGCCGGACATCCAGCTGGGGTTGGCCACTTCCACGTTTTGCGCCCCAAAGATCGAGCGTACGGTTTGCATCAGCATCAGGCTGATGCCCCAAGTGCAAAGCAGTGTTTCCAGCGGACGTCCGTACAACCAGCGAATCACCAGACGCTCGATGACGATACCAACTGCAGCGGTTACGATGAAGGCGGCGGGCAGGGCGACAACCAGATAGGCATCGATTGCATCCGGAAAGTAATTGCGAAAAATCAGTTGGCAGACGTAGGTGGTGTAGGCACCGATCATCAACATCTCGCCATGCGCCATGTTGATGATGCCCATTAGACCGAAGGTGATGGCAAGACCGAGTGCTGCCAGCAATAGCACGCTGCCAAGCGACAGGCCATAAAACACTTTGCCTGCAAAGTCGGTGACACGTAAATGATTTTGCAAGGCAGCCATGGTTTTGGCTGCTTCGGCACGTACGCCTGCATCCGGTTCCGCATAGTTGCCGTCGCCACTTTTCTCGGCCATCTGCTTGAAGGTGGCCATCAGGCTGGCATCGGTTGTACTGCGCAAGGCGATCAGGGCTTCCTTGCGTTCACTGGCGTTCTCTGAATGCAAGTTGGCAATGGCGCGCACCTGATGCAGCAGATCGATGACTTGTGTATCGTCTTCCTTCGCCAAGGCCTTGTCGACCAGTGGCAATTGCGCGGGATCGGCGTTGCGCAGCATGCTGCGTGCGGCAGCGATGCGTTCGCTGCGATCATCGGAAAACAGGCGCATGCCGGACAGCGCGCCTTGCAATACGCCGCGCAGGCGATTGTTGACGCTGATGTCTTCGGCATCGTCGGGAATGGCGATGGTTTCATCCGTGGCCGGGTTCCAGGCATCACTGTCGCCAACGACCAGTACATCGCCTGCCGGTGTGACATACAGTGTTTCGCGGTTGAGCGCGTCGAGCACCTTGCGCGCATCAGCATTGGCGAGCGCAGCGATCAGGCCGACAGCTTCGATCCGCGCATCCGGATCGTCGCCACCCAGCGGCTCGAGCAGGGCGCGGTCGATCGCTGCATGCGCAGTAACCGCGCTCAGACAGAGCAGGGCGACCAGCCATGCCTGAGAAAAGATTCTTGAAAAACGTGTCATGGCAACTCTTGATGTGCGAACGATCAAAGTCATTCGTCGGAGCATTTGCAGAATCGGGCAGCATGCAGCGGCGCTGCCCGACGATGACGATCAGGGATGCTGCTGGTTACACGCGCATCGGCAGCGCATGCAACCAGCTTGTTGCAATTACATCTTCTGTTTGCCCTCGTTACCCTTGATGTATGGGCTCCAGGGTTGTGCACGGATCGGTTCTTTGGTCTTGTAGACGACATTGAACTGACCGTTGGCACGGATCTCGCCGATCATCACAGGCTTGTGCAGGTGGTGATTGGTTTCATCCATCTTCAGCGTGTAGCCCGATGGTGCCTTGAAGGTTTGACCAGCCATCGCTGCGATGACCTTGTCGGTATCGGTCGACTTGGCTTTTTCGACAGCCTGCTTCCACATGTGGATGCCAACGTAGGTTGCTTCCATCGGATCATTGGTCACGACGGTGCTGGCGTTCGGCAATTTCTTGGCGACCGCGTAGGCTTTCCATTTCTTGATGAAGTCGGCATTGACCGGATTCTTCACGGACTGGAAGTAGTTCCATGCAGCGAGGTGACCAACCAGCGGTTTGGTATCGACGCCACGCAGTTCTTCTTCACCGACCGAGAATGCAACGACGGGAACATCAGTTGCCTTCAGACCTGCATTACCCAGCTCTTTGTAGAATGGCACGTTGGAGTCGCCGTTGATGGTGGAAATCACAGCCGTCTTGCCGCCAGCCGAGAAGCGCTTGATATTGGCAACGATGGTCTGATAATCGGAATGGCCGAACGGGGTATAGACCTCATCGATATCGGAATCCTTCACGCCCTTGCTATGCAGGAAGGCGCGCAGGATCTTGTTGGTGGTGCGTGGATAGACATAGTCGGTACCGAGCAGGACAAAACGCTTGGCTTCGCCGCCTTCTTTCGACATCAGGTATTCAACTGCCGGGATCGCTTGCTGGTTTGGCGCTGCGCCGGTGTAGAACACGTTTTTCTCGAGTTCTTCACCTTCGTATTGCACGGGATAGAACAGCAGGCTGTTCAGTTCCTTGAAGACTGGCAGAACCGATTTGCGCGAGACAGAGGTCCAGCAGCCGAAGACCACCGACACCTTGTCTTGCGAGATCAGCTGACGTGCGCGTTCGGCGAACAGTGGCCAGTTGGATGCGGGATCGACGACCACAGGCTCAAGCTTCTTGCCCATGACACCACCGTTTGCGTTGATTTCCTCAATCGCCATCAGGGCGACGTCTTTCAGCGAGGTTTCCGAGATTGCCATGGTGCCGGACAGCGAATGCAGGATGCCGACCTTGATGGTGTCGGCTGCAAAGGCAGACGGCATCCAGGATGAAGCAGCAAGTGTGAAGGCACCGAGTGCGGTTGCTTTCAGGATCAGACGACGTGACATATTGGTGTGCTCCTAAGTAATTGAACGAAACGAGGGACAAACAAAAACCACGAAAAAACAACCTGCATACAAACGTATTTCTTGGACTGCATCGGGTATGTCAGATGAACGTTTTGTTGTATTTCATCTTGGATACAAGACCTGTTTTCAAAAGCAAATTCCAGACCAGTTGTTAACAATCGTTGCATTGGGCAAATCAATCTGCTTCGCCTGGGAAAATGACGTTCTACTGATGGATTTCGCGTGCATGAACGGTGATTTGTTAACCATGTTGTGCATTGCATGCACCATTGATGCGCCATCGTGTCGTGCTGGTGCATCCCGTGGAATCAAGCGTTGCTCGTTGCCTGCGATCCGTACTGTGTGCGTGCGTTCTGCAGCATGAAGAGCGTGATGCGTTTGACCTCATCGCGACTTTCAGCGATGTGTTCACTCAGCATCTGCTGGGCGGAGGCCGCGTTGCCAGCCGCAATGAGATCAAGAATGTCGGCGTGCTCGCGATAGGTCGCATCGATACGGGGTGCCTTGGTAAAGTCGAGGCGGCGAATGATGCGGATACGTTCGGTCACGTCCTGATGCATGCGTACCATTTCATGGTTGTCGATCGCCGCAACCAGTCGTGCGTGGAAGGCTTCGTCCAGTGCCGCTACCTTGCCGGGTTCGCCAAGATGAGTGGAAGCAGGGCCGCACCAGATTTCACGCAAGGTGTCGAGCTTGTGGGTTTCATTACGCTGAACCAGCGTTCCGATGGCGGCGGTTTCCATCATGATGCGGACTTCATACAAGTCTTCGAAATACTTGAAATCGAAGCTGCGTACTTGCCAGCCGCTACGGAAGTGCACATCCACGTAACCTTCGCGTTGCAGCCAGAACAAGGCCTGACGTACCGGTGTGCGGCTGACCTGCATGCGGGTCGCAATGTCGCCTTCGCTGAACTTGTCACCGGGTAGCAAACGGAAATCGAAAATGTCCGCCTTCAATTGCGTATAAATCTGAACGGCCAGATTGTTGGCGTTCTTGCCGGTCGTGGCTGGTGCCTTGATATCGATCATGCCGATGCCTCGTTGCGTGCGGTTGTGGGACTGTCTGTGCTTACTCGATGGAAACCAGTGGATCGCCCGCATTGATCATCATGCCGGGCTTGCAATGGAAGTTCTTGACAATGCCATCGCATGGTGCCGAGATATGGAATTCCATCTTCATGGCTTCCAGAATCAGCAGCGGATCACCCGCCTTGACGGTTGCGCCGGCTTCGGCAATCAACTTCCAGACATTGCCGGTGATATCTGCCGAAACGACCGAGCCAGTCAGCTCGGCTGCATCGACCGGACGTTGTGCAGCCATCGCGGCAGCCGCCGTGTCGGCTTCGCTGGCCCAGCGTGCAACTTCCAGATCGAATGCGGCTTTCTGCCTGGCGCGGAAGCCTTCCATTTCCGGCTCGATACGTTGCAGGAAGGCGTTGTATTTGCCGAGATCGAATATTTCCTCCTCGATCTGCACGCCGCTGCGACCTTCGCGGAAATCGTTGCGCAGTGCATCGAGCTCTTCTTCCGTCACGGGATAGAAACGTACCTGATCAAAGAAGCGCAGCAACCATGGCTTGCCATCGATGAAGGCTTTGTTCTTCATGAACTTGTTCCAGATCGGCAGCGTGCGGCCAACCAACTGGTAACCACCGGGGGAGTCCATACCGTAAATGCACATGTAGACACCACCGATGCCGACCGTGCCTTCAGCGGTGTAGGTGCGGGCAGGGTTGTACTTGGAGGTCAGCAGGCGATGACGCGGATCGACAGGGACGGCACATGGCGCGCCGAGATATACGTCACCCAGACCGAGCACCATGTAGCTGGTTTCATAGATCGTGTCGCGCACATCGTTTTCGGAACCCAGTCCGTTGATGCGGCGAATGAATTCGGTATTGCTTGGCAACCACGGTGCCGTGTCACGTACCGACTGGCGATAGCGTGCGACTGCATCCAGCGTGGCCGAATCGTTGTACGCCATTGGCAGGTAAACCACGCGGCTGGCTACCTGCATGGTAGCGATGCCGCTGAGATCACCATCGGTGTCGGCCAGTACCTTGACCAGTGCGGCTTGTGGAATGATGCGGCTGTCATACCGGACCTGCAAAGAACGCACGCCTGGGGACAGTTCAAGAATGCCGTCGTGTGCATCGCGCTTGAGCGCTTCCATCAGTGCGTGGATGCGGAAGCGCAGATTCAGGTCGAGAATGTTTTCACCGTACTCGATCAGGATGTACTTGTCGCCTGCCTGACGGAATACCGTCTTCGGATGTTCGCCTTGGGCTGCCTGTTCAAACAGGATTGGTTCGCCCCGCTTCTTGGAAAACACGGGGGGCTTGAGCAGACCCGCATTCATGTTCTGCAGGAAGGCATCCTGACGTTGCTCCAGCGCCAGTGCTTCGTCAAACGACATTTCAACAAAGCGGATTTTGTCGCCCGGCTTGACCTGGCCGACTTTCCAGAGTTCGCCCTTGACAATGGTGGCAGCGCAGACGAAGCCGCCAAGGCTCGGGCCATCGCGCGTCAGGATGACGGGCATATCACCGGTGAAGTTGATGCTGCCGATTGCGTACTCGCAATCATGCACATTGGATGGATGCAGGCCGGCTTCGCCACCATCGGAACGCGTCCAGGATGGCTTCGGACCATTGAGACGAATGCCGAGACGATTGGAGTTGTAATGTACTTCCCATTCGCTGGCGAAGAAGGTTTCGATCGATTCCTGTGTGAAGAAGTCCGGTGCACCATGCGGGCCGTACAGCACACCGATTTCCCAGGTTTTGCCGTACTCGGGAACCAGACCGGATGGCAGCGGTGCAGGGTCGTACAGTGGCTTCAAGTCCGCCGTTGCCGGCAAGTCCGGATTGGCAACCGGCAGCACGTCGCCCGGTCGCAATGTGCGACCGGCATGTCCACCAAACTGGCCCAGTGCAAACGTGGCACGGCTGCCCAGATACACCGGCAGATCAAGACCGTTGCGAACGGCCAGATAGCTGCGGCAACCGCTGGTAGCTTTGCCGACCTTGAGTACCTGGCCTGCCTTGACGTTGATCGGCATCCAGAAGGCAATGGCGGCGTCATCGAGAGTGGCGTCGGTCGGTGCGCCTGTCAGCGCAATCACGGTATCGCAATGGAAGCGTAATGTCGGGCCGAGTACGGTGGTTTCGATGCCGGCTGCATGCGGCTGGTTGCCGACGATACGATTGGCCAGACGGAACGCCCAGTCATCCATCGGGCCGGATGGCGGCATACCAATATCCCAGTAACCGACACGACCCGGATAGTCTTGCACCGTGGTGTAGGTACCGGCGTCGATAATTTCAACGACGTTCGGACGATAGTCAAAGCTGTCCAGATAACGTGTGGAGACATCGCCGGCCTTAAAGCCGGCGCTGCCAACCACCTGTCGCAGATAGTCGAGATTGGTGGCGATGCCGGACAAACGCGTGGCATCGAGCGCACGTGACATCGCGGCAATTGCCTCATCACGATCCTTGCCGTGCACGATCAGTTTGGCAATCATCGGATCGTAATGTGCCGATACTTCGGTGCCGGTTTCGACCCAGCCATCGACACGAATATCAGCGGGGAAGAAGACTTCTGTCAGCGTGCCAGGACTCGGGGCAAAGTTGCGCAAGGGATTTTCTGCATAGACACGCACTTCGATCGATGCCCCCTTTGAGGCGATGCGACGATCAAGCAATGGCGGATTGCCGGCTGCAGTCATGATCATCCACTCGACCAGATCGATGCCGGTCACGCTTTCGGTGATCGCGTGTTCGACCTGCAGGCGAGTGTTGACCTCAAGGAAGTAAAACGCCTGCTTCTCGGAGTCGAAGATGTACTCGACCGTACCCGCAGAGCGATAACCGACCGAGCGGCCCAGATTTTCCGCGGAGGCGAGGAGGGCACGGCGCAGTTCATCCGACAATCCCGGCGCGGGCGTTTCTTCGACGACTTTCTGGTTACGGCGTTGCAGCGAGCAGTCACGTTCGCCGATCGCAATCACGTTACCGCGTCCATCGCCAAAGATCTGCACTTCAACGTGACGTGCGTTGGCGACGAACCGTTCGACAAACACGCCAGCATTGGCGAAGAAGGATTGACCAAGACGCTGCACCGATTCGAATGCGGCAATCAGTTCGGCTTCGCTGTTGCAACGTGTCAGGCCGATGCCACCGCCACCAGCGGTACTCTTGAGCATGACCGGATAGCCGATCTCGCTGGCACGCGCCTGTGCTGATGCCAGATCAGGCAGCAAACCGGAGCCCGGCACCAGTGGCACGCCGGCTTTTTCCGCCAGTTCGCGCGCGGCATGCTTGAGGCCGAATTGTTCCATCTGTTGCGGCGTCGGGCCGACGAAGGCAATACCTTCGGCTTCGCACCGTGCTGCAAAGTCAGCGTTCTCTGAAAGAAAGCCATAGCCAGGAATGATCGCCTGCGCGCCAGTCTGCTTGGCCGCTGCGATGATGAGATCGGCACGCAAGTAACTTTCTGCTGCTGTCTGCCCGCCGAGCGAGACGGCAACATCGGCGGCAGAGACGTGCAGGCTGTTGCGATCGGCGTCGGAATAGACGGCGACCGAACGGATGTTCATTTTCTTGAGGGTACGCGCGATGCGACAGGCAATCTCACCGCGGTTTGCGATCAGGACGGTATTGAACATGCGATTGATCCTTGGATGATGGAATTCAGGAATTGGCTTTTTGCTTGCTGGCGATATAAGCCGCCCAGCCGCCCAGTTCGGTGATGTCGGTGGCACCTTCGAGACCGGCTGGCTCGCAGATAAATCCTTTGACGCTGCTGCCATTGGCCAGCGTCAGCGTGCCGATGCCGAGCGGCGCAGGCACACCTGCGACGAAAGAGCCGAACGCTTCCGCCGGGACATCCCACAACTCGATACGGATGGCCGCACCTTTGTCTGCGCGCAGCAGTCCAGGTTTGGGCGGCGTCGTATTGGCGAGCGCGTACAGACGATAGTTGTCTGCGGTGGTGGTGGCGTCGACAAAGCGGGCGTTACGCGAGGTCAGCTCGTGATTGAGCGGCATGCCACGCAGATGGGCACCGACGACCGCGACGCGGATCATGCCGGCTTCGGCAGGTGTGTTGAGTGCATCAGATGGCATTGCAGAAAGGGCAAGTGGCAGGCCAGTTGCCCCACGCGCGAGGCCTGTAGCTGCATGCCACTGTGCGGCGAAGATACCCAATGCGCGTTCACGCCATGCATCGGCGATAAAGGTAATGCCAAAAGGCAGACCATCCTTACGCAAGCTGGCGGGGACGGCAAAGGCGCTCCAGTCCAGCAGATTGACGAAGTTGGTGTACTTGCCCATCTGGCTGTTGAGTCGGATCGGATCAGCCAGTACAGCGTCAATACGATGATGCGTCGGTGCTGTTGGTACGACCAGACCATCGAATTGAGCGAGCAATGCATCGGCCTGACGCTTGAGGTCGGCAAGGCGATACACGCCATTGAACGCATCGGCGGCGCTGAACTGTCTGGCCTTGAAGATGATGTCGCGTACGACGGGATGTATTTCGCTTTCCTGTGTTTTCGCAAAGTCCTCAATTGCGGCGTAACGTTCGGCTACCCATGCACCGTCATACAGCAATTGAGTGACCTCATCGAACAGCGAGAAATCAACCGGGGTACAGGTTGCTCCCTGTTCTTCCAGTTTTTTAATGGCTTTGGCAAATTCTTCAGCTGCCAATTTATCGCCATAAAATTCCGGAGCAGCGGGGATGCCGAAGCGCGGCTTGGCCGGCAGACGGCGGCTTTGTGTATCGGCCGGCATGGCACGTGAAAGGCCGTCGGTCAAATCAAGTGCAGCCGCAACGTCATAAACCGTCACTGCGTCATCACATGTGGTTGCGAAGATCGAGACGCAATCCAAAGTGCGACAGGCTGGGACGACACCGGTATTGCTGAATGCGCCTCTTGTCGGTTTCAGACCAACGATGTTGTTCAGGCCGGCAGGGACACGGCCGGAGCCGGCTGTATCGGTGCCTAACGAGAACGGGACGATGCCACGCGCAACCAGCGATGCAGAACCGGAACTCGATCCACCTGAAACATAGGCTGGATCAAAGGTATTGGTTGGAATGCCGTATGGCGAACGAACCCCGACAAGGCCGGTCGCAAACTGATCGAGATTGCTCTTGCCGATAACGATGGCACCGGCATCAGCCAGTCTGCGCACGATTGTTGCATCGCGATCCGGCGAATAGGCAAAGGCAGGGCAGGCCGCAGTGGTTTGCAGGCCGGCTACATCTATATTGTCCTTGACTGCGTAAGGCACACCGTACAGGGGCAGCTTGGTGCGATCACCGCCAACGGCTGCGAGCTTGTCAGCCAGTTTCGCGAGCTGTGTATCCAGCATCGATTGATTGATGACGGAAATCCATGCTGCATCCGGTGTGGGAAGTGATGCGAGCAGTTTGCCAAGTAACGCGGCAGGTGTATTTCCCTCTTGATAGGCGTGTTGCCAGTCCTTGATTGTCCATCCGAGCATTTGGTATCCCTTCTTGTGTACAAGATGGGATTCAGCAAATCCTGTGCCATGTATTTATTCAATAACAAGCCCCAAAAATGTTCGTTTTTTGGATGTGGAACGAGAGGAGGGTGATGCGCATGCACTTGAATTGCACATCATTCGGATCGACCGCACCAATTCAGATGGCAACGAACATGTCCTGATGGAAATTTATCTGTGTATATGGGATCCACAGATGCTGCTGCGGTCGTAGTCGTGTATTGGCGAAGCAGGCGCAGCAGCCGAACGCACATGCAAGCATATGGCGCCAGATGAAGCTGCGCGAACACGGCTTGTAGAAGCAGTCAACGGCACGTTGTGCGCCGGTGATATTGCTTTACAGATTGCGGCTGCAATAGATTCGGCACGTCAATGCCTTCCGTTTTTACCCATCTTGTCGTTAATGCCAGATAGTGAGTAGAACGCATGATGCTTCATGTGGTCTGACTCCCATGACTCAGACCACACACTTTCCGGTTAAACCTCGCACCTCACGCTGGCGCACCGTGATCGTATGGGGTCTGTTGCTTTTTCTCGGCTGGCTGGCGTGGCCTCATCTCCCTCCCATTTCCAAAACACCGTTCTATATCGTTAAGCTGTCCATGATGGAGGCACCGATGTCTTTGCCTATTCCTGTCGATGGCGTAACGGAAAAACAGTTGCGTGACACCTGGAATGCATCGCGCAGTGGCGGACGGGTACATGAGGGCATCGATATTTTTGCCAAGCGTGGCACACCGGTCAGATCGACGACGGAAGGCATTGTCACCAGTGTCGGTACCAATAATCTGGGTGGCAAGGTGGTCTGGGTATTGGGGCCCGCTGGACAACGACACTATTACGCCCATCTTGACGACTATGCCGACATCAAGACCGGCGATCGTGTCGTGCCGGGCACGATGCTGGGGATGGTGGGCAATACCGGAAATGCACGCGGCACGCCGCCGCATCTGCATTACGGTATTTACAAGAATGGGGCATTCAATCCCTATCCCTTGCTGAAACCGGAAGCCTCCGGACCAGTCACACCGTGATATATGGCGGAACCAAAGTGGTACTTGGGTACTCGATAAGTCGCTCATTCACTTTCAGGATATCGCCATGGTCCTAATCTCCTCTTGTTTATCCGCTCGTTATTTATTCGTCGCTACACTCGTGCTGGGATGGCCGTTCATCGCATCGGCACAGATGACACCTGCGTCGCCTGCTTATGGCGCTGAGCTGGAAGGTTTTACATACCCGTTTGAAGTGAAGACCTACGCATTCACCTCACAGGGAAGAGCGCTGCAAATGCGTTACATGGATATCTCGCCCACTCAGCCGGATCAGGCAAATGGCCGGACCGTCGTACTCATGCATGGCAAGAATTTTTGCGCAGCAACCTGGGAAGGTACGATCACGGCTCTGACCGGCGCTGGATATCGCGTGATTGCACCGGATCAGATTGGATTCTGCAAATCGAGCAAACCGGATCACTATCAGTACAGCTTTCATCAATTGGCAGCCAATACCAATGCCTTATTACAAAGCCTTGGTATCCAGCGGGTGACGGTGATGGGCCATTCGATGGGCGGCATGCTGGCAACACGGTATGCCTTGCAGTACCCGCAGCAAACGGAGCAGCTTGTCATGGTCAATCCGATTGGTCTGGAAGACTGGAAAACCAAAGGCGTGCCTTATCTGACGCCCGACCAATGGTATGAAAACGAGCTGAAAACCAATGCACAAGGGATTCGCAACTATCAGCAGAGCACGTACTACGTGGGCCAATGGCGTCCGGAGTTTGATCGCTGGGTCAATATGCAGGCAGGTATGTACGCAGGTCCCGGCAGGGAAATCGTGGCGTGGAATTCTGCCTTGACGTATGAAATGGTTTACACGCAACCGGTCGTTTATGAGTTCCCCACACTAACCGTGCCGACATTGCTGCTGATTGGTACTAAAGACAATACCGCGATTGGCAAGAACTTTGCACCGCCTGCAATGCGTGGTTATCTCGGTAATTACGCTGCATTGGGCAAGGCGGCAGCGGCTGCGATTCCCAATGCAAAGTTGATCGAGTTTGAGTATCTGGGACACTCGCCACAAATTCAGGAGGCAGACCGCTTTCATGCGGCGTTGCTCAATGGATTGGTTTTAACGCAACCTAAACAAGGACAACCTTTAACGCGTTGAAGGCTTGCTCTACCAGTTCGTCTGGGGAGTGTTTTACATCCAGTACGATGCCATGTTCGTCGGCTTGCAAGGGTTCCAAGTCAGCAAACTGGCTGTTGAGCAAGGTCGAGGGCATGAAGTGTCGATTTCTCGATTGCATGCGTTGTACGATCAAATCGTGGTCGCCATGCAGATGGACGAAGAATACTTGCGGATCACCTTCGCGCAAACAATCACGATAGCGACGTTTGAGTGCAGAACAGGTGAGGACAACGCTCATATCCGCAGCGGCATGATGCCGCAAAGTCTGTTTGAGTGTGATTAGCCAGTCATGACGATCAGCATCTGTGAGAGGGATGCCTGCAGACATCTTGCTGATATTTTCTTGCGAATGTGCGTCATCGCCTTCAATAAAATCGCACGACAATCGTTCAGCCAGAAGTTTGGCAATTGCACTCTTTCCACAGCCGGAAACACCCATGACAACAATACGGCGACTCGGGATCAATGGTTTTGCTCACTTTAGTCCGTTGATAGAGACTTCACTCTAGCATGTATCGTCATGCTGCTTTTATGCGCTCACGCACGTAAGCGGAGCAAAATAAAAGCCCGCAAGTTGCGGGCTCGATCATGCTGCTGTTGAAGCTTGCGTCAGTTACCTTTGAGGCAGGTGCTCATAAATGCCTTGCGTTCGTCACCTTTCTTATCTTTGGCTTGTGCATTGCAGGCTGTCATCTTGTCGCGTTGCGCCTGTTGTGCCTCGGAGACCTTTGGTTTGCTCAGGCAGCTTTTCATGAATGCCTTGCGTTCCTCTCCCTTCAAACCGGTCGCCTCCTTGTTGCAGGTTGTCATTTTTTGCTGCTGCTCTGTCTCGGCATGCGCCGTAGAAAGAAGCATTGGTAGCAATAAAGCGGAAATTCCAAGCAATTTTTTCATGGTGAAATCCCTTTCATTCCGTGCAATTCTGGTTGTTTTTGTGCTGACTGGTCAGCCCAGGCATTACAGCACGAAATCCTCCGCATGCGGTGTCAATTTTCGCAAACGAACGGCTGGCCAGATATTCATCTCGCAGCTTCATGAAGCCCTACATCGATTGCGGAAGTTGTCCGATATCCATCGCCCTTCGTCATCGTTTATGTTGATTTCATCGACTATTTCGGGTGAAAAGAATGCAGAGCGAGACATTATCAAGACAGAAAAATCCCTTCGATAGCAGAGACGCGATCGAAAGTAGCAATTACGCGGCATTTATTGACAAGAAACTGGTGGCTGGCGACGAGTTGAATGAAAAGCCGGAGGTATTGCTTGATTTCATCCATGATTCCTTCCGTTCGCTGGTATTGAATCCACAGTTTTCCTGCGTGGGCGCGAAATCTGCCATTCAGCAAGGAGGTTATCGCATCGGCCATTACGACAAATTGGGCAGCAAAAAAGCGACGGCGGGGCTGGCACATGATCTGTTCCACTTCCTACAGGAACAACCGCAACTGAATGGCGAATTTTCGACTTTTGTCGCAACCTTTTCGAATCCAATCATCGAATCGGAACAGCAATTTGAGCAATTGCTTTGGCAGCAATTACAGCAACTGCATGAAATCGATGCACCTTTGCACGCCTGGGATCCGGCGGTAAGCGATGATCCGGACAATCCGCATTTTGCCTTCAGCTTTTCCGAACACAGCTTTTTCGTCGTCGGTATGCATCCGGCGGCATCACGTTATACACGCCGCTTTGCCTGGCCGACACTCGTGTTCAATCTCCATGCTCAGTTTGAAAGGCTGCGCAAGGAAGGGCGTTTTGAACGCATGCAACAAGTGATCCGATCGCGTGAGGAGAAGCTGCAGGGATTTGTAAACCAAAGCCTGAGCGAGTACGGCACCATGTCGGATGCCCGTCAGTACGCGGGCAGGGTAGTCGAACAGGAATGGAAGTGTCCATTCAGCAAAAAGGCTTTTGAATCGGGAAAGAAAGACTGATGACACATTCACATACGCTGGAATGTCGCCATATCGAGCGACAAAGTGGTACGGCTTTTCGACTGAAACGCGGGCAGATACTGCGCGTGATTGATCCGATGGGAGAGCAGGTTTCCGACCTCATGGCATTTCGGGAAGATGATCTTGATGAAGTGCTGTCTTCGGGCAGAACGATTGATTATGCCAATACGATTTATGTCACCACCGGCCATATTCTGTATTCCAACCGCAGCAATCCAATGTTCACCATTCTGGAAGATCAGGTCGGGCGGCACGATTTCCTTCTGACGCCATGCAGCCCGGAGACTTTCCAGATCATCTACGGTAATCATGAGCCGCATCCGAGTTGTTTCATGAATCTTGTCAATAATCTGGCACCGTTCGGTATCGCGCCCGATCGCATTCCCACTACGTTTAATATTTTCATGAATGTGGTGGTTGCGCCCGACGGCGAGTTGACGATAGGACCACCTTTGTCCAAGGCGGGTCAGTTCATTGAGCTGCGCGCAGAAATGGATCTGATCGCTGGTGTCACGGCCTGTTCGGCGGAAATGTCCAATAATCACTCCTTCAAGCCGATCGATATTGAAATCCGCGAATAGCCTGCCTTTCGCTCTTCTCTCAAGAACTAATTTCCCTACTGCATGTCCAGTTCGTAGTGATATGCATCGCTTCGTCAGGCAAGCTTGCTGACTTACGTGATGCTTACAAACAGGGCAGGTTCAATTTCTTTCATGCACATTTTGGTGCAAAGCGCATTGAACCTTGCCGATATGCCTGTTATATTAAAAATAGCCAAACCCCAACATTGGGGGCGAATTAGATGTTTCACATCACGTTCGGGATAGCCAATGAATAAGCTGTACACCTATACGAGTCTCGTGCTCGCACTGTTTGCTCTCGCTGCCTGCGACAGTAAATCGCCAGCCAGTACGCCGTCGGCGGCTGATGCTGCATCCAGTTCCAATTCCATTACCCCCGCACCCAGCACGTTACCTGATGCCGTTCCCGGTTCCGGACCGGCGGATGGCGGTACAGCCATTGGTGGCGTGAGCAGTACCCACCAGGATGACGAGGGCGCTTCCAAGACGGATTCGCCAGCCAGCACAGGTGGGGATGGAAATGGCCCGACGCCAAGCAAGTAGGGAGAATGAAGCGAGCCTGTTACCTTGCGGTCTCGCCAGTTTTCAATACGACGCGTTCAAAAGAAACGCTTTATTCAAGGAGGTGATCAGATGGACATGAACCGAAGGCAGTTTTTCCGCGTGACGACGGCGGGCCTGATGGGCTCAAGCCTGGTTGCGCTCGGCTTTTCGCCGACGGAAGCGCTGGCCGAGACGCGACAATTCAAACTCTCGCGCGCGACGGAGACACGGAATACGTGTCCGTATTGTTCGGTAGGTTGCGGCCTCATCATGTACAGCCTTGGCGATAAGGCCAAGAACGTCACCGCCAGCATCATGCATATCGAAGGCGATCCGGATCACCCGGTCAATCGTGGCACACTGTGCCCGAAAGGCGCTGGTCTGCTGGACTTTGTTCATAGTCCTTTACGCCTCAAGTATCCGGAAGTCCGCGAGCCCGGCAGCAAGGAGTGGACGCGCATTTCGTGGGACACCGCGATGGCGCGCATTGCCAAGCTCATGAAAGAAGATCGCGACGCCAATTTTGTCGCCCGCACCGACGACGGCAAGCTGGTCAATCGCTGGACGACAACCGGCATGCTGGCTGCTTCAGCATCTCCCAATGAAACCGGCTACATCACCCATAAGGTGATGAGATCGATGGGGATGCTCGTCTTCGACAATCAGGCGAGGGTCTGACACGGTCCTACGGTAGCCAGTCTGGCTCCGACGTTTGGACGAGGCGCGATGACCAACCACTGGGTTGACATCAAAAACGCCGATCTCGTACTTATCATGGGCGGTAATGCCGCCGAAGCCCATCCTTGCGGTTTCAAATGGGTTATTGAAGCAAAGCATCACAACAAGGCACGTCTGATCGTTGTCGATCCGCGCTATACGCGTTCGGCTGCGATGAGCGATTACTATGCGCCGATTCGCGCGGGTAGTGATATCGCCTTCCTCGGTGGTGTGCTCAACTATCTGCTGTCCAATAACAAGATTCAGACGGAATACGTTCGTCATTACACCAACGCGACGTTTATTGTCGGCGCGGACTATGGCTTCGAGGATGGCCTGTTCACTGGCTACGACGAAACCAAGCGACGCTACGACAATAAAAAATGGGCTTACGAGCTGGACGAGCAGGGATTCGCCAAAGTCGATATGACAATGGAAAATCCGCGCTGCGTGCTGCAGATCATGAAGCAGCATTACTCGCGCTACACGCCGGAACTGGTCAGTCGCATTACCGGTACGCCGAAGGACAAGTTCCTTAAGGTGTGCAGCATGATTGCCGAGACTGCAGTGCCAAACAAGGCCATGACCATCATGTACGCGCTGGGCTGGACACAACATAGCCAGGGCTCGCAGATGATCCGTACCGCGGCCATCATGCAGCTGTTGCTCGGCAATATCGGTATTGCAGGCGGTGGCATGAACGCCTTGCGTGGTCACAGCAATATTCAGGGTCTGACCGACCTTGGATTGCTGTCCAACTCCTTGCCTGGCTACCTGTCGCTGCCGAACGAAGCCGAGCAGGATCTGGAAACCTACTACAAGCCGCGCGCGCTCAAGCCTTTGCGTCCTAACCAGATGAGCTTCTGGCAGAACTATCCGAAGTTCTTCGTCAGCTTGCAAAAAGCGTGGTGGGGAAATGCGGCGACCGCAGAAAATAACTGGGCATTCGATTATCTGCCCAAGCTGGACAAGGTTTACGACATTTTGCAGGCCTTCGAGCTGATGAATCAGGGCAAGATGAATGGCTACATCTGTCAGGGTTTCAATCCGGTCGGCTCTTTCCCGAACAAGGGCAAGATCATTGCCGGTCTGTCCAAACTCAAGTTCCTGGTCAGCATCGATCCACTGGCGACGGAGACTGCCGAGTTCTGGAAGAACCATGGCGAGTACAACGACGTCAAGACGGAAGAAATCCAGACCACAGTGTTCCGTCTGCCTTGCGTCTGTTTTGCAGAAGAAGATGGTTCGCTGACCAATTCCGGTCGCTGGCTGCAATGGCACTGGAAAGGCGCGGAACCTCCGGGTGAAGCGCGTGGTGATGCCGAGATCATCGGTGATCTGTTCCATCGCATGAAGACCGCTTACCAGAAGGAGGGCGGTGCATGGGCAGATCCGATCCTGAATCTGACCTGGCCGTACAAGATTCCACACAGTCCGTCGCCTCAAGAGTTGGCCATGGAATTCAATGGCAAAGCCTTGGGTGATGTGTTCGATCCGAAGGATGCAACCAAGGTGCTGGCAAAGTCGGGCGAGCAGTTGTCCGGCTTCGGTCTATTGCGTGACGATGGCAGTACGGCTTGCGGATGCTGGATTTATGCCGGTAGCTGGACGCAGGCGGGCAATCAGATGGCACGTCGCGACAACTCCGATCCGTGGGGCATAGGTCAGACGTTGAACTGGGCCTGGGCATGGCCAGCCAACCGCCGCATCCTGTACAACGCCGCATCGTCAGCGCCGGATGGCAAGCCATGGGATGCCACACGTAAGCTGGTGCAGTGGAATGGCACGACGTGGGGCGGTTCGGATATTCCGGATATTCGTCCGGATGCCAATCCAAATGATCCGGATCGTGTCCAGCCGTTCATCATGACGTCGGAAGGCGTGGCGCGTCTGTTCGCACCAAGCGGCATGGCAGACGGTCCGTTACCGGAGCACTATGAGCCGTTCGAATCACCATTGGTCAACAATCCAATGCATCCGAACAATGCGAAGGCGCGTGCCAATCCGGCAGCGCGTGTCTTCAAGAATGACATGGAGGCTTTTGGCAAGCCGGATAAATTCCCTTACGTTGCGACCAGCTATCGACTGACCGAGCATTTCCACTACTGGACCAAAAACGTCAAGACCTCGGCGATCATCCAGCCGCAGCAATTCGTCGAAATCGGCGAAGAGCTGGCCAAGGCCAAGGGGATCGCCAATGGCGACTGGGTCAAGGTCTCGTCAAATCGCGGCTTCATCAAGTGTGTTGCCGTGGTCAGCAAACGTATTCCGCAACTGGATGTGGATGGCAAGAAGATCGATACCGTGGGCTTGCCCAATCACTGGGGCTTTGTGGGTGTGGCCAAGAAAGGCTATCTGGTCAATACACTGACGCCGTTCGTTGGCGATGCCAATACGAACACGCCTGAGTACAAGTCGTTCACCGTCAACATCGAGAAGGCATAAGGGAGAACGCACATGTCATCACTACAATCCCTCGATATCGCACTGCGCTCGGCGACCACCACGCCGACGCCGCAGGTGCGTAGTAATGCGCCGGCACTGGCGAAACTGATTGACGTGCCAAGTTGCATTGGCTGCAAGGCATGTCAGGTCGCTTGTATGCAATGGAACGACTTGCGTGACGAAGTCGGCGAAACGCACGGTACCTACGATAATCCGCGTGATCTGACGCCGGAATCATGGACAGTCATGCGTTATTCCGAAGTCGAAATGCCGGTCAAGGATGAAGGCACGCGACTGGAATGGCTGATCCGCAAGGATGGCTGCATGCACTGCGAAGATCCTGGCTGTCTGAAAGCCTGTCCGGCACCAGGCGCGATCGTCAAATATACCAACGGCATTGTCGACTTCATCAGTGAAAACTGCATCGGTTGCGGTAATTGCGTGATCGGCTGCCCGTTCGATGTGCCGCGTATCAGCAAGAAAGACGACAAGGCCTATAAGTGCTCGTTGTGTTCCGACCGCGTTACAGTCGGTCTGGAGCCAGCATGCGTGAAGGCTTGCCCGACCGGTGCAATTCGCTTCGGTACGAAAGAGGCAATGCATGAGTATGCGGCTGACAGGATCGTCGATCTGAAGGAGCGCGGCTACGAAAATGCCGGTGTCTATGACCCGCAAGGCGTTGGCGGCACACACGTGATGTATGTGTTGCAACATGCCGATCAGCCGAAGCTGTATCACGGCTTGCCGGAAAATCCGACCATCAGCCCGTTGGTTGCGTTGTGGAAGGGCGCTGCCAAGCCGCTGGCCGTTGCTGCCATGATCGGCGCGGCGTTCGCTGGTTTCTTCCATTACATCAAGGTTGGCCCGCTGGATGCGGATGCACACGCTGACGAGGAAGAGAAAAGCGAAGCCGAGCGTCTGGCTGCAGAGCGACGCAAGAACGATGCTGACATCGTCTAGGAGACCGACATGACCAAACGCATTCGTCGATATGGTGATGCCACCCGCATGAATCACTGGGCGGTGGCCATCCTGTTTATCTGCGCCGGCCTGTCGGGTCTGGCAATTTTCCATCCCTCGATGTACTTCTTCAGTGCCTTGTTTGGTGGCGGTTCATGGACGCGTATCCTGCACCCGTTCTTTGGCGTGTTGATGGTGCTGGGCTTCGTGTTCCTGTTCTTTCAGGTCTGGCGGGACAATTTCTGGACCAGAGAAGATACGGCCTGGCTCAAGCATTCACCTGATCTGCTGAAAGGCGATGAGGATGCCATGCCGCCGGTTGGCAAATACAATGCCGGACAGAAGATCGTGTTCTGGATTTTCGGCATCAGTCTGATCCTGTTGCTTGTGACAGGCTTCATGTTCTGGCGCCCTTGGTTTGCCGATCTGTTCCCGATTGTCGTGCGCCGGATTGCGGTACTGGTTCACGCGATTGCTGCAACCTTGCTGATCGTCAGCGTGATCATTCACATCTATGCAGCAATCTGGGTCAAGGGATCCGTACAAGCGATGACACGTGGCACCGTCAGTGAGAACTGGGCGCGCAAACATCATCCGCTCTGGTACAAGAAAATCACTGGAAAAGAATGATCTTTGAGGGCACAATCGCTGCATGACTATCAGCCAAGCGAGCAGACTGCTCAGCCCTGAAGAAATCGCGGTCCGTGCCGGACATCAGGTCGAATTCCTGCGCTTGCCGCAGGCGTTCGACTTGTTTTCCTCGCGGGAAGCCCGTCTGCGCCAGGTGGCGCATGATCACGCAATGCGTGATTTTCTTCTATTCGCCGCCGATATCGCACATGCGCAACACGTCGCATTGCAATCGTTCCCAACCGTTTCACTGCCTGACACTGCCGCACTGGAGGCTGCCGCTATGGCCGGCAAGCCTGCATTGCCTGCACCGCTATGGCCGCGCGATCCGCAGTGGATTGCCGTGTTGCGCAAGATGCTTGAAGGCATGTTGCCTGCCATGCAAACGCAAGAAGCCGCAGGCACGGTTATTCGCAATGTCCTGCAACTGACCGATCAGGAAATTGAACAGCAGGCAGATCGTCTGTTGAACAACATCATGTTCGGGCTCGACATGGCTGCAGCGCCGCTGATTGCCGCTGGCCTGCAGGTTTATTGGGTACACATGGTCACCGCCGTGCAAAAGGCGCACGGCGCGGATCGTACCGCACCATTTGGTCGTACGGACGATGCGACGCGTTGTCCATGCTGCGGCAGTCTGCCGACAGCATCCATCTCACGCATTGATGCGGATGGCACTTACCGTTACGTACATTGTTCCCTGTGTTCTGCGCAGTGGCATGTAGTGCGTATCAAATGTACGCATTGCGAAGGAACGAAGGGGATTCACTACCAGTCCTTGCAGGCAGAAGAGGTCAGCTCTGCAGCAGCAAAGAAGGAAGCCATCGAAGCCGAGACCTGTGACGAATGCGGTCATTATCTGAAGATAGTGCGCATGGAGCGCAATCAGGTCGTCGAACCTGTGGCCGATGACCTGGCTTCATTAACACTGGATCTGCTGGTGTCCGAAGCAGGTTTTCAACGTCACGGCATCAATCTGATGCTGTTGTTTGGCGATCCGGAAGCTCCCGAGACTGATCCCGGCGGAGGCCACTAATGGCAACGACCGGAGAGTCCGTGGTTCACGGCTCGAAGGCAAGGCCCCAGGATCTGCCTTCGATCGACAAGCTGCTGCGATTGCCTGCAACACAGGCACTCATTGTTACGCATGGACATACGCTTGTCGCTGATCATGCGCGTCATCTGTTAGAGCAACTTCGTACGCAGATCAAGGTGGATGCCTTGCCAGTACAAGAGATTCAACCCGAATCTCTGACCCTCAAACTGCAAACAGCCATTGATGCACGGCTAACGCCGCGCATGCAGCGCGTCATCAATCTGACAGGTACTGTCATTCATACCAATCTGGGGCGCTCGGTATTGCCCGAGACTGCGATCCGTCACCTGACAACGATGATGGAGGGGCCGAACAATCTTGAATACGATCTGACCAGCGGCGGTCGAGGAGATCGCGACAGTATTGTCGAAGGATTGTTGTGCGAGATTACCGGTGCAGAAGCCGCTACGGTCGTCAACAATAATGCCGCTGCCGTGCTGCTATCGATTGCAGCTCTGGCCGGTGGCAAGGAGGTGATTGTCTCGCGTGGTGAACTCGTCGAAATCGGCGGTGCCTTTCGCATGCCGGATGTCATGGCAAGCGCCGGTGCCAGCATGGTGGAAGTCGGCACGACCAATCGCACGCATCTGGCCGATTATCAACGTGCAATCACTTCCCGCACGGCGATGTTGATGAAAGTCCACACCAGCAATTACGCGGTACAGGGTTTTACGTCATCGGTAACCGAAGCCCAGTTGGCGCCGCTTGCGCGCGAACATGGCGTTGCGCTGGTGACTGATCTGGGTAGCGGCTCGCTGGTCGACATGGCGCAGTATGGTTTGCCACACGAACCAACACCGCAGGAGATGTTATCCGCCGGATGTGGCGTTGTAACGTTCTCTGGCGACAAATTGCTCGGCGGCCCGCAAGCAGGTTTGATTGTCGGCGAACGTGACCTGATTACACGTATTCGCAAGTTTCCGATGAAGCGCGCCTTGCGTCTTTCCAAGTTGCCGCTGGCAGCACTTGAGGCAACGCTCAT
Source organism: Oxalicibacterium faecigallinarum (assembly GCF_014635705.1). Classification (GTDB taxonomy): domain Bacteria; phylum Pseudomonadota; class Gammaproteobacteria; order Burkholderiales; family Burkholderiaceae_D; genus Oxalicibacterium; species Oxalicibacterium faecigallinarum. Next base: position 738,483 of record NZ_BMDI01000001.1, on the reverse strand, counting down.
GCTGTATCTGCAACCGGAATTATTGACCCGTGATCTGCCTACCTTGCGCTGGCTGACACGATCACAAGAGCAGGTGGCACAAATGGCGGCCACCTTGCTGCAACCTTTGCAGACTGCGCTGGCAGGGCGTTACACGGTGAGTTTGCAAGAGACGTCGAGTCAGATTGGGTCCGGCTCATTACCGGTTGACCGTCTGCCATCGAGCGGACTGGCAATTGCGCCGATTCTGTCTGGCAAGCGTGGTACCGGCTCGGCACTGGATGGTCTGGCTGAAGCCTTGCGTCGCTTGCCCGTTCCGATCATAGGTCGCGTATCCGACGATCGCTTATTGCTCGATTGCCGCTGTCTGGACCGGGCAGAGGACGTGCTGATCCAACTCGACGCCTTACATACGCAACTCGCATGAGGCACGCATGATTGTCGGCACAGCGGGGCACATTGATCATGGCAAGACAGCGCTGGTACGCGCACTGACCGGTATTGATGGTGATCGTCTGCCGGAAGAAAAAAAACGTGGCATTACGATTGAGCTGGGCTATGCCTACCTGCCGACTGACCAAGGCGGCATGATCGGTTTTGTCGATATGCCCGGCCATGAAAAACTGGTGCGTACCATGGTGGCAGGCGCAAGCGGCATCGATTTCGGTCTGCTGCTGGTGGCGGCAGATGACGGCATCATGCCGCAAACCATCGAACATCTGACCGTACTGTCTTTACTCGGTGTGCAGCGCGGTGCAGCCATCCTGACCAAGATCGACAAGGCAGACACCGCCTTGCGGGAAGAAAGAATCAGGCAAGTCACTGATTTGCTTGCATTGCACGGACTCGAGGATTACCCGGTGCTGCCTGCATCGGCAATCAGCGGTGAAGGTATTGATGCCGTGCGCAACCTGTTGCTGACACAGGTCCAGGTGACCAATGTCACGGCTCCCACACACGCTGCTTTCAGGATGGGACTGGATCGTGTGTTCACGCTCGATGGTGTCGGCACGGTAGTGGCAGGCAGTATTGGGGAAGGCAGCGTACATATTGGCGATGCATTGTGCTTGGCACATGATCCGGATCATTCGTATCGTGTTCGCAGCCTTCATGTTCACAACCACGCTGTCGAACAGGCCAATGCAGGGCAGCGTTGTGCAATCGGTCTTGTCGGTCTGGATCGTAGCAAGGTCGAGCGTGGGCAAATTTTGTGCGATCCGGCAATCGCACAGAGTTCGCAGCGCATGGATGTTTGGTTGCAGGTAGCAGCAACGGAGGCGAACGTACTGCGATCAGGTACCCAGGTCCATCTGCATCTGGCGACACAGGACTGCATGGCATCGGTAGCGATTCTGGGACAAGCTTCATTGGCACCGGGCGAATCAGGGTTGGTGCAACTGGTATTGCAGCAAGCAATGCATGCATGGCAGGGCGATCGATTCATCCTGCGTGATGCATCCGCTACGCGTACGATTGCCGGCGGCAAGGTGTTGGATACACAGGCGCCTGCACGGTACCGTCAGACCGAAGAGCGTCTGCGTTTTCTGAAATCGCAGGAACAGGATGATCCGGCGGTACGATTCGCCGGATCGCTGGCATCTTCTGCCTTCGGGATTCACGGCGGTGATTGGTTGCGCAGTGCCGGATTGAAAGACTGGCCATTCGATCCCGCTTCGCTTACCGATGCGGTGACCGATGAGAAGAATCAATGGATCATTGCGCAAGCACGTTTATCCGAGAGCCAATCTGCAATCGTGCAAACGCTGGAAGCATTTCATGCGCGTTTTCCCGAAGATATCGGTCCGGATCGACAACGTGTCAGAAGGCTGGCGATTCCGCGCATGCCGGACGCGTTATGGCAGAGATTGGTGCAGCGCCTGGTCACGCACAAGGTGGTACAGGAGCGCAACGGCTTTGTACATTTGCCTGCGCACGGCGTACAGTTGCTGGCGGCGGAAAAAATCGTCAGCGAGAAAACCTTGCCGTTGTTACGCGAAGGGCGTTTCGATCCGCCGTGGGTGCGTGATATTGCCAGCAGCAGCAACCTGCCCGAGACCCAGGTACGTCATGTCATGATTCGCATGGCGAAGGCGGGCGAGGTATACCAAATCGTGAAGGACCTTTATTATCATCCTGATGTCGTACAGCAACTGGCTGATCTGGCGAAGCAGATTGGTGCGACGGATGGCAAGGTCACGGCAGCAAGGTATCGTGATGCAACAGGGCTGGGGCGCAAGCGCGCGATTCAGATTCTGGAGTTTTTTGATCGTATCGGTTTTTTGCGGCGCGTCGGCGATGAACATTTGCTGCGCCCGGGCAGTATCCTGTTTCAGAAGCAGGGCTGAGAAGAACAAGGAAGGAAATCGTCCCTGGTGGGGCGGCCGGGCTTCAAACCCGGTTGGTGGCGCCACGCGTCGCCGGGTGGGTTCGACTCCCGCTTCCTTCCGCCACTATTTCATGGCAGCACCCGAACGTAGCAGCCATCGGAGCCGATCAGGCGACCTTGCAGTAGCAATACAAAAATTGCTGGGTCGATCCAAACGGGGTTGCATGCAGTTCGATCGCACTTTCCACCAGCTTGAAGCGCTCGCCAAACTCACCATGCAGCCCGTCACTGTCATAGCGCACGGTTTCCAGTCCGCTGCAACTCAGTGGACCTTCCGGGCCAAACGTCGCCACAATCACATTGCCTCCCGGTTTCATGGCGCGAATGACTTGGCGCACATAGGCTTCGCGTTGCCATGCCTCGGTCAGGAAATGAAAAACGGCACGGTCATGCCAGATGTCATAGCGTTGCGCCGGTAGTTCTATCTGTGTGATATCTGCCGCCAGCCAGGAAATACGATCTGCCGCGTCACCGAGCCTCTTTTTGCAACCATCGATGGCTGCCTGCGAAATATCCAGCATGCTCAGATCGCGATAACCGCGTGCCAGCAGGTCATCGATGAGCGTCGCCTCGCCACCGCCGACGTCGATAATCGCGGCATCCTTCGATTCAGCTGTGCGCTCAATCAGAGCCAGCGATTTGTCCAGATGCGGCGCATACCAACTGACAGTGTCAGGCGCCTTTTCGGTATAAACCTTATCCCAATGTGATGTCTTGCTCATGTTCGTAAAAAAGAATGCCTATCGCGTCATCTTACGCCGCAATGCAAAACTCGTTGCATCGACCACGCAAACCAGCAGAAGCATGGCGATGATGACGGTCGCTGCCTGATGCATCTGAAACAAGGACAGATGATATTTGAGCATTTGCCCAAGACCACCCGCACCAACCACCCCAAGGATCGCTGCCGCCCGAATATTGTTTTCCCAGCGATAGAGCACGTACGACATCATCTGCGGGCTGCAATGCGGCAACGTGGCATAGAGAAAAGCCGCACTTGGTCGAACACCATTCAGCCGCAAGGTGTCTTCAGAATGCGGCGGACAGTTTTCCAGCGTATCGGCGAATAAACGTCCGAGTACACCCGTGGTATGGATTGCCAGTGCAAGCGTACCGGCAAATGGACCCAGCCCGGCGGCAATCAGCAGAATCGCTGCCCACACGAGCTCCGGGATGGAGCGCAACACATTCAATATGCCGCGTGTGATCAGTCGCAACGCGAGACCGAACCGTCCACTGGCAAACAGGCATAACAACATGCCGAACAAGGCCGCCAGCAGGGTACCGATTGCCGACATCGCCAAGGTTTCCAATGTGGCTTCTGCGATACGGGCAAGAAAGGGCGTAGCCATCTCCGGTGGCGAAAAGCCGCGCAGAAATTCGATGGTGGTGTCGATCGCTTCCTTGCTGAAGAAGGCTTGCCATTTCAATGACAAGGACACAAAGCTGGCAATCACCAGCAACACGATACCGATCAGTAATGCCTTGGTCGATGTACGCATGCGTGGCGCGACGGGAAGCGATATCTGATCGCTCATGCCAGCCTCCGTCGCAGCATGGCGGAAACGCCATCGGCGCAAGCCACCAAAAGAATAAATACCAGCAGCATGGTTGCCAGTTCGTCGCCAGCCAGCATCTTCATCGACTCATCCATGCGCTGGCCCAAACCGCCTGCGCCGACAAAGCCCATGACGACCGAGCCGCGAATCGCGCATTCCCAGCGATAGACCGTATAGGAAACCAGTTCGGAGGCAGAAGAGGGCAGTGCGCCATAGAAAAAGGCCGCGAGCCGTCCGCTGCCATTGCGCAGCAGGTTGTCGCAGGCTGCCGCATCCGATGATTCAAGAATGTCTGCATAGACTTTGCCAAGCATCCCGCAATAGGTCAGTGCGATGGCAATCACGCCGGCGGTCGGACCAAGGCCGACAATACGTACAAGCAGTAACGCCCAAACCAGCTCGGGCACACTGCGCAGCAAAATCAGTATCCAGCGCACCGCCTGACGTATTGTCATCGCCCAGATGGCAATACGTCCCGTACCGAGACGCGAAATGGACAAGCGTTCGGTCGCAATCAGGGTCATCGGAAACGCACCGAGCAATGCCAGTGTCATGCCGGCTGTTGCCATGGCAATGGTTTCCCACGTGGCTTGCCACACCATTTCCAGAAATTCGAGCGAATGCGCAGGCGGAAAAAACGTGCTCAGAAACTGCCAGGTCGCGCCCAGACTTTGCGCATCGAGCAGAATCCAGGGCTTGAACTCGGCCATGACCAGCATCGGCCAGAGGATGACGAGCACGATCAGACAGGCGGTGATCCTGCCATTCCAGGCCGGATCGCGTTCAGGCATGCTAGAGAAAGTCATGGCAGCCTGGTTTAGCAACGCGGAACCAGCGTAACCACTGCTTGGGCAGAAGTCTCCTGCACCGGCGCGTCGTCACGGCGATTGCGATACAAAGCGGCGATGTCAGCATCGCTGATCTGATCGCTGGCTGCGTCGAAAACAATCCGTCCATCGCGCAGGCCAATCACGCGCGGAAAATGCGCACGTGCAAGCTCCACCTGATGCAAGCTGCAAATCAATGTGGCATGGCGCGTACGCGCCTCCGCCTGCAAGACTTCGAGCGTCTGGACAGCGAGTGTCGGATCGAGCGCCGATAATGGTTCATCGACCAGAAACATCTCGGCAGAAGAAATCAGTGCGCGTGCCATGCCACAGCGCTGACGTTCGCCGCCTGACAAACGGTCCACACGCGCGTACAACTTGTCCTGCAGATTGAATCTGGATAGTGCTGCGTAAGCGCGTGCCGGATCGATCGGCTTGATCAGAGAACGCATGGCTTGCCACAGACTCCATTGCGGCAAGGCACCCGCCAGTACGGCGTTGACCACCCGCTGGCGTGGCGGAAGTGGCGGTGTTTGTGGCGCCAGAAAGAGCTTGGCGCGCAATGCATGCCGTTCTGTACTGGATAACTGCCAGGGATCTAGCCCATAAAGAAGAAATTGCGCCTCCGCCTGTGACTGAGCAGGCTTGAGTGCGCATGCCATCGTATGCAGCAAACTGGTTTTTCCCGCACCGGAAGGACCGATGAGCGCAACCTGTTCACCCTGCGCGATGGCAAGCGTCAACTCGCGCAAGGCAAACGCGGAGGAGGCTGCGCCATCATGGCGGACGGACACGGATTTAAGCAGAATGGTCATGACGAGGCTTCCATCCGCCTGCCTCCTTCAAGACAAGCGGACAGGTTTACAAGATGAGACTTACTTCAACAGACCGGCATTACGTGCTGCCGCTTCGATATCCTTGTAGTTTTCTGCGCGGGTCGGAATGAAACGGGTGGCGCGCTGCAGTTCCAGAATCTGCTTGCCTTCCGGGGTATCTGCATTCAGCGCAAGAAAGGCATCCGTGATTTTCTTGCGGATTTCGGGATTCATGTCGGCGCGTACGCTCCAGTTGTAATCGTAGTAACCGGGCGTGGTGTAGAACACACGTACCTTGGCTGGATCAACCTTTTTGCCTTCCACCAGTTTTTCCCAGACCGAAATGTTCAGTGCACCGGCATCGACTTTGCCGCCCGCGACGGCTGCCACCGTCGCATCATGTGCGCCAGAAAAGGCGATACGCTTCATGTCTGTATCAGGATTGAGTTTGGCCGCCAGCAGAAAATAACGTGGCATCAGGTGACCGGACGTGGATGATTCGGAACCGAAGCTGAAGGTCTTGCCTTTCAAATCTTCGAGTTTATGGATGGAGGCATTGGTCGTGATGAAAACCGAACGGAATTTTTCATCCTCTTCGCGCTGGACCAATGGGACGACCTTGCCACCACTACGTACATTTGCCTGCACGAAGGTAAAGCCGCCAAACCAGACCATGTCGAGTTTATTGGTAATCAGGCCTTCCACCGACGCAGCATAATCGGTCACGGGGGTGAACTCGACCTTCATGCCCGTCTTCTGTGCCAGGTAGTCACCCAATGGCTTGAACTTTCGCTGCAGCTCTGTCGGCGACTCATCAGGAATCGCAGACACACGCAAGACCTGCTGCGCATGTGCCATGCCGGTCGCACCAATGACTGCAGTTGCCAGTACCGAAGCGAGGAGGGTGGAAAACTTGGGCAGAGATAGACGAATCATGTAACACCTCATGGTTGTAGAGAAATTGATCGTATGGCGCTCTTGCTGATGCGGCCTCGTGCTGCTGTGCCGCTTGATCGGATGTATCCATCCGAAGACTGAATTCTTGTTTTTGTAGTCTTCCCGTTGAATGAATCAGGCAACCTGCACGCGAGCCGGCCCTTGCTGGAGATGGCCGATCACCGCAGCATCGGCGAAACCTTCGGCGCGGAACAGGGCCAGTACTTGCTCGACGGCGTCCGGTGCACAGGCAACCAGCAAGCCACCAGCCGTTTGCGGATCGGTCAGCAAGGCTTTCTGTACCGCAGTAATGGATTGCGGCAGGTCAACTTCGTTCCCGTAGCCATTCCAGTTTCTGTCGGATGCGCCCGTAATGCAGCCTTTTTCTGCCAATGCCTGTACTTGCGGCAGCAGCGGAATGGCGCATAAATCAAGGCACACATGCAGGTTGGATCCGCGTGCCAGTTCCAGCGTATGTCCGAGCAGACCAAAGCCGGTCACATCGGTAAGGGCATGAACGGCTGACATTTCAGAAAGCTTCTTGCCTGGCGTGTTGAGCTTGGTGGTATTGGCAAGCATGGCCGCGTAGCCGTCGGTATTCAGCAGATTTTTCTTCAGTGCTGCCGAGAGGACGCCAACGCCAAGCGGTTTGCCGAGAATGAGTGCGTCGCCTGCTTGCGCACCGCCGTTGCGTTTGACGCGGGACGGATGCACCAGCCCAAGCACCACCAAACCATAAATCGGCTCGACCGAATCAATCGTGTGACCACCGGCGATCGGGATGCCGGCCTCGGCACAAATCGACTCGCCACCGCGCAGAATCTGGCCGATGACATCAACGGGTAACTGATTGACGGGCATACCGACCAGTGCCAGCGCCATGATGGGTGTGCCACCCATCGCATACACGTCCGAAATCGCGTTGGTCGCAGCAATGCGGCCAAAGTCGAACGGATCATCGACGATCGGCATGAAGAAGTCGGTCGTGGCAATCAGTGCCTGCTCGTCATTGAGCTTGTAGACGGCGGCATCGTCAGACGTTTCAATGCCGACCATCAGTTGTTCCGGTATCGGAAAGCCGCCAGTGTTCTTGAGAATATCGCGCAAAACGCCCGGCGCAATTTTGCAGCCGCAGCCGCCACCGTGAGAGAAACCGGTCAACCGAATACCGGATGCGTGCATATCTGCCATGTCTATCCTGTGAAAATGCGTACCACGTGGCGCGGCAACTTGATGTTATGCGTTCTTATGTTGCGGTAGCGATCAATTGTGCTGCCGCTTGTTCAAAAGTCTGTGTCGAGCCGTCAGCCAGCGGAAGCATGGTTGCGGAACCAAGTTCGGAAAAATTGCGTTTGACGGACTGAGCGTATAACGCATCGTAATGGCTTGCAAGCAGCGCCTCAACAAGTTTGGGCATCTCGCCGGATTCTGCCAGCATTCGCCACTGCGCAATGCGATCCTTGCCATGTAGTGGCGCCAGCAAATCGAGCTGATGCGTCAGATGCGCGGCATCCTGAACGAAATGTGCATACTCGTCCAGCAACAAATGCACGCGATCAGCGAGTGGCAAGGCAATTACCGTACAGGCCGAGGCGCGCATGCATGTCATCAAACTATCTGGCACGCGCAATTTTCCAACTTTCTTGCTTTCCGCCTCGATGAAGACGGGCCTGTCGGGATCAAACTGACGCAGGGCATGCCAGATACCCGTTTCAAACCATTTTTGCGATGGTTGCTCACTATCTGGAACATTGCCCAGCACCGAACCGCGATGATTGGCCAGCTGTTCCAGGTCCAGCACCTGTGCGCCCTGTTGCACGAGCGTGCGCAAGAGACGACTCTTGCCACTGCCAGTTGGTCCGCACAAAACCTGATAATGAAATGTGGCGGGCAGGGAAGTCAGCTCTGTGTTTACATGCGAGCGATAAGCCTTGTAGCCACCATCAATGCGCGTCACGGGCCAGCCGACCTTGGCTAAAATATGCGCCATGGCACCACTGCGGTTGCCGCCGCGCCAGCAGTACACCAAAGGCTTCCAGCTTTGTGGATGACTGTAAAACAGCATTTCGATATGCTGGGCGACATTTTTTGCGACCAGCGCTGCGCCGAGCTTTTTCGCCTCAAACGCACCGACCTGACGATAATGTGTACCGACGCGAATGCGTTCTTCGTTATTCAGGACAGGGCAATTGATTGCACCGGGTACGTGATCTTCCGCAAACTCAAGCGGACTGCGGACGTCAATGATGGCGTCGTACTGACCAAGCTCCGGCAGCAAGTCGGCAAAAGATCGGAGCAGTGGGTATTTCATGGCAAAAAGAGGCGCTTTGAACAGACCGACACTATATCGCATGCCGCCTTTGCGCTCCTGGCGCGACAAAACCGCAAGGTGGGAATCAATTGCCTTATCGTGGATCTTATTTTTATACGGATGCGTTACCTGAGCATTTATCCGCCACAATGGATGCTCTGTTGATCGCTGCCATTTTTCCTGTCCAAGCCGATATTGTCGTGACCATTGAATCCAAGTCATCCAACCAGCGCACATTGCAAGAAGAGATCGCGCTAAACCGAATCCAGCGTGAGGCCCTGTTCGAGGCGATCGATGACGGTTTTTGCATCATCGAATTCATCGATGGTCCGCACGGTCCCTTGAGCGACTATGTGCATATCGAAGCCAACTCCGGCTATCAGCGCCACACTGGCATCAGCGACATTATTGGCAAACGCCTGCGTGAGATTGAACCGGACAACCCTGACACATGGCTCGCTATCTATGGCAAGGTTTTGCAAACTGGTGAGCCGGTTCGCTTCGAGCAGGAATTCGTCGCCATTAAGCGGCATATCGAAGTGGCTGCAACAAGGGTCGGTTCGCCGGAAATGCGGCAGGTCTCTGTCCTGTTTCGTGACGTCACCGCGCGCGTTCGCCTTGAAACCGCCTTGCGTGAAAACGTGCAGCGCGTACAACTTGCGTTGGCGGCAGGTGCCATTATTGGTACCTGGCTTTGGGACGTCCCCGCGGATCAGTTTAATATCGACGAAGGATTCGCAAACGCTTTTGGCCTTGATCCCGAGCAGCCACGTACCGGCGTCAAGCTGGAAAAAATCATCGAAACGGTACATCCGGAAGACAGGGAAGGTCTGTTAGCTGCCATCACTAAAGCACTGGCACAAGGCGGGCCCTATGCGCATCAGTATCGGACGAAACGGCGCGATGGTCGTTATTACTGGCTGGAAGCGAATGGCCGTGTGGATCTGGACGTCAATGGGGCACCAAGCAAGTTTCCCGGCGTTCTGATCGATATGGAAGGGCGCCGCGCCATCGAGGCGGAGCGTGATCACGCCATTGCGTCCCTCCGCGCACTCAATGAAACGCTGGAATTACGCGTCGAAGAGCGCACCTCGGCGCTTCTCAAGGCCGAGGAAGCATTGCGCCAATCGCAAAAGATGGAAGCAGTCGGCCAGCTCAGCGGCGGCCTCGCCCATGATTTCAACAACATTCTGGCCGGCATCAACGGCAGTCTGGAGCTATTGAAAATCAGGCTGGCGCAAGGGCGTCTGGCCGATGTTGATCGTCATCTCAGCGGCGCGCAATCGGCGATCAAGCGTGCAGCAAGTCTGACACAGCGCATGCTGGCGTTCTCGCGCCGTCAAACGCTTGATCCTAAACCAGCCAATCCCAACCATATCGTCGCCGGCATGACCGAACTGATCGGCCGCAGTGTTGGCCCGTCGATTGCGATCAGGATGAGTGCTGCCAGCGACCTGTGGAACACCTTTGTCGATATCGGCCAACTCGAAAATGCCTTGCTTAATCTGTGCATCAACGCTCGCGATGCCATGCCGGACGGCGGAACGCTCACAATAGAAAGCAGTAACTGTCATCTGGATGACGCCCGGGCAAGCCAGCTTGGCCTAAGTACAGGTGCCTATGTCTCGTTATGCGTCAGCGATACCGGCATTGGCATGAGCAAGGATGTCGTTGCACGCGCGTTCGATCCCTTCTTCACGACCAAACCGGTTGGTCAAGGCACCGGTCTGGGATTGTCCATGGTCTACGGTTTCGCCGGTCAGTCCGGCGGTACGGCACACATCGATTCCGAACCGGAACAAGGCACGAGAATCTGCATCTATCTGCCACGCTACGAAGGCGAGGAAAGTCTTGAGAACAACGTACAGCTGGCTGCAGCCGTTGCCGCAGCTGGTGAGCGCAAGACAATTCTGATCGTGGACGATGAGCCTTTGGTGCGTACCGTTTCAGCGGAAATACTCAAGGATCTTGGCTATCGGTTGATCGAGGCAGAGGACGGTCCATCGGCACTGAAACTCATGGCACTGGATTTACAGCCCGATTTGTTGATTACCGACGTCGGCTTGCCAAATGGATTGAACGGGCGACAACTGGCAGATGCGATCAGGGCGCAACGCCCGAATCTGCCGGTTTTGTTCATCACGGGTTACGCGGAGAACGCCGTTCTCAATCATGGCGATCTCGAAGCCGGCATGCAGATTTTGACCAAGCCATTTGCAACGGATGCATTGACGGCGCGTGTTGAATCGCTGATTGGCGGCAAGAGCGGTGTGGCATGAGATGGGCCAGCGTATGAATAACTAAATTTGTAAATTGAAGAATCTGCTATCTCTTTGATTCATATGGATTTTTAATTTTTTCATTTACAACATTTTTTTTCTAAAAATTAAATAAAACCAGTACATCCTTCACCTTTTTAAATAATTTTGTATAGTTCATAGACAGGGGTGGCCTTGCTTCTTTCAAGGAGTACAGATGTGCCTAAAAATACCCATCGTATGACTCGCGATGAACTTAATGTTGCTGACTGGAAGTATCCAGATGAGGGCGCACTTGAGGGGATCGACAAAAAAAGGTACTTCTCTCGTAAACATGCGATCAATCTTTATCTAGATGGTGCGTCTGCCGAACAGATTAAGGATAAGGCAGGCATAGGCGGTGCGCAAACTTACCGTTTATTAAAAGAACGATGTTTGGCTGTTCATAGTGACGGTGAAGTTTGGGGATGGCGTGCATTGGTTCCTTGGGAACGAATTCGACCTTATCGTCGCAAGCATCAAGTCTGTATCGACAAATACGGGAAGGGTGGTGCAGGCGCTTTGACGACACTGTTCCTAACACACCCTGAACTACGTCATCGATTCGATAAGCGAGTCCTCTCGGCTGGACGCGTCACAAGTCTGTCGCATCTTAAACGTGGTCGAATTAATCACTGGAATTGGCTATTAGAAGAGCTGCGAACCCTAGGCTACGAGGCAAAGCATGCTTGGCCCTTCAATACACATAATCGTGGTTACGTATCGATCTGCCAATACATCAAAAGGCTACTTGATCAAAATCCGGTGGAAGCCGCATTAGTTGTTGGCGGACCTGATGCTAAGAAAAAACTGATGACGGGAGATGGTACAAAACGCCCCATTACCCATCTCTTCGAACGCGTTGAAATGGACGGGCACAAACTTGATGGAATATTCAGTGTTCTGATTCCTCAACCAAGTGGGGGATATCTTCAGAAGATTGTTCATCGTCTGTGGGTAGTTGTAATTATAGAGGTCATGTCGCGAAACGTGATTGGCTACCACCTGAGTATGCGAGAAGAAGTATCAAAAGTAGATGTTTTGAGAGCTATAAAAATGGCTCTAACAAGATACAAACGTCCGATTATCAGTTTTAGTGATGAAGGGTATCGCCAGAACGCGAATCTGCCATCCGGAGTATCAGAAGATTTTGTGGGCATCTGCTGGGATCAAACCAGCGTCGATGGCGCGTTGGCTGAGACATGCAAACATGTCAAAGAGGTTCTCCGTGACGTGGTAGGTTCAGAGCTCATTGATCCAAGTAGCGGTTATTCAGCGCGGCGTAGCAAAGATGACCGCCCCTTCATTGAAACGTATTTTCGTAGGCTCAGTACGTACGGTTTTCAGAAGCTTTCGAACACGACTGGTGCAGAACCGAAGAAAAAACGTGGACGCGATCCAAAAGCAGTAGCACTTACAAGCCAGTTTCAATATGAATACGCACATGAGCTACTGGCTGTTCTCATCGCGAACTACAACGCTCAGCCACATAACAGCCTGGGGGGACGCTCACCGCTCGAATACTTGCAGTTTAGAGCAATGTATCCAGAGCGCCCGTTCCGATATGCTGATCAAACTACAGTTAGTGATCTGCTCAGTTTTCGCAAGCTCTGCACGGTTCACGGTGGCTACAAAGTCGGGAGACGTCCTTTTATTAATTTTGCCCATGGGCGTTACACTAGCGACACTCTCGGCCAACGCCATGACCTCGTTGGTAAGAAAATTTGGGTGGTAGCGCATATCGAAGACGATGTCAGACTCGTGCGCGCCTCTACTGAAAATGGCCAGTCACTAGGTTTACTGCATGTTGCCCCTCCATGGAACAAATTACCTCACAGCATTGAGGTTAGAAATGCTGTGGCATCCTATGTGTCCTCGGGAAAGATCCGGGCATCAGCTGGTCACGATGCGGTTGAACTGTTTATTCAGTTTTGTGAAGATCAGAAAAATAAAAAGTTACCTGTTCACCCTGCTTATATGGAGGCACGTCGTATTTTGACGGAAGTTGCGGAATCAATCACTGGCCGCTCCATGCTCGAGCTTGCCAAAGAGCGTCAATCGGCTCAAAGCTTAGCAAGAAATGATTTATCTGGTGAGAGTTCCTCGCCATTGGAACGACACGCAGCGGGTGAAAAAAAGCGCCCACTTCCGGCACCGCGTAAAGCGGCAAATCACTGAACATTGCGCCAGGAGTCCGTCATGCGTTTTACTCGGCCCTCCCATATTGAGTCAGATCATCCGATTGCCACGCAGGAATACGCGGTCTACACGCCACCAATCAGTGAGTTGATCGATACGATCGGGGAATGGGTCCAATGCATGGAGTCTGGGGGGTACATCTTTGGACCATCGCGTTTTGGCAAATCTCGTGGCGTGAAATGGTATGTGCATGCTGCACTTGAAGAACGCTTTAAATGTTCAATTCCGCTTGTAACCTGGATACGCCTTCCAGATATGCAAGTCAGCGAAACATGGTTCTGGAAGGAGCTTTTAATCAGCTCACGTTTCTGTTTTGCCGGCGTAAGCAAAAACGGAAACCGGGCGACTCTGCGAGCGCTATTTCGCGAGAGGATGATTTCTTTAGCGAAAGCTGCGAATAGCAACTACGTTGTATTACTCATCGATGAGGCTCAAGATGTCACCTTACGTGAGTGGCATTGGCTTTTAGGATTACAGAACTCCTTAGATCATGCAGGGTACCGTCTCAGCGTGTTCTCGGTAGGCACACAACAAATTGGCTATCAGCATGATTACTTGGCCAAGTCCGGCAATATCCATATTGCTGCAAGATTCTTCGTCTTGCATTCCAAGTTTCATGGTTTACGTGGACTAGATGAATTCCGTTTTGTACTCGAAGGCTATGATCAGGAGTCCGAATGGCCCAAGGGATCAGGCAAGTCCTACTTGCACTATTTTGCAGAGAAAGACTTTAAACGCGGGCATCGGTTAGCGCAGTGTGCAGAAGTTGCGTGGCAGGCATTTGAAGATCTTATTCCTGAGGATGTGCGCAATTTTTTTACTTCAAAAAAAATCGAAATAGAAATTCCAATGAAACACGTGGCGCTGTCAGTCGAAGAAATATTATGGCGATTGGCAAACGGACATGAGTGGGAAGAGGTGACGAATTATGAGTCATGGCTTCAGGTTATTTCCGAACGAGGATTTTCGGCACACATGCAAGCTATTACTCGCGCAGCATGACGGACGAGGAGATTGCGATGGATCAGACGACAGCTCTTGCGGGTCCGGGAGCAATTTCTAGACATAGGATTGCTGAAAATGTAGACCGCACCAGTTCGACCTATCCACCTCTCAATTGGTGGCGAGGTAGGCTTCGCAACCATGAGTCTACTTTGTCATTTACTGCGTCATTTTGCGCATTAAACAAACTCACATTGAAAGACTTTGAGAACTTTTTTGGATATAAAGTGGGTAAAGAAGGCGGATTGCAACAAGCTGATTTTGAACGTATTGCTAACTTAATTCGAGAAGACATCGCATCGGTCCAAGCGCTTTTTATCCCTTCGATATCAATCCGATTATCTAGTTACTGCGAAGTACTTTCCACAGACCATGTAAGGTATTGCCGCCACTGTATCGCTCTTGGTTACCATAGCTACCTTCATGAGCTTCCTTGGATCCAGCGTTGTCCAATTCATCTGACAACGCTGGACTTGGTCCCAACCGATCGAAAGGGGACTACAAAGGCGCAGATGAGGGCGCATACTTTAGCTAAATTACTGCAGTCAAATTGTCAGGGGTGGCCTCTCACTGACGACGGCGACATGGTGATGCAGCAAGAAAGGGAAAACGATTACATCTCGTTGCTCCAAATGTGGACCGACTATGCTCGCAAGGCAGCCAGCTCTTTTTCTTTCATCACTAGTTGGGACAATCCCTCACTCCCAAAAGAGCTATACGATCTTGGGCAATTACAATGGCTGGAGCCAATGCCATCCATACTCGATATGCTCGTCAAACAAAGCGAAGTGATATGGGATGTCGACATCCGGCATTTCTCAGACGAAGTAAAGAGCGAGTTACGGCGCCTCAGTGCAGGTACACCGTTTTGGACAATCTTTGATTTCTACAAAAGAGTAACCGGATATGAGAGTGTTCCACCGCCTTATGTTCTCAAGATGCGTCAGGCACGAAGCGCTCTCCGAGAGCAACACGGGGTGTGTCAGTGCTTTTGGGGGAAAGAATTAGTCTCTTCGACTGATCGCTGGATCAGTACGGGAGGTTGGCCCCATTGGAACAACAGGTGCCCATATCAAGTCGTTGATAAAGAACTGGAGTTGCGATGGGGCGCGCGTACAAATGTCCTATCGAGCACACGTGCATCTAAAGAGATAGTGGATTTCGTTCAATCGTCATATCCGCTGCACTACGCAGGTCTTATCCATCATCTTGAATACGCAAATGTGCCACATCCGCAATTTATCTTTAAGCGGGTGCCTGATGTATGGCCTTGTAGCAAATGGAATTATTCATCAGCGTTGACCCCTTTGCTGCAAGCGGCTGCAGAATTTGAAGTTGATTCAGCTATTGTAGAAATTTCTGCATGGCTAGAGGAGATCGACCCCTATACGCCTCCGAATGACGCTAACCTTTTCAACGATATGATCCGCCTTGTTAATCAAAACGAGGGATTGAGTCTGGTCAGATGGATCAAAAAGAAAAGAAGTAAATAACGCGCTAAAGCGAGCCATAGTGTCGCTTTACACATAATCGAACTGCATAGCGCAACCTGGAGCTAGGCTTCAGGTGAGACTTTACGGGTTCTCAGGTGAGACTTTACGGGTTCATGTGATAGATCGCATCAACATCGCCACTGATGCGCGAGAGTATGTTTGCTATCAGCCAAAAGAAGACATTAAACAAAGGTAAAAGGCGACCAACTGGTCGCCTTTCATTTCGAGTCCTACTTTGGAATGCTCTATCTCACAATGTATGTCGTTCATTCAAGAAACTGCAAATATGAAGGCAAAGCTAGTTACCTAGCCTAGCGGTCATACTTTAGATTTCGAAACTTAGTATTCAAACTTGTCCGATGGCCTGTGTAGCTATAGAGATTTAGCTTTTCGAGCCATCTTCATTAAGACATGAATCTTGGGGGGAATTATTCCCCATTCGACAGAAACGACTGAGCCATTGAGTATTCGCATGTAAATTGCCACCCATCCGCATTTCAAACCTGCCGCCTGTTCGCATTTCAAACTTGCCATTTACATTTGTTATAAAGATCAAGATTTTCTGGAGACGGTGGCCCAATATCCAAATCCGGTCCGATCAGCGGCTCAAAGAATTTTTTGGAAGATTGAATTCTTTGTCCATTCAAAATTTGCATAGCATAGTCGCAAGCCATTTTTCTATCTCGTAAGTGGAAACTTCGTTGTCGTAAATGTTCTGATAACTCGTGAAACGCTCCTGCTAGAACAGGATAATTAAACTCTTCGAGATACATGCGACGACCATTGAAGCGAGCGAGATTAAAAACTCGTTCGCGATAAAGCCCAAATACTCTCGCACTAATACCTCGTTCGTTAAATTCATGTCCTATGATTAGCAAGACTCGGAATATGCTTTTCGAGCATTCCCACACTTGTTCATAGTCACCACGCTCATGATTTAGAAGCAAGATGATTGTTAGTGCTGTCAAGCTGTCGAGGCTGGCCCGTCGCTCAAGTGCACCAAGGAAGTGGCGGTCACCTCTCAGACGAATGTCATTTCTTGTACCAAATGTTAAAGACTGAATATTTCCTACTAGCTGGTGAAGCCATTCGTGGGCATATTTTTCTACGGAGCTTTTGTGACGCAGAACAGACCACAAGGTATGGTTCAGTTCCCAACTAGAACCTTCGACCAACTTTTCTGCACATAGTGAGTATTCGCATGAAGTTAGCCATGTATTCGCATTCGAAAGTAGCCATCCATCCGCATTTCAAAATAGCCACTTATTCGCGTAGGTAGTGCACAAAGGGTGAAGGTAATCAATCTGTACAGATGCGAATAATCGGAATTTCCTGTGGAAGGAGGAGGCTAAGTTTGCGATATGCAAAGATCCGCTAGGTTTTTTTGCGTGCGAAGGATGGTGGCCTTACAGCTAGTATCTTCTTACGCTCTTCCATCTGCTCAGCCGTAGGCATGTAGATAGACATTTCTTTTTTCCACCGACCTAGGCCTTTGATCTCGCAATCAACATGAATTGGGAGTCTATTATCAGTAGGTGCGCTGGCCAAGATTTCAAAGCTATGGACGCGAGTTACACATCGTAGAGGCGTATTACGCTGCTCCTGATATGTATTAAAGAAAGGTATAGAGGCTTGGCGAACCATATCGAGCTTGAACAATAATGCCAACCACGGCGAACCACTGTATTCCGAAAAATACTCAAAAATGCGCATGCCAAAGCTTGGATCAAAAACGCTTTCACCTACCTGAATTGACAAGTTTTGCCGTATGAGTTGAGGCAAGTAATCCAGCCCAGAGACACGCGCAATACTGCCTCGTTCATCGAGATACAAATCGTTAGTCTCAGCACTGATCGCAAGACTGCTTCCGATCTTTTGGACATCTGAACGCGGGAAATTGGACTCAACCGGACACAATAAACTGATGCCCGTGGCATCCTTGATCAAACTTGGTGGTGCGCTGAGAATGCGGCCGTCACCAAGTTCATTGCTGAGAATATATTTATGATCAGCAGACGCATCTCCGAACTCGCTGATGTAAGACGCCACCTGATGAATATCACCTGATAGAAAGTGCGTCAGTTGCAAAGTCCATTGAGTAGCCTCAATGCGTGTGAAAACTCCCGTGCATACAATATTTGGGCCGATTGCAAATAATCCGCTTCCAAATGCCACGCCTGATCCACTACTGATCGCTCTAGCGCAACTAGCCTCATGTGCTTCCTTCATGGTATGAAGGTTCTCTACACTAAAGGTCGCTTCATCACGATCAATGAGCCTTGCATGAAGCACACAAAGCCACATCGCATTATTTATATCGCTCCGTTGTTCATGTGTCATTTTGGGATCGTAACGACGTCCGCCTGGAGACGCCGCGCAAATATGTGCTGCTTCACCAATGTTCGCAGATGCATCGGGGGCTTCTTCGCTAGGCCCTACAGTCAGTCTTCCACATTCGGCAAAAGAGCAATGCCATCCAGAGCGGGCGGCGACAGCACGCTTGGTTTTTTCAGAAAAATTGCCTGGACGATCCATTCGCGCATTATATCTTTGCGGTTTAACTTCAGATTACATCTGACTACCATCGATAGCTCTCATGCTCAGTGATGCTTCCAAACCTTCACTGACGAAATAAGCAGAATAGCCGCCAGCAGTGGTAGCAACACGCCGTTAGGTACGACGCCTACCAAATGCCCTCCAATGGCAGTTCCAACCAACGAGCCAGCAGCCATGTATGCCACGAACGCTTTGTTTTCTTTGATGATGCTAAATGCAGCATCTTTGCTGAAGCGGAAAAATGCTACGAGCATCGTAGGTAGACTGATCGCCAGTGAAAGACTGCCAGCTAGCTTTATATCCACTCCGAATAGCAAAATGAGCATAGGGATTAGCAACTCACCCCCAGCCACACCCATAATGGCCGCAACAACACCGATCCCGAATCCAGCGATGATGCCCGCAACTATCAGTGCTGCGCCTTTGAACAATGGCTGAGTGGTTGCTGCTTGGTGCCCAAAAAGCAGGACCAACGCTATCAAGACCAACATGACTGCCAAAGTCTGATAGAGCGTGCGGTTTTTCATCTTGACTGCCCAACTAGCGCCCATCCACGCGCCTATCAAACTGCCGCATAAGACATTTGCGACGGTCATCCAATTCGTCATTAACAAATCGAACGGCACTGCTCCTGCGCGGAATATCAACGCTGAAGACACCACTACCAAACTGATTGTTTTGTTTAGCATGACTGCAGAGATGGCTGCGAAACCGAATAAACCGATAAGTAATGGCAGCCTAAATTCGGCACCACCCAACCCAATTAATCCGCCCAATGCTCCCACCGCTGCACCGGCAGTGAAAATAAGAAATGCGTTCTGAGCATGATTTGATCCATGTGGGCGGTCAGGAAAGAGCGATGACATCTGAGAAATTCCGATATAAAATAATTTATATATCGAAGTATAACCAGAACCAATGCCAAATATGAAGACAGAATTGGAAACAGACCTCAAACAGCCCCATCCCAAATTCAGGGTATCGATTGATCATGGAATTGCTATAGGACCTGGTAAAGCTGATGTTTTAGAATGGATCGCTACGACTGGCTCACTGGCAGCCGCAGGCAGAGAGATGGGCATGAGCTATCAGCATGTGTGGACGCTTGTCAAAGCGATGAACGAACACTTTGTTGAGCCACTTGTGGAGAAAAAGCGCGGTGGTGCTGCTCGTGGTGGTGCAAGTCTTACTCCTACGGGTCACAAGGTTCTTGATCTGTATCGCGCTGCACAAAGCGATGCCGCCGATGCAATCGGCAAATATTTGCCGATGTTCGAACAACTACTGAACGATAAAGTTAGCCGCTAATCAATGGCGAAATGATGAATATTGGAAAATTGCGGGATGCCCTTGAGAAGAATCAAATCCTCATCTATTTCACGGCAGTTATAGTGGCCGCAGCGGTTGCAGTACTGCTCACTGGTACGACTGCAGCAGAGAGCGCAATTAACCCTGCGTTGGCATTCATGCTCTTCGTCACATTTTTACAAGTGCCTTTAGCGGAACTTGGTCAGGCTCTCAAGCAAGTTCGCTTCTTAATTACACTGCTTATCGCAAATTTTTTACTGATTCCGCTACTCGTCTTCGCTTTGGTCGGTTTTTTCTTGGAAGATCCGATGCTTCGCTTGGGAGTAATGCTGGTGCTGCTGGCTCCATGCATTGATTACGTGGTCACATTTGCCCATTTGGGACGTGCTGATGCGCGATTACTATTGGCCTCCACGCCAATATTACTCATTGTCCAAATGGTGATGTTGCCTGCCTATCTAAGTTTAATGCTCGGCAGCGATGTGGGAAGTTACGTCGAAGTAGGCCCATTTCTCCATGCATTCGTCTGGTTAATTGCAGTTCCGCTTTTGCTTGCTGGAGTCACACAACTTTTTGCCAAGAAAAGAGATTCTGGAAAATATATAGCAGATGTCCTAGGTCTGACGCCTGTTCCAGCCACTGCCCTAGTACTGTTCATTGTGATTGTCGCCGTGCTACCGCAGCTTGGGCCAGCAATGGAAGCGGTTTGGCAAGTTTTACCAGTTTACGTTGCCTATGCAGTTATTTCTCCCCTTATTGGTTGGTGGGTAGCGCGGCGGGCAAAGCTCGAGGTTTCGTCTTCTAGATCGATTGCCTTCAGCGCTGCTACCCGAAACTCGTTGGTGGTATTACCACTTGCATTAGCCGTGCCTGGCGCAATTCCCGTCCTACCCGCGATCATCGTGACGCAAACGCTTGTGGAGCTGGTTAGCGAGCTGGTGTATGTACGCGTGATTGCAACATGGGGGGATGGACAAGGAAAAAGAGCAGATATTTAATCGTTGGAAGGATTACTTAATGGGATGGTTTTATCTAGTACTCGCCGGAATTTGCGAAATTTTCTATGCGGCTGCAATGCCTAGAACCGATGGATTTACGAAACTTTGGCCTAGTCTATTTTGCGCGGTGTTCATTGGCTTGAGCATGTATCTTCTCTCCCTTGCGACACGTTCTATACCGGTTGGAACAGCTTACGCGGTGTGGGTTGGCATCGGCGCTATTGGCACAGCTATCTATGGCATCGTTGCTTTGGGTGAAGATAAAAGTTTTCTAAGAGTCGTCTGTTTCGGCCTGATTCTAGCTGGCATAGTCGGACTGAAATTGGTATCTCATGAACGTCATTAAACAAGCACATTGAATCAGTCATTATCAGTGTCATAGGCATCAAAAATTATGAATGTATTCATAGATACGGAATTCACCGACTTTCTGGACCCTCAACTTATTAGCTTGGGTATGGCTTCCGAGTACGGTGAAGATTTCTACGCAGAAGTGCCGTACTCCGATCATGCGTGCTCTGCCTTCGTTCGGGAAGGAGTGATCCCTCTGTTACGCAAAATTCCGCATGCCTACTATTCGCGCCCCAATCTACATTTAGAGATCATCAAATGGTTAGAGATTGTGCGTCGAGACAAAGAGGATGTGTATATCTGCGTGGATTACCAGACCGATTGGGATTTGTTTTGTGATGTGCTGGATTACCGCGTACCACCATGGTGTCACTACAAATTAGTGAGTAACGAAATCGTCGAACTCATGCTTTACGATTTTTTCAAAAACTCTAAATTGCCGGAGCATCATGCACTTTACGATGCGCAGGCGAATCGCCATGCTTACCGCGCATCGCTCTCAAAATAAAAAACGGTCATCGTTTTGTCATATAATTCAATTATTATTGAAATGTGGAATTATGGAAATGAAGGATAGTTTGATGAAAGATTCACAGGTCATTGCAGCGCTATCTGCCCTAGCTCAGGAATCACGTCTTGGGATTTTTCGTGTTCTGGTTCAATGCGGGCCGGAAGGCATGGCCGCTACCAAGATCGGCGATCACTTATCAATACCGCCTTCATCGATGTCGTTCCATCTCAAAGAACTGACCCATGCTGGACTCATCTCCTCCCGTAACGAGGGCAGATTTGTTATTTATTCAGCAAATTTTCAGACCATGAATGGCGTGATCGGCTTCCTCACAGAGAACTGCTGTGGCGGCAATGTATGTACACCTGGGTCGACATGCACCACTGAGTCTGCAAGTCAGTCTTGAGCTCCAAACCAATTTCAATCAAGGATACTTTTATGAGCAATACAGACGCCACAAAGACATACAACGTGCTGTTTCTCTGCACAGGCAACTCTGCCCGCAGCATCATGGCTGAAGCTTTTTTGACCTCGATCGGTAAAGGACGCTTCCGTGGCTTCAGCGCTGGTAGTCATCCAGGAGGAACCGTCAATCCATTCGCGATCGAACAGATCGCAGACACCGGCTACCCGATTACGAACCTGCGCAGCAAGAGCTGGGATGAGTTTGCGGCTGCTGATGCGCCGCAGATGGATTTCATTATTACCGTCTGCGACAACGCTGCTGGTGAAGTCTGCCCGATCTGGCCTGGCCATCCTGTGTCTGCTCACTGGGGCTTTGAAGATCCAGCAGCGGCTGTCGGTAGCGACGAAGAAAAGCGTGCGGTGTTCTCCAAGGTCGCGAAGCAGATCGTTTCGCGTATCAATCTGCTTAACAATCTGCCGATTCACCAGCTCGAAAAAACAGCGATCAAGCACGAGATGGACGCGATCGGCTCGAAGCACTCATAGCAACAAGGGGCGCACATCGCCCCATTTTTATCTTCTATCTTCCAGTCACCAAGGACGTTCCGTGCTTACCGCTTTTCTGGTTTTTCTCATCACGCTTACCCTCGTTATATGGCAACCCAAAGGGCTCGGCATCGGCTGGAGCGCAATAGGCGGTGCCTTAGCAGCGTTGGTACTTGGGGTAATTCAACTTTCGGATATTCCAGTCGTATGGAACATCGTCTGGAACGCGACGGCCACTTTCATCGCCATCATCATCATTAGCCTGCTGCTCGACAAGGCAGGATTCTTTGAGTGGGCAGCCTTGCACGTAGCGCGATGGGGCAGCGGCAGCGGTCGCAAGCTGTTTGTATTGCTGGTCTTACTTGGTGCAGTTGTCGCGGCCTTGTTTGCGAACGATGGTGCCGCTCTGATACTGACGCCCATCGTCATTGCGATGCTGCTTGCCTTGAAATTCTCAGGACGTGCCACGCTGGCATTTGTGATGGCAGCTGGATTCATTGCGGACACAGCCAGCCTGCCGCTTGTCGTCTCCAATCTAGTGAACATCGTCTCGGCAGATTATTTCGGCATCGGATTTGCGCAATACGCGGCTGTCATGGTGCCGGTGAATGTCATCTCGGTCGGCGCAACTTTGCTTGTGCTGTATTGGTACTTCAAGCGCGATATTCCTGCCAGCTATGCAATTAGCGATGTCAAAGAGCCTAGCAGTGCCATTCAAGATTACGCGACATTCACAGCCGGTTGGTGGGTGCTAGGTCTGTTGTTGATCGGTTTCTTCTGGCTTGAGGATGCGATCGGCGTGCCAATCAGTGTCGTTGCCGGAGTCGGTGCTCTGATTCTCTTGCTGGTAGCTGGGAAGGGACATGTGATCTCGACACGCGCTGTCATTCGGGATGCGCCCTGGCAGATCGTTTTCTTCTCTTTGGGAATGTATCTGGTCGTTTATGGCTTACGCAATGCAGGCCTGACAGATTATCTCGCTAATCTGCTGAACGAATTTGCGCATTACGGCGTATGGGGTGCGGCGCTGGGAACAGGCCTCCTGACCGCGATACTGTCTTCGATCATGAATAACATGCCGACAGTACTCATCGGTGCGCTTTCGATTGATGCCAGCAATGCTGAAGGTGTGGTACGCGATGCAATGATCTACGCCAATGTCATTGGTAGTGATTTGGGTCCTAAGATCACGCCGATAGGTAGCTTGGCGACCCTGCTTTGGTTGCATGTGCTATCGACCAAAGGCATCAAAATTACGTGGGGCTACTATTTCCGAGTCGGTGCAGTGCTGACCTTGCCAGTACTTTTCATCACGCTCTGTGCATTGGCCATAAGGCTCAGCATCTAAAGATGCACTTATCTAGAATTCCACATTAGAAACGGTAAAAATATGCACGTGAAGATATTTCACAACCCTGATTGCGGGACATCAAGAAATACGTTGGCACTCATCCGACATGTCGGTATCGAACCTGAGGTCGTTGAGTACTTGACTAGCCCGCCTGCGCGGGACGAACTACGCTTAATGATCAAGAAAGCGGGGTTATCTGTTCGAAATGCGCTGCGCCAAAAAGGTACGCCGTATGCAGAGCTGGGCCTAGATAACCTAGAGATCGACGATGACGCATTACTGGATGCAATGATGGCGCATCCGATTTTGATCAATCGCCCGTTCGTCATTACGCCGATCGGCACACGGCTATGCCGACCGTCTGAGTTGGTGCTGGACATCTTGCCTCCTTCTCCAGCCAAAGCATTCATCAAGGAAGACGGTGAACTTGTCATTAACGATCAAGGGCAGCGCGTTGCGCATTCAACAGATGGACTTCCGAATATCTCGCAGGAGCTTTTCCGGCAACCACAGGAAACCGACTTGTTGGCACAAACAAGAGCAAGTCATCGGCCTCGGTTCCTGTTGTTGTATGGATCTGTCCGTGAACGTTCTTTTAGCCGTCTGGTAACAATGGAAGCAGCCCGACTACTCGAAACGATGGGGGGTGAGGTCAGGATTTTTGATCCGAGAGGCTTGCCATTACCTGATAGCGAAACCGAATCTCATCCAAAAGTGCAGGAGCTACGAGATTTGGCACAATGGGCAGAAGGCATGGTCTGGTGCTCGCCAGAGCGTCATGGTGCTATGACCGGCATTCTCAAAGCGCAGATCGACTGGATTCCACTTTCAATCGGAGCCGTGAGGCCAACTCAAGGAAAGACACTTGCCGTCATGCAGGTCTCTGGCGGATCTCAGTCTTTCAATGCCGTCAATCAAATGCGAATCTTGGGGCGCTGGATGCGTATGATCACGATCCCGAATCAATCTTCTGTGGCTAAAGCGTTTCTGGAGTTTGACGATGCTGGCCGGATGAAGCCATCCGCTTACTACGATCGTATCGTTGATGTGATGGAAGAACTGTTCAAATTTACTTTAATGACGCGAGATGTTGCCGATTACCTAGTTGACCGTTACAGCGAGCGCAAAGAAAGTGCTGAAGAGCTAAGTAAGCGCGTTAATCAAGCATCGATATAAGCCATCTAATACCGGATCGCCAGTTCCCCCTCACTCAAGAGGAACTGGCAGATCAGTATGATTACGACAGTACTTTGAAGATCTCGTTTTCTTCGTGTTCACGCTTTTGTTTCTTCTAAGAGATTCTCCGCTTAGCTCAAGGAGATAAGAGCTATGAGCAATCCGATCCATGATTGCATCCGCGACCGTTTTATTATCCAGCTCATCATGCCAATGACTTATCGGAAATTGGCTGGTAATGATCATTGACCTCATACCCAAACGTTTATCGACCAGCTCCAGCAAATCGTTTTGGGCTCTTTTCGATAAAGGCTCAATCCCCCAGTCATCTAGTATCAGCAAATCAATCTTATTGAGCTGCTCAAGTCGCAAACTGAAAGATCCTGACGCTCTTGCAGAAAGCAGTGATTCCATCAATATGGGAACGCGATAAAATTGGCTAGACAACCCCAGTCGGCATGCATAATTGGCCAGCGCACACGCTAACCAAGTCTTACCCGTACCGGTTGGCCCTGTGATTACTAAATTATGCTGCTTCCGCACCCAATCCAAAGTGGATAGCGAGAGCATCAAGGCCTTGTCTAATCCACGTGGCGATCGATAATCAATATCTTCGATTGAAGTGGTTAGTGGAAGTTTTGCCTTTTTTAAGAGTATCTGCAGGCGTTTGTTTTCCCGTACAGTCGTTTCATGATCCACCATGTTGCGGACACGCTGCTCGAATGGCATCTCATGCATTGTTGGATTTCCAATTTCGACCATAAAGTTCGTCTATTCGCAGATAGGCATGCAAGATCTTGCTGACCTTGCATGATGAAAATTTGCGCGATCGCACAAGTCACCATAAGCAGGATGAGTTGCGTGAAATCTGATACGGAGACATCGTGAAGGATGTCCCCGTGTGGAGTCAGATGAACAAAACTCTTGGTGGTCGGAAGGGCGGAGGGGGCGAGGAAGAGAGTGCGTGAATAGCGTAGCCACTATATTGAATAGAACGGCCGTGGGGCTCGTTATGAAGACTAAACTCTTCAATCAAAAATAACGACATATGGCTAGCTGCATGTAGAAGCTCATGTTCAACCGCCTTGTAATTACCGTTACGTAAAGAAGGTTTGGAGTTATGCGCAGAATCTTCAAGATAGGCGATTCCGCCTAACTCTTTAGTTAGCCAGCGAGAGTCTTTGTCCCAAATGCTTACGTTTGTCGTGAAAAGAACGGCAAACGTCATGATAAAAACTATGAGCCGCCTCATCGTGATGCATAAGTCAGGAAAACGAAACATATTCAGATGGATCTATTTATCGCGTAAGAGATCTATTGCACAGCGCATTGGCTATCCACATCATCCCAGTCAATTGCGATTGTCGCGTGTTGAATTCCGAACTTCTTATCGAGCTCTTGTTCGACTGATTTGACAGTAGATCGAGGATCAGCAGCTGGCTTTAATGCTATATGCATCGTTGCCAAGGTACTTCCAGATGTCAGAGACCATATATGCACATGTTTAACCTTTGCGACTGTTGGTATTGTTTCCAATATGTGAGTCTCAATGATGGATGCACTTAATCCGCTAGGAGCACCTTCAAGCAATATATGAAGAGAATTCTTCAGCAGCCTCCATGCACTATTCAAAATCAGTAACGAGACGAATACCGACAAGAGTGGATCAATAGGTGTCCAGCCAGTAAAGTAAATGGCAATTGAGGCGGCAATCGCTCCAATGGAACCAAGCAAGTCTCCCATAACGTGTAATGCAGCGCCTTTAATATTTACGTGCTCGCTATCTCCACGTGTCAAATACCAATAGACCGCTATGTTAACGACTAAGCCAATAGACGCTACGATAAACATTGGTCCAGTGAGAATTTCTTTCGGTTCAGTAAATCGCTTCACTGCTTCGTAAACGATCCAAAAGAAAATGATGAAGAGCGTGAGCGCGTTTAAAAATCCTGCGATAACTTCAAATCTTCCGTAACCAAAGGTACGTTTGATATCAGCAGGTTTTCTTCCTAGTCTAAAAGCACCGTAAGCCAAAGCGAGTGACATGGCATCGGTAAGCATATGGCCAGCATCTGCGATGAGCGCCAAGGAGCCTGAAATGGCGCCGCCTACCGCTTCCACCACCATGAAACTAAAGGTAATGACGAATGCGATTAGTACTTTACTTTCATTCGCATTGCTACCATGAGAATGTCCTGCGTGAGATTGTCCGTCGTGATCATTCATTTCAAACCTCTAAAGAGAGTTTTCTATCGGGCTAAAAGTTCTTTCTAAGGCACTTCTTTCAAACACTGTAATGCTTCATATGTCATTGCCTGCATGCGCTGAGAAGATCAAGTTCTCTACGATAGGTATGCGTTTGTGCATTGAGCATTCCGATCACAGTATGAAAGTAATTGTCATGCGATATCAAAGCGTCTTCCTTTCTTTGATTTAGGCAAGCAATAGATGCACCTGTCTGGTCTTGCATCTTGTCAGACATCCAGAGGATCCAAGGAATTTTTTTCTGAGTTTCAGGTGCGAATACATAAGGAAGCCCATGTAAGTAGATATTTCCTTCACCTAATGATTCGCCATGGTCTGAAACATACATCATGCTAGTGGCCCGATCTTTGTAAGTCGTGTCTAGCCACTTAATCACGTTTTTCAGAAAGTAATCGGTCTCGAGAATGCTGTTGTCATATGCGTTCATGACAGACTCTCTGCTACACGACTGTAAGTTGGCGGATTTGCACTCGGGAAGAAATTTCTTGCGCTCAGGCATAGAACGCTTAAAGTAGGCTGGTCCGTGACTTCCCATTTGATGCATCACAAGGACGATTCCGTGCTTTCGTCGATCAGCTGGAAGTGTATCTATACGCTCTTTCAAATTTTCAAGCATGAAAGAGTCCTGGCATGTTCCGTCTTGTGTGCAAAATTTAGATGATGGATTGGGGATCGCCTGCTGGGTAGGAATGCGCTCGCATACCCCTTTGCATCCCGATTGATTATCTAACCATAGGACAGCCATGCCCGCACGTTGAATAACGTCTAGAAGATTTTCATAATCTGCTTTACGACTCAAGTAGCCTTCACGTCCAAGATTGGAGAACATGCATGGAATCGACTCTGCAGTGCTGGTGCCGCAAGACCATGCATTTTCTGCAGAGAACAGATTTTTCTCCTGAGAGAGTAGCGGAGTCGTTGTTCGTTGATAACTGTTTAACGACAAATTTTGGGCGCGCACAGTTTCACCGACGATGAGAATCATTATAGGTGGCTGTTCTTCTTTCTTCAGCTCAGATAGCCTTACGTCCTCTCCCAACGTCTTGAATTCCTTGGGACTATTAATCAATGGTTCTACGCCCAATTTCGTGAGGGCATAAAACGAATTAAGTGGGTTGATCAAATAGCGCACCTGTGGATGGTTTCGCATAGTCGAGGAGAATGGCTGGTATGCCATAAGCAGAACAGCAACTAACAGCGCTAGCGCTCCTAAGATGATTCCGATTTGTTGGAGTAATGCGAGTTTTATCGTTCTTGGTCTGATATTTGCAAACCAGATGATCACGAGCGGTGGACCAGACAGCAATAGCAATGTTATTGGCAATCGAATGTCTAGGAGATCCTTAACTTCACGGACATCGGTTTGGATTACATTTCTGATCATCCCAGTGTCAATCACAATCCCATATGTCAACATGAAGTAACCGCCAAATCCTGCAGCAACAGTACTTAGAGCAAGCACTGGCTTAAGAAAAACTCCCCATGCCAGCACTCCTAATGCAATTGCGTTAAGCGATGCGATGATGATGGAGAATGAAAAAATGAAAATCCAGTATTGACTTCCATGGTTATCCGGCATCAGCGTGAGCGTTCTCCATAACGGAAAATTTGCGATCGTCGCGAGCCAAATGCTAATAACGACAATTAAGCCAATGGGCGTGTTTAACCACGACGCCATACGTGGATGCATGCGTTTGAGCATTGATATATGACTGATACGATTTGGCTTGCTTCTCTAATACGGATAAAAAATGCTATCCGCTACTAGATGAGCAGCTTCTCGATCAGCTCCGACAAATTGATGAATTGGGACCAGCTATTTTTTATGGTCTTGCAATGGCGCTCGATAGTTTTCGAGCAAATAGAGTGGACGTCTCTTACTCTCTATAAAAAGTCGTCCAAGGTATTCACCAATTATTCCAATGGCCATCAACTGCAATCCACCAAGAATCATTACTGTCACAATCAATGTCGGAAATCCCTTTACATCATCTCCAATAATCAATGTTTTCAAAAAAAAGTAGGCGGCATATAAGAACGCCATACCCGCGCACATCACCCCAACGTAACTTGATATTTTTAAGGGCGCGATAGAAAAGCCTGTAATACCTTCGAGGGCAAAATTCCATAAGCGCCAGTATTTCCATTTAGACGTGCCGGCAAATCTTGGTTCTCGGTTGTATTCCAGTGTGACTGAGTGATACCCAACCCAGGCAAACAGACCTTTCATAAAGCGATTTCTTTCTTCCAGAGAATTAATCGCATCAACAGCTCTACGACTCAGTAATCTGAAATCTCCAACGTCTGCAGGAACAGGAACATCGCTTATACGATTAATCAGGCGGTAGAAGATATGCGCCGTGGCCTTCTTCATCCAAGATTCACCGTGACGCTCCAATCGTTTCATATTGACAATATCAGCACCGCTTGCCCATGCGTATGCCATGGCAGAGATGAGCTCAGGAGGATCCTGTAAGTCCACATCAATAATGACGACGGCATCTCCTGTTGCCAGTTTTAATCCGGCACTCATCGCTTCTTCTTTACCAAAGTTACGAGTAAAGCTCGCCACACCGACGTTTGTTGCGTTGTTACGGATACCTTCCAGGATCAATCTTGATCGATCAGTACTGCCATCATTGACATAAATTACTTCCCAGTTCCAAGGTGAGCTGTCTAAAGCTTTTTTTAGACGTGTATGAAACGGGGTGATCATTACTTCTTCGTTGTATAGCGGGACAACAACGCTAATTTTTCGTGCAGAGACTATGTCCGCAACCTGAACTGGATATTCGGTTTCCATCGTGACTTCTCATGTTCTGAGCATGACCACTGACATGCATGTTTCGAATGAAACAATGCCATTTTTGTTAGGTCATTACAGATTGATGTAATTAAGAATCCGAATCGTGGTTTAACGATCGAATTGACTATGCGAGAGGAATTCCAGCGCGGTAAGTGAATTACACGCGGCTCGAATTAGATGGTGATGCGAGGAGGGCGGAGAGGAGGTTTAGTAGAGGTGAAAGCGACGACTGTTGAATACAAGACGTGCTTTTTTGACTCTGCTAGCGGCAAACGAAAATCAAATGCTTCTTCCCCCCAATAAAGTGGGAGGTGACTGGCCGCATGTAGTAGCTCGTGTTCTATGGATAGTGAATCGTGAACTTGCGGTTTCGCCACGGATTCAATATCGTGAAGCACTATGTATTCATCCGCCCATTCTTGCTGTTCAACGTGCGAATGCTGTTCCAATTCTTTGAGCAGCCAATTTGAATGCTCATCCCAAATACTCACATTCGTCATAAACAAAAAAACGAATGCGAGGGGAAGGATAAGAAATTTGGAGACCAATTTGGTCATGAGCTGCGTTGTCCGACAGATTACTGGGAGGTACGAATAGGCGAAGAATACACCAAATATTTGATTACAATTTCTATTTAATAAAAATCGTTCTCAATGCATTGCATTCTCGATAACTTTCAATCGCCTTCTTTTGGAAAGCATAGGTCGAAGGACGTGATGCCGTCGTGTGAGCAACTGACTTTTACGCTGCCATTATGTAAATTCATAATGGAGCGCACAATTGCTAGCCCAAGTCCGGTTGAGGTTGCAGCGTTTGAGCGCGCTGAATCAACACGATAAAAGCGATCAAAAAGATGTTCGATATGATCCGCTGCTATGGCATTTCCTTGATTTTTAACTTTGAGAATTGTTTGATTATTCTCTGTGACGGTCATGATTTGAATGACAGAATTAGCGGAAGCGTGTTTTATGGCATTTGCTACCAAGTTATGCATGGCACGGCGCAGCAGAATTGGGTCTGCATATATGTTTCCCGTAGCGTGTATTTCGATAGATAGTCCAGCCTCATCCGCAATACCTTCAAAATACTCTGCGATTTTGCTCAATTCTTCATCACAAGAGAGACTCTTTTTCTTAAGTACGATATGTGTGTTTTCTGCACGAGCAAGGAAAAGCATGTTGTCGACCATGTGAGACAGCCGTTCATACTCCTCGATATTTGAATCTAGTAACGCTTGATAGTCTTCTACACTTCTCGCCTTAGATAACGCAACTTGAGTCTGCAGCATCAAATTATTTAGCGGTGTTCGGAAATCATGCGCAAGGTCCGCAGAAAACTGATTCAATCGCTGAAAGCTGCCATTTAGGCGATCCATCATTTCATTAAATGCGAGCACTAGTTCAGAGAGTTCCTGCGGAACTGATGACGTATCTAGATGCGTATCCAAACGATGCGCTGTAATTGATTTAGCTTTATTCGCCATGCTTCGAATCGGTAGCAAGCTACGTCGAGCAAGGATAAAGCCTGATAGGGCCGCTATGAGCGTTCCACAAATGGAGGCGAGCCAAACTTCGATGTAATACGACTTCAATAGTCGCATGCGATCCGAGGTGGTGCGCGCCACGATTAATTCAACGATGTCACCGTTCCTAGTCCTTCCTTGAGCGCCGATGGCACGGGCAGTTAGGCCAGCTGTGGTATCGATCATCTTGATTGAGTTTTCATTAACCTCGCTATTAAGCGGGATGAGCGGGATGGTTGGAACACCACCTTGTTCCTCATTCATGTGCAGTACAACGGCACCAGTTTGATTCTTAAGAAGAAGGATCAAGTTATCGTGACTGGCTGCGGCATCCCTAAAAGAATGAGGGTCTCGTTGAATATCGGCGATTGAGTCTTTTTCTGCTGCGAGGTGCCGCATTACAGAGATTTTCCCGATTAATTCCTGGTCATCGCGCCATTCGAGTTTTACAGAGAGTGATTTGTAAAGATAGGTACCTACGCCAGCAAAGGTAACGATCGCGACCAAGGCAAATAAAATGCCAAGTTTGGTTGTGAGCGATTGCCTTCTTAGGGAGGTCATTCTTTCTCCTCCAACACATAGCCAATGCCTCGTGCTGTATGAATCAGTTTCAGAGGGTAGGGGTCATCCAACTTTGCACGAAGTCTTCTAATGGCGACATCCACTACATTGGTGTCACTATCAAAATTCATGTCCCAGACTTGAGAAGCGATCAATGTTCGAGACAACACCTCACCTGGCCGTTTCGCCAACAGAACCAATAAAGAAAATTCTTTTGCCGTTAAATCAATACGGTCTATGCCACGTGTGACGCGGCGTTTTAGAAGATCAATTTGAACGTCTGCGATCGCAATATGCTCAGATTCTCTTGATGGTCCGCGCTTTAACAGGGTTCGTATTCGTGCGATCAACTCCATGAACGAAAAAGGTTTGATTAGGTAGTCATCCGCACCTAGTTCAAGTCCCTTTACGCGATCATGCACATCATCACGGGCGGTTAAGAACAAAACTGGCGTGTCCTTGGTCTTTCTTAGCTCGCCAAGAACTTGCCATCCGTCTAATCCTGGCAACATGACGTCAAGCACGATGAGATCGTGTTCTGAGTGTTGGGCCTCATGCAACCCATCCACTCCATTTTTCGCCCAATCAACAATGAATCCGGCCTCCATAAGCCCTTTGCGAAGATACTCGCCAGCTTTATGTTCGTCTTCAACTAGAAGAATGCGCATAATTCATCTCATTTGTAGAAAAACGTATTTCACCTCATTACGACCAAAGTTTCATTACAAAGTTGTAATCGTCGTGTCATGTTGACGTCGGCATCCGCTTCTTAGAATCACTTCTAACGATACATAGCTTCAAAGAGACCAAGCAGTATGTATCGCTCTGAAAAGGCCCAGAACAAGCGCCTAAAAGACTAACTAGGAGTGAACCATGAAAGCCAAATCGAAAGCTATTCTTGCTGTACTGGCCGCATCCGTCGTCTCAATGGCGCCTCTCGCGCAGGCGGGGAGTGTAGATAATTTTCCAGTTATTCCTAAAGCGGAACAACAGAAAACGCGTGCAGAGGTGAAGCAAGAGTTGAACGAGGCTCGCCAGCATGGGATGCTGTCTTCAAATGACAGCAATTACCCAATGAAGGTACAAAAGCCACAATCGAAATCGCGCGAACAAGTTAAACAGGAACTGAAACAGAGCCTTAATAATGGTGAGAAAAAAGAGCTTGAGAGATTTTATCGCGGTTAAGCTATCGCTAAATTGACGCAAAAATGCCGACTTTACAGGTCGGCATTTGAAATTCTGGGCAGAACAAACCACAAATTAAATTTTTCGTCGTAGAATCTTGGCCATGTTGCGCAAACTTTTTATCATCAGCATTATTTGCTTTCTGCCTCTCCAGATGGTTTGGGCGGCGGCTGGTAACTATTGCTCGCATGAAGAAGGTTCTGCTTCTCAGCATTTTGGACATCATGACCATGTTCACAAGTCATCTGAATCAGGTGACTCTAAATCCACTAAAGCTAAAGTGGATCCAGATTGTGGCTATCATAGCCATGCCGGATTCCTTTCTGTGCCTATCACGTCACAGTCGCTTCCACTCTTAAGTTTCAATGACTCTCCGTCTACTGAAACAATTTTTCATATTCAATCGCTCCAATCTTCCTTAGAACGACCTAAGTGGAGTGCCGCCTTTACGGCGGCGAGCTGATCAACCTTAGAGAGATTCCTCTTTAAGACCTGCCAGTCTCGCCGGATTCATAACTGTCTTCACAGGAGAATTCGATGGGACGTCTTGTCCTGCCGCTTGGATTGGCGGCATTACTACACCTCAATCCGTTATTTGCTCAGAACAATGTCGTACAGACTGCGCCTGCTGTTGTCATTTCACAAAATGAACAAGCGTCAGCCTTAACGTTGGAGCAGGCCAAGAATTTGGCCATAGAAGCCAATCCAAGCCTTGCAATTGCAAGAAGAGAGCTTGAAGCGGTTGCCGCTGCGCGTATTCAGGCCGGCGTTTTTCAAAATCCACAGATTTCTATGGATGTGGAAGATACACGACCTGCAACGCGTACTACGACTTACACGATTGGTCAGCCGTTCGAGCTTGGGGGAAAGCGTGGTGCTCGGATTGAGAGCGCGGAGCGTGCACGCGATGTGGCAGACGCTGAACTTTCCATTCGGATTGCAGAGGTTTTTGGCACAGTCAGTCAAACTTTCAATGAGGTTCTGACAGCACAAGAGCGACTACGGTTAGCCAACGACTCAATGAAATTGGCCACTAGAGGTCTGGACGTTGCGAGCAAACGTGTACTCGCCGGCAAGATATCGCCTGTTGAAGAAACGCGTGCACGCGTTGCTGTTTCAGCCGCCAAGATCGAGTTGGATCAAGCCTCTTCAGATTTAAATAATGCACGGCGTCGTCTTGCGGCTTTATGGGGAAATCCAACCCCAAATTTTGTAGAGGTGCGAGGCAATCTTGATTTACTTCCGCTGTTGCCAGATCTGAATAATCTTAATGACTTGCTTAATGATTCTCCTCAATTTACGCGGTCGCGATTAGAGGTGCGCCGCACAGATGCGGTTGTAAAGCTAGCGGAAACGAAGCGTTATCCGGACATCACCATAAGTGGTGGCGTTCAAAAAGATTCTGCAGCGCGCAGCAATATTGGCGTGGTCGGACTGGCAATAAATATCCCTATATTTGATCGAAATCAGGGTGGGATCTTAGAAGCCCAACGTCGTGCCGACAAGGCGCGTGACGAGCAATTCGATACTGAAGTGCGTATGCGTAGTGAACTTGCGCAAGCGCATCAACGCTTAAAGACGGCCTTAAATCAGGCTAAAGATATTCGATCTGAAATTCTCCCAAGCGCTCAAAGTGCATTGAATGCGACAACAACTGGATTTGAATTAGGGAAGTTTAGTTTTCTTGAAGTACTGGATGCGCAACGAACATTGTTCTCGACTCGCATTCAATACATCCAAGCGCTCAGTGAAGTGCAACGTGCCGTATCTGAGATTGAAACCATGATCGGTCCACAAATGACACCACTCGCCCAATCTCAAGCTATCGGGGACAGGAAATAATCATGAAACAGAATCAGAAATTCGCCATTATCGGCATCATCCTTGCGACTATCGCGCTTGCTGCTCTTGTCTACTTCACTACCGGAACATCAGATTCAAAATCAAATAAGGAAGATGCTCATCAGCATTCTGAAGACGAAGGAAAAGATAGCAAGTCCAAGTCGGAAAAAGAACATAAAGCAGGCGATGGAGACAACCACGCAAAATCAAGCGATGGAAAAGATGACGGTCATGGTCATTCGGACTCAGATGGTGATGACCATTCTGCCGAGGAAGCGGAGGCAGATGCTGTTTCAATAACTGAAGAGGCGATGAAGTTATCGGGAGTAGAAACAGAAAAAACCGGTGAAGCCATTCTGGAATCGAAGTTAACACTGCCTGGCGAAATCCGATTCAATCAAGATCGTACTGCGCATATTGTTCCTAGAGTAGATGGTGTCGTAGAGAACGTTTACGCAGAGCTTGGGCAGCAGGTTAAGAAAGGGCAGCTGCTGGCGACTATCGCCAGCACAAGCGTCTCTGAAATGCGTAGTGAGGCACGTGGCGCACAAAAGCGTCTAGCTCTCGCCAAGATTACCTACGAGCGTGAGAAAAAACTTTGGGAAGAAAAAATCTCTGCGCAACAGGACTATTTGCAGGCAGAACAAGTTTATCAAGAGGCTATGATCGCAGCACAAAATGCGAGCCAGAAGCTGATTGCTATCGGTGCAGATACAAACGGATCGACTGCAATGAATCGCTTTGAACTTCGCGCTCCGTTCGATGGCATGCTCGTCGAGCGACATCTTTCTATGGGAGAGGCCGTAACTGCAAGTACGAACGTCATGACGCTTTCGGATTTGTCTAATGTATGGGCGGAAATCGCGGTACCTGCAAAAGAGCTGAATTCAGTTCTTGTCGGCATGTCGGTGAAGGTCAGGGCTACATCCTTCGAATCTGAGGTGATGGGTAAAGTCTCTTATGTTGGCTCCTTACTTGGAGAACAAACCAGAACGGCGACAGCACGCGTCACATTGCAAAATCCGAAGTTGTCTTGGCGTCCAGGTCTATTCGTAAATGTAGATATCGTTTCGAGCGAAACGAAGGTGCCTGTCACGGTAACGTCCGATGCAATTCAAAGCGTGGAAGAACGGACTGTTGTTTTCGTTCGTACTCCTGATGGCTTCAAAGCGACACCTGTGGAAACGGGGCGCACTGATGGAAAACATACCGAGATCAAGAAAGGTCTCGAAGCTGGAACTGTCTATGCATCAAAAGGTGCATTCATCCTGAAATCCGAACTCGGCAAGTCTACTGCCGAACACGCACACTAGGAGAATGTCATGTTTGAACGCATTCTTCGTGCATCAATTGATCACCGATGGTTAGTTATTGCCGTAGTCATGGCCATGGCGGCTCTTGGTATTTACAACTATCAACGTTTAGCAATCGATGCTGTACCTGATATTACAAATGTACAGGTTCAGATCAATACACAAGCTCCTGGCTTTTCGCCTCTGGAAGTCGAGCAACGTGCGACATATCCTATTGAAGTAACGATGGCGGGACTGCCTCATCTGCAGCAGGTCCGTTCTATCTCTCGTTATGGTCTTTCACAGGTTACGGTTGTCTTTAAAGACGGCACGGACATTTACTTTGCACGCCAGCTTGTTAATGAGCGACTGCAGAGTGCAAAGGATGATCTCCCGCCTGGAATTTCGTCGGAAATGGGACCAATTTCTACTGGCCTAGGTGAAATTTACCTGTGGACCGTGGAGGCAGAGGAGGGGGCCAAAAAGCCAGATGGCACGGCATACACACCGACCGATTTGCGTGAGATTCAGGATTGGATCATTAAACCGCAGATGCGTACCGTTCCTGGTGTCACCGAAATTAATAGTATCGGTGGATTTGCAAAGGAATATCAGGTTGCCCCCAATCCTTCCAAATTGTCTTCTTATGGTTTGAATCTTCAAGACATTCTGACGGCACTTGAGCGTAACAATAACAACGTTGGTGCGGGATATATCGAAAAAAATGGCGAGCAGTACCTTGTTCGTGCTCCTGGCCAAGCGCAATCTATTGAAGACATTAATGACATTATTGTTACTAATGTCGGCGGTGTGCCGGTGCGGATACGCGATATTGGCGAAACTACGATTGGACGTGAGCTTCGTACGGGCGCTGCAACTGACAACGGACGTGAAGTCGTTCTGGGTACGGTATTCATGCTGATTGGCGAGAATAGCCGCACCGTGTCACAAGCTGCTGCGGCACGTCTCAAAACCATCAACACAACCTTGCCTGAAGGTGTAAAGGCAATTCCTGTCTATGACAGAACTGTGCTCGTTGATAAGGCAATTAATACCGTCAAGAAGAATCTGACGGAAGGTGCGTTGCTCGTCATCGTGATTTTGTTCCTATTCCTCGGGAATATTCGCGCGGCACTTATTACTGCAATGGTCATTCCACTTGCAATGCTGTTCACGTTCACTGGCATGGTAACCAATCAAGTAAGTGCAAACCTAATGAGTCTTGGTGCACTTGATTTCGGCATCATCATCGACGGTGCGGTTGTGATCGTCGAAAACTGTATCAGACGACTTGCGCACGCTCAGCAAGAGCGAGGGCGATTGCTGACCAGATCCGAACGTTTCGAGGAAGTGTTTGCAGCAGCGCAAGAAGCACGACGTCCTCTGATCTTCGGTCAGTTAATTATTATGGTTGTTTATCTGCCGATCTTCGCGCTTACTGGTGTCGAAGGGAAGATGTTCCATCCGATGGCGTACACAGTGGTCATTGCTCTGATTGGTGCAATGATTTTGTCGGTCACCTTTATTCCTGCAGCAGTTGCGTTGTTCATCACGGGACGTGTAGAAGAAAAGGAAAATCGCATCATGTCCTTTGCTAAGAAGCGATATGAGCCGATTCTTGATTGGGTGATGGATAACAAGCCGGTGGTCGGAACCTTCGCTATTGCAGCGATTCTTCTTACAGGCTTTATGGCGACGCGAATGGGAAGTGAGTTCGTGCCTAGTCTCAATGAAGGGGATATTGCGGTACAAGCTCTCCGCGTACCTAGTACGAGCTTGACGCAGTCTCTTGAGATGCAAAAGCAACTTGAGAAAACCATAATCGCGAAATTTCCTGAAGTGGAGCGTGTCTTTGCTCGTACGGGCACGGCTGAAATTGCATCTGACCCAATGCCGCCGAATATCTCAGATGGCTATATCATGCTAAAGCCAGACGCAGATTGGCCAAAGCCGAAGAGAACACGTGGAGAGTTATTGGCTGACATTCAAGAGGAGCTCGCGAAGTTACCCGGTAATAACTACGAGTTTTCTCAACCTATTCAACTGCGATTCAATGAGTTGATCTCTGGTGTTCGTAGTGATGTTGCGGTCAAGATCTTTGGCGATGACATGGATGTGCTGAACGATACAGCCAACAAAGTTGCTACGGTGCTTAATACCATTCAAGGTGCCTCCGAAGTCAAAGTCGAGCAAACGACAGGTTTGCCTGTCTTGAGTGTAAATGTCGATCGCAACAAGGCTTCGCGTTATGGGCTAAATGTTGGCGATATTCAGGACGCGATTAACATCGCGATTGGTGGGCGTGAGGCGGGTCTGATTTTCCAAGGCGATCGTCGGTTCAATATCGTGGTTCGTTTGCCTGAGAACCTACGCGGAAATATGGACACGCTTGGCAATCTTCCTATTCAGTTGCCTCGAGCACCGAATAGTGTCGCACCTGCTTACGTTCCATTGAGTGAGCTTGCGACCTTAGAGGTGAAGCCAGGTCCGAATCAGGTTAGTCGAGAAGATGGAAAGCGCAGAATTGTGGTTAGCGCAAATGTCCGTGGACGTGATCTAGGTTCGTTCGTGTCAGATGCTGAGCAAGCAATTAATGAACAGGTGAAAGTGCCTACAGGTTACTGGACGGCATGGGGCGGTCAATTTGAAAATCTTCTGTCTGCAGCTAAACGTTTGCAGATTGTGGTTCCTATTTCATTGGCACTCGTTTTCATGCTTCTTTTCGTCATGTTTAACAACATGAAGGATGGCCTTCTTGTATTTACTGGCATTCCATTTGCACTTACCGGCGGAATTGTGGCGCTTTGGCTGCGTGGTATCCCGCTGTCGATCTCTGCCGGCGTAGGTTTTATCGCGCTATGTGGTGTGGCGGTGCTGAATGGCTTGGTGATGATCTCCTTCATCCGCCATCTTCGGGAAGAAGGAAAGCCGCTGATGGAAGCCATTCATGAAGGCGCTTTGACACGTCTACGTCCGGTCCTCATGACAGCTTTGGTTGCATCACTCGGATTTGTGCCAATGGCGATCGCCACAGGAACTGGTGCTGAGGTACAGCGTCCATTAGCGACGGTTGTTATTGGTGGGATTCTTTCGTCTACCGCTTTAACCCTGCTCGTTTTGCCGATGCTTTATCAACTTGCGTATCGCAAAGAGGAGGAGCTCGATAACTCTGCAGCTGAGACTAAGAACTCTATAGTTTGATTTTGACAGCGATAGGCCTTCAAGGCCTATCGCTGTTTTTCATTCAGATATTGATTAATACGAATCTCAGTAATTGTTTAATCAAGCTCTTAACTGAGCATTGAAAAGCTATAAAGAGAAATCATGTCTCGTTTGCGTAAAACGATAAAGCGGTTGAGTAATGTGCGATTGCGTTACGTCATATTAGGCTCTGCTTTGATTTGTATATTCATGCTAACCATGGCGATACTTCAATTAGATCGACGTATGGGAGCCATAGATAAAGAAACGTATTGCCCTTTGTATGGACCTATGGGGCATTACGTCATTCTTCGAGATAAATCCGGCCCGATTGGTGCTGTTCACGGTAGTGAGATTGGAGCTTATTTTCAACGTTTGTTGCGGGACGAGATTCCTCAGTCTTATCTTGTGTCGATGTTTACGCTGGAAGCGACAACGCCAATGGTACTTAAACCAAAGTTGCAACTTTGCAATCCTTGGTCAGATAAAACACATGCGGTTTTAGAGAGAAATTTAAGAAATCAAAAAATCGATTTCGAAAAGAAAATGATGGAAGTTCTGATGGCCCCTGGTGTCTTTAGTGGTCGTGTTCTTGAAGTTTCATTTTTTGCCGATATCGAAGATATGGTAAAAAAACTTCAAGAATCAAATGTGGATGGACCCAAAAGACTGTATCTCGTATCTCGTATGGATTTCGAGGGAAGTACATCTGTAAACGGTTGGGATTTTAAAAAATCTAGAAGTGAAGAAGTTTGGGGGAAATCTTTGCCCGACTTGAGCGGGATTGAGCTTCAAGTTGTGATTCTAGATGGTGCATCCGACGATCTGGGACGCTACAAGTTTGATGAGTTTTGGAAAGAATATGCAAATCAAACGGGCGCATCAAAAATAGTTGTGCAACATGTACCAAGTATTTCTTAGATAGTTGTATTTTCTTTTTTATGTTGTACGCTGTAGCGATAGCAGATAGATTGAGGTTTTAATCTCCATTTTTCTATGACCGGTTCAATTGATAAGCGGCTTACTTTTTTGCTCATAGTCATAATGCTATTTATGACTAATGTCAGCTTATGGAGCAAGCATTCAAACTGGTTAACTCATGAATTGGAACATACCGTTTCAACTGCTTATTCTTCGGCAGTCACGGACTATGTCTTATTGCATAACTTGAATATAGAATCAAGTGATGAAGCAACAAGCTCATCTGCTATTGAGCATGAATTGCTTCATGCTGCGAGCCATCTCCCTCTTTTTTTAATAGAAGTACTCAATACTGCTACATCTGATATTTTCGAAGCTGTAAGGTCCTACCAATACAACGCGCAGATTCCTGCATTTAAGTCAGAGCCTCCTTTTCGTCCTCCTTGGTTTTGATGCCATAGATCTAGCATGCGTTAAGTCATAGTCAATGATTTAACTCCTCGCTAGTAAAAAATTCCATTGCAATTGCCACGGATCCTTCGTTGGATTGATCCGAAATCATTCTCTATCTAAAGAGGATGTGACCATTGCAATGAACTTTTACTTCCTATGAATTCATTAGGAGCAGCTCATGGATGGCATAAAAAATAATGGCGATACGCCAGCGTTCATCAAGAAAAATGACGACAGGTTTTGGGAAGCATCAACTCAAATTCTTGAGAGAAGGATGCAAGTACTGGCGTCTAACATTGCAAATGCTGATACGCCTAACTATAAAGCGCGAGATATCGACTTTAAGAGTGCGCTAACAAAGGCTCTGTCTACGCCAGAACAACCAGTTTCAGCTGTAACGCAGGTTACGCAGGGAAGCAACTCTGTTTTACCGACATTACTTTATCGAACGCCTTATCAATCAAGTATTGACGGTAATACGGTAGAGATCGATGTCGAGCAAAGTAAGTTCATAGATACATCAATTCGGTATCAATTTTCGCTCGAACAAGCTGTTCATGAATACAAATCTGTTAGTGACCTTTTCAAGAATTTGAAAGGTTGAAGTCAAAATTCACTGCAAATTGCCAAACACAATTTCACCATGGCTGGCATCAAGGTTTTGTTTTATGGTTGCCAAAGTAGAGCCTAAAAATTTAATGAAAGTGGTTTTATGATTCCCGATGCGGAAGAGGTACAAGTCAGCCCATTTAAAAGCAAGAGAGGAGTGCGTCGAATTTTCTCAGCATTCAGTTATTCACTAGATGGTATTCACAGCGCATGGCGCAATGAGCATGCGTTTAGACAGGAAGTACTGCTTACTTTGGCCACGACTACGATCGCATGTATTCTGCCCGTGTCATCTTTGGAACGTTTGCTTCTGATTGGTGTGTTTGTACTTGTTTTAATACTAGAATTGCTTAACTCAGCAATAGAGGCTGTTGTTGATCGCGTTTCACTGGCCCCAAATCCGTTATCCAAGAATGCCAAGGATTACGGGAGTGCAGCTGTATTAATTGCTCTTCTTCTTGCAGGAGCAACTTGGATAACAATTCTATGGACGCTATGGACTAATTAAGGTCGTATGTAATGTTGAATGAACAACATTGCGGTATTTCAAATCCAGAATACTCTTTG
Source organism: Oxalicibacterium faecigallinarum (assembly GCF_014635705.1). Lineage (GTDB taxonomy): Bacteria > Pseudomonadota > Gammaproteobacteria > Burkholderiales > Burkholderiaceae_D > Oxalicibacterium > Oxalicibacterium faecigallinarum. The sequence goes on along the minus strand of NZ_BMDI01000001.1, from coordinate 696,253 downwards.
AACTAACGTCGCATGACAGCCAGAATCGAATTATGGCGACTCCTATTTCTGTCAATGTTGCGATACCGGCCAGCACTGCAGAACGGCCATCTTCTCCAACCTGGATCCATAGCGCTTGGTAGAAAAGAGTGATTTCAAAGAGCATTCGGTACACCGCCCAAAAGGACACACCTGCCATATGCCACTAGTTTTGCCTACGCCTGCATCACGTAAAGCACAATAAGTGATAGGGAGATCAACTGGAAAGGCATTTATTCTCACAAAACGGTGCTCAACCGGCACTCGATTTTTCCTAGACTGTTTGCGCAAGAGTCAGAGCTCAATACCTATGCCACCTTCTTGGGATTTTTTATTCAAATTTGAAAGCCCAAGCTCCCCGCGATAATGACTAACCACCTGATTAACAATGTCCTTCTCATTCCATCGTCCGTAGCCACCTTCGGTTAAACCCACTACATAGAGTGGTTTGTTTTTCCCAGCATTTTTTATGAAGTTGATGACATCTCGCGGTTTCTGAAAAGAACCAAGTCCTACAACTGGAAGTGATAAAAGTGCTGTTGCCAACTCCTGGAATCGAACACCGTGCTCGGATAGGTTGATGCTATTTCCACTATGCTGCTCAGGGTATAAAGAAAGGGCTAACGCTGGTATAAACATCAACTTCGAAGAATATTGAATGTATGCCGCTAAAGAACCTTTTTCAGGAACATTTACTTTTCTCAACTCATCCAATTGAACAACTTTGGTATTTGAGTAGCTGCAATCTAATGTATATGCGTTAGCACTAGCAGCAGCCTTCTTTGCTTGAATCCACAACAATCGCGCACCGCCGCCAGAAACCAATCCAGTGCCGGCAACAATTAAAAGAAGATCAGCGCCTACATCAGCTTCTTTTAAGCTGGGTGCGGCACTGCTATAAATTGCGGAGTAAGCGATATTCAGCGATCTTCTAACATTGCCTGTCGTAGATGGTAACTGCTGAACTTGCTTCTTCAGTTCCTGAACAAACTGTTCAGTAATGGCATTTTCCACCAGAATTTTAGAGTGTGCGATTGCAGTCTGAGCTGCGTGTGTAAGGCACCAATACAGTTCCCAAGATGTTGGCATAGAAAAGTTGTCTCGCTTGTGCAATTCGTATAGAGACAGACTCCTCGGAGTTACAAGCAAACTGTTTTTGAAATTCAGGGTGTTGTTGTGCAATCTCTCTGGTGTATCTGGAGGTAGTGGTAACAAGGTCGTGTCACACCATTTACTATGCGCTAGTTCCAAGTCTGCGCGTTTCTGAAATTCGATAGAATGAGCTTGGGTCTTGGTCAAAGAAGTAGCTAAATTTAACTTCTCTGTTTCTAATTGGCGAATCTGCTCCTTCAGGGAGTCTAGCTTGGCCCTGTAGCGAACACATTCCATCTCTAACTCTTGATTCTCTTTTGAGCTTTTACATAGGGCCCAAATTAAAAGAATCACAGCTAAAAACAGGATTGCTACTCCAATTAATCCTACCGTTTGTAGACTCACGATTTTTTACTCTCTTGATTTTTCTGAAGCAAGTCACGAAAATCTTGATGAATTTTTTTATGTTCCTCGAAAGTCGACTGCATCACGGCCAGCGTTTTTTCGAGAGCAATTTTGTCTTCAATAAGATGAGCAGATGTTTTGATGGATTGCTCAAATTCGGCTTTAAGGTCTTTAAATTTGACATCTTTATCTTGTAACTGAAATCTGTAATCTTGGTTGAGTCGCTCTAACTTAGTTATTTCTTCGTTCAGCAACCTTCTTTGACGTTCTTCCTCATATAGTGCATTTTTCGCGTGTGAGAGATTTGTTAGAACGACGGCACTTTCTCTATTCAAATGCATGATCTCTTCAGCTTTAACGGAGATTGTCTGCTGCAAGACTCGCACCTCAGCCTGTAATTGTTGTAACTGGCTGTCGTGCTTCCTGTTTTCTTGGTCCCGCCGTTCCTTTATCGATTCCCGGTAGTGCTCCAGTGCATCTCTTGCATGAGCATGTTTTTCCTCAAGCGATTCGACATGTTTTTTACTCTGAGCCAAAAGCTCTTCAAGATCACTTGTCTTCTGATCACTTATGCGCCGAGCCAATGTTTCGTTATTTAATTGGTTTCGCAGACTTTCTATAGTTTGATTTGCTAGGGTGACTTGGCTGTTTAAATCTGCTCTGACATTTTGTAAATCTGCGTTATTCGCCTTAATAGCATTCAGTTCGTTTTCAAGTTTTTTTTCACGTTCTCTTAATGACACGCTCATTTCCTCGACACGAGCATCAGCTTCAATCACTAACTGATTTGCGAGATTAGCGACGAGATTCTGTATGGATTCGCTAAGGCTATCAGTGGTAGTAGGGAGGTGGGAATGTTCAAATTCAAGTTCTTTCAGATATTTGTGAATGGTCGATTTGGACCCAGTATTGCCTAGCGCAATACGTACTGCGTCCACGGATGGGTGTTTGTTTTGGGCCACGATCGAATCACGGGCTTTTTTAACATCTGATTTGTAGATTCCAGTTTTGGCCATAGAGTCACCAGCATTTAAAGTAATAAATTACGTACCACGTAATTACATAATATAAATACTAGCTCAGAACATCGATAACAATAATTTTTTATATCGGATAATGTATGCTTATCCGGTGTGAGGCTATTTTGGCGCGATGTTTTTAGCCAAGAGACGTACTACAGCGATTGGAAGAACAGAATTCATGGATAAAGTTGATCAGTACCTGATCGCTGCAACGCGCGAAAATACAAAAAAGAGCTACGCGGCGGCAGTCCAGCACTTCGAAGTAGAGTGGGGTGGATTTTTGCCCGCTACCGCTGATGCAGTCTCTCGTTATCTGGCCGATTATGGCGCGACGCTGTCCATCAATACTTTGAAGCAGCGTTTGGCGGGGCTGGCGCGCTGGCACATAGATCAGGGTTTTCCAGATCCAACGAAGGCCCCGATCGTTCGGCAGGTGCTGCGCGGCATTCGCGCTACCCACCCAGCGCAGGAACGACAAGCCAAGCCGCTGTTGCTAACTCAACTTGAAACAGCAACTCAGTCGCTAGATGCAGAGATAGCAGCCGCAATAGAGGCGCACAGCCGGCCGTTGCTCCTTCGCTTATTACGCAATAAGGCGCTGTTATTGGTTGGATTCTGGAGGGGATTTCGTAGTGATGAGTTGGTCAGGCTGAGCGTAGACAGTGTCGTCGTTCAACCAGGTCACGGCATGGTTTTCTATCTGCCTCACACCAAAGCCGATCGTCAATATCGAGGAACGCCTTTCAAAATGCCTGCGCTGGCAAAACTCTGTCCAGTGGAGGCGTATCTGGCATGGCAGAATCTGGCGCAGCTTGAACAAGGCCCCGTGTTTCGGTCCATTGACCGATGGGGTCATGTAAGCGAGGCAGCACTGCACGTCGATAGCGTTGCGCCGATCCTTCGGGCTATTCTGGCGCAGTGTGAACTGGAAGCTAGCGAGCTTTACAGCAGTCATTCATTGCGCCGCGGATTCGCCAACTGGGCGATGAGCAGCGGCTGGGATATCAAAACGCTCATGACATACATTGGTTGGAAGGACGTTCAATCAGCTATGCGGTACGTGGATGCCCAGGATCCATTCGACTCGACGCGAGCAGCTGTCTCGCCAATACTCACGTCTAAATGAAACGTTTTTAAATATAAGTGATACGGAAAAGCCAAATTCCGTTACGATATGTTCCCATATCGTTTCACTTTAACCGAAAATCGTTTCATGGCTTTTCCCCATCTTTCCGAAGTACTTAAAATTCTCGATGGCGCGTTGAAATCCAACGCGACCATGTCGACCAACTATGCTGGTTTGTTGGCAGACAAGTTAGAACAGGCAGGAGAGAGGGAGGAGGCCGCACGTATCCGCGAACGTTTGGCACGTGCCCCTACGGCTATTGCGCACGCACAAGATGCCGCACGGGGCACCTTTGGTTTGCCGGTTGATAGTGACAGCCGCCTAGAAACCATCGATGAATCGCGTCCGGCCAAAGATAGCATCCGTTTGCACTTGTCAGGTGGCACTGCAGCGCGGATCGGTGATTTTCTGGAATCGGTGCGCCACTATGATCAACTGCGGGCAGCGAAGGCCGCATCACCTCTACGTTTATTGATCTTTGGTCAACCTGGCACGGGGAAGACGCAGACGGCTAGATGGGTTGCTAGTGAACTACAGTTGCCCTTGCTTACGGTGCGTTGCGATACCTTGATCAGTAGTTTGCTGGGGCAAACCAGTAAAAACTTGCGTCGGGTATTCGATCATGCCGAACAACGACCGTGTGTCCTGTTTTTAGATGAGTTTGATGCCCTTGGAAGTGCACGCGGCAATGAGCGCGACGTCGGTGAACTGCAACGTGTGGTCATTGCGTTACTGCAAAATATCGATGCGCTTCCTGAGAATGTCATTGTGATTGCTGCCTCCAATCACGAGAAGCTGCTTGATCCTGCAATCTGGCGCCGCTTCCCATTTCAAATTTCCATGCCGTTGCCGGATCCTGCTCTGCGCGACGACATGTGGACGACCTTGCTTGGACAGTACGCTCCTGCAGATCTCGACTGGAATACCTTAATCGATAAGTCTGCTGGCGCTTCTGGCGCGTTGATTGAACAGATCGTGCTCGACACTAAAAGAAAAGCCATCCTCAATGCCAAGCCACAGATAGATAAGAGCGAACTATTTCGCCGACTGGCGCTGGCATTAGCCTTGGCACAAGGCCGTTCTATCGCCTCGATTGGTGACGAAGTGCGCTGGTTGCGAGACTGGGATGCAAAGGCATTTTCCATTCGCGAACTTGCTCGCCTGTATAACATTTCGACAAGACAAATAAACCATCTCATAAGGGGAGATCATGGCGACGAGGGGAAATACACCAGAGCGAGGTAGGGCGAACACAAATAACCCAATCGCGCACGTTTCTCATAGTCCGGGGGATTTATCGGCACCGGACACAGGCGGATCGGCCTCCAAGATACACGTTCCTGTAACGACCGAGCTTCGCGCATCTTTGAGAAATATGGCATTGGCAGCACAACCGGAATTCCATGCGGAATCGGTTGCCCATCCTGGCATTCCAAGCGTTCTCGTCATGAAGCTGCGTGACGAAGCCATTGCAAAGACGCATCGACCCGTGAAACTCGTTACGGAGGCGGGCCTGTCTCCAGCCGGTCACGGTGCGTTGAACGAATTTCTCGTTGCTGGTTATGAGAGTGAATTAGTTCGTCTCAGTCATGTTATTCAGACCCGGACGATCCAAAAGATACAGGCTAATCTGAGTGCGATCGAAGGGCTGGAACCATGGGGTGTGCGTCGTCGATTGCCCAAAGCGTATAGGCAGATTCCGTTAGATCAGGTTTTTACGTTGATGCATGCGGCCCGAAAGCGGCTAATGCTGCAGTTGTTTTCGCATTATCGGACAGAGACCACCCACCTGATTCAAGAGCGCCTCGTGGGCTTCTTGGCAGAGTTGCAGCTTGCTCCGATCTATTTAGCGCAACGTTCCGGTCCATTCATCGTTTTGATCGACATGGCGACGATGTCTTTTGAAACGTTTAAACGCATTGTTTCTTATCAAGGCATCAAGCACGTAACCCTTGAACCGGATGTGTTACCGGTAGCAACGGCGCCAGCGCGGGGCGTCCGGCAGACTTTCGCTCCGCGATTTACGGCGGCGAATCCGGCAGCTGGGCTCCCAATCGTTGCCGTCTTCGATAGTGGCGTGGCCCCTGATGCAACCGCTTTACGGCCATGGGTCGCTAGTAGTGAAACCTACATCTTGCCGCCTGATACCAACTATGAACACGGCACAGCCGTCAGCTCTCTCATCGTCGATGGCCCTGGCTTGAATAACTATCACGCTCAGTTTCCCGTCACACCATGCCGGATCCATGATGTTTGCGCTTTAGACTCCGCTGGTGCGCCGGTCAGTGATCTCATTTTGCGATTGCGCACGGCGGTGGCAAATCATCCCGAAATCAGGGTATGGAACCTGTCGCTCGGTGCAGAATTGATCGATGACGATGAATTCAGTCATTTCGGTCGTGAACTTGATGCATTGAGCGATACCTACAATATTCTGTTCGTCGTCGCTGCTGGAAATTACGTGTACGAGCCCCGGCGCGGTTGGCCAATTGATACACAAGATCGCTTTGATCGTTTGACGAGCCCAGCCGATTCGGTACGAGCATTGACCGTAGGCTCCATTGCCCACCTTGATCACGATACGACCATGGTAGGGGTTGGAGAACCTGCTCCCTACTCGCGGCGTGGGCCGGGCCCGATGTTCACGCCCAAACCTGACATCGTGCATTTCGGCGGTAACACTGATCACCAATTGGATCCGGTGGATACGGGGGTGCATGTGCTGGGACCGGGCAACACGTTTCATTGCCAATGCGGAACGAGTTTTGCCGCACCGATTGCGGCATCCGTTGCTGCACACACTTGGCAGTCGCTCTCGTCACCACTGCGGTCAACACCGCTTGCTGTGACGCCCACGATGGTCAAAGCGTTGATGATTCATAGTGCACAACTCAATTCGCCTGATCGAAACAGTTTTGAGCGACGATACTACGGCGCGGGATTGCCGGACGACCCAGTCAGCGTGCTCTACGACACCGATTCCAGTTTTACGGCGCTCTTCGAACTAGATATCGTGGACTCGACTAAATGGCGGAAAACGCCTTACCCCATTCCACCGTCGATGCGGGATGAGAATGGAAAACTCAAGGGCGAAGTCATCATAACGGTCGCCTATGCACCTCCTTTGAATCCGGGTGCCGGCGCAGAGTATGTTCGTTTCAACGTGGATGTCGGCTTTGGCGTACTAACGCAAGATGCAGCAGGCAAAATGAGTTTCAATGGCGAGGTTCCTGCAGACGGCGAACCTGGTATGTCCGGATTTGAAAAGGCTCAGTTAGAACACGGAGGAAAATGGTCCACCGTCAAAACATACCGGCGTGAATTTCAAGGTAAGAGCGGCGATCAGTGGGCTGTGCAGGCTGGATTGCTACGCCGAGAATTCGAACCACCTTTGGTAAGGCCGCTGCGTGTAATTATTCTGATTACGTTGCGTTCGACGGACGGCAATCAGAATATCTATCGTGAGGGTCGGCAGGAGCTGGAGGCACGAAACTGGATCACGCAAGATCTTTCACAACGCGTCGACGTGAATCTGCGCACGTAAGGTCAACACAGAAAACGTTTAAGGCTTTGCTGGATTAAAAGATCAAATAATAAGAGGAGGAGAGATGTTCCCTAAGCTTTTTAGTATCATCTGTGCAATGGCACTAGTCATGACCCCTGCGGTGGAATCTTGGGCATTTAAATTGTCCACTGAAGGTACGGCAATGGAGCGCAAGCTTAGTCGACTTAATGCTGGCTTTTTCGATAGGCTTCTCAATAGCGCCGCTCTAAAAGGACTCCCGTTGTTTACGGAACCGGTCCACGAGGAAATAACCCAAAGAATATTTGGGTGTGAGGGCGACTCAACGTTTTGTGGCGATCCAGATCTGGGAATGGCCAGTCCCTATGTCATTGCGGGCGTCAGGTGGAACGACGACCCACCATTCCGTCTACATCCCGATCAAGCCAAAAGCCTACCTTGCAAGACAGACGAAACAGTTCGCTTTATAACGCAACCGAAGTGCTGGGCTGGCCTTTTCTGGGACGCAGAGAAGAAAGCGAAAGAGGGGGTAAGTATGGATGCCAATAGCGGATACTCGTTGTTGCATCGCTCCCATTTTGGTGATCTTCAGTTTCTCCATGCCATGGCATCGAAAGACGGAGAGTCGCCGGAAGTCACTCGCCAAAAAATAATTATGTGGATTGAGTTTGCGTGGCGAGTTACCTCGCATGAGTACAAGTTGAATACGCGATTGCGGGATGTGGAAGTGGCAGGTTTCTCTGAACATTTCGGTAAGACGGAATGGAATGTGCAGGATCTGTTCACATTAGGAAACGTCGCCCTGAGAAGGAATGTAGATGAGGTCGCTTTTGGCAGTCTTTTGCATGTCGTTGAAGACAGCTTTGCGCAAGGCCACGTCTCGCGTCGTGAGACAGTACACAATGAAAGATGTCCTAACGGGACCTATTTGAAAGCAGGGGAGATCAGTGAGTTTCATTCCTATGGCGGCCAAGACACATCCTTGCACGCACATGCTGATTCGGCAGCAGCTTTTGATTACGCGAGAGCCTCTAGCCAAGGAGGTGTCGTTGAAGTTGGGCGGAATATAGTTGCGATGATGGACCAGAAGTTAAGCTGGATCGAGGTGAAGCCATATTTTGAATGCATTTTCGCGCTGACGCCTAACGCAACCTATTCTTCTGCGGGTGATTCATTTAAGTCAAAACAATAGTTTTCATCTTTTTCGCGATACTGGGATATCACGAAACAAGTGCGAGTAATTAAGGTACAGGCGAGTATTCGCGTCAATTTATGCACTCGGTTGTAAGGCGAAATAGCTAACGGTTTGCTTCAAATTTGTTGCCTCCAGAGTTTTTGTGGATAGAGATTTTTTAAGCTGGATAACTAGCTCAAGCAATAGATTAATTGCGCTAAACTGTAAAAAGTTTTATAAATGCTACAAATGCGCCGACACTCCTTCTCATCTTTTTGCCGCTTAATTGCTTGCTTCTTGGTCATGACTGTTCTGACTTCAGGAATAGCAATGGCTGCCTACGTCTGTCCGCAGACAACGGCTCCTGTGCAGGAGATGGCAATGGGTGACATGCCTTGTGTGGAGAAGGATATCGAGAAGCCGGTTCATTGTGCTTCCCAACAATCAGGTACGCAGTTAGCGCTTGAACATCTGGCCGCCGCACCATCGCTGGCGCCAACCATTGTTTCATTCATCATGCCGGCACCTCTGCCGGTTGTTCCTGCAGTTCTGGCTTCAGCCTGGACAGACGCTCCTCTGGAATTAGGCGTCGACCCGCCTTATTTCCGAACGCAACGACTCCGCATTTAATTTAACCCCCAGTTGTTTCGCTGACCGGCATTGTGCCGAGGTCGGCGTTCGTCTTTTCTACCGGGGGTTATATGTTTTTGAGTATCCACGCGCTATTGAATCATCAGTCGCGCACTCTCTGCCGAATCAGCGTTTTACTGACGCTGGCTTTTGGTACATCTTTTGTTCACGCCCAATCCAATGGGCTCACATTAAACGAAGCATTGCAGCTTTCCTTACAGCGTTCATCGCTGACCAAAGCCGCTAATGCGTCTGTGTTGGCCAGCCGCGAATCAGCCGCGAAAGCCGACCAGTTGCCTGACCCGATGCTGAAAGTTGGCATCGACAATCTGCCGGTGACGGGTAGCGACCGTTACAGCACCACGAGCGACTTCATGACCATGCGTCGGATTGGTATCGAACAGCAATGGGTGTCTTCGGACAAACGGATTGCACGGTCCGAACGTGCTCAACGCGCTATTGAAATGGAAGAAAGCACTTATCTGGAAAGCGTTGCTAAGGTGCGCGAAGAAGCAGCCAAGGCATGGGTCAATGTGCTGTACGGTCAGCGCACCTTGGCATTGGTTAGTGCGATGGAAAAAGTAGCCGCCGAAGACCTGAATGCGATGAATGCTGCCCATCGAGGTGCCAAGGCAAACGCTTCGGACGTAATGCAAGCGCAATTGACACTCTCTCAAGCGCAGGATGCAACGCGCAAGAACACACAGGATTTGAAGAATGCACGTCTTGCGTTAAGTCGCTGGACGGGCATGCCAGCCGCCACTGTCGCCGACGAGACACCCAAGCTGACTTCACATGTGCCTGGGTTGCCTGTCGAAGAACTCGAAAAATATCATCCGATGCTTTTGTCTGCGCGCCGAGCGGTCAATCTCGCAGATGCTGATAGCACGGTAGCGTCTCGTGAAAGTAACCCAGACTGGTCGGTTGAAGCTGCCTATAGTCAGCGCGGCAGCCAGTATTCAAACATGGTGTCATTTGGCATCAGCATTCCTTTGGCCGTTAATCGCGCACAAAAACAGAATCGCGACATCGCTGAAAAATCTGCTTTAGGCACCAAGGCTAGGATGCAGTACGTAGAGGCATTGCGTGAACTGCAGACTGAAATCGAAAACCAGTCATCCACTCTTGAAAGTCTCAAATCCCGTGTAACGCAACTAAACGCGCAGTTGCTTCCGACTGCATCACACCAGGTGGAACTGGCAAGCGCAGCCTACCGTTCGGGTGCTGGCAGTCTGAGTGCTGTTTTCAATGCGAAAAAAATGTTATTGGAACGACGGCTGCAAATAGCCGAGCTTGAAAGAGAAGCGGCGCTGACTTGGGCGACTCTGGAATATCACGTGGTTCCACACGACATGGTTTCTGCAGGAGAAATGAAATGAAATCAAAGTTCGCATTGAAAGCGATAGGCTTGGTATTTGCAGGTGCAGGTCTCGTGTTTGGCGGGTATTGGTTCGGCACGCAAAGAAGTATGGATGACGCTACATCTGGCACAGCAACTGAGAAAGTTGACCCGAAGACCGGGCGCAAAGTCCTGTATTGGCACGACCCTATGGTCCCGGGAAACAAGTTCGATAAACCTGGCAAAAGCCCTTTCATGGATATGCAGTTGGTTCCGGTTTATGCGGATGAAGCTTCGGAAGATGGTGGGGTAAAAATCAGTCCCACGCTTCAACAGAATCTCGGCATTCGCTTTGCGACCGTAAGACGGGAAGAAGTACGGGATGCATTTGAAACGGTTGGCACAACGCAGTTTGATGAAAGTGCATCGGAAGTCGTACAAAGCCGCGTGACGGGATACATCGACAAGCTGTATGCCCGTTCACCACAGCAACGCATTAAGCGCGGTGAGGCAATTGCTTCTATTTTCGTTCCCGACTGGATTGCACCGCAAGAGGAATATCTGGCACTCAAGCGTGGTGGAAATACCGAACTGGCGGAAGCCGCTCGACAAAGAATGCGAGCGATGTCTATCCCGGACGGATTGATAAATCAGGCGGACCGCAGCGGGCAATCACAAAAGCACTTCACGCTGACATCTCCAGTTGCTGGCGTCATCACCGAGTTGTCCGTACGCGATGGCGCGATGGTAACGCCAGGTATGACCATTGCAAAAGTCGCCGGTTTAAACAAGGTGTGGCTGGTAGCAGAAGTGCCCGAAGCACTGAGCAATACAGTCCGCTCCGGTATGACGGTCGAAGCTACATTCTCCGGTGACGCGAATAGAAAATACAGCGGCAAGGTCCGCGAAATCCTGCCGGGTATCAGTACTGTGACGCGGACTTTGCAGGCTCGTCTTGAATTGGATAATCGTGATGGCAGCCTCACGCCAGGCATGCTCATGCGCGTTCGCCTGAATGCCGAGAGGCCAGTTTCCCGACTTCTGGTTCCGAGCGAAGCCGTGATTGCAAGCGGCAAGCAATCCATCGTTTTAGTGGTTGGCGAAAACAACAGCATGCAACCTGTGGTGGTGACGACTGGTCGGGATACCGGAAGCGATACCGAGATTTTGAGTGGATTGAGTGAGGGGCAGAAAGTGGTCGCCTCGGGGCAATTCCTTATCGATTCGGAAGCTAGTTTGAAATCGGTGCTACCTAAGTTTGCCGGAAGCAGCCAGGCAATGCAGCCGGCAGCGTCTCCTATTCATCGGGGCATTGGTACAGTAGAGAAAGTAACGCCGAAAGCATTAACCATTTCGCACAAGCCGATTCCGGAACTTGAATGGGGTGCGATGACTATGGACTTTAACAAGTCTCGTCCTGATCTATTCAGCGAGATAAAAGCAGGACAGGAAGTGGAGTTCTCGTTCAAGGAAAACGACGACGGCTACCTGCTCGAAAGTGTGAAGCCGGTTGGAGGCAAGCAATGATTGCGCGAATTATTCGCTGGTCTATTGCCAATCGATTCTGGGTACTGCTTGCTGCGGTCGTCATCGCAGGATGGGGGCTATGTTCCTTGAACAAGACGCCGTTGGATGCATTGCCAGACCTGTCGGACACGCAGGTCATCATTCGTGCCCAGTATCCCGGCAAGGCGCCGCAGATAGTTGAGGACCAAGTCACTTACCCTTTGACCACGGCACTGTTGGCTGTTCCCGGTGCAAAGACCGTTCGCGGTTATTCCTTCTTTGGCGACTCGTTTGTGTATGTTCTTTTTGACGATGCGACGGACCAATACTGGGCACGCTCCAGAGTGTTGGAATACATCAGCCAGGTGCAAAGCCGCTTGCCTCAAGGTGTGCGCGCCGAGCTTGGGCCGGATGGAACGGGAGTCGGCTGGGTCTTTGAATATGCGCTGGTCGACCGCACGGGGCAAAACGACCTCAGTCAGTTGCGGACATTGAACGATTGGTTTTTGAAGTTCGAACTCAAAACCGTTCCCGATGTAGCCGAGGTCGCCAGCATTGGAGGCATGGTGAAGCAGTATCAAGTCATCCTCGATCCAGACAAGTTACGTGCTTTCGGTATCTCGCATGCAAAGGTGCTCGATGCATTGGCGAAGGCAAATCAAGAATCCGGTGGTTCCGTTGTCGAAATGGCCGAGACCGAATACATGGTGCGCTCGCACGGGTATTTGCATTCACTGGAAGATTTTCGCAATGTCCTACTGAATGCAAATGATGTGGGTACGCCAGTATTGCTCAGAGATGTGGCGACAGTTCGCATTGGTCCTGAAATGCGTCGCGGGATTGCGGACTTGAATGGTGAAGGGGAAGTCGCAGGTGGCGTTGTTGTCATGCGCTCCGGCAAGAACGCGCTGGAAACTATCAAGGCAGTCAAGGCAAAACTAGCCACTTTGCAAAGCTCGCTTCCCAAAAGCGTGGAAATCGTCACGACCTACGACCGCTCGAAACTGATTAAGGCGGCAGTGACCAATCTCCGCGACAAGCTGATTGAAGAATTTGTCGTGGTCGCACTAGTCTGCGCCATCTTCCTGTTTCATCTGCGCAGTGCGTTGGTCGCTATCATCTCGCTACCTCTGGGCGTTCTTGCCGCATTCATTGTGATGCGCTACCAAGGGGTCAATGCCAATCTGATGTCCTTGGGCGGTATCGCCATTGCCGTCGGTGCGATGGTCGATGCAGCAATTGTCATGATTGAGAATGCGCACAAGCATCTGGAAGCCTATTCGCACGCGCATCCGAATCAGGAAATTAGTGCGCGTGAGCGATGGGACTTGATTGCAGAGTCGGCTATTGAGGTTGGGCCGGCACTGTTCTTCTCGCTCCTTATCGTTACGCTTTCTTTCATTCCGGTATTCGCCTTGGAAGCGCAGGAGGGCAAGCTATTCGCGCCGTTGGTCTATACAAAAACCTACACCTTGGCTGCGGCGGCCGGACTGGCGATTACCTTGATTCCTGTACTGATGGGGTACATGATTCGCGGACGTATTCCAAGCGAGGCATCGAATCCGATTAATCGCGTATTGATACGCGCCTACCGGCCTTGGTTGAATGCAAGTCTGGCGCATCCGAAATGGACTATTGTGATTGCGTTTATTGCTCTTGTCCTGACGGTGATTCCGCTGTCCCAGCTAGGGGGCGAGTTCCTGCCGCGGCTGGACGAAGGTGATTTGCTGTACATGCCTTCTGCATTGCCGGGACTGTCTGCATCCAAAGCCAGTGAACTGCTGCAACAGACAGGCCGCCTCATCAAGACGGTACCTGAAGTTGCAACTGTATTTGGCAAAGCCGGCCGCGCGGAATCGGCAACTGACCCTGCGCCGTTGGAAATGTTTGAAACGACTATTCAGTTCAAACCGAAAGACCAATGGCGTGCCGGTATGACATCTGCAAAACTTATTGAAGAGTTAGACCGGATAGTCAAGGTTCCAGGACTATCGAATGTTTGGGTGCCGCCTATCCGTAACCGTATCGACATGCTTTCGACCGGTATCAAGACACCTATCGGTGTGAAAGTATCTGGTGCCGACCTCGGACAAATCGACAAAATCGCCACGCAAATCGAAGCCGTCGTAAAAAAAGTGCCGGGGGTAACTTCTGCACTGGCGGAACGTGTAAGCGGCGGACGTTATATCGATGTCGATATCGACCGAGCAAAAGCCGCACGATATGGCCTTGCGGTGGCGGACGTGCAGTCGGTGATTTCATCTGCGATTGGTGGAGAAAACATCGGTGAAGTTGTAGACGGTCGCCAGCGCTTTCCTATCAATGTCCGCTACCCGCAGGATTACCGTAACTCTGTGCAAACACTACGTGAATTTCCTATCGTCACAGAGAGAGGTGCTCAAGTAAGGTTGGGTGATATTACGAACATCAAGGTGGCCGATGGGCCGCCGATGATACGCAGCGAGAACGCACGGCTTTCTGGCTGGGTCTATGTTGATGTGCGTGGAACCGACTTGCACTCAGCTGTGAAGGCAATGCAGGCAGCGGTGGCAAAAGAAGTAAAACTCCCGCCTGGATATTCAATTGGCTGGTCGGGGCAATTTGAATATTTGGAGCGAGCCGTCGCAAAGTTGCAAACAGTGATTCCGTTGACGCTGGCGGTTATCTTCATTCTTCTGTATCTGGCGTTCCGTTCTATATCGGAAGCATTCCTTCTCATGCTGACGGTGCCTTTCGCACTTATTGGCGGCTTCTGGTTTGTGTGGCTACTCGGTCATGCCGTTTCGGTGGCTACTGCGGTTGGATTTATTGCATTGGCAGGTCTGGCGGCTGAGTTCGGCGTCGTGATGTTGGTGTATCTACGCAACTCATTGAATCAGCGATTGCAGTCCGGGCTGCCGTTGACCAATGAACTCATTGCGGAAGCGATACGAGAAGGGGCTGTACTGCGTGTGCGCCCCAAAGCCATGACAGTGGCAGTTATCTTGGCCGGACTTATCCCGATTATGTTTGGTAGCGGCGCCGGCTCTGAAGTAATGCAGCGAATTGCTGCACCTATGGTCGGCGGGATGATTACCGCACCTTTGTTGTCGCTGTTTGTGATTCCAGCAGCATGGCGTTTGCTTCAAGAACGCAAATTACGTTTAGCAGTACGAAACAAATCAATTTAACTACTAAGGAGTATCAAATGAAAAAGTCGCTTTTAAATCTAGTGGCCGTCTGTAGCTTCTCTCTGCTGACTATGACTGCTTACGCTGACCAAAGCAAAGGTATGGACATGGCAGGGATGAAGATGGATAACATGCCAGCTAAACCAACAAGTGCAACAGCTTTATCGGAGGGGGAAGTTAGAGCCATCGATAAAGAAAACAAAAGCATTACGTTGAAACATGGGCGTATCAAAAGTTCGACGGTAGAAATGGGGCCGATGACCATGCAGTTTGCAGTGAAAGACAAAGCACTGCTTTCAAATGTGAAAGTGGGAGATAAGGTGAAATTTACTGTTGAGAATATAGATGGAACCGCAACAGTAACGACTTTATCGGTTTCAAAGTAATACTCCGAGCTGCTCTACGTCACTAGACGCGCCAGGGCGTTGAAAGATAGGTCGCTCGAGATCTCGTGAAAGGCGAAATATACTCCGACGCCATTCCTTAACTAATTAGATGAGGGTCAAGAAAATCAGTAAATTCGGTGTCGAATGAAGACATTCATGGAGACTCCAGCTTGATAGAGCGCCTACTTGCAAACGATAACGGTGTCGTCGCCCACCACAGCATTAGTGGGCAAACTCACGGTAAATTTGTTCCAGCCATCGCGAGAGGTCGCTTGCACAGTGCCGTCATGAGCTTCGACAATCGATTTCACAATGGCTAAACCGAGACCGGCGCCTGATTTCCTTTGGCGGGAGGGATCTGTTCTAAAGAAGCGATCAAATAGTTTTGGCAAGTCGTCATCTGCGATTTGCTCGCCCGGATTTTCCACGCTAATGATGGTGAGCTTTTCATCCTGATGAAGGCGCACCAAAACGGATGAGCCGCTAGCTGAGTAACGAATCGCATTCGACAATAGATTGCTAAGAGCACGTAACATCATGTCTCGATCAGCGTATATAGGCTTAGCTTTGCCTACCTTGGAAAGGGTAATGTCCGCATCTTCTGCCAGGACACCAAAATAATCGAAGAGCCCTTGCACAAGCATTCCGATATCGGTCTTGGCTAACCGCAGATTACGTGGATCGTTCTCTGTCTGAGCAAGGAACAACATATCGCCGATCATCAAGCTCATCCGGTCGAACTCTTCCAGGTTGGAGTAAAGAACTTCACGATATTCGTCAACAGTACGAACTTGGCCCAATGCCACTTGTGTTTGTGTACTCAAGTTCGTAACTGGCGTACGCAGCTCGTGCGCGATATCGGCCGAAAAGTTCGCCAGTTTTGCGAAACCATCTTCGATCCTGCCTAGCATAGCGTTGAACGACAGTGCCAGTTCTGTAAGTTCTATGGGCACGTCCGCTGGATCGAGTCGAACGTCTAATTGGGATGAGCGAATAGCGCGAATGTCACCAGATACCTTGCGAATAGGGCGATGTCCCCATTGAACTGCAAGCCAGGCGACAACCAGGGCAATCAGCGCAACAATCAAGGTCGCCCACCATAGAATGCGTTTGAACATGTCGAGAAAGTCGAGATGGAAATCAATATCCATAGCAACGGCAACCACACGAGGTTCTACTTCGACATTTTCGTCGGGTATCTGCAGTGCACCGCCGCGATACGACTTACCGTCCACATTCCAGATGAGAAGTTGATCATCTTCGATACGCGTGCCGATCTTGCTGTTCTTCAAGACAGGGGACAAATCTGGTCCTACGCTTTTATAGAGTAGTTGTCCTGATGCGTTCCATACGCTATACGACATCCCGTGTCGACCCACAACGATAGCCGAGAGTCGCTGCATCATGGCATCGGTGGTTGCCTCGTCTTGGTGTACTTCGAGCGTCTTTGAAACCGCATTCGCCACAGCTTGCAGCTCCCCAGCATCCTGTTCGGCAAAATGATGTTCTAGCGAGCGGACGATAATCCAGTTAAATGTCAGAAAAACCAAGGTGGTCGTTATTCCGACCAATGCCGTGACTCGCCAAGCCAGCGAGATTGGTCGGCGTTTGGTGGTGACGTTAGTCTCCATTTGGTATGTCCAGTGTGTAGCCCATGCCTCGAACGGTATGGATCAACTTGGGTTCAAATGGATCGTCGATTTTGGCGCGCAGTCGGCGAATCGCGACATCGATCACATTGCTGTCACTGTCAAAATTCATGTCCCAGATCTGCGAAGCAATCAGCGAACGGGGCAGTACCTCGCCTTGACGTCTTGCCAGCAGTTCTAATAGAGCGAATTCTTTATTCGTAAGGATGACCTTTTGGCCCATCCTAGACGCCTTCCGGCGCGGTAGGTCGAGAACAAGATCTGCCACTTCAATACGTTCAGATTGCGTGGGTGCATTTCCCCGCCTCAGCAATGTGCGCACGCGCGCCAACAGTTCCGAAAACGCAAAAGGTTTGATTAAATAGTCGTCGGCGCCGAGTTCCAATCCTTTAACGCGATCGTCGACGCTGCCGCGTGCGGTCAGAAACAAAACGGGCATTTGCTTTCCGGATTCTCGTAACGACTTTACGATTCGCCAGCCATCGACGTCTGGCAGCATGACATCCAACAGGATCAAGTCATAGGCTTCATTCATAGCCATGTGGTGACCATCAAGCCCGTTACGTGCCAGATCAACCATGAAACCGGCCTCCATCAAGCCTTGTCGCACGTAATCCGCCGTTTTATTTTCATCTTCGACGACTAATATTTTCATTTCAACCTTAACCTCTGGTGTAAATCGGAAATCTGCACCTTTGCATGCTCTGTACTTTATGCCAGTAGGTCTTCCAGCGAGATGACACTAACATTACATAAATGTAATCCATAGGTCATATGCCGGAAAGTGACAGGTGTCTAGGATTGCGACTATGGCATATAGCCAACGCTCGTCAGCGCAACCTGCGCCCCCGTTTTCATTTGCCTGATCCTTAAGGAACGCCAACATGTCACGTCGATTACCTCTCATCGTCCCATCTTCCGGTCTGAGTCGGAGGCGTTTTGTCCAAGGCCTTGTCGCCGGCGGTGTGATGGCTGGCCTTTCCATCCCTGTTCTTGACGTGCTCGCTAGCGAAAGAAAAATCAGCCAGGGTACCGCGCCGGTTCTGCGCGGTACCGAGTTCGACCTTGTCGTCGACGAACTGCCCGTTAATTTCACAGGCAAGCCTGGTATGGCGACAACTATCAACGGTTCGCTGCCAGCCCCTACGTTGCGCTGGCGCGAGGGTGATACCGTCACGATTCGCGTACACAACAAGCTCCGTCAGCATACTTCGATTCACTGGCATGGCATTATTCTTCCGTATCAGATGGATGGTGTGCCTGGCATCAGTTTCGCGGGTATTCCACCGGGCGCGACCTTTACCTATCGCTTTAAAGTTGAGCAGAACGGTACCTACTGGTATCACTCACATTCCGGCATGCAGGAACTGACCGGCATGTACGGCGCAATCATTATCGATCCTGCTGGGCCAGAGACGATTCGCGCCGATCGCGACCACGTTCTCCTTCTTAGCGACTGGACGGACGAGGATCCGATGCGCGTCTTTTCTAAGCTCAAAGCGCAAGGCGACTACTACAACTACAACCAGCCCACCGTCATGGATTTTTTCCGTGATGCTGCCCGGGACGGCGTGGGTGCCGCGTTTGAAAAGCGCAAGATGTGGAACGAGATGCGGATGAACCCAACGGATCTTGCCGACCTTTCCTCAAAAACACTTACGTACCTGACCAATGGCATTACGCCTGCCGGTAACTGGACTGGACTATTTCGTCCTGGTGAGCGCGTGCGTCTGCGCCTGATCAATGGTACCGGCAATACCTTTTACGACGTCAGAATTCCCGGCTTGAAACTAAAGGTTGTGCACGTCGACGGACTGGACGTTGAGCCGGTCACCGTGGATGAATTCAGATTCGGTCCTGGCGAAACGATCGACGTGATCGTAGAACCTAAAGACGATGCTTACACGATCTTTGCACAGTCAATGGAACGCACCGGCTTCGCTCGCGGCACCCTGGCCGTCAGGGAAGGGCTGGAAGCGTCCGTGCCGAAGCTTGACGCTGTTGAATGGCTGACCATGCGCGACATGATGGGTGCGATGGATCATGGTTCGATGGGGCATGGAGGCATGGCTGGCATGGATCACAGCGGTATGGCTGGCATGAGCATGATGGGCGGCGACAACATGACCATGATGGGTGGAATGGATCATTCTTCCATGGCTGGAATGAATGGCCTGGCCGTACCGTCCACCAAAGCCCGGCATGCGCGCACCGAGTATGGTGCCAGTACAGACATGCGTGTCGATATGGCACGCACCAACCTGGATGATCCGGGCATTGGGCTGCGTAACAATGGGCGTAGGGTATTAACGCTGGCTGACTTGCATACACCGTCTGGCCCGATGGATAGTCGCGGCCCCGGTCGCGAAATCGAGTTGCACTTGACGGGCAACATGGAGCGCTACACGTGGTCTTTTGACGGCGTTGAATTTGGTCAGTCCACACCGGTTCATTTCAAGTATGGCGAACGTCTTCGCGTGATTCTGCATAACGACACGATGATGACCCATCCGATGCACTTGCACGGTATGTGGAGTGAGCTGGAAACGCCAGAAGGTAAATTTCAAGTTCGACGCCACACCATACCGGTTCAACCGGCGCAACGGATCAGTTTCCTTGTGACTGCCGATGCGCTTGGCCGCTGGGCATGGCATTGCCATTTGATGTTCCACATGGACGGCGGCATGTTCCGCGAAGTTGTGGTGTCCTGATCATGAGCGAGAAAATAATGAAGACCAAAAAAACCATCTATTCCCTTGCCATTGGCTTAGCGTCCGTCACAGCTGTCTCTGTTCACGCGCAATCAATGTCCGGACACGATCATGGTGGGCAGCATGGCCAGATGACCACCATGCAAGATATGCAAACTCCAGCTGCGAAAGCGCCTTCCGATCCGCATGCTGGACACAATATGTCGCAAATGGATAGTGCTGATGACATCACCACCATGCAGGATGGCCAGTCGTCCACATCAATGCCAAGCACTGACCCGCATGCGGGACACGACATGTCTCAGATGGATCAGGGTGAGATGCGCATGCAAGGCGGTTCACCGCCGCCTGATGCCAGAGATCCACATGCCTACGCCAATGGTACCAAGGTAGGCGAGGGCGTCTACGCGGTACCAGGGGTGCCGCGCTTGAGACTGCATGACGAGCATTCTTTTGCGTCATTGCGGGCTGAACGGCTCGAACGTAAGTTCAATCGTAACGCTGATGACAGCACCGCCTATGACCTTCAAGGATGGTTTGGTACCACCTACAACCGATTTGTCATCAAGGCGGAAGGCGATGTCGCCAAGCGACGGGTGCAGGAATCCCGCACCGAATTACTGTGGAGCCGTGCGATTGCAACGCATTGGGATGCTCAAGCAGGTGTTCGTATGGACACCGGGGAAGGCCCTAACCGCCAGTGGCTGGCCTTCGGCGTACAAGGGCTGGCCCCATACTGGTTTGAAGTTGACGCCACCGGTTATCTCGGCACTGACGGTAGAACAGCGCTACGCCTGGAAGCCAGCTACGAGCTTCTTATTACACAACGTCTGGTTCTCGAACCAAAGGTAGAAGTGCAAGCGTTTGGCAAGCGAGATCCACAGCGCCGAGTAGGCAGTGGATTATCCGAAGCGTCTGCTGGCCTGCGTTTGCGGTATGAATTCACGCGGCAGTTCGCTCCCTATATCGGCATCGAACGTGCAGGCAGCTACGGAGAAACAGCAGATTTTGTTCGAGCAGAAGGCGGCAAGCCACAACGAACACGGGTTGTTGCCGGTCTTCGCCTCTGGTTCTAAGCCCTACCTCAAGGATAACAAATGAAAGAAGCAATCCTAAAACTGATGCAGCTCAACTGGCTTCGGTATGCAGTATCGACGGTTGTGCTGGCATTTTCTGCAACGACTGCAATGGCGCAGACACTGCCAGTGGCAGAAGTATGGAAAGACCCGTCGTGTGGCTGCTGCGGCGACTGGGTTAAGCACATGGAAGAAGCGGGCTTCAAGGTCAAAGTTCACGATGTGGGCAATGATGCGACGCGTAAAAAATACGGCATGCCTGCGAAGTACGGTTCGTGCCATACCACCAAGGTTGGAAAGTATGTCGTAGAAGGTCACGTGCCTGCCGACGATATCAAGCGACTCCTTCGCGAAAAACCAACAGCGCTGGGCTTAGCTGCACCTGGGATGCCAATCGGCTCGCCCGGTATGGATGGTCTTGCTTACAACGGTCAGAAAGACGCCTACGACGTTGTTCTGATCAAAAACGACGGTACCTCAACCGTCTACCAATCACATCGTTAAACCACCAAATAATCTAGGAAATATCATGACAATATCCAAACTCACCTCCAAGTTGCTCATGGCATCGATGACGGCGTTGTTCGCCACTTCTGTTTTCGCCCATCCAGACCTGCTTTCCTCATCGCCTGCAGATAAGTCACAAGGACCAGCACCCGCCACCATCGAACTGAAGTTCTCCGAGACGCTCAACACGCAGTTCTCAGGTGCCAATCTCGTCATGACAGAGATGCCGAATATGCCTAATCACGGTGCCATGAAAATCGCTGCAAAAATCTCGGGTGGCTCGGATGGCAAGACCATGGTAATTACACCAGCCAATCCGCTTACAGAAGGATCTTATCGCGTTGATTGGCGTGCGGTGTCGTCTGACACACACCCAATTAAGGGCAACATTACATTTCAAGTGAAGTAAATTCATGGCCGATGATTGGCACAACATTGCACTCCGCTTTGGCCTGTACGTTGGGCTGGCGGCGCTATTTGGTATTTCTCTGTTTGGCTTTTATGGTCAACGGCTGAGTGCAAGTTTTTTATCATTTGGGCGGCGCTTCACTAGCGTTCTCCTAGTGCTGGCAGCTGTTGATATCGTTTTTTCGGCCTGCGCCATACTGGTAACTGCCAAAGCGATGTCAGGGGCAGAAACGTATTCGGAGTTGACCACACATATTGTTGGCATGGTCATTACCGGCACGGAGATGGGGGTAGCCTGGCTCGTCCGGATGGGCGTCCTGTTGGCATTCCTGATATTGGCTAGTGCGAGTATTCAACGACGTCCTCAGTTTGGACTGCTTAGCGTCCTATCAGCAATATCACTTGCGACGCTTGCGTGGTCAGGGCATGCGGTCATGCATGATGGTGTCGCAAGGTTGAGCCATCTCGCTTCAGATATCACGCATCTATGGGCAGCGGGCGCATGGATTGGGGCGTTGTTCTGTTTGATCATGCTGGCATCGATGAATCCAGCTTCCAGTCCGGATGCTGTCGAAGTTCTCAGTCAAACGTCCAGCGGCTTCGCCACTGTTGGAACAATCATCGTCGTCTTGCTCGTCATCACGGGTACGGTCAATTACTTGTTTATCGCTGGACCGACTATTCGGACATTGATCGACACGCAGTATGGATTGCTTCTGGTAGTCAAGCTGATCCTATTTGTAGGAATGCTGCTCCTGGCAGCAGCGAATCGGTATTTATTCAGCCCAAAAGTCGAACTGGCAATCAAGGCTGGCAACGGTGCTAAAGCATCGCAGTTGTTGCGGATCAGTTTATTGACCGAGACGAGTCTGGCATTGGTGGTTATTGCGTGCGTGGCGTGGCTCGGTGTTCTGTCGCCAATCGTTGCGACTCAGGCACGTTGAACGTTGGTATCTCACCCGCTTCCAAGTGATTGTTGACAGTCGAGGAGTGCAGCCATGAATGAGCTTAAGCAAGCCACCTTGTATCGAATGGTTATGCCGGAACATACCTGTCCCTATGGGTTGAAATCGCTCGATTTGCTTAAGCGTGCTGGCTACGAAGTCGATGATCATCATTTGACCGATCGGGCGCAGATCGATGCGTTTAAAAAAGCGCATGGTGTGGAAACGACGCCGCAGACCTTTGTTGATGGACGTCGCGTAGGTGGTCATAGTGAATTCTGGATAGCACAAACCGAGTTGCAAGCCGCCATCAGTGGCACGGGCAGCAATTCATTACAAATGCGTAGTGCCGCACCGGCCGCCGCTGCCGGCGCAGGCCACTAAGGAAGGAATAGAAATGGTTTCACGTAGAAATTTCTTTATGGGCGCCGGCGCAATGATTGGTGCCGGCATGGTATCGCGCGTGGGGGCAGTGGTGCTGCATCGGTAAGTACTGACAGCAATACGTCTGAAGGAACGATACGCAAGGTCGACAAGGAAAACCAGAAAATCACCATCAGGCACGGAGAGCTGAAGAATCTCGACATGCCTCCTATGACAATGGTGTTTCGGGTTCAGGATCCGGCATTCGTAGAGGCGGTGAACGTGGGCGACGAGGTCAAGTTCGTTGCCGAGAAACTGGAAGGCAAATTTACAGTGACTCATGTCGAGAAAAAGAACTAGCGGTTCTAGCTCTTTTAATGCGCGCAGCTTCTCGTTGTGCGTAGAGGATCTTCGTGCACGGGCTGGGTAGCCAGTCCGTGCTTAAACTCGTCCGTAGCCAGGGTGCATACGTGACGACGATAGTGCAGAAAAAGCCTTCTTAAAAAGGATGTGAACAAATCACTTACACGTCACTCATACGAGAGTTCACAAATGGACAAGCCGTTTAAATAAAAAGCGCGTTCATCATGCATCATCACCGACACGGTGTTGGAACTAATAGAGGAAAAAAGCGCAGCTGGAAAACGCTCAAGGAGGATACGGATTTTTTCTTAACACATGTAGTTCTTTCTTGAAGGAGAAGTCATGTCACATGAAAAATTCAAGTCATGTATCGATGCTTGTTATGACTGCGCAGCCGCATGCGACCACTGTGCCGCCGCCTGTTTGCAGGAACAGGATGTCAAGATGATGGCGCGCTGTATCGCACTGGATATGGACTGCGCACAGATTTGCCGAATGGCAGCATCTTTTATGGCCCGTGGCAGCGAGTTTGCTAAAGCCGTCTGCCAGCTGTGTGCAGATATCTGCCAAGCGTGCGGCGATGAGTGCGCCAAGCATAAGCATGACCATTGCCAGGAGTGCGCCAAAGCATGCCAACGTTGCGCTGAAGAGTGCCGGCGCATGGCCTCTGCCGCTTAACAGCGATAAAGGAAAAAGGAGGAGTGAAGGCTGAGCTTGTACCTCTCCTTTTTCTCTGAGGGCTGACTTCAGGTCCTTGACCTTGCCATCATGGGAAGGAATACAGTGGTTTCATATTCGATGACTGTGCCAATCTAACCCAGTGTCAGGAAGGCCCACCATGCCTAAAGTGACGGTCAAGCCCCACCCCGATTATGCCCCTGAAGGAGCGGCGTTTGATTCGCCTAAGAACCTCTCTCTATGCGACGCCCTGCTCGCCAACGGCGTGGAGATAGACCATGCATGCGGAAGGGTCGGCGCCTGCACCACTTGCCACGTTGTTGTGCGGCAGGGATTTGAGTCGCTAAGCACCTCGACCGAAAGTGAGGAAGACATGCTTGACCGGGCGTGGGGACTGGAGGCCACTTCTCGTCTTTCGTGCCAGGCCATCGTAGGGGATGCGGACGTAGCCGTCGAAATCCCCCGGTATTCGATTAACCATGCCAAGGAGAATGCGTGAAGCTTCAAGGCGTGACAGTGCCGCTTTTGACTTGAATCAAGCAATTTTAAAGGCCACATTCTTAGCATGCTCGCAGGTCACTATTTAACCCAAAGGAGTCTGTTATGAAATTCATCCCCCCTGTTTTCAAGCGTATTGGTGTAGTCGTCCTCGTGCTTGGTTTAGCTGGTTGTGCCGCTGCCACGGATACGCAACAACATACAGATCATCATCCTGGGGCCAAAGCGGGTTCTACATCGCCTATGGGAGGCATGATGGACGGCTGCAAAATGGGAGCGATGGACATGAAGTCCGTGTGCGAGATGCACTCGAAGATGATGACCGAGAAAACGCCACAAGAGCACAAAGCGATGATGGAAGCGCACCATGGAAAGATGTCTGCCGAGGACATGCAAAAGCACATGGACATGATGAAAGAGAAGTGCCGCTGATTCGGCCGTAGCGCCCCGACACCCGCTTGTCATAAATTGGCAGAGGTTTTTATGGATACTCGCTCGCACCAACATCAGAACCATGGCAGCCACTCTCATCACGAGGGGCACCACCATCATCGTGGCGGCGTGGAGTCGGCGCATGCTCCCACCGACACAATCGACAGCGATAAACCTTATACCGACCCTGTATGTGGCATGAAGGTGGCAGCCGTCCCCGAGAAGACCGTTGAATACGGTGGCAAGGACTACCATTTCTGCAGCAACCGTTGTGTGGAAAAATTCAAGGCTGACCCGCAGTCGTATCTCGTTCCTCAGGACGAGCGGGCGGCCGAGCCCGCACCAGCCGGGACGATTTACACCTGTCCCATGCATCCAGAAATACGGCAGCCGGAGCCAGGAACCTGCCCGAAATGCGGCATGGCGCTTGAACCCCTGATGCCGTCCCTGGACGAAGAAGAGAACCCGGAGCTGGTGGATTTTCGCAGGCGCTTCTGGTGGACGCTGCCCGCTACGGTCCTGGTTACCTTCATCGCAATGTTCGGCTACAGGATCTATCCCGGCGGCTTGCCCGGACAAAACTGGATCGAGTTTGCACTGGGTACGCCAGTAGTGCTGTATGCCGGCTGGCCCTTTTTTGTGCGCTGGGCGCAATCGATCAAGAACCGCAGTCCGAACATGTGGACGCTGATCGGTACCGGTGTCGGCGCTGCCTATGGCTATAGCATCGTCGCAACCATCGCACCAGAGCTTTTTCCGGCAAGCTTTATTGAGCATGGACGCGTGGGCGTGTATTACGAAGCCGCTGCAGTTATCGTATCGCTGACCCTGCTCGGCCAGATCCTGGAATTGCGGGCACGATCTCAAACGTCAGCCGCCATCAAGGCATTGCTGGGCATGGCGCCCAAGACGGCACGTCGCATCAATGCCGATGGCACGGAAAACGATGTGCCGCTCACACATGTGCATATTAACGACACGCTGCGGGTGCGGCCTGGCGAAAAGGTACCAGTGGACGGCGAAGTGCTGGAAGGGGAAAGTGCGCTAGACGAATCGATGCTGACAGGCGAACCGGTACCGGTGACCAAACGGTCTGGCGACAAGGTGATTGGCGCTACCATTAACACCAGTGGCAGCCTGGTCATGCGAGCGGAAAAAGTCGGCTCGCAAACCATGCTGTCTCAAATCGTCCAGATGGTCGCCAATGCACAACGTTCACGGGCCCCGATGCAAAGACTGGCTGACGTGGTTGCCGGCTATTTTGTGACGGTAGTGGTTGTTGTTGCCATCACCACGCTGTTTGTCTGGGGCTTTTTCGGACCGCAACCGTCCTGGGTCTACGGCTTTGTCAATGCCGTTGCTGTCCTTATTATTGCTTGCCCCTGTGCACTGGGCTTGGCCACGCCCATGTCTATCATGGCAGCTACCGGGCGGGCGGCGACTCAGGGCATCCTTTTTCGCGATGCAGCGGCTATCGAAGCCATGCGAAAAATCGACACCCTTATCGTCGACAAGACCGGCACCCTTACCGAAGGCAAACCAGCCTTCGATAGCGTCGTTGCCGCCCTGGACTTTACCGAGACCGACGTGCTTCAGATTGCCGCCAGTATCGACCAGGGCAGCGAACATCCGCTCGCACACGCCATTGTCAGCGAGGCCAACAAACGCAATCTGGTTCTGGATAAGCCTGAATCTTTCGAGTCCTCCAGCGGCATTGGCGTCAGGGGCGTTGTGGCCGGTCGGCGCGTAGTGCTGGGCAACACCGCCTTGATGGAGCAGGAGAAAATCGACTGGCAGCCTTTAGTGAGCCAGGCCGAAGCGTTGCGCAATGAAGGGGCCAGCGTCATGTATCTTGGCGCGGACGGTAAGTTGGCCGGTTTGCTGGCAGTCTCCGATCCGGTCAAGGAAACCACGCCGGAAGCCCTCCAAGCGCTAAAGGAAGCCGGTTTAAAAATCATTATGGCAACGGGCGATGGGCTCACGACTGCCAAATCCGTTGCCAGGCGCCTTGGCATTGATGAAGTCTATGGTGAAGTCAAGCCACAGGACAAGCTCACGTTGGTGGAGCGGCTCCAGAAAGAAGGAAAAATAGTCGCCATGGCAGGCGATGGCATTAATGATGCACCGGCTCTGGCCAAGTCTAATGTTGGTATTGCGATGGGAACTGGCACGGATGTCGCGATCAACAGTGCACATCTGACCCTCGTGAAAGGTGATTTGCGCGCAATTGTTCGTGCGCGATCGCTCTCGGTCGAGACGGTGCGCAACATGCGGCAGAATCTCGTGTTTGCGTTTATCTACAACGCCATGGGGATTCCTCTGGCTGCGGGCTTGCTTTATCCGTGGACCGGCTTATTGTTGTCACCCATGATTGCTGCGCTTGCGATGAGCCTGAGTTCCGTTTCCGTCATTGCAAATGCCTTGCGCCTACGGGGCACAGCAAATACTTCCTGAATCGGGAAGGAGATACCTCCTTGATTAGCGAGACCCTTAATAGTCGGTGTTTTTGCGTGAGCCTGGACACTCGTTTGTTAAGGGAAGCGCTGACGAAAGAGTTGGGTACGCCGGAACTGCTCGCCCTTATGGAAGAACGCTATTCCTACCTGTTTTCAGCGCGGCCCGTATTCATTTCAGACAGCCACGCTGTGCAAATGGCGGAGGTGATACAGGCGGTGGAGTCAGTCGTGGCACTGCAAGCCTATCAGGAGTACGTGTTGTTTTCTGCTCCGGCAATCGCCAGCCATAGGGCACTGGCCGCAAAAAGCGTGTTCTTTAGTTATGATTCAGAGGGGAAATCGGTTAGAAGCAGAGCATCGCTACGTCAAGAAACACGATAACGTTTGTTACAGAGGGAGATCCAAATCGAACAGTTGCCACGGAACTGAAGGGAATTGACGATGACCGTTCTAAAAACATTGATCAGCGTAGTAGTGATCGCCATTGTAGCGCTACTCATATTCGTCTACTCCGGCGTCTACAACGTCGCTGCTGATGAGCCGCACCTATCGGTGATACGGTGGGCCATGGAAACCACGCGGAGTAACTCCGTCAAGCGGCGAGACGATAGCGTAACGCTTCCAGCTGATTGGAACAGTCTGCAGCGCGTCGAACAAGGTGCCAAGTCCTATGCCGCTATGTGCCAGATCTGTCATCTTGCCCCCGGTGTGGAGCCAACCGCGATTCACAAAGGCCTTAATCCCCGTCCTCCCCGCCTTAGCGAAGAAATGTCTCATCATTCGCCTGAAAATTTGTTTTGGATTGTTAAGCATGGAATCAAAATGACTGGCATGCCGGCGTGGGGTGTTAGCCATAATGACGAAGAGCTCTGGGGCATCGTTGCGTTCTTGAAGAAGCTCCCCGAGGTGTCTGCACAAGAGTACAAGGCCATGTCACAAAGCACGTCCTCTGGACACGGCCAGGATCATGGGCATTCCTCCTCCAAGTGAGGGAGTAAGGCCCATTTCTCGAAAGGGGTACATGTGCTGCTGGAAACGCCGCCATGTCGCTTTGGGCAGACTTAGATTTTCAGCAGACTGTGCAGCTTTCATTTTCTAATTCTTGAAAGGAGTAACGTATGGGTTACGGACGTTTTGCCGCCATGATCGCCACCTCCACGGCCATCATGTTTGGCCTCATGTACTTAAACGTGTACCAGGCCGAGCATGTCTTTTTCAGTGAAACGCGTGTCTACATGGCAATTGTTATGGGTGCCACTATGGCCGTCATTATGCTGGCATACATGCTTAACATGTATAAGAACAGAAAGATCAACGTAGCCATTTTTGTGGGAAGTGTTGTGATTTTCGCGGTTGCGCTGTGGCTGGCACGCAGTCAAGACACCATTGAAGACGTCTCGTGGATGAAAGCCATGATTCCCCATCACTCCATAGCCATCCTCACCAGTGAGCGCGCCAACATCACCGATCCCAGGGTCCAGAAGCTTGCAGAAAAAATTATTGAATCCCAACGCAAGGAAATCGAAGAGATGAAAAAGCTTATTAACGAGCTAGAGCAAGAGCGCTAACGCTAATGAAACAAATCTATTCCGCTTTCCGCTCATCCAAGTCAGGAGCTTGCCTCTATGTTCCGCTTGCCGCACGTAGCTTGTCTGCTTAGCCCACCGAAAAGGCTCAGAAATGTCTAGCGAGGTGCCGATGACTCACTTTGGGCTATCGGCAGGAGGCATTAAATCAGTAGCATTAGCTTGTGGCAGAAGAACGCTCTCGAAATGCGTATCGATTTGCCATAGCATCATAGAGAGCGTGGTGTTCTGGGAGGTTGTGTTTTTTATGAAACTCATACCGAATGAGCTTATTGATGTTGCGGGCGATCATACGACCCCGGCACCACGTGGGCATTCGAGAGCCTAAAGCGTCACCAAACAAATCCCAATCCGTTTGGTAATCAAAACAGATTTCGACTTCTTTATTGTCGGGGTTGATGCACGCCAGCCAGTGAATGATCTTGTCCCGTAACTCAGTCAACGAGCATGTAGAGTCGGGCAGACGACCAAGTAGCGGTATAACGGTCTCTCGTACAAACGCGCTGCATGCGTGAGCAGGGTATGGCACTTCGGCATAAAACTCCTCCCCTGAGGCTGCAGCCATACCGATGCTGATCAAATATGGATCATTAAAATCAGTAAATTCCGTATCGATAAATACTTTTAGCGGCATGAGAACCCGTTGGCTACAGGAGGTCAGTAATCATACCGTTTTTCCCGGGAGCATAGTTTTGAGGACGGCACCGTAGGACAAAAAGCGGTGGGTGTAGGATCCGGTGAATCTCGATCTATCACTGTGGAAGGTCGCCGAAAGAGCGAGTCCAGATTGCTCTGTAGAAATAGAGGCGATAAGATACCGGTCGCCGCGTGCAGCGCTTTATTCAGCCGATCTTTGTTTATCTCAAAAAACTCCGCTAGCAACCCACCGCCAAAGTCACCTAACCCGGGAAGCAGTGCCAAACCCAGAACCGTCCCGTAAGACCCCATGACGAAGATGTTCAGCTTGCCCTTTCTATAATGCCTATAAGCTGCCTTGTTAAAATTTATTGCATCGACTCTAAATTGGCGTCAGTCTCGCCAATCCCCATGCTACGCGTCTAGGTAGTCATCCGCGATAAAGCTTATCCATCTGCGATTTCTCGCCGTTCATCTTACTTTGTTGTAGTTCCTGTTGAACCTGAGCACGTGTTTTATTCGTCGAGACTTCCATTGGTCCTGGATACTGACTGTCAGGAATATCCAGTGCGCCATTTTCCTTTGCCTCAATCAGCTCTTGCTTAACTTGTGCACGTGTTTTGGTCGACTCAGCCTTTGGCAATACAGGATACGCACTATCGCTGAAGTTAAGGTTATCTGTATGGGCAAACGCTGCCGTCGAAATAGATAAGGCTGCAAACGCCAAAATGAATTTAAAGTTAGTTTTCATGGTTACTCCGTTTCTAGAAACGTGGCTCACAGTCCGGGCCACATCAGAGCGATCAATCGATGAAGAACGATTGAAATCGACAACTACATTCTAGAAATCGGACACCCACAGGTTGATTACGCAGGCATTACATATGGGTCATCAACATTGCCTGGCTGATAGCTGAATAAGATGGGTGCCAGGCGTATTATTTCTTGATACTTGCGAAAGATGCTCCCGCCTCAATTGCCATAGTCATCAATCCCCGTCGCAAACTATGACTGGAAAGTTTTGACTTGAATTGCAGGCCCTTCGTGTAGCCGAGCTTTGCGATAATCATATTAATCGCCTCAGGACTTAGGCTCTTGATGCTAACTGCTCCCCATCTATTAATCGCTCGGAAAATGTAACCCTCTTGAATCCCTGCAGCTTCGATCCAGTCCTTAAGGGCTAAAATAGGGCAGAGCTCTTCGTCGCAGTAGATGATGGCTTTGGTTGTTCGGTTACCTTCTAGATCAGCCTTTGATCCAGGAATGGTAATGAGCAATCCGGATTTGTGCCATTTCAGATCAGACACTTTTAGCGAAACTAATTCGCTACGAACAAATGCGCCGAAGAAACTAATAAGAAGAATTGCGCGATCCCGTTTTGCTGATAACCCTTCCGTTTTTAATAGGGTCCTTGATATCAACTTTAGGTCACTGATTGGCAATGCCTCCGCTTTTTCTTTGGATTTACATAGTGGTAGCTTTATCGCTTTAAACAGCTCTTGGATTTGTGGTGTCGATGTAGGATCAGGAAAGCCATGAAGTACATGCCAACTTGAAATTGCAGCGCGTCTAATAGCCAATGTACTTAAGCTATGGGAGTGCGAAAAAGTCATCAAGTAGTCTTTGATTTCTTTTTCCGTGGCCGGCAGCAAGCCACCCCAACTCAGATAATGCGCAATCGCCGATCCATAAGCTCTGCGCGTATTGTCCGTCATGGCACTCTTCATCTAGTTTCTACAATCCAGAGTTCCCAGTATTGGTATTTACAAATTTAGTTTAGCAGTAGATACAAATTTACTTAAATAAACGTGAACAATGGTTGCAGGCTTGATTCTTAGCACTGGATCGCATTTGACATAATGTAAATTGCACCGAAAAACTGCTAATTTTTAGACTGTCGTTACCGAAGCAGGGCAGAACCCCGAATCGAATTAGCGCGTAGCGACAGCGCGTGAAAACCCTCGAAAATCTCTTTCCACATTGCTTTATCTTCCGGCGAATTGGCTCTCTCGCGGTGGATATCGAGCGTCACAATGCCGGGATGTTTGCCGATGATTTTGGCAACTTTACGCGCAACATCATCATCCATCTGGCCGCCGCGGGCGCGGTAGTTACTGATAGTAGACGTGCGAATGCCTAGTGCTTTGGCGACTGCGTAGTCGCTTTCAATGTTCAACGTCGCTTTTACGGCGTCAAGGTATTGCAGGGTATTCATGGCTATCTCCTTGGTCGAGGTGATGTGGTACGCCCGTACGATACGTCACGGGTCGAAATAGTTCAACATCCACAAACTGAAATGCATCACAGTGCTTGACATAGTTCACACGGTGAAGCATATTTCGGCTTGTCGGCAGGAAACACCTCAAAAAATGGCTTTGGTCGAGACATCTACGTGCATTGCCTGCCGACACTCTATCGACCAAGGCAAGACCAAAGGCCTAAACATGACAACTGTTGCACAAGTTACAAACGGTAACGTTCGCATTCGTTGCGGTAAAACCGATCTTTTCATTGCTGGTGCCGTCAAGAATTTCGACATCATCAGCGTCACGCATCAATCAGAAAACGCGCATGAGTTTGATGCCGTTGCAGCCGAAAAAGGCCGCAAGGTGCTTGCCGCGTTGTACCCATCGTTCGATTGGCAAACCGTACAGGCGTAATCATGGGCGCACGTCCAGATACCGACCTTGGCGACCGTGACAGCGGCGACCATGACGCAACCGAAGTGATATCGCGTCCGGTCGATATCCGTCACATGTCGCATGCACCGGCAAACCTGCCAGCAGCGCCAACGGGCAAAACGCCTATCGGGGAAAAATACTTAGAGAGCCTGCGTCAGCGGCCGACCGCGCCAGTGGCTGCGCGGTCGGTGCGGCGGGATTTGGTATCACTCACGTGCTGGAAGGACACCCCGCAACTCTATCGAAAGATGATCGCTAGGGTTGCGGGTCTGTCTGGTGATGTGGTCGAGAAGCGGGACCGCGATCTTACCGAAACAGAAAAAGCCATGCTGCGTTCGGCAATCGCTGACATGCGCCAGTGCTTTCAAGGGCTGGTGTCGCTATGAAAGTGCATGATCTGACGAAGGCCAGCGTTGCTGGAAAAATCCACGATCTGAAGTGCGACAAGGTGCCATTTTGGGCTGTCTATGACGGCACTAAAAAGGCTGAATTTCGCATCAATGACCGTGATTATCAGGTTGGTGACCATCTAGTTTTATGTGAGTACCAAGACGGCAAAAAGCTGAATAACGAACTGCTGGTACGAATTACGCACATGCAAACGGGGTACGGTATCCCTGACGGTTACGTGATGTTGTCATTCGCTGTCTGCTGGTAATGCTCGCACTTGACCAACATCCAGCGCGGCCAGAATGGGCGCAACGCATCGTGTCGGAATTACCGGCACGGTGGCAAAAGCGCTTGTTCGGAAAGTGGCAAAAGACCCGTAACGCCTTTGATGCGTCGATCCTGACTGCTGAAGGCGATGCAACGCGGTCGGCTGCACACTGGTTGTTGAATACCGTCGATCAACTCAAGACGGTAAATATCCCGCTCGACGCAACCGACGCAGATATCTGCGCACGTGCGCAGGAACTGGCCGCGCATTGCGTCGAGTTGGGCGGCATCTTCCGTGAGTGGGAATGGCGTGCGGCGCTGGAAACAGTGTGCCAGGCAAATCATGTGACAGCGCCATACATCAAAAACCGTAGTACGGCAGAAACCGAAATCAACCGCCTGACGTGTCCTATCTGGTGGCGTCGCCAATTGCGCAAGGCGCACGCAAAAGCCGTCGAAGCTGCAGCGATCAGCATCGGCTATGTGAACCGATCCCGCGATATCTACGTGTCGAACGAAAGCGTTCGGCGTCGTGCGCAACAGAATCGGCGCAACGCGGCCATGATGGAAGCGACCAAGCTACGCAATGAGGACGGCTTTGAATTGACCGTTGCAGAGGCGGCGGCAAAGGGGACGGCAAACAAGGCAATCCGTCGCGGTGAGTTGATGACGCGCATTGCCGGATTTGAGCGCATTGCTGTCGATTGTGGTCACGTGGGCCTGTTCTTCACAATGACGTGTCCAAGCCGCATGCACAAATGGCGTTCAGTAGGTGAGGGCAAGGTAATTGAAAACAAAAAATATGACGGCACTACTCCTAAAGAAGCTCAAGAGCATCTTTCGCAGGTCTGGGCGCGAATCAGGACTGCTCTTGCGCGTCGCGGTTTCAACTGGTACGGATTCCGTATCGCTGAACCTAACCATGACGGAACACCTCACTGGCACATCTTGGTTTTCTTTGATGATCGATGGTCGGGAATTTCTGCGCGTACCGCTCTCCCGCGTGTATGCGCAATGGTACGCAGATACGCACTTCAAGATTCCGGTACTGAAAGAGGGGCGAAAAAGCACCGTGTGGACTTCAGGCCCATGGATGCATCAAAGGGAACAGCAGCCGGATACATCGCCAAATACGTCAGCAAAAATATCGACGGATACCGAGTAGAAAAAGACCTGTTCGGCAACGATGCATTGACCACTGCACGCCGTGTTGAGGCATGGGCGGCAACGTGGCGCATCCGTCAATTTCAGCAAGTCGGCGGGCCACCTGTCACGGTCTGGCGCGAAATGCGCCGTATCAAGGAACTGCCAGCCGACGCGCCGGAACATCTGGTGCAGGCGCACATCGCCTGTAACAAGCATGACGCCGATTCAGACTTTCCAGCAAAAGCAGCTTGGGATGCCTACTGCAAGGCACAAGGCGGCGTGTTCACTGGCCGCAATTACCGCATCAAGCTCGCAACCGAAAGCGACGGCGGTACGGGCCGTTACGGTGAGGCGCTGGCACCGCGTCCGGTGGGTGTGCATACGATCGCCATGGTGCAGTTTCGTGATGGCATCGTGACCGGCACAAAGGCAATCGAAACGCTTGTTAAGTCAGTGCGTCACGTCTGGGAATTTTTACGCGCTGGCGGTGGATCAACAAAGGCGGGCATCGCCCGCCCTTGGACTCGTGTCAATAACTGTACGCGAGAGAACTTCGCGGGTATTGCAAAAAGGTTTGAAGCGGTACCGCGTTTGATGGGGCCGATGCAAAAAACATCGAATTTTGAGTTTTTCGGGCCTGTGAACTGGCCCGAAATAGAGAGGGGATTAAACGCATGATCAAGGGATTGGCACTTTGGCTGTTTCGTCGCGCCTATCGCGTCGAAATTGAGCATCTGCACATGGATGCCCATAGTCCGAGTCTGGGTGTGTCGCAATGCCGTGGAATTAAGCGGGCGCTCGGATATCTCGGACTTTGGTAATGGAAGATTTGGAACGTGAAGCAATTGCCGTGGTGCGGCAATACGGATTTGCGCTATCGATGGCAAAGCCGGTTAAGGCACTTTTGATAAAAATCGCTGACCGGCTTGGTTGGCATCAACTTAGAAAGGAACTGTAATGGAACGCGAAGAATTTGCGGAACTGGCGAAAAACGACATGCCAGCGGCAATGCTCTGGCTGTTCGATCAGTTGCAGGCGGCTGAATTGACCGTCGCATCACTGACCGAGTAACACACAATCCAACCATCGCGGCCAATGCTCACAAGGCAGGAAACCGCACCAGACGGCTGCACCTTACCGGGTGCAGCCGAAAGGAATCAGAATGAAAAAGCCGACTCTCGGACATATCGATTGTCCGTACTGCGCTGGCGTCCAGACCATGCGCATCACTCACGACCGGAACAATAAGCCGTTCGGCCACTGCGACGATTGCAACGGGCAATTGCGCGTCGGCGGCAACACCTTCCGCGAGAAAAAATTCATTGAGCGCTACCCATTTGCAGCAGCAAAAGCGCCGGAAATCCCTGTAACGGTAACAGAGCCGGAAAAGCCGGTAGAGCCTGTATCAGCGGATAAAACAAATCAAATCGTTTCTGAAGCTATCAAGGCGCCACCGGCAAAGCCGCGGAGCACCTTTGCAGCAGCACTCAACCTGTTAGGGGGTGTGTGATGTCCGAACAAGTCCAAGAACAGGAAATGCCGGGCGAACAGGCTGCAGAACTGGCCGCGCTGACAGCGATGGCAGGGGAGGGGCAACCGCAACCGGGTGCCACTACGCCAGAACAGGAACAGCAAGCGCCGGGCGTGTCGCTGTCGCAGGAAATTGCAGGTGCGCTGGCAATGATGGTTGGCGTCGTCGGGCCGATGTTCCCATCGGTGAAAGAGATTTACACAAAAGAAGTCTGTCAGGCCGTAGGCGAGGCCGTGGAGCCGGTGTGCATCAAGCATGGATGGCTGGCCGATGGCATCGGCGGCAAGTACGGCGAAGAGTTGATGGCGCTAATGGTGGTCGGGCCGCTGGCATACGCAACGTATGTGGGCGTGGCCGGTGATATCGCGGCGCGTCAAAAATCCAGCCAGGTCGAAAAAGTGACACCGTTACCGCTCGGACAGCAGGTAGGGCCGACGCCGGATGTGGCGCCAGCGGAAAAGGGGCTGGTGATGGGA
This sequence comes from Oxalicibacterium faecigallinarum, assembly GCF_014635705.1. GTDB lineage: Bacteria > Pseudomonadota > Gammaproteobacteria > Burkholderiales > Burkholderiaceae_D > Oxalicibacterium > Oxalicibacterium faecigallinarum. The sequence goes on along the minus strand of NZ_BMDI01000001.1, from coordinate 660,064 downwards.
AAGGTGCAGCCACATGAAAACAATTGACGGGCGACTGATCGTCGTTTCTGGCGCTTCTCGGTGCGGCAAGTCCACGCAAGTTGCAAGGATGGTAGCCACGTCAAAGCGTGTTGTTGCATGGGATCCGGAGGATCAATGGGCAGCGCTACCCGGATACAGAAAAATCACGACGCGGGACGAACTGTTACAGGCAATTCAAACGCCGGGGCATATGCGGCTTGCCTATGTGACGGGCGGCAATCTGAAAGACGAATATGACTTCCTTTGCCGGGCCGTTTTCTATGCAGGCCGATACATCAAGGCGTTGGACTTCATCGGAGAAGAACTGGCAGACGTATCGACACCCGGTAAAGCACCGACGCATTGGGGGATTCTGGTGCGCCGTGGACTCAAGCGCGGCATCAACATTTATGCGATATCGCAACGATGGGCCGAGGCCGATAAAACGGCCATCGGCAATGCATCGGAATACGTCTGCTTTCTGTCCCGGCCAGACGATACCGACTACGTGGCCAAGAAAACCGGCATTCCTGTAGCGGAACTGGCGGCGCTGGAAGCGTTTGAATTCATCCAATACGACCCGGTAACGAAAGAAAAAGTGAAAAAAAAGTTGCGCAGATAAGACGAAAAACAGCCTGTTTCCTGTAACGGTAACAGGCTGTTTTCAGAGTGAAAAAAGATCGACAAAATCGGCACCTGTTTTATCACTCACTTAATCATGTGTAACTGCACTGAAGGGAAGAAGGAAATGAATCAATCGCAAATCACTGCATTGGCAATCGCTGGCGGCATTCTGTTCGCCGGTTACAAGTTTGGCCCGTCCTATGTCAAGGCTGCATGTCTGGCCGTTGGCGCTGTTGCCGTCGCCAAGCGTGTGCCATACGTGAACGCTGTCCTGTAATCGGACAAAAGAAACCATCGTTTTAATCTGCGCCAACTGCTCACAAAGCAGGTAACGCACCAGACGGCGAAGCCTTACCGGGCCAGCCGAAAAGGATAAAAGAAATGTCTATCGGTCGCATCGTGCATTACGCACTGCCGTATTCCAACGTGGTCGCCACCGGCACCGCAACCAATCAAATCACGCCGGGCCAGACCATCGAATGTGTGCGTCTGAAATTGGGCGGCGGTGCATTCACCATCGCCATGATTACCCGCATCAAATTCAAGATCAACGGCAAGACGATCATTGATTTGACCGGCCCGCAACTGCTGAAAATCAACGCCTATCGCGGCGCGAACAGCACAGACGCGAAGTTCCTTGATATCCCGTTCACGGATTATTTCCTGAATAACGAATATGACCGCATGGTTGGTGCGTTGGATACGTCGCAAGGCGCTGCCATGTTGACCACGGAAGTAACCATCGCAGGCGCAACGGCACCAGAGCTTAAAGCGATCCTGATGGAATCGGCCACGCAGAAACAGCGCGGCGGCGAATGGGCACGGTTCGCGCCATTCATGTCGAAATACCTGCCGTATCCGTTCAACGTATCGACGGGCGGCAAGCTGCCGATCCAATTGCCAGTCGGCCAGACGGGTTCGACCATTAAGCGTATCCACGTTTTCCACAGCGGCAATATGACCGGCGCGACTGTCAAGCAAAACAGCCTGATCGTGCATGAGTCGGTGAAGGACGAAAACGAATTCGAGCAAAAGAGCAAAGGTCGCGTTCCACAGACGAATATGTACACGCTCGACTTCGTAGTCGATGGCGATGTCACAAAATCGTTCAACACCTCCGACGCAAAAACCGTCGAATTGCTGCTCGACTTCAGTGCTGCTGATAGCGGCGAAGTCATCGTGGAATACCTCGATCCGCTGGCAAACCTGTAATTAGGTTTCGGTGCCCGGCTTAGGTCGGGCTGATCAATGGAAAGGGGTATCTCATGGACTGGCAAAACTGGTTAGGGCAGGTCGGCACAAAGCTGGTTGACGGCGGAATCTCTTACGCCAACAACAATCAGCAAATCAAGGCCAATAACGCCGCGAACCTTATGCAACTGCAAGCCATGCAGATGCAGCAATACAACAACTGGGGCGAACCGTATATCCAAGGTCAGCCGGTACAGGGCAACGTTCTCGGCATCCCGCCGATCCTGCTTATCGGTGCAATCGTGGTCGCGGTCGTGATGGTGAAAAATTGAGCGGTGATGCAGCGTTAGCCGCAACGGCGGCGGTGAATCCATACGCGGCGGTGATTGGTGCTGCCTTGAATGCAGCGCAAGCGCCACCGGCAGGGCCGTCGAATGCGTCAAGCCTTGGCACCATCGGCGGCAATCTGTTCGACACATCCGGCTTCAATGTGACGTTCGGTGACAACGCGGGAATTTCGACAGAACGCACGCAAACGGAAACCGGGCAATTCGACAAATATCTGCCTTATCTGATCGTAGGGGCCGTGTTCCTCGTCGCTTGGCGGTACGTCAAAAAATGAGAATCGAGAAAGCCGACTGGAATCCGGTAACCGAGGCATTCATTGCCAGTGCGTTATCGACGGCCAGCATCGAGGATATAAAACTGCAGGCGCAAAACGGCGCGGTGTTGTTTGCGGTGATCGATGACAGCGAAAACACGGTAGCGGCGTTTGTGTTGCGCGTGGACACGTTGGCGAACTTCAGTCAGGGCGTGGTGGTGGCAGCGGGCGGGCGTGCAGATATCGATCTGACAAAGCACGTGTTACCAGCAATCGAACGCATGTTCATCGACTGCAAATCGGTGCGTATCCATACGGCGCGAGTCGGCCTCATAAAGAAGTTGGCAGGGCAGGGATATCGAGGCGGTGAAATTGTGCTTGAAAAGGAATTAAATCATGGGACGCAGTAGCAGCAGTTCGCAGGCGAACCAAACGACGCAAACGTCCAGCTATGACAACCGCATCGTCACCGAAAGCGGCATCGTTGCGGCGGGTGGCTCTTCCATCGTCGCCAATATCGAGTCAATGGACGGCGACATCGTCAAGGCGGCGCTGAACTTTGCAACCGATGCCAGCGACGACAACAGCGCCAATCTAGGCAAGCTGATCGAGTTCGGCACAAAGCTGTTCACGACAGGCGCGGACATGCTGCAAACAGGTCAGCAAACCGCACTCGCCGCGATGGCGTCGGCTGAAAACGATAAGCGCGGTGCGATCGATCAAAAAACCGTTGTGGTACTCGGCATCGCTGCCGCTGCTGCGCTGGTGATGACCAAAGGAAAATTCTGATGATTATTCTCGACACCATCCAAGCGGGCGGATTTTTGGAGTATTCGGAACAGGCGGATTTTTTCCGCGTTCTGGAAGCCGGTGCGCCGTTGACGGTGATTTTTTACGCGGCTGGCCGTGAAATCGCACGTGCTGAAAAAATCGGCGCTGGCTACTCCGAAAAGTTCTCTGTCGCCTTTGACAAAGTACGGCTGCTTAGCCAGGTCAACAACCCGGTAAATATCGCGATGCGATACGGGAACACGATCACATATGACCAACCGCCGAACGGCGCGGTGAATGGATCGTTTGTACAGGCGTTAAAAACGGTGGGGACCGTCAGCGGTGTTTTGCTGAATGCAAACACGTCGCGCCGATATCTGCTCATTCAAAACAATGCGGTATCAGGTGACATCTTCGTTCGGCTCGATGGAGCCGCGGCGACGATTGCAAACGGCGTCAAGATCGAGGCAGGCGGTAGTTATGAGCTGCAGGGCTTCGTGACAACCGGCGCGGTGGTAGCCATCGGCGATATTGCCAATACAAAAATCCTGACAGTCGAGGGTTAAGGATGGCGATTACTAAGGGCGGCAAAGCACGTAAGGCAGGCGATATTTTCGACCATGCCGGAACAGTCCCGCCAGCCGGTGCAATCGCGTTGCCCATCGCGCAAACGAATGTCTCGCGTGAGGCATATGCAAAGCTATTTTTAGCAATCGGAACTCGGTGGGGCGCGGGTGACGGTGTGACCACATTCGGTCTGCCTTGGCTTAAACCGGATCACACCCTTGTGCAAGCAAATGGCAACGTTGGTGAGAGTACGGCGGGTCAAGTCATTCAACACAATCATACGGTGCCAATGAGCGTGATAAGCGTCATCCGATATCCGGGCGGTGGTGGTGATACGTATCCGACATACAGCAACACAAACACATCGAATACGGGCGGCGATGCGAATTTGGCGGCGGGCGTTCGTGTCCTTAAATGCATTCAATACGCATAAGAACATGGAAAAAATTGTTTATCTCTTTGACGAAGCAACCGGTGAATTTATCTGTTCGTACAGTGCGCCGAAGTCGCCAATGGAAGAGGGCAAGTACCTGATCCCGACGCATTCGACAGAAGTTGAACCGCCTCCACATATCGATGGATCAGGTCGATTTTTCATTGACGGTGCGTGGGAATACAAGACCCTGCCGAAAGAGGAAACACAGGCGGAGCAATTAACCGAAGCGCAAAAGCGGCGCATGGAAATCATGGCGGAGCTTTGGCGCATCGACGGTGAAAGCGCAAGGCCTGCACGTGCAATCGCGTTAGCAATGGCGATAGGCGAAGAGCCAAACGCAAGCGATATCGATTTGCTTGTGTTGCTGGAAGCACAGGCGGCGACGTTGCGTGAAGAGTTAGGGGCGTTGGGTGAATAGCGCCGTCAAAGTGGCCGCTGCCACGTTCGTTGTTGGTGCCGCGTTCTACTGGATGCGTACCCGACAGGCGGCAGGCGATGGCGGCGTGGTGGACACGGTGCAGGGCATTTACGTCGATGTCACAGAAACAGCGGCGGGTGCAATCGATCAGATTACAGGTGGAACAATGAAGTTATCAGCAATGGCAAACGTGACGACAGCAGACGTACAGAACAGCAATGTTCAAGCGTTCTTGCGCGTCATTCGTCGCGGTGAGGGAACCAGCAGCGAAAACGGCTACCGCATGCATTTTGGCGGTTCGCTGTTTTCCAGCTTCGCAGACCATCCGCGCAAGGTCATCAAAAAAAGCGGCTATTCGTCGTCGGCGGCGGGTGCATATCAATTTCTCACTGGCACGTGGGATGAGACGGCACGCATCATGCGCCTGCCCGACTTCTCGCCAGCATCGCAGGATATTGGTGCCGTTGGCCGTATCGCGGCGCGTGGTGCGCTGGATGACGTGAAAGCGGGGCGCTTTACCGTCGCACTAAGCAAGGTTGCGCGTGAATGGGCAAGCATGCCGGGTTCCCCATACGGTCAACCAGTAATCACGATGGCAACGGCGGCGTATGTATATGCGCAGGCTGGCGGCGTCAGCGTTGGATAAGGGCGCATATGAAAACCGATGATTTGATGGTGTTGGGTCTGGTAGGTGCTGCGGCATTTATGATCGCCAAGGCGTCGGGATTCTCGCTGACTGGCGCGGCAAGCGTCAGCGGCAACACCGGTGCGCGTTCGTTCGCGCAATCGATCTGGAACCCGATTAACCCGCTGGCTGGCACGTCTTACGATCCGGCCAATCCGGGCGCGTATATCCCGAATAGCCAGCTTATCAACGGCACGATTCACGATGTCCTGACCGGCAACAATTCCAGCTATCAGACGCCGACAATCTCGGCCATCACAGATAGCGTGCTGACCGGTGGCGCAAACCAGAACCGGCCAGTAATGGCAAATCCGAATGCATGGTGGTATCGCCCATGAAAATCCCGACCGTCTATCTGATCGCAGGCGGCATGCTGGCCGTCGCGGTTGGCTATGCCGTTATCAAGTCGAAAGGATCGGGCATGCAAAGCATCGCCGGTGATCTTGGGTACTCGGTTGGCACGGCGGCATTCAATGCGGTTGATGGTGTGTTTGCCGGTGTGGTGTTGAACACTGGCGATGCGCTCGGCATTCCGCGTACGAATATGACCGAATGCGAGCGGGCAAAGGCCGAGGGGCGCACGTGGGATGCGTCGTTTGCATGCCCTGCAAAAGAATTTCTCTCTTACGTATTTTCCTGACCATGAAACTTAAAAACATCATTCCGGCGCCAGAAGCCGTGCTGCGTGAGGGAATCATTGTTCTCGGCGGCTTGGTGATTGCATCCATCGTGATTAGCCGTATCCCATGGCTGCAAAACTTCATCGCTGGCAACAGCATCACGATTAAAGATCAATCTGGCAACACGCTTTATTAACTCAAGGGGAAACCATGAATCAAATTTTGGAATATGCGATTGGTCGCGCAAGGCATCCATCGGCGTGGGCTGGTCTGGCCGCGCTCGGTGTGCTGGTCGGTGTGTCGCCTGAAAAGGTGAATTTGTTGGTGCAAGTGGGGACGTATGTAGCGGGTGTCGCTGCCGTGTTCTTACCTAGTCCGAACACGCCGAAATGACCTTTGTTGAGGTCTTGTTGCTGATGCAGGGTACTGGCGTTGCCGGTATCGGCGTTGGCGTTCTTAAGTGGGCTATGGGCGTCGAGAAACGCCTGACCCGAATCGAAACTGTATTGAAAATAAAGGAATTCTGATGGCTACCAAAAAGCGCACCACCAAACGTAAATCCACTCGCAAAACGTCGAGCAAGAAACCAGCACGCAGCAAGCGTACCGGTCGATTCATCAAAAAATAGTCACACGATGGCAGCGAGTGCAAGCCGTGCATGGTAAGACGGTGCTGGCCGATAGACGATAGTGTCGAAGTGGCCGGATAGTTTTGCCGCACGGATTTTGCCGGGAACATCGTAGTTGCGGACATAGGAACGATAAGAACGCTCTGGTGTGAGCCAGCGCGGGGCGACGGCCTGAACCCACATGAAGATGTCATCTTCAGTGACGGGAATTTCCCCGAATAGATCGAAACACATTATGATGTTGCACAGAAAAAAGCCCGACATTGTGTGTCGGGCGGTGGTTTGGTCTGCATCCCATGAATAGGGTATTTTTTGTGAACAATGGTTGCAGGCTTGTTTCTTAGCAGCTTCCGGCATTTGACATAATGTAAATTATGCGAAATTATATATGGATCGATGGACCGCAGGCGGCTATAATCGCTCCCACTCAAATAGGTACACAATACCGCTTCACGTTTTCAAAGGAATGGATATGACTGAACATGAATGGCGCGCTATCTGGGTAGACACCCTGGTCAAGGCCGGATCGGATTGGGAAAGCGCGGTTGACGCGCTGGATCTGGTTTATGGCGACGAGCCAATCGACACCACGCTGGATCCGATTCAGGCTGCACGCGATCTGATCGACGAAAGCAAATAATGCCGTCGCATATGGTCTGGATTATCTCCTTGCTCTTGCTGGGAGCGCTCGTGCTCGCAATCTGGGTGATCCGCGAAGTGATCGCGAGTGACAAACGGAAAGCCAAGGAAAATGCGGAGGCAATTATCGATTCGGTACAGAACAATATACGCAAGCCGGATAGAAAACGTGATCGCAAGGCCGCCAATCATTAAAACCTGATTCTTCTTTTAACTTTAAGATAGATGGATAATTGTTTGATTTAAAAGAAGAATGAGACATAAAAAGCCGTCCTTCATGCCTCGAAGGACGGCTTTTTTATTGGCGAGTCACATCTGTTTTTCGATGCGCACGATTGTGTAGATACCGTCGATGCGTTCCGCAAGGAAATGGATGCGACTCCCCTGCTCCAATCCCTCGAGCATGCCACTATCTTTGACTGCAAATACCATGGTCATGCCGGGCATGTTCAAGTTCAGTAATGGCCCGTGCCTGACGGTCAGTTTCAGATTGTCGGTATCAATTTTGCGGATCTCTCCTTCACTCAGACTGACGGCTGCTGCGCCACCTTGTACTCCGTGGGCAGCATGGCCGGCGTGGTCGTCATACTGTGCGTATGCCAACGGTGCCGCAATCAATGCGGCCGAGAACAATACTTTCGATATTTTCATTGCGAACTTTCTCAATGGGTTAATCAACAAGGCGGGCGACGGTACCGCGAGGATGCGCAAACCAGCCCGGATCCTTGAAGTCGCCAGGTTTCTGGTCCCGGCGCACCTTCACGAGGGTGAACATGCCGCCCATTTCGATCGGGCCAAAAGGACCGTGCCCGCTCATCATGGGTAATGTGTTCTCAGGGATGGGCATGGACATGTCACCCATATCGCCCATGCCGCGCTCGCCCATGACCATGTAATCCGGAATGATGCGGATGATCTTGTCCGCGATCTTGCGATGATCGACGCCAATCATGGTCGGCACATCGTGTCCCATCGCGTTCATGGTGTGATGGCCCTTGTGGCAATGGAATGCCCAATCGCCTAAATCGGTAGCATCAAATTCGATGGCACGCATCTGGCCAACCGCGATATCGGTCGTGACTTCCGGCCAGCGTGCCGTCTTTGGCACCCAGCCACCATCGGTTCCCGTTACTTCAAATTCATGACCGTGGATATGGATCGGATGATTGGTCATGCTGAGATTGCCGACGCGAATGCGCACACGATCACCCTGCCTACACGCCAGGGAATCAATGCCCGGAAAAACGCGGCTGTTCCATGTCCACAAATTGAAGTCGGTCATGGTATTGACCTTGGGCGTACTGCTACCGGGCTCGATGTCGTAGGCGTTGAGCAGGAAGACAAAGTCACGATCCACGCGATGCTGTTCGATATCCTTCGGATGCGTGATCCATGAACCCATCATGCCCATCGCCATTTGCGTGACTTCATCGGCATGCGGGTGGTACATGAAGGTACCCGGGCGTCTGGCTTCAAATTCATAGACGAAAGTTTTGCCCACCGGGATTTGCGGTTGTGTCACACCGGCTACGCCGTCCATACCGTTTGGCAAGCGCTGACCATGCCAGTGAATCGAGGTTGGCTCGGGCAACTTGTTGGTGACAAAGATGCGGACCTTGTCGCCCTCCACCACTTCAATTGTCGGACCGGGACTCGATCCGTTATAGCCCCAAAGCGTCGCTTTCATACCCGGTGCCAGCTCGCGGAGCACTGGCTCGGCGATCAGGTGAAATTCCTTCCAGCCGTTTTTCATGCGCCATGGCGCACTCCAGCCGTTGAGTGTCACAACCGGGTTGAATGGCCTGCCGTTATCGGGTGCCCTGGGTGGGATCGTATTGGGATGCTGAATGATCTGTGCCTCGGGAATGGCAGCAGCGCCAGCCTTGCTGACGAGTCCGGCGCCAAGCAATGTACCGGCACCAGCGAGAAAATGCCTGCGGGAAAGCATAGTGTGTCCTTGTTGGTGATCTTAGTGATTGCGTTGCGCGGGTGGCGACGCGGTTGCATCGCTGGCGATTGCATCATTGCTGGCAATCGTGCCGCCGTTGACGGCGGCCTGCAGGTCCGTTTCTGCAATCCAGAAATCGCGCTGCGCCTTGATCGCGGTATTGACGGCATCGATCTGTAGGCGTGCGTCACTTAGCAAATCAAATACGCTGGCAAGCATGCCGTTGTAGCGCAGCAGGACTTCTTCTGACACTTTCTTGCGTAACGGCACAACTTCGTCACGGTAATGGCGCGACACATCGTAGGCAGTGCGATAGGCTGAGTATGCCTCACGCACTTCAGACCGCGCACGGATGGCAATATCGGCCGTGTGATGCAGTGACTGCATATAGATGGCTTCTGCCCTGTGCGTTCTGGCCGTTCCCCAGTCGAAAACCGGCAGTTCCAGGCTGATCTCGTAGCCGTTATTGCGGGGTTCGCCAGTTTTGCTCTTGTTGCGATAACCGGCTTCCAGCACGTTGACGAAACGCGTGGCGCGCGTGAGGCCCAGAGAGCGAGCGGTTGATTCCGATGCACGTCTGGCGATCTGGATATCGAGTCGTTGCGTCATCGCCTGCTGCTCCATCTGACCACTGCCATGTGGCTGTGCCGGCAAATCGGGAAGACGATCGGGCAACTGCAACGTCGTATCAGCTTGCCACAATCCGAGCAGGCGAATCAGGCGTTCACGCGCAACCGCTTCCTCATGTCTGCTGCGCGCCAGCGCCGTGCTGGCATCCGCATAAAACAATTGTTCGCGGGCCGAGTCGATGCGATTCCAGTTACCAACCTTTTGCATGCGTTGCGCCAGCTCGGCTCCCGCTTCTGCCGCCAACTGCGCACGCGCCATGAAATCGGCATTCTGGCGCGCTGCAATGGCACTGAAATAAGCACGACGCGTTTCCGTCGCCAGCGCGATTGCCGTAGATGCTGCCTGTAGCTGCGCCTGATCGAACCGTCCTTGCTCGATACGGGTACGGATGGGCATGGTTAGCAGACCGGCCAGATCAAACATGATGCTGCGCTCGATTTCGACGACACCGCTACTGTTGTGCATGCGTCCAAACGAAACGCCAGGATTGCGCAGGCGCCCTGCCTGCACCAGATCCGCTTCGGCAATCCCCAGTTCAGTCAGTGATGCCTGCAAACCGCGATTGTTGAGTAAGGCGATACGCACAGCATTGTCGGCATTTAACGGTTCGGCCAGCAATGCACGCACGAGTTGATCGGTTCTATCCTGCTCGCTCATGTCGTTTGTGCCCTGCACGGGCTGACCGGTACGTGCTTGAGTCAGGTCGGCAACCTTTTGCATGCCGCCATCGGTAGAAAACGTGGCACAACCAGATAACAGCAGCACCGTCATGCCGGCAATAAGGAATGAGAAGCGACGTCGATCAATGCGCATGATGATGCTCCTCATGCCCATCGTGGGATGGCGCCGCAGGCAAGGTTTCAGGCGCGGATTGTTGAGGCGTGTGGCCGTGGGCCGGCATTGCCGCCTCGGCATGGCCAGCGTGACCGCCCAGCACACCGACCAGATCGTTGGCGGCGCGCCAGTTGCTCAATGAAGGCGCGGTGCCATCCTGATGAGGAAAATAGGCATCAAATGCAGAACGATATTGTGCAGACATTCCAGCCTGCGTCGCATCGGCCGGATCGGTGCGAGGGTTCGTTTCGGCCCGTGCGACGATCGTTGCTGCCAGCAAAGCCGGCAGCATCAAATAAAGAGTTTTCATGATGTTCTCGTAAAGGCATGACACGTACCCAAGTACGCGAGCAAAGACCGCATCCGTTGCGGTCGGCCAGGAGCTTAATGCAATGCTTAGACGAGAAGGTGCCGGGGCGGACGCTTGATGCCGTCCGGGATGTAACCGAGGAAGAAGGAGGATGGTGTGGCGACGGCAGCCGAAGCATGCTCGACCGGTTTGGCCAGGTCAGGCATGGCCGGCAGCAGTGCCATGCCAATATAGCAGGCAGCGCATACGCTGCACGTTGCATTGCCATGGGTGCCTGTTTTGTCCGCAGGCGCATGCTTGATCGTGGCAGCATCGGCGACGTCATGTGTTGCATGCATCTGGTGGTGATCGTGCGTTTGTTCAAACGCAGCTGTCGTATCGTGATGCATCATTTGCATGCCGGGCTGATGCATGGCTGGTGCACAAGCCGTTTGCGTCGCCGCAGCCCAACCCTGCACAGGCAAAGCCAGTACAAGCAGGTACAGCACGACGATACGCACAATTCGATTCATGCGGGCAAGTCTAGCATGGAGAAATCAACGACGCATAGCACGATGGCGTCATTGCGCTGTCGCGTTTGTAATTGTTCATTTCAGGTAAGAGCGCAACACGCCCACAACCTGTTCCAGATCGGCTTGCCGCGTATCGGCTGATACGTGCTCTGCCCCGAGATGTTCACGAATATGACTCTCCAGCACCTGATTCATCAACCCGTTTGCAGCGCCCCGGATGGCTGCGATTTGCTGAAGTATGTCGCCACACTCGGCACCCGACTCCAATGCTTTCTCGACAGCCTGCACTTGCCCCTTCATGCGGCGCACCCGTGCCAGCAGTTTTTTATCCCCCATTGTGTGAGCCATCCACTCTCCTTTGTGTATTGATCTATACTAGGGGGGAGTATATTCCATTCAACCGTGTCGAACATGAATCAACCCCACTTGCCCTCCAAGCAGAGCCACAGCCATCTGTTCAACCAAGGTAATCCGGTCGCGGAACGCAAGACAGCATTGGCGCTCGGGCTGACTGTCATCATGATGGTCGCGGAGATTACGGGCGGCTATCTGTTTAATTCCATGGCGCTGCTGGCTGATGGCTGGCACATGAGTTCCCATTCGCTCGCACTGGGATTGTCGGTCTGTGCCTATGTGCTGGCCAGAAAACTGGCGCAAGATCGCCGGTTCACTTTCGGCACCTGGAAAATCGAAATTCTCGCGGCATACACCAGTGCAATCCTTTTGCTGGCGGTTGCAGGACTGATGGTGTATCAATCTGTTGATCGGTTGATGCATCCGGTCACCGTTTCCTACGATCAGGCGATCGCCATCGCCATCATCGGCTTGCTGGTCAATCTGGCATGTGCAGTTTTGCTGAAAGACGATCACGCCCACCACCATCAACACCATCACGGACACGAGCATCATGCTCATGGGCACCACGATCTGAATTTGCGTTCGGCTTACCTGCATGTCGTTGCTGACGCCGCGACATCGGTACTGGCAATCATTGCACTGTTTGGCGGCAAATTATGGGGTGCCGACTGGATGGATCCGGTGATGGGGATTGTTGGTGCGGTGCTGGTAGCCGTATGGGCATTCGGCTTACTGCGCGATAGCGGACGCGTTTTGCTCGACGCGGAGATGGATGCGCCGGTTGTGCAGGAAGTACGTGATGTCATCGCCGGCAGCCCTGTACCGGCGACGATCAATGATCTGCACGTCTGGCGTGTGGGCAAGGAAAAGTACGCCTGTATTCTGAGTCTGGCTGTGACAGAGGATGTCACACCTGACTACTTTCGCCAGCAGCTGGCGATCCATGCGGAACTGGTTCACATCACAGTGGAAATCTGCCGCGATTGATCTCCCGGAACAATCGCGGAGCAATTATTCGACTGCCAGGTGTTGAGGCTCCTCGAGAAAAAAATCGATAGCCATCGCGACGATGGGTGGGTGAATGATGTGCAGTCCATTGAATTCCACGTACTGCACGTCGTAACCAGCTGCTTTCAGTTTGGTGGCATGGGCGCGACCACTGGTTTCAATTGGCAATTGCTCGTCAATCAGGCCGTGCGCGATGAACACCTTGGGTGAGCCTTCTTGCATAAAGACGGACATGAATCCGCCAGAAAACACAATCACATGGCTGGCAATATCGCCATTCGTGATGCCTGCCGACAGTGCGTAGCTTCCCCCATCCGAGAAGCCGGCAAAGCCGAGATGCGCCGGATCGATGTCGTAATGTGATGATACTTCCGTCAATGCCTGCCCCAGACGCTCCAGATCGGGACCGTTTCCGCCAATGACGATATCCCAGGTTGGATAGATGGATTGCGGCAGCAAAAGCAAAAAGCCGCGACGATCCGCATGCTCCTGCAGGAACGGCAGCACCTTCTCCGCACTACCGCCGGAGCCGTGAAACATCACGAGCAACGGAACCGGACCGTCTTTCTTCAGGTTCTCCGGTACATACAAAATCGCATCGCGCTCTTCCGCAATGCCCAAAAAGTTGCGCCCTACGGCCAGCGGTGCCTTGGTCGGTGCAGTCAGGTTGAAAGACAAACGGCCTAACAGGGAAGGATCAAACATTGCGGTCTCTCTTGTGATTTGGACGAGAACAATAACGGCAAGAGGCATTCATCGTCAATTCATCCGAGGAATGGAGGCACTTCTCAAGTGCGAGAGCAGCCATCAACAAGCCAGAAAAGCTGGCCGTCACACCCCATAATTAATTTGAATGAATATTCAGAATTTTCTTTCGGCGGGCGGTGTCCATTGGTACAGCCAGGTCTCCGTCAGAGCCTGACCATCTGCACTCAGGAACAACCGCAAATCGATTTGCTCTCTCACATGATCGGGAATGCGTAGATCGAAGATGGCGCGATAGCCCTTGATTTCATGCAGCGGCCGCGCCGAGGGAATCTCGATCTCGCCGTGGCTGCAGGAAATGATCGGCTCAACCTTGGTGTCTTTGCCCAGCAATCCCAGGTCGCCGCCGGCAAAGTCGATAACGAAGCGCCAGGAAAAATAGCTGCGTGGTTTGCCGACAATGCCGCCGATGCCGGTCCGTGTGGCGACCACCATGGCCCGGCTGGGCTGGATCGGCATCTTTTGCCCCCAGTACAGCTTGTAACCGAAAAGCAGTTCCTGCCCTGCTTGCGGCTTCGTTTCAGGATTCCAGAAGGCGACGATGTTGTCGAAGGTTTCATCGATCGTGGGAATTTCCACCAACTGGACCGAGCCCTTGCCCCAACCTGCCTTGGGCTCGACCCACAAACTGGGGCGACGCTCGTAGAACACGCCATCATCCTGGTAATGATTGAAGTCGCGATCGCGCTGCATCAGACCGAAACCGCATGGATTCGCGTCACCGAAGGCATTGAAGCGCAAATGCCCGGGATTGGTCAGTGGCCGCCAGATCCATTCGCCATTACCGGTCAACATGGCCAGACCATCTGAATCGTGGATTTCAGGGCGCCAGTCATTGTTGATACGACGATCGTTTTCCCCCGTCAAGAACATGCTGGTCAACGGCGCAATGCCAAGTCGCTCGATCGATTTGCGCGGATAAAGAGCCACATCCACATCCATCACCGTGGTCGCGGCGGGGGTAATCAAGAACCGATATGCGCCAGTCGTGCTGGGAGAGTCAAGGAGTGCATAGACAATCAGCGTACTGGACTGCTTTGGCGGCTGCTCAAGCCAGAAAGAACTGAATCGCGGAAATTCCTCCGGACGCGGCATGCCTGTGTCGATTGCCAGTCCCCGCGCAGACAAGCCGTATTGCCAGTCACCGCCCACTGCGCGGAAATAGCTCGCTCCAAGAAAGGCAACAATATCGCGTACAAGATCGGTATGAAAGTTGATGCGAAATCCTGCGAAACCGAGATCCTTGGGCAAATCCTTGCCACGCAATCCGCTTTTGCCATAGTTGAACATCTCGGGGTCGTAGGCGAGCACGCGAGCTTGTCCATCCTGTACTTCATGAATCGTGACAGACTGCGTGGCGTACATGCCGAGATGGAAGAATTTTGCCTGAAACCGTAATTGGTCAGCGCCCCACAAGGCGTGATCGTCGCGATACCCAATCGACTGATATTGATCCCAGTCGAGCTGCTTGACTCTGGCAGGCACTTTATCGACAGACGCCGCAAACGGTTTTGAGGACAACGCGCGAGCGTGTCCTTTGAGCCATGCATAATCAAACTTTTCTGCTTTACCCAGCGTGGCGAGATTGGCAACCGGTTTGTTTGCGGCATAAGAGGCGGAAGATGAAAGCCCTGCCAGTGTCAGTGCAGCGGTTTTGAGAAGGTCGCGACGTTGCATTCGATTCCTTTGCCTGTTTCCTTTATCATGCGTGTTTGCATCGCACGATTTGGCAAGATTGCAACGCGTTCGTTCCCTCCTGTCCATATTTTGCCTCGGCGCAAATTCTAGAATTTACTTTAACTATTTATTTCTTATTTAAATTCAACTGTTTGCACGGCAAAAGAAATCTATTGTATGAAGCAATGATCACCCGTGCGGATTTTGTTTGAACGATCCGGGCATCACAAAGCCAAACCAGAACAAGACCGATTAATCCTTATCAAGAAAGGCATCACATGAGCGACACCCCAATCGAGCAACCGGAAACCCTGAGCAAGAACGAAGTGTTTTCTTTCTGCCGTCATCTTGGCCGCAGCCTCAAAAATGCCGATGCCAGCGATACGCTGCTTGCCTCCAAACTGACGCGCGAAGCCGAGTATCTGGAAAAAAATGGTTTTACGAGCGCATCTGAAATGTTTATCGTCGTGGCACAAACCTTGGCACCGACCCCACCAAATAGCTGATCGCTATAAATTAGTCTAAGCAAGACTGATTAAAAAATCAGCATGCAAAGCAGCGCATTCTTGTGCTGCTTTTTTATTGCCTGTATCGATGGTTTTTTCCTCCCAACATCGTTTCATGCAAGGTGGATAACGGACGTGATCATCTCTACAACACAACCGTTTCCAAAGATTTATCACGTATGGAAATAGTGTCTGAATTACGCACTTAACTGCGAATTTGCTCGTGCTGCACCAAAAAAACGCTTTATTATTCTTGCTCGAAGTCAATTTTCTCGGGAAGAACAAGATGAAGTCTTTTTTCCTTGCAGTTCTCATGCTTGCCGCTTCATCTGCCTGGTCTTCTCCTCTCGGTTCGCGCCACGCGATCGTGCTCGATGAGCAGACGGGCGAAATCATTTTCGAGAAGAATGCATCGGACATCGTACCGATCGCATCGATTACCAAACTGATGACGGCCATGATCGTGCTCGATGCACGACTCGATATGTATGAGCCGATCATGATCACGGATGCAGACGTCGATACGCTCAAGAATAGTTCGTCACGCATTCCGGTCGGCGCCGTATTGAGCCGCCACACCCTGCTGGAGCTGGCTTTGATGTCGTCGGATAACCGCGCTGCCCATGCGTTGGCACGCACCTATCCTGGCGGGTTGTCACAATTCCGTGTTGCCGTACGCAACAAGGCATATGAATTGAATCTGCGTCGCACCAATATCGAGGAACCGACCGGACTCTCGCCTTACAACACATCGACCGCGAGCGATCTGGCGAAGATGGCAATTGCAGCGGGTCACTATCCTGAAATCGAACGTATCACGACCGCGGCTGGCGATCTGGTCGATGTGGACGGTCGATTGCAGCAATACCACAACACCAACCGCCTGGTCAGTGATCGCAACTGGACCATCATGCTGTCCAAAACCGGTTTTACGCGTGAAGCTGGCCGTTGCATCGTCATGCGCGTGCGCGAGGCTGGCCGCGATGTCATCATGGTGTTATTGAATGCGAAGGAAACGGCCATTCGGACCGCCGACGCCAATGTTTTGCAGCGTATGCTGATGGACAGAGAGCGTATGCAGATACTCGCAGATTTCAAGATGCGGTAAAAGAACTCGGCAGCTCAGGGAACGAGGAAGCGGAACGCCCACCATCTGGTGGGCGTTTTTTTATGGATTGCGGCGAAATTCCAGTGGTTTGGTTGCGGTCTGATTTTCCGATTTGGCATGCGCTTCCGGACCCGTTTCGCAACTACCGCACGTGTTGCATCCACTACCGCAGCCGCCACCGCTGCCTTGCGCTGGCATCAGCCATTGACCGATTTGACGCAGCCCTTTGCTACGCCCTTCTCGATCCAGCCATTGCGCCAGGGATTGCTGACAGCCACGCGACCATTTGGGCATCATGCGTTTCACCACTGAAACCAGGGCGGCGAAAACGATGATGCCAATTACCGCCTGTTGTACATGTTCATTCATTGGATCCTCAGCTCAGAGCCAGTGTGATGTGGTAAGTCAGGAAAGCCGCGCCATATGCCAGTGCAAACAGGTATGCAGCGGAAATGGCAACCGGTCTCCACGAATTCGTTTCACGCTTGATCACCGCCCACGTAGACAAGCATTGTGGCGCAAAGATGAACCAGGCCAGCAACGAAAACGCCGTTGCGAGCGACCATTCATTGGCAATCAGGCTACCCAACTGCTCAGCCACTGCATCTTCAGACCCGGACATGGCATAGACCGTTCCCAATGCAGCCACGGCAACTTCACGCGCAGCCATGCCGGGTACCAGCGCAATACAGATTTGCCAATTGAAGCCGATCGGCGCAAAGACCACCTCCAGCGCATGACCGATCCGGCCGGCAAAGCTGTAGTCAATCGGTGGCAGCGTTGCGCCTTCCGGTGGCCCGGGAAAGGTCGTCAGGAACCACAGAATGATGGTCAGCGACATGATGATGGTCGTCACACGGCGCAGGAAGATCAAGGCACGTTCCCACAAGCCGGTCAGAATATTGCGTGGCTTCGGCACGCGATACGAAGGCAATTCCATCAGCAAGGCGTGATCGCTCTTGTCCTTGCGGATGCGCTTAAGCACCCAGGCAACGATCAATGCGCTGGCAATGCCGGCAAAATACAGAACAAACAGCACGATGCCTTGCAGATTGAAGATGGTCCATACAGCCTGATCCGGCACAAAAGCGGCGATCAGCAAGGTATAGACCGGCAAACGCGCCGAGCAGGTCATCAGCGGCGCAACCATGATCGTTGTCATCCGGTCGCGCGGATCCTGAATGCTGCGGGTCGCCATGATGCCGGGGATGGCGCACGCAAAGCTTGACAGCAGCGGAATGAAAGCGCGACCGGTCAGGCCCGCCTTGAACATCAGGCGATCAAGCAGGAACGCTGCACGCGGGAGATAACCGGATTCTTCCAGCACCAGAATGAAGAAGAACAGAATCAGAATCTGCGGCAGGAACACCAGTACCCCGCCCAGACCTGCAAAGAGGCCGTCCAGAATCAGGCTTTGCAGCAGCCCTTCCGGAATAAAGGAGGCAACCCACTCGCCTGCCGCGCCGACGCCATCTTCGATGCCACCCATGAACGGTTCTGCCCAGGCAAACACTGCCTGAAAAATCAGGAACATGATGGCGGTCAGAATAATGAGACCAAACACCGGGTGGAGCGTCCAGCGATCAATCATGTCATCTGCCGCTGCAGTGGAGCGCGGCATAGTCACAGCGGCGGCAAGAATACGACGCACCTGTGCATGCAGATCGCTTTCCACTTCGTCCGGATTGACCGGCTGTGGAGACTCTAAGCTGTCAAGATGCTCAACCAGTGCATCGGCGCCACCGCTGCGAATCGCAACCGTCTCAATCACTTCCATACCAAGCTGCCGCTGCAGTTCGTCATGATCGATCTTGATGCCACGGCTGCGCGCCGCATCCATCATGTTCAGGGCCAGGACCATCGGACGGCCCAACCGTTTCACTTCCAGTACAAAGCGTAGATGCAAACGCAGATTGGTCGCATCGGCCACGCAGACAATCATTTCCGGCAGCGCTTCGCCCGGAATCTTGCCGAGGCAGATATCACGCGTGACCATTTCGTCGGGACTGGTTGCATCCAGACTGTAAGCACCGGGCAAATCAAGAACGCGGAAGGTACGACCGGATGGCGCACTGAAACGACCTTCCTTGCGTTCCACAGTCGCGCCGGCGTAGTTGGCAACTTTCTGACGGCTGCCCGTCAGTTGATTGAACAATGCAGTCTTGCCGCAATTCGGATTGCCGACGAGGGCGATACGGGAAATGGCCATTGGAAATAGTCAGGAAGCGAGATGAATACTGACGCGTTGCGCTTCAGTGCGACGCAAGGCAAAACGTGTGTAGCCGATTTGAACAAGAACAGGATCGGCGCCAAACGGACCGCGAGCAACGATGCTCACCGGCTCTCCCTCGACAAAACCGAGTTCACGAAGGCGTTTTGCGATGGGATCGTTGCTATCGAGACCGCTGACCGCATCGACGATGGCCGGCGTAAAGGGAGAAAGTTCGGAAAGATTCACAATGTTTAAATACAAATAAAAACTATTTACATCGCCATTGTAAGCGCATTTGCTGTTCGTTGCTCTCTGCACATAGGCAACCAGCAGATAAAACGTATGTGCGCCGCATTGTGAAAGCACCAACTTTGCGCTATGGTGCGGGCTCGCGCCCAACCGATCGACTATGAATCCCGACGACCTACATGCCCTGCTGACGACGCCGATGCCGTATGGCAAATACAAAGGCCGCATGCTGTCTGAATTGCCAGGCCATTATCTCGTCTGGTTTGCGCGCGAAGGATTTCCGGGCGGGAAACTGGGAACGCAACTCGCCTTGATGTATGAACTCGATCACAACGCCCTGCGCCATCTTCTCGATCCCTTGCGCGATCCTGCGCGTTGATCGAAGTCGGATTTCACGGAAGCCCGCGTTCGACCATATCTATCAGGCGCTGTCCGACCATCTCGGCTTGCGCATCGCTCATCACCCGTAACGGTCCGTCGATCAACAGCATCGCAAGCCCATGCACCGATGACCACGCAAGAAATTCGGCTGCCGGGCGTTTGTCCGCCGGCAGCACACCGGCTTCCAGCATTTCATCCAGTGCCAGCCCCAGCAACTGAAAAGGCGTCTTGCCACTATTGCCTGCCATCTCCGGAATGCCGGCACGTTCCAGATCCTCATGAACCGAGAATGCGGTTCTGAACAAGCCGGGTTGTTGTCGAGCAAAGCGCAGATAGCCGGTGCCGACTGCGCGCAAGTGATCCCGCGCCATTGCCGCCTTGTCACGGCGCTTCTTGCAGGCATTCCACTCCCGCTCAATGGCCAGTGCCAGTTCAGCCTGTGCAGCAGCGCACACGGCAAGCAGCAAGGCATCACGATCGGCAAAATGTCGATAGGCTGCATTTGGCACCACACCGACCTGGCGTGTGGCCTCGCGCAAGACAACAGCGGTTGGGCCGCCTTCGCGCGCAAGCTTCACGCCTGCTTCCAGCAAGGCACGCCGCAGATTGCCATGTCGAAAGGTTTCCCGCTTGTTGGGCTCTTTGGGCTTATTGACTGCAGACATATTCGTTTTTCATTTGATTTATTGTGTACACCGTACACAATATGTTTTATATTAAGTGAACACTGTACACAATAATTCTTTGCCAAGGAGTAAATCTTATGGAGAGAACTGTAGAGGAAACAGAAGTCGATGCCCTGATCGATCAATGGGCCGCAGCACTCAGAACCTGCGATGTCCCCAGAATCATGGCTTTTTATTCGGAACCACTGACCGTCTATGACGCAATCGGACCGTTGCGCTTCAAAAGTATCCAGGCATACAGCGAACATTGGGACTACTGCATGCAGTACTGCGTACCACCCATGACGTTCGATCTATCTGAACGATCCGTGACGGCAGAGGGCAAGACGGCCTTTGCAAGCTTTCTGATTCATTCCGGCGCGCAGGATAAGGAAGGAAATCACCACACGATGTGGATGCGCGGCACCGGCTGCTATCGCAAAATCGGCGGCGTCTGGAAGATCGTGCATGAGCATTTTTCGACGCCATTTAATCCTGAAACTGGCAGCGCTATTTTTGACGCGCGCCCCTGATCCGCCCAAACCATGTCCGCTCCTCTTCCCTGCTTGCATGACGTCGCCATGACGCACAAAAACTATCAGGAATGGACTGCGCGGCTGGACGCACTATGGTCGGCTGTCGATTGCGAGCGTCATCGGATGGAAATGCAAACCTTGTTGCAACTGATCGAGCACTACGAACAGACCCCTAACAACACAGACAGGAGAACACCATGAGCAATCCAGCCGTAAAGCCGATCCCCGAAAACATGCACAGCATCACACCGCATCTGGTTTGTGCCGGTGCCAGCGATGCCATCGCCTTTTACGCCAAGGCATTCGGCGCGGTCGAACTGGCGCGACTGCCGGGGCCGGATGGCCGACTCATGCACGCAATGGTCGGCATTGGTGACTCCAAGATCATGTTGGCCGATGCATATCCCGAGTTTGGCTCGCGTGGACCGAAGGCGTTGGGGGGCACGCCGGTCACGATCCATCTGTACGTCGAGGATGCTGACCAGACATTTGCGCAAGCAGTGGCTGCGGGCGCAACGAGCAAAATGCCACTGGAAGACATGTTCTGGGGTGATCGCTATGGCATCGTGGTTGATCCGTTCGGACACGAATGGTCAATTGCCACGCATAAGCGGGATCTGACGCCGGAAGAAATCAGCAAAGGTGCCGAGGCGATGTTTGCTGCTGGTGCCAAAGGCTGTGCCGCCAGCTAACAGACAGCAAGATCAACGTGCTTTGCGAAAAGTCAGATTGATGCGCACGGAACCAGTCAGGGGATGACTGTTCGCTTTCAATGGCAGAACAGCGTGATAGGCAAGGCGTGAACGGCCACCCCAGACGACGACATCGCCATGCGTCAAAGGAACACGTATTTTGGGATCGGTGCGCTGATTACCACCAAACTGGAAGATGGCCGGGATGCCAAGTGACACCGAAACAATCGGTTGATTGGTATCGGCCTCATCCCGATCCTGATGCAGAGACAAGCGTGTTCCGACCTCATAACGATTGATCAGGCAGGCATCCGGGACAAAATCATCAAAGCCGGCCAAGGCTGCGGCTTCTTTCGCGAGATTCAGAAATACCGGCGGCATGGCTGGCCAGGGCTTGCCCGTCGTCGGATCGATGGCATCGTAGCGATAACCGCGACGATCGCTGACCCACCCCAGCGGCCCGCAGTTGGTCATTGCGACCGACATCGTAAAACCGCCGGGCGTCACCAGATGTCGAAATGGCGCTTCTCTGATCACATCGTCGACAGCGCGCAGCAGGACATGCTGCTCCGCCAGCGCGTAGCCACGCAGAATCAGCGCGTCTTCGGCAAGCACTTCCTGCCACACACGCTCGATACCTTCATCCGTTTCAAACAGATCGTTACTCATGCATTCACTGTTTTTCGTCTATTTTTTTCTGTCACACCATTGCGCTTCGAGCGCAAGCAATGCCTGCTTGCGCTCCAGCCCCCAGCGGTAGCCAGCCAGATCGCCACCGATGCGCACGACACGATGACAAGGAATCGCCACTGCCAGCGGGTTGGCTGCACAGGCACCGGCGACGGCACGGACAGCCTTTGGTGAGCCGATGCGTTCCGCTATCTGCGTATAGGTTGCGGTTTCGCCGGGCGGGATCTCATTCAAGGTCTGCCAGACGCGCTGCTGGAACAGCGTCCCTTGCAAATCGAGTGGTAGCTGCAAGCCGGCACCGGGTTCTTCAATCAGGCCGACTACCTGTGCTACCAGAGTCTCGAAACGTTCGTCACCCCCGATGAATTCCGCTTTCGGGAAACGCGCCTGGACGTCTTCCAGCAAGGCGGCCGGATCGTCACCAAGCAGGATGGCACAGATGCCACGCTCACTTTGTGCAACCAAGATGCTACCCATTCTGGATTCGCCGAGCGCAAAACGAATACGCATTGCCGTCCCGCCTTCCTTGTACTTTTTCGCCGTCATCCCGAGTGTCTGGTCTGCTTTGGTGTAGAAACGGCTGTTTGCGTTGAAACCGGCATCGTAAATCGCATTCGTGACGCTTTTCTGAGAAGGCAGTGTGGCACGCAAACGCTGCGCACGCGATGCTTCGGCATATGCATGGGGCGTCACGCCGGTGATCCTGCGAAACAGTCGATGAAAGTGAAATTTGCTCATCCCTGCTTGCTTGGCCAGCGTATCCAGCGTGAGGATGGTTTTGCTTGCATCGATCATGCGGCATGCCTGTGCGACGCGGGCCGCATGCTGCTGTGCCAATGCCACCTGATCTGGCTTGCAACGTTTGCAGGGACGAAATCCTGCTTGCTCTGCCTCTGCGGGCGTCGCGTGGAAATGGACATTCTCCGCCCGGGCCAGTCGTGACGGGCACGACGGACGACAGTACACGCCGGTTGTCGCGACCGAATAGACAAAGCAACCATCCGACGACGCGTCACGCTCGACCACGCTTTGCCAGCGCGGGTCGCTACTTGCATCGCAGGAAGCTTGCTTGTAACGCATGGGGATGTTCTTTTGCAATGTCATGCAAACAGTGTAGCAAGCTCACTTCCCTGCTGCACTCCGCGCCTTGCTTTTGAATCCACAAAATAAAAATGCCCGCACAAGCGGGCATTTTTCAGAGCGAGACAACTTACTTGTTGACCATGGCACGCGGTTGCAGCAGTGCCAGAATGGCGCCGACAACCAGTGCACCAGCCACAAAGTACATGCCGGTATTGGTTGTGCCGGTGACGTCCTTCAGCCAGCCGACGATGAACGGGCTGACGAAGCCAGCCAGATTACCAACCGAGTTGATCAGACCGATGCCGGCAGCAACTGCTGCACCACTCAGGATCGCGGCCGGGTAGGTCCAGAACACCGGCATCGTCGACAGCATGCCAGCGGTACCGACGGACAGTGCGCACAGTGCGAGCACAACGTTGTCACCCCAGACCGTGCTCAGGAACAGACCAATACCGCCCAGCGCGCTGGCGATGGCGAAGTGCCAGCGACGTTCGCCGGTACGATCGGCACTGCGTGCAACCAGCAGGGTCACAACGATGGCGATCGAGTAAGGGATTGCGGTCAACAGACCGACGTCCAGCGCATCTTTGACACCGGTGGCTTTCACCAGAGTTGGCAGATAGAAGCTGATGCCGTACAGACCCATCATGCAGCAGAAGTAGATCGCAGCCATCAACCAGACTTTCGGATTGCTGAATGCATCCTTGACCGAGTGCGACTTCTGAACGCCACTGGCAGCATCTGCTTTGATGTTGGCTTCCAGGATGGCCTTTTCATTGTCCGACAGCCATTTTGCGTTTGTGATCTTGTTAGGCAGGAAGGCCAGGCACAGAACACCCAGCAGCAGCGATGGAATCGCTTCTAGCAGGAACATCCATTGCCAGCCGTGCCAGCCATTCACGCCAGCGAAGTGGTTCATGATCCAGCCGGACAGCGGGCCACCCAATACGCCTGCAACCGGGATACCAATCATGAACAGTGCGTTCATGCGGCTACGACGTGCCGTCGGGAACCAGTAGGTCAGGTACAGAACGATGCCAGGGAAGAAGCCTGCTTCGGCCACGCCCAGCAGGAAACGAATGATGTAGAACGCGGTTGGCGTGGTGACAAACATCGTTGCAGCCGACAGAATCGACCAGGTGATCATGATACGAGCGATCCAGACGCGCGCACCGACGCGATGCATGATGACGTTACTTGGCACTTCGAACAGGAAGTAACCAATGAAGAAGATACCCGCGCCCAGACCGAAGACGGTTTCGCTGAATTGCAGGTCGTTCAACATCGACAGTTTTGCGAAACCGACGTTGACGCGATCAAGATAGGCTGCGGCGTAGCAGAGGAAGAGGAAAGGCAACAGACGCAAGGTTACCTTGGCGTAGATGCTGTCTTCCAGTTTTTGACGATCGCTTGTAGCGACGTCCGGAAAAGTTGCGCTCATAATGTTTTCTAGATCCAGATGCGATAACTCCTTTGCATCGATCAACGGTGCGTGCGATGGGCAGGAGCAGATATTGATGATAGACGTTCAGATGAAAATGCAAGGTGCAAAAAATTCATCCTTAGTTGAAAAAAACTCGCGCAAACCCGCATGGATGCTAGCTTACAGCTTTCTTACAACTTCAATGCATCCTATCCCATTCCGGCTCGCCGTCAAATTTTTCAGCTAAAAAATCGAGCATCGTGCGCAAGGTCGGTGGCATATGTTTGCGTGATACGTATACGCCATAGAACGTCAATTGTTGAGGCTCGTAATCTGGCAACACGCGCTGCAATGTTCCGGCGCGCAGGTAAGGCGCTGCAAGAAAAGTGGGCAGTTGCGCAATACCGGAACCCGCAAGTGCTGCCTGCAACAAGGATGTTGCATCGTTTGCACTGATGTTGCCGCTCACCGCAACACCCGTCGTTCCGTTTTTTTTGTCTTCCAGATACCAGATACTTTTACCGTAGTGCGCATGCGTGAGGCAATTCAATGCGGACAGTTGTTCAGGCCGTTGCGGTATCCCCTTCTCTTTCAGATAAGACGGCGCGGCACAAATGACAGAACGACAGACACTCAGGCGGCGTGCGATGAGATTGGGGTCCAGCTCCTTGCTGATACGTACGGCAAGATCAATCCGCTCTTCCACCAAATTGACGGCATGATCGACCAGCAGCATATCGACTTGCACCGCCGGATAGCGCCTGACGTACTCCGCAATCGCCGCAGCAAGATGGGATTGTCCGAAAGAGGTACTGACCGTAATACGCAGAAGACCGCGTGGCTGGTCATCTGCTGTTGAGATGGCGGCTTTCATGTCATTGATCTGCTCCAGTACCTGCCGGCAATGCGGAAGCAATGCTTCGCCCGCAGCAGTGAGGCTTAAGCGCCGTGTCGTGCGATGCATCAGCCGCGCACCCATCCATTCCTCCAGTTCGGCCAGATAGCGTGATACAACCGGACGCGAGAGTGACAGTCGCTCGGCAGCCGCAATCTGACTACCTTCATCCACCACAGACACAAAGACCTGCATGGCCGTAAGACGATCCATATTATTCCAGATATAGAAACAAATAATCGCCAATACTACGCTTTTTAATGTTGGATAAAGAAACTATGCTGATCCTGTCTTGAACCCAACCTGAGGAGAAAAATCATGAGCAAGATTGCGATCATTGGTGCAACCGGTCGTGCCGGTTCCCGGTTACTGGAAGAAGCATTGCGCCGCGGCCATTCCGTCACCGCGATTGCACGTAAGGCAAGCGCGGCTCCTGCCCGTAACGGTGTGACAGCGATCGATGTCGATGTGCAGGATACCGCTGCCTTACAAAAAGCCCTGTCCGGACACGAGGCTGTTTTCAGCGCGGCGCATTTCAGTACCATCGCCTACAACAAGATCGTGACGGCAGTGCGCAATGCCGGCGTACCGCGCTTGCTGGTTGTCGGTGGCGCGGGAAGCTTGTTTGTCGCACCGGGCTTGCGTGTCATCGATACGCCTGATTTTCCGCCAGAGTACAAGGCGGAGGCCAGCGCGGGTTTCGCTTATCTGAATGCCTTGCAGGACGAAAAGGATATCGACTGGACCTTCCTGTCGCCGTCTGCCGAATTTGTTGAGGGTCCACGTACCGGCATTTTCCGTATCGGTAAAGACGATTTGCTGGTGGATGCAGCGGGACGCAGCTGGATCACCTTTGCCGATTATGCAATCGCCTATCTGGACGAACTGGAAAAACCTGTTCATTCGCGCCAACGTTTCACGGTAGGCTACTGACTCTCTGGCTTGATCCCGAAACGGACATGATCGATTAGAATGCGGTCATGCCCGTTTCCACCCTCTTCCAGTCAATGTTCTGTATTCAGTTGGCAAGTCCCATTTGCATTGCATGACGTCTACCGTACCAAACGCCGGGCGTCGCGCACTTTGCCCGAGATGTGAACGTCCGCAATCGACCTGCATCTGCCAGTGGATTCGACATACTGCAAACCAGGTAGAAGTCATTATCCTGCAACATCCGCTCGAAGTCGGTCACGCCAAAGGCACCGGAAAACTGCTGCAAAACAGTCTGCGTTACTGCACGCTGGTTGTGGGCGAGGACTTTGATCCCGCCGCACTGCGGGCCCTGCTGTTTGATCCGCATGCACATACCAAAAGCAGGCCTGTGTCACCTGCGCTGCTCTATCCGGCATCGGACGACCGAAAAGCAACTGTCACAACAACGATGCAAGAAGATTCATCCACGGGTGTTCCCATCAATCGCCTGGTCGTACTGGATGGCACGTGGCGCAAAAGTCGCAAGATGTTGTATTGCAACCCATTGCTACAGACTTTGCCTCGCGTTGCGCTGACTGACATGCCGGCAACGCGTTACACCATACGCAAGGCACATCGCTCAGATCAATTGTCGACTCTGGAGGCCACGTGCCAGGCCCTGATGCAACTGGAAGGCACTCAGGAAAAATACCTGCCGCTGCTGAATGCATTTGATGGCTTTGTTCGCCAGCAGCAGGCGTATGTTGATGCGCACTCTCATCAAGCGAACACGAGTGAAAGTTCGCAAGAGACAGGTCTGCTTTCTTGAAGAACAACCAAGTTTGATAAGAAAAGGGCTAGGCACAACGACATGACTTTCTCTTTTCCGCAACACCGCTGCACCAACCGGAATGGTTCAGCGTGTTAATTGTGTTGCCGGAGAAAAAGCACTTCTATAATGAAATCGCACAACCCGATATGCGAGGTCATCATGAGTACCAGGAAGATGTTTTCCGAGATGGACGCCGATAGCCGACGTTTCTATTCACGAATCATCAATATCGCGATGTTCAATCTGTATGCTGTCGAAAACAGATTGTTCGACTCGCTGATTTGCCAGTCCGACGATCCGCATGTGCTTGAGCGTTGGGAAGAAGCGGAACCGCTGATTCTGGACGCATTGCAAAGCCGAGCCGAAGGCGATCCGAACGAAGACAGTATCTGGGGCGATTTTTAAGATAACTGTCTGCGCCGGGTAACTGTGTCGCTGCGGATATCCGGCATGTGAAGCGACACAGCGCTTCGCGGACTTGCTCTTCTCCTTCCTGGACGCCCTCACGCGTCAGCACCCGTTTTACTCAAACGGGCCACTTCCCTGCTCTCTTCTTCAATACGCCGTCTCTGTGTTCGCAGCGCGAAAGCGGAGAATGCGCGCGTTTCCCACACCCCATACCTGAACGCTTGTGACTTCTCAGCCGGATGATTCAAGCGGCACTGCTATCGATTTTATTCATGACAATTAACATCTATTGCATTTATGATGATCGTCATTTATATTGCAGATCATTCCACCTGCAAATACCTGCCAAGGAAGCATCATGCCTCGTGTATCCAAAGAACAAACCGACCGCAATCGCGCCGCTATCGAACAAGCATCCACTCGCCTGTTCAAGGAAAGAGGCTTTAACGGCGTCAGCGTTGCCGACCTGATGGGCGCGGCGGGACTGACGCATGGGGGCTTTTACGGCCATTTTTCGTCCAAGGATGAACTGGCTGCGATTGCCTGTTCCCAGGCCTTCTCGCAGGCAGCCGATCGCTGGCAAACACGAATCAAAAACAAGACGGACGCGCAATCTGAGCTGCACGCGATCCTCGATCCTTATCTGACGAAACGCATGGCCAGAAACATGGGCAATAGCTGTCCGGCAGCGACACTGAGCGTAGACGTCGCGCGTGAGGCACCTGACAAGCCGGTGCGCGAGGCATATCAGGCGGGTACCGAACAACTGATTAACATCCTGACCGCCCTGTCATCCGCCGTCGATCCGGCAGAGCGGCGCAAACAGGCATTGGTGCAGTGGAGCACGATGGTCGGTGTCATGATGCTGGCCAGTGCTACCGACGGCAATCCGCTTGCGGATGAACTGTTGAGCGCGGTACGCGAACACCTGATGGGCGACGACGCCTGAACCAGCACTTGCCCTTCTCTCCTGATCCGACATCATGTTTTCCCAACCATTCTCGGCCTGGCTGTCTCGCAGGGGCCTGCACTTTTCCTGGCTGATTGTTGCCATTACGTTTTTAACCATGCTGACGTCATCGGCAGCACTTGGCCTGCCAGGCGCCCTGCTGCAGCCACTTGGCCGCGAGTTTGGCTGGAATACCGATCAGATATCTTCTGCGCTCGCAATCCGTTTCATGTTATTCGGCCTGATCGGTCCGTTTGCTGCCATCTTCATGGAACGCTTCGGCCTGAAGCGCGTCATTTGCATCGCTCTGATTCTGATCGCGTCTTGTCTGTTGCTATCGACAGTCATGAGCCAGCTTTGGCATCTGTTCGTGTTGTGGGGATTGATACTGGGCGTCGGCTCCGGCATGACGGCATTGGTGCTCGGCGCCGTGGTCGCCAATCGCTGGTTTGAAAAACGGCGCGGTCTGGTCATTGGCGTGCTGACAGCCAGCTCGGCAACCGGGCAATTGATCTTCCTGCCTTTTGCCGCGTGGCTGATCGAACACTACGGCTGGCGCATGGCCGTATTGCCGGTGTTCTTTGCCTGCGCCCTGGTTTGTGTGTTGGCCTTTCTCTTCATGCGTGATCGTCCGCATGATATGGGTCTGGTGCCTTATGGCGGCGCCGCGGATATGCCGCCCCCGGCAGCAGCACCTGCAGCCAGCATGACCTTGATGGAGCCTTTGCGCGTACTTGCCAACGTTTCACGCAATCGCACCTTCTGGGTATTGGCTGGCACATTCTTCATCTGCGGTTTGAGCACCAGCGGCCTGATTCAGACGCACTTCATTTCGCTGTGTGGCGACTACGGCATGGCAGCCGTACCTGCGGCCAGTGTGCTGGCGATGATGGGCGCGTTCGATTTTGTCGGCACGATCTTGTCTGGTTGGCTGTCCGATCGCTATGACAACCGCAAGCTGCTGTTCTGGTATTACGGTTTGCGTGGCCTGTCGTTGTTCTGGCTGCCGCATTCGGAGTTCACGTTGTACGGCTTGTCTTTGTTTGCCATGTTTTACGGACTGGACTGGATTGCGACTGTGCCGCCGACAGTCAAACTGGCTGGCGCAGCATTTGGCAAGGAACGTGCAGGTATGGTGTTTGGCTGGATTTTTGCCGCGCATCAGATCGGTTCTGCGGTAGCGGCGTACGGCGCAGGATTGACCCGCACTTGGCTGCTGACATACAACCCTGCCTTGTATGCAGCGGGCGCGGCTTGTTTGCTGGCCGCAGTCATCATTTTTTTGGTACGCAAGCCGCCACTTGTTCCGCGCTAGTCATTGCTCGACATGTTGCAATGCCTAGCGACGATGGATCTTCATGATCTGTTGCTGTTCGCGCAACCAGTCACGCTCGCGCTCGGTGTCGCGCTTGTCGTATTCGCGCTTGCCCTTGGCCAAGGCGATATCGCATTTCACTCGGCCTTTGACCCAGTGCAAATTCAGCGGCACCATCGTGAATCCGGCTTGCTTGACCTTGCCGACCAGTTTGTCGATTTCGCGCGCATGCAATAACAATTTGCGTGTACGACGTGCTTCCGGATGCGAGAACGACGACGTGCTGGTCAGTGAACTGACATGGGCACCAAACAGGAAAATTTCGTTATCGCGCGCGATCACATAAGCCTCTTTCAGTTGCACGCGCCCCTGGCGAATCGCCTTGACTTCCCATCCCTCCAGCACCATGCCCGCCTCGTAGCGATCAATGATGTGGTAATCATGTAGTGCCTTCTTGTTGTCGACAATAGCCATACTCATCTTTCATCTCAATGGCGAGAGTGTAACGCGCACGGCCCAAACAAACCGTGCAGACAGCAAAGGATTCGGTATTGGTCTAAGATGACAGACTTTCAATATGGACTGTCCTGCGCTACCTCTCATGTTTCCGACGCTTTACGCATGACCGCCTATCTCTTCGTGTTGCTGGTAGGACTGGCTGCCGGGATTGTCAGCGGCGTCATCGGTACCGGGTCGTCCATCATGTTGCTGCCGGTTTTGGTTTACAGCTTTGGCCCGATTGAAGCAGTTCCTATCATGGCCATTGCAGCCGTTCTGGCCAATCTGGCGCGGATACTCGCATGGTGGCAATTGATTGACTGGCGTGCGGTCGGGACGTATTCGATCACCGGTATTCCCGCCGCGGCGTTAGGTGCCACGACGCTGCTCGCACTGCCTGCTCATTTCATCAATACCTGTCTCGGTGCCTTTTTCATCCTGATGATTCCGGTCCGGCACTGGCTCAAGGCGCGGCATTTTCAGCTCCGGCTGTGGCAGCTCGCCGTTGCGGGCGCGATCGTCGGATTTTTGACCGGCATGGTTTTATCAACGGGGCCATTAAGCGTACCGGCTTTCACTGCGTATGGATTGACCAAAGGCGCCTTTATTTCAACTGAAGCCGCCAGCTCCTTGTTTCTCTATGTCAGCAAATTACTGATCTTCGGCACATCGGATGCGCTGCCATTGCACATTGTGATGAAAGGATTGCTGGTTGGCAGCGCCATCATGGCGGGCACCTTTGTGGGGAAGATTGTCATGTTGAAGCTGAGCGAAAATGCATTTCAGCATTTGCTCGATGTTCTTTTGTTATGTTCAGGCCTGGCCTTGTTGTGCGCCGCAATCAATTAGCAAAAAACACCTGTCCGCTATACGGTTTTTGATTGTCGCTGTCAGCGCTTGCAGTACAATCGTCAACGTCTGACTACGCTTTGGGATGGCTGTGCCTCTCCCTTTGTATTTTTCGGCAACGCTGATGTTTTTCCTGCAAGTGTATTAATAACTTGTAATTAATTTGCCGCTCTCATTTACGCTTTTGATTACGTTAAGTCAGACAGCTTTGAAAACGATACCTACCGTCGCCGGTCCATTGCCATCCACACTGGACTGAACAGGCATGATCACTCCGATTTCCTTTGCTGGCGGTAGCCTTCCGGTTGATCTGACCAATTGTGACCGCGAGCCAATCCATATACCGGGTTCGATTCAGCCGCACGGAGCTTTACTGGCCTTTGCGCGGAATGGCACGCTGGTCATCCATGGTGACAATGCCAATGCATTGCTCGGCGATCTGCCGGGGATAGGCGAATTGCTAACGCCGGCGCATCTGAGTGCCGCCGTGCGCGATGCCATTGCCGATGCGCTGAATATGGATGAAGTGCACGATGACTTGCTCGATACCAAGCTCTTGCAAGGCAAATTCGATGTGATTTTCAGTCACTCTGCCGGACTCGTGATTGTTGAGTTCGAACTATGCAGCACACAGAATACTGTTTCGCTAGATGCATTTGCCGTGATGGCGCAACGCGCGATCGCGCGCATCCAACGACAGAGCGACATCAATGAATTGCTGCGCGTTGCCGTCAATGAGATTCAGGCGCTGACCGGTTTTGACCGGGTCATGGCTTACCGCTTTTTGCCCGATGACAGTGGCGAGGTCGTTGCCGAATGGCGCCGCCCGCATTTGGAACCGTTTGTTGGTCAGCGCTACCCTGCTGGCGATATTCCTGTACAAGCTCGGCGTCTGTACATTCTGAATCCCTTGCGACTGATCGCTGACATTGGCTACAAGCCGGTGCCGCTTTTTCCGCAGAACAACCCGCTGACGCAAGCCCCGCTCGATTTGAGCCGCAGCGTATTGCGGAGTGTGTCGCCGATTCACGTTGAATACCTGACCAATATGGGCGTGATGGCGTCCATGAGCATTTCGATTGTGGTCAATGACCGGCTCTGGGGCATGATTGCCTGTCATCACATGTCGCCTTATCTGGTGCCTCGTGCCGTCCGCATGTCGTGCCAGTTGCTCTCACAGATCGTCAGTGTGCTTGTCGAACGCACCTTGAGTCAGGAACATACACGCGCCATTCAACGCTCGACCGCCGTGCGTATTCGCATCACCGAACGGACGACACAAGCTGGCGATCTGTTGCATGCCTTGTCCGAACAGGATCCGAGTTTTCTCGATCTCGTTGACTGCCACGGTGGTGCCGCTGCCGTCGATGGCCGTGTCGTCTTGTTTGGTCACGCGCCGTCGGAAGAAAACGTGCTGGCATGGACAGACTGGCTGCAAAGCAATAACACCAGCGATATCTTTGTAACGGATTCCATCGTGCGCGATGTACCGCATCTGTATCAACCCGAGAGTCAGACAGCAGGATTGATGGCAGCACGCTTTCATCGCGAGCGCAATGGCTATGTCTTCTGGTTCCGTGGCGAACAAATCGAAAGTGTGCGCTGGGGTGGCAATCCGGAAAAGGTGTATACCACCGGCCCGCTGGGCGCACGCTTGACGCCACGCGGTTCTTTCGCCGAATGGAAAGAAGAAGTCAAAGATCGCACACACGCCTGGCTTGCAAGCGAACATGAAATCGCAACACAGTTCCGCACTGACTTGCAGGCCATTGCGTTGGCAAAAAGTACCTTGTCCGAACGCGCGCGCGACACCTTGTTTGCCACGCTTGGTCATGATCTGCGCGATCCGCTGCAAGCCATCATGATGGCGGCGGAAATGCTGGAGCGTCAGGGTAGCGTCGATGGTTCCAGCAAATCGGCTCTCGGCAAACGAATTTCCAATTCCAGCGGCCGAATGAAACGCCTGATTTCCGAAGTGCTGGATGTGGGACAGATTCAGAATGGTTTGGGATTGAGTATCGTCCGCCAGGAAACGGAGATTGCTCCACTGATTCGGGATTTGGTACGCGAAATCATGACTGCACATCCTGATCTGACCATCGAGATGGACATTGAGCAGGCAGGCCTGGCGCATGTCGATCCGGATCGACTGAGTCAGGTAGTTTCCAATCTGCTCAGCAACGCGCGTCATCACGGCGACAACAGCAGACCGATCTCGGTCGTCGCACGCGGCGATACCGAGAAAACGCATATAGAGATTGCCAATTACGGCCCGGAGATCGATCCCCATTTGCTGTCCACCCTCTTCAATCCCTTCAAACCCGCATCGACGGGCAACAAGAAAAATCAGGGCGGGCTGGGTCTCGGTTTATATATCGTGAGTGAAATTATCAAAGGGCATGAGGGCAACATCAATGTCCGTTGTGACGCAGGTCGCGTGATTTTCACGATTCTCCTGCCAAGAATCTCAGCAGCTGACACCCGCTGATCGCGCCGCTTCCACGGCGAGTTCCGCCACACGATCGACGGCGACGATCAGTTCACGTTCCCCATTACACAAATCCTTGAGCGGTACCCATTCTGCGATCGCTGCATCATCGGCAGCCACCGGCTCGCCAGATATCCAGCGACAAGCAATAGCCGGTAAAATGAAATGGTGAGTCAGGTTGCCAGTCTCATCCTTGTGAAAAGAATCGAGCACCGTCAACACACCATCAGGTTCGGCAATGATGCCTGTCTCTTCCTGTAACTCACGTATTGCCGCTTGCTCGATCGTCTCGCCAAATTCCATTTTTCCTCCCGGAAATCCCCACATGCCTGCATCTGGCGGTGTCTTGCGACAAACCAGAAGAATTTCGTCGCCACGTAAGACAACGGCGATCACAGCGGGGACAGGGATGCGTGATGAAGAAGACATGCGACAGGATCAATTCAAGAGAGTGAACCGTCATTGTACCCAGAGCGAGGCATTCCTTCTCTGCAAGCAGTTGACGAAAAAAACCTGGCGGTTATACTCAGCCTAACTTCACTTGCATTTACTCTCTCTGCAATGCTGCCGCCATTTTTTCTGCCGACCATACTGCGTTCCGCGACGGAACAGGAGATGTCGCGTCTGCAGAACATG
This sequence comes from Oxalicibacterium faecigallinarum, assembly GCF_014635705.1. GTDB lineage: Bacteria > Pseudomonadota > Gammaproteobacteria > Burkholderiales > Burkholderiaceae_D > Oxalicibacterium > Oxalicibacterium faecigallinarum. The sequence goes on along the minus strand of NZ_BMDI01000001.1, from coordinate 625,516 downwards.
ATGGCTGCAGGTATGACGGCTGTCATGCCTTTTGCGCACACCGCAAGCACCAAAGACCTCGCCTGCCTTTCCTTGGCTCGGTGAGCACCTGAAGCAAGTCCACCTGCGCCGCTCCCGAGCCTCTTCCTCGCTTTCTGATCATTGTTGATCGTCGTCTGACGATCGCGTTTATCTCGCATTGTTGCTGATCCAAATGAGATCGGCAGGGAGTCCTATTGCCATGAAAAATCAACGCTACCTTGCGCAGCATGATGCTGCAACGCTTTACCAACTCGCCGAACAACGGCTGCGGCTGGACGGCGCCGATATCGATGCAGCAGAACAACTAAGCGACATCGTGGCCACCGCCAACCGTCTGCAACCGACAACTCGACGAAAAAATACGGTCGCACTGTATGCCAGCGTCAGCTATGCATCCATGCTGAGCGGACAAGCCGCCTGTATCACACTGGTACCGCCGCACGAAGCCGATGGCGCTGCCGGAAAAGTCTCGGTGCTCACGCCCATCGGTCTTGCACTGATCGGACGCTGCTGCGATACCACGGTCGATGTACATCTGCCTTCAGGCCGGATAGAGAAAATCCGCATTCTGGAAGTGCGTAACGATGCCAATCTCTGTCGGGACAGCATGGCATGAAGCGCACACGTTATATTTTTTTACGGACGCAGATTGAACGCCGGCAACGACGCCGGCGCAACATGGCAGCGCTCGCCTGTGTGGCAGCCGGTGTCATGCTGGCGGGCTTGTTGGTGTTTGAAGGCGTTGTTTGATAGACGGCTGATGCCATGATTGTGTCAGGGCGCATGCGCACGGTGCGAGCGGCACGGCGCATCCGCTGTTGCGGCTCAGCTTGCTACACGTCGCCAGACTGCAACGGGACGTTATGGCTGCGCCAGCCCTGCTTCGGTCAGCAGATCCAGCGCGCCATGCCAGAAAATTTCAATGCCGATACACAGCAGAATGAATGCCGACAAGCGCAGAACAACCATGGTACCCAGGCGTCCCAGCAAGCGGATCATGCCGTTGGCATAGCGGTAACAAAGGAAGATCACCAAGGCCGTCAACGCCGCCCCCAATGCCGCGCTACCCTGCGAGATGACCTGATCAAGCAGGCGCGTGGGTGCATTCGCCCCCAGCGTGATCGAGGCCGCAATCGAGCCTGGCCCAACTGTCAGCGGAAAACTGATTGGATAAAAACTTCGTACCTTGAATTCATCATCCGACCAGACTTCAGTCTGATTGGTCGCAACCTGTGTGCGAATTGCATCCTGTCCATTGTCGTGCAACAAGCGCCAGCCAGTTGCAATGACCAGAATGCCGCCACCGACACGGACAATCGGCAGGGAAATGCCAAAGAACATCAGTACATGCGAGCCAATGAACATGGCCCCCAGCAGCAGGAAGAAGCAGTTGAGCGCGACCTGACGCGCCAGTCGCTTTTCCGCATCACGCCCGACATTTCCAAGTAGGCTGGCAAAAACCGGCGCATTACCAAACGGATTGAGAATTGGCAGCAAGGTTATGGGAACCAGAATGGCAGCCTTGAGAAAAACAATGAGCATGATCGGCTCCATCTAGGCACCCGTCTCATGGTCGACCTGATAACCCGCGGCGACCCATGCATCGATGCCACCACTCAGCGGACGCACTTTGGTATACCCGCGCTGCATCAACTTCTTCGCAACCTTGGCCGCCGATGCCTCGTTCGGGCAGGCGCAATAGATAATGACTTCCGAATTGGTATCGCTATTGACGACCAGGGCACTGAGTTCATCATCGGTCAGCACCATGGCGCCTGGAATCCGTCCGCTTTCCTGCCCGATACTGGAGCGAACATCAATGATGGTCGGTGGATTGCCCGTTTTGAGCAACTGATCGAGTTCGTCGACTGAAATGCGGGCCATGCGCAAATCCTTGAGGAAAGCATGCCGCTGCCACCACTTCTTGCCAAGATAAATGACGAAAGCCAATGCGATCAGCACGATGCCCCATTTGCCCAGTGCAGCCAGCACATCAAGCAAATCGGTTACCGCAGAACTGAACAGGGAGCCGAGAAAGATCGCCGATCCTACCCATAACATCGCACCGAGCGTATCGAACACGATGAATTTGGCAGGCCGCGTACCAATGGCGCCGGCCAGCGCACTAGCGACCGATGCAAAACCAGGAATGAACTTGGCAATCAGCAGCGAAGCAGGACCGTAGCGCACGTAGACTGACTCGGTCTGACGGACGCAGGAATCTGGCGACAAGGAAATTTTGCATAGTTTTGCCAGAACGCGACCGCCAAACTTGCGCCCCGCCATATACCAGCAATAATCGGCAATCAAGGCAGCAATCACACCGACACATAACAACATGGGCGCCGTGTAGTTGCCGCGATCAAGCAAGGCACCGGTCATGACCAGTGTGGGATAAGCGGGGATCGGCGCGCCCAACTGTTCGATCAGCACATTGCCGAATACGAAGAGCAAGCCATATTGTTCAAGCAGATCGAGCAGGAAGCTCATGACATCTTCTTTGCGGTGAGAATGGAAACGACGGATGCACCACCGACCTGCCAATCAACATGGTCGGAGAACGTATATGGGATTGTGCCTGTTTTTATAAAGAGCGCATGCACTCTTTCCCCGTTCTGAAACAGAAGCAACGACTTTGCCTACTGCGCCATCAGCCGGCTGTGCCATCCATGCGATCCGCCATTTTCTCCCCAAGTCGAATGGCATCTGCAGATTGCCAGACTGGATTGAAAGACAGCACATCTTTTTGAAACAGCATCACCACAGTGGAGCCGAGCAGAAAACGCCCCATCTCCTCGCCTTTTCTCAGGACCAGATGCTGCTTGTCGTAGCGCCACTCACGAATCTTGCCGGTGCGTGGCGGGTTGATCACGCCATGCCAGACTGTCTGCATGCTGCCAACGATGGTCGCGCCGACGAGAACGAGAATGAACGGGCCTTGCGCCCCTTCAAACACACAGACAACGCGTTCGTTGCGAGCGAACAAGTTCGGTACGCCTCTGGCCGTGGTCGGGTTGACGGAAAACAGCGCGCCCGGCACATAGATCATGCGCATCAAACGACCATCGCAAGGCATATGCACACGATGATAATCACGGGGGCTCAGATACAGCGTCGCAAAACTACCGTGCCGAAATTGTTCCGCCAGCGCGATATCGCCACCGACAAGCGCAGTCGTCAGATAATTATGCCCCTTGGCCTGGAATATCTGGTCTTCGTCAATCTTCCCGAATTGGCTGATCGCGCCATCGACCGGACTGACAAAGTCGGCATCGGCAATGGGCCGCGCGCCCGAGCGCAACGCACGCGTAAAAAATTCGTTAAACGTGCGGTAACTGTGAATGTCGGGATTAGCCGCTTCGGCCATGTTGACCTTGTATTTCCCGATGAACCAGCGAATCAGGCCGGTCGTCACGCGACCCGCCTGCGCACCGGCCACCAGACCTGCAAATGCGGTCAAGGCCTGCTTGGGCAGAAAGTATTGGGGAATGACGGGCAAACGGGTGAACACGATCAGGGCCGGCTCCAAATAAAGTAAGGGAGAAACAAACAGCGGCAGCGCTTACGTCGATACCCTGATAACGGTAATACGATCGATGAAAAACTCGCCATCGATGCACTTTCGATGCGGAACATCAGCAAGCTCAAAGCCACGCTTGTCATCCTGCATCCAGAGCTGGACCAAGGTATCGAACTCCTCTGCACCAACGCGTAACATCGGCGCAGAAATCACGAAACGGGCACCGTCCTGATACTTGGCGACGATGTCTTCCAACCTTGCCATGCAACATCCTTTTATAAAATTGCCGTCATCATAACGGTTGTTGGTCTGTTATTCCAACACATATGCCAACAGGCGGCCATCCGCACCGGTTTTAGGCTGTCGACCATCATTTACGTGCAAAGACAACCTGACAGGGATCCGACTCGGGATTAGCGCCATCCCAGATCGACGTCGCCACAATGCTGATGCCGCTCGTCACAATGGCCGCCCCAATTCGGGCGAGCGCCCCGACCGCCCCTGCCTCATCCAGGCCCACGTCCGGCTTGCCCACCCTGCCCGCAATCTTGATGTCATTGGCGAAGGTGGAAATACCCAGACTGATGCCTGCACGCGCGCGTATCTTGCCTTGCAGTTCCAGCGTCTGGGAGCGCATGTCGACAATGCCGCTCGTCAGCAGCTGACTGGCTTCGCTGCGTCCGCCAACGATACCAGAGCCTTTGGCCACGCCATTGCGAAACGGCAATCGTGCAGCAAGACATGCCATGTCAACGCGACTGGCGTCCTTGGCAGAGAAAATGCCGTTCAGCCAGTATTCCGCCTGGCCCGCCTGTTCAGAATGAATTTTGGCAGGTCCGATGCGGATATCCAGCGGCCCCGTGATGTGAGCGGCAAGCTGCTTCATGCTTTCGCCCTGTGTTTCGACACGCATATCGACCTGCATCTTTCCGCCATCGATGCGCGCTTTCTTGCCAGTTTGCGCAAACCACTGCCCCAGCTCAGTCTGATCCAGTCGCATATCCAGCGTGACATGACGACTCTTTGCCGCAAACACACCGCTGCCTTTTGCGCTGCCGCCAAGCAGCTTCCCTTCAAAGGACGATACAGTCATCACGTCATCCCGCGTACTGGCTCTGGCCTTGGCATCACGGACTTCAATGCCGTTGCGCAGCCTTAAGGCATCGATGTGGGCATCAATGCTGCCATCCATGCCTTGAAGTGCACTTAACAATTTCCACGGCAGTGGACGGTCGTAGAAGAGTTCGCCTTGCGGCTTGACGGGCAATGGCGGATTGCCCAGATCGAGCATCGTCTGCGTCATATCGATACGGTCTGCATGAAGATTGGCGTGGAAGACCGGCCGCGTTGCACTGCGATCAAACTGGATGTCGCCAAGCAGATTCCGCTTGCCCAACTGCAGTCTGATATCGCGGGCATACAGTTTTTGTCCGCTTCCCTGCACTTGCAGATCGAGCTTCAGCGGCACGGGCGGACGTCGCTCGATTGCCAGAAAGCGATAAAACGGCTCAGCCTCCGGCGCGTCGATTGTGGCAGAAAATGCATAATTCTGCGGCTCCAGCGATATCGGAAATGTCCCCTTCAGCAAGGCTGTGGACTTGGCAATCTTCGCGAAGATCATGCCTCCGGTACTCGCCCCCGGAATGCCGAACGAGGCCAGATTGGCAAACTCGCCCTTCAGTTCGAGTGATTGCCCGTTTCTGCCAAAGAGCCCATCGAATTCCACATTGCGCAGCTGCGGGCTGGCTTCGATATCCAGCTTGTCGATTTCCAAGACTACAGGCTCCGCACCACGACTACGGATCTGCACCACACTATTGGCAAGATGAAGATCCGTCAGATCGATATCCTTTGCCTGCAATTTACGGCCTGCCGACAACTCCCAGCTACGCCTCCCGTCCTCCGCGATTTCCAGGTTTCCCTTCAACCCCTCAAAACGAAGACTTTCGAGTACGAAGCGGCCACGCAAGAGCGGTAGCAAGGCAAAACGCGCACTGATGCGGGAAGCCTGAAAGAGGTGGCGATCCTGCGCCCAGTCAGGATTGTCGAGACTGACGTCTGTTGCCTGCAGATGCGGAAAAGGAAGAAGGGAAACGGACAGATCGCCGATATGCAGCTCGCGCGACCATTTTTCTTGCACCTTGTCTTGTGCGATCTGGCGGAGTTGGCCACTGTCAGCCAGGCGATGTGCATAAATGACGGCAATCGCAAACAGCAGTACTGCCAGCAATGCGCCGCCCAATGCCCATTTTTGCCATCTCCGCATCTTGTCTGTTCCCATTTTTATGGTCGGTACTATCGTACCGAGTCTGATGGTCAGTGAGAATAGACTAGTTGAGCGACGCCGTCACGGCCTCAACGGCGCTAAATCAAGTAGGAAATAGATGACAGTCAGGCGGATGATGCGAACTGTCTGCCGCAAGCCAGACTCCGCTGGGTTTCATGCTCAGGCCGATTGCATCAGCAGCGCGGGATGCGATGTCTGTTCGATCTGTGGATGGATTCCGTTGAGCAGGTAGTCAAACAGCTCACGCACCGGGCGAATGGCACTGCCAAATGGAAGGGGTTCGGCGCTACGGAAGAACAAACCGCGCTTGATATCGCCCTGGAGTGCAAATGCCAGCTGCGTGTCGATGCAAAACTGGCCTGCCTTGGCATTGCCGTCGCGCCAGCCACATTGATGCAGACAATCGAAACCGACCGTGCAATCCTTGGGACAGGCTTTGCTTTGCAGCTTCTGTTCCTTGTCGAGGTAGTTGATCAGCCATGGCGTGCGCACGGCGCGTGCCGGCAAGCCGGCACAACTCATGAACGTCACGATATCGTCAGCACGTGCTTCTGCCAGCACGCGTTTGAAATCACGATGCGCATCCCCCTCTTCCGTCACCGCGAAAGACGTTCCCAGCTGAACCGCACTCGCCCCCAGTTGCAACAAGGCTTTTACTTGCGCCGGCGTATAGATACCACCAGCCGCAATCAGTGGAATACGGTCACGTGGAATGCCAAGTTGATCAAATAAGGCGAGCGTTCCTTCAATGACGACCGAAAAGGAAAAATGCGGGTCATTGACGCTATCGATCGTCGCCGCCCCGAGATGACCTGCCGCGAATTGCGGATTTTCAATCACGATCGCATCGGGCAAGCGGTCACGACGCATCCATTTTTTCAGGATCAGGCTGATACCACGCACATCGGAAAGAATCGGAACCAGCGCCACATCCGGATAATCTGCTGTCAGCTCTGGCAGATCCATCGGCAAGCCGGCCCCCACCACGATTGCATCTGCACCGCTCTCGCATGACTGCTTCACGTAGGCAGCATAGTCTGCTACGGCCCGCATGATGTTAACGGCGATCATGCCGTTGCCCTGTGCTTTCTGTTTCGCTGCCCTGATTTCCCGATCCAGTGCGACCAGATTGGCGGCATTGATCGCTTCCTTGTCACGCGACTGTCCGGTCTGTTTCATCAAGTCAGGATGATGACGACGCAAATCAACGCTGGAGATCGTACCCAGACCGCCCAGCAGGGCCACATTGCCGGCCAGATTATGCGCAGATACACCGACCCCCATGCCACCTTGTACAACGGGAAGCAATGCTTTGTTCTTGATGATCAGTTTGGGCAAATCGGTATGCAGCACAGTCGTATCCACGAAAAAAGAGAGATGCCTGACTGTAGCAAAGCAGGTTCGGGGGCGATTGACATGGATCAAAAAGTGCGGAGACTGTTCCAATCAGGCATCCTTGTCGTATCGATACGCTCACCACAGGGGTGGATAGCAAGGAACTACGGGAGATTCATCATGTTTGGCCGCTCTCACAAAGAAAAACACTACAGTCATCGCGCTGGCTGGTTACGCGCTGCCGTTCTGGGTGCCAACGACGGCATCATTTCCACCGCCTGTCTGTTACTGGGCGTTGCTGCAGCGCAAGCGACGCACGAGGCATTGCTGACCGCCGGCATTGCCGCACTGGTTGCCGGGGCGATGTCGATGGCGGCCGGCGAATATGTTTCCGTCAGCTCACAAGCCGACGCAGAGCATTCCGATCTCATCATCGAACGTGAGGAACTGCGCACTCAGCCGGACGCAGAGTTACGGGAACTCACCGGCATCTACATCAATCGTGGTGTCTCGCCCGACCTAGCGTATCAGGTTGCCCGGCAACTGACCGCGCACGATGCATTGCGCGCCCATGCGCGTGATGAACTGGGCATATACGACAGCGGCATGGCGCGGCCATTTCAGGCTGCAGTCACCTCGGCCATCACGTTTTCTTCCGGTGCCGCACTGCCGCTGATAACGGCGTTGGTGGTACCCGGAGCATGGCTGATTCCTGCGCTGGCGCTGACTTCCCTGCTTTTCTTGCTGATTCTTGGTTCCCTGGCCGCTGCAGCAGGCGGCGCACCGATTCAGCGTGCCGCCTTGCGTGTCGGTGTATGGGGTGCTGCCGCCATGGCCATTACCGCAGCCATTGGTCATTTATTCGGGACCGTAGTATGAGGCGGTCCGACAAATTCTTGAAGCAGGACCGGCAGGCCTCATCTAACGAGCATTCGGTTGAGACATGCTTTCGCTGCTCAGCAACCTTCACCATTAAGGGTCTGACATGAAATTCAAGGACTACTATGAAACACTTGGCGTCCAGCGTGATGCCACACAGGACGACATCAAGAACGCCTACCGTAAGCTGGCGCGTAAATACCATCCGGACGTCAGCAAAGAGCCGGATGCGGAAACACGCTTCAAGGAAGTCGGTGAAGCATACAAGGTACTGAAAGACCCGGAATCCAGAACTTCCTACGATCAGCTGGGTGCCAACTGGCAGAACGGTCAGGATTTTCAGCCGCCTCCAGGCAGCGGCGGATTTGATTTCCGTAGCCAGGGCGGCTTCGATGGCATGGACTTCGGTGATTTCTTTGAACAGATGTTCAGTCAGCAAGCTGGTCATGGCTTCACACGCGGCGGGAGACGCAACATGCAAATGCCCGGTGAGGATGTGCACGCCAAAATCCAGATCGACCTGGAAGATGCCTATCACGGCGCTGAACGCGCCATCTCGCTACGCCTGCCGGAGACGGATAGCAACGGCCGCACAGTGCAGCGTGAACGCACGCTCCGTGTTTCCATTCCCAAAGGCATGTGTGCCGGCCAGAGCCTGCGCCTTAGCGGTCAGGGTGGCACCGGCTTGAATGGCGGTAAAACGGGCGATCTTTATCTTGAAATCAGCTTCCGCCCTCACCCGCACTATCGCGTGGATGGACGAGACGTCTACACGGATGTTCATCTTGCCCCGTGGGAAGCGGCACTTGGTGCACATGTCTCCGTACCGACACCAAGCGGCACGGTCGAACTCAGTATTCCGGCCAACTCTGCAGCTGGAAAGAAACTGCGTTTGAAAGGAAAGGGAATCCCCGGCAAGGAGGCCGGCGACCTGTATGCGGTGCTGTCCATTGTCTTGCCGCCTGCCAACAGCGAAGATGAACGTCAGGCCTATCGGGCATTCGCCGCGGCCTTTGCGTTTAATCCGCGTGCCGCATCCTGAGGAGACCGCCATGAATGACACGATAATTCGCCAAGTAAAAGCACAGGTCATCGATGAGGAGATCACGCTAACGCTCACCGATCTGTGCCGCAGTTGCAATACCTCTAACGAGGTGATTGAAAGCTGGGTCTATGAAGGCGTCCTTGCGCCGGTGGGCAAACGACCGCAGGAGTGGCGCTTCAACGGCATCATGCTGCGCCGCGCCAGACTGGCGCGCCAGTTGGCGGAAGAAATGGATGTCAATCCCTCGGGGATTGCGCTGGCGCTGGATCTGATGGAGCAGATCGATGCCTTGCACGCACAGATCGCGCGTCTTGGCCGATCCTGAATCCCGACCGCCTCAGCCGCCCTTGCTTTGCGCGTGACGCTCGGTGTGACCTTGCAGCACGGTCACCGTACACGTCATGCCGGCGATCAGGTCCTGCATATCGTCCGGGTGGTCCAGCTGGATTCTGACCGGAATACGCTGTGCCAGCCGTACCCAGTTAAAGGTGGGATTGACATCGGCCAGCAGTTCCTTGCCTGTGGGTCCGTCACGATCCGTGATCCCGCGTGCGACGCTGTCGATATGACCGCGCAGGATCCGTTCGCTACTCATCAGACGGACTTCCACTGTATCGCCGACCGCCAGATAAGGCAGCTTTGTTTCTTCAAAGTAGCCGCTGACATAGAAAGAATGGCTGTCAATCAGCGCCAGTTGCGCGCTACCGTTTGCCGCATAGTCGCCGGTATGAACATGCAGATTGGTCACAAAGCCATCCACCGGTGCACGTACTTCCGTACGTGCGAGATTGAGTTGCGCCACATCGCGTGCGGCTGCAGCCGCCTGATAGCGTGCCGCGGCAGCGGAAGCCAGTGACGTTGCCGCCTCACGGTTTTCGCTGGTGACGATTGCCGCATCGAGTCCCTGACGACGTGCAGCTTCCCTGCCCCGCATCGTCTTTTCTGACTGCTGCGCAGCCAGAAATGCCTGTGCCTCGCTCAGCGCATGCTGATAGCGCTCTCTATCAATGGTGAAAAGAATATCCCCTTTGCGAACGAACTGATTGTCGTGCACGGCAACCTGCGTCACGACACCCGATACGTCCGGTGCAATGTGAATGATGTCGGCCTTGATACGTCCATCGCGTGTCCAGGGCGACGTCATATTGTCATCCCACAGATATTTGCCGAACAACACGGCCATGAGCAGAAACGCTGCGGTAATCAGGTAACGAAGGTAAACGGAGGTACGCATGACAAACTCTCATCGATAAATCAGCAGCGCGACAGCGCCAAAAATACACACCAGCAAGGACAAGCGAAACAAGGAGCGATGCCAGACATGGCGATACACGCCGAAATGACCACACAACCAGTCGATGCCGACATGAATCGCGGCGCTCAGCAAAAACACCACCAGCAGAGACGGCATCAGAATGCCGAATAAGGAAATTTCACGTGGCATGAGCTTGCTCCTGATCGGATGGTTCGGTGTTTGCATCCGCGGCCGGTAACGTACTGTCGAGCAAGGATGCATGAATCATGTGCAAGTCAGTCAAGGCGCGTTGCCACAGACGTTTGCCTTTCGCATCCGCGTCATCCTGTTGTAATGACTGACGGACAATCCGACCCGCGTCTTGTGTTCCCGATAGCGCCTGCTCGGTACTGTCTTTCCCTTGACTGCGGAAATAGCTGGCAAGACGGTCAATGCATGTATCCAGCGCCTTGCCGGCTGCATCGTCTTGCGTCAGTTGCGCGCGCACATCCCGCAAATCCAGAATCGCATGACCAATCTCCAGCAAGGTCACGGCTTGGCTCAGCGTGAGACGTGTTGCCGCATCTGCCGTACCACGAATGCCCATGTTGAGCTGATTCAGCAGATCACGTACCCTGCTCTCAAAATGATGACGCAGATCCGGCTTGTTGCCGACGCAAAGATGCAAAGCCTCTTCCCATAGCGCGCTGGCGATATGCCGGCGCGATCCCTGACGGTGTTCCGGCAGGATCAACGCAAACATCAGCGCCGCCAGAATCAGGCCAAGCACTTGCGCCATGCTGTCGTTGAGGAAGGTCACCACATCGAAGCGCATCATGTTTTCGGGTGCGATCATTTGTGCAAACATCAGGTTGAAGCCAATACCAATACCGGCGATTTTCTTCCACGTGCTGAGATAAGCACCAATGAGAAGAAACGGCAGCATGGCAAGAATCAGCATCAGATAGCCTTCGACGTGATTCAGCATGAAGAAGGCGCAAAAGAAAGCAAAGGGCACGGCAAGCGTAAAGCCGACGGTCGTCTGACGAATCAAGCCATCCGGATCCGGTGATGACGACGCCAATCCACAAAAGATGACGGCGATGATGACGGCACCCACGGCGCTCGGCCAGTTCAGCGCATACCAGGCAAGTGCAAGAATCAGCAAGGCGCTGGCACTGCGCAGCCCTGCCGCCAGCGCAATCATGGGTGGCGTGCTGGGCCGGTAGGAAAGAATTTTTCGCTGCTGCCCCTTGGGGATCAGCGACAACTTCCCGGAGAGCGCGTGGTAGTCCGTCACCATCTGCAGCAACTCGGCATGAAAGCGCTGAAACAACTCCAGCGCTGTTTCCATCGCCAGCGCATCCTCATGTAGGGATGGCATGTCAGAAAAATCTGTTCGCAGTTGCGCCAATCGCTGTGGCAATGCCTGCGACAAGGCAGCAAGACGGACACGGCTTGTGCCCGCTTCCGCTGCATTGCGTGCCGGTTGCTCACCAACCAGAAGGGCTTGCGATAACTCGTCATAGAGCGGCTGCATCATCTCTGGCACACGTGTGTTCTGTTGTGCGCGCAGGCGCTGCATCAAGCGGTGCAGCGTATGAAATGTAGTCAGTGCAACCATGGCCGACGCATTGAAGGCATGCAGCTGATGGCTGCGATTACGCACATCACCGGCTTCAAACCAGGAAGCAGCACGGCCGGACTCCAGGGCGGCTACTTCGGCAGCAAACTGCAGATGCAGACGCTCCATTTGTGTATCGCTGATCGTGTCCTGCATGGCATCGTGACAGAGCTGGGTGACATTGCGATACAGCCCGCGTACCGCTTGTACCAGTTGATCACTCTGGTGACGCGGAAAAATCGCATCACTGACAAAGGCCGCACACAAAATGCCGACGGTAATTTCGGTAGCGCGTGAAACCGCCAGATCAAATACATGCAACGGTGCTTCGATCGCTGGCAAGGTAATCATGCAGGCGGTATAACCAGCGAGTACGAAGCCGTAAGAACGTGCATTGCGCAACATCGCCGAGCCACTGGTACACAGTCCGATCCATAAAGCCAGAGTCAGAAACAGCAACAAAGGCTGTTGGGGAAACATGCCGACAATCGCGAGTGAAACCACACAACCGACCAGCGTACCAAGCAAACGATAGATACTTTTTTCCAGTGCCATACCGCTACTGGGAAGTGCCACGATGAACACCGTCATCATGGCGCTTCGTGGCGAATCAAATCCGAGACGGAACGCGATCCATAAAGCCAGAAATGCGGCCAGAACGGTCTTGACAACAAAAATCCAGCGTTGTCCTTCCGTATCGGTCCAGTCCTGCACCATGCGTCTGATACCGCGCCATGCATGGCGCTGCCATGATGCTTGCTGATGCAAGCTGGATGGACGCGGGCCGGACATGATCAGGCATCCAGATTGACGAGCTGCTGACGCAACAGCGTTTCGTGTTTTTTCAGGTCACTGGCAGCGATGCTGTCATATGTTTTGTGCAGAATGGCCCAGTATTCCGGCGCGATCTGCTCAACACGCTTGCGACCAGCAGCCGTCAGACTGATAACGACACTACGTCTGTCTTCGACACTGAATCGGCGCTTGATCAAGCCCTGTTTTTCCAGGTCATCACAGATGCGTGTCAGATTTGCCGGCTTTTCGGAGCAAGCATCGCTCAATTCCGATGCACGCTGCGTTTCGTCATCCGAACCATACAACACCATCAGCACGGTATAGCTGACCGTCGTCATGCCATGCTTTTTCATGGCGGCATTCAGTTGATCCTGAGTACGCTTTTGAAGGTGATATGCCAGCCGGTTCAGTGTGACCAGTTGCGTCGGGTAATCCGGCATGCGCTCCGTGCAGCGAGCGATCCGATGATCGGTTTTTTCAAACGAGTTCATGATTGACCTGCCTTGCCGGTTAGGGTTGAAGAGTAATTGCTTGTTTCAGTCGGTACGGATGACGCAGATACTTGCGGCTGTATGCCGCCACCAAGTGCCAGCATCAACTCGGCATAGCTTTCCAGTTGCCTTGCGACCAGCCGTGCCTGATCCTGCTGGCGTGCCAGCAGGTTGACTTCGCTGTCCAGCAGGACAAGATAGTCGGTCATGCCGGCAGCAACGCCCTTTTGTGCCAGCATGCGCGTACGCTCGGCCGTTGCCAGTGCCTTGCTGTTCAGTTGCAGTTGTCGTGCAACCGACTGTGACACCGTCAGCCGCCCGGCAACACTTTCCAGCGCATGAAGCAAGGTACTGTTGTAACGCTCGACAGCCGCATCATAGGCGGCCGTACGTGCGCCGAGATTTGCCCGCAGCGCACCGCCGTCAAAAATCGGCAGGGAGATCGCTGGCCCGACACCGCGCACCGACGACTCACCGCCGAGAAAGCGGCCGAATCCAATGGCCTGAAATCCGATAAATGCGCGCAAGTTAATGTCCGGATAGAACGCCGCCTTGGCGACATTGATTTCTCTGGCAGCTGCTTCCACGCTCCAGCGGCTTGCCTGTACATCCGGACGCCGTCCAAGCAGATCGGCAGGCAGATTCGATGGCAATGCCAGGTTGTTTGCATCAGCAAGTTGCATGGCAGGACGCTGAATGTGCTCACCCGCCTGCGGTGCCTGTCCCGTCAAAGCGGCAAGACGATTGTGGAGTAGCGTGATGCGCTCTTCCTGATTTTCGATTTCCAGCTGCAGCGGTGGCAAGGTCGCATCCAGTTGCGTTGCCTCGACCTCACTCGCCAGTCCTGCGGTCAGTCGCCTGTGCATGACAGCAACCGCTTGTTTTCGATGTACGAGCCGTTCTTCCGCCATGTCTTTCAACGTATGCGCAAGGGAAAGATCCACGTAACTCCGCACGATTGCCTGTTCCAGCGTCAGCCGGGCAAGCTGCGCCTCCGCATCCGCTACCTGCTTTTCAGCGAGAGAGGCCGCCAACGCATCGCGATGTTTGCCCCACAGATCCAGGTCATAGCCTGCTTCGAGCGCCACACGGTTGTACCACGCATAATTGCCTGCCTCTGGCGCGGGAATAAAATCATGTTCTGAAAACAGTTCGCGACGTAACGACATCTTTGCTTCCAGCGTCGGCTTGCCGGCTGCTTCAGCCAGGCCGGTCATGGATGCAGCCTGGCGCGATCGGGCGTAGGCTTCCCGCAGTCCGGGACTATCCTGTAACGCACGCTGGATCAGTGCATCCAGTTGCGGATCATGGTAAGCCTGCCACCATCGCTCACACGGCCATGTATTGGCGGCCACGTTGCGCGCAAACTGCGCGCCGCCTGACAGTGTGTCTGCATCCAAAGCAGTTGCACGGGGCTGGATATGCCCCATGTCCGCACAACCGCCAAGCAAGGCGATCAGGGATAACGTGGCAATCAGATTCTTCATGGCAGCAACCAAGGCAGGATTCGATTACTTATTTTACTAAATAATATTTTATTAGTAAAGTAAATTGCTTTCACATTGTTGCTGCCGATTGGCACGCAAAATAATGCCGGCAGGACAACCATGTCCGCCGGCAGCAAAGATGACAAGTTCAGTTGGTAGCGTAATCGGAACTGCCGGACAAGCGCATGCACGTGTAAATGGCGTAGAGACCGGAGACACCAATCGTCAGATAGACCAGGCGTGCTGCAATCGACATCTCGCCAAACAGCGTGCCGATCAGATCAATCTGCATCAATCCGATCAGCCCCCAGTTCAATCCGCCTGCAATCAGCAACAACATGGCAATCCAGTCCACTGCATTCAGCTTTCGACTGGCTGCATCGCTGCGACGATCATGTCGACGCCGTCGTTCGGTAAAGTGATGATCAATCATGCTCATGACGTTCTCCTTTCAAACAGCGGTTACCGGGAAACAACATCACGCAGCCGGCACAGCGATGCGCGCGGCTGAAAAGATGATTTCACGGCAAGTCATAAATAAAACGTAAGACAAATTCCCAAATTAAGGTCAGAATCAATATCGTCGTCTCCTGAAATGCACTGCAGCCGTGGATGTGATTTGCGGACGGCAAAATTCAGGAGGAACGATTCTGTTCTGCCAGGCTCGTAGCAACAGAAACACTTTTTGGGAGATTGTGCATGAACACCTTGATTACCGGCCATCATCTTGAATTGACCCCAGCCATTCGCAACTATGTCGAAGGCAAACTGGAGCGCATTACACGCCACTTCGACAAGGTTGTGGAAATCGAAGTCATCCTGAGCGTCGATACGCTACCGCAGAAGGAAATGC
The DNA here is from genome assembly GCF_014635705.1 of Oxalicibacterium faecigallinarum. Taxonomy (GTDB): domain Bacteria; phylum Pseudomonadota; class Gammaproteobacteria; order Burkholderiales; family Burkholderiaceae_D; genus Oxalicibacterium; species Oxalicibacterium faecigallinarum. Next base: position 609,945 of record NZ_BMDI01000001.1, on the reverse strand, counting down.
GCCAGCGGGCAGAAGTCAATCTGCGTCTCAAAGGCGACACCCTGCACGCTGAAGACACTGCGCAGGATTTGTATGCCGCAATTGACGGCATGATCGAAAAGCTGGATCGTCAGGTCTTGAAAGTGAAAGGAAAAATTCAGGATCACCGTCAGGAAAGCGCCAAGCGCATGGAAGATCTGACGCCGACCGAAGAATGATCGACTGAATAAAAGCATCAGATTGACGGGCACCTTCGAAAGAAGCGTGCCCGTTTTTTCATGGCCGTGACGACACGACAATGCCACCGACGATCAACAGAAACGCAACACCGTGATAGAGATGCGGTGCCTCGCCAAGAAAAGCCAGCGACATCAGTGCCGCAAACAACGGCGTCAGATTACTGAAGAAACCGGCAATCGTTGGCCCCACGCGTTGCACGCCCAGCCCCCAGCATCGCAGGGCGACAATTGCCGGTCCGATGGCAACAAATGCCAGCGCCGCGATCAGCGGCCCGCTCCACCGGATGGCTTGCACATCAGTAAGTTGCTCAATGCCGGCAAACAATCCTGACCATATGACCCCGAACGTCACTTGCGCCAGTAAGAATGCAACCCAGTCGGCACGAAGTGCCGGCGGATCCTTGGGCAAGGTGAGCAGCCAGCTGTAGAAAGACCAGATAATGGCAGCCGCAATCATCAGCAGATCGCCAGGTACCAGACGCAGCGACAGCAAAAAGTGCCAGTCGCCGCGACTCAGTACCAGCAACACGCCACCGATCGACAGTATCGCGCCGAGCATTTGCCTGCGTGAAATGGTTGCACCAAAGAACCACGAGCCAATCAACAGCATCCAGACCGGCATGCTTGCGGCAACCAGTGTGACGTTGATGGGTGAAGACGTTTTCAGTGCCAGATATTGCAAAGCGTTATAAAGACCGACGCCCAGCAAACCGAGCAAGGCAAATCGTCGCCATGCTCCCCACATCGGACTCGTTCGCGTGAAGAGATGATGACCGAACGGCAGCAGAATCAGCATTGCCAGCGACCAGCGCAAGCAATTGAGCAAAATCGGCGGCACCATCTCATGCACTGCGCGTCCGACAATCGCATTGCCCGCCCACATGATCGGCGCCAGCGTCAGCAGGAAGATGGTCGATGGCGACAACTTTTGATGCATGGCCTGCTTATGAACTTTGTAACGAGAAAGAGCGACATTCTAGGTTACTTGCTGCAGACGCGCTTTCGCTCAGCCATGCTGGTAACGATATTCCTGCGTCAATCCGCCATAACCATACGAGGCGGCCCTGACGTCCTGCACGTAGATATAGCTTTCTTCATGCAAATTGCCGAGCAGCCGTGCAAAGCCTGCAAACGCCTCGCGTATGTACTGCGCCTTCTCCTCTTTCGTATTCGTTTCGTCCGTAATCTTGATGTCAAAGTAAACACTATTCTTGTTTTGTTCACTGAGCGGCACCCCAGCAATGATCCAGCTGTCGGGCGGCACATAGTCGATGGCGATCGCCGTGACTTCCGGCTTTTTCTTGAGGATGCGTGACGTGAGTTCCAGCAGTAAAGTCGCAATGTCCCTGGTCAGTTGTGGACTTTTTTCAGCACTGATTTTTACATTCAGGATAGGCATGACGACGCTCCATTTAGTTAGCTATACAACTATTTAATCAAAAAATTTATTCCAGTACGTCGCGGGCTTTTTTTACTTTCGAGACGGTTTCATCAAACTGGGCCGTACTCATGACCTTTTTCAAACGTCGTGTTACCTCTCCGCTTGCCGCATTCAGGGCATCATGTATTTCACGTGCGCCTGCCGAAGGCTCGATCGCAGATTCGCGACCATCACGATCAGTGGGCTTTCTTTCGAGAAAACCCAAACGCTGCAAGCCGTCGAGTGTTCTGGTCGCCGTCGAACGCGAAATTGACAAGGTGTCCGCCAGCTCACTTTGCAACATCCCGGGTCTGGACAACACCGCGCGCAACATAAAAGCCTGCGACGGCGTCAATCCGAATGGCTTGAACGCAAGCGTCCATTCACGCTCCAGTGCGCGTGCGAGTGCGGTGGTATTAAAGTAAAGGCAGTGATCAAACATGGCTGCAGCATAGGACACATTGATTGCATATGCAACTAATTAATTTAAAATCCGCAAGCGCAGCCTGCCTGTTAGACTTGCCATCCTTGCCCAATATCGAACCATGACTTCATCCGCCTTCTCCTCCCTGCCTTTATCGCCCGCCCTGCTGACCAATCTGGAAAGTCTGGGCTATCACCACATGACGGCGATCCAGGCCCAGAGCCTGCCACCCATACTGGCGCTACGCGATCTGATCGCACAAGCAAAGACTGGCAGCGGCAAGACGGCGGCATTTGGACTGGGCATACTGCAAAAGCTGAATCCTGCGTGGTTTGCGATTCAAGGCTTGGTCATGTGCCCAACACGGGAGCTTGCCGATCAGGTTGCCAACGAGCTACGTCGGCTGGCGCGCATGACCGAAAACGTCAAAGTGGTCGTCCTGTGCGGCGGTACGCCAATGCGCCCGCAGATTGCTTCGCTCGAATTCGGCGCACATATCGTGGTTGGTACGCCCGGCCGGATACTCGACCACCTTGCCCGCAAGACACTTGATTTGTCCAAGGTGCAGACACTGGTACTGGACGAAGCGGATCGCATGGTGGACATGGGCTTTTACGAAGACATGGCCAGCATCATCAGCGCCTGTCCGAAACGTCGCCAGACCTTGCTGTTTTCAGCGACGTATCCCGATGATATCCGCCGGGTCAGCGCCGAATTCATGCAAGACGCTGTCGAGATCAAGGTGGAATCGCAACATAACGAAGCGCAAATCGAACAGCGCTTTTACGCGGTGGATCACGATGGCCGCGACGCGGCAGTTGCTACACTGTTACGTCATTTTCGCCCGGCGTCGACCATCGCTTTCTGTAATACCAAAGTACATTGCCGCGAGCTTGTCGCCGAGTTGCGTGCGCAAGGCTTCAGCGCCCTGGCACTGTATGGCGATCTGGAGCAGCGTGAACGCGACGAGATTCTTGTGCTGTTCGCCAATCGCAGTTGCCCGGTTCTGGTCGCTACCGACGTCGCAGCACGTGGACTCGATATCCAGTCGCTCAGTGCGGTCATTAATGTCGATGTTTCCAAGGATACCGAGGTTCATATCCATCGCATCGGTCGAACCGGACGTGGTGGCGAACACGGACTGGCGCTCAGTCTGTGTACACCGAATGAGAAAAAATGGGTACGGTTGATTGAGGAATATCAGCAGGCGCCAGTGCAATGGCACGATCTGTGCGATGCCGCCCCGGTTTCCGACCACGACCTGCAGGCACCCATGGTGACGCTATGCATCATGGGCGGCAAGAAAGACAAGATGCGCCCCGGCGATCTGTTGGGTGCGCTGACTGGCGACGCAGGATTGACCAAGGACCAGGTCGGCAAGATCAATGTCTTCGAATTCGTAACCTACGTGGCGCTGGACAGACATGTTGCCTTTGAGGCCTACAGCAAGCTCAGTAACGGTACGATCAAGGGGCGCAACTTCAAGATGCGCCTCATTGATCCGAATGAGTATCAGTGATGATGTGACCAGTTGCCATCTTCGGATGCCAGATACGACTCAACGGCATCCTTCTGGCCGGTTGCATAGCGACGGACTTCGCCGCAATCACAAATGCCCATGTACGGTTGAATATGGGAACAAGCCGAGACTTTTTGCAGAAACACCTTGACCGGCTTCTGGCACTGAATGCATTTGAAGGTCAGGATTCGAGCGGGTTTGTTTGCCATGTATTGAGTCAATAAAAGTTAAGAAGATCCTCAGGCAACAGCCAGTCGCCAGAGCGATGTGACTTCGCGCGAGCGCGCGGCATGCAGCGCATCACTGGCATCGCTCGCACGCGCATGCACAGGGCGCGTATCCAGTCGCGCAATGACGCTGAGCCCTGCTGCCTCGATCATCTGCAGCAACTCCTCGCGCGTACGCAATTGCAGATGTTCGGCCAGGTCGGACAGGATCAGCCAGCCTTCGCCCTGTGGCGCAAGATGCGCTTTCAATCCCTGCAGAAAACCACGCAACATGCGACTGTCCGGATCATAAATCGCATGCTCGATGGCTGAACTTGGTCGTGCCGGAATCCACGGGGGATTGCACACAATCAGCGGTGCCTTGCCTGGCGGGAACAGGTCTGCCTGTATCACCTCGACACGATCACGCAGATCCAGCCGTGACAGATTGTCGCGTGCACAGGATATGGCACGTGTATCCAGATCGGTTGCCACCACCTGTTCCACGCCGCGTTGCGCCAGCAAGGCAGCAATCACGCCAGTTCCCGTCCCGATATCGAACGCCAGTGAGCGTGCCGGCAATGGCGCATCGGCGACCAATTGCAAATACTCGCCCCGTACCGGCGAGAACACGCCGTAGTAAGGATGAATCTTCGTGCCCAACGAAGCGATCTCGACGCCAGTCTTGCGCCATTCATGGGCACCAATCAAGCCAAGAATTTCGCGCAAAGACACCACGAATGGCGTTGAACCTGCTCCGTACGCTTCATTGCACGCCTGCCGGATGTCAGGCGCGCGACGCAACGCGAGCGTGTAATCGGCACTCACCTCCATCAGCAACATGCCGAGCGTACGTGCGCGTTGCGATTGCGCCTGGCGATGCAGATTGAATGCGTCCCTGGGCGCATCCGCCGTTTTACGAGGCTTGCGCTCGATGCGACGCACCATTGCCTGCAGTAATTGGCGCGCATTCTGATAGTCGCCACGCCATAATAAACCCGTACCTTCACTTGCCAGTCGGAATGCCGCATCGGCACTCATCGTATCGTCAGCAATCACCACGCGTCGGGGTGGATTGACGCCACTTTCTGACTGCCAGCGCATCGAGCGGACGGCATCGCCCTCCTCCCATTGGAGTACAGGCAAAATTTCCGTTTCAGGCAAAGAAGACATGAGCATCCGTTCAGTAGCAAAGGCAGCATTTTGGAGTAAGGATCGCACTTCAGGGAAAATTTCGATTCAAATGTCCGGCGTGTCACAAGTGATGGCGATTATTTCGACCACATCATGGGCTGCGATGCGATCAAAACCGGAGTTTCATTATTATTTTATAAACCAAACTTCATTTTTTATTGTCTGAACCGATAACAGGTCAACAATTCCCGTTTTATTCCACTGATGCAATCTGCAAGGCGTATGTCAGAATGACTCTGCACCATGCACCGTAGGCAGGAATCGGGCGCGACGATACCGCAGGCTGCCGACAAAGAATCTGACCGATGAAATTCAAGGACCACTACGCCACCCTTGGCGTGCCACAAAATGCGACGCCGGAGGCCATCAAGAAAGCCTACCGCAAGCTCGCGCGTCAGTACCATCCGGATGTCAGCCGCGAACCTCTGGCGGAATTACGTTTCAAGGAAGTGGGCGAGGCCTACGCCATTCTGCGTGACGCGGACAAGCGTGTTGCCTATGATCAGATTCATGCGTCTTACGCCGCACGCGAAGAGGTGCCTACGCCTCGCCCCAGCCGCAGCTATCACGACAAACCGAACAAGACCGCGGCGTCAGCCAGCGCGCGCCAGAACGAAGAGAATTTCGGCAACATCCTCGATGAAATAATGGGCCGCCCCGGAACCCAAGGTGCCAAGCCGCGCAACCTAAATGTGCATGGCAGCGATCAGCACGCCAAGGTGCAGATCGAACTGGAAGACACATTCCACGGTGCGGCACGCAGTATTTCGATCCCGACGTATGTGACCGATGAGTACGGCATGCCGCTTGTCAGCAAGCGCACCCTGAAAGTCAGCATTCCGCGCGGCATTCGTGGCGGACAAAGCTTGCGATTGGTCGGTCAGGGACACGCCGGCATCGGCGATGGCAAAACCGGCGACCTCTACCTTGAGGTGGTGATTCGACCGCATCGGCGCTATCGCGTCGAAGGACGTGACCTGTTCGTCGATGTGCCGCTGACGGCACAGGCAGCAAGCCTTGGCACTTCTGTCGAGGTAGCGACGCCCGATGGGACCATTCAGCTTTCCGTTCCACCAGGCTCAGCGGCCGGTCGCAAATTGCGTATCCGCGGCAAAGGCATACCGGGCGAGCCGCCCGGCGATTTGTATGCTGTCATCACACAGGCGGCCACGCCGATGCATACAGCCGTTGCAAAAAAGGCTTACCGCGCCCTGAAGGCCGCATTCGACTTTTCTCCCCGCACGACCAATTCGGATCGCTGATCCTCCGGCCGACAGCCGTCTGCAGTTCTCCGTCACGGCGAGCACATGCTGACACGAGTGCAGATATACTTGTCGTCAGAGACCGCTTCACGCGCCGATAAACAGAAATCAAATCTACATGACATACGAAGTCTTCGACACACTGCTTTCGCCCGAAGGGCGCCTCGATATTCTTTCCAAAGCCGAAGTACAACGCCTGCTCGATACGAGTCATGGAGGCCTATACCAGTTGTTCCGTAATTGCGCGCTGGCCGTGCTGAACACCGGCAACGATACGGATGACGCCAAAGAGCTGCTGGATCATTACCAATCCTTTCAGATCAACATCATCCAGCGTGAACGCGGGATCAAGCTGGAACTGAAAGGCGCTCCGGCAACGGCATTTGTCGACGGCGTGATGATCAAGGGGATCCATGAACACCTGTTTTCCGTCTTGCGCGACATCCTGTTCACGCATGACGAAATTCTGTCGAATCCCACATTCGATCTGAAGTCATCGACCGGCATCACCGATTCCGTCTTTCATATTCTGCGGAATGCCAATGTGTTGCATCCGCATCTGAATCCGAAGATGGTGGTGTGCTGGGGCGGTCATTCGATCTCGCGCGACGAGTATGAATACACCAAGAAGGTCGGTTACCAGATTGGCTTGCGCGATCTGGATATCTGTACCGGCTGCGGACCAGGCGCGATGAAAGGACCAATGAAAGGTGCCACGATCGGTCATGCCAAACAGCGCATTGCAACCGGCCGCTATCTGGGCATTTCCGAGCCTGGCATCATTGCCGCCGAAGCACCGAACCCGATCGTCAATGATCTGGTCATCATGCCCGATATCGAGAAGCGCCTGGAAGCCTTTGTCCGCACCGGCCACGGCATCATTGTTTTTCCGGGCGGCGCTGGTACCGCAGAAGAGATTCTTTATATTCTGGGAATTCTTTTACATCCGGATAACGCTGAAGTGCCCTTCCCGCTCATTTTCACGGGACCATCCGGTTCGGCCGACTATTTCCGCCAGATCGATCACTTCATCGGCATCACGCTGGGCCCCGACGCGCAAAAGCTCTACAAGATCATCGTCGATGATCCCGAACAGGTCGCGCTGGAAATGCAGGCAGGTATCGCTGCGGTACGCGCCTATCGCAAGAGCAAGGGCGACGCCTACTACTTCAGCTGGACGCTCAAAATTGATCAGGCCTTTCAACAACCGTTTGAACCGACGCATGAAAACATGCGCAATCTTTCCCTGCACAAAAATCAGGAAACCCACTTGCTGGCCGCCAATCTGCGGCGCGCTTTTTCCGGCGTCGTCGCCGGCAACGTGAAGGAAAGCGGTATCCGCGCCATTGAACAGCATGGCCATTTCGAAATCAGTGGTGATCGGGAGATCATGGAGCACATGGATGCGCTGCTTGCCTCTTTCGTGGCGCAAAGCCGGATGAAGCTGCCAGGCAAAACGTACACGCCTTGCTACCGCATCATTAAGTAATCCAGGAGATTGTCGCCGGCGTACCCGAAATCAGGTTGCGTCGGCGGTGTCCAGCAAGGAATCGATCGCACGATCGAATACAGGCGCGGTCTCTGAAATGCACACGGAGCCTTCACGCAGTGCCTTGATCAAGGCAATCGAGGAGTAAATGAGAAGGCGTGGCGGCTCCGATTGTCCTCTCAGACGGAACAGATAGAACATCTTTCGCACATCGTACGCCAGCAAGGTCACGGGCTTGTATGAATCATGCAACCAGCATTCCATCGGCGCCCCTGGCTGCAAGGTCTTGAGCCATTCCGTATCGCTATTCAGCAAGGAGCCGATTTCCTTGTCGAAGTACAGGTGGGCAGCGACATTGAGCTTGCTCAATTCAGCCTGCAACTGCTCTTCAGGAATCGCCGGCGCCTGAATGGTTGGCGTATCCAGCTCGCCCAGACCGAACAGATTGATGCTCGAAAATTGCTTGTGCAGATCCGCCATTGACATGCTGGGGGTCATCTTGTCGATCTGCCCTGCCCGCAATGCGCCTGTATGCAGCTCGACCAAAACATCGAGAATGGCGCGGATCTGTTCCTCGGACATGCCGATCAGTTGCAAACCACTCTTGATTCGTTGCACCAAGGTCAGTACCAGACGCATCAGACGGCTACGTTCGGCCAGCGAGACCGGCTGCACGCTCCAGAGCAGGTCGGGAACGACAGCCAGATAAGGCTGGCTGTCGATATCGTCACGCGACTCGACGTGCAACAGCACTTTGCTCCAGTTAATCAGAATAAAGTCATTGATGCGCGGATCGGCATGCAGCCCGATCAGATGCTCACGCAATGCATTTCTGATCTGCAAGGTGGCATCATCTTCCAGACTTTCGTTGCCATCAATCAGCCTCAGCGCAGAGATGGCGCGTGCGGCTTCGTCATCGGCCTCGGTCAATGTCTTCTGGATGCCACGATTGAACCCGTCGAGCGCATCGCCGAAAATGCCGACATTCTCATCAAAATTATGAAGAATGCTGTTGACCACACGCTGAATCTCATCGCGTACCCCCTTGCCGATCGGCGAACTTGACGACAGTCCGGTGGCTACCGTCACCATACGGTTGACGAGCAGGCGCGCAGGATGATCTGACTGCTGCAGCAAGTCTGGCGTCAGCAGCGCTGCCTTCATGAACGGTATTTGCAATTGCAGAATCGGTGCACGGAAAGTGCGAAGCAGGCTGCGCTCGTTCCCGATATAGGAAAAGAGCGTGGCAACGATATCGACCGCGACCCGCTCCAGTTCACTGAGTTTTTCATTTGCCAGCGATGCCTGCAAATTGAGCTGGGTAGCCAGTTCGTGTGCCACTTCCTGCGTCGTCACACCTGCCAGTTCCTTCTGCATGCGACTCAGACGAGCAAACAATGGCAATTGTGTTTTTGATTTATCCACCACCTCATCGGCGCGATAAGGCGTGGTTGCTGCGCCTTCCGGAATGCGCGGATTGGGTGGCACGCGTCCCGGGCTCGACTGATTGAAAATCTTCCAGATAAAATCCTGCAGCGCGGTCTGGGCATCGGCAATCGGTTCGTCCGGTTCCAGCATATTGCGCGTATCCGGTTTCTGCGGCTGCATGAAACGCAGCATGCGCCCCATCACGTCGGATGGCACCACCACCGGCATCGGCGTCAGCTCGTCTTTCTCTGCAAAACCGGTACTGGCAAATGCAGCGTGCTGCAATGTGGTTGGCTGCAGTGCCGTATTGGGAAGCGCGCCTTGTTGAAAACCGGTTGTCTGAAAACCGGCTGGCGTAGGCACAGCATTCGCCGCATGCTCTTCCCGAAACGATGCCGCCAAAGCGTCACGTTCACGTTTGCTCATCATCGATGGACGCGCGACCAGTCTTGCGCGCACACCATTCGACTCGAACACGTTGCGAATAGCCAGAAAATAATCGGGCAGATGCGAAGCCAGAGCGCCAGACAGATGGTCGAACAGCATCGTGCATACATCCGTGGTCGATGTCATTTCGGTCAGCACGTCATGCAATGCGCGCGCCATCAGGTAAGGCCGAAAAGGATTTTCCCGTTCGCGAATATCGCTTTCACCGTGAATCTGCGCAATCATCAGGTTCAGGCGACCCAGACTATTCTGATCCGCTTCGCGCAGACGCAGGACACGACGCTCCACTTCCATTTGCTGCACGACGGCTTTTTCATCCACCAGTGCCAGCGAATCAAAGGACATGTTCCGCAAACCGGGACGCAAGTCACGGTACATGGTCTGCATGCCGCGTTCCATATGCGCGCGATACTTGTTCTTGAGTTGATCGAGGAACTGTTGACCACGCGCTTCGAGAAAATCGCGGGAGATCGTTGCCGTCTTCTGCTCTGCAGGCGAGCGTGCCGCCGAAATCTGCTGCGTCACTGTCCCGATTGCCTCCGTCAGCATTTTCGAGGCAAGAATGGAGAAGCGGAACTGTGCGCGTTCCTTGGCTAGCAGAATGACAGGATTAATGGCGGCCATTGAATTCAGCTTTTCATGCGCCCTTATTTTGGGCAACGATCATGATTATTCGTCAGATAAGCTCTTCTGGATGCACAGTGTGAGAATGGGTCCGAGTGTAACTCAAATCCTTGATTGTCATATAAAAATGCATGATTATCGTTGTACGAATTCACGAGAATTTACGTTTTCTTGAAACGCGTGCCAGCCGCATTGCGCCTGCATGTATGATGAAGCTTCCCAAATTTCCGCTTTTCCATGGCAACCATTCTCAACAGTCGGCTCGCCAAACTTCGTGCAATCGTCATCGATGACATGCGCAGCATGCGCGAAAACATCCGTGGCCAACTGGGTCAGCTTGGCATCGATCAGGTCGATCAGGCCGCGACTCCGGATGATGCGCTCAAACTAATCCTCAGCAAGCGTTATGACGTGATCGTTTGCGACTACAACCTCAACAAGCAAACCAACGGCCAGCAACTGCTTGAATATTTGCGCTCCCAAGGCATTCTTCCGCCCACGGCGATGTTTTTCATGGTCACCGCAGAAAGCAGTTACGGCAGCGTTGCCAGTGCGGCAGAATTTCAGCCGGATGCCTATCTGGTGAAACCGCTGACCGGCGGACGCATTGCCGACCGTATCGAACGTCTGCTCGACAAGCAACAGGCACTCAATCCGATCACCGAACGCCTGCGTAAAAAAGACAAAACCGGAGCCGTCGCCGAATGTGAAACAGTGCAGAAGCAACATCCCAAATGGATCGTCGATATCCTGCGTATCAAGGGCAGCACCTTGCTTGAACTTGGGCAGGTCGAAGAGGCGCGCGCCGTGTATGAACAGGCGCTCGCCATGCGTCATGATCTGGTATGGGCGCAACTCGGAATTGCACGTTGCGATCAACTGTCCGGCAAGCCGGCTGCGGCGCATGCCCTGATTGAACAAATCCTCAGCAAGAACACGCAGTTCATCGCTGCCTATGACCTGTTGGCTCAACTAACCGAAGCCGAAGGCAAGGATCAGCAAGCGCTGGATGCATTGAAAAAATCTTACGATGTCATTCCGTCGGCACGTCGCAGTCGTCTGGTTGGCGATGCTGCCTACCGGACAGGCGATCTGCTACAGGCGCGAAATGCTTTTGCACAGGCGATCAGTCACACGCAGGGATCGCTGACAGCCCAAGCCTCTGACGCACTGTCACTGGCACAGATACACGTTGATCTTCACGAGGCCGCCAAGGCGCTGGAAGTGCTGAACGTCGCTGTTAGCACACATCAGGACGATCCCCATTTCGCTGCCGGCCAAGCGGCCATTGCCGCACAGGCATTCGCGCAGCTCAATGATCTGCGTTCGGCACAAGCGGCATTTGAAAGTGCGAAAGCTTTAAACGGTGATGCAAGGCCCGACCAGCAAACGCTCACCCTTGCCAAGGCTGCATTTGCCGCCGGCTTGCTGGAGGAAGGCGTACGCATCATGTCCAAGGCGATCAAGGCCGATCATGAAAACGTGCGTCTGGTCACCTCCGCGCGTAAAGTTTTGTCGGATACAGGCAATGCCGCCCTGATCCAGAGTGTGGTCGAGGATGCCATCAGCGAAAGCGCTTTGATTGTCGATCAGGCGACGCAACTGATGCGGGATGGACAGTTCGATGCGTCGCTTGCCAAACTGGAAGAAGCGATGAACGCGACGCCTGAGAATACCGGCATCCTCCTTGCGGCCGCCCAGTTGCATTTATTGTGGATGAGCCAGAAGGGACTGGATCGGGATTACGTCGTACGTGTCAACGGCTATCTGGCCAAGCTCGATACCTTGATGCCCAACAACGAACGTGTCGCCAAGATGTATCGTTTCTTGCGGGAAACGCTGGTCAAAGCCAGTCGTGAGGTCTGAGATGGACGCGCAATTGACGGCACTCATCGTGCATGATCTGAAAAACGCCTTGGGCGTGCTGGAAGGTGAACTGTCCCTATTGAAGGATGCACCCGATCAGCCGCGCGCCAGTCATGCGCATGCGCAGTGCGTCCAATTACGGGAGAAACTGGTTGGCTTTCTGACCCTCTACAAAGAGGCTGAGCAGGGATTGCTCGCACGTGTCGAAGCCGTCAGTCCGGATGATTTTTTGCGCGCTTTACTGGCTGAGCGCATTACTGACAAACCATCTATCGCCATCACGATTGACGATCGTCACATGCCGGATGTCGCGTTCTTTGATGAACATCTGGTTGGTCTGGCTTTGGAAGCCGCACTGCAAAATGCCAGCCGGTTTGCACAGACGCATATCGAACTCGGCTGTCATGGCGAGCACGGCGCGGTGGTTTTCAGCATCCGTGACGATGGGCCTGGATTGGGGACAAAAGAGACGATTCCTTCCACTGGTCTTGGCATGGCACTCTGTCAGGCCGTCGCGCGCGCGCATCAGAATGAGGGACGACAGGGCACTGTCTCGCTAGCTAACCATCCTGACGGCGGCGCCCTCTTTCGCCTCACGCTACCGTGAGATAAAAAAGCCGGCATCAAGCCGGCTTTTTAACTAGACATAGTGCAGGCAATCAGTCGTTTTTGACCACAATGCTCGGGAATTTGGACGTCATGTCCTTGGCTTTTTCTGCAACCTTGATCGCAATCTTGCGGGCAATCTGTTTGTAAACCGCCGCAATCGCACCATCAGGTTCCGCGACTACGGTTGGCTTGCCGGAATCGGCCTGCTGACGGATTGACATGGTCAGTGGCAGTTTGCCCAGGAACTCCACACCAAAATCCGCACACATCTTTTCGCCGCCACCTTCGCCGAAAATGGCCTCGACGTGACCGCAGTTGGAGCACACGTGCGTACTCATGTTTTCTACGATGCCGAGAATAGGAATGCCCACTTTCTCAAACATCTTCAAGCCCTTGCGTGCATCCAGCAACGCGATGTCCTGTGGCGTGGTCACGATGACGGCGCCGGTAACCGGCACTTTTTGCGACATCGTCAGTTGCACGTCGCCGGTACCCGGCGGCATATCAACGATCAGATAATCCAGATCACGCCAGTTGGTCTGATCCAGTAATTGCGTCAGGGCTTGCGTTACGATCGGGCCGCGCCAGACCATCGGTTCGTCCGGATCGATCATGAAACCGATACTCGACACTTGCAAACCATGGTTTTCCATCGGCTCCATGGTTTTGCCATCCAGCGTTTCAGGACGGCCGGAAATACCCATCATCATCGGCTGCGAAGGACCGTAGATATCCGCATCCAGAATGCCAACCTGCGCACCTTCGGCTGCCAGCGCCAGCGCCAGATTAACCGATGTGGTCGATTTACCAACACCACCTTTGCCGGATGCAACCGCAATGATGTTTTTGACATTGCTCATGAGCTTGACGCCGCGCTGCACGCTGTGCGCCACAATCTTCATGGTGACATTTGCCTTCACATCAGCCGCGCCATCGAGCGCACGTACTGCGGATTCCGCTGCATCACGGATCAGTTTGATCTGGCTCTTTGCCGGATAGCCGAGTTCCACGTCAAAGCTGACATTGCTGCCATCAACCTGAATATTGCGTGCCGAACGGCTGCTGATCAGATCCTTTCCAGTATTGGGGTCAATTACGCCTGCCAGCGCCGTTTTGACGGCGTCTATCGTCATACTCATTGCAACTCCTGAAATGTTTGTGCAAGTCTAAACCAATTGTCCTGTTTACGCTGTGTACCGGCTTCGCTGGCAAATCGACATTCGGCACATAATTCGGCGCTTCAGGCGTTGCAAAATGCGATTGTTGGCCCCAATTACTCTTTAAATACGCTGTGTTTGGCGTTGCTGAAGCACGGTGCATTCGACGCCAGTGAGCGAAGCCCTTACAATACGGGACTCACCTATTTCGCCATGACAGAAAAAATCATTCCGCTTGCCGACCACCGGTATCAGAACACGATACCGATTGTGCCTGCGCGCCTTGAAAAACCGACCGGTCTGTTGACGGACAGTCGCGCGCGCCCATTGCAGGATTTGCGCATTTCCATTACGGATCGATGCAATTTTCGTTGTGTTTATTGCATGCCGAAAGAGGTGTTCGACAAGGATTATGCTTACCTGCCGCACAGTTCGCTGCTGACCTTTGAAGAAATCACGCGGATTGCATCGCTGTTCGTCGCTCATGGTGTCGAGAAGATACGTCTGACTGGTGGCGAACCCCTGTTGCGCAAGAATATCGAGCGTTTGATTGAAATGCTTGCCGCATTACGCACACCAGACGGTCGCGCGCTGGATCTTACGCTGACGACGAATGGTTCCCTGCTGGCGCGCAAGGCGCAATCGCTCAAGGATGCGGGTCTCAACCGCGTTACGGTCTCGCTGGATGCACTGGATGACGCCGTCTTCAAGAAGATGAATGACGTGGATTTTGCCGTTTCCGATGTGCTACACGGACTGGATGTCGCGCATCAAGTTGGTCTTGGCCCGATCAAGGTCAACATGGTGGTCAAAGGCGGCATGAATGATCAGGAAATTCTGCCGATGGCGCGGTACTTCAAGGACACGCCATTTATTCTGCGCTTCATTGAATACATGGATGTCGGCGCGTCCAATGGCTGGAAAATGGACGACGTGATTCCTTCCAAGGAAGTGGTTCGCCGCATCAGCGAGAGCATGCCACTTGAACCGGTTGCGGCGAACTATACCGGCGAGACCGCCAGCCGCTGGCGCTATGTAGATGGCGGCGGCGAAGTTGGCGTGATTTCCAGCGTGACGCAGGCATTCTGCAGCGATTGTTCGCGTGCCCGCCTGTCTACCGAAGGCAAGCTATACACATGCCTGTTCGCAACAGGCGGACATGATCTACGGGCGCTCGTGCGCAATGGTCGTAGTGACGAAGAGATTTCCACGGTCATCGGGTCCATCTGGCGTGGTCGCGGCGATCAATATTCGGAATTACGCACCGCCAACACCGCCTCCTTGCGTGCTGAACGCAAAGTTGAAATGTCCTACATTGGCGGCTGATCGCAGACCTGTTTCCGAAAAGAGAAACGGCATGGATACCAATCAAATCACCGGACTGATCCTTGCTGGCGGCCGCGGTACGCGCATGGGCACGGTCGACAAAGGTCTGCAGACCTTGCATGATACGCCGCTGGTTAGTCATGTTATCGACCGGCTTGCACCGCAAGTCGGTCCCATGCTGCTCAATGCCAATCAGAATCAGGACGTGTATGCCCAATTTGGCATACACGTGATTGCGGATTCCCTGCAAGGATTTGCTGGCCCGCTTGCCGGCGTACAAGCCGGGCTGGAGCATTGCAAGACGGAGTTCATGGCCACGGTGCCATGCGATTCGCCCTACTTTCCGGATAATCTGGTCAGCACGCTATATCAGGCACTGAACGAACGCGAGGCAGACCTTGCGGTTGCCGTGACTGGCGAAGGAGAACAACGCCAGCAGCATCCGGTGTTCTGTCTGTTACGCCGCTCGTTGCTGCCACACTTGAACAATTATCTGCGGGAAGGCAATCGCAAATTTGCGCTTTGGTATGCGTCTTTACTGGTGGTGGAAGTTCACTTCGAAGACGAACGCGCCTTTCTCAACATCAATACGCTGGATGAGCTTCGCCAGCAAAACCAATAACAACTGACCGAGACGCCCATGAATCTGCGCGCCGCCTATCTTTTGAACGAAAAGAATCTCGACGATCTGGACAAGGAATTGTCGTCCGATAGCGATGCAATGCCTGCGCCCGACAACAACACCAAGCTCGATGACGTGGTGAGCTGCCTCTCCGCCCACGATCCTAATGCGATGCGCGTTGAGGATGCGCAAGCCGTGATTCGTCAGTTTGTGACACCCATTCATGCCGTGGAAAAAATAGCGATCCGCAGTGCACTGGATCGCGTGCTCGCCGCAGACATCATTTCCCCGATCAATGTCCCGGCGCACGACAACTCCGCCATGGATGGTTACGCAGTTCGCGGCATCGATCTGACGACAGAAGACCGTCCTTTCAGGATCATCGGCGTTGCCTACGCAGGTCACGCCTACGACGGCCCGATTGGTGCAGGCGAATGCGTACGCATCATGACCGGCGCCGTCATGCCTAAAGAGTGCGATACCGTCATCCCACAAGAATTGACGCGGGATGCCAGCGATTCGCACATCACCATTCCAGCCAATGCCGTCAGGGCCGGAGACAATCGTCGTCTGGCTGGCGAGGATCTCGCGGCAGGTTCGGTTGCGCTGCCCAAGGGCCGCATCGTTCGCCCATCCGATCTTGGATTGATGGCGTCGCTGGGTGTCGCGGAAGTTGCCGTACAACGCCGTCTGCGCGTCGCTTTCTTTTCTACAGGCGATGAGCTGCGTTCAGTTGGCGAGCCGCTTGATGAAGGCTGTGTCTATGACAGCAATCGCTACACACTGTACGGCATGCTCAAACGACTTGGCTGCGACATTGTCGATATGGGCGTCATTCGTGACGAACCGGAAGCAATGAAGGAGGCGTTCCGCACTGCCTGTGAAAATGCCGAT
Source organism: Oxalicibacterium faecigallinarum (assembly GCF_014635705.1). Classification (GTDB taxonomy): domain Bacteria; phylum Pseudomonadota; class Gammaproteobacteria; order Burkholderiales; family Burkholderiaceae_D; genus Oxalicibacterium; species Oxalicibacterium faecigallinarum. Next base: position 593,240 of record NZ_BMDI01000001.1, on the reverse strand, counting down.
GCCATCATTACCTCCGGCGGTGTCTCCGTCGGAGCAGCCGACTATACGAAACAGATGATGGCCGAGCTTGGCGATGTCCAGTTCTGGAAACTGGGCATGCGGCCGGGACGGCCAATGGCTTTTGGACGCATTCACTCCGAGGGGAAATCCGCTTATTTGTTCGGTTTGCCCGGCAATCCTGTTGCCGTGATGGTAACGTTCTATTTCTTTGCTCGACAGGCCTTGCTGCACATGATGGGAGCCACAGCTGAGCAAGCCCTACCTTTGATGAAAGTGCGCTCTGCACAGCCGATACGCAAGCGTGCGGGCCGCACCGAGTTTCAACGCGGCATTCTGGCTGTCGGCGCCGACGGCCAGCAGGAAGTCCGTATCACCGGGGCACAGGGCTCCGGCATCCTTCGCTCCATGTCCGAAGCCAACTGCATCGTCGCACTTGAACATGACCGTGCAGAAATCAAGGCAGGTGACATGGTCGATGTCATTTTGTTTCATGGACTGATCTGATCGCCATTGATATCAGCGTGTCCGATAGCGTCATGGAAGGAGTACGATGATGAGCAAGAAAAAATGCTGCAAGAGCAAGAAGCCATGCAAGGATTGCCCGCGCAATAGGAAAAAGGCCTAAGTGCAGAACATGGGCTGCAGAACATAAATCAACGCCCGCAACAGAGTAAGACGCGTTGCGCAAGCCATCAGGCAGCATTACATCCCGCCATCCTCGACGAGATCGACGTAAAGAATTGACAATGCCGTTTCTTCAACCAGGGTTGGAGTGAAGAAACGGCATATATTCAACCTTACAACTTGCCGGCACGCTTCAGGCGGAATGTCAGACCGTCGACAATATCCTTGGCATTTGCTTCCCGCGCAAAATCAATCGCCGTCATTCCCTGATCGTTTTTGAGCGAGGCATCGGCACCGGCATCCAGCAAGACTTTGACCATCATGATATTGCCGCTACGTGCGGCCATCATGACCGGTGTGGTTTTGTTTGGCGATAGTGCATCGACGACCGCCGAACGATCCAGCAGCATTTGCGCGATCGATGGCTCACCAGAGGCAGCCGCATAGTGCAACGGCGTCCAGCCAGAACGATTGACCAAAGCACCTTTGCCCAGCAATAACTCGACCGCAGGCTTGTTTGCGGTAAATGCGGCAATCATCAGGGCATTGTCACCATTTCCCGTCCTGGCTTCGAGGTTAATTCTTGGCGAGTCCAGCAACGCGGTGACTACGCCCATGGATTTTTCGCGTAATGCGAGGATCAAGCCCGTATCCCCACGTTCAGGTTCGATCGTGTTCGGATCAAAACCACGCTTGAGCAAGCTTTCCATGGTGCGCACGTCATCCAGCTTCGCTGCCTTGAAAAAATCATCATACGAACTGCTAAATGCAAGAGACGGCATCACACTCAGCACCAGTGCAGCAGAGGCGATATGCAGTACCGTACGACGGGTAACCAATGATGGATTGCGTTGCAGCGTCATGACACCATCCTTAATGAGCAATCTTGAAGAGCTTGAAGAAATTTTCCGTAGTCTGTTGTGCCACCTGTTCCAGCGGCACGTTTTTAAGCGTGGCGATATATTCGGCAACATGACGCACCAGTCCCGGCTCATTCATCTTGCCGCGGAAAGGTACCGGTGCCAGATACGGCGAATCCGTTTCGATCAGCATGTACTCAAGCGGTACTTCGCGTGCCACTGCCTGCAAATCCCTGGCGCTTTTGAATGTCACGATACCCGAGAAGGAAATGTAGAAACCCATCTCCATCGCGGCACGTGCCACTTCCAGTGACTCGGTAAAGCAATGCATGACACCGGCCGCGCCACCGGCATCCGTGCCGGCACCTTCTTCACGCATGATTCTGATCGTGTCCTCTGAGGCTGCACGGGTGTGAATGATCAACGGCTTGCCCGTCGCACGAGATGCCCGGATATGGGTACGAAAACGTTCTCGCTGCCATTCCAGATCACCTTCCAGCCGATAGTAATCGAGCCCGGTCTCGCCGATGGCGACGATGCGTGGACTGTTTGCCAGACGAATCAAGTCATCGACGGTTGGCTCAGGGGTATCTTCATAATCCGGGTGCACGCCAACCGACGCGTAGATATGCGGATATTGCTCCGCAATCTGCAAAATATCCGGAAAGGTCGGCAGATCGCAGGACACGCACAATGCATGCGTGACTTTGTTCTCCTCCATCTTGCCAAGGATCGCGGGCATGCGTGCGGCAAGTTCAGGGAAATTGATGTGGCAATGGGAATCGATATACATGGGTGTTATTGTACGCGCGCACTGGCTCTGACGTGCGCGAATGATGGTTTCTGAAGGTCAGGCGACGCGTTTGCCGACCATGATCAGGTCGCGTTCCACACCATCCAGCAAAGCGACTTCCGGCAAATGGCCCCACGGCACAAAACCAAAACGGGCAAACAAACCAAGACTGCGCTGGTTGTGTCCAAAAATCAAACCAATGAGGGTATGTACATTCAGTGATGGCGCAGCTGCAATGGCCTGTGTCAGTAGATAACTGGCAAGTCCCTGCCGCCTCGCTGATTCATGGACATAGATGGATAACTCTGCGGTATGCCGATAGGCCGCACGCGGATGAAAGTCGGAAAAAGATAACCAGCCAAGAATCACACCATCCCGCTCCGCGACCCAGATCGGACGATCCGCTGCAGCATGTGAGGCAAACCAGGCCATGCGCGAGGCTATAGTCACCGGCTCCAGATCCGCCGTGACTTCGCGTGAAGCAATCGTGCTGTTGTAAATGGCGACTATGGCGGGCAAGTCATCGACGGTGGCCGCACGATGCGTAAATCGGGTTTGTGCAGCAGTGATTGCCATGAAGACAACCAATGACGGTTACAAGGTATGCGTCGCGCGCGACGAGCCGAGCGCGGCACCGAGTAATTCCTCGATACGGTGTTTGACGCGCTGGCCGCTCTCATCCGCAGAGAACTGCACGCCGATGCCTTGTGCCTTGTTGTTATGGGATCCTGCCGGCGTAATCCAGGCGATTTTCCCGGCGATCGGATATTTGGTCGGATCATCCAGCAGTGTCAGAATCAGATAAATCTCGTCACCAACCTTATATTGCTTGGTAGAAGGCACAAAGATGCCGCCATTGGCAATGAATGGCATATAGGCCGCGTACAGCGCCGATTTTTCCTTGATCGGCAACGACAGAACAGACGGCCTGACGGCCGGCGCGCCGGATGGATTGCTGTTCTGCGACATGGTTGACCTCTCAGGAAAAAGCGGCTGTGTATTCCAGCAGCATATCTTCAATAAATAATTTTGGCGCAAGCGGATGATCGGCAATGGCACGACGCTCACCGATTGCCTTGATCGCCTGCAACAATGCAGCAGTATCCACGCCTTGCGCAAGACGCATCAATTCCTTGCCAAAGCGCGGATAGTAGCGAATGGTGCCGGCGAGCTTGCTCGACAGTACATCGTACAACCAACGCTGCTGCCATGCCACGAGATCCGGTACGGGAATCTTTTGCAATGCATCCGCCGTTTTCAATGCGCCTTCCACGGAAGGTTGCGCCAGTTGCCTTAGCAAAATATCCATCGCTTCACGCCCCTCACCGAGCGACGCATCCATGGCAGCGAGGGGCGCACCGCCCTGTTCGGCAAGCCAGCCATCCGCATCTTTGACGTCCTGCTCTCTCAGCCACTGCAATGCCTGTGCCTGATCCGGCATGGGTAACGCAAATTTACGGCAACGAGACAGAATCGTTGGTAACAAACGATCCAGTCCATTACTCACCATCAGAAAAATCGTGTGCGGCGGCGGCTCTTCCAGCATTTTGAGTAGCGAGTTCGCCGCAGCCGTGTTCAGTGCCTCCACCGGATGCAGCAAAACCACCCGCATGCCAGAACGATGCGTCGACACGTTCATGAAATCGCCCAGCGCACGCACCTGATCAATCTTGATGTCTTTGGATGGTGCTTTGGTCGACTTTGCCTTCTTGGTATCGGACTCTTCGTCGCCCTCTGCACCATCGTCCTCCAGTGCTTCAGGCCGGACGCGTCGGAAATCGGGATGACTGTACTGTGCAAACCAGCCGCAGGCGATACAACTACCGCAGGCATGGCCAGTTGCATCGGGTGTTTCGCATAACAAGGCTGCGGCACAGGCTTCGGCAAAGTGGGTTTTTCCCGTGCCTTGCGTACCATAGAACAGGACCGCGTGCGGCAAACGTGCACGCAGTTGTTGCCATTGCTGCCACGCATTGCCATGCCATGGATACAAGGCACTCACGGTGCCCCCTCGCCGGATAATGTCCCCATCAGCGAGGTCAATTGCGTTTGAATGTCAGCAATCGATTGCGTCGAATCGATCACGCGGAAACGTTGTGGAAATTCTGCTGCGCGACGTAGATATTCGGCGCGTGTCTTTTCGAAAAAATCCGCCTTTTCCTGTTCGAATTTATCCAGTGTCCGGGTCGCATCCAGCCGCGCACGCGCCACATCCAGCGGCACATCAAACAGCAAGGTCATATCCGGTTGCAGATGCGGATGCACCCATTGCTCCAGCATGCGCAACTTATCGAGCGACAGCTGACGACCGCCTCCCTGGTAGGCAAAACTGGCGTCGGTGAAGCGATCTGAAATCACCCAGTCGCCACGCGCGAGCGCAGGCTCGATCACTTGCGCCAGATGCTCTCTGCGTGCGGCAAACATCAGCAATGCTTCGGTTTCCAGATGCATTTTTTCATGCAACAAAAGATTGCGCAGCGCTTCGCCGAGGGTTGTGCCGCCCGGCTCACGCGTGACGATGACATTTCTGCCTGCTGCACGCAGTGCGTCGGCAACGAACGTCAGGTGCGTCGATTTTCCTGCACCGTCAATGCCTTCAAAGGTGATGAATTTGGCTGTGCTCATGCGTGTTATCGACCGCGGATATATTTATTGACGGCGTTATTGTGCTCATCCAGCGTCTGTGAAAAATGACTGGAGCCATCACCGCGCGACACGAAGTACAAGGCCTCCGTCGGCGCCGGGTTCAAGGCGGCAAACAACGATTCCGCGCCCGGCAAGGCAATCGGTGTCGGCGGCAAACCGGCACGGGTATAGGTATTGTGCGGTGTGTCCGTCTGCAAATCACGCTTACGGATACGCCCATCGTAGGCGTCGCCCATGCCATAGATCACGGTCGGATCAGTCTGCAGCAGCATGCCCACACGCAAACGATTGACGAAGACGCCTGCAATTTGCGTGCGCTCTTCCCGTCGCCCCGTTTCTTTCTCGACAATCGATGCCATGATCAGTGCCTGATAAGGACTGGCATAAGGCAGATTCTGATCGCGTTTCGCCCATTGCTCGTCCAGCCGTTTCATCATCGCGCGATATGCCTGACGATAGACCAGAATATCACTGGAGTTCTTGGCGAACAGATAGGTGTCTGGATAGAACAAGCCTTCCGGCTGTTTGTAATCGGTCGTGATCTTTGCCAGCAGTTCGGTGTCCGACAGATTCGCCGTGTCATGCTTGAGTGCCGGGTGTGCATCAATGGCCTGACGCATCTGTCGGAAAGTCCAGCCCTCGATGATGGTAACGGCTTCCTGTGCAAACTCGCCCCGCACGATTTGCTCAAGCAAACGCTTGGGTGTCGTACCCGGCTTCAGTTCATAGGTGCCGGCCTTGATGCGTGCAGTTTCTCCCTTGAACTGCGCCAGTGCCATCATCAGCAGAGGATTGACCGGCACGCCTGCTGCCTCGATCTGACGCATGCTGCTTTTGAAGCCGCTACCCGGCTGAATCGTGAATTCGATCGGTGGACCATCGGAAGTAATTGGATTGTCTGACCAGAACAGGAAGGAAGCACCGAGGATGATGCCGAGCAGAACCAATCGCCTGAGAGTTTTTTTCATTTAAAACCGGGTCTCGCTAAAACTGAGTGCAATCCGACGCGTTTTTGCCACGCCACTATAATCAGCCCTAATGATAATGGCTGAATGTCCCGCCGCCCAATTTATTCACTGAAATTATGACAACCTGGTTGAATTTCCTGAAAGAACAAGGTGCAGACCTTGCCGAAGACAATGGCATCCCATCCATCGCCTTTTCCGCCAACGCGGCCGATGAGACTGCCCGTACCAACTTTGTCACGCCGCTGGTTCATTTCGGCCTGATCACAGCAACAGGCGAGGATGCCGCCTCGTTTCTGCATAACCAACTGACCAACGATGTCACCCATCTGACCGACAATCAGGCGCGCCTTGCCGGATATTGTTCGCCGAAGGGCCGCATGATGGCCAGCTTCCTGATCTGGAAGGAAGGTGATCGTATCGTCCTGCAAATTCCGCGCGAGATTCAGGCACCTGTCCAAAAACGCTTGTCCATGTTCATTCTGCGCAGCAAGGCCAAACTGACGGATGCCACCGAAGAGCTGGTCGCGCTGGGCCTCGCAGGCCCTGCTGCTGCCAGCGCCCTGCTGCCATGGTTTCCTGAACTGCCTCTTGCCATTCTCGACAAGATCACATCCGATGCCGGCACGGTCATCCGTCAGGCGAATGCCTTCGGTATTCCACGCTATCAATGGATCACGACGCCGCAACGTGCCATCGAAGCCTGGCCGCATCTGACATCCGTACTGCAACCGGCGGGTAGTGATGCATGGAAGCTGGCCGAAATCGATGGCGGCATTCCGCACATCACGACAAGCACGCAAGAAAAATTTGTTCCGCAGATGATCAATTTCGAGCTGATCGGCGGGGTCAATTTCAAGAAAGGTTGTTATCCGGGACAGGAAATCGTGGCGCGCAGTCAATACCTCGGCAAGCTCAAACGCCGCATGATGCATGCCACAGTTGAAGTCGATAAGATCGTGCCGGGAACGGAAATTTTCGCTGCCGACGATCCCGATCAGCCTTGCGGCATGGTCGTCAACGCAGCCCGCGCCAACGCACAGCAAACCGACTGTCTGGTTGAGATCAAGTTGGCTGCCACAGAGGGTGCGGTCCATCTGGGATCTGCCACGGGACCGGTACTGAATTTTCAGCCCTTGCCGTACGAACTGACGGATCCTGTCTGAGGCCGCAAGGGTTAACGTCATGTCGACCGATCTGTACATCTACTACCGCGTACGAGAAGAAAATGCTGCGCATTTTCTGTCGAAGGCCGTGAGCATGCAAAAGGCATTGCAGCATACGCACGGTATTCAGGCGAGCCTGAAACGTCGTCCATACGCAGAGGATGGCTTGCACACCTGGATGGAAATCTATCTGGCGACGCCAGCGGATTTCGAACAGGCGATTGCCGCTGCAGTAACAACACACGGATTAGCGTCTGCCATTGAAGGTCGCAGGCATGTTGAACACTTTGTGGACGCGACATCATGTGCCTGATCGTCTTTGCCTGGCAAGTCATGCCGGATCTTCCTCTGCTTGCCGCCGGCAATCGCGATGAATTCTATGACCGTCCCGCCAGTACCGCTGCATGGTGGCCATCGCATCCGAACATTTTTGCCGGGCGCGATTTGCGTGGCGGCGGTACCTGGATGGGTATTACCCGCGAGGGTCGCTTCGCCACCATTACCAACGTCCGTGCCCCCTCCGAGATGCGTGCCGACGCGCCATCCCGTGGTGAACTGGTCGCCAATTTTCTGATGGGCAGCATGTCGGCCGCGGACTATGTATCTGCCATCGCGCCGACCGCGGGCGAGTACAACGGTTTTAATCTGCTGATTGGCGACGCCAAGGAACTGATCTGGTTTTCCAATCGCGGACAGGACGATGTCCGCAATGGCAAGCCTTTGCCACCCGGCATTTATGGTTTGTCCAATTCGTTGCTGGATTGCGCATGGCCCAAAGTCGTTCGTACCAAGGCACAGTTTGCCAGTCTATTGTGTCAGGGCGCACCGGAAGACGCCTACTTTGAAATGCTGGCCGATACGACCAATGCTTCCGACTGCCGCCTGCCCGATACGGGTGTCGGCCTTGAACGCGAACGGCTTCTTTCTGCGGTCTGCATCGAATCGCCCGACTACGGCACGCGTGTTTCGACATTGGTGAAACTCTATGCAGATGGGCGTGCGACCCTGATTGAACGGCCACCTGTTCCAATGCCGCCGGTCCCCGTACGCGAGCGTGGTCCGCGCCATGCGTGCACACGCGGCTATCAGGGATGATGCTGCAAGGATCGTTGATTGACCGCCATCTGGCCTAGCAGACAGCGGTTTTTCAGGACTTCAGACGCGCACGCAATAATTCACGGACATGCGGTACCTCCGCATAGGGATCACGCGGATTGCGTTGCGCAACCAGGTCCTCCAGGCGATGCCGCGCGTTTTCAAGCGGTGCCGTTTCGGAATACACATAAAACTGCCCATCGCGTATGGCATCAAATGCCAGTGTCGCCACCTGCGCTGCACTCACCTTCCCCGACATCACTGCTTTTTCGGAAAAAGCCTGCGCCGTGCGCTGACTGACGGTGGTGGTTGCATGGCGCGTATCCGGGCGATTACGCGCAGATTGATGAATACCCGTTGGGACGAAAAATGGGCAAAGCAGCGAGACACCGATCGGTGCCTCAATCAATTGCAGGTCCTGATACAAGGTTTCGGTCAGGGACACGACCGCATGCTTGGAAACGTTATAAATCCCCATCGTCGGCGCATTTTGCAAACCGGCGACCGACGCTGTATTCAGAATATGCCCGCGGTAATCCGGATCGGCCTTGGCTGCCGCCAGCATCAATGGAGTGAAAATTCGCACTCCATGGATCACGCCAAACAGATTGACGCCGAGCAACCACTCCCAGTCCGCTTTCGTGCTTTCCCAGATCAAGCCACCAGCGCCGACACCGGCATTGTTGAACACCACATGCACGACGCCATAATGCGCCATGGTCGCATCCGCCAATGCCTGTACCTGATCGCCGCGACTCACGTCACACTGCAGCGCGACGACGTCACAACCGGCTTCCAACAATTCCTGTTCGATCAGACGTAGCGGCTCGACTTCGATGTCTGCAAGAACCAGACGCATGCCGAGCCGTCCGCCAAGACGCGCAAATTCACGTCCGAACCCGCTGGCAGCGCCAGTAATGACAGCTACGCGACCTTCGAAATCGAACATGATGATCCTGCTATCAGCTAGTGGACATCCGCTTGGCAACTTCAGCCTTGCGAATAAATTTGAATGTACCGGCGGCCTTGGCGACCAGTCGTGACTCGTTCCACAACTCGCCCTCACAGAAATAAATGCTGGAAGAGGCATGCAGTACACGTCCTTTTGCCACAAGGCGTGCACCTTCGGTGCCGCCAGGTTGCATGAAGCTGGTCTTCATTTCGATCGTGACGCCGCTACGGATATCGGGATCAAGGGAGCGGCCGGCAAGAGACATCACATTGTCCAGCATCGTCATGACCACGCCGCCATGTGCGACGTGCCAACTGTTCAGGTGACGCTCGGCAAGAATCAGTTGCACCTCGGCCAGCCCGTTGCCGGATTCAACGACTTCAATACCAAGGTCTTGTAAAAAAGGAATGGGAATAGAGGATGAGGCAGTCATGGAATGGATACAAAGCATGGAAACATGCGCATTTTAAAGCATGCCTGAATTTGCCTGCCTGTCATCCTTTTCGATTGCATAAGCTATTTATATAGAAAGCGCATGCAAACCTGCCCTGCCTTGCCTAGTGCATTTCAGCTATAACGCCGCTAACGATGCACCATCGTTGTTCTGCCCACGCACATCCGGTGTGCATCGATAGTAAAAAATATAGACATGTAAGCAATGCGTAAGCTTGGCGAAAGTATTGCGTAAGGTTTCGGTCGCACACTTCCGCCCGTAAACACAGTGCAATTTTTTTCAACGCACATACGGAATTAATAAACTCAAAAGGAGACCAGCATGGCGACCTCTACCAATAACGCCCCTCGGCCCATGACACCGGAAGAAAGAAAAGTCATCTTCGCATCGTCATTGGGTACCGTGTTCGAATGGTACGACTTTTATCTGTACGGTTCGTTGGCAGCCATTATCGCCAAACAGTTCTTTGCTGGTACCGATCCGAATACCGCATTCATCTTCGCGCTGCTGGCTTTTGCAGCGGGCTTTATCGTCCGCCCGTTCGGCGCCGTCGTCTTCGGCCGTCTGGGCGACATGATCGGACGTAAATATACCTTCCTGGTCACCATCATCCTGATGGGTGCTTCCACCTTCATCGTCGGTGTCCTGCCGAATTATGAATCCATCGGCATCGCCGCACCAATCATCCTGATCATCCTGCGTATTCTGCAAGGTCTGGCGCTCGGTGGTGAATACGGTGGCGCAGCAACCTATGTGGCCGAACACGCGCCACATGGCAAGCGCGGTCTGTTCACTTCGTGGATTCAGACCACCGCAACGATGGGTCTGTTCATGTCGCTGCTGGTGATTCTGGGTACGCGTACGGCCATCGGTGAAGAAGCCTTCGCTGCCTGGGGCTGGCGTATTCCTTTCCTGCTGTCCATCTTCATGCTGGCCATCTCCGTATGGATCCGCATGTCGATGAACGAGTCTCCAGCCTTCCTGAAAATGAAAGCTGAAGGCAAGGCATCCAAAGCACCACTGACCGAAGCATTTGGCCAATGGAAAAACCTGAAGATTGTTATTCTGGCGCTGGTCGGTCTGACCGCCGGTCAGGCCGTCGTCTGGTACACGGGCCAGTTCTACGCACTGTTCTTCCTGACGCAAACGCTGAAGGTGGACGGCGCAACGGCCAACATCCTGATCGCTGCATCGCTGCTGCTGGCAACGCCGTTTTTCGTGATCTTTGGTTCGCTGTCGGATCGTATCGGTCGTAAGCCAATCATCCTCGGTGGCTGCCTGATTGCTGCCATCACGTATTTCCCGATCTTCAATGCGCTGACTCACTACGCCAATCCGGCACTGGAAGCTGCGCAGAAGAATGCACCGGTGATTGTCACGGCTGATCCGAAGACCTGCCAATTCCAGTTCAATCCGACTGGCGAGAAGAAATTCACCTCTTCGTGCGATATCGCCAAGGCAAAACTGGCACGCGCATCGGTTAACTACTCCAACGTCGATGCCCCGGCAGGTACCGTTGCAACCATCAAGGTTGGCAATACCACGCTGACATCGTACGACGCGAGCGGCCTGTCGAAAGAAGAAGCGACCGCCAAAGACAAGGCATTCACGGCTGAACTGACCGACGCCATCAAGGCTGCCGGTTATCCAACCAAGGCTGACCCTGATCAGATCAACTATGGCATGACGCTGCTGCTGCTGTTCATCCTGGTGATTTACGTGACCATGGTGTACGGCCCGATTGCTGCCATGCTGGTTGAAATGTTCCCGACCCGTATCCGCTACACATCGATGTCACTGCCGTATCACATCGGTAACGGCTGGTTCGGCGGCCTGCTGCCGACCACGGCGTTTGCTCTGGTGGCATTGAAAGGCGATATCTACTACGGTCTCTGGTATCCGATCATCGTTGCGCTGATGACCTTCGTCATCGGTCTGCTGTTCGTCCGTGAAACCAAGGACAACGATATCAACGACCACTAAGCATTACTGTCACCTTCCTGCTTGCGGGAAGTGTCGTGATTGGCTGCCAGGCAACGATTGCTGGCAGCCTTTTTTGCTTTTCCACCAAGTAATCGAGGCATTCTTTTCCAGATTTCAAATCTGTCCGAAGAATCTGCCCTGATTTGGGCTGTCCAAATCAGTCACAATTTGGTATTGTCGGGTCGTCAACATCTGCCATCTGCAGAGCCTACTTTTATCTCTATGAATACACGTAACAGCACGCCCCTTCGCATCGGTACCCCGCTTTCTCCATTGGCAACCAAAGTCATGCTGCTGGGATCGGGGGAACTGGGCAAGGAAGTCATCATCGCCTTGCAACGCCTTGGCATCGAGGTCATTGCCGTCGATCGCTATGCCAATGCGCCTGGTCATCAGGTTGCGCATCGCAGCTACGTCATTGACATGACCGACGGCGTGCAATTGGCCGCGCTGATCAATCAGGAAAAACCGGATCTGATCGTGCCGGAAATCGAGGCACTGGCAACAGCAACACTGGTTGAACTGGAAGAAGCAGGCAGTGCCCGTGTCGTTCCGACCGCACGAGCAACCTGGCTGACGATGGATCGTGAAGGCATTCGCCGTCTTGCCGCAGAGACACTGGGCGTGCCAACCTCGCCTTACCGATTCGCCGACAATCTGGAAGAACTGCAGGTCGGCTGTACCGAAGTCGGCTTCCCCTGCATGGTCAAACCGGTCATGTCCTCTTCCGGCAAAGGTCAGTCCAAGGTCAAGGCACTGGAAGAAGTCGAATCGGCATGGGAAACCGCGGCAGCTGGCGGACGCGTTGACGCCGGTCGCGTCATCGTGGAAGGCTTCATCGATTTCGACTATGAAATCACGCTATTGACTGTGCGTGCGCTTGGCAAGGACGGCAAGGTGCAAACGCATTTCTGTGAGCCGATCGGCCATCTGCAAGTCAATGGCGACTATGTGGAATCGTGGCAACCGCAAGCGATGCCTGCCGGCGCGCTGGCCAAGGCACACGACATCGCGCGCAAGGTCACCGAGAATCTGGGTGGTCTTGGCCTGTTCGGCGTGGAGCTGTTCGTAAAAGACGATATGGTCTGGTTCTCCGAGGTCAGCCCGCGCCCGCATGACACCGGCATGGTCACCATGAGCAGCCAGGAACAGAGCGAATTTGAACTGCACGCCAAGGCCATTCTCGGCTTGCCGGTCAATACGGTACTGAAGACGCCGGGCGCTTCTGCCGTGATCTATGGTCAGCATGAAGGCAAGCCCATCGCGTTTGAAGGTCTTGCCGATGCATTCAACATCGACACTGTCGATATTCGGCTGTTTGGCAAACCTGAGTCATTTGCCCGCCGTCGTATGGGTGTTGCGCTTGCGACCGGCCCGGATGTTGAAACAGCGCGGGCACGCGCCCGTCAGGCGGCAGGCTGCGTCCGGCCGGTAGCCGATTGATGAGAACGGAGTCACTCCGTACGCTCGCTGTCTACGCCGGCAGCGATATCTTTCGTATCGCAGCCCTTTTGCTGCATGCAACCCTGCTGCTGCATATCGTCCTGCTGATGCTGTCCAATCAGCTTGGACTCTCCCAATTGGGAACCGGTGCGGTACTGGCCGTTTCGCTGATGGTGGTACTGGCCTTCATCCGCTATTTCTGGCTGCGTACCAGCCTGCTGTTACGGACGCCATTTGTGCTGCTCGAGATGACGACGGTCACCTCGGCGATCATCGTGTTCTCTCTGCTGGATGAATTTCCCGCCAGTCCGATGCCATGGCTGATCGCCATCGCGGGCGTTTTCCCTCTTGTTCTCAACACGCGTATCGCCAGCGTGGCGATCATGATCGTCGCGGGTATTGGCTATGCACTCAATGGCGGCGTGGACGCCACCATCGAAGCATGGGGCCCCGATCTTTTTGCAACGCTGTCGATCGGCTGCCTGTCCCTTTTGCTGTCACGCACCTTGCATCTGAACCGGATCGCGCTTGATCAGGTGCGCACCAATGAACGTCGCTTCAACACCATTGTGCGCGTCACGCGCCATGTGTTCATCATCACCGACAAGGCTTTCCGCATTCAGTTTGCCAATCCGGCGTTGCAGGAAGTCATCGGATACAGTCTGGAAGACCTGACCGAGAAAGGTATTCGCCCCGCGATGCATCCGGACGATGTCGACGAGCATCGGAGCAAGATGCATTTCCTGCGCGACACACCGCATAGCGAGATTTTTTCGCGTCATCGTATCCAGCATCGTGACGGGCATTGGGTATCGCTCGAAACACGCGGCTATAACATGCTGCACGATTCGGCGATCGGTGGTCTGATCTTCAGCATCGAGGACGTCACGTTGCGCCGAAGCGTGGAAGTCAAACTGCAGCAGGAAACAGCCATGCTGCGGGCAGTGCTTGATCTCAACCCGTCGATGATCTACGCGAAAGATACGGATGGTCGATTCACGGTCAGCAACCAAAGCTTCCAGCAACGTTTTGGCTACGCCAGCGAAGCCGATCTGCGCGGCAAGACAGCCTACGATCTGTGCCTGCAAATGGCCGATCCCGGCGAAGAAATGAAGGCACTGGATATCGCCGATGAAATCCGCGAACAGGATGAACAAGTCATCCGCTCCGGCAAGCCCCTTCAAGACATTGAAGCGCGCGGTTTCTGGCGCAAGGATCTGGATCGCTGGTTCCATACCAGCAAATATCCTTTGCTGGACGCAAAAGGCAAGACAGTTGGCGTGCTGGGTGTGTCGCAGGATGTCACCAAACGCAAGCAGGATGAGTTGCAGATCGAGTATCAGGCCATGCATGACATCCTGACCGAACTGCCCAATCGCCGTTACCTGGTCAACACGCTGGACTCGGCCATCGTTGCCAGCCGCCAGCGTCAGGCCAGCCTGACATTGCTGTTTCTCGATCTTGATTTCTTTAAAAGCCTCAACGATACGCATGGCCATGATTTCGGCGACAAGTGCCTGATCGAAATCAGCAAGCGTATCGTCGACGCCCTGCCTGCCAAGGATTTTGTCGCACGCTTCGGCGGTAACGAATTTGCGATCCTGACCAATGCCTCGCTGGCGGAAGCCGCGGTCAAGGCCAACAAAGTCATGCAGGCGATTTCCGAACGTCTGATCATCGATGACGTATCCGTCAAGATTCAGACCAGTATCGGCATCGCGCAACTGACCGAAGAGCACCAGACGCCGGCCGATCTGATTCGCGATGCCGATGCCGCCATGTATCAGGCCAAGGACCATGGACGCAATCGCGCCGAGATTTATGATGCGGCCATGCAGATCAAGCTGACACGGCATGCCCGCATGGATGTCGCCTTGCGCTTTGCACTTGAACGCAACGAACTTTCGCTCGTCTATCAACCCAAAGTGTCGCTTTCGGATGGCAAGATCAAGGGTTTTGAAGTGCTGATGCGCTGGGATAGCCCCGAATACGGCAAGATTTCACCCGCCGACTTCATCCCGATTGCCGAAGCTTCCGGCATGATGGTGCCGATCGGGATCTGGGCAATGGAAAAGGCTTGCCGTCAGCTCGCGACATGGCAACATCGTTATACGCACATCGGTAATCTGACGGTGGCCATCAACGTCTCGATGCGCCAGCTGCTCCAAACCACTTTTTTCAGTCAGGTACGCGAGATTCTGGAGTCCAGTCAGGTCATCCCGAGCTCGATTGAGCTGGAACTGACCGAGACGTCGGCCATGGCGAATCCGATGCAAACCATGGAAACGCTTTCCATGCTGAAACGGCTTGGCCTGCGTCTGGCGCTGGATGATTTTGGTACGGGCTATTCGTCACTGGCGTATCTGCAGCGTCTGCCCATCGATATTCTCAAGATCGACAAGGCGTTTGTACAAGGACTGGGCACCAGTCATAGTGATCGCGAAATTATTCACCTGATGATGGCATTGGCGAAGACCCTGAATCTGGAAACGGTCGCCGAAGGTGTGGAAACGCTTCTGCAAATTCAGGAACTGCAAAAGACCGGATGCAATCTCGGTCAGGGATACCTGTTCTCGCCACCACTTTCGACCGACGAAGCGGAGGCCATGATTCGCAACAGCCATGTCTTTCCGCTTGCATCGCCGGCAGCTCGATGAGCAACGCATCGGTGATTGACTGTTTACAAGGCAGTTGTCTGTGTGGTGCTGTAACTTACCAGATCAGCAGCCGTCCCAAGGCCGTAACACACTGTCACTGCACCATGTGCCAGAAACAGCACGGTGCCGCCTTCGCCACCTATGCCAGCGTACCCAAGCCAGACTTTCGCTATTTGTCTGGGGAAGATCGTTTAACGTCATTTCGCTCTTCCAACAGGGTGACCCGCAAATTTTGCAGTGTCTGCGGCGCGAATATTGAATGGCATGGCAGCAGCGATTATCCGGACTGGGTTTCATTCACCCTGGCAACGCTGGATATGCCGTTTACATCATACAAAGCAAAACACGTGCATCTGGCAAGCAAGGTTTGCTGGCTGGATCAACCCGCCTCCTGATTGTCATACTCGCATCGTCACGCCCGTTCCTGCCCAAAAAGGCATGCCCATGTCGCTAGCGCAGTTTCTGTACCAATCAGCAGCAAATGGAATATAGTCATGGGCTGGCTTTTTACCGATTTTTCAATCGAATTGATCTATGAAATTTGATGTCGCGATTATTGGCAGCGGACTGGCAGGTTTGTCGGTTGCCCTTCATCTGGCCGAGACGCGCAAGGTCGCTGTCATTTCCAAACGCACGCTGCTGGATGGCGCCAGCAGCTGGGCGCAAGGCGGTATCGCCGCAGTACTCGACTCCAATGACAGCGTCGATGACCATGTGCAGGACACGTTGGTGGCCGGTGGCGGTTTGTGCGATGAGGCAGCCACCCGTTTCATCGTCGAAAACGGGCGCGCCGCCATTGAATGGCTGATTGCACAAGGCGTGCCATTCACGCCGGATGCCACCGCAGAACTGGGATTTCACCTGACGCGCGAAGGCGGTCATAGCCAGCGACGCATCATTCATGCGGCCGATGCGACCGGTCACGCCGTGCAAGTGACGCTGGAACAGAAAGTTCGCAATCATCCCAACATCACGCTGATGGAACATCACTATGCCATCGACGTGATTACATCCGATGCACTCGAAAGCAAGGGAAAGAAATCCTCGCCTCGTTGCCTGGGTGTCTATGTCCAGGATGTCAAGAGCGGTAAGGTACTGACCATTTCAGCCGAACATACCGTGCTGGCGACCGGTGGTGCCGGCAAGGTCTATCTCTACACGACCAATCCCGACACGGCCACTGGCGACGGGATCGCCATGGCATGGCGTGCGGGTTGCCGTATTGCGAACATGGAATTCATCCAGTTCCATCCAACCTGCCTGTATCACCCTTATGCCAAGTCTTTCCTGATTACCGAAGCAGTACGTGGCGAAGGTGGCGTACTCAAGCTGCCGCAATCTGCCGGCAAGCATGCGGGCAAGCGTTTCATGCCATCGCATGATGAACGTGCCGAACTGGCACCACGTGACATCGTGGCGCGTGCCATCGATGCCGAAATGAAAAAACGTGGTCTCGACTATGTCGATCTGGATATCAGCGACAAGTCACCGGCGTTCTTGAAAGAACATTTCCCGACCATCATGGCGCGCTGCCTTGAGCTCGGCATCGACATCACCACGCAACCGATTCCGGTCGTGCCGGCTGCGCACTACACCTGCGGCGGCATCATTACCGACTTGTCAGGCCGCACCGACCTGCCCGGCTTGTATGCCGTTGGTGAAGCGACCTGTACCGGTTTGCATGGTGCCAATCGCCTGGCGAGCAATTCCCTGCTGGAATGTCTGGTACTTGGCCGTGCCGCTGCCCACTACATTGCAGAACAACCAAAGCAGAAAGTACCTGCCTTGCCGGCATGGGATGAAAGCCGCGTGACCGATGCGGATGAAGAGGTCATCATCGCCAATAACTGGGAAGAGCTGCGCCGCTTCATGTGGAATTACGTCGGCATCGTGCGTACGACAAAACGCCTGCAACGCGCCCAGCATCGTATCCGCCTGCTCAAGGAAGAGATCGACGAGTATTATGCCAACTTCCGCATCACGCCCGACTTGCTGGAGTTGCGCAATCTGGTGGAAGTCGCGTCGCTCATCGTCAACAGTGCACTGTCACGCCGGGAAAGCCGCGGCCTGCATTACAGCCGCGACTATCCGGAGACCTTGCCCAAAGCACTGCCAAGCGTGCTTTCTCCAGACTGACCGCTACCGAGTCAAACAAAAAAGCCGCTGTCAAAAGCGGCTTTTTTGTTTATGAAAGAACGAACGACTTAAATAATGCGCAGTGAATAGTCCGTTGCCTTGACATCCTTGGTCAGTGAACCAATCGAAATACGATCCACGCCTGTTTCTGCAATCGTGCGTACTGTCGTCGCATTCACATTGCCCGACGCTTCCAGCAAGGCACGTCCTGCCGTGCGCTCGACCGCATCACGCATCATGGCAAACGAGAAGTTATCGAGCAGGATCGATTTTGCGCCGGCTTCCAGTGCCTCATCCAGTTGCGCCAGGGTTTCGACCTCGATCTGGATACTGACACCAGCATTCAGCGATTGCGCCAGATGCATGGCTGCACGGACGCCACCCGCTGCCGCAATATGGTTTTCCTTGATCAGGATACCGTCATACAGTGCCAGACGCTGGTTCTGTCCGCCACCGACACGGACCGCATATTTCTGCGCCAGGCGCAGGCCCGGCAGGGTTTTGCGCGTATCAAGAATCGATGCCTTTGTGCCTGCCACAATTTCCACATAGCGACGCGTGGCAGTCGCAACGCCAGACAGCAACTGCATGAAATTGAGTGCCGTACGCTCTGCCGTGAGCAAGGCACGCGCAGGAGCTTCAATCTCGCAGACCTCTCTATCGGCCTTCATCAGATCACCTTCGGCATAACGCCAGGTCAGCACGATACGCGCATCCAGCTGCTTCATGACGGCTTCAAACCACGGCGCACCGCACAATACCGCTTGCTCGCGCACGATCACGCGCGCCTTCATCATGTGCTCCGGTACCAGCTTGCCAGTCACGTCACCAGTGCCAATGTCTTCTGCCAGCGCAGCAGCGATATTGGCTTCGAAAGCCTGTCGCAGATCGTCATCGAATGGGGCGTATGGATTGCGCAGCAGACTCATGCGGGGCCGATTCCTGAAAAGAGTTGTTGTTCCTTGGCCAGATCGGACGAAGGACGCACATTGGCTTTTTTTGCCGCCGCAAAGTCCAGCATGCGGTCGATGCAGACAGTCGCCTTGCGACCAATTTCCGGATCGACGTGTACTTCGTTCTTGCCGGTTTCCAATACATCCGCAAGATTCTGCAATGCGTTCATCGCCATCCATGGGCAATGTGCGCAACTCTTGCAGGTTGCTGCATTACCTGCAGTCGGCGCATCGATGAAGATCTTGCCAGGTGCAGCGGCCTTCATCTTGTGTAGGATGCCGTTATCGGTGGCGACGATGAACTCAGGCGCATCCATCGTTTGCGCGGCGTGAATCAGTTGCGAGGTCGAGCCGATCGCATCGGCCAGCGCTACCACGGCCGCAGGCGATTCCGGATGCACGAGCACCTTGGCTTGCGGGTGCTCCCGCTTCAACAGTTCCAGCTCGACGGCCTTGAACTCGTCATGCACCAGACAAGAACCTTGCCACAGCAGCATGTCTGCACCCGTCTGCTTCTGGATATAGCTGCCCAGATGCTTGTCCGGTGCCCACAGGATTTTTTTCCCTTGCGCATGCAGATGTTCGACGATCTTCAGACCGATGGATGACGTCACCATCCAGTCCGCGCGTGCCTTGACCGCCGCACTGGTATTTGCATACACCACGACCACACGATCGGGATGCGCATCACAGAAGGCTGAAAACTCATCTACCGGGCAACCCAGATCAAGCGAACAGGTCGCATCCAGGTCGGGCATCAGAATGGTTTTCTCCGGGCTCAGAATCTTCGCGGTCTCGCCCATGAACTTGACGCCGGCCACGACGAGCGTCTTGGCCGGATGATCGCGACCAAAGCGCGCCATCTCGAGCGAGTCGGACACGCAGCCACCGGTTTCTTCCGCCAGATCCTGCAAGTCCGCATCGACGTAATAATGCGCAACGAGAACGGCTTCGCGCTCTTTCAGCAAGCGCTTGATGCGCGCCTTGAGCTCGGCTTTCTCTTCCGGCGATGGCGACATCGGGATTTTGGCCCATGCATGGGCGACACAACTGGTGCCACTTTCCATGATGGGACGTTCGAATTCAACGGTCTTGATTGGCTGATTCTGCATGGCTGGTCGTTAGGTTGAACG
Source organism: Oxalicibacterium faecigallinarum (assembly GCF_014635705.1). GTDB lineage: Bacteria > Pseudomonadota > Gammaproteobacteria > Burkholderiales > Burkholderiaceae_D > Oxalicibacterium > Oxalicibacterium faecigallinarum. Next base: position 573,380 of record NZ_BMDI01000001.1, on the reverse strand, counting down.
TTAGATGGCAATCGATGGTGATTGCAAGAAAACAAAGCATCCGTACTCGGATCAAAAAGTGCCTATTCGGATCGCAAATTGTAGCGCCAATCGCATAGGACGGTGATCGCGACGGATACAAGAGACGATCGAACATCCTGATAACAAGACGGCAACGTTCGCTCGCGGCGGCCAGTGTGTTGTTGCCACGAGCGGAAACGCAAATTACTCGATACCCTGGCTGGTCAGATACTCTTCGTACGTGCCTTGGAAGTCGATCACTTCGCCATCCTTGACTTCGAGAATGCGATTGGCCAGCGACGATACGAATTCGCGATCGTGCGAAACGAAAATCAGCGTGCCTGCATATTTTTCAAGCGCAATGTTCAACGATTCGATGGACTCCATATCCATATGGTTGGTCGGTTCATCGAGTAACAGCACGTTGTGACGGCCCAGCATCAGCTTGCCGTACATCATGCGGCCTTTCTCGCCACCGGACAGGACCTTGACTGACTTCTTGACGTCATCACCGGAGAACAGCAAACGGCCCAGAATCGAACGCACGGCCTGGTCGTCATCGCCTTCCTGCGTCCACTGCCCCATCCAGTCGGTCAGCGTCTCGCCTTTGGCGAATTCCTCGGTCGGATCCTGCGGCATGTAGCCGACATTGGCATTCTCTGCCCATTTGACGGTGCCACTATCGGCTTCCAGCCCCGTAATGTCATTGCCGCCGATGCAACGCAGCAAGGTCGTCTTACCGGCACCGTTGGCACCAATGATCGCAATGCGCTCACCTGCTTCGACCATGATGCTGAAACGGTCGAAAATCTTGCGGTCGTAAGTTTTGGCGATGTTTTCGGTTTCCACGGCCAGACGATGCAACTTCTTCTCGCCTTCAAAGCGCACGAACGGATTCTGACGGCTGGACGGCTTGACGTCCTCCACCTTGATCTTTTCGATCTGCTTAGCACGCGAGGTTGCCTGACGCGCCTTGGACTTGTTGGCCGAGAAGCGACGCACGAAGTCCTGCAGTTCGGCGACCTTTTCCTTGGCCTTGGCATTGTTTGCCAGTTGTTGTGCCCGCGCCTGCGACGATGCCAGCATGTAGTCATCGTAGTTGCCCGGATAGACTTTCAGCGTGCCGTAGTCCATGTCGGCCATGTGCGTGCATACCTGATTCAGGAAGTGACGATCGTGGGAAATGATGATCATCGTCGAGTTGCGCTGGTTCAAGACTTCTTCGAGCCAGCGAATCGTATTGATGTCCAGATTGTTGGTCGGTTCGTCGAGCAGCAGGATGTCCGGATTGGAGAACAATGCCTGCGCCAGCAATACGCGCAACTTCCAGCCAGGAGCAACGTTGCTCATCGGGCCTTGATGCTGTTCGATCGGCACACCGACGCCCAGCAACAGTTCGCCGGCACGCGCCTCGGCGGTATAACCGTCGTACTCGGCAAACTTGGCTTCCAGATCGGCTGCCTTCATGTAATCGTCGTCGGTCGCTTCCGGATTGGCATAGATCGCATCGCGCTCGGACATCGCTGCCCACATCTCGACGTGCCCCATCATCACGACGTCCAGCACGCGCATTTCTTCGTAAGCGAACTGATCCTGACGCAGCTTGCCGAGGCGTTCGCCCGGATCGAGACTCACGTTGCCAGCAGTCGGATCCAGGTCGCCGCCCAGAATTTTCATGAACGTGGATTTGCCGCAACCATTGGCACCGATCAAACCGTACCGGTTGCCTTCACCGAATTTGACAGAGATATTTTCAAACAGCGGCTTGGGGCCGAACTGCATCGTGATGTTGGCAGTAGATAACACTTGGGAAAAGCCTTTGCGGAAATGAAAATTGACAGCCTGCTATTCTACCACCCGCCCCAGCCAGCCCAAAGCCGGCCTGCGGCGTCAGGCAGATACAGGCAAATGCGGATAGTCGCTGACCGTCAGTGAAAAATGACCGTTCAGCGCATACAGATGCGCCGGCGCACCCACCGGCAAGGTAACCTTGTCGCGGCCATGGCCGATCGGTAGACCGCTCAAAATAGGGATAGGAACCTGCTGGCGCAACCAGAGCAGCATCTGCTCAAAGTCGTAACCGTTGTCGTAATCGGTCAGTTTGTAGCCGGAAAAATCGCCAAGAATCAACGCCTTCTGTTTCTGCAGCACACCCGCATGCAGCAATTGCAGCAACATGCGCTCAACGCGGTAGGGATGCTCGTTGACGTCCTCAACGAACAGAATGCCGCCATCGATTTGCGGCAACCATGGCGAGCCGACCAGATGGGTCAGCATCGCCAGATTGCCGCCCCACAGTGTTCCGTGCAGATCAACTTCCGGATTGCCTGTTGCAGTCCCGCGCACGACATGCTGTGAATGGCTCAGGCATTGCCAGAAATCGGTCAGAGAAAAGGCTCTGAGTTCTTCCCGCACAAAGTCGTCACACAACATCGGCGCAGAAAAGGTCACGTGCCCTTGCGTGGCCAGCAATCCCATTTGCAATGCCGTAAAGTCGCTATGCCCGACAAACAATTTGCCGCTGCGCGCCAGCAGGGAGAAATCCAGATCGGGTAACAGTCGCGTCAGACCGTAGCCACCGCGCAATGCCATCACAATGTCGACATCCGGATCCTGCGCTGCCGCGTACAACTGCGCAATCCGCTGATCATCCCTGGCACCGAAACGATGATGACGATAAACCGGATCGGTCAGATTGCGGACCTGACATCCTTGCGCCTGCAAGGTTGCAATACCGCGCGTCACAGCATCCGGATTCGGCGCATAGCCGCTGGGCGAAACAATGGCAATGCAAGGCGGCTGACATTCAGCGTCAAGCAACTCGGTGCGGATACGCTGATTCAAGGCATTATTGGCCGATTCCGTCGCACTCATGTTCATGCCGGAACCTTTGCCAGGCTTTCTTCCTGCTGATGACAATGTTCGCCGATCAGAGCAGCGAGCTGCGGATTCAACTGATCCGGCATGTCATGCCCCATTCCTTCGATCTCGTGCAGGACGGCATGCGGCACCAGTCGTGCCACATCACGCCCTCCGGCAATCGGCACCAGCGGATCAGACGTACCATGAATTACCAGAGTTGGCGCCTTGATCGTCTGCAGCAACGCTACCCGATCACCGGATGCGCCGATCGCCAATAATTGTCGCGTGGTCGCAGTCGGATCGAGACTGCGTTTGACGGTGCGTTCCACCCGCTCACGCAAATGCTCGGCAGGCGTCGGATAGGCGGGGCTACCGATTACCTGCATCGTACGCACAAAATGCTGGATCACGCCTTCGTGATTGAGCGGATCAGGCGGCGTACCGAACAATACCTTACGCGCCGCACGCGTCGGTCCGGGCAGGCCACGACGGCCACTGGTAGACATGATGGAGGTCAGGCTCAGGGTGCGTTCCGGGTAACGCGCGGCGACAATCTGCGCGATCATGCCGCCCATCGAGGCGCCAACGATATGTGCCTTGCTGATACCAAGCGCATCAAGCACACCCACTGCATCGGACGCCATGTCGTCCAGCGTATAGCCCGCCTTGAGTTTCATGCGGAAGGCCAGCTTGAGCACCGCGAGCAAGGTATTGGGCTTGCCCAGATGATGGAGTTTGGTAGACAGGCCGTTATCACGATTGTCGAAACGGATCAGATAGAAACCGCGCTGCACAAGCTCGTTGCAGAAGGACTCCGGCCATGACACGGCTTGCATGCCGAGACCGACGATCAAAAGAATCGCGGGATGACTGGGGTCGCCCTGTGTGTCGTACCAGAGATCAAGATCGTTTACGTGGAGAATCGGCAAAGCAGGTCTTTCTCAAATTGATGCAGACGGACCGGATAGGAAAGACTGCGTGACAGCGCGACCCGTTGCAATCACAAGATACCATCGCCGTGCATGAAAATCGAGATGCGTGACGCACGCGCCTGCGTCAGTACCACATTTACTGCGTGGAAGGCGTCATCTTGCGCAAGGCTTGCGCCTGACGACGTCGCTCGGCAAAGAACTCGCGCAGCAAATCACCGCACTCCTCCGCCAGCACACCGCTGGTCAGCCGGGTCTGGTGATTAAGCTGATTCTGTTCGAACAGATTGACGATCGAACCGCAGGCACCCGTCTTGGGATCGGCCGCACCGTAGATCACCCGCGACAGGCGGGCATGCAGCATGGCGCCGGAACACATGGCACATGGCTCCAGCGTGACATACAGTTCGCAACCGGGCAGACGATAATTGCCGAGAATGGTTGCCGCAGCGCGCAGCGCCATGATTTCGGCGTGTGCGGTCGGATCGTGATTGCCGATTGGTTGATTGAAGCCGGTCGCGATGACTTCGCCATCCCTGACAACCAATGCACCGACCGGCACCTCACCCAATGCCCACGCATTGCGCGCCTGATCGAGCGCCTGACGCATGAAGATCAGGTCCCGTACATCCTCTGGCGAAAACGCGTCTGTCATGGAATAGTGACTAGCTGTCCGCCGTGATTTCGGCCCAGCAATTCGGCGTTTCGTGCAGCACCAGCTTGTGCAGACGCAGACCGGTTCCATAACGATCGGTGTATGCCGCATTCAGAATTTCAAAGGCGGTCTGTGCGAGATTTTCCACTGTCGGGATACGGGTGATGACCACGGTCTTGTGACCAGGAATGCTCTCGAGAAATTCGCGCACCTTGGTGTCCTTCTCGTAAACGAGGAAGGAATGATCCCAGACATTCACCAGATGTTCGTTGGCCAGCGTCTTGATGTCGGAAAAATCCATGATCATGCCGTTGTCCGAGCTGCCTTCGACATCGATTACATCACCGATCAGCGTGATTTCGAGCGTGTAGCGATGACCGTGCAGATTGCGGCACTGGCTCTTGTGGTCAGGAATGCGGTGGCCGGCATCGAATTCCAGCTTGCGGGTAATGGTCAGCATGATCAGGGTATCTGTAAAAGTTTATGCGTCTGCAAACTCAGTTTCCATTTTGGATTGCGCTTGCAGACATCGATCGCCATCCGGGTATTCTGTTCGGCCAGTGGGCCATCCATGGGTTGCACGAAAAAGTGCTCAAAATCCAGATTCTCGTAAGCAGCCAGTGACTGCTGATTCTGCGGAATCACGACCTTGATTTCACTGCCCTTTTTCACGACCAGTTCCGATCCCATCTTGGGACTGACACAGACCCAATCCACGCCTGACGGCACAGGCAAGGTACCGTTGGTCTCAATCGCAATGGCAAAACCGGCCGCATGCATGGCATCGATCAATGACGCATCGAGCTGCAACAAGGGTTCGCCACCGGTGAAGACGACATACTTGCTTGCCGTGTACGTAGTCGGCCACAAGGCATTGATGGTTGCTGCCAGTTGCACCGCATCGGCAAACTTGCCGCCGCCCTCGCCATCCGTACCGACAAAATCGGTATCGCAGAACTGGCAAATTGCATTGGCCCGATCGCTTTCACGCCCCGTCCACAGGTTACAGCCGGCAAAACGGCAAAACACGGCGGGGCGACCGGCGTGCGCACCTTCTCCCTGGAGCGTGTAAAACATCTCTTTTACGCTGTAAGTCAAAATGGTCGCCGATCAAGTGAGGCCGGCAGGATGTGCCGGAAGGATTACGCGCAAGCATCCGAACCGATGCGCGTTTGCGGGCCGCTATTATAAATCAGCCGCCCCGCTCTTACCTACCGACGTGTCAGTCAATGGCCGCGCTCGCGACTCAGCGCATTTTCAATCAAATCGAGCTCGCGCAACAGACTTTGATGCACCTGATCGTCCAGCTTGTCGGCCAGCCACATCTGGAACAATTGCTCACGCTCTGCCCGAATGGCTTCCAGGCGGAAGCTGCGTTCGGATTCGGCCAGACGGCGCAAACGTTGCGCCTCTTCCCCTTCGCGAATCCCGTAGTCCAGGCGACGCTGATACAGTTCCATCACCCGCGCAACCGCCTCGGCGCCGGCATCATCGCTGCCGGAAACCTCTTCGTTGATTTGCCGCAAACGGATCATTGCAGCCTCAGCCGCTGCCGCGCGCGCTTCCCCTTCACCGGCACCCATGGCCGGTTCCGGCCGCAAATCCAGATCACGTGTGAGTAATGGCAAGGCAATACTGGCGGTCAGCAAAGACAACATAATCACGCCCTTTGCCAGAAAGATAAGAAGATCACGTGCCGGAAAGGCACCGCCATCCGGTAACAGGTATGGAAGGGTCAGAATGCCTGCCAGCGTCAGCGCACCGCGCACGCCGGCAAATGCCGTCACCAGCATCAGCAGGATCGACGGCTTTTTCTCGGTTGCACTGTCTTTATCCTTCTTGCGAAACAGGGTGAACTTCAGCGAGCTCCACACCCACAGAAAACGCAGTACCGACAGCACCACGGTGATTGCCAGCACATACCATGCAAGCCACCAGGCGCTTTCCAACCCAAGCTCGGCCGCCACCTGCGGCAATCCTTCCAGGGTACTGCGCAACTGAGCACCCAGAATCACGAAAATCACCCCATTCAAGGCCATCTGGATCGTGTCCCATACGGCACGGCGCTGCATGCGTGTCGCTGCCAGCCGTCGACCAACCAGATCGGTGTAATGCATGGTGATACCCGCAGTCGCCGCAGCCAGAATGCCCGAGCCGCCAATATGCTCGGCCGCCATATACGCGGCAAACGGCACCAGCAGACTAATCAGAATCTGCGTGCCCGGATCTTCACCTGCGGCGACAACCAGCCAGCGATTGAGCACACCAATCAGCCACGCCACAGCGACACCGGCCACTACGCCACCACCGGCCGCCTGCAGAAAGTCCACACCGGCATCCAGCAAGGAGAACGTACCGGTAATCACCGCCAGTACGGCAAAGTGAAAACAGACCAGACCGGAGGCATCGTTCAACAACGATTCCCCTTCCAGAATATGCATGAGCCGTGACGGAATCGGACTTTGCGACGCAATCGCCGACACGGCAACCGGATCGGTCGGCGACAAAATGGCTGCCAGCGCAAACGCCGCCGCCAGCGGCACGGCCGGAATCAACCAGTGCACAAAATAGCCGACGCCGATCACCGTAAAGAGCACCAGCCCGATCGCCAGCGTGACAATTGGCCGCGCATCACGAAAAAAGGCACTCTTGGGAATCCGCCAGCCATCGAGGAACAGCAATGGCGGAATGAAAAACAGGAAGAAAAATTCGGGATCCAGCGGCACCGTCATGCCGAAGCCGTAAGACAGGCCGGCACCTGCCGCAATCTGCACCAGTGGCAACGGCACACTCAATGGCAACAACCGGGAGAAAAAAGCACTTGCCACCACGGCAAGCAGCAGAATCAGAACGACAGTGACGTTATGCATTGGCGCGGTGTGCCGATCAGGAGTGAAGCACCTAAGAAACGCGCACGAGTCACAACGCCCGGCGCAAGACAAAACGGCCGACACGTGCCGACCGTTTCCGATTCTACGCCGCTGCTGTCCGGAAGGAAATGCGGGGATGTCCCTATTTACCTTCCGTTACAACCAACATGAATCAATACATGCCATCCCTGATCAATCAGGCACGATCCATCTTTTCACGACGGATCGCCTCATCGTCCATCAACTCATACCACATGGCATTGAGGACAGCGAAAGCGGCTGCCAGTGGCAGACCGAGAATCCAGGCGAAATACCACATACGTTTTCCTTTCCGGTTCTGGAGGCATCACCAGGATGCCTCCTCATTAATTAGTAGGCGTGACCGCTGTCGTCACGGATCGCCTGCTCATCCACCTTGCCCCACAGCACGTGATAGACCCAGCTCGTGTACATCAGAATCAGCGGCATGAAGATCGCCGTGCAGACCAGCATGATGAACAACGTCAAATGGCTGGAAGACGAATCCCATACTGTCAGACTGGCGCGAGGATCGAGCGATGAGGGCAGGATGAACGGGAACATGGATGCGCCAACGCTCAACACAATGCCTGCAATACTCAGGGTGCTGCTCAGCAAGGCAAAGAGCTCACGACGTTTGCACAAACCAATCCATGCGCCCAGCGCACCCAGCAAACCGATGGCCGGTGCGGCGATCGTCCACGGATGGGCCTGATAGTTGGCAAACCAGATCCCTGGCTGTGTTTCTGCCACTTTCAGCAAGGGATTGGACGGCCCCGTCGTATCGATGGCACTGCTGATGTGATAGCCATCGATATACAGCCACAGCAATACACCAGCAACCGCATACAACACCACGGTGGCCAGCGCTGCAATGCCGCCAAAACGACGCGCACGATCCGCTACCGCATCCTGTGTTTTCAGCTGCAACCAGGCGGCACCATGCATGACCAGCATGGCAACCGAAACCAGACCGCACAGCAAGGCAAACGGATTGAGGAGGCCGAAGAAACTGCCCTCGTAGAAAATCTGCATGCTGTCATCCAGACGGAATGGCACACCTTGCAGCACGTTGCCCATCGCCACACCAAAAATCAATGCAGGAACAAAACCGGAGAAAAACAGGGCCATATCCCATGCACGACGCCAGCCGGCATCTTCGCGCTTGCTGCGGAACTTGAATGCGACCGGACGGACGATCAAGGCCGTCAGAATCGCAAACATCGCCAGATAAAAACCGGAAAATGACACCGCGTACAACTGCGGCCACGCGGCGAAAATCGCGCCGCCGCCGAGGATCAGCCAGACCTGATTGCCTTCCCACACAGGTCCGACGGCGTTGATGACGACACGTCGCTCAACGTCGGTCTTGCCGACAAATGGCAGCAGGATTCCTGTGCCGAGATCAAAGCCGTCGGTCACGGCAAAGCCAACCAGCAGCACGCCCAACAGCAGCCACCAGATCAGACGCAGTACGTCGTAGTCAATTAAGGTATGCAGAATCATGCGAGCTCCACGGTAGCAGTTGGTGCGGAAGGTTGATTGGCGCGGACATTGACGCCTTCATTCGGATCATGTTCGGTCTGCGGTCCCTTGCGGATCGCCTTGAGCATGAGCTTCATTTCGACGATCAACAGCACGGTATAGATCGCGACAAAGCCGGCCAGCGAAATCAGCAAGGTCTTGATGCCGAGATTCGACACCGCCACCGCCGTTGGCAGCACACCTTCGATCACCCAAGGCTGACGGCCGAATTCGGCAACGAACCAGCCTGCTTCAGCGGCAATCCACGGCAGTGGAATCGACCATACGGCAACCTTCAGCAACCAGCGATGGCGATCCAGCGCACGACGTGCCGACAATACGAAGAAGGTACCCGTCAGCAGGATCATGAAGATGCCGATGGCGACCATGATGCGGAAGCTCCAGAACAGCGGCGAGACCTGCGGTACGGTATCCCAGGCTGCCTGCTTGATCTGTTCAGGCGTGGCCTGACGCGGATCATCCACGTAACGACGCAGCAGCAAGGCATAGCCCAGATCGCCGCCGTTTTCCTCGAACTGTGTCTGCAATTCATGCGTGATGTTCTTCATGCCGCCGTTTTCACGGATCTTCTGCAACGCATCGTAGGCTTTGAGACCATTGCTGATCCGGCCTTCGGCACGCTCGACCAGCTCGATGATGCCGGGGATGGAGGTATTGAGCGAACGCGTACCGATCAGACCCATGACGAAGGGAATGTGAATCGCGTAGTGATTCTCGCGCGCTTCCTGATCGGGGAAACCGATCAGCGTGAACGCAGCAGGCGCATCCTGCGTGTCCCACATGCCTTCGATCGCGGCCAGTTTCATCCGCTGATGTTCGGTCGACAGATAACCGCTTTCGTCGCCCAGCACGACAACCGACAGGGCCGCAGCCAGACCGAAGGAAGCGGCCACCGTCATCGAACGCTTGGCGATGTCCAAGTGACGACCTTTGAGCACATACCAGGCCGACACGCCCAGCACGAAAATCGCTGCCGTTACATAACCTGCCGATACCGTGTGCACGAACTTGGCTTGTGCCACCGGATTGGTCAGCACATCAAAGAAGTTGGTTACTTCCATGCGCATGGTGTCGGGATTGAGCGCGGCACCGACCGGATTCTGCATCCAGCCGTTGGCAATCAGAATCCACAGTGCAGACAGATTCGAGCCCAGTGCCACCGCCCAGGTCGTGATCAGATGGCCGACCTTGGACAGCTTGTCCCAACCGAAGAAGAACAGACCGACAAAGGTTGCCTCGAGGAAGAAAGCCATTAAGCCTTCGATTGCCAGCGGCGCACCGAAGACGTCACCGACGTAATGGCTGTAGTAGCTCCAGTTCATGCCGAACTGGAATTCCATCACGATGCCGGTCGCCACACCCATGGCGAAGTTGATGCCGAACAGCGTGCCCCAGAACTTGGTCATGTCGCGCCAGATCACACGGCCCGTCATGACATACACGGTTTCCATGATCGCCAGCAGGATCGACAAACCGATGGTCAATGGTACAAACAGAAAGTGATACAGCGCCGTCGCGGCAAACTGTAATCGCGAGAGTGAAACAATATCGAGATCCATAACGTCCTCTTTTAAAAACCTTCCCTAAAACCCGTACAACTCAAAACAAATCATTTCAATCCGCATCTTTGATGCGTCAATCACTGCGCAGCGACGCCAGCAAGGCATCAAACAAGGGATCACCGCGCCGTACATCGGCCACGATCACACCACGATGCATACGCACAATGCGATCAGCCAGTTCGGCCTCGCGACGGACATGTGTCGCCATCAAGATGGTTCGCGATTTGTTCTCTGCCAGTGCCTGCTGCAATCGCGTCAGCACATCCTTCGCAGTGCGTTGATCCAGCCCTTCTGTCGGTTCATCCAGTAACCACAGCGGCACATCGCGCAACAGCACGCGTGCCAGCGCCAGACGACGTGCCTGCCCACCGGACAAGCCGAAACCGCCCTCACCCAGTCGGCTATGCAGTCCTTGCGGCATGGCTGCCACGGTTTCTGCCAGTCCCGCTACGGCAAGCACGCGCCAGAGCAAGGGATCGTCTGCGTGTGGATCGGCCAGCAAGAGGTTGTCCCGCACGCTGTCCTGAAACAATTCGGTTCGCTGATTCAGCATGGTGTGTGGCACGACGGCACGCTGCCCGCGCAGTGCAGATAACTCGCCTGCGATCAATGCCATCAACGTCGATTTGCCGGCACCGCTATGGCCGATCAGGGCGACACGTTCACCAATCTGGATGGATAAGGAAAGATGTTGAAGATAAGGACGATGCACGCCCTCGCTGTCGTCCGGATGGACATCCACTTCACGCAAATCAATCGCCAGTCTGCTGTCCGATGGTGGCAGAGCAAGCAGTTGATCCAATGGCTGATCGATCCGGTTCGCCAGACGCTTTGCTGCCAACAAGGTACGGCCCCATTCCAGCGAGCCACGACGCAAGGCCGCAAAGGGCTCGGTCGCCGTAAGCACGAGCAGCAAGGCCAAGGCGGCGACCGGCGTATCGATATTGCCTTGCTCTACCAAGGCAGCGACAGTCAGCAAGGTGCCACACAGCATGGCTGCGCCCGCAATCACGTATGCCATGCCGGATAGCGATTCCAGATGATTGAGTGCATCGTCGGCTTCCGCGATACGTGCATCGGCAGCCCGCAACTTCTCGCATTGCATCTGCAACTGGCCATGCATGAGCAATTCGCCCTGACCAGAAACCAGATCGATGCTGCGCGCGCGCAATGCTTCCAGCGCGTGATAGCGCAAACGCGCAATATGACGTGCTCGCCATGCAACGACCACCGCGATACCCAATCCGCTCACCAGCAACCAGACCGTGATCGCAAGACCCAGCCAGGGCTGAATAAAGGCAAGGGCAATACCGGTAACGACCGCAGCAACCATCGCCGAAAGCATCGGCACCATGATCCGCAGATAAACGGAATCAAGCGCATCGATGTCGGTCGTCAGTCGAAACAGAATTTGAGCAGGACGTGCCAGTAACCGTCTGGCAGCCTGTGGCTGCGCCCAGCCGCGAAACAGACGCACACGCAGTCTGGCAAGTACGCTCAAGGTCGTATCATGCGTGACCAGACGCTCGGCATAACGCAAGCCGGTGCGTCCCATGGCCAGCAAACGGATACCGGCAGACGGCATGAAGACGTCAAATGCGAAAGCGAGCGCGACATTCAAGCCGGCAATCGCAGTCGCGGTAATGAACCAGCCGGACAGGCCAAGCAATGCCATGCCGGACAAAACTGTCAGCGCGGCAACGCCGGCACCGAGCCATGCCTGTTTGCGATGTTCGGTTGCAAACAGATGAAGAACGGCGCGAAGCTCCTGCAAGGTACGTATCCAGCCGAGGGTACCCGTATTGATATTCATGCACGCACCCTGACTTCCTCACCAAGCACAATGGATCGATCCAGTTGCTCGATCAATGCAGGGTCGTGCGTTGCAACCAGCATGGTTTTGTCTTTTGCCAGTCGCAACAAGGCACGCATCACTTGTTCGGACGTCTCGCGATCCAGATGTGCGGTTGGTTCATCGACCAGCAGAATGTCGGCATGGGGATTGGCAGCCGCACGTGCAAGTGCCAGACGCACCGCCTCACCGCCGGAGAGCCCGCCTCCCATTTCTCCCAGCATGACGCCAGGCTGTGCCTGTGGCACCTTATGCAGGGCGGCCAGATGCAAGGCCAGCTCGACATCGTCCTTGCCAATCTCTTTCCGCCCTAAAGCGATATTGCTGCGGACCGATCCGGCAAAGACGTGCGGCTTCTGACCAATCCATGCCATGCGCGCGCGCAAGGCACTGACCGTATCCGCCTGCAGCGGTACACCATCGACAAGAATGTCGCCATGCTGCGCGATGGCCATGCCCGCAATCAATGCTTGCAAGGTGGATTTACCCGCACCACTTGGTGCGACGAGCGCAACATGTTCGCCCGCGCGTACATGCGCATGCAATCCGTTGAACACTTGTACGCCATCGGGATAGGCAAAATGCAGGTTGCGAATCGTGATTGACGGGGGTGTCTTGACTGCTCTGGCAGGCGTCACGGCGTCCACCATGCGCAGACCGTTTTCAGGCATGTGCATGCCCTCTTGCATCAATTGTTCGATCTGATCGAGTGCTGCTTCGCCGGCAGCACGGTCATGCCAGACAGCGGACAGTTCACGCAAAGGCTCAAAGAACGCTGGCGCCAGCAACAAGACAAACAAGCCTTGCCCCAGCGTCAGTTTGTCGCTCCATGCCCCAAAATTCAGTTGGCCCAGCAGGTGAAAACCGACATAGACCGCGACCATCGCCACACCAAGCGCAGCAAACAGTTCCAGCACAGCAGAAGAAAGAAAGGCAATGCGCAGCACGGTTATGGTGCGACGACGCAATGCCTGTGCGGTATCGTGCAATCGCTGCGCCGTTGCGCCGACGGCATCCAGCGCGCGAATCGTCGTCAGTCCACGCAGGCGATCGAGAAGAAACGCGTTCATGTTGCCGATCTCGCCCATGTGCGCATCGCTGGCAGCTTTGGCGCGCCATCCAACCAGTGCCATGAAGATCGGAATCAGCGGTGCTGCAACCAGCAGGATCAATCCCGCCAACCACGACACGGCAAACACGACAGCAAAAATCACCAATGGCACGACGGTTGCGCGCAGACGTGCGGGCTGATAACGAACGAGGTACGGCAAGACGGCTTCCGTCTGCTCGGCCATGGCGCTGGCTGCCATGCCGGAAGCCGGTCTTTGCGGATCAATCGGTGAACGCATTGCCAGCGACTGCACGAGGTTTGCACGCAAGGCACCCAGCCTGGCGCGCGCACTTTTGAAGACAAGACGCAAACCGATCATGTCGGTCACCGCACGTGCAACAGCCAGCACGAAAATCGCCAGCGCAGGCATCACAACGGCACGAACGCCATGACCATCTGCCAGCATTTGCAAGGAGTACGCCAGCAACGCTGCCTGCGGAATCCAGATCAAGGAGGCTACCGTTTGGAAAAAGCTGCCCCGCCCTCTTCCTTGCGAAAGACGCAATTGTGAAAACATGGCGGCTGCTTGTTTCATGAGACGGAGTGTCGATCAGTCGAAATAGTCTGTCGATATGGCAAATCACCCGAGGACAATATGTCCATGCACATGCGCCAAGGACAAACTGCCCCACTTATCTTCAGTGGTTGACCGTATGTTGCGCCAACCAGAATTTCATCTTTTGAGCTACATCAACTAATCAGCAATCCTTGCTCAAGCGCAAAGTCGCGAACAACAGATTGCGAACGAAGTGCGTAAAACCGCTTGACGAAGGAGAACGATCGTTCTACCATGCGCCACATGGACGATCCGACACTCACCGAAACCCAGCGCAAGCTGCTCGCAGCGACTGAGCGGCTGATCTATGCGGGCGGCATTACCGCAACCGGCATGGACAGAATAGTCAAGGAATCGGGCGTTGCAAGAAAAACCATCTATCGCTACTACAAGGATAAAGATGAGCTGGTCGCCGATGCGTTAGCCAAGCGCGACGTACGCTGGATGAACTGGTTTATTACAACCAGCGGCAAGGCAGACACGCCAGCAGGTCGGCTGCTCTCCACCTTCGATGCGCTGGAGCAATGGTTTTTTACGCCGGATTTTCGCGGCTGCGCCTTCATCAATGCCGCAGGTGAGATCGGCGATCCTGGCGATCCGATTCGCGCAGTCGCCAAACTGCACAAGGTCAAGTTGCGTGATTACCTGCGGCAACTGGCAGAAGAATACGGCGCAGATGATCCGGATGAATTGGCAGCGGAATTTCTAATCCTGATCGATGGCGCGATCACGGTTGCACTCGTCATGGAAAAGAAAGAAGCAGCGCGTGAAGCACAAAAGCTTGCACGCAAGCTGCTCGACATGCGACCGCCACAGCGCAAGTAATGTCGTTTGGCATACATAACATTTGATGCGCAAGTTTGATACATAAGTTTGAAAGCAAGACCCAGTACACGTAGTTCTTATTGTTGTTATCAGTTGCTGTTCTTACCGTTGTTCCTAAAAGGAGATTCAGATGTCCGCCAATCCAAACGTTCGCCCGCCATTGCCACCATTTACCCGTGAGACCGCTGCACAAAAAGTGCGTCTCGCAGAAGATGGCTGGAACGGTCGCAATCCTGAGAAAGTTGCCCTCGCCTACAGCGTCGATACTAAATGGCGTAACCGGTCCGAGTTCGTCACCAATCGTGCCGAAGCACAAGCCTTCCTCGAACGCAAATGGGCCAAGGAACTCGATTATCGTCTGATCAAGGAATTGTGGGCCTTCACGGAGAACCGCATTGCTGTGCGTTACGCCTATGAATGGCATGACGATGCCGGAAACTGGTTCCGTTCGTATGGCAATGAAAACTGGGAGTTTGGTGAAGACGGTCTGATGATCAACCGCTATGCATCAATCAACGACAAACCGATCAAGGAATCGGAACGCAAGTTTCACTGGCCTCTCGGTCGTCGTCCCGACGATCACCCGGGCCTGTCCGAACTCGGCCTCTGATCCGCAGTTTCTGATTCGTTTTCACCGCTTCGCTTGATTGCATCGAACAAGCGAAGCGGCGAAAGGTTTACCATCGAGGCTGTTTTCGACTCTCGCCCTACATCACAGACCGCATCATGCTCACCCCCGACCTTTGCACCGAAGAAGAAGTCCGCACCCTCGTCCATGCCTTTTATGCCAAAGTGCGCAAGGATGATGTACTGGGTCCGATCTTCAATACACAGGTACATGACTGGGACGAACATCTGCTCACCCTGACCAGCTTCTGGTCATCCATTCTGCGGGCGACTGGTTCGTACACCGGCACGCCAATGCAAAAGCATGCAGCCATGCCACATCTGGACGAAGCATTGTTCCAGCGATGGCTGTCACTTTTTCTTGAAACGACAAAAGAACAACCGAACGAAGCCATGGGCCAGCGTGCTTATACGACCGCCCAACGAATTGCACAAAGCCTCTGGTATAGCTGGCAAATGAAAAACGAGCCGGGATCCATGCCGAAGGACCTCCGGCTCGATTGATCACATACAGAAATAATTACCAGCGATAACCCAGGGTCGCAGTAATTGTTCGCCCCTGTCCATAAAACTGCGCACGATTGGCTAAAGTCACTTTATCAAACAGATTTGCCGCATTCAGAGAAAAACGAATCGGACCTGACTGGTAATGCACCGCAGCATCAACCAGTGTGTAGCCCGGATTGAAGTAAAGATTGGCCGGTACATCTGCAACCGACTTGCCCACTTTTCTTACCCCCGCGCCGATACCCCATCCTGGCAACACATCATTGCTGAATGTGTAATCTATCCAAAGCTTGCTCGTATGTCGCACAGTCTGAAACGGCATCTTGCCAAGCTCGGCAGCAGTATTGCTTTTGGTGATTTCAGGATCAAGCCAGGTGTAGCTGGCAATCAAATCCAGCCGACGTGTCAGACTCGCCTTGCCTTCCAGTTCCAGACCGCGTGAACGTACTTCGCCCGTTTGCACGCGTCGTGCCGGGTTATTCGGATCGACTGTCGTCACATTCTGCTTGCGCAAATCAAACAGGGATGCCGCCAAAAAACTATTTGAACCGACGGGCTGATACTTCATGCCAATCTCAAATTGCTCGCCGGTTTCTGGTTGCGGTGTCCCATTGAAGTTCGTGCCTATAACGGGCGCAAAAGATGTCGAGTAACTGGCGTATGGCGCTAACCCATTATTAAACAGATAAAGCAAACCAAGATTACCTGTAGTTTTCCCGTCATCGACTTGAATCGTTGTTGCACCCGACGCGCGCGAGGTTTCAGCCTTGTCTCGACGTAACCCCGCATTGACAATCCACTGCCCCCATTTCATCTGGTCTTGCAGATACAAACCATACTGCTTGACCGTCGCTGTGCTGCGCACTAACGATGGCACCGTCACAGCGCCGCCATATACCGGATTGAAAATATCCAGTTGCGATGCCGTGCCGCTCGTATTCAAATCTTCAGTGCCAGAAAAATCCTGATAATCCACACCAACGAGCAGCTTGTGCTTGACGCTGCCTGTATTCAAATCTTTTTGCAGATGCGTATCCGCCGTCAACACACGACTATTAACGCGCGATATCAGTGCTGAGCGATTGACTCGCGTCGTATTTGCAACAACATCTCTCGCGTAAACATGCTGATAATCCAACTTGAAATCAGCATAGCGCACGTTATGGCGCAGTACCAGCGTATCGTCAAAGCGATGCTCAAACAGATAGGCTAGCGAAGCCATATCGCGATTGTAATGATCGAACCCAGGTTCGCCCGCGAATGCCCTGACCGGTATTGATCGGCCGTTATAGGTTTTCAGTAATGATTCATTCGGCCACCAGCTTTTGGGTGTCATGCGATCTTGCGTGTAATCAGCAAGGATCGTGAGCGAGGTGGCTGCATTCGGCTTCCAGGTCAGTGCGGGGGCAACATAGAAACGATTATCTTGCGAGTAATCCGTTTGCGTTTTTGCATCACGTGCCAGCCCGTTCACTCGAAACAGCAAGCTACCGTCTTCATTCAACGAACGGTTGAAGTCGAACGTGGTTTGATACCGTGCATGATTACCGGCCGACACGGTGACGTCATTGATCGATGCATCGACAGGACGCTTGGAGACCTGATTAACCAACCCACCAGGACCACCTTGTCCGTATAGCGTTGCGACAGGCCCTTTCAGCACTTCGACTCGTTCAATGCCTTGCGGATCGGCCAGCCAGTCGCCATACGTGCCAGACTTAAAAACACGCAAGCCATCGCGATACAGCGTCGCATCGAACCCACGGATGTTGAGACTGGCATAGCGCAGATCGTAGCCAGTGATTTCCGTTAAAACACCCGCCGTGTAACGCAAAGATTGCTCTACTGTTTGTACCGCCTGTGCATCCATCTGCGCGCGCGTAATGACGGATATCGACATCGGCGTTTCAAGCAATGGCGTGTCTGTTTTAGTAGCAGAGCCGCCTCGCAACGCGACATAACCAATGGCGTCACTGCCGTTCACCTGGACAACTGGCAATGTAGTTTCCGCCCCTTGCGGTGAATCAGATGTACGCGATTGAACAGTCAACGTCCCGTTGGCGGTACGAGCAAGTTCAAGTTTTTGTCCTGCCAATGCTTGCTGTACGGCCTGATTGACATGCAATCTTCCCTGAATAGCAGGCGCCTGTAGCCCTTGCACCAACTGCGGATTGACGGAAATCGTGACGTTTGCCTGACGTGCGATTTCGATCAGCGTGCTGCCGAGTGGTCCGGCAGGTATTCGATAATCGTGTAAAGCGTCAGCGGCTTTTATAGCGGGAGTCGTCGCTGTTTGCGCATAAGCATTAACTGCTGACAAAGCAAACATCAATGCCAAAACAAGCGGCCTTTTGGCAAAACGTCTTGGAGGAATCGGATGCATAAAGTGTTTTCCTGAGAGTATGTGAATAAATGCTTCACAAGACATGTGTAACAACTCAGGAAAAAGTGATCACTTGGTGTAAATTTTTATGCGACATCGATCACTGCCAACCAGCGACTGTAAAAGTCCACACGAATTGGCAGAGTTTGTACAAGTGATTCGATCAGTCTGTCGGTGTCATCAAGAACGAAAGCGCCCAGAACCCGTAGCTTGGCCGCTTCGGGTGAAATACGAATAAAACCTGCACGATAAGGACGAATCGCCGCAACGACCTCGGATAAACGCTCGTCACGCACGGTCAACATCCCCTGCTCCCAACTGGCCTTGTATCCAGCATTGCCTACTGGTTCCAGATTGGCATAACGATCAAACCAAACGCCTTCACCTGCACTGACTCGACTGCGTTGACCGTCAAGATGCGTAATCTGCGCAGGTCCGTCGAACGGCAAAACAAAGCTACGCGCATCAAGCTGTTTGACCAGAACACGTCCATCAATTGCTAAAACAGTGCCGCAATCCGTTTGAATCGATAATGGACGGCTGGCATCAGGATGGATATCAACAATGCATTCGCCTTTATAAAGACGGAGCACACGCTGATCTTGTTTGAACCGGACATCAACCGCTGAATCGGCGTTGAGCGTGACACTACTACCATCCTCCAGCTCAAAACGACGACGTTCGCCGATACCCGTTCTTAAATCCGCAGCGACAGCTTGCATATCACCTTGCTGCATGACCACCGCACTTGTCCCGCCCAAGAATCCAATGGCGATGAGGCTACGCACGACAGCGCGACGTTGCCTATTTTGTGGACGGAGAATCAGTTTTTCTGCTAGTGCAGTCTGATTTTTTTCATGAAGCGGCGAGAACGACTGATCCAGAAATCCGGTGACATGCTGCCATGCTGCTGCATGCTGTGGATGCGCATTTTTCCAAGACTCAAAATGGTACCGCTCAAGTTCGCTGACATCACCTGAGCGAAAAACGACCATCCAGTCAATCGCTGCTTCAAGAGCAGCAGGCTGAATTGTCTCGGAACCATGATTGCCGATTACAGATGCGGACGGCATATTTAGTGCTCCAGCTGCAAGCACGCTTGCAACGCACGCTTCATATAGCGCCGCACTGTAATGACCGGCATGCCGAGTTGCACTGCAATTTCGGCATAAGTCATTTCATGCAACTGATTCAATAAGAAAACCTGTTTAACCTTCTCTGGCAGAGACGCAAGCATCAGATCAACTTGCGTAAGCGCCTCCAAAACAATCACTCTGTCCTCCTGGGAAGGTGCATGCTCATCCGGCATCACTGCAAGCGCATCCAGATAAGCCTGCTCCAGATCACGTCGACGCCAGAAGTTGAACATTAACCGTTTGGCAATCACCGTCAGATACGCACGAGGTTCATGCATTTCCTGAGCATGTGCAGCACTCATTACCTGCACAAAAGTGTCTTGTGTCAGATCAGCCGCATGATCACCGCAACCCAGCTTTCTTCTTAGCCAGCCAAGCAACCAAGGCTGATGCTCTACGTAGAGTTCGGTAATGTGACGAGTGTTTGAAGTAGTAGAGGCCAAGGCGAGCAGAAGCTAATGATAGGAGACATTGGCTGGCTGCATTTAAATGACTGGCTCGCCCTTTATGAGAATGTTTCTCATTATTTCAGTTGAGGCATCCAGCGTCAATTTGGCGCAGCAAGCTTGTCGCAAGAATGCCTCATGTCCGATCAGAACCGATACGTCGCACTCGCCACTGCTGTCCGCCGTGCACCATACCAGCAATCACCACGCAACAGGCAGGCTGCGTTATACAACTTGTCGGTCAGGTTATTGATGTTGAGTGCGTAGCGCCATTGCCCGTTATCCCATGACAGCATCGTATCCAGCAAGGTGACTGATGGCGTGGTCGGCGCAATACCATCCTTGAATGAGCTCATGTAACGTACACCGGCACCAAATGACAAACCACTCACATCGCCGACATTGAGCTTCCATTTCCCCCAGGCGGCGGCCTGATGTTTGGGAATCCCCGTCAATTTATCGTCCAGATCCAGATAGTTGTAATGCGCAATCGCATCAAACGTTGGCGTCACGGCAGCACGCCATTCCAGCTCCAGTCCTTTGTTCTTTGTTGAGTCGACCTGAATTCTGAACAATGGATTGACCGGGTCATTCGTCTGCTGATTCTTTTCCTTTATTTTCCAGATGGCTGCTGTGAATTGGCTTTTACCATCGGCTGGCATGTATTTCACGCCTGCTTCGATCTGTTCGCCTTCAAGCGGCTTGTAACGCGTACCCAGACGATCCGTACCAGTCAACGGCGTAAATGACTCGCTGTAACTCACATAAGGCGACCAGCCGTTATCCATCAGGTACATCAGGCCGAGACGGCCGGTTGTAGCACTGTCCTTGTTGTCGGCACTGCCTGCCAGGCCGTTGGTCACGCGATCGTGCCTTACCCCCAGAACGGCAATCCATTTTTCACCAAACTTCATCTGATCCTGCAGATACACCCCAGTTTGTTTCTGCGTATTACGTGGCTGATTCACCAGTGTCATGGAAACCGGGTTGCCATATACCGGTGCATAAACGTCAATGGTATTGCTGCCACTACCACGTGCCGAATCAAGTTGGTAATCCGTGTAATCCAGCCCCGCCAGTACTGTGTGTTTCACGTTGCCTGTCTGCAGATTGCCTTGCAGATGCTGATCGATCGTCGTGATCCGCGTGTGATCCAGTTGTGCACCGGCGATACGACGGATCAATCGCTGATTGACAGGATCAATCGCCCAACCACCTGGCTGACCTGTCGAGGGATCGGTTGCAAAGGAATCGGCGTAGTGCGTTACGTAATCAACCTTGTTACGCGCATAACGCATGTTTTGCCGCACCATCCATTGCTCATTGAATTTGTGTTCAAGCAGGTAACCGACTGTTGTGCGATCCGTATCGTAGCGATCTGTTGGCTCACCGATAAAACGACTGGAAGGAATTTGTCCGCTTACGTTCGGGGTCACCATACCGGCCCACGGCAAGAACTGGGCGGTCGATCCGGTGCGATCACGTTGATGCGACGCCTGGAAAGTAAGTGTAGTGCGATCACTCGGCTTCCACGTCAGACTGGGGGCAAGCAAGAAGCGATCATCGCCAACAAAATCAACTTGCGTATCCGAATCGCGTGCCACGGCGACCAGTCGGTACAACCATTTGCCATCTTCACTGAGCGGACCGGTGACATCTGCCTGCAATTGCTTGCGGCCGAAGGTACCAAGCTGTACACCGACTTCACCTTGAAACGTTTCCTGCGGACGTTTGGAAACCAGATTCACTACGCCTCCCGTTGAACCCTGTCCGTACATCATCGCTGACGGGCCTCGCAACACCTCGATGCGCTCCAGCGTAAAAGGATCAGGACGCACCGAGCTTGTGTAGTAGCCATTCGTCTGTCGCATGCCATCAACATAAGTCGTCGGTGTTGCACCGCGAATGGTGAATGCATCGTTGCGAGAGTCGACTCCATACGCATCCGACCGCACACCAGCGGCGTAGGTCAGCGCATCCTGCAGATTAGTTGCACCCTGATCCGTCATCTGGTCCCTGGTCACTACGGTGACCGACTGTGGTGTCTCTGCCAAAGGCGTATCGGTCTTGGTTGCCGTGGCAGCGCGTGTGGCACGGTAGCCTTGCACCGGACTCGTTGCTGTCTCCTGCTGTCCCGTTACTTCTACCGCAGGCAACACCGCATCCCTGGCTTGCTGCTCCTGCGCGTAGGCAGGCAAAGCTGAAAACGTGGTCGTCGCGCTAGCCAGCAAGGCGTAGCGAATGGAACGTGTCAGACGTGAAAGTGAAGGTTTCTTTTCGCATGTCATGCAGAGGTTGCTCCCTGTTTGGTTGAGAAAGGAGCGAACACATCGCACGATCAGAAAGCTGATCGATGCCGGTATGGGAATGCACGACAAACTTGGAAATGACGGCAGCCTACACGGATGGTTCGCATTGGCTGGCTACCGTCTAGGTGGCTTGCTGGAGGATGAATTTGCGTGAGCATTATTGCAACTAACTGGATGCGCAGTCAAATTGCAGGGCTTTGTTTATCAGGAGAAACATCCACAAAGGAACAAAGTGATATGGAAAACAAAATCTTCACCTCTTAATCTTCACCTTTCCTTGCCATCTGTAAACGCAACGCACGATACAGTCCGTTACACACTTCACTAATGCGTCACGCATATATGGACCAAATTGCATACAGCAGGTCTACTATTGATCCATGAATAAACAGGTCGTCAATCGTCAACGCCGCATGTTGTGCCTCGGGACTGCCACAGCCGCACTCGTGCCATCCGTATCGCTCGCGGAACGCTTCTCGGATCGGCAGCCGTTGCATGTACTTAACCGCTTGGGCTATGGCCCGGTACAGGGACAGATCGAAAGCGTTCTCAAGATGGGGATCGCACAGTACGTCGATCAGCAACTGCAGCCAGAACGTATTGCCTTGCCTGCACAACTGGCATCGCGTCTGAACGCATTGGAAGTCATTCAACTGCCAGCAGGTCGCGTGGCCGCGGAATACATTGCAGCGCGCGAAGCAGCGCAAGGTGGCGATGACGCTGCACGCGTACGTTTGAAAGAAGTTACCGAACGCATCAATCGACAAACCGCAGAAGCAAGGTTGCTACGCGCAATCTGTAGTCCATGCCAGCTGGAAGAGGTGATGGTAGATTTCTGGTTCAACCACTTCAACGTCTTTGCCGGCAAAAACCTGGTCCGCCCTCTTATCGCCAGCTATGAGCGCGACGCGATTCGCCCTTATGCGATGGGCTCGTTCCGTGATCTGTTAGGTGCGACAGCACGGCATCCGGCCATGCTGTTTTATCTGGACAACTGGCTATCCACACGCGAAGCACAGGAAGGCAATGACACCTCGGCCAAAGTACAACCGAAACGTCGCACCGGTCTCAATGAGAACTACGCACGCGAACTGATGGAGTTGCATACACTGGGCGTCGATAGCGGCTATTCGCAAAAGGACGTGACCGAACTGGCACGCATACTGACAGGCTGGACATTTGACCGTCGTGCGCTCATCCAGGACAACCAATTGTTCCGTTTCGACATGGGTCGTCACGATCAAGGCGACAAGCAATGGATGGGACAACACATCGACTCGCGAGGTCAGGCGGAAGGCGAGCAGGCACTTGATTTTCTGGCGCGTCATCCGGCAACGGCACGCCATCTCTCATACCAGCTTGCCCAGTATTTTGTCAGCGACAAACCGCCTGAAACCTTGGTCAAACGCATGGCACAAGGCTATCTGCAAAGCGATGGCAATCTCCGGGAAGTGCTCCGTACGCTGTTTCTTAGCGATGAATTCATGCATCCGTCCACCTTCAACGCCAAATTCAAGACACCGTATCAATATGTAATTTCGTCCATCCGTGCCGCGGATATTCAAGTGACCAATGTCCGACCATTGCTGAATACGTTGAACCAGCTTGGCATGCCGCTCTATGGTTGCCAGACACCGGACGGCTACAAGAATACGCAAGAAGCTTGGCTCAATGCCGATGCGCTGACCAAACGCATTGCCTTTGCCGGCAACCTGGCTTCAGGCCGGCTGGTACAACGCATGCAGCAGACACCAGATTCCGACAATCAACCGACAGGCAAGCCAACACCACTGGATGCGCAACACCTGTTCGATACGCTTGGCCCGACCAGCACCGCAACCACACGTGAAACCATCATGGCGCAAGCGCCCGCACTACGTGCCTCGATGGTGCTTGGCAGCCCGGATTTCATGCAGAAATAATCGCTCAGGAGAAGACAATGCAGCGACGACATTTCCTCACCTCTTCCATGGCACTGGCGAGTGGCCTCGTCATTCCGCTTGGAAAAAATGCATGGGCAGCAACGTCCAACAACGCCACCAATCGCAAGCTCATCGTCATCATGTTGCGTGGTGCAGTCGACGGATTGAATGTTGTCACACCTTATGGCGATGCCAACTACCGTCAATTGCGCCCCACGATTGGTTTGGCCGCGCCGGGGCAGGAGGATGGCTCGATTGATCTGGATGGCTACTTTGCTCTGCACCCTGCTCTGCATGCATTGCAGCCGTTATGGGAGCAAAAGAAGCTGGCCTTCATACATGCCAGCGGCTCTCCGGACTCAAGCCGCTCTCACTTCGATGCGCAAGCCTATCTGGAAAGCGGCACACCAGGCATCAAACGTACACAAGATGGCTGGATGAATCGCCTGCTTGCTGCCCTACCCGCAGAATCATCACCGATACGTGCCATCAGCATTGGCCCGACGATGCCGGCAATTCTCTCAGGAAGGGCGCTGGCAACCAACATCGGCAATAGCAACGCCAGCAACAACAGCCCGATTGATCGCCCGCAAGTTGGCGATGCTTTTGCGCAGATGTATCGCAACAATGAAAAATTTTCCAAGACCTATCAGGATGCACGTTCGGCCCGCAAGGAAATCGCGTCTGCCGCCATGTCACCAACGATGACGCAGGAAATGATCAATGCCAACGGTGGTGCACCGCTTCCCAATGGTTTTCCCAAAGATGCCGCACATCTGGCAACACTGATGCGCAACGATTCCAGGATTCAGATGGCATTCATTGCACTTGGCGGCTGGGACACCCACGCCAACCAGGGGGCCGGCAAAGGTCAGCTGGCCAATCGGCTGGCACCACTTGGTCAGGGACTCGCCACACTGGCAGAACAGCTAGGCCCATTGTTTGACGACACCACGATTGTTGTGATGTCAGAGTTTGGTCGCACCGCACGCGAGAACGGCAACAGAGGAACCGATCACGGCCACGGCAATGTGATGTGGCTGCTTGGCGGTCGCGTTCATGGCGGGAAAGTCCATGGCGACTGGCAAGGCTTATCGAGCGACAAGTTGAATGAAGGACGCGATCTGCCAGTTACGACCGATTTCCGCTCCGTGCTAGCGCAAGTGGCAGAACGCCATTTACGACTGAATGACAATCAGCTGACGATGGTCTTTCCTTCTGGACCAGGTACATCAACGCTTTCGTTGTACGTATGAAAAACGGCTGCCCAAGCAGCCGTTTTTTATGAATAAATACGCGTTAGAACGAAGCACGCAAGCCGAGACTGATGCGACGAGGCTCACCATAGATCAAGCCATCATAAAAGCCAAACTGACGATAGTAGGTTTTGTCGAACAGGTTGCTGACGTTGAAGGTGGCAACCAGATTGTCATTGATCTGATAGCGTGCCATCGCGTTGAACAAGGCATAGCCGCCAGTCCTGAGCGGGCTGCTGTCAAACGTATTGCCGCCGAGCGGTCGGCCTGGATTAGCACTCCAGATCGAATAACTTTGGTAGGAAGCGCCACCGCCGATCGTCAGCCTGTTCCACTCACCCGGTAAGCGATAGGACGTCTGCATACGCAAGACATGGCGTGGATCACGTGTGACACTGTCAGTGTTATCCACACTTAGCAAGGTGTAGCCCACCATCCCTGTCCAATTCTTCGTCAGGTTACCGCTGACTTCCAGCTCCAGGCCTTTGGCTTCGACACCGCTCGATGCGGCAACATAGGCATTGCCACCCGTACTGGGTACCGTGTAACCCACGTCCTGAATCGCGACATTGTCTTGCCTGGACTGAAATACAGCCGCGGAGACGTTCAATGCACCATCCAGCAATTCGCCCTTGATACCGGCTTCGTAACTTGAGCCTGTTACGGGTTTGAGAAACGCGTCATTGCGATCGCGATAATTCTGCGGACTGAACAGGTCGGTGTAGCTGGCGTAGACCGAATATTGATCATTCAGATCGTAGATTACGCCGACATAGGGCGTCACGACCTCGTGACTTCTGATTGTGCTGGGTGAACCGATATTCGCAATCGTGTATGTATCGGTATAAGTCTTGTAACGGCTCAGTCGCGCACCCACAATGGTTTTCAGATCGTCCGTGATGTTGAAACGGGCAGCGGTGTAGAGCCCGATATTTTGCGTAGTCGTCTCTGCTCGCGCGTTCGTACGGTAAGTTTCAAAGTTGGCGTAATTGCCATCCCACGTAAAGACATTATCAATTGGCAGGCCAAGACGATACTGGCACGAATTGCCACCCTGGAAGGTGGTGACTCCATTGATGCTGCAGTTGCCCAGATTTGACGAGAAGGTATACGCGGTCTCTTCCGCACGATAGCCATTGAGGCCCACCATCAATTCATGCTCACGACCAAACAGCTGGAATGGTCCGCTCAAGGATGCGGACACGCTGTTGCGTTCGGATTCCGATTCCGAGTGAATACCGTTCAAAAAGCCACCGGTACCGTCCTGATTGAAAAAACCTCCCCAAGCGCCCTGTTGGTTGACCTTGACGACACCTAAATTATTGATCGCCTCGCCTTCGGTATGCGCCACAGCAAGATTGGCTTTCCAGCGATTTGCGAAACGATGTTCGAGATTGGCGAACAGAGTGGTTGTCTCCCGATCCGTGTAACTCCAGTTTGCCGCGGGATTGAAGCTGCGTGGCAGGTTGGTACGCGTACCATCTGCATACCAGATCGGCACGTTGGCACCCCATGATGCCCCGTCGGTACGACTTTTCTCGTGCTGTACACCAGCACTGATGGTGGTGCTTGATGTCATATCTGCCTCCACTACACCCAACATGCCAAGATTGCTGACATGTTCGCGATCGCGGAAGGTGTCACCATCGTCGCTGCTGATGACAAACCGCGAACGTACGCTGCCGTCTTCCGACAAAGGCAAATTGGCATCGATATCCAGATGCTTGTTATTCCAGCTACCGAAACGTACCCCACCACTGATGCTGCGCTGTGCCGTCGGACGTTTGCGCGTGAGATTAATGGTTGCCGATGGATCACCGGTGCCGCCCATCAGACCGTTTGCGCCACGGACAACTTCAACGTGATCATAAAGATCCATGTTGATGCCACTGCCCATTCCGCTGAAGTCGGAACCTCCGCTGATTTCCATGCCATCGACTCTGTAGGTCGTGATATCAAAGCCGCGCGTGCGGTAGGTGCTACGCGCACCAACATCAGTCTGTGAGGAGCTGACACCCGTGGTGATGTTCAGCAGTTGGTCAATCGACTGAATATTCTGATCATCCAGTTGCTGACGCGTGACGATGCTGACCGATTGCGGTGTATCACGCTGCGACAAGGTCAAACCCGTCGAAGAACTGTTTGCCTTGCCGCCATAGGAATGGGAACCTTCTGTGGTCGTCGTGCGCGCAGCGGTTGCCGTGACAGCGGGCAATACAGCTTCTTCCTTTGCCTGTTGCTCGGCATCTGCAGCCATGGCCAAGTGGACTGGCGAAACCACAACCAGACTCAGCAAGGCGCTACGAACGGCGCGATACATGATGGAAGGACGGAATGAAGAAAGAAAAACGTGGAGCTGGCAAGAAGCCATGAAACTTCCTTTCGTAAGTGACGTAGCGCACTTGAAACGGCGCTTTCACTCCTTCACCGTACGAAACGAAAAAAGGTATCAGGCAACTCTTAAAAAATTATATTTCGCCCACATCACCACGCCACAAGAAGTTCAAGAACGGCAGCACCGCGGATGCCACGCCCAACAAGCGCAGTACACGACTTCTAGTCGCCTTCACCGGCGACAAAGCAGCCAAAGCCTGCCGTCCAGCAGTTGCGGGAGCAACACTGAATGTTTGCATCACCTCTTCCGCTTTCTTCCATGCCGCAAGATGCAGTGCATCTGCCTTCAGCCAGCAATCGAAATCCTGCTGCTGTGCCGCATCAACCTCCCCCGATTGAAAGCGCATGAGCCAGCCAACAGCTTCATCCAGAATCGCAGGCGAGATCGACGCCGGCAAAGACGTATCGGAAGCCATCGCTTACACCGTCATCATGCAGGCAAGAAACGCCGTGCGCATATGGCGTTTGACAGTGATCAGCGCCATGCCAATCTGATCAGCGATCTCTGCGTACTTGAGTCCATCCAATTGCGCCATCAGGAAAATCTGCTGGGTCTTTTCGGGCAGATCACGCAGCATGGACTCGATGCGGCACAGCGCATCCAGCACCAGTAATCTCATCTCTTCTGACGGCATGTGTTGCTCGGGATGATGGTCAATCGCATCGAGATATGCTTGCTCGACCTCTTGCCGACGCCATTGATCGATCAACAAACCTTTCGCAATGTGTGTCAGCAAGGCGCGTGGTTCGTCACCATACCCTTCTGTCGTACGGCGACGCTGCAACAAGCGCACAAATGTCTCCTGCGCCAGATCGGCTGCATCAAATGCATTGCCCAGTTTGCGATGCAACCAGCTCTGCAACCAGCCGTGGTGTGCACTGTAAAGTGCCTGTTCGTCCGTTGCTGGTGTGAAATCCAATGCCTGCATGAGAACCTCAAACAATAATTATTCTCATTTTAAAAATTCAACTCATCGAGTTCACCTGCAAATTCAGTGACTACGGGATATCCCTCATGAGGAGATACGTAAGAACCGAAACATTTCCCCACTTCAAAATATTAAGAAATGTTTTGGCGCAACAAAAAAGCCGGACAGCATTTTGTCCGGCTTTTTTTTCACAACCAAATTCAAGGGACGATGCGCTAACAGCACCTTCTCTATATGGATTGACGACTAGGTCATGGATCAAAAATCGACGCTGGCAGACAACATGATCGTACGAGGTGCTGCTGACGACACAACCCAGAAAGCCGGCACAGCATCCCAGTAACGGCGATCCGTCACATTCTCGATCATGGCGCGCAACTGAACTGGCTTGTTGCCAATTGTTGTCGCATACCGTGCGCCCAGATCCAATCTTGTCCAGGAAGGAATACGAATTGTATTTTCTACTTTGACAGGTTGAGATGACGTGTAAAGAACACGTGCGCTGGTTGTCAGGCCGGGAACAGATGTCACGTCCCATTCGCTTCCCATGCGAACCTGTAACTTGGGTGCGCCTTCTGCCTGACGGCCATCATTTAAACCATCCTGCGTCTTGAGCATGCGCGCATGCGTCCATGCGGCACCGCCCAGTACACGCCACCCTTTTACCGGCTCCCCAAAGACTTGCAACTCAAAGCCGCGATTACGCTGCTCGCCATCGACACGGTACACATTGCCTGCATCGGTATATGCACTTGGCCGCTCGATCTGGAACAGACTCAACGTCGTTGTCCAGTTACGCCACTCATTCTTGATACCTACTTCCTGTTGTTTGGATACGAATGGTGGAAACACGTCGCCTGCATTCGCCCTTCCAGGTGGCGCGATCGTTCCTTGCGACAAGGCCTCGACGTAGTTAGCGTACAAGGACGTTGTTGGCGAATACTTGAACACAGCAGCAATCGCCGGTGTGACTTCGCTTCTGTCATACGTATTGACCTTGATACTTTGATGACGTGCACCAATCGTCAACAACAGCCGATCATTCAGCATCGACAGCGTATCGGCGATCGCATAGCTGCGCATCTTTGCCCGCGTAACCAGACCCGTCGGACCGTTGAAAGAAATACCACCGGGACCATCGTTATAAACCGGATTGTACAAATTGCTTGTGAAGTTATAGGGCAACGTCTGCTGGTATTCATAAAGCTTCGACTCAAAGTCGCTAACACTCAGCACAACCTGATGCCCAATTGAACCCGTTTGCGTTTTCCAGCGCAGCGAAGCCTGACCACTTTCCGTTTCCGTACGACTACGCAGGCCATAAGCAGAACCGGTCACAGTCCCTTGTGCATCCTGAATCGTCGGGAAGTTATCAACACGATCACGACGCGATTCAGCCTGCCCGTAAGCCATTGCCACTGTCAGGTCTTGTGTCAGATCAAACTCCCCTTTCAACACTGCGAAGTCATGCTCCTTGTCCTGAAAATTCCAGGGCTGCGCGACGTTGCGTTTGCCGGAAGGTGCCGTCGGCATTTCGGTCGAATTCACCAGAAACGTCGGCTTGTCCTGATCGATGCGTTGTCGGCTACTACCGAAATCACCACTCAGTCGCAGACGATCGCCACGGTAATCCAGACCAACAGTCAGCAAGCTGGCGCGCTGCTTTTCATAATCAACTGGAGAATCACCATCGCGATACGCCATATTGACGCGTGCGCCGAACTCATTGTTCTCACCGAAGCGACGTCCCACATCAACATGCGTTCCCAGATTGCCGTCACTCAGATAGGTACCCGTCACTCGGGTCAATGGCGTCTCACCCGCACGCTTCGGCACAAGATTGATGGCGCCACCAGCTGCACCTTTTGATGATGCGCCGTTAACAAGCGTCGTTGGCCCTTTCAGTACTTCTACGCGTTCAACACCTTGTAACAAATTACCTTCGGCACTGGCGATACCATAAAGACCATCGAAGCCAATCTCTTCGCGATTTAGCAAAAAACCACGCATGAAGAAGTTATCGAAAGTGCGTCCACCCGCATCTGCAACTGAAGGATCATTCACCAGCACATCGATGAGATTGCGTGCCTGCTGGTTCTCGATCAGTTCTGCAGTGTAGGAGGTGGTATTGAATGGCGTATCCATGATGCTGGTATTGCCCAGCATGCCAAGGCGCGAGCCGCGTGCTACCTGCCCTCCTGCGTAGGTTTGTGGCAGGTCATTTGACGCTGCTTGTGCAGCCACCTGAACGGCGGGCAAGGTTGTCACGCCAGCGGGAACACGGCGCAACACGTAACGCCCTGCCGATGTCTCTGTTGCCTCAAAACCACTGTCTGACAATATGCGCGCAAACCCGTTACTGATTGTATGTGTTCCACTCAGCCCGTTGGAACGCACCTCGCCCAGTTGCGATGCATCGAAAGAGAGCGTGACACCCGCCTCTGCTGCAAAACGCCCAAGCACCTGCGCGATTGGTCCTGCAGAGATATTGAATTGCCTCACCTCGGCCTGCACAGTCGAGGAAGACGATGATGGCGCTTGAGCAAATGCCAGAGAGCTGGCACCAAGTGCCAAAGAAAGCAACGCCGAGCGAACTGCCATGACGGATGGACGTGGTCGGCTATGTTGAGTTGAAGGATGCATAAGGTCTTTCCGGTTGAAGAGCAAAAATAACGTTTCAACAGGAGGACGTATGAGGTCGATCAGAAATGCAAATGGATCGAAATTATTTTTTGTTCTTAAACAGACTTGCCAGCCTTGAGCACCGTCCAGAAGCGCGTAAAGCGATCAATGCGCAATGGAAAGCTTTCCGTCAATGAAAGCAGTGTCTGATCAATGTCATCCAGCGGGAATGCGCCGGATACGCGGATGTTGGCAACCTCATCGTCACAAGCCAGATAGCCCGAGCGATAGCGTGACAGCTCGGCAAGTAAAGTACGTAATGGCATATCCACCACAACCAGCCGTCCGCTATGCCACGCATCTGCCGCCATCTCGTTATTGGATATCACGCCAAAACCGGTTGCCGTAAAGCTGATCTGCTGGCCAGCAGTCAGTTGCAGCGTATTTGCCGGCTGTGCCAATCGGACTTCCACGGCTTTTTCCAGTACTGTTACACGCGTTTCGTTATCCAGCATGCGCACATTGAAGCGGGTACCAAGTGCGGTAATGCGTCCATGTACGGTTTCCACAACAAACGGGCGAGACACAGTTCGTGTGTCTGGATGTGTCGTCACAAGAATCTCGCCTGCATACAGCTCGACCAGCCGTTGCGTCGCGGAGAATGCAACATCCACACGGCTTGCCGTATTCAACGACAACCGGGATAGATCGGCAAGAACGAGATCGCGGCGTTCGCCGGTACGTGTCGCATAGTCGGTATGCCATACGTGTAACGGATCGCTGCGGTAAATGGCCAAGCCACCTGCGCCACCGGCCAGCAAAATCGCAAACCCGCGCAACATGCCGCGTCGTGCGCGCGCATGCTGGACTGAACGTGCCAAGGTACTGCCTGCTACCTTGGCCGGCACACGACCAAATTGCTGACAGACCCGCTCGACCTTTTCCCATGCAACACCATGTTCTGGATCGGCAGCCAGCCATTGTGCCCACTGACCACGCAAGGCATCACTGCCCTGATTGGCTTGCAGACGCGCATACCATTGCGCTGCTTCATTAACGGCGCGCACGTGCTCTGGAGAATGAACTGTACTTGCATCCGTCAACAGTGATCGTTGCAGGCTCATGGCAAGAGCAGACAGCAATGCGCCATGGCGCGTGCCACATAGGTATTAACGGAACGTACCGAGATGTCGAGCCGCTTGGCGATCTCTACATAAGGCAGTTCATCGAATTGACTCAAAATGAATGCCTGTTTGACCTTGGCACCGAGGCCATCGAGCATGGTGTCGATTTCAATCAGCGCTTCTTTCATCACAGCTTGCGCTTCCAGCGACGGTACCTCGTCTGCCGGCAGAGTCGCCAGCACTTCCAGATAACTACGCTCAACACGTTGACGTCGGAAATGGTCGAGAACCAGTCGATTTGCCACCGTCGCCAGATAGGCACGCGGTTCCCGTAGCTGTTCGCTAACGTGCGCTAACATGACTTTGATAAAAGTATCTTGCGCCAGATCTGCAGCATCGTGGGTATTGCCTAGTTTGTGGCGTAGCCATCCATGCAACCAGCCGTGATGATCGCGGTACAGGGTATGCACTTCAGAGTGATAATCGGTTTTTGCTGCCGGCATGAGAATCACCAAATAATAACGATTCTCATTTTATACATTTCAATCAAGCCAATCCATTCGCTGTTCTGAATAACAACATAATGACGCTCGCAATTGTTCCACGTTTAAACAACGCAACGGAATTCCCTAATTTCCCTTTTTGTCCAAAATTTACCCATTTTTGCCATTTTGGGTACAATAGAAGCAATTCATTCATTTATGGAGCCGGTCATGACCTCTCCCCTTGCACCAGCAGCACTCGAAACCTTGCCTCGCACGGCAGCCTCCGATGTCAAAAAACACGGCTGGCGTGGGGTGATGCAAACCGTCTCGCACCACGGCAAGGTTCTGGTCACCAATCACAATGCGCCGGAAGCGGTCATCCTTTCCACCAGCGAATATCGCGCCATGGTCGCTGCGATTCAGGCCGCACAGGCTCACGTGCCGGCCACGCTGGATGCCTTGCGCAAACGCTTTGACGAACGTCTGGCATCCCTGAATACTGATGATGCGGGTGATCGTCTGCGTAGCTTGATGAATCAGCCATTGCAACTCGACGGCAAACTCAAAGCCGGTAGCAGCTATTGATGGCAAAGCCGGTCCTGTATGTGCTGGCCGGCGTCAATGGTGCAGGCAAAAGCTCGATTGGTGGCTATCTGCTCACCCGTGCAGGTCTGGCATGGTTCAATCCGGATACTTTTGCACGCGAGTTGATGGCGGCCACGCATTGCACGCAAACCGATGCGAATATCGCTGCCTGGAATGAAGGCGTACGCCGCCTCGATGAGGCCGTTGCAAACCGCCGCAGCTTTGCGTTTGAAACCACGCTGGGCGGTCATTCCATCCCTGCCAAACTTCTGCAGGCCTGCGATACCCATGATGTGCTGATCTGGTTTTGCGGACTGGCTTCTGCAGAACAGCATATCGCCCGCGTCAAGACACGTGTGGCGATCGGCGGACATGACATTCCGGAAGAAAAAATCAGAGAGCGCTGCACCACGGCCTTCGCCAATCTGATCGGGCTGATGCCGCATCTGGCGCAATTGCGGGCCTATGACAACAGCACCGATGTGGCGACTGGCGATACGATTCCTGATCCGCAACTGGTATTGGCAATGGAGCATGGCAAGCTGCAATGGCCACTTGCCTTGGAAGACCTGAAGAAAACACCAGACTGGGCCAAGCCCCTGGTGGAAGCAGCCATGAGCATGTGACGACATGACTGCACAGCATGGCATGACATTGCCCTGCCCATAATCGCTTCAGTCGTTGAGTGAACCATCCTCGTTGACACCCGTCCAGCCGCCACCCAGCGCCGCAACCAGTTGCATGCTTGCCGTCAAACGTGATGCCTGCACATCAAGCGCCGTACGCCGACTGTCCAGTGCCAGATTTTGTGCTGTTGCCACTTCGAGGAAAGTGATCTCGCCAGCCTGATAGCGATTGGTGACCACCGCCTCATTCTCGCTTGCCAGCTGGACCAGTTGCTGCTGCTGGGCATCCTGCACCGCCAGCAACGCCAGCGAGGCCAACGCATCTTCGGTTTCGCGCACACCTTGCAAGACAGCAGCACGCCAGGCAGCGGCACGCTCGTCATACACCGCAATCGCCTGTTCCCGCGCGGCACGGCGCGTACCGCCATCAAACAAGGTTGCTGCCAGTGACGGCCCGGCCGACCAGATGCGTGTGGGCGCATCCCACAAGGCCTCCCACCCGCCAGCACGCAAAGTACCGGAAGCGCCAAGCGTCAAGTCCGGCAACCATGCACTCTGCGCCACGCCAACACGCGCATTGGCAGAAACAACCTGACGCTCTGCCGCTGCGATATCCGGCCGCTGGATCAACAGTGCCGATGGCAAGACCGGCGGCACGACAGGTGCTTGTGGCAACGGTACATCCTTCACCGCAAGTCGCCATTGCGCGGGGGTACTGCCCGCCAGCGTTGCCAGCGCGTGTTCTTCCAGCGTACGTTGACGCTTGTTGGCCGATATCTGGGTGCGTAAAGCCTGCAACTGCGTTTCCGCCTGAATCACGTCCGCGCGCGCAACAAAGCCCGCATCATATTGATGGCGCGTCAGTTCCAAAGAACGTTCATACGCCGTCAGCGCGCGAGCCAGCAAGGCTGCCTGCTGATCCAATGCGCGGACGCGTACGTAGCCTTGTGCCGCTTCCAGTTGC
Organism: Oxalicibacterium faecigallinarum; assembly: GCF_014635705.1. Lineage (GTDB taxonomy): Bacteria > Pseudomonadota > Gammaproteobacteria > Burkholderiales > Burkholderiaceae_D > Oxalicibacterium > Oxalicibacterium faecigallinarum. Next base: position 538,280 of record NZ_BMDI01000001.1, on the reverse strand, counting down.
AAGGCAAGACGCGCGGCATCATGCAAGGCAGCATAGGCCTGCGTATCGGCCAGTGCCGCTTCACGCTGGCGAGCCACGCGTCCCCACAGATCGGGCATCCATGACACATCCAGACGAGCGCTGTACAGATTGCTGGTCGCAGTCGTGTTACCACCACTACGGGTACGTGCCAGCGACGCGTCAACGACCGGCATGCCCAATGCGCGGGCAGAGCCGATCAGGGCGCGGGCCTGGCGCCATTGCGCCTCGGACTGCGCCAGCGTGGCGTTGCTCTTGGCGACGTCCCGCATCAGACGATCAAGATCCTCATCGGCGTAAACAGACCACCACGTATGCTGCACAGTTGTGTGGTCCTGTTTCTCAAGCAAGGTGGCCGTTGCCTGCCAGCCATCCTGATGACGAAAAGCCGGTGACAGTTCGACGTCCGGTTTCACATAATCCGGCCCGACTGCACAGCCGCTCAGGATCGCGATCGGCAACGCGGCAAACAAAATCGTCCGTCGCAACGCAACAAGACGTGACAGGGAACGTGAAGTAGTCATGGCAAGATCAATCATGAAGAAACCACCGATGAATCGGTGTGTTTGCGCAAGACACGTTGGCGCACGCGCTCGAGCAACAGATAAACGGCAGGCGTGGTGTACAGCGTCAGCAACTGACTGACCGCCAGACCACCGATGATGGCGATACCAAGCGGACGGCGCATTTCCGATCCCTCCCCCATGCCGAGGACTAAGGGCACGGCACCCAGCAGCGCCGCCAGATTGGTCATCAGAATCGGACGCAAACGACGCTGCGCGGCTTCACGAATGGCATCGAAAGGAGACAGACCGCGTTCGCGTTCGGCAGACAAAGCGAAGTCGATCATCAGAATCGCATTCTTCATCACCACACCAATCAGCAGGAACAGACCCAGCAAGGCAATCAGACTGAATTCGGTGTCCGTCAATTTCAACGCGAGCAACGCCCCCAGGCCCGCCGACGGCAAGGTCGACAGAATCGTCAACGGATGCAGCGTGCTTTCATACAAGATACCCAGCACCAGATAAACGGTCACCAGCACGCCAAGGATCAGCCATGGCTGCCGTTTGAGCGTTGCCTGCAGGCTGTTGTCATCTTCTGCTGCCTGTCCGGTATAAATATTGGAGGGCAAGGTGATGGCTGCCATCGCGCGCTCGATGGCAGCTTGCGCTTCCTGCAGGCTGAAGCCCGGGGCGACACCATACTCGATGCCAGACGCAGCAAACTGGCTGTCGTGAAAGACACGATCTGTCGCCAGACCAAAGCTCCACTTTGCAATCGCCGACAGCGGCACTCGCGATCCGTTTGCAGCAAAGACCTGCAATTGCTCCAGCGCAGTTGGCTCGGCGCCAAAACGCGGATCAAGCTCCATCACCACACGATACTGATTCAGTTCGTCATACAAGGTCGCCACCTGACGCTGCGAGAACGAATTGTTCAATGCCGCCGAGATTGCCTCCATGCGCACGCCCAGTCGACGCGCTGCTTCGCGATCAATATTGAGTGTTACGCGTTGCGCATCTTCACCACCGGGAATATTCACGTTGACCAGTTCCGGCAAGGCTTCCAGCGCCTTGCCAACCGGACGCGTCCATTTACGCAAGTCCTCCAGCGAATCGGATCGCATGACAAAGATGTATTCACCGTCGCCGCCGCGATTGGTCAGACGAATGTCCTGATCCACGTACAAGATCAGCACGCCGCCCGGTATCTGCGGCGCCTTGCTGCGAAGCCGTGTCACCACATCCGATGCCGACTCGCCACGCTCTGCCAATGGTTTCAGACGAATGCGAAACCACGAGTTGGTCAGGCCGCCACTACCGCCACTGGTACCCGTCACATCGGCAATCGCCGGATCACTGACCAGCAGCTTGCGGTATTCCTCAATTTTTGGCTGCATGATCTGATACGAGAAGCCATCGTCGCCACGCACGAAGCCACTCAGTTGCCCGGTATCCTGTTGCGGCAACAAACCTTTGGGAATCGCGACATACAACCAGACATTCAACCCGATCGAAGCAAGAAAAATCAGCAAGGTAAATATGCGCCAACGCAAGGCCCAGTCCAGCGTACGCGCATATGCTGCCTGCAGATCATGAAACATATCCAGTGCCAGTCGCGAAAGTCGTCCGGGCCTGGGCGGTTGTGCCGGTAAGGCATGCGCACACAATGCCGGCGTCAGCGTCACCGATACGGCGAGAGAAATCAGCATGGCCGCCGCCAGCGTGACCGAGAACTCACGGAACAGACGTTCGATCACGCCGCCCATGAACAGGATCGAGAGAAACACGACAACCAGCGCCAGATTCATCGCCAACAAGGTAAAGCCAACCTCACCGGCACCGCGCAATGCGGCACGGAACACCGCACGACGTCCACCGCCCTGCGCGCTCTTGCCTCGCTCCCTCTCCTGTTCGATATGCCGCTGCACGTTCTCCAGCACAACGATGGCGTCATCCACCACCAAGCCGGCAGCAACGATCAACGCCATCAGGGACAGATTGTTCAGCGAAAATCCCTGCCACCACATGACGCCGAAGGTACCGATCAGTGATACCGGCAAGGCAATCGCCGGAATCAGTGCCGTGCGCAAACTACCAAGAAATGCCCACACCACCAGCATCACCAGCAGACACGACAACATCAGCGTGAGTTGCGCCTCATGCAAGGTAGCGCGAATGCCCGGTGAACGATCCATCACGACACTCAGTCGTGCTTCCGCCGGCACCAGCGCCTGCAATTGCGGCATCTGGGCCTGAATCGCATCGATTGTTTCCACGATGTTGGCGTCGGCACGACGATTGATCAGCATGATCACCGCCGCACGGTCGTTGTGATAGCCGCTTGCATAGCGGTTTTCCACCGAATCGCTGACTTCTGCCACATCCGATAAACGCACGACCGCATCGTTATGACGATAGACCACCAGTTTGGCAAAGTCGGATGCCGAGTGCATGGACGATGACAAGGCAATCTGCCAGCGCCTGTCATCCTGTTCCACCGTACCCAATGGTCGCCACGCATTGGCTTGTGCAATGGCTGCTCGCACATCTTCCAATGCCAGACCACGATGCGCCAATGCGCCCGGATCGATCTGCACACGTACGGCTGGCAACGAGGCACCATCGACGCGCACTTCACCCACGCCAATCACTTGCGCGATTTTTTGCGCCAACACCGTGGATGCACTGTCATACAGTGCGGAAGAAGGCAGGCGCTCCGAGCTCAGAGCCAGCGCCATGATCGGCGCTTGCGACGGATTGACCTTGATATAGCTGGGATTGTCACGCATGCCCGATGGCAATTGCCCGCGCACGGCATTGATCGCAGCCTGCACTTCGCGTGCCGCTTCATCGATATTGCGATCCAGCTCGAACTCGATCGTCACACGTGTTGCGCCCTGATTGCTGCTCGACTGCAAGCGCATGATGCCGGCAATACTGCCGAGCGCACGCTCGAGCGGACCGGCAACCGTGGCCGCCATACTCTCCGGGCTGGCACCCGGCAGGTTGGCAGTGACCTGAATGACGGGAAAATCAACTGCCGGCAACGGCGCCACCGGCAACAGGCGCCAGGCCAGCATGCCGGCCAGCACAATCGCAATTGCCAGCATGATGCTGGCAATCGGCCGACGAATAAAAAGACGAGCAATCGCGTTCATTGAGGCACGTTCACTCGTCAGGCCGTTGCGGCTGATTTGCGGCTGATTGCGCCTGGCTTCTGCCAAGACGATCAAAAGCCAGATAAACGACCGGCGTGGTAAACAGGGTCAGAACCTGACTGACGATCAAGCCACCAACCATCACGATACCCAATGGCTGACGCAATTCTGCGCCGGAACCGCTGGCCAGCATCAGCGGAACGGCGCCAAACAAGGCCGCCAGTGTCGTCATCAGAATCGGACGAAAGCGCAGCAAAGCGGCACGACGGATTGCTTCTGCCGGCGTCATGTTCAGACGGCGCTGCGCATCCAGCGCAAAATCCACCATCATGATGCCGTTTTTCTTGACCAGACCGATCAGCAGAACAATACCGATGACCGCAATCAGATCCAGCGGACGCCCCATCAGCAGCAAAGCCAGCAATGCACCGACAGTTGCCGACGGCAGGGTTGAAAGAATCGTCAGTGGATGCACGGCACTTTCATATAACATGCCGAGCACCAGATACATGACAACCACCGCTGCCAGAATCAGCCACAAGGTATTCGACAGCGAACTGCGGAATGCCTCGGCTGCACCCTGAAATGCCAGCTCGACCGATGCGGGCAATCCAATCTCTGCCTTGGTGGCCTCAACCGCCGCGACCGCGTCCCCCAGCGACTTGCCGGCAGCCAGATTGAAGGACATCGTCACCGCCGGGAATTGTCCCTGATGATCAATCGCCAGCGGTGCTTTCCTCTCAACCACACGTGCTACCGATGTCAACGGTACCGGCGTGCCATACGTGATGTTGGCCGCCGTTGCCGCCGTCGTGCCGGACGTTGCCACGCTGCTGCTTGGCACAACATAAATCCCTTCCAGCGCACGCAAGCCTCCACCTTTTGCATCGTCCGTTTCGATCACGACACGATACTGGCTCGCATGGGTGAACAGGGTACTGATCTGACGCTGGCCAAAGGCATTCTGCAATGCCGTTGCCACATCACCGACACGCAAGCCAAGACGTGACGCGGCATCACGATCAATCTCGACAAATGCCTGCAAGCCATCGGTCTGCAGATTGGCCGCAACATCGGTCAGTTCAGGACGCTGCTGCAAGGCCGAGAGCATAGTGTGCGTCCAAGTTGACAGCTCCTTGCGATCCGGTGAGCTCAGCGTGAACTGATATTGCGTGCGGCTGATGCGATCTTCCATGCCCAGCTCCTGTACCGGCTGGAACCAGGCTGCAATACCGGATACTTCACGCGCACGTTCGCGCAGGCTGTCGATCAACGCGCCTGCGGATAAGCTACGGTCCGCATGCGGCGCCAGCGTGATCAGCATGCGACCACTATTGAGCGTCGCATTGTTGCCATCCACGCCGATAAAGGACGAAATGCCCACCACGCCATCCACCTTGAGCAAGGCATCGGCCAATGCTTGCTGACGATCTGCCATTGCCGAGAATGAAATGCTTTGCGGCGCTTCTGTCACGACCTGAATCGCACTACTGTCCTGCACCGGGAAAAATCCCTTGGGCACGGCCAGATAGAGCAGTACCGTCAGCAACAACGTACAGGCCATGACCAGCAAGGCGAGCGACTGGCGCGCCAGCACCCAATCCAGCGCATACGCGTAACGATCGATCGTGCTGCTGAGCCAGTCGCGCGGGCCATGCCCGCCTTCTGCACTCCGGCCATGGGACGGTGCGTGCTTGAGCATGCGCGCCGCCATCATCGGTGTCAGCGTCAGCGACACGATCAGCGAAATACCAATGGCAATCGCCAGCGTGACGGCAAATTCGTGGAACATCCGTCCGACCACATCTGCCATGAACAGCAAAGGAATCAAGACCGCCACCAGCGAAACCGTCAGCGAGATCAGGGTAAAGCCGATTTCGCGCGCGCCTTCCAGTGCCGCTTGCAGCGGCCCGGCGCCGGCCTCGCGATGTCGTGCAATGTTTTCCAGCATCACGATCGCATCGTCAACCACAAAGCCGGTTGCAATCGTCAGTGCCATCAAACTAAGGTTATTGAGAGAGTAACCGAGCAGATACATCGCCACAAAAGTACCGACCAGCGACAACGGCACGGCAACACTCGGAATGATGGTTGCAGGCAGCGTACGCAGGAATACAAACGTCACAATTACGACCAGTGCAATTGCAAACAGCAACTCATGTTGCACGCCGCGCACCGAAGCACGGATACTCTCGGTGCGATCGGACATGATTTCCACCTTGACCGATGCCGGCAGCGTGGCCCTCAGTTGCGGCAGCAACTCGCGCACCCGATCCGCCACATGAATGACATTGGCACCGGGCTGGCGCTGAATATTCAGCAGTACGGCGGGATAGACATCACAGGCTGCGCGCTTTTCCGTCTCTTTCTCTGCAGCCTTTTCCGTATTGCGCTCACAGGCATTGCCTGCCCACGCTGCGAGAAAACGATCCTCCGCGCCATTTGATACCTTGGCAATATCCTCCAGTCGCAAGGGTGCACCGTTTTCCCAGGCGACGATCAGCTTGCGATATTCCTCGATGGAGCGCAGTTGGTCATTGGCATCCAGCATCGTCGAACGCGTCGCACCGTCAAAGCTCCCTTTTGGCTGGTTGCTGTTGGCTTGCGCAATCGCGGTGCGCAATTGTTCCAGGCTCAGACCGGCTGACGCCAATGCGCGGGCATTGGCTTCCACCCGAATCGCCGGACGCTGACCGCCCGCCAGGCTGACCAGACCGACGCCCGGCAAACGCGACAATTTTTGCGCCATGCGCGTCTCGACCAGATCGACGACGGCAGGCAACGGCAAGGTATCGGAACGGATCGCCAGCGTCATGATCGGCGCATCGGCCGGATTGACCTTGCGATAGATCGGTGGCGTCGGCAAATCACCCGGCAACAAGCTGGCTGCCGTCTGAATGGCTGCCTGCACGTCCTGTTCTGCCACGCCCATCTTCACTTCCAGCGCAAAGCGCAAGGTGATGACCGACACCCCACCAGAGCTGGTGGATGACATTTGCTGCAAGCCGGGAATCTGCCCGAGACGACGCTCCAGCGGCGCCGTGACCGTACGCGCCGTCACATCGGGACTGGCCCCCGGCTGATAGGTAAACACCTGAATCACCGGATAATCAACTTGCGGTAGTGCCGATACCGGCAACAGTCGATAAGCCAGCAAACCGGCGATCAGAATAGCCAGCATGAGCAGCGAGGTCGCAACCGGCCGCAGAATGAATGCGCGGGAAATCTGCATGCCGGATCAGTGCGCGGTCGTCGCAGCCGGTGTCGCAGATGCAGCGCTCCCGGCCTCGACCAGAATCACTTCCTTGCCTTCTTCCAGGCGGTCCAGACCTTCCAGCACGACCGCCTCATCCTTGGCAATGCCCTTCAGGACCACGATACGTCCATCACTGGACGGACCGAGCTCCACCGTACGCACCCGTGCCTTGCCATCCTTGACCACATACACATAGCTGCCGCGGGATGCATGCTGAATGGCATCGGAAGGAATGGTGATGACGTCGTTCAAGGTTTCGAGCGCAAGACGCAGATTGACGAACTGGTTCGGGAACAGGCGATCATCCACATTTTCAAAACGCGCTTTCAGACGCAGGGTGCCGGTTGCCACATCGATCTGGTTGTCCAGCGTATCGAGTCGTCCTTGCGCCAGACGATCACGCATGTTGCGATCCCATGCTTCGGCAACAGGCGGCTTCTTGGCTGCATGTGCGGCACGCAATTGTTCGACCTGTGTTTCCGGCACGTTGAACTGCACGGCGATCGGCTGCATCTGTAACAGCGTAAACAAACCATTGGCGTCATTCGCCGTAACAAGATTGCCCATATCCACGCGACGCAAGCCGACACGACCGGCAATCGGCGCCTCGATACGTGTATAGGAAAGCTGCAGCCTGGCGTTATCGACCTGCGCCTGATCGGACTGCTGGGTGCCACGCAATTGCTGCACCAATGCTTCCTGACGCTCCAGTTGCTGGCGCGCGATCGAGTCCTGTTTGAATAACTGCTGATAGCGCGCCAGCTCGCTCTCGGCATTTTTCAGTTGCGCAAGATTCTGCTGTTTCTGCCCTTCCGCCTGCGCCAGTTGCACGCGATACTGTCGCGGATCGATCTCTGCCAGCAACTGACCTTTCTCGACCTGCTGTCCCTCGCGCACCAGAACACGTGCCAGCTCGCCATCGACACGACTGCGCACGGTCACCCCGACATAAGGCGTCACGGTACCGATCGCCTGAATCTTCACTTCAAAATTTTCCTGCCGTGCCGGCTCAACGCGTACTGCAACCGGCCCGCGCCATGGATTAGGTCCTTGTGCCGGATTTTCCTTGGAACGCAATAGCAGGAACAATGCGAGACCAATGAACAGCAGTGCCAGCGCAATCCAGATCAGACGGCGCGAGAAAGGCGTACGACGGGAAGCGGACGGTGAAACATCTTGAGTGGAAGACATGGGTATCAAAAAAAAGCCGACGGCAGAAGCGCACATCGGTCTGAGTCAACGAAAAGCGAGATTCACAGAATCGCAAATAAGAATTGTTCTCATTTTACTTTTTTTTGTTCATCCATGCAACTCTTCGCGCTGCAGTTGAACAACCTGCAAACCATTCAGCGGCAGCAGGAAGAACGAACGATTTCTGATACGGCAACGAATCAGGCGGGATGCCCATGCATCAATTGCTTGCAGCGCGTACCGAGCATCATGCTCAGACTCAGACCATCATGGTCTTTAAACGCTGTAACCGACTGGCCGCTTCCTGCAAGGTTTCGTCTTTCTTGGCGAAACAGAAGCGAACGACCTTTTCGTCGAAACCATCGTGATAGAAAGAAGAAAGCGGTATGCATGCAACACCGACCTCGCGGGTCAGCCATTCTGCAAATGCCAAGGCAGGCCAATCGCCCTGCTTTTCCAGATGCGCAAAGCTGGCCGACACGAAGAAGCTGCCCTGCGATGGCAGCCATTGCAGACCGCAGTCTGCGACGGCATTCAAGAACAGATCCCGCTTGCGCTGGTAGAACGACGCCAGCTGCAAGTGGGCACCTTGCGGCAGGTAGTCGGCCAGCGCGTATTGTGAAGGCGCGTGCGTGCAGAACACGATGAACTGATGCGCTTTCTGAAACTCCCGCATCAGATCAAGCGGTGCGCAGCAATAGGCAATCTTCCAACCCGTTACATGGAATGCCTTGCCGAATGAAGAAATGACAAAGGCACGTGCGGCCAGTGCAGGATGACGCGCCACACTCTCGTGACGCGCACCATCAAAAATCATGTGTTCATAGACTTCGTCACTGATGACGACAACATTTGTGTCCTTGATCAGCTCGGCCAAGGTCTGCATATCCTGTGCCGTCCACAGACGCGCGGTTGGATTGTGCGGCGTATTGATGATGATGGCGCGTGTACGTGACGACAATGCTGCGCGCACGGCCTCCCAGTCCGGTCTGTAGTCGGGCGCATGCAGACGCACGCGAACCGGCACACCCCCATTCAAACGAATCGACGGGTCGTAACTGTCGTAGGCAGGCTCGAAGAGAATCACTTCGTCCCCGGGTTGCACCAGGATGCTGATCGCCGTATGAATCGCTTGCGTGGCACCTGCGGTAATCGTGATCTCTGTTGCGGCATCATAAGTACGACCGTACAACGACGCGATCTGTCGGCTGATCTCTTCGCGCAATGCTGGCACACCGGCCATGGGCGCGTACTGGTTATGCCCATGCAGCAAGGCGGACTGCATCCGTTCCAGCAACAAGGGATCGCAATCGAAATCAGGAAATCCCTGTCCAAGATTGACCGCCCCATACTGCTGGGCGAGAACGGACATGCGGGTAAAGATGGTCGTGCCGACATCCGGCAATTTTGAATCGATCTGGATCATGGCGCGTTAACAATAAGTGATGGCGCATGATATCAACTCACCTCTGCGTTTGCTGTCACACAAGAAAAAGCCTCCATCGGCGTGGAGGCTTCAATCGGAATTTAACGAGCAGTTCTCTTGAGGGGTTGTCATTGCGGGCGATCCTGGGAGACCAGTTTCAGTCCCACAATCCCGGCGAGAATCAGGCCGAAACACAGCATCCGCAACAGGCTCCTGTCTTCTCCCAGTACGGTCATTCCATAGATTGCCGTGCCGATCGCACCGATGCCAACCCATACCGCATATGCCGTCCCTACAGGAATCGAACGCGTGGCAAGGGAAAGCAGATACATGCTCAATCCAATGAACAACGCGCAAAACAGACTGGGCCAGAGCTTGGTAAATCCATCCGTTCTGGGCATTGCTGCTGCGTAGAAGATTTCACACAAACCTGCCAGCACCAGATAGAGCCACCCCATCCTGTTCTCCTTCAAATGTCTGTTCGTTGTGGCGTACGTTCCCCGCCACCCCATCGCGCGATCACACGCATATAGACGAGCTCACTGATCAGCTCGACCAGTGTTTGGGCAACGATAATCGCAGGCAAAACGGGAATCGCACCGGGTACGGCCAACGCAAGAGGCAATACGACCAGCGAGTTACGCGTGGCTGCGCTGAAGGCCACCGAACGCGATGATGGCGCATCCAGCTTCATTCGCCGTGCAATCCACCATCCGATCACCGGTGCAAGTACAGCATACGTCACATAGACAGGCAATACCTTGGTTACTGCGTCAATCGCAGGTCCGATCTGCGGCAGGACGGCAATGATCACGATGAACAGAACAAGTGCTGTAGCCGGAACCGGCATCAGCCCCAACATCTGGCTCAACTGCTTACCCACTCTGCTTTTCCTGGCATACAGCTGCGTCAATCCTGCGAGAACCAGCGGGACGGCAATCAACCATGCAAACGCATGCACAAATGGTCCTGCTTCTATGTAGCGAGCAACATCCTTGCCCAGTATCAGTCCTAAGTAGACAGGCAACATCAGCATCTGGACGATGAGAAGTACAGGTGTCGTTGCCAGCAAAAGACGGGCATCAGCGCGCCCCAGATGCGAGAACGTCACGACATAGTCGATACAGGGAGCCAGCAACACCAACATGACACCGAGGCGTAACATCGGATCATCAAGGAAAAAACCGACCAGCGTCAAAACCAGAACCGGGATCAGGACAAAGTTGACGATCAGCAGTATGAGCAAAAAGCGGATTTGCCTGAGCGCTTGACCAAGTTCAGCCAGCGGTACCTGCAAGAAAGTCACGAAAAGCATGAATCCCAAAGCAGGATTGATGGCGCCTTCAGCTGCCGTTGTGCCAGACGTCGACATCGCAACCATGGTTGCGATCAGTACAGAACCAAAGTAGACAAAGACCTGCTTCTGTTCGAGTACGCCCCGCAACTTTTCAATGTTCATCCGTGCTACCTGTATGGATTCGCGATCCGTTTCCATGGTCGTGCGACCGTTTATTCGTCCCGGCTTGCGATCGTTTTGGCACGTGCCGCATGCAGCTTCTTGTAGCTGTCGAGCAGACGTTGATGACGATCAAGTCCTTCCAGCTGCATGCTGGTTGGTGTCAGGCCATGGAACCGTACACTTCCCTCCACCGATCCCAGCACGGCATCCATTCGTGCGTTGCCAAACATGCGACGGAAATTGATGACGTAATCGTCCAGCTCCATCTCATCGTCGAGCAGTACTTCCAGAACAACGTTCATGGCCTGATAGAACAAGCCGCGCTCCACGCTGTTGTCGTTGTATTGCAGGAAGGCACCCACCAGTTCATGCGCATCTTCAAATTGCTTCAGGGCCAGATGAATCAGCAATTTCAGTTCAAGAACGGTTAGCTGTCCCCAGTCTGTGTTCTCGTCAAACTCGATCCCGATCAGCGTTGCGACATCACCGTACTCATCAAGCTCATTGTTTTCCAGCCGATCAAGCAATGCCTTCAGTGCATCATCACTCAGACGATGCAGGTTCAGGATATCTTCACGGAACAGCAATGACTTGTTGGTGTTGTCCCAGACCAGATCTTCCACCGGATACACTTCCGAATAGCCGGGCACCAGAATGCGACAGGCGGTTGCACCGAGTTGATCGTAGACCGCCGTGTAAACCTCTTTGCCCATGCCTTCAAGAATACCCAGCAAGGTTTGTGCCTCCTGTACATTCGAGTCATCCCCTTGCCCGGAAAAATCCCATTCGACGAACTCATAGTCCGCCTTGGCGCTGAAAAAACGCCAGGACACGACTCCGCTGGAGTCGATGAAATGTTCGACAAAGTTGTAGGGTTCGGTCACCGCTTCGCTGGCGAAGGTTGGCCGTGGCAAGTCATTCAATCCTTCAAAGCTGCGTCCCTGCATCAGTTCGGTCAGGCTGCGCTCCAGTGCCACTTGCAGACTCGGATGCGCACCGAACGAGGCAAACACACCACCCGTCCGTGGATTCATCAGGGTCACACACATCACAGGGTATACGCCACCGAGCGATGCATCCTTGACCAGCACTGGAAAGCCCTGCTCTTCCAGCCCTTTGATTCCCGCCACGATACCCGGATACTTCGCAAGCACATCCTGTGGCACATCCGGCAAGGCAATCTCGCCTTCCAGAATTTCCCGTTTGACTGCACGCTCGAAAATTTCCGACAGACATTGCACCTGCGCTTCCGCCAGCGTGTTACCGGCACTCATGCCGTTGCTGGCGTACAGGTTCTCGACCAGATTGGATGGGAAGTACACAACCTCACCATCCGAGTGGCGAACGAATGGCAATGAACAGATGCCGCGTTTTGCATTCCCCGAGTTGGTATCGATCAGGTGCGATCCCCGCAACTCGCCGTCCGGGTCGTAAATCGGACGCGTGTAGTCATCGAGGATTTCCTTCGGCAATGCATCCTTGCGACCGGGCTTGAACCATTGTTCGTCCGGGTAATGCACGAAAGCCGCATTGGCAATTTCTTCGCCCCAGAATGCACCCGCGTAAAAATGATTGTTGCTGAGACGCTCGATGTACTCGCCCAACGCAGACGCCAGTGCGCTTTCCTTCGTTGCGCCCTTGCCATTGGTAAAGCACATCGACGAGTGCGCATCGCGAATATGCAACGACCATACGTTCGGCACGATGTTACGCCACGAGGCAATTTCAATCTTGATGCCCAGATTCATCAACAGCGCCGACATATTGGCGATGGTTTGCTCCAGCGGCAGATCCTTGCCGGCAATGTAGGTCGCCGCATCGGCTGCAGGCTGCAAAGTCAGCAGGGACTGCGCATCGGCATCCAGATTCTCGACTTCTTCAATCACAAAATCCGGGCCCGTCTGCACCACCTTCTTGACCGTACAACGATCGATGGAACGAAGAATACCGCGTCGGTCCGCCTCCGAAATATCGGCTGGCAACTCCACCTGAATCTTGAAAATCTGTTTGTAACGGTCTTCCGGATCGACGATATTGTTTTGTGACAAACGGATATTGTCGGTCGGGATGTTGCGCGTGTTGCAGTACAGCTTGACGAAGTACGCGGCACACAACGCGGAGGACGCCAGAAAGTAATCAAAGGGGCCGGGTGCGGAGCCATCACCCTTGTAGCGAATCGGCTGATCGGCGATCACCGTGAAGTCGTCGAACTTGGCTTCGAGACGAAGCTTGTCGAGAAAATTGACTTTAATTTCCATACTGATTTCCACACATCCAAAATAGAAAGCCCTGCTAAGACAGGGCTTTCATCATGCATCACTTGGCGAACAATACGCTCGCAACAGGGAAACTTACTCCCACTCGATGGTCGCGGGAGGTTTGCCCGAAATATCGTAGACCACACGATTGATACCGCGCACTTCATTGATGATGCGGTTCGACACCTTGCCCAGCAGATCGTGAGGCAGATGCGCCCAATGGGCCGTCATGAAATCCAGCGTCTGGACGGCACGCAATGCGACCACGTATTCGTAGGTACGTCCATCGCCCATGACGCCCACCGACTTGACCGGCAGGAACACGGCAAACGCCTGGCTTGTCGCGTCATACCAGTTTTTGTGGAAAGCCCCATGTCCCTCACCCGCTGCCAGTTCGGCCGCCAGCGGGATTGGCGTATTGCGCAATTCCTCGATGAAGATGGCATCGGCCCGACGCAGCAGGTCGGCATATTCCATCTTGACTTCACCGAGGATACGCACACCAAGACCAGGACCGGGGAACGGATGACGATAGACCATCTCGTGTGGCAGACCGAGTGCCACGCCAAGCTTGCGGACTTCGTCCTTGAACAATTCGCGCAGCGGCTCCAGCAGTTTGAGGTTCAGCGTTTCCGGCAAGCCACCAACATTGTGGTGGCTCTTGATCGTATGCGCCCCCTTCTTGCCCTTGCCGGCACTTTCGATCACGTCGGGATAGATCGTGCCCTGCGCCAGCCACTTGGCATCCTTGAGCTTGCCGGCTTCTGCCTGAAACACTTCGACGAATTCCGCGCCGATGATCTTGCGCTTGGCTTCGGGATCGGTGACGCCTGCCAGCTTGCCCATGAATTGTTCGGTCGCATCGACATGGATGACTTTCACGCCCAGGTTTTTGCCGAACATGTCCATCACCATCTTGCCTTCGTCGAGGCGCAACAGGCCATGATCAACGAAGACGCAGGTAAGTTGATCCCCAATCGCACGATGGATCAGTGCCGCCGCAACGCTACTGTCGACACCACCCGACAGACCGAGAATCACGTGATCGGTACCAACCTGTTCACGAATCTTTTCGACCGCCTCCGAAATGTAATCGGGCATGTTCCAGTCGGACTTGCAGCCGCAGATTTCATGTACGAAGCGGCCAAGGATTGCTTCGCCCTGCACTGTATGCGTGACTTCCGGATGAAACTGGAAGGCATAGAAACGACGATCTTCGTCGGCCATACCGGCGATCGGGCAATTTGGCGTGGACGCCATCAGCTTGAAACCTGGCGGCATGGCGTTGACCTTGTCACCGTGGCTCATCCAGACCTTCAGCATGCCGTAGCCTTCCGGCGTGGTGAAATCGCTGATTTCCTTGAGCAAGGCGGTGTGACCATGTGCCCGCACTTCGGCGTAACCGAATTCACGCACCAGACCGTTTTCGACCTTGCCACCCAACTGCTCGGCCATCGCCTGCATGCCATAGCAGATTCCGAGCACCGGGACGCCCAGTTCAAACACCGCCTGCGGTACACGTGGCGTATCGCCTTCGATCACCGAATTGGGACCGCCGGAAAGAATGACACCTGCTGCGCCATATTCCTTGACGAACTCGTCACTCACATCGTACGGAAACACTTCCGAAAACACGCCTGCATCGCGCACGCGACGTGCAATCAGCTGGGTCACTTGCGAACCGAAATCGAGGATGAGAATTTTCGAATGCATGGAAATAACTTTACGGGTCAGTAGGGAACGATTTGTTTCAGAAAACGTGATCAAAAAATTTGCTTCAGTGAAGCTGGCGTTCGATCAATGCCAACAGATCTTCCAGCAGGAGGCGATCACCAGCAGTAAAGGCGCGCGGGCGATCATGGATCAATGCCAACGCCCCCACGACCCTGCCTGTCGCATTTCGCACCGGATGCGACAGATAAAATCGCACATCCATCTGATCGACTTTACCCAGCGCAGGCTGAAATGGTGACGATTGCGTCGGCAATATCTGCAAGCTATCGCGCTCGACGGCCTGGGTCGTGCTGAATACGTGCGCAGCAGAGTGCTGTGCCCAATTCAGTTCAGACGCCAGCGCCTCGTCAAAGCGCAGCAGACAAACCGCGACACCAAACAGATGTTTGCCCAGACGCTCGATCCGCTGCAGTGAATCGGTTGCCAACGCGGTCATGCTCTAACGCCCGACAAATCAGTCTGCGCGGTAGTTTGGTGCTTCCTTGGTGATCTGCACGTCATGTACGTGCGACTCACGCATACCTGCCGACGTGATCTCGACAAACTCGGCACGTTCGCGGAACTCATCGATGGTTGCGCAGCCGCAGTAACCCATGGAAGAACGCACGCCACCAACCAGCTGGTACAGAATCGCAATCGCGCTGCCTTTGTATGGCACGCGGCCTTCGATACCTTCCGGCACAAACTTGTCGACGTTGTTTGCCGCATCCTGGAAGTAACGATCGGCAGAACCTTCTGCCATCGCACCCAGACTACCCATGCCACGGTACGACTTATAACTGCGGCCCTGGAACAGGATCACTTCGCCCGGCGCTTCCTCGGTACCGGCAAACATGCTGCCCATCATGACGCTCGATGCGCCGGCAGCCAGTGCCTTGGCGATATCGCCCGAGAAGCGAATGCCGCCGTCAGCGATACAAGGGATACCCGTACCTTTGAGGGCTTCGGCCACATTGGAGATCGCCGTCACTTGCGGCACACCAACACCCGCGACGATACGCGTGGTGCAGATCGAGCCTGGGCCGATACCGACCTTGACGCCATCGGCGCCATGATCTGCCAATGCCTTGGCAGCCGCAGCCGTCGCGATGTTGCCGCCGATGACATCCACATTCTTGTAGTTGTCTTTGACCCAGCGCACACGATCCAGTACACCCTTGGAATGACCATGTGCCGTATCGACCACGATGACATCGACGCCGGCCTTGACCAGCAAATCGATACGTTCATCGTTGTCAGGACCGACACCAACCGCTGCACCGACACGCAATTTACCGAGGCCGTCCTTGGACGCCATTGGGTGTTCGGTTGCTTTTTGAATATCCTTTACGGTGATCAGGCCACGCAGCTCGAACTCGTCGTTGACGACCAGCACACGCTCCAGACGATGCTTGTTCATCAGGCGCTTGGCTTCCGACAGATCGGCACCGTCCTTGACGTACACCAGCTTGTCTTTCGGCGTCATCTTGGCGCTGACCGGCGCATCCAGCTCGCCTTCAAAGCGCAAATCGCGGTTGGTGATGATGCCGACAACCTTGTTGCCTTCGACCACAGGAAAACCGCTGATGCCATGCTGTTCGGACAGCGCAATCACGTCACGAATCTTGGTATTCGGAGGAATCGTGATCGGATCGCGCACGACACCCGATTCAAAGCGTTTAACTTTGGCAACTTCACGTGCCTGTTCACGTGCCGTCAGATTTTTGTGAATGATGCCGATACCGCCTTCCTGCGCCATGGCAATCGCCAGACGTGCCTCGGTCACCGTATCCATCGCTGCCGACAGCAGCGGGATATTCAAAGTGATGTTGCGCGAAAGTCGCGTGGCAAGGGAAGTGTCTTTAGGGAGAATGTCCGAGTAAGCCGGTACCAGCAGCACGTCATCGAATGTGAGTGCTTTTTGTAAGAGACGCATAGTGTTTTCCTATTGGCGCAAAAGCGAATTATACAGAAATCCTTTTGTGCCGTCGCTGTCCGCATCAAAACAACGTCGTTTCGTCGCTAATTTGACTTCCCCTCCAAGCATGACGAAAATCAGGCTCATGGTGCATCGTCCACGTTGCGCAATATCCCGTCTACCAAGGAATTTGATGAGTTTTCCATCTGTACGCGCCGTTTCTCTGACAGTCATCCTCGCGCTCTGCAGTGGTGCGGCTGCCGCCCAGTACGTCTGGCAAGACGAAAGAGGTGTGCGACAGTATTCCGACACCCCGCCGCCAGCCTCCGTGCCGCCCAGCCGCATCCTGAAATCGCCGGGCCTGCAACTGAAAGGGCCGCCTCCGCCACCCGGGCCGAAGCCCGATGCCATCCTTGCAGAAAAAAATGAAGCCTTTCTGAAGCGGCGCGCGGAGGCAGCCGAGAAAGAAAAGCAGGATGCAGAAAAAGCGCAGCAAGAGGCAAATCGTCAGAAAGCGTGTGAGCAGATTGCGCAATATCGCCGCCAGCTGGAATCCGGTGATCGAATCCGCCAGATTACGCCTTCCGGTGAACGCACCTACATGACGGACGAAGAGCGCGCCAAGGCGTTGAAAGACACGGAACAAATGAAGGATCAGTGCAGGTAAATCACGCCAACAGCAGAAAACAAAAAAGCCGGGTTAATCCGGCTTTTTTGTTTCCCGCTCGGTTTTGTTCGCTCGCCGACGTCGTGAATCCTTGGGATCGGCAATCAGAGGCCGATAAATCTCGACTCGGTCATGCTCCCGTACGATGGTATCGAGTGTCTTGATCTTGCTGTAAATCCCTACGCGAAACACTGAAATATCAATTTCCGGCATCTTATCGATAATGCCGCTGCTCTCGATGGCCTGTTGGATGGTTGTGCCTGCTGCCACAATATGATCGACCAATACCTGCTGCTCCGGCCGTGCGTAGCAGACCTGGATATGAATCGATGGCGTCGAATCAGCCATAGACCTGTTCCGCCCGCTTGCTGAACGAGTCCACAAAACTGGTTGCGATCATGTTGAACACGGGGCCGATAATCGACTCGATAAGGCGATTGGAAAACTCATACTCCAGATCGAAATCAATCTTGCACGCATCGGCGCGCAAAGGCTTGAACGTCCAGGTGCCGTTCAAGTGCTTGAATGGCCCTTCCCGCAAACTCATCGTCATGGAAACAGGCCGCTCGTTTCTGTTCTCGGTCGTGAAACTTTGCTTGACGCCGTGAAAATTGATAATCAGTGTGGCAACCAGGCTGTTTTCCGTTCGTTCTTTGACCTCGACGCCGCCACACCAGGGAAGAAACTGAGGATAATCCTCGACCCGATCAACCAGCTCGAACATCTGTTCTGCGCTGTAACCGAGCAAGACCGATTTATGAACTGCCGCCATCGAATAGAACCGTTTGATAGAATCGCAAAGTTGCCATTTTACCTGACCCATCGCCGAAACTCATGAGCATTGTTGATAACAGAAAAGCCTTCCACGACTATTTCATCGAGGAGCGCTTTGAGGCGGGTCTTGTACTGGAAGGCTGGGAAGTCAAGTCCATACGCGATGGCCGCGTGCAATTGAAGGAAGCCTATGTCATCGTCCGCAAGGGAGAAGTCTTCCTGTTTGGCGCCCACATCAGTCCGCTGGCAACAGCTTCCACGCACATCAAGCCTGATCCGGTACGCACGCGCAAACTTCTGCTCAAGGGCGACGAAATCAAGAAACTGATCGGCAAGGTCGAGCGGTCTGGCTATACGCTGGTACCGTTGAATCTGCATTATCAGCGTGGTCGCATCAAGTGCGAAATCGGCCTCGCAAAAGGCAAGAAGCAGCACGATAAACGCGATGCCGAGCGCACACGTGATACACAACGTGAAATCCAGTCCGTCATGAAGCAGAACCGGCGCTAAGCGCTGTCACCATAAAAAACGGCACCAACTGGTGCCGTTTTACTTTCTGCTGCCAAGCGAATCAGGGCTTGCCTTGTGATTTCACTACTTGCATGGCCGTCGCAATCAGACCGCTCATATCGCTCAGATTGGCTGGCACGATAATCGAGTTATTGGTCTTGGCCAGCTTGGCAAAGGCATCGACATATTGTTCTGCCACCTTCAGGTTCACCGCATCTTCACCACCTGGCTCGCGGATGGCAGAACCAGTCTTGCGAATCGCTTCTGCCGTTGCGACCGCAATTGACAGAATTGCAGAAGCTTCGCCTTGTGCGCGGTTGATGGCCGCCTGCTTCTCACCTTCCGAACGGGCAATCGCGGCTTCGCGCTCACCATTGGCGATATTGATCTGCTCCTGCTTGCGACCTTCCGATGCGGCAATCAGCGCACGCTTTTCACGTTCTGCCGTAATCTGGGATTGCATCGCATGCAGGATTTCACGCGGTGGCGTCAGATCCTTGATTTCATATCGCAAGACTTTGACGCCCCAGTTGGTTGCGGATTCATCGATCGCGCTGACGACCGCATGATTGATCATGTCGCGCTCTTCAAATGTTTTGTCCAGTTCCATGCGACCTATCACAGAACGCAAAGTGGTCTGCGCCAGTTGCGAGATCGCGGAAATGTAATTGGACGAACCGTAGGAAGCACGCATCGGATCGGTTACCTGAAAATACAGAATGCCATCGACCTCCAGCTGTGTGTTGTCCTTGGTGATACACACCTGCATCGGCACATCCAGCGGGATTTCCTTGAGTGAGTGCTTGTAGGCAATCCGGTCGATGAAAGGCAGCACGATCTTCAGACCAGGACCGAGCGTGCCATGGTATTTGCCCAGACGCTCGACAACCCAGGCATGCTGCTGCGGTACCACATTGATCGTCTTGATGATGAAAACAATGACGACAATCAGCAAAAAAAGAACGGTAGTCGTAGTCGAACCAAACATGGGCACTCCCAGATGTTGACGTAAATGGATAGGCTGATTGCGGATCGCGCAATCAGACGTTGGAAACAATCAGGCGATTGCCACGCGCTTCACGAATCACGAACGCACCAGCAACAGGATGACCGCCCTCTTCGAGCTCGACGTCCCATAAGGCACCACGATAGCGTACGCGTGCCGTCGCAGCAGCGCCTGCAACCACATGCCACGCATGTACTTCCAGTAACTGACCGACATCGAGATTGACATTCGGGTCGCGATTGGCATCGACCACCGCTTTTTTAGCGAAGCCACTGCGACGCAACCCAAAGGTCGCAATCGCTGCCAGCAGAGCTGCCACGACACATTGCGCCAGGCCATCCAGCCCCAACAAGGCGGCGATTCCGCCTGCGGCGGCGCCAATGGCAATCATCAACAGATAAAAAGTCCCGGAAGCCATTTCGAGCCCGACCAGCACACAGGCAATGGCAAACCAAATCATCCAGTCACTCATGCATATCCTCTTGTTCTGAAAACAGCACTGCCGCTGCTTGCCAAAGGGCAAACAACGGCAGTGTAGGACAAAAAACAGACCGGTGGTGATTCTGTCTTATTTCAGTCTGGCGGCAAGTGCCTGCCAGGTTTCCACCACAGAATCCGGATTGAGAGAGAGTGAGCCGATTCCCTCCTGCATCAGCCATGCGGCAAAATCAGGATGGTCGGATGGCCCCTGACCACAGATACCGACATACTTGTTCTGCTTGCGGCAAGCTGCAATCGCCTGCGAGAACAAGACCATGACCGCAGGATCACGCTCGTCGAAATCTGCAGACAAAATTTCCATACCGGAATCGCGATCCAGACCCAGCGACAACTGCGTCAGATCGTTGGAACCGATCGAGAAGCCATCAAAGTAGTTCAGGAACTGCTCGGCCAGAATCGCATTCGACGGCACTTCGCACATCATGACAATACGCAAACCATTTTCGCCTCGCTTCAAGCCATTCTGCCCCAGCAGATCGATCACGCGTTCCGCCTGACCCAGTGTACGAACAAACGGCACCATGATCTCGACATTGGTCAGGCCCATTTCTTCCCGTACACGCTTGAGTGCCAGACACTCCATGCGGAAAGCTTCTGCAAAATCAGGTGCAAGGTAACGCGCCACACCACGGAAGCCCAGCATTGGATTTTCTTCATCCGGCTCGTAACGCGAACCGCCAATCAGTTTCTTGTACTCGTTCGACTTGAAGTCGGACAAGCGCACGATCACCGGCTTGGGCCAGAAGGCTGCGCCAATCGTTGCAATGCCTTCGGTCAGTTTGCTGATGTAGAAGTCACGCGGCGAATCGTAACCACGCGACACCGACTCAACTGCGCGACGCAAGTCGGCATCAATGTTTGGATAGCTGATGATGGCCTTTGGATGTACGCCGATATTGTTGTTGATGATGAACTCAAGACGTGCAAGACCAACGCCGGCATTCGGGATGCCCTGGAATTCGAACGCGAGTTGCGGATTACCGATATTGAGGGTGATCTTGAGTGGCAACTCGGGCAGATCGCCTCGCGAAAACTCGGTGACTTCCGTTTCCAGCACACCTTCGTAAATCTTGCCTTCATCACCCTCTGCGCACGATACGGTAACTTCGACGCCATCGCGCAACAGTTCCGTTGCATCACCGCAGCCAACAACCGCCGGCACGCCCAGTTCCCGCGCAATAATCGCCGCATGACAGGTACGACCGCCCCGATTGGTGACAATCGCCGCGGCACGTTTCATGACTGGCTCCCAGTTCGGGTCGGTCATGTCTGCTACCAGCACGTCGCCCGGTTGCACGCGTTCCATATCTGCGGGATCGAGAATGACCCGCACGCGTCCGGAGCCAATTTTTTGACCAATTGCACGGCCCGTCGTCAGAACCTTACCGTTGCCCTTCATGCGGAAACGTTGTTGCACATCACTTGCCGACTGTTGCGACTTCACCGTTTCTGGACGCGCCTGCAGGATGTAGAGCTTGCCATCCTGACCATCGCGGCCCCACTCGATATCCATGGGGCGCCCATAGTGCTTCTCAATGATGACTGCATAGCGTGCCAATTCGATGATCTCGTCATCATTCAACGAATAGCGATCACGGTCTTTATCTTCAACGTTGACCGTCTGTACGGATTTACCTGCACGGGCTTCGTCGGTGAAAACCATCTTGATCAGCTTGGAGCCAATGTTGCGACGAATAATCGGTTTCTTGCCCTGCGCCAGCATCGGCTTATGCACATAGAATTCGTCCGGATTGACCGCGCCTTGCACGACCGTTTCGCCCAAACCGTAGCTCGATGTAATGAAAACCACATCTGAAAAACCGGATTCGGTATCGAGTGTAAACATCACGCCCGCAGCACCTTTATCCGAGCGCACCATGCGTTGCACACCAGCCGACAAGGCAACATCGGCATGCACATAGCCTTTATGTACACGATAGGAAATCGCACGATCGTTATAAAGTGAGGCGAAGACCTCCTTGATGGCTTCCAGTACGTTATCAATGCCCACAACGTTCAGAAAGGTTTCCTGCTGGCCCGCGAACGACGCATCCGGCAGATCTTCTGCGGTCGCGGACGAACGCACGGCAAAGGATGTATTACTTCCGCTTTCTGCTACCAGCGCATCGTAAGATTGTTGAATCTCTTGCTGAAGGCGTGGCGGGAACGGCGTCTCGACAATCCATTGGCGAATCTGCGTACCCGCCTCTGCCAAAGCACGTACGTCTTCCACATCCAGGCCATCCAGACGATCCGCAATGCGTTGTGCCAGACTAGGCCCCGTATCCGTAAAAGAGAGGAAATCGCGAAACGCCTGTGCAGTCGTTGCAAAGCCACCGGGTACGCGCACACCCGCGCTTGCCAACTGACTGATCATCTCGCCAAGCGAAGCATTCTTGCCACCGACAGACATCACGTCTGTCATGCGCAACTGCTCGAAGGGGAGAACATAGGAATCCAGAGACGTTACCGAAGCACTGCTCTCTGGATGTAATGCGTTTGCCATACCAAACCTCTTTCAGGGGTGAGAAGAAATGTCTGTGGATGCATTGCAGCCAGCCGTTTTGACTATTTTCCTATAGCGAAACAAGCGAGCAGTTGAAAAATATTCTACCTAATCATGAACCATACGGAATATTGTGTAGATAATTTAATTGCTTACATTTTTCTTACATCGACATGCCTACTATCCCTGCTCCGCATCCTTTGCGTACCGTTTTCTTTGTGTCGGATGGCACAGGCATTACAGCGGAAACCTTCGGTCATTCGGTACTCAGTCAATTTGAAATCAAGGTACGCACGGTACGCATTCCCTTCATCGACTCCGTCGAGAAGGCTGAGAAGGCAGCACGCGCCATCAATGAAGCATTTCAGCAGGAGGGACAGCGACCGATCGTTTTTTCCACATTGGTCAAAGATGAATTGTCGGACATTTTGCGCAATTCGCAAGGTGTATATATGGACTTGTTCCAGACCTTTATTGCACCGCTGGAACAGGCATTTGGCCTCAAGGCAACGCATACCATCGGCCGCAGCCATACCAGTACCGACTCCGACGAATACAAAAGTCGGATCGAAGCCATCAATTTTTCACTGGCACATGACGATGGCCAATCCAGCAAGAATCTGGAAGATGCCGACGTTATTCTGGTGGGCGTATCGCGTTCCGGCAAAACACCGACCACGCTCTTCCTTGCCATGCAGTACGGTATTAAGGCAGCCAATTACCCCTTAACACCTGATGATTTTGAGCGAGGGAAATTGCCGTCCAGCCTCATTCCTTATCGGGGAAAGATGTTTGGCCTGTCGATTGCACCGGATCGTCTTGCGGAGATTCGCAATGAAAGATTTCCTGACAGCAAGTATGCTGCATTAAGCAACTGCCGCTATGAAGTGCATGAAGCGGAACGCATGATGCGTCGCGAAGGCATTCGATGGATGTCGTCCACCACCAAATCGATTGAAGAAATTGCGGCAACCATCTTGCAGGAGATTCGAATGGAAGCACGGGCACGATGATCGCGCGACGCTGAACACATTAACGTTGCGTCAGTTGACGCACCTGCTCGAAGAAGCAGACCGCTGCGCTCGCGGCCACGTTGAGTGACTCCATGCTGCCCAAATGCGGAATCGCAATGCGATGCGATGCCGCCGCAAGCAATGCGGGATCAACGCCCTGTCCTTCATGACCAAACAGCCAGGCAACAGGATGAGACAAATCCAGGTCATAAAGACTCTGTTCGGTATGCGAACTGGTTGCCACCACATCAATCCGTGCCGATGTAATCAAGGCATGCAAATCGACATTCTCGAAAATGTCGAGAACAAAATGCGCTCCCATACCCGCACGCAGTACCTTGGGCGACCATGCCTGCGTGGTTCCACTGGCGCAAAAGATCTGTTTGACGCCTGCAGCCGCTGCGCTGCGCATGATGGAACCAAGATTGCCCGGATCTTGCACCTGATCCAGCAACACCGCCGAAAGCGCCAATTGGGAGGGCATGGTCGGCGCAGGTGTCTTTACCAGAAAGAGAAGATCAATGCCATTTTCAACCTGACTCAAAGGCGCATACAAAGCGTCCGGCACATTGATGATACGCACGTCACTTTGCTCGCATTGCTGCACCACATCCCGTACTTCCGCATTCTGCAGTGCGCTCTCGCCAACCACACATAACAATGGCATACCGAGTTCTTGCAGCCAGGTTTTACACAGGTGTACGCCGTCCAGAATCGACTGCCCTGCTTTGCGACGTGCCTGCGCACTGGTCGCCAGTTGCTTCAGCTCCTTGTAGTGCGCATTATCACGCGAGGTAATGACATGCATCGTCACACGCTCTTGACGTAGGCTGTCATTGTCTCTTGCATCAATGCGCGCACTGGTGCATACGAGGTACGATGTACGGGCGAAATACCATGCAGACGCAAACGTTCCAGATGCAGTGCCGTTGGATAGCCTTTGTGTTGATCAAACGCGTAATGCGGATACTGCACATGTAACTCGCACAACGCGGCATCACGCGCCGTCTTAGCCAGAATGGAGGCGGCAGAAATCGCTTCCACCTTGTCGTCACCTTTGATAATGGCTTCCGAACGCACCGTCATCACGGGGCAACGATTACCATCAATCAAGGCAAGCGTTGGCTTGACCGACAAGGATTCAACTGCCCGACGCATGGCCAGCATGCTGGCTTGCAGAATATTGTGAGTATCGATTTCCTGTTCGGAGCACTGCGCTATCGACCATGCCAAGGCGTGAGACTTGATCAGTTCGGCGAGCGCATCGCGTCGTGCTTCACTCAACTTCTTGGAATCACGCAAACCAGCGATAGGCTTTGCAGGATCGAGAATCACGGCTGCCGCAAACACGGGCCCTGCGAGCGGACCACGACCCGCTTCGTCCACGCCGCAGATGATGTCGTCTTCAAACGCATCGAATAAAGACAGACTGGCTTCGCTTTTTTTCATGGCAACAAATTGATCAGGACGCTTTACTATCGGTAATCACCTGCATGACGGCTTGCGCACTTTCCGTTGCCGTATCACGCAGCAAACTGTGATGCATCGCAACAAAACGTTCATGCAGACGTGCACGATGCGGCTGATCTTCCAGTTGGAGCCAGACTGCATCTGCAAGTGCCTGCGGCGTTGCTGCATCTTGCAACAGCTCGGGGACCAAAAACTCACGCGCCAGAATATTCGGCAATCCGATCCAGGGTTGATAACCCATGTGTTTCAACACATGCCAGGACGCACGCATCATCTTGTAGGCAATCACCATTGGCTTCTTGAACAAGGCGACTTCGAGCGAGGCCGTTCCGGATGCAACCAGTACTGCATCCGCTGCCGCCAGCGCCTGATGCGACTGCCCATCGGTGACCAGCAAAGGTACATCTTGCAATCCCGCCTGTGCAATCAACTCGCGGAAATAACGATGACGTGTCTCACCCGCCATCGGCGCCACAAACTGCAGATCCGGATCGCGTTGCAATAATAATTTTGCCGCACCAACAAAAGCGGTTGCATTGTACTTGAGCTCAGACATGCGACTGCCAGGCAGAATCGCAACCACACGATTATCCTGCTTCAGGCCAAGTACATTTCTTGCCGTAACCTGATCCGGCTCCATCGGGATCACTTGCGCCAAGGGATGACCGACATAGGTCGCAGGCACACCTGCCTGCCGATAGATTTCTTCCTCGAACGGAAAAATCACCAGCATGTGCGAAACGGAGCGCTGAATTTTCTTGATGCGTCCACCACGCCATGCCCAGATCGACGGACCGATGAAATGCACGGTCGGGATCCCGGCATGTTTGAGCTGCGCCTCCAACCCGAGATTGAAATCCGGCGCATCGACACCCACAAATACCGCCGGACGTGCCTGCAGCAACTGATCCCGTAAATCGTTTTGAATCCCTTTGATTTCACGGTAATGCGCGAGTACCTCAAACAAGCCACGCACTGACAGCTTTTCCATTGGAAAATCACTGACGAAACCATACTCGGCCATGTGCGGACCACCAATGCCATGCATGTGTGCATCGGGTAATTGAGATCGCAAACCGGAAAGAAGACGGCTGGCAAGCAGATCGCCGGAAGTTTCACCGGCGACCATGGCGATGGTATGTCGCCCAGCCAGACTAGCGGATGATGCCACGAGGAGAGGCGTCGATGAATTCGCGCAACTGTTTGAGGTACGGTGCTGCCGCTGGCGAGTTCTGTTCTTCCTGCTGCAAGGAAGCCTTGGCTTCTTCCAGAGGTTGGCCTGAACGATAGACAATGCGATAACCGCGCTTGATTGCCGCGATCTGGTCGCTACTAAAGCCACGGCGCTTCAAGCCTTCGCTATTGATACCGGCTGGCGCAGCACGATTACCTGCAGCAGTCACAAATGGAGGGACGTCCTGACTGACGGCAGCAGTAAATGCGGTCATCGCATGCGCACCGATACGACAGAACTGATGCACGGATGTGAAGCCGCCCAGAAACACCCAGTCTTCCAGATGCACGTGGCCAGCAAGCGTTGCGTTATTGGCCAAGATAATGTTGTCACCAAGCTGACAGTCATGCGCGATATGCACATACGCCATGATCCAGTTATTGCTGCCAAGACGCGTAATACCACCATCCTGCACCGTGCCCAGATTGATTGTGACAAACTCCCGAATGGTGTTGTTGTCACCGATACTCAGTTGGGTCGGCTCACCGGCATATTTTTTATCCTGTGGCGCGGCACCAATTGAAGCAAACTGAAAAATATGATTGCCGCTTCCGATTGTCGTATGGCC
The DNA here is from genome assembly GCF_014635705.1 of Oxalicibacterium faecigallinarum. Taxonomy (GTDB): domain Bacteria; phylum Pseudomonadota; class Gammaproteobacteria; order Burkholderiales; family Burkholderiaceae_D; genus Oxalicibacterium; species Oxalicibacterium faecigallinarum. The sequence goes on along the minus strand of NZ_BMDI01000001.1, from coordinate 511,128 downwards.
TTCAATCACGACGTGCGGGCCAATCGTGGTATCTGCCCCGATTCTGACATTAGGACCGATAACCGAATAGGCACCGATCTCGACAGACGGATCAATATTCGCAGCAGGGTCAACCAGCGCTGTCTGGTGAATTGCCATTGTTACTGCCCTGCTGGCTGAGTCGCGTCGCTAATCGTACGCATCGTGCACATGAGTTCTGCTTCCAGTGCGATCTGACCATCGACAGTACCCACCGCCTTGTATTTCCAGATGCCACGGGCATTACGCAGAATCTCGACTTCCATCTTCAACTGATCGCCAGGTTCGACCGGACGTTTAAACCGCGCACCATCGATACCAACAAAGTAGACGACACTGTTGTCATCCGGCTTTACACCCATCGTCAGGAAGGAAAGCAAGGCTGCAGTCTGCGCCAGTGCCTCGATCATCAGGACACCGGGCATGACTGGCTTGTGCGGGAAGTGACCGTTGAAAAACTCTTCGTTTGCCGTAACGTTCTTGATTGCAGTAATCGACTTTCCCGACTCCCAGGTCAACACACGATCAACCAGCAACAGCGGATAGCGATGCGGCAGGTATTGTTTGATCTGGTTGATATCGAGTGTTTTGCTAACTGGAGTGTTCATTCTGTATTTCTATTCTTCCGTTGGATCGCCAAGCGATTTGATGTTTTTTTCAAGCTCCCGGATTTTCTCACGCATTGTCGGCAAATTGCGCACGATCACGGCAGATTTTTCCCATTCGGCATTTTTTGCCAATGGATAAAAACCCGTGTACTGACCCGGCTCGCTGATTGAGCGCGAAACCAGACTGCCAGAAGAAATATGGACTTTATCGGCAATGGTCAAATGACCAAGAATCATGGCCGCGCCGCCGAAGGTGCAATATTTTCCAATAATTGCACTGCCAGCAACACCGACGCAGCCCGCCATTGCGGTATGCGCGCCAATGCGACAATTGTGACCAATCTGGATTTGATTATCGAGTTTGACGCCATCCTCGATCACCGTATCAGCCAAGGCGCCACGATCAATTGACGTGTTGGCACCGATTTCAACATCATCACCGATAACCACGGCACCGGTTTGCGGGATCTTGATCCAGGCGCCAGCTTCATTGGCAAAACCAAAGCCATCGGCACCGATCACGGCACCAGATTGAATAATGCCACGCGCACCAATCCGACACCCATCCAGAAAACTTACACGCGGATGGAAATGCGTACCCGCACCAACATAAGCATTTCTGCCAACGACACAACCTGCATCGATGACGCAATCATCGGCGATCACGGCGCCGGCTTCAATTGCGACATGCGGACCGATCGTCGCGGTCGACGCGATCGTCGCGGCTTCATGTACGAAAGCCGTTGGATGGATACCTGCTACGGGCGGCGGCGCAGACTGAGCCACAAAATACTGTGCCGCGCGCGCAAAATAAGCATACGGATTGTCCGCGACAAGTCTGGCACCGGCGTAATCCGTGCCGATTGCCTCATTGTCTTTTTCGGAAAGAATCAGGCAGGCAGCCTGCGTCTTTGCCGCCTGTGATCTCAGCTTGGGATTGGATAGAAAGGTAATATGCGACGAAGTCGCGTCGCTTAAAGGCGCAATGCCGATCACAGACAGATCGGCATTGCCTATCAATCGGCCTCCAAAGCGTTCGACCAAATCACCTAGTCGAGTGCTCATCGTTGCCTTGCAGACTATTTACCGAGGGCCTTGATGACCTTGTCGGTGATATCGATACGATTACTGACATATGCAGCTTCCTGCAAAACAATATCGTATTTCTCTGCTTCAGCAATTTGCTTGATGACACGATTGGTGCGATCAATTGCTGCAGCGGTCTCTTCGTTGCGACGCTGGTTCAAATCTTCCTTGAACTCACGCTGACTACGTTGGAAATCGCGATCCAGATCGGACAACTCACGCTGACGACGTGCGCGATCGGACTCCGACAAGACAGGTGCATCCTTGTCAAACTTGTCCGCTGCCGTTTTCAGCCGATTCGCCATGTCCTGCAAGGCATTCTGACGCTTGGAAAATTCCTGCTCCAGCTTTGCTTGCGCAGCCTTGTACGGCGCCGCTTCACGGAATACACGCTCTGTACTGATAAAGCCGATTTTTGTGGCGTCCTGCGCCTGCGCAGTCGATACCAGGCAAAAACCTGCCAGCACCAATGCTGCACTTTTCTGGATAACTGATGATGTGATAGTGGACTTCAAAGTCATTCTCCGCATTTCATGTGTCGATCACCAAGTGGCTATTATGCCTCAGATGATCAAAAGCCCGTACCCAACTGGAACTGGAACGCTTGGGTACGATCACGTACGTCTGCATCACCTTTTGTCGGGTTGAGCGGCTTACCAAAACTGAGTTTCAACGGGCCAATCGGTGACACCCAACTCAAACCAATACCTGCTGAATATTTGAGATCACTACCAAAACTTTGTTCCCGGCCAAAACGATCTTGTCCATAGACATTACCCGCGTCAGTAAAAAAGAACCAACGCAGGGTTCGATCTGTGCCGGAACCGGGAAACGGAAATTGCCATTCGGCATTCAACACGATTCGCGAAGAACCGCCCAATGGATCGCCGTTTGCTTCTTTCGGGCCCAGCGACGCGCTTTCGTAGCCGCGAACCGAACCAATACCACCGCCATAGAAGTTCTTGAAAATCGGGTATCCCTTGTCACCAATACCTTTACCGTAGTTCACCTCACTATTCAATGCCAGTGTCGTCGCGCTAAATAACGGCATGAAATACTGGTGCTGATAGGTAGCACGGTAATATTTGGAATCGCCAGCAGGTGATACTTCAAAGTTTGCACGTTGGTAGCGGCCGCGTGTTGGAACCAGGGCACTATCCCGGCTATCACGTTGCCACGCAATCGTAAGCGGAATGCCAAGTGCCGAAGCACTATAAGTGCCCGCCACACCATTATCGATATCCGACGCAAGACTAGGATCCATGCGTTTAACATAGCTCAGGAATCGCGCCGGACTATCACGGTTACTGCCAAGGCCCTGATAAACCTCGACTTCGGTTCTTTCAATACCTGCACCGAAGAATACTCGATCAACTTCCGAGAATGGCACACCAAAATTGACCTTGGCACCCGTACTACGAAAACGATAGTCACCAACGTAAACTGTAGGCGGCCGCGTCGTACGCGTAAAGACTTCATAAGTACGGCTGACACCGTCTTCAGTGAAATAAGGATTGGTACTGGAGACTGCGATTGTACGGTTCAGACGGCTGGTATTGACGTCAATACCAATCGTGTTACCACTACCGAATGCATTCGCCTGATTGATCGAGCCGCTCAACGTCAGCTTTTCATAGCTCGAAAAACCGGCGCCCAGCATGATGTTACCGGTCGGCTTTTCTTTCACGCCAACGTTGATATCCACCTGGTCCGTGCTGCCCTGTACATCAGGCGTTTCAATCGTGACCTCCGTGAAATAATCGAGACGGTCAATACGGTCACGCGACAGTTTGATTTTTTCACCGTCGTACCAGGAATTTTCATATTGACGCATCTCGCGACGAATCACTTCGTCCCGTGTTTTGGTATTGCCGCCAATATTGATATTACGCACGTATACGCGCTTGCCCGGATCAACAAAGATCGTAAAGGCGACTTCCTTTTTCTCACGATCGATCTGTGGATTGGCATTCACGTTCGCAAAGGCATATCCGAAGTTACCCATACGATCCGAGATTGCCTTCGTACTGGCCGTCAGCTTTTCACCAGAATAGACATCACCTTTTTTGATCTGAATCAGGGAAGCCAACTCATCCTTACGGCCCAGCGTTTCACCTTCAATCTTGACATCCGACACCTTGTACTTTTCACCTTCCGTGATATTCACGGTAATGAAAATATCTTTCTTGTCGGGCGAAATCGAAACTTGTGTCGAATCGACACGCATCTCGATATAACCGTTGTTCTGATAGAAGGATTTCAGCTTCTCGATATCACCAGCCAATTTTTGCTTGGAATACTGATCCGCTTTGGAGTACCAGGTGAACCAGCCGGGCGTACGCAAACTCATATTTTTGATGAGTTCTTTTTCGCTGTAAGCCTTGGAACCGATGATGTTGATGCTTTTGATCTTGGAAACGTCGCCTTCATCAACGGCAAACGTGACGGAAACACGATTGCGCTCCAGTGGCGTCACGGTCGTCGTAATCGTGACCGCATACAAGCCACGGGACAAGTACTGACGTTTCAGTTCCTGTTCTGCGCGATCCACCAGTGCCTTGTCGTAGATACGTGACTCACCAACACCGATTTCCTTCAATGCCTTGGTCAATTGATCTTTGTCGAATTCTTTGGTACCAGTAAATTCGACACTGGCAATCGCTGGACGCTCTTCCACAAACACGACCAGCACATCGCCTTCAACCTCGATACGCACGTCTTTAAAAAAGCCGGTTGCATAGAGCGCCTTGATCGCATCGGCACCCTTCTCATCCGTAAAGGTCTCGCCGACGCGGACCGGCAGGTAACTGAAAACCGTGCCTGCTTCCGTACGTTGAATACCCTCCACACGGATATCCTTCACCGTAAACGGCTCTGCAGCCTGGGCGTACCCGGAACAGAGAGCAAAGGCGGCAATGGCAACAAGACGACGAGGGAAAATCGGCAAGGAGTAACGCTCTGAATATAATTTCATTGGTATCGTAATTAGGTTGCCTGTCAAACGCCGCAATGGTTGCAGCGCTTAAGAAACGAGCCGGTTGATGTCATTGAAAACGGCGACCAGCATCAAGGTCATCAATATCCCGATCCCTGCACGCTGCGCTACTGCACTGACACGTTCCGAGACAGGACGACCTGTTAAAACTTCCACAGCATAATACAGCAAATGCCCCCCATCCAGAACCGGAATGGGAAGCAGATTCATCACACCAAGACTAATGCTGACAAAGGCGATAAAGCTCAAATAACTGACCAGCCCGATTCGCGCAGTCTGCCCGGCATAGTCTGCAATGGTGATGGGGCCAGTTACGTTCTTCCAGGAGACCTCACCTACGATCATCTTGCCCACCATCTTGAGCGTCATGACAGCGGTATCCCAGGTTTTGACCACGCCCTTGCCTAGCGCCACCAGCGGATTACTGCCTTCTGTCACCATCTCCGGCACCATGGGCACTTCGACCTTGATTCGACCAAATTTCCGACCATCCTGCTCGACGACTTCAGGCGCAACCGCCAGCGAAAGCAAGGCATTGCCTCGCATCAGATCAAGCTGCAACGGTTTTCCTTCTGACATCCGCACCATCTCGACAAAGGCCAGTCCATCCTGCACCACCTTGCCGTCGACCGAGCGAATCAGATCGCCTTCCCTCAACCCGGCCCGCTCGGCGGGCCCATCCGGCATCACTTTGCCCAACACCGGTGCAGGACGCGCAATTTCCAGCCCCAACTTGGCCATGAAGTCACCTTCAAGCTCGTCGGCAGAAACGGAACGAACGGGCAAGGTCACAGTACGTGCCGGTGGCATATCACCTTGCTGCGATGTCGTAGCGATGCCCAAAACGACTGGCTGACGATCAATGACGGCCTGCACCATCGCCCAGCGCAAATCCGGCCAGATCTGTACGGCCTTGCCATTCACGCTGACAATATGATCTCCTCCACGCAAGCCGGATTGCCAGGCAACCGACTGTTCGGCAGGCGCACGCAACTTCGTGGAAGGCTCGGGAATGCCATGTACAAACAAAGCGGCAAATACAGCAATCGCAAGAAGAAAATTGGCAAGCGGGCCGGCTGCGACAATCGCAATACGTCGCCATACGGATTGACTGGTAAATTCCCGCTTCATGTCTGCCGAAGAGATTGGTGCGCCGTCGTGATCCCGTGCGTCCAGCATCTTGACGTAACCACCGAGCGGCAAAATCGATACCGCCCATTCCGTTTGATCAGGACCAAAACGTCGGGAATAGACGACCTTTCCCATGCCGACGGAAAAACGCAGCACCTTGACACCACACCAGCGCGCAACAAGGTAATGCCCAAGCTCGTGCACGATGATCAGCACACCGAGAACGACAGCAAAAGCAAGGATGGTTTGTAGCAAACTCATTATTGGATAAAAGTTTGGGCCAATTCTCGGGCACGTCGGTCTTGCTCAAACACACTTTCAATATCGCCGACCGCGCAGGAAGGTAAAGCGTCCATGACGCGAGCGATCAGACGATCGATAGCACGAAAACCGATACGCTCATCAAGGAATGCCTGAACGGCAACTTCATTGGCAGCGTTCAACACAGCGGGCGCCGAACCACCCGCGCGCAATGCATCATACGCCAATTTGAGACAGGGAAAACGAACCAGATCCGGCGCCATGAAAGCCAACTGCGCAATCTGCACCAGATCAATCGGCGCAACACCGGATGCAATCCGCTCCGGGTAAGCCAACGCATGTGCAATCGGCGTACGCATGTCCGGATTGCCCAGCTCCGCCAGAACGGAGCCATCTATGTAAGACACCATGGAGTGCACAACACTTTGCGGATGAATCACCACATCGATATTTTCGGCCGCGACGCCAAACAAGTAATGCGCCTCGATGACCTCAAGGCCTTTGTTCATCATCGTCGCGGAATCCACGGAAATCTTGCGTCCCATCACCCATTTTGGATGGGCAATCGCCTCCGCACATGTCACGCTTTCCAGCGTTTCCAGAGGCCGTGCCAGGAATGGACCGCCTGAAGCGGTCAACATGATTTTTGCAATACCGTACTCAGACGGCGCACGCATATATTGCGCCGGCAGACATTGGAAGATCGCATTGTGTTCGCTATCGATGGGCATCAATACGGCACCACTCGCGGCGACAGTATCCATGAACAGCTGTCCCGACATGACAAGTGCTTCCTTGTTTGCCAGCAAAATCTTCTTGCCGGCACGGGCCGCTGCCAACGTCGGCGCAAGTCCTGCACCACCAACAATCGCGGCCATGACGCTATCGCAGGCTTGAGCATTCGCCACATCACACAGCGCTTGCTCGCCATAGCACACCTCGGTCTTGAGATGCTGTTCATCCAGCAGCTTTTGCAAACGTTGAGCAGCTTGGGCTGTACCGACCACGGCAACCTGCGGCTGAAAACGTGCACATTGCGCAGCCAGTTCTTCAACACGATGCTGTGCGGTCAATGCAAACACGCGGTAACGATCGGGATGACGTGCGATAACGTCCAGTGTGGATACGCCAATGGACCCGGTCGACCCGAGAATGGTGATGTGCTGCATGAATACCTTAGAGCCAGTAACTGACAAGTACCGCAAGCGGTACGGTGGGGATCAGCGCATCCAGGCGATCCAGAACGCCACCATGGCCTGGCAACAGATTGCTACTGTCTTTCATGCCGGCACGTCGTTTGAGTTGCGATTCAAAAAGATCGCCGACAACGCTGGCAGCCACCACAACCAGCAGAATGACGACCATGCCGATCAGGCCCCATTTCTGATGCAGTTGTACAGCGAATGTATCCTGCAATGCTGGCAAAGCAAGCGAAATGCATCCTGCCAACACAACCAGCAATGCACCGCCAATGGCGCCTTCCCACGATTTACCGGGAGAAATCGACGGTGCCAGTTTACGTTTTCCAAATGCCTTACCGCTGAAATAAGCGCCAACGTCGGCAATCCAGACCAGCGTCATCACGGAAAACATGTACAGCACGGAACGTTCAAACAGCACCAGAATCGCCAAGAAGGCACCGAGCAGTGCTATGCCGTATATGCCGGCGAGCAGCTTGTTGGAAACGCTCTCCTGTGGCGGCAAACCAAGTGCCAGCGACGGGGTGAGGCGCAACGCCCAGATGGCAACACAAAGCCCTGGCAAAAGCATGTTTTGATTAAAGCTGCCGCTGTAGACCAGCCAGACAAATGCGGCGACCCAGATAACAGTACCCGCAACCGGACTCTTGTTACCGAACAGACGCAAGCATTCCCATGAAGCCACGGCAAAAAATACGGCCGTCAATGTGGCAAACGCCAGCCAGGAACCGGAGGACAAGATCGCCAGCAGCACGATCAGCAGGACGACTGCCGTGATGATTCGTGTCCTTAACATTTGGCAACCGCCATCTGTTCTACAACCTGCTGACTGGTACGGCCAAAACGGCGTTCACGTTGCTGATAAGACGATATGGCAAGCGATAATGCTTCCTGGTCGAAATCCGGCCAGTACGTATCCGTAAAATACAGCTCCGAATAGGCAAGCTGCCATAAAAGGAAATTCGAAATACGTTCCTCGCCGCCTGTACGAATAAACAGATCAGGCTCGGGCGCATAGGCCAGAGACAGATAAGGAGCAAGCTGGGCTTCGCTGAAATCGGTGCCGCCCGGATTGTCGGCAACCATCCGGTTGATCGCCTGCATGATGTCCCAGCGACCACCATAGTTGGCACAAACGGTGACAGTAAGACGCGAATTGTGTTCCGTTTTGCGCTCTGCCTCGGCAATCAGCTTTTGCAGTTTCTCATCAAAGCGACTGAGATCACCAACGATCTTGAGGCGGATACCATTGGCATGCATCTTCGACACTTCACGCTCAAGCGCAGTGACAAACAAACGCATCAAGGTCGAGACCTCATCTGCCGGACGACGCCAGTTCTCAGAGCTGAACGCAAAAAAGGTGACGTACTCAACACCCCGTGCCGCGCAGGCTTCGACCACGCCACGTACGGCTTCGACGCCTTTGACATGACCAGCCACACGCGGCATGAAGCGTTTGGTCGCCCACCGCCCATTACCATCCATGATGATGGCAATATGGCGCGGCACAGCAGAAACTTCCGGCACGACCTCGGTTGAACTCTTAGACGTCATGAATAGGCGACCAGATAAGGGTAAGAAGAAATCAGAAACAGGTGCAGCGTCAAACCGTCATGACCTCTTTTTCTTTTTCGGCGACCAGCTTGTCAACTTCTGCAACAAACTTGTCCGTCAATTTCTGAACATCATCTTGCGCACGACGCTCTTCGTCCTCTGAGCACTCCTTGTCTTTCACAAGTTTTTTCAGCGATTCATTGGCATCACGACGAATATTGCGGATCGCGATCTTCGCGTCTTCGGCTTCGGTCTTGACCAGCTTGACCATTTCCTTGCGGCGCTCTTCATTCAGCGGTGGCGTCGGCACACGAATCAGATCGCCTTGCGACGAAGGATTCAGGCCCAGATCCGCTTCACGAATCGCCTTCTCGATCACGGCACCCATTTTCTTTTCGAAAGGCTGCACGCCAATCGTACGCGCATCGATCAAGGTCAGACTGGCAACCTGGTTCAAGGCTGTCGGGTTGCCGTAGTATTCAACCATCACATGGTCAAGAATGCCAACGTGTGCACGTCCCGTACGCACTTTAGCCAGATCCGCCTTCAGAGTCTCAATGGACTTCTGCATTTTTTGTTCAGCGGTTTTCTTTGCATCTGCAACAGACATTTACTGCTCCTATTTACTGCGAATTGAATCCGAATGAATGGGATGACTGCAAGTAGCCACTGGCAGACGATCAAACGTGTACCAGGGTGCCTTCGTCCTCGCCAAGAATCAGGCGCTTGAGCGCGCCAGGCTTGGTGATCGAAAAGACCTTGATTGGCAGGCGCTGGTCGCGGCACAGCGCAAATGCGGTTGCATCCATCACCTGCAGATGCTTGGCAATTGCCTCATCAAACGAGATGGTCGAATAGCGGGTAGCTGATGCATCCTTGTTTGGATCGGCACTATAGACGCCATCGACCTTGGTGGCCTTGAGCACGATCTCCGCACCGATTTCTGCACCACGCAACGCTGCTGCCGTATCCGTTGTAAAAAACGGGTTACCGGTACCAGCGGCGAATACCACGATCTTGCCTTCTTCCAGGTATTGCAATGCCTTGGGACGTACATACGGCTCGACGACCTGCTCAATACCGATTGCCGACATCACGCGCGCTGTCATTCCACCTTGCCGCATGGCATCAGCCAACGCGAGTGAATTCATCACTGTAGCCAGCATACCCATGTAATCGGCTGTCGCGCGATCCATGCCCTGCGCACCCGGTGCCACGCCGCGGAAAATGTTACCACCGCCAATCACGATGGCCAGTTCCACGCCCATCTTTGCCACTTCCGACACATCGGCCACCATGCGTTCGATGGTGGCGCGATTGATTCCATATGCATCATCTCCCATCAACGCTTCACCCGACAATTTGAGGAGAACGCGTTTGTATGCTGGAGTTGTCATGGGCTGCATTCCTTGTCTTGCCCGGCTCTTCCGGACAGTTATTTGATTTTATTAATAATGACGACCGTTACAAATAACGGTTTTACTGCCAATTTTATCTGTGCATACAGACAGATAAAATCTTAATCGTTTGTCACATCAAGAGCATACTTGATGAAGTGAAAAAAACGGGCCTTTCGGCCCGATTTTTTTGTTACGCCTGCTTTGCTGCTGCGACCTGGGCAGCCACTTCGGCGGCAAAGTCATCCTGTTTTTTCTCGATACCTTCACCAACGATAAACATCGTGAACGATTTTGCCGTGGTTTTGGTTTCTTTCAACATCTGCTCAACCGTCTGCTTGTCGTTTTTGACGAAAGGTTGATTCAGCAGAGAAACTTCTTTCAGATATTTCTGCACCGAGCCTTCGACCATCTTGGTGACGATGTCCGCTGGCTTGCCGGATTCCGCCGCTTTTTGTTCTGCAACCGAGCGCTCTTTCGCGATCAGATCTGCAGGTACGTCATCAGACGACAGCGACACTGGTTTCATCGCAGCGATATGCATCGCAACATCTTTACCAACTTGATCGTCCGCACCATCGAAATCAACGATCACACCGATACGGGTGCCGTGCAGGTACGAAGCCAGTTTGCCGGTGGTATCGAAGCGAACGAAGCGACGGATCGACATGTTTTCGCCAATGCGGCCGATCAGCTCGGTACGGGTTTCTTCTGCGGTTTTATCACCGATCTTGACATTCGCCAGAGCGGCGACGTCAGCAGGATTGGCTTCGGCAGCCGCTTTTGCAACGGCATTCGCGAATGCCAGGAAGTCGTCGTTCTTGGTCACGAAGTCGGTTTCGCAATTGATTTCAACCATCGCGCCCACATTGCCCGACACATAAGTTGCAATGACGCCTTCCGCGGTAACGCGCGAAGCCGCTTTGGATGCCTTGCTACCCAGTTTGACACGCAGAATCTCTTCCGCACGTTCCATGTCGCCGTCGGCTTCCGTCAGCGCTTTTTTGCATTCCATCATCGGCGCATCGGTGCGTGCGCGCAGTTCACCAACCATTGCTGCAGTAATAGCTGCCATTACAAATCTCCTTGCAAGTGACGTCTCAGACGTCCTTTATTCAAACATGTTCAAAATTCGCTCAAAAAAAAGGGGCGAACGACTGTTTGCCCCTTTCTTCCTGACGCGCGAGTCATCAGAGACAGGGATTACGCCTGTTCGCTAACCTCGACGAAATCGTCACCGCCCTTGATCGATTCGACCAGATCGGTTGCTGCATTGGCACGACCTTCCAGGATTGCATCCGCAACGCCACGAGCGTACAGCGTGATTGCTTTCGAGGAGTCATCGTTACCAGGGATCACATAGGTCACGCCTTCAGGCGAGTGGTTGGTATCGACCACGCCGATGACCGGAATGCCCAGTTTTGCGGCTTCGGTGATCGTACCTTTGTGGTAGCCGACATCGATCACGAAAATCGCATCAGGAATACCACCCATATCCTTGATACCGCCGATGGATTTTTCCAGCTTGATTTTTTCACGCTCAAACATCAGCGCTTCTTTCTTGCTGAGTTTTTGAACGGAACCGTCTTCGATCGCCGCTTCCATTTCCTTCAGGCGTTTGATCGATGTCTTGATCGTCTTGAAGTTGGTCAGCATGCCGCCCAGCCAGCGCTGATCAACATAAGGCATGCCAGCGCGCTGCGCTTCTGCCGCAATCAATTCACGTGCTTGACGCTTGGTGCCAACAAACAGGACGGTGCCGCGGTTTGCAGACAGTTGACGGATGTACTTCATCGCCTCCTGGTACATACCCAGGGTTTTTTCCAGGTTGACGATATGAATCTTGTTGCGATGACCGAAAATGAACGGGGCCATCTTTGGGTTCCAGAAGCGGGTTTGGTGACCAAAGTGGACACCGGCTTCCAGCATTTCACGCATAGTGACGGACATGAATTTCTCCAGGGTTAAGGTCTGGAACCTGCTCAGTAACTTTCCAAAATGGGAAGCACCCTTTGCGAGCAGATTCGCGATTTACAAAAACTACCCGGAAACAAATCCGGGCAGCCCGAGATTCTACCTTAGATTTCCCGCCTGTTTCAAGCCCCATTGCATGCCTTGAGGCAGCAACGTCCGTGCTCGTCTATAATCGGTGCTTGCGCTATCCATAGCAATACTGGCAATTCAGGCAACTTTAAAGATTCCCATGGGCAATATTTCTATCAAAACGGCAGAAGATATCGAAGGTATGCGGCTTGCGGGGCGCCTCGGCTCCGAGGTACTCGATTACATCACGCCTTTCGTCAAAGCAGGCGTCACGACCGGTGAGCTGGATCGCCTGTGTCATGAGTACATGGTCAATGTACAAGGCACGATTCCCGCGCCGCTCAATTATTGCCCGCCCGGCTATACGCCCTATCCCAAAGCAATCTGCACCTCGGTCAATGACGTGATCTGCCACGGCATCCCGGGCGACAAGGTTCTGAAAAATGGCGATTCGGTCAATCTCGACATCACGGTCATCAAGGATGGCTATCACGGCGACAACAGCCGGATGTTTCTCATTGGTGAACCATCGATTCTGACCAGGCGTTTAAGCGAGATCACCTATGAATGCATGTGGCTTGGCATCTCCAAGGTCAAACCTGGCGCACACCTGGGTGATATTGGTTACGTCATCCAGCAGCATGCGGAGAAAGCGGGCTACAGCGTCGTGCGCGAATTTTGTGGCCACGGCATTGGCAAGGTCTTTCACGAAGAACCGCAAGTGCTGCACTACGGTCGTCCCGGCACACTGGAAAAACTCGAAGCCGGCATGATCTTCACGATCGAACCGATGATCAATGCAGGCCGCCGTGAAATTCGTGAAATGGGAGATGGCTGGACCATCAAAACCAAGGATCGCAGTCTTTCCGCGCAATGGGAACACACCGTTCTGGTTACCGAAACAGGCTACGAAGTGCTGACGCTTTCAGCGGGATCACCGCCGCCGCCAGCATTTATCACCTCACCCGCCACCCAAGCCGTCAGCGCCTGATATGCCGTCGCTCGCCATCGCCCTCAAGGAACAGCTTAAAGCCGAACGACAAATCGTTATCGATCACTTTCTGGCGACTGGCAAGGCCGAGGTCCTGCTAACGGCGCTAAAGGATCATGTCGATGTCGCGCTGACCAAGGCCTGGACTGAATTCCAGTTGCCGCCAAGCGCTGCGCTGGTGGCGGTTGGCGGCTATGGACGCGGCGAGCTTTTCCCGCATTCCGACGTCGACGTGCTGATCCTGTTGCAAGAGCAGCCGGATACCGAACTCGCTGCAAAGCTTGAAGAGCTGGTCCAATTGTTCTGGGACATCGGTCTGGAAATCGGCCACAGCATCCGCACCGTGGATGAATGCCTGACCGAAGCCAAGGCCGATATTACGGTGCAGACCAGCCTGCTCGAAGCACGTCTGATTACTGGCAACGATGCCCTGTTCCAGCAACTCAAGACACGCTGCGACGCGGCGATGGATCCGCGCGCCTTCTTTCAGGCCAAAACGCTCGAACTGCGCCAGCGTCACGTGAAATACGAAGACACCCCCTACAGTCTTGAACCCAACTGCAAGGAAAGTCCGGGCGGTCTGCGTGATCTGCAAGTCATTCTCTGGGTTGCCAAGGCAGCAGGGTTGGGCGACTCATGGCGCAAGCTGGCCGAACGCGGTTTGTTGACGTCAACCGAAGCACGTCAGCTCAAGCAAAACGAACGTGCGCTCAAGGAGGTCCGCATTCGTCTGCACATCATCACCAATCGTCATGAAGACCGGCTGGTGTTCGATGTGCAAACCGCGATCGCAGAATCAATCGGATTCAAGAGCACCAGCACCCGTCGCGCCAGTGAATATCTGATGCAGCGCTACTATCGTGCAGCCAAGGCCGTCACCCAACTGAATGCGATTTTGCTGCAGAACATTGAAGTGCAACTGTTTCCGCAGATGACCTCGCCGGTGGCGATCAATGCGCGCTTCAATGAAGTCAACGGCTTCATTGATATTGCCAACGACGATACGTTTGAAGTCACACCGTCGGCCATGCTGGAAGTATTTTTGCTGCTTTCCCTGCATCCGCAATTGAAAGGCATGACCGCGCGTACCTTGCGTGCGCTCTGGCATTCACGCTTCAAAATCGATAACAAGTTCCGTCGCGATCCGGCAAATCGTGCCCTTTTCCTGCAGATTCTGCAGGCGCCGCAAGGCATCACGCATGCACTGCGGCGCATGAACCAGACCAGCATTCTCGGTCGCTATCTGCCGAACTTCCGCGACATCGTCGGCCAGATGCAGCACGATCTGTTTCATGTTTATACCGTCGATCAACATATCATGATGGTCGTGCGTAACGTACGTCGCTTCATGCTCAGCGAACATGCGCACGAATATCCATTCTGCAGTCAGCTGGCCGCCAATTTTGACAGGCCGTGGCTGCTTTATATTGCTGCCCTCTTCCATGACATTGCCAAAGGCCGCGGTGGCGACCACTCGCAACTCGGCATGCAGGATGCGCATGACTTCTGCGTCGATCACGGCTTGTCAAAAGAAGATACGGAGCTCGTTGTCTTCCTCGTGCAGAACCATCTGACGATGTCCCATGTCGCGCAAAAGCAGGATCTGTCCGATCCCGATGTCATCCGACACTTTGCCGACGTGGTAAAGGATGAACGTCATCTGACGGCGCTCTATCTGCTGACCGTTGCCGACATACGCGGCACCAGCCCCAAGGTCTGGAATGCCTGGAAAGGCAAGCTGCTGGAAGATTTGTACAACATGACCTTGCGGGTCTTTGGCGGACAAACACCATCTGCCGAACGGGAACTCAAAAAGCGGCAAGAAGATGCACTGGCCAATATGCGTTTATATGCCTTGCCTGAACACGCCCACGAAAAATTATGGGCTCAGCTCGACGTCGTGTACTTTTTACGGCATGACGCATCGGATATTGCATGGCAAACGCGTGTGCTCTACAACAAGATCGACAGTGACATACCGATCGTCAAGTGTCGTCTGGCACCGATCGGCGAAGGCTTGCAGGTCACCGTCTACGTAAAGGACAAATCCGACCTGTTTGCACGCATCTGCAGTTACTTCGATCGCAAGAATTTCAGTATTCTTGATGCGAAGATTCACACCACAAAACACGGCTACGCACTTGATACCTTCCTCATCACCGATCCGCTTTTTGCCAAAAATTATCGCGATCTGATCAATCTGATCGAGCATGAACTCGGTGAAGTACTGTGTACGCAGGAAGAATTACCCAATCCAATCAAGGGCAGACTTTCCCGTCTTTGCCGCAACTTCCCGGCGACGCCCACTGTGGATTTGCGTCCAGACGAGCGTGGCCAGTATTTTCTGCTAACGGTCTCTGCCAATGATCGCAATGGCTTGCTGTATTCGATTGCGAATGTGCTTGCCCGTTACAAAGTCAATCTGCATACCGCCAAGATCATGACGCTGGGCGAACGTGTAGAAGACATCTTCCTCGTCGATGGTGCTGCGTTGAATAATCCGCGCAGTCAGATTCAACTGGAAAGCGATTTGCTCGACACCCTGCGCGTCTAAACGCCTATTTTCATTTTCATCCCGATGCTGTCAAACGATCGCCTCGGTCATTCCACTATTTACTTATGACAGAACCACTTCGCTTATCCAAACGCATGTCGGAACTTGGCCTGTGCTCACGTCGCGAAGCCGATGAATGGATTGCGCGCGGCTGGGTGCGTGTCGATGGCAAGGTTGTATCCGAACTCGGCACCAAGATCCTGCCAACGCAGCGCGTCACGGTTGAACGACAGGCTGCGGCAGAACAAAGCAAGCGCGTCACCATCCTGATCAACAAACCGGTTGGCTATGTCAGCGGCCAGGCGGAAGACGGCTACAAACCTGCTGTTGCGCTCGTCAAGGCGGAAACACGCTGGAATGAAGACAAGATGCCGACGCAGTTTCATCCCACGCAACTACGCAGTCTCGTTCCTGCCGGACGGCTTGATATCGACTCGGTTGGTCTGCTGGTCCTGACGCAGGACGGTCGCGTCGCCAAGCATCTGATCGGTGAGGATACCTCGGTAGAAAAAGAGTACCTGGTGCGTGTGCAGTACACCAAACCGGGAAAGTTACCTGACGAAGACCTGCGTCGTCTCAATCACGGCCTGATGCTGGATGGCAAGAAACTCCTGCCCGCCAAGGTCAAATGGCAGAACGAAGATCAGCTGAGTTTTACACTCAAGGAAGGCAAGAAACGACAGATACGCCGCATGTGCGATATCGTCGGACTCAAGGTGGTCGGACTCAAGCGCGTACGCATCGGCAAGGTCAAACTGGGCGATCTGCCGGTCGGCCAATGGCGTTATCTGCGCGAAGACGAGCAGTTCTGAGTCTCGTGTTGATCGATCCTGGCCTCGACGCACATCACGCGCCTGTTTCGCATCAATCGTCGTCGTCGGGATCGAGTTCGGGAAACAGCACTTCGGTGAAACCGAATTTCGAATAATCCTCGATGCGCATCGGATAAAGAATGCCGTCGAGATGATCGCATTCGTGCTGAACCACCCGCGCATGAAAGCCGTCGGCATCACGACTGATCGTCTTGCCGTACTGATCGAATCCTTCGTAATGCAAGGCTGAGAAACGCGGTACCACGCCGCGCATTCCGGGCACCGACAAACATCCCTCCCACGCCTCATCACGCGCCGCAGAAAGTGGCTGCAAACGCGGATTGATCAAGACCGTTTCGGGCACAGGCGGAGCATCGGGATAGCGCACATTCTGCTTGAATCCGTAAATCACGACACGCAGATTGACGCCGATTTGCGGCGCCGCCAGACCGGCACCATTGGCTGCATACATGGTGTCGAACATATCCGCGATCAAGGCATGCAATTCAGGCGTATCGAAATGCGTGACGGGCTCCGCCACCCGCAGCAAACGCGGATCACCCATTTTCAGAATTTCACGAACGGTCATACTTCATCCCCTCATTACAGGTATCGCGATCATGCAGTTGGATGTGCCAGCAAGGCCAGCAAGCCTTCCTCATCCAGAACGGGAATACCCAGTTCTTCTGCCTTGGCGAGTTTGCTGCCGGCCTCCGCCCCTGCGACGACATAATGCGTTTTCTTGGAAACAGAACCTGCGACCTTGCCGCCGGCAGCTTCGATCTTTTCCGCGGCTTCATCTCGCTTCAAGGTAGGCAAGGTACCGGTCAGGACAAACGTTTTGCCCGCCAGCGGTCTCGGTTTATTCTCGACAACATGCTCGTCCCACGTCACGCCCGCTGCGCGCAATTGGGCAATCAGTTCCTCGTTCATCGGTTCATCGAGAAAAGCGCGAATCGAGCGCGCCACGACCGGACCGATATCGGCAACTTCCAGCAACTGCTCTTCCGTCGCCGCCAACACGGCATCCAGATTGCCGAAATGGCGCGCCAATTCCTTGGCCGTCGCTTCACCGACGTGTCGAATACCCAATGCATAAATGAAGCGTGCCAGCGTCGTATTCTTGGATTTTTCAAGCGCAGTCAGAACGTTCTGTGCAGATTTGTCTGCCATGCGATCCAACTCTGCCAGCGCGCGGAAACCTATTTTGTACAAATCTGCAGGCGTCGTGATGATGTGCTTATCAACCAGTTGCTCAACCAGTTGATCGCCAAGCCCTTCCACATCCATTGCGCGACGTGAGACAAAATGCAGTAAGCCTCCCTTGCGTTGCGCGGCGCACTTGATCCAGCCGCCGGAACAACGTGCAACGGCTTCGTCTTCCGGACGGATCACGGGAGAGCCGCAAACAGGACAAGTCGTAGGCATCACAAACTCGCGCGCATCGGCGGGGCGTGCTTCCGGCACATGCGACAACACTTCGGGAATCACATCTCCGGCACGACGCACGGTGACGGTATCGCCGATGCGAATATCCTTGCGGCGCACTTCATCTTCGTTGTGCAAGGTCGCATTGGTAACGGTCACACCGCCCACGACAACGGGCGCCAAACGCGCCACTGGCGTAATCGCACCGGTACGACCGACCTGCACTTCAATATCCAGCACTTTGGTCAGTGCCTCTTGCGCCGGAAACTTGTGTGCGATGGCAAAGCGCGGCGCGCGTGACACGAACCCGAGTTGCCTTTGTTGTTCTGCCGCATTGACCTTGTAAACCACGCCGTCGATTTCATAAGGGAGATTCGCTCGCTTCTCGCCAATACTGCGATAAAAATCGATCAGGCCTTGCGCGCCTTTCACAACAGCGCGCTCGGCACAAACCGGCAATCCCAATTCTGCATACCAATCCAGCAAGGCAGAGTGCGAAACAGGCATGTCCGCACCTTGAAGCGACCCGATGCCGTAGGCAAAGAAGCGCAACGTGCGTTGCGCGGTAATGCGAGAATCCAGTTGGCGCAGGCTACCTGCGGCCGCATTGCGCGGGTTGGCGAACTCCTTGCCGCCAAGCTCACGCTGGCGTGCATTGAGTCGCTCCAGATCGGCTTTGTACATCATGACTTCACCGCGTACATCGAGGACTTTTGGCGGATGATCGGTATGCAGTCGCAAGGGAATCGCCTGGACGGTACGGATATTCGCCGTGACATTTTCCCCCGTCGCACCGTCGCCGCGTGTCGCTGCCTCGACCAGCAAACCATCCTCATAGCGCAAGTTGATCGCCAGACCGTCAAACTTCAGTTCGGTCGCGTATTCGACTGCCTGCAACGTCTTCAGCCCTTCGGTGACACGCCGATCAAAATTGACGACATCATCATCATCGAAGGCATTGCCCAGCGACAGCATCGGGACCGAATGGGTTACCTGCGGAAAGGCACTCAGCGCCAAGGCACCAACGCGTTGCGTCGGCGAGTCGTGTACCAGCAGCGCAGGATGCGCCGACTCTATTTCCTGCAGCTCCCGAAAGAGCTTGTCGTATTCCGCGTCGGGAATCGATGGTGCGTCGAGTACGTGGTAGGCGTAGTTGTGTCGATTGAGTTCGCGCCGCAACCATGCAGCGCGGGAAGGTGGATCGCTTGCATCCGGCACTGCCGGCGTGTCTTGCGATGCGGCAGAAAACAGATCCGGTTGCATCTTGATGATTAATTGAACAAGCGTAGCGCCCGCGTGGAACCGGCAGGAATATCAGACGTCTCCATGTCGGCATAAAAGGCATCGATCTGCCCGGCAATCTCGGTCAGCGATTCGTCCGACAAAGGCTGACCGCTATCATCGACCACCGCGCCATCCAGTCGTGCCGCCAACGAACGTGCGCAGGCGACCATCGCGCCAAAACCATCACGTGCGGGCAAAACAACCGGCACGTCCAGCAGCAAGGTCAGACGATTGGTCGTTTCTTCGGCCAGCGTGACGTTGGTGGAAAGCGAGAACAAGACACCGCCCTCACCATCCGGCATGACCAGACGGCCTTCCGGACGTACATCAAATCCCTGCCGCTCCAGTGCCGACAACAAGGTGCTCACCGACCACGGTGCGCCCTTGGACTGCACATTGATGCCCAGCTTGGCATCGTGCTCCGCAACGAAATGATGCAGCGAACGCGCCGTTACCATGACTTCGGTCATGTCCGGCACATCCGGATCCGCATCAAAGTCGTCAGCAATCTGGCGCAGACGCATGACAAACTCCGAGTATTCGAGTTCATTCAGGGCGTTATTACGATTGGCCAGCTGTACGCCGGCAGTCAATGATTTGTAGACGCTGCCATGGGTGATTGCTTCCCAGCCACCATCCACCCGCTGTCCCACGAAGTGAATCGGTTTGCCGCCAACCGAACGCAACGATTGTGTTGCGGCTAAAACTTTTTCGCCACGCAATTGTGCGGTCAGGGTCAAAGGGATCGTGCAATCGATCAGATAATCAACCGGCAATTCCTTTTCTTCGGCAAGATTCAGGCTCTCTACCGGCGCCGCTTCTTCAAAGGCGGCATCGCCCGATGCCTCAAGGGACATCTCCTGATCGTTCAACTCGCGTTCTGCCGCATCAACATCATGCTGCGCAAAATGCGGCTCCTGACGCTCGCCCGCAGCGGGTTGCGGCGCCGAACTTGCCCCCATCAACACATCGTCATGCGAAGAAGAAAACGCCCGCTCCACGCTTTTTTTGGCTTTATGTTCCTGCCACTTGTTATAGGCGATCACGCCCACAACAATCACGCCGCCAATAACAAACAGGCTTGCTTGCAGATCAGTCATGCGGCACCGCCTGTCATGCACTTAGTTAAAACAAAGGAGTTCATAGTTATCCGTAATCTGACAGACATGCAGGCGGTTTCAACCGTATAACGGGAACACCATCGCTGCTCACATCTGACCTTGTTGTTTTGCAATTCTGTTGCCTCGACAAAAGTATTACAAAGGCGCCCTGCCGATGCAAGCATGCAGCAGAGCAACCGCCTGCACTTTATGCCTCGGCAAAATCCGCTGCCGACTCCATATCCACCGCCACGATACGCGAGACACCCTGCTCCTGCATCGTCACACCGATCAGTTGCTGCGCCATCTCCATCGCGATCTTGTTGTGCGAGATGAAGAGGAACTGCGTATGCGATGACATACGCTTGACCATGTTGCAGAAGCGTTCGGTGTTGGCATCATCCAGCGGCGCATCAACCTCATCCAGCAGACAGAATGGCGCAGGATTCAGCTGGAACATCGAGAACACCAGCGCGGTTGCAGTCAGCGCCTTTTCACCACCGGACAGCAAGTGAATCGTTGCATTTTTCTTGCCCGGTGGCTGCGCCATCACTTGCACGCCCGAATCCAGAATCTCTTCGCCCGTCATCATCAGCTTCGCCTGACCACCGCCAAACAGGATCGGGAACAATTCACCAAAATGCTTGTTGACCTTGTCAAACGTATCCTGCAATAGCTCGCGCGTTTCCTTGTCGATCTTGGCAATCGCGTCTTCCAGCGTCGTAATCGCCTCGGTCAGATCGGCGTTTTGTGCGTCGAGGAAGTTCTTGCGCTCCGACGCTGCAGCCAGCTCATCCAGCGCCGCAAGATTGACCGCGCCCAGTGCCGCAATCGCGTTGGTCAGACGCGTGACCTCGCCCTGCAGATACGATGGACGCATATCCGCGTTCAGCTTCTCTGTCAGTGCCGCCTCATCCGCCTGTGCTTCGACAAGCTGTTGCGCATACTGTTCCTGATTCAGACGTGCGGCCTGTTCTTTCAATTGCAGTTCGGTGATGCGGTCGCGAATCGGCTGCAGACTGCGCTCTGCCTGCAGACGCGCTTCATCATGACCACGCAGCGTTTGCGTCAGTTGATCCAGTTCATGTCGTGCATCTGCCAGCGCACGCTCCTGCTCGGTACGCTTGTCCAGCAAGGTTTGCAAGCCCGCCTGCGCGGCCTGATCGTCCAGACTTTCGAGTTCGAGCGAGCCCTGCTGCATATTGGCGAACAACTGCGCCGCTTGCTCGAGCGCCGTTGCGATATTGCGTTTGAGTTCTTCGATCTTGTTGCGTTGCGATTTCTCGGAGAATTCCGCCTCCTGTGCGGCACGTTCCAGCTCACGTACACGCTGGCGTGCATCGTTGAGCTGCTGCTCCTTGGCCAGATATTCGGTCTGTCCGGTCTCGTGAGATTCCTGCAACTCGGCGAGTTCGGCATCCAGTTGTTCAAACTTGGCTTCCGACTCCGCCTTGATCATTTGCTGTTCGGCTTCCTGCGCGGCGATCTCTTCCAGATCGGCGGCGATTTGTGAACTACGCTGGTTGAAGCGCTCCTGCACCTCCGACTGTTTCATCACATCGATCTGCAGTCCGTGTACAGCCTGCGTCAAGCCTTGCACACGTTGACGGATTTCCTGCAGACGTTGCGTTGCCTGCGTCAATGCCGATTCCGAACGCACGGCACGCGAACGGGCTTCGTCAGCAAGCATCTGTTGTGCGCGCAATTGCTTGGTGATGTTTTCAATTTCCTGCTGACGCGCCAGCATGCCGTCCTGCTCCGAATCAGACGCATAGAAACGCACGCTCGAACGACCGATGACATGGCCCTGCTTGGTGACAAAGCAGGCACCAGCCGGCAATTTGTTGCGATCCACAAACGCTGCCGCCGTATCATCCGCAACATAGACGTTGTGCAGCCAGTCCTGCATCAAGGCACGTAAGCCCGGATCGTTAAGCTGTAAAAGGCTGATGAACGGCTTCAGTCCGACCACGGCCTCTGCGGCAACGCCTGTTGCCGCATTCGGCGAAAACAGGGCCAGCTTGGCCGGCGGTGCATCATTGAAGAATGCCTTGGCCCAATCCAGATTGGACATTTCCAGTGCCGAGGTACGCTCACGCAGCACGGATTCCAGCGCGGTTTCCCAACCCTGATCGATCTGCAGTTTTTGCCACAAACGCGGTAATTCACCGAGTTCATGCTTTTGCAGCCAGGGTTGCACCTTGCCTTGCGTCTGTACGTTTTCCTGCAACTGCTTCAATGCACTCAGACGCGCTTCCAGCTGTGCATTATTTGCCGTTTCCGTATTGACCTGCTGCTGTGCAGTGCGTCGCTCCTCTTCCAGACGTGGCACCTGCTCTTGCGCCTCTTCCAGCTGGGCAGTCGCTTCTTCCAGGGTTGCCTGCTTTTCTTCCAGTTGCATCTTCAGATTGGACAAATGCGTGGAATCCGGAAGATTGAGGCCTTGCTTTTCTTGTGACAGACGCTCGCGGCGCGCAGCCAGATTGGACAGGATGCTCGACGCATTGCGCTGATGCGCAGACTCGAGTTCGATCTGTTGTTGCGCCTGCATGATGCGGCCACGCGATTCGGTCGTTTTCAATTGCGATTCACGCCACGCCTGCTCCAGTGCCGGCACGCGATCATTCTCGCGCTGCGCGGTTTCCTGCGCCTGCTCGACCCGCATGGCTTGCTCTTCGAGCTGCAGCTCGGCTTCCGCCAGGTCATCCTGGAATTGCGTCCCCTGACGCTGCCATTGATCGCGTTGGGCCGTGAGCGAGTTGAGTTGCGACTGCAAGCGTGTACGCGACTCGATCACAAACTTGATCTGGGCTTCCAGACTACCGATCTCGGAATTGGTCTGATACAGATGACCTTGCGCCTGATGCATGCGGTCACCCGCAGCGTAATGCGACTGACGCATGTGCTCGAGCTCGGTTTCCACATGACGCAACTTGGCCGTCTGCTCTTCCAGATCGATTTGCGCTTTTTCGATATCGCGGAAGAATTTTTCCTGTTCCGATTTGGCTTCGTTCTTGCGCAACAGCCATAGCAGCTTTTGCTTCTCGTCCTGATCGGCTTGCAGCTCGTGGAATTTCTGCGCAACCGCAGCTTGCCCCTGCAGCTTTTCGAGATTGGTATTCAGTTCGCGCAGGATGTCTTCGACACGCAGCAGATTTTCACGCGTGTCCTGCAGACGATTTTCGGTTTCTCGGCGACGTTCCTTGTATTTGGATACACCGGCGGCTTCCTCAAGGAAGATACGCAACTCTTCCGGGCGTGCCTCGATGATGCGTGAAATCATGCCCTGACCGATGATCGCGTAAGCGCGCGGACCAAGACCGGTACCGAGGAAGATGTCCTGAATATCGCGGCGGCGCACGGCTTGATTGTTGATGTAATACGTCGACGTACCGTCGCGCGTCAAGGTACGCTTGACGGCAATTTCCGCGTACTGACTCCACTGGCCCGCGGCCTTGCCATCACCGTTATCAAACACCAGTTCGACCGAGGAACGACCGGCAGGCTTGCGGTTGGTCGTGCCGTTGAAAATGACGTCCTGCATCGATTCGCCGCGCAATTCGGACGCCTTGGACTCACCCAAGACCCAGCGCACCGCATCAATAATGTTGGATTTGCCACAACCGTTAGGACCGACCACGCCAACGAGCTGGCCCGGCACCTGGAAATTAGTCGGATCGACAAAAGACTTGAATCCAGACAATTTAATGGAAGTTAAACGCACGTTATCAACCGTTCCCTGGAGAAAACATCAAGATTCAATCATTCAGCATGATTTGCCAGAACAATCGACAGACTGGCATGCTGCACGCAGACACACCCTGAAAGGGCAACATCATAGCATTTGAAACAACGAAACCAAGCAATCAGACCATCGTGACAGGCGATAAGGAAATCCGCTGGCGGCGGCGGTATAATGTTGCCGGTTCTGAACCATGGACAATGCCCAGCGCGTCCTTTCCGACGTCAACCCATCATTTTCTGCCGTGAATCCACTCCTGAATCAGCTGCAACCCTACCCGTTCGAAAAACTCAAGCAACTGTTTGTCGGCGTGACGCCCAATCCAGCCTATCGCGCAATCAGTCTCGGCATCGGTGAACCCAAACATCCAACGCCGGCTTTCATCCAGAAAGCGCTGGCTGACAATCTGGACGGCCTGGCGACCTATCCAACCACCGCTGGCACCGATGCGCTGCGCCAGACCATTGCAGGCTGGCTGGAGCGTCGTTACAACTTGCCAAAACTGGACCCGGTCACGCAAGTTCTGCCCGTCAATGGCTCTCGCGAAGCCTTGTTTGCCTTGGCACAAACCGTCGTTGACCCACATGCCAACGCGCTGGTGATTTGCCCTAACCCGCTGTATCAGATTTACGAAGGCGCCGCCTATCTGGCCGGTGCCGAACCGTATTTCGTCAATTGCGATCCGCAGCGCAACTTTGCACCTGATTTTGCAGCAGTGCCGGAAGACGCGTGGCAGCGTGTGCAACTCTTGTATGTCTGCTCGCCCGGCAATCCGGCTGGCGCCGTGCTGACGCTGGAGGACTGGCGCGAGCTGTTCGAACTGTCCGATCGTTACGGCTTCATCATTGCGGCTGACGAGTGCTACTCGGAAATCTACTTCAAGGACGAAGCCCCTTTGGGCGGGCTGGAAGCCGCGCATAAACTCGGCCGCACCGGTTATCCGCGTCTGATCGGCTTCTCCAGCCTGTCCAAGCGCTCCAACGTGCCGGGCATGCGCTCCGGCTTCGTCGCCGGCGATGCAGACGTCATCAAAAAATTCTTGCTGTATCGCACCTATCACGGCAGTGCCATGAGCCCATCCGTACAAAGCGCTTCGATCGCGGCCTGGAACGATGAGCAGCATGTGGTTGAAAACCGGCAAAAGTACATCGCCAAGTTCAATCAGGTCACGCCGATGTTGGAGCAAGTACTGGATGTCGCGCTGCCCGACGCCGGTTTCTATTTATGGGCGCGGGTGAACAAACTCGCCGATATCAGCGACGTCGAATTCGCGAAGCGTCTCTATGCCGAATATAATGTGACAGTTTTGCCGGGCAGTTATCTGGGCCGCGAGGCGCATGGTGTCAATCCGGGCGAAAATCGCGTCCGCATGGCACTTGTCGCCGAAGTCGATGAATGCCTGGAAGCAGCGCAGCGTATCGTCGCATTTTGCAAAACCCTGACTGCGGGCTGATTTGCCGTCACGACCGTACCTTTATTCATTCCATTCACTAGAGCAAGCAAAAGAACATGACTCAACAACTCGAACAAATCATCGATCAGGCATGGGAAAACCGCACCGAGTTTTCACCTAAAAATGCACCCGCAGATGTACGCAATGCGGTTGCCGAAGTCATCGATCAGTTGAACAAGGGTTCGCTGCGCGTTGCGCAAAAAATCAATGGCGAATGGATCGTCAATCAGTGGGTCAAGAAGGCCGTGCTGCTTTCCTTCCGTCTGGAAGACAACGTTGCCTTGCCGGCTGGCGGCAACATGCAGTTCTACGACAAGGTACCAACCAAGTTTGCCAACTACACCGAAGCGGATTTTGCAGCAGGCGGTTTCCGTGTGGTCCCGCCAGCGGTGGCACGTCACGGCAGCTTTATCGGCAAGAACGTGGTGCTGATGCCTTCCTACGTCAACATCGGTGCCTACGTCGATGAAGGCGCGATGGTCGATACCTGGGCCACCGTCGGTTCGTGCGCACAGATCGGTAAAAACGTGCACCTGTCCGGCGGCGTCGGTATCGGTGGCGTGCTGGAGCCAATGCAGGCCAACCCGACCATCATCGAAGACAACTGCTTCATCGGTGCCCGTTCGGAAATCGTCGAAGGCGTGATCGTGGAAGAAAACTCGGTCATCTCGATGGGCGTCTACATCGGCAAATCGACCAAGATCTACGATCGTGCAACGGGTGAAGTCAGCTACGGCCGCATCCCTGCAGGTTCGGTCGTCGTGTCGGGCAACCTGCCTTCTGCTGACGGCAAATACAGCCTGTACTGTGCCGTGATCGTCAAGAAAGTCGACGCACAAACCCGTTCGAAAACCGCCATCAACGAACTGCTGCGCGACTGATCATTGCATCAAGACGGAATCAGCGCATTGAATCTTTATCTCTGAACTGGGGCAAGTATGGCAATGGATCGGTTGTTTCTTCTGATGAAGGAAAAAGCAGCATCAGACCTGTTCATTGCTGTTAATTCACCGATTCACGTCAAGATCAATGGTCAGCTGATTCCCGTCAATCAGACCCGCATGGACCAGGCCGCCATCATGGCCTTGCTGGCCGAAGTCGTGCCAGCCGCCAAACTGGTCGAACTGGAGCGGGAGAACGAGCTCAACATCGGCATACCGGTACCGGATATCGGCAGCTTCCGCCTGTCGGCCTTCCGTCAGCGCGGTAACATTTCTGCCGTGCTGCGCTATGTGCCCAGTGAAATTCCGCCGCTTCATACCTTGCATTTGCCGGATACGCTGGCCGATCTGATCATGGAAAAACGCGGTCTGTTGCTGGTGGTCGGCTCCACTGGCTCAGGCAAATCCACCACGATCGCGTCGATGCTTGACCATCGAAATGCACTGCGTACCGGCCATATCCTGACGCTGGAAGATCCGATTGAGTTTTTGTTCCAGAACAAGCGCTCCATCGTCAATCAGCGTGAAATCGGTTCCGATTCACGCGATTTGCAATTGGCGCTGCGCAATGCCTTGCGGCAGGCACCCGACTGCATCCTGATCGGCGAGATTCGCGACAAGGAGACCATGTCGGCAGCGTTGGCCTACGCACAATCAGGCCATCTGGTGCTGGCGACCTTGCACGCAAACAACAGCTACCAGGCGCTCACGCGCATCATGAATTTTTACGACATTGAGCACCGTCAGTCGCTTCTCAGTGATTTGTCCTCGACCTTGCGCGCCATCGTGTCACAACGTCTGCTCGGCACTGTCGATGGCAAACGCCGTCCTGCCGTCGAAGTCATGATGAATACGCGCCACATTGCCGAGCTGATCGAGCAAGGCCAGCTGACGCAGATCAGGGAAGCGATCGACAACAGCCTGTCACCCGGCTCGCAAACGTTTGAGCAAGCCTTGATGCAACTGATTCAGGATGGCATCGTCACACAGGACGAAGCACTTGCGCACGCTGATTCGGCCAGCAACCTGTTCTGGCGCCTGAACAATTCAGGCGGCAAGGTGGAAGAAGAGGCACCGCCAAAAGAAGAAGCCAGTTTTACCGAATTCACATTGAAGATGTAACGACCATGACGATCACGCTGTACGGCATTCCCAATTGCGATACGGTCAAGAAAGCCCGCACCTGGCTTGAGGACAACGGTATCGACTATACCTTTCACGATTTCAAGAAAAACGGCATTGATGCCGCGCTGGTCAAGAGCTGGCTCAAGGATGTGCCACGCGATACGCTGATCAATCGCAAAGGCACCACGTGGCGCAAGGTCTCTGACGAGCAGAAAGCGGCAGCGGATCAGGATGCGGGTGCCGTCGCCCTCATGCTCGAGTCGCCGTCCGTCATCAAGCGTCCTGTCCTCAGCGGCGCAGGCAAAATCAGTGTCGGCTTCTCTGCCGATGCCTATCAACAAATTTTCAAGAAATGACATCATGAGCAAAACGCTCGCACTGACCGAAGAACTGATTGCACTCTCCTCCGTCACGCCACAGGACAAGGGTTGCCAGGCGCGTTTGATCGAACTGCTGTCGCCGCTTGGCTTCGCCTGCGAAACGATTGAATCCGGTGGCGTCACCAATCTGTGGGCACGCAAAGGCACCGCACAACCACTGCTGGTATTTGCAGGCCACACCGATGTGGTCCCAACCGGCCCGGTCGATCAATGGACATCACCACCGTTCGAACCGACCCATCGCGACGGTAAATTGTATGGTCGCGGCGCCGCCGACATGAAGACCTCGATCGCCGCCATGGTGATTGCAGCGGAAGAATTCGTCCACGCCAATCCTGATCACAAGGGTTCGATCGGCCTGCTCATTACCAGTGATGAAGAAGGCCCGGCCACCGACGGTACCGTCATCGTCTGCGACGCCTTGAAAGCGCGTGGCGAACAACTCGATTATTGCGTCGTGGGCGAGCCAACCTCGTCCGAGGTGCTCGGTGACACGATCAAGAATGGCCGTCGCGGCACCATGTCCGGCAAGCTGACGGTCAAAGGCATTCAGGGTCATATCGCTTACCCGCAACTGGCACGCAATCCGGTGCATGAATTGGCCCCTGCGCTGGCAGATCTCGTGGCAGAGAAATGGGACGACGGCAACGAGTACTATCTGCCAACGTCTTGGCAGGTGTCGAACATTCATGGCGGTACTGGTGCCTCAAATGTGATTCCGGGCACGGTCGTGGTCGATTTCAATTTCCGCTTCTGCACGGCAAGTACGGTAGAAGGTTTGCAGCAGCGTGTGCATGCCATCCTCGACAGACACAAGCTCGAATACGATCTGGTCTGGACTGTCGGTGGGCATCCTTTCCTGACACCAAAAGGCTCGCTCAGCGATGCGATGGCCAATGCCATCAAGGCAGAAACCGGCGTCACCACCGAGCTTTCGACGACAGGCGGAACTTCCGATGGCCGCTTCATCGCAAAGATCTGTCCGCAGGTCATCGAGTTCGGTCCGCCGAATGGCAGCATTCACAAGATTGACGAACACATCGAACTACGCTTCATCGATCCGCTGAAAAACATCTACCGCAGAACCATGGAAAACCTGCTGCTGTAACACCATCAACGCGGAGCCGGCACATGCCGGCTTCCGTACTTTAGGCAGCCTCTCCGCCTCCGTCACTTTTTGAATCCTACTGTCATGTTGACCAACCCGAACGAATTCACCACCCTCCGCGATCTTCTGCGCTATGCCGTCACGCGCTTCAATACGGCCAATCTGTTTTTTGGTCACGGCAGCAGCAATGCCCTGGACGAAGCGGCGTATCTGATCCTGCACACACTCAAACTGCCGCTCGATAAGCTCGATCCATTTTTCGATGCGCGTCTGTTACAGACGGAAGTCGAAGATGTTCTGCGCGTGATCAATCAGCGTGCCGATGAACGCCTGCCAGCGGCCTACATCACGAATGAAGCGTGGCTTGGCGGTTATCGCTTTTACGTCGATCAGCGCGTCATCGTGCCGCGCTCCTTCATCGCCGAACTGATTCCCGAACAGTTTTCGCCGTGGATCAACAAACCAGACAAGGTGGAAAACATTCTGGAATTGTGTACCGGCTCGGCCTGCCTGCCGATTTTGCTGGCAGATGCCTTTGAGAATGCCCAGATCGATGCGGTCGACATCTCACCGGAAGCACTGGCCGTTGCGGAACGCAACGTCAACGACTACGAGCTGCAGGATCGCATTACACTGATCCAGTCCGATCTGTACGCCAACGTGCCGGATCGCAAGTACGATCTGATCGTTACCAATCCGCCCTACGTCAATGCGGCCTCGATGAGCAAGCTGCCGCCTGAGTATCTTGCCGAGCCGCAGATTGCGCTGGCCGGCGGCGAAGACGGCATGGATCTGGTACGCGCCATCGTTGAAGGTGCGCGTACCCGCCTGAGCCCGCATGGTTTGCTGGTTGTCGAAATCGGTAACGAGCGTGCCTACGCCGAAGCCGCCTTTGCCGATCTGGATCTGACCTGGGTGACCACCAGCGCCGGCGACGATATGGTGTTTCTGATCACCGCCGACCAGCTTCTGTAACGATCCCCAAGTCGCAATTTCATGCATTTTTTGCAACCTATGGCAGCTCGCGCTGTCATAGCGTTGCGTTCCATTCGCACCGTTTGATTTGAAAGATGGATAACACTGCCGTGTTATCTGATTCCATTCATGATCCGTTTTCAGCAAGTTTCCCTCATGCGCGGCATCAAGCCGCTTCTCGAATCAGTCGATGTCACCCTCAATCCGGGCGACAAGATCGGCCTGATTGGCGCCAACGGTGCGGGCAAATCCAGCCTGTTTGCGATGCTGCGCGGCGAGCTGCATGCGGATCAGGGCAGTATCGACTTCCCCGCGAAATGGCGCGTCGCTCACGTCGCACAGGAAACGCCGGCGCTCGAACGTACTGCCATCGACTATGCAATCGACGGCGATGCCACCTTGCGCCAGCTTGAGCAGCAACTGGCTGCGCTGGAGGCGCTCCCGGACTCTGCAGAAAACGGTACGCGTATCGGTGAGCTCTACAGCGCGCTGGCCGATGCCGATGCCTATACCGTGCGCTCGCGTGCCGAACAACTTCTGGCCGGCCTCGGCTTTACGCTGGCGCAGATGGACCAGCCCGTTGCCAGTTTTTCCGGCGGCTGGCGCATGCGGCTGAATCTGGCGCAGGCTCTCATGTGTCCATCCGACCTGCTACTGCTCGATGAACCGACCAACCATCTGGATCTCGACGCCATCATCTGGCTGGAAGACTGGCTCAAGCGCTACGAAGGTACACTGATCATCATTTCGCACGATCGTGACTTCCTCGATGGGGTCGTCAATGTGATTGTGCATATTGATGACCGCAAGCTTAAACGCTATTCCGGCAATTACTCCTCGTTCGAACGACAACGTGCCGCACAGCTTGAACTGCAGCAAGGGATGATCGAGAAGCAGCAGCGCCAGCGTGCACACCTGCAATCCTTCATCGATCGCTTCAAGGCCAAGGCTACCAAGGCACGCCAGGCACAGAGCCGGATGAAGGCGCTCGCCAAGATGGAAGAACTGGCACCGTTACGTGCCGCGGCGGAATTCTCCTTCGAGTTCCGCGAACCGGCCAGCGCACCGAACCCGCTGCTCGTCATGGAAGGCGTGGATGCAGGCTACCGCATCGAAGATCCGAAGAGCGATGCCGTCAGCGAGAAGAAGATCGTCTCGCACATCAATTTTTCGCTGCAAACCGGACAACGCATTGGTTTGCTGGGCGTCAACGGTGCGGGCAAATCGACACTCATCAAAACCATTGCCGGCGAACTTGCACCTCTTCATGGCGATGCGCGTACCGGCAAGGGATTGGCGATCGGCTATTTTGCGCAGCATCAGGTTGAAATGCTGCGTCACGACGAATCGCCACTCTGGCACCTCATGCATATCGCACCGACCGTGCGTGAACAGGAGTTGCGCAATTTTCTCGGCAGCTTCAACTTCAACGGCAACATGGTCACCAGCAAGATCGCACCATTTTCCGGTGGCGAGAAGGCACGTCTGGCACTGGCATTGATTGTCTGGCAGCGCCCCAACCTGTTGCTGCTCGATGAACCGACCAACCATCTGGATCTGGAAACACGTGAAGCGTTGACGATGGCGCTCGCGCAGTTCGAAGGCACGCTTGTGCTGGTTTCGCATGATCGTCATCTGCTGCGGGCGACCACCGATCAGTTCATCATCGTGGCCGATGGCAAGCTGCAACCCTTTGACGGCGATCTGGACGACTACAAAGACTGGCTGTTTAAAACCAAACTGGCGGCAAAGAATACGGAGGCAGCCGGCACTGTCGCGCCGGTCACGATCAAGAACGCAGAAGGCGTACAGACGAAAGCGGCGGCACCTGCACCAGTCATCGATCGACGCGAGCAAAAGAAAATCGATGCGGAGGAACGTCAGCGCTTGTCCGCCTTGCGCAAACCCATCGACTTGCGCATCAAGCGTCTGGAAGACCAGATGGCCAAATGCAATGTGCGCAAAAACGAACTGGAAGCGCAGTTGTCCGATGAAAGCATCTACGATGCCGGCAACAAGGAAAAACTGAAGCAATTGTTAACCGATCAGGCTTACTGCACGCGCGAGCTGGCAGACCTGGAAACCGAATGGCTGGAACAGCAGGAAGCGCTGGAACAGCTCACTATCTGACATACGATCGAGGCATGCCATGAGTGCACTTCCCACCCTTTCCATCATTGGTTGCGGCAAGCTGGGCCGCTCATTAGCACGCATGTTTGTCACCCACGACAGCGCCCTGCTGGCCGATGTTCTGAACGTCAATCCGGAAAGCAGTGCGCGTGCAACCGCCTTCATCGGTGCCGGCAGAGTCGCCCGTGGCTATCAGGATCTGCGCCCGGTCGACATTTTTCTGATCGCCGCACCGGATGACCAGATCGAGACCTGCTGCGCCGCGCTGGCCGAGTCCGGCACCCTGTCTGCCAGAAGCGTCGTGTTTCATTGCAGCGGCGCTTTGCCTTCCAGCGCCTTGGCACAGGCGAGTGCGCAAGGTGCATCGGTTGCCAGCATCCACCCGATCCGCAGCTTTGCCATGCCGGAGAAAGTCATCGAGGATTTTGCCGGCACGTATTGCGGCGTGGAAGGTGACCCGCGCGCACTCGATCTCCTGACAACGCTGTTCAACAGCATTGGCGCGCGTTTCGTTCCGATTGATCGCGATGCCAAGGTGCTGTATCACGCGGCAGCCGTGTTCGCCTCCAATTATCTAGTCACATTGCTGGATACGGCAATCCAGACTTACGCCAAGGCAGGCATCCCACAGGACGTGGCATTGAAAATGATGTCCGTACTGGTGCGGGAAACGACCAGCAATGTCTTGCAGACCGGTCCTGAACGCGCACTCACCGGTCCGATTGCACGCGGCGACATGGATACGGTCACCAAACAGTATCGCGCGCTCACGGCGGCGCATCCGGCGCACGGTCGACTCTACAAGCAACTCGGTATCGAGACCGTGCATCTGGCCAATCGGCGCAAACAAGGCGCAGACTGACGTCATCCATTGAGCATCAAGTTTCCGAAGTTTCTCTAGATCGCGTCCGTCACCGCGCGTAAAAAGGCCTGCGTGCGCGCATGTTGCGGGTTGCCGAATACCTGCTCCGGTGAGCCTTGCTCGACAATTTTTCCTTCCGAGAAAAAGCAGATACGGTCGGCAAACTCTTTGGCAAATCCCATCTGATGGGTGACCATCAGCATGGTCAGATCATGTTCGTCTCCGAGCTGTCGAATGACATTCAGTACTTCACCGCATAGTTCCGGGTCCAGCGCTGAAGTGACCTCATCAAACAGCATGATCTGTGGTCGCATCGCCAGCGCACGCGCAATCGCCACGCGCTGCTGCTGGCCGCCGGACAATTGCGCCGGATAATGGTCGAGCTTGTCGCCGAGGCCAACCATGCTCAGCAATTCGGCTGCACGGGCGTGTGACTCCTTTTTACTCAAACCCAGTGACGAGACCGGTCCTTCCGCCGCATTCTGCAACGCCGTCATATGGGGGAAGAGATTGAAGTTCTGGAACACCATGCCGATACGACTGCGCCCTTCACGCTTGTAACGTTCATTGGCGCGCACCAGACCATCGTTGCCTTGCATGTGCGTCAAAGGACGTCCATCCACTTCAATCAAGCCTTCATCGATCTCTTCCAGCAACATCAACATGCGCAGCAAGGTCGATTTGCCGGAACCGCTGGGACCGATCAAGGCTACTTTCTCGTTCCATCCGATATCCAGATCGAGCCGATCCAGCACCGTCAGATCGCCATATCGTTTGGTCACGCCGCTGAAGCGTACAAAGGCAGAGGTCGTCATATCGTTTTCCTTGCTGCCGTAGCCGGCAATTGCAAATGCTGTTCGAGCCGTCTGACCAGCAATGCCACCACAATGCTGATGATCAAAAAGAAAATACCGGCCATCGTGATCGGCTCCAGATAGCGAAAGCTGCGCGAGCCAATGTTCTTTGCCTGCAGCATCAGCTCAACCACCGTGATGGCGGACAGCACCGGCGTGTCCTTGAACATGGCAACGAAATAATTACCAAGCGCCGGAACGACGGGACGGATCGCTTGCGGCAGAATGACGCGACGATAGGCATGCCACGGCGACATGCTCAACGCCTTGCAAGCCTCCCATTGGCCGCGCGGCACGCCATCCAGCCCGGCGCGATAGACTTCTGCCACGTAACAGGCATAGTGCAGCGCGATCCCGGCGATACCAGCACTCCATGCTGACAGCGTAAGGCCGAACTCGGGCATGACGTAGAACAAGAAATACAACTGGATCAGCAAAGGCGTACTACGGATGAATTCAATTACCGTTGCTGCAGGCCATGACAACAGCCACAAATGGCTACGCCTCAGCAATGCCAGCAGCAGGCCCAACAACAAGGCAATGCTGAAGCCCATTATCGTGATGACTATCGTGTTTCCCGCCGCCATCAACAGCTCGGGAAAAATGCTGCGCGCAAAATCCAGATCAATCAGCGCATCCATTAGCGTGACTCCCTGACGATGCCACGGCTAAAACGTCTGGCAACGCTGCGCATGCCAAAGTTGATGCACTGTGCCAGCACAAAATAGATTAGCAGGGTCACACCGAATACTTCACGGCTCATGAATGTCAACTGCACCAATTGATTGGCACGGAAAGTCAGATCAGCCATGGTGATCAGCGAGATCAGCGAAGTACCTTTCAACAATTCGATCAAGAGATTGGTCGCGGGCGGAATGGCATTGACCAGCGCCTGCGGCAAGACGATACGGACAAAGCGCCGGTGCGGTGGCATGTTCAGTGCGACGGCTGCCTCGATCTGTCCGCGTGGCACGCTTTCCAGTGCACCGCGCATGACTTCCGCACCGTAGGCGCCAATGTGCAGACCAAGACCAATCACCGCGACGACAAACGAACTAAGCTCCAGATTGAACGGCGGCAGCGGCAATACGAAATACAGCCAGAACAACTGCACCAGCAACGAGGTCCCGCGAAACACCTCAATATAGATATTGGCCAGCCAGCGCAGGCCACGTACCGGCGACAGTTTGGCAAGTGCTGCGCCGCACGCCATGAACATCGCAAGTAACGACGCCAGTGCCGTCACTTCAATCGTGACGACCAATCCCTTCAACAACAATGGCAGCAGATCGCTCATCATGGCCGTTCAAAATCCGCCAGTGTCTTGTCCGTCAGATTGCCACGATCAAATCCGAAAGGAGCCACCGTCCGCAAGTGGTCATCGCTACCGATCCATTCCTTCAGCGCACCGTTGACTGCCTCGCGCAAATCCTCATCACCCTTGCGAAATGCCAGTGCACCGTAGCCGATATGCGCAGGATCATCATGAAACACTTCTACGGCTTCCATCCGCCCTTTGCTCTTTGATGCCATATCCTTCATGGTCAGCCGTGTCCCTACGGCAGCGTGGGCGCGTTTGGTCTTCACCGCCTGAAACTGCGCAATCGTATTGGGCACTTGCAGAATCTGGCTCTCGCGCACGCCACCCTTGATCGCATAGTCGTACTCGACCGTACCGGCCATGACGGCCAGTTTGAGCGAGGGATCGCGCGCGATATCGGCAAAGCTGTGCAGCTTGCGACTGTTTCCCTTTCGAACCAGCAGCGTATCGTCCAGCTGGTAATGCGGATCGGCAAACAGCACCTGCTGCATGCGCTCGGGCGTGATGTACATGCCAGCCGCAATGACATCGAAACGATTGGCCTGCAAACCCGGAATCAGGGCGCCCCACTCCGTCAATACCGGCTTGATTGTCTTGATACCGAGGCGGGCAAAAACAGCCTTGGCAATTTCCGGTGATTCACCCGTCACCTTGCCCTGCAGATCGCTGTATGCAAACGGCACTTCGTTTGCATAGCCAATGCGCACTTCGCCTGTGCGCTGGATACGCTCCCAGGTTGTTTCGGCATGCAGTTGAGAGGACGTCGAGAGACCGGCAAGACACAAGATCACTGCCGCAAGCCGTCCGATAGCGTGATGCATCGCGGCTCCTGATTGCAGATAGATGATGGCCGGCAAGACTTTCCATAGCCTCGCCGGCGCTTGTGCGATATTAACGAATCAATTTATATGATGTCAAATTATTCGTATTGAAATTAATTTAAAGCCATGTCCGCAACGCTTGACCTGACGCCATGCATAATGACGACCCACAATGACAACAGGCTTGCGATCCTTCTCTCTCACTGCGCAAACGGGTATGCGGGAAGAAGTAAACATTGAATTTGATCGTCGGAAACGCGCCAACTGGTTTGGCAATGCATTGAGGAAACGCCAACGCTGAGCATTACATCGACGGAGCGACCGCGACGACGATGCCTACAGTAACTGCAAGGCTTGCTCGATGTCAGCGATCAGATCGTCGGTCGCTTCCAGACCGATGTTCAACCTGACCAACTGGCCCTGATGGGGCCAACTGCCGCGCATCCCTTTCATCCGGTATGGCACGGCAAGGCTGTGCACACCACCCCAGCTGAAGCCGATCTTGAATAAGCGGAGGCCGTCGACAAAGCGATCGGTTTGCGCTTCGGTATATTGCGGATCGAACAGAATCGAAAACAAACCACCGGCCCCGGTAAAGTCTCTTTGCCAGAACGCATGACCGGGGCAGCCTGGAAATGCGGGATGCAGAATCGTCGCGATCTCGGGTCGATTGCTCAACCAGCTTGCCACTTTGCGCGCTGCTGCATCATGTGCCTCAAAACGCAGTTTCATCGTAGGCAAGCTGCGTAATAGCAGATAGGCATCATCGGCACCGATACCGAAACCAAGACGCATGTGGGCCGACTCGAGCCGACTGTTCAATGTCTTATCCTGCGTGATGACAGCCCCCATCAACACGTCCGAGCCACCGGACTGATACTTGGTCAGCGCCTGCATGACGATATCCACACCCAGTCTGAAAGCGGGCAAAGCCAATCCTGCCGACCAGGTATTGTCGAGAGCAACCAAGACACCCTTGTCATGCGCGGCCTGACAGATTGCAGGCAAGTCCGGCACTTCCATCGAAACCGAACCCGGTGCCTCGGTCCAGATCAGGCGTGTGTTCGGTTGAATCAGCCCGGCAATTCCGCTGCCGATCATCGGATCGTAGTAGCGCACCGCGATCCCGAAATCCTGCTGCAGCCAGTTAGCCAGTTCGCGGCTTGGGCTGTAGACGTTATCCGGAATCAGCACCTCATCACCGGTTTTCAGAAAAGCAAAGTTGACCAGCACGATCGCCGCGAGACCACTCGGTGCCAGCACACAGTGCCTGCCCTCTTCGATTTCGGCCAGACGTGCTTCGAGCGTGAAGGTGGTCGGCGTGCCGTGCAGACCGTAGGTGTAACCGCTTTTGTCCTGCCAGTTGCGTGCACGCATGGCAGCGACGTTGTCGAACAAAACGGTAGAGGCGTGATGGATCGCCTGCGGCAAGGCACCAAAGCCGTCCGGCGCCTGATAGTCGCTGTGAATCAGGGTGGTCTGTAACGACTGACGATCCTTCACGGCGGCTCCTTTGATGAATTAGTGTTTGAGGTTTGGCTTTCTGGAAGCCGCCGCATCCGGCGGTGGCATGATCTGCAAGGCAAACGGTTTAGTGACAGACCCATCTGCGGATACCCAGGTTCCCGCGACCTTGTCGCCCGAAACGATGCCGTCCCACTCGCCAGAAATATGCGTGCCGTCCTGCGACTCTTCCAGTTGGAAGAGCTCACCGTCAATATCACCGGCAATCAGAATCTTCAGTGATTGACCAAAGAAAAAATATTCGCCTTCAAAACCTTCGTCGGCGGGTACTTTCGGGCGAATCGTCACCTGCACACCATCGTCACCAATGGTGCCGCGCAGCGTAGCAGCTTGCCGAAAGACCGATGGCACGCCGGTGCTTTGAACCGACACAAACGGCGTCGGCCCTACCGACTCGGCCCAACCTGCAACTGAAAAAGACGACGCGCACACAAACACCAATGCTGCCAGCAGGCCCCTCATTGTGCTTCGGCCCACAGGTCATGCGCATCTGCTGCGGTAATCTTCACGTCGACAAACTCGCCGACCTTGAGCTTGCGATGCGGTTCATATGGCGGCTTGACGTACACCACGCCATCGATCTCCGGCGCATCGGCAGCCGAACGTCCCACACCACCGCTGCGGTCGATTTCGTCAATCAGCACGCGCATGGTCTTGCCGACTTTGGCTTGCAGACGCTGCCTCGAAATTTCTTCCTGCAACTCCATGACACGTGCACGACGTTCTTCGCGTACTTCTTCCGGCACCGCCCCCGGAATCTCATTCGCGGTCGCCCCCTCTACCGGCGAATAGGCGAAGCAGCCAAGACGGTCAATCTGCGCTTCCTTGAGGAAATCGAGCAGATATTCAAACTCTGCCTCGGTTTCACCCGGAAAACCGGCAATGAAGGTGGAGCGTATTGTCAAATCCGGCACCATGGCGCGCCATGCTTGAATACGTTCGATATTTTTCTCGCCGCTGGCCGGACGCTTCATGCGTTTGAGAACGTCGGGATGTGCATGCTGCAGCGGCACATCCAGATACGGCAGGATTTTTCCGTCCGCCATCAACGGCATGATCTGGTCAACGTGTGGATACGGATACACGTAATGCAGGCGAATCCACGCACCATACTGGGATGCCAGTTCGCCCAGCGCTTCCGCCAGTTGGGTCATATGCGTCTTGACCGGCTTGCCGTTCCAGAAGCCGGTACGGAATTTGACGTCAACGCCATAGGCGCTGGTATCTTGCGAGATGACCAGCAGTTCCTTGACGCCTGCCTTGAACAGGTTTTCGGCTTCCAGCATCACATCGGCAATCGGACGCGAGACCAGATCGCCACGCATGGAAGGGATGATGCAGAAGCTGCAACGATGGTTGCAGCCTTCGGATATCTTCAGATAGGCAAAATGTTTCGGCGTGAGCTTGATACCCTGTGCCGGCACCAGATCAATAAACGGCGTATGCGGCTTGGGCATATGCGTATGCACGGCATCCATGACTTCGCCAAGCGCATGCGGACCAGTGACGGCCAGCACTTTGGGATGCACTTTCTGGATGATGTCGTCGCCGTCGGCATCTTTCTTGGCACCGAGGCAACCTGTGACGATGACCTTGCCGTTTTCATTCAGCGCTTCGCCAATGGCATCCAACGATTCCTGCACAGCGGCATCGATAAAACCGCAAGTATTGACGATGACAAGATCCGCACCGTCATAGGATTTTGCCGTGTCGTAGCCTTCGGCACGCAATTGCGTAAGAATCTGCTCGGAATCGACGAGTGCTTTGGGGCAGCCAAGGGAAACGAAGCCGATCTTGGGTGCTGTCTGAGGAACGTTGGTCATGTTAAAACGGCAAAAAGCGGACAAAAATCAATCCGCTATTGTACCGCGTTCACCCTGCTGGTCTTGTGCCTATTCTTGGCTCACCTGTTGCAGATGAGCCCCAGGCGATGCCCGAACCGGCAGGTATGGCGCAAGTTAGATATCCGCCGATACGGATGGCATCGGCAGAAGCGAGTCGATTGAGGACAACCCTTCGTCATCTGCCTCCTCGTCAATAGTTGCCATCTTGTCCTGCACCAGCGCGATTGCCTGCGTGCTCGTTTCCAGACAACTGGCCAGCATGTCCTGCATGGCATGACCGTAATAGCGAATCATCAATGAAAGCATGGCGGACGACAGCAATGGCTTACCGGCCTCCTCCTCTTCCATGACGATCTGCAACAGCACACTGCGCGTCAGATCTTCACCGGTACGCGCATCGACTACCGAAAACGAAGCGTTATCCATGACGAGCTTTTTCACATCCGGCAGCGTGATGTACGCGCTCGTCTGTGTATCGTAGAGACGGCGATTAGGGTATTTTTTGATCAGACGTTCAGAAAACTGAGTGACATTCGGCATCGAGAACTCCGACAGATTGCATGGCAGATCAACGCATCAAGAGCCAGCCGACAATGTGCGAGCTGGCAAAGCATTATAGTGTGCGGAAACGCATCGATTCTAGCGGTTCAGCCGGGAATGCGTGTCAGAAAACCATTCATCTTTTCAAACAAACGCTCATCTTAAGAAAAATTATGGATAGATCACCATTCAATACGCATACCGCTGACCTGACCGCTACATGCATTTCCACATTTATCGTATCGTGACGCTTTTCCCTGTTGGCTTCCCATGTATATCATTCTGATCGCCTGGATTTATGTCGTCTTCATGATGGCCATCACCGAGACATCGGCGGTAGCGGGCGTCCTGACTTTTCTGCTTTACGGTGTGTTGCCGGCTTCCATTATTTTTTACATCGGCACCAGCGGAAAACGTAAAACCCTGCGGCAACGCCAGCAAGAAAAAGACAACGCAGAGAAAAAGGCACGCGCATCAAGTGAAGCGCAGGACAACTAATCCAGCTATCCATCTGCGCAGATAGCCGGAGCGCAGATCATCTTCTTCAGGCCGTTCGCCAGATCAGGGCCGCCATGCGTCCTGTCACACCGTCACGACGAAACGAGTAGAAGCGCTCGGGCTCACTGACCGTACAAGCCTCTCCGCCGGTCACCATCGTCACGCCCTCTTCTGCCAGCGATGCTCTTGCGAGGGCGTAGATATCGGCAAGATATTTACCCGGTTGCGTGTCGATTGCATGAAATGCGCTTGCCAGCACGACATCATGTGCAAGAAAAATCTGTCTCACATCCTCACCAACCTCAAACCGTGACGGCCCGATCGCAGGTCCCAGCCATGCCTGAATCGTACTGCCGCCAGCCGTGCGCATCCGCCGTACTGTCTGCGTCAGCACACCACTGGCCAAGCCACGCCAACCAGCATGCGCCGCAGCAACAACGTTGCCGGAAACATCCGCAAACAGCACCGGCAGGCAATCGGCCGTCATGATGCCGCACACCACGTTTGGCTGTGTCGTGTAACTGGCATCCGCTTCGGGCGCCTCGACAACCGTTGCCGCATCCACGACCTGCGTACCATGTACCTGGGTCAGCCATGCGGGCTCGGACGGAAGATGCATCCTTAATCTTGCACGATTGGCCTGCACGGCTTCGGCCGCGTCATTGACGTGGGTGCCAAGATTGAGACCACCCTGCCCGTCCAGCGCACCGTAGACGCCCTGGCTGATACCGCCAGAACGCGTGGTCATGCAGGCCGCAACATTCGGCATCGGCACGGCCCACTGGGGCACAATCAAGGGTAAGGAAGCCATCATCAGGTCAAGGCAGGCTGATATTGGAACGCGCCAGCAATTCGCTGAAATCTTCCGGCAACTCGGCTGACCATTCACAAGCCTCGCCCGATACCGGATGAATCAGACCAAGTCGTCGCGCATGCAAAGCCTGACGCGGGAACAACGTCATTAAGTGCTGCTTGCCATAGAGGCCATCGCCGACCAGCGCAAAGCCGATCGATTGCATGTGCACACGAATCTGGTGCGTACGGCCAGTCTCGAGCTGGCAACGCATCAGACTGACCGGCTTTGTATCCAGCACGCCTGTCGCCAGACGTTCAAAATGCGTGATGGCCGGCTTGGCAGAGAAATTTTCGGAAACCGCCATCTTGATGCGGTCACGCGGATGACGGCCGATCGAGGCTTCGATCCGGCCGGTAGAAGTCGGCGTACCCCACACCAGCGCCAGATACTCGCGCTTGACCGTGCGTGCTTGCAACTGGCGCACCAGATCCGTGTGGGCAACCAGTGATTTGGCAACCACCATCAGGCCACTGGTATCCTTGTCGAGCCGATGCACGATACCGGCTCGCGGCACACCGGCAATCGCCGGCAGATAATGCAGCAAGCCATTGAGCAAGGTACCGGACCAGTTTCCTGCCGCAGGATGCACCACCATGCCGACAGGCTTGTTGATGACAAGAATCGATTCATCCTCGTAGACAATCGCCAGATCCATCTTTTCCGGCTTGAATGCCTGCTCTTCCGGCGCGGGCTGCGGCTGAATCACGACTTTCTCATCACCATACAAAGTCATCTTGGCCTTGGCGACTTCGCCATCAACACTCACATGCCCCGCATCGATCCACTGCTGCAAGCGACTGCGTGAATACTGCGGCACCAGCGCTGACAATGCCTTGTCCAGACGGACACCGCAGACCTCCGGCGTCAGGTCCAGTTCGATCGCAGACTCGGCGAGCGCCTCATCCGCGTCATCGCCACCCCAGTCACCATCTAATATCGTATTATCGGGAATCGCCATCTCAGTCTGCTTCACACCCTGTCCCATCAGCTATAATCATCCATTGTTCAGCGGTCTCTTCGCACATCAAGCACATCATGCAAAAAATCACGCAAAAAATCCTTCTTGTTACCTTTGCCATTTTGATGGCAGCTTGCAGTTCCACTGCCGAGCAGGCGGACGAAACCAAGAACTGGTCGCCGTCGAAATTATACGCGGAGGGTCGCGATGAGCTGAACTCCGGTAACTACGAAAAAGCCATCAAGCACTTTGAGAAGCTGGAATCGCGTTATCCGTTCGGTACCTACGCACAACAGGCGCAGATGGAAATCGCCTATGCCTACTACCGCCAAGGCGATCAGCCACAGGCTCTGGCTGCCGTCGAGCGCTTCATCAAGCTGCATCCGGATCATGTCAATGTTGATTACATGTACTATCTGCGCGGCCTGATCAACTTTAACGATCGTGTCAGCATTTTCGACGTTTTCTCACGCCAAGACCCGACCGAGCGCGATCAAAAGGCAGTACGTGAAGCATTCGATGCCTTCAAACTGCTGGTTGAACGCTTTCCCGACAGCAAGTACACGCCCGATGCCCGTGATCGCCTCGCCTATCTGGTAAATGCAATGGCGAAATACGATGTCCACGTTGCCGATTATTACTATCGCCGTGGCGCATATCTGGCGGCCGTCAATCGT
This sequence comes from Oxalicibacterium faecigallinarum, assembly GCF_014635705.1. Taxonomy (GTDB): domain Bacteria; phylum Pseudomonadota; class Gammaproteobacteria; order Burkholderiales; family Burkholderiaceae_D; genus Oxalicibacterium; species Oxalicibacterium faecigallinarum. Next base: position 468,058 of record NZ_BMDI01000001.1, on the reverse strand, counting down.
GCGCAGTCAGCAGTCAAAAACTATCCTGGCACGCCAGCCGTGGAACAAGCGCTCTACATCATGGTGAAATCCTATGAAGCGCTGAATCTGCCTGAACTGCGCGCCGACGCGGAACGCGTATTGAACCTGAACTATCCGAACAGCGTTTATTACAAAGGTGGTCCAAAGGCCAAAGAAAAACCCTGGTATCAGATCTGGTAAAACGCCGGGATGGATCTCTGATGGAATCAAATAAAAAGCCTCGCAATGCGAGGCTTTTTATTTGCCGACACGTTTCAATGTCAGGCAATCTTGCGCAGACTTGTCTCAGTCTGCTGCCGTTTGCAAAGTGATCGGCACATAAGGTGTCTGCAAGTCACGCTCGGGAATTTCCCAGATCACCAGTTTCGGTGGCGTCTGTCTGAATGCGGGATTACTGAAATACTGATTGGCGCCACCGGAAAACTCACCGCCATCCTTGGCAAAATTACCAACCGCTGCACCCAGCGCCATCTGCAGGAAATCGGCGAAATGGGAGTTACGCGAAAACGAAGTCCCGATCAGGGCGACGTTAGGCAAATGATCGTCCCCAAACAAATCATCCAGATCGTCACCGCCTGCCCCTGCTGCATCCTGCTTTTCGCTGACCCTGATGGCTTTCACACTTTCCGGTGCCGGTTGCATGCGAAGTGGCAACCAGTCGATACCGGCAAGACGCACCAGATCACCTGGCCGCAATGCAGAAGCCTGTTCATGCGCTTCAAATGTTTTGTGTGGCGTCGCATCAATGCCCATCGCCTTCACTTGTGACGCAATCGCTTCGGCCGCTGCCTGTGCGCCGGATTCACTCCAATGCGTGTCCGTGCGCAAGTAAGCGGCGGCACCCAATGGCTGCAAAGCAGGCGCCAGATTCAACACCGAGACGCCAGCACGTTGCAATGAAGCAGCCCATGTCACCGCGCGTTCGGCAATGACAGCGGGACGCGCCAGATTGCATAACTGATCTGCAGCGATTCTGCTTTTATCCGGCACGATCGCAACCAGCAAGGCAATACCCTGCCGACCCAACTTTTGCTGCAGCTCGATCACGGCATGGGCCTTGATATCAGCGTTTTCTTTCGCATGACGATTGACGCGCAGCTCATCCGTCAGGAAAAGCCAGTCCGGGCAACCGACGCGCACGCGCGCGCCAGTGTCATGCAAGACCAGCCAGCTTGCGGCGCGTTCAAGATCGGCGGCACGCTCAGGAAACCATGCCTTGGACAATTGCTTGGCGATCTTGTGCGTCACTTCGCCATGCATGACGTCATCACGCGTAAGATTCGTGGGCAGCATGTCAACCTTGCCGCTCCAGAGCAAAACACCACAGGAAACAAGGCCGATACCCAGCAAGCCAGCAAAGGCATAGGCCGACAGTTTGCTGATGCGCACCGCAAAATCGGTAGGTGGCGGCGGCAAATTATTGGATGGCTGCATGGTCGGCGTCTTTATCAGAACTGGAAGTACAGGAACGGCACAGCTTCACGACTGGCAATCAGTGCAAACGACAACAGGAATCCCGCGACCGGCCACAATGCAGCAACCCAGTTGAACAATGGATTGTCGGCAAATTTCTTTTCACAACGTACCTGCCAGATTGGCAGAACGATGCAAACCAAGCCCAGTAATGCGGCAAGGCCATGTACCGGACGCAGCGTCACAGCCAGCGCGTCCCCCAGAGCGAATCCATTCATGCCAAATTGACCTGCGTACATGGTGACCGCGGTATGGAAGTCCGGCGCGCGGAACAGGGTCCATGCGGTGCACACGAAGAACAAGGTCAGCACATGCGCCAGTACCGGCGGTATGCGCGGCAAGCTGGAGCGTGCCCACGCGCGATCCACGCATAAGGCGATGCCGTGTGCCGAGCCCCAGAGCAGATAATTCCAGCTGTCGCCGCCGTGCCACAGACCGGCAATCGCCATGGTCAGAAACAGATTGCGATAGGTATTCCAGACGCCGTGACGATTACCGCCAAGACCGATGTAGAGATAGTCGCGCAACCAGCTCGACAGCGACAGATGCCAACGTCGCCAGAAATCCTGAATGCTGTTGGCCAGGTAAGGACGGTTGAAGTTTTCGGGGAAATGGAATCCCAGCATCAGGCCCAGTCCAATCGCCATCGCACTGTAACCGGCAAAGTCGAAGAACAATTGCAGCGAGTAGGCCAGACAACCGATCCATGCATCGACGAACGATGGATGATCGAGATGGAAAGCGACGTCCACCAGTGGCGACAAGGTGTCGGCTACCAGTACCTTCATGCACATGCCGACCATGAAACGACGCGCACCGAGCGAGAAGTTCTGCCAGTTGAACCAACGCTGCACCAGCTCCTTCTGCACCCAGTCGTAACGGATGATCGGGCCGGCGATTGAATGTCCGAACATCGAGAGGTAGGTTGCGTAGTTGATCACACTACGTTCCGCCGCAACGGTCTTGCGATGGACATCCACCAGATAGGAAATCGCCTGCAAGACAATGAATGACAGACCGGCAGGCAATGCCACCTTCTGCCACTCCATCGGCATGGATCCATAGTGCATCATCAGATCATTGATGGTCGCCGCAACAATGTTGGCGTACTTGTACCAGCACAACACGACCGTGTTGAACACGACCAGCACTACCAGCAAACGCACACGGCCAAGAGAATCTTCGCGAGAACGCTCGATCATCAACCCACCGACCCAAGCCACAATCGTCAGCGCCACATGCAACAACAGGAACAGCGGGCTAAGCCAGCCATAGAAAAACCAGCTCCCCAGCAACAACACCATATTGCGACACCGGTTGGGGACCAGTGCATAGATCAGCAAAAATGTCGGCAGAAACAGCGTCAGGAATTCAAGCGAAGCAAAGACCATGGCAGTGGCGGCGTCCGATCAATGTGACAGGCTGTCTGTCGCCGATAACAGTTTCGGACCATTGGCTGAAGGCAATGCAAACACGCTATAACGCTCACCTGCTTTCAACTCGCCCAGATCCAGTGCCGGACCGGCATTGGCATTGGCACACACCAGTTGCACCGATAGCTTGACCGGATTGATCGAACGACGTTGCAGGGTACCTTCTGCCACATTCTTGAACAGATCTGCAGTCCTTCCCGCAGGGCGCAGGGTCGCATTGGCGCAATGACCATCCAGATTGAAGAAACCCAGCGATGCCTTCAGGCTGTTGAAGTCATCTGGCATGTCGCGCACGGTGATCTGCTTCAATCCTTTTTTACCGTCAGGCAAAGCAAACACGGTAGCGAATTCACCTGGCTGTGCTTTGACTTCCAGTGCCAGACGTTGCTGACCGCTGGCAAGCGTACCTTTAATCGTGCTGCTGGCAGAAACCGGGAAGAACAGCGAAGCGGGCTTGCTCGCTTCCAGCTTGAGCGGTGGTTGTCCGCGCTGCGCAATCACTTGCAGCTGATCGGTGCCACCGTTGACAAAGCGGATGAATGCCGCGTCCTCAGCAGGACCTGTCGGATACAAGGGAATATCGGCCGCCATCACATTCAGCGTCGACATCAGTGCAGCAACGCCCGCAAGCGCCTTGGCTAATTTCATTTCTTTGTTCCTTTGTTGCTGACGGCTTCCGGTGGCAACTTGCCCAGTGCATCGCCGATCGCATTGGCCCACGATTTGTAACCGGCCACCGTGAAGTGCTGACCATCAGTCGTCACCCATTGACCCGGCTTGGAAAACGTCAGTGAATCGATGTACGTGCATGGCGCCACGTTACTTGCCAGAAATTGCGACATCAGCTGCGTGCGTGCATCGTTCTTTTGATACATGCCGCCTGCCTTGCCCCAAGCAGGGCCAACCCATGCACATTTGGTGCCAGTGGCCGCAATCGCCTTGGTCAGGCCCGTGACGTTTTGCCATGCCCACGTTTTAGGGAATGCAGGCTTGTCGTAGGAAGCCATCGTGTCACCAATCACCAGCACAACCAGATCTGGTTTGTATTTGCCAATCAGCGTTGCAATCGGCGTGGTCGTGGCATCGCGCCCCTTGATCTGAATCTTGCTGGTGCCTTGCTGCTCCGCGCCACAATCCACCTTCTTCGTGATCAGCCAGTCACCCGCACTCGCGCCACATGCGCCAATCGAATGCACCTGCGCACCCTGCTGCGTCAGCTTGGCGTTGAGTGGTTCCATCAGATAGTTTTCGAGGCTCATGTGACTTTCGCCCAGAACCAGAAGGGTCAAACCTGCAAGTACAGAAGCTGCCATGTGTATTTCTCCGTCAATCAGTTGGAATAAGGGGAACGATAAGGGCTGACCGGCAATGCCATCGGGCTACCGAGCATGTTTTCAAACATGTAGCGCACATACATGCTTGCATTCAGTTGTCGATAATCACGCGCGTTATCCATTGCGAAGCGGCCGCCGACAAACAGTTTTGGTGCGAAGCGATATTCGCCGCTCGCCTCTACACCGTAACCAAGCCCGCTATTGCTTTGATCCGCATAGCGCTGGTTATTGGCGGCTTGCATCGCAGCATTGGTCGGGAAGTAATCTGCACCATCCTGCTGGAAATACTGCAGGCCAACCGAACCTTTGAGCTGGAAGGTAAACTGGTCATTACGCTTTGCCCAAGTGACTGGCACACCAAGTGCAAAGTACGTTTGCGGGCTGAAGTAACCGCCGTGACCGTAGGTATAGAAGTTCTGATTGTTGGCATAGCCCATCAGCATTGCGCTGACACCGGCTGTCAACTTGCTGTCCGGCTCATTCTGGAAGTAACGATACGCACCGGCTCCCACCTCTACACGCGTATTCGATTTGACGTTGTGTCCATCGATGCTATGCAGGGAGCCGTAACCGTAGACACCCACATCGGAATCGTCATAGCTCAATTGCACGCGACCGCCATTGGCTGTCACGCCCCCCCAAGCCAACGTACCGTCCGGTGCCGTCGCCGTTCTGATTGTGGTACCTGCAAAAGACGTGACACTATCCGTCACTGCACGACGCGACAGCGCGATGCCATAACGCACATTCGGATTGTCTTCCAACGGCCGCTCGATGCTGACGCCGCCGACGACATTGTTGTACTCAAAGCCCATCGGCGTGGTGCCGATATCCGCCTTCAGCCCCAAATCTCTGAGTTCATACGACAGCGCGATGCCAACGCCCTCTTCGCGACGTGATCCGACTGCAGATGGTGGCAACGTGGTATCGCCGAAACGTGTGGCAGCATCGGCATTCATGGTACCGGCGCTGAGTAACACCGGCGTGATGCGTAAGGCCAGACGGCTACTGCCGTCGCCAACCGGCATATTCACTTCCAGGGGCATCTGCACATCGGTCAGTTTGCTTAAGCCCGGCTCGCTGTCATTGCTGCGAATGTTGACGCCTTGCACAACGTAAGCACTACGCTCCTGCAGGATCTCATCCAGCGCACTTTGCGCAGGGCTGCTTGCAGCGGTGGCGGATCTGGCACCGCTTATTCTGGTTGAATCCACACGCGCCGTTTCGTTTCGTGCCGATCTTGGTCGTTGCTCTGCGGAGAAAGAATTTACAGGGGCGACCAGTTCGCTACGTGATGTCTGCGCAGGATACGAGGCGCGTGATCTGGTCGCCGGGGGATCGAGCAACACCTGTTCACTCCGGTATGCATCGGCAGCGAATGGATTGCCGACCGGTACGGTCGCAAGCCGGTTAAGGACCGTACGCGCTGGTGGTGGCACAACAGCAGCTGCAGCGGCAGCCGTCTGACTACGCTGACCACGGAACGGATTATTCGCCGCATTCCATGTGTCGGAATCCACTGCAAGTCCGCGCTGCTTTTCGCTTTGTTCCATGGCGACAGCCTTGCGCAGCAACGCGGTTGCTTCGCCAGTTTTCCCCATGCTGCGATAGATGCGTGCCGCTTCAGTCAGTGAGGACGCATCGGTATTCGGTAATTGAGTGAAACGCTGGAGTACCGTTTCTGCATAGCCACGGTCCTGTGCCTGTACTGCCGCATCTGCCGCACCGAGCAGCACACCGGCATCAGACTGATTGCGTTGCACCAATGGTTTATAGACTTGCAATGCCTTGGCACCCTCGCCATTCGCGGCATACATGCGTGCCAATGCCGACATCGCAGTTGCATCACCCGGCCGTTGGGTCAGTGCCGGGGCCAGCATGTCGTATGCAGCTTCCAGATCGCCGCCTTCACGCAACTGATCGGCCTGCCGTACGCGGTACAAGTACAAGGTATCGTCGTAACGTTTGCGCGTCGATACGCTCATCTGCTGATTCTGCAGGCTGCGCAAGATGGAATGGACTTGCGCATCGTCACCGGTCTTGAGCAGGATCGATGCGTATTGCAATTGCAGCTCACTCGACGGCGAGTTGTTGCGTGCAACCAGTGCACCCATCATCGATTGTGCACGTTGCGTATCACCGATATCGGCATAGGCACCAGCCAGCGTCGCCGTGCGATCGACATTGCCCGCCACGAGGGGCTGCAAGCGATCCAGCACAGCCAGTGCCTCCTGCCGTTGCCCACGCTTGGCGAGGCTGCTCGCCAGGCTGGTCTGATTGGTGAGCGTGATCTGATCAGCCAGATCATGCATATCGGCCGTACGGCGATCCGCGGGAATGCGATTGAGGACGCTTTGCGCATCTTTCCATTGCCCCATTTCCACCCACAACAAGGCGCTGGTGTACAGGCCATCCATATTGTCTGGATGATTGTAGACAAAAGTATCGATCTGGTTGCGTGCCTTGACCGTATCGCCCGACTTCAGATACAGACGCGCCAAATTGAAGCGCGTCCAGATGTCATCCGGATCATTGCGAATGGCATCCAGATAGGCGCTTTGCGCCGCAACAAAGTCACCACGCTTCTCGGCCACACTCGCCAGTTGCGAAGAGCGCAAGGCACGCAGACGCCATGCGTCGCCAAACTTGGCTTGCTCTGCAGGCGACAGGCTATCCAGCAACCTTAATGCCTCTTCCGCATGGCCTTGCTCCGTCAACACGCCGACCATGCCACGCATGGCTTGCGGGTGACCCGGCTGTACGGCCAATACCTGACGATAGTTGCGAATCGCAGCATCGTTTTCACCAGCCTGCGCCTGAATATCTGCCAGCGTCAGACGTCCTTCGATATTCTTGCCATCCAGACGAATCGCCTGATTGACCACGTCCTGCGCCTTGCGCGATTGGCCGCTGGCTTGCAGCGCACGCCCCTGTTCCAGCAGCGTCCAGTAACGCACACCGTCCAGTGCTGTTCTCCAGCGACTACCGCCTTTGTTGACTGCACGTGTCAGCAACTGCTCTGCTTCTGCATGGCGGTTCTGCTGCTGACGGACGATACCCAGGCCGCCCAAGGCATCCGTATCGTCTGGGCGCGTTGACAGACGCGCCTGAAATGCCGTCTCTGCCGCAGCAAGATCACCTTTTTCCAGCGCCTTCAAACCAGCGGCAACCTGCGGATCTTGCTGCCAGGTCGCTCCGCCACTGCTGGCTGACTGCTGGCGCCCCTTGTTCAACTGATCGCGAATTTCCTGATCGTTGGGATGCACTCTCAAAAACTCTTCAAACAACGGTACTTGCGACGGTTTTGGCGGCCCCATCCAGACCAGCGCAAGACGCCAGCTTTCATCCGCATCGCCTGCGATGTCCTCCCGCTTGGTCAAACGCTGCAACAAACGCGCACCCTCTGCACGACTGTCTTCGTGGCGAATCAGTTGTTTGCCGTAAAACAGAACAAGAATCGAATCATCCGGCATCTCGCGGATCAATCGTTCCATGCCGCGACGGGCTTCTGGCCATGACGCATCGTTGAACGCAAGGTTGTTGTAATACTCGCGACCGACCGTACCCTGCGGTGTCAGGCCGTTAAACATGCGCTGAAAAACTTCGGTTGCCTTGTCGCGCTCACCCGCATCAACCAGACGTCTTGCCTCATCCAGCAATGCCTTGTTTTCTGGCCTGGCCAGAGCGATATCCTGCTCCAGTTGCCGGGCCTGCCACGGCATCGGCGACAAGGCCTGCAGGCGCTTCAGATACTCTTGCGCCTGCTTCGCATTATTTTGTTTGACCCCGATCGCGCCCATCCCATACAACGCGTTCACCTGATTGGGATCAAGACGCAAGACCTTTTGCCAGACCTCGGTTGCGCGCTGCGCATTGGCGCGCGCCTGCCAGTACTGCCCCTGCTCGACCAGTTGCGCCTGCAAATCGCTGTTCTGCGCGTAGGCAGTCACACCGACCAGTGTCGATAAAATGGCAATGGCTAGCGTAGAACGGCGCGGACGCATGACGTCTCCCAGGACAATTTGAGTGTTCCGTCAGTGCGGAATTGATAACGTTTCTCGGCCCAACCCAAGGCAAACAGGCTGAGCATGACGTTGTAGTACAGAGGTTCGGTCAGTTGCTCGCCTTTGGCGAAGGCTGCTGCCATACTGCTTTCGGCAATACGCTTTCGCTGCTCTGCCTGCTGGTTCTGATCGCGTGCCATGAAATACGGCACCAGCGCGGCAGAGAAACCAAAAGGCGACACGCCATCGGTCTTTCCGGAATAGATTTGCACGGTTTCTGGCGGAACTCCGTTTGGCGGTGTGCTCTTTGCCATACCGTCCAGCGCATTCAATACCCGATGGAACGACGGGTCATTGCGTGGCGTCATGCCAGCCCACAGATACACGCGGATTGCATCGTAGCTGCCGGCTTCACCTTTGATCGGATCAGCGACAAAGACCCCGGATTGCGACGATGTACCGCGATAAGCAATCCAATCGGCAGAAAAACCTTTAGGACTGGTAGTACGGATCATCTTTACTGTATTGTCGGCCACCTGCTGCCACGGCCCCTGCGGCACCTCTTTGGCCAGCCGGCGCAACAGAGGCACCGGCAGATAACTGGGATTCAGGCGCCACAGATTGTTGGGTTGCACGAAGCCTTCCGGTCCGGGCAGCAGCATTTTTCCGAGACCCGGCAAATTGACGACCAGCTTTTCCTCAACGGTTTTGAGCAAACGCAATGCATCATTTCTATAGGCAGGTTTTTGCCATATGCGCGCGGCTTCCAGCAAGGCATAGACGATCCACAAATCGGCATCCGAGGCGGAATTGGCATCCTGCAATTGCCACTTGCCATCTTTCCCCTTGCCCCACAACCAGCCGGGTAACCGTGCATCCAGATCGGAGCCCATCATATTGGCTGCCGTCCATTTCCACAGTTTGTCAAAGCGCACCTGATCGTTGGCGATCAAGGCAAACAACATGCCGTAAGACTGCCCTTCTGATGTGCTGTGATTTTCCGCCATGCTTGATTCGAGCATGCGACCATCGTTCTGCACATAGCGCGACGCCCATGTTTCCCACAATGGCCATTGATTGACCGTGCAGCTTTTTTCAGCCGCGCCGACCGGACGCCAGAAAAGCGCACCCGCCATCACCAGCAACGTCATCAACAGGACGTGCATGCATGAGGACGATTGCGCTTTGCCTACGCGCTGCATTACTGCCTCAGGCATCCAGACGCCTTTTCGCCTTTGCGCGCAATCCGAAGTAGACCAGACCGGCAAGCAGCAGCACGCCGAGTGCCGTGATCAGCCACATCAGCCCCACATGACGCGACATCAACCACTGAACGTATTTGAACCAGGACATGCTGCCGACGTAATACTGTTCATCCGCAACGAGTGCCTCCACATTCTTGCCGCGAATCACGACCAGACTGCCTTGAATCAGATCGGCGTTATCGACCTTATTGGCCAATGCTTCTGTCGCATGTACCAGACCTTCTTCATCGCCGCCTGCAACCACGACGACGCTGCGACCACTTTTCAACGGTGATTCAAAACCCGTCAGGTAAGTGCCGCGCTGGTCACCAGCGAACGCCATGGCCAGACGTGTCTTGCGTACGTTTTCATCCGTATCGGGGCTGAACCAGCTACGCACACGCACCGCCAGATCGGACAGTTCAAAGCGTTGCTGCTGCCCCGTCACATAGGCCGGCAGACGATCTGCCCACTGTTTCAACAGTGGCTGATTGGCACCCGAAGCAATCACCAGAAGATCTTTATCCGATACATTGCTCACATCAGCCGCCTGCGTTACGGTCACCGCCGTTGCCGGATAACCGGTCGACTCACCGAAGCGACCCAGCATGCCAAGATAGGCACTCAGATCACTATTGCTGGCACTGTCCGGCAATACGACCGCTGTTTGCGACAAATCGGCCATGCGGGTAAACGGATAACCAGCATCCTTGAAGACCCCCAGATTCGGCATGGCAATGAAATGATCGTACGCAGTAAGATCCAGCGTCGATTCCGGATCAATCGCACCGCGCATGTTATCGATGATGATGTCGCGGCATTCACCTTCCTTGATGTAGTCGTACATGTAACGCAATTGCAGTCGGGACTGCAGCGCGGCCGAATTCATCGGCAACCAGGTACGTAGCTCGCGCGACAGGCTCTCGTTCTTGATCATGCTGAGCAGACTCTTGTCCAGCTTCTGCATGGAGGGCAGGACTTCGGATTTCACGAGCTTGTCGTTAAAGCTGACGATCAGGGACGAATTGCTCGATTGCGGTTGTGGCGTATAGCGATAATTGAGCTTCAGCGGCGCGCCTTCCTGTTTCCAGTGAAACAGGTCCGGTGGCAAATTCAATGGAATCGTGATGTTGCCCGGGTTATAGCCAGACACATTCAACTGGGCGCTCGGGATCAGTTCACCAAGCTTGATGGGACGATCGGTCGGCAGCCAGTTTGGCGCGTCGTACGGTTTGCGCGGCTTGATGTTATCCAGCTTGTCGATCAGCACCGAGGTACCCGTCATTGTCTGACTACCGACGGACACTGCCAGTGCGGCACGTTTCAGTTCCGCCGCATCACGCCCCGTCAACAACAACAGCTTGCCGTTGGCATCGTTCGGATTCGGCATGATCGCCACGGTCGGGCCTTTCGGCGCTGGCACGGACAGACCTGCCACCTGCATCGCAGCATCCCCTACCAGCAGGACAATCGCATTGCCTGTCGACGGCAGAGAATCCAGTTGTACTGGGAAAGTGGCACCACGATAACTTGCCAGTGCGCCGAACCATGATGACAAGGCACCTGCTGCTTCCAGCGTGCGATTGTCGGGTGCTGCAGCAAAGACAAACGGCAGCTTCAACGGACGGGCATCGCGACGATCAAAGAATGGCAATGGCAGGATGGCCAGATCATTGGCCAGTGCGAGTGGCGTCGTACGCAGCTGCAACGACGATTCGCTGCTGATCTTGGTCCACAGGCTGGAATGCAGCGGATCTTCGCAACTCATCGTGTAATGACCGATGAACTGCACACTCAGGCGATTGAACTCGGTAATCAGATGTGGAGGAATCTCAATCGTTGCACGCTGTTGCGAGCCTGCGGTTTCCTTTGGCAGCGGCAAAGTGGCCGCGACTTCATCGTTGACCAAAATATTGATGTGCGACAGTTCCGGCAGCAAGGCCGGCGAGTACGCATACAGCAATGTCAACGTCGCACCGGTAACAACCTGGTCGGCACGGACATTGAACGCAACGCTATCTGTCGATTCCACGCCATGCAGATTCATGGAATAGCTGCGACCCAGCTGCTTGAAAGTCAGATTGTATCCATCACTGCTGGCCTGTGCGGTCTCCGCACTGACCGCGCCACTACCGAAAGCCAGCAATGCGGCTGCAAGCAATTTGACTGAATGTCGCGCGAGCAGGCTTGTGCCTGCGAAAAGCTTCCGGGTCATTGTTTTTCCATATTGTTTTCTAGTTTCGGAGACGGCTGCCTGCGCACCGGGACAAGGTTCTTCAGCTCAACCACTGTCGCCTTGAACAATTCGCGAATGCCGCCCATGCCGATGCACGTCACTTCGTACAAGGCTTTCAGTGGCGTATCGACACGACGATTGCCCCAGCGTGATGCCCAGATATCCGCGCGGGAGAACGTCAAACGCACGAGTTCGCTTTGCTGCCGCAAAGTCATGCGATCGAACTGTGCACCCAGCAATCCACCGCGACTGAACATGACCGTCGCCATGAACTCGCTTGGCTGCTGATTGCGGAACAACACGATCTTGATCCGCTCGCCCTTTGGAATCTCGATCCCGTCCGGCAGACGGAATCCCAATCCTTTTTGCGAAAAGTCTTGCGTCACACCTTCAATCACACGTCCGTCAGCAAGCTCGACATTGACCGACAACTCCGCCGCCACGCGTGGCTCGCTACGCACCTGACGCGTTTCACTCGCCACCGCTACCGACGCCGCGGTGATGATGATGTTATAGATGGTCCACGCCATGTTGATAAGAATGGTGGTCATCGCACCTTCTTGACCATAGGCCAGTTGCCAGAAGCCGAACGCCATACCGAGCATATTCAGTGTCAGCAACACGATGTAAGGTAGCGCCAGCTTCCACTCGAAGAATTTCTGATCGATGATGCCGCCTTTGTCGGTCACATTGAAGCCACCGAATTTTGGATTCACCAGTGCCATCAGAACCGGACCCATGATGTACCAGGCAAGAACGGTCTCGTAGACTTCATTCCAGAACGAATGGCGGAAGCGTCCCTGAATTTTCGAGTTGGTCAGACTGGCATGCAGGATATGTGGCAACACATAAGCGGTAATCATCAGCGCCGACGCATGGAAAATCTGCGCACCAAAAAACAGATAGGTCAGTGGCGCTGTCAGGAAAACCAGACGCGGCAGGCCGTAGAAGAAATGCAGCATCGCATTGAGGTAGCACAGGCGCTGACCCAGGCCCAGTCCACGTCCGAGCAACGGATTATCGGTACGGAAAATCTGCGCCATGCCCCGCGCCCAGCGAATACGCTGCTTGATGTGACGCGACAAGTTTTCCGTTGCCAGACCAGCGGCCTGCGGAATCGCCAGATAGGCGGTGTTGTAGCCAGCACGACTCATCTTCAGCGCGGTATGTGCATCTTCGGTCACTGTTTCCACCGCCACACCACCGACTTCCATCAGTGCTGTACGACGCATGACGGCGCAGGAGCCGCAGAAGAAAGTGGCATTCCACAAGTCGTTGCCATCCTGTACCAGACCATAGAACAGCTCACCTTCATTCGGTACCGACTGGAAGGTATTCAGGTTTTTCTCAAACGGATCTGGCGAGAAAAAAAAGTGCGGTGTCTGCAACATTGCCAGCTTCGGATCCTTGTAGAACCAGCCGACACAAATCTGCAGGAATGAACGTGTAGGCACGTGATCGGCATCGAAGATCGCGACGAAATCGCCGTCGGTCACCTTGAGCGCCGCATTCAAATTACCTGCCTTGGCATGACGATTATTGTCACGCACCAGATAGTTCACGCCGATGTTATGGCAGAACGAACGGAAGTCTTCCCGTTTGCCATCATCCAGCACGTGGACACGCAACTTCTCTTTTGGCCAGTCGATCGCCTGCGCAGCGAAAATCGTGACTTTCACGATGTCGAGCGATTCGTTATAGGACGGAATGAAAATATCCACTGTCGGCCACTCGGACGGTGGCTGCGTCAACAGCACCGGCTGACGGCGTAATGGCCACGACGTTTGCAGATAACCGAAGATCAATACGACCAATGCATAGAGCTCGGCAGCAAGCAGCCCGTAACCGAACAGAAAATCCAGCCAGGTTTCAAAACCGAGGGTCGACGTCAGGCGCCAGTACATGTAGCGCAGTGATGCGATCAGGGAAAGGACAATCAGCAGGACAACGGGGAAACGTCCCGGCTGCTTGCGCAGGATCAGCGCGGCGATGAAACAACCCGCTGCAAAAATACATTGGGAAACAAAATCGAATGGCACGGTGATCGTCAGCAGTGCCATTGCAACGGCAAACAGCAAGACACCGGTCAACACAATCCGACGCATCTGCGATGAGAGCGCATCAAACCTGCTGGTGACGGTTTGCCCCAGATGATGCAAACGACCGAGGAATGCTTGCTGCAAATCAGACTTGGTCATCTTGCTCAGTCACCTGCCGTCTTGGAAGACTGTGCTTTGAGCGCATCGGCGATGGACAGGATAGCCTGCCGGGCAGGTGATGCATCATCGGTCAGCAATGGCATATTGCCAAACGCAAGTCCTTCGCTAATCGCATGATCAAAAGGAATCACGCCGATCAGCTTGTCACCAAGGCGACGCTTCAGGACTTCCAGCATGTCCTGACAAAAGGTGCGCGATGCATCGAACTGATTGACGATGAAACTGCAGTGATCAATCCCTTCCACTTGACGATCAAGCTGATCCAGCGTCAGGAAGGAACCGGCATCGGGCGTGATGACGACAACGACCTGATCAGCAACTGCCAGCGCGTGCTCCATGTACGGTGTCGGACCGGGCGGCGTATCCAGCACCACCGTATCAGCCGTATTGAGCTTCATCGCAATCAGCTGACGATTCAGCCATTCATTGTCATTTTCAATTCGGCGCTCGAATACCCGACGCTCTTTGTCGGCCACGATGCCATAAGGCAGCATTTTTACCCCAACCATACCGTCGCATAACGAGGACTGCCAATCTTCGCCGCTCAAACCTTCAACCGATTCCTCTTCATCAGAAACCGCGCCCAAATGATGGCGCAAGGCATTTTGAGGATCCAGATCGATGGCAAATCCATGACCTTGTGGAGCCAGTGCTCCAGCCAATGCGGCACTGATCGTTGTCTTACCGACCCCACCTTTCAAGGAAACAACGGCAACCACATGTGCAGGCGTTGACGTCACCACCTCGGCTTTTTCCTCATTACTCGCCTGGATACTTGCCTGACGAGCCAATGCCACTTCATTCAAAAGAGAACGCAATGAGGATTTAGGCGCCGGCATAACAGATACCGTTGCAGGTTCTGATGTCAGCGTTGACGGCTCCACATTTGATGCCACGCGTTCCTGCACTGGCGCTACATAGACACTCGCCAAAACCGGCTCGACTCTGGTCTCTGTCACATTTGGCGCGCTGGCCGCGACGGCCATGCGCGGAACCAGCGCGATTGGTTGTTTAGCCTGGGCTGGCGATGATTCAGCTTGGCTGACTGGTGTCATCAATCCCGCTTGTGCTGCCGGTGCTGCCACAACAACTGGCACCACAACCGGTGCCAGCGGCGCTTCCTTATATTCCAGCGCAGCTTCTACTTCCAGATAACTATCCGTCTTAGCCCCGAACCGGTTCAGCAGATTGGCGATATCGTTTTGCACCTTGCTCATAATTCTTGACCCGAATATGCGTTTCAGAAACTTCCACATCGAACACGCAACCTTTTGCACGTGAGATTGGAGCGATTGGAAAAAAGAACGGGGTATGAGCGCGGCTTCAGATGGCGTTGCTGTACGACCTGACGATCAGGCGCACATTGACCGAAACAGAAACTTGGAGATGGCAACATAGTCAGCTAATTCACGCAGTTCACGCACTCGCTTAGTCACGCCTTGCATGTGTGAATGCGAAACTCAAATCATGCAAAGACCTAATTCTTCCACCGTTTTTCAACCGCAATTTCCGAGAAGAATTAAGTTCCATTAAGCAATTAACACGCCCATTGCATCAAATTAGCAGTGGCAAGACAACCGTAAAATGAGGGGATTCCGCATAAGAAACAAAATCCGAAACTGTAAAAAGTTAATTTTATTTCCATACGGCAATTTATTTAACAATCCCTCATATATGGGATATTGCGCTCCCCTATAGCCTGCTTTGTAAATGGTACAAAACGGCGAATTTACACTCAGAATATTTAACAATTCATCGAGAATGTTAACAATTGTGTCTTCGTAGAAATTTAATTTCCCCATGGAAATTAAGTGTGGTGAAAAGGTCAAACGGGATTTTTTTCTTCTACGGAAAACACGGTTCTTCTCTTTGAATGCACCATATGCAAGCAATGTGACCGCCTGATTACCATGGTTCTTGAATGGAAAAAAACCTCGCATGACGAGGTTTTTTTAATTGCTTTCCTACGCGCTAAACGTACTGAACGTTGATACGCGCAATTTCGCTCTGATACGTGCCATCGGCGTAAAAGGCGTAATAATTTTGTCCTGCTTCCACATAGCCGCTCGTCAAAATGGTATCGCTATATCCCCCACTGTTATCCAGTCGCACAGTCAACGTTTTGTTATCAATACCAGTCAAGATGTTGAGCACGTCCGATGCAGTAAACAGCAATTTGGTTGACTGATTATCGCCAGTCACGTCGATACGATTAATACCAGTGACCTTTCCAGCCATGAAGTCCGTCATGTTCAGGATGGATTCCGCATTGGTCAGCCCAAAAATCTTGAGCGTATCGAAGGTATTGGCCGCATAGGTTGTGGCCGTGTTGCCACCGCCGCCAACAATCGAAACGATATTGCTGAGTGTTCCAGCCGTTGACTGCACGTAAAACGTATCCGCTCCCAAACCGCCAAGCAATGTATTGTTACCCCCCAGTCGTCCATCCAGCGTGTCATTACCCAATCCGCCATCCAGCGTGTTGGTGGTCGTACTACCCAAGGCAGTCAGGATATTGGCTCCGGCATTGCCGGTCAGCGAGTTATTCGCGTTATAGGCACTACCCGTCAGATTCTGAATGTTGGTATAGAGATCGACATCCGCACCGCCTGTGCCTCCCTGCCCGGTTGCAAGACTGGCCGTGACGTCACCCAACGTAGCCTGATAGCTGACCGTATTGTTTCCAAGTCCGCCATCGAATGCATTTGCCACGTCACTCGCGATAAAGATGTCATTGCCATTACTACCAATCACGTTTTGCATGTTGGCGTAGGTATCGCCGGCAGCATAGCCACCACTTCCGCTACTGCCGTTGACGGTGGTATTCACAGTTTCCGAAACTTTCACAACCAGATTCGTACTCGACAAATTCACGATTACGCCAGTATTCGAGGCAGCGTAGTTCAGCGTGTTGATGCCTGCACCGCCATCGAAATGGTTGCTCTGAACACTCGCAATAAACGTATCGTTAAAGTCACTACCCGTGATATTGCGAATATCGATATAGCGATCACCCGCTGCAAAGCCTCCGGAACCGGTTGTTCCTGCAACAGTAGCAATCGTGGCGGTATGCAGATTGACGGTAACGCCCGCCGTCGAGTGCGCATAACTGACCGTATCGGAACCACCAGATCCGGTGAAAACATTCACTGCAGAACTGGCATAGAACAAATCGTCAGATGTGCTACCGATCACATTCTGAAATCCGCTGAAAGTATCGCCGTATGATTCACTACCAACGGCAGAACCGGCACCATTTCCAGCATGCAGATTGACGACGACGCCAAGCGTAGAGCCCGCATAGTTAAGCGTGTTGTTCCCGTTGTAGCCAGTCATGATATCGGCGCCCAGGCCACCCGTCACGATGGAGCCACCGGCAGCCAGACCAACCAAAACGTCATTATGAGCACTACCGGTAAGGTTCTGAATATTGATGTAGACATCGCCGGCTGCATCGCCACTGGAACTGAGCGTCGTATTCAAATCCGCACGCACTGCGGTCGACGAGTTTTGATAACTCACCGTGTTATTGCCGCCAGCGCCACCATCAAGAATATTGACCTGCGAATTAGCGATGAAAAAGTCGTCGTATGACGAACCGATCAGATTGTTGATGAATGACAATCGGTCCCCGGCAGCATCGCCGCCTGAAGTACCGGTGCCGTCAGAATAGTTAAGATTGATCGTCACGCCGGCTGACGAACCTGCGTAGCTGGCATACGTATTGGCCCTGTTAGGCGCTATGCCTATCAATGTATCGCCTCCAGCACCACCGGTAAGCACTGTCCTGCCGCTTGCAGCGCCAATCAGGGTATCCGCGTAACTACTGCCAATCACATTCTCTATACCGACATAGGTATCGCCTGCTGCCCAGCCACCTGAACCCGTGCCAGTGGTCGCAGATAGATTGACTGTCACCCCCGCGGTTGAATTGATGTAGCTCACCGTATCGCTGCCAGCACCGCCATCAAAGTCGTTTGCCAAGGAGCTCGCAATGAAAATATCATCGCCCGATCCACCCGTGGCATCCTGAATGTTGATGTACGTATCGCCTGCTGCCGTACCTCCCAACCCAGTACCCGCCGCT
>NZ_BMDI01000001.1:448461-449856 GCF_014635705.1 Oxalicibacterium faecigallinarum | reverse complement strand
CCTTCAAAGCGATTGGCTCCCACACCACCGTAGAACGTATCGTCGTGCGCACTGCCAATGACGTTCTGGATCGATATGTAAGTATCCCCTGCAGCATAACCACCGCTGCCTTGCATGGTCTGCAACGTGCCTTGCATATTCGCACTCAGATTGACGGTCACACCAGCATCAGACGCGCCGTAGTGGACCGTATTGGTTCCGCCTCCACCATCAAACGTATTGACGTCATTGCTGGCAATGAAGGTGTCGTTGCCGGCACCACCCGTGACATTTTGAATATTGACGTAGGTGTCGCCCTCGGCATGACCATTTTTTCCGCTGCCTGCAGCAACCGTCGTAGCGCCAACCAAAATCGCTGTGTTCGACAAGTTGACGATGACGCCGGTGCCAGACGCTGCATAACTCACGCGATTGGTGCCACCGCCACCATCAAACGCGTTGACTTGTGCATTGGCGATGAATACGTCGTTGTAATTACTACCGATGACGTTATTGATTGCGTTGTACTGATCGCCTTGTGCGTAACCACCGCTACCGCGTGATGCAGCCACACCTTCATAGGTACTACCTGCAAGGTTGACTACCACGCCCGTATCCGATGCTGCATAGCTGACCGTATCGCTGCCACCGCCGCCCGTGAAAATATTGGCGACGGAACTGGCGATGAAATTATCGTTGTACGCTGTACCAATAATGTTTTGAATATCGCTATAGGTATCGCCTACTGCCCAGCTACCAACAGCACCGCTGCCTTGCTGCGTATTCAGATTGACTGTTACACCGATACTGTTGTTGGCGGCTGCATAGCTGACTGTGTTGTTGCCTACGCCACCAACAAAATTGTTCTCGGCCGCGCTTGCGACAAACGTATCGTTACCCGTTCCACCCGTGGCATCCTGAATATTGATGTACGTATCGCCCGCTGCCGTACCTCCCAACCCAGTACCCGCCGCCAGGTTGATCGTCAGATCGGCTGTCTCACCTGCATAACTGACACGATCGCGGCCACCATTGCCTTCAAAGCGATTGGCTCCCACACCACCGTAGAACGTATCGTCGTGCGCACTGCCAATGACGTTCTGGATCGATATGTAAGTATCCCCTGCAGCATAACCACCACTACCTTGCATGCTCTGCAACGTACCTTGCGTATTCGCACTCAGATTGACAGTCACACCAGCATCAGACGCGCCGTAGTGCACCGTATTGGTTCCGCCTCCACCATCAAACGTATTGACGTCATTGCTGGCAATGAAGGTGTCGTTGCCACCACCACCCGTGACATTTTGAATATTGACGTAGGTGTCGCCCTCGGCATGACCATTTTTTCCGCTGCCTGCAGCAACCGTCGTAGCGCCAACCACAATCGCTGTGTTCGACAAGTTGACAATAACA
>NZ_BMDI01000001.1:0-448451 GCF_014635705.1 Oxalicibacterium faecigallinarum | reverse complement strand
GTGCCACCGCCACCATCAAACGCGTTGACTTGTGCATTGGCGATGAATACGTCGTTGTAATTACTACCGATGACGTTATTGATTGCGTTGTA
This sequence comes from Oxalicibacterium faecigallinarum, assembly GCF_014635705.1. GTDB lineage: Bacteria > Pseudomonadota > Gammaproteobacteria > Burkholderiales > Burkholderiaceae_D > Oxalicibacterium > Oxalicibacterium faecigallinarum. Next base: position 448,359 of record NZ_BMDI01000001.1, on the reverse strand, counting down.
CTGATCGCCTTGCGCGTAACCACCGCTACCGCGTGATGCAGCCACACCTTCATAAGTACTATCTGCAAGGTTGACTATCACGCCCGTATCCGATGCTGCATAGCTGACCGTATCGCTGCCACCGCCGCCCGTGAAGATATTGGCGACAGAACCGGCAATGAAGGTGTCGTTATAGGACGTACCGATCACGTTCTGAATATCACTGTAGGTATCACCCACTGCCCAGCTGCCGGCAGTACCGCTACCTTGTTGCGTGTCCAGATTGACCGTCACACCGATACTGTTGTTGGCGGCTGCGTAGCTGACGGTGTTGTTGCCTGCGCCACCAACAAAATTGTTCTCGGCTGCGCTCGCGACAAACGTATCGTTACCCGTTCCACCCGTGGCATCCTGAATATTGATGTACGTATCGCCTGCCGCCGTACCACCCAAGCCAGTACCCGCCGCCAGGTTGATCGTCAGATCAGCCGTGTCTGTTGCATAACTAACGCGATTACGTCCAGCGCCACCATCAAAGTGGTTGGCATCATTACTGCCGACGAACGTGTCATTACCCGCACCACCGGTCGCATCCTGAATTCTGATGTAGGTATCACCTTCGGCATTGCCACCGAATCCGTTGCCATTCAACAGATCGATTGTCAGATCTGCCGTGTCATTCTGGTAGCTGACGCGATTACGGCCAGCGCCACCATCGAAATCATTTTCCTCCGCGCTCGCGATAAAGATATCGTCGCCCGAGCCACCCGTTACATCCTGAATACGAACATACGTGTCACCCTGCGCATTACCGCCCAGACCGGTGCCATCGGCAAGATTGATCGTCAGGTTTTGTGTATCGCTGGCATAGCTGACACGATTACGGCCTGCACCGCCATCCAGATCATTGATCTCTGCATTCGCAATAAACAAATCATCATGCGCGCTGCCGATCACGTTCTGGATTGCCGTGTACTGATCGCCTTGCGCGTAACCGCCAGCGCCCGAACCTGTGATCAGGTCAACCGTTACGCCTTCATCCGATGCCGCATAACTGACTGTATTGCGTCCCAATCCGCCATCAAACACGTTGACCAGATCGCTGGCGACAAAGGTATCGTCGTAAGCCGTGCCGATCACGTTCTGGATACCATCGTAGGTATCACCGTCGGCAAATCCGTTCGTGCCCTGTCCTGCATTCAAGTCAACCGTGACGCCGATTCCGTCATTGGCCCGTGCATAACTGACTGTGTCGATACCGCCATTTCCGGTAAAGGCATTTGCTTCATTATTTGCGATGAACAAATCATTCTGCGCACTGCCAATCACATTTTGAATATGAACGTAGGTATCGTTGGCAGCATAGCCACCCGAACCGGTACCCATTACCAAATCAACCGTCACTCCGGCAGTAGAGGCTGCGTAACTCACGGTGTTGCTACCTGCGCCACCGTCAAATCGATTCGACGCATTACTCGCGACAAAGGTGTCGTCACCCGAACCGCCGGTTGCGTCCTGGATGTTTACAAAGACATCACCCGCAGCAAGGCTTCCCGCACCAGAACCAAGACCATTCGCAAGATCAACCGTTACCCCAACCGTATCATTGGCATAGCTGACACGATTGCGTCCGCCTGAGCCACCGTCGAAACGATTGGCATCGGCACTCGCCACAAAGGTGTCGTCGAATGCCGTACCCGTTACGTTCTGGATGTTGATGAACTGATCGCCCTGCGCAAAACCGCCGCTTGTACCCACACCGTTGCCATGAAACAAATCCACGACAACGCCACCGGTGGTCGAATAACTATAGTCGACTGTATTTGATCCGCCGCTACCACCGTTGAAAACGTTGGCTACATCATTGGCGTAAAAAAGATCGTTACCGCTGCCGCCAATCACGTTCTCGATGTTGGCAAGGCGATCACCGTCCGCAAGGCTACCGGTGCCGGAACCTTCTCCTGTCACCAGGTTGACGACAACGCCGACCGTATCTGCGGCGTATGTAACCGTATCGACACCACCTAAACCGTCAAAGTTATCGGCACGATCGCTGGCGATGAACAAGTCCATGTACGCCGTGCCGTAGAACTTGTCGATGTTGGTATAGCTGTTGGAGTAAGTAGGCAAACCACCACTCGTTCCGGTCACCAGGCCACCCAGATTACGCTGCGCATCGATGGTGACAGACGTGAGGAAGCGGTCATAGCTGACACTATCGACGCCACCGCTACCGCCATGAAAGCTTCTGCTCGTCGTATCAGCGACAAAAGAATCATCGTGTGCGCTACCGATGACATTTTGAATATTGTGGTACGTATCGCCAACAGCATTACTGCCAATGCCAGAACCTGTACCTTGATAAAAATCTACCGTAACGCCAGCGGCAGAACCAGCGTAACTGACGGTGTCATTACCACCACCACCTTCAAAATGATTGGCTTCCGCGTTGCCTACAAATACATCGTCGTAGGCACTCCCGGTCACATTCTGGATATTGACGTACCGATCGCCAGCAGCGTCTCCGCCAAAACCTTCACCCGTCAACAAATTGACGGTGACGCCAGTCGTCCCCGTCCCCGGCGACGAGGCATAGGACACTGTATTCGTGCCACCACTGCCACCGTCAAAAAGATTGGCGACGCCACTCGCCAGGAAAGTATCGCTATGACTGGAGCCGACAACATTCTCGATATTTGAAAACGTCAGATTTTGTGCATAGCCGCCTGTACCTGACCCCGATTTCAGATTGATGGTGACGCCAGCTGTCGATGCCGAGAAATCGATGGTGTCACTCCCATTGCCACCATCAATTGATTTGGTCGTTGCACCGACGATGAATGTATCGTCATGCGCACTACCAATCGCACTATGCATGTTGACCAGCGTATCCTGGCCGCCAAAACCATCCAGCGCCGTACCCGCATTCAAGTCAACCAGCACGCCGGAAGTCGATGTCTTGTACCCGACCGTATTCACATTGGTCAATGCCGTGTTCAAACCGCCATGCAGCACATCATTACCTGCCCCACCTTCAAAATAGGTGTTGCCGAAACCGCCGTAGATCGTATCGTTGCCCGTTCCACCATAAAGAAAATCATTGGCGTTTGTACCGTACATGGTGACGCCAGCGTTATCACCCGCATGTACGATATGGGACAGACCTTGCGCAGGCAGCACGAAGACGCTTTCGCCAGTGACAGGGTTGGCATACGTCAGATCATTAGCGGTGGTCGCGTCCTTGAGCACAACCTGACGAACACTGGTGACCGTCTGCACACCTTCCGTCGTAATCACGTTGAGAGTGAACACCAGTGTGAAATTCTGATGAATCGGCGCGCCAGGATTTGGCTCCTTTGTGTTGTATTCCAACTCCAGCGGATACTGCTTCGTATTGGGCGATACGTTGATCTGGTAATTATTGTTCCCCAGCGCGGTCGCCCCAACAATTTTCATATCGTTCGGCACACCAGTCACGACCAGCGACTGCACATTGCCGTCACCGCTGATCTGGACATCCAGCACCTTGGAGAAAGTGCCACTCGGCGTTGTACTGCCCGGGGCGACCCCTTTGCCATTGGCATAAATCGTTGTGATTGCATTGCTCGCATTGATGATCTGCGGTGCAATCTGCGCAGCATTTGACGGATTGATCGACGAATTGAGTTCGCTGCTGCCGCCACTACCGAACAAGGTGGTACCGATGGTGGTTGTCACAGTCGTATTGACCAGGCGTACATCCATCGCGGGCTCATTCGGACCGATGACATATTCTTGCGGCGCCTTGCCTGGCCGCTCTGGCGGCAAGTCAGCGATGTAGCGAATCGGCGGTAGTTTCGGCGCCTCGCCCTGCAAATTCGAAGTGAAATCATTCACAGGTTGCGCATTGTTCTGTACCACGCTGGCCAATTGTGCCAATGCCTGACTGATTGCGGTCAGCGTTGCATTCGCAGCCTGCGCCTGACTGGCAAGATCATGCGCTGTTTCCAGATCGCGTGGCCCGCGCCGTTTTTCATCAGCCACATCGCGATTGGTGGATTCCGAGTTCAGTACTTGCGGGTGATCGAATTTTTGCAGTTCAATCTTGCCTACTTGCTCCAGCAGGCGTGCTGCCGTATCCGGGCCATTACTGAAGTTTACGCGTACGTCGCCATCGAGTGCACCGAGTGCACCACCGGCCAGTACCAATCGCGTTCCGTCCGCCAGAACCAGCACCATATCCACATCGATGATCTGAATCTTGGCAACATCGCCCTTGCTGATCTTCAGTTGGAAGTTGCCATCCTGATCGGGCGTGACCACTCTGATCGGCGTACCGTTTTTATCGGTAGCAATCTGGGTAGCGCTTACTTTGGAAACCGGAGCAGTGGCCATCGGAGATCCCTTCTTCCTTGCGGCGACCTAGGTCACCGATTAATTACGTCTTCAATTGCGGCGTTACTTCAGAACCTGTTCTCTTGGCCCATCCGTCACAATTTTTCCGTCTTCTATCACGATAATGCGATCCATCTTGCGCAAGAGAACCGGACTATGTGTCGCAACAACCAGCGTGCGCTTTTCTGCAAAGTTCATCAGGCGCTCAACGATGCGCGCCTCGGTAATCTGATCGATCCCGGTCGTTGGTTCATCCAGCAACATCACATTCGGCACGCACGCGACGGCACGTGCCAACGCAATCATCTGTCGTTGACCACCCGACAGATTGCCCGGGGCAGTCACAATCTGATCGAGACGCAGTTGACCACCAACAATCAGCTCATCCAGGCAAGACACTGCAAGTGCTGCCTGATAAACGTTGGTACTGATCATGTCCTGCGCAAAGATATTTGCAGCCAATGTCCCATCAAATAAAAAGGGCTCCTGCGGCTTGTAGGCGATGGCATGCATGCGTACGGCATCCGGATAAGCACCGAGCGCAATGCCGTCATACAAAACCTGTCCGGTATCCGCGCTATATACACCGGCAAGGCAGCGCAACAAGGTCGATTTTCCCGAACCCGAGCGTCCGACTATGCCCACTTTCTCGCCCGGATTGATGGCAAACGAGAGTTGCTTGAGCATCGGCGGCTCGCCTGGCCGCACGCTATATGCCAACTTGGCAACCTGAATACGCCCCTCGATTTGCTGACGCTCCACTTTGCCAAAGGCTTCGTCCTTGTGAATGCTTTCAAAAAACAGATCTTCAAAAGCGGCACGCGCCTGCTTGAACGCGTCCAGACGTGTCATCACCGTCGATACCGAGGACAACATGGATGCAGCGCGTGAAGCCAGCATGGAAGCCGCAATCAGTGCCCCCACCGTCAAGGCACCGTCTTCGACCAGATACACACCGACCACCATTACGCCGATCGTGATCACCGAGTAACTGATGTTGGAAATCGTATAACTGACGGATGCCCAGAAACGTCCTTTCGACTGGGCAATCGCAGATTGTTCGGCATCGCTTGCAAACAGCGTTAACACACGCTGCCTGAGCGCGGAAGTCCTGAGTGTCTCGATACCGAAAACCAGTCCCGCCAGCTTGTCTATCTTGCTTGCCCCGGTTGTCATCGAGATTCTGGCGTAATCCATCGACGGCACTTTGCACAGCCATTGCGCTAGTAGCAGAATCAGTCCGCCAACGATCACTACCCAGACGATACTGCCGCCGATAAGAGCAAGTGCGAGCAGATAAAGCAGCAGAAATGGAAAATCGATAATGATCAGCATGTAGTTGGACGACAGCAAATCGCGGGCACTTGCAATATCGCGATAGCGTGCCAGCACGACGCCGACCGGCCATGCCACACGCGCCGCCAGCAGCTTTTCGACAACGGCCTGATCAAACTCGACATCGAACCTGCCGGCCAGTTGTTCAACGTAATAGGTGCGGATAACCCGCAGCACAAATTCCAGTACGACAAACAGCAGCATGCCGATTGTCAGGGCCCATAACGTTTCCGGAATATGATTGCCGATTACCTTGTCGTAAATCAGACGCGAGTACAACGGCATCAGCAGACCGAACAGATTGATCAGAAAGCCCGCTACAACGATCTCGACCAGACGCTTGCCATACGCGCGCAGCATCGTGAGATACATGGGGTCACGCGTCACCTGGTCGATGGCTTCCCGCAAGCCGCCCTTGCCTGTCGTGGTCGAGGCAGCGGCTGCCGCCTCAACGGGTGGCAACGCACTGGATGGCATGTCGGGAATCTGGCTCATGACCGTCTTTTAACGTGCCGTCTTGCTTGCGATTTCGCGCATGGCTTCGCGCAATTCCAGACGCAGATCGCGAATCATGGTCTGACGACCGTTACGCATCTCTTCGATGATGGTTTGCGACAGCACGTTCTGACGCATCAGAGCCTCATTGATACCGGACAGGGCCTGCGGGATTGCATCAAGACCCTTGATGCGTTCATTCTGCGTTGCCATGTGCTTGGCCAAATCGATCTGCAACTGACGCGCCGCCAGTGCATCACGCGTGATGTTGCTGGAATTCTCACCGATGACGGTACCCAGCTGTCCGATACGCGTTGCAACCGTCGAATGAATCTCTGCCTGATGCTGAATGGCATTGAGCTCATCCGACATGCGGTTGGAAATCTGCGATAGCAGCGCCGGCAACTGTGCAATATGTTGTGCCGAACGCTCATAAGCGGAAGCCAGTTCCGATTGCTGCGTCTGCAACGAGTTCAGGGAATTCGAGATCGAGCTTTGACCGGTCTGCATCGTATTGACGATCTGCGGCAGAACATCCAGACTGCGCAAGGCGATATCACCATTGATGTTCAGACGCTCGTTCAGCAGTGAGAGGCTTTGCGTGATGTCTTGTGTCGATGCGAGCTTCTGATTGATCAACTGCCCAACGGTACGAATTTCTTCCAGCGTTTGCTGACCAACCTCATGCATACGCGGGCCAAACGCCACCAGATTGCGCGTTGCTTTCGATTCATCAATGCTTTCCTGGAACAAGCGGCCGATGCCCGCCAGACGTTCGTTCATGGCTTCCAGCTTCATGCCTGCCTGCAGCGAGGCATCCGAACTGTTACGCGATGTCAGTACCGATTCGCGTTGCAATACCATCAGATCGTGCAGGAATTCGGCAAGAAAGGATTCCGAGATGCCCTGACGTTGCGAGGCACCAGGGCCCGATGCCTCATGCACAACGTGTTCGACCATCTCGCTGATGCAACCGCGTGCGGTTACCACCAGCTTTTTCCCGGCCCCACGCAGGCAGACCAGTGTCAGACCCAGTGCCAGCGAGCCGATCAGACCGAACATGGAGGCACTGAATGCCGTACCCATACTAGCCAGCGGCTTGTTCAAATCGGCGACAAGATGCGCAAAGGACGCGTCCATGTTTTCACCCTGACTGGCAAGGCCGAAACCATTGATCAGCTCGGCGGTGCTGACCAGTGTTTCCAGCAGGCCGATAAACGTGCCCAACAGGCCGAGCGCAATCATGAAGCCGGTCAAGTACTGTGGAAACTCCATGCGTGCGTCCAGATGCGCATGCAGATCGGAAAGGGAGCGTTCGATCGTCTCCTGTTCGATACGGGAGGTCAGACGCCCTTTTGTATTCGCGACGCTGACCAGCACCTTGGCAATCTCCGACCCCTCGAATACCGGATCCTTGACCAGCACATCCAGCTCTTCGCCGTCATTGCTGCGTTTATAAAACAGCATCAGTTTGTCGTATTCCCAGTTGACCTTGTACAGGTCATACATGATCAGACCCACGCCAAATACCGCTACGCCGATGATGAACAGATTGAGTACCGGATTGATATAGACGGCATGCAGGACGAATTCCCTGAAAAGAATGCCGCCTGCAAGCAGGAACAGCGAAGGAATCACCGCAAGAAAATAGTATTTGCGCAATGTTTTCATGATGCCGTTAGGTCCGATCTGATGATTGAGTATTGAATACCGTTACCAATGCAATTTCCATGCGAAGAGCCAGCCACGCCTGCATATCAAGGCTCTCTTAATGCGGTTTGTGAAAAACGGTTGAGCGGCGACATGATGTACTGCCATACCGTCCGTCGACCCACGACGATATCGGCGGTGGCCGTCATGCCGGGCAGAAGTGGCGTACCTCTTACTGCATCGTTATGTTCTGCCGCCTTGCGCGCCACTTCGATCTTAACGCGATATTTGCGGTCGCCTTTGTCCTCGGGCACGGTATCGGCGCTAATCTCGGTCACCTTGCCTTCCATGGAGCCAAAAACGCCATAATCGTAGGCAGTGACCTTGACGCGTGCAGGACGACCAATCGCCAGCTCGGCACGGTCTGTGGGGCTGATGCTTGCCTCCACCACGACCTTGTCATCCAGTGGTGTCATTTCGAGAATGGGATCACCCGGTTTAACCACGCCACCAACCGTTGTCACAAAAATCCGGTTGATGACACCATCCATGGGTGCGCGTAGCTCAGATCGCAGGACGCGATCATTACGCGATTTCATGTCCTCAGACAGACGCGCCAGTTCGGTCTCTGCCAGCGTCAGATCGGCATGTGCTTCGGCACGAAAGCGTGACACACCATCGCCGACCTTCGCCTGTGCTTCAGAAATCGCTGCGCGCAAACGCGGAATCATGGCATTGGTTGCACTCAAACGGCTACGCGCATCCTGTACACGTGCCTGTGACTGGATATCTTCCAGCTGCGATGCCGCACTCTTGAGATACATCGCATGCACCAGTTGATATTGTTGCTGAGCCAGTGCAAGTTCTTCGGTCAGACTCTTCTGGCGACTCGTCGTTTCCGACAACTCTGCCTGTCGCTGTGCAGCCTGCTCACGCAGGATACTGAGCTCGCCGTTGAGTTTGGTTTGTCTTGCCTGGAAAGTCGCCAACTCACTTTGCACGACCTGAGAGTCCATAGCCATATCTGCCGGCATGGCAACCTTGTTGGCGCCAGTCGATTCTGCCGTCAGTCGCGCCACGCGTGCGCGTAGCCCCTGCAATTTGACCTGCCCTTCGCCCTGATTGGCACTGGCCTGCACATCACGAATGGTTACCAGAACCTGATCCTTGCGCACCGTCGTTCCTTCCCGCGCCAGAATATCTGCCACGATACCGCCTTCGAGATGCTGCACGATCTGATTGTGCTCCGATGGCACTATTCGTCCCTGACCACGTACCACCATATCAATAGGTGCCAGCCAGGACCAAATCACCAGCAGCAATGTTGTCGCCGATACCAGCAGCACAAACAGCTTGGGACGCGGCATCTCGCGCTGCGCCGCCAGACCACGATCAATCAACGGCACCGCGCGGCGTACGGCAACCGTCGCACGCTGCAACAGCGTTGGCTTGGTTGCGTCTGGCGTCAGCTCGTTCATTTTGCTTTTGCCGCATACTGGATCAGGACCGTGGCATCACCATTGGCACTTTCTGCACCAGGCACCACCCTGCTGACGACGCTGGTAGGTGAAACACCGACATCGATCAGGTAATTACGTACGGCCATGGCTCGGTAATACGCGCGACGCCGTCCTTCTGTATAAGAAACCGTACCGATGACGCCAGTCACCACAATCTTTCCCTGGCCATTCTTGATGCGGTCTGTCCAGCGCTTGATATTGGCATCCAGTTTGCGCCTTGCATCATCCCCCAGCTCGACACCATCACGATCAAACAACAAGTTCAATGCATCGGCACGTGCATCCAGCGTGATACCCGGCAATACATCGACCACTGCCGCCGGCTTGTCTTTTTCGACCTGGATGGCTTTGGCAAGCGCAGGCTCGTCGCTGCGCGTGCTGCCGGCCGGCGTGTAATTGCTGGCTGCCAGTTGCGACTTCAGTGCAGCGACCTGCATTTTCAGATCGGCAATTTCCTTTGCCTGATCCTGCTTCTGAATCGGAGAAAGCTCTTTGCTGCTTTCCTCTTTCTTCCCCACGAGGCGCGGATTGCTCGACGGCGGCATGACCTCTTGCTGCTGTTCTTTCTGCTCCAGAAATTTCACTGCTCTGAACTGGGTCAATTTCTGCGAGTAGTAAAACAAGGTGACAACAAAGACCACGACCACGAATATCATCACGAGGACGACGTTCGACAATGCATCCACAAAGCCGGGCCAGAAATTCTGTTCTCTTCCGCCTTCCATCACGCACTCGCTTTCATCGCACAGTTTCCTCTTCGAAGAATGCCGAGGCACGACCGGTATTTCTCAATATCTGGTAGCTGATATCCGCCTGCAGAAACAACAACTGCACCAGATCAACCTGCGACATGTAGGCCTGCTGATAGGCGTCCAGCACATCGAGCAACTGTTTGCTGCCGGTCGTCAGCTGATCAAGAAAAATGTCAGCGACGCCCGCATTGGTCTCGTACGCCATGCGCGCGACGCCGATGCGCTTTTTCACGGCATCGAGCGTGCGGTAATTAATCTCGATCTGTTCCTTCAACTTACGCTCGACGTCCGATGCCGTATTCGACTTGTCAACGAATCGCGTGCCGACTTCCTTCTGGTAGTAATAGTCCGAACCACCGTTGAGCAGATTCATGTTCATCACCAGCATGTAGCGACGATCGGTAGTCAAGACTTCACCGCCACCGGCATTGCTGGTGCGCAGTTGAGTGACTTCGAAAGAGAAGGTGGGAGAAAAACGCGAACGGGCTGCCTTCAACTCCTGATTGGCAGCCGCAGCCTCTTCTCGTGCAGCTCGCACCGCCGGGTTGGTTTCAAAGATCCGTTCCATCGCTGCTCTGGAAGACGCCGGCACCAAAGGCATCATCTTGTGCGGGATATTGAGCTGCTGCGCACGTACACCTGTCAGCTGCGTCAGCGTCACCAGCGCGCTTTCCAGTGCGCCCTCGGCTTCGATGACAGCAGACTTTGCGGAAAGCGCACGACCACGCACACGCTCGAAGTCAACCCGACTTGCCCCACCGCCCTGCATGCGTTTGTTCATGTATTCCTGCAGGCCTGACATGCGTTCCGCATACTTGTTGGCGAACGTGACTGCCGCGTAAGCACGCATCAGATCGTAATAGGCTTTGACAGCCTGGTAGTACAAGGCTTCGCGCGCGTCCTCGCGACGCAGGTCGGCAGCATCGGCGAGCGACGCCGTTCTGCGGTAATCGAAGTAGGAACCCGGATTGAACAACGGCTGGCGCAGAATCACGCTGGTATCCCAACGGGTATGCGTATCGCTCGTCGCGGCACGCCCCGTATTCTGATCAATGAACGATGCAGGGGCGGAATATTCGCGCCCGCGTTGACCTCGCAAATCAAGCGATGGGCCCAATTGTCCCAACGATGCATTCCTCGCATAGAGCGCGCCTTCGGCACGTGCTGTCGTTGCGGCGTAGCTGTAACTGTTCTGCAGTGTTCGTGCAAGAACCTCTTCCAATGAGACGAAGGCTTGTACGGGACCATCGGCAAACGCCAATGTATCCGGCAAGGTAATTGCACTTCCGGCGAAGACGGCATCTGCTTCACGCAGCATGCGCAAAATCTCGTCATCCTCCTTGGCTGGTGGATTCCTGCCATTTTTGGATGCGACTGCCGCGTTGGCAGACAACGAGGGTGAAGACATCAGCATCTGTCCTCCATCCGCTTGCGTGGCCGGAACTGGAGAAGAAAGTGCAGCCAGCTTAGTCTGTGCGTTCATGTGCTCGCGCGCCAACCGCAATTGCATCGGTTGTTCGGCTGGAGAGCTCATGGTTGCCGCGGCAATGGCTGGTACGGAAGCCAGCATGGCAAGACAACCCAACACTCTCGACGTAATAAAGCTGATCATGAAGCGTCCACGCATGTTCCTTGCATCGTTTCATCTGGCAATTGACGTGCGCCTGACAAATAAAAGGCAATGCTGAAATGCCAAAGAGAAATAAATAACCAAGAGAGATTTTCCGAGGGGAATTATAAGTGCCGAGAGGCAATTCCCAGAGACTTTGCCCAGCATTCTAGTTGCGGCTTCACAACTGTTAAATGAAGGCAAGTTGGCGAGTGACGAATAAAACGGCATTTAAAGCGCCGTTTTATTTCTTCATGGAAATTATTTTTTTATTGCTTGTGAAATGACAAGACGGGAGAACGTTATCCCATGCGGGTTTTGAAATAATTACGCAAATTGTTTTTAAACACGCAACGACAGCTAAAACAGATTGCAAACAATTGTTTCTTTAAGAAAAAATTCTCGCACTTCTTCTGTTTTTTTCATCAAAAAAGATTCAGTCTTCCAATTTCCGTTTGAATATCCAGGTCTGCCCATCTGATCCCGCCGCATCAAATGCATATCCTTCCACATCAAAGTGCTTGAGTTTTTGAGGATGAACAATTTGTTTTTGCGCTGCATAACGCGCCATCAGACCACGTGCTCGTTTTGCATGAAAGGAAATGATCTTGTATTTGCCCGATTTCCAGTCCATGAAGACAGGCGTGATGACCGGCACATCCAGCAAGCCCGGTTTGACCACCTTGAAGTATTCTTCTGACGCCAGATTAATCAAGGCAGAAGCCTTGCTCTCCGCTATTTGTTTATTCAGGGCCGACGTCACCTCATCGCCCCAGAATGCATACAGATCCTTGCCGGCAGGATTGGCGAGGCGCGTTCCCATCTCGAGTCGATAGGGTTGCATCAGATCCAGAGGTCGCAAGAGACCATAAAGACCGGATAGAATGCGAACGTGTGATTGCGCATACTGCAGTTGCGTGTCGTTCATGCTTGCCGCATCCAGCCCTTCATACACATCACCGTTAAATGCCAGCACTGCCTGCTTGGCATTTTTTTTCGTAAAGCGTGTCGACCATTCGGCATAGCGATTGACGTTCAGCGTCGCCAGTTGATCCGAAATTTTCATCAGGCTGCCAATCTGACTCGGCGAGTGCTGCCTCAGAATGTCGATCAATTCTGCAGAACGCTTGATGAAATCAGGCTTGGTGCTGACGTCGGTGTGTGCTGGCGTGTCGTAATCGAGCGTCTTGGCAGGCGATAAAACTATGAGCATTTCTGTTTCCGGACAAGGGTAAAGCTGGCAATGATACCGAAGCGCATCGTGATCGACACCAATGTGTGTCTTGATCTGTTTGTTTTCCAAGACCCGCGATGGGCCCGACTACGCGCCCGGATGGAACATCGCGAACTGGAAGTCGTCACGCGTGAAGACTGCAGGCAAGAGTGGTTGTTCGTGCTGCACTACGCACATTTGAAGCTGGATGAGACACGACGGGCCAGCGTTACAAAAATGTTTGATGCACTCATTCAATGTCATCCGATCCCGCTTCCCGATCCTGATGTGCATAAACTCCCCGTTTGCAAAGACAAGGACGACCAGAAGTTTCTGGAGTGCGCGCGCGACAGCAAAGCCGCTGTCCTGATCACCAAAGATAAGGCTTTGCTCAAACTCGCCCGCAAAACCCGGCGCGAAGGCCTGTTCGAGATCATGACGCCCGAAACATGGATGGCGACGTACGAAAATCCATTGGCTGAATCATCTGTCACGACAAACTGAGCAAGCAGGTCGCACGCGACATCATGCAGAAGATGGGAATCTTTCTGCGGCAATCCCTGTCAATCGAGAAACCATCCTGTATATTCTCTCGCACCCATTCTTCTCCTTCATGACACCATGACCGCTGAAATCCAGGCTTCACGTCACAATGCCACGTTAATTCTCACGCTCTCCAATCCGGGTGCCAAGAACGCGCTGCATCCGGATATGTTCGCCGCTGCCATTGAAGTGCTCTCCACGGCTGAGCGTGATGACTCGATCCGCGCCGTGGTGCTGACCGGTGCCGACGATTTCTTTTGTGCCGGCGGCAATCTGAATCGCTTGCTGGAACATCGCAAAATGGATCCACTGAAGCAGACAGAAGGCGTCGATCTATTGCGGGGCTGGATCGAGGCAATCCGCGACTGCCCCAAGCCAGTCATTGCTGCAGTGGAAGGAGCCGCCGCCGGTGCCGGCTTTTCCCTCGCTCTTGCCTGCGATCTGATTGTCGCAGGCAAGACATCACGATTCGCCATGTCCTACGTCAAAGTCGGTTTGACGCCGGACGGCGGTGGCTCGTGGTTTCTGTCGCAGGCCTTGCCGCGTCAACTGGCAACCGAACTGATGATCGAAGGCAAACCAATTGCGGCAGAACGTTTGCACAACCTCGGGCTGATCAATCGTCTTGTCGCTGATGGCAGCACACTGACGAAAGCGCTGGAATGGGCGGATGAACTGGCAGGCCTATCGGACAACGCGATGGATCGCATCAAACTGCTGGTCCGTGAAGCTGCCGACAACTCGTTATCGCGTCACTTTGAAGCGGAGCGACGTCACTTTGTCGAAGCACTCAACCATCCACACGCAGAAGAAGGCATTCATGCCTTTATTGAAAAACGAACTCCGCACTACAAATGACACAACGACGACGCGTTTACCTGATGCGTCACGGCAGCGTGACGTATTTTGACGAGAACGGTATCCCTTACTCACCGGATGAAGTGCCGTTGAACGAAACCGGTCGTGATCAAACGACTGCTGCCGGGCGCAGTTTTGCCGCACAAAACATTCTGTTTGACCGCGTTATCACCTCCAATCTGCCGCGCACGGTTGAATCGGCTACGCGTGTGCTGACCGAAACCGGGCAGAAAATCGAGATCGAGCAATGGCCCGAGCTAACCGAGGTGCGCGGTCATTCGCTGGAGGCGATTCTCGATGATGATCTGGAAGATGCCTTCACCAGCGCCTTTTCCTGCATGGCGGGCGAACATTGCCGTTTTCTTGGCGGCGAGAGTGTGGGCGAATTGATGGATCGCATTCATCCGCAAGTCGATCGCCTGCGTGCCGATCCATCTTGGGATACCGTTTTGCTGGTGCTGCACGGCGGCGTCAATCGTGCCCTGCTTTCTTATGCCATTACCGGACAGCGGCATTTTCTCGGCAATCTGGAACAATCGCCCGGCTGCATCAATGTGCTCGATGTTGGACACAAGCGAAACGACTGGCTGATCCACACCATCAATCATGCTCCGTTGTTACCGCTGCATACGCATACACGTCTGACCACCATGGAAGAAGTGCTGCATCACTACAAACGCTCACGCGGACTTTGAACTCTCCGACGCGTTTCGTGGCGCGCCCTGCAGAACAGGCCGACTTTCTGCATAATCCTGCCATTCGCTTGTTCTGCCATCTGGAGAAAACATGATCGACCTTTACTCAACAGCAACCCCCAATGGTCACAAAGTGCACGTCATGCTGGAAGAATGCGGGCTTGACTATCGCCAACACCATATCGATATCGGTGCCGGTGACCAGTTCAAACCGGACTTCTTGAAGATCTCGCCAAATAACAAGATTCCCGCAATCGTCGATAGCGATGGTCCGGATGGCAAACCGATGTCGTTATTTGAATCCGGCGCCATTCTGGTTTATCTGGCCAGCATGGTCGGCAAATTTCTCGGCACCACCGACCGCGAAAAATTCGAAACCCTGCAATGGGTGATGTTTCAGATGGGCGGCGTAGGCCCGATGCTGGGACAAGCGCATCACTTCCGCATGTATGCACCGGAAAAAATCGAGTACGCCATCGATCGCTACACCAACGAAGCCAAGCGACTGTATAGCGTGATTGATCGTCGCCTGGCCGAAAGCCAGTACCTCGCAGGCAATAGCTATACCATCGCAGACATTGCTACTTTCCCTTGGCTGCGTTCATGGGAAAAGCAAGGCATCACCTTGTCGGATTATCCGAACCTGCAACGCTGGTTCGAAGAAATCGCCGAGCGTCCGGCAGTCAAAAAAGGCACCACCTTGTTTGTCGATGCACGCAACACCGTCATCGATGACAAGGCGCGTGAAGTGCTTTATGGTGCTACCCAGTACGCCAAACGGTGATCGCACTACTTGTTGCAGCGCCAACAAAAAACGGCAGCCTTTTGATCGGCTGCCGTTTTTGCTGAAAAGTACCCAAATACGGCTACTGCAAAGTTTGCTTCACCACATCTGCTACAGGTAGTGAAAAGACATCGATTCCCTCATCGGCCAATGCCATTCTTTCTGCTGCGGTCGTGATCCCCCGAATGCCGCGCTCTTCACTCTCGTTGTAATGAATACGACGCGCCTCTTCAGCAAAGGCGTCACCGACATCTTCCGTATTGGCAATGATGGCACGTGCCGCACTCAGTAGCTCATCCTGCAATTTTTCCTGCAAGCGACGGTTTTCGGACGATGTAGCCTTCGTCGCGCCGGACAGGTTGAGACGAGGCGAAGAAGGCAAGCGATTGACTTGCTGATTGCCGCACATTGGACAATCGATCAGGTGCCGTTCATTCTGCGACAAGAAATCCTCCTCGGAGGCAAACCAGCCTTCGAAGCGATGATCCTGCGCACATTGAAGATCGTAGACTTTCATGAGAGTGGTGCCCCGAGCCGGAATCGAACCGGCACGCCCTTTCGAGCGAGAGATTTTAAGTCTCTTGTGTCTACCAATTTCACCATCAGGGCATGCCGTAAGTATAAACAGCATAAAAAAAGCGCCATGGGCGCTTTTCAGAAACTTGGAGGCGGAGGCCGGAATCGAACCGGCGTAGACGGCTTTGCAGGCCGCTGCATAACCACTTTGCTACCCCGCCATAGGGTGCGTTGTGATTTCGATTTTCTGAAACACACCAACGACTTGCAACTTCCTCATGAACAAAAAAGGAAGCATCAGCTTCCTCTTGGAAATCCTGAACATGAAGACGTGGAATTCTTCGTCGCCGGCAAACTTTCGCTTGCCAAGCAAGTTTGCGATTATGACCGAAGTGCAGCCACTTGGCAATATACCCCCTCAATTCAATCTCGATAGAGTCTGAGCGGTAGATCTCTTTTAAGCAAACGTAGCTGCAGCCATCTGGAAGAGGCGCGGTGATTCTTCACACCTAGTCTGTCAAGTCGATGGCAACAGACCCTTCATCACTGGCACCACGAAAGGAAAAAGCCCGTTGCGTGGGGAAAACAGATGCAGCAGTTACGCCTTTGCATTGCCATCCGATTGCGCCTTGTGTTCTGACACCCGATCAGGATAGGCAGTTTTGATGGCCATACGCCAAGCAATGTGTCGGAACATTACGCGACACCGACCGCAGATAGGTAATGCAGGGAAAACCGTTACGCAAAAAGAAAAACGGGCCAGCGCTTGTGGCACTGACCCGTTTCTTTACTGCTTGTTTTGGTGCGGCTGGCAGGAATCGAACCCACGACCCCTTGGTTCGTAGCTTGCCTGTTGATTCTAAGTGATTGATTTTAAACAGTACTGAAGAGCGTTCGCCACCTATTCATGCCCTGTTATGCACAGTAAATCCGTATCGACTCACCCAAAAGTCACCCAGAGATTACTATCACTTTAAGGACTTATCTTTTGATATCCATTCAGCGGTCTCCGGCTGGATAACTTTAAAAATCGATGCATGCCCTTCTTGAATTTGCATCAAAATCAGCTTATCGCCCGCGGCCAAAAGTCTCCAAACACCATCTTCATCTTTAATTTTGACATTTGCCAGCGCGCTTCTCTCTAAAGACGAATCCCTTTTTGCTGTGTACTGTGCTTGCGGTAACGCACTCATGACGATACCGAAATAGAGCCACGCCACCATCAAACCAAGATGCTTTTCATTCCACTCAAGACCATCGTCCCTAATTCTTCTCACTAAGGCAGCGAAGCTCATCCCCACGCCCATTGTGAATATGCACCTCGAAAATAGAACAAGCCCACCAATCAATATTTCGTGGGATATCAAGTCCTGAGTGTGAAGTGTGGCAGTACCTAGAACAAATCCTAAACCCATGCATGCTTGGGCAAAAACCTGCAATTTTTGCTCTGAATAATCGCTTCTAATCAAAATTATCAATGCGACGTAGCTTGTCGTTGCTAGCATCGCAATATTTAGCAATCCAGCAGTCATTAACATGCCTGGCGAATATAGCTGCACCGCCCATGATGCTCCTAGCTGAGCATAGTAAATTGTCACCTCATGCCAACCAGCCGCTATAAGCAGTGCGGACAAACCTAGAACCACAGCCCCGGCTTTCGTAAGCGAGTTTATTGCTAATACCGCAGCTTTATATGAAGCAGACATGCACACTCCTAGTTTTTTTGCGCACAATAACACCTCTAATTTACTGTCGGCAATTCGCTCCAATCCGTCGTGTATCTCGGCGTCTTACTCTCAAACTTGGCCGACCAGCGATGCTGGATGCCTGACGATCCCATGAACAGCGTATTGCGGCCGAACTGGCCATTGAGCGCGTCCAATGTCTGCATCAGCTTTGCCGATCGCGGGTCTTCTTCTTTGAATAGCAATTGCTGCCGCACCGCTGCCGGCTGCAGCTCCATCAGGATCACGCCTGCCTTTTTGTACTGAAAGCCTGGTCGATAGATCTGCTTCAGGCCAAACGTGGCTGCAGCGATCAGGCGGCGGGTGTCGTTGGTTGCCTCGGTAAGCGGGACCGTCATGCTGGCGTTGTATTGTTTGTGATCCTCGCGGAATCGGTTGGTCTCGACAAACACGTGTACCAGGTTGCACACGCTGTCTTGGCCACGCAGCTTTTCTGCAGCACTGGTCATGTATGTAGATACCGATTCGCGCAGCTCGTTGAAGGTGGTGACCATCTGGCCGAATGATCGGGAAGATACAATCTGTTTGCGTGGCGGCGTGACCTCTTCCAGTGCCAGGCACGAGACGCCCTGCAGCTCATTAACGGTGCGCTCCATCACCACGCCGAAGCGCTCGCGCAGGCGCTTCGGATCGGCGTTACGCAGATCCTGCACGGTCTCGATGCCGAGGTCGATCAGTTGCACGCACAGACGTCTGCCAATACCCCACACCTCAGCCACATCCAGCTTGGAGAAGTAGCGATCAATGTCCGCCAAGGACATGGCCGTCAGATCGCAGACGCCGTCGAATTCCGGATTTTTCTTTGCCAGATGATTAGCCAGCTTGGCCAGCGTCTTGGATGGCGCCATACCCACACAAACCGGCAGGCCGGTCCACTGCAACACCCTGCCCCTGATCTGCTGGCCAAGGTCGGTAAAGCACGGATACACACTGGTCAGGCCGTCCAGCTGCAGGAAGCTCTCATCGATGGAATACACCTCAACGTTGGGCACATAGCTTTTGAGGATTTGCATCACACGGTCGGACATGTCGCCGTACAGCGTGTAATTGGATGACAGCGCGACGATGCCGTGCTTCTTGGCCAGGTCGGCCATCTGAAACCACGGCGCACCCATCTTGACGCCCAGCGCCTTGACCTCGTTGGATCTGGCCACCGCGCAACCGTCGTTATTCGACAGCACCACGACCGGGCGCCCGACCAGCTTGGGATCGAACACCCGCTCGCAGCTCACGTAGAAGTTATTGACGTCCACCAGGGCAAACATGATCAGGCCTGCAATTTGCGTACGATTGAGGTGACCACGCCCCAGATCACCAGCTCCTGCCCGTCAGAGAACTCAATCGGTTTGAAGTCAGGATTGGCCGGTCGCAACTCCACTACGCCAGCGCGACGGTACAACTTCTTGACGGTGAAGTCCCCATCAACAGTCGCCACGACAATATGTCCATGCCTGGGGCCAATCGAGCGATCCACCACCAAAATATCATCCTCCTCAATTCCAGCATCACGCATTGACCAACCGGCAACACGAAAATAGAAAGTCGCAGTTTTATTGCGGACCAAATGCTCCGTTAGATCCAAAAACTGCTCGATATAGTCCTGTGCTGGCGATGGAAATCCAGCCGGCAGTCGGCAAATGGAAAATGGCAGTGGCAGCTTGAGCGGATTATGCGCCGCTGGAATCAGCTTAAACGGCAGTGTGCCTGTGGGTGTGATAATTTTCGTCATGATTTATACTGTATGTGCATACAGTATATGCAGACGCCTAACCGATTGGCAATTAAATCTGCCTTGTATTGCAATTCATGCAATCATTGCAGCAACAGTAAAAGGACCGCCATGTGCGTCAACTACAAAGCACCTACCCCGACCGAGATGATCGAGACGTTCAGCGCGCCGGTCTTTGAACAGACGGAATGGAAGGAAGAAGTCTGGCAGGATTATCTGGCACCGATCATCACTGGCAACGGCGACTCACGTACCGGCATGCTGGCCAGCTATGGCATGGTGCCGCAAAAACGGATTCCGGAAGGCGTGCGCAAATTCAGCACCATGAATGCCAGGGCCGAAACCGTTGGCCAGAAGCGCAGTTTTTCGCGCGCATGGAAAGATGGCCAGCGCTGCCTGGTGCCGCTACGCCACTTTTACGAACCCAATTGGGAAACCGGCAAGGCCGTGCGCTGGAAGATCGGCATGGCCGACGGCTCGCTGTTTGCCGTGGCCGGTATCTGGAAGAACTGGATGGATGGTGATGAGATCGCGGCGCGATCCTTCACGCAGCTGACCGTCAATTCGGACGATCACCCTTTGATGCGACGCTTTCACCGACCAGGTGACGAGAAGCGATCGCTGATCATCGTGCCACGCGATCACTGGGATGACTGGCTAGGATGCAGGGATACGGAAGAGGCGCGGACGTTTTTTAGAACGTATCCGGCTGAGTTGATGGCGGCAGAGCCAGCGCCACAAGCGCCACGCAAGAAGCAGGCAACGAGCGATTCCTTGTTCTGAATTTCAACACAGCATATGAGCCGATCTATAACTGTTGCGAATTTCAGACAAAATATTTTCAGCTATACCGCATGCGGGTTACAGCCTCATCGACAATTTCGCGCTTAAGCAAATGACATAAAAAACGCAGAAATACCGGCCACTAAAAAACGCGATTTCTAGAAATCTTTACAATGGAAACACGTTGCCAAGTGGACACAGCTTGAGACAACCATGCGTAGAAAGAATAAAGACCCCGGTGGGCGGGGTCTTTGGTATCTACACCGACCAACCCATGCGAGGAAAGTGGCTTCGATGCATTAAGCATAACGTACAGTTTTGTAATCAAGCAAACGCTAATTGCAAATGCACGCACAAATGCAACGGAGCGCCTTTCCAGAAAGGCAATTGTGAAGATCTACTTTTTCACAAAAAGCTTCAAGCTGGCGCTATGCGTCAGCGAGAAGGTCGCCATCAGAAGCTTGCACATTACCTTGATTACTGGCGCTCTTGCCAGCGAGGTAATGAGCAAACTTCTGTAAGCGTCAAGCGGGGTCGTAAGATCCCGCCCTTACTTAATTTTCACCACTCGACAAGGCGTCAGTAATTATTACCAGCCACCCTGATGCGCCATAGAGATGTCGCATACGTTACGTGGCGCATGCCCAACCCACTCCCCACCATCGTAGCAAAGCGGGAAATACACCCACTTCTCACCCCACGCAGTGAATGCAGCGCCCTCAGGATCGCCGTGCACACTGTCAAATTCTTTTTTCAGCGCCTCTTCATCTAGCGTGCAAGATCGCTTATCAAAGTCCTCTCCATCGCGGACCATAGCTTCCTTCAGCATTTCATACCAAGATGCCATTTTTAAACTCCATTTCAAAACTACTCAAAGCCACAACTTCACAAGCCAAGAGAATTGCAGCCATATAAATCACGATTAACCATGCACATCACTTTAGCATCCCAGAGCGAACCAACTCCCACTGTTCCTGCAGCTTGTTCAACTGCGCGGCGTTGGGGATGCAGACTTCTGCATAGTTTCGCTTGGCGATGTCGAGCTCGGCTGCGCATGTGGAATCAGCTGCCGGGCGGGCTGCGCCAGTTCCGGACTCATCGCCGGCATCTGCATGCATCCGCTGGGCGTCGTTGAGCACGCTACCAACAGCGGCAGGAACAGTGCAATCATTGGCCATCGTAATTTTGGGTAGTGCATTTGCCCTCGCAATCTGTCTCTTTAGTTGGTCGATGTAATCCGACGTGGATTGGTTGATCTCGGCCTGCAAAGCACGCTCACCATCCAGCGCCCGCTCGATCGCCAGCCGTTGCTTCTTTTCCCATCCAGCCCGCTCGACTTTCATACCCAGCCAGATCAGGCCAAGCGCACCGGCGATGATCACGACGGCTTTGAGAACGCCGAGGTACGGATCGATGAAGGTGCGGAAACCGCCACCGGCACTCATGCGATCCCCGGCATGTAACCGGTTCCGCTGCGCTTCGTGAACAATTGTTCGCGAGGGGACTTTTCGGATAAGCCAATATGCACCCAGCCACCGCGATCTGGATATTCCAGGATCAGCTGGTCAAAAATGATGCGGCTGTCTCTGATCTTTCTCGCCAGCACAGTCGGGGTGATACCAGGGCAATTGATGTCGGCAGCCAGACCCAGAACATGTGCGCTGGTGCGACTACCACCAATTGCCGCATTCAATTCTGGCGAGCGGTACCCACTCGACACGACGATCGGCATGCCGAACAACGCACGCACCTCTTCCAGAACGGCTGCTACGCGTTTTAGGTTCGCCAACGCTGTTGGTGATGGCGTGTTGTCGATACCTCTACGTGCGGCCTCCTGCGATATCGTCAACTCGGCCAATGTGAAGTGTTTACTCAGATTCATCGCGGCACATCTCCTTTTCTACGCTGGCGGCATCGCTTATCAAACAAAACGAACATGGCCAGACCGGACAACAAAAAAGCCTCCAGAATCGATGGAGGCCGGTAACCGTAAAAAGGGCTGACCAGATAGGCCAATGCCCCGATCGTGACGGCAAGCCACCCCAGCCGGAATGGCAAAGGCGTGCAGCGCGACATGCGGTTGATGGCGAAGAACACGCCGTGAACGAGGATGACGAGTGCCGCCACCATGGAAACGATTAGCGTCATCAAGATTGACCTCCCGTGCGATTGCTCCTTGACGTGATCCAGTTAAGACCCAGCGGTATCAGTACCTGCGAACAGATACCCAAGCCACCGGCCGACGCCACGCGCATGGTCTCGCCAAGCTCGCGCGTCCAGGGCAAGTAAGTGAAGGCACATTGCGCGACCAGCTGCGCAAAGAAGCCGGCAAGCAAGGTAGAGCTGAGCAACGACCCCACTACCCGCGCCACCGTCAGCGATCCGGGCAGGTAAGACAACGCCACCAGCCCGCCCGCAAAGCCAGCCAGCAGCGTGTCAAAGGGCATGCCAATCAGCGTTCCGGAGAACGTGATCGCGGTGCCGGCAATTGCGGCACCGGTCAAATTTGGCTCAGCCATGGATTCCCCAAAAAGAAAAAGGCACCCGAAGGTGCCTTGTGTGTATGCGAAGTCGCTCTACCAGACGATTGCGGCAATCTCCGCTTCGGTGGTGGCATCCGCCAATGTCGCCTTGAGCGATTGCGCGTGTGCAAAGTTGGCCGATCCACGCGCTGTCATGGCGGCGTACATCGCACGAAAATCGTTGACCGAATTCATCGGCACCAGTGCGGTCTGGCCGGCCAAGTCTTTCGCCTTCCAGAAGCCGGGGAAGTCAGCCGGGAAAGTGCCAAACAATGCGATGTGACCGGCCACACCATCGATATTCATACGGTCGATCTGGTCACAACCAATCAGATAGCTGCCGTATTCAAAGTGAGACATGTTGGCAACAGCCCACTTCTGATCGATCTGGACCAGCTTGTTTTGCTTAATGACATGGAAAGGCGGCGACATGCCCCACCCTGCTTGCAGATCGCCAAGGTAGTCACATTCAGCAGGCAGTCCAGTCGCCTGGTCATAAATGGTTTGTCCACGGTGGTCAGGCACGTAAGTGCGTTCGGTGCCGTTCCATACGTCGGCAAATCCAGCACGCGGCGCCAGTGGCAGCACATCAGTCGAATGAGTAGGAACGATGAATTTCCCTGGATTCATCGGGCAAGCCTGCGCCCGATATTCACCCTTGTGTTCGCCCGTTACCTCATCAAACAAATAGACTGTTTTAACTTCCATCATCACCCCTTAAAATTTGACGCACTTGAGGACGCGCTGGCCTGCAGGCAAGTTCGCGGAACCGCCGTTGGAAAGCATTTGAGAAGCGCCGCTAGGGACTGGGTTTCCGCCGCCTGCCGCCCCACCCGAACCTGTGCCAACGTACCCAGTAACCCCTGACGAACCTTCGTGTATGTGGGTTAAGTTCTGCCCCACTGTGTTGGTGCCAACATTGCCATTCGCTTGAACCCCAACCTGACCAACGGGAAACCAAGGGATGTTGAACGTCGTACTTCCGTCACCCGCCCCCCACGTCGTACCGATAGCAGTCCATAAGGCGGCGTAAGTCGTGCGCGATACCGTTGTGGGCGCGGTAGGACATATCAGAGAACCAGCAGGCGCAGTCGTACCAGCGTGGTCGAAGATCGCGCCAACGGGTAGAGCATTGATATCAGTATTTGCATCAAGCACAGCCACACCATCGCTGAATAGTTCTTTCTGCTTACCCTGCGTGACAGTGACGCCCGCACCCGCGACAGTTTTAACGGTAAGTGAGAAGGCACCTGTTGTGGAGTTCTCTACAATCTGACGCCATCCAGCAGTCGGAACGATGATATTCCCGTTGGCCGTTCTCGCCCCCGTCAAAATCAAAATGCCTGTCCCGCACTCAGTTGCCGTCAACGTAATGTCACCAGTGCCAGCTACTGATAGTGTGGTTACGCCGTTAAATACACGATCAGCAAACTCCGTGGTCGCAAGCCGCGTGCTCTTGTTTCCTGCAGACTGCGTTGACGCTACCGGATTACCAAGCAGCATGGCGTCTGTTTCAGACGGCACACCCAATGCTGATCGCGCATCGGCTGCATTGCCGGTAAGACCTAGGAGGCCGGTAACGAAATCCCAAAGCCGCCCCATGCCGATCCGCATGGTCGCGTTTGAAGGATTCGGGTAGGCATCCGAGATTTCATTTCTTTCTGGTGGCGCTGGCATCTTCAATACCCTTTCACAATGACATCTGCCGTGGCGCCCGAAACCGGGACGTGCGCGGCGTTGTAGGCCCGCAGAACGGGCGCAAGGTTGGTGGATTTGTCGGCCTCGATCGTGACAGCGCCGCTGGCGTTGGCTTGCAGCGTGGGCGTCACGGTCTTGATCGACCGAAAGTTTTTCGTATAGGGAACAACGGTACCGGCGGCATCAATCAACACGTCTTCCAGATACTCGACCAGGTCGGGCGCGTCGATCGTCACCGTCAGCTCGGTAATCCGGGCCTGCGTTGAGCCAGCGCCGAGCGTTACTCGCCACTGATACACGTCGTTTGCGGCAAGGATCTGCCCCGGCCATGGTTGCCAGACACCCGGTCCGCCGTAGAACGGTTCTTCATCAGGGCCATAGGCAGAATCCGAATCCGCACCGTAAGCCGATCCGGGACCGGCCAACCGATACTCGATGAACAAGTCGATGCCTTGATACTCGATCTCCAGCGTCATGATCGAACCGGCAAGCACCGATGCCACCGATACTTCTTCCGTGGTGTAGCGCAACTGCGCATAGGACGACAGCGCGTAAGCTGGCTCGTTATCCGGGCCGTAGGCAGACTGGTTGTCCGACCCGTAGAACGAGTCGGTTTCCAGCGCAACCAGATCGCCAGCTTCCAGCACGGCACCTTGCAACTCGCCCGGAAAGCCGTCGCCGTGGAAATCGAACACTTCCACGACGTTGGCGATGACTGGGTCACCCAGATTGGTGACAATGTTGGCCGTGGCCATGGACTCGTTGCCGGACGTATCCAGACACTTGCCCATGATGGTCACGACGCCATTAGGCCGGGTCACCAGCTCAAACGGCATCTCTGTAATCACCCCTTCATGCAATGGCGCGGCGCTGTTCCAATCGAGATTGTTGCCGTAGTGCGATCGGAAGATGTACCCCTTCAGATCCAGCTCACGGTTTGGCGCCCAGCTGAGCACGCTGCCGGTGATGGACAGGTTCTGCATATTCGCTGGCGGCGCGGTTTTGCCGACCACCTGGTGCAGAGCTGCATAGGTCCAGTCGGATTTGACGTTGAGCGTGCTGTTGACCGCCCGTCCGCGCACCTTGTAGAAACTACCGTCCTCCGCTGGCGACACATAGACCTCGGTATCGCTACCACTGACGGCCACCTTGTTCCAGACATCCGCACCGACCAGTTGCCATTCCACCTCGATCTGACCGTTACGCACCACCGATGGGGTCGTTGCAACTGGCCATGTGACCAAGATGCGCGAAATGATCGTGCCATCCTTGGCGATCAGGTGTTCACTTCCGGACTGACAAGACAGGCTTGCAAGCGGCGAGATATCGAAAGGATTCGGCAGATTGGTGTTTGGCTGTGCAGACGTCTGCACGGCATCTGCCTCATCCCAGATCGATGGATCATCGACTTTCAAGCTCAGCTCGACCATGGATGATGGCGAGAAGCGTTTGTCGGTAACGCGAAAAACCTTGTCCTGCCAGCCAAACAGCGGGCTTGTCATCGTAATGCGTTGCCCAACGCGAAGCCGCCATGTCTTCAGCGAAAACTCCGCCTTGAACATGTAGGCATTGCGCTGATCTTCAGTGAAGATCCGGCACAAGTTGTGTGCGCGTTGCAATGCATCTGTGAACGGCATCGGTATGTCCGTCCACAACTCTCGGCCATCGGCCTCAACAAATGCTGCGTTCTGGTACGGCGCAAAGTCCGTTGCGACGTAACCGGTCTCCACACCGGTGTACTGTCCACGCACCCCGTTATACAGATCCGCATCTGAGATGCCCGGTGTGAGCGCAAAAGCGCCAACGATGTCATCCTGAAACAGCGCCATTACCGGCGCCGAGTATTTGCCTGCGTAAATGCCCCATGTGGTCGCCACAATGCCACCTGCCATTGCCTGCGCCATGCGTTCGAGCGTTTCGCTCTGATTCATGTCGGACGTGACAGTGCCATTGAAGGTGTAACGCGGGCCAATGGTAATTGCATCGTCGCAATCGTTTGCTGCGGCGATGTAATCGGCCATGGGCAGATCTGCCGCATCCACGCCGCAAATGTCGCTCAGCAAGTAATCGTAGATCACCTCGGCGGGATTCTGACTCCAGACCGTTTCACCAGTGCGGAAGTTGAGCAGCTTTTTTCCGCGCAACAGGATTTCCAGCTGCGGAAGCCCATTTTGAAACTCCGGCTGATTGAGGTTGAGCGTGACCACGCTATACGTCAATCCACGTAACACCGATGTTGCTGGCCATTTAGATGGCAACGTGGCATGCAGATGCGCGTCAACAGGATCGTCCGGCGTGCCAAGGTGCGTACGCACTCGGACCATGGATGTCACCTGTCGATACTGATAATTCAGTTGAACGACCTTGCCGCCTGGGTTGCTGAACGTCACAACGCTTCCAACAACGCTAACTGCAATCGTCGCCCAGCCCTGCTGACCAGACTCAAAATCGAAGGTTGTTTCGATCAAACCGGTCACCGTTCCGGTAACAGGTGTGTAGGTCAAGACGATTGACGAAGCCGTCGTTTGCTGGGTGTGCGTCCCTGTCGCAACAGACACGTACTTCCCAGTCGTGACATCGCCATTCGCATCCAGCGGGCCCAAGGCCTCACCATTGACGTAGAACTCTTCGACCCCGTCACACTCATGTGCGGCGTGCACAATGATCACGTGCTGATATTCATCACGGCTGCCGCTGGTTAGAATGCCCGCCAGATCACCACCAACGCGTGCACGGCCATACACGAAGGTATACGGGGAATCCGTCGCCATCCTGTTGAGTGTGCGGTCCTGCAGGCCTGCATTATAGGCATCGCGCTGCGCGGCAGCTGCCGCACGCTGGCGGCGCTCAGCCTTTTTTTGCTGCGCCATACCGTAGACCATCGTCCCGACAAACAGGATGATCTGTCCATACGTCACGCCGGCAAAAGCAACGGTACCGAGAAACGCTGTTACCGGCTCTGCTTGTGCGCCAACCGGCAACAGCAATATCAGGAGTGCAATGACCAGGCGCATTCCGCTTCCGTTCTTTTAATAAATTCCAGGCCGTGATGATTCGGGCCTACCAAATGCGCCCCACTGACGATGCAAAGACAGCGCCGATACAAGGCAATGTCGCCATCGCGTGCCAGGTTTACATGCACCCTCGCGAGCCGGGCATCCATCAATGCCTGCATGCCCCCCATGCGGCGCACCATACGCATTGCTGCTCGCGCATCACGCCAAGGCGATACGCCCGCCAGATGATCCGTGCCAGTTGCAAGCAATGCCCACCGTGCGGCAAACAACACGCAGTCGTGCTCGCCCCACTTGAATGGCGTGCACAAGTGCGCCTTGATGTAGTCGGCAAGGGACATAAAAAAAGCGCCCGAAGGCGCCTGGCTAGATCTGCTGGAATCGTCGCGACAACCAGACAACCGGATTGGAAATCATGTCGTTCTGGTAATCGAGACCTGTGTCGGTTGGATACTTCTTCTTTTGCTGGGCGGCATTGAGTCGTATCGATGGCTGTCGCTTGAGACCATACGCACTGGTTTCGCACTTCAGTACGATCTGCCCTTCATCACCATCGATGCCCAGACTCATCATGTCCATGATGCCGCGCCAGCAAACTTGCGGCTCATCGATCAGACGATACTGGTCGTCAAGCGGGCACATCCACATGGTTGCAGCTCGGCCTCGATACTCTTCAACCGCGCCGGCCGCCAATGCAAGCAGCGAGGTATCCGCGACATTGAGCGTGAAATTGAGTGACTTGGTGGTCATGCCGTCACTTTCTTCCACCTCACTGACTTTGCTGATCGCCCCCAAACCGGACCATTGATGACCGTCCCAGTCAAAGTTGGCATTAAAGTTGGTGACACGGACCGGCGCCGATGCAAAGTCAAACAACGCAAAATACGCCGGCACCACGAGTGGCTTCTCCAGCGCGGCCTGCTGTTCGGTTGTCACAGTCATGGACGCCAATCCTCAAGCAAATTTAATGACCAAGGCTGTCCGAATTTGGGAATGAAGTTGATGCCAGTAGACAACTCTCGCTGTCTAAATAATGCGGTTGGCTTATCCCAGACTACTGCAGATCCAACATTGAAATCATTACGCAAAGGCGTCGCCAGCTGCACTGTGATGATGCCCGCTGCATCAGCAATAGCATCCGCGTCCAGGCGCAACACCTGCTGCGTCAGATTAGCTCCGACACCGATATAGTCGCCTGCAAGCAAGGTACGGTTTGCCTGCGCAGCACCGGCATCTAGAGTCAGTGCAGTTGCGCCACGCGAAGCCAGTACAGCCACTTCAGGCGAGCCGCGAAGCGTGCCACGCGGCACCGGCTGCAACAAGTGATACAAAGCCAACTGGTGCCGAAAACCACCAAGAGATTCAATGAAGCGCTGAATTTCCAGCGACTTGATGTGCTTTTGGTGAATGCCAGTCAGACTGACTTCCCATCGCGGCGAACCGGTTTCCAGTGCTTGCGAACCAAATGCACCTTTGAAAGCGATCGCTTGCGGCATGAGTGTCCAGTTGAACGACGCAACGCCATATCGTGGCCAGTTTCTTACGCTCATGTGATAACTCGCGCTCTTTGTAACTCTTCCACCAGCTCGGCTTTTGTTTGCTGTGATTGACGCTGCATATCCTGCATGATGGCTGCACGATCGCTGCGGCTGTCGATCTGGTAAACCGGCGAGAAGACAATCGATGGTGATGCGTTGCCACCACCTATGAAGTTGCGGTTTTCGTTGGCCGTCAGGATGCGCTCGCCTTTGTGGATCTTGGCGACCATATCTCGCGGGACGTTATCGATACCCACAGAAAAAGAAGGCATGTAGCCTGAAAGTGCCGGGTTAGAGGCACTCCAGTCCACAAAACCATTGGCACCGGCACCGGGATTGGCAGCAGCAGAACTTCCTCCGCTTAACAAGCCAACACCGAATTTCAGCAAGCTCCCGAACACGCCACCGCCTGCACTTCCGGCGCCACCCATCAAAGCCTGTGTCAGGTTCGCCGCCATCGCATCAGCCACCATCCGCATCACCATCGACTTAAACGCATCGCCAACGCTGTCAAAGTTTCCTTGCATGATGTTGTAAAACTGATCACCCATGTTCCGCTGTACATTTTCTCGGAAGTTGTCCCAAACCTTCATGGCTTCAGCAGCCTGTTTTTCCTGTTCTGCGATAAATGCTCGTGTCTGCACACTCGCCTTGTCCATGCCAGCCGATGCAGTCAGATCGTCAATCGCTTTCTTCGTTGCCGCATCAGAACCACCCATTGCCTGCACATCGCGGATCTTGCGCCGTAGCTCCAGTTCGATACGCAGGTTGTCCATTGCCACCTGCTTCTCTTCATTGGATTTGCCAATCAGACTCAGCTCGGCCTGCAGCAGCAGGTTACTATCCTCAATGGACTGTGCGTAGTCCTGCGTTTTCTTGACGATGTTGTCGTCAGCATCGCGGATTTCTTTCAAGCGCTTTTCATTGTCGATCTGCTCAGCCACGACCAGAATCTGGCGTTGCTGTGCAGCGGTGACCTTGCCAAGACGACCAGACTGGATCTCGGCCAATGCCGTCTCTGCTGTAGTCAGGTCGCGTGCCGTGATCGCCTGTTTTTGCAGACTCTCAAGATAGCGTTGCGCTTCCGTGACCTTGGCCTTTTCACCTTCAATTGCCGGCAATGCGCGCTTTGGCGCTTGCACAGAGACCGTTGGTAATATCCCCGAATCCGGCGCCGCAGTTGCTGGCAGCATGCCCCGCAGGCGCGACAGTTCTTTATCAACAAATGCGGCTTCGGCACGCAGATTGGCGAGTCGCTTATCACGACCAGAATCAGTCGCCTTGGAGGCCAGTTCGATCGAAGTTGCGGCGTTACGCGCCCGCACTTCCAGCGACTTGATCTGATCATTGATTGGATCGGCAGAACCATGAATACCGCGTGCCAGCGATTCGCCTAGATGCTTGCCGAATCCCAAAAATGCGTTTGTTCCTGTGACTGCCCATCCAACCAGTGTGGCCATAGCCTGTGTTGCGGTGGCAAAGGCTTCTTTGGTTTCTGACGAACCCAAGGTCTTGGTCAGATTTTCAATCGCATCACGCGCAGAATTGACATTGCCACCCTCACCTGTCATCAGGCTGTCAAATTCGTTTTTGAGCCCTGCCAGTGCACCACCCAACGTGTCGCGCGCTTCCCTTGCGGCGCCACCATAAGACGTTTCCAGCGCCTTCAGAACGATCGCCTGCGCCTCGGCCGTACGGCCAGTTTTTTCCAACGCTTCAACCAGCTTCTTTTCTTCTTCCGTGAAGCGGAAGCCTTGTTTGCTCAAGGCCGTAAGCCCCTGCGAAGGAACATCCAACGCCTTGCCAACCATCTCGGCAGCAGAGGTGACATCCATGCCCATACGTGACGCCATGTCGATCGCCGCCTGCATCGCAGCTGGAAACTGCTCGCCAACCACGCCAGTATAGGAAAGCAGGCGTGTTTGCGCCTGCGTGATATCACCATCGCTGAAGATGCTGTTTTGCGATAACGCGACCGCCATTGCATTCAGCTTTTCCTCACCGTACCCCGCAGCCTCGCCAGTTGACCGTAGCACAGCACGTAGCTGAGCTGCTTCGTTCTGGGCATCAACCGTTTCACGGATGAACTTGCTGATCGTCACACCAGCAGTGATGCCCATAAAGCCAGCCCGGATGGCTGTAGCTGCCGAGCTGACTTCTCGTTCGATCTTTTTCATCGAACGTGCTGCTTCACGTTCCGATCTGGTCAGGCCGCTCACAAATTCAGCAGCATCCAAGCCGAGCGAAACCGCAATTGCGCCGATACCGTTAGACATAGCTACCCTTTGTTACGCGGCTTGAAGTCAAAGTGCGCCAGCACTTCATCCTCATCCAGCTCGATCTCTTCAACAGGATCAAACAGAAAATCCATCACACTGACATCGGTATTGCTATGCACCTGCGCCAGCACGCTGCAGATCTGGGCCAGATACATTTCCTGCCGACGCTGCGGCAGCATGCGCTTTACCGCATATGCCTGGTACAGAACAAATTCACGCTCAGGCAAAATGGCTGCCAGCTGGTGTGCCGGCACGCCAAATTCGAAGGCCAGGTCAATCAGAAACTCCTGACGACCTGTCAGACGTTTTTTGCTTCAGCAAGCCCTTCTTCACCTTCGCCATTCGCCTGCCGCTTGGCATTCATGATGCGCTGTAGAACAGACCACTCCTGTTGGGCAATGTGGGCCACGTGCTCGGGATTGTCGCCATCCAGCAGACGATTGCCATCCGCATCGCACAGGACACGGCAGGTGCTACGTGCAATCTTGGTCTTTTCATCCTTGTCGACAACAGCGGTTTGCGCCTCGACTTCGGCAACCGTCAGCGGGCGCACGTATACCACGCCACCCCACTCTGGCATGGGAACTTTGATCGGAGGCAGGCTGGCAGCGGCCCTCAAGCCTGCAATGAGTTGGTCGGTATTGAGATCCATTGTTTTCCCTTACTGCAAATCGATACGCGCACCGGTGTTACGGATGGTGGCCGTGGCCGTCCACAATGTGCCGTTGCCAGAAGTCTCGCTGGTCTGCTGGACATAGCCCAGCTGAATCATGTGACCTCCATTTTTCGGCAGTTTGACGACCACGCCAGTCACATCACTGGATCGATAGGCATCTTCCAACTTGCCTTGCACTGCAGTGCGCGGCGCAAAGTTATAGCCCAGCTGCGTGGTGCCAAAGTCCGGCAGATCGACTTCAAATTCCTTGGCCTTACTGCAGATCGTGGTTGCATCCATCTCGCCAGACGTACCGCCCGTGCGGGTGTACTGCGTCAGTTCACAGAAGTTGGATACCACGCCAGGCACAGCGGTACCGGCACCAGCGAACACACCATACTCGGTCGCATCCACATCTGCGAGCGTGATGGAGTTTTCCGTTACCGCCTCGATGACAACGACGGTTTCGTTTAGCTCTTCCATGCCCTCGATATCTTTGAGGTGAAGAATGCCGCCGATTTCCAGCCCGTGATCCGCAATAGTCAGCACGGCTGGATTCGTATTGGTGATCTCGGTGATTTCAAGCTCGCCTGCCTCATCGAAACCGAGCAGTACTGCAATCTTAGAACCGGCGAATTTAAAGCGCTTGCCTCCGGACATGATGTTTCCTTTCAGATAAAGAAAAAGCGCCCGGAGGCGCCTGGTTGTAAAGCCTAAAAGTTTTATTCAGATGACCCGTAGATAACCCAGTCACCCATCGCACGATATGTCTTTGTTTCCAAGTCGCGCGACATATCTGGCGGCGCCTGCAACAAGGCAGGCGGATCAATCTTTTTCATGGCAGCACGCACCTTGTCCCAGATCACGCGCCGCTCTTTCGGCGTTTTTGATACCACGTCGATCTGGACGCGGATATCGTCGGTGTCTTCATCGCCATCACCACTGATGTCTGCATGGACTTCCCCAGGCATAAGCGTGAAGCGCACAGCAGGCCATTTCGGCTCACCTTTCTCCGGCTGCGGAAAATCATCCTGATATACCGCAGCCTCGCCATCTGGCAGCGCCAGTTCATCAATGGCAGACAAAGCTGTCGTGATTTTGGCTTCAACGCTCATTTTGGCTTCTTCGCATTCTTCTTCACCGCGCTGTCTATGCGTTTCTTCAGCGTGTTCTTGATCACTGCTACCGCCGGTGCCTTGCCTTGGTTGAAGGCTGGCCGCATGAACGGTTGAGCTGGCGTCTTTACGGTGCCAAATTCCTGCAGGATGCCAATGCGGTTTGCGTAACCATGCTCAAACTTGCCACGGATCGCCACGACGGTCTCAGCTGTCATCTTGGATCTCGGCACACGCTTGGTGACAATGTTCTTAGCAATATTGCGCGGCTGGACGATCTTTACGTTTGCCGCCCGCTTTTTACCTTTGCGGCTGCTGCGGTTGTAGGTTTCGTCCACAACGTCATACGCTTGCGGCGCGACCGGTGCCTTGCTCTGCGCCAGATTGCGGATGATCTTTGCGCCTTCCTGCACAGCGGCGCGGCAGATCCGCAGTTTGATATCGTTCTCCAAGCCTTTCATGGCTTCGCCCAGTTCACGCAGTCCACGTACCTTGATCGTTGTTTTAACCATCATTTACCCCAGCTTCACAGGTCAGCTCGATCACTTCATCTGCGGATTCCAGATTGGCAATGCGCTTGATGTCGTAGACCTTCTCGCCATGAAGGACACGCCAGGTTTCGGAAATCTCAGCGGTCACGCTGGAGTAACGGAGCGTAATGCGCGCCTCAGTGCTGGCAATGGTCTGGTTTGATCGGTTGGCCTCACGCCCACTAATCGGAACAATCTCCGCCCAGCGTTTGCCGCCCACATCAACCCACGACTGCGTGAAGCCACCGTCATCACCTTTGACGCGATGCGGCATCTGCAGCTGGACCCGCTTGTTAAGTTTGCCGGCTCTCATCAGACCCCCATCTGGACACGATAAGGTTGCAGCAATGCCTGTGCACCACGCGGCAGGGACGCGACAATTGTGCCGATCACCGTATCCTCGCGGTTGGCATATAGGTCACCCAAGATCAACAGCACGGCATTCTTCATGGATGGCGTC
The DNA here is from genome assembly GCF_014635705.1 of Oxalicibacterium faecigallinarum. Taxonomy (GTDB): domain Bacteria; phylum Pseudomonadota; class Gammaproteobacteria; order Burkholderiales; family Burkholderiaceae_D; genus Oxalicibacterium; species Oxalicibacterium faecigallinarum. Next base: position 413,968 of record NZ_BMDI01000001.1, on the reverse strand, counting down.
ATCACGATGGGTAACTCACCGGCGTTACCAGCGATCACGGCAGCCTGCAGAGCATCCGCATCCTTGAAGACTCGACGATTCAGAAACTGCTCTGCAGCATCCTCTGCGCCGTCGAGATACATCTGGATCAGGTCGCCATCATCGCCATCGTCAACGCGAAGATGATTTTTTGCGATTTCGATATCGATGATGGACATGTGATTCCCTTACTTGGATTTCTGTTTGACCTTGGCTGCTTCATCTGCCAGACGTTGCTTCTCGGCTTCGATTGCCTTGGCTGCTTCATCTGCCAGACGTTGCTTCTCGGCTTCGATTGCCTTGGCTGCTTCATCTGCCAGACGTTGCTTCTCGGCTTCGACTGCCTTGTTTGCCTCATCTGCCAGACGGGCTTTCTCAGCTTCGAGCGACTTGGCCGCCTCATCTGCCAGACGCTGCTTCTCAGCTTCGAGATCGATCACCACAGCAGTGACAGTTTCTTCAATCTGTGCAGACGTCTGCACATCGACATATTCGGCAGCCTTGGCTTCTTCAACCAGGTGTTTTGCAAACGCTGCATCGAACGAGCGTTCATCCCCTGTAGAAAATGAACCAACACCAGTAACCGCAGTGCCAAGGAATCGGACTTTGACTTGTTCCATTGATTTCTCCAAGTTGCGGGCCAGCGGACTGGCCCGCGTGGGTTATGCCAGTACCAAGTCGCCGTAGCGTGTGGCGATAGGTTTCTCGACGGTCAGTGCCAGACGGCGCATTGCGCGGATCGTGACGAGGCCCAGCTGGAAGTTGTTTTCATCCGAGTCGGACAAATCAATGACCACGCCTTCGCGGTCATGCTTGGTCGCTGCCTGTTTGATACCACCGACCCAGACCTTGCCTGCTGCAAGTGCGTTGCTAGCAACGACCGGCAAGCCGAACAACGCTGGCGGCACCGAAGAACCAGGATCGCCCAAGATGTAACGACCCTGCGCATCTTTCGCCAGACGCAACGTCCACCAGTCTGCGATATTCAGCAGCACACAGTCAGCGGCATAGTCAGAAGCAGCCACGTCCCCAATCATCTTGCCGATCAGATCAAACTTATTGTTCGTCAGATCTAATGCCTCCATGCTGGCCAAGGTGTAGCCGTGAGCGGTGAAGTTGCCGGCCTTGGTCAAGCCAGACAGATTTGGCGAAGTACCGTTTCCAGCGATCAGCTGATTCTCCACTCGCAGGTTGACGCCGTAGATCATGCGGCGATTGATGTAGGCTGCCAACGCCGCATTGTCTTGCGCCAGTTGACGCGTGATCTTGATGAAGTGCGCAACGTTCGATACCGGCATCGTTTCAGGTGTGAACGTGATGCTGGATTGGTTGATTTGCGTGCCTTCTGCCGCTTCAGCCGCATTGTTCGTGAATACGTTTTCCTTGACGTAGTCAATCGACGAACTGCTAGTTGGGAGTGTCACCAGCAAATCTTCGATCGTAAAGACGCGGAATGCACCCTCCACAACACCAGGACGGCGCTCGGAGAACGTATTGGCAACAGCATTCGTTACCGTGTTCTTGACTTCAAATGCAGCGCGACCTTCGCCAGTTTTGGTTTGAAACTTTTTGTATTCTTCAGATTTGGTGAAGGTCTCACCAATGCTGTCTTCTGCTGGTGGCTCATCCGCAGGTTTATCTGCTTTCTGCTCAAGCTTGAGCAAACGATCTGCGAGCTCACGCTGCTCAGTGCCAATGGTGTCGAGCGCCGTCTTGGTATCAGAGGTGACCTTACCGATGGTCTTCATTTCCTCCTCAGCCTTCTGCGACATGGTCGTCAGCTTCTTCTCGACATTGTCGAGCGCCTGCATGATCTGTTCGCTTTTGATCTCACCGACAACGCCGAATGCCGATAGGCCGGCCATCGCCATTGAGTTGTCCATCATGTAGGTTTTAACATCGACGCCCACGCATTGCAGGAACAAGCCGATAACTGCCAGCGAGAGCAGGATGATGACGTGCAGTGGCACGTGCTGTTGAATGTAATTCCAGGAGCGCTTCATGATTGCCTTTCGATAATAGAAAATAAAAAAGCCGCCCGAAGGCGGCCATCTTGCGGAACGTGCGTTTATGTACCAAGCTGCTCAAGTCGCTTGAGTATCTGGGCCATCTTCTCGCCGTCATCGTCTGGGGTAGCATCCCGCGTACCGAACACGACTTTGGCGCGGGCAGTCAACGCTTGCGCTGCCCCCTTGCTGAAACTTCCTACATCCCGCAAGAAGTATTCAAAATCACGAATTGTTTTCACCGCTTCCAGATCATCATCGAACGACTTGACGCTGGCCATATCGATCGATGCGAACTTGTCAGCAGGGAATGTGACAATCGATGTTTCTCGCAGACGATCCACTTTACGGATCACGCGGCCACCAGTTGCTTCGTCGTAGTCACCTTTTGTCAGGCTGAAACCGATCGACAGCGAATCCAGCGTGCCATGCTTGAGCGCTGCTCGGACTTCCTCGCCCTGACGATTGCCGGGCGTGAACTCGCCAGTCAGCAGCAGGCCGTAATCATCTTCCTCGGCCTTGAGCCACTTGCCGATCGGCACATCAAACGAGCGATGGTTGAAGAACATTTTGGGCAAGCCATTCTTTTGCAGAGTCTCGGCATAAGCACCTTTGACGATAGTGTCGCCATAGGAGTCGACACGATTGAATGCTGAGGCATAGCCAGTAAAGGTGCGATCATCTGCCTGCAGCTTGAACTGCACATCGGCCAGTGCCAGCGATTTGTGTTCCATGTTTATCCCCTATTGAGCGATGTCGGATATTGCAGCGCCACCACGTTGCGGCGTTTTGCCCAGCATGTGCAGTGGTGCGAGGTTGCTTTGCGCGGTGAGTTCGTCCGTACCAGCCATGTGCGGCAAGCCTTCCAGCTGACGAATCTCGGCGCGAGTCATGATGCCGTTCTGTGAATACTTGGCATGGATCTCGGCACGATCCTTCGGATTCGCCCGCAGCAGCGCATCCATGCTGAACTCAACCTTGTATCGCGCACGCTGACGCGATGTCAGCACGCGCTTCTGTACGGCCTGCTCTATATTGATCGTGAGTGGCCGCAACGACAGCGTGTAGAAACCGTTCACAATCTGCTCGATCCCCGAGCCCCATGCCGTCACATTGCTGTGATGGATCAACACTGGTGGCACGTCGTACCAGCGGCAGATTGTCTCGACAGCGTATTGCCGCGTCTGCAGCAACTGGATCTGCTCAGGCGAGAGCGAGATCTGCTCGTACTCCATCCCAGCTTCCAGCACGTGCAGGCGATGCATCGGCCCTTCTGTCATTTGCTCGAAGTTGCGACGTACAGCATCACGTTGATCAGGCTTCAAAACCTTATCAATCATCAGCACACCACTTGGCTTGCCGCCATTGGCAAACATGCGCGAAGCTGCTTCCTGCGCTTTACTGACTTCATCCAGACCGGCCCGCATGAACTCCAGCTTGTCCAGGCCAGTGGTTCCGTTGCCCAGATTTTTGATATGCAGAACATTGTCTGCAGCCAGGACAGCCACATCATTGCCAAAGCGATACTCATAAACCATGTCGCCTGACGGCAGCACTACAGACTTCACCTGGCTCGAAGGCATTGGCCACAGCGCAAGCGGCTCATCAGCGGAGTCGCGCTGGATGCGCGCATAGGCATTGCCGCGCAGATCATGGTTCATAACCATCGCACGCCAAAACTCGAACGGCGTCATACGCGCATTTGGCGAGTCGTGCAGCAGTTGGTAAAGCCGTGCATTACGCGCCAGCTTCTTTTCACCCGCCATCGCCTCATAAACAAAGAATGGCAAGCTGGCGATTGCGCTGGCGCGACGATCGATACACGCCCACACCGTATCGATCTGCAGCGCACCATCCTCACCGACTGATCGCGTATCAGGAATCAGCACCGTCGTTGGCGGGCGTGCTTGGTCACCCTCCCTCTCAGCTATGGCCCCGCCACCGAACCACGTGCGGACGCTCGTAAGAAAATTTGCCATAGTCAGGAATGAATCGGAGAGTTAATAAAATCGTCCAGAGCGCCGTCAGTCACCGGCTCCAGGTTCACTGCACGATTCAGACACATCAGCAGCGCCACCGCGCCGTCGATCTTGTTCTCTTCACGCTCTTTGCGCGGGAAGATGTTTTCCTTCGCGTCGCGATGGCAGACCACGTTACTGATCATCCAGGTCAACACCGGATCACCATCATGGTGGAAGCGGCCCTGCAGCACCAATGCCTCCAGCCACTTCATTGGCTCGCTAAAGTTCTTGACGGTCGAGCCGACCTCGATCATCGGCAGACCAGCCTCGACCATGCGCTGGCTAAACTGCGTCGCCTGGAACGGATCGTATGGCGCTTCCGTTATGTTGAAACGCACCGCGTCATCCAACAGATCCTGCTCGATCACACCAAAGTCTGTGACGTTGCCAGGCGTAGCTACCAACAGATCCTGTCGGGCCCAGCCCGAGTACTGCGCGTTTCCAGCCTTCTCGATCGCTTCCTCATTGAGGAAGTAACGACCAAAGCCGTAGTAGTGCGTGACACCATCAATGTCTCGCGTGAACAGCCGCATCTTTGCTGCGATGTCGATCTTGCTGGCCAAGTCATGCGAGACGATGCAGTCCTCGCCTTCAAAGTCATCGATGCTCAGCGTCGGATCGCCGCAGGCATCCCATGCCCGCATGTTCATCCAGGCGCTGTCAGCATTGACCCAGACGTTAAGCCGCTTGGTCAGGAAGTTGGCCACAGCTGACGGCATCGACAGCGCCTTGCGGCAGGCCATCTCCATGTCATCCATGAAGACGGAAACATTCAAATTCGGGTTCGCCTTGATCCAGACCAGCGGATCCGCCCAATCGTCACCCTCATCCAGCGTGAAGATGATGCCGAAGAACGTCTCATCCACCACTGATCCATTCAGGATCTTGGTTACGTGAATCCGTTGCTCGTAGCAAATGCCGCTGCGATTCGTTCCTGCCGTCGTGATCATCCACAGCAGCGACTGGTCACGCGAGCCGGTTGCGGAATCGATAACGTCAAACACAGCACGCGTCTTGTGCGCGTGCAGCTCATCGATGATGCCGCCATGCACATTGAGACCGTCGAGCGTCGAGCCTTCTGCAGACAGCGGAAGAAACTTAGACGACTCATCCTCGATGTGCATCTGGTGCTGCAGGACATCAATGCCGAGCACCGCACACATCTCAGGCTCGCGCAGCGCCATTGCCCGCGCATCGTCAAACACGATCTTTGCTTGGTCACGCGTGGTGGCGGCGCTGTAGACCTCGGCGCCAGCCTCACCGTCAGCGCCGAACAGGTAGAGCGCGATGCCAGAACTTTTGGTGGACTTGGCGTTCTTGCGTGCTACCTCTTCATAAGCACGACGGAAGCGACGCATGCCGGTATCGACATGCAACCAGCCAAACACCGTCGTCAGGATGAAGCACTGCCACGGCTCTAGCTTGATACGCTGACGCTCCCGCGCCCACTTGCCTTTTGTGTGCGGCAGCTTCTCAACGAATTTACAGATGCGGTTTGCCGCATCGTCATCGAATCGATACGGGAAAGCGACCTCAACAATCGGGTTGCGCTTCAGATCCCGCTGCTGCCGCTCACAGGCTAGCTTGACCCACTTGCACGCGACGATCCTTCCTCCCAGAACATCCTCGATGTACTGGTTGGAGATCGCGACGTAACTCATTTATCTTCTTCCGAAGTCTCCCCATCCCCCTTGGTCGTTTCCTTCCATTCCAGGGAGCTGTGGTTGATTGCTGGACGGTGTGATTCGCGCTCGTTGCGACGGCGACATGCCAAAGTGGCCGGCGTACTTGGCGACCTGCTCGGCGTGGCCACGGATCATGCTGACGATCGCGGCCTGCTGGCGGTAGCCTTTAGGCGTCCAGTCATAGCAACAGAATTCGACGGCATCGTTGTACTCCATCCCCTCGGCTACCTTCAGGTCGATTTTTTTTGCGAGCGCTGTCTCCAGCTCGACCATCCGCCCCCAGTTCTGGCAATACAGCGCCAGGATAGATCGATCCATCTTGGCAATCAGTCCTTCCTCGACGAGCAGGGGCGTGATGCGCTTCCATTCTTTCTTGGCCGTGGCACTCAGGTGGCGTGGCGCGTCAGGTACTTGGATGAGCGGCTGGACACCATCCGCCAGATTTTTCGAGCGAGGTTTGCCTCCGCGAAGCGCGAGAACGTTTGGCGGGAGTGGCTGAGGTCCACGATTACCCATGATTGGCTCCTAATACCCCCCCTCCAAAACTTGCACGCACAAAAATCGACCTACACTGCCGGTCTACAGGGCAAAGGGATCAGACTTTTGACCCGCCCCTCCCTTGCTTATCGATGCGTTACCGAAACCGCCGTCTTCCGTCGCGGTCTTCCGGTCGTGACAGGTTTTGCACAGCGCTTGCCAGTTGCCTTTGGAATCCCAGAACAGAGTCGAGTCGCCACGATGGGGGATGATGTGATCGACTACGGTTGATTGAACGACTAAGCCTTGCTCTGCACAACGCACGCAAAGCGGATGACTTTGCAGATAAGTCTCACGTGCCTTCTGCCAGCGTCGGTTATACCCACGAGAGCTTGCACTACCTCGATGCTGATCAATCTGCTGGTAGGACAGCTTGGCGTGCGGTTCACAGTAGCCAGGCGCATCCAGCAGCTTGGAGCAACCCGCATGGCGACATACAGACTTGCCACGCATCGCCATCTGTTAGCACCAATGCTCTTCAGATGAAGGCGATACAACCTTCAAGGTCAAACCAGCACAGAGAACCATTGTCTTTACGCCATCCGGTACAGCCTTGGCCATATAAGACTGAATGCGCTCGACGTCTTCTGGTCTAAGCATTCGCTGAGACTCGACAACAAGTATGTCTGTTGGCTTCAGCTCCAGCTTTGCTACTTTCAATTCAAGATCGCTGTCGGTCATAAGTTCACCTCACAGGACACAAATAAAAAAGCCACCAATCCGCTAAGACTGGTGGCAACGCTCATCGCCATTATGAGGAGGACGACGGACAGGACACGGTGCGTGCAGACGTCTGCACATGTTGGTGGTCGGATATAGCGCCGACCTCGCCATCTAATATTTTATGTTGCCTGAGTTACAATCCGGCAATCTTATAAGGAGCCCTCATGAACTGGTGGTCATTTGCTATCGCAGTAGGATCAATGTTCGCTGTATCAATCCGATACACGATTAAATATCCGAGGTTCTTTCAGTCCATTCAAAATCACTTGATGATAACTTCGGCATTCATTGGCGCGATCCTGCTTGGCGTCACTATTGGAGCCAGCTTGGTATCTCAGGTATGCAATGAATATCTTGGTAAGTTAGTTGAAGCAGAAACAATCGATTTTTCCATCTATCTTGATATCAGTCGCTCAATTCGGCCAGTCACTGATATGTGCTCATTAGCATCCGTAGTATTCGCACCTGTAATGGGGTTGCTCTTGTACATCTGCCACTGGGTAGCAAACAAGCGGATTGAGAACGAAGAAAAATAACAAAAAAGCCCTTCCGATCAACGGTAAGGGCTTAGGTCGTAACTGCTTCGAGAATAGCGAAAATATACTTGCACTGTCCCAACATCGTCAAGCGGTTTTTTCAAACACCTCGACAATACCTTGTTCCTCGAAGTAAGGACGCAGTCGATCCTGCGCTATCAGCTCCAATCGATAGAGTCGATCCTTAATGGCTGGCGCGATGCGAGCATAGGTAGACTTGCTACTGCCAAAAGTTTTTTCCAGATCTCGGTAGCTAATCGCTGTCTTCACATGATTCGCGTAGATTTTGGCAACAATCATATCCAGCGCCATCACGTTGATCGTCGGGAACGATCCGGCCAACCATTCCGACAAGCCCTTTATCGCATCGACGCGACCAGTGGAATAACTAACCGCAGGACAGCACTTCAGCTTATCCAATTGTCGCTGTGCCTCTTCCAGCTCTTCCTGCTGACGACGTGCATGCATAGGTATGCGAACTGAATCAAGCGCGTGCTGGCAGAATTTGACGTATTGCTGTGCCGAGCGCTGCCTTTCAGTCGTCTTGCTGCCGGTTGATACCATCTGCATGTACTTGGCATGGATTACCCACTTCTCTTGCGCCATCAACTTTGAATCCACAGCCGAGACGATCAAGGCACATTGCGCTCGTACATCGTCAGCTGACAGACCAGCAAAGTTCACCGTGCCTGTTGCTTCTCCTCGCAGCTGATTAAGCCACTCGGTCTGTTGAGCGGACAGATCGATGTCGCTCATCATGCGAACCAGCGCCTTACGTAGCGGGCTGTCCTGACGCGCATCCGACGCCATGATCAAGTACGCCACATGCAGCGCTTGCCCGACGCTGGTGAAGATCGCTGTTGGCTGGTTTGTTTGGTTTGTCATGCTGTTTTCTTCCCTAGGTTACTCAATGTCTGTCTTCAGTCGATCGGCAAGCCACGGCGCTGCATCGCCAGATCGTTTGCTTTCTTTTGCTCGGCGGCGAACATCACCTGCACGTCGTCATGTGTTGCACCAGCTGGCACGTCAAACGTGAACGACCGCCCAAACTTGTCCCAGCCCACAATGCTTTTTGGCACTGGCTGACGCGAGCCGACCTCTTGCCCGTTCTCTTTCGCCCAAAATGCTCCTTGCCCACGCATGCCGCCCTTGATCGACTCGTTTATCGACTCAACTCCAAACGCAGCACGCATCTTGTCGATGAAGGCCGCAGTCTCTGGCATGGCTTCGCGCATATCTTGTTTTTTCATAAACTGTCCACACTCTTAAACAACTCTTCATCATCAAAAGCCTTATGCCTATTAGCTTTGTGAATAGTTCGAATAGTTGAAGGGTTAAAAAACAAAGTCGGTACAAAACACACATGGGGAAACATCAATTCACAAACACGTACATGCATGCACTCGCGCGCGCGCCCGCACACATGGGGCAAAAATGAACTCTTCAACTATTCGAACTGTTCACAAAGCCGCATGGATAAACGGTCTTGACGTGTTAATAGTTCGGCGCTGTTGAAGGGTTAACTGTTAACACTCTCCTGCTGCCCATGCACATCTGTCGCCAAATCCATCGGCTGGTCATGCACATGTCGGTACTGCTTCAAACATTTTTCAAACAAGCTGGAAGCTTGCTCAGCCCAATCTTTTCGACTCGACCCTTCCGGCATATCACCGACGAGGTACACGGTTCTTTGCTTGCACACCGTGCCCAGGTCAAACTTGATCACCGCCCGCGACAGTTGCCCAAAGCCTGTCCGTTCAATCATTCGACCGAACAGTGTTTGTGTGGGAGGGAATTTCTCGCCATTGAGGTGGCACCAGCGCAAGAAGCCCGTATAAAGCTGCTGCGCCGAGCAGGTCATGTAAGGAAGGGGAAGGAAACCAAGGCTCCATTCCCGATAGAACTTCTCAGACGGTGTCAGACCAAGGCCGATCAGCTTGACCTTCGCTTCTGTGTTGAGTGGCTTGGTGTGCTCGTTAAAGTCACCCAGATCGAGCTTCAACAGGAAGTCCAGAAACGACTCTGCACCGCCAGCCGCGATCTCGTCAGCTACATCCTTGTAGAACTCAGGCGGCTTGTTTGGCGGCGTCCAGATGACCAGGTAACGCCGATCAGTCTTATCCAGCGCAAGCGGCTGCAGTTCGTTCGACAAAAACACAAAGTTCATGTGATTTGCCTCGGAGCGCTCCGTCATGTTCTTTGGGTTGATCATGATCGTCTCGCCGGTGATCATGTGCTTGAGCTTGCCCTTCAACTGGCGCAGCTCGTTGCGCGTCACAACCTCATCAGCAACGAAGTACAGCTTTCTCGACGCCCACTCGTTGAACTGCGATTCGATCTGCGCATTGCCGATCACACCACCATACTCGCCGTAGATCCGCTTAATGACGTTCTCAAAAAACAGGTTCTTACCGGAACCCTCATCGCCATGCACGATGATCGAGGTGCGCATCTTTGCGCCCTTGTTCTGCAGCGGATACGCCAGCCAGTTAAGCACCCACTCGAACACATCCTCATTGCCACCACATAGGTGATCGAGCAGAAGCAGAATGTTCTGATGCTTACCAGGCTTCGGCATCATGTCAAAGCCGTGATACAGATTGACGGACGTTTCCGGATCACACGTCATCGTCGGATCAAACACGACGCGATCCTTGTTGACCATCTTGCGCGACCCGTTGCCGAGCCAGAATTTGACCGCATCGTTACCGTGCGCAAGACGCATGTGCGCGACGCGCAAAATCATCCTGTTGTCGTTATCCCATGCGTCCTCGGTGCCGTAGATCAGCACATAGTTTTCGAGCAGGTAATCGACCTTCTCCCAGAACTCTTTCGGGTAGACCTTCTTGGGCGGCTTCTTGCCGCCCGCCCCGCCCCCAGCCTCCGCGGGCGCCGCCGCCGGTGCTTCTTCCCCATATTCAGGCTGGGGCGGCTTGGTGTTATCGACTGCCAGGTGCAAACCACCCGCTGGCGCTGCAGCATCGCTTTCTGGAAGATCGCCGCAGGCATCATCAATGGGGAATGGGGGAAGTTCCGGCACATCATCAGCCGGCTGATCGAGGCACGACACGATGTGCAACAGCATGCCCGCCAGCTGGTCGCGCACCGCATCAAGCCCTTGCTCACAGTGCAGATCATTCCAGTCGGTCAGCTTGCGCTGGCCACGATCCACAAAGGCAGGTTTCCACACGTATGCATTGCCCACCACCTTGGCCACAGCACTGGCCTTGGCCATGCCTGCGTTCTCAAGCGTGTAGGTTTTATTGACGCGGCCGCACGACACTTCGGCCTTGATGTAGTTGATACCGTTGGCATCCTCATACCAACTGGCCACGACACGCACCTGCTCGCCAGCATCATTCAGTAGCTTGGTCTCACTACCATCGGTAGCGACAGTAAGCACCCTACTTGCGCCCTTCTCCAAGATTGCGATCAGCTGCTTATCAACCTCATCATCATCCTCAAAGTCGGACTGATACAGTGGCCACAACTCACCATCGATTTGCAAGGTCGCGGCGATTTTAAAGTCCTTGACCAAACGCTTGGCCAGACGCTTGCACAGCATCCAGTCATCGTCAGCCAGGAACAGGAAAGGCACATCAGGAAAGTCGCGCCGCAAGGCCGTCGCCACCGGCAACAGATTGCCAGCATCAAACGCCACCATCGCGGGATATTGGTCATCGGTTGCCATGCGTACGCTACGGCATGTCGCATAGCCCTCACCGATCATCAACAAGGCAGAATCAGGCTTGAGCTTACCGAGCAGACAGGCCGCGCCCACCTTCTCCATACCCTTGTTGAATGTCTTGCTGCCGTCAGCCTTGATCTTCTGCACGCCGACCAGCTTGCTACCGTTCAGCGCGTAACGCTTCATCGGCACCAGCAACACACCATCATCAGCAAAACGCACCGCTTCTGGCGTGACCTGCTTGCGGATTAGATAGTCGGATTGGCCGGTCTCGGCTGCATCCTTCCATTGATTGGCAGCGCGGCCAGCAGCTTTCTTGGCGTCATCCTGCCGCTTGGCTTCCAGCGCGATGGCCTGTTCTTCCTGCCGTTTGCGGATGTCGGCCAGATCCTCCTCCGACACTTCACCCTCAGCCAACGTGACACTAATCGCGCCGTTGTCATCACCGCGCCAGACACCAAACGCGCCGTAGTACGCAGAGCCGCCATCCTTCAGCGTGCGCTCTTGTAGCTTGTACCAGGCTTTCTTCTTCGGGCCGAATCGATGCACTGCACCGTCGGCCTCAATCTTGTTGTTTGCAGGGAGAGGCATGCCTTGAGCGATCATCGCGTCAAGGATCTGATCCAGTGTTGCCATTACTTGTCGGCCTTCACAGTGACCTTTGCACGGATACGCTCACGCAGCTCAGTCAACGCACCGATCGCGTGCGAAAACTCTCTGTCGATCTCATCCCATTCCTTGCCGCAGATTTTGCCGTCGGCCATTGCTTCGGAAACAGCGGACGTCAGGTGACCAAATTCCACCACCGATTTGCAGATCGACTGCACCAGGCAATCTGTCTCTTGCTCGGATAGTGGCGGCAGCGATATCGCCACCATGCCGTGGCGCCATGTCAACGCCTGCAAGGCTTGGAGAGCATTCGGCACACGTGCCTCAACCAGATGATCAGTGATCTCGGAAACCTGTTCAAACGACACATGATGTGTATCGCACCCCGGTCGCAGCTTGCTATACAGGACGGCTGCGCTGATTCCCATACGCTTGGCCAGTGCTTCAACACCACCTGGATAATTACGCGCCGCCTTGTATAAGGCGTCGTGCTGATTCATGTCCGAATACTCTTGCGTCACGCTAAAACTCCCCTTCGATTAACGATGTAAACCACCGCCATCGTTCTTATGATTCGTGCATGAAAAACAAAACAACTCTCGACAACCTGCGCACTCAACTGCTTGAGCTGGCGCTGACATCCTCTCGCCCACTACAAACGCGCAAGTTCAAATCACTCGCGAAAGCTACGGAGCCGCATCGTCTGTCTGAGAATGGTCATCGTCGGGAGCTTCGCCAGACGGCTGCTCGATGCCGAGCAAACTCGGCGACAAATGCTGGCGAGCAATCGCCGCCTGGACGCGATCAGTCAATCGACGATTCAGCACATCCGGCCATTGCGAATAAGCCTGCGGCCTGATTCCGATTGCTTCGGCTGCTGCTGTTGGCGTGCCACCGAGAAGAGAAGTTGCGACTGTTTTTTTCATGCCTCGGATTAAAGCATGCTTTAAATCAATAATCAACCATACTTTCATTGAATGTAAGTATTCTTTAATCATGGATACGCAATTCAGCACCCGCCTTGAGCAAGCTCTCAAGCACAGCGGTAAAGAACGACAAGAACTAGCCGCGGCTCTAGGTATCAGCGTGCAGGCTTTAAGCCATGTTTTCATTGGAAAGACGAAGGCACTTACTGCCGAGAACACAGCGAAAGCAGGACGCTTTCTTGGCGTGGATTTGTATTGGCTAGCCACAGGTGAAGGCAAACCAGATGGCAGTCAGCCTGTACCGCAAGTTAGCCAACGAACTGAGCCGTACAACGCGACAGCGACTACCGATGAGATCATCGAACTGATTGCCTTGTACCAGCAGGCCTCAGAACGTGGCCGCTCCAACATCCTTGACTTAGCCCGTAGCGCCGTCAAGCAGAACACGCTGCGCTGGCGCAGGGTTGCTAACGAGAGTTAGATGCACCCTCCGCGGCGTGTTCGACTTCGCTCGCAAGGCGGCGAACTCCAGCAGAATCATGCGATCCTCTGGATGCATACGTCTAAAAAGACCTACCAACTCCTCTTCTTGTCGCTGATGCATACAACTCCCCTTTGTTTAAACAAAGGGCGCGACCGGGCTGCTGACCGACGGTACTAAGGAGGAAGAAAGCGAGCGATCCCATGTATATGGGATGTTGAGTACAAGGTAGCCCTGATACAGTCCGAACCACTTATCAAACAAGGAATGTAAAACATCGTGAAACGCCGCGCGCTCATAGCCATCGTTGCAATCTCGCTACTTACCGGATGCACAGTTCCCGCCATGAACAAGGCAAAACTCAAGGAAGAACCCACATCCAGTTTTGTCAAAGACCGTAATTACAAAGTCCTCGCCAAGTATTGGGACGACAACGCCACCAAACAAACGATTGATTTCAAAGGCGCTAGCTTCATGACGATTTGGGAAAGTGATCAGATTGCTGAAATCACCATTGGAAATGGGCCTTACTACGGCATGATCGAATTGCGAGCCTTATCAGACACAAGCACGAAAGTGACGACATTCGAACGCGGCACACTTTCATCACGCATTCAGGAATGGGCCGACCTGATCAAGAACGCCCCATAAAACCAATCATATTCAAGAAAAAACCGCCCTCTGTGGCGGTTTTTTGTTGCCTGTTCGCACAATTTTAATTAAAGCATACTTGATTATATGGATTAAAGTATGCTTTAATCCGCTCCATCGCCAGCCCGATCTGGCTTAAACGATGGGAGCAGAACATGCCAACACCAGCAGAAAACTACGCCGACAAGCCGGTCGTGATCTACGGGCCAGCGGGTTGCGGTAAGACCACCCACAGTCGCGCCATTGCCGAAACGCTGGGCAAAGCCGGCATCATCGAAGATTGGAAGCGCGGCGATCGCCTGCACAACAACGCCATCCATCTGACCAGCGATGAGCGTTTGGCGCACACCGTCAGCCTGTACGAACTGGGCACCCATGTCCTGACCGCCCGCGTTTTCAAATTCCACGAGGCAATCCGTCTTGTGCAGACGTCTGCACTGGCAAAAGACACCCTGCCCGCCATCCTGAAGTACCAGGCGCACTGATGTTTGCCTTTACCGTCACCGTGCTAACGACGCAAGGCACATACCACTACGACGCGATCGCGCCAACCAGCTTCGACGCATGGGGCAACGCGTTTGATGTACACGAGCAGGTGCAAGGCATCCGCGTAACGACGCGAGGTGCTGCATGAGGCTTACTCCGCCGGTACTGCTCGCCCTCATGGGCGCCTGCGTCATTCCCGCGATCTTGCTTCTCTTGATCGTATTCCCCGAAACAACCATCAGCCGCGTCATCCTGACGCTGTGGCTTGTTCTGGCTGATGACATTCCAGGAGCAACGCAATGACTCGCTGTGATGATCAGCTTAAAAACAAGCGGCTACTGCACGACTTCGATGACGATGCTGTTTGCACTCGTTGTGGCTTTGATGGCGCTGAGTGGCACTACTGGAAGCACCATACATACGAAGGCAAAGCAAGTACGGAGCGCCAACCAGAATGCACGAGAGGTGCCAAATGAACGCAGCACTCAACTGGTTGCGTTGCCTGCTCACCGGCCACCGCTACGACAACCCAGTCATAGGCTGCCAGCATTCACGCTCGTACTGCGACTGCTGCGGCCGCGAACTCTTCAACCGCGCACCTTTGCCAGCCGAAATCGCGCCTACCCCTTCGGATAGTCATTTTACTGGGGGGGAGGGGCAAGCCAAGGAGGGGTGGGAGGGCGAAAACCAACAGCCGATGGACGCGGCTGACGCCGCGCACATCGTAAAGGCAATCAACAGTGGTCGCATGGCGACCACTACAAGCGCCGCTATCGCGTCGCAACGCAACAGCCTTGATTGTGCAGACGCATGTGGCCAGTACACCTTTGTCACTGGCTCCAAGGACTTTCTATCGAAGGACGTCGGCGATCGCCGCTTCTGGATTGTTCCCAAAGGAGCCGGCGCATGAGACACCACGTCCAACATATCCCATCAAAGCTGGCCATCCACGAATTGTCCGCGCTGGTCTGCCGGCAGAACCTGATGGCCGTCGACCCTGCGCACCGTGTGCCGGACCTGCTTCCGGACACCACAGAGGATCTGGCAGCAACGCTGCAAGAGATGCGCAACAACGGCTACATCGTTGGCGAAGTGATGCGTCACACACCATCGCGCAAGATCTCGCATATCGAATGGCACGTGCCAGTGGCCAAAGGTGGCTGGTCCGGCGTACTGGCCTTTTTCGTCGAGGTGCAAGCATGCTGAAGCGCCGCACCGTCACCGTAAATCTGTCCATCGTCACCTTGCGTGATCGACTGCTGCAGATCCTGATCGCCATCACCGGCGCCCTGGCCATCATGCTCATCACCAGCCCGCATGCCGACGTCGTACGTGTTGGCTTCATCATCGGCCTGCTTGGCCAGCCCTGCTGGCTCTACTGCACGTTCAAGGCTCGCCAGTGGGGCATGTTCGGCCTGACGCTGGTCTTTACCTATTCCTACCTGCGCGGGCTGTTCCCTGCCCTGCCTGGTCTTTTCTGAAAGCACATCATGGCATCCAAGAAACGAACCAAACGCTATACGCCACGCCGCGCGCACACGACTGGCAATGCCAACCGTATCTTCCAGCTGCTCGGCCGCGTTGAGGATCAGAAGCTGCTCGATCCGATGGACATGACAGATCTTGGCATCGCGTACTGGGCAGCGTTCCACCAGATGCTGCACGGCCAGGCGCGTGAGGAGGACTGGACGATGGTCACGGTCGCACTCAACACCGCCTTGATTCTGTGCGAGCAAGGCTTTGGCGCTGACTGGGTAGACACGATCAACGTGGCGCTCGAAGGCGCGTGGCGCTCGAAACTACGCGCCGACGGACTGGGTGTGTGGCGCTACGACGGCAACGCGATCTGCGCCATCCGTGAAGCGCTGGAGATGCACGATCTACAGGTCGAGCATGCCAACAAAGGCGAGATCCGCGCAGCGTTTGATGAAGTCAGACGCCGTGCGGTTGCTGGTCATGTGTTTGCGGAGGCAGCGTGATCATCCTCCAAAAAAACATATTTCTCCATCGCATCATCGAAAGATTGTTTGATATCCGCCAGGTCTTTGGCGCACGTCAACAACCATTCTTGATCCTCTCTAAGCGAATCACGAATGGTCCCAGTATCTTCCGTATTCTTGACGCGCTGAGAATGTATTTCCAATTCTCTAGCGAAACTGCGAACGCCGCTATAAAACCGAATGATCTGCACGCGGATTTCATCGTTGGGAATCGACAATACCACCTCATGAACGGCGTCAAAGACGTACACATTATGGTGCTCGTTATAGACCGTCAGCTTGTTACTTGCATATTGGCTTGCAATGTCCGCTGCAATGTTTTTCACACCTTCAAAAGCCAACGTCATTTCAGAACGCAAGCCTTTCAGTACTCGATCTTGGTGAATTCTAATTTCATCAATGCGCTGTTGACGCAAATCCTTGCGTTGCTTATCAGCAATAAAAATCGCAACTCCAATCGCAGCTATCGAGCCAAGCGCCTGCACCCATGCGGGCGCTTCCGCTCTGGTAACGCCAAACGCAAGACCAAGCATGTAGATGATCCAGAGAATGCAAAGCGAACCAACGATCCATCGCATCGCAAGAGTAAAGCTGTCGTTTCTCATTCTGTTTTATCCCCCATTTTTCGCGAAGGAATCCTAGCATGAACGCTATTGTAGAACCCGCATTCGGCGTTGTTGACCTGTCACTCGTCCGAGAGTCCCATACCAACCCCCGGCAACGTTTTGACCCTATCAAGCTGCAGGAGCTGTCAGACAGCATCAAGACAAAAGGACTCTGCCAGCCGATCCTGGTGCGCCCACATCCAGATCCAGAAAACCATCCGCAGTGCGTCGAGATCATCTCCGGCGCTCGACGCTACCGAGCATCGCAGATGGCTGGCCTGCAGTCGATCTATGTGATGGTCAAAGACATGGGCGACGAGGACGTGATCGAGCTGCAGCTGATCGAGAACATCCAGCGCGAGGACGTGCATCCGATCGAGGAGGCCGAAGGCTATGACCGCCTGATGAAGCAGTTCCACCACACTGCCGACCAGATCGCCAAGAGCGTCAGCAAGAGCCGCACGTACATCTACAACACAATCAAGCTGCTCGCGCTGCCACAGGCGGCACGTGAAGCCTGTCTCGATGGCAAGCTGGATGTATCGACTGCACAGCTGATCGCCCGCATGCCGATCGCGGCACTGCAGATCCAGGCAATGGAAGAGATCATGGACGGTGACGATGGAAAGCCGATGTCGTACCGTGAAGCCAAATCATGGCTCAAGAATCGCTACACGCTGGACTTGAGCGGTGTCGTTTTTCCTTTGATGGATGCCACCTTGGTACCAAGCGCAGGTAGCTGCTCGGAGTGTGTTAAGTGCACGTCTAATCAACCAGAACTGTACGCCGACATGGCCGGTGCAGACATCTGCACAGATCCGGACTGCCTTGATTCAAAAACGCGGACTTATCATCTTCGCACCTTGGAGGAGGCTGAAGAGAAAGGCCTGCCGGTGATGGAACCACGCGAACTGGACAAGGAACAGTTTGCAACGCGCAATACACCTTTCCAGAACTTTTCACGCAGTAACGGCAAATGGGGACCGATTGGTGAGCAGATCGCAGCAGAGAATCTGCCCGAACCTGTAGGCTACCTGCGCGTGGACGATCGCGCAGTGCCTTACTACGAGAAAACAGCCGTCCAACTGGCGCTTGAGAAAGCCGGCCTGTGCGACTCCATCGAGAAACACAACGCGCAGATCCAGGACAAACTTAAGAATCCAGTGCGACCACCAACCGAATCTCAACTTAGAGGTGCTAAGCAGAGCGAACTGAAGGAAGCTGCAGCTAATCTGGAATCGAGAATCCGCGTTGCTGCATATCGCAAGGTACGCGAAGAATGCATCCAGGAAGAAGGCCTTTCGATATCGATGCTGCGTGCGCTAGTAAAGCACATGCATCGCGGTGACTACTACCTACCAACAAGCGATCTGCCTGATGTGTATCCGTTTGCCGATAAATTCGGCACCAGCTTTCTGGAGGCATTCGAAAGCTTTGTAGATGAAGCCTCTGCAGCAGAGATTGAAGCGATCCTAATGGACATGCTCGTAGACGCCAGTAACTATCTGGTCGTCATACCAGAAGACATTAACAACGATCTTGAACTAATGGCTGAAGATGAAGACTGCAAGAATGCAGCCTTATTCAATGAACTGATCAGTGCCGCACGCGTCGATGTCAATCAGATCCGCGCCGACTTTACCGAGCCGGACGTCCAAGAAGATTCCGAACCACCTGCGGCAGATTCTGCTCCACCAGGTGAAGTCGAGCCATCAGCACCACAGACCGCCACAACCGGCAAAGCCACTTATCACCACCCAGACGACACCACCCTCACCTGGTCAGGCAAAGGCCGTCAACCGAAGTGGCTGAAAGTGTTTCTCGACAGCGGCAAAACGATCGAGGATCTGGTCAAGGTGGAATCTGCCGTCGCCACAGCAGATACGACCAAACTGAAACCAGTGCCTGGCTGGCCATTCCCAAGAGCCAAGGATTGAGTATGGTCACGCCCCGCTGCTACAACACTGCCGAGGCCTTGCAGTACCTCGGCGTCAAACGCCGGTTCTTTGAAACACAGCTGCAGCCGCGACTGAGCGGCAAAGGCATCAAGTGTGGCACCAGTATTGTTTATGAAATCAAGGATCTCGACGCCGCATGGGAATCGTATAAGATTGCCGCTGGTGGCGAACGTCCTGAAGTAGAAGAAGGAGCAAGTTCATGGGACGAACCAAAACGGCCGGCATCCAAAGCACGGAAACCGGCTATGACGTTGACAAGATCCACAAAACTGTACGACTTCGCCAGCGCGGCTTCGAAAGTTTTGAAGCAGCCGAAAGCTGGCTAGTCAATGAAATGGATCGGATCAATCGAGAGAAGACGATTGGTCAACGTATCAGACGCACATTTGAAGAGGCGGCGGTGCACTACCTGCAGAAGTTTGCAGGCAAGGCATCGTTAGCGTCCGAGGTGTACCACCTCAAGGCAGTGATTCCGTATATCGGTGATCTGTTTATTGATCAGGTACACAACGAAACGCTTGAGCCATTCATCAAGGCGCGGCAGAAAGCTGGTCGCAAGAACAAGACCATCAATCTCTCACTGAGCATTGTTCGTCGGATATTGAATTTGGCCGCACGTGACTGGCGCGACAGCAACGGCTATACCTGGCTGACGACTGCCCCGCTGATCACCATGCTGCCATTGACCGATGCACGTCCACCAAGGCCGATCATGTGGCCGGAGCAGCGCAGGCTGTTGCCCGCCCTGCCCGATCATCTGGCCGAGATGGCGTTATTCGATCTCAATACCGGCGCGCGTGATGAGGTGATCTGCAATCTGCAATGGGACTGGGAGGTTCCGATAGCAGAACTCGGCATATCAGTCTTTGTGGTGCCGAGAAAGCACGTAAAAGGCGAGGAAGGTAAGAAGACCGATCGCGTCCTGGTCTGCAATACCGTGGCGCAATCGATTGTTGAGCGGCAACGTGGCAAGCACAAGACCCATGTCTTTGTGTACCGCAGGGAACGCACCAAGAATCACCATCAGCAACCGGCCATGCCGTATCGGCCGATCGAGGCAATGAATAACACTGCCTGGCAGAACGGTCGGACAAAGGCTGGCCTAGGTGATTTGCACGTGCATGACCTGCGTCACACGGTGGGATTGCGCTTGCGAGAAGCAGGCGTGGCCGAATCGACGATCTCTTCCATCTTTTGGCATAGCAACAAGACGGTGACGGCGCATTACAGCATGGCCCAAATCGTCGAAATCTTCGAGGCATTAGAGAAGATCAAGGATGAAACAAACCGCTGGAACATCAGTCTGGCCAGCTTGATCAGCCAGGCAGCGGAAAAACGAGTCACCCAAAAGTCACCCACACAAAGAAAAACGGGTTAGCACTTGTGGCGCTAACCCGTTGATCTTACTACTATGTTTTGGTGCGGCTGGCAGGAATCGAACCCACGACCCCTTGGTTCGTAGCCAAGTACTCTATCCAGCTGAGCTACAGCCGCGAAAAACAAAATTATAGCACCAGAGAAAATGATTTGGGAAGCCTATTTCCATTCTTTTTATCAATTAACTTAAAAATATCCCTATGACACTCAACATTCGTTTCACCAAGAGGCTTGGGAGGCAAAAGGCACTGTGCTAAAGTCAAAGCCATCGATGACGCACAGCCAGCGGCAATCATTAAGTTACACGGAAGGACGCATCATTAATCAGATACATGCCGAATGGCTGCCCACCATCCTCAACGGTTCACTTAGCGAAATCTATGTCGTCAATTGCGACACCTTGCGGTTTGAATACATTAATCCGGCAGCCATCAACAATCTGCAGTACGACATCACGGAACTCCAGACGATGTCGCCGACATGTATCGCTCCGACCACCGATCCTGCCGTTTACCAGACATGGCTTGAAGCTTTGCGTGAAGGACGTGCCGCGCCTTTGCTGATAAAACAATTACACACACGAAAGGACGGCTCCAGCTATCCGATTGAATGTCAGTTGTTTTATCTGTCGTCCAGTTCTGGCCCGGTCGTGATCGCGATTGGTGAAGATGTGAGTCTGCGCGATCAGTCCGGCAAGGCGCTGCGCGAAAGCGAATCCCGGCTGAATGCCATGGTATCGAACATGCCGGGCTTGGTTTATCAATGCCGGCTGGATGACAGCGGGTATTTTTCCTTCCCTTATCTCAGCGAAGGCTGTGAAGCACTACTTGGCATGAGCCCCGAAGTTTTGCATGCCACGCCGCATTTGTTTCTCAATCTGATTCTGGCTGAGGATCGTCAATCCTATCTGGACACGATGCAGGCATCGTTTACCACCCTGACGACGTGGAACTGGGAAGGCCGCATCTGGATTCAGGAATGGAATGACATCAAGTGGATCAATCTGCGCGCCACACCACGCGCATTGGACAACGGCGCGGTGCAATGGGAAGGCTTGATGACCAACATCACCACCAGCCGACTGGAGCAGGAAGAAATTACCCGCTCGCGCGCGCAATTGGCAGAACTGTCTGATCACATCACCAACGTCAAGGAAAAGGAGCGCACACGCATCTCGCGCGAAATCCATGATGATCTTGGCGGCAACCTGACAGCCATCAAGATGGCACTGACATTATTGACACGTCGCCTGCCACCGGACGAGAAATCGCTGATGGAAAAAGCCGACTACGTTGATCAGCTTGTCGACCGCACCATTGAAACCGTACACCGGATCGCCGGTGATCTGCGCCCGGGCGTGCTGGATTTCGGTCTCATTGCGGCAATCGAATGGCAATCCAAGGAGTTTGAAAAGCAATCCGGCCTGCCCTGCCTGTTCAGCTCCAACATAACGGATATTGATCTGGAGATCGACCACGCAACCGCACTCTTCCGCATCTTTCAGGAGGCGCTGACCAATATCGCCAAACACGCCAGAGCCAGCCGAGTGGAAGTCGAACTGACGCACACCGAAGCCTATGTGCGTCTGGTCATTACTGACAATGGCCGTGGCATCCAGACCATTGATCAAGAAAAATCAAAATCGTTTGGCATACGCGGCATGGTCGAGCGTTCCATTGCGCTCGGCGGGAGTCTGTCGGTCAGTACGGCGCCCAAAGGAGGCACGATCGTTGCGATCAATGTACCGTTACGCGTCACGGCAAGCTGATTGGCCCATTGTTTTCATTGCCATAAAATCACCTGATCCGTTACTCTTGTCCTATTCAAACTGCGGTTATCCGTCACAATCCATCGTACGCATCGCGACCATCGTCTTTACAGCAAGCCAATGACCAGCAAGAACACCATCCGCGTCCTGATTGCCGATGATCATGCGATCGTGCGAGAGGGATTGAAGCAAATTCTCGCCGATACCAAGGATATTGTCGTTGCAGGACACGCCGAGAATGGCAATGAAGCCATTCGTCTGTCACGCGATGACATCTGCGATGTCTTGCTACTCGATATTTCCATGCCGGATCGCAGCGGAATTGATGTCCTCAAGCAGGTTCGCAAGGAGTCGCCCAAGCTTGCCGTTCTCATGTTGTCCATGCATCGCGAAGACCAATACGCGATCCGCTCACTCAAGGCTGGCGCAGCTGGCTACCTGAATAAGCAAAGCGCGCCGGCAGAACTGGTGAACGCCATTCGGCAGGTTGCTGGCGGTCGCAAATACGTCAGTGCAGCACTGGCGCAGGAACTGGCGAATCAGGTTGGCGATGACTACGACGTTCCGCTGCACGAAACGTTGTCCGACCGCGAATACCAGACATTGGTGATGATCGCCTCCGGCAAGACCGTTAGCGACATCGCTACGGAGCTGGTGCTGTCGGTGAAGACCATCAGCATGTACCGCTCGCGCTTGTTGCAAAAAATGAAACTTCGCCACAATGCCGAACTGACGCATTACGCGATCAAGAATCACCTGGTCGACTGAGCTTCACGAGCGACAGCACAACGCTCCCTCCGACAGCATACATGCGGCAAATTGACAACATTTTGCCCGTCTGATTTCCACATAGCATGTCTTTGATTGGCATATGATGGCGTCACAAGCCGTGCATCGGTGATCCCATCCAAGCGTGCGTGCAGTCATGCCAGACAAATCAGACCTTTCCAACCAGAATCCCGTCGACATTGCGCGGGAAGCATTTCGCCAGCTGGCCATCCGCAAAATTGCACCAACGCCGGACGCCTATAAAAATGTCTACGATGAAATTGCCGGTTATGTTCAGGAACCAACGCCTGAACAGGTCCTCGGCGAATTTGCACGCAGCCTGCTCAATGCGCCAGACGGCACGGCCACCATTGGCGCGGCCTTACAGCAAGCCGCTGCCGCGCCTTACTGGCCGGATTACGGCAAGGCACTGACACAGCTGGTTGACCATTTACGTGCACAAAGCGCACGCAACTCTGCCACGCCATCCGCAACGTCCTTGCTTGACGATGATCCGCAGTCGTTACTGCTGCGCGATCTGCTCACGCGCACACTCACACTCGCCGTCGCTTCGCTCTTGCAAGGCGTGCCGGCGCTGGCACAGGAAGCAGATACGCTTGGCCGCTCCATCAAGGATGCGCATAGCGAACAGGCGCTCAACGAGGTATCGGCCCAGCTCAAGCAATTGTGCTTCAAGATCGAGCTGAAAAGCGGCGATATGGCCGAGCAGCACGAAATGCTGATGCGTCTTTTCAAACTGCTGCTGGAAAACGTCACCGAATTGCTTGATGACGACTCCTGGATGCGTGGACAGATTGCCGCCGTGCAGTCTTTGCTGGATGGCCCGATCGACGACATCGCACTGCGTGAAATCATGCGCAGCCTGAAGGATGTCATCTACAAGCAAAGCGCACTCAAGGAAAGCCTGACCGAGGCCAAGGACTCCGTCAAACAGATGATGGAAGCCTTTATCGGCAGTCTGGGTGACATTGCCAGCACCACGGACAACTATCAGAAGAAGATCGATCAATACGCACGCCAGCTTGAAACTACGGCCGATCCGGGAGCCGTCAGCAAGATTCTCGACGAGGTGATGAAAGAAACACGCATCACGCATACGGAAGCCTTGCGCTCACGCGCCACGATTCTCGCTGCGCGCAAGAGTGTGGAAGAGGCAGAAGCCCGCATCCATGCCATGGAAAACAAACTGCAACAGATGAGCGAACTCGTACGAGAAGATCAACTGACAGGCAGCCTGAATCGACGTGGCCTGGAGGATGTCTTTGAGCGCGAGATTGCACGCGCCAATCGCAAAGGCATTCCGCTCTGCATCGCCATGCTGGATCTGGATGATTTCAAGAAAATCAATGACAAATACGGCCACTCGGCTGGCGATGAAGCCTTGATTCACCTAGTGCGCGTCATTAAACATACGCTGCGTACCATGGATGTGATCGCGCGATTCGGCGGTGAGGAATTCCTGATCGTCTTACCGGAAACCGAGCTGGATGAAGCCGTGCAAACCGTCACACGCGTGCAGCGCGAACTGACCAAGCAAATCTTTATGCACAACCACACACGTCTGCTGATGACCTTTAGTGCCGGCGTTGCGCAGCGGCGCGAGGACGAAGACCAGCAAAGCCTGGTAAAACGAGCCGACATTGCACTCTATGCTGCAAAAAAGGCAGGCAAAAACCGGGTCGTGCCTGCCGCCTAGACTGCAGCCCTTTACCCTACAAGATATTTGGCTGAGGCGATCGCCACGGACCTCGTTCCGTGGCTTTTTACATCGGCATCAGCCAATCCATATTTATTTATTCGCAACAAAACTTCTGCCTCGCCCTTTCGACCTGCCAACTTCGGTCCGAAGCTGGCTGTGATTTCGTAGAAATACAACACCGATACTCCCCCGCCTGCAATCAGCAAAAGCGATGCCCCAATCGACAGCTTTCAGGAAATATTTAGGGTGAATTGTGAAATTTATTGTGCAAAAACTGTACAGAATTTCTTAAAGATTTTCCGGGAGGCAACCGTCAAAGAACTTATCTGGCTGCAGTGATGCGAGCGAGACCTGAAAAAAATTAGTTTCACCCCGACGCTAAACTTTTTCAGGAACCGTCCGATAAAACTTTCAAAGGCGCTGTGATTGCAAGGTAATTAGGCACGCAGGCATCGGAAGACTCGGTCAGACCTCTAATCGGACTACTCACAGGAGAAACACCATGGCATCAGTCATCAACACCAACATGCCGTCGCTGAATGCACAACGCAACCTCACGACGTCCCAGAATTCGCTCGCTACGTCGTTGCAACGTCTGTCTTCCGGTCTGCGTATCAACAGCGCAAAAGATGACGCAGCAGGCCTGGCAATTTCCGAACGCTTCACGACCCAGATCCGTGGTCTGAACCAAGCTGTTCGTAACGCAAACGACGGTATCTCGCTGGCACAAACGGCAGAAGGCGCGATGTCCGAAATCGGTAACAACCTGCAACGTATCCGTGAACTGGCGGTTCAGTCGGCCAACGCGACCAACTCGCAATCCGACCGTGACGCATTGAATGCTGAAGTTAAACAGCTGACAGCAGAAATCGACCGTGTTGCAAGCAACACCAACTTCAACGGCACCAAACTGCTCGACGGTTCGTTTGCTGGCGCATTGTTCCAGGTGGGTGCAGATGCAGGCCAAACAATTTCGGTCGACACCATCGCCAATACACAAACTAGCGCAATCGGTAAAGCTTTCTTTGCTGAAACGCAAGAGTCTACGGCGGCCATTGCAACAGGCACTGCGACTGCATCAGGTTCGTATGCTGATATGGAAATCAATGGCACCACGATCGATTCAATCGATATTGAAGTTGGCGATACTGGAACTGACGTTGCTAAGAAACTCGTCGGCGCTATCAATTCAAAGCTTGATCAAACCGGAGTGTATGCTTCGATTGACGATACGGGCAAACTGAAACTGGAATCCGTTAAAGCAGATAAGAATTTCGAGTTCACTGCAGGCGCAATTGACGGTGGTACTGGCATTACTTTTGCAGAAGCTGGCATCTCCACCACGGAAGTCGAAGCAACTGCCAGCGATGCAACATTCTTGTCTAGTGTTGACATCACTTCAGTCGCCGGTTCGCAGAAAGCACTGGAAATTATCGATAAAGCATTGACCACTGTCAGCACCTCGCGTGCAGACATGGGTGCGATCCAGAACCGTTTTGCTTCGGTGGTGACCAACCTGCAAACCAGCTCGGAAAACCTGACCGCATCGCGTAGCCGCATTCAGGATACCGACTTTGCTGCAGAAACGGCTAACCTGACCCGTGGTCAGATCCTGCAACAAGCAGGTACCGCCATGCTGGCACAAGCGAACTCGCTGCCAAACGGCGTCCTCGCTCTGCTGCAAGGCTAATCACGGTAAGTCAGTGATCTGAAGTAATCCCCGACGGCAGAAAATGGCGTCGGGGATTTGTCACAACAGGGGAATATCATGGATATTGGTCAAATCGGTTCGGCAGCCAGAGCAGCCAGCTGGGCAGACACACAGAGTGTTGCTCACGTCGGCACACCCAAAGCCGCAGCAAAAGCCGTCTCGCCAGTCATTACAGAAACCGCTGTTCAGGAACCGGATGCGACAGCAGCACAAATGCCTGTCGGTGAAGCGCTGCAAAGCATCAACAACGCCTTGCAATCCATGTCTTCCAACCTGCAGTTTTCGGTCGATCAGGAAAGCCAGCGCACGATCGTCAAGGTTGTCGATCAGGAAACGAAAGAAGTGATCCGGCAGATGCCAACCGAAGAAGCGCTTGAGATTTCCAAGGCATTGGATAAATTGCAAGGGCTGCTGATCAAATCGCAAGCCTGACAAGTCAAAAAATAAAGAGGTAAATCCCCCTCTTACCTTCGTCTCGCCTTGAACGGCACTCCTTTATATTGTGTGCAGTACTCATAGCAGGAGAAGCACGTGGCCTCCATTACATCATCAACCGGCCTTGGCTCGGGCCTAGAGATTGATAGCATCATCAGCCAACTCATGGCGGTCGAGCAAAAGCCGCTGGCTGCGCTCGCAAAGAAGGAAGCATCCTACCAGGCCAAGCTGTCTGCCTATGGCACACTCAACAGTGCTGTCAGCAGTTTTCAATCCGCCATGGCGACGCTGGGCAAGGCGTCTACATTTGAAGCATTAAAGACCAGTGTGGCCGATCCGTTGATCTACACGGCAAAATCGGCAACCAACGCCATTCCTGGTACGTATCAGGTCAATGTCACCCAACTCGCGCAAGCCCAGACGCTGGCAACCTCCGGTCAAACCAGCAAGACTGCCTCGATTGGCAGCGGTACCGCCACGACCATCTCGTTCCAGTTCGGCTCCATTACCGGTGGCACGTTGACCAATGGTGTGTATTCGGGAGCGACGTTTACGCAAGATGCTGAACAGGCCACCGGGTCCATCACGATCAATAGCTCCAATAATTCGCTGCAAGGTATTCGTGACGCTATCAATGCCGCCAATATGGGCGTCACCGCGACACTGGTCTCTGACGGTAGTGCGACACCAGATCGCCTCGTACTGACCTCGACCAAGACGGGCGAAAGTTCAAGCATGAAGATCACCGTCGAAGGTGATTCTGCCTTGCAGAATCTGCTTGAATACGATCCAACCGGCACGCAAAATCTGACGCAGCAAAGTGCAGCACAGGACACCAAGCTGACCGTCAATGGACTGGAAATCAGCAGCAAGACCAACAGCGTATCGGAAGCCATTCAAGGCGTCACACTGGATGTGCTGAAAGTTGGCAGCAGCAGCATGAATATCACGAGAGACACCTCGGCTGTTGAAACCGGCGTCAACAATTTCGTCAAGGCGTACAACGAACTCAACACCGTTTTGTCTGGCTTGATGGGCTATAACGCGACCACGCAGACGGCGGGCGCACTGAATGGCGATTCGACCGCACGTTCCATCCAGGAGCAAGTCCGCAAAATGCTGACCAGCTCGCTGGATGGTTTGAGCAACACGTCGATGTCACTCTCGAAAATCGGCGTCGCATTCCAGAAAGATGGTTCGCTCGCCGTGGATTCGGGCAAGCTCAACAAAGCCATGACCGACAATTACGGCGATATTGCCAGCCTGTTTGCGACCGTTGGCAAGGCGACCGACAGTCTGGTCAATTTTACGAATTCCAGCAATGCAACCAAGGCTGGCAGCTACGCAATCAATGTCACCAGAATGGCGACGCAGGCATCGCTGACCGGCACCGTCAACCTGAACGCTGGCAATACGACCATTACGCCGAACACGGCAATCAGCGTGATGCTCGATGGCGTCACGTCCAAAGTCTATTTGACTGAAGGCTCGTACAACGCCAAGCAACTGGCAGCCATGGTGCAATCGGCCATCAACGGAACGGCAGCCTTCAAGACCGCCGATGCCAAAGTCACTGCGACGATCGATGACAACGGCAATCTGAAGCTCGTATCGGACCGCTATGGTTCCGCCTCCAAAATCACTGTAAACAACTCTGGCGGTACCTCGGTTGCCTCGTTCCTTGGCACCTCCCGGACGGGCACCGAAGGCGTCGATGTTGCGGGCACGATCGGTGGCCTGTCAGCGACCGGTTCCGGTCAATTCCTGACCGGTGTATCGGGCGACGTCGGTGGACTGAAACTGGAAATCGTTGGTGGCACCACTGGCTCACGGGGCACCATCGACTTCTCGCAAGGTTTTGCGGACCGGCTCAACAAACTGGCCAGCAGTTTCATTGGAACAGACGGCAAGATATCGGCCCTGCGCGATGGATTGAATGCGTCCATCAAGGACCTGACCAAGCGCTATGACGCGATGGAAGCTCGTCTTACCGATATTGAGGCGCGCTATCGCAAACAGTTCTCGGCACTGGATGTCATGATCGCCAGTATGCAATCGACCGGTGATTTTTTAACGCAGCAACTCGAACAAATCAAAGCGAACAGCAAAAGCTAACGCTTAGGATCTTAGGAGAAGTCCGATGTTTGGAACCATGAAAAGCGGTGCCAATGCCTATGCCAAGATCGGCATGGAAACCGGTGTCATTGCTGCCAATCCGCACAAACTGATTGTCATGCTGTTTGAAGGCGCCCAAGTCGCGCTGAACAACGCTTTGCAGCACATGCAAGCAGGCAATATCCCTGAAAAGGGTAAAGCCATTACCAAGGCCATCATGATCATCGATAACGGCTTGCGCGCCAGTCTCGACAAATCCGTCGGAGGACAGATCGCAACCAATCTTGATGCCTTGTACGAATACATGAGCAACCGTTTGCTGGTCGCCAATCTGAATAACCAAGCAGAGACTATTCAGGAAGTCCTTGCCCTGCTCAATGACATCAAGAGCGCGTGGGATGAAATTGCGCCACAGCCGGATGCGCAAACGCCTGTTCCTGCTGCACCTCAACATTCGGCCGCGTCGTCCTACGATGCACTTGCCCCTCACATGCCACGCCTAATGAAAGCCTGATTGATGATGAACGAACAAGAAGTCATTTATCTGTATGAAAACGTCGCCAGCATCACGACCGAGATGCTCGCTGCTGCACGCGAGGGAGACTGGGATCGGCTGGTCGCGCTGGAAACACGCTGTTCGGATCAGGTCAGCATGCTCAAAACCGGCGAGCCACCATTGGCACTGACAGGCGCCTCGCGCGAACGCAAGGTAGAGATCATCAAGAAAATTCTGGCAGACGACCGGGAAATCCGGAACATCACGCAGCCATGGATGGAAAAGCTGTCGCTCTTGATCAACAGCACCGGTGCCGAACGCAAGCTCAATCACGCTTACGGCATCAGTCACTCAGGCTGAGCTAAATGCTTCCCCGGGCCGACATTACAGGAACCCGGCCCGTTGTCCTGATCGAGGCCAGCGTACCGGCCTCGACCATTGGGCAGCCGCGACAGGAGACACTGGAGCGGTTGCTGCAACTGACGCTTGGCAAAGAATATCAGGCGCAAGTGCTGGCGCGTCTGACGGACGGCAATTTTCTGGTCAAGGTCGACACTGCTGCCGCCAGCATGAAACTGCCGCCCGGCATCAAGACCGGTGATACGCTTGATCTCACGCTACTGGCAACGGAACCGCGCCCGACTTTTTTGCTGGGAAAATCCGAACCTGGCGCGATGACCTCGCTTAGCACGGCAGGACGTCTGATCGACACCATGCTGCAAATGGCCCGACAGGACGGCAATAATCCTGCCGTCATGGCACGTAGTCCGCTCCTGCCGGCGGCGACGGCCGCCACACTCCCCACCACGCCACAAATTGCGACGCAAATTGCAGGTGCCATGCAGCAGGCCGTGGCCTCAAGCGGCTTGTTTTACGAATCGCACGTCGCCCAATGGGCTGCGGGCAATCGCCCCCTCAGCGAGCTGTCACGCGAACCCGCGATCAAACGCACTTCCAGCGTCACCTCCGGCATGGCTGTTGCCATCACAACCGCCGCACCTGAAGAGATGCCAGACAACGAATTGCAGCGTCTTGTCAGCAACGTCAGGGAATGGGTTGGCGGCGAACGCCAGCTCAGCGATGTACTGCGCCACGCGCCACTGCGGCACATGACAACCCAGGATGCCATCGAGCCGCTGATGGCGCGCGCCGGGCAAACGCACGAGAGCACAATCGTCGAGCATGCACGCTTGCTCAATCAACAGCTCGACACGCTGGAACAACGGCGCTTCCTTTGGCAAGGCGAACTCTTTCCCGGACAAGCCATGGAATGGGAAATTGCCGATGACACGCCGAAAGGCAAGCCGGACGAGCCTGCCGAGCAACCTGTCTGGAATAGCACCGTGCGCTTTTCCATGCCAAGCCTCGGCGCGATTTCCGCCACGATCCGGCTGACGGGTGATCATGTACAGTTACATATCACGGCAGCCGATGACGAGACGGCACAAACGCTACGCGAACATGGCCCGCAACTTGCCTCTGCACTGGATGCAGCAGGTACAAAGCTCGATACGCTTCTGGTCAAGAAGGAGCACTGAGCGTGGATCAGCCCAAACCGCCAGCCAGTGCCGTCGCCCTTGCCTATCAAACCGGCGATACAGCACCACGTGTCGTGGCACAGGGACGTGGCCTGATTGCAGAGGAAATCATTGCGCGTGCCAAGGAGCATGGCGTCGCAATTCATGAATCCAAGGAGCTGGTCGCCCTGCTGATGCAGGTCGATCTGGATGATCACATTCCGCCGGCGTTGTATCGCGCTGTTGCCGAGCTTTTGGCGTGGTTGTATCGCGTCGAAGCCGCCAAACAGGGCAACAGCCATGTATGATGGCGGATTGGATGGGCGTTTTTCCCCGCTCCATCAGTTAAGTACAGAACAATGACTGCAGCCAGTAATTACGAAGACGAAGATCTAGACCAGTTTCGGGTGACCTCGCGCCGCGAGATTATTGCCCTGTTGCGTAACATCGGGGAACGCAATCAACTGGTGCGCATGGTTCTCAACCATGGTGCCGACACAATCGTCACCTCCATCCTCGAAGTCGATGACGATCACGGCACCATGCTGCTCGATTGCGCACCAACCGAATTCATGAACCAGCGCGTCCTCGAAAGCAAAAAGCTGTCTTTCGAAACCATGCTGGATAGCATTCGTATCCTGTTTGCCTCGTCAGAGGCAGAAAGCTGCATTCACGAAGGCTTGCCCGCATTCATCGTACCGCTACCTGATTACATGATCCGTCTGCAGCGTCGCGAGTATTACCGTGTGCCGACGCCTGTCACCAATCCTGTTTTATGCACGATTCCGGTCAAAACCGAATCCGAACCCATGCCGGTTGTGACAACACTGCACAATATCAGCGGTGGCGGGATTGCCATCATGGATGAGAAGAAACTGATCGACACCACCTTTGGCCGCATTTACGACAACTGTCGCATCGACCTGCCATCCGGCCCGATCACGATGACTTTGCAGGTTCGCAATATGCTGGAGCTGTCTCTGCCTAATGGACGCAGCACCAACCGGATTGGTTGTCAGTTCATCAATCCTTCCAACGCGGCACTGGGAGCAATCCAAAAGTACATCACCAAGCTGGAGCGAGACCGTAATGCTCGCGCCACCGGTCTGGGATAAAAAAACGGCATCGAAAGATGCCGTTTTTGTTTTTATCGGGTTGCAGGCGTCTGTTCCATGCAACACCAGATTGATACGCCTTATACCTGCATATTCATCATTTCCTGATACGCCGAGACCACTTTATTACGGACTTGCAACGTTGCCTGGAACGAGATACTCGCTTTCTGCATCGAAATCATCACGTCGGACAGATTCACACTGTCATCACCCATCGTAAAGCGCTGCCCCAAGGCATCGGCACTGGATTGCGCACTCGCAACGTTATCCAGTGACGCCTTCAGCGCCTTGGAAAAATCCACCTTTGTCGCAGCTTGCCCCGCAGCAGACGTCGCACTGGCCACGCCTGCGCCGGCGGCTGGCTGAGCGCGCGCTGCGGCAGCCTTCAACTGGGCAACCATGGCATCTATTGCACTGGAATCAATTCCACTGACTTTCATCATTTCTCTCCAACGTGTTTCAGGCGCACTATAATCGGCTTCAAATCGTCACTTCGACCCGCCCGTTTCGCCTGTAGCAGACGCCTCTGCGGCATTCCTGAGTACACCGATACGTTATCACCTGCCCGAATTTGAAACGGTCGGATAAGCCACCAAAACCATGCTCTATTCCAACGATTGAAATTTGCAGGAAGACTGACAATCACGCTACGGAAAAAAGTTTACATAGCGGGATTCCAGATGAATATTCGATGCATAGTTGAAGATCGCCGTACAGGAGCACAATCATGGCTGTAGTCGTAGCAGGAGAAGGCACACTGACACCCGGTACAACAGAGCCGGCCGCCACCAGTGCCAGAAACTCCTTTATGGACATGACCCGTTCGCCGAACGGTCGTCGCATCATGCTGATGGTCGGTGCCGCAGCAGTCATCGCCGTCATGGCAGGACTCGTCATGTGGAGCCAGAAACCTGACTACCGCGTCCTGTTCTCCAATTTCTCGGATCGGGATGGCGGTGCCATCGTGGCGTCGCTGCAGCAAGCCAATGTGCCCTACAAGTTTGCAGAAGGCGGCAGCGCGATTCTGGTTCCCGCGGACCGCGTACATGATCTGCGCCTGAAACTGGCTGCCGAAGGCCTGCCCAAAGGTGGCAATGTCGGCTTCGAACTGATGGAAAACCAGAAGCTCGGCATTTCCCAATTTCTTGAGCAGGTCAATTTCCAGCGCGCGCTGGAAGGTGAGTTGGCACGTTCAATCCAGGCGGTCGGCTCCGTGCAATCGGCACGTATCCATCTGGCCATGCCAAAACAAACCGTGTTTGTGCGTGACCAGCAAAAGCCAACCGCTTCTGTCCTGTTGACACTCTATCCTGGCCGTTCGCTGGACCAGCAACAGGTCAGCGCGATCGTCCATCTGGTCGCCAGCAGCGTGCCGGACATGCCGCCGAAGAATGTCACCATTGTTGATCAGGCCGGCAACTTGCTGTCCGAAAACAACAGCAAGCCTGCTGGAGCCAACACGCTCGATCCATCGCAATTGAAGTATGTGCAGGAACTGCAACAAAGCATTGCACGTCGGGTGGAGTCCATCATCACACCGATCGTTGGCGCCAATAACGTCCGTGCCGAAGCAACAGCAGACGTTGACTTCTCGACCAGCGAACAAGCTGCGGAAATCTATAAACCCAACCAGTTGCCCAATAGCGCCACCGTACGCAGCATGCAAAGCAGCGAGTCGAACAATGGCGCCGGCGCGAATGCAACCGGCGTGCCCGGCGCACTGACCAATCAGCCGGCAGCCAATGCAACCGCACCACTCAATACCACACCGCAGGCGCCAGCGCTCAATCCGGATGGCACGCCCAATCCTGCCGCAACGGGCGCGCAAACAGCAACGGCCGGCGCTGGCGGAGCAGCCGGTGCGACAGCTGCGGGATCGACGCCTACACAACGCGATGTCACGACCAACTATGAAGTCGACAAGACCGTCCGTTATGTACAACAGCCGATGGGCGGTCTGAAGCGTCTGTCCGTGGCCGTCGTCGTCAATTACAAACGAAGTGTGGACAAGGATGGCAAAACCACCTTCGTACCGCTGTCCGACGTCGAAAAGAACCAGATCAACGATCTGGTCAAGGAAGCCATGGGTTACAACCGTGATCGCGGCGATACACTCAATGTGGTCAACAGCCCGTTTGCCGGCATGAACAATCCGGAAGCTGAACCGCTGCCACTGTGGGAACGTCCTGAAATCATCGATATGGCTATCCAGGCCGCCAAGTATCTGGCTCTCGCGATCGTTCTGTTCATCATGTATCGCAAAATCCTGAGCCCGATGCTGCAAAAGCTGTCACCTGAACAGCCATTGGCTCTGACGAACGAAGCCGGCGTGCCCATCACCGGTGGTAGCCATGCCAACGACGTACAGGATCTTGAAACGGAAGTCAGGCCGATGGGTGTGTCACAACATACTTATCAGCAGAATCTGGAAGCCGCCAAGGAACTGGCCCGCAAGGACCCGAAGGTCGTCGCCAATATTGTGAAAGCGTGGGTGGGAAATGAGTGACGGCGTACAAAAAGGAGCCATTCTGATGCTGGCTCTCGGTGCCGACGAAGCCGCAGAAGTCATGCGCTACCTTGGCCCGCGTGAAGTGCAGAAGCTGGGTGCCGCCATGTCGACCATGAAGGCGATCCAGAGCGAAGAGCTGGTTTCCGTGCTGGGAGAATTTCGTGCAGAAACGGAAAAAAATACCTCGCTCGGTCTGGATTCCGACGACTATATTCGCGACGTGCTGACCAAAGCCCTGGGGGACGACAAGGCAGCGTCTCTGCTCAATCGCATTCTGGGTGCACGTGACTCCAGCGGTATCGAAAGCCTCAAATGGATGGATGGCCAGTCCGTCGCGGATCTGGTGCGTAACGAACATCCACAGATCATCGCCACGGTTCTGGTTCACCTGGAACGCGATCATGCCAGCGAAGTGCTCGATCATTTCACCGAGCGTCTGCGTAACGATGTCGTGTTGCGCATTGCCACACTCGATGGCGTGCAGCCAGCAGCATTGCGCGAACTGAACGAAGTCCTGACCAAGCTGCTGACAGGTAACGAAAACCTGAAGAAAAAGCCGATGGGCGGCATTCGCGCTGCGGCCGAGATTCTCAACTTCTTCAGCGGCGAAAACGAGCTGTCGGTGATGAACAATCTCAAAAGCTACGATGCCGACATGGCACAACGCATCATGGATGAGATGTTTGTCTTCGATAACATCATGGATATCGAAGATCGCGGCATCCAGCTGCTGCTGCGCGAAGTGCAGTCCGAATCGCTGATCGTTGCATTGAAAGGTGCGACGCCTGAATTGCGTGAGAAGTTCTTCAAGAACATGTCGCAACGCGCGAGTGAAATGATGCGCGAAGATCTGGAATCGAAAGGCCCGGTCCGTCTTTCCGAAGTAGAGGCAAATCAGAAAGAAATTCTGCAGATCATTCGCCGCCTGGCAGATGAAGGTCAGCTGACACTCGGCGGAAACGCACAAGATGCTTATGTCTAACGTCATCCCAAAAGAGCAGCAATCGGCGTATCAGCGCTGGGAGATGGAGTCGTTCGGCGAAGACCGACGCGCCGCTTCTGAAAGTACCGCCGCCGCTGCCAGCAAAGCCAGCCAGCTGGCGTTGCAAAAGCAAATCGATCAGGCACGGGCACAAGCACATGCAGAAGGTCTGGCCGCGGGATTGAAGGAAGGACGTCAGACGGGCCTGGAAGAGGGCCGTCTTGCCGGTTTTGCTGAAGGTCGTGCCGCAGCAGAGGCCGAATGTCAGCAATTGAAGCAAATCGCCGAAGCATTCGGTACGGAAGTGGCGCAAGCCAACGAACTGATCGCAGCCGACATGCTGTCGCTCTCGCTCGATATTGCCAAAGCCATGCTGAAAACGGCGTTGCCCGTCAAGCCGGAGCTGATTGTGCCCGTCGTCCGCGAAGCCATTCACTATCTGCCGACCTTGCAGCAACCTGCACTGCTGCATGTCCATCCCGAAGATGCGGCCGTGCTGGCCAAGCACATGGGAGACGAACTGACCGCCGCCGGCTGGCGCGTCGTCGAAGACATGCATCAGGACCGCGGCGGCTGCCGTGTCGAGACCGCAACCAATCAAGTCGATGCCACCACATCGATGCGCTGGCAACGCATTGCCGCAGCCCTGGGCAAGGAACTGGACTGGCTGGATCGCGCATGAACACGCCTGCCCTTCCCGACTCGGACCAAGGCAACGTCCCGCATAGCGGACGCTGGCAAGCCTACCTGAACGATTGCCGCGCTCTGCTCGACATTGCAGAGCCGATGCAAGTCTCCGGCCGCATCACGCGCGTTGCCGGTCTGGTGATGGAAGCCGTGGGGATCAAACTCGCAGTCGGCAGCGCCTGTACGATTCCATTGCCGAATGGTTCGCGGATTGAAGCGGAAGTGGTCGGCTTTGCCGACGACAAACTGTTTCTCATGCCGCAAAGCGATGTGGAAGGCATTGTCCCCGGTGCGCGCGTCTATCCGGTTGAAATCATGCAGTCTCTGCCACGCCCGGGTGCCGTCACGCATCCACGCCGCCGTCCAAGCGATCGTGGTCGTCATTTGCCGGTTGGCGCAGAGTTGCTTGGGCGCGTACTGGATGGCGCAGGTCGCCCGCTCGATAGTCTGGGACCGCTCAATGCCGTCCACTCCTCCCCGCTCAATGTTCGTGCCGCCAATCCGCTCGGTCGCGCGCCCATCACCGATGTCCTTGATGTCGGTGTCCGCGCCATCAACAGCATGCTTACCGTTGGTCGGGGCCAGCGCATGGGCCTGTTTGCAGGTTCCGGTGTGGGTAAAAGTGTGCTGCTTGGCATGATGGCACGTTACACCACGGCGGATGTCATCGTCGTCGGCCTGATCGGTGAACGGGGGCGCGAGGTCAAGGAATTCATCGAACAGATTCTGGGACCGGAAGGTCTGGCACGCTCGGTCGTCGTCGCCGCACCGGCAGATACGCCGCCGTTGATGCGTCTGCAGGGCGCCGCGTATGCGACCACGATTGCCGAGCATTTCCGCGATGAAGGCAAGGATGTCTTGCTGATCATGGATTCGCTAACCCGTTACGCAATGGCACAACGTGAAATTGCACTGGCAATCGGCGAGCCACCAGCAACCAAGGGGTATCCGCCATCGGTTTTTGCCAAGCTGCCGGCACTGGTCGAGCGCGCCGGCAATGGCAAGGAAGGCGGCGGGTCGATCACCGCGTTTTACACTGTGCTGACTGAAGGTGACGACCAGCAAGATCCGATTGCCGATTCCGCACGCGCCATTCTGGATGGTCATATCGTTCTCAATCGCTCACTGGCAGAAGCCGGCCATTATCCAGCGATCGATATCGAACAATCGATCAGCCGTGCCATGCACAACATCACCTCCCCAGAACATCAGAAACAGACGCGAAAACTGAAACAACTGACGTCCCGCTATCAACGTAACCGTGATCTGATCAGCGTTGGCGCCTATAGTGCTGGTACCGACCCGGTACTGGATGAAGCCATCAAACTCAATCCAAAGATCGAGTCATTTTTGCAACAGGACATCACCGAACGCGCAGGCGTAAGCGAGAGTTTGGGGCAATTAACCGCTCTGTTCTCCTGATTGAATCGGGCTTGAAAAAATATAATCGGACGATATGGCTACTTCCTCCGCTCTCGGCACGCTGATTGAGCTGGCTACCAAGGAAACTGACGACGCTGCCAAACGGCTGGGTGTCGCGATGAAAGGTGTTGAGGATGCCGAACAGAAACTGGCTTTACTGAATCAGTACCGCGACGATTACATGGTGCGCTTTCAGAACAATCTGAGCGCCGGCCTGAGCGCCATGGCGTACGCGAACTACCAGCAGTTCATCGGCAAGCTCGATCAGGCGATTCAAAGCCAGCAACTGGTGGTACGCGATGCAAAGATCCGTGTGGATCGCGAAAAGGAACACTGGCAGTCCTGCGAACGCAAACGCATGTCATACGGCACCTTGGCCGATCGGGCAGAGAAAGTGCAGTTGGCAAAAGAAAACAAGCGCGACCAGAAACAGATGGATGAACACGCAGCAAGACGCTTGCTGTACAAACGATAATCGACCAGACAGGTATCTCATGAACACCCAAGCGATCAGTAACGTTTTCAGCGTCTTGCCCAATCAGGCCAGTACCGCCAAACCAGACAGCAATGCAACCGAAGCAGGCTCTTTCGGTCAGGTCTTGTCGCGCGAAATGAAGGATCAAGGCGCACCGACATCGACGAACGCCGCCAGAAAGGACAATCAGGGAAGCACTGGCGACAAGGCGAAAAGCGACAGCACGGATACGCCACAGGCATCCGGCAAGGACACCACCGCCGTCAGCGACGAAGATAAAACAACGGCGACGACAAGCGAACCCAAAGTGGATGAGTCCGAAGTTGATCCAGCTGCAGCCGCCGAACTGGCAGCCTTCATGGCTGCATTGACGCAAGCCAATCCGGCCCCTGCCGCTGCCAACAATGCCGCAGGCGCCGCAGACATCGCGGTCGACATCGGCAAGCAACTTGCCACCGATACAACCGACGATACCGCGCTTGAGCTCAAAACCGAGAGCACCATGCCCGGCGCAACCAACACCACGACGAAAGAAGCTGCGGGAAAACCTGAAGACTTTGTTGCGGCATTGGATAAAGCCGGAAAAAACATGGAGGCAGGTGCCAAAGCGGCTGTCTCGCCAGTCAAGGCTGACATCGAGAAAGCCATTGTCCAAACCGCCAAGGCGATTGACATGCCGGCAGCGCCGACACCGCAGAACATTTCGGCCGCCAGTGCTGCGGCAACCTTGCAGCAACTCAACGATCTGCAGAACCAGCAAGCCAGCAACCGCCTGACCCCGCATGTCGGCACGCAAGGCTGGGATCAGGCACTGGGGCAAAAAGTCGTGTGGATGGTCCAGGGCTTGCAGCAGACCGCTACATTGACGCTCAATCCGCCGGATTTGGGGCCAATGCAAGTGACCGTGAACGTGCATAACAATCAGGCAACCGCCAACTTCACCGCGCCACAGCCTGAAGTACGACACGCACTGGAAGCTGCCATGCCACGCTTGCGCGAGATGTTGAACGATGCAGGTATTCAGTTGAGCGAATCCAGCGTCAGTGCCGGTTCGTCCAACCAGCAAAGCAATGCCTTTGCCGACTCACAGCAAAACGGTCGCGGCAGCCGCGCATCGTCGCAGGTGGAAGCGGCCCCGATCGTCAGCCAGGCCACCGTTACAACCAGTGGTACCGGCATGGTCGACACCTTCGCCTGACCCCGCACTTTCCCCTCCCTTACTCTCTCGCCTGCGCCTGTATTGCTGGATAGCCGGCGGCAGGTTGCATGA
This sequence comes from Oxalicibacterium faecigallinarum, assembly GCF_014635705.1. Lineage (GTDB taxonomy): Bacteria > Pseudomonadota > Gammaproteobacteria > Burkholderiales > Burkholderiaceae_D > Oxalicibacterium > Oxalicibacterium faecigallinarum. The sequence goes on along the minus strand of NZ_BMDI01000001.1, from coordinate 374,671 downwards.
GAGAGAAAAAATCGTGTTGTTTTCCCATAAGGCGGGTGTCGTGCGCTGCTAATAATGGTTTAATAGCAACCTGAGTAGCGCACTCGTCATCGCCTTGCCGGCAGATCAGTGCAGCCAAACTCGAGCGACCTCAGGATGCCATCCTTGTGAATACGCCGAACTGGTCCATGTTCGCCTCTCTTTTCAGCGCATCCTGCGTGTCGTTTTTTTTTAATAATGGCATGGTGTTGATTGCAGTCTTGTATTGCACCGTGACGTACTTGAGGAAAACAGATGGCAACATCGGGCAAAGGCGCTCCCAAAAAAGCTGAGGATTCGGAAAGCAAGCCGAAGAAATCCAAACTCATGCTCATCATCCTGATTCTGGTCGTCGTACTGGGTGCAGGTGGTGCAGCAGCTTGGTACTTTCTGGTCTTTAACAAGGCGCCTGCCGAACATCAAGAAGCCAAGGCGCAAGCACCCAAGCCACCCGTCTTCCTGCCGATGGATGTCTTTACCGTCAATCTGCAATCCGAAGAGGGAGAGCGCTTCCTGCAAACCGGCCTGACCTTGCAACTTGCCGGACAGGAGCAGGTCGATCTGATCAAGCTGTATATGCCGCATGTCCGCAGCCGCCTGCTTCTTTTGCTGTCCAGCAAAAAGGCATCGGACATCCTGTCGGCAGAAGGCAAGAACAAGCTGGCACAGGAAATCATCGATTCGCTGGGTCAGCCATTTTCGCCCGGCGGTCCGAGTGTGAAGGTGATGAGTGTGTTGTTTACTTCATTCGTCGTGCAATAAGTAAATCATGGCCGATAATTTTCTTTCCCAGGAAGAAGTCGATGCACTCCTGAAAGGCGTCAATGGCGATCAGGATGACAACGGCAAGCAAGAAGATACGTCCGGCGTTCGCCCCTACAATCTGGCGACGCAGGAACGTATCGTACGCGGCCGCATGCCGACCCTGGAAATCATCAACGAGCGTTTCTCGCGTCTGTTGCGTATCGGCCTGTTCAATTTTCTGCATCGCAGCGCCGAAGTCTCGATTGGTCCGGTCCGCGTTTCCAAGTACAGCGAGTTCATCCGCAATCTGGTCGTGCCGACCAATCTGAATCTGGTCCACATGAAACCGCTGCGCGGCACCGGATTGATTGTGCTCGATCCGAATCTGGTTTTTCTGCTGGTTGACAACCTGTTTGGCGGGGATGGCCGTTTTCATACGCGGGTTGAAGGTCGCGACTTTACGCAAACCGAGCAGCGCATCATCCAGCGTATTCTCGCGATTATTTTCGATACCTATGCCAAGTCATGGGAGCCTGTGTATCCGGTCGAGTTCGAATACATTCGTTCCGAGATGAATACCCAGTTTGCCAACATCGCCACGCCGAACGAGGTGGTGGTCTCGACCACTTTTACCATCGAACTGGGTCCGGTCAGCGGCGACATGCACTTCTGCGTGCCCTACTCGATGATCGAACCGATCCGTGATCTGCTGACCAGCAGCATGCAGGGTGAAACGCTGGAAATGGATAAACGCTGGATTCGTCTGATGACGCAGCAGATCCAGACAGCCGAGGTGGAGATTTTGGCCAACATGGGTTCAGCCAATGTCACGCTTGGCGACATTCTGAATATGAAGGCAGGCGACGTTATTCCCATCACCGTTCCGGAACGCGTCACAGCCGAAGTCGATGGTGTACCGGTGATGGAATGTTCCTACGGCAAACTCAACGGACAATATGCATTGCGCGTGGAAAAACTGATCTATAGCGCAAACGACTCAACGCAAGGAGAAGAACATGGCGGATGAAAATCAAACAGCAGCAGAAGATGACTGGGGTGCCGCAATGGCCGAGCAGGAGCAGGCAGAAACCGCCGCGCTCCAGGGAAAACCGGCGACTGCCACGGTGTTCAAGGATTTCTCCGGCGGCGACCTGAAAACCGGAACGCACAACGATATCGACTTCATCCTCGATATTCCGGTGCAGCTGACGGTTGAACTGGGACGCACCAAGATTGCGATCAAGAATCTGCTGCAACTGGCACAAGGTTCCGTCGTGGAGCTCGATGGTCTGGCCGGTGAGCCGATGGATGTCCTGGTCAACGGCTGTCTGATCGCTCAGGGTGAGGTGGTTGTCGTTAATGACAAGTTCGGTATTCGCCTGACAGACATCATTTCGCCCTCCGAACGCATTCGCAAGCTGAATCGCTGATGCGCCGCCGCTTGCTCACCGTACTGGCAGCCTCCGCGCTGCCATTGTTGTCGCTGGATGCCGCCGCCGCTGTCACCGCCAAGGCACCGTCCGCCCTTCCTTCTGCCTCTTCAGCCGGCAATCTGCTGCAGGTACTGTTTGGCCTGATTGTTGTGCTCGCCCTGATGGCCCTGCTGGCTTGGGTATTGCGCCGCTTCAATGCCAGCAAGGTTTTGGGTAACTCGGACATTCGCATCGTCGGTGGTGTCAGTGTCGGTACGAGGGAACGCGTCGTAGTCGTCGAGATTGCCGATCAATGGATCGTGGTCGGCGTGGCGCCGGGCCGCGTGAACGCACTGGCAACCATGACCAAGCAGGAAACCAGCATCGCGACGGATGCGGAACCTGCCAAAAACTTCTCCAACTGGCTTGCCAAGACAATGGATAAACGCAATGGCTAATCACGCTTTTCTGCGCCGTGCCTTTGCATTTCTGCTGCTGGCGATGCCTGTTGCCGCTCTGGCGCAACAAGGCTTGCCTGCGTTGACCAGCACACCGGCACCAGGCGGCGGACAAACTTACTCGCTGAGTCTGCAAACGCTGATTCTGCTGACCAGTCTTTCCTTCCTGCCAGCAGTATTGCTGATGATGACGAGCTTTACGCGTATCGTCATTGTGTTGTCGCTGCTGCGTCAGGCGCTCGGCACGCAAAGTGCACCACCGAATCAGGTCATCATCGGCCTGGCCTTGTTTCTGACGCTGTTTGTCATGAGTCCGGTGCTTGATCGGATTTATACCGATGCCTATCAGCCATTTTCGGAAAACAAGATCCAGATTCAGGAAGCCATGGAGCGCGGTGCGGGCCCGCTGAAGGAATTCATGGTCAAGCAGACACGCGAAACTGATCTGGCACTGTATGTGAAATTGTCGAACAGTCCTGAACTGCAGGGGCCGGAAGATATTCCCCTTCGTGTACTGGTTCCTGCATTTATCACCAGTGAATTGAAAACGGCTTTTCAGATCAGTTTTGCGATCTTCATCCCGTTTCTGATTATCGATATGGTGGTGGCCAGCGTGCTGATGTCGATGGGTATGATGATGGTGTCGCCCGCGATTGTGGCACTCCCCTTCAAGCTGATGCTGTTTGTACTGGTCGATGGCTGGCAGTTGCTGATCGGTTCGCTGGCACAGAGTTTTTATTAGGGATGCCGGCATGACCCCCGAAAGCGTATTGACCATGGGCCGTCAGGCCATCGAAGTCCTGTTGATGGTTGCTGCACCGATGTTGCTGATCGCACTGGCAATCGGTCTGGTCGTCAGTATTTTCCAGGCCGCGACACAGATCAATGAACAGACGCTGTCTTTCATTCCCAAACTGGTTGGCATCTTGATTGCCCTGATCATCGCCGGTCCGTGGATGCTGTCGATCATGCTGGATTACATGCGTCAGATGTTCACCAATATTCCGCTGTTCGTCAGTTGAGACAGCAACGGTATCGTCACCCGGTCACGGCATGATTTCCGTCTCCAGCGCCGACCTTTACACCTGGATTTCCGGCTTTATCTGGCCCTTGACGCGCATCATGGGTGTCATTGCCGTGGCCCCCTTGTTCGGTAACGTCAGCGTTCCGGCTCGCGTCAAGATTGCACTGGGCGTCTTGTTGGCAATGATTATTGCACCAACCGTGCCAGCCGTGCCGGCGCTCGATCCGATGTCGCTGCAGGGGGTGCTGATTCTGATGCAGCAACTCGTGATCGGTCTGGCCATCGGCTTCGCCATGCGTATTGTATTTGCCGGCGTCGAGATGGCCGGCGAGATTATCGGTATGACGATGGGCCTCGGTTTTGCGAGTTTTTTTGATCCGCAGACCCGTGCCCGCTCATCCGCGATCAGTCAATTCCTGGCATTGCTGACCTTGATGATTTATCTGGCGACCAATCTGCATCTGGTTTTGCTCTCTACCCTGGCCCAAAGCTTTGATCTGCTGCCGATTTCAGAGAAATTCGTATCGAATGCCGGGATATTTCAACTTGCCAGCTGGGGCGGACGGATTTTCAGCGCGGGCGTGCAATTATCCTTGCCTATCGTCGCCGCATTGCTGATCACCAATACGGCGCTCGGTATCTTGACGCGAACTGCACCGCAACTGAATATTTTCGGTATCGGCTTTCCAATCACGATCAGTGTCGGTTTCCTGATGATCGTTGCCGTGCTGCCTTATCTGATGAATCCAATCATCAACTTGCTTCAGGAAGGAATTGAAGCAATGAACCGCATCACCATTGCACTTGCCCCGATCAATTGATGCATCAGGACAAATCTCACACCATAAAAAAAAGCCGCTTGATCAGCGGCTTTTTTATTGATGACTATACGCGTTCATCAGATGTAATTGAACAGCGACAGCCCGGTGAGCTTGATGTAAGACTGTTGCGCAGCCTGCAAAGTGTACTGTTGCTGGGTAAAGAGCGAATAGGCTTCGACCAGATCGATATCCTGCAGATCGGACAGGGTCTGCGTGTACTGCAGTTTCAAATCAGTACCGGTATTGTCGAGATTCTCGATTTCATTCAGACGAGAACCGATCGAGCTGCGGGTCGACGAAATCGTGTCCAGTGTGCGATCAATATGATTATTCGCGACCGACAGCGCATTGGCGAGCGCAGCCTGATTAATCTCGCCCGTGCCTGGTGAATTGATCGCGGTGATCAAATCCTTGATCGTCGTGAAAATACTTTGGCTCTTGCTCGGTTCAACGGTAAAGGTATCACCAGCAGCCGGATTTCCCTTGATCGTGAACTGCATGCCATTGATCTTGATTGGCTGCTCGCTGACATAAGCTTGCGGTGCGGAGGTGGTACCTGCCGGCATTTCCGTCACGGTGTAAGTCACTTCTTCGGTCAATGGATCGACATCGAAGTTCAGCGTGTATTGGCCGCCATTGAGCAAGGTATTGTCATAAACCGAGCCAATATCGATGACGCCACTGCCCGTGTTCGCAGCGGATGCCGCAGTCGTAAAACGGCCGTTACCTGTCAGCGTGCTTTCAAAGATCTGGGTGCCAGAATTACTGGTCGAGAGCTGGCGCGATGCGCCAACCTGCATCATGCGTTCGCCCTGATCGCCATTGTAGGTGGCACCCGTATCTGTTTTGGTGAAAGGCGCGGTGCTGGTGCTGTAGCCGGAAAAGACGTAATCGCCCTTGGCATCGCGCGTGTTGGCGAGACCGAGCAATTCATCATAGTTGCTGTTGAGTTGCGCCAGATAGAGTTTGCGCTGCTCGTCGCTCATCGAGGCATTACCGGCACCAACCACGGCATCCTTGACCGATTGCAGCAACGACGCGACGCTGTTAAGAATACTTTCCTGCTCGGACAAGGTGCTCGTGGCGTTCTTGCGATTGACCGCAAACTGATCGTTCATCGAAATAGCCTGCCCCAGATTGATGGCAGACGCCGCTGCAATCGGATCATCCGCAGGTGTGAGCACGCGTTTGTTGGTTGAAATCTGCTGTTGCGTGCGCATCAATTGCGACTGCAGATCGGACAAACGACTGGAGCCCGACTCAAAAATCATGCTGGTGCTGATACGCATTGCCTACTCTCCTTAACGACCGCCCAGCGCGATCAGGACATCAAACATGTCGCTGACGGCCTGCATGACCTTGCCTGCCGCCTGGTAGGCTTGCTGATAACGCAGCAAATTGGTCGCCTCTTCATCAAGATTGACGCCGGATTCCGATTGCTGCGCGTCCTGCAATTGCTTGAGCAATGCGCCATCCGCCTCGCTGTTGACCTGCACTTCGCGCGTCTTGTTACCAACCAGACTGACGAGCTGAGCATAAGCACTGTTATAGCTTGCCGTGCCGCCCTGCAGAACATTCTTTGTCTGCAATTCACCTAACGCCAGCATATTGCGATTGTCACCACTGCCGTTGACGTTCTGGCCAATCGTGAAAGTATCGCCATCGGCTGGTGTTCCCGAAATCTGTACTTGCGCACCGCCGAAGGCGATGGTCGCCCCTGCCGTATAGGGGACAGGCGTGCCAGCGGCATAAGTCGTCGGCGTACCGTTAACGGTCACCGTCACATCCATGCCGGCGGGGAACCCACTGAATGTGCCGGTTGCCGCGTCATAGCTCAGCGTCACTGTCGGCGACAGATTGCTTTGCGCAAAACCCGCAGCGACCGAACCTGCACTGATCGTCGCATTGCCGGAATTGGTCGTCGTGGCACCAGTCACAATCGGTGCTGCCGCGGCAATCATTGCCGTGTCCTTGATCAACACCTTGAAGTCCGCTGCACCCGTCGCCGTCGGACGAATCATGAATTCGTCGCCTGCAGCCATGCTGGTCAGGGACAGCGAGACACCAGGAATGAAATTCGCAGGGAACGTTGTGCCGGCATAACTGACAACGTTGTCCGGCAAGGTGGTGATGCGGTAGTTACTGCCATCGTACGACAGACGATAGTCATTGGTCGTCAATGCACCAACATTGGAGAACGTAGCGGTCACACCGGAACCGGCCGAGTTGCTGCCGCCGGCGGCGACATCCGGCGTCCCGACATAAAACATGTCGGTCCCCATATTGCCGTTCTGATCCTGCCCGAGTTTGTGCTGATCGTTAAAGGTCGTTGCCAGACCGATCGCGATACGGCCCAAGGAGTTTTGAACCTGATCCAGCGTTTTCGAGCGATATTCAAACAGGCCGCCCAGATTGCCGCCCGTGATTGCCGTTTCAGGAATCGCGACAACGGTACCGTTGACCGAATAACCAACCTGCAGACGTCCGGCATCTGTCGTCGACGACATGATGCTCAGCTCCTGTGCGTCCTTGCCGATGACCAGTGGCTGACCATTACCAATGAAGACGCCGTAACCGGTTTCCTGCTTGACGACGGTGACCTTGGTCTCTTTTGCCAGCAACGACACGATGTAATCGCGTTGATCGAGCAAATCGTTAGGTTGTTGACCTGTGCCGCTTTGTGCCTTGGCAATCGCCTCGTTCAACTGGGCAATCTGCTTGGCGTAGGAATTGATATTGGTGACAGAAGCCGTGATTTCGGTATTTACGCCGTCACGCATGCCCTGGATCTGCGCACTCAGGCTTTGGAAACGTGCCGCCAGCGATTCTGCACTGGACAGCATGGCCTGACGCGATGCCGGCAAACCCGGATTGTTGACGAGGTCCTGCACACCGGCAAAAAAGCTTTGCAGAACAGGCGACAACCCGGCGCTGGAATCGGCGACCATGTTGTTGAGTTTATTGATCTGCGCGTAGTACGAAGTCTGTTGGCTGGCGGACGACTGCGCTGCAATCGTCTGTGTGGCGAGAAAGGAGTTGTAAACCCGCTGGATGCCCTGCACCGAGGTACCGATGCCGGAGTAGCCACCACCCTCGGTCATATCGCTCAACGCTGTCTGAATGACTTGCTGACGGTTGTATCCAGGTGTTGCCTGATTCGCAATATTGTGTGCCGTCGTCGCCATCCCGATCTGGGCGGCGGCAAGTCCTGTCTTGGCGATACTGAGGATATTGGCCATGATCTGTCTTTTAAGTCGTTACCTGTATGTACGGCAGGTTCTCAAGAAACTTGAGCGCCGTGACATTTGCTCAAGACGAAAAGTTCGTCTTGATGATGTTCGTCAGTTTAGCTGCGTAGTTCGGATCGGTTGCATAGCCGGCTCGCTGCAGTCCCTTCGCAAATCCTTCTACATCGCTGGCATTGGCGATCACTTTTTCATAACGCGGATTATTGCGCAGCAGATTGGCGTAATCCCGGAAAGAATCGGCATAAGAGTCATACGCCCGGAATTTTTCCACCCGTTTCTGCGGCACGCCATCCACATATTCGGTTGTTACCGCGTCGACAGTCTTGCCTTTCCAGCTGGCCGTTGCCTTGATGCCAAACAGGTTATGACTGTTGGTGCCATCGGTCGTGCGGATCATCCGCTTGCCCCAGCCACTTTCCAGTGCTGCCTGCCCCAGCATGAATTCAGCCGGAATGCCGGTCGTACGGCTTGCCTCTTCGGCATGGGACGTCAGTTTTTCCTGAAACGCCTTGACGTGGGCAGGTCGGGACGAGGAGCTCGACGTAATCGCAGCGCCCGCTTCTTCTGCCGTACGCGGCGAAGGCTTCACGGTGCGCGGTGCCATCGACTGCAGCAGATCGGTTCTCACCATATCGCTCAGGCCGGTCTGTACGCCACCACTACCATTGGTGCCGTCATCACTACCCTGATTGATCGACAACTGACGGATCAGCACATCCGCCAGTCCGATGCCTCGGCTAGCCATGTTCTGGCCCAGCTGCTGGTCCAGCATGGACTGATACATCTTGGTTTGTTGATTGTCGAACAGGCCTTCTTGGGGCGTCGCGTCACGCATGCTCTTCAACATCATGTTGACGAACAGGGCTTCAAACTGCTGTGCCGCCGCCTTCAGCGATTCCGGGGAATTCTGCTTGGCTGACTGCTTGAGCGACTCGATACTCTTGGTATCGATCGCCAGGCTGGCAGTGGAATCGGTCGGCGTGATCATGAACGAATATCCGCAGGGATCAGATGATTTCCAGCTCGGCGCGCAAGGAGCCCGATGCCTTCATCGCCTGCAGAATCGCCAGCAAGTCCTGTGGCGTGGCGCCAATGGAGTTCAGCGCTTTGACCACGTCGGCGAGTGATGCCGAATTCTTCAACAGAATGACTTTGCCCGGATCCTTGTTGATTTCAATCTGTGATTGTTGAGCAACAACCGTCTGACCACCGGAGAACGGCGCTGGCTGGCTGATCACGGGTTGCGTATTGATCACGACCGACAGGTTGCCGTGCGATACGGCGCAGGTATCCAGCGTGACGGCCTGATTCATGACGACCGATCCGGTCCGCGCATTCATGATGACCTTGGCGGGAACCTGGGCCGGCGTGACATTGATGCTTTCCAGCGCGCCCAGAAACGCGACGCGCGAATCGTTGGCTTGTGGTGCCTGCACACGAATCACGCGACCATCCTGTGCCGAAGCCGTACCCGGACCAAAGCGGGCATTGACTGCTTCCACCACACGACTTGCATTTGAAAAACTGCTTTCCTTCAATTCCAGAAAAATCGAGCCATCCTGCCCCAGCATGGTCGGTACAGCACGCTCGACGGTCGCACCAGCAGAGATGCGGCCAACGCCGAGGTGGTTGATCTGTGCCTTGCTGCCGTTGGCTGCCGCACCGGCACCGCCCACCACGACATTACCTTGCGCCATACCGTAAATCTGTCCGTCCGCACCTTTCAGCGGCGTCATTAGCAAGGTACCGCCGCGCAGACTCTTGGCATTACCCATCGACGACACGGTGATGTCGAGTGTCTGTCCAGGCTGGGCAAATGCGGGCAGCGAGGTCGTCACCATGACAGCCGCGACGTTCTTCAACTGCATATTGGTGCCGGCAGGCATGTTGATGCCCATTTGCTTGAGCATGCTGACCACGCTTTGCACCGTAAATGGCGTCTGGGTTGTCTGGTCACCACTACCGTCCAGACCAACAACCAGACCGTAACCGATCAATTGGTTTTCACGAACGCCCTGCACGCTGGCCATATCGAGCAAACGTTGCGCGGCCTGTGCCGGCTGCACTGACAAAGCCAGTGTTGCTGCACAAGTCAGCGTAAGGAGCGACTTTGCGATGAGTAAACGGGAGAGTTTCATGATCATCCTTATTGCATCCACGCGATCAAAGCGGGACGACGCTGAAGAAAAAGCGCGACAGCATGTTCATCACGGCCGCAGCATCGATACGGCTGTTGGTACGGTATTCAATACGCGCATCGGCGACGCTGGTCGACGAAACCATGTTGTTGCCAGAAACCGTGCTCGGATCAACCACGCCGGAAAAACGGATAAATTCCGCGCCTTTGTCGAGCGAGACCTGTTTTTCGCCTGCCACAACCAGATTACCGTTGGACAGCACATCGATCACGGTGACCGTCAGCGTGCTGGCGAAGTTGTTGCTCGACGTCACAGCGCCCTTGTCTTCAAACTTCGAGGATGTCGATGCACTGGCATCCAGTGCGCCGGTGATGCCTGGCAGCAGGCCGAAAATATTCGGTGCAGCCGCAGCAACCGTGCCGGTCTTGCTGCCGGAGCTGCCCGCCAGTTTGCCTGCACTGCTACGTTCATTGATGACGATCGTGATCGTATCGCCGATCAGACGTGCACGGCGATCTTCAAAAATCGGACGATAGCTGGCTGTCTGGAAAATCGCGCCATTGGTCGGCGGCGTCATGGTCGCCGCGGTTTGCGGGCGTGTGGTCAGCGGCCCTTGCACCACCGTTTCCGGCAGGGTGCTGCAACCAGCAAGGAGCGAACCTGCAGTCACGATGACTGCCAGCAGAGAAAATTTCATCGCAGTTCCTTTATCAATCAGATGCCATCAGATCTGGGTCAGACGCTGCAACATCTGATCCGATGTCGTGATGGCCTTGCTATTGATTTCGTAAGCACGTTGCGTCTGAATCATGCTGACGAGTTCTTCGACGACGTTCACGTTGGACGTCTCGACATAATTCTGTTGCAACAGACCGGCACCATTGGAGCCCGGCACGTTGGTAATGGGGGTACCCGATGCCGTGGTTTCCACATACAGGTTTTCACCCTTGCTTTCCAGACCACCCGGATTGATGAAGGTCGCCAACTGAATGGCGCCAATCTCGAGATTGGCCGGATTGTCTGCGGTCGTCACACTGACAATACCATCACGCGAAATGGTCAGACTGGTGGCATTTTCAGGTACTACAATCGCCGGCTCGATTGGAAAGCCGCTCGAGGTGGTCAACTGTCCCTGATTGTTGGTCTTGAACGAACCGTCGCGCGTGTAAGCCAGCGTGCCATCCGGCATGGAAACCTGGAAGAAGCCGTCGCCGCGAATCGCGACATCACGCGCATCATCGGTTTTTTGCAGATTGCCTTGCGTATGCACACGTTCGGTTGCCACCAGTTGCACACCGGTACCGAGTTGCAAACCGGTTGGCAACTGCGTCTGTTGCGACGACGCCGCACCCGGCTGGCGCATGGTCTGATAGAGCAAGTCTTCAAATACGGCGCGCGATTTCTTGAAACCGGTCGTGCTGACGTTTGCCAGGTTGTTCGAGATCACGTCCATCTGCGTTTGTTGCGCATCCAGACCTGTCTTGGAAATCCATAGTGAGCGAATCATTTCATTCTCCGTTTCGGCAAACCTTCAAACGACCTTTTACCCATCGTCATTTTGCCTGTGGTCGCATTAATTCAAAGCGAGGAACTCAGTGGCTTTTGCCGCGTTACTTTCAGCGTGTTTGAGCAAATTCATGTGGACCTCGAACTGTCTTGACAGACTGATCATGTTCACCATGGCATCCACAACGTTGACATTACTGCCTTCAATTGCACCGCCCACGACACTGACATTGGCGTCCGGCTCTACTGCATCGCCGTTCCGCATGACAAACAAGCCATCCGTACCACGTACCAGTTCCTCTTCCGGCGGATTCACCAGTTTCAGACGAGCGAGCTGAATCGTGGCGCCCGGTACAGAACCAGCCTGCACCGTCGAAATCGTGCCATCCTTGCCAATCGTGAAATGCGTATCGGGTGGAATCGTGATCGGGCCGCCGTCACCGACCACATTCTGGCCGCTCTGTGTCTGCAATACGCCGTTTTCGTTGATCTTCAGACTACCTGAACGCGTATAGCCTTCCGTACCATCTGCGCGTTCGACCGCAAACCAGCCCTTGCCCTTGATGGCGACGTCGAGATCGCGTCCCGTATGCTGAATCGCGCCGGAGCGGAAGTCGGTACCTACCGTCGAATCCACAACGTAGGAACGCGTCGGCAAATCGGCACCCACCACAGGAACCGCACGGAACGTATCAAGCTGCGCACGAAAACCATTGGTCGACACATTGGCCAGATTGTTCGACGTCGTTGCCTGCTGTTCCAGAATCTGCTTGGCACCGGTCATCGCGGTATATATCAGACGATCCATCTCATCTCTCCCGACACACGCGTTCGTTTCCTACAATGAAAACGAACGCGGTCATCCATACAACTCGATTAAAACGACGTTTAACGCAGGTTGACCAGCGTCTGCAGGATCTGATCCTGCGTCTTGATGGTCTGAGCGTTCGCCTGGTAGTAACGTTGTGCAGTGATCATGTTGACCAGTTCAGCAGTCAGATCGACGTTGGACTCTTCCACACGTGACGATTGCACAGCACCCAAACCGCTGCTGCCTGGGGTACTGACCATTGGCACGCCTGATTCCGAAGTCTCGACCCACTGATTGTCACCACGGTTTTGCAAACCATTCGGATTGGCAAAGTTCGCCAGAATGACCTGCCCCAGCAAATTGGTCTGCCCATTCGAGTAACGACCAACGATTTCACCATTGGAGGACACGCTGAAATCCACCAGCGTACCGGCAGCAAAACCGTTCGGCAGTTGACGGCTTACACCGAAGTCCTGTGCAAACTGTTGCGTACCAGCTTGATCAATCGTGATGGTGTAAGGCGTAGCCGCACCGGTTGTCACCACCATAGGCACATCCATGGTCGACACACTGGTCAAAACACCGCCATTATTGAAGGTCATGTTACCGATCAAGCCTTCTGGCGTTGAACCGGTAGGAACTGGCACACCGTCATTTGTCGCATACACATCCCAGGTACCTGCGCCGGTTTTGACGTAGAAAGTACGCAAGGTATGTACGTTACCCAAGCTGTCATAGACTGGTGCAGAGGTTGAATCACTGAACGTAGCAGGATCATCCGGGTTAAAGTCGGCACTGACCAGATTGCCCTTACGCGAATCCAGTGTGAGCTTGAGTTCATACTCGGTACTGGCTTCTGGCGACAGATCGGCCTTATTGATGACAAGCTCGCCTGGCGCACCAATCGCAATCACGCCATTCGCATCAGCCATGTAACCGGTCAGACGCGCACCGGCCGCATTTTCGATATAGCCTTCCTTGCTCAGAGTGAACTGACCGTTACGTGTGTACGTAATGGCACCGCCTGTGCTCATACGGAAGAAACCGTTACCGCTAATCGCCATATCCAGTGGATTATCAGATTTGCTGATATTGCCCTGGCTGAACAACTGCGCGACACGCGATACCTGAGTACCGATACCGATCTGGTTGCCACCCGATCCGATCAAGGTGCCTGCATAGATATCGGCAAACTGAATCTGCGACTGTTTGAAACCGATCGTGTTCGCATTGGCGACGTTGTGACCGATGGCTTCGAGACTTTGTGAAGCGGCACTTAAACCGCTCAAACCTTGCTGAAAACTCATTGCATTTCTCCTGGGTTAAGTGTCGCTGTTAAAGAACTTGACGAATCTTGGATACATCGAGCGCGCCGAGGCCAGGCACGCTGACCTTGGCTCCGTCGCTATTAGTAGTCACCGCCGTCACCACACCAAACTGCAATGGCGTGGTCGCCACCGCGCTACCGGCCAAGGTGGCTTTGACTTCAAAGGTATAAGTGCCATCGGCAGCTTTCTCGCCCGACGAGGTGGTGCCATCCCACAGCAATGGAATCGGACCAGCTTCCTGCGCGCCGAGATCAACGGTATGTACCACGTTGCCCGATGCATCCTTGATGATGACTTGTGCAGCGTCTACCGGGCCGGAGAATTCCACGCCCATGATGCCCTTCTCATCTGCCAGCGAAATCTGGTTACCTGAGCTCAGCACACCACGACCAATCAGGTTGGCTGCCTGTAGCGAATTGTTGGCTGCCGAACTGCTGATCAGCGACTCCAGTGTCGAGTTGAGCTTGTCAATCCCGGTCACCGTGGATAGCTGCGCCATCTGACTTGTTACCTCGGCGTTATCCATCGGATTCAGCGGATCCTGATTCTGCATCTGCGTGACGAGCAACTTGAGGAAGCGATCCTGCGCCTCTTCCGTCGATGTCTTGCTGGTCGTTGTGCCGGTGCCGTTCATGGCATCCAGAACGGATTGCGGCAAGGTGTTGGAAACGGTTGTCATGAGAGATCCTTACGTTACTGACCAAGCGTCAGCGTTTTGAGAAGCATTGTCTTGGCCGTATTCATGGTCTCGACGTTGGTTTGATAGGAACGGGAAGCGGAAATCATGTTGACCATTTCTTCCACCACATTGACGTTCGGCATGGACACATGGCCGGTCGCATCCGCATTGGGATGCTTGGGATCGAATACGACCTTCAATGGAGAAGTGTCTTCGACTACACGCGTCACGCGCACGCCGGTCGCCGAAGCATCCTTGCCCGGCGTCGCCATGAACTCGACCTGCTTGGCACGATAGGTCTTGCCATCGGCGCTGGTCGTGCTTTCAGCGTTGGCGATATTGCTGGTAACGACATTCAGACGCTGACTCTGGGCACTCATGGCCGAGCCAGCCACATTGAAGATGTTAAATAGCGACATGATTATTGCCCCTGAATTGCGCTCATCAGTCCCTTGATCTTGGACGAAGCCATGGTCAAGCTGACTTCGTAACGCATGGCGTTATCGGTGAACTGATTGCGTTGCACATCCATATCAACGGTATTGCCGTCAATATTCCCTTGCTGCTCCGTCATATACTTGATGGCTGCACCACCAATGGCACCCCGCCCGCTGGTCGAAACCATGTGTGCGGTCGAGGTTCGCAGGACCTCATGAGCGCTCACGCCACTTGCTGTGCTTGCCGCCACCGGGCCCGCCGTACTGGCCGCGATCGTTCCGCCCGCTTTGGAAATGGCACCTTGCAACGCCGCGTTGAAGTCGATATCGCGCGCCTTGAAATTCGGTGTGTCGGCATTGGCAATATTCGAAGCCAGCAACTGTTGGCGCTGTGCGCGCAAACTCAGTGCCGTCTCGTGAAACCGCATCATGTCGTCAATTTTTCCCATCGCAGCCTCCACAGAACATGCCGGACGGATGACCGGTCATGGATTTCTATAGCGTGGATCATACGGAGCAGAAAAGCACTTTCATCAAACGATAAGAGGACAAAAATCTGCCTTATTCATCGCTTTGCGCGAGACCGTAATCGGTACCATGATCGAGGTCTAAAACCATGGAACCGCCATGAATGCTTATCTCGGAATCGTGATTGCCGCCCTGGGCTTGTTTGCCCAGACAGCCATTGCCCAGACGGCGGAGCCACCGCGCCAGGATATTGGCGTGATCAAGCAGACCGTGGAACGTTTTCTGACAACACAGGCTGTTGGTCTGCCCGGAGAAATCAAGGTCGTTGTGGGCGCGATCGATCCACGCCTCAAAATGCCGGCATGTCCTGCACCACAAGGCTTTCTGTCGCCTGCCAACAAGGCCTGGGGAAAAACAACGGTCGGTGTTCGCTGCAGCGCACCAAACTGGACAATTTATGTACAGGCGACCGTCCATGTAACCGGTGACTATGTGGTGGCAGCCGTACCGCTGGCGCAAGGTCAGACCATCATGGAAAGCGATCTGGCCAAGGTCAAAGGCGATCTGACAATGTTGCCTGCAGGAATTATTGTCGATGCATCGCAAGCCGTGGGCCGCACCGTGACCTCGTCCGTGCGGCTTGGCGCGCCGGTTCGGCAAGATGCCTTGCGTAACCAGCAAGCCATCCATCAGGGACAATCCGTGCGCGTGGTCTATAACGGTGCCGGCTTTAGTGTAAGCAGCGAAGCACGCGCCCTGAACAATGCCAATGAAGGCCAAATGACCCAGGTACGGACCCAAAGCGGACAAGTACTGACAGGCATTGCCAAGCTCGGCGGCATTGTCGATATGACATATTAAGAAGGACGCGCATCACGTACCATTTACGTACCCTCCATTTAGGTCTAAAGTTTATCCAGAACACGCCGATAGACCATGCAGAGATAGGCGTTTTGCCGCATACACTTGGAGTAGTACCGTGAAAATTGATGACGCTAGCAAGAAAATTGCAGGAATAGGCGTTGGAACGACGCAAACCCGCGCTGGCAAAGGTGCAGAAAAGACCGATGCCACCGGCAAAACGTCGACCGACAATGTGACGTTATCGACACAAGCCAAAGCATTGACCAGCCAGTCTGGTAGTGCAGGCGTGTTCGATGCGAAAAAAGTCGATGAGATCAAGGCAGCGATTGCTGGCGGTCAGTTCAAGGTCAATGCGGAAAGCGTTGCTGACGGATTGATGGACACGGTTAAGGACTTGATCTCCACACGGAGATAAACATGAGCGCGTTCGGCACCAGCCCGGCAGTAACCTTGATTGACGAGCAAGAAGCCATGCTCGCCCTCACCAGTCTGCTGGAACAGGAACAGAAACTGTTGATCGCTGCCGATATCGAGCGCATTGCTGCGCTGACCGAGCCCAAGGCATTAGCCGCCGCAAAAATGGCCGAACTGGCATCACAACGCCACGATGCACTCGCCGCTGCCGGTCACGACGCCTCCGAAATCGGCATGCAGGCATGGCTGGCAACGACTGCCGCGCCCGCTGGCGCCAGCGAAGCCTGGAAAAAGCTGATTACCATCGCCGAAGAAGCCAAGGAAATCAATCGCATCAACGGCACTCTGATCAACAAACAGATGGCCCGCAATCAGGCCGTGCTCAATGTACTCCAGCACGGCAACGAGCAAGGCGGCTCGACCTACGGCCCCAAAGGACAATCAGGCAGTAAATCGATTGGCCGTCATATCGTGGCCTGAGACAGAGCCCAGTACCGATTCAAAATGAAAACGGCGGACTTTCCAGTCCGCCGTTTTCTTTATGCGCTCTCGCAGCTACGAGCGCTGCCACGGTTTCCCGATCAGCGACGTCGATAAATATCGCGCCCCGCTTCATCAATCTGCTGACGCAAGGCGCGGCGCTCGTCCGGCGACATACGATCATTACGACGCTGCGACTGCTCCTCACGCATACGATCTGCGTTTTGTCGCTGATCCGCACCACGACCGCGTGGATCCCCGCGTGAATCGCGCTGCTGTGCACCGTAGTTGCTGTCAAAATAACGTGATTGCGCAGAAACTGCGCCCGTTGCACTCAACGCCGCAACCAGCAACAGCATCCATCCCGTTTTTTTCACTGTACTATTCATCATGATTTTGCGTGCCGGACAAACTGGCCAGACACCTAACCTCCATGGCTAAAGTGTAGGCCGCTTATCCTCTGCGCCGAAGCGCTTTTCCGTAAAGGTTGTAACACTTTGTAATGCCTTGCGCTGCAAGCGTTACCCTTAATGAGTTCTGAAGTTACCATATCGACATGACTACGACAAATGCGATCATGAACGACACAACCCACATCACCAATGCCCATCAGACCAAAGTGCTGGTGGTTGATGACGATCTGCGCCTGCGCGACCTGCTGCGACGCTATCTTGCGGAGCAAGGTTTCCAGGTCGTCGTCGCTGAAAACGCGCAAGCCATGAATAAACTCTGGTTGCGTGAACGCTACGATTTGCTGGTTCTCGACCTGATGTTGCCGGGCGAAGACGGCCTGTCGATCTGCCGTCGCCTGCGCGGTGCGGGAGATAAGACACCGATCATCATGCTGACCGCTAAAGGCGAAGACGTCGACCGCATCGTTGGCCTCGAGATGGGTGCCGACGACTATCTGCCCAAACCCTTCAATCCGCGCGAGCTCGTCGCACGTATCAATGCCGTACTGCGTCGTGTTGGGCCGGATGAGATTCCGGGTGCACCGTCCGAAACGCCACAATCCTTCACGTTTGGCGACTTCGAACTTGATCTTGGTACGCGCACGCTCAAGAAGAATGGCGAAACCGTGCCACTGACCACCGGCGAATTTTCGGTGCTTAAGGTCTTCGCACGTCACGCTCGTCAGCCACTGTCGCGCGAAAAGCTGATGGAACTGGCACGCGGCCGCGAGTATGAAGTCTTCGACCGCAGCCTGGATGTACAAATCTCGCGACTGCGCAAACTGATCGAACCTGATCCATCCACGCCGCTTTACATCCAGACCGTATGGGGCCTTGGCTATGTGTTTATTCCGGAAGGCAAGCCACGCTGATTCTGCTCTCTGCCTTTCAAGATTGAACCACCTGCATGCGTCCTCCCTCACCTCGCCTGTCATGGATCAGTAGCGGCCTGTTCTGGCGCACGTTCATTCTGCTCGCCTCGCTGATTGCGATCAGCATGGCGGCATGGGTTGCCAGTTTCCGCATCATCGAACAAACGCCGCGCGCCAATCAGATTGGTGCGCAGATCATTTCGATTGTCACCATCACACGTGCTGCACTGACGCACTCTGCGCCAGATTTGAGGCGCGAACTGCTGTTTGATCTGGCCAGTAACGAAGGTGTACGCATCTATCCGCTGGAAGAAAACGATCAGGTCGAACCGCCGACCAACAGCAGCATGATGCAGGCGATTCAGGAATACGTCCGTGCGGGACTGGGCGCTGAAACGCGCTTCGCCCGTAACGTCAACGACGTCGCCGGTTTCTGGGTCAGCTTCGCCATTTCGGATGATGAATACTGGCTGATGCTGGACAGGGACCGTATCGAAGGCACATCCGGCATCCAGTGGGTCAGCTGGGGCGCGGTAACCCTGCTGTTGTCGCTGCTGGGCGCGATGCTGATTTCGGGCCTGATCAACCAGCCACTGGCGCGCATCGCCGCCGCCGCCAAGGCAGTGGCCAATGGTCGTCACACCACTCCCTTGCCGGAAAAGGGACCTGCCGAAATTCGCGAAACCAACCGCAGCTTCAACCACATGGTTGAAGATCTGGAGCGTGTGGAATCAGACCGCGCTCTGGTGCTGGCCGGTATTTCGCACGATCTGCGTACGCCACTGGCTCGCATGCAGCTGGAAGTCGAACTGGCCGGCCTGCCGGACGATGCACGTAAAGGCATGCAATCCGATCTGGAGCAGATGGATGCCATCATCGGACAGTTCCTCGATTACGCCAAACCCACGGACAACAAAACATTTGAGGCAATCGATCTGTCTGCCCTCTTGCAGCAAAGCGTGATGGAAGTGGAACGGCTGGCCGATGTCGATATCACGGCAACGATTGCCGACAACCTGACGATCGCCGGAAACCCGATCGAAATCAAACGCGTACTTAACAACCTCGTCGAGAATGCACGCCGCTACGGCAAGAAAGATCCGTCGCAGTCAGTAAAAATAGACCTGCTCTGCCACGCCGATGGTGACAAGGTCATGCTGGAATTCGGTGATCACGGCAACGGCGTACCGGATGAGGAAATCGCGCGCCTGCTACGCCCCTTCACACGCATGGATCAGGCGCGCGGTCAGGCGAATGGCGCAGGGCTCGGCCTCGCCATCGTTGACCGCATCATCAAGCGCCATGGCGGTCGCCTGCTGCTCTCCAACCGCGACACCGGCGGATTGATCGTCCGCATCGCCCTGCCTCCGCCCAAGATCAAATAGGCTTTTCCGGCCGACGAAAAAAAAGCACATCAGACGATGTGCTTTTTTTCCAGATCCTGATCGGCTTAACGTCGTACGTCATCCTTGACTTCGGTGATGACGCCTTCAATGATCTCGCCCTGGCCCGGCGCATGTTGATAACGCTGGGCGGATGCCGCCTGACGCATTTTTTCCATGACACGGCGCTTTTTGTACAGCAGCACCGGAATCAGCAGCCAGCTCAACAGCAGAACCGTCACGACGACCAGCAAACCAACCATCATCAGCACGCCGAGCATCAGCCAGGCGAACAAACGCGAAAAGAAACCGCCAGACTGACTGCGGCGAAACATTTGCTGCCAGCTATTGGCTTGCTGACTGAAGAAAAATGATGTCATGAGATCGATTACTCCTGTTTCCGTTTTGCCAACCGCCTGTTAGAAATCGACAGCCCGCTGACGTACTATGCGGCAAGTCCGCGTATGGTGCAATAAATTGTGGCGATTCGCTTAAATTCAATACCGTTTCCATGCATTTATGCAAACGACTGTGTCGCATTGCGTGCATGCATTCATGAAATCTGCATGCAGGACATGCAGCGGGATCAAAACCACTCTTTGATGGACAGCGGAAAACGCAATAAATTGCAGATTTTTTCAACCCAGACGATAGAGCAAGGCGATGGCTTCCGCGGCAATGCCTTCTTCGCGCCCCAGATAACCCAGCTTCTCATTCGTCTTGGCCTTGATGTTGATCTGATTGGCAACCAGACCCAGATCCGCAGCCAGATTCAGCACCATCGCCGGAATATGTGGCGCCATTTTCGGCTTCTGCGCAATGATGGTTGCATCGATGTTGCCGATCGCATAACCGGCAGCCAGCACCCGTTTCGCCGCTTCGCGCAGCAACACGCGGGAATCTGCGCCCTTGAATTCTTCTGCCGTATCCGGAAAGTGGCGACCGATATCGCCCAATCCTGCCGCACCGAACAATGCATCTGTAATCGCATGCAGCAAGACATCTGCATCCGAATGGCCAAGCAATCCGGTCGGATGCGGAATCGTGACGCCGCCAATGATCAGCTTGCGGCCTTCCACAAGCGCGTGACAGTCGTATCCCTGACCGATGCGATACGGAATTGCAGTGTGGCTCATGCCTGACCTCTCAGATAGATTTCGGCCAGCGCCACATCGTGCGGCAAAGTGACCTTGAAGTTGCGTGTATTGCCTTCCACCAATTTCGGCTTCAGACCAAGAGATTCGACAGCGCTCGCCTCGTCCGTGACATTGATGTCCTGTTCCAGCGCGCGTCGCAACAACCCATAGCGGAACATCTGCGGCGTTTGCGCCGCCCATAATTGCTCACGGGGAACGGTCTGCTCGGCACGATGATGCGCGTCCGCACGCTTGAGCGTATCCACCACCGGCACGGCCAGCAAGCCGCCCACCTCGTCATCGTTGATCGCGGCAATCAGATGCCTGATCAGACTGCTCTGAAGGCCGGGACGCGCCGCATCATGCACCAGTATCCAGTCATCGTCGTTGACCTGCGCGCGCATCGTGCGCAAACCATGCAACACCGAATCGTGTCGCGTTGCACCGCCCACACGCAGCACCGACAAACCCGCGTGGTCCTGCATACCAGCCGTTGCCAGCGTACCGTCGATATAACCGTCTTCAGGACTGACCACGACAAACGTGTGGGCAATCAATGGTGTCTGCGTAAAGGTTTCCAGCACGTGCATCAGCATCGGTTTGCCGGCTAGTTCCGCGTACTGCTTGGGAATGGCTGCCCCCATACGCGCGCCAATACCAGCGGCGGGAATCAAACCGAAATAGCGTGCAGAAGTCATACGGGATACTGACAAGAAGGGAATGCGCTTGTTATTCGAGTTGCTGGCGAAGGCAATCGGCGATCACCATTCAGCGGTTGCCATACTGGCTGCAGCGCATGCGCCCAACCGAAAAAGGGGCTTGGTTTATAATCGCACCATAATTTTTCACTGTCAAATCAGGCGCAACCCTCCGTGTGAAATTCGATTTTCATTGCGCCCTTGGCTCACCCGATGACATGTGCAATGTCGCAATTTGATGTCCTTCAATCTTAAAAAGACGCTCCCCAAAGCCGGTACCCGTTTTGTTCTGCCATCGCTGCATGGTTCGGCGGATGCTTTTGTGCTGGCGCAAGCCGCCATCGAACTGAAATCACAGCAACGCATGCTGACGCTGGTTGTCGCCAATCCGGGCGATGCACAACGGCTGCTGGCAGAAATTCCTTGGTTTGGTAACGATGCGCAAGAAACCCTGCGCTGTCATCTGCTGCCTGACTGGGAAACCCTGCCCTACGATGCCTTCTCACCACACGAAGATCTGGTATCGGAACGGCTCGCAACCCTGTACGAAGTGCTCAACGGCCAGTGCGATGTGTTGATCGTGCCGGCCACGACGGCGCTGGTGCGCATGGCACCGCCCGCTTTCCTCGCGTCCTATACCTTCTACTTCAAGCAAGGCGAAACACTCGATGAAACGCGCCTGAAGACGCAATTGCAGCTCGCTGGTTACACGCCGGTCAAGCAAGTCATGTCGCCGGGCGAATATTCGGTGCGCGGCGGGCTGATCGATCTGTTCCCGATGGGATCGGTCCTGCCGTACCGCATCGACCTGTTTGGTGACACGATCGATACGATCCGCACCTTCGATGCCGATTCGCAACGTTCGCTTTACCCGGTCAAGGAAGTACGCCTGCTGCCTGCGCGTGAATTTCCGATGGACGAAGAAGCGCGCACTGCCTTCCGCGGCCGCTGGCGCGAAGTGTTCGAAGGTGATCCGTCGCGTTCCGTCATCTACAAGGACATCGGCAACGGTATCGCGTCTGCCGGCATCGAATACTACTTGCCGCTGTTCTTCGACGAAACCAATACGCTGTTCGACTATCTGCCGGCAGAAACCACGTTTGCCATGATTGGCGAAATCGATTCGGCGATCCAGCGCTTCTGGTCCGACACGCAATCGCGCTATCGCTTCCTCAAGTCCGATCGCGAACGCCCGGTACTCGCGCCGGAACAGATTTTTCTGTCGGAAGAACAGTTTTTCACGCTGGCCAAACCATTCGGTCGC
This sequence comes from Oxalicibacterium faecigallinarum, assembly GCF_014635705.1. GTDB lineage: Bacteria > Pseudomonadota > Gammaproteobacteria > Burkholderiales > Burkholderiaceae_D > Oxalicibacterium > Oxalicibacterium faecigallinarum. The sequence goes on along the minus strand of NZ_BMDI01000001.1, from coordinate 352,017 downwards.
TGGGTAGTGCAATCACAGGCGGTTGCATCCGAGCTCGCTGCACCGCTACCCAACGTCGCCGTCAATCGTCGCGCCGATGACCCGCTGGTCAACCTGCGTGCGTACCTGCTGCAGACTGACAAGCGCATCCTGATCTGTGCCGAGAGCGCCGGCCGCCGCGAGACCTTGCAGCAGTACTTCAACGAATACGATCTGCCGCTCGTCATCGCGGAAAACTTCACCGACTTTGCGACCGCCAGCGCCAAACTCATGCTGGGCGTGGCGCCATTGCACGCCGGCTTTGAACTGGGCGACGCGCTCGGCAAGCTGGCGTTCGTGACCGAAGCAGAACTGTACGCCGGTTCCGGCCGTCGCATCGGCGGCAAAAAGCAGGAAGGCGCCACGCAAGTCGAATCGATGGTGCGTGACCTGTCGGAACTGAAGATTGGCGATCCGGTCGTCCACGTCAACCACGGCATCGGGCGCTACATGGGCCTGATCAGCATGGATCTGGGCGAAGGCGAAACCGAGTTTCTGCATCTCGAATATGCGAAGGAAAGCAAACTCTACGTACCGGTATCGCAACTGCATGTAATCTCGCGCTACTCCGGCGCCTCGCCCGAAGATGCGCCACTGCATGCACTTGGCTCCGGTCAGTGGGAAAAAGCCAAACGCCGTGCTGCCGAAAAAATCCGCGACACTGCTGCCGAACTGCTGAATCTGTACGCCCGCCGCGCCTTGCGCGAAGGCCACAGTTTCGAATATTCCGCACATGATTACGACGCCTTTGCGGAAAGCTTCGGTTTTGAAGAAACGCCGGATCAGCGCGAAGCCATCAACAATGTCATCAAGGACATGACCTCCGGCAAGCCGATGGATCGCCTGGTCTGCGGCGACGTCGGCTTCGGCAAGACAGAAGTCGCGTTGCGCGCCGCCTTCATCGCCGTCATGGGCGGCAAGCAGGTCGCGATTCTGGCACCGACCACGCTGCTCGCAGAACAGCATGCGCAAACCTTTGCCGATCGCTTTGCCGACTGGCCGGTGCGCATTGCCGAGCTGTCGCGCTTCCGTACCGGCAAGGAAATTACGCAAGCCATCAAGGGCATGACCGATGGCACGCTGGATATCATCATCGGTACGCACAAACTGCTGTCACCGGACGTCAAGTTCCAGCGTCTGGGTCTGGTCATCATCGATGAAGAACATCGCTTTGGCGTGCGCCAGAAAGAAGCGCTCAAGGCGTTGCGTGCCGAAGTCGATGTATTGACGCTGACCGCCACACCGATCCCGCGTACGCTCGGCATGGCGCTGGAAGGCTTGCGCGACTTTTCGATCATCGCCACCGCGCCGCAAAAACGGCTGGCGATCAAGACCTTCGTGCGTAGCGAAAACGGTTCCATCATCCGCGAAGCCTGCCTGCGCGAACTCAAGCGTGGCGGGCAGGTGTACTTCCTGCACAACGAAGTCGAAACCATCGAAAACCGCAAGGCGATGCTGGAAGAGCTGCTGCCCGAAGCACGCATCGGTGTCGCACACGGCCAGTTGCACGAACGCGATCTGGAAAAGGTCATGCGCGACTTTGTCGCACAGCGCTTCAACATCCTGCTCTGCACGACGATTATCGAAACCGGTATCGACGTACCCACTGCCAACACCATCATCATGCATCGCGCCGACAAGTTCGGTCTGGCGCAGTTGCACCAGTTGCGTGGGCGTGTCGGCCGCTCGCACCATCAGGCCTATGCCTACCTGCTCGTGAATGACGTGCAAGGCCTGAGCAAGCTCGCACAGCGTCGCCTTGATGCGATTCAACAGATGGAAGAACTCGGTAGCGGTTTCTACCTCGCGATGCACGATCTGGAAATCCGTGGCGCCGGCGAAGTGCTCGGCGAGAACCAGTCGGGTGAAATGACCGAAATCGGCTTCCAGCTCTATTCGGACATGCTCAACGAAGCCGTGCGCTCGCTCAAGAACGGCAAGGAGCCTGATCTGGCTGCGCCGCTTTCAACGACCACGGAAATCAATCTGCACACGCCCGCCCTGCTGCCGGAAACCTACTGCGGCGATGTGCACGAACGTCTGTCGATCTACAAACGTCTGGCCAATTGCAGCACGCACGATGCCGTCAATGACCTGCAGGAAGAACTGATCGACCGCTTCGGCAAGCTGCCGGATGCGGCACAGGCCCTGATCGAAACGCATCGTCTGCGCGTCGCCGCCAAGCCGGTCGGCATCATCAAGATCGATGCCCACACGGAATCCGCGACCCTGCAATTCGAGCCCAATCCGCCAATCGACGCCATGCGCATCATCGAACTGGTACAAAAGAACCGTCACATCAAACTGAATGGGCAGGACAAGCTGCGCATCACCGTCAGCATGCCCGATCTGGCCGCGCGCACGACGCAAATCAAAAACACCATTCGCGCCCTGCTATCATGACCATTCCCGTTCTCAACGCACGCCCATGAATCTGATCCTGCAAGGACAATCCGTTTCCCGCCATCTGGTCGAACAGCTTGCCGCACTGGCACGCCCACGCTCCATCGCTGCGATTGGCGAGCATGCCTATCGCTGTCAGGACGTGACCTATAACGACGAGGTCAAATCGCAGATCGATCTGGCTGCATGGTCGGCCAAACTGGATTACGCCTTTGTCGAACCCCGCGCATCGCTGAGTGACTTTGGTCTGGTTGCGATGGATATGGATTCCACGCTGATCACGATTGAATGCATTGACGAGATCGCCGACATGCAAGGGCTCAAGCCGCAAGTTGCCGAAATTACCGAAGCGGCCATGCGCGGCCAGATCGAATTCAAGGAAAGCCTGACCCGGCGTGTCGCCCTGCTGGCAGGCCTGGATGCCAGCGCCCTGCAACGTGTCTACGACGAACGGCTGCAGTTGTCACCCGGGGCAGAAACCATGCTCAAGGCAGTCCAGGCTGCCGGTCTCAAGACCCTGCTGGTTTCCGGCGGCTTTACCTTCTTCACCGACCGCATGAAGGAACGCCTGGGCCTGGACTACGCGCATTCCAACCAGTTGGAAATCATCGATGGCAAGCTGACCGGCCGTGTGATTGGCGACATCGTCGATGGCGAAGAAAAGAAGCGCACGGTCGAACGCGTTTGCGCAGAACTCGGCATTTCCCCTGAAAAAGCCATCGTCATGGGCGACGGCGCCAACGACCTCAAGATGATGGGCATTGCCGGCCTGTCGGTGGCCTTCCGCGCCAAGCCCATCGTGCGTGCGCAGGCCGATGTCGGCCTGAACTTCGTCGGCCTCGACGGCATTCTCCATCTGTTCAGCCACTGAATCGCAACCGGATCACCGTGTTCTGATCCGTCGCAGCCGCGGCAAATTCCCCACAACAGTCGAGCAAACAAGTCGGGTAAATACCGATTTGTTTGCTTTGCTACGTAGTTTTACTTATTCTTGACCCAGCTATGCGTAGAAACACGTAGCAGACGTACCGGGTTGAGATCTGCGATGTAACTGGGTTCCTTGTTGCTTCACTGACCAGCGCGGCTGCGCTCGGTATCGTTCAGTAACGGTCAGCAAGGTCAGTTAAAGGCAAACACGATCATGATGAATACTTTCGGCCCCCGTCCCGTCGAATCCTCCAGCTGGCAACGCTGGCTCAAGGAAGCCCTCCATCTTTCCGGCAAACACTTGGCCCTCAATGTCTGTCTCGTGCTCCTGACGGTCGGCCTGCTGGCACCGTTCTCGCCGATGCTGCTGCTGATCGTGTCACCTGCGCTGGTTGGCGTCTTTATCCTGGTCGCCCATAGTGCTGCCAGTTCGGAACCGGTGACGCAGACCCTGAAAACCGCACCAGCGGGCATTCTGCGTGTGCTGTTTTGTTCGACCGCAGCCGTGTCCATCATGGCAGTTGCCTTCTTCCTGATCCTGATGATCGTCAAAGGCACCGCAATAGGTGGCGCCGGCGCAACCTCGACCTATGTCCCGCCTGACTATCAGCTCAGCGATTTTCTGGTGGGATCGAAAGCGCTGTTTGCCATTGGATTGTGGCTGCTGGTGATCCTGCCTTGGTTTGCGATTCCACTGATGGTGTGCACCAATCTGCCCATGCTGCTGTGCCTTGATCACACCTTCAAGGGACTGAATCAGAACAAGTTCATTGTGTTCGTGGTGTTCTTTACCGCGCTGGCGATGATGGGCGGCGCCCTGTTCCACGGACTGACCGTGGTACCGCTATTTCCGATTCTCGGCAGCCTGATGTATGCCGCCTATCGCCACATTTTCATGGGCGCATCGCCGCTGGAAACTAGTGACGTCAAAGTCAAGAGCAGCGTGGTCGATCGCTTTTTGCAACCCAAATAAGGACGTGTTGCCACGCATCACTCTTGATGCGTGGAACTTCGTCACCAGATATAGTCTCGAAAAAGAAGACGAACTCTGGAGGCAAGCATGAATGATCAACTGGTTCTCGACCAACCGCTGCAATCCGCCAAGAATCTGGCGTGGTGGCTCTATATCGGCCACGGACTGAGTCTGGTCTTCTCGCTCGGCATGCTGTCCTTCGTGCCGCTGATCATCAACTACATCAAGCGCGACGACACCAGAGGCACGTTCGTCTACAGTCATCACGGCTGGCAGATCCGCTCGTTTTGGTGGTATATCGTCTGGCTGATCGTTGGCGGCGTGCTGTGGATCACCGTCATCGGCATTCCGGCGGCCTTACTGGTTTGGGCCGTGGCGTGGCTGTGGAAAGGCTATCGTCTGATCAAGGGTCTGATCGATCTGAACGAAAACAAGACGATGCCATAAGCGTGGCCTAAGCATTTCCTGAGCAGCCCTTACAGCGGTATTGCTATCGCAGATGTAAAAGCGCATATCACACCCACCTGCAATCGATTCACAGCAAGCCAGAGCATCACTGCTCTGGCTTTATAATGTCTGCTGTTTGCATTCATGGACACACCGTGATCACGCCACCTCGGCACCGAGCGCACTGTCCATCAATCAGGTTTCAATATCCGCGGCACACTTGCAACTGCCGCCGTATTGCCACTCCCATTACTGTCTGACTGATCCTTTGTTCTGGAAAGGAAGCAATGATTCTTGGTATCGACGTAGGCGGAACGCACACCGATTCTGTCCTCATGCAGAACGGAAAAATTCTCCGCAAATCGAAAGTGATGACCGACAAGAGCGATCTGCTCAAATCCGTCACGCAAGCTACTCACGCCGTCGCGCAGCCTGAAGACATCAAGCAGCTACGTCGCATCGTGCTCAGCACGACCATGACGACCAATGCGGTCGCGCAGCACCAACTCGATCAGGTCGGCCTGATCGTCATGAGCGGCCCGGGCGTGTCGCATCGCGATCTGCCGCTGAGCGACAAGACCACCTTCGTGCGCGGCTACATGAACCACCGCGGCCTCGAAGCCGAGCCGATCGACGAAGATGAAATCATCGAACTGCAAAAGGAATTCGCCAGGAAAGGCATCAAGCACTTCGGCGTCATCGGCAAGTTCTCCACGCGCAGCCCTGCGCATGAACAGATCATTCAAGCACTGCTGATCGACGATGCCAACCACGTCACCGTTGGGCATCGTCTGTCCGGTGAGCTGAGCTTCCCGCGCCGTATCTCGACCGCGTATCTGAACGAAGCGGTCTGGAGCCTGCACAGCACCATGGCCGATCAGTTGCAAACCTACCTGAAGCAGCTTGGCGTGGACGTGCCGCTCTACATTCTCAAAGCCGATGGTGGCACCATCGACGTGGAGCAATCGCGTCACTATCCGGTGCAGACGATTCTGTCCGGTCCTGCAGCCACCATCATGGGCGTACTGCCGTTCGTGCCGACCAATCGTGATTCCGTGTCCATCGACGTCGGCGGCACCACGACCGATATCGCGCTCTTCGCCGATGGCGCACCGCTGCTCGAACCAAAAGGCGTACAGATCGAAGAACACAAGACGCTGATCCGCGGCCTGCTCACGCATTCAATCGCGATTGGCGGCGACAGCCACGTACGTGTGATCGATGGTCAGCTCGCCATTGGCCCTGAACGCAAAGGCTCGGCGATGGCGTTTGACGGTCCGGTGCCAACACCGACCGACGCCATGATCGTGCTCGGCCTCGCCAACATCGGCGACAAGGCCAAGGCGACTGCCGCGATTGAATCCGTTGCCAGGGACCTCGGCAAATCGACCGAGCAAACCGCACAAGCCATCATGGATCTCGCGTGCGAAACCATCGCCGCCAAGGTGCGCAGCATGATCGCCGAAGTCAACGGCAAGCCGGTCTACACGATTCACGAAATGCTGGAAGGCAAAGTACTCGCACCAACCGATGCGATTGTCGTCGGCGGCCCTGCGCCGTACATGGCCAAGCAAGTCGGCGAACTGCTGCAAATGAAAGCCATCGTTCCCGGCGATTCGGACGTGATCAACGCCAGCGGCGCCGCCATGGCGCGCACCACGGTCGAACTGACCTTGATGGCCGATACCGAAGAGCGCCAGATGTCGATTGCCGAAGAAGGTACGCAGGCAGATATTCCGCGCAACTTCACGATCAACGACCTGATCGATGTCGGTACCGAACGCCTGAAGGAAATCGCCCGCGTTGCCGGTGCGCCCGAGGAAGACATCGAGATCGAAGTGGCAGACAGCCAGAGCTTCAACGTCATCCGCGATGGCTCGACCACCGGCAAGAACTTCCGCGTCCGGCTGCAGATCAAGCCGGGTCTGACGAAACATGTAACTGCGCACGCAACCGCGAACTGACACAGTAAGGAACACACCATGACCAAAAAGAAAACCGGACTGGTATTTTTCCCCGCCTTCGACTACGCGATCTCGCCCAACCATCCTGAGCGCGAAGAGCGCCTGCTCTACACGCAAGATCAGGTCAGCGAAGAAGGCCTGCTCGACTTCGACAACATCATCGAATTCAAGCCCGATCTCGCCACCGCAGAAGACATCAACCGCGTGCACTTTTGCGTACCCGGCATCGATGAGCTCGTGCATGCCTCGCACCTGATCTCGGTCGGCGGCACACTGACGGCGGCAGACAAGGTAATGACCAAGGAAGTCGATAACGCCTTTGCGCTCGTGCGCCCTTGCGGCCACCACTCGATGCGCGTCGTGCACGGCACACGTGGCTTCTGCACGCTGAACATGGAGGCCATCATGGTCGAGTACATCCGCGAGAAGTATGGCGACAAGAACGGCATCAAGAAGATCGCCATCGTCGATACCGATTGCCACCACGGTGATGGCTCGCAGGATATCTTCTGGCACGATCCCAACACGCTCTTCATCTCGCTGCATCAGGATGGCCGCACGCTCTATCCGGGCTCAGGCTTCCCGGATGAACTCGGTGGCCCGAATGCATTCGGCACCACCATTAACCTGCCGATGCCGCCGAATACTTGCGAAGAAGGCTTCCTCTACGTACTGGATGAAATCGTGATGCCGATTCTGGCCGACTTCAAGCCAGACCTCATCATCAATTCGGCCGGTCAGGACAATCACTATTCCGATCCGATCACGAACATGAAATTCACGGCGCAAGGTTACGCCGTGCTCAATGATCGCCTCAAACCTGACATCGCCGTGCTGGAAGGTGGCTATTCGATCGAAAGCGCCCTGCCCTACATCAACACCGGCATCATCCTCGCGATGGCCGGCATGGACTACTCGCAGATTCGCGAGCCGGACTATGACGAAGAAGATCAAAAGCAGGACCCACGCATCAACGACTACCTGAAGAAGCTCAAGGAAGTCACGTTTGAGCGCTGGAACAATCGCGAAACCTTGCGCGATGAAGTCTATGGCGACGCACCATTCCACACGCGCGAACAAAACATCTACTACGACACCGCCGGCATCCGCGAATCACAAACGGAAACCGTGCGTACCTGCAAAGTGCCGGATTGCGGCGGTGCCGTGACGATAGAATCGCGCAACGAAAGCCGCCCACGTCTGCCAGTCTTTGCCGTACAGATTCCGCGCTTCTGCTGCCCTGAATGCCGTACGTGGGCAGAAGATCAGTACAACAAAGCGGAGAAGCGTTTGTACACGCAAGTGCTGCTGCAGGATAAGCAGAAGGATACGTATACGCAGAAGTAAGCGTTTGTCGCATCAAGCAAAAGCCGCACATGTGTGCGGCTTTTTTATGCCCTAAAGATTAGGAAGTTGATAGATAGTTAGATGAGGAGCATAAAAAGACGTATCAACTTGAAATGGATAACCAGCTTTAAACAAAGTCGGATCAGGATTCAATTGAGCTTTCTCGCCTTCTTCCCTATAGAAAAATAGCAGCAACACAAATAGACCTGCAACCGCATTAAGAGCATGCTTCAAATTAGCATCTGAAAAATGCGTATGTCTATGATGTTTGACATTGTTATAAGCAGTCCACCAGAGAGGTGTTTTATCTTTGCCCCACTGTTCCCACGGATGAAACTTCAATCCAAATCGAGGAATTTCCACACGCGTGTCTTTAATTTGTGGACAGGCGTTTAATAACTCATCTCGATACTTCATGATGTTGTTAGCTTTGCTATCTACATTAATTTTTAAACAAAGTCTTTTACAAATAACATCAACCTCAGATGAAGCTGCAAATAATATTCGCGCCAACTCCAATGAATAAGAAGAAAAATTTCTTTCAGTGGGCTCAAGATAACGAGCCAACTGAATCACATCATCTTCAAGTGAAAGAAAATAATTCCAGTGTTCCGGTGTCGGTATTCCCTGTATTCCCATGTCGTAACTTTAAGGCAATGTAGTTGGAGCAAAAGTTAAACGCGTTTGCACTTCTGCGGCTGGCGCATCCGATGTCGTGGATAACATTGTCCAACCATGAGATGCACCTTCCTTACTCAAAAAATAGCCTAACTGCCGATACTTTCCCCCAACGCCATCAGACACTTTATCGACAAGCGAGCTGATAGTTATGCCTGGTCGAGCCGTGCCTTTAACAAGCCGTTCAAAGCCCGTATTTACCGTTTTTGCATCTGCAGTTCTCGCCCAAGCAGAACAATGGTTTTCTCCAGATAGGACCACAATAAACTGACCAATTGAGTTTGGCACACCCCATACCTCGCCCTTTTGTCCTCGCAAAGCAGCCTTAGAAAATTGCTCATCTGCGCGCACATATTTATTTTCTTTAACGTAGCGAGAAATCTTATCGGTATTACCGAGATGTTTTACACATGTATCCATGTAAACACGCAATACAAAATTGCCTTGCTGTTCCGCTTGCGTGGTTTGAGCAAAAGCTGGAACCGCAACAACAAGCAGCAGACTAAAAAATCCAATCAGAAAACGCATATTGATCAACCATGAATTGAGATTTTTGATCATATGGGGCTAAGTTGCTGCATGTCAGAAGAATCCAAATAGCGCCTTCTTGAATACATCAAATCTCCCATTAGTATGGGATAAGATCTGTCGTTTTCTGCACGCGTAAAAAAAGCACCTTCACAGGTGCTTTTTCATTTCTTGAGTGCTCAGGCATAAGCCAAATTCCTGTCCGGCATAACTAACTCCTTCACCGGATGCCAGCACGCCAATCGCGCACCATCTGCCGATAACAACGCTGGTCTATCCTTGGTACAACGCTCACTCGCGTTATCGCAACGTGGTGCAAACGTGCAGCCTGGCGGAATGGCAGCGAGGTTGGGAGGTGCACCGCGTACGGCGGGCAATGGCTTGCCGCGATTGTCGCTGCTGACGGTAGAGCCGAGCAGACCTGCCGTGTACGGATGCATGGGCGATGTGACGATGCCCTTGACCGAGTTTTCTTCGATGATGCGGCCACCGTACATGACGGCGATGCGATCAGCGACTTCCACCGCGGCACCGATATCGTGGGTAACGAAGATGACGGACATGCCGGTTTCTTTTTGCAGCTCACGCAGCAGGAGCAGAATCTGAATTTGCACCGAGGCATCGAGCGCGGTGGTCGGCTCATCCGCCAGCAACAACTTGGGACGGCATGACAAGGCCAGCGCGATCATCGCACGTTGGCGCATACCACCAGACAGCTCATGCGGGTAGGCATCAAAGCGGCGCTTGGCTTGCGGGATTTGTACGCGTTCCAGCATTTCCAGTGCGCGCTTGGCCGCGGTAGCTTTGTCTACTGCATCATGTGCGCGAATGGTTTCGACGATCTGCTGACCAATGGTATAGACCGGATCGAACGCGAGGCCCGGCTCCTGAAAGATCATGGAGACGGTGCCACCGCGATAGTGATCGAGATCCTTGCCTTTCAGGTCCAGCACCTCCTTGCCATCGACCTGAATGCTGCCGCCGATGCGCGTGGTGCGCTGCGGATGCAGGCGCAGCAGCGTGCGCAAGGTGACGCTCTTGCCGGAGCCGGATTCACCCAGCAAACCCAGCACCTCGCCCGGTTGAATATCGAAGCTGACGTGATCGAGCGCACGGGCGCGGCGCGCACCGTTAAACTCGACACAAAGGTCGGTGACCTTGACCAGTGGATTTGTCATGCTGTTACCTCTTCGTTCGACTGTGCTGCCACGAAATTGACGCGCTGGGTGTGACCGGATTGCGCGTCGTTCATGTGGCAGGCGACCATGTGTTCTGTATTACTGCCAACTGCCATCAGCTTGGGCGCGAGCGATTCGCACACGGCTTCGGCATGCGCGCAACGTGCACAGAAGCGGCAGCCCGATGGCGGATTGATTGGATTGGGTGGATCGCCAGCGAGCGGCGATTTTTGCGTGCGGTTGTCCGGGTCCATCGATGGCACGGCGGACAGCAAGGCACGCGTGTACGGATGACGTGCGTTGCCGTAGATATCTTCGACCGGGCCTTTTTCGACGACCTGCCCCAGATACATGACCATGACTTCATCACTGATGTAATGGACGACGTGCAGATCGTGCGAGATGAACAGATAGGTCAGATCGTGCTCGACCTTGAGCTCCTGCAGCAAATTAAGCACCTGCGCCTGCACGGACTTATCGAGTGCAGCAACCGCTTCATCCAGAATCACGAGACGCGGCTGGAATGCCAATGCACGAGCAATGTTGACGCGCTGACGCTGACCACCAGATAGCTCATGCGGATAACGCTGGCCGAACATCGATGGCTCCAGACCGACGCGCTTGAGCAGATTGTTGGCGCGTTCCAGCGCTTCGGTACGCGAGACGCCATGTACTTGCGGGCCATAAGCGACGGTATCAAGAATCGTCAGACGCGGATTGAGCGAGGCGAACGAATCCTGAAACACCATCTGCAGGTTGCGACGGAATTCCTTGAATTCGATCCCGCCAAATTCGGCCACGCCTTCGCCATCGAAAATCATGCTGCCACTGTCCGGCTCGTTCAGGCGTGCAACCACGCGAGCAGTGGACGACTTGCCACAGCCGGATTCACCAACGATGCCAAGCGTCTTGCCCTTGGCGACGGAGAAGCTGACACCATCGACAGCGTGGACGAATTTTTTTTCGCGGTTGAGCAAGCCACCGCGGACGGGAAAGTATTTCTTGAGGTCCTTGACCACCAGCAAGGGTTGCGCAGGGCCGCCCTTGTCTTCCGTGGGGAACAGTTTGTTTTCGGTTTTCATTTGCGGATATCCATTGCAGAGCGCACGCCATCGGCTAGCAGGTTGAAGGCGATCGACGTGGCGAAAATCATGATGCCGGGCAGTGCCGCAATCCATGGATTGCGGAAGATTGCCGAGCGCAGCGTATTGAGCATGAGGCCCCATTCCGGCTCTGGTGGACGTACGCCCAGACCGAGGAAGGACAGACCGGCGGCGAGAATCATGCTGACGCTGAGCAAACCGGTTGCATACACAAAGACCGGACCGAGCACGTTACCAAGTACGTGCGTACGGATGATCGACATGGCGCTGGCACCACTCATGCGGGCGGCTTCGATGTAATCGAGCTTGCGAACCTGTGTGGTGACGCTTTCTGCCACACGCACGATCTGCGGCACGAACACCAGCGTCAGCGCGAGGATACTGTTGCTCATGCCAGGGCCGAGTGCGCCGGAGATGGCGACAGCCAGCAGCACGGATGGGAAGGCGTAGAACACGTCCAGCACACGCATGATGACCATGTTGACCTTGCCGCCCACATAACCGGCCAGCAGACCGATGGTGGTGCCGATACCGAAGGCACACAGCACCGGCATGACGCCCATCATCAGCGACAGGCGACCGCCGTACATCAGACGGCTCAGCATGTCGCGACCCAGTTCATCGGAACCAAGCAGATAGCCTTCGCTACCGATCGGCAGCAGGCGCTTGATCATGCTGCTCTTGAACGGATCGGCCGGCGCCAGCAGCGGTGCAAACACGGCTGCAGCAACGATCAGCAGCAGGACGATGGCGGCACCCATGGCAACCGGATCGCGCATGAGTTTGCGCAAGACCGTGCCCCAGTAACCGCGCGGTTGGGCGGCGACCACCGGCATCGGCGGTTGCGGCAGAAATTCAAATGGTGAAGCCTTCATTATTTTTTCCCAGTGTTACGTTTAGCGTGCATTCAGCGGACTTCTTAACGACCCATGCGTGGATCAAGAAGCGGTTGCAGAATGTCGACCAGCAGATTGAGCGCGACGAAGAACATGCACAACACGAGGATCGTGCCTTGCAGCAGCGGCATGTCGCGCTGGAAGATCGCGGTGTTCAACAGGAAGCCAGTACCCGGCCATGCGAACACGGTTTCGACCAGAATCGAACCGCCCATCAGGTAACCAATTTGCAGACCGGTGACAGCCAGTACGGTTGGTGCGGTGTTTTTGGCGATGTGACGGAAAATGGCGACATTGCTCAGACCACGTGCACGCAGCGAGACGACGAACTCCTGCTCCAGCATGTCGGCCACCAGCGCACGCACGGTGCGGGTGATGATGCCCATCGGGATCACAGCCATCGTTGCAGCAGGCAGGATCAGATGCTTGAAGTGTTCAACATCCCACTGCCAGCCACCGCCCGGCCCTGCACCCATCGCAGGCAACCAGCCCAGCCAGATCGAAAACACAATCGTCAGCACCAGACCCAGCCAGTAATGCGGGACGCTGACACCAATCACGGAAATAAATGTGGCGACACGGTCAATGATGCTGCCGTGCCAGTAACCAGCCAGTGCGCCGAGAATGCAGCCGGCAACCACCCCAACCAGACCGGCAGCGCCAGCCAGCAACAAGGTGTTACTGACCGCGCTCATGACTTCGCTCACGACTTCACGGCCGGTGGCGATCGAGGTACCGAGATCCCCTTGTACCGCGCGCAGCAGCCACATGCCGTATTGCACAGGGACCGGCTTGTCGAGGCCATAGGCGGCCTTGAGTGCGGTGATGACTTCTTCCGGTGCATCGGCGGGCGCAATCGCGTTGAGCGGATCACCAGGAGCGAGATAGACCAACATGAACGACAGCACGGTCACGCTCAGCGCAATCGGGATCGCGTACAACAGGCGCTTGAGGATATAGGTAAACATGAGACAGCTTTCATGACGCGCCGCAAGGGCGGGGTAAGTCAAAAACAATTTCGCAAACATGCCGATGCCATCCACGGCATCGGTGACGACGTATTGGGCCGGACACAGCACGGCGAACCGCACTGCGCCGGGAGTACTGCTATTGCAAACAACCACATCACTTTCAACTGCGGAGCGGGAACCGGAGATGTTGAGGACAACCGCGGCTCCCTTGGGATTACATCTTGATCGTGGTCAGATCTTGGAACCAGTGCTGTGCCTGAACAAAACCTTTGACCTTTGGCGAGATGGCGTGCGGATTGACGTCATGCACAACCCACAGCATCAGCGCATCGTCGACCATGGTTTGGTGCACTTGTGCCAGCAATGCGTCCTGCTTCTTCACATCGAAGCTGGTACGGATTTGATCAAGCATGGCATCCACTTTCGGGTTGTTGTAACCACCCCAGTTGACGCCGTTTGGTGCAACGTAGCGGCTGTCAACGAAACGGGTGATGCCGTAGAACGGATCAGCAGTCACGTACCCCAGGTTGATTGCGGTGATCCCTTTGCTGGTCGCCATGTCAGCCTTTGCACCACTACGCCAGTAGAGGTACAGGTTTTCCAGTTCAACGACTTCGAACGAGATCTGGATGCCGATTTCAGCCAGGCTTTGCTGGATGTATTCGTTCATCGGCAGCGACAGCATCTGACCGGTACCGCCTTGGGCGATCACGACTTTTGCTTTCAACGGTTTGGATGGGCTGTAGCCAGCTTCAGCCATCAGCTTCTTGGCTGCTGCGAGGTCGTACTTGAGCTTGAACGATGGCTTGCCGAACCATGGGCTGGTTGCATCGACCTGACCGACTGCAGGCACGGCCAGACCGTTCATCAGGGCCACGATGCCATCACGATCGATCGCCAGATTGGCAGCCTTGCGCACGCGGATATCGGTCCACGGCGAGCCTGGGTAGGTGCTGAAGTGATATGGCCAGACGTGCGGTGTGACGTTCTTGACGATCTTCATCTTCGCCGCTTGCAGTTGCGGCACGACATCTGGTGGTGGCGTTTCGATGATATCGACCTGACCGTTCAACAGTGCGTTGGCACGGGTCAGTGCATCAGGGATCGGCAACAGAACGATACGGTCGGTCTTCGCGATGCGGGTCTTGTCCCAGTAGTCAGCATTCTTGACGAGTTCTGCGCGTTCACGTGGCACCAGCTTGTCGAGCTTGAACGGACCGGTGCCGGATGGTTGCGAGGCAAACTTGTTCCAATCTTTGCCGAGCTTCTCCCACTGTGCCGGACTGGAGACCAGGAACCAGGGCAACTGGTAAGGGAACAATGCATCGACGTCCTTGGTGGTGATCTCGACTGCGTAATCGCTGATCTTGCGGTACGACGCCACGGACGGAATACGCGGGCGCACCTGTGCACTCTGCTTGGCATCGAATTGCGGCGACTTGTCATTTAGAACCTTGTCCAGATTCCAGATCACGGCGTCGGCCTTGAATTCGGAACCGTCATGGAATTTCACGCCCTTGCGCAGCGTGAAGGTCCACTTCTTGGGATCCTTGGCATCGGCTTTCCACTCGGTAGCCAAACCCGGGATCAGCTTGCCGGGACGCGAGTCGATGTTCGCTTCCCATGCGATCAGCGGATCGTAGAGGGTGTGACCGGTGAACTGATAAGCACCAGCGCCGCGATCAGGCTGGCCGGTGGTCAGCGGAATATCCGCCATAGAAATACCGTAGCGGGCGACCGTTTCGGCATACGCCCCTGAATGCAGGGTCAGTGCGAGTGGCACGGTTACCAGCAAACGGGAAATCCATTTGTATGAGGGCATGGCATTCTCCAAGATGAGTGACACAACAATGATGTGACATGTCAGTTCTAAGCATGTCGCATGCCAGAAATGTGTTTTGCTGAAACTTTCAGCAAATACCTTGAAAATTGCGCTCTTTTCGCAACGAATAAGCGCTTATGCACACGCAGAAAACCATTTTCGTAAGAAAACGGTAAGCAAAGGCACCGTTTTGGTACATTCTTTTCCAAACTGGGGCAAAACGAACAAAATCTGCCCTCTTCTCAGGTAAGCGAGAAACGAACCAGCAGGATCGGTGAGTTGATAAAAGGAAAAGGTGCGTTGGAACAGTCTGATTCGAGCCAGACTTATGGGGATTCGGATGACTGAACTGGGGCAGCGGAAGAAATCGGGACTTCCGTGATCGTTTCGGGAATCTTGGAAAGAATCATCAGTTGTACGCGACGATTGCGCAGACGGCCGTCAGCCGTATCGTTGGTATCAACCGGCTGATTGGCACCATGGCCGACAGCCAGCAGGCGTTTTTCACTAATGCCTGCATCGATGAACAGGCGTACCACACTGCTGGCGCGGACCGCCGACAATTCCCAGTTTGACGGGAAGATGGGATTGTTGATCGGTATGTTGTCCGTATGCCCTTCGACCTGGATCGAATTATCGACCTTGGTCAGCACCTCGGCGACGGCACGCAGCGTCTTTTCGGACTGCGCACTGAGTTTGGCATCCGCCGGTGCAAACAGGACGCTGGCATTGATCTCGACGCTGACGCCGCGATCGGTCTGCGTGACGCGAACCTTGCCCTGATCAATCAGCGGCGCCATTGCCGCCAGCAGATCGCGCGCGATACCGGTCATCTGCTCACGCTCTTTTTTTACCGCGTTGACGTTGGGATTGGCGCGACGCGGTGCGGGCATCGGCAATGGCAAAGCCGGCCTTTGCGATTCAATCGGTGAATCGACTACGGGTGCCTGCGGACGCAAACCGCTGAAGGCGATCCCCAGCGAATCGGACAGCACACGATACTTGCCTTCATTGACAGACGACACGGCATACATCACGACAAAGAACGCAAACAGCAGCGTGATGAAATCGGCGTAAGAAACCAGCCAGCGTTCGTGGTTGTCCTGATCGTCGTCGTATCGGCGTCTGCGTCGCATGACTCGTCCTGATCTGCCGTCAGAGCAGATAAATTGCCATGCGCTCTTCAATCAGGCGCGGATTGTCGCCGGCGGCAATGCCGGCAAACGCCTCGGCCAGCAACTCGTGACGGAACACATCACGATTGACCAGCGCCTTGAGCTTGTTGGAAATTGGCAGGAACACCAGATTGGCAAAGCCGACACCATAAATGGTAGCGACAAAAGCGATGGCAATACCGCTGCCGAGACGTTCCGGATCGGACAGGTTTTCCATCACATGAATCAAACCCAGCACGGCACCGAGAATACCGATGGTCGGCGCATAGCCACCGGCCGCTTCCCATATCTTGGCGGCCAGACGCTGTTTGGTTTCATAGACGCCGATTTCCATATCCAGCACTTCGCGGATACGGCGTGGCTCGATGCCATCCACAATCAGACGCAATCCATGCGCGATGAAAGGATCCTTGGCATCGGGAATGCGCTTTTCCAGACTGAGCAAGCCTTCACGACGTGCCGTAATGCTCCAGTCAACCACGGTACGCATCAGTTCGGGAAACTGATCATCATGCGCGCGGAACACGCGACGTGCCATGCCAATGCCGGTCATGAAGTTCTGCAGACCGCTCTGCAACAGCACCGCGCCCATCGTGCCGACGATGACGATGATAAAGGCGGCCGGCTGGATCAGTGACCCAAGCGTACCGCCTTCGAGCTTTTGTCCGATGAGCAGGCCACCAACGGCCAGCGTGATGCCGATCAGGCTACCCCAGTCCACGCCTTCTCCCGTAAATTGGCACGCATACGTGCAATGGCCTGACTATGCAGTTGCGAAACACGTGATTCGGTCACGCCCATGATCGCGCCGATTTCCTTCAGATTCATTTCCTGCTCGTAATACAGGCCCATGAGAATTTTTTCGCGCTCTGGCAAGGCTTCGATGGCAGCGATGACCGCCGAGCGGAATCCGGTGTTCATCAGATTCTGCAGCGGGTCCGAACTTTCGTCCGTGCAATAACGGTCGAGGAAATGCTCGTTGTCTTCGCTGTCGTGAAAGTCTTCGTAGTAGACCAGTTGATGACCGCCACCATCACTGAGCAAATCCTGATAGTCGGCGAGTGACAGCTTGAGCTGCTTGGCGACCTCGCTCTCGTTTGGCGCGCGGCCCAACTGCTGCTGCAAGGTGTTCATCGCAATCTCGATCTTGCGCATGTTCTGACGCATGCTGCGCGGCATCCAGTCGCTGCTGCGCAACTCATCGAGCATCGCACCACGGATGCGCTGCACGGCGTAGGTCTCGAACTGTGCACCGTGTGTTTCTTCGTAGCGGTTGACTGCGTCAAGCAGTCCCATCATGCCTGCCTGAATCAGATCGTCGACTTCGACGCTGGGTGGCAGTTTGGCCTTCATCTGATGCGCAAGTTTCTTCACGAGCGGCACATGTTCGCCGACGAGATGATCCCTGTCCGATTTTCCGGCCGCTGTATACATTCAATCAAACCCCGAGTTCTACTCTGCCTGCTATCGCGTCCGGTACGGCGAAGCGCTGCGCCAGACGGCGAAATGCTGTCGCCGCACCTGCACGCGGAAAGGCATCGATCACCGCGCGCCCCAGACGGGCAGCACGCGTGACCTGTTCATCGTCAGGAATCGAGCCGATCGAGAACAGGGAAATGGCCAGATAGCGACTCGCTGCCTGCGCCAGATTCTGATACACGACGGCAGCTTCTTGTTCATCTGCACCGGTCACCAGAATGCCAAACGGACGACGACCAAGCTGCGCGTACAAACGCTTGATCAGGGCATAGGCATCCGTGATCGACGCTGCAGCAGGCGAAACCTGAATCACGATATCGCCATTGGCCAGCACATTCAGTGGCAAGGCATCCGCATCATCCAGCTCGGCATCGACCACTACGACGTCGGCTTGTGCAGCCAGTACATGAAAGGTATTGGCGAGGCGACGCGACTCCACCAGATCATGCGTCATCGCACGGCGCGAACCCGTCGTCAGCGACGCCAGACGAAAGCCCTGGGGCATCATCTGCACTGCCTGATCGAACGCACGATGCTGACGTGAAACATCCAGCAAGGTTGCGCTGACCTCTGCGCCCATGCGATGCACCAGCCCCTGATCCGAGGTGCACGCATCGAGCATGACCACATCACGACCGCATTCAGCGAGCGAAGCACCCAGATTGACGAGCATGGTGCCCTTGTCAGCGACCGATGTCGTGGAAAGGAATGTGAAGATGCGTGGCCGTGGCCCTGCAAGCAGGCGGCGCAGCCCTTCAGCCTGATCACATTCAAAACTAGCCAAGAATCACCTCACGCAGACTTTTATCATTCATTGCACGTGCCGTATTGGCCATGACCAGCGGAATCTCCGCATCGTTGAAGCGGAACGGCGCGGTTTCACGCTTGAGCTTGAAGGCACGGTCAACCAGATATGCCTTGTTGGCGACATGCAGGTCTTCCGGTACGCGCTGTCCATTTGCCACGTAGTATAAATTCAATTTCTGGCGAATGGCGACATCCAGTGCATTGCCAATGGTTGCAGCTTCATCCAGTTTGGTCAATATGCAACCAGCCAGACCATCGCCCATGTAGGCGCGTGCCACTTCATTCAGCGTTTCGCCATTGGAGGTGGCATTGAGGCACAGCAGGCGTTTGACTTCGGTACCGGCGCCCGACAGCATCGCAATCTGCTCGGCAACCATCTTGTCGCGCTGGCTGACGCCGACGGTATCGATCAGGATGGTGTGCTTGCCTTTGAGTTCTTCCAGTGCGATGCGCAGATCGGCCTCATCCTTGACCGAATGCACCATTACGCCAAGAATCTTGCCGTAGATGCGCAACTGCTCGTAACCGCCAATACGATAACCATCGGTCGTGATCAGCGCCAGCTTGCCGGCACCGTGACGCATGACGCAACGTGCGGCCAGTTTGGCCGTGGTCGTGGTTTTGCCGACACCGGTCGGACCAACCAGTGCATAGACACCACCCTTTTCCAGAATTTCATCGTCGCTGGTGATGGTCGTCAGGTTCTTTGCGAGCACGCCCTGAATCCAGCTCATGCCTTGCTTGTGCGATGCACCGGCCGGCATGCGTTCGATCATATAGCGTGACAGGCTGGCGCTGAAACCGGCTGCCAGCATTTCACGCAGGACACTGGATTTCGCTGGCTCTTTCTTTTGCTGATCGGTCCATGCCAGCTCGGCCAGCTGCATTTCGAGCATGCCACGCATGCTGCGGATTTCGTTCATTACGGAATCCAGCTCACTGCGATCAAATGCAGATGCTGCCGGCGCGACCTCCGCATGGGCCGATTGCTTGGCGGGTGCTGCCGCCGGTGTCGCTTTGGCTGCAGGCTTGATGCTGATCGCTGCATTCGGTTGAGCAAAGCTCAGTGCGGGCGCTTCAGCACGCTTTGTCGACAAGGCGGCCAGCGTCTGTGGCGAGATCGCGGATTTTTCGACAACCGGTGCCGCCAGTGCGGCCATGTCTTCACCAGCCAGCGCCAGAATCTCCGTGCCACCTTCCACCGAGCGATTGGAGAGAATGACGGCGTCTGCACCGAGCGCCTCGCGTACCAGATGCCACGCTTCACGCGATGTGGGTGCGGTAAATTTTCTGACGTTCATACTTGACCTCCGACTAGGCTGGTTACCCTGATGGTTTTGGTGTCAGGCACTTCTGCGTGCGACAACACCTTCAATTGTGGAATTGCACGGCGCAGGAAGCGCGAGAGCAAGGTTCTGAGTTGGGCCGGTACCAGCAACACTGGTGTCAGTCCCATTTGTTCTTGTTGGCGCGTGGCGGCTTCTGCCTGCGCGGCGATGGTATCTGCCAGACCTGGTTCGATCCCTGCACCATCGGCACCGTTGGACTGCATGGCTTGCATCAACAGACGCTCCAGACGATTGTCGAGCGTCATCACCGACAGTTCGTTGGACGAAGGGAACAGTTGCTGCACGATGGCACGACCCAGTGCAACGCGGACCAGTGCAGTCAGATCGTTGACGTCCTGCGTGTAGGCAGCGTGCTCGGTCAGGGTTTCGATGATGGTGTGCATATCGCGGATGTGCACGCCTTCGATCAGCAGGTTTTGCAGCACTTTTTGCAGTGCCGACAAGGTCATCAGCTTCGGCACCAGGTCCTCGACCAGTTTGGGCGATTCCTTGGTCAGATGATCCAGCAATGCCTGCACTTCCTGACGACCCAGCAGTTCCGATGCGTGCGTGGTGATCAGATGATTCAGATGGGTTGCAACGACGGTGCCCGCGTCTACCACGGTGTACCCCATGCCTTGCGCCTGATCGCGCATGTGCGAATCGATCCATGTCGCAGGCAGACCAAACGCCGGATCGCTGGTCACAGCGCCGGGCAAGGTACCGGTGACCATGCCAGGATTGATCGCCAGATACTGACCCGCATGTGCTTCTCCGTTACCGACTTCCACACCCTTGAGCGTGATGCGGTAAGCCGATGGCTTGAGTTCGAGGTTGTCGCGAATATGCACTGGTGGCGAGAGGAAACCCACTTCCTGTGCAAACTTCTTGCGAATACCTTTGATGCGACGCAGCAGTTCGCCGCTCTGTGCCTTATCGACCAGCGGAATCAGGCGATAGCCCACTTCTAGGCCCAGCGTATCGACTTGCACGATATCGTTCCAGCTTGCTTCTTCGACTTCCGGTGCAGCGGCTGGGGGTTGTGCGACTTCGGCCTCGACCTGCGGTGCATTCTTGGCGCGCTGTGCGATCAGGTAGCCGGCACCAGCCAGAACGCCAGCCAGAAACAGAAAGGCAACGTGTGGCATGCCGGGAATCACGCCCATGCCGCCAATGATGCCGGCGGCAATGTACAGCACTTGTGAACGGGCAAACAACTGGCCGATCAGCTGGCCGCCGATGTCCTGATCGCTGGCCACGCGCGACACGATGATACCGGCCGCGGTCGAGATGATCAGCGATGGCAACTGCGCCACCAGACCATCACCGATGGCCAGCAAGGTGTAGTTTTCAATCGCGTTCGAGAATGCCATGTCATGCTGGATCATGCCGACGATCAGACCGCCAACGATGTTGATGACGGTGATGATGATGCCGGCGATCGCATCGCCCCGAACGTATTTGCTTGCACCGTCCATCGCACCGTAGAACTCGGCCTCCTGTGCCACTTGCGTACGACGCATGCGCGCATCCTGTTCACCAATCAGACCAGCGTTCAGATCTGCATCGATCGCCATCTGCTTGCCTGGCATCGCATCCAGAGCGAAACGCGCACCAACTTCCGCAATACGGCCCGCACCTTTGGTCACGACGGTGAAGTTGATGATGGTCAGGATGATGAACACCACGATACCGACGGTGTAGTTGCCGCCGATCAGGAAGTGACCGAACGCTTCGATCACCTTGCCTGCTGCATCCGGACCGGCGTGGCCTTCGGTCAGCACGACACGTGTGGAAGCCACGTTCAACGACAGACGCAGCATCGTGGTCACCAGCAACACGGTTGGAAACACCATGAAGTCCAGGGGCTTGACGGTGTACAAGGCCGTCAGCAGGACAATGATCGACAAGGCCAGATTGAAGGTGAACAGCATATCCAGCGCCAAGGCCGGCAGAGGCAATACCATCATCGCCAGCATGAGGACGATGAGAATTGGTGCAGCGATCACACGCGAATTGGTACCCGCCATCCATGAGGGCAAATTCAGGCTGTTCATTGTTTTGTACCGTTTTGTGCAGCAGGGTTAAGAGGATCCATCTGTGGTGGCACATCCAGATCGACCGGTTTTTGCGGACGTTGCCCGCCATGTTTGCTATAGGCGCGCAGCTGGAAGACGTAGGCCAGGACCTCGGCAACGGCGACATAAAGGCCTTCCGGGATTTCATCGCCCAGCTCGGTGTGACGGAACAATGCACGTGCGAGCGGCGGCGCCTCGAGCAACACCACATTGTTTTCAATCGCGATCTCGCGGATTTTGGCGGCCACTTCATCGGCACCTTTGGCGACGACCTTCGGTGCGCGCATGCCGTTTTCCGAATACTTCAGTGCCACGGCAAAGTGGGTCGGGTTGGTTACGACGACGTCCGCGGTTGGTATTTCGGTCATCATGCGACGACGTGCCATGGCACGCTGGGTCTGACGAATCTTGGCCTTGATCTCTGGGTTACCGTCGGATTCCTTGGCTTCCTGACGCACTTCCTGACGGGTCATCATCAGTTTCTTGGCGTGCTGCCACATCTGATACGGCGCATCAACTGCGGCGATGATGATCAGACCACTGGCAATAAAGGTGAAAGTCAGCAGCATCAGATGACCAAGATGCTCTGCGCCGGTTTTCAGCGACTCGACGCTCAATGCCATCACAGCGTCAATTTCAAACCGGATGACCGTATAGGCAATGCAACCGACCAGCAAAGTTTTACCAATTGCCTTGCCGAGTTCGACTGCTGCACGCGTCGAGACCATGTTGCCCAGTCCCTTGATCGGGTTCATGCGTGCGAAATTGGGTTGCAGTGCCTTGGCGCTAAACAGCCAGCCACCAATGAGCATGGGAGAAGCCAGCGCCACCACGATCAAAATCAGGGCAGCCGGAAGGAAAGCGATCAGCAGATCGATGATTTGCGACGCGGTATGCGTCAGCAGGAGATTCATGTCGAATGCCATGTCACGGTTGAATGACAGGCCGGAGGACAGCATGGTGTTGATCTGATTGATCATGCTGCCACCTGTGAACCAGAAAGCCGCGCCAGCGCCGAGCAGCAACGTACACGTTGCCAGCTCACGCGAACGGGGGACGTCGCCCTCTTCCCGCGCCTTTTCCAGCTTGCGCGGTGACGCGGGTTCCGTCTTTTCGAGATCACTTTCTTCAGCCAAGGCCGACTCCTGAGCAGTCCGGTTTGGGTCGGGAATGACGCCATACGGACCGATGAGTGCGATTATTGGTCAGAAAGCGACGCGGCCATCGGGGGAATAAGAAGGGAAACTACCCGCTATTAATGTTTCTGCTCTGCACGAATTGCAGGCAAAGGCGGGACGGAGCGACGTCAAATCAGAAATGGACTGATGTTCAACGTGAGACGGCGCCAACAAGAACGCCGGCTCGATGCGTCAAGGCTTGATTTTCTGCGACCAGGCCAGTGCTTCCAGATGTGCTTCGTTGATCTGTCGCGCCCGGATAAACAGCGAATCGGCCGTGGCTGCCAGCGGGCCATTGTCTTTTTCACATGATTCAGCCAATGTGAGGAACGGACCATACATGCCATCCCGCGTGAGCAAGGCCTGTGAAACCGCATCCGACAAATGGATATGTCCGAGCACGTCGTTCATCGGCATACCCAGGAGGCGATCCAGCAAGGAGAACATACCAACCACGAACAGATTCTCGGCTTCATGCTTTGGCAGAATCCCGTGCCCTGCAAGCTCGGCAATCCGGCCGCGCACGATGGCTGTCTGCATCAGCAAGGCCGCCTGGCTGTTGTCGCTGAGGGCAGCCAGCAGCAGCGACAACCAGCGGTACAACGGCGAATACCCCAGCATGGTCACGGCGTGACGCAAGGACTGGATTTCCACGCCAAGCCCGAAACTGGCGCTGTTGATGTATCGGAACAATTTATAGGACAGCGCTGCATCGCGCTTGAGCACTTCTTCCAGCTGTCGTACATCGGCATTCTTGCGCACCATGTCCATCAACTGCACGATGATGACCTGCGCCGGGCTCAATCCCTTGGGCGTGGTCAGCACGCGTGGCTTGTTGTATAGATTGCCGATGAATACGGGCAGACCGTCCGCCAGACAAGCGTCAAAGGTATCCCAGTCGTCGACTTGCCGCACCAGAGTCTGCACACCAGCCTGTTTGAAGAGAGCGACGTTGCTAGCCGACTTACCGAACGCGCCCTCGGCATGCGAGATCACAGACAGCAACGGGCTATCAGTTGGCAAATCATCCGCATTACAAAGCGAAATGCCGTAACCGAGCTGACGCAAGGCGCGCGCGCGTTCCAGCGTATCACCGTCCGACAGATCAGCCAGTGTCATGCGGAATACCGTGTTAGCGGGCGGCAGTACCTCGATCTGTTCAGAGGCCAGCACCGCCGGCGTGACTTCAAAAAACAGAATCAGGCTGCCAAGCAGCCATGTGCCGTCACTCTTGATCAATTGAGAAGACGCAAAGGAAGTCAGCGCCAGCAATTCTTCATCACCAGACAGCGCACCACCTTCCACGCTGCTGTACCAGGACAACTCGTAGCCAAGAATCTGATGCGCCGGACTGACAAGCGGCGAACGAATGAGAAATTGGTTATCCGACATGAATAAGCACAAGCTATCGCAAATTGAAATCTTGATCAGAAACCAAGGCTGTCCAGCAGATCGTCAACCTGCTCCTGCGTGGCGACGACATCCTGTCCGGTGGGGTGAATCTGCGGACCATTCAGTAAGCCGGTATCGACATCGCGCATTTTCTCCGATGGCGTGTAATCGACCAGTACCTGCAACAATTGCTGTTCGATACCGTGCGCGAGTTCCGTCACTTTCTTGATGACCTGCCCCGTCAGATCCTGAAAATCCTGCGCCATCATGATATTCATCAGATGCTGGCGCGTCTCGACCGAGGCTTGCTGTGTCTGTTGCAGACTGCTCACCGTACGTGCTGCCAGATCGCGGAATGTCTGTTCCGAAAATGGAAGATTCAGCGCCTGCTGCCAGTCGTGGGCCAGCGCGGACGCGTCGTTTTGAATACGCTCCTGCAGAGGTCCGGCCAGATCCGTCGCATTGAGAACGCGTTGCGCCGCCTGTTCCGTCATGCGGGCAACATAATCCAGACGATCCCGCGCATCCGGAATATCGTTGGAAGCGCGCTCGAGCAACTGATCGAAACCCAGACCGCGCAGGTTTTCATGCAAGGCACGTGTCATTTGACCGACACGCGCCAGCATTTCTTCGCTGGCGGGTGTTTCCGGTGACATCGCATCCATTCGCTGCATAACGGCTCCCCCCGAAGCAGCGGTCAACTCAACCTCCGGTACTGGCGAGTTTTTCGAAAATCTTTGCCAGCTTTTCGTCCAACGTGGCCGCCGTGAACGGCTTGACGACGTAACCGTTGGCACCGGCTTGCGCAGCCGCGATGATGTTCTCCTTCTTGGCTTCAGCCGTCACCATCAGCACTGGCAATTTGGACAAGGCCGGATCAGCACGAATCTGTTGCAACATCGTCAGGCCGTCCATGTTGGGCATGTTCCAGTCGGAGACCACGAAATCGAATTGCTCGCTGCGCAGTTTGGCCAGCGCCATTGCGCCATCTTCTGCTTCATCGACGTTGGTATAGCCCAGTTCCTTCAGCAAATTGCGCACGATACGACGCATCGTCGAGAAATCGTCAACAACGAGAAACTTGGTATTTGGACCTGCCATGAATTACTCCATTCATTCTTGATTCGTCATCAGTCCCTATACAGACCGAACGCGTGTTTATCCAGATCGTTGCTATTATGCCCTGTGGCAGCCGTCACGCAGAAAGAAAAAGAGACAACAATAGCCCGCTATTCGTCATACGCGCAACGCGCGGGTGCTGTTTGTTGACAAATAATTCATCACCATCGACGGCAACGCTTGCAAGGCGCCGACTTCATGTGCAGCCCCAACAGCAATCGCTTCGCGTGGCATACCGAACACGACGCACGATGCCTCATCCTGCGCAAAGTTGTATGCACCGGCCTTCTTCATCTCCAGCATGCCCTGTGCCCCATCTTTTCCCATGCCGGTCAGAATCACACCGACGGCGTTTTTACCGGCGTGTGTCGCGGCAGAATGAAACAGCACATCGACCGAAGGACGATGACGGTTGACCGGCGGTCCCTGATCGAGCTGCGTCATGTAGTTGGCGCCACTGCGGACAAGTTGCAAATGCATATCGCCCGGTGCCAGATAGGCATGGCCCGGCAGAATACGTTCGTTGCCTTCGGATTCCTTGACGCTGATCTTGCACAGGTTGTCCAGACGTTGCGCAAATGACTTGGTGAACCCCGCAGGCATATGCTGCGTGATCAAAATGCCCGGACAATCGGACGGCATCTGCATCAGAAAATCCTTGATCGCTTCCGTGCCACCTGTCGAGGCACCGATGATGATCAGCTTTTCACTACTGGTAAGCGGATTGCGAATCTGTGGCAACGCGCCGCCACTGGCCTTACCGGCATCCACGGGCATGATTTGACGCGCCTTGATGCGTGCCCGGGAAGCCGCGCGAATCTTGTCGGCAATCATCTCGGTGTATTCCAGCATGCCGCTCTGGATCGACATCTTGGGCTTGGTCACAAAATCCACGGCGCCCAGTTCCAGCGCACGCAGTGTGATTTCCGAACCGCGTTCCGTCAACGACGACACCATCACCACCGGCATGGGGCGCAGACGCATGAGCTTCTCAAGGAAATCGAGACCATCCATTTTCGGCATCTCGACATCCAGCGTCAGCACATCCGGATTGGTTTGCTTGATCAAATCACGCGCAATGATGGGATCTGGCGCCACACCGACCACTTCCATATCGGGCTGACTATTGATGATCTCTTTCATCACACTGCGAATCAATGCAGAGTCATCAACAATGAGGACCTTGGTTTTCATAGGTTGTCTTGTTCTGAATTATTGTTTTACCTGGACGAACTCACGAAAAGAGTTCGACATCTCCGCTTACATTGCCCGCCTGCAGACGGTTGGCGTAATCCTGCTCGCGATTAACCAGCGTATTGTTGTTGAGCTGGCGCAGCTTCTTGACCAACACCTTGCCGCTGCGCGGGAAGTAATACACCTTGCGCGGATGGATGTCGTTCAGATCTTCTGCCACGATGCGAATATTTTCTGTTTTCAGAAAATTGCGCACGAATTGCGCATTGCGCTCTCCGACATTCATATTGACGAAACCACGCAGGACGTTGCCGCCGCCAAACACCTTGGCCTCCAGATTTTCGCGACGCGCGCCCGCTTTCAACAAGTCGTTGATCAGAATTTCCATGGCATACGTGCCATAGCGTGCCGAAGCGGAAACCGGACTGTCCACATCACCATCGGGCAACATGAAGTGATTCATGCCACCGACACCCGAGACCCGATCGCGGATGCAGGCCGATACACAGGAGCCCAGCACGGTCACGATCAACATGTCCTTGCCGGTGTAGTAATACTCGCCCGGCAATATCTTGGCGGCATCGCGGTCAAACGTCCGGTCAAAATAGACGTTTGTCGCGAAATGCTCGTTGACTGGTCCTATCATGTCCTCTCCCTCATGCGCGCCGCACTCTGGAGCCGCCCGCATTGCGGTTCGGATCGAGTTCGTAGACCGTTTTGCCACGTAATTTGTAAGCATTGCTGGCGTACAGGAAATTTTCCGAATGCCCGGCAAACAGCAATGCATCTTCTTTCATCATCGGCGCAAAGCGATCAAGAATTTTGCCTTGCGTCGGCTTATCGAAATAAATCATGACGTTACGACAGAAAATCACGTCGAACGGACCAGACACAGGCCAGTGATCCGAAAGCAGATTGAGCTGACGAAAGGTGATCATCTGTCGCAATTCAGGGCGCACACGCACCATGCCTTCCTGTGCGCCCTTGCCTTTCAGGAAAAAACGACGCATGCGTTCCGGCGCCATTTTTTCCAGGCGATCGATCGTGTAAATACCATTCTCGGCGGTCTGCAATACGTTGGTATCGATATCCGTTGCAATGATGCGTACCGGCGGCGTCAGGCTATTGAACGCCTCGCATGCTGTAATGGCAATGGAATAGGGCTCTTCACCCGTGGACGCCGCGCTGCACCAGATTTCCAGCGGAGCCTTGGTCTTCTTGAGATGCTCGGCAAGCAGCGGAAAGTGATGTGCTTCGCGAAAGAATGACGTCAGATTGGTGGTAAGCGCATTGGTGAATGCCTCCCACTCTGCACCATCGCTATGGCGTTCCAATGAATCAAGATAAGTCTCAAACGAATTGATGCCGGTTGCACGTAAGCGGCGTGCCAGACGGCTGTACACCATTTCCTGCTTGCTTTCGGCTAGGGCAATACCCGCGCGCTTGTAGATCAAGCCACGTACTCGTTCAAAGTCACGCGCGGTAAATTCGAATTCCTTTGTGCCTTCCGGCCGGATTTGCGCGTTTGCTTTCATGATGCAGATGTTTCCTTGTTAGCCTCTCGCTATGCGCGATCTCCGTCAGATTCTGCCGCGATAAACATCGACCGCACTGCTGTCGATGATCACATCAGGCAGCGATCGTTTCGATCAAACCCATTTCGGAACTGGACATCAGACGATCGATATCGACCAGGATCAGCATGCGTTCTTCCAGCGTACCCAGACCGATCAGATAATCGGTATTGAATGCCGTGCCCATTTCCGGCGCAGGACGAATCTGTTCCGGCGCCAGCGTGATCACGTCAGACACACTATCCACCACCATGCCGACGACGCGCCCACCGATATTGAGAATGATGACAACGGTAAACTGATCGTAGGTTGGTTCGCCCAAATTAAATTTGATGCGCATATCGACGATCGGCACGATGATGCCGCGCAGATTGACCACGCCCTTGACGAAATCCGGTGCATTGGCGATGCGGGTAACCGCTTCATAGCCACGAATTTCCTGCACCTTCAGAATATCGATGCCGTACTCTTCCTTGCCCAGTTTGAATGCCAGAAACTCATTGCCGTTTTCACTACCGGTCGTATTGTTTTTCAAGACATCATTCATCTTGTCTCCCTCCTGATAATCATGCTATTCAAAAATAAACCGGGTCTTCGCTCAACTGCTTGCTCGAGCGTAGTAGCGCTGCCACATCAATAATCAGCGAGACGCCGCCATCTCCGAGAATCGTCGCGCCAGAAATCCCTGCTACCTTGCGATAATTCGACTCCAGATTTTTGACCACAACCTGCTGTTGTCCAACCAGATCGTCGACAAACAAGGCAGCCTTGCGACCTTCCGATTCCAGTATCACTACAATACCCTGAGATGGGTCGGTAAAACGGGGTGTTACATCAAAAATCTTGTATAAAGGAATTAATGGCAGATACTCGCCACGTACCTTGATCACTCTGCCTTGCCCGGTTATCTCCTTGACATCATCCTTCGATGGCTGCAGAGACTCGACCACGTAACCCAGCGGGAGAATGTAAATCTCTTCGCCAACCCTGATCGACATCCCGTCCAGAATCGCCAGCGTGAGCGGCAGAGAAATCGAGATCGTGGTGCCGAAGCCCTTGCTGGATGCGATATCGACAACCCCTCCCATCGCCGTAATATTCCGTTTGACGACATCCATACCGACGCCCCGACCGGACACGTCCGTTACGGCTTCTGCCGTTGAAAATCCCGGAGCAAAGATCAGTTGCCACACGTCGCTGTCCGGCATGTCGTCACTGACAGGCAAGCCGTTCTGTTTTGCCTTGCTGAGGATACGTTCACGGTTCAGACCACCACCGTTATCACTGACCTCGATAATGATGTTGCCGCCTTGGTGTGCCGCAGAGAGCGAAAGCTGTCCCATCGGCGGTTTGCCCGCAGCGATTCGGACATCGGGTGCCTCGATGCCATGATCGATACTGTTGCGTACCAGATGGGTTAGCGGATCGACGATCCGTTCGATCAATCCTTTATCAAGCTCCGTCGCTGCGCCATGGGTCACAAACTCGACTTTCTTGCCGAGCTTGCCGGCCAGATCGCGCACCATGCGAGGAAAGCGGGAAAACACGTAATCCATCGGCATCATGCGAATCGACATGACAGCTTCCTGCAAATCGCGTGTATTGCGCGTCAGTTGCGATACGCTGTTGAGCAGGCGTTCATGCAGCATGGGATCGAGCGATCCGGTACGTTGTTCAATCATGGCTTGTGTGATCACCAGCTCACCAACCAGATTGATCAGTTGATCCACCTTTTCAATGCCGACACGGATCGAGGTGGACTCGGCACTAGGTGCCGCCGCTGATTTTTCTTCACGTTTGGCGGCTGGTTTGCGTTCTGCTGCACTTGATTTGCCAATGCCGCCAGCATCAACAGCCGGATCGGTAGTATGTGCCACCGTCACTGCAGCGGAAGCCGTAGCCTCCAGCGGCTCAAAGAAGCCGTACCCCTGTGCCTCTTCCTGCTCACGCGTTGCCTGTGCTTGTTCACTGGCAGACAATGGCTCGAAAAAACCATAGCCCTGCTCTTCTTCCTGAAGACGTTGCGCCGCAGCCGACTGAGCACCAGTGTCCTCTTCAATCTGCAACTCGTCAGGATCTAGAATGAACGAGCAAATGGCAATGATGTCATCCTGACTGCCATTTGTCGTCAGCGTAAACTCGGTCCGCTGGTCCGCCAGGGTCACGCGCTGGATGTCGCCAAGCAAACCCAACTCGGCCGTCAACGCATCGACATCACGTGGTGTGGTCGGCAGCGGGAGGGTGACACGGAAAATCCGGTTACCGTGTGTTTGAACAACGGATGCGGTAATCGGTGGCGGTGCGATCGTTGCCACGGCAGGTTGTGGCGCAACCTGCGCACCCGCTTCCTGCGCCAGAGATTCCAGCATGATGCGCACGTCGGCAACCGCATCCAGATCGACTTCCGTATGCAGGCGATGGCCGTCGAGCTGCATTTTGAGAACGTCTTTTGCCGACAAAAAGGCATCGACGTGTTCTGGCATCAATGCCATCTCACCCTTGCGGATCTTGTCGAGCAAGGTCTCCAGAACGTGCGTGACTTCAGTCAGATCAGTAATGCCGAACGTCGCTGCACCACCTTTGATGGAATGCGCCGCGCGAAAGATCGCATTGAGATCTTCGGCATCAGGTGCTTCGATGTCGACTGCAAGCAGCAGCTTTTCCATCTCTGCCAGCAGTTCTTCAGTCTCATCGAAGAAAACCTGAAAAAACTGACTCATGTCGATGGTCATTGCCTTACCCCGTTTATTGTGAGTACGGTGATTTCCGTACTCATCGTTCTCGTTATATGCGCATCAACCGATGACTTTTTTGACGACCTCTGTCAGGCGCTGGGGATCGAAAGGCTTCACTAGCCAGCCATTGGCGCCGGCGGCACGTCCCTTTGCCTTCATTTCATCACTGGATTCGGTCGTCAGCACCAGAATCGGCACCTTCTGATAAGTCGGCAAGGCACGCAGGGAACGAATCAATGTAAAACCGTCCATGCGCGGCATATTCTGATCAGTCAGCACCAGATCGAAAACCTGTGTCTTGGCTTTATCCAGACCATCCTGTCCATCCACGGCCTCAGTTACCTGATAGCCTGCTGCACGCAGACTGAACACCACCATCTGTCTCAGCGATCCAGAATCGTCTACTGCCAAAATTGTCTTTGCCATCTCTACTCCTGCTTGATACTGTTTTCAGACGAAACGACGTCTGTGATGAAGTTATACGTATTCAAAACAATTCAATGTCGCCACTTTCCATATGCGTCTGACGCACCGCTTTGCGTAATATCTGCTCGAGACTTACACTCTCCTGCTCCAGTGTCGTTTTCATACGATCAAGAATGGCAAGCATACTAGCCTCATTTTCCTGCAAGCCCAAGTCTTCACCCGTCGTACAGAAAATTTCCAGCACGTCACGAAAGCCCACTACTCGTTGCATCGTGCGTGCAATCAACTGATCCGTCATGTCCTGAAATTGCAAGCCGGTTATCGCCGCGTTCACGCACAAGGCCACTTTGGACGATGCGTCCCGCAAGGAATGCGCCATCTGCGTATTCGCGCCCTCAGCCAGAAGATGATCTACGATCACCTGCTGCTCTTGGGTCGCTTCATGAATAGCCATAAAACTCGCGCTCAGTTTGATGATCGCTTCCTTGAGCAACATATTGGTCTGCAAGAGATCGGACTCAATCTCAGTCAGATGTTGTCGGCCATGCTCGGACAACGATGACATTACATCCTGTAGTTTGGGTGCCAGCGAATGAGGGGTCGTCATGTGAGCAATATCGTGGATGGTCGGGCCGTGTGACTCAACGTGGTGTTTGCGCTGTCACCCCTTGCGCCGACGATGCCGCAGCCGCCGCTTCGGCGGCGACTGCAAGTGCAGGAGCATGTGGATTTGGCGTACCCGATGGCGGCGCTACTGGTCCGATTTGAGCGCCTTGCTCGACAGCCTTCTGCACGGACGCTTCATCCGACACATCAACTGTCTGATTCTCTTTTTCAATCGACTCTTCCGTCTTTTTGTTCATGACGATGATGCTGATACGCCGATTGATGGGATTGAAAGGATTTTCCTTGTCAAACAAAACCGCCGATGACAGGCCGACCACGCGCAGCATTTTGTCTTCCTGCATGCCGCCTGCAATCAGTTCGCGACGGGACGCGTTGGCGCGATCCGAGGAGAGTTCCCAGTTACTGTAGCTGCGCTCACCGCTGGCATAAGGTGTCGCATCCGTATGGCCGGACAGGCTGATCTTGTTGGGAATATCGTTAAGGGTTTTGGCAATCTCATGCAGGATCAGCTTGGTATACGGTTGCAACTCGGCGCGCGCGAGTGCAAACATCGGGCGATTCTTTTCATCCACGATCTGGATGCGCAAACCCTCTGTCGTGATATCCAGAAGAAGCTGATTCTTGTATTGCTGCAGGCTCGGCACGGTTGCAATCGCCAGTTCGATACGCTCTTTCAGCGCCCGCAAGCGACGCGCTTCCGCCCTTGCCAATTCTTCTTCGGCAGCCTTCAGATTGAATTTCTTTGTCGCGTTATCGTCTTCGCCTTTTTTCTGCTGGCCATCAATGCGCGTCAAATCCTTACCGCCGCCCTGAATCACGCTAGTCGCATCGCCACTGCCAGATCCACCGGCCATCGCCACCTTAAGCGGGTTCGCAAAATAATCGGCAATTCCCTGCAGGTCGCCTTTCGACGTCGACCCTAACAACCACATCAGCAGAAAGAACGCCATCATCGCCGTCACAAAGTCGGCGTACGCAATCTTCCAGGCGCCGCCGTGGTGACCGCCGCCGCCCTTCTTGATCCGCTTTACGATAATGGGACGGAGTCCTTCGTCAGCCATTTAAGTCTCCGCTCAGATACGCTGTGTTCTGCAATGAATGTTCAACAATGCTTACTTCGAACGCGATTGCTTGATGTGTTCCTCAAGCTCGCTGAACGAAGGACGCTCTGTCGAGAACAGAACCTTGCGACCGAATTCAACTGCCAGTGCCGGTGCGTAACCATTCAAGCTGGCCAGCAAGGTCACTTTTACGCACTGGAATACCTTCGACGATTCGTGCAACTTCTGTTCCAGCACGCTGGAGAGCGGCGACACAAAACCGTATGCCAGCAAAATACCGAGGAAGGTACCCACCAGCGCATTCGCAATCAGGATACCCAGCTCGGCTGGCGGCAAACCGACGGACGCCATCGTGTGGACCACACCCATCACGGCGGCAACGATACCGAACGCGGGGAAGCCATCGCCAAGTTTGGCAATGCAATGGACCGGGATTTCCCCTTCGGCATGGTGGGTTTCGATCTCGTTATCCATCAGATTTTCAATCTGAAACGCATCCATATTGCCCGACACCATCAAACGCAGGTAATCGGTCATAAACTCGGTCAGGTGATGGTCAGCCAGTACAGCGGGATATTTGGAAAAGATAGGACTTTCTTCGGGACTTTCGACGTCGCCTTCAATGGACATCAAGCCTTCTTTGCGTACCTTGCTCAGAATTTCAAACAGCAAGGTCATCAATTCCATGTACAAAGCCTTGTTGTACTTGGAGCCCTTGAGCGTGCTCGGCAGTGCCTTCAGGGTTGCCTTGATTGCCTTGCCGTTGTTACCGACAAAGAAGGCACCTGTCGCCGCCCCGCCAATCATCAGCAATTCGACCGGCTGGAACAGCGAATGCAAATGACCGCCAGCCAAGACAAAACCGCCAAATACAGAACCGAGGACAACGAGATAACCGATGATGACTAACAAGCGAAGGCTCCGTTTGGATGGGGTTAGCTATCATTATTGCCCTAACGATTGCCTATACGCAACTCAACTCGCGGAGCGCTGTTGCATATCCGTCGGTACAAAATGATGGAGATGTCATCTTCAACGGCTAGGATAAGGGGAACTTGATGCTTGAAAGCAAACTGCACAGCAAATAAATTTTACATTTTCCATCCGTACAACTCAGGCCCCTTTTCCTCCGGCCTCATTACGATTTCGGCCGTCACATCCGGTATCTGGAATTCATAGCTCAATAACAGTGTGCCCGGCCGCATTTCCACGCGCGCCTTCTGCCACAAATCCGGCATGGCAGCCGGAGACAGATAAGCAAAAATGACATCGTACTGCGCGAAGTCGAGATCGCGATAATCACCACGCACAAAATCAACATGACGGCGAGAAAACCGAGCGCGCAACCTGCTAATGAACCATGGCAATGGCGCAATCTCGATGCCCTGCAACACGTCATCGGGACGTTGTTTTGCCAGATGCAACGACAAGCCGCCCAATCCACTTCCGATATCAATGATGCGAATGGGCGATGTTGATGGCAAAAGTGACTCGACTGCCTGCCAGGCCGCCATACGGGAAGGATAAAACGGCACTTGTGTTCTGTAGGTGCTCCAGTAGAGCAATAGCAAAATCAGAAACGCGCCAAGAAACAAGGTTGGCGGCAAATGCAACCCAAGCAACAGCACCAACACGATCGGAAAGAAAAACTGAATCGCCAGCCACCATGGTGCCTGCTTGCATACGCGCGAAAGTGCAGCGGCAATCCCACCTTGCAGCGTCGCCGCCAGCACGACATGCACAGCAACGCCAAAGATTGCGTCCAGACAGACAATCAGCAATAAGGTGACGACAAAGGAAAGAACTTGCAGAACGAGCGCCAAGATCGCAGGCGCTCGATGGAGAGGTTTGACAGAACTCGACTGGTGGTTACGACGCCGCTTTCTTTTCACGCAGAAATCCGATAGTTGACCCCGATCAGGCTGCCATCAATGCGGAATCCAGTTTGGCACGTTTTGTCTTACCGGCTCTGGACGGCATGTGACACAGACCGCAGGTGTAATTTGCTTTCAAATCGAGATGATGCACGACGAAATGTCCGCCGCATTCACTGCAGCATGCCGTCGACAACATTTTACTCTCGAAAAAGCGCACCAAGGTCCAGGCGCGGGTCAAAGACAGAATCGGTTCGCCATCCGCGCCAGGTTCAACCTGCTCCAGATACAGGCGATAGGCTTTCATCACGGCCTGAATACCGGATACCTGCGCATGTTCGACCAGATATTTATGGATTCCCATGAACAGGGAAGAATGGATGTTCGGCTGCCAGGTAATAAACCAGTCGGTGGAGAATGGCAGCATACCTTTTGGGGGCGACACACCACGTAATTCCTTGTACAGCTTCAGCAAACGTTCACGCGACAGCGATGTTTCCGATTCCAGCAATTGCAATCTGGCCCCCAGATTGATCAACTCAATCGCCAACTGGATTTCCTGAGATTCGGTCACAACACTTTTCTTGGCCATTTTTGCGCTCGCGTCAGTAAGGAAAGAATAATTCGGAACTCAATGCACACTCAGGCGATCTGTTCGATGGCTTGCCCTGCCATCAGAATCGCTGCATGAGATTGCGCGAGCGAGCGATCCTTGTTGTAGTTGGTCAGCATTCCAAGGATGGCGCCGTCGTCAAATCGAAATCGTGCCAACATCATGTTGGCCCCCGCAAGCTTGAGAATTTGAGCGTTGTTCATGCCTTCGATCAGATCAGCAATTTCGCTGCTGATGCCAAGGCGGAAGATTGCCGTTGCCTTGTCGGCCCGGATCATTTGTTGTGCCAGCATCAGGTAACCCAGATTAGCGTCGCGGATTTCAGCAATGATGTCGTTGTTCGTCATGATCGGCCCTTACTCGGAAAATGTTCGGCTGCAAATTTGCTCGCCGTGAATGCATTCTGAATTGGGGGCTGATCAGCAGGAATTGGCTCTGCTCTGTTTTTTTATACAGCACAGACGACAACGAGCCGGTAGGCGTTTGTCTTACAAACGTCGACCAGCATTGATATCACCCCGCTTTCAACAGGGCGGAGAGGCGCTTGGATATTACGTCTGCGTGTTTTGACCTACTGCAGACGGACACTTGGAAAAGTGTCAGAAAGACCGAATTTTATTTACTAATTACTAACGATATTTTTCAAAAAACAGTCTGCGAACAGCAAAAAATTTCTCTTTTACGCCACATCCTGTTTCTTTAACGGCACGGTTTTGCAGAACTTTAGGGTTCAAACAAAATATTTTTGAGTTTTTTTCAAAAAGATTTCCGGTTGTCTGTATTTCTTAACGGCAGGCAAAACGCGAACTTTAGGGTCACCTCAAAAAAATTTTCAGATTTTTTCAGAAATCCTCGTTTTTTACCTCTAAGATGATCAGGCCACACCAGCTTAATTAAGTTCGACGTGGCCCGATCCATATAACAAACGGAGAAATCCGTGACTGTGACCGGCTTATCCATAGCAAAAGGTTGCTTCGCCCGGGAATGGTGCGCGACCGCCATAAGGAGACAATGATGGATCTGATTGAGAAATTCGATGCAAAAGGTAAGACTGGCGCGGGATACCACGTTGAGGTCTATCAGGACGATGAGGGCACGCTTCCTCGCGTCAAAAGTTACAAGCTCAAGGATGGTCGTTCACTAGAGCCTCTGTCCGATGCCAAATTCAGAATTGTGCAAACGGGTGAAAAAATCTACCGTTTATAGATGTCTCAAGAACAAAAAAGCCCGCGGATGCGGGCTTTTTTGATGCGATCTGCTGTCATGCATCGGTGCGCACAACATCAGAAGTACTCATTGACCACTTGAGTAAATGCCGCTTCAGCAGTCAATCCTGTTTTCATCAGACGCGAGATTTCCTGCGAATGCTCCCTGATACCTTCCGGCAGCGTTGCGCTGTGTTCCTTGAAGTATGCGTACTTTTGCGCATCCAGATTCTCCTCCATCTTTTGTGCTGCCGTTACGGGGCGACTTGCTCCGCTACTACGTCTGACGGTAGCGCGAACCGGACGCGCTGCGGCTTGCTGCTTCATGCCTGCATTCGCAATCAATGCGTGCACCTGATCAAGAGAAAAGATCTTTGTTGCGGTCGTATCCGAAAACTCTTCTTCAGACGGATGCAGCAGATGATGATTCACATCAAACGCCATTTTTTTCTCAAAAGAATTGATCACCTGATACGCTGGCTGCGCGCTGCTGCCCACCAGACTGAATCTCACACGATCACCATACGCCGTCATCTGGCGCACCACCTCGTTCAGATACGCCGGCAACAAGGTATCCATCTCGCCATTCCAGCGTTTGCTTCGTTTAATAGTCAACTGCTTTACTTCCAATAAAATGATTTATGCCGAGGAAAGAAAAAAGCCCTTGATTTTCATCAAGGGCTTCGATTCTTGGCGGAGACGGAGGGATTCGAACCCTCGATACAGGTTTAAGCCCATATGCTTCCTTAGCAGGGAAGTGCCTTCGACCACTCGGCCACGTCTCCACACTTTGCAGCAGCACAGTTACTCGCTACCGAAAGGTCCAGCATGATAACTTTTCATGATGATCCGGTCAACCAGACCAAGCATGCAAAGTCGATTTAATTACTCTTTTCCAGATCAAATGTCTTGTGCAGTGCACGCACTGCCAGCTCCATGTACTTCTCATCGATCAGGACCGAGATCTTGATTTCAGACGTGGAGATCATCTTGATGTTGATGCCCTCTTCCGACAAGGTGCGGAACATTTGCGAAGCGATACCGACATGGCTACGCATGCCAACGCCGACGACCGACACTTTGGAGACCTTGGTATCACCCTCGATACTGGCTGCACCGATATGCGTCTTGACACTCTCGTTCAGCACATCAATCGCTTTGGCGTAATCATTACGTGGCACGGTGAAGGTGAAGTCCGTTTTTCCGTCGACCGACTGGTTCTGAATGATCATGTCGACTTCGATATTGGCGTCAGCAACCGGGCCAAGGATTTGGTAGGCGATGCCAGGACGATCCGGCACGCCCAGAACCGTAATCTTTGCTTCGTCTCGGTTGAATGCAATACCGGTGATTGCGGCTTGTTCCATGTGTGTATCTTCCTCAAACGAAATCAGTGTGCCGGATTTAGCTTCCTCTTCCAGCGGGATCATTGGATCGGTCAGTGATGACAACACGCGGGTTGGCATCTTGTAGTTGCCGGCAAATTCAACCGAACGAATCTGCAAGACCTTGGAGCCGAGCGATGCCATTTCCAGCATCTCTTCAAACGTCACCGTGTTCAGACGGCGAGCTTCGGTCACAACACGCGGATCGGTTGTGTAGACACCATCGACATCGGTATAAATCAGGCATTCCTGCGCCTGCATCGCAACCGCGACAGCCACAGCCGAGGTATCCGAACCACCGCGACCGAGCGTTGCGATATTGCCCTCGTCATCCACACCTTGAAAACCGGTGATGATCACGATGCGGCCGGCATCCAGATCCTTGCGCACCTTGGTGTCGTCGATCGATTGAA
This sequence comes from Oxalicibacterium faecigallinarum, assembly GCF_014635705.1. GTDB lineage: Bacteria > Pseudomonadota > Gammaproteobacteria > Burkholderiales > Burkholderiaceae_D > Oxalicibacterium > Oxalicibacterium faecigallinarum. The sequence continues at coordinate 313,099 of NZ_BMDI01000001.1, read as the reverse complement.
TGCGCGCCTTGGTATAAGCAGAATCCGTCTTGATCGCAACCTGCCAACCTGCGTAAGAGACCGCATCCTTGCCGATTGCCTGTAATGCCATTGCCAGAAGCGCAACCGAAACCTGCTCCCCCGTCGATGCGAGCATGTCCAACTCACGCGGATCGGGTTGTGACATGACTTCCTTGGCCAGACCGATCAGGCGATTGGTCTCACCCGACATGGCGGAAGGCACCACAATGATCTGATGACCAGCGTCATGCCATTTGGCAACGCGTCGAGCCACATTCTTGATGCGCTCGGTCGAACCCATCGACGTGCCGCCGTATTTATGAACGATTAAAGCCATAGGGGAAAGTGTTCGGAAATGAGAAATGCTTCAAAAATCAACCCTCGACTTTACAGGCTGCGAGAGAGAAAGACAAGTCCGGCCAAGGTTTGCACAGCACCAAGGCGGTGCCTGATTCGGGCGTGACGAACCGCTTTTTCATCCATTTTCATGATCGAAAACCCAACGAAATTGCAGCCGATCGCCCTTGGCCGGCGCAAAAGCATGGCAGTCCATTCCGATGCCTGCAGCATAGATCAGTTGCTTATCTGCAAATACGATGGGCAGGCGCACACGTTCCCACGGCGGCACATCGCCTGCCTGATAATGCGCTTTCAATGATCTTGTCGGCCGATTTGCGGCGAGCTTCAATACTTCGCCGCCACGCCGCACATCTAGGCACAGCGATTGTGCAGCAAGCCACGCCGCGCTCATGCCCTCCTCGGCAGGTTCGATATGCAAGGTCCCGCCAAATGCGGGGAAATACAGACTGGATTCGCCTGCCCACACAAAAGCCTGTGCCGCTTGCGGCAAGGCTGCAGGATCAATGCGTGGTGTCATGAATACTTTTTGCCGATAGCGATGAATCTCGCAGTCCGCATGCGTGACACAAAGCTGCGCATCCTCCTTGGCCTCGAACAGTTGCGCGCGCATTTCATTGAGCCATGCTGTCGACGGCATGCGTACCCCGCGCGAGCCGAACCAGTAGCGCAACAGATTATCGACGCGGTCACGACTGAAACCAGCCAACTTTGCCACATCGATACAGTGATCAACCAAACAGGCTGACAGATCCTGTTCAGCGAGCTCAATCAATAGGCGCTGCGCAGATTGCATGTGCTGTGCCGTCCGCACGAAACGCTGCTGAAATCCGGGGAAGTCCGTCGCGATAAGCGGCATCACATGATGTCGTAATGCATTGCGTGCGTAGCGCGGATCGGCATTCGATTCATCTTCGACATGCAGCAGTTGATGCTGCTGCGCCCACGCTTCCAGCGAATCGCGAGAGATATCCAGCAAAGGGCGTCCCATCCACAATGCGTCATCTCCAAGCAAGTCGGCAGCCTGATTAGCGCGATCCATACCCGATAAGCCGGCAACACCGGAACCACGCAATAACTGCAGCAACACCGTTTCCGCCTGATCATCCTGATGATGTGCTGTCAGCAACAATGACACCGCGTGCGTGCGGCACATTTCCCCCAGGGCGGCATACCGGCGTTTGCGAGCCGCTTCTTCAATGCTACGCGTGCCTTCAAGGCAAATCTGACGCATATCGAACGCAATGCCTCGTGCATCACACGTTTTGCGGCAATGTGCAGCCCATTCATCTGCATGCGGGCTCAAGCCATGATGGACGTGAAACGCATGCAGTCGCCCCCCATGCTGTTTTACATAGACATGTGCGAGATGTAGTAAGACAGCTGAGTCAAGCCCCCCACTGAACGCAATTGCGATACTCAATGCGGGAGCAGACGCTGTTGCGCTATCAACCGTTGCGCAAAGAGAAACGCGCGTCCGGATTTCTCCTAACGCGCGTTCAAATTCGTTCTGCAGAACAAATGATGTTGCCACGTTACTCCGCTGCGTTGAGTTCCTTGAACTTGCCATAGGCCATGATCTTTTCATGACGTGCAGTCAGCAGGTCTTTGGTCTTCACACCCTGGAACTGACGCAAGGTATCGGCCAATGCCCGCTTGAGCAGGGAAGCCATTTGTTTTGGATCGCGATGTGCTCCACCGAGCGGTTCGTTGATGATCTTGTCGATCAGACCCATGGCTTTCAGACGATGTGCCGTCAGACCGAGTGCTTCAGCCGCGTCCGATGCGCGTTCTGCAGACTTCCATAGAATCGACGCGCAACCTTCTGGCGAAATTACCGAATAGGTCGAGTATTGCAACATCAGCACGGCATCGCCGACGGCAATTGCCAGTGCACCGCCAGAACCACCTTCACCGATGATGGTGGCGATCAGCGGGACTTTGAGTTCCGCCATCACGTACAGATTGTGACCGATCGCTTCCGACTGTCCACGTTCTTCCGCATCAATACCTGGGAACGCACCTGGCGTATCGACAAAGGTAAAGATCGGCAGGCCGAATTTTTCCGCCAGCTTCATCAGACGCATGGCTTTACGATAGCCTTCCGGCTTCGGCATACCAAAGTTACGCATGCTGCGTTCTTTGGTATCGCGGCCTTTTTGATGACCGATGACCATGCATGGTTGACCGTTGAAGCGCGCCAGACCGCCGACGATCGACAAATCATCTGCGTAGGTACGATCACCGTGCAGCTCATGGAAATCAGTAAAGATTTCATTCACATAGTCCATGGTGTATGGACGCTGCGGATGACGTGCAATCTGCGACACTTGCCAAGGCGTGAGCTTGGCGTAAATATCTTTTGTCAGCTGCTGACTTTTTTTGGACAGACGCTCGATCTCTTCGGAAATATCGACGGCGGAATCGTCCTGCACAAAACGCAGCTCTTCGATCTTGGAATCAAGCTCTGCAATCGGCTGTTCAAAGCCGAGGAAAGTCGTTTTACTCATCATGCTTCCTTCTGATGCGACACGTCACAAAATACGCGTCGTCGAATTCGTCTAATACGGTTTAATATGCAACCGGTACCGGCTCCAGACTGCGCCACAGATACCAGGTCGCGACCGTACGGTAAGGTTCCCAATTGGCCGCCACTTCCCGCGCATCACTGCGCGAAACGGGCTCGCCAGAAAAATAATTACGGCTGATGCCTGCCAAAAGACCAACATCGTCCAATGGCAAAATATTCGGTCGGAGCAGATTAAATATCAAAAACATCTCCGCTGTCCAGCGCCCGATGCCGCGAATCTGAATCAATTCGGCAATGACAGCCTCATCGTCCATTTCTGCCCACTTGTCATATTGGACACGTTTTGCCTTGAAATGGTCTGCCAGATCGAGAATGTACTCCGCTTTGCGCTTGGAAAGGCCACATCCGGCTAATTTTTCACCTGCCTTCATTACTTGCACAGGCGTGCATTTGGGACAAACTTCAAGAAAACGCTGCCAGACACTTTCGGCTGCCTTGACCGAAATCTGCTGTCCGATAATGGAGCGCGCCAAGGTCGAAAATGGTTCGCCACGACTACGCAGATGCAAATCACCAAACTGTGGAATCAGCTTGCGCATGATGCGATCACGCCGCATGAGCTCAGCCTTTGCCTCCTCCCAATAAGGAGGCAGGATGAACACTTCGTCCGTGACGCTTGTTTTTACCATGCTGCTTATGCCCTGCGCCATTCCGTCAAGCCACCGGGCTTGTCTTCGAGGATGATACCTTGCTCAAGCAAAGCACCACGAATGCGATCCGCCTCGGCAAAATTACGTGCCATTTTTGCATCGCTACGTGCAGTAATCTGTGCTGCCACCATGGTTTCCAGATCGTCATCCGTCTGACCGTTGACCGCGCCGCGTAGAAACTGCTGGGGCGCACGCTGCAACAAACCGACCAGACCGGCCAAACCATGCAACTGACGGGCCAGCTCGGGCGACTTGGTCTTGTTGACCTCATTGGCCAGCTCGAACAAAACGGCGACTGCCAGTGGCGTATTGAAATCGTCGTTCATGGCATCGGCAAAGCGTTGTGCATGCGCTTCCTGCATATCGAGCACTTTGCCGTCCGGCGCAACATCCTTCAGCGCCGTGTACATGCGCGTCAGCGCATTGCGTGCATCGTCGAGGTGCGCATCCGAATAATTCAGCTGACTACGATAGTGCGCGCGCAAGATAAAAAAGCGCACGACTTCCGGATCATATTTTTCCAGGACTTCACGAATAGTGAAAAAATTGCCCAGCGATTTGGACATTTTCTCGTTATCGACGCGGATGAAGCCGTTGTGCATCCAGTAATTGACGAAGGCATGGCCGTGCGCGCCTTCCGACTGCGCGATCTCATTCTCGTGATGCGGAAACTGCAAATCTGCACCACCACCGTGAATATCAAACTGTTGGCCCAACAGATCGCACGCCATGGCCGAGCACTCAATGTGCCAACCAGGACGACCGCTTCCCCACTTGGATTGCCATTTGACTTCATCGGGTTCGGATTCCTTTGATGCTTTCCACAAAACGAAATCGAGGGGATCCCGTTTGCCCGTATTCACATCGACGCGCTCACCAGCACGCAGATCGTCGAGTGACTTGCCAGACAGTTTTCCGTAACCGGCAAAATCACGTACCGAATAATTCACATCACCATCGGCTGCCTTGTACGCCAGTCCGTTACGTTCCAATGCTTCGATCAGTCCCAGCATCTGTGGCACATAATTCGTTGCACGTGGTTCATGATCCGGCTTGCACACACCCAGTGCTGCGGCATCTTCGTCCATGGCATCGATGAATCGTTGGGTCAGCGCCGAAATTGATTCGCCGTTTTCAGCGGCACGCTTGATGATCTTGTCATCAATATCCGTAATATTGCGCACATACGTCACATCGAAACCGGATGCCCGCAACCAGCGTTGCACCAGATCGAATACCACCATCACGCGTGCATGGCCGATATGACAATAGTCATACACCGTCATACCGCAAACGTACATGCGGACCTTGCCCGGCTCAATAGGTGTAAACGGCTGCTTCTCGCGCGCCAGCGTATTGAATATCTTCAGGGAATTCATGGGTGATGATGTCTGTGTCGACGGCCGTTTTCAACGTGTCAAAGGCTTGGAAACATCGTTCTGCAAGCCCGGCATTGCTCAGGCGGCGGCGACAGATGAGCCAAACACGTACGTATGCTCTTTTGATAAAATGCACATTTTTGCGGCAGTATAACATTGAAGCACCAGGCTTCTACGGCAACTTGCCCATCAGAATGCTGGCAGATCATTTGCTTTACTGCTACGGAATGCTTGCTGCGGGGCCGCGATCATAAGCCACGATGAGGCGACCTGCAACAACAAGGTTTGCATCGCAGTCATAGCAAACGTATGCCATTCACTCTTTCCCTATCCAAGAAAGTCAGTATGCTCATTTACCGCCGTCACCTCCTGATTCTGACCGCAGCTCTTTCTTTCACCGGTTTGTTTTCTCATGCGCAGGCAGCGGACCTGCCACGGGTTACGCTTAAAACCAACATGGGTGAAATCGTGCTGGAACTGAATCAGGAAAAGGCACCGGTTACCGTTGCCAACTTTCTGCAATACGTCAAAAGTGGTCAGTACAATGGCACCATTTTTCATCGCGTCATTGCCGATTTCATGATTCAGGGTGGCGGCTTCGATCGCAATATGCAGGAGAAAAAAACACGCGCACCAATCCAGAATGAAGCCAACAACGGCTTGCGCAATGAAATCTATACGATTGCCATGGCCCGCACGGCGGCACCCCATTCTGCAACGGCACAGTTCTTCATCAACACCAAAAACAACAGCAATCTCAACTACCCTGGCTTTGATGGCTGGGGTTACACGGTATTCGGCAAAGTGATCAAAGGTACCGAAGTCGTCGACCAGATCAAGAATGTCAGCACGGGGAATGCCGGCTTTCATCAGAATGTACCAACGTCGCCCGTGATTATCGAATCCGCTACGATCACAACACCCTGACAGCACACGTTATCGTTTATATTTCGCCCTTCACCACTTTATACAGACAAGGACCAACATGGCAGTCATTCTCACCACCAATCACGGCAAAATCACTATCGAACTCGATGCTGAAAAAGCGCCTAAAACGGTTGCCAACTTTCTGGCATACGTCAATGCCGGTCATTACAGCGGCACGATTTTTCACCGTGTGATCGATGGTTTCATGATTCAGGGTGGCGGTTTCGAGCCTGGCATGAAACAAAAGCCAACCAATGAACCAGTCGAAAACGAAGCCAAAAACGGCCTGAAGAACGAGATGTATACGGTCGCCATGGCACGTACGTCGGCTCCGCATTCTGCATCGGCGCAGTTTTTCATCAACGTCAATGACAATGGTTTCCTCGACTATCCAGGCCAGGATGGCTGGGGTTACTGCGTATTCGGCAAAGTGACGGATGGCACCGATGTCGTACAAAAAATCAAGGCAGTCAAAACCTCGCGCGCAGGCATGTTTGCCGACGTACCGGTTGAGGATGTCGTGATCGAGAAGGCAGAAGTCGTCTAAGTACACACGACACTTCCAGGCATGAGCGCAACGCGTTTATCTGACGACGCCAGGCAGCAAGCGCAGCCAACATGGGCTGCGCTTTTTGTTTCCGATCTCCATTTGCAGCCGGAAATGCCCAATACTGCACAGGCGTTTCTCGACTTTCTGCAAACGCGTGCCCATCAAGCCCGTCAGCTCTATTTGCTCGGCGATATCTTTGAAGCATGGCCTGGTGATGACGATCTGGATGATCCGTTTCACGCCCGCGTTGCACACGCCATTCGTGACGTGGCAAATCAAGGTACAGCGGTCTTCTGGATTGCGGGCAATCGTGACTTTCTGGTCGGGGAGCAATTCGCACAAGTTGCCGGGTTGACCTTACTGCCCGACCCTTTTGTCACAACCATTGCCGATCAGCCTTTCGTTCTGACGCACGGTGATGCTTATTGCACCGACGACACTGCCTATATGCAGTTTCGCGCACAAGTACGCATGCCGCAGTGGCAAGCCGGGTTTCTGGCACTGCCACTGGCCGAAAGAAAAAGGATCATCGCGGAATTGCGCGCAGGCAGCCGTGCTGCCCAAAAGGACAAGACGTACGAGATCATGGATGTCAATGACGACGCCATTGATGCTGTGTTCAAGGAAACAGGGGCGCGCATCATGATTCAGGGCCACACACACCGCCCTGCATCACATCTGCACATGATCAATGAATCACGACATGTCCGCCATGTTCTGTCGGACTGGGATCTGGATGGCACCAAGCCGCGTGGTGACTGGCTGGCGATTGATGACCAAGGACGCGTCCATCGCTACGGTCTAGATGGCAGCGTCCTGACAAATTGAGTTACTTTTGACGATCAGTCGAACTGCTGCCTGAACTGTTGAAACTGCTTTTTCAGTTCTTGCATCTCATCTTTAAGCGACTGAACTTCCGTCTCAAGCTGCGCAATTCTATCACCCCGCATTGTTCCTGCAGACTTGCCGGACTCTGCCTCGTCCGCCATCATTTCTTCACTGATTTCGCCAGATAACAGATGCGCATAGCGCGCTTCCTTGGTTCCCGGCGCACGTGCCAGACGCGCAACCAACGGCGGATACTTGTCCATCAAAAACTGCAGCGATTGCTCCACCTCTGCAATCGAAGCAAACTCGTGCAGGCGACCACAGCGTGTGCGTATCTCTCCAGCCGTTTGCGGCCCACGCAGCATCAGCACGGTCAATACGGCCAGCTTATCCTGTTCCAGCAACCACTTAACACGCAATCGATGTTCGTACTTTGCGACACGTGCGCCAGCCTGCCGCACTTCCGTTACGAATTTATCCGCCGTCAAGCGATCGAGCGTTGCCTGCACGTCACCCTCACTCAACGACATGACAGGGTCGCGACTGGACAACTGATTACAGCCATTTGTCAGCGCATTCAGCGACAAGGGATAGATATCAGGCGTCAGCGCCTCTTTTTCAGCCAGCACTGCCAGCACACGCAAGTCATGTGCGTTCAGCAGGTCTTGTTGTGATGTATCGGCAAGTGATGCCGATACATCGTGCAATTCTTCATTCGTCATTTGTTATTCGACCAGTTTATTCAGCTGATCCGGATCAAATTTTTCTGCTGTCTCCAGGGTTTCGCAATCGATGCCAGCGCACTTGAGCGCAGCCAGAATACGTTCGATCTGATGCTCTTGTGTCGCCGCATTATCGATCAGGCCATGCAGCGCCTTGGAAAGCGGATCATCACCGTTTGGCGTCACGCCGTAGGCAGCAAACATGCGTGCAGCGGTCTCGTCACGTGCATTACCGCTTTCTTTCTCAAGAATGCGCGCAGGATTTCCCACAGCCGTTGCACCAGCCGGTACCGGCTTGACGACGACGGCGTTAGAACCGACCTTTGCGCCTTCACCAACCGTGAAAGATCCAAGTACCTGTGCACCCGCCCCGATGATGACGCCATTGCCGAGCGTCGGATGGCGTTTGGCCCCCTTGCTCAAAGACGTGCCGCCCAGCGTGACCCCCTGATAAATCGTGCAGTCGTCACCGACCTCGGCGGTTTCACCGATGACGACACCAAAACCGTGATCGATGAACACTCGACGACCGATTTGTGCTCCCGGATGAATCTCGATACCTGTCAACCAGCGACCAATATGCGAGGTAAAGCGACCTAGCCATTTGAAATTGTTTTGCCAGAACCAATGCGCGCATCGTTGAATGACAATTGCATGAAAACCCGGATAACAGGTAATCACTTCCCATGCACTGCGTGCAGCGGGGTCGCGCGTCATGATGTTGGCGATGTCTTCTCGAATACGGCTAAACATGGTCTGAAAATGCAAGGTGACATAAAACGCCATGGTAGCGTTTTATAGACGTCTTTGCCCGACAGGGCCGGGCAAAATAAAACGGAATTGAATGCTTTAGACGGCAACCGCCAAACGCTGGCGACGGGCTTCGTATAGACAGACACCGGATGCCACGGACACATTCAAACTTTCAACCGTGCCGAACATCGGAATATTGACGAGTACATCGCAGGTTTCACGCGTCAGGCGACGCATACCCTCACCTTCCGATCCCATGACCAATGCGGCAGGACCGGAAAAATCCGCCTCATACAAACCTTTTTCCGCATCATCACTGGTACCAATCAGCAGGATTTCACGCTCTTTTAATTCGCGCAAGGTACGCGCCAGATTCGTGACTGTGATGTAGGGAACGGTATCGGCAGCACCACTGGCGACTTTGGCAGCCGTGGCATTCAGGCCAACGGCTCTGTCCTTAGGTGCAATCACTGCATGTGCGCCGACGCCATCGGCCACACGCAGACAGGCACCCAGATTGTGAGGATCCGTCACGCCGTCCAGAATCAGCAACAATGGGGGGCCATCCACCGCATCAAGTAACTCATCCAGATTGCGCGCCAGCGACAACACGCTGGCTTTGGCAATCACGCCCTGGTGACGGCGTGTGCCGACAATATTATTCAGCCGTGCATCATCAACGGGAATGATACGAACACGTGCAGCTTCTGCTGCACGAATCAGTTCACGCATGCGAGGATCACGACGATCCGCATCAATATAAATCTCTTCAACCGACGAGGCTTCATGACGCAAACGCGCCGTAACGGCGTGGAAGCCAAAAATCATCTTGCTTTTCATGGTTATCGCTTTTTCTTGCCTAAGCGTGATCGGCTTGCCGAGCCACGCTGTTTCTGAGGTGTTGCCGGCTGGCGCTTCCCTTTGACCTTGCCATGCGCAGGCGATTCTGCCACCACAGCGACCTTTTTGGCAGCAGATTTTTCTGCTTTTTTTGCAGCCGATTTTTTGGCTGCCGGCACATTCCTGCTTTCAGCCTTGCGTGCCTCGTTTTTCAGCACCGTACGAATGCCAGGCTCATCGACCAGACGCAAATCGATCTTGCGTGCATCCAGATCGACACGGCTGACTTGCACGGTCACACGATCCGTCAACTGATACCGAATGCCCGTGCGCTCACCTCTAAGCTCATGGCGTGCCTCGTCGAACTTGAAGTGATCCGCACCCAGCTCCGTTACATGGACCATGCCTTCGATATATAGCGAGTCGAGCTGAACAAAAATGCCGAATCCTGCCACGCCAGAAATCACGCCGGTAAATTCTTCGCCCAACTTGTCGCGGATAAAGTAGCACTTGAGCCAGGCCTCGACATCTCGCGATGCTTCGTCGGCACGACGCTCATTCGCTGAACAATGAATGCCCAGCGCTTCCCAGATTGCCAACTCACCTTCCGCCTTTTTCTTACCTTCGGCACGGTCCTGCGCATGCTTCTTGCGCGCTGCAGGCGACAGCATGGTATTCAACACGCTGGTATCAATGCCCTTTGGCACGTAGCGCTTGCCGAGCAAAACCGCTTTGATTGCACGATGCGTCAGCAGATCGGGATAACGGCGAATCGGACTGGTAAAGTGTGCATAGGCTTCGTACGACAAGCCAAAGTGACCGATATTCTCGGGGCTGTACACCGCTTGTTGCATCGATCGCAGCAACATGGTCTGCAGCAGGGTTGCGTCCGGGCGCCCCTTGATCTTACCCATCAGCTCGGCATAATCGGACGCCGTCGGTTTGGTACCGCCAGTGAGATTCAAGCCCACCTGTTTGAGGAAGGTACGTACCTGATTCAATTTCTCTTCGGTCGGTAACGCATGGACGCGGTACAGCCCCGGATGATCATGCCGCTCAAGCAGATCAGCCGCACAAACGTTGGCCGCCAACATGCACTCTTCGATCAGCTTATGCGCTTCATTACGTGTGCGCGGCAGGATCTGTTCGATCTTGCCGACTTCATTGCAAACGATATAGGTTTCCGTCGTTTCAAAGTCGATGGCACCGCGGGTATGCCGCGCTTGCAGCAATGCTTGATACACCGCATACAGATTCAACAGATGGGGCACCAGGGTCGGCTTTCTGGCTGCTTCGGTACCTTTGGTGTTACCCAGAATCGCGGCCACTTCGGTATAAGTCAGGCGGGCTGCAGAATGAATCACCGCGGGATAAAACTGATAGGCCTTAATCTCGCCTTTGGCAGTCACCACGGCATCACACACCAGCGTCAAACGATCTACGCCCGGGTTGAGCGAGCACAAACCGTTCGACAATTTTTCCGGCAGCATGGGAATCACACGACGCGGGAAGTAAACCGATGTACTGCGTTCAATCGCATCAATATCCAGCGGTTCGTTTGGCTTGACGTAATGACTGACATCCGCAATCGCGACGATCAAACGGAACCCATCGGCACGACCGATTTTGCACGGTTCGCAGTACACCGCATCATCGAAGTCACGCGCATCTTCGCCATCGATCGTTACCAGCGGCACATCACGCAGATCGACACGATCATTCAAATCAACAGCTCGAACTTCGGACGGCAACTTGGCAGCAGCCTTGCGCGCATCGTCGGAGAACTCATGCGGCACACCATACTTGCGCACCGCGATCTCGATTTCCATGCCCGGATCATCGATGTCGCCCAGGACTTCTGCAATCTTGCCAACCGGCTGACTGAAACGCGACGGCTGTTCGGTGAGTTCAACACTGACAACCTGCCCTGCCTTCGCCTTGCCAGGAGAGCCGGCAATAATAATGTCCTGCCCGATACGCTTGTCTTCCGGCGCGACAACCCAGACACCATTTTCATTGAGCAATCGACCAATCACATGCGTGTTGGCGCGTGCGACCACTTCGACAATCGTCCCTTCGGGACGACCGCGTCGATCCGTGCCAATGATGCGCGCCTGCACGCGATCGCCATGCAAGACTTTCTGCATTTCCTTTTCAGGCAGAAAAATATCGGCGCTGGCATCGTCAGGAATCAGAAAACCGTAGCCATCACGATGACTGCTAACGCGGCCTTCGATGAAATTCGAGGAATTCGCAAGTTGATAATTGCCGGCGCGGTCAGGCTTGATTTGCCCATCGCGCTCCATGGCATTAAGCCTGCGCATCAGCCCATCCATTTCGTCGGGCTTGACGTTCAATGCTGCTGCGAGAGAAGACGCATCATGCGAACCGGTCGCAGTGCGCAAGAGTCCGAGAATTTCTTCTCGGCTTGGAATCGTGTAGGTGTATTGGCTCAAAAGCTGTTTCTATTAATTGAATTGTTATTGGAACAAAGGCAGTGTAACGGACAGTGCCGATATTTGCATGCAAGACATGCGCCATGCAAATTCATCACAAACACTGTTGACATCCTCCATATCTAGGCTATAATCCTTTTCTTTCTGAAGCGCAGCAAATTTTCAGAAGTAAGGCCCACGTGGCGGAATTGGTAGACGCGCATGGTTCAGGTCCATGTGCCGCGAGGTGTGGGGGTTCGAGTCCCTCCGTGGGCACCAAACATTAGAAACCCGTTGATTCGTCAACGGGTTTTTTCTTTTGTACTTCCCGTTTGCAAGCCCGCTTTGACATGTCGTGCAAACGCTAGGCACTCTTGTCACTTCATTATCTGATGCAAAAATCGGCCGCAGATACCTGACACTATCAGGACAAGTCGCTTAATCCTTCGCCTTTTTTCATCCATGCGCCCAGCTGATGCGCACGTATGCCATCGTACTCTTCAAACGGCTGATGAATCCATGGGTTCCCTGCCAGATACTCGAGATAAAAATCCGGCCGGAAAACGGAACATGCCTTGTACCAGATGACCGCTGTTCTGACCTCCGTCACCGCAGGGAAATGTTCTGCCAGATGCGCGCTCACGTTGGCCAGCGTTACGCCGGAATCCACCAGATCATCGATCAACAGCAGCTTGCCGCCGAGGCTGCCCGTCGTCATCGTGACATGGGGCGCGATATCCAGCGCACCTTGTTGCGTGCCATTGCCGTCGCGGTATGAACTGGTCGACAAAATTGCCAATGGCACATCGAAGATGCGCGAAAACACGTCGCCCGGACGAAGGCCGCCGCGCGCCAAACACAGGACTTGATCGAACTTCCAGCCGGAATCATGTATCAGCAGTGCAAGTCGCTCGATTGCACGGTGATAAGCATCCCATGTTACCCAGAGATCGGATTCGGTCGATTCAGGCATGGGATGCTCAAAAGAGAAAGCGGAATTACTTGAATGGATGACGCAGCACGATCGTTTCTTCACGATCAGGACCGGTCGAAATCATATCGATCGGCACACCGACCAGTTCTTCGATACGATTGATATAGGCACGTGCTGTCGCTGGCAATACCGCCAGTGATTTCGCACCTACGGTACTTTCTTTCCAGCCTGGCATTTCTTCGTAGATCGGCTCGCACGCTGCTGCATCTTCGGCGCCAACAGGGAAGATATCCACTTTCTTGCCGTGCAAGGTATAACCCGTACACAGCTTGATCGTTTCCAGACCATCCATCACGTCCAGCTTGGTCAGACACATGCCGGTCACACCATTGATCTGTACCGAGCGCTTGAGCAGTGCCGCATCAAACCAACCACAACGGCGCGCACGACCAGTGACCGTACCGAATTCATGACCAACCGTTGCCAGATGCTTACCAATACCTTGATCGGTGGGCAGTTCCGATGGGAACGGACCGGAACCAACGCGCGTCGTGTATGCCTTCGTAATACCCAAGACATAGTGCAGCATGTCAGGACCAACGCCTGCACCGGTAGAAGCATTGCCGGCAACACAGTTACTCGAGGTGACATAAGGATAGGTACCGTGATCGACGTCCAGCAGGCTGCCTTGCGCGCCTTCGAACAGCAGATTGCCGCCTTGCGCATGCGTGGCATACAGAGCGCTCGACACATCACCAACCATCGGCTTCAGACGCGGCACATCGGCCAGCGCGTCATCCAGCGTTTTTTGATAATCGATTGCCTGTACTTTCAGATAATGCGTCAGAACGAAGTTGTGATAGTCCAGGTTCTCGAGCAGTTTTTCTGCCAAGCGTTTTTCGTTGAGCAGATCCGCAACGCGAATCGCACGACGCGCGACTTTGTCTTCATATGCCGGTCCGATACCCTTACCCGTCGTACCAATCTTGGCATCGCCGCGCTTCACTTCACGCGCAACGTCGAGTGCTACGTGGTACGGCAGAATAATCGGGCAAGCTTCCGAAATCTTGAGGCGCGACGGTACTTCCACACCAATGGCTTGCAACTTGTCGATTTCACGCAGCAGATCAGGTACCGACAACACCACACCATTACCGATATAGCATGCGACACCCTCGCGCATGATGCCCGATGGAATCAGCTGCAACGCGGTCTTGTGGCCGCCGATAACCAGCGTATGACCGGCATTGTGACCGCCTTGAAAACGTACGACACCTTGCGAATGATCCGTCAGCCAGTCAACGATCTTGCCCTTGCCTTCATCACCCCATTGGGTACCAACGACGACGACGTTCTTAGCCTTGCTTTGTGTAGACATCACTTAACCTAAATTTTTGAGAATCCAATTACCATTTTCAAGCACGAGTACGCGATCGCACTCGAACTCATCCTGATCATTTTCACTGCCTGGCAGGCTTTGAATGACGATTTCGCCTGCCTGACGCAGGGCAATAATTTTTTCCTTCAAGGCAGCATCGCGTCCCCATGGCGCGTGAATCGCACATTTGCGCCCTGCCACTGGCAGCAATCGGGACAATTCACGTAAATCAAGCGAAAAACCGGTTGCCGGACGTGCGCGTCCGAATGTTTCGCCCACATGATCGTAACGACCACCGCGCGCCACCGCATTTGGCAAGCCGGGCACGTAGAGGGCAAACATCGTACCGCTCTCGTATTGATAACCACCCAGATCGGCCAGATCAATCGTGACATCCGCCTTGCCAGCGAGGCCCACCAATATCGCAAGTTCGTCCAGCGCTTTGGTGATACCCGTCAACGCAGGCAGTACTGCGCGCGCACGTTGCAGCACATCAGCATTGCCGTACAAAGTTGGCAACACCAGCAGAGCCGCTCGTGTTACCGGTGCATATACAGCTGTCATGACTTCCAGCGTCGGCACGTCTTTGGCGCGCAACGCAGTATACAGTGCAGCTTCATCGCGTTGCGCATTCGGATCACTCTCCAGCAACGCCCTTAACACACCTACGTGACACAGGTCCATACGAACCTGCGAAAAACCAGCCAGCGACAGCGTCGACAGGGCCAGTTCCTGAATCTCGGCATCGGCTTCCAGCCCGGCATGACCATAAATCTCGGCACCGATCTGCAAGGGTTCACGGGTGGCGTGCAAACCATTTGGACGTGTCTGCAATACGCTGCCCGAATAACAGAGGCGCGTCACCGAGTTGCGGTTAAGCAAATGCGCATCGATACGCGCGACCTGCGTTGTCATATCGGCACGGATACCCATGGTGCGGCCGGACAACTGATCGATCAGTTTGAACGTGCGCAGATCCATATCGGCACCGGTGCCAGCCAATAAGGACTCGACATACTCGAGCATCGGTGGCATCACCAGCTCGTAGCCGTACAAATGGAAGTTATCCAGAATCGCACGACGCAACTCTTCGATCTTGCGCGCTTCGGACGGCAAGACATCGGCAATATTTTCAGGCAGAAGCCAGTTTGGCATGGCGGAAACGAAATGAATCAGGAAAGTGAAATGAAACAGCTCGACAATGCACTGCCAGAAAAGCAATGAAGCAATTGCCTTGATCAGGCAATCGCTTCAGGTTTTGCAACGCAGGCGATTAAACAGTCGACTTAGCGACCGCCCGAGGTCGGATTTTTAAAGTACTTGAAGAACTCCGAATTCGGATCAATCACAAGCATATCGTTACGTGTCTTGAAACTCGCGCGATAGGCCTCGAGGCTGCGGTAGAACTTGTAAAACTCCGGGCTTTGGCTAAAAGCTTGCGCATAGATCTGCGTTGCCTTGGCATCGCCTTCACCGCGAATCTGCTCTGCATCACGATAAGCTTCCGCGAGAATCACGGTGCGCTGACGATCTGCATCCGCACGAATCTTCTCGGATTCTGCCGCACCGGTCGAGCGCAACTCGTTGGCGACACGAGCACGTTCCGACTTCATGCGCTCAAACACCGAGTTGTTGATCTGATCAACATAATCAACACGCTTCAGGCGCACATCCACAATTTCGACGCCGATCTGTTTGGCTTCTTCCGTTACCTTGCGCTGAATGCCATCCATGACCTTACCGCGTTCGCCGGAGATCACTTCACGCACGGTGCGCTTGGTAATCTCTTCATTCAGCGACGCCTTGACGATCTGCGCCATACGATTTTGCGCACTACGCTCGTCGCCGCCAAAACTGACGAAATACAACCGCGGATCAACAATGCGCCATTTGACGAAAGCATCGACCAGGATGTTCTTCTTCTCGGCCGTAATGAAACGGTCCGCATCCGGCGTATCCAGCGTCAGAATACGCTTATCGAGAAACACCACGTTCTGGAATGGTGGCGGCAATTTGAAATGCAAGCCTGGCTCATTAATCACCTGCTTGACTTCACCCAGAGCAAACACGATCGCAAAACGACGCTGATCAACGACAAACAAGGTCGACGATAAAACGGCAAGCAGAATGCCGAGCGCGATCAGATAAGACATGGCGCGATTCATTATCGTACCTCCCGATCACGTGCACTGCGCTCATCACGAACGCGAGACTCTTGCTGCAATTGGCTCTCCAGCGAATTAGGATCCGTTCTTATGACCGATGTCGATGCTGCCGGTTGCGAAGAAGCGCCCGGCGTACCGGTCGCCCCTACCGGCTGCCCCGTCTGCGCAATCAACTTATCCAGTGGCAGGTAAATCAGGTTGTTGCCGCTCTTTGTATCCACCATGACCTTGGTCGTGCTGGTGAAAATCTTTTGCATGGTTTCCAGATACATACGATCACGGGTCACGGCCGGTGCTTTTGCATATTCCGTATAGACCTGCTTGAAGCGGCTCGCCTCACCTTCGGCATTAGCGATCACACTAGAACGATACGCTTCCGACTCCTGCAGCAAACGGGATGCGGCACCACGTGCGCGTGGGATGACATCGTTCGCGTAAGCTTGACCTTCGTTCTTTTGGCGCTCACGATCCTGTCCGGCCTTGACAGCATCATCAAACGAGGCCTGCACTTGTTCTGGCGGCTGCACTGCCTGCATGGTCACATTCGTAATCTGCACGCCGGAGCTGTACTTGTCGACGATCTGCTGCATCAGTTGACTCGTGTCGAACGCGACTTTTTCACGACCCTCGTAGAGTACGAAATCCATTTCGCTACGACCAACCACTTCGCGGATTGCGGTTTCTGCAACCTGCTTGACCATTTCTTCCTGCTCGCGGTTGTTGAACACCCAGTCAGATGCATTCTTCAAGGTGTATTGCACGGCGAACTGAATATCGATGATGTTTTCATCTTCGGTCAGCATCAACGATTCCTGCTGCTGCTTGTTGCGGACATTGCCGCGATAACCAATCTCGACCGTACGCACTTGCGACACGTTGACGATCTCATGACTCTGAATTGGTGTTGGCCAGCGCCAGTTGAAACCGGATTGCGTCATGTGGCTGTATTTGCCAAAGGTCATGACCACGCCGGTCTGACCTTCCTGCACGATGAAGAAGCCACTGACCAGCCAGAGGAAACCAACGATCGCTGCAACGATACCGGCGCCAATACCGGCACCACGCATATCGGGCCTGAAGCCACCGCCACCACCGCCTTCGTTGTTATTGTTGTTGCGATTACCGCCACCGTTGTTGCCGCCCTTGCGATTGCCGAAAAGGCCGCCAAGACGCTGATTAAAATCGCGCCACAACTGATCGAGGTCTGGAGGACCGTCATTCGACGGCTTCTTGCCACCCTGATTACCGTTGTTATTGTTGTCTTGCGAACCGCGCCCCCAGCCGGGGTCATTGAGCGAAAACTTCAAACCAAATCTTTTAAGTAAGGATACGAGCATTGCGGTCCGGGCTGAAAAAGTAAAGGTTGGATTGCCAAGTAAATTCTTAAACGTTTACATCGTCGGATGCGTAAAGTCTTGCATCTTCTAGGCTAGCGGCGTGCTCCTGCGCACGTTCGGCTATCGCTTCACGCAATAGATCCAATCCGCTTCCAGTCTGGGCACTGATAAAAACCCGACGGATTTTATCATATTCATCACGCTCCAAAGCAGGTTCCAGCCCTGCCGCGTCGATCTTGTTCCAGACAAGAAGTTGGGGAATATGATCTGCGCCTATCTCCTGCAGTACCATATTCACTTGTTCAATCTGCTCCATACGCGCAGGACTTGCGCCATCGACCACATGCAAGAGCAAATCGGCATGAATCGTTTCCTCCAACGTGGCGCGGAAGGCGGCAACCAATTGGTGCGGCAATTCGCGGATAAAACCGACTGTATCCGAAATCACGACATTGCCCGCTTCTCCCAGGTAGATGCGACGAGAAGTCGTATCCAGTGTCGCAAATAACTGGTCTGCAGCGTAGGCGCGCGCCTTGGTCAAGGTATTGAACAGGGTCGATTTGCCCGCATTGGTATAACCAACCAGCGAAACCGAGAAAACGTGATTGCGACCGCGCGCACGACGCTGGGTCGCGTGCTGCTTCTGTAATTTTTCAAGCCGCGCCCGCAACGCCTTGACGCGTTCACCGAGCAAGCGGCGATCCGTTTCCAGCTGCGTTTCACCCGGCCCGCGCAGACCGATACCGCCTTTCTGACGTTCCAAGTGCGTCCAGCCTCGCACCAGCCGCGTGGCCAAGTGCTGCAACTGCGCCAGTTCGACCTGCACCTTGCCTTCATGACTTTTGGCGCGTTGCGCAAAAATATCCAGAATCAGGCTAGTCCGATCGATAACACGGACCTTCAGATGACGTTCAAGATTACGCTGCTGAGCGGGAGACAGTGCATGATTGAAAATGACGATATCGATCTGATGATCAAATATCGCATCCGCAATCTCATTTGCCTTGCCGGAACCAACAAACAGTGCGGCATCCGGACTCGCACGACGCCCCGTGATCGTCATGATCGGATCTGCACCTGCGGATCGGGAAAGGAGGGAAAGTTCTTCGAGACTTGCGGCAAAGTCGCCTTTGCCAAAATCTACGCCAACGAGTACTGCACGCATTAGTGCAGTACCGTCGGGCATGTCAGCCGGTTTTTATTCAACGTCAGATTCAACATTCAGATTAACCGCACGTGCAGGCACAACGGTCGAAATGGCATGCTTGTATACCATTTGCGTGACGGTATTGCGCAACAGGACGACGTATTGATCGAACGATTCAATATGACCTTGCAATTTGATGCCGTTGACCAGATAGATCGAGACAGGAACGTGTTCTTTACGAAGCGCGTTCAGAAATGGGTCTTGTAACAGTTGCCCTTTATTGGTCATGGCAGCTCCATTGTGTTGTTGTGATGTGGAGGGCGAGACAATTGCTTCTTTTCAATAGTCTCTACTCGGAAATGTAATCGATTTTAGCGTTTTACGCCAAATGGTCTTATTTTTCGGCCCGATTAAACGGGTTCTTACCAGATCGCAATTCAATACGTAGTGGAGTCCCCACTAACGAAAAAGTTTCGCGGAAGTGTTTTTCAAGGTAACGCTTGTAGTTGGCATCGATACTTTCGAGTGAATTACCGTGAATAACAACAACAGGTGGGTTCATGCCGCCTTGGTGCGCATAGCGCATTTTGGGACGGATCGAGCCCTTGCGACGCGGTTGCTGATGCTCAACCGCTTCGATCAAAGCACGGGTCAATTTCGGCGTAGACAAATTGACCATGGCCGCGCCATAGGCTGCGTTGATTGATTTCATCATCGGACCAATACCGCTCGCCTGCAATGCAGAGACAAAATGGAATTTGGCAAACGACAGGAAATTCAACTTGCGCTCGATATCCATCTTGATGGCATCACGTCGATCACTGGTCAAACCATCCCATTTGTTGACGCCAACTACCAGAGCACGGCCGGACTCAAGGATAAATCCTGCTATGTGCGCATCCTGCTCGGAGATGTCTTGTTGTGCATCCAGCAGGAGCAAGACAACGTTTGCCTCGGAAATCGATTGCAGCGTCTTGACGACCGAGAATTTTTCGATTGCCTCGAACACCTTGCCGCGACGGCGAATACCGGCGGTGTCAATCAAGGTGTAGTGACGACCATCGCGCTCAAATGGAATCTCAATCGAATCACGTGTGGTACCCGGCATATCGAAGGCAATGACACGCTCTTCCCCCAGCAGGGTATTGACCAGGGTCGATTTGCCAACGTTCGGACGTCCGACGATCGCCAGCTTGATATGCTTGGCACTGGCTTCCGGCAACTCTTCTTCAGGCGGACGCTGTGCAAAAGCGATATTCAACGACTCCTCCACCAGATCAGCAACACCATCCCCATGCGCCGCGGAGATCACATACGGATCGCCCATACCAAGCTCATAGAAATCGGCCGTGACCGACGTGTACTTCATGCCTTCCGCCTTGTTGACGACCAACATGACCTGACGGCCCGACTTGCGCAGGAAATCGGTGATGGTTTTGTCGTGCGGCGTCAGGCCCTGACGTCCATCGACGATGAAAATCACGACATCAGCTTCGGCAACCGCTTGTTTGGTTTGCTTGGCCATCTCGTGCATGATGCCTTCTTTGGCAACGGGCTCGAAACCACCCGTGTCAATCACGAGAAACGGACGTTCACCTACACGTCCTTCACCATAGTGCCGGTCACGTGTCAAACCCGGCAAATCGGCGACCAACGCGTCACGCGACCGGGTCAACCGGTTGAAGAGCGTGGACTTGCCGACATTTGGTCGACCTACTAATGCAATAACCGGCTTCATGAAATAAATTTACTCGGCCGCGACAGCGACCACTGATCCTGATTGAGTTTGAAAAATGGCAAATCCATCTGCCATCTGCGGACGGGCGATGATGGCACCGCCACCTGTTTTGATACGTCCGATCAAAACACCATCCTCCTTGGAGAGGAAATGGATATAGCCCTCGAAATCACCGGTCGCAACTGCGTCGTTGAAAGACACTGGCGTCGACAAACGACGATTGGTCATTTGCGCGTTGCGCCAAACGCTGGTGCCGCCCATACGTGAAAACGCATTTACCCCCCCTTTTTCATCTGCCACATACACATTGCGCTCATCCACGGCAACGCCGCCATCGCTGGACAAGCCTGCCGCCCAGCGTGCCGAGCCACTGGCCGTATCGAAGCAAGCAACGCGGCCCTGGTAAGCAACTGCGCAAACGTCACGACCTGAGACCACAGGCGTACCGGAAATATCAGCAATACGCTCCAGCTCCGTCACACCACGCGGATCGCCCACCGCAACTTCCCAGCGCGGCGCGCCGTTCGTGAGCATCAGCGCAAGCATCCGTCCACCGGCGAAGCCGACATAGGCGGTACCATCCGAGATGGTGATGCCAGGTGCGGTACGCAACGATAAGGGTGGCGCAGTACGTTGCACCGTCCATTTCCGATCGCCCGTGTCTGCATCATATGCCGTGACGCGGTTATCCATGCTGCGAATCAGCACAACTCCCAATCCAATCGCGGGCGCCGACAGCACTTCACTGGTCGCTTGCGCTTTCCAGCGCTGCTTGCCCTCACTGTCGTAGGCAAGAATCACACCTTTTTCACCAACAACGACCACCGTGCGACCGTCACTGCCGACGCCGGCAGTCAAACCTGTATCCGTATCGATACGCCAAAGAGAACGCCCCGTCGCCAAATCCAGTTTGGAAATGCGGCCATTTTCAGAGGCTACATATACATTGCCGTCAACCAGTGCTGGCGTGAAAACATATTTGTCCGCCTTGCCTATCGAAGCGGACCAGACGGTACGCACACGTGCATCCGACTTCAACTCAACCAAAGGCGCTGGCTGAGTCTTAGGATTGGGCTTTTTGGCAAACGGATTCAGCGACGAACAACCGGTCAAGGCAACGATTACACCGGCACAGCACAACAGTGACGTAAAGCGCATCTAATTTTCCTTTTAGCGATTAAGCTGCTTTGGCTGCCGGCGCACCGCCGATAGCATCCAGTTTGATCTGAATCAGTTGACGTCCCGAACTGCGAGGATCCATCTTCTCCATGGCGGACTGATAGGCCACACGCGCTTCTTCCAGCTTGTTCTGTGCAACGAGAATATCGCCTTTGCGATCATCGACCAGACCGGCAAACTGGGATGGAAACTTCCCGGCCAGAACCTTCAAGGCTTCGTCATAAGCCTTTTCATCGAGCAGAATACCCGCCAGACGGACCTTGGCGATCGCCTTGTACTCATCCGTCTTTGCTTTATCGATTACCCACTGCAACTGCGTTTTCGCTGTTTGAAACTCACCTGCGTCAAATGCAGATTTCGCCGCGGCCAAACCAGACATCTGTGCGTAAGCAGTGCCGGAAAAACGGGACTGCATATCGCCTGTAACACGTTGCACCTTTTCCTTGTCATTACCCTGCACAGCACTTTGCAGCTCTTCATACAATTGTGCGGCTTGCGCTGTCTGCTTGTTCTGGTAATAAGTCCAGCCCTTCCAGGCAGCGAAAGCGCCCAAGGCGATGATCAGCAACCATGTGACGAGATTGCCGTATTGCTCCCACCAGCTTTTAAGTCCAGCCAGTTGTTCCTGTTCCGCGTGATCGTATGCCATGTTGATCCAGATTTAATGATGATAATGAACGTGTTCGTCGTGAGAATGATCATGGCCAACGATTTGATCGACCAGATAATCCGCGATGCCTTCAAATGGCACTTCCTTCTGATTGCCGCCAGCATCCGCATTGCGCAGTTCCTTGACGACGGCAGCACCTTTCGCCACTTCATCTTCAGCGATGATGATTGCATAGGCAGCGCCGCTACCGTCGGCACGTTTCATCTGGGACTTGAAGCTACCAATGCCTGTCGAGGAGGCGCAATGCAGAATCACATCCAGTCCTGCGTCACGCAAACGCTCGGCAACGACGGAAGCCTGCAACTGCGCCTCTTCACCTTGATGAACGAGGTACACATCGCACTGGTTCGGCGTGAATTGCTCGCCACTTGCCTTCATCAACTCCAGCAGGCGTTCTACACCCATCGCAAAACCGCAGGCGGGCGTTGCCTTGCCGCCAAACATCTCCACTAGCGGATCATAACGACCGCCGCCGCACACTGTTCCCTGCGAACCCAGTTGATCCGTAATCCACTCGAACACCGTACGATTGTAATAATCCATGCCGCGTACCAATCGCGGATTGATCGTGAACGGGATCGCATTATGGCGCAGAATCTTCTGCACACCTTCAAAATGTGCGCGGGAATCTTCACCCAGATAGTCGAGCAATTTGGGCGCTGCATTCACCAGATCCTGCATGGCAGGATTCTTGGTGTCGAGAATACGCAGCGGATTGCTATGCAGACGATTCTTCGCCTCGTTATCCAGCAGATCGCTGTGCTCTTCAAAATATGCGATCAAATCCGCGCGATGACGATTGCGCTCTTCCGCATTACCAATCGAATTCAGTTCGAGTCTCACGCCCTGCAGACCAAGATCGTCCCACAGGCGCTGACACATCATGATCAGTTCGGCATCGATGTCCGGTCCAGCAAAACCGATTGCCTCCGCCCCGATCTGATGGAACTGACGATAACGGCCACGTTGCGGACGTTCATGACGGAACATCGGACCGGCGTACCATAAACGCTTCGGACCATCGTAAGTCAGGTTGTGTTCCAGCGCCGCACGCACCACACCAGCCGTGCATTCCGGGCGCAAGGTTAACTGATCACCATTCATCGAATCGGTAAAGGAATACATCTCCTTCTCCACGATGTCGGTAACTTCGCCGAGACCGCGCGCAAACAAGGCTGTTGGCTCGACTATCGGTGTACGAATTTGCTGAAAACCATAGCTTTTGAGCACAGTGTGTACGGTGTTCTCAAACAATTCCCACAGCGGCGCGTCGGCAGGAAGAATGTCATTCATTCCTTTCACGCCGACGATTTTTTCTGTTTTTTTGGTATCTGACATTGTTGTTCTACTTTGCTTCTTTTTGCTGTGCGCTTACTTACGGCACCAAGTGCGGAGATCACGCCGCGCTTTTTTCCTTGCTGTAGTGAGTTTTCACATAGTCCAGCACGATGGCCTGAAATTCTTCGGCGATATTATCGCCGCGTAATGTCACGGCTTTCTCCCCATCCACGAACACAGGCGCAGCTGGCGACTCTCCCGTTCCGGGAAGACTGATCCCGATATTGGCGTGCTTGGATTCACCCGGGCCATTGACGATACAACCCATGACTGCCACGTTCATGGCTTCTACTCCCGGATATTCCTTTTTCCAGACAGGCATCTGATCGCGCAGATAGGTCTGGATACGATCAGCCAGTTCCTGGAACACGGTCGATGTCGTTCGTCCGCATCCCGGACAGGCAATCACCATCGGCGTAAACTTGCGCAAACCCATGGTTTGCAAAATCTCCTGCCCGACAACGACCTCCTTCGTCCGGTCGCCCCCTGGTTCTGGCGTCAACGAGATACGAATGGTATCGCCGATCCCTTCCTGCAACAGCACTGATAAGGCAGCCGTGGAGGCAACAATACCTTTGCTGCCCATCCCTGCTTCCGTCAGACCAAGGTGGAGCGGATAATCACAACGACGCGACAGTTCGCGATATACCGCAATCAGATCCTGTACGCCGGATACCTTGCACGACAGGATGATTTTGTTCCCGGCCAGACCAACCTCTTCCGCGCGTTGCGCGTTCTCGATCGCAGACGTTACCAGGGCCTCATACATCACGGCCTGGGCCGTCCATGGATTGGCACGAGCTGCATTCTCATCCATGATGCGCGCCAGCAATTCCTGATCGAGACTGCCCCAGTTGACGCCAATGCGCACCGGCTTGTCATAACGGCAGGCTATCTCAATCATCTGGGCAAACTGCGTATCGCGCTTCGCGCCTTTACCGACATTTCCCGGATTGATCCGGTATTTCGACAACAGTCGCGCGCATTCCGGATAATCACTCAAAAGCTTATGACCGTTGTAGTGGAAATCACCAACCAGCGGCACGGAGACATCCATACGCAACAATTGTTCATGGATGTGAGGGACGGCAGCTGCAGCTTCTGGTGTATTGACGGTGATACGCACCATCTCGGAACCGGCTCGCGCCAATTCCTTGATCTGAATTGCTGTGCCGATCACGTCCGCCGTATCGGTATTCGTCATCGACTGCACCACTACAGGCGCATCGCCACCAATACGTACTTCTTTACCATCGCAACGAATCACGGCCATACGGCTCGCGCGTCGCATCAAGGGACCTGTAGCAATAGGAGCTGTGGACATCTTTACTTCACATTCAATCTGGCGACGTTACTGCTGCTGCCGGTAATATTCAATGGCGTACCACGCAACGAGACGCTCACGCCGGCAGCATTGCCAATCACTACCGAGGCGGGACCCGGGATGTCGAATGCCTCGGTTGTGCCTGCCTGCAAGATACGCGATACCACGATGCTGTCATCTTCAGCCAGCTTGATCTCGACCCAACTGTCTTCAGCAACCTTGAAAACCATTTTGTTCTTGCCGTTTGCAACCGATGCTGGCGGCGCTGCAGTAGCGTTTGCTGCAGGCGCAGGTGTCACGACTTGCGCAGCAACTGGCGCTGGCACAATTGCAGGCGTCGTTACAGCAGCGGCTGGCGCATCCACTGCCTTATTTTCAACCGATGTGTCCGCATTGCTCTCTGCAGACGATGTTTCTTCAAACGTCTGCTCCTGCGGTGTCGGTTCGACAAAATCAGCAGATTCGACCGGCAGCTCTTTGACGACCGATCCATCCTTCATCACTGCCGCCAGTTCCGTCGGCGGGATCCAGCCGGCGCTGCGTGCCACGAAAAACAGGATGCCGCCCAGGACCACCAAGGCAGCAATAATCATTAACGCCGATGGACTACGACGCTTGCCAAACGGCACGCTGGTTTCAGAAAACGATGCCGACAATGGTGCCCGCTCCGGCACGACATTGGCCGCCTCAACGGGCGAGGCCACTGCTGCCAGAATAGGCGCAGGATCAACCCGCAACAATTTTGCATAAGTACGAATAAAGCCGCGCACAATCACCAAGCCTGGCAGTGCGGCGAAATTATCCTCTTCCAGCGCTTCAATCTGCCGTGGTGCCAGATTCAACTGACTTGCAACCTGCTCGATCGACCAGCCACGGGACTCTCGCAACATGCGCAGTTGTGCACCGGCAGAAATCTGTGGCTGTTGATCCTGATGCTGCCGAGGGGACTCCGAAGATGTACCGTTCTCGTCGTTCTGTACTACTTCATCATTCATTAAACGCTCCGCGCTGATAAGCGATAAATTCGGCAGAGTTTGGATAACGCCGGCCAAGCTGGGTCACAAGGCTGACTTCAGCAGCACGATCGCCCAGACGACGCTCGATCTTGATCGCAAGCCATAACGCTTCGGCACTGATCGCATCCGAGCTCGTAACACGATTGATATAGAAGCGGGCGCTGCGATCATCACCTCGCTCATAATTCAGGCGAGCCAGACCGATCGATGTTGTCGGATTGGAGGGATCAAGCTGAAATGCTTCTTTCAGATAATTCTCGGCAGCAACCAGATTTTTTAATTTCAGACTGCATACCCCTGCATTCGTCAGTGCGCGCGCAGGTGACTGGTACGCGCGATTACGGGCAGCAGATTCAAAATAAGGAAGTGACTGTTCGACCCGACCGTTCTGGCATAAAAACCAGCCGTAGTTATTACTCAGATCCGGATCTTGTGGCGACAGCCGAATCGCTCGGGAAAAATGTTCTTCTGCCAGCTTGATCTCGCCGAGATCCATATAAATCAGTGCCGCCATGCTGTGCGCATCGACGAAGTTCGGCGAAATCTGTAAGGCCTGTTTCACCTCGTCCAGCGCAATCTGCAATTGTCGCTGTTGATAGTACTCGGCCGCCAGTTGCAAACGGATACTGGCTCGGCGCTGTGTGTCGACCCGATCAACGCGTGTCGCGAATTCACTGTTGCTGGAGGAAGGTGACACCCCTGCGCAAGCCGACAGCAAAACGGCAGTCAACGCCCCTATCATCAGCAAAAACAAGCGACCGCTTCTCATCAAGATGAAATCTCCACGATACGCCCGAAATTCTGGCCGAACTTGCCCTGATAGTCGGCCATCTTTTTCATACGCTCCTGCACGCGCGTACGATCCTTTACCTCGCCAGCCAGTTGTCCACAAGCGGCGTCGATATCATCACCGCGCGTCTTGCGCACAGTGGTCACAATACCGGCGTCCATAAGCACTTGTGCAAATGCCTTGATACGCGGATTTTGTGAACGGAGCAGACCAGACTCGGGGAAAGGATTGAAAGGAATAAGATTGAACTTGCACGGCACATCACCCTCGCGCACGAGCGCAATCAGTTCCCGCGCATGCTGATCGGTATCATTGACGCCATCCAGCATGCAATATTCAAACGTGATGAAATCACGCGGTGCAAACTCAAGGTAACGTTTGCAAGCCGCCATCAACTCCACCAACGGATACTTTTTGTTCAGCGGCACAAGGCCATCACGCAGCGCATCATTCGATGCATGCAGTGACACTGCGAGTGCCACGGCGCAGTCCTTCGACAATTTGTCGATCATTGGCACCACCCCGCTGGTCGACAAGGTCACGCGACGACGTGACAAGCCATAAGCATTATCGTCAAGCATCAACTTGAGTGCGGTCACGGTGGGCTCGTAATTGAGCAAGGGTTCGCCCATACCCATCATGACCACATTGGTAATCTGACGCTCGCCTTTCGGCCCTGGCTCAATGCCTTTCGTCCGACGTAGCTCAAACTCTGCCATCCACAACTGGCCGATGATTTCGCCAACAGTGAGATTGCGATTGAAGCCTTGTTTGCCGGTTGAGCAAAACCGGCAGTTGACTGCACAGCCCGCCTGCGTTGAGATGCATAGCGTGCCGCGATTTTCTTCTGGGATAAAAACGGTCTCGACCGCATTGCCTTGACCAACATCGACGAGCCACTTGCGTGTACCGTCAGCTGAAGTGTGGTCCGAGATAATGGCTGGCGCTGTGATCGTCGCACGCGTTTTCAACTTCTCGCGCAACGATTTCGCCAGATCCGTCATGGCATCAAAATCACTGGCGCCGAACTGATGAATCCAGCGCTGCAACTGCTTTGCTCGAAACGGCTTCTCACCCAGCTCGCCGCAATAAGCGATGAGCTGCGCGGGATCGAGATCCAGCAAGTTGGTGAGAGTCGTCATCGAATCATTTCCGTAAAATCAAAGGCGAGCACAGTCAATATTGTGCCCGCCATCTTTGCTTTTGGCGCGAACCAAAAACAAACCAACCATTAACGCGAGTAAACGTTCAGCGCCGGGAAGAAGTACGCGATTTCGGTTTTCGCGGTTTCTTCTGCGTCCGAACCGTGTACAGCGTTCGCATCGATCGAATCGGCGAAATCAGCACGAATCGTGCCTTTTTCTGCTTTCTTCGGATCGGTTGCCCCCATCAGATCACGGTGTTTCAGAATGGCGTTTTCGCCTTCGAGTACTTGAATGATGACCGGACCGGAAATCATGAAGTCGACCAGATCCTTGAAGAACGGGCGTGCAGCATGCACAGCATAGAAACCTTCGGCTTCAGCACGCGACAGATGCGTCATGCGAGCAGCGATAATTTTCAGGCCTGCATTCTCGAAACGGGTGTAAATCTGACCGATTACATTTTTTGCGACTGCGTCTGGTTTAATAATCGACAGGGTGCGTTCGATTGCCATCTGAAAAACTCCAATAAAAAGAAAGGGTTAAAACAAAAAATTAATATTTCAACTAACCTTTGATTCTACCATGAAAGACCCTATACTACGAATACAAGGTGTTGTGAAGATTTCGTTAAGAAACGTTATACTAAGGCACGTGTCAAGAACCTGCTTGGCAACAAACTCGATCTTGATCTTAACCTGGAGAAAGCATGAACAACTTACATCAGACCTACAGCCCGTCTGCTGAGCTCGCGGTTGCAAGAAACCGCGTGCTGCGCAATACATACTGGCTGCTGGCCATTTCCATGATTCCTACCGTGCTCGGCGCATGGCTGGGCGTGCAATTCAACTTCACGTTTTTCGCCGGCAGCCCGTTCATGGGCATGATCGTTTTCCTGGCGGTCGCATTTGGTTTCTTCTATGCAATCGAAAAAACCAAGAATTCCGGCTTGGGCGTTGCCTTGCTTCTGGGCTTCACGTTCTTCATGGGTTTGATGCTGTCGCGCCTGATCGGTCACATTCTGGGCTTTTCCAACGGAACAGCCCTGATCATGACAGCCTTTGGTGGCACCGCAACCATTCTGGGCGTGATGGCTTCGGTCGCAACCGTGACCAAACGTGATTTCTCCGGTATGGGCAAATGGCTGTTCGTCGGCGTGCTGGTGATCCTGGTGGCAGCCATGGCCAACATCTGGCTCCAATTGCCTGCATTGCAACTGACCATCTCGGTGGTGGCAATTGGCATTTTCTCCGCATTCATTCTGTATGACGTACAACGCATTGTGAATGGTGGCGAAACCAACTACATCACGGCAACGCTGAGCCTATATCTGAGCGTATACAACATTTTCGCCAACCTGCTCTCTCTGTTGGGCATTTTCGGCGGCGATCGCGATTAAGCTTCCGGGCGCGCAAAAAACAAAAGCCGACTGCAAAGTCGGCTTTTTTATTTTTTTTGCAGTAACTGGCAGATGATTAATCGTTACGTAGCTCGAACACCCCCATGGATTCGACATGCGATGTGTGGGGAAACATATTCACCACGCCCGCATTCTTCAATACATAACGTCCTTGATTGACAAGGATGGCCGCATCTCGTGCAAGGGTTGACGGACTGCATGAAACATACACGATCCGCTTGGGCAACATGTCGGGATGCGACTCCCCCAGACCAACCAAGGCTTCGCACACCGCTTGCGCACCATCACGCGGCGGGTCGATCAGCATGCGGTCAAACTTGCCCAATGCGACAAAATCCTCCGTCTTGGCCTCGAACAGATTACGGCAGAAAAAAGAAGTCTTGTTCTCTACGCCATTGGCTCGTGCGTTTTCGAGAGCGCGTTCAGTCAAGGTTGTGCTGCCTTCAATGCCCACCACCTCGCTTGCCTGCGTTGCAATTGGCAAAGTGAAGTTGCCCAAGCCGCAAAATAGATCTGCGACGCGCTCATGAGGCTGCACATCCAGCAACCTTAACGCCCGTGCAACCAGCACGCGATTGATCTGATGATTGACCTGGGTAAAGTCCGTCGGCTTGAATGGCATGCGGATACCGAACTCGGGCAAGGTGTAATGCAACTCACCGTCTTGAGGATAGTATTGATATGCGCTATCCGGTCCGGCTGGCTGCAACCACCAATGGATCTGATACCGATCCGCAAATGCCTTCAGTTTTTCTTCATCCTCCGTGGTTAACGATGCCATGATGCGTAACACCATGGCGGTCATCCGCTTTTCAAGACCATGACCGATTGCCAGCTCAATCTGCGGCAATTGATCCGTGATCGATAAGGATGCAATCAAGGTGCGCAACGGAACCAGCATGGCGGAAACATGCGGAGGCAAGACCTCGCAGCTTTTCATGTCGGTCACGTAAATGGATTTACGCTCGTGAAAACCGACCAGCACACCGCCCTTTTTTGGTACGTTGCGAACAGAAATCCGTGCACGATAGCGATAACCCCACGTCGGCCCATGCACTGGGCGTAACATGGTTTCCGGCTTGACCTTGCCGATATGCTTGAGATTGTCCTCCAGAATCCGCTGCTTCATCGCGACCTGCGCAACGGCATCCAGATGTTGCATGGAACAACCGCCGCAGGTACCGAAATAATGACATTTCGGACTGACCCGCTCCGATGATTCCTTATGCAAGGCCATCATCTTTGCGGCTTCCCAGTTAGGCTTTTTGCGATAGGACGAAAACTCAACGCGTTCACGCGGCAATGCCCCTTCGACAAAGACAACCTTGCCCGGCGTGCCATCTTCATTGGGCAAATGACCGATGCCACGTGCCTCGGCATCAAGGGATTCAATCGAGAGTATGGTTTGCTGCATAACGATATTCAGCCGGTCACTGCAGGTGCCGGATGCAAGTAAGAGAAGTAGGGAAAATCAGGAGAGACAGGATGATAGCAAACCGCGCTATCTACTCGTCCGAAAAAATGATGCCTGCCACTAGAAAAGAGAATCCTTGCCCACACCGGTGCGGGCAAAGGCACGTTTCAGTTTCGTCAATGATTCTTGCTGAATCTGCCGGATGCGCTCACGGGTCACTCCCATTTCGGTGGCCAACTCTTCGAGCGTAGCTGGATCATCGTTATCCAGACCAAAACGCCGTGTAATCACCAATCTTTGCTTATCGGACAACTGCGCGAGCCAGTCACGCACCAGTACAGACAACTCGTGATGCTCGGCGACGGTATCCGGATCATTGGCGTGATCGCCTTGCAACATATCAAGCAGACTGGATTGCGGGTCACCATCCAGCGGTGCATCCAGCGATGTCGCATGCTCCGACAATGCCAGAATATCCTGCACATCTTCCACGCTTCGATCGACCAAGTGCGCGATGTCTTCAGCGCTGGCATCCTTGCCATCGTGATGCTGGGCTTCCAGATGAAATTTGGCGCGTAGTGTTTGATTGAGTTCGCGGACAACATGCACTGGTAGTCGCACGGTACGCGCCTGATTCATGATGGCACGCTCAATACTCTGACGAATCCACCACGTCGCATACGTCGAAAAACGGAAACCGCGCTCCGGTTCGAACTTGTCGATCGCACGCATCAGGCCGAGATTTCCTTCTTCGATCAGATCCAGAAGGACAACACCGCGATTGATGTAATGTTTGGCAATCGACACAACCAGACGCAGGTTGTGTTCAATCATTTTTTGACGACCAGCAAAATCACCCTGTTTGGCCAGGGTGGCGTAATGCACTTCTTCGGCAACCGTCAGCAATGGGCGCGAGCCAATCTGATTCAGATAATGCTGGGTCGTGTCGGTCGATAGCTCAGTGGAAAGGACACGCTTGATCTCGTCGATGCCGGCGACTTCAACATGCACCTCCGGTGTGTCCGGGGCAGCAGCCTCTTCATCGTCGTCAACCTCGTCACGATCTTCGTCCGATTGAAACGACAAATCGCGCTCATGCGCATCGGTATTGTCGTCATCCTCGGTTCGAACATCGCGATGTCGTGTCATTAGCGAGCAGGAAGAAATTTGGATGGATCAACCGGCTTGCCTTGTTGCCGGATCTCGAAATGCAACTTGACGCTGTCGGTATCAGAGTCTCCCATTTCGGCGATTTTCTGCCCACGGGTCACACTTTGCCCTTCCTTCACAGCGATACTCTTGTTATGTGCATACGCCGATAACAACGTATTCGTATGCTTGACGATCACCAGATTGCCATAACCACGAATACCACTGCCAGCGTACATCACTTTACCGCTACCAGCTGCCAGCACAGGTTGCCCTGATTTACCTGCAATGTCGATACCCTTCTTGTTATCGTCAAAATTGCTGATGACACGTCCTTCGGCTGGCCACATCCAGGAGACGGACTCTTCATCACCACTGGTTGCAGCAGATGCCTCTGCTTCGGAATAAGGGCGCTTTTCACCATTCGGACCTGTTTTATTGGCGGCAGCAGTCGTCGGCGGTGCAGACAATGGACGCGTCTCCACGCCAGACACCGTCGTCGTTACTGCACCGGTTTGTGCCGTGCCACTACTACGTGCCGCGTTGTCGGGAGGCGCCACCCGCAAGACCTGACCAACCTTGATGTCATTCGGGTTGGAAAGATTATTCCAGGTAACCAGTTCGCTATAGCTCTGACCGAAATCAAGGGCAATCCGATACAGGGTATCGCCTCGTTTGACCGTGTAATAACCACGCTCGTCCGCTTTTTTAGGCGTCGTCACCGCACTTGTTCCGCTTGTACGATCACTGACAGGCGCCGGCGAACGCGGTGCCGTCGTACAGGCCGTCAACGCACCAAGTGTCAAAGTCACAAATACAAATCTAAGTTTCGTCATTCTTATCGGGCTCAAAAAATCTGTTGATGCGTGCCAAACCTTTTCACTACCTAGGAGTGCGTTCCAGGGCGCAAAGGTACGAAATGGCAGTCTTCCAGTGTTGAGCTGTTCCATTCGAACTTGCTCACACGTTCAATTAGCTGCAAAACCTGGCGACGATCGCCAACTGGGGCGATCAGACGACCGCCAATCGCCATCTGGTCAAGCAGGGCCTGAGGCACTTCCATTCCGGCTGCCGCCAGAATAATGCCGTCGAAAGGTGCGACCTGTGGCAGACCAAGCATACCATCACCGTAATGCAGCCGGATATTTGCCACGCGCATCGGTCGCAGGTTCGTCTTCGCCAGCTCGTGCAAGCCTTTAATACGCTCGATCGAATACACCTCTTTGGCAACCAGCGAAAGCACCGCAGCCTGATATCCACATCCCGTGCCAATTTCCAGCACACGATTGAGTGCGCCACCATTGTTATTGTTCCGCAATATTTCAATCATCCGCGCAACAATATACGGTTGTGAAATGGTCTGGTGATAACCGATAGGCAACGAGGCATCAATATAAGCCTGACTGCGCAAGGCTGGTTCCATGAACAAATGTCTTGGCACCGCTTCCATCGCGGCCAGAACCTTGCTGTCCTTGACTCCTTGTTTTGCAACTCGGGCCACCATGGCCTTACGCACGGCATCTGACACCATCGGACTGGCGCGGTCTGGACCCTGCACGCTGGCCGTCGGCGTGACCCGTCCGTGTGTCGTTGTCGCGGTGCGGGATACGGTGGAGGACTGTTGATGACGTGAAGCGTTGGACGTTGCAGTCTGTGGCGTCGCTATACGCGACGTGGATGCAGGACGTACCTGTTCGGACTTGGATGTGCGGGACGACTTATCGGACAGCGAGGACAACGACAGCGGAAAACGCTTGTTTTTATTATCGTTCATGCGAGGGCCTTCTTCAGGTCGGCCAACTGCGTGTTGTGGGTCAAATCAATCTGTAGCGGTGTAATCGATACATGTCCCAATGACGTGGCGTGGAAATCCGTTCCCTCGCCAGCATCCTTTTCACCACCGCACGGGCCGATCCAGTAAATTTCCCTGCCTTGCGGATCCTGCGTACGAATGACGGCCTCTGACTGGTGCCGCTTCCCCAGACGCGTCGCAAGCGGCGGCTTCAAAGCCGCATAAGGCCGATTGGGAATATTGACGTTGAGAAGAAAATGTTCGGGAAACAACTCAAAACGACGCTCAACCAGATCACGCGCAACACGTGCCGCCGATGCCACTTCAGACCAGCCTTTCTCCACCTGAGAGAACGCCATGGCTGGCACACCAAACAGATATCCCTCCGTTGCGGCCGCAACGGTACCCGAATACAGCGTGTCGTCGCCCATATTCTGCCCCTGATTGATACCAGAGACGATCAAGTCGGGCACGTCCGACATGATGCCGGTCAGCGCAATATGTACGCAGTCTGAAGGCGTACCGTTGATGAAATAGAAACCGTTGGATGCCTGAAAGACTGAAAGCGGACGATCCAGTGTCAACGAATTGGAACTGCCAGAGCGATTACTGTCTGGAGCAACGACGGTAATGTCGGCAATCGGTGCCAACGCATCGGCCAATGCAATCAGACCCGGCGCCAGATAGCCATCGTCGTTGCTGATAAGAATTTTCATGTACAAATTCTACCTGAAGCATGGTGCTTAAAGGAAAGCCCTGTTTGCATTCAAACAAGATATCCGCCGTCCTTATGTATCAAGTGTCCGTAACTTTTCTCGCGCAATGTCAGCAAAGAAGTCGCAGACCACTGCCAACTCTCGCGTCCGCCTGAAAGGTGGCAAACTTTGCCAGACGCGCCGACCATACGGTTTGGAAATCAGACGCGGATCACAGATCATCAGTACGCCTTTATCGTTTTCATCACGGATCAAACGCCCCGCTCCCTGCTTCAGGTTGATGATCGCAGCAGGCAACTGATGATGCATGAAGCCGTTCAAGCCCTTCTTTTCCAACGCCTCAATACGTGCGGCAAGGACCGGATCGTCCGGCGGCGAAAATGGCAGTTTGTCGATAATCACCAGCGACAAGGCGTCCCCGCGTACATCCACTCCTTCCCAGAAACTCTGACTGCCAATCAGAACGGCATTTCCAGCAGCACGGAATCGGTCGAGCAACTCGGTTCTGCCCGCTTCTCCCTGCACCATCAGCGGAAATGGCAGATTGCGGCGCTCGAATTCTTCACGCAAACGTTCTGCCGTGCGATTGACGGCGCGTATTGTCGTGCATAAAAAGAAGGTTCGACCACCCGCCGCCTGAATTACCGGTAACGCGGCATCAATAACTGCATCCGTATAGTCCAACGAATTGGGTTGCGGCAGATTGTCCGGCACATAAAGAATGCCCTGCTTCTCATAATCAAATGGGCTGGGCCAGGACTGTGAAGGCTCGTCCCACAAACCCATCTGTGCGTTGTAGTGATTGAAGTCGTTTTTGACAGCCAGTGTCGCCGACGTGAAGATCCACGAACGTGCTGTCCCTTCGCGTTGTTTGTTGAAAATCGGCGCAATCGACAAAGGCGTGCGATGCAGTTGCAGTGACGACGAAAACGCTTCTACCCATAAGACGCTTTCCTGTCCGATCATGACTTCCGTCACTGGCTTGTTCCATGCGTCAAGCCGTGTTGCCAGTTCCAGCGCACGAACGCGACATTGTTCGATGGTGTCCGCCCGCTCGGCCTGCCGCTCCAACACGGCAATCATGTCATCAAGCTTGTCTTTCAGCGTTTCCAGCGCAGGGAAAAATGCGCTTGACGGCGCAATCTGATTGACGGATAAGCGCACCACATCCTGAGGAAAAGCCAGTCGCAGATCACGCGCTGCCTTCTCAACCGTCGTCACCGTGGCCGGCCAGTCTGCGCCATCACGTGCATGCGACAAGCCCTCCGCCAACACGTCGCGACACAGTTCCATCACCTGCGAGGTCGAAACGGTGTCACCAAAAAACAAGGTTGCCGTTTCCGGCAGTTGATGCGCCTCATCAAAAATCACGGTATTGGCAGATGGCAGCAGCTCTGCAATACCCGTATCCTTCAGCGCCAGATCGGCAAAAAACAGATGGTGATTGACAACCACCACATCAGCTTGCTGCGCTTCCTTGCGCGCCTTCATCACGAAGCAATCCTGGTAATACTGGCACTCGGCCCCTATGCAGGTATCGCGCGTGGACGTCACCAAACTCCAGACCGTTGCCGTTTCTGGCACGCGTGACAACTCTGCCTTGTCGCCGGAACTGGTGGTCTTCATGAAACGCGAAATCTCGCGCAAATAGCCCACATCCTCCCGCGAAGTCAGCCTGCCATTTTGCAGCGTGCGCTCCAGATGAAAATGACAAACGTAGTTGGCACGCCCCTTCAGCAAGGCAACAGAGACCGGCGCGCTCAGTGCTTTCCGCACGGACGGAATGTCGCGCAAGTAAAGCTGGTCTTGCAGATTCTTGGTGCCCGTGGAGATGATGACCTTCCCGCCCCAGAGCAGGGACGGCACCAGATACGCAAATGTCTTGCCGGTGCCGGTACCGGCCTCGGCGATCAACGTCTCTTGGTTGCCGATAGCGCGTGCGATTGCCTTGGCCATCTCGGTCTGGGCAAGGCGTGGACGAAAACTGCCGACGGCATGTCCCAGCAGACTCTCTGGGCCAAAAAGGCTGTCAATTTCCGCATCATGATTGACGGGGGTCGGACGTTCGGAAGACTCTGAATTCAAGGGAAGGCCAAAAGATCATCACCAAACCAGGGCTGGTCCGGCTGTACTGGAAAAACAATCCGCAAAGGAAAAAATTAAATCACGCAGGAATATCGGGAATCAGCTGCATCTTGAGCAACATGATGTTGTCCTTCAACTGCAATTTGCGTTTTTTCAGGCGACGTAACTGCAATTCATCATGAGCGGCCTGACTTAAGGTGGCAATGACCACATCCAGATCGCGATGCTCGACTTCCAGCTCAACAATACGACGTTGAATATCTTGTGATGAACTCATAGGGATGAAAGCACTTGAGGTGAGAAATATTCAAAAAATCATGAGCCCAAAAGCATGCAACATGCACCAAGTTACAACAACGCGAGCAGAATTGTTAAATTTCGGCCTGTATCCGACCACGAAATTGCAAAATATTCTTACAATTTACCGTACCGTCAGACAACTCGGCCCATGCAATAATCGCCGATTGCCAACCGAGCACATAGTTTAATCTACCCGCGAGCATGAGCCAATACAAGATAGAAGCCGGCACCGGTCAGCACATCGGCGACAGACAGGAACAACAGGACAGAGCGGCACTATTCGCAGCGCCCAAGGCACCTGGTTATATGCTGGCCGTGGTTGCCGATGGCATGGGTGGCCGCTCTGGTGGCGCACTCGCGGCGGAACAGGTCATTATGACCGCCAAGGAAATCTTTGAGCGCTTTTCGCCTTTGACCGACGATCCGGAAACGATCCTGCACACCATCGCACGTGAGGCGGATACCGTCATCAAACTCACGGCTATTTCCTCAGAAAAGCGTCCCCACAGCACCATTGTGCTGCTGATGCTCACACCAGAAGGTAAAGCCCTATGGGGTCATGCCGGCGATTCCCGTCTCTACCAGTTCCGCGGTCCGAATTTCGTGAAACGGACGGAAGACCATACCTACAGCGCCCATCTGGCGTTGCAGAATCGGGCACCGTCCACCCTTCAGGGGAATCCTGCCGTTGCCAATATGCTCGTTAATTTCCTTGGAGGCGCACAACGCGAGGTAAAGCTCAGTATCGACCACTACCAAGGCTTGCAAAGCGGAGATGCGTTCATCTTGTGCACCGATGGACTATGGCAATACTTCAGCGAAGCCGAACTGGGCGCAGCAATTGCTACGCATTCGCCTAGACAGGCATGCGAAATGCTTATTAAAAAAGCACGAGAACGTGCCATTGGTGTCAAAGCAGATAATTGCACGATTGCCGTCGTCAAATTGAGTAAGCCAGATGTCGTCACACCTGAATACAAAGCTCGTGCAATGCGCAGAGCGGTATAGAAATCAGGAAATTTCCACAAGGAAACTATTTTATTTCAGTAGAGTCTTATAAAACAGGTCTCTAAATAGTAGAGAGCGGCAATTTCGACTAGATTGAAGCGTCACACCGACTTTGCATGACCGATTGATCCCGCACGGATAACACCTTGAAAACCTCTTTCCTACAACGTTTCAATTTCGACAGCCTGCGCGTACGACTGCTCGTCCTCGTTTTGCTGGCGATCGTTCCGCCGGTCATTCTGACGGTGTATGGCGCATGGAAAGAGCGTCAGCAGGCAATCGCCATGGCAGAAGACAATCTGCAGCAGATGACCCAACTTGCCGCCACGAGCGAAGCGCGGCTGATTGAAGGGGCGCGGCAATTAATGAGTGTGCTGTCGACCGTGCCGGAATTGCGTGGCAATCCAAGAACATGCGCACGCTTTCTGGCCGACGTGCAGCAACGCAATCAGGGGTATGTCAATTTCGGTTTGATCCAACTCAATGGCGATGTGACGTGCAGCGCACAACCGCTTGCCGAGAAAACCAATCTGGGCAATCGCAAGTATTTTCAGCAAACCATCGAGCAGAATCGTTTTTTTGCCGGTGATTATGTTTTCGGTGCAAACAGCCGCAAACATGCCATCAACCTGACCTACCCTGTTCTGAACGCAAAAGGGAATATCGCTGCGGTCCTATTCGCGTCGCTCGATCTCAGTTATCTCGACCGGTTTGTCAGCGATATCGCGTTGCCGCAAGGCGCGGTACTGATCACTGCCGATAGCCAGGGCACCATCATTGCAAGACGGCCCGATCCGGAAAAATGGATCGGTACGCGGACTGCGCCTTCGCTCTATGACGTCATGATCAAGGTCGGGTTTGGCACGTCCGAGGTGAAGGACGTCGATGGCGTCACCCGCCTGTATGCCTTCGCCCCTGTCGGCACCACCGACGTTTCGACCTTCAAGGTCGGCATCGGCATCCCCATCGATGAGATTGTGGCACCAGCCAATCGTTTGCAAATGATGGAGCTCAGCACTCTGGCGATCATCGCTCTGCTTGCATTGGCAGCGGCATGGTTTGTGGGCGACGTCATCATCCTGCGTCGCGTGAAGGCGCTGGTTGGCACAGCCAATCAGATTGCAGCCGGCAATCTGCGTGTACGTACCGGCATCAAACATGGCAAGGAAGAAATCAGCCAGCTTGCGCGTGCCTTTGACACCATGGTGGTTGCCTTGCAGCAGAATGAGGCAGAACGTGCACAGTCTGCTGCCATCCTGTTTATGGAAAAAGAACGTGCGCAGGTCACGCTGGAGTCGATTGCCGATGCGGTCATCACGACCGACAAGCTTGGTCATATCGAATACATGAATCCGGTTGCCGAGGAATTGACGGGCTGGACCAAGGCTGAAGCGGAAGGCTTGCCCTCCTCGATGGTATTCCGCATTTTCAACGGCTTTACCAAAGAAGCCGTGCCTAATCCGGTTGAAGCCGTGCTGGAACTACAAAGCAATGTGGAACTGAGCAAGGACACCGTCTTGTTAAGTCGCACCGGCATGGAATACGCAGTGGAAGATTCGGCAGCACCGATCCGCGACCGCGATGGGAAATTAACAGGCGTCGTGCTGGTATTCCACGATGTCAGCGACTCACGCAAACTCGCGATCCAGCTGTCTCACCAAGCCGCCCACGACCCATTGACCGGCCTGTTCAATCGTCGCGAATTTGAACGTCGCCTGGAACTGGCCATCGAGGCGCTGACGCGGCAATCGAGGCAGCATGCGCTGCTCTACATGGATCTGGATCAGTTCAAAATCGTCAACGACACGTGTGGTCACAGTGCCGGTGACGAGTTGTTGCGTCAGATCACTGCCTTGCTGCAACCGCTGGTACGGGATAGCGATACGCTGGCCCGATTGGGTGGCGATGAGTTTGGTGCCTTTCTGGAAAACTGTTCCCCGGAATCCGCCACCAGAATCGCGGAAAAATTGCGGCAAACCATTTGCAGTTTCCAGTTCGTCTGGCAAGACAAGATCTTCCCGATTGGCGTCAGTATCGGTCTGGTCAATTTCAGCACCAATGTCCTATCGTTGCCTGATCTGTTGAGTGCAGCAGACACGGCGTGCTACATCGCCAAGGATTCGGGTCGTAACCAGGTGCATATCTACCGGCCGGAAGATCATCAGCAAGCTGCGCGCGAAGGTGAAGTTAAATGGAACGAGCGTATCCAGCAAGCATTTGAAAGTGACCGCTTCCGTCTGTTGTCGCGGCGTATTGCGTCGCTGAAAGATACCGACGACAACTACCTGTTTGATGAGCTCTGTCTTTACATGGAAGATGGCGCCGGCAAACTGATTCCGCCATCAGCTTTCATTCCGGCTGCAGAGCGCTATCACTTTATGCCGACGATTGATCGCTGGATCATCCGTACGGCCTTCTCTCAACATGCCATGACGTTGCAGGCCACCGGCGGCATTGGGTTGCACATGCTGATGATGCGCGTATCCGGCAACTCGCTTGACGACGAACACTTTCTGGATTTTATCTATACACAGTTCGAAGAGTTTGATTTGCCTTATGCGTCGATCTGTTTTGCTATTGCGGAGACCACCGCAATCACGAATCTGACGCGGGCGCTGGCCTTTATCGACGCGCTCAAGCAACGTGGCTGCAAATTTGCGCTCGATGATTTTGGCAGTGGCATGTCCTCATTTGCCTATCTCAAACACTTGCATGTGGATTTCCTGAAGATTGATGGCAATTACATCAAGGGCATGACAATTGATCCGGTCGATTACGCCAAGGTGGAAGCCATTGAACGGATCGCCAGTGTGATGGGCCTGCAGACAATCGCCCAGAAAGTCGACGATCCGGACACACTGACGCAACTGCAAAAGATTGGTATCGGCTATGCCGAAGGCAAGGTGATTAGCGAGCCTGTCTTCTTCTACCCTGTCGCCGCCGAAGCAATCGCGTAAAGCACGCTTCATCATTTGGCGGCGATGCTCGACAAATTGATTAACCATAAAAAATCCCGCATTCACTTGAT
Organism: Oxalicibacterium faecigallinarum; assembly: GCF_014635705.1. Taxonomy (GTDB): domain Bacteria; phylum Pseudomonadota; class Gammaproteobacteria; order Burkholderiales; family Burkholderiaceae_D; genus Oxalicibacterium; species Oxalicibacterium faecigallinarum. The sequence goes on along the minus strand of NZ_BMDI01000001.1, from coordinate 271,998 downwards.
CTGATGATCGCGTGGCTGCGGGATTTTTTAGGGCATTCCGACGATGCCCGGTCAGTCTGATTACTTGCGCGAAATCAGAAAACCGAACAACAGACCTACACCAGCAGAAATTGCCACGGCACGCCATGGATTCTCATGCACGTAGTCGTCCGTCGTGGCGGCGACTTCCTTCGTACGCGCAGCAGCAACCGAAGGTACTTCCTTGGCAGCGGCCAACGCCGAGTTGAAGAAATCCGCGCATTTCTTGCTCAACTCGCCTGCTTTCTCGACCGCTTCAGCTTGTGCTTCGCGCGCGAGCGCCTTGGTGTCCTTTTGCAGGTTTTTCACATCGTCCGCAATATCTTCAACTTTTGCATTCATCAGGAGCTCCTAGAGTGAGTGGATAAAATGAAAAACATCCCGTCAGAATGCACGGGATGCATGGCGTCTACCGATACCTTTTAGGGCATCACAGCGCTGCGACACGCGAGCGGTCACGCAACTTCTTGACCACATCATGATTCTGCAGCACGCCTTGGAATTGACGCTCAACGACCGCTTTTACATCCAGCGGCAACGGCTTTGCCAATGCGTTCCGATAACTTTTGACAGCGACATCCTCGCCGCGTTCGCATTCGTTGAGAATCGCTTCGTCATCCTTACCCATAATAGCCGATTTGATATCAATCCATCGACGATGCAAGGTACCGCTCAGGCTGCCCGAATTTTCCGGATTGCCGCCATGGGCGATCACCAACCCTTTCAATTCCTGCGCCGCCGCGGCGCACCCGGCCGACAAGGTTAAAAACGGTTGCTTGTATTGACCATCGCTGATGTCTTCAGCACAGGTCTTGAATCCAAGCTCACCATCTTTACACGTTTCAATCAAATCATTGAGTGTCGAAATCACGTCGTCATTTTTCATCTTCGTTCCTTTTTCATAATTTGCCATCTTGCGAAAGCAAGGACGGCAATGGTTACAAGGCCTGAAGCGGAAGCAGTGGCTTCGGTAACAGGTGATAGTTCTATCTTGGCATTTAACCAACGATGAATTCACTATCCCCGATTAAGCAGACATGCTCTGTTCGACATCCAACACTGGTATGCATTGAATTTTGGATAGAAGCAAGGGCCGAATGCGGCATAAATGCTGCACTTAGCAAAGGTTTGCATTCCATTGCGCACAAACAACAAAGCTGCACTGTACAATCTTGCTAGCACAAACTTGCCGTTTGGCAAAATATCTCTTCAATGCCTGACCCTGCGCTTCAGCAAGGTAGGGGCATCGTTAAGCCTCTCCTAAAACAGCATTTTTAAAACATTCCTGCCATGCTGATTGCGCAATACGACTCCGTCCTTGTCGTCATTTCCATTCTGGTTGCCATCCTTGCCTCCTACACTGCGCTCGATATGGCGGGCCGTATTCATGCAACCGCACGCAAAGGTGCAATACTGTGGCTGATTGGCGGTGCCATCGCGATGGGGATCGGGATTTGGTCCATGCACTTCATCGGCATGCTGTCGTTTCGCCTACCCATCCCACTTGGTTATGAGATCAGTCTGACCATTTTTTCGCTGGTGATTGCGGTGGTTGCCTCGGGTTTTGCCCTGTGGCGTGTCAGCCAGCCTGTTTTGCCTGTTTCGCAACTTTGCGTCAGTGCCGTCATGATGGGTAGCGCGATCGCCACGATGCACTACATGGGAATGGCGGCGATGCAGATGCGTCCCGGCATTGAATACGATCCCACCCTGTTCGCCCTGTCCGTGGTTATCGCCATCACCGCCTCCGGCGCTGCTCTCTGGATCGCATTTATTCTCCGCAAAAATACGCCACACGTAATTCTGGCGCGCATGGGGGCCGCGCTGGTCATGGGCGCCGCCATTATCGGCATGCACTACACGGGCATGGCTGCCGCCAACTTCCCGATTGGCAGTGTCTGCGGCGCTGCGTCGGACATCACGCCGGGCTGGCTCGCACTGGTGGTGATTGTTGTTACCTTGGCGATTCTGGCGATTGCCTTGCTGACCTCCGTGCTGGATTCCCGCCTGGAATCGCAAACCAGCATCCTCGCCAAGTCGCTCGCACTGGCCAATCAGGAACTGACACAACAAGCACTGCAAGACAATCTGACCAAATTGCCGAATCGTACGCTGCTTGAAGACCGTCTCGATCAGATGCTGCGCAAGGCATCGCGTGAACATACGCGCTTTGCCCTGATGTTTCTGGATCTGGATGGCTTCAAGGCCATCAATGATTCGCTCGGTCATCACGTCGGCGACCTGCTGCTGATCGAAGTGGCAAACCGTATTCGCAATAGCATTCGCGGTCAGGATACGGCGGCCCGACTCGGCGGCGACGAATTTGTCATCCTGATCGAAATAGCAGAGCCTGAAGACGCTGCCACGGTGGCAGAAAAATTATGCGATCTGATCAATAAGCCTTTCTATATTGAGAATCAGGAACTGGGGGTATCTGCCAGTATCGGCATCACGATTTACCCTGAAGATGGTCGGACCCCGCATGACCTGCTGATCAACGCCGATGCTGCGATGTATCACACAAAGAGTGCCGGCCGTAACGGCTATCACTTCTTCGAATCGTCGATGAACATCAATGTGCATAACCAGTTACAACTGATTCAGGACCTGCGTCACGCACTGGAAAACAAGGAATTCGTGCTGCACTACCAGCCCAAGTACGATGCCAGCAACGGTCAGGTCGTCGGCATGGAAGCCTTGCTGCGCTGGCAGCATCCGGCACGTGGTCTGCTGGCGCCGGGCGAATTCATTGCTGTCGCCGAACGCACTGGCCTGATTCTGCCAATTGGCGACTGGGTACTAGACGAGGCATGTCGCCAGATGCGCATCTGGTTCGATACCGGCTATACGGAATGGAAAGTGGCCGTCAATCTGTCCGCCATACAATTCAGCAATGGTCAGTTGGTCGAACATGTCTCAGCCACCTTGAAAAAATACGCGCTGCCAGCGCATTGCCTGATCCTCGAAGTCACGGAATCGACAGCCATGCAGGATGTGGAATCCAGCATGACCATCCTGACGGAGTTGGCCGTGCTCGGTATTGATATTTCGATCGATGACTTTGGCACCGGCTACTCCAGTCTGCTTTATCTGAAGCGCCTGCCTGCGTGCGAATTGAAGATCGACCGGGGGTTCATCAATAATCTGGCGAAGAATACCGATGATGAATCCATCGTCTCCGCGATCGTTGCATTGGGCCACTCGCTCAATTTGCGCATTGTTGCGGAAGGCGTGGAAACGGAAAAGCAGCAGGACATGCTGAAATCGCTCGGTTGCGATACCTTGCAGGGCTATCTGCTTGGTCGCCCGGTCGCGCCGGCGCAGTTGATGCTCAACCTCGACGAAGCACCAGATGCGCCAGCACGTCCCGTTTCATCCAATGTGTAAAAAGACATCGGCTTCTTGGCAACAAAAAAGCCTTGCAAACGCAAGGCTTTTTTCATTCATCGGGATCCCATTCAACGATCTTCAGGGGCATCCAGTTTGGTTTGCACGATACTGACCGGACGTCCTTTGCCCCACCGCCAGAAATACACACCGTAACCAGACAAGCCATACAACACAAACAAGCCAAACAACACTTTTGGCGGGTCGCTGGATACGGCAACAAAAGCGAGCACGATCAGGAACACGGCTATAAATGGCACTGACTTGCGATAGTTGACGTCTTTGAAGCTGTAGAACGGCACATTCGTCACCATGGTCAATCCTGCATACAGCGTGATGATCCATGCCGGAATGCTCAGTTCGTCGCCGCCATATCCCAAATCCTGCATCAGCCAGATAAAGCCTGCGACCAAGGCCGCAGCAGCCGGGCTGGGTAATCCCTGAAAATAGCGCTTGTCCACGACCTGAATATTGGTGTTGAAACGCGCCAGCCGCAACGCACCGCCTGCACAATAGACAAAGGCAGCCAGCCAGCCCAGCTTACCCAGATCATGCAAGGCCCACTCATAGACAACCAGCGCTGGTGCCGCGCCAAACGACACCATGTCTGCCAGACTGTCGTACTGCGCGCCAAACTCGCTCTGTGTGTTTGTCAAACGTGCGACACGGCCATCGATTGCATCCAGCAGCATGGCCCCAAAGATCGCGATAGCTGCATTTTCAAACTGCTGCCCCATCGCCATCACAATCGCGTAGAAACCGCAAAACAGCCCTGCCGTAGTGAATGCATTCGGCAGCAGATAAATCCCCCGACGACGCAAGCGCGGGGGTGGCGACAAATCGACAGCCGCGACATCACGCGCAGGCGCCTGATTATTGCGAGCCAGCTTGCCCAAGGGACGCGATTTGGAAAAAGAAGGTTTTTTCGCTTTGCGGCGATTGAAACTGGACATGCGAGTTCCGCTGGAGAGATGGCGCGTTAAAGGGAAGGATCAGGAAAAAATCCGGATGCGTAGTTTAGCAGACGTAAAAGCGCATGACGCGCCTGCAAGACGAACCCAAACAATTTAAACAATAAGAAAACGCACTGCCGTCACCTGACGTGCAGTGCGTTTTGTGTAACACGATCTGCCAGCAATATCCGTTGCTGGTGCAAGGCAGCTACCTCAACGGAAACGAACCTTGCCGACCACGCGCATGCTGAGAGTTGACTCGCCCGCTTCAAAGCTAGGCTCTTCGACTTGTGGCGCACCGTCAGCCATCATTGCAGCGCGCATCATCTTGGGTGCTGCGGCTTCCTGTGCATAATTGCCCGAACCTTCAAAATCCACGGTGTCCAGTACGGCATCTGCAGGATTACGGCCCATCGCACGTGCGATTGCGGCGATGCGCTCATTCAAGTTGCGATACGTTGCATCGATGCGCTGCGCGTCCAGTTTGCGGGTCGTTTCATCGGTCAGACCAAACTGCAAGCCGTTCAAAGCCAGTACACCTTGTGCAGCGGCCACCGTTTTAGGCAGACCACTCAGGTTCGTTGTTTTGACATCCAGGTAGTGACCAACACGCCAGCCGACCGGTTGACGTGGCTTGCTGGTCGCATTCGTAGCCTGACGTGGTTGCGGCTGCTCATCGGCATAGACGGCATACGTGTAATATCCGCGCGTGCTCAACACCGCTGTCGGATCCTGCTTGCGCACAATCTCCATACCCTGCTTCATCTTCTGATTGACGCGTGAAGCTGCAACAGACTTGTCCTTATCCTGTTCTTCAATCATCAGCGTCAGCACAGCCTGATCATTGGCATGCTTGACTTCGCCATAGGCCGGCACGATGACAAGCGTTCCGCTCGTTTGGGCAGGCGTTTGCGCAATGGCTGCGGCGCCCGCTGTTGCACATAGCAAGCCGATGAAAAGGGATTTGAGTCGTGTCATGATAAGTCTCCGTTTAAAGGGGAATGCAGAAGCAATGCAGCAATGCGTACGAGATAACGTAACGTTGAATCAGACGGATAGAGAAACGAATAGTTCTTTCCAATCGGAAACCGCTACCGCCTTTAATGCAACCAAATGTTAACGGAACATGCCAAAAACAAGAAAGCCAGGTATCTGTCTCGCTTTTTGTCGATCTATCGAAGCGTTGATGCTTCCATTGATCAATCCGCTTGTTTGTGCGATCCAAGGCAAGTCAGGACGTCTGGGCAAAAAAAAGCCGCTCCTTCGCGCGGCTTTTAGTCCGAGCGATATATTCGTGCACCAGCGAATGCCGAATGATGTCCGCAATCTCTTCGAAGGGATTAGTCCTTCGATTATCGACCGGCTTGTTTTTTGCAATCCAAGGCACGTAAGGACGTAAAAAAAGCCACGCAAATGCGTGGCTTTTCGTCCGAGCGCTGCATTCGTTTCAAACGAATGCAGATGATGCCCGCAGTCTCTTCGAAGAGATTAGTTCTTCGATTGATCGACCAGCTTGTTTTTTGCGATCCAAGGCATCATCGCACGCAGTTTTGCACCGACCTGTTCGATCTCGTGTTCTGCGTTCAGACGACGACGGGAAATCAGCGTAGGTGCGCCAGCCTTGTTTTCCAGGATGAAGCTCTTCGCGTATTCGCCGGTTTGAATGTCTTTCAGGCACTGACGCATTGCATTTTTGGTGTCTTCGGTCACGACGCGTGGGCCGGTGACGTATTCGCCGTATTCTGCATTGTTCGAGATCGAGTAGTTCATGTTGGCGATACCGCCTTCATAGATCAGATCAACGATCAGTTTCAGTTCATGCAGGCATTCGAAGTAAGCCATTTCAGGTGCATAACCGGCTTCGGTCAGCGTTTCAAAACCAGCCTTGATCAGTTCAACTGCACCACCGCACAGAACGGCTTGTTCGCCGAACAGATCGGTTTCGGTTTCTTCACGGAAGTTGGTTTCGATGATGCCGGCACGGCCACCGCCGTTGGCCATGGCGTACGACAGAGCGATGTCACGTGCAACGCCCGATTTGTCCTGATAGACAGCGATCAGGTGAGGAACGCCACCACCTTGTGCGTAGGTGCCACGAACGGTGTGACCAGGTGCCTTAGGCGCAACCATGATGACATCCAGATCAGCACGTGGAACAACTTGACCGTAGTGCACGTTGAAACCGTGTGCAAATGCCAGCACAGCGCCTTGCTTGGCGTGTGGTGCGATGTTTTCGCTGTAGACCTGAGCGATGTTTTCATCTGGCAGCAAGATCATGATGACGTCAGCAGCCTTGACTGCGTCGTTGACTTCTGCAACTTTCAGACCGGCCTTGGCAACTTTGTCCCAAGATGCGCCACCTTTACGCAGGCCGACGGTCACGTTGACGCCGGAATCGTTCAGGTTTTGTGCGTGGGCGTGGCCTTGCGAACCGTAACCGATGATGGCAACGTTTTTACCTTTGATCAGCGAGAGGTCACAGTCTTTATCGTAGAAAACTTTCATGATGTTCCTAATTGATGTTGATGTTGTTGGTTTGAATCGTAAGTGGCTTACAGCTTGAGAATGCGCTCGCCGCGGCCGATACCGGAACCGCCGGTACGAACGGTTTCCAGAATCGCCGTGCGATCGATGGAATCGATGAATGCGTCGAGTTTGGTTTTGTTACCGGTGAGTTCGATCGTGTAGGTCTTGTCGGTCACGTCGATGATGCGGCCACGGAAAATATCCGCCGTACGTTTCATCTCTTCACGTTCCTTGCCCACTGCACGAATCTTGATCAGCATCAGTTCACGCTCAATGAACGCGCCCTCAGTCAGATCCACAACCTTGACGACTTCGATCAGACGATTCAGGTGCTTGGTGATCTGTTCGATCACTTCGTCCGAACCACTGGTGACAATCGTCATACGCGACAACGTAGCGTCTTCGGTTGGAGCAACCGTCAACGTTTCAATGTTGTAGGCACGTGCGGAAAACAAACCAACCACACGCGACAACGCGCCCGCTTCGTTTTCAAGCAATACAGAAATAATATGGCGCATTACAGTTCCTCCGAGCCCAGCAGCATTTCAGTCAGGCCTTTGCCGGTCTTGACCATCGGCCAGACGTTTTCGGTTTGGTCCGTAATGATGTTCATGAATACCAGACGATCTTTCATGCCAAATGCTTCGCGCATCGCTGCATCCAGATCACCCGGTTTGTCGATCGTCATGCCGACGTGGCCAAACGACTCAACCAGTTTGTCGAAATCAGGCAGCGAATCCATGTACGACTCGGAATAGCGCGAACCGTATTCAAGCTGCTGCCATTGACGAACCATGCCGAGGAAACGGTTGTTCAACAGAATGATCTTTGGCGTCAGGTGGTACTGCTTGCAGGTTGCCAGCTCCTGGATACACATCTGGATCGATGCCTCGCCGGTAATGCAGGCCACCGTTGCATCCGGATTGGCTTTCTGCACGCCCATTGCATATGGCAGGCCAACACCCATCGTGCCCAGACCACCGGAGTTGATCCAGCGACGTGGCTTGTCGAACGGATAGTACTGCGCGGCCCACATCTGATGCTGACCGACGTCCGACGTGATGAAAGCGTCACCCTTGGTGACTTCCCATACTTTTTCGATCACCGATTGTGGTTTGATGACTTCCGTCGATGGCGTGTACTTCAGGCATTCGCGCTTGCGCCATTCGTTGATCTGCTTCCACCAGTCGGACAGCGCAGCACTGTTTGGCTTGGCTTCGGCAGCATCAAGTTGCGCCAGCAGCTCGACCAGGACATCCTTGACGTTGCCAACGATCGGAATATCCACCTTCACGCGCTTCGAGATCGAGGAAGGATCGATATCGATATGAATGATCTTGCGCGGATTCAGTGAGAAGTGTTTTGGATTGCCGATCACGCGGTCATCGAAGCGCGCGCCGATTGCGATCATCACGTCCGAGTGTTGCATCGCCATATTGGCTTCGTAAGTGCCGTGCATGCCAGGCATACCGACGAACTTGTCGCTGGTTGCCTTGTAACCACCCAGGCCCATCAGGGTATTGGTGCATGGATAACCGAGCTTGTCGACCAGACGATTGACCTCTTCCGCCGCATTGGCAAGGATGACACCGCCGCCGGTGTAGATCATCGGACGCTCTGCCTGCAGCAGCAACTGCACTGCTTTGCGAATTTGTCCGGTATGGCCCTTGTCCATCGGTTTGTACGAACGCATTTCGACTTCCTTCGGATACGCGAAGGTCGTCTTGTGCATCGTGATATCTTTTGGGATGTCGATCAGCACCGGACCCGGACGGCCGGTGGTAGCGATGTAGAAAGCCTTCTTCATCGTCTCGGCCAGATCCTTGACATCCTTGACGAGGAAATTGTGTTTGACGCATGGGCGCGTAATGCCCACGGTATCGCATTCCTGGAACGCATCGAGACCGATCGCGTGCGACGGCACCTGGCCAGAGATCACGATCATCGGGATCGAATCCATATAGGCCGTCGCCAGGCCGGTGATGGCATTGGTGACGCCAGGGCCGGAAGTCACGATACAGACACCGACCTTGTTCGAGCTGCGCGAATAGGCGTCAGCTGCGTGCACCGCGGCCTGTTCGTGGCGAACCAGAATATGCTGAAATTTGCTGTGATTGAAAATGGCGTCGTAGATATACAGCACTGCGCCACCAGGATAGCCGAACACATGTTCGACACCTTCTTCTGCGAGGCAACGTACGACGATTTCTGCGCCGGTGATTTCTTCACCGATGGCGTTATTACTTGTTTCCGAGGTCATGCTAAACGTCCTTTCAAGGTCCATTGGAAATTGATCGGATGCTCTCTCCTGTTGAAATCGCAACCCGCGACAGATAATTGGCGTTCCTTTTTTGTGCGGTCACGTCGATTCGTCACACATCTGTAGATGTGATTCAAACCTACGCTTAACGCGACTCGTTCGGCCAAAGAGACTGAAGCAGGATATTTGCGAGATCTCGCGCTTGTGGCGCGGGTTAGAGCAAACAGCTTTCAAGTGAAGCGCATTTCTCGACTTTATTGCATGATGAGCAACAGTCGAAAAACAAAGACTCCCTTCGCGATGGCAAAGGGAACGATACGTTACTGCGTTGCACCATCATGGTCAAGTCAAATCGCCGGAAACCGGCATGAAACCGCGGCTTTTACGCAAATTTCCAGCAAAACCGGGGCTTATTTGCTAGGATGCGTGCAATTCAGAAAAACACGGCGAGTCCTGCCGATCCGATTCGGCATTATTTTGGCAGCACTGGCCTCGCCTGCTGCACCTCATGGCAACCGACAAAGAACTCTCCGACTTTCTAGAAGATATCGAGCTGCGCGCATTTAAACAGGCTGTGTATGCCGTGCGCAAGGAGGAATCCGCGCTCGATATTGTTCAGGATGCAATGATCAAGCTCGCCGAAAAATACGGCGACAAACCTGCCGCAGAATTACCCATGCTGTTCCAGCGGATTCTGCAAAACACCATTCGTGACTACTTCCGCCGGGAGAAAGTGCGCTCGTCCTGGATCAGCCTTTTTTCCAGCTTTGGTAAGCAAGACGACCAAGAAAATTTTGACGCGCTGGAAGTCATCGAGGCCGAAGAAGGCAGCTATGGCGCCGAATCGGGGCAAAATCGACTGGAACGAAGTCAGATTCTGAAAATCATTGAAGAGGAAGTACAAAATCTGCCATCGCGTCAACGCGAAGCTTTCCTCATGCGTTATTGGCAGGATCTGAACGTGTCTGAAACTGCCGCCGTCATGGGATGCTCGGAAGGCAGCGTCAAAACACATTGCTCGCGCGCCACGCACACGCTGGCGACCGCACTGAGAGCCAAGGGGATTTACTTATGAATACGACGAAAGAGCTTAATACTGCCTATCGCCTGCGCCATGCACTGGACGAGCGTACTCACGAACTGCCAGAAAATGTTCGTGAACGCCTGTCTTCCGCACGCAAGATCGCCCTGTCTCACAAAAAGAGCTCGGTAGAAGCGCCTGTCGCCGTGCTGCAGCCGGCTATGGCCGGCCGCACTTCCGCTTTCCGCCAGCAAGGTGAAGGGCATGGTTTTGCGTGGTTAGGACGCATGAGCGTTCTGGTTCCGCTTGCGGCGCTGGTTTTTGGCATCGTTGGCATTTATCAATACGAACAGCATCAACAAATGCTGGAACTGGCTGCAATTGATGCAGAAGTATTAACGGATGATCTGCCTTTGTCCGCTTATCTGGACCATGGTTTCGATGCCTTTGTGACCAAAGGACAGGATTGAGATGGTGGTAGTACGCAAGATGATGTCGGGATTGTTGTCTGTTACGCAACCCAAGGTGCTGTTCGTGGCAGTCTTGGTCGCTGGCGCATACATGGTGCATGCCACTACACCGTCTGGCACAACCAACCCTGCTACGTCGCCCGTCGCCAAATCTGCCTCCAGCAAACCCGGCAAGGCAACCGCCAAGAACGACTGGAAGAGTTTATCGCCGGTACAACGCACTGCGCTGGCACCATTGGAAAAAGACTGGAACCGGCTGGACGACTTCCGCAAGGAAAAATGGATCGAACTTGCCAACCGATTCACCACCATGACACCAACCGAACAGTCACGCATGCAAGAACGCATGCGTGATTGGGTCGCCTTATCTCCGGAGGAACGACGTCTTGCGCGCGAAAACTATAAACGCGTACAAAAAGCAAAGGTGGAAAAGGCCCAGCAATGGGAACAATACCAACAGCTTCCGGACGAAAAGAAAAAGGAATTGGCTGCCACGGCCGTGCCTAGAAAGCCGCTGGCCAACCCGCCACGCACCGTGCAAAAGCCTGTTACCCCTGTCCATCCGCCAGTCGGGGCAAGTCCGGCCAATCCGCTCCCGGCCAGTTCAGCAGCCATGCATGAGCAGAATGGCAAAGACCTGTCCCAATCCGGTAGCATCCCTGTACAATCGTCGCCATCCACGCCCTGAGCCTGAATTGCGCGACGCATGCATTCAACACCCAGCGATCTCCCTCCTCCGACCATTAAACGCCGCCTGACCGTCATGCTGTACGAGGCGGTTTTGCTCTTCGGCGTCATCGCGATTGCCGGCCTGCTCTTTTCGATTACGTTCCAACAGCGCCATGCGCTCTATTTACGGCATGCATCGCAAGCCTGGCTGTTCGTGGTCGTTGGTGCTTATTTTGTCTGGTTCTGGATGCATGGTGGTCAAACCCTGCCGATGAAAACCTGGCGCATGCAACTGGTCACCACGGAAGGCCATGCCCTGCCGCTCAAACGCGCCATTGCACGCTATCTGCTGGCATGGCTCTGGTTTTTGCCCGGCTTGATGATTGCCTGGCTACTCGATGCCAAACCATGGATGGCCATCGCGCTGGTTTCGGCCAATATGCTGGCCTGGGCGCTATCCGCGCGGCTGCATCCGAGTCGGCAATTTCTGCATGACCGCATAGTCGGCACACAGATAGTCCAGCATCCCAAACATCCGCCGCAGACCAAACCCTGATACGCCAGGCGCTTGCGGCAACAACTTTGGTAACAGAAATATGAAATCGATTTGCGTCTACTGCGGCTCTTCTTTCGGCAATCAACCGCACTATGCAGAAGCAGCACGTGCGCTGGCCCAAGCAATGGCAGCACGTAATCTGGCACTCGTCTACGGTGGCGGCAACGTCGGACTGATGGGCGTCATTGCCAATGAAATGTTACGCCTCGGCGGCACCGTAACTGGCGTGATCCCCAAAGCACTGATGGACAAGGAAGTCGGTCACCGCGGACTGACGCATACGCATATCGTCAAGGATATGCATGAACGCAAGGCGATGATGGCGGAACTGTCGGATGGTTTCATTGCCATGCCCGGCGGTATCGGTACACTGGAAGAACTTTTTGAGATGCTGACCTGGTCGCAACTGGACTTTCACCGCAAGCCGATCGGTGTATTGAATGTCGATGGCTTCTATGCAGGACTCATCGGCTTTCTGCAGCAGCTGGTCGATAACGACTTCGTCAAGGCGGATCAGGCTGCCTTGATGATGCACGAAGCCGAGCCGGATGCGTTGCTGGCAAGATTGGAGAACTGGGTGCCGCAAAAGAGTACCAAACTGCGCGACGCGCTTGCCGCACAGGCACTCTTCCCTTGATGTACCGCTTCGCTTAAACGTCAAGCGCCTGACGAAAATCCTCGACCAGATCCGCCGTGTCTTCAATGCCCACGGAGACACGGATCAGCGACTCTGCAATCCCCATGCTGGCACGACGCTCTGGCCCCATTTCATAAAAAATGGTGTGCGACACCGGGATCACCAGAGTGCGCGTATCACCGAGATTGCTCGCGGACACACCCAGTTGCAGTCGATTCAGATAATCAAAACAGTCAATGCCGTCCTTCAGTTCAAAACTGAACAGGCTGCCATACGCACCAAACAACTGCGTGCACAAGGCATGCTGTGGATGCGATGCCAACCCTGGGTAGTACACGGCAGCGACACGATCATCTGCCTCCAGCATCTTCGTGACCGCCAGCGCATTCGCGCATTCACGTTCCATGCGCAACGCCATGGTTTCGGAACCGACGGCAATGTGATGCGCCGCTTCCGGCCCAAGTGACGCGCCAAAGTCACGCAACGCCTTGGCGCGGATCTGCGTCATCCCCCAGTTGGCAGAAGCATTCTTTTTATAGGTATCCAGAATGTTGCCGTAAGCAGCCCAGTCAAACACGCCGGTGTCCGTTAACGCGCCACCCAACGCATTGCCGTGACCGGCAATCGATTTGGTCAATGAGTTGACCACCAGACCGGCACCAACTTTCTTCGGTTTAAACAAATAAGGGGATGTCATCGTGTTATCGACGACATAAAGAATGCCGCGCTCCGCACACAGCTTGCCGATGCGTTCGAGATCGGCGACTTGCGTACGGGGATTGGCGATCGTTTCGACAAACACGATCTTGGTCTTTGCAGTCATGGCCGCTTCGATATTGGCAACATCGGTCGCATCTACCATCGCTATATCCACGCCCTGCAAGGCAACGGTTTGCCACAGACTATTGGTATTCCCGAACAGGAAAGCCGAAGACACCACATGGTCGCCCGCACGCAGCAACGCTTGCGCCAAGGCACCAATTGCTGCCATACCCGTCGCGAAACAGATGGTCGATACGCCCTCTTCCATACGCGTAATCTTGTCTTCCAACGCAGAGACGGTTGGGTTGCCCTGACGACCGTAACGATAGCCCGGTTGCTTGCCCTGGAACACGGTCGCCAGCTCACGTGCATCGTTGTAGCCGAAGGTCACCGAAGTATGAATCGGCTTGTGCAGCGAACCGTGTTCGATTGGCTTCTGACGATCGCCATGCAGTGTCGTTGTCGTAAAACCGTATTTTTTCTTGTCGTTCATAGTGGTCCGTAAAAAACAAAAAGCCTGATTGCACACCAACACTGTGCGCAATCAGGCATTCAATGGCGTAGCCCGATCAGTCGACTTGTGCCAGATTCAGATTCAGTTGCGAGCGGATGGTGTCTTCGATCGCTGGTTTTGGATTGTTGCGTGCAAACTCCAGACGATCCAGATAATCGCGTGAAATATCACCCGTCACGTAGATACCATCAAAACACGATGCCTCCAGATTCTTGAGTGCTGGATTGATGTCCGAGATCGAACGGCGCAGGGCTTCGATATCCTGATAGATCAAGGCATCCGCAGTGATTTCGCGACAGACTTCTTCTTCGGTACGGCCGTAGGCGATCAATTCGGCACGCGTTGGCATATCGATACCGTACACGTTTGGAAATTTAACCGGTGGCGCTGCGGAAGCAAAAATCACTTTCTTTGCACCCGATTCGCGCGCCATCTGCACGATCTCGCGGCTAGTCGTACCGCGCACGATCGAGTCATCGACCAGCAACACGTTCTTGCCCTTGAATTCGGAGCCGATGGCATTGAGCTTCTGGCGCACCGACTTCTTGCGCGTACCCTGACCAGGCATGATGAAGGTGCGGCCGATATAACGATTCTTGATGAAACCTTCGCGATACTCGATACCGAGCTTGAGCGCCAGTTCCATTGCAGCAGGACGCGAGGAATCAGGAATCGGCATGACCACGTCGATATCGCCCAATGGGAATTCACGGGCAATTTTCTCAGCCAGATACTCACCCATTTTCAGGCGCGTTGCATACACCGATGCGCCATCGATCACGGAATCAGGACGCGCAAAGTAGACGAACTCGAAAGCGCACGGATTGAGGCTTGGATTCTCCGCACACTGCTGGTTGTACAGCTTGCCATCTGTATCGATGAAAATGGCTTCGCCCGGCAATACATCGCGCAGGAAACGGAATCCCAGCCCCTCCAATGCCACTGATTCACTGGCAACCAGATACTCGGTGCCATTGTCGGTTTCATTGAAACCGATACACAACGGACGAATGCCGTATGGATCGCGGAATGCGAGCAAACCATGACCGGCAATCTGCGCCGTCACCGCGTACGAGCCGCGCACACGCTTGTGCAACACCGATACTGCCTTGAACAGGGCGGCAGGATCGAGCGAGTAGCCGGTCGTCGCCTGCTGGATTTCGTGCGCTAGCACGTTCAGCAGCACTTCGGAATCCGAAGTCGTGTTGATGTGGCGACGGTCATTCTTGAACATCTCGATCTTGAGCTGTTCCCAGTTGGTCAGGTTGCCGTTGTGGGCAAGGATGATGCCAAACGGTGCGTTGACGTAGAACGGCTGTGCTTCCTCTTCGCTGGACGAGCCGGCAGTTGGGTAGCGGACCTGACCGACCCCTGCGGTACCTGGCAGCGAACGCATGTTGCGCGTACGGAAGACGTCGCGCACGAGGCCATTCGCCTTGTGCATCGCGAACGCATGGCCGCTGTCGGTAGCGATACCGGCTGCATCCTGACCACGGTGCTGCAACAGCAGCAGCGCGTCATAAATGAGTTGATTAACTGGGTTGTGAGAAACGACGCCGACAATGCCACACATGGTGGACTCCTCAACAAGAACAAATGGAAACTGCCAGAACTGCCAATAAACCTACAAGCTACTGACTACCTAAACTTTATATGTTGCGTAAATTCGCCCGGCAGATGCGGCATCACCGTTTCCGCGGCTGTGACAGCCATCGGGCTGAATAACGCATCCTGCCAAAATGGCTGCTGCGGAATCTCCGTCATCCCGCACAGCAACACCGCAGCCAAAACCAGGACCAATCCTCGTGCAAGGCCAAACAAGCCGCCCAGTCCGCGATCAGCCAGTGTCAGCCCGGTCGCCTTGATCAGGGCATCCAGCGTCATCGACAACAAGCCCATCAAAATACGCACACCGATGAACAAGGCCAGAAACGCCACGATCAACCGCAAGGTATTGCCTTCGATCATCTGCGGCAGCCATGGTGCGACTGTTTCACCATAGGCATTGGCAACCACGAAAGCAACAATCCAGCTCAGAAGTGAAAGAATTTCCTTTACCAAACCGCGCAAGGTGCTGATCAGCACCGAGCAAGCCAGTACAAACAACACCAGATAATCAAATATCGTCACGGTCAATCAACGCTGTTGCTTATCCACACTGACAAGCATCAATGCGCCGCAATCGTACCCGTCAAGCCAATGCTGCTGAGCTTGGCACGCGCCTTTTCCGCTTCTGCTTCATTGGCAAACGGGCCCACACGCACACGGATGCGATCACCGGATGCCGTCGCCACTTTTTGCGTATACGATTTCAGACCGGCGGCCTGCAGCTTCTTCTGTAGCTCATTCACTTTATCCTGCGATGCCAGTGCCGCAACCTGCAAGGCAATCTTGCCCGAGGTTGCAGCTGGTGCAGGCTTGGCTGCTGCCGCCGCTTTGTCCTGAGGACGACCTTCCAGAATCGCGCGTGCCCGCGCGGCTTCAGCAGAAGTGTCGTTTTTGTCGATGGCTGGTGGTTGCGACGGTTTAGGCTGTGGTGCCGGCTCAACTTTGGCAACGGCAGGTGCTTGCGGTTTTGTCACGGGTACAGGAACGGGTTCCGGTGCAGGTTTTGCTCGAGCCGCGGGCGCTGGCGTCTCGACAACCTCTTCCGCCGCATCCAGCGAAGCGCGTGCGGTCTCTTCCGTCGTTACGGGCGTCTTCGCTGTCTGCGCTGGCGGCGGCGCGACAACGTCCTTGGATGGGATCTGGATGCTGATATCGTCCGACAATGGTTTGGGTTCGGAATCCAGAATCATCGGCAAGCCGATAACGGCTGCCAGTACCAGCGCAACAGCGCCAACCAGACGTCGGCGCGCGCGCTTCTTTTCAGGGAGAACAGGATCGACAGGGTCGTCGCGCTTGCTCTTGCGCTTGGGGCGAGAGGCCTGTTCTTCATCAGCGCGGGAATAAAAGTCGCTGTCGCTTGCCGACGATTCCTGCCGGTCTTTACGAAAAAACGAGAACAAGCCCATATGATTCAGTGGTCAATCTTCAGTGGTCAATTCGTCAATGCTGCGCTGAATTGCGGAATTCCATGACCCCGGCTACTGTGAGGAAGGATCCGAAAACCGCAATTCTATCACTCTCCCCCGCTCGGCTCAGGGCATTTGCAAAAGCATGTGCAGGACTTGCAAAGGTTTGCACACTGTGTTCAGTGTCGCCTTCTTTCAAACCGTCATCCATCTTGAGTATCTTGTCGCGCAGTTCGCTGGCCGAAGCTGCGCGTGGCAAGGGCAAGTCCGTCAGATACCAGTGGTCGATCCGCCCTTTCAAGTGCGCCAATACGCCTTCGATGTCCTTGTCCTGCATGGCACCGAATACCGCATGCGTGTAGGGATGGAAACCCATGTTGTCGAGGTTTTGTGCCAGCGTTGCGGCAGCATGCGGATTGTGCGCCACATCCAGAATCACCAATGGCTTACCAGGCAGAATCTGGAAACGACCGACCAGTTCCACAGTCGCCAGCCCACTGCGCACGTCCTGGGCACTGACTGGCAAGCGCAAACGCAAAGCTTCCAGCGCGGCCAATACCGAAGAAGCATTCAATAACTGGTTCGCGCCACGCAAAGCCGGATAGGCCAACGCATTACGACGATTACCACGTCCACTGAAATTCCATTGTTGCTTGTCGCCTGCGTAATTGAAATCGCGATTGAACAGCCAAAGATCGGCACCGATTTTTTCAGCGTGCTCAACCAAGGATGCCGGCGGTACCGGATCACCACAGATCGCGGTTCTGCCCGTGCGGAAAATGCCGGCTTTCTCAAAACCAATTTTCTCGCGCGTATCGCCCAGGTATTCCGTGTGATCAATATCGACACTGGTAACAATCGCGACATCCGCATCCAGCACATTGACTGCATCCAGCCGACCGCCCAGTCCAACCTCCAGAATCACGGCATCCAGCCCGGCTTCAGCAAACAACCACATGGCTGCCAGCGTGGTGAATTCAAAATAGGACAAAGAGACATCACCGCGCGCCTGTTCAATGGCATTGAAAGCAGCGATCAACTGTGCATCATCCACCATCTGCCCGTTGATCCGCACACGCTCGTTAAAGACCAGCAAATGCGGTGAAGTGTATAAGCCAACGCGATAACCTGCGCGCAGCAGAATGGCTTCCAGCATCGCGCAAGTCGAACCCTTGCCATTGGTCCCGCCCACGGTGATTACCGGGCAGGCAAACGCCATCTGCATGGACATTTTGACTTGCTGTACGCGCGACAAACCCATGTCGATCGTCTTGGGATGCATGGCTTCAAGACGGGTGAACCAGGCATCAAGCGTAACGGGAAGCGTATTCATGTGCAGAAATAAACGGGAGGAGAACCACTATATGCAGGCATTTGGTCAAATAAAAAGCCCGAACCTGATCAGGTTCGGGCTTGTCATTACAAACCGTTAATCAGGCCAGAACGTCAGCCGACTGGTTTTGCAACAAGGCCAACAGGCGACCGAGTTCTTCACGCATTTTGCGACGATCCACGATCATGTCGACCGCACCTTTTTGCACGAGGAATTCTGCACGCTGGAAACCTTCCGGCAGCTTCTCGCGCACAGTGTTTTCGATCACACGCGGACCGGCAAAGCCAACCAGTGCCTTTGGCTCTGCGATGACCACGTCACCGAGGAAGGCAAAGGATGCCGACACGCCGCCCATGGTCGGATCGGTCAGCACTGAGATAAATGGAATTTTGCGTTCGGAGAGCTTGGTCAGCATGGCCGTGGTTTTTGCCATCTGCATCAACGACAGCAAACCTTCCTGCATACGTGCACCACCGGTTGCGGTAAAGCAGATCAGCGGGACTTTTTGTTCCAGCGCGGTTTGGGCAGCACGGGCAAAACGTTCGCCAACGACCGAACCCATCGAGCCGCCCATGAATTCGAATTCAAAGCAGGCAACCACGACGGGCAAACTCATGATGGAGCCGCCCATGACCACCAGCGCATCGGTTTCGCCCGTGGCTTCCAGCGCCGACTTCAGACGATCCGGATATTTCTTGCTGTCCTTGAACTTCAGCGTATCGATTGGCAGCACTTCCTGCGCGATGTCATAACGACCACCGGCATCCAGCAAGGCGTCCAGACGATCACGGGCACGAATGCGCATGTGATGCGAGCATTTCGGGCATACGTGGATATTCGATTCCAGATCGGTGCGATACAACACCGATTCGCACGACGGGCACTTAACCCACAGCCCTTCCGGTACCGACTTGCGCTGCGCGCTGTCAGAACGCTGAATACGTGGTGGAAGGAGTTTTTCTAGCCAGCTCATCGTGACCTCTTTCAAATTTCAAGTTGCCGAATTGTACCGTTTGCCCGGTTATTCGCCAAAAATTGCGTGCTCTTGCGGAAAGAGCGCTATTTTACTGCGCTGCAACGACATTGCCACTTTATTCGTCAAGCGCCTTACGGATGCCAGAAACAAAATTGCGTACGGCATCCACCGCCTGCTCGCGTGGCGTATTTTCCAGTTCCTGAATGATGCGACTACCGATCACGACCGCATCCGATACTGCAGCAACCGCCTTGGCCGTCGCCGCATCACGGATACCAAAGCCGACACCAATTGGCAATTTGACATGTTGACGGATGGCAGCAATACGTTGTGCCACTTCCTGCGTATCGATATTGGCTGCGCCGGTCACACCCTTGAGTGAAACGTAATAGCTAAAACCTGCGCCATGTGCCGCAACCTGCTTGATGCGCTCTTCCGTCGAGGTCGGCGCCAGCAGGAAAATCGGATCCATGCCGGCAGCTTTCAGCAAGGCAGAAAAGTCTTCACACTCTTCCGGCGGGTAGTCGACCACGATCGTGCCGTCCACGCCCGCATCTTTAGCTGCCTGCACAAATGCCGCTTGTCCCATGCGTTCAATCGGGTTGGCATACCCCATCAATACGATCGGTGTCGTCGTATTGGTTTTGCGAAACTCGCTGACATAACCCAGGACATCGCGCATGCCGACATTGAACTTGAGCGCACGTTCGCAGGCACGCTGAATCACGGGCCCTTCTGCCATCGGGTCGGAAAACGGCACCCCCAGCTCCAGAATATCGGCACCGCCTTCGACCAGCGCATGCAGCAACGGCACTGTCAGTTCCGGCGCAGGATCACCTGCCGTGATGAAAGGAATAAGGCCCTTGCGTTTTTGCGCTGCCAAGGCGGTCAGCGTGGACTGGATTCTGGACATGAGATTTTACAAAAGTGGCACCTGGCTGTTCGCGAGATCGGTGCCGGTGATGTCAACAAAGCGAGTATGAAAAAAAAAACGGCACGCGCAAGGCACGCGCCGTTTGTCATCAATCGAACTTCAACCCCTTGCGCTGTGCAACGGTATGCATGTCCTTGTCACCACGACCGGACAGATTGGCCAGCACGACCTTGTCTTTTGGCAAGGTTGCCGCCAGCTTGGCCGCATAAGCCAATGCATGACTCGATTCCAGCGCAGGAATGATGCCTTCGATATGACAAGAATCATGAAAGGCCTGCAAAGCCTCTTCATCGGTTACCGACACATATTGCGCGCGCGATGAATCCTTGAGCCAGGCATGTTCTGGACCGACGCCCGGATAATCGAGACCAGCCGAAATCGAATGCGTCTCGATGATCTGGCCATTTTCATCCTGCAACAGATAGGTGCGATTGCCGTGCAATACACCGGGCGAGCCAGCCGTCAACGAAGCCGAATGCTTGCCCGTTTCCAGCCCTTCGCCTGCCGCTTCCACACCAATCAGTTGAACGCCTGGCACACCAATGTATGGATAAAAAATACCCATTGCATTGGAGCCGCCACCGATACAGGCCAGCACATAGTCCGGCTGGCGTCCTGCCATCTCCGGCATTTGCTCTTTGCACTCCTCGCCGATCACGGACTGGAAGTCTCGCACCATCATCGGATACGGATGTGGGCCCGCAACCGTACCAATGATGTAGAAGGTGTTTTCGACATTGGTTACCCAGTCGCGCATCGCTTCGTTCAATGCATCCTTCAGCGTTTTGGAACCCGATTCAACCGGCACCACCGTCGCGCCCAGCAACTTCATGCGATAGACGTTCTGCGCCTGACGCTTGACGTCCTCACTACCCATATAAATCACGCATTCGAGACCAAAGCGTGCGCAGATCGTTGCCGTTGCCACCCCATGCTGACCGGCGCCGGTTTCAGCGATGATGCGTTTTTTGCCCATGCGACGTGCCAGCAATGCCTGGCCAATCACGTTATTGATCTTGTGCGCGCCAGTGTGATTCAAGTCTTCGCGTTTGAAGTAAATCTGGGCGCCGCCCATTTTTTCGGACCAGCGTTTGGCGTGATAAATCGGGCTTGGACGACCGACGAAATGCTTGAGGTCGTAGTGAAATTCTTCGAGGAAGGATGGATCCTTGCTGTAATGGGCATAAGCCTTGGTGAGCTCGTCCAGCGCATGGCTCAGGGTTTCGGACACGAAGCTTCCGCCATACTGACCGAAATGCCCTTTCGCATCAGGAAAATTGTACGGCGCCGTTTGCTGCAGGGTCGTTTCCGTCACGGCTTGCCGCTCGGCGAAACCACCGAGTGCGTTCAGTTCTTTCATGCTTATTCTCTTGTGAAGTTAGTCCGGCTATGCAGCGTCGGCTGCACGCACTGCGCTGATGAAAGCGCGAATCTTTTCTGCGTCCTTGATACCCTTGGCCGCTTCGACACCACTGCTGATATCGACCGCGTAAGGGCGAACCCGACGCACTGCGTCAGTCGCGTTTTGTACGCTCAAGCCACCACTCAAAACGACCCGAGGCGCGATGCTTTCCGGAATGAGAGACCAATCGAAAACCTTTCCACTGCCGCCATAACCTTCTGCAAATGCATCCAGCAACAAGCCCGCAAACAATCCGCTGGCGGCGCGATATTCAGCCTCGTATTCTACCAAATCACGCGCCGTCGTCTCCGGTTTCACCCGGACCGCACGGATGAAAGGACGGTTAACCGCTTGCGCAATCGCTACGCACGTCTCTACCGTTTCATCCCCGTGAAATTGCAAAAGAGACACGGGCGCCTGCTGCAAAACGGCGCTTACCTCGTCCTGCGTCGCGTTCACGAACAATCCGGTCGTCGTAATGAACGGAGGAACCGAAGCGATCAGGCGCCCGGCATCGGCCGGTGCAAGGTAACGCGGACTTTTGTCATAAAAGACAAAACCGATCGCGTCAGCGCCAGCGGCCACTGCGGCCTGTACATCCTGCGCCCGTGTCAGGCCACAAATTTTGATTCGTGTGCGATGCATGTCGATGAAAAACCTAATGAATCTATCGGTTGCGTCAGTCAGGCCAAAGTGCATTTACCACAGGGGCCTGAGGCAAACTCCATATGGGATCGTAATCGATTTTTGCCAGGTACAAACCGTCCGGCATGAAGGTCGGTGCAGCCAACGCACGATCGCGCCCATCCAGAACCGTCTTGATCCACTCTGGTGGCTGATTCCCCACGCCCACCACAATCAGGGAGCCTAGAATATTTCGCACCATGTGATGCAGAAATGCATTTGCTTTCAATGTGAACAGAAACAGATCGCCGCGCTGTTCAACCGTAATCATCTGCATATGCTTGACCGGCGAATTGGCCTGGCACTGTGCGGCCCGGAATGCAGAGAAATCATGCTGCCCGATCAGATGCCTAGCAGCTTGTTGCATGCGCTCTAACGACAGGGGACGAAACACCCAACCGGCGCGCCCGGCCATCATCGGCGAGCGAACAGGATGGTTGTACAACACATACTGATACTGACGCGCACTGGCGCTAAAGCGCGCATGAAAATCCTTGCCACTATCCGTTGGCACTGCCGTCGCCCAGCGTACGGCGATTGAGGGTGGCAAAAACGTATTTACGCCGCGCACCCAGGAATTCATGTCCCGTTCCAGCGGTATATCGAAATGCACCACCTGCTCCAGCGCATGCACACCGGTATCCGTGCGACCGGCACACATCGTATCCACATCAAGCAACGTGAACGATTTGAGCGCAGCCTCCAGCCTGTCCTGCACAGTATGACCATCGGGCTGCGTCTGCCAGCCGCGCCAGTTGGCGCCATCGTATTGCACGCCAAGCACGATGCGTTTCGATTGATTGGTCATGAAAGAAACTTCTTCCGGTTAAAAAAGGAAAACGGGCGCAAGCATAGCATTGCGCCCGTTTGTCTGGGTCGGAAAGAGATCAGGCCAACTTGCTCAGCAACTCGCTTGCCCTGGCAGATTGCTCGGTGTTACCACCCTTGATCACCTCCTCAAGCAACTCGCGCGCCCCTTCCTTGTCACCAATTTCCTGATAGGCCAATGCCAGATCCAGCTTGGTCGCCATTTCTGCACTACCTGAATAATGCTCTTCGTCCAGCCCTTCCAACGCCGGCAAAACATCGCCCGACTGCGAAGGATCCAGTTCCAGAGAAATATCGGACAGATCGAAATCCTCTGGTTTTGCTGCAGGTGCGGCCACTTTCTCCGACTCACCCGGGAAAGACAGATCAAACGACTCAGGCAGTAGAACTTCGGGCGTGGCCGCAGGCGGTGGCACCACTGACTCTGTTTCCAATACGGGCACCTCAGGCTCCGGCAGCGATACCACTGGCTTCTCTTCTTCCGTGGACGCAAGGGACTGCGTAACAGGCGACTGATCCAGGAAATTGAAATCGATAGCGGCAACATCGGGCGGCAGTTCTGCCGGAACCGGCGGGACCTGAGCCTCCGCTACATCTTCTTTTTCCTCGCCAAATCCCTCGAGATCAAACTCAAGATCCTCGACCGGCTGTTTGTCATTGTCCGTTTGAGGTAACGTGAATTCGGCAGTATCGATACGAGCTTCCGAATTGTTTTCCGTCACCAACGCAGCACTATCCAATACCAACGTGGTATCCATCACTGGTTCGATGCGCCCGTCTACCTGTGCATCGGCCTCTTCCTGCATGATCTCTGGTGCCATTGGCTGTGTCGGTGCCGTCAGGGAAGCCGTACTGTCCCCAAACGCATCGGAGGCACCACCCGCGGCATACAGCGGATTGCTTGGATCAAGTACCAGACCCAGCGTTGCCGCCTGCATCCATTCCGGACCTTCACCACGCGTCATGCCATACATCTCGGTTGCAACCACTTCAAACGAGCGCGCATCGCCACGATTGGAATAGATCTCCAACAACTTGACACGTACTGCATGGCGGTCGGGCTGATTGCGTAAAGCTTCTTTCAGAATCTCTTCTGCTTGTGCATCGCGCCCATACGCGATATATACATCCGCTTCCGCAATCGGATCGACTTCGTTCGTATCGAGCTGGCTGGCAGATGGAACGAAATTGGAATTGAAAACACTGTTATTGGTATCAACACTCTGACCACCAGTCGAACCAAACAGAGAATTTGTCTTCAGGCTAGAATCACTCAGAATGCTGTCTTCAAAGCTTTTCGCTGGCTGCTTACGACGACGCGAGCTGTAAATGCCCAAGCCTGCCAGCAAAGCCAACAACACGGCGGCACCTGGCAGGAACATCGGATTGTTACTCAAATCTTCGAAGAAACTCGGCTCAGGTGGCGGCGGTGGCAACACCACAGGTGGTTTGGCTGCCGGTTTTGGATTCGCGGTTGCTGGCACCTCAGCCTGCGGCTTATCCTTGCCGGCTGCATTCTCTGCCGGTGCCGTCGCGGCAGGTTCGGCCGCCGGCGTTACGGGCGTTACCGGTGCAACTGCAGGTGCAGCAGGTGTGGCACTCTCGACAGGTTTGGTCGCAGCCGGACTTGCTGCTGCATTAGCTGCTGCAGTTGTCTCGACCTGCTTTTGTTGCGCAGCCAAATCCTGATTCTTGATCTCCAGCAGCTTCTGCAGATCACTGACATTTTTCTCGAGTTCGCGCACACGTGCATTGGCTTCGGCAATCGCCTTGTCACGTGCAATCAGTTCTTCCTCGCTCACCCCACCGGCCTTGGTAGTGCCCGTAGCATTGGCACCAGCAGCGCCCGACTTGGAGAGCTGCAAACGATCCTGCGCAGTATTCGCAGGCGTTTCTTCCTGTACGCGCGCCGTGATGCTGCCGCTGGAAGACTGACGGCCTTCTTCAGAACGCCGTGCCGAAGATGCAGCGACCTGTGAGGCCAGTTTTTCGCGATAGGCATTGAAGTCTGCGGCCTGTGTCACCACAACACCACGTGCTTCAGCGGCACCAATGGTTTCCGCCTCGGTTGCCGCAGGGATCGATAAAATCTGACCGCTACGCAGGCGATTCATGTTGCGGTCGACAAACGCATCGGGATTGGCGCGATACAGTGCGACCAGCATCTGATCCAATGACACGCCTGGCTCACGGTACTGATTGGCAATTTTCGCAAGCGTATCGCCGCGACGAACAACATGCTCCTCCGCAGTTTTGACAACTGCGCGCGGTGCTGGCGGAGGGTTAGCCGGTGCCGCCGGAGCAGGACGGGCAACCGGGCGTGGTGTCGCAGCGGGCACAGGCGCCGTTACCTCAGAAGCGGGGGCTCTCGCAAAAACAGGCGCCGGCGCCGGTGTAATTGGCTGCGGTGGAGGCAAGGCTGCCTGCTGCACCTGACTATTGATCATCGGAGAGACCGACGTTGATCGCGCTGCCCGCATTTCCGGCGGATCCAGCAAGAAAGTGTACTCGCGGATCAAACGACCGCGATTACCGCCCAGTTCCAACAGCATGTCGACAAACGGCTCGTTGACAGGTTGCGTGGATGTCACGCGGATGACGGGACCACCCGCGCGCTGCTCCACCGCAAATCGTAGTGAAAGCAATGTCGGATTCAGTTCAATATTGGCTTGACGGTAGGCTTCAGCAGGCGCCAGCTTCGGCGACAAGGTCGCCAGTTCGTCGGCGGCAACTGCGGTCAGTTCAATCTCGGCACGCAAGGGTTGCCCCAGCGAGGACTGTACCGTCAATCGTCCAAGGCCAGCCGCATGCGCATTCGCCAGCATGGCAATCGACAGAACCGCGGCACTGACTGCTTTTAGTTTGAAAGAAGAAACCCGGGAGCGAGAAGTTGACCGCATTTTGAATGACATGAAGATATTCCGTTGGCCTGCGTCAAGAAATCAAGAGCCTTGAACAACGATGTTTATCGTTTTTTCAATAACTTTCACCATAGCATCATGGACTTACGCCTGCAAGCGCAAGTATCTTCGCAAATAAATGTAAAACCCGCTGAATGCTCCCTGTTACATAGAGCAAAACAGCGGGTTTTTGTTGCGCTATGACAACGAGCGCACCTTACACCTTATTTGTCCAGAATGATGCGCAGCATGCGACGCAGCGGCTCAGCCGCGCCCCACAGCAGCTGGTCGCCAATCACGAATGAGGAAATGTATTCCGGACCCTGATTGAGCTTGCGAACACGACCCACGCCAATATCCAGTCCGCCGGTGATTGACGCCGGCGTTAACTCCTTGACGGTAATCGCGCGTTCGTTCGGTACCCATTTGACCCATTGATTACCACCGCGAATGATGCCTTCGATATCAGTCAGCGGGACATCTTTCTTCAACTTGATCGTCAATGCGAGGCTATGGCAACGCATCGCGCCAATACGCACACACAGACCATCGACGGGAATGGTTTGCGAAGTACCGAGAATCTTGTTGACCTCAGCCTGCCCTTTCCACTCTTCCTTCGACTGGCCGTTGTCCAGTTGTGCATCGATCCATGGAATCAAACCGCCAGCCAACGGTGCACCAAAGAATTCAGTCGGCACGTCCTGACGAATCGATTGCGCAACCTTGCGATCGATATCCAGGATGGCGGACGAAGGCGTCGCCAGTTCTGCAGCGACTGCGCCATGCACAACACCCATGCCGGATAGCAGTTCGCGCATGTGATTTGCACCACCGCCCGAAGCCGCCTGATAGGTCATTGAGCTGACCCAGTCAACCAGACCTTCCTTGAACAGGCCGCCAACGCCCATCAGCAGAATGGAGTTGGTGCAGTTACCACCAATGTAGTTTTTAACGCCCTTGCCCAGCGCATCCTTGATGACATTCAGGTTGACCGGATCGAGCACGATGACTGCGTCATCTTTCATGCGCAACGTGGATGCTGCATCGATCCAGTAGCCATCCCAGCCGGCTGCACGCAGCTTCGGGAAAATCTCGGTGGTGTAATCACCGCCCTGGCAGGTAATGATGATTTCGCATTTCTTCAGAGCGTCAATATCGTTGGCGTCCTGCAACGTGGTCTCGTTCTTTGCCAGCGCAGGTGCCTTGCCGCCCTTGTTGGAGGTCGAAAAGAATACCGGTTCGATATGATCGAAATCGCCTTCTTCCTGCATGCGCTGCATCAGGACAGAACCAACCATGCCGCGCCAACCAACCAGACCAACTAGCTTCATCATCATTTCCTTTATCTCGGACGAAGATCGCTTCGCCCTGGTCATCAAACTACTCTGCTGTATTACTTGAGTGCCTTCAGAACGGCATCACCCATCTGCGTGGTACCGACTTTGGTGGTACCTGCTTCGTAAATGTCAGGAGTACGCAGACCTTGTTGCAGCACGGCTTTAACAGCGGCTTCCACACGATCAGCCTGCTCTGGCTTGTTCAGCGAGTAACGCAACATCATCGCCAGCGACAGAATCTGTGCCAACGGGTTCGCCATGTCTTTACCTGCGATGTCAGGTGCCGAACCGTGCGATGGTTCGTACAGACCTTGATTCTTCGCATTCAGCGACGCCGATGGCAGCATGCCGATCGAACCGGTCAGCATCGCAGCCGCATCGGACAGAATGTCGCCGAACATGTTACCGGTGACAACGACGTCAAATTTCTTCGGTGCGCGTACCAGTTGCATCGCCGCGTTATCGACATACATGTGATCGAGTTCGACATCTGGATATTCCTTGTGCACGTCGGTCACGATATCGCGCCAGAACTGGAACGTTTCCAGCACGTTGGCCTTATCAACACTCGTCAAACGCTTGGTACGTTTTTGCGCAGCCTGGAATGCCACGTGTGCGATACGGCGGATTTCCGGCTCTGCGTAACGCATGGTATCGAAACCTTCGCGCTCGCCCTTGAACGCGCCGTCCGGGCATTCACGTACGCCACGTGGCTGACCAAAGTAGATATCGCCGGTCAGTTCACGCACGATCATGATGTCCAGACCAGAAACGATTTCCGGCTTCAGCGACGATGCACCAGCCAGTTCCGGATACAGGATCGCAGGACGGAAGTTGGCGAACAGCGACAGATGCTTGCGCAAACCCAGGATCGCCTGCTCGGGACGCAGCGAGCGCTCGAGCGTGTCGTACTTCCAGTCACCGACTGCACCAAACAGAATCGCATCGGCTTCCTTGGCAACCTTCAAGGTTGACTCTGGCAGCGGGTGGCCGTGTGCAGCGTAAGCAGCGCCACCGACCGGAACGGTTTCGGTTTCAAACTGCTCACCCAAGGCGTTCATCACCTTGACTGCCTGATTCATGATTTCTGGGCCGATACCGTCGCCGGGAAGAATTGCGATTTTCATGTGCGTCACTAAGAAAGTTTAAAAATTAAAAGTCGTATGCAAATTGTTTAAATCGTATTGGCAAGCCAAGGCTGCGATGCAAGATGACGCTCCTCAAAGGCGCGAATCTTGTCTGCTTTTTGCAGGGTCAGACCGATATCGTCGAAACCATTGAGCATGCAGTATTTGCGGAAGGCATCAATCTCAAATGGATAGTTGACGGCGCCGTTGGTGGTGCCGATCAATTGTTTTTCCAGATCGATGACCAGACGGAAGCCCGGGAATGCCTTGACCTCATTGAACAAATGATCAACTTGCGATTCACTCAGCACAACCGGCAACAGGCCATTCTTGTAGCAGTTGTTGAAGAAAATATCGGCAAAGCTCGGCGCCACCACTGCACGAAAGCCGTATTGACTCAACGCCCACGGTGCATGTTCACGCGAAGAGCCACAACCGAAGTTCTTGCGGGTCAGCAGGATCGATGCGCCCTGATAGCGCAGCTGGTTCAGCACGAAGTCCTTGTTCAGCGGACGCTGCGAGTTGTCCTGACCGGGCTGACCGACATCCAGATAACGCCATTCGTCAAAGAGATTCGGACCAAAACCCGTACGTTTGATTGACTTCAAAAACTGTTTTGGAATGATGGCATCGGTATCCACGTTGGCGCGATCCAGCGGCGCCACCAAGCCATCGAGAACTGTGAATTTTTCCATGATTTATCTACCGGTTATTGCAAAACAAGCGCATCACCTGATGCGCTTGCAGTACGCTTACTTACAGCTTGCGTACGTCGACGAAATGGCCTTCGATACCTGCTGCCGCAGCCATTGCCGGGCTAACCAGATGCGTACGACCGCCAGCTCCCTGACGACCTTCGAAGTTACGGTTTGAGGTCGATGCGCAACGCTCGCCAGGTTCCAGACGGTCTGCATTCATTGCCAGACACATCGAGCAGCCTGGCTCGCGCCATTCAAACCCGGCATCCTTGAAGATGCGATCCAGACCTTCGCGTTCCGCCTGCTCTTTCACCAGACCGGAACCCGGCACCACCATCGCCAGCTTGACGTTCGAAGCGCGATGCTTGCCACGCACAACCGCTGCGGCTGCACGCAAATCCTCGATACGCGAGTTGGTGCAGGAACCGATGAACACCTTGTCGATACGGATATCTTCAATTGGCGTATTCGGCTTCAGGCCCATGTAGACCAAGGCCTTTTCCATGCCATCACGCTTGACCGGATCCTTTTCTTTATCCGGATCAGGTACGCGACCATCGACCGGCACGACCATCTCTGGCGACGTACCCCAAGTGACTTGCGGCAGGATTTCAGCGGCGTTCAGCGTCACGACCATATCGAACTTGGCACCCGGATCGGAATGCAAGGTACGCCAGTAATCAACCGCGCGGTCCCAGTGCGGACCGACTGGCGAAAATGGACGATTCTTGACGTAGTTGATCGTCGTATCATCCACCGCCACCATGCCGGCACGTGCACCTGCTTCGATTGCCATGTTGCAAACCGTCATGCGGCCTTCCATCGATAAGGAGCGGATGGCTGAACCGGCAAATTCAATCGCGTAACCCGTGCCGCCGGCCGTACCGATCTTGCCGATGATTGCCAGCACAATGTCTTTGGCAGTCACACCGGCTGGCAGTACGCCATCGACCTGCACCAGCATGGATTTGGATTTTTTCTGCAACAGCGTTTGCGTCGCCAATACGTGTTCAACTTCAGACGTGCCGATACCATGCGCCAGTGCCGCGAATGCACCGTGCGTGGAGGTATGCGAATCACCGCATACAACCGTCATGCCTGGCAGGGTCGCGCCCTGCTCTGGTCCGATTACGTGGACGATGCCCTGACGCTTGTCGCGCATGTTGAAGTAAGTCAGGCCAAAGCTGTTGGCATTGGCATCCAGCGTTTCCACCTGCAGACGCGAGGTGGGGTCTGCAATGCCATGTGTACGATCGGTAGTCGGCACATTATGATCCGCCACCATGAGGTTGGCAGATACACGCCATGGCTTGCGATTGGCCAGCGTCAGGCCCTCAAACGCTTGCGGGCTGGTCACTTCATGCAACAAGTGACGATCGATATAGAGCACAGTCGTACCGTCTTCGCCGGTTTCGACGACGTGTGCATCCCAAAGTTTGTCGTAGAGCGTTTGAGCCATGATTCGCGTGAATATTTAGTCAGCGACGGAAGAATTTTCCCGTCTGGAAAGCCCTCGATTATGCCATATTTGTGATAGGGATATTACGTCTGCCCCCAATGGATGGCGCGTTATCGATGGAAGCGCAACATAGATTGGGATGATTTGTGACAGCGCAATGCAAAAGGCGGGCATTTGCCCGCCTGGATGGTCAAAACGTCAAGGATCAGCGCTTGGCCTGTTGGTAAAGCGGCATGACGCGCTGGGAGTAGACCGTCAGATCGCTGATGCGATCCTGACTTGACGGGTGCGTGGACAGCAGTTTTGGCGGTGCATTGCCACCGGCGGCCTGCGCCATTTTTTGCCAGAGGGCGATCGCTGCACGTGGATCATAGCCGGCGCGCGCAGCCAGTTCGACACCGATACGATCAGCTTCTGTTTCGTGGCTGCGAGAGTTTGGCAAGCCGATCAAGCCCATGTAGGCGTATTGAGCACCCTGCTGACCCAGATCACCGACACCCAGAATTGCCGATCCAATGGAAATCAGACCACCCGCCACGGCCTGCTCGGAGGCACGTTCACGTGCATGCTCCCGCAGCGCATGGGCGATTTCATGGCCGATCACAGCGGCGAGCTCATCGTCGGTAACCTTCAGCTTTTCAATCAGACCCGTGTAAACAGCGATTTTACCGCCGGGCATACACCATGCGTTGATCTCTGCCGACGTCAGGACATTGACTTCCCATTTCCAGTTTCTTGCATCCGGGCGGAATACACCCGTTTGCGCGATCAGACGATCAGAAATGGCGCGCACACGGGTTACCTGTGCTGCGTTGGTGTTCAGCGTGCCCTTCTTTTTCTGTTCGGCCAGTAATTCGGAGTACTGCTTGGTTGCCGCCTGATCCAGCTCTTGCGACGACACAGCCATATGTTGCTTACGGTCGATGCCGACCGCACCACCCTGTGTGGTCTGCACCGTTTCGCACGCGGAAAGCATCAGGACAGAACCGGCCACGAGCGTCGAAGCCAGACCGGTTCGTAGAAGGGATCGCTTCATTTTTTCTCCTTTGTTATCGTTGAGGCGCAGAAACAGAGTCGAATGTGCGGGCAAAAGTTCAAGGGCGCTGTGCGCGAATCTTGGGCGTCGAAACGGAAACGTCACCACATTGCGCGCGATGACGCAGAGCGTGATCCATCAGAACCAGTGCCAGCATCGCTTCGGCAATCGGGGTCGCGCGAATACCAACACAAGGATCGTGACGGCCATGGGTTTCCACCATGATCGGATTACCCGCCTTGTCGATCGAGTGGCGTGGCGTATGGATACTGGATGTCGGCTTGATGGCAATCGATGCCGTAATCGACTGACCGGTCGAAATCCCGCCCAACACACCACCGGCATTATTGCTGGCAAAACCTTCAGGAGTGAGCTCGTCGCCATGTTCGGTTCCCTTCTGAGCGACAGAAGCAAAACCGGCACCAATTTCCACGCCTTTGACGGCATTGATCCCCATCAAGGCATAGGCGATATCGGCATCCAGCTTGTCATAAATCGGCTGCCCCAGTCCGACTGGCACGTTGTCCGCCACGACCTCGATACGCGCACCGCACGAATCACCGCTCTTGCGCAAGGCATCCATGTAGCTTTCCAGCTGCGGAATCATGCTGGCGTTGGCGGCAAAGAAAGGATTTTCGGTCACATGGGACCAGTCTTCAAACGGCACCACCAGCTCACCAAGCTGACTCATGTATCCGCGGAAGATCGTTCCGTATTGCTGTTGCAACCACTTCTTGGCAATCGCGGCAGCGCCAACTACCGGTGCCGTCAAACGCGCTGAAGAGCGACCGCCACCGCGCGGATCGCGAATACCGTATTTATGCCAATAGGTGTAATCAGCGTGACCCGGGCGGAAGCTTTCAGCAATGTTGCTGTAATCCTTGCTGCGTTGATCCTGATTGCGGATCAGTAAGGCGATTGGCGTCCCGGTCGTTTTACCCTCATACACGCCAGACAGGATTTCAACCGTATCCGGCTCCTGGCGTTGCGTGACATGACGCGACGTGCCCGGCTTGCGGCGGTCGAGGTCAAATTGGATATCGGCTTCGGACAGGGCCATGCCGGGAGGGCAACCATCAATAACGCAACCGATCGCAGGGCCGTGCGACTCGCCGAATGTGGTAACCGTGAAAAGTGTGCCAAAGGTATTGCCGGACATGGAATGTACTTATCTGCCAATAAAGCGCTCATTCTACCAGTGCAACAATTCCACAAACAGACCCACCCTCGCACAAAAATATTGCATTAGAACAAGTCCCTATGCAATAGTCCTAAACACCTATGCCTTATCGTTATCCGGAGCTCTTCGTTCATGCCTCAGTCGCTCAGCAGTCAAAAACAAGGATTGGCATATCAGTCCAGACTGCAATCCACACCGACTACTACCGAGAATCAGCGTGAAAAGCATGTTCTGCTAGTTGGCCAGAATCCAGATTTTCATACGGCAATCGGTTTTATTTTGGCGCATGCCGTCGCATCGACCGCCCACCTGCCTTTTTTGCACGCGCACTCTCTTTCCCAAGCGTGCTCAATTCTTGAACCTGTTCAGAATCTCGCCGTGATTATCGTCGACGATCTGGCACTTCCGCTGGCAGATACCGTCACGCTGCTGCAAACAATACGTTCTTCATCGCGATTTCCGGATGTCAGCGTCCTGGTGCGTACGAGTGCAGACAATCTGGACGTCGCACGCGAAGCGCTGGCCGCCTTCGCGGTCTTCGGCTATCTGATTGGCAGCACGCTCGAACGCGCCGCCTGCACCGAGCTGTTTCAGAACGCAGTACTTGTGCACGAACAGGCCGCCGATTTGCGGGCAACCGATCGCGGGCTGGAAAAAATTCTTCAGACAAGTAACAAGTTCGCCGAACTGACAAAAATCGAAGACTTTGCAGACGCTGTGTTGCACGATCTGAGCGACCTGCTTGGCCTCCCTAACGATGGCTTGATTTGCATTAGTGAAGTACTCAACAACGGGCAAACCGAACTGTTTGCCATTTCAGCCGCCGGCCGTTGCACCACCCTGCTGAATCAACCCGCATCAGGCTTTGATGAAGTCATGCAGCATGTCATGCTGCAAGCAATGCACGATAAACGTACCGTGCATGCCAACAACATGACGGCGCTTTATTTTCCGGGCGACGGCACGCGCTGCCTGATCGCCGTCATCTGCAATACCCATGTTCTGAATCATATCGAGCAACGATTGCTTCATGTATTTGGCAGTACCGCTTCCATCGGTCTGACCAATATCCTTCTCGTCACGCGCTTGCATAACTATGCGTACTACGACACGCTGACCAAGCTACCCAATCGTGAGCGTCTGCGTGAAATTCTCGACGAAACACTGCAAAAGCCGGTCGGCTTGCCGACCACCCTGGCATTGATCGATATCGACCATTTCGCCGAAACCAACGACACGCTCGGCCACAAGTTTGGTGACCAGTTGCTGCTGGCGGTTGCGACGCGCCTGCAATCACGCCTTGGTCACCACCTGATCGTCGCACGCGTGAGCGGCGATACCTTTGCGGTTCTGGGTGACGACAACCAAGTCACGCCGGAAGCGATTTTTGCGCAGTTCGAACGACCTTTCAGCATCGCAGCCCAGCAAGTGCAGCTATCCGCCACCGTCGGCTTGATGCGTCTGGCAGAGCACAACGGGCGCGGCGCAGAAGCGCTGAAAAACGCCCAGATCGCACTCAAGCGCGCCAAGCTGCAGCAACGTGCCGGACATTTGTATTTTTCACGCAGCATGGGCATCGATATCAGCGAGCGGGTCAACATGATGCATGCCCTGCGCGAAGCTTTCGAAGAACGACAACTCTATGTCGTCTATCAACCGCAGATCGACATGCTGACGCGTACCGCGGTTGGTGCAGAAGCATTGCTCCGCTGGTGCAATGAAGGCGTAATGATTTCGCCGGCACGTTTCATTCCGATTGCCGAGTATTCTGGCCTGATCATCGAACTAGGCGAATGGGTTTTAAGACAGGCTTGTCTTGAAACCGTCCGTCTGAAACGCAGGGGCTTCGATCACTTCATGATTTCGATCAACGTGTCGCAAGTGCAGTTCCGTCATCCGCAATTCCTGAGCATGCTCAAGCGTACGCTCAGCGACACCGAAGCATCACCACATTGCATCGAACTGGAAATTACGGAATCCATGGCAATGGAAGATCCGGACGCATTGACTGCATTGCTGAATCAAATCACGGCAACCGGCGTCAGTATCGCGATTGATGACTTTGGCACTGGTTTCTCTTCCATGAGCCATTTGCAGAAACTCAATGTCGATCGCCTCAAGATCGATCGCGCGTTCGTGACCGAAATTACGGAATCTGCACGCGGCAGCAGCATCGCCGAGGCCATCATTCAACTCGGTCGCAACCTTGATCTGGACGTCATCGCAGAAGGTGTCGAGAACGAACGTCAGGCGACTATTCTGTCTGAACTCGGGTGTGCGTACGGTCAGGGCTATCTGTACGCCATGCCGCTCACGTCAGACGAACTGGATGAATGGCTCCAGCAACACGCACAGCCTGCTCCCCACTGAGCAATTAGCCTTTGCGCAACGCCCATGCGCAGAATCGCTGAACAAATTCCGGCATTGCCCAGCAAACCAGCACGCATACCACCGCGTTGAGTATTGCCGTTACCATGAATAGCTGAGGAATAGTCAAGCCGGCCTTGAGCAATACCATTGCCAGCAAGGCGGCAACGACCATAAACAAGGCATTGAGAATATTCATCCCCGCAATCGTGCGCGACATGTGAGTCGGCTCACAACGCGTCTGCACCAGCGCAAACAAAGGGACAATGTAGATGCCACCAAAAATACCGATCATCAGACAGTCAAACACGATGCGTGCACTGCCGGTCTGTTGAAAATAACTGGCGATATCGACCGATGACGTCGCTGAATAAGTGCCGGAAGCCAGATACAGATCAAAGCAAAAGATCGTCAGGCCAATCGCGCCTAACGGCACCAGACCGATCTCCACCTTGTGACCGGACAGGCGTTCACACAGCAGCGAGCCGGTTCCGACTCCCAAAGAAAAAATCGTCAGCAGCAAAACGAACACACTGTGATCACCTTGCAGATAATCCTTGGCATACAAAGGAAACTGCGCCAACAGGATCGCCCCGTAGAACCAGAACCACGAATTGGCCAGCATGGCGATAAAGACCGGCTTGTTCTGCTTTGAAAAACGCAGATTTGCCACGGTTTCACTGGCAATATTCCAGTTGATTTTCAGTTCGGGATCAGGCGCAGGCGAAACCGGCATGGCACGTGCGAATAACCAACCCGCAATGGCAATCGCAATCGTGCCGCCAGCTACCAGTTCCAGTCCCCACGGACGCTGCGAGACCAACACGGCGCCCAACACTTCGCCCAGCAGAATGCCGACGAACGTTCCCATCTCTACCAGGCCATTGCCGCCGACCAGTTCATTCGGTGCCAGTTTCTGCGGCAAATACGCGTATTTGACCGGACCAAACAAGGTGGAGTGCAGCCCCATACCCACAACGGCTGCGATCAACAGCCACAGGTTCTGCTGCATCCAGCCAATGGCGGCGATACCCATGATCGCTATTTCCAGCAGCTTGACGTAACGCGTCAGCGCAGACTTCTCGAACTTGTCGGCCAGTTGCCCGGACAAGGCGGAAAACAATACAAAGGGAAGAATGAACAAACCCGGAATCAGATTGTTCAGCAAGCCGCGATCCAGCGTGGTCCAGCTCAGCGCATCGAACGTCAGCGCGGTCAGTAATGCGGTCTTGAAGACATTGTCATTGAATGCGCCGAGGAACTGCGCACAAAAGAATGGCGCGAAACGACGTTGGGTAAGCAGGACGAACTGGCTGGTTTTGCGCATGTAAGCTGGCGACGGGATTCATCGCATTCAATATGGCGCACGACAAGCCGCCGGTTGCAGACAACCGGATTGTAAGGGAGAAGCGAGCTTGCATGAAACCGTTCGTCACATCTGGTTGTAACCGGTATGCGAACGAACGGTTGGCGGCTTCAACGCTCTTCTTCCACCTCGACAGGCGAATCCTGAATATAGGACTTGAGCATGCGATTCTCAAAGCTTTGCGCCTCGAATACCGCCCTGGCCACGTCATAGAAGGACATGACGCCCATCAGACTGCCATCTTTTTCATCCTGTACCGGCACATAACGCGCATGCTGCTCCAGCATCAGGCGGCGCACGTCATTGAGATCGGTATCGGGAGAAACGATGATCGGTTTTTTGTTCATGTGGCTGCGTACACTTTCGCGCCCCAGCGAACCATCATTTTCGTGAATCGTGGCGATGACTTCACGGAATGTCAGCATGCCGATCAGCTTGCCCCCCTCCATCACGACCAGTGAACCAATGTCCTTCTCGGCCATGGTATTGACAGCATCGAGAATCGGACTGTCGGGTGTCACCGTAAAGAGAATGTTTCCTTTTACCTTGAGTATTTCGGATACTTTCATGGGACTGTCCTCGCACGTTATGGTTATACTTCGGACGCTTGTACTCTAATCCCGGCGCTGCAAAAAATCCATCTCCTTTCATGTCGAAAAACGACAGCCAGTATCGTCAGACGACATGTCTCGCATGCCTGATGGGATGTTGGTCTGACAACCACCCCATCAAATAAATCCCTAAAAAAATTGCAATGATTTCTCTGCAGAAACTCAAGCCCTGAGCCCATCGCTGATCGGGCACGCTTCGCCTCGCTCTTGCAATCGGCCAAAGTAGTTTTCCAGTGTTTCGGTCAATCCCTCTTCCACTGCCGCTTCCACCTGTCGTGCCAGTGAAGCGTTCCCCGCCGCACTGAAAACAAAAACGCGATAAACATCCGCCAACGTCAATGTACGCAAATTGGCCAGCAGGACCCAGCTATCAAGCCCGTCCGTGATGCGTTTGCCAAACTGCAGTTTGCGCGGGCCATCCGATTTGATGCGACCAACCCAGCCAGCGTCCAGCATTTGCTGCAGCAGCGTTTCAGACTCTTCAAATCCCAGGCGCGTCTTTTGCCGCATGTGTTTGGCATCCACGGCAGCGTTTGGCGACTGACGCGCAGCATGCAGCACTTGCAACAGGGCAATCGCATCGACGAATGCACTCCCCGGCTGCGGCACGTGCCACCAGCGTTCATATTTGATAATCGGCAGCGCTGCAGTTACCACTGCACCCGTCAGGGTGATCAGCCAGCCCATGTAAATCCAGATCAGAAAAATCGGAAAGGCGGCAACCGCGCCATAGACAATCGTATAGGTTGGTCCCTTGACGATGAAAATGGCAAAGAGACGCTTGAGGATCTCAAATGCGATGGCTGCCAGCAAACCACCCCACAAGGCATCACGCCACTCCACTATCTTGTTCGGGACCACGACATATAAGGAGGTGAAGGTAACAGTCGTCAGTAAAATGGAAATCGATGAAAAAAAGAAGGCGCCAATGAACGGCACGTTCTTCACCACGCCATTGGTCGCGGTGAACAAGTAGGACGTCAGCGATATGGATGCGCCGATCAACAGCGGCCCCAGCGTCACAATCGCCCAGTACACCAGAACACGCTGCGTGATCGGACGTTTGGTCTTGACACGCCATATCTGATTGAACACCCGATCAATCATCAACATCATCGCGACTGCCGTCGCAATCAGCGCCACCGCGCCAAAGGCAGACAAGCGCGTTGCCTTGCTTGAAAACTGCGTCAGATAACCGAGGATCGTATTGGCAATCCCCTTGGGCATCAGGTTCTGGACGAAATACGCTTCCAGCGATGCACGGAAGGTGTTGAACAAGGGAAAAGTCGTGAAGATGGCAAAGGCAATCGTCAGCACCGGTACCAATGCCAGTACTGTCGTAAAGGTCAGACTGCCGGCCACCTGCGGGAGTTGCTCTTCCCGCAAGCGCCGTACGGCAAAATGAAACAGGTCGCGCACCTGCGACCAGGATAATTCACGGAAAAAGGTCAAGCGGGGAGACGTCATGTATTGCAATTCAAACGTAAGCAAGATGGACATGTACAGCTGCCAGGCAGATAGCGCCACGATGTCATCCGTAAAAATGCCGATTCCAGTCCAGTAGCAGACCGTTCAGACAGGTAGTTGACCTGCTTTATGGATTGGCAACAAAGCGCCCTATAATAACAAGCATGACTGCCTCCTCACTCCCTATTCTCGTTTTGTATTACTCGCGCCACGGCGCCACACGCAAACTGGCTGAACTGATCGGCCAGGGAATCGATAGCGTGAGCGGTTGTGAAGCCCGCCTGCGAACCGTCCCTGCAGTGTCAACCGTCACCGAAGCCACCGAGCCGGATGTGCCGGCAGAGGGCGCGCCTTACGTCGAGCTGCGTGACCTCGAGGAATGTGCCGCACTGGCACTGGGATCGCCCACACGTTTCGGCAATATGGCAGCAGCCATGAAGTATTTCTGGGATGGCACGACATCGCAATGGCTGGCAGGTGCACTGAATGGCAAACCGGCTTGCGTATTCACCTCGACCGGCAGTCTGCACGGCGGACAGGAAACCACGCTGCTATCCATGATGATGCCCTTGCTGCACCACGGCATGCTGATCGTCGGTCTTCCCTATTCCATGCCGGAATTGATGACCACCACAAGTGGCGGTACACCGTATGGCGCATCGCACTGGTCCGGCGTCAACGGCAACCAACCGATTTCGGCAGAGACCCGCACACTGGCAATCGGACTAGGCCGCCGCCTGGCAGAAACCGCACTGCGTCTGAAAGACCAATCTCAGTGAATACACAACGCCAACA
Source organism: Oxalicibacterium faecigallinarum (assembly GCF_014635705.1). Lineage (GTDB taxonomy): Bacteria > Pseudomonadota > Gammaproteobacteria > Burkholderiales > Burkholderiaceae_D > Oxalicibacterium > Oxalicibacterium faecigallinarum. The sequence goes on along the minus strand of NZ_BMDI01000001.1, from coordinate 232,711 downwards.
ACTGTTGCATGGCGGTGCCGTCTGCAGTCTGGTTGCGTTGATTCTTCTGTGCATTGCATGGGAAACCATCTTGGCACCTGTACGCCCCGGTGTTTTCTGGCCTGCACTCAAAGTACTGCCGCTCCTGTTGCCCTTGCGCGGTGTCCTGCGCACCGATCTGTACACCATGCAATGGTCGTCGATGCTGATTCTGCTGTACTTCATGGAAGGCATCGTGCGCGGCTGGAGCGATAGCGGTCTGTCAGCGCTGCTGGGCTGGATGGAAGTCGGGCTTGTGCTGATTTTCTTCACCTGTGTGGTGAGTTTTCTTTACCCCTACAAAAAGGCCGCACGCGCCAAGATGCGTGCGGCCAGCATCAGCAAGCAATGAATACGTTCATCGAGGCCTGCCAAGAAGCCATTGGTACCGAACATGTCCTCACCAGCGCTGAAGACCTCGCCCCCTATCTGCGTGATCAACGTGGCAGATACATCGGCGTTGCCTGCGCAGTCGCCCGTCCGGGCACCACGGAAGAGGTAGCGCAACTGGTCAAGCTATGCCAGCAGTATCGGGTTCCCATCGTGCCGCAAGGCGGCAATACGGGACTTGTACTTGGCAGCGTGCCGGATCAAAGCGGCACGGCACTGGTCCTGTCCTTGCGACGTCTCAATCGCATACGGCACATAGATCCGCTCAATCAAACCATGACGGTTGAAGCCGGCTGCATTCTGCAAAACGTCCAGCAAGCTGCCCATGATGCGAAGCGGCTGTTTCCTCTCTCGCTCGGCGCGGAAGGCAGTTGCACAATCGGTGGCAATTTGTCGTCGAATGCGGGTGGCACCGCCGTCCTGCGTTACGGCAACAGCCGAGAATTGTGTCTGGGGCTGGAAGTCGTCACCCCGCAAGGCGATATCTGGGATGGGCTGCGCGGACTGCGCAAGGACAATACCGGGTACGATCTGCGCGATTTATATATTGGCGCAGAAGGCACGCTGGGAATCATCACCGCTGCCGTGCTGAAGCTGTTCCCGCAACCGGTTGCGATACGCACGGCCTTCATCGCGCTTGAATCGGTTGATCATGCCTTGCAGTTCCTGACACTGACGCAACAGCGTTGCAGTGCTGCGCTGACAGGCTTTGAACTGATGTCCAGTTTTTGTCTGGAACTGGTCCGCCGGCATTTTCCCGAAACACCACCGCTGTTTGCACAGACATACCCGCAGTACGTCTTGCTCGAGCTGTCCGATCACGAATCAGAAAGTCATGCAAATACCCTGCTGGAAACCGTGATCGCCCATGCCTTGCAAGAAGGGATCGTCGCTGATGCAGTGGTTGCGAGTTCGCTTTCCCAGTCGTCTGCGCTGTGGCAATGGCGTGAACGGATTCCGCTGGCACAGGCCATTGAAGGCAAGAATATCAAGCACGATATCTCCCTGCCTATCTCGCGCATCGCCGATTTCGTTTGCGACACGGATGCGCAATTGAAGCAACGTTATCCGGGCGTTCGTCTCGTGACGTTTGGGCATCTTGGCGACGGCAACCTGCATTACAACGTGGCAGGCCCAACCGATATTCCCGATCATCGTTTCCTTGAAAACCAGCAAGCCATCAATCGTCTCGTGCATGACAATGTCCATGCCTACGACGGCTCGATCTCGGCCGAACATGGATTGGGCGCATTGAAACGCGAAGAAATCCTGCGCTACAAATCGCCCGTTGAAATGCAGCTGATGGGTCAGATCAAACAGGCGCTGGACCCCCATAATCTGATGAATCCGGGAAAAGTTCTGTAGAAACTGGCAACAGGCAACCCAAATCCGGCTGAATTTGATGCATGTCAAACTGCTGTCACACACGGTCGCTATCATCGCTTCGTGCTCTCGATGAGCCGTACTAGCACAACGAAGGTTGCTACTACCGGGGCTGGCGGTCGGGAAATATACCAGCACCAATTTCGCAGAAGCCAGGCAAGCTTGTCGCCATCAGCCGATGCCAGTACCATGAACATCCCGGTGGCGGCGGAACGCCTGCCGATTTCGTCGCTCCTTCCTTTGACTATCGATGCATGGAGGCAGTATGAAAATCAGTGAAGAGTTCAACGTCAAAAATGCAAGTGGCCAGGTCATCACGCTGCAGAACATCGTGGCAGGCAAAACCTATCTGGATTACGGTTACAACACCTTGCCGACCAACTTTATCGGCTACCGTGTCAAGGACACCAACGGCACGGCAGAAAAACAGGAAGATGGCAGTTTCAAACTGAGCATCGAGCCAGGCATTTTCAAACGTATCTGACACTCGGGCTTTCTCGCCCTGTACGCCAATCTACATCCCTGTTGCACGATTGGCGTCTACATGATCTCTGTACCTACCCGTCCATAAGATCAAAGAAAACCGCGGTCTGTAACGCTACAACCATCCCGGCTCTCATGTGCGCCAGTCTGCATAGAGTGCAAGGGCGTCATGACGCATGCGTTTGCAAAAATTAACGTCATTTATCACAAATTAAATTCAATTCAGTCAGGAATTACGGGAAAGTTGCCCCGAAGATGCGAAAATCCTGATGTTTCCCTCCATCACTTTTATTCATTGAGGTTTGTGTTGAAAAGATCGCTCCTGGGTCTGACGCTATCCATTGCCATTTGGCTGCCTGCTTCCGCGCAACTTGCTGAGGCGAATATGCGTATTGCCCCGGAGGGCATCTGGTACACCGTCGCACGCGATGAAACGCTGTCGTCCATTTCACAAAAATTCACGGGTGAAGTTCGTCACTGGTCAACCATCGGTGCTGTCAACAAAATTGAAAACGATCGCACCATTCCCATCGGTCGCATTGTTCTGATTCCGGCCAGGTTATTGAAACCCGTTGCCGCCTCTGCCCGCATTAACAGCCTGTTTGGTGATATACGGATCAAGGACAGCAACGGCAATCCGGTCGAGGCCCGGGTCAATACGCAGGTGAAGGAAGGCGATACGCTCAGCACCATGGCCGAGAGCTTCATTTCTCTGGTGCTGGAAGATGGCTCGCAAATCACATTGCCGCCGGAAAGCACGATCAATCTGCGCACGCTACGCATGACGCAGTACCTCAACAGTCCACGTACCCGGCTCTTTCTGGAGCGTGGTCGCGTCGAATCCAGCGTCACACCATTCAACAAGTCTGATAGCCGCTATGAAGTTCTGAGCCCGTTGGCAGTGTCCGGCGTTCGCGGTACACGCTTCCGCGTCCAGTATGAGGATCAGCGCGTCATCAACGAAACGACAGAAGGTAAAGTTGCCGTTGCTACCGACGTAAAAGGCAAACCGGATACACAACTGGTTGCAGCCGGCTTTGGTACGATCGTCGCAAACAAGCGTGTTGCACGACCTGTTTCCCTGCTGCCTGTTCCCAACATTCAGGATGGCTATCAGCGACAGGAAAAACTGCCATTGCAATTTAGTCTTGCACAAGCACATGCACAACAATTTCTGCTGCGCGTGTCACGGGATGCGCATGGCATCGATAACATTGCGGAAGTCCGCGTGCCGGCTAACGAAGGCAAAGGTATCGCGCGGATTGCCGATCTGCCGGATGGACAATACTTCCTGCATACCAACGCTATCGACCAACATGGCCTGCACGGCCATCGGCAAACATTACCATTTGAAGTTGCGGCGCGCCCCTTCGCACCGTTTCTGATGGCGCCAGACAGGAAGTTCCAGGCAAATAGCAGTGCTGCGCAGATTTCCGTGCCGATGCAATGGAGTATTTCCGGTGACATCGATCACTATAGATTGCAAGTCGCTACCGACAACCGTTTTGCAGCACCACTGATAGACCAACTGGTGACAGCCGGTGATGGCATGGCTCAACAACAAGTGGGACTACAGGTCGGCACCTACTTTTGGCGCGTCGCCTCTATCGAAAGTCAGTCGGGCAAACAAGGTCCGTTCAGCGACGCACGCCCCCTGACCCTCATTCAGGGCCTGCCGGCGCCGACAACTGCCATCGGAGAAAAGGAAATCCATTTTTCATGGAGTCAGACAACGCCAGAGCAACGCTTCACGTTCCAGCTCTCCGCGCAAGAGGATTTCGCGAAGCTCGTGCATCAGAAGGAAACTGCCGTACCGGAAATTGCCATCCCGCGTCCGCAATCCGGCACCTACTATGCTCGCATACGCAGCATCGAATCGGATGGTTTTGTCGGCACTTACTCGCCACCACAAAAATTTGTCGTTCCGATGCAATGGCAAACTGAACATGGCGCTCCGATTCAGTCTCAGGGACAACCGCTGGGATCGGGATTCTAAACAGAATGCCGTTGCGCTCTTCCAATGTGCCGATGATCTTTTCGCAACAGAGAAGACAATCTCCCTTGAAGGCGGAATGGCGTATTTTTTTTCTGATCATGCTGGCGTGCGCCGCAGTGCTCGGTTTGATGAACGGACTGGGACAACCGGATCGCTTTATCTATGATGCGCTGATCAAAAGCGCGCAAAGACCGGCAAACGAACAGATCGTCATCATTGCGATCGACAATCCCAGCATTGCCGCGCTGGGACGCTGGCCCTGGAAACGCACGGTCCACGCAGAACTGATAAACAGGCTTAACCAAAGCAAGGCAAAAGCCATCGGCATTGACATCATTTTTTCGGAACCTGAGGTCCAAAGCGATGGTGATACTCGCCTTACCCATGCCATCGCAAGTAATCAGCGCGTGGTATTGCCTTTGCTGATCGAACACACCGCGCAGGGCTTGCAACCCACCCTGCCCATTCCGTCACTCATGGATGCTGCGCACAACGTCGGTCACACCCATTTCGTATTTGATGCGGACGGCCTGGTACGCAGCATTCTGTTGAATGAAACCCTGGGCGATGCCTCCTGGCCGCAGTTTTCGGTTGCGGTCTATCAAACAGGTATGCGTAAAACGCCATCCGACAGGATGCGTGTCGGCCACGACAACCGGGAACTGATTCCGTTTGCCGGTCCGCCGGGGCACGCAATCAAGGTTTCTTACATCGATGTATTGCGAGGCAAAATCCCACCAGGCTATTTCGACGGTAAATACGTGCTGATCGGCGCAACGGCATCCGGCATTGCGACCATGTTCCCGACACCACTGACAACCAAGGAACGTCTGATGCCGGGAGTGGAGATCAATGCCAATGTGCTTGCCGGCCTGCTTGAAAAGCGCGGCATTCAACCGGCAACGAAATGGCTCAATGCATTGGTCACGATGAGTTTTACCTGTCTGGCGTTGTTTGCCTGTCTGTACCTGTCCCCATTCAAGGCTTTGGGGGCAACCCTTGTTCTGATCGGCCTGATCGCACTGACCAACTACACCCTGTTTATGCTGGAATTATGGGTGCCGCCAGCGGCTGCGATCCTGATGGTCATTTCGATTTACCCGCTCTGGAACTGGCGACGTCTTGAGGCGACCCTGTTTTACCTGAGTGAAGAACTGGAGCGTCTGCATTACAACAATGCCATGGTCTTGCGAGACAAGAGCAGCGCCGTGATTGCGCAAGACGCCGATTTTCTGGAGAGGCAAATCGCTGCGATCCGTATCGCCGGCGACCGCGCGCGCGATGTGCATCAGTTTGTCAGCGACAGTCTCAACAACATGCCGGATGCCACACTGGTGTTGTCACAAGCTGGCGAACTGTTGATGTGCAATCTAAAAGCACAACTTCAGTTAGCGCAAATGGGCGTGGATTACCAAAAGCCGCTCACGCTCAAGGAAATCTTCTCGCATTTCCAGGCACCGCCACGTTCGCCCATTCATGATCAAATCTGGTACAACACACTGCTGCAAACGCCGACCTGCGAGACGATGGAAGTCGAGACACGTGATAAAAGCGGTCGCGAATTTCTCATCAAATCTACCGCATCACGCATGGCTGACGGCGCCATGCTGGGCTGGATTATTTCGCTGATCGATGTCACCTCCCTGCGCGCGGCAGAACGTCGGCGCGAAGAAAGCCTGAATTTCATCTCTCACGATCTGCGCGTACCGCAATCATCGATTCTGGCACTCATCCAGTTACAGAAGAATCCGTCTACCGCCTTCGCCGCCGACGAATTTTTGAATCGTGTCGAAAAATCAGTGGAAGCGACCTTGCATCTCGCAGAAAGCTTCGTCCATTTGGCCAAGGCCGAATCATCCGGTTATCAACTTCAGGAATCCGATTTCAGCTCAATGCTGGCTGAAGCTGCGGACAGCATGTGGGCATTTGCACATGCGCGTTCCGTCACCGTGGAAATCGACACGCCAGCTGAAGATGCCTGGCTGACGGTCGATCGCTCGCTGATGATCCGCGCCCTCGGCAACCTGCTTTCCAATGCCATCAAGTTCAGTCCGGAAGGCGGACGTGTGCGCTGCGAAGCACAATCGCTCATGACAGCCGAAGGCCCCGCTATCGCATGCAGTATTCACGATCAGGGGCCAGGCATTGCCGTATCCAAGCAATCCATGATTTTTTCGCCATTCCTGCGTGCGGACGATCACGGACAGGATGGCATCGGCCTCGGACTTGCCTTCGTGAAAATGGTCGTCGAACGACACGGCGGCACCATTACATTGGACAGCACCGTAGGCAAAGGCAGTACCTTCACCATCATGCTGCCGTGCGTCGCAGACGATGAGGAAGATCAGGTATCAATGAACCATCAGGAAGGAAGCAAACCATGAGAATCGCCTCGCTCGAAGACGATCCAATCGAATCGAAACTGATCCATCAGGTTGTCACGGATGCCGGGCACGCCTGCACGGTTTTCCATACAGGTAGCGCATTACTGGAAACGTTACGCATGCGTGCCGATGCATTTGACATGCTGATTCTGGACTGGCACTTGCCCGACATGACGGGCAAGGATGTCATCGAATGGGTAAGACGTAATCTGGGCGATCAGATCGTGGTCATGTTTCTGACCAATCGCGTGCTGGAAGAAAACATCGTGAGTGGCCTCATGGCAGGTGCAGACGATTACATGACCAAGCCGATCCGCGAGGGTGAACTATCGGCGCGCCTGCATGCACTGTCAAAACGTATCCGCCCCGCAGCCATCAGTGCCAGCAGTGCAAGCGCGTCGCATGGGACGATCGAGGCCGGTGTTTACACGTTTGATTTGTTCAACAAGATTGCAACCGTACGCGATATGACTGTCGAACTCAAACCGAAAGAATTCGATATCGCCGCGCTGTTCTTTCAGAATATAGGCCAGTTGATTTCTCGCGAACGCATCATGGAAACGGTCTGGGGACGAGAACTCGTGATGACATCGCGCACACTTGATACGCATATGTCACAAGTCAGAACCAAGTTGCAGCTCAAGCCTGATAACAACGTGCGTCTGACGACGGTGTATACGATTGGTTACCGGCTGGACATGTTTTGATCCCATGTCGCCGATGGCGACTTGCCAGGCATTGCCTGGCTCACAATCATCGTCTGAACTTTGTGGTCGGTCTTCAGGTCTTCATTCAGACAAGCCGTTTGAGAATATACCCATATTGCTTCATGCTTGGTTCATTCAGGAGTCTGATCATGCGTCCGTCCAACACCATAGAGCAAGGCAGCGAGTGCACCGGTCATCTGCACTTTCATCGCGCGCCGGAACCTGCACCAGTCGATGAACCGCCTTTGCCCAACGAGCATCCTGTCCCACAGCAAGATCCCGTCCCCTCACCTCATCCGGAACGGCAATGGGATTCAACTCGCGTTTCCTAGACATCTGATGGGAGAAAAACATGGAACAACAGCAAAACTGGAGTACCGAGCTTTACAAAGGACTGGAAATACACGTCGCCACGCTGAAAAATTCAGGCGATGGTTCTGATCACCCCTGGGATTACACCATCCGTATTTGTGAACCGGGTGTCGACGCGACGGCAGAAAGTGATTTGCTGACTGCCGCGGGCGACGATGGTGATTACGCGACCGCAGAAGAGGCATTCGCTGCCGGCTTTAAAAAAGGATATGCGCTGGTCGATTCGCTGAAAAAATAGTGTTCAACGCACTCACATCGCACTTGAGAATGTGGCGACATTGAAACCCGGCAGCAAAAACGGCATAATGCAGCACCCAGCAACGATCATGTCCTTATTCTTTTGCTGCGGTCTTCTTCTGCCCATAGCTCAGTTGGATAGAGCAACGGCCTTCTAAGCCGTAGGTCGCACGTTCGAATCGTGCTGGGCAGGCCACCACCCGCCCTGCCCCTTCATTACCGTCTCTGACGTCTATGACAAAGCAACCAGGTCCATGGACTCAGGCACGCTTGTAGACATCGTCGAAACGTACGATATCGTCTTCACCAAGATACGCTCCGGACTGTACTTCGATCAGATGAAGGGGGACTTTGCCCGGATTCTCCAGCCTGTGTGTGCTACCAATCGGAATATAAATGGATTCGTTCTCGGTCAGCAATTGCTCCACATCACCGTTGGTGACACGCGCGGTTCCGGTAACGACAACCCAATGTTCCGCTCGATGATGATGCATCTGTAAAGAGAGTTTTTCGCCGGGATTGACGGTAATGCGTTTGACCTGAAAGCGATCTCCGCCATCGATCGATTCATAACATCCCCAAGGGCGATAAACACGCGAATGGTTCTCGTGTTCGCTACGCTTCTTGTGCTTGAGATGTTCGACGACATTCTTGACGCGTTGCACCTGATCCTTGGCTGAGATCAATACTGCATCCTTGGTTTCTACCACAACAATGTTATCCAAACCGATCACTGCGACCAATCTGGTATCGGCTCTTACCAGAGAATTTTTGACACTATCGGTATAAACGTCACCACGCAAAACATTGCCCTCGTCATCCGCTTGCTGAACCGCCGACAGTGCTGTCCAGGAACCCACATCGTTCCATCCAATGTCCGCAAGTACGACGGCAGCTTTGCTTGTCTTCTCCATCACAGCATAATCAATCGACTCCGAAGGGCAAGCAAGATAGGACGCTTCATGGAGACGGCAAAAAGTCATATCCTTGTACGCGTCTTGTACCGCTTTTTGACAGGCACCAGCAATATCGGGACGGAACTGCATCAATTCATTCAGATACACCTCTGTGCGAAACAGGAAAATCCCGCTATTCCATGCATACTCGCCGCTGCTGACAAAGCGTTGCGCTTTTTCAAGATCAGGCTTTTCAACGAACTCTGCAACCGGATAAATACCTTCTATACGGCTTGATGCTGATTCACGACGAATATAGCCGTAACCTGTCTCCGGATGATCCGGCACAATGCCAAAGGTTACCAACGAACCACTTCCCGTCGCCTGTGCTGCCAGTCTGACCGCCTGCTCGAATGCAGCAATATCTCCAATCACATGATCCGCCGGCAATACCAACATGACCGCATCCGGATCGATTCCACTCAAAAACAAAGCTGCAGAGGCGACGGCGGGTGCCGTATTACGTCCTTCCGGCTCCAGCAGGATTGCCGTGGGCTCGACCCCAATTTGCCTCAATTGTTCGGCTACCAGAAAACGATGCTCATTACCACATACGATCAAAGGTGGCATCACGTCGGCCCAACCATGCACGCGCAATACTGTTTCCTGAAGCATCGTGCGATCAGTTACCAAAGGTAACAACTGTTTAGGTAACACAGCACGCGATAGCGGCCAGAGACGTGTACCAGACCCACCTGACAGAATCACTGGATAGATTTTCATGACAAACCTGAGCTTTCTTCAAATTGATTTACACGATGGATTTCACCGCAGATAAAAAGTAACTTCAGACGTGACCACCTTGCCGTCGCCGTCGATAACACAACATGAAAAATGCAATGACATCAACCGTGTAACGGCGCATCAGGCGCCGCGGCTCTAATGCAAGGCGGTAGAGCCACTCCAGCTTAAGGCGCTGTACGAGTTTGGGCGCACGTGATTTCTCCCCTGCCCAGAAGTCAAACAAGGCACCAACGCCCATCATCACCGGTACATGCAGTTGCGGATGGTTATCGAGAATCCATCGTTCCTGAATCGGATTTCCCAGTGCAACCAGCACCAGATCAGGTCGCGCCTGATTGATCCTCTCGATCAGTTCGGGATGATTGAGATCACCATAACCATCCTGCCTACCCACAACCTGCTGTCCGAGACGTGATCGCACATGCTCTTCCGCCTTGGCCAATGCACGCGGACGTCCACCGAGCAAGAAGATACGCAATGGTCGCTCCGCTCGAGACAAGAACAATGGTGTGAAGTCAGTGCCATTCAGGTTTTCCGGAAACTGCCGACCATGGACCATCCATGAAGCCAGATTCAGCCCAATGCCATCATTCACGATCACCACACCGTCGTCCTGCATGCGCGGCAGCAATGCCCGGCATTGCATGATGAAATTGGTATTGGCAAAAAACAGCGCAATCTTTTCGCGTTGCGCAATCACTTGCAGCAACCCGTCCGACAAAATGTCGGCCGTCAAAACGCGCACGGGAAAATCTGCAATCGATAGAACGGAAGGATTCGTCATCGTCGGTTCCTGTTATCCACAAACATCGCTCTAACTTCCAGAGTGATATCTGTTCCCACCGGGTGCTCAGGCAGAAATATTTCCGACATGCCCGCCCCGAAATTCATCGGCATAAGCCAAACCATCATTCAATCCAAAAATTATTTAATTGACAACAATTCTAAGAAAGCGAAAATGTTGAATGGTTCCAACATCCTCAAGATTTTTAAGCGGGTAAAGGTGTATAGCGTGATCCAGCAGCATCCAGGTTCCGTCGACCGGATGACGGTACTTGCGTATCGGGGAAACTGTCCGGTGACAGAATGCGATCTACCACATCCGACCATGCCAGCGGTGTACGGAAAGTGATACGCGGTGCCGCCCGCGCCGCGCGAATGGCATCGCCAATGGACTGTTCATTACCAGGCACATAGCCGAAACGTGACTGATAATCACCGACGATCGCTTGCGGACATACCGCAGGCAGTCCGAAAAAGTCGTATTGCATCAGTTTGAGCGATGTATCCGACAAGTACGCTGGTAACCCTGCCGCACGATAAGGTGCCAGACCGATTGTGGCGTGTTTGATATAGGGTAGCGTCTGCTTGTGCGGCATCTCGTCATACACGATCACATTGCTGCCATAACCCTCATGCCGTCCCATGCCGGAGCCGATCACATGAAAAGTCATCTCTGGAAAGAGCTTCGATGCGATCACAAAGAAGCTTGGATCGAACAACATGGAGCCCAATGACACCGCGTGTTGTCCCGCTCCGTAAGGAGACGGATCAGCATGATCCGCAACAGAAAAATCAAATCCGTGCGGCACAATGTACTGGTTATCCGAGGGTGGAATGCCATCAATCATGAAACGTGACTTCAGACACAAGGCATCCATCTGCGGAGCAATCCGGTCAAACGTGTGCTTGACGTAAGAGGCCACATTGATCGTCGCCAGATCATCGGAAGCCACATAAACGGTTCGGGCACGGGGATTCAGTTCGCGCACAAGATCAAAGAAGATCGGTGCAATGCCACTTTCAAACACCACCATATCGGACTGCTTGATCCATTCCACCAGAACCGGACTGACATGCCGCAGATAGCGTCGAAACAGAAAGGATTCAATCGGTTGCAACACCGGCTTGCGCATATTGAATGGATGAATCAGGGTTTTCCACAAATAGCACTCGACACCATCAAATACCTCGCGCTTGTTGGCCAGTGCACCAATTGATTTACGCGGATCCGATTTCAGATCGGACAGCAAACTGTACTGACAGGAAAAGAACCGCGTCTGTCCGCGTTTGGCCAGTTCAGCAGTAATGAAGTGCAGCCCTGCTTTACGACGGCTGCGATAGTCATGTGCGGAGATCACAAGATAGTTCATACGATTCCTTTCCCTCAGGACGAGGTTGCCGAGCGTGGCAGTCCCGTGTAACGCGCGATTGATTTCAGAACAAGTTCGCGATATGAAAACGGCATGACAAAATAAAGAATCACTGCATAGCTGACTGCACCGATCGGAATCAAGGCAATCAGTCGTACGAATGGCAACAGATGCTGCATATAGGTACCGGCAAGTACGACAAACACTGCCATCGATGCAGCCGCGAAGATGGATGGCAGCAGCCCTGCAACGTACTGCCGCCAATGCACGCCAATCAGCGTGATCGCGCACCACACCGAGACCGGAAAGAGCAGCAAAGCACGCAAAGAAAATGCGAGGGCGGTATAGATCAGGCCAAATCGGGTGAACGCCATAAACGCCGCGACATTGGTTACCGCATACAACAGTGCCAGTCGCGTTTGCCATTGCGGCTTGTTTTTCACCAGCATGATGCTTTGGTTGTAGTAACCGACCGATGTCAGAAAGCCGATAATGGTGATGATCTGCATGACCGGCACTGAGGGCAGCCACTTTTCGCCGAGCAGTACCAGCACAATGTCGTGCGACAAAATCGCAAGACCAACAAACATCGGCGCCGTCACCATTGCAGTCAAGGCAGTCGAATGCAGATAGGTACGACGCAGTTCCTCATCCTGATCCTGCAAGCGCGAGAAAGCAGGCAGTGACACCCGCATCAGCGCGGTTGAGATCACGATGTTGAGGGTATTGGTAATCCGTTTGCCCGTTGCATAGAAACCAGATGCGGCAGCGCCCAGATAATAGGTGACAAAGAAAATATCGCTATTCTGATTGGCAAAGTTGGTGAGTGCCGTGGCCGACACATACTTGCTGTAATGCAGAATCTCGAAGAAAGAGTCTCGTGAAAACGTGAAGGATGGCATCCATTTTGCCAGCGACCACAGCAGAATGAACTCGCAAATCGACGTGACGAGTTGTTGCGCGATCAGACTCTCGACACCATATCCGTTCAACGCCATGCCGATGCCAACCGCGCCGCCGGCAACCACGGATAAAAACGAACGAATTGCCAGAGGACGAAAATCCATCTGATGCGTCAGTCTGGCTTCGTGGATGCGCGACAAACCATTGCACAGGATCATCAGACTGACACCACGCACAACCTGCGACAAGCCCTCAGCACCAGCCCAGGATTCAAGATACGGTGCGATAACAAACAGCAGCAAAAAAGCAGGCAGCGACAAACCCAGACACATCCAGAATCCGGTGCTGTAATCGGCATCCGTCGGTGCCTTCTTTCGCACCAGCGCTGTACTGATACTGTCAAAGGCGATTGACTTGAAGCCCTGCACAATCAGAATCGCCGTCGCGAGCAGACCAAACAAAACCGGCGGCAACATGCGCGCAAGCACGATGAATACCAGCAAGGTGATCATCTGCCGGGCGAAGTTATCCAGGAGCGACCAAAAAGTCCCGCGGTAGATTGCCGTTTTAAGTTGACCGCTTTGCATCAACGCTCCACACCGTCCCACAGATCGAACGGAAATGCCGCAATCAACTGCTGAGCATCAAAGACTGGCGGTGCCATGCCACCCATCTCCAGCGCTTCTTCGATACTGCGCGCTGCTTCGATCTCGCCGCGACCTGTACCCATGACATAGTCGTTGTACTTGAAGATATTCTCTTCTTCCGACAGACGCAGATAGCGTGCCGGCAAGCCGTAAGCCTCGGCCAGAATCAGACCGTGCAGTGAGCTGGCAATCACCAGTTCACCGGTCAGGATGTCAGGAATGCAGCGATTCCATGTCGTCATGGGTGACACCACATTCTGCAAGCCAAGATGCCGCACGATATCGATGTCATGCAAATTGGGCACGACCACATAACGACTTCTTGTCCGGACAGCAAAGCGGTCCGGAAACAGAGTCGGCATCAGCAAGGCCGGATCGCCATAAATTTCCGGCACCATGATGTCGCGCTCCATCAAAAACGCACGCGTCAGCGGACCGCGCACGGCACGTACATCCAGAGAAGAAAACGCATGTGCATCGGCAGCAATCTTGCCGTTCACGCCTGAGCCCCAGATCACATCATGGTCCTGCGCAAAATGCAGAATCGATCCGATCGCCAGCAAGGTATGCGATGCATCCGTTTCCTCATCCAGCAAATGCTGGTGATCCGCGAGTAACTTGGTAACGATGACGCGCGAAAGATGGTCGCCAAAATTCTCCCGGTTCCCTGCCGGCGACCAGTGAAACAGATCCACATGGGGGAACGCCGCAGCTTGTGCTTTCTCCACGCCGCCCGTCAGCCGTTGCAAGATATTTCCCAACATCATAAAAGTCCTAAACGATTAAACGTACTTGCTACGCTGGAAGTCACCGCCGAATCCGAAAAGTGCGCCTGTGCGACATGCACGTCGTTATCGGCCACGTCAAACTGGTGATGGCGCATCTTCGCCACCAGATCCGGGAAACCGGTTGCCGCAATCACCATGCGGTCATTGACGTTGTCCCTGAACCAGTGAACGAAGGGTGTCTCCATGGCAAAGACCGGAACACCAAGTGAAATTGCATAGACGATGCTGCCGCTGACAATCATGTCGTCTTCCGAATGGCAGATCAGCATGCCGGCAGAACCAGTGATCAGGTCACGTGCCAATGCATCTGGAATAAATTCGGCAAGCAACGTCACGTTGTCTCCCGCCAGGGACTGCAGCACATCACGATAAGCTTTGTCCGGACAGGAACCGCATACCACGACATGCATATCGGCAGGCAGAATCTTCAGCAGGCTATCAATCTTTTTGTAGGACAGCAGACGGCCGAAGACGACGAAATATTTCTCCGGCAGATCGAGCTGATCGATGCTGGAGTTCGTGCCCTGCTCTACCTCATATAAAGGATGAGGGACATAACAACGCCAGTCTTCGACCAGATGACCGGAATGCACCCAGCACAGGTCAAAACAACGTTCGTATCGCGCGATGATGCGTGTCGCCTTCTCACGATGCGGTCCAACAGCTTCATGCGGATAAACGTTATGCCGTACAAACACCGTCTTGCGTGAAAGCAGTTTGTAAATGCCGATACGCACAAACTCTTTCACCACACCAAACGGGCTGATACCGCCGGTACGGCGATTGACAAAATTGTTGTCCGACCAGTTGAGGATCAGAATGTCGAAACGGCGAAAGGCAGCTTTGCCAAACAACTTTTTCAGCGGTGGCGCTTCTGCCACTTCACCAAATTGCGACAGCACTTTTTTGAAATTGTCGGTGTAGCGATTTCCGTCATTGACGAACGGAAAGTATGCAATCCGCAGAGAAGATGGCGTCTTCATGATCAGAAATATTTTTTGAGTACGTCGGTCTGGGGTGCATCCACACCATTTCTGGGGTGAATGCTCATCGGATAACTACCCCACCACGCGCCGCCGGCCCAATAGGTCCAGCCACGCCAGACCGATGTATCGTTCATCCCCGACAGCATGGCATCGAGCGCAGCGAGACATTTCTCGTCCGATGGTGTGCCGAACTCACCGAGATAGAGCTTCTTACGATTCTCACGCGCCCAATTCGTTACATTGGCAAAGATGCGCTGTAGTCGATCTGCATCGACACAGTCCGTTTTGGTTCCTGCAAAACCTTCGTCGGCATATTGATGCACTTCCAGCCAGGTTCTATCAAGCGGATCCTGAAAGTTGGCAAAGGCCTTGCCGTTAGACGTACCACCCTGATCCTTGGTCCATTCATGCGCACCACTCCAGCGACCACCAGCAGCCAGAATGATGTTTTGTATCCCTGCAGCACGCAGCTCATTCACTGTCTGCTGCGCAATGGCTGCCCAGGCCGCAATATTGATCTTGGCGGGTTCATTCATCAGACCGAAAATGGTTTGGTCCTGCTGGGGAAAAGCCGTGGCGAGCCGCTTCCACAAATCGATGAACGCCTCGGTCGGTACTGCATCAGAGCCGATCGGTTGCCCCCGATAGGTCGCGTAGTTATGCACATCGAGAATTACACACATGCCTGCCTCATTGGCGCGTTGCACGGTGGTCTGCAAGGATTTCAGTTCTGCCGAATCCAGTTCGCCTTGCAAGGCTGGCTGGATACGCTCCCAACGAAACGGCAGGCGAATCACATTGCTGCCAATCCCCTTGGCGTGATCAATCTCTTTCTTTGCCGGATAGAGATAGTCCTTGTTCAGCACGCCCGGCAGACGACTGCTATTGAATTCGGCGCCGGCGAGATTGATCCCTTTAAGTTGCCCGCTCTGCATGCATTGGGCTACGGCCTGCTGCGACGCACCGCATAGCAATACAAAGCCGGATGTCAGGAAAACACGCTTTAGTAAAGCCGTCGTGTTAAACGGAAATGAAACGTTCATATGCATTCTCCTGTGTCCCGCGATCCCTGTTCAGGCATGCGCAAGATCACGATAAATATCGACATAGCGGTCTGCGATATGCCGCCAGCTGTACTGTTGAACAAACGCCTGTGCCGCTTCACGACGGGCTGCAAACGCTTGATCACCCTGATCATGCAAGGCAGCGATGCGCGCGGCGTTGGCTGCAATGTCGCGGCGATCGAGAATCAGACCAAGTCCTGATTTTTCGACCAGATGACGGAATGGCGGAATATCGCTGAGGATGGGTGTCAGACCGGCACTCATGCCTTCGATCGGTGCAATACCGAACCCTTCATGGCGTGACAGGCAGATGTAGTAGCCAGCATGGCCAATCAGTGCCGACAATGCCGTCTGATCGGGGCTTTCGACCAGCGTTACCTTTTCGCTCAATCCTTGTTGCACCAGCAGATCGCCGAGCTCGGCTTGCGTATGGTCGTATTCGCGTCCTGCAATGATCAGTCGCCACTCGGGACGTTGCGCAACCAGATGACGGAACAGGGCAATCGTTTCCAGCAAGCCCTTGTTAACGGACCATCTGCCAAAATAAATCAGAACCGGCACCCGTGTGCGGGAACCACAATCCGCAAACTTGTCAACGTTCACACCGTTTTCGATGACCGACAAACGCGGTGCACTGACAATCTCGCCAAACAGGTCACCATCGTTGTTGCTGGTACCAACGATACGGTCGTACGCGAGCGATGTGCTACGGGTCACGGTATTGAAGTAGACACGCTTGAGTCGCGACGCGAATTCGGTATGAAAGAAACCGCCGTGTGTGGATGCCACCAGCGGGCGCTTATGCAGCGGCTTGGTCAATGCCAGATAGTCGTAGAAAAAATCCACACCATGCACATGCACCACATCTGCCTGACGGATATGCTGCAAGACTTGCGGCGCAAGGGGGTAACGTGTCGACCCGCGAAATGGCAGACGGATCACCGGTACGCCATCCACTTCATCTCTCTCAGGCAACGCGACATCAGTATTGCGAAACAGGCGATTGAGCGTAACGATGGTCGGCTGGTGGCCGTGCACATCACGCTGATGACGCACAATATTCTGTACAACGTCTTCCATCCCGCCAATGGAAGGATGATATTGACGCACCAGATGAACAACATTAATTGGCATAACGCATACTCCGATCTGCTCCGGATGAAGAAGTTGCACGTGGTTCGCGCATGCTTAGCGCAACCTTCTCGCGCATTGCCAGACAACCCATCAGGAACCACAACACGCCAGCGGTCTTCAATGCCATCATCGAAGTACCGCTGATGGAAAGAATCAGCGACATATAAACGGCGGCAAAACCACGGAAGCGCATACCGACATCGTCACGCATACGGATCATCCAGAAGGCGCCCCATGCCAGCAGCAGGAACGGCAAACCGAAACGTGTAAGCAACACGGCATAACCCATGTCGCCGTATCCAATGTTGTAACCCTTCATGCCGAACAGCTCTGCAACATCGAAGTTCATCAGCACCGTGCCGGTAATGCGTAGACGACCGAGCATGTTGTCGCCGTAGTAGTTACTAAACAGCAAGGCAATGGCTATCAACAAAACGACACAGATCAGCGGCATCAGCATCGTCGTCAGATACATGCGACCGATAAATACAACGCGCATTGCAATCAGCACTGACAAGGTCAACAAGCCATAACGGGAATCACACAAGGCGATCATCAATACCGCCGTGCTAACGTAGAACAACATTTCCCGCCATGCCGATTTGTCTTTGGCCAATCCCCATGCGGCAACAATGACGGCAAAATTGCCCAGTGAAACTGGTTCGAGGAAAACGGATGAGACACGATGATTGCCGAGCAGGGACGGCAGAATCGTACGGCCAATTCCTTCCGGACGAATTCCATTCAAGGCCAGCGTGCTGTCCTTGGCCCAGTTGGTCGAGTTGGTCAAACCGCCCTGGCTGACGTAATAGGAGAAGACATTGAACACGCGCGAGTACAGGTCAACGAACAAGAGTTCAAACAGACCGATAGCCAGCACGACACCAATCATGATCTTCAACAGGCGATCTGCGAGCACGACACTACCCATGGTTTTACCAAGCCAGTAAAACAGGATGACGATCAGCACATCGCGAAAACCTTTGGCGTCCAGCGATCCGCGCAACAAGGCAAGCAGGAACAGATATGCGGCAACCAGTGCAACCACGGCAACGAACTCGATACGGAGTCGACGCGCCATGACCACCAGACATCCGAGATACAACAAGAATTCTGCAGCGCCGACGAACGCGGTACGGATCGTCAGGACATGCGTATGCACAAGACACAGCATCATCTGATAGAGCACTGCACCAAACAGAATGGCGATCGTCAGTTGACGCAACAGATGCTCGTCTTTTGGTACCACTACATCAGCTTGAGAATCCATATGCGTCATGGCGCCCAACCTTCCGGGTCGCATTGCCCACCACCTGTTTTATCATTCAACGAATAATAAAAATGCAACAATTTGGAGGAAGACAGGCAACGCATCACGGTCTCACTTAATCTTCGAGCAGGACCGAACCGATGACGTCCGCGCCGAATCGGCCGAACTGATCGGCAGCCGCGTTGATCTGTGACAGTCGTGTCTTGTTCTTGCGCGCGACCAGCAATACGCCGCCGGCCTGGGTGCCGACCGCCAGTGCGTCAGCCCCCGTCGAGAAAGCCGGCACGTCATACAGCACCACATCAAAATCTTGTGCGACCTGCTGATTCAGGCGTGCAAAGGACGCACGGTTCAGCAGCTCCTGCGGATTCGGCGGCAAGGTTCCCGCCGTCAATACGGATAAATCGACAAAAGGTTCAACCTTGTTGATGACGCTGCGATCGGCACGTTCAACCAGCACATCCGACAAACCATGCCGCTCCTGCACATTGAAGATGCGATGCTGGTGCGGATGACGCAAATTGGTATCGACCAGCAAGGTCTTTTCACCCAACTGCGAAAACACAATGGCAAGATTGGCCGCCAGCAGGCTGACGCCATCGTCTTCCTCCACACTGGCAATTGCCAACGCTTTGCGACCATTGGCAAACCATCGCAACATCAACTGGCTGCGAATGCCGCGCAGCATTTCCACCTGCGCACTGAAAGGACGATAAGCGGCAACCAGTTCGGACGAAAATCCGCCCTGCCCTGGCCGCAAGTAGGGATAGTCAAACTGGTGTGCCAACACCTGTTCAATATCCGCTTCGGTCACCAGACCCAGCGCCTGGGCGGCTTCACCAAAGCGCATGCCTTTTTCCTTCTGCAGCTTGATAACGCGTTCGGCATCGGATGGCGATATCTTGCCGAGATCCAGCAAGATGCCGCCTATGTTCGCTTCTGTTTTGGCGACGCCGACATCACGCACGGCCGGATCGCGAAATGCGGTGGGATGCAAAAGTTGACTCATCATGATTCCTCTTTGATTCTTTCCAGATCAGGTGGACGGCAATATAGGTCTCATCATGCCAAGGCGAGGAGCACCACGTTCCTGACGCAACACACCCAATACCGGCACATTCAAGGCCTCGATCAAGTCACGCGAAGACCGCACACGACGATCCATGATCTCTGCCACCAGCGCCAGGCCCAAGCCCAGCATGCCGCCGACAAATACTGACAACACGAGCATGAGCAATGTCTTCGGTCCGGTTGGCGACAACGGTGGCGTGGCCTGATTCAACACCGCGACATCCGATTGGGTGGAACGTGCTTCCAGACTGGTCTGGGTATAACGATTGGCTGCTGCTTCGTAAGCCCGTTGCGCGGTCTGCACTTCATTGCTCAACAGCTTGAGTTCATCCCGTGCCAGATTGAGCTGCATTACCTTTTCACGCTGTGCAGTCAAAGCAGCCTGAATTTCCGCTTCTCGCTGTTGCTGGATGCGTGCATTGCTGCGCACGCTGGACGACGCCAGACCAATCTGCTGGTTCAGGTTGGCACGCAGCTTGTCGACCTCCGCCTTGGCGGATTGATACTGCGGGTGATTCACGTTCAGACGTTGCGCCACTTCCGCAAATTTGGCTTCTGCTGTCGCCAAATTGGAGCGCAATCCCTGGATGACACCATTGCTCATGACATCCGGCGATTCACCTGCATTACGGCTGGCAGCGCGTTCACGTGAATTCGCTTCGATTGCCATGCCTTGCGCCACAACCAGTTGACTGGAAAGCTCGTTCAGACGCGCGGACTCCACATCCAGACGATTGTCGGCATTGTCGATATTGTGTTCCTGCTGGTACTGCGACAGGCGGCGTTGCGCTGTTTCAAAATTGCTGCGCAGGGTCTTGATTTGCGCATTCAGATAATCGGATGCTTTCTGCGATGGATCAACCTTCAGTTCCACCGCGGCATTCTGGTATGCGCGTGCAAACGCGTTCGCCATATCCGCGGCAAATTTGGCATCAGCGGATTTATAGCTGATGGTAATGACGCCACTATCACGAGAAGGCTCGACATCGACACCACCTGAAATCACGGTCGCAATCCAGTCGCGCAAGGAAACGCCACTCGCTTCGCCACCCGCATCGGCAAAACCATCGCGCATTCCCTGGCTTTCTGTCAGCTTCATCTCGTCAACAACTTTGAGGGCCACGGTCTTGCTCTTGATGATGTCGATCTGCGTAGCCATGTAGCCGGGCATCAGCTGCGACGGCAATGCCGTGCCGGTGACTGGATCAACGCCTTTGTAATTCAGTACAAGCGATGTACTAGCTGTATAGCTATTGGGCAGCATCAAGGCCACCAACATCGTCAGACCAACCACGCTGAATAACGTAATCAGAATGATCTTGCTGCGCGCAAGAAGGATCAGAAAAAATTGAGTGATGTTCATCATGTTCTCTCACCAGCTATTGGTGCCACGATTGCCTGGCGACCTTAGAAGAAACTTTCTTTCACATAGATAACGTCATTGACCTGTACACGGTCGTCATGCTTGACGTTCAGAATTTGCATCGTGCCGTTTTCATCGCGGCGTTTGACGCGCACACCCCGTTCGGTGCCGCGTGCACTGAGACCGCCACCAACCGACAGCGCCTGCAGAATGTTCATGTCTGGTTCAAGACGATACGAACCCGGCTTTTGCACTTCCCCATATATGTAGAAGCGCGGCGCACGATTGACGTACACGACATCGCCTGGCTGCAACTGCGGATTGGTGACCGCGCCATTGGCACTCATGATGTCCGCCAGATTCACCCGCTCACGGATGGTCTTGCCATCACGCACACGTACCAACGAGATATTGTCATCCGCATCGGCATTCAGTCCGCCCGCCATGGCAATGATGTCCGTCAGGCTACGCTTGCCATCGACCGGAAAACGCCCTGGCTTGTTGACTTGGCCCAGCACGGACAACTGCTGGCTTTGCATCTGCGTCACAACCAGATTGACGTGTGGCTTGCGAATAAAGCCACCGCTTTCCAGTAGACCTGCAATCTTCTTTTCCGCAGCGATGGGCGTCAGGCCACCAACGGCTACTTCACCGACCAATGGATAGGAAATCGTACCGCCGTCACTCACACGTGTTTCCAGCGACAAATCCGGATTGCCGTACACATCGATCTTTAGCATGTCGCCCGGCCCCAGCTGCATTTCCTGCGCCTGGCTCACGGCACTGAATGCCAGTAGCGCCAACGTACAAATTGAAAACAGTATCTTTTTCATTTCCATCTTCCTTGTTTTACGCTTCCCAAAATAAATTCTGACCGTTCGCACATTCATCAATACGCGTTCTTGTCGCTGACAATCGTCACTTTGACGGTGCGCAGAATGATCCAGAGATCAAGCCATAGCGACCAGCGACGCAAGTAATCAAGATCGTAGGAAATGCGCGCTTCCATCTTGTCCAGCGTATCGGTCTCACCACGGAATCCATTGACTTGCGCCCAGCCGGTAATACCCGGCTTGACCTTGTGGCGCAGCATGTAACCCTTGATCTGCTTGCGATAGAGCTCGTTGTGCGCAACGGCATGCGGTCGAGGCCCGACAATACTCATGCGGCCCTGCAACACGTTGAAGAATTGCGGCAGTTCATCGAGTGAACTGCGCCGGAGAAAGCCACCAATCGGTGTCAGGCGTGAATCATTCTTGGTTGCCTGCGTGACCTTGTCGCCATCCTCGGTCACCGTCATCGAGCGGAATTTATAAACAATGATTTCTTCGCCAGACAAACCATAACGGCGCTGTCTGAAGATGATGGGCCCACGGGACGTCGCCTTGATGGCAATGGCAATCGTCAGCATGATGGGCGTCAGCATCAGCAAGATCAGCGAGGCAAGCACGATATCGGTCACACGCTTGACGGTGCTGTTAATACCTGTAAACGGCGTCTCGCAAATCGCGACCACAGGAACACCGGCCACGTTATCGAAACGTGCCTGGATCAGATCGAAGACATAGATATCCGGCAGGAAGTAGATCGATGCTGTCGTGTCCTGCAATTCAGTCAGAAGTTTCTTGATACGAGGCTGCGCAGAAATAGGCTGACTGATGAAGATCGTGCTGATGTTGTGCTTGCGGGCATACGCCGGCAGCTCATCCATGGTGCCAAGCAAGGGAATCCGCTCTCCTTCCGGCTGGCGGGACAAGTCGCGATCGTCAAAGAACCCTTCCACATGCATGAGCAAACCAGGATGCTCAGCGATGCGCTCGGCCAGTTTCAGCGCAACGTCATTGACCCCGACAATCAACACCGAGCGCGACAATCCCGTCTTGTGCATGCTGTAAGTGATGCGATGCACTACCATCTGTCCCGCCAGCAACGCGACGGGTGTCGCGGCCAGCCAGATCACCAGTGTGCGCATCGAGAAAAACTCGAAAAAGCCTGTCAGCTGACCAAGCAACAGCAACACGCCCATCACGATCATCCAGCCAGTCAAGATGACACGTACAAAATCCAGCAAGCGTGCCTCGCGCAACATATGACTGTGATCCGTCACACTGAACACCGTTGAACTGACAAAGAACGTGATGATGGCGAGCACGGCATGGTTGCCCGTAATGTCATCACCGGTGATCAAGGCCAGCAGATACAGCATGGCCACCGCAATCGTGGGCTCCATCAAACGCATGCCCCAGGTTCGTGCCGGCATGTCATTCGATGGTTGCAAAGGATTGCCTTTAGAATTCATAGCGGGTCGCAAGCTGTACTCCTTTTGTACGATACGTCCGGGCAGTGCTGACGTTCGACTTCAGTTCCTGATCGTAGACAGAAAGGCGAACATTCAGTTGTCGCCAAGGGAGATAGGTCAAACCAATCACGTTTTTACGGTACTGATCATCGCGATCAATACGGTTGTATTCACGGTCCTCGGTCAGCATCATGGCGTCGAACGACGTCTTCCCTGTCGCTTTCCAGTTCACGCCCAGGCTGGCACCTGTATTCCGTGAATAGTTGGAAGAAAGATCGTCTTGTGCGGGAATGCCATCGACCGGCTCACCAGCAACACGGCGTGCACCCAACTGACGCCATGCGGCCAGCGTAAATGCAGTCTTGCCCGTCGCCGCCCAGTCAATCGCTAGGCGACCATCGGGTCCGCTGAAGTTGCGCGCAGCATCCGTGTCATACGTACGACGCGCCCAGCCACCAAGAAACTTCAGTCCGGTTTTACCGGTCAGTTGCCACTTCAGATCGGCCTTCACCTCATCTTGTGTGTAATCACTGTTGAGGGCGCCAAACTGATTAGGATATGTACCGTTACCATGGCGCAGCAGCAAACCAAGCTTGTTCTGGCTGCGCGGCAAATAATCAATGCCAAGGTCAGTCGTCTCCAGCTTCAGACGGGCCGAAGGAATGCTGTCATAGGAAATGTCATCGCGGCTGAAACCGGTATGGACGCGCCACGAGGGATGGAAACGCCAGCCGCCATTCACAAAGCTGCTTCTTTGCGTCCGCACACTGCTTGGAAGCGGGTCACCCGTTGGCGAGACATCTTCAAACGGTGTCAGCGTCTCGACCAGGCTGCTGCCGACGTTGCCGGAAAACTGATTTCCCAGCACCCAGTTCCAGTTGCCAAGCAGACGGCGACCATCGTTATCCAGATTGCTGAAGCGATCGTATTTGGTGTCATTGACCGACAAATCTGCGTAGATACGCTGTCGGCTGATTGGCTTATTGATGCGCACACCTACCGTGGTACGACGCCAGGTATCGGATACGCGACTACCATTTTCCGGCTGACGAGAGATATTGTCGTCCTTGAATATCCCGTAACCGACGTAAGGCGTGAAAACATCCGGATTCACAACTTCGTCAGCAGCATGCACATTGAACGCCACGTGGCCTGCCACCAGCACAAAAATGGAAATCAGACGACGCGAGAGAATCGTCATGCGGAATGGGACAGGGGCGAAAGCAACCGGTGACAAGCGCGCATTCTGATACGCCAGACCATGCCCATCACTGCGGACGAACAAGCTCTTACTGCGCATACCAATCCCAACGACAGGACGATTACTCATAACCATTATTACCCCTGCTCAATACAACCAAGCGTTCTTGCATTTCGGAGATGTAGAGAGCTTGTCAAAAAATTAGTTCAAAAATGACAATAAAATTGTCGACCGTGCATCTTCACTTTTTCGTGTCAAAAATCTCATCAGGGGGAGAACAAAAAAGTGCAGAGGTTGAACACACTCTGTTTCAGGAAAGCAATGTCAGTCGCCATTTCCAAGACAGACTGCCGCATGGCAATCAATTCCCACACCAAGACAATGCCAATCGGATCATTACGCATCCTTGTTGCCGAGACCGTGCGCTAACCAACAAACAAAGCTTTACGAAAAGAAATTTATTGCATTTTTTGCATCAAATTTCACAGAAAACCATGCAAAATTGATACCAGATAAAAGGCAGAAGCTGGAGGGAGAAATTTCACAGCAATGCATCGTTGCTGCATTTCCAAACAGAAAGAAACAAGGAAGGAATGAGAAAAGCTGCTCGCGGGCGCGATGAAAACTTATCCAAACAAAAAGGCCTGAAGATTTTCATCTTCAGGCCTTTTCTACTGCTTATTTTGGTCGGAGTACTAGGATTCGAACCTAGGACCCTCTGGTCCCAAACCAGATGCGCTACCGGGCTGCGCTACACTCCGAAAGAAAGAGATCATACCTCACAGTAAGACTTCGGTCAACGATTAAAGTGCCTTTGAGATGATAATTTTTTCCTAGGCCGCAATTTTTTCTGCAATGCGTTTTGCCATTTGTTCTGCCAACGCGGCATCACGTGCTTCGACCATGACGCGAATCAAGGGCTCTGTTCCTGATGCACGAATCAATACCCTGCCTGCATCGCCCAATTCGTTTTCAACGGCTGTTTTTTCCTGCTGCAATGGCTGATTGCTTTTCCAGTCAAAGCCCGGCGTCACCCTTACATTGACCAGACTTTGCGGAAACATTGCGATGTCGGCGGTCAATGCGGCAAGGCTTTTACCACTACGCTTCAACGCCGATAAAATCTGCAAGGCAGAAATGATACCGTCCCCTGTCGTATGCTTATCCAGGCAAAGCATATGACCTGAACCTTCGCCACCAACCAGCCAACCACGCTCCTGCAATGCCTCCAGCACATAACGGTCGCCGACATTGGCACGTACAAATGCCACACCCATTTTTTTGAATGCAACTTCCAGCGCCATATTGGTCATCAAGGTGCCCACTGCGCCCTCAATCGGACGAACTGCCATGCGGTCACGCACCATGATGTACAGCAGCTCATCGCCGTTAAAGATACGGCCCGCAGCGTCCACCACAATCAAGCGATCCGCATCGCCATCCAGTGCAATGCCAATATCCGCCTTGTTCGCCTGCACGGCGTCGACCAATGCCGCCGGCGCCGTCGCCCCCACCTTGTCATTGATATTGAAACCGTTTGGCTTGTCACCAATCGCGATTACTTCTGCGCCCAGTTCATGAAAGACATCCGGCGCAATGTGATAGGCGGCACCGTGCGCGCAATCGACCACGATCTTCGTACCACGCAAATCGAGCTCGTTAGGAAATGTACTCTTGCAGAATTCGATATAACGGCCACGTGCATCATCCAGCCGCTTGGCACGTCCAAGTTTGCTGGATTCCACACAGGTCATGGGCGTATCCAGTGCCGTTTCAATTTCCAGCTCCACGGCATCCGGCAGCTTGTTGCCCGAGGCAGAAAAGAACTTGATGCCATTGTCTTCATACGGATTATGCGAAGCGGAAATCACAACGCCTGCGGCCAAACGCAAGGCGCGTGTCAGATAGGCAATCGCCGGTGTTGGCATCGGTCCTGCAAGCATGACATCCACCCCAGCAGCAGAAAAGCCCGCTTCCAGCGCCGCCTCCAGCATATAACCGGAAATGCGGGTGTCTTTACCGATCAAAACGGTTGGACGCTTACCTGATGCTTTGGTCGACTGGTCTTTTGCCTTCGCCAGAACGGTCCCGGCTGCGTAACCCAGACGCATGACAAAATCAGGCGTGATCGGTGCATCGCCCACGCGTCCGCGTACACCATCTGTCCCAAAATACTTACGTGTCATTTTTATTGCTTTCTTTTAGTAATCTTCAAACGGCAGAAGACAGGGCTTCCCACACTTTCAAGGCATCCACGGTTTCAGCCACATCATGCACACGCACGATGCGAGCACCATGAGATGCCGCCGCCAACGCAGCGGCTACACTGCCTGCCATGCGTTGCTCAACCGGCTTGTCAATCAGGGTCCCAATCATGGTCTTGCGCGAAACACCGACCAGCATGGGCAAGGCCAGTTCATTCTGCAACTGGCCGATATGCTGAAAAAGCGTGACATTGTGCTGCAAGGTCTTGCCAAAACCAAAACCGGGATCAATACAAAGGCGCTCAGGTGCAATCCCCATTTGCTGTGCCTGTGCAACCTGCAATTTTAAAAAGTCACGAATCTCGGCAACGATATCCGTGTACTCCGGATTTTGCTGCATGCTTTGCGGATCTTTTTGCATGTGCATGATGCATAAACCGCAATCCGAATCCTTCACCGCATCCCATGCCCCTTCTCCACGGAAACCATTGATGTCGTTAATCATGTCCGCGCCAGCAGCCAGCGTCTCGCGCATTACAACCGGCTTGTAGGTATCAATAGAAAGGGGAACGTCCAGGTCACGCAAGGCAAATACCAAGGGCATTACACGATCCAGTTCCTGCTGCAAGGGCAAGGGTTGAGAACCGGGACGACTTGACTCACCACCAATGTCGATCATGTCGGCACCGGCGTCAATCATCATTTCCGCATGGGAGAGCGCAGCATCCAGCGAGCCGTAACGACCACCATCCGAAAAAGAATCCGGCGTCACATTCAATATACCCATGACCAACGGGCGTCTGCGCTTTTCAAATGAAAACTGAAAGCGACCGCACTGCAATTTCTTCTGCATCTTCCTGCCATTCATCAACGAAAACCATCCACAAACAAAAAGGGCAAGGATTTCTCCTCACCCTTTCACCACCTGTCCGTCAACTATGCGGAATCAGGCAGGTGCTGTTGCGTTTGGCGACACACCATCCGAAGGATTGCTTGGCGGCGAATTCTTGACTGGCAAGCCTTCTTTCGGCGGACGTGGCTCACGGCCTTCCATGATGTCGTTGATCTGATCGGCATCAATCGTTTCCCAGTCGAGCAATGATTTCGTCATCATTTCAACCTTGTCACGATTTTCTTCCAGAAGTTTGCGTGCCAACGCATATTGCGTATCCAGAATATTGCGGATTTCCAGATCAACTTTTTGCTGCGTTGCTTCCGACACCGTCTTGGCGCCCATACGCCCCATATAGCTATCCTGGTCTGTGTCTTCGTAGACCATGGTACCCAAGGTTTCGGACATACCGTAACGCGTCACCATGGCACGCGCCAGCTTGGTCGCACGCTCGAAGTCATTCGATGCACCGGTCGACATCTGATGCATGAAGATTTCTTCGGCAATACGACCACCGAACAGAATCGAAATCTCTTCGAGCATCTTGTCCTTGTACATATTGATGCGATCGTGCTCAGGCAGCTGCCAGGTCAAACCAAGCGCAAAACCGCGCGGCATGATCGTGACTTTGTGCACTGGATCTGCCTTTGGCAGCAACTTGGCGACCACCGCGTGACCCGACTCGTGATACGCCGTATTGCGACGCTCTTCTTCGCGCATGACAGCCGATTTGCGCTCCGGGCCCATCACGATCTTGTCTTTTGCATCTTCGAAATCCTGCATCTCGACCAGACGCTTGTTGCGACGTGCAGCGAACAACGCAGCTTCATTGACCAAATTGGCCAAATCCGCGCCCGAGAAACCCGGCGTACCGCGTGCCAGAATATCGGCCTTGACGTCGCTGGAAATCGGCACCTTGCGCATGTGCACGTTCAGGATTTGTTCGCGGCCGCGGATATCCGGCAAGCCGACGATGACCTGACGATCAAAACGGCCCGGACGCAGCAACGCCTTATCCAGCACATCGGCACGGTTGGTTGCCGCAATCACGATGACGCCAGAATTTGGCTCGAAACCGTCCATCTCGACCAGCATCTGGTTGAGTGTCTGTTCGCGCTCGTCATTACCGCCGCCCATACCGGCGCCGCGATGGCGACCAACCGCATCGATCTCGTCGATGAAGATGATGCAAGGCGAATGTTTTTTGGCGTTTTCGAACATGTCACGCACACGCGATGCGCCGACACCGACAAACATTTCGACGAAATCGGAACCCGAAATCGTGAAGAACGGCACCTTTGCTTCACCTGCAATGGCACGCGCCAGCAATGTTTTACCGGTACCCGGAGGACCAACCATCAGCACGCCGCGCGGAATGCGGCCGCCCAGCTTCTGGAAGCGGGTTGGATCACGCAGAAATTCGACGAGTTCGCCGACCTCTTCTTTCGCCTCATCGCAACCGGCAACGTCAGCCAGCGTGACAGAGTTCTGTGTTTCATCCAGCATGCGCGCCTTGGATTTGCCAAAGGAGAAGGCACCACCCTTGCCGCCACCCTGCATCTGTCGCATGAAGAAAATCCAGACACCGATCAGCAACAGCATCGGGAACCAGGAAATAAAGATTTGTGACAGGAAGGATTGCTCTTCCGGTTGTTTGACGTCGAACTTCACGCCATTGTTGACCAGATCGCCAATCAGACCGCGATCCAGATAGGTAATCGCGGATTTGATTTTCTTGCCGTCCGTTGTAGTCGCGACAATGACACGATCTTCAATCGTCGCTTCACGGATACGTTTGGCTTTGACTTCGTCCAGGAAATCGGAATAAGGAATCGCCGTTGCCGAGCTTCCAGCCGTTCTGCCATCGAACTGCTTGAAGACGGTGAAAAGAACCATCCCGATGACCACCCAGATGGCGGCCTTGGAAAACATGTTATTCACTGAGACTCCTTGGACGCAATGCGCCTTTTTCTAGAAATATAGGCTGATTCTACTAGCAAACAACAAGGCTTGCAGTATCCGGTATTGGGGTAAAAGCCACGGATACAAGGCTTAAATATGCATCAAAGCGGATTTTTCAGGGTTTTTCCCAATAAAAACACCTCGGATGACTTGTCCCGGCTCGCCTTTGGTTTCTTTTGTGTCACTGTTTTGAATTCAGCGCGGAATTTCTCGACCAGATAGTTGTAACCGGAGCCATTAAAGCACTTGACCAGCAAGGAACCGCTCGGTTTCATGTGGTGCTGGGCAAAGTCCACTGCCAGATCGATAATATCCTGCACGCGCGCCGCATCGGCCACGGCAATGCCCGACAAGTTTGGCGCCATATCCGATAGCACTAGATCAACTTTGCGTCCCTGAAGGACCTCTTCCAACTGATCCAGCACTTCCTGTTCACGGAAGTCGCCCAGAATAAAGTGCACATCCGCAATCGGGTCCATCGGCAGCATATCGAGTCCGATGATCGTGCCTTTGATACCGCCGCCCTCTGCCCCGGACAGCTTATTCCGCACATACTGCGACCAGCTACCGGGCGTTGCCCCCAGGTCGACAATGATCTGCCCGGGCTTGATCAGTTTCTCTTCCTCGTCGATTTCCTTGAGCTTGTAGACGGCACGCGCACGGTAGCCTTCTTTTTGCGCCTGCTTCACGTACGGATCATTGATATGGTCGTGGAGCCAGTTTTTGTTTAATTTCTTCTTTGCCATTCGCGTAGAATACTGGTTTTAAATCATGCGGGACAGCGATTATCGACGCGCAAGGCGTCGTGGCTCATTTCCCGCTCATCTAGTTCATTTCATGTCCAAACTTACTCCGGCAGAACGTAGCGCTCTGCGCGCCGAAGCGCACGCACTCAATCCTGTCGTTATCATCGGGGAATCCGGCCTGACCGCCGGCGTTCTCAAGGAAATCGACGCCAGCCTGAACTCGCACGGCCTGATCAAGGTGCGCGTCTTCGGCGATGATCGCGAAGCACGCGTGGAAATCTATGAAACTATCTGCGCCAAACTCGACGCCGCACCTGTGCAACACATCGGCAAACTGCTGGTGATTTACCGTCCTAAAAAGGAAGCGGAAAAAACCCGCAGCGAAACCCGTGGCAAGGGACTGCGCGAAGTCACCATCGTCAAGCCGAGTCCAAGCGGTACCAAACGCCCGACTGTCACCAAAGTGATGGTCAAAGGGAATGAGCGCGTGACACAAGGCGGCTCGATCAAGCGCGCGAAGCCACGTCAAAGCAGCAAGAAGAAATCTTCTTTGGGACGCTAGATCAAAAAGACTGCACGTCTGCTACCAGACAGTGCTGTCTTGTCTCGCCCTCTAGCGCGTATCAGCGCATCTTCAGAATCAGCACTGCCCCCAGCAAGCTCTGCACGATATAGACAACGGTCGATACACCGTGCAGCCAACCGAACTGTCGTCTGGCATCGGCGATCTGCACCGCATCCTGCAACGTCAGCAAGGTTTCCCGCAAGCTCGCCATGAACGGCTGCAGACAGAAATAACCCAGCACGGTACACAGCATCATTGCCATGACCAGATAACGTGTCGCTCTGACGGGCGATGCCGTCATCTTGCGCTCGGCGACTGCCTGCATGATCAGCAGTGCCGCACCAACGCCTAATGAAAGCCAGGCAGTGATGCGGAAAAGACTGCCCGCAATCGATCCGGCCAGGCTGCGATCAGCCAGGGTGGAAAACAAGGTTGGCGCAACCACAAAGCCGACCGCCCACAACACGCCAACCCACAGCGTTGCCAGCAAGAATCGGCTTGATTGCAGCATCAGATGTATTGCACCTTCAGCACTTCGTACTCGCGCAGACCGGCGGGTGCCTCGACTGCCACGACATCGCCTTCAAATTTGCCAATCATGGCACGCGCAATCGGTGAGGTAACCGAGACCTTTTTCTCTTTCAAGTCGGCTTCATCGATACCAACGATCTGATAGGTGACCGTTTCACCCGATTCCAGGTCTTCCAGCTCGACCGTCGATGCAAACACGACACGACCATCCGCATCGAGCGACTTGGGGTCAATGATCTGGGACGAACCGAGCTTGCCTTCGATGTCGGCGATGCGACCTTCAATGAAACTCTGACGTTCCTTGGCGGCATCATACTCGGCATTTTCCGACAGATCA
Source organism: Oxalicibacterium faecigallinarum (assembly GCF_014635705.1). Taxonomy (GTDB): domain Bacteria; phylum Pseudomonadota; class Gammaproteobacteria; order Burkholderiales; family Burkholderiaceae_D; genus Oxalicibacterium; species Oxalicibacterium faecigallinarum. The sequence continues at coordinate 200,925 of NZ_BMDI01000001.1, read as the reverse complement.
CCCTGCGCACGCGCTTCGGAGATGGCGTTGATCACCGCAGGACGATCCTTGGTTTTCAAACGATGCAACTCTTCTTTCAGAAGATTGGCACCGTGCAATGTGATAGGTGTACTCATAATTTTCAATCGATATAAGTGGAAAACCACAGAGGCCGCAGATAGCACCGGAAAGTCCGGGCCCTCTGTGACCTCTGTGGTTAAGTTTTGACGCTGATCTTAGTGTAAGGTTTTATGCAGGCCTTGTAAATCATAGACATGCAGCTCGTCCAGATGAGCCATTCCCTCCACTGCTGCCTCGGCACCAGCGATAGTCGTATAAGTTGTAACCCGCGCCAGCAAGGCCGATGTACGAATCGTGCGCGAATCGACAATGGCACTGCGTTTCTCTTCCACCGTGTTGATGACCAGCGCGATTTCATCGTTCTTGATCATGTCCACGATATGCGGACGACCTTCAGCAACCTTGTTAACCGACTCGACAGCGATGCCAGCTGCACTGATTGCCGCAGCCGTACCTTTGGTTGCCACGATGGAGAAACCGATCTCGACCAGATCCTTGGCTACCTGCACCGCACGTGGCTTGTCGCTGGCTTTCACACTCAGGAACACCTTGCCGGAACGCGGCAGCTTGACGCCGGCGCCGAGCTGCGATTTGACAAACGCTTCGCCAAAGGTTTTGCCGACACCCATCACTTCACCAGTCGATTTCATTTCAGGACCGAGGATGGTATCGACACCCGGGAACTTGACGAATGGGAAGACAGCTTCCTTGACGCTGAAGTACTCAGGCACCACTTCATTGATGATGCCTTGACTGTCGAGTGACTGACCAACCATGCAGCGCGCGGCAATCTTCGCCAGTTGCAAGCCTGTTGCCTTTGAAACGTAAGGTACGGTACGCGAGGCACGTGGGTTGACTTCCAGCACATAGACAACGTCTTGCAACTTGCCATCGATCTCCTGTTGCTGAATCGCAAACTGCACATTCATAAGACCGACCACATTCAAGCCTTTTGCCATCAACGCCGTCTGACGCTTGAGCTCAGCAATCGTCTCTTGCGACAACGAATAAGGTGGCAACGAGCATGCAGAGTCACCGGAGTGAACACCCGCCTGTTCGATGTGTTCCATCACGCCACCGATGAAGACGCGTTGACCATCGGACAGCGCATCGACATCACATTCGATCGCATCGTTAAGGAAGCGATCAAGCAACACAGGCGAATCGTTGGAAACCTTGACCGCTTCGCGCATGTAGCGCTCGAGATCACGTTGCTCATGCACGATTTCCATTGCGCGGCCGCCGAGAACATACGACGGACGCACCACCAGTGGATAGCCGATCTCCTGTGCCAGACGCAGTGCATCTTCCTCGGTACGCGCAGTACGATTGGGCGGTTGACGCAGGTTCAGGTCATGCAACATCTTCTGGAAGCGCTCACGATCTTCCGCGGCATCGATCATGTCTGGCGTGGTACCAACGATCGGCACACCATTCGCTTCGAGATCGAGCGCCAGCTTCAATGGTGTCTGACCACCGTACTGCACGATCACGCCGTATGGTTTTTCCTTGTCGACGATTTCCAGCACGTCTTCCAGCGTCAGCGGCTCGAAGTAAAGACGATCAGAAGTGTCGTAGTCTGTCGAAACGGTTTCCGGATTGCAGTTGACCATGATGGTTTCGTAACCGTCATCGCGCATCGCCAGTGCTGCATGTACACAGCAGTAATCGAATTCGATACCCTGACCGATACGGTTTGGGCCACCGCCCAGCACCATGATTTTTTTCTTGTCGGTCGGCTGTGATTCGCACTCTTCATCGTAGGTCGAATACATATAAGCCGTGTTCGTTGCGAACTCGCCTGCGCAGGTATCGACGCGCTTGTAGACTGGACGGATATTCAGCGAACGACGTTTCTCACGCACATCCTTGTCCGAAATTTTGAGCAACTTGGCCAGACGACGATCCGCAAAACCTTTTTGCTTCAGACGGAATAAGGTGTCCTTGTCGAGCGCAGCCAGCGTTTGTGTTTCCAGCCACAACTCGATATCAACGATTTCCTTGATCTGCGCAAGGAACCACGGATCGATGTGCGTCAGGTTATGCACTTCTTCAAGCGAAAAGCCTTGGGCAAACGCATCACCAACGTACCAGATACGTTCCGGACCTGGCTCGCCGAGTTCTTCCTCGATCGTTTCGCGATCGGTGGTTTTTTCGTTCATGCCATCGACGCCGACTTCCAGACCACGCAAGGCTTTCTGGAACGACTCCTGGAAGGTACGACCGATTGCCATGACTTCACCGACCGATTTCATCTGCGTCGTCAGGTGGCTATCTGCCTGCGGGAATTTTTCGAAGGCAAAACGTGGGATCTTGGTGACGACGTAATCGATCGATGGTTCGAACGATGCTGGCGTTGCACCGCCCGTAATTTCGTTGCGCAATTCGTCGAGCGTGAAGCCGACTGCCAGTTTGGCAGCAATCTTCGCGATCGGGAAACCGGTGGCTTTCGATGCCAGCGCGGACGAGCGCGACACACGTGGATTCATCTCGATGACGATCATGCGGCCATCGGCCGGATTGATCGAAAACTGCACGTTGGAACCACCGGTATCCACGCCGATTTCACGCAGGACCGCGATCGATGCGTTACGCATGATCTGGTATTCCTTGTCGGTCAGCGTTTGTGCTGGCGCAACCGTGATCGAGTCACCGGTGTGAACGCCCATCGGATCCAGGTTTTCGATCGAGCACACGATGATGCAGTTGTCGGCGCGGTCACGCACGACTTCCATCTCGAACTCTTTCCAGCCGATCAGCGATTCTTCAATCAGCAATTCGGAGGTTGGCGATGCTTCCAGACCGCGTTTGCAGATGGTTTCGAATTCCTCGGCGTTATAGGCAATGCCACCGCCGGTGCCGCCCATCGTGAACGATGGACGAATGATGACCGGGAAGCCGAGTTCTTTCTGCACTGCCCACGATTCTTCCATCGTGTGCGACACGCCCGAGCGCGCCGAACCCAGACCGATCTTGGTCATCGCGTCCTTGAACTTGGCGCGGTCTTCCGCCTTGTCAATGGCTTCCGGCGTGGCACCGATCAGCTCGACTTTATACTTATCGAGCACGCCATTGCGCCACAGATCCAGCGCGCAGTTCAGCGCGGTCTGACCACCCATGGTTGGCAGAATTGCATCTGGTCGTTCACGATCGATGATGCGTTCAACCGCTTGCCAGGTGATCGGCTCGATGTAGGTTACATCGGCCATTTCCGGATCGGTCATGATGGTCGCCGGATTGCTGTTGACCAGAATGACTTTGTAACCTTCTTCACGCAGGGCCTTACAAGCCTGTGCGCCGGAATAATCGAATTCGCACGCCTGACCGATCACGATCGGGCCTGCGCCAATAATCAGAATGCTTTTAATGTCGCTGCGTTTAGGCATTTTTGTGTTTCTCCATCATCGCCACGAAGCGATCAAACAAAGGGGCGATGTCATGCGGGCCTGGCGAAGCTTCAGGATGTCCCTGGAAGCAGAAGGCCGGCTTGTCGGTACGTTCAAAACCCTGCAGGGAACCGTCGAACAGCGACACGTGCGTGACGCGGCAGTTGGCCGGCAAGGTAGCTGAGTCAACGGCAAAACCGTGGTTCTGCGACGTGATCAGCACTTTCTTGCTGTCGAGATCCTGCACCGGGTGATTGGCACCGTGGTGACCGAACTTCATCTTGAGAGTTTTTGCACCGGACGCCAGCGCCATGATCTGATGACCAAGGCAGATGCCAAAAGTCGGAATACCGCGCTCGATCAATTCCCGGGAAGCGGCGATCGCGTAATCGCATGGCTCCGGATCACCAGGGCCGTTGGACAAGAAGATGCCATCCGGATTGAGCGCCAGCGCATCGGCAGCGGTCGATTGGGCAGGCAACACCGTCACCTTGCAACCGCGCTCTGCCAGCATGCGCAGGATGTTGAACTTGACACCATAGTCGAATGCGACGACGTGGTACTTGGGCGTAATCTGTTTGCCGTAGCCCTTGCCGAGTTTCCACTCGGTTTCAGACCATTGATATGACTGTTTGACTGAAACGACTTTGGCCAGATCAAGGCCCGCCAGACCACGGAAAGATTTCGCCAGTTCCAGCGCCTTTTCAGGGGTTGCATCTGCGCCCGCCAGAATGGCGCCGTTTTGCGCCCCCTTTTCACGCAGGATACGGGTCAGCTTGCGGGTATCGATACCGGCAATACCAACCACGTTTTCCGATTTCAGATAATCGGACAGTGATTGCGTCGAGCGAAAATTCGAAATCTGGATCGGCAGATCCTTGATGATCAGACCAGCAGCATGAATGCGGGTCGATTCGATATCTTCCGGATTGATACCGGTGTTACCGATATGTGGGTAGGTCAGCGTAACGATTTGGCTGTTGTAGCTGGGGTCGGTCAGGATTTCCTGGTAACCGGTCATGGACGTATTGAACACGACTTCACCGATCGTATGACCGGAGGCACCAATGGAATAACCTGTGAAAATGGACCCGTCTGCTAGCGCTAAGATGGCCGGTACTGTTTGGCCAGAGAAGAATGGCGGCAAGGGGTAACTCCTGATGTTGTTACCGCCGCTGCGCTGCGCCAGAGGACCGTCGAAACCCGCGTGCTGTCTGCGCACACCTACCCGAACGAAAGTTTGCTCAGGGTGTCGTACAGGTCTTGTCGGAACGATGGAAAATGAGGGTATGCGCTACGGCGGAATAAAATTAGCTAAACCGACGAATTATAGCGCAATTTGCCCCCGACTGGCAACCGCAAACGGCGCCTCGGGAGCAATCAGGAATGGACTAAATCAAAGTCCGAGAGCAGTGATACCTGCCTTGGCGATCTGCACATCCTCATTGGATTTCACGCCGGAAACGCCGACTGCACCAACGCATTGATCATTCACCATGATCGGCACACCACCTTCGAGCATGCCTTCCAGTGTCGGCGCCATCATGAAGGAATAACGACCGTTATTAATGATGTCTTCATAGACTTTCGATTCGCGACGACCAAGTGCCGCCGTTTTTGCCTTGGCTGGTGCGATATGGGAAGAAATTGGGGCCGCGCCATCCATACGTTGCAACCACAACAGATTGCCGCCGTCATCAACGATCGCAATCGTGACATTCCACTTGTGAAGCTTGGCTTCGGTTTCCGCACCGGCAGCGATTTTTTTGACTTCATCGAGTGTAAGAACCTGTTTTGTTTGCATAGCGCCTCCTTTGGAAATGAGCTGGCATTGTACGACAGGCAATGCCGACAGTGAGCAGTCCTTCTCCGTGTTTCTTATTGCTGTTTACGCTTGAGTAGCAAATCAACGAGTGGCTGCAATTCCAGAGAAAGCTGATCGAGATGCGCAATCACCTGCGACTCCTTCCCTTCTTTGATCCAGCGCAACAAGGTGGCCAGATCAACGGACGTCTGCAATGATTGTTCAGGCGGTCTTGCCGGCAATTGCATCCCGCTGCCCAGGAATTTCTCCTCCTCATCGCCAATCACGCCGGTCACACTGCTGCGCAATCCCAGCTCCGCGCGCCGCGTTGCCACCTCTTGCAAATATGCCAATGACAAATCCGCGGGATTCTCTTGCAATGGTTCCGTTACCGATACAACACCGCAACTGGCGACGAGCTCCATTTCTCCTTCACGCGGATGTGCATTTACAATCGCACGGCAAACCCGCTCGGCGAAATGACGAGCCGAATCAAAATGGATGCTGCCAGTCGCGATCGCAAAGGTGCTTGCACCAGTTTGCGTAACGCAGTCGGTCTGACGCACCGTGCGGTGCAACAACTGCCCTACTGCATGCACCAGCATAGCCGGCGGCGCCAGCGGATATCCCTCCAGCCCGACATGTTTGAGCCCAAGGCACACCTGAAGAATCACGAAATTGCGTCGTTGTCGGGTTGCGCCCGCCAGCATGGCGTCGGCCTGGGTCACCCAATCATCGGGCGACAGCAACTGCACTTCATCCGCGCGACTCTGGCGCCCCATCAAGACGTGCAGGCCCCGCTCGAACTCGTTTTGACTACTTGTCAATTTGGACAAAATATCGAGGCGAGAGAGTAACTGTGCCGTCCCGATGCCTTTGGTAATCAGGTCTGTCGCCCCCGCGGCCTTGGCGCGCTCACGCTCTGCTTGCTCGTCGCTGCCGGACACCACCACCACCGGCATAGTGCGAATCCGGCTGATCTTCGAGGCACGAATGCGCTTCAACAGGCCGTAGCCATCTAGCTTGGGCATTGTCAAATCAGAAATAACGACACGGATACTGGGATCCAGCAACAGGGCTTCCCAAGCCTGCTCACCATCCAGCGCCTCGCGGAAATCGAACATCCCCTGGATGTGTTTGATCAGGGTGGCACGAACTATGCGTGAGTCATCCGCGATCAGAATTCGGGGCTTGAGGGCAAGATCACGGGATGAATCGAGTTGCATGCAAAAGGCCTTTCAATGTTCTCGAAGCATACCGTTACCGAATAACTTTTGACAGCATTTCCGTATTCCCTTACATTCCTCCAGTCGTGAACGAACGAGAAGCGTATTTGATGGCACTTTTTCAACGAAATTTCCGTATCGGGCAAATTGCACGTTCCGCAGTCCTCTCCTCCTTTCTTGTCGGCAGTATGGTCGTCGCTGGTTCTGCATGGGGTGTCGACACGCCCGCCCAGCAGCAAGCAAACAAGCCCGCATCCAAGCTGCAAGTCCTCACCGATCATGCATCCGAACTCGCTCTGCATGCCATGGGCATGCTGGGTATCCACTACAAATATGGTGGCAGTACGCCAGAAGAAGGTCTGGACTGCAGCGGTCTGGTCAATCTGATCTTCAAGGAAGCATGGGGCAAGGAGCTGCCGCGCACGGCCAAACAATTGAGTCGTGAAGGCGAGCGCGTAGAAAAAACCGATCTTCAGCCTGGCGATCTGGTGTTTTATAACACCCTGCGCCGCAGCTTTTCACATGTCGGTATCTATCTGGGCGACCGCAAGTTCATTCATGCGCCGTCATCCGGTGGCCAGGTTCGGATTGAAAGCATGGACGTGGATTACTGGAAAAAGCGCTTCAATGGCGCACGACGTATCAGCGAACCAGAGATGTAAAACGATGTACCAATAAAAAAAGCCGTGCGATTGCGCGGCTTTTTTATTGCGTATATTGCGTATCGAATGGCCTAGCGCTCCCGCATGGCCTTCAGCTTGGCCTTGATATCTGCCATTTGCGACATTGCGGCCTGCTCGCCCGCCAGCACCGCCAGATTGCGTCCATTGAAGTCCGTGCCTTTCATCATACCGAGCGACGGACGGATCACGATGTCGGCATCCTTGAGTTCAAACTGATTAATCGTTTGCCCCATGATGGCAAATGTTTGCAACATCACATCAACCGAGCTTGATGCCAGTTGCGCTTCCGGTTGTACCGAGATATTGACCGCGATGACAAAATCCGCTCCCATCTCGCGCGCAAAGTGAACCGGTACCGGTGCCACCAGTCCGCCATCAACATACAGCCGATTGCCAATCCGCACCGGCTGGAAAACGCCAGGTACGGAAGACGAAGCGCGTACAGCCAGACCTGCATTCCCCCGTCGGAACAAGATAGGCGCCCCGCTATTCAAATCCGTCGCGACAGCAGCAAACGGAATTTTCATCTTCTCGATCGGCATGTTGTTAATAGCCTTGTTAACGTAATTCTGCAAAGCATCACCCTTCAATACCCCGCTCGAACGCGAGAACAGAGGCACCGCCCAGTCTGAAATCGACGCCTCGTCCATTTCCAGCGCCATCTTTTGCAAGGCAAATCCATTATTGCCTGCCGCATACAAGGCACCTACCACACTGCCTGCGCTGGTACCGACAACCATGTCGGGCACGATGCCTTGCGCTTCCAACGCCTTGATCACGCCGATGTGCGCGAAGCCACGCGCTGCACCGCCTCCCAGCACCAGCGCGATCCTGACCGACGCCGCTGTCTGGGGCTGCGGTGCAGCGACGACAGGCGCATCCGGTTTCGTAAATGGGGAAAGACTGCTACAAGCCGTGAGCAACACGACGAGGGAAAGACTGACAATTGCGCGCAATCGCATGGAGCATCTCAAACGGGTAAAGGCAGAAGATTACTCCGAACCCGTTCCATACGCAGTAACAAAGCGTTTCAGCGTTTTAAACACCAGCTAAACGCCCCAACACAAAGATAAGAACAATTCCTATTTATTTAAATCCACCCTATAATTTAACGAATTTCTAACAAAGAGATTTCACACCCATCATCACAAGGATGCTTCATGAGACTACGTATCACACCGGTTCTGACCGCATTGGCTCTTGCTCTTCCCTTCTCCATCGCACAGGCGGAAGAGAAGGTTCTGAATCTTTATTCGGCACGCCACTACCAGACCGACGAACAACTCTATAGCGACTTCACCAAACAGACTGGCATCAAGATCAACCGTATTGAAGCGGATGACAATGCCCTGTTTGAGCGCCTGAAAAACGAAGGCAGGAACAGTCCGGCCGATGTGATCCTGATGGTCGATGCCGCACGCATCTGGCGAGCAGAAATCGAAGGCTTCTTCCAACCCGTGCAATCCAAGATTCTCGACAGCCGCATTCCGGCCAATCTGCGCGGCAAGGACGACGGGAAAGGATCGGAATGGTTCGGCTTTTCCAAACGCGCCCGCGTGATCGTCTATAACAAGGCCCAAGTCAAACCGGAAGATGTCGCCACCTACGAATCGCTGGCCGATCCAAAAAACAAGGGCAAGGTATGCACACGCTCCGGCTCGCATCCCTACAATCTCGCGCTGATCGGTTCGATGATCGAACGCAACGGCCCGCAAGCGACCGAAGAATGGGCCAAAGGCATGGTGACCAATTTTGCGCGTCCACCGCGCGGTGGCGATACTGATCAGATCAAGGGCGTTGCCTCGGGTGAATGCGGCGTCGCCATCGCCAACTCGTATTACTACGCACGTCTGTTACGCTCGACCAAACCGGAAGATGTCGCCATGATGAAGAACGTGGGCTTCATCTGGCCAAATGCCAAGACCACGGGCACGCACTTCAATATTGCCGGCGCCGGTGTTGCCAAGAACGCACCGCATCGTGAAAACGCAGTCAAGTTTCTTGAGTATCTTGCCAGCGACAGTGCGCAATTCTATTTTTCCGAAGGTAACAATGAATGGCCGATTGTTGCCAACATTGCGACCAAGAACGAAGCACTGGATTCGCTGGGCAAATACAAGATCGAAAACATTTCGATTGCCTCGATCGCCAAAAATCAAATCGCTGCACAACGCATTCTGGATCGCGTCGGCTATAAATAAGTCGGCAATCCGGCTGCCGCTTTAAAACCAAGTGACAGACGTCTAATGAAAAAGCCGGCAATTGCCGGCTTTTTCTTTGCTCTTTACAGATGCGCCTCAGACACTCCAATGACCGGATCGCGCCAGACGAATCCCGGCAAACTGCCAACGCGCCGTCGAGGGGAAAAAATTGCGATAGCTTCGTCGACTATGACCGTCCGGCGTGACACAGGAAGAACCGCGCAATACATATTGATTGGACATAAACTTGCCGTTGTACTCACCCAATGCGCCAGCCGCAGCCGTAAAGCCCGGATACGGCGCATAACTGCTGGATGTCCATTGCCAGCAAACCCCGAACAGTTGGGTCAGTACCGATTCGTCCGACTGCATCGTCTGGTAAGCGGCATGTTCCCACTCTGCCTCGGTCGGCAATCGCGCATTGGCCCAGCGCGCATATGCATCGGCCTCAAACCATGAAATCTGCGAGACCGCCGCGTTCGGATCCAGCTTCTGCAAACCATGCAGACCGAAGACATGCCATCCATCGGCCTCGTGTCCAAATGCCTTGCCAGTGGATGCATGGACATCCTGCCAGTAAAGCGGATGCTGCAACGCCTGCGCCTGTACCCAGCTCCATCCTTCCGACATCCAAAGCTCGGGCCTGCGATACCCACCGTCTTCCATGAATGCCAGATACTCACCATTGGTGACAAGTCGGGACGCGAGCTGATACGCCTCCACGAACTGCCGATGCCGTGGCAACTCGTTATCAAAGCTGAATCCGCCTTCAGAGCCGATGGTGACGACACCGGCATCGAATGCCTGCCAGTGCAGTTCAAGATCAACCGATCGTTGCGGCGGCATGCGCGTGTAGGCAGGCTGAAGCGGATTGCAGGAAAACAGATGCAATACATCCGTCATCATCAACTCCTGATGCTGCTGCTCATGCTGCAGACCGAGTTCCAGCAACGTCATCAACGCTTCACGCTGTTCGGAGGGTAGGCGAAACAGATAATCGGGCGCCAACAGTTGTTGCATGCGACGATCGACATCATGCCGGTAGGCTTGAATCTCGCGGAGAGACGGACGCGTGAGCAAGCCGCGAAACGGCCGTGCGTACTTGTCGCCCACACCGTTGTAATACGAATTGAAGAGTACGCGAAACGCCGGATCGAATGCATGGAATGCATGCTCGAATCGTTCCAGAATAAAGGTTTCGAAAAACCAGGTTGTGTGTGCGAGATGCCATTTGACCGGACTGGCGTCTTCCATTGACTGTGCGCAACAGTCTTCTTCCGACAATGATTCAGCACGTGCCTGACTGTGTGACCTTACGCTCGCGAAGCGCTTCGACAACAAGCCCGGATCAAGCAGATGGATGGCTTCCGTTTTTGCATTCATTGGCTTTCCGATCGTTCGTTAACAGGCAGCGATGCATTACACCATGCATCCCGCTGACGGATGCTTGATTCAGTTTGGCTGCACGGCGCGTGCATGACAAACCATGAACCACTGCTGCGGATCGCTCCAGACCGTCACATCGACAAAGCCTGCCTGCGTCAGCAAATCGATGAAATCCTGCTGCGTATACTTGTAGCTGTTTTCCGTATGGATACGTTCCCCTTCTTCAAAACGTCGCACACCACCCGGCCAGCGTACGGTTTGCGGCGATAGTGCCTCCAGATGCATTTCGATACGGCTTTGCTTGGCATTGAAAAATCCACGATGCCGCCAGGCACGCAAATCGAAATCTGCTTGCAGCAAATGATTCAGATGCTGCAGCAGATTCAGATTGAACGAAGCCGTCACACCCAATGCATCATCATAGGCGGCATCCAGAATGACCGCATCCTTGACCAGATCGATGCTGATCAAAATACCACCATCGGCATTGCCCTCGTGGAGGCACGCTGCATGCACACGCGCGAGAAAAGCCAGTGCCTCTTGCGGCGTGAAATTGCCGATCGACGAACCCGGATAGAAAAAAAGCCGGTTGTGGCGTGGCACTGCCGTTGGCAAATCGAGGCGGGACGAAAAGTCCATGCCAATACCGGTCATCGCTATCCGCGGGAACTGGGATTGCAAACGACTGACTGCGTCGCGCAAAAACTGAACAGAAATATCAATCGGCACATAGTGCGACGGTTGCAATGCCGGGAAAAGACTCGCCGCCTTGGCACAATTTCCGGCCCCCAGGTCGATCAAGGTTGCGCCTGTTCCGGCGACAGCCGCAATTTCATCGGCATACGAGGCAAAGATCTGCGCCTCAGTACGCGTCGGATAATATTCTGGCAGTTCGCAAATGGCCTCAAACAGCTTGGAACCCAGCGCATCGTAGAGATACTTGGGCGAAGTCTGTGCCGATGCCGCCAATAGTCCGGCAAGCAATTCTTCCCGGACCAGTTGCGGATCTTGCTGGGTCAGTTGGATAAACTGACTCAAGCCATGCTCCCTTCTGTCCTGCCGTTGGCGTCTGTCAACAAAGGGCTGATTATGGGTGATATCGCGCAGCATGTTGAGTGCCAACCTGTTTGAAGCCTGCATATGCATCCTCGTCTTTTCGTAGTTGTTTCTCGCCGGTACGACGTCGCCCAGGCCAGATAAAAAGCGGGACGCCGCATGCAATAAGCTCAGAGTGCTACTCTATGCGCTTTGTCGCGAATAACGATGTGCGGAAACGCACTTCCATCCCGGCAAGCGCAGACAACATCATCAGAATCATCATTCATGACATCGCGTCCCACCAGAGAACAAACCAAAAGCAGTCTCGCACTGCTGCGCGGGCTTGCCCGTTTTTTGTTGCCATATAAAAAACAGATCCTGCTGGCGGGCATCGCCCTGATCGTCGCCGCAGGTGCCACGCTGGCCATTCCATATGCGTTTCGCCAGATGATCGACCTTGGTTTCGGTGCCAACGGCATTCAGAACACGGTTCATATCAATACCTATTTTCTCGCCCTGTTTGCCGTCGCCTGTGTACTGGCTGTGGCCACGGCGGCACGCTTTTATACAGTGTCCTGGCTAGGCGAGCGTGTCACCGCAGACGTGCGCAGTGCCGTGTATTCGCACGTCGTGACCCAAAGTCCGGAGTTTTTTGAAACCACGCAAAGTGGCGAAGTGTTATCCCGTCTGACAACCGATACCACCCTGATCCAGACGCTGGTCGGTACCAGTATTTCGATGGCCTTGCGCAACATGCTTCTGTTCGCCGGCGGACTGGTGATGCTGTTCGTGACCAGCATCAAGCTGTCGTCCATCATCATCGTCATGCTGGCCGTGGTGGTGCTACCGATCGTGTGGTTCGGGCGACGCGTTCGCACCTTGTCCCGCGACTCGCAGGATCGGGTGGCCGATGCCGCCGCACTGGCCGGCGAAATTCTGAACGCCATGCCGACCGTGCAAGCCTACACGCATGAAAAGATCGAGGCCCGCCGCTTTGGCGGCAGCGTGGAAAATGCCTTCTCGGTTGCCATCAAGCGTATCCGCGCGCGCGCCTTGCTGACGATGATTGCGATTCTGCTGATCTTCGGTGCCATCGTATTTGTACTGTGGCTGGGTGCGCATGCCGTGCTGGATGGGGGCATGAGTGCCGGCCAGCTCAGCCAGTTTGTGCTGTATTCGGCGATTGTCGCCGGAGCCATCGGCGGACTGTCCGAAGTGATGGGCGATGCCCAGCGAGCGGCAGGCGCGACCGAACGGCTGCTGGAACTGCTAGCCGTGCAATCGGCCATCGCTTCGCCCGCCACGCCGGTCAAGTTGCCGCCGCGTCGTGCCAACGGTGCGTCACTCACACTCGACGATGTAACCTTCCACTATCCGTCACGTCCGCTTACGCCGGCATTGGCAGGGGTATCGGTCGCCATCGATGCCGGTGAAACCGTTGCCGTGGTCGGCCCGTCCGGTGCCGGCAAGTCATCGTTGTTCCAGTTGCTGTTGCGCTTTTATGATCCGCAAGCAGGCTGCATCGAAGTCGATGGCATCGATATCCGCCAGCTTGATCTGCACATATTGCGCGACACCATCGGCATCGTGCCGCAGGATACCGTGATCTTCTCTGCCAATGCGATGGAAAACATCCGTTATGGCCGGCCGGAAGCCAGTGACACGGATGTCATCGCTGCCGCAAGAATGGCGGCCGCACATGAATTCATCGAGCGTTTGCCCGAAGGCTATCAATCCTTCCTCGGTGAACGTGGGGTCCGGCTGTCCGGCGGGCAGCGGCAGCGTATCGCGATTGCACGTGCCTTGCTGAAGAATCCGCCCATTCTACTGCTCGATGAAGCAACCAGCGCGCTGGATGCAGAATCCGAGCGTCTGGTACAAGGCGCGCTGGAGGCGGCCATGGTCGGTCGTACCACGCTGGTCATCGCGCACCGGCTGGCAACTGTGCAGCGCGCCGATCGCATCATCGTCATGGAACATGGCCGCATTGTCGAAAGCGGCACCCATGCCTCGCTGGTTGCTGCCGGCGGGCTGTATGCCGGGCTGGCCGCCTTGCAATTCGGCCATCCCTGAATGCGCTGCAACGGCGTCGCAAGCAAGACGGCAATAACGGTAAAATAGCGACTTTTGCGACGCGGCGCCTGCCGCCCGCCACTTCACAGACCATACGGAACAAGCATGAAACAGTATCTGGATCTGGTACGCACGATTCTCGATACCGGCACCTGGCAGGAAAATCGCACCGGCATCCGCACCATCAGCATTCCGGGTGCGATGATGCGCTTCGATCTGCAAAAGGACGGGTTCCCGGCCATCACGACCAAACGTCTGGCCTTCCGCTCGGTCGTCGGCGAACTGGTGGGCTTTCTGCGCGCCTCGCGCAGTGCGGCCGATTTTCGCGCACTGGGCTGCAAAGTATGGGATCAGAACGCCAACGAAAATGCAGAATGGCTGGCCAACCCATATCGTCTTGAAGAAGATGATCTTGGCCCAGTGTACGGTGTGCAATGGCGCGCATGGCCCGCTTACAAGCTGATCGAATCGGACAAGAAAGCGCAAATTCAGGATGCGCAGCAACGCGGCTTCCGTGTCGTCGGCGTCGTCAAGGATCAGGGGACCGACAAGGTCCTGCTCTACAAGGCCATCGACCAGTTGCGCGACTGTCTGGATACCATCATCAAGAATCCGGGCAGCCGCCGCATCCTGTTTCACGGCTGGAATTGCGCCGACCTGGACGCCATTGCCCTGCCAGCCTGTCATTTGCTGTACCAGTTCTTGCCGAATCAGGCGACCAGGGAAATTTCCCTCTGTCTTTATATCCGCAGCAACGACATCGGTCTGGGCGCGCCATTCAACATGGCCGAAGCCGCTGCACTTCTGCATGTGGTCGGTCGCCTGACAGGGTATCAGCCGCGCTGGCTCACCTACTTCATCGGTGACGCACATATCTATGAAAACCATCTGGATATGCTCAAGGAGCAATTGCAGCGTGAGCCGTATCCTGCACCGAAACTGATTCTGTCGGATCGCATTCCCGATTACGCCGTGACTGGCAAGTACGAACCGGAATGGCTCGACAAGCTTGAGCCTATCGATTTCTCGCTGGAGAATTACCAGCATCATGCGCCGCTGACCGCGCCCATGGCCGTCTGACTTTGCCAACGAGATACACCATGCCCGCACCTCTGACTCTCGTCGTCGCCATCGATGCCAATAACGGCATCGGCATCAACAACCAGTTGCCATGGCATTTGCCGGAAGATCTGGCGCATTTCAAGCGCACAACATCTGGCCACCCGATCATCATGGGTCGCAAGACCTTTGATTCGATCGGGCGACCGCTGCCCAATCGCCGCAACATCGTTATCACCCGCAATGCCGACTGGCAGCACGATGGCGTGGAAGCAGTGACGTCGATCGCAGCGGCGACAGCGCTGGTCGGCGACACGCCCGCTTTCATCATCGGCGGCGGGCAGATCTTTACCGACACCATGCCGGTTGCCGATCGCCTGATCGTCACGCACATCGACAAAGTGTTCGATTGCGACGCTTTTTTTCCGGCCATCGATCCAACCGTCTGGCAGGAAACAGCGCGCGAGTCGCATCATTCCGATGCCGCCGGTTTCGACTATGCCTACGTCACCTACGAGCGACGTGCACCCACCGCCTAGAGCCGATTTGTCACCCTGTCGTCACAATGCCGCACCAGAGTGTGGGTCTTCGTACAAACGGCGGCTATTTTCTCCCCTCTCGCCGCCCATATCTGCGAAAATTCGCTTTTTTTAACCGGCGCATCACCCCGCGCCAGATGTGCCATTCCTTGCTATCCGTCTTGCTGGAGACTCCATGAAATTTCGCTTTCCCATCGTCATCATCGATGAAGATTACCGCTCTGAAAATACGTCAGGGCTCGGCATCCGCGCTCTGGCGGAAGCGATCGAAAAGGAAGGCATGGAAGTGCTGGGCGTCACCAGCTACGGTGATCTGTCGCAATTCGCTCAGCAGCAATCGCGTGCCTCGGCCTTCATCCTGTCGATTGACGATGAAGAATTCGGTGCCGGCTCGTTCGAGGAAACCGATTACGCGCTGAAATCGCTGCGCGCCTTCGTCGAGGAAATCCGCCACAAGAACGCCGACATCCCGATCTACATGTATGGCGAAACGCGCACCTCGCGTCACATCCCGAACGACATCCTGCGCGAACTGCACGGTTTCATTCACATGTTCGAAGACACGCCGGAATTCGTCGCGCGTCACATCATCCGCGAAGCCAAGTCGTATCTGGACAGCCTGGCGCCGCCGTTCTTCCGTGCACTCGTTGAGTATGCAAAAGACGGTTCGTATTCTTGGCACTGCCCCGGTCACTCGGGTGGCGTGGCGTTCCTGAAGTCGCCGATCGGCCAGATGTTTCACCAGTTCTTCGGTGAAAACATGCTGCGTGCAGACGTTTGCAACGCTGTTGAAGAACTCGGCCAGTTGCTCGACCATACGGGTCCGGTCGCCAAGTCCGAACGCAATGCCGCGCGCATCTTCAATGCCGACCATTGCTATTTCGTGACCAACGGTACCTCGACCTCGAACAAGATGGTCTGGCATTCGACGGTGGCACCCGGCGATATCGTCGTGGTGGACCGTAACTGTCACAAGTCCATCCTGCATTCGATCATCATGACCGGCGCGATTCCCGTGTTCCTGATGCCGACGCGTAACCACCTCGGCATCATCGGCCCGATCCCGCTGTCGGAATTTTCGATGGAAAACATCCAGAAGAAAATCGAAGCCAATCCGTTCGCGCGCGAAGCCGTCAACAAGAAGCCGCGTATTCTGACCATCACGCAGTCGACCTACGATGGCGTGGTCTACAACGTCGAAGTACTGAAAGACCTGCTCGACGGCGAGATCGACACACTGCATTTCGACGAAGCCTGGCTACCGCACGCCACCTTCCACGACTTTTACAAGAATATGCATGCGATCGGCAAGGATCGTCCGCGCGCACGCGAGTCGATGATCTTCTCGACGCAATCGACGCACAAGCTGCTGGCCGGCCTGTCGCAGGCGTCGCAAATCCTGGTACGCGAATCCGAAAAGGTCAAACTCGATCAGGATGCCTTCAACGAAGCGTATCTGATGCATACGTCGACGTCGCCGCAATATTCGATCATCGCTTCGTGCGACGTCGCGGCAGCGATGATGGAAGCACCGGGCGGTACCGCGCTGGTCGAGGAAAGCATTCTCGAAGCGCTCGACTTCCGCCGCGCGATGCGCAAGGTCGAAGCCGAATGGGGTGACAAGGACTGGTGGTTCAAGGTCTGGGGCCCGGACAGCTTCTCCGAAGAAGGCATCGGCACGCAGGATGACTGGATGATTCGTGCCGAGGATACCTGGCACGGCTTCGGCAATCTGGCGCCGGGCTTCAACATGCTCGACCCGATCAAGGCCACCATTGTCACGCCGGGCCTGTCGCTGGACGGCAAATTTGGTGAATCGGGCATTCCAGCCTCGATCGTCACCAAGTATCTCGCCGAACACGGCGTCATCGTCGAGAAATGCGGTCTGTATTCGTTCTTCATCATGTTCACCATCGGTATCACAAAGGGCCGCTGGAACACGCTGCTGACGGCGCTGCAACAGTTCAAGGACGACTACGACAAGAACCAGCCAATCTGGCGCATCCTGCCGGAATTCGCTGCCGCCAACCCGCGCTACGAAACCGTCGGCCTGCGCGATCTGTGCCAGATGATCCACGACTTCTACAAGGCCTACGACGTGGCACGCCTGACGATGGAAATGTATCTGTCCGACATGCAGCCGGCGATGAAACCATCGGACGCGTTTGCCAAGATGGCGCACCGCGAGATCGAACGCGTCGCGATCGACGATCTGGAAGGTCGCGTTACCTCGATCCTGCTGACGCCGTATCCACCGGGCATTCCACTGCTGATTCCGGGCGAACGCTTCAATCGCACCATCGTCGATTACCTGCGCTTCGCACGCGACTTCAACGAGAAATTCCCGGGCTTCGAAACCGACGTCCATGGTCTGGTCACGCGTGAAGTCGATGGCAAGCGCGGCTATTTCGTGGATTGCGTCAAGCAGTAAGCCGCTTTCGCCGGGGATCGCATGCAACCGTTATGCAGACTGATCCTCGGTGACCAACTCAACCCGAACCATAGCTGGTTCGGGGAAAAACGGCGCGACGTCATCTATCTGATGATGGAGGTGCGGCAGGAAACCGACTACGTCCTGCACCATGCGCAGAAAATCATCGCCATCTTCGCCGGCATGCGGGATTTTGCACGGCATCTCCGCGAACAAGGTCATCGCGTGCATTACCTGCACATCGACGATGCCGGCAATCTTCCTTCCCTGACGAAGAATCTCGACCGCCTGTTGCAGGAACACGATGCAAGCGGCTTCGAATATCAGGCCCCCGACGAATGGCGACTCGACGAGCAGCTTGCGCAATACATCGGCACGCTCGGCATTCCTGCGCGCATGGTCGACTCCGAGCATTTCTATACGACGCGTGATGAAGCCTTTCATTTATTTGAAGGACGCCAGCACTGGTTGATGGAGCACTTTTATCGCCAGATGCGCATCAAGCACAACGTACTCATGAGCGGGCCACGCAAACCAGTCGGCGCGAAATGGAATTTCGATCACGACAATCGCAAAAGCTGGTCAGGCACGCCACGCGAACCAGAAGATGTGCGAACGCTGCACGATCATTCCGTGCTCTGGGAATCGATTCGCGATGCGGGCGTCAACAGCTTCGGCAGGCCATCGGCTGCCGCGATTCCATGGCCTTTGAATCGAGAACAGGCATTGCAGCAACTGGATCATTTCATCGACGAAGCATTGCCGCATTTCGGCGACTTTCAGGATGCCATGCACACGAAGGCACCAAGGTTGTTCCATAGCCTGCTGTCGTTCGCACTCAACACCAAGATGCTCGATCCACGCGAGGTGGTGGAAGCGGCCGAACAGGCTTATCGTCGCGGTCATGCGCCCTTGCCTGCCGTCGAAGGATTCATTCGCCAGATTCTCGGCTGGCGCGAGTATGTACGCGGTGTGTACTGGGCGCACATGCCCGGCTACGACAAGCTCAACGTGTTCAAGCACGAGACGCCGCTGCCTCACTGGTTCTGGGATGGAAAAACCAGGATGCGTTGCCTCTCACATGCGATTGGTCAATCGCTTGACGATGCACATGCCCATCACATTCAGCGCCTGATGGTGATCGGCAACTTCGCGCTGCTCGCCGGTCTGGCGCCGCAGGAAGTACACGAATGGTATCTGGGTGTGTACGTCGATGCCTTTGAATGGGTGGAGCTGCCGAACACGCTGGGCATGAGCCAGTTCGTCGATCACGGCATGCTGGCAACCAAGCCTTACGTTTCCAGTGCTGCCTACATCCATCGCATGAGCGATTACTGCAAAGGCTGTCATTATGATCGGCGCAAACGTGAAGAAGACGATGCATGTCCGTTCAACGCATTGTATTGGGATTTTTTTGATCGCCACGCCGATTTGTTGAGCAGCAATCCAAGACTTGGCATGGTCTATGTGCAGCTTGCAAAGATGTCCGATGAATCAAAAGATGCGCTACGCAGCAAGGCACACCAACTGCGGCGACAACTTGAGGATCTGTAGCATTGTTGTGCCGCATGACCTGAGCGGACCTCTTCAATCCGGATCAAGCCAGATAGGCCTTGATATCGACTTCATCAATCTGATCTCTCGATAAAAAGCGCCGTGCGTAATCCATGTACACGCCGGAACTGAGGAAGAGATCAAATAGCTCCGGATCGATATGCCTGTCCTTTTTCATGAACGACATGATCCTGATTGCTTCCGACAGCGATTTTCCTTTCTTGTACGGACGATCCACCGCGGTCAACGCTTCAAAGATATCGGCAATTGCCATCATGCGCGCCATCGGGCTCATATCTTCCTGCTTGAGTCGGCGTGGGTAACCGGTGCCATCCATGCGCTCGTGATGCCCACCGGCGATTTCCGGCACTTGCTGCAGATGGCGTGGAAAAGGCAACTGCGACAGCATCATGATGGTTTGCACCATGTGCTCATTGATTTTATAGCGCTCTTCTGCCGACAAGGTACCGCGCGCCACCGATAAATTGTGCAACTCGCCACGGTTATAAAGATGCTCGGGCACGTCCATGGCAAAGCCCCAGCGATTCCCGGGTGCCATCCAGTGCTGCGGATCTCGCTTGAGCAGATGCTCGGCCTTGTCCGAGAGCAGCATTTCCTGTGCCGGCAGACGCTTGCGCAGCTCCACACCTTTGCGACGGCGCTCGTCCTGCGAGATGCCCAGGCTGTCATCCAAGGTACGCAACCAGGTCCGTGATGCAATTTTCTTCAGTCGCTCAATCTTGTCAGGCGCCATGAACTCGCCGCCCTCATTGCAGCTCGCGACAAAATCAAACTCCTCATCCAGTTGTTGCAACTCTTCCTTCAGTTTTGCCTGCGCAATGTTGTATTCCATGCCTGCGGCCATGTTCTTCAGGCATTTGATTTCGGCGTCCCGCTTCAGCACTTCAAAACGCATGCGCACCTCGTGGATGCGGTCATAGATCGTTTCCAGCTTGGTGGCCTTGTCCACCACGTATTCGGGTGTCGTCACCTTGCCGCAATCGTGCAACCATGCGGCAACGTGTACGGCTTCCCACTCGTCCTCGTTCAGGTTGAAATCGGCATACGGTCCGCTGGTCTGCTCGCACGCTGCCTTGACCAGCATCTTGGTCAACTCCGGTACACGACCACAATGTCCGCCGGTGTAAGGACTCTTGGCATCGATGGCACCGGCAATCAAGGCTATGAAAGCCTCGAACAGGCGCTTCTGGTCGCGGATCAACCCGCGTGTCTCAACCGAACTGCTGGCCGAGGCCGACAATGCGCTGACGAACGCAAGTTGCGCATCGTCGATCTGTTCATCCTGCATCAACAGCATGAAGCCCAGCAGAACGCGCTGTCGATTGAACAACGGCACCACCACAACGCGCGCACCATCATCCTCGTTCCACGCCAGCGGTGCCAATCCCATCAGGCGCATCTCACCTGGCGTCAGGCGACCACGCTCGGTACAGCCACGATCAAATGCGGTCCGTACGACCGCCGGCAGTTCGCTCATGGTCAGCTCACGCAGCGATTCATGTTGCGGCAAACCATTGGTACCGAAGGCGGTGCAGGCAACCATATGCTCTTCATCCAGCAGATACAAGGCGCCTGAACGTGCTCCGCTGATCGACATGGTTTCCTTGAGCAGTTTGGCGAGCAGCTTGTCGAAATTCTTTTCGGCAGCGACAGTTTGTGTGACGTCGGTAAATTTCGAGATGGTGGTCTTCATCCCATCCATCGCCTTCGCCAGCGCATCCACTTCACTGATGGCCGACTTGATGCCGATCGGCTCCGCAAACTCGAAGCGACGGATCGCCTCGGTCTCATGTGCCAGAGCACGGATGGAGCGCGACATCAGACGCGATATCAGCCAAATCAGCGGTATGGCAATGGCCAGCAACAGCAGACTCAAGCCAATGGAAGCAGAACGAATATTCAGCGCCGTTGCAAACAGTTCACTCTCCGGAATCGCCACCATCAGATACAGCGGATGGGCACCCGGCAGTCGAATCGGCTGGACCGATATCCGCCATTTTTCATCATCCACACTGATGGAGCGCTCCATACCCATTGCCGATTCTTCCGGCTTGATCAAATCCATCATGCCCTGCAAGGGCTTGATGCCAAACGTATCCAGATGTTTGAGCATGGTGCTGGACGTATCATCACTGGCGGGAATCAGGCGCTTGATATCTTCATACGCCACCACGCTGCCTTCGGAAGTCACCAGCACAAGCTGACTGGATGGTGTGACCTTCTGCTTTTTCAATGCAGTACTGAGGGAAGACAGCGGAATATCCGCACCGATCACGGCATGATCGTTAGCGGCGCGCCTGGCGATTGTCAGCCCGACTTCTCCGGTGGAGAAAAACAGATAGGGCGACAAGGTCACCGTGGTATCGGCCTGTTGTGCAAACTGATACCAGCCACGATGGCGCGGATCGAAGGCAGCCAGATATTCGGGATGCGCTTCGCTGGACAGTACCTGCAGGTCCTCATCCAGATACAGATAACGCGCCTCTTGCCTGGCAACACTGCGCTCTATGCTGCGCAGCTGATAACGACTTCCGACCGGTGCGCCGTATCGCACGCGTTCTTCATCATCTCTTAGCTCGTACAAAAAAAAGTAATCGCCCGTCTCGTATCCGATATAGATGGAAGTCAAACCGCCATCGTCCCGCAACGCAATCTGCATCGCACGCAAACCGGCGACGCGTTTGGAAAACGTGTCGGCATCCGTCACGCGATGCTGCGCCAGCATATCGGTCGCCATATTGGCGGGACGAATAATGGAGCGAATCTCGCCAGCAATCTCCCTTCCGGCACGACTGGTCAATTCTTCCGCCGACGATTCCAGCATGTCGTGCGACATGTAATAGCCGACAGCGGTGATCAGGCCGCCAATCAGTAGCAGGGCGACGGCAAACAGGAGGGATAAGTGCACATGCAGTGGAAGTCTGAATTTCATGAAACGCCTGCCTTTTGATTATTATTGATTGACGAAGCTAACGATGACGTAAAACCAGATTGCGACCGCGTGCGGCACCGATGTTATGCGGTTGCCATCAACTGCATGTGTTATCAAAAGCGCACAACGCACGCTGATGACCTATTTTCAGACAAGCAACATTCACACCCACGCGTCATGTCGGCGCCCGTTTCAGGCCGGGTGATACTAAAAAAACAACATCAACCTGAGCCATCTGGTCAGCGACTTTTACGTGGTTAATCTTGGTGGCAGATTAAAATAACAAGATATGTCCCCTCACCTAACGAACATTTTCCATCCTGCCGCCTCTTTTCTATCGTGACCTTTTCCGCTTATCCCCATCTGCGACGCGTCGTACGCTTTTGCATCGTACCGGCTACAGCCTTGCTACTTCTGACCTCGGCGCATGCCGAAGACACCCGTCGCGTCGTCAAGCACGCCACCATGCCCAAGAGCGGACAAACCGTGGTCGTGGCCGAAGGTGATCTGGAACCACGTAGCGTAGGCAGCTATACCGTGCGCCTTTATGCCAAAAACGATCCTGCATACCCTTATGATCGTTTCGTCGCCGGTATCGTGCGTCCGCGCAATGGCGTCATACAGGAACTGTCCTTTGCCGATATCGACAGGAACGGCCAGCCGGATATCGTCGTCATCACGCGTTACGCAGGCAGTGGCAACTTCGTCACGGCAGAAGCCTTCCGCCTGCATGGCAAGACGCTCACACTGCTTGGCTCAGTCGCAGGACTCGATGCCGACAAGGACGCAGTGGAAGCGCTCAGACACAAACTTGCAAAACGCTGAACGCCACGCCGATGTCAGCACCGGCAATGCAATCGGTCTCATATGAAAAGAAGCAACAGTCAGTTGACGCCTAAAAAGTTGATTTGAGGTAACCTTCTCACCCGTCTCTGATTCTCTCTGGTGCCACCGTGTTTAATGAACAGCAGTTGAGGGCCATCCTTACTGCACTCCCTGATCCTGCCTTTATCCTCACGCGCAGTGGACGTTATGCCGCCATCTATGGCGGCGCCGATGCACGCTATTACCACGATGGCAGTGCACTGATCGGCAAGTACATGCACGAAGTTTTGCACGATGAAAAGAGCAACTGGTTTTCGGGGGAGATCAACAAGGCACTGGCTTCACGCAAACTGCATATCGTCGAATACGGATTGGCTGCCAGCGATGTTCGCGGACTGGAAACGGCCGGCCCGTCGGAACAGATCTGGTTTGAAGGACGGATTCAGGCGCTGGATTTTCAGGTCAGTGGCGAAGATGCCGTGCTCTGGGTCGCCAGCAACATCACCGCCCGTAACGATCTCGAAGTCAAACTACGCATGCAGAGTGAGAGCGATTCACTCACTGGCCTGATCAATCGCCGCAAACTGCTCGATGTACTGGCAGCGCACTACGACATCTTCTGCCGCTACCAGACTCCGGCAACCCTCTTCATGTTCGACATTGACGACTTCAAGACCGTCAACGATCAGCACGGTCACATGAAAGGTGACGTCGTACTGCAAACGATTGCCAATGTGTGTCGTGCCGAACTACGCGCAACCGACCATGCCGCGCGCGTTGGTGGTGACGAATTCGTCGTGCTGATGCCGCATACCCGTAGCGAGGACGCCTTACCCATCGTGGAGCGCCTGCGCCAATGTATTGCCAGCGCCGTGCAGCAGTTGGGCATTAAAGGCGCCGGCACCATCAGCGGTGGCTTCAGCGAACTGATGGCGGACGACAGTTCCTTCACAGACGTCAAACGCCGTGCCGATCAGGCGCTATACAACGCCAAACGCGCAGGTCGCAATCAAGTACTGGCTTACGTCGCCGACTGATCAATCGACGCCTTGCTTGGCTACGCTCAAAAAACAAAAAGCCGACAAACGTCGGCTTTTTTATTGAATCAATCGGCAATCAGGTCTTCGGCAAGGTTACACCATGCTGGCCTTGATACTTGCCACCACGATCCTTGTATGAAGTTTCACAAATCTCATCGCTTTCAAAGAACAAGACCTGCGCACAACCTTCACCTGCGTAGATTTTTGCTGGCAGCGGTGTCGTGTTCGAGAATTCCAGCGTCACATAGCCTTCCCACTCCGGCTCGAACGGCGTCACGTTCACAATGATGCCGCAACGCGCATACGTCGATTTACCCAGACAGATCGTCAATACGCTGCGCGGAATGCGGAAGTATTCGACCGTACGCGCCAGCGCAAACGAGTTGGGCGGAATGATGCACACATCGCCCTTGAAATCCACAAAGGACTTTTCATCGAAGTTCTTCGGATCGACGATGGTGGAATTGATGTTGGTGAAAATCTTGAATTCGTCGGCGCAGCGAATATCGTAACCATACGATGACGTGCCGTAAGAAACGATCTTGTTACCGTTATCCTGGCGAACCTGCCCCGGCTCGAACGGTTCGATCATGCCGTGCTGCTCCGCCATGCGGCGTATCCATTTGTCGGATTTGATTGCCATATTCTTTGTATTGGTAGGTAATGAAGTTTCGCGCAATTTTACGCGATATTGAGGCGAGCATTCCGAGGCATCTGCATAATATCTGACGCCACGTTATTTTCTGGGCAATTCAATTTCCTCTTCATATTCATCAAGCTTTTCCATGATTCGAGGCTGTTGCACGTATTTCTTCCTTAACTTTTTTCAATTGCTTATCTGTTCCGGTGCAAAGGTCTTTCAGGTTCTTTGCGATAAAGCGACCACGTTCTTCATCGTATGGATACTCGCCACGAAAGTGATCGCAACCATCACGACGCTCAATAAAATATTGCACATCAGTTGGCGTCGATGCCAACGAAATAAGCGGTGTACTGCATACGATCAAACTCATCCAAAGCAGTTTCATGACTAGATACTCGAAAATGAATTTCAAAAAACGAGGCAGAAAACTCCCATAAATA
The DNA here is from genome assembly GCF_014635705.1 of Oxalicibacterium faecigallinarum. GTDB lineage: Bacteria > Pseudomonadota > Gammaproteobacteria > Burkholderiales > Burkholderiaceae_D > Oxalicibacterium > Oxalicibacterium faecigallinarum. The sequence continues at coordinate 175,584 of NZ_BMDI01000001.1, read as the reverse complement.
TGGGTTTTTTATTGTCATTCATACACATATGATCGCATGTTGTTTACAGTCCATCTATTTCAGTAACGCCAAGCTATCAGGGATTCAAATGAAATTTCTAACCATCTTTGTCGTATTTTTACTGTCCTTCAACACAAGCCTACACGCAGAGACTGATCCAGCTGACGAAAGCAAACGCGTGATGATAGGTATTACCGACCAGAGCGGTTCAGCAATTGGCCTCAGCCTGATTCCTCCAAACGAACCAAATTGGGACACAAAAAAAGCCGGTTTAAGTATTACCTTGAAAAGAGCTGGTAAAGCGACCGATGAGAACCAAGAAATTGAGGCGTACATGATCAGGTTGGACAAACCATTCCATCCGGTTTCAACCTACATGGAGCAGATTCGGAAAAATACTGAAGAAGGCTACAAGAAAAATCCAGATTTCAAATTGTCGGCTTTTGATATCAAAGAATATCCACAAAACCCTCAATGTGTGCGGGTATATATGTTACTTGAAGATGTTCGAACTACGCGTGCTGACCTAAGTCAGAAGAAATGGAGTGAACAACATATGCTTTCATGCGGATTATCTAAACATAAACGAATAGGCTTTGAAGTCCGTTACTACAACCGACACTACGATCAAAATAAAGATGAATTGTTTGCCACCAAAGCTGACCGTTTATTTGAGACGGTCATCATCGAAGATAAATAAAAAATCGCGTCAATCGACGCGATTTTTTATTTAAAACTAGATAGAAATTTACTAGTGCATCCACTTCCCTGGATATTTTTTACCGCTGCATTGATTCCCACACCTTCTGCAACCGCTTGACCGACACCGGCATCGGCGTCCGCAATTCCTGCGCAAACAGCGACACGCGCAGTTCCTCCAGCATCCAGCGATACTCATCCATCTTCGGATCGCCGTGACGCTCCTTCAGAGCCCGCTGCCACGGGGCCGCCGCCTGCTGCCACTCGCTCATCGAGCGTGTATCGCGTGCAGGATCGGCGCGCAACTTGTCGATACGGACATTGATGGCCTTGAGATAGCGCGGAAAGTGCGTGAGGTGCGTGTAATCGGTATCGGCGATAAAGCGTTTGCCGACCAGTGATTGCATCTGCGACTGGATGTCGTTGACCGCTTGCGTGTGTGCTTTGACGGTTTGCAGCTTCTTGGGCAGTGCGTAGTACTCGGTCAGCACGTTGCCAGCCAGACGCGCAATTTCATTGACGAGCAAACCGAGACGCGATTTTCCTTCATCCTTGCGGGCGTTGAACTGCTCGGCATTCTTCGGTAAAGGCTCCTGCAGACAGGCACGTTCCAGCGCCTGTTCGATGATCTGACCGCGCAATTCTTCCTGCGAACCGATAGCCATGAACTGCATGCCCATTTGCTGCAAGCCGGGAATATTTTTTTCCAAAAACTTCAACTGTTCCTTGAGCTGCAAGGCCATCAGGCGGCGCAGGCCGATGCGATGTACGCGTGCCGCTTCATCAGGATCATCAAACACTTCCAGATCGCAGTGCGTTTTTCTATCGACCAGCGCAGGAAAGCCGATCAAGGTTTGCTTGCCTTGCTGAATCTCCAGCAGCTCAGGCAACTCACCGAAGGTCCATGCGGTTAGATTCTGATGTTGTCCTGCATTGGCAGTTTTGTTCGTCGCCTTATTATCTGTCGGAGCTTTCTGGGTAGATTGGGCTGCACCCGACTTGCCAGCGACTGGCGCAGCTTGTGAAGCCGTGGCGATAGGTGCTGCCGTTTTTTCTGCAATGCGCTGAAAACTCTTGCGCGCCTGTCCGCCAAGCTCGGCACGCAACGCACCCAGATTGCGGCCCATCTCAAGCTGACGACCATGTTCATCAATGATCTTGAAATTCATGGACTGATGTGCGGACAAGGTTTCGAGCTTGTAGTCCGTGGTCTTGGTGGCAATGCCGGTCTGCTCACGCACGTCGGCAATCACGGCATCCAGCAGACTGCCTCTGCCAAAGATTTGCTTCTCTTGCACGCGATCACAAAACCCTGCTGCGTAATCCGGCAAAGGTACGCAATGACGACGCAGTTTTTGCGGCAGTGATTTGAGCAGCAGATGCACCTTCTCTTTCAGCATGCCGGGCACCAGCCATTCGGTCCGGTCTGCCGACACCTGATTGAGTGCATACAAAGGCACAGTCAGCGTCACGCCATCACGCGGTGATCCGGGCTCGAAGTGATAGGACAAGGTCATGCCGACGCCGGCAACGTTCATGGACTTGGGGAACAGGTCAGTCGTTACACCCGCCGCTTCATGCCGCATCAGGTCGTCACGATTCAGATAAAGCAGCTTGGGTTCCCTGGCTGTCGCATCCTTGTGCCACTTTTCAAAACTGATGCCGTTATGCACGTCGGCCGGAATCAGTTTGTCGTAGAACGCAATGATCAGCTCGTCATCGACCAGCACATCAAGACGACGCGACTTGTGTTCGAGATTCTCGATCTCGCGCACCAGCTTGTGATTGTGTGCAAAGAATGGGGCGCGCGTCTCGAAGTCACCACCAACCAGCGCATCGCGAATGAATATTTCTCGCGCTTCGGCAGGATGGAATAAGCCATACTGGATGCGGCGCTGGCTGTAGACAACTAACCCATACAGCGTAGCGCGTTCGTAGGCAGACACTTGCGCCGTACGTTTTTCCCAGCGTGGTTCGCCATAGGATTTCTTGAGCAAATGGCCGGCCACACGTTCCAGCCATTCCGGCTGGATTTGCGCGATGCAGCGTGCATACAAACGCGTGGTGTCGACCAGTTCGGCCGCCATGATCCACTTGCCCGCTTTCTTGATCAGAGACGAGCCTGGCCAGATATGAAACTTGATGCCGCGTGCGCCAAGATAATGGGGTTCATCCTCGGCCTTGAAACCGATGTTACCGAGCAAGCCGGTCAGCAAAGCCGTGTGTAACTGCTCGTACGTAGCAGGTGCTTCATTGAGCCGCCAGCCTTGCTCCCGCACGATCGTCAGTAGTTGCGAATGCACATCGCGCCATTCACGCAGGCGCAGTTGCGAGAGAAAGTTGGCGCGGCATTCCTCCTGCAACAACCGATTGGATTTTTTGTGTTCGATCGCGTCGCTGAACCATTTCCAGATTTTGAGATAGCTCTGGAATTCTGATTTCTCGTCGGCGAATTTTTTGTGTGCCGCATCCGCAGCGTTTTGCGCTTCCATCGGACGATCACGCGGGTCCTGCACCGACAGTGCCGAGGCGATGATGAGTACTTCGGTCAGACAGACATTCTCCTTCGCAGCGAGAATCATGCGACCGACACGCGGATCGAGCGGCAGACGCGCCAGTTCACGCCCCAGCTTGGTGAGCCTATTGTCATCATCGACCGCACCAAGCTCCTGCAGCAACTGATAGCCATCGGCAATCGCCCGACCCAGCGGCGGTTCGATAAACGGAAAAGTTTCGACATCGGTCAGATGCAGGGACTTCATCCGCAGAATGACAGAGGCCAATGACGAACGCAGAATTTCAGGCTCGGTAAATTTCGGCCGCAACAGATAATCCTGCTCGTCGTACAGACGAATGCAGACACCCGCGGCAACACGGCCGCAACGGCCTGCGCGCTGATTGGCAGCAGATTGCGCAACCGGCTCGATCTGCAGTTGCTCGACTTTATTGCGATAACTGTAACGCTTCACCCGTGCCAGACCGGCATCGACCACGTAGCGAATCCCTGGAACGGTCAGCGAGGTTTCCGCAACGTTGGTCGCAAGAACGATGCGACGTGCATTGCTCGGCTTGAAGACCCGCTCCTGCTCTTGCGCGGACAACCGTGCAAACAGCGGGAGGATTTCCACATGCGGCGGATGATGCTTGCGCAAGGCTTCTGCCGCATCACGAATCTCGCGCTCGCCCGGCAGGAAGACCAGCACATCACCCGAACCGATACGTGCCAGTTCGTCCACGGCATCGACCACCGCATCCATCAGATCACGCTGACCGCGTTCTTTCGCTGCCAGCGCCGAGCGACGGGCCTGCGCAGCATCGGATGTTGCATTGGGATTGCCGCCGGGATTATTTTGGGCATTCTTGTCGAATGGCTCGACGGGGCGATAACGGATCTCGACCGGATACAGGCGACCGGATACTTCAATCACCGGTGCAGGTGTATCGCCACGCCCAAAGTGACGCGCAAAACGATCTGCGTCGATGGTTGCCGAGGTAATGATGATCTTGAGGTCGGGCCGCTTGGGCAGTAATTGCTTGAGATAACCCAGCAGAAAATCGATGTTGAGACTGCGCTCATGCGCCTCATCGATGATGATGGTGTCGTACTGGCGCAGCAAGGGATCCGTCTGCGTTTCGGCCAGCAGGATACCGTCCGTCATCAACTTCACCCACGCGCCCTTGGTCAGCGTATCGTTGAAGCGCACCTTGAAACCCACATGCTCGCCCGGTGGCGAACCAAGTTCTTGCGCGATGCGCTTGGCAGTCGAGGATGCGGCAATCCGGCGTGGCTGGGTGTGACCGATCAGCCCCTTCTCGCCCCGGCCAAGTTCCAGACAAATCTTGGGCAACTGTGTGGTCTTGCCGGAACCGGTTTCACCACTGACGATGACGACCTGATTGTTCTGAATGGCGAGCGCGATTTCGTCCCGGCGACCGGATACCGGCAGTTCTTCGGGAAAAGTGATCGCAGGCAGCGGATTACGTACGGGCGGCACAGCTTCCGCACGGGTATCACGCGATGGACGATCGCGGCGCGGCAGTACGGATTTTGGGGTGGATTCTGATGCAGACATGTGGGCTGGAATTATACAGAGCTTATCCGCTGCCATTCAGTCTCCCGCCACTCGGGCCGACACACCGTGGCACCTTTGCACATCTTGCGCAAATCTGCGTAAAACAGTGACGGAGCGTGCCCTGCCAAAAGGATTGCTATGGTTATAATGCTCGACATGGAAAATCCTGATCAATTCGTCCAGTGGCTGCGCTCTGTCGCGCCATATATCCACGCGTTTCGCGGCAAGACTTTTGTGATCGCATTCCCGGGTGAACTGGTCAAGGCTGGCGCCCTCCCCGTACTGGCGCAGGATCTGTCTCTGCTGCATGCGCTCGGCATCAAGGTCGTGATCGTGCACGGCTCGCGGCCGCAAGTCGAGGAACAACTTGCCCTGCGCAATGTCGAGGCGCGTTTCCACAATGGCCTGCGCATCACCGACACTGCTGCCATGGAATGCGCGAAGGAAGCTGCCGGCGAGCTGCGCCTCGATATTGAAGCGGCATTCAGTCAGGGCTTGCCGAATACACCCATGGCGGGTTCGACAATACGCATCATTTCCGGCAACTTTGTGACTGCACGCCCACTCGGCGTGATCGAAGGCGTCGATCTGGAACTGACCGGCGTCACCCGCAAGATTGCGTACGAAGCGATCCACCCGATTTTGAATGCAGGCGGCATGGTCATGCTGTCGCCGCTCGGCTTTTCCCCTACCGGCGAGGTCTTCAACCTGACGATGGAAGACGTGGCAGTGGCGACCGCTACCGCCCTGCGTGCAGACAAACTGATCTTCCTGAGCGAGACACCGCTAATGTCGAACGCCGCTGGCGACGATATCCGCGAACTGACATCGCTGCAGGCAGAACGACTGCTGGATCGCAGCGAGCTTCCGCCCGATGTCGCTTTCTATTTGCAGCATTGCGTGCGCGCCACGCGTCATGGTGTGCCGCGTGCCCACATCGTCCCGTATGACATTGACGGCGCGGCGTTGCTCGAAGTCTTTACGCACGACGGCGTCGGCACCATGGTCAGCTACGAAAACCTTGAAAGTCTGCGGCAGGCGACCATCGAGGATGTCGGCGGCATTCTCAAACTGATCGAGCCGCACGAAGCCGATGGCACGCTGGTCAAGCGTCCGCGTGAGCTGATCGAACGCGAGATCGACCACTTCTCCGTGATCGAGCATGACGGCGTGATCTTTGGTTGCGCGGCCCTCTATCCCTTCCCGGATGACAAGATGGCCGAGATGGCTTGCCTGATTGTCAGCCCGGATGCGCAAACCCAGGGCGATGGCGAACGTCTGCTTAAACACATGGAAAACCGTGCCCGCGCTGCTGGCTTGAAAAAGCTGTTTGTTCTTACCACGCGCACGGCACACTGGTTCCTCAAGCGCGGCTTCATCCCGGCTACGGTAGACAGCCTGCCCAAGGATCGCCAAAGCATGTACAACTGGCAGCGCAAATCACTGGTCTTCGTGAAGAATTTATAATGCTGGTTTCACTTGAGCAGCGCGCACTGTAAAACAGCGCCAAATGTATCTTGCCGACGCTGACATGGCGGCGGCATTCACTTAACCCGGATCGCGCATCGACGCGACAGGCTAGTAAAAGGAAGACAACAATGACTCGCATGGTTCACTGCATCAAACTCGACAAGGAAGCGGAAGGTCTGGACTTTCCTCCGTATCCGGGCGAACTCGGCAAACGCATTTATGAAAGCGTTTCGAAAGAAGCCTGGGCCGCATGGCTCAAGCATCAAACCATGCTCGTGAACGAGAACCGTCTGAACCTGGCAGATGTGCGCGCACGCAAGTACCTGGCTGCACAGATGGAAAAACACTTTTTTGGCGAAGGTGCGGATCAGGCACAGGGTTATGTACCCCCAACCTACTAAGCAACTGCCTGATTGCTCGCCCGCGTAAAAAAGCCGACGTTTTCGTCGGCTTTTTTATACATGCCACTTAAAGAAACTTGACCTTGCCAGTCTTGACATCGAGCATGGCGCCAACGATCTTGATTTGGCCGCTGGCCGCCATTTCTCGCAGCACGGGACTTTTCTCATGCATGGATTGCACCATCAGCCTGACGTTATTTTCGGCCACGGCGTCTACAAACCGATAATTATGTGAACTCCGATCCGGACCATTCACATCAGCAGTCACGTCGACCGCCGGACGAATCTTGGCCAACAGGCCACTCAGATTGCCCATTTCCACGTTGTCGCAAGCGCCTTTGACGGCACCACATGACGTGTGACCCAACACCACAATCAGTTTGGTACCGACGACCTTGGAGCCGTATTCGAGACTGCCGAGAATATCTTCATTGATCACGTTACCTGCGACGCGGGTACTGAAAATGTCCCCAATACCCAAATCGAAAATCACGGAAGGCGCCGAGCGGGAGTCAATGCAACTCACAATGCTGGCAAACGGAAACTGGCCGTTTGAGCCCGTGGTCCTGACCTGTTGCCGATAGTTATGCGGTGTCGGCGTGCCGGACACAAAACGCGCATTGCCTTCCTGCAAAAGCTGGATTGCCTGATCAGCCGACATGTCCTTCAAGGTCTCACTGGTCATCACTGGCGGTCGGACTTTGGTTGCCTGCTGTTCGCCCTGTGTTGCACACCCTGCCAAGGCGGTCATCAAGGCGACTGCCCCTGCACACTTCATCCACCCGTTTTTACGACTTGACTGCATAACGCTCCTTTTCAGCATCGTTGATAAATTTGCAATTTAATTACGATAATTTAACATATTTAACAATTGTTAAAACAGGAAGTTTGTTACCAAGAGAGGCAGTCTTCATTCGGTTTTTGCATATCGATATTGAAAAAGCTTCGTTGTCGACTGGCAATCGTTTGATTAATGTGACTAACGATTTCTTAACAACTACGGAGAACCCATGAAGCTCGTCAAAACCCTGCTCGTCGCAGGCACCCTGCTGTTTGGTACAGCACATGCCGCGCCTAGCGACTTCCTCGTCAGCACCGACTGGCTGGAAAAAAACATCAATGACCCGAAACTGCGTCTGATCGAAGTCAGCGTGAATCCAGGCCTGTTTGAGCGCGGTCACATCCAGGGCGCGACCAACGTGTCGTGGCATACCGATCTGGTCGATCCGGTCCGACGTGATATCGCCAGCCAGCAGGACTTTGAAAAACTGCTGCGCAATGCCGGTGTCAACAACGACAGCACTGTCGTTCTGTACGGCGACACCAACAACTGGTTTGCAGCCTGGGGCGCATGGGTATTCGATATCTATGGCGTCAAGAACGTCAAACTGCTCGATGGCGGCCGAAAAAAATGGGAAGCAGAAAATCGTCCGCTGACCCCAGTGGCCAAGCAGCACGCTGCCGGCAACATCAAGGTTTCCCCGGCCAACCAAAAACTGCGCGCCCGTCTGGCTGACGTCGTCGCCGTGGCTGAAAAGAAAAGTGATGCCAAACTGGTCGACATCCGTTCGGCTGACGAATACAGCGGCAAGATCTTCGCACCGGCAGGCGTTCAGGAACTGGCAGTCCGTGCCGGCCACGTGCCAGGCGCAGCCAACGTTCCCTGGGGTCAGGCAGTGGCAGCTGACGGCACCTTCAAATCGGTGGAAGAGCTGAAAAAAATCTATGGTGCAGTTGGCATCGATGGCACCAAGCCGGTCATCACCTACTGCCGTATCGGCGAGCGCTCGAGCCACACCTGGTTTGCCTTGTCCAAACTGCTGGGCTATGACGTGCGCAACTACGACGGTTCGTGGACCGAGTACGGTAACGCGGTTGGCGTCCCTGTTTCCAACCCTGCTGGTACGGTATGGGGCGGTAAATAACGATGGCTGATGCGGCATTACCGCCCTTGCGGCGGTTGGTGCCGTCTGCCATTGCCTTCATTGCTGCAATCCTGTTCGCGCTCGCTCTCGGCTCTTTTGCCGACAGCGGGCGCGATCTTGCTTTAGCGGCGCTGTTCGGCACGGCATTCGGTATCGTTCTTCAACGCTCTCGCTTTTGCTTCTTTTGCGTCAGTCGTGACTTTTACGAGCGGCGCGATGTGCGTGGCCTGCTCGGGATTGTGGTCGCGCTCGCGGTTGGCATTCTTGGCTATCACCTGGTATTTGGTGCCTTCCTGCCAGTACCAGCACCGGGCAGACTGCCGCCACAAGCGCATATTGGTCCGATCAGCTGGGTCCTGGGCGCAGGCGCGTTCAGCTTCGGACTCGGCATGGCCTTGTCAGGCTCGTGCATCAGCGCGCATCTGTATCGCCTTGGCGAAGGCTCGGTGCTGTCACCTTTTGCGCTGCTCGGCACCTTGTTTGGCTTCTTCCTCGGCTTTCTCAGCTGGAACACCCTGTACCTGGCTGCGATTCAGGAAGCGCCAATTGTCTGGCTGCCACATCATCTCGGGTACGGTGGATCGGTGGCGCTGCAACTGTTTGCGCTGGCAGCCGTTGCGATCTGGTTGTGGCGGCAGCATCGCAAACCGGAAAGCGCCCCCAATAGCGATCCGTGGCAACGACGCTGGCCGACGTATGCCGGCGGGATTCTGGTTGGCTTTATCGGCGTACTGGCCTATTTCCGTCTTGGCCCGCTGGGCGTGACGGCAGAACTCGGTAGTCTGGCGCGTACCACAGCTGACAGTGCGCATCTGCTCCCCACGCGACTGGAAGGCCTCGATACCTTCTCCGGTTGTGCAACACGCATCAAGGAAACCTTGTGGTCACCGAACGGCGCTTTCATCGTGGCATTGATCATCGGCTCTCTCGCTGCGGCCTTGTCTGCCGGTGATTTCAAACTGCGTCGCCCACGCCTGTTTGAAGTCGTGCGCGCCCTACTCGGCGGCGTCCTGATGGGCTGGGGATCGATGGTTGCACTCGGCTGCACCGTTGGCACGCTGTTATCCGGCATCATGGCTGGCGCGGCATCCGGCTGGATCTTCGCCGTTTTCATGTTTGGCGGCCTCTGGCTGGGGTGGCGGGCGCGCGTTCGCTTTGGCTGGAATAGCTAGATCACGCTCAATCAGAAAATAAACATCCCGAAAACGCTAGTCGTCTTCGGGATGCTTATTTATCAGTTGGTAGATGTATTCCAGCGCTGCATCGCCTGCAACCACTGATTGCGCAGATGACTCGCGATGGCCACAGCAATCAATCCACCGATCACGGACAAATGTTCCAGCGCAAGGAACATTGAAAGCATGGCTTGCGGTTCCGGCAGTGACCAGAAGTGATGCACGATCACAATCGTCAGTGCAAGGAAGACAGCAAGGGCAGCAGCACCCAGCCACAAGGCGCGATCCAGCAGGATCAGCAATGCTCCCACGAGCAAGACAGCGATGACCAGGATATTGAACAGCCACGCCGGCTCCAATCCCGCCTGACGCATTTCTGCCAACCCGCCATCAAAATCAATGAGCTTTGCCAAACCGGATGCAGCAAACACCACGACGATCAACACGCGTGCGGTCAGCCATAACCAACGACTTTCCAGTACTGCCTCCATCTGCCCTTGCATCCACTCTCTCCGCTTGCGTTGACGATTAGCGTCGGCTCACAAAAAGAGCACCGGCACGCTTATCAGGGTTGTCAAATAAGTCGGATCGCAGTATAAAACCTCAACTTAACTTGAGGTCAAGTAACATGGCAGGGATAATATCGACGCCGGTTTCCGTATCTTCGCGCCAGCTAACAATTGGCGAAGTAGCCACGCGTAGCGGTGTCGCCGTTTCAGCTATTCATTTCTATGAATCCAAAGGCTTGATCCAGAGCATACGCACAGCGGGTAATCAACGACGCTTTCCTGCTGGCGTTTTACGTCGCATCGCCATCATCAAAGTTGCACAACGCGCCGGTATTTCACTGGAAGAGATCAAGACGACGCTGGACAGCTATCCGCAAGGCAGCAAGCTGACGTCAAAGGACTGGGAGAAACTGTCATCGCACTGGCGGGAAAGCATGAATGAACGTATCGAACGCCTGACACGTTTGCGCGATGAGCTGGATCAATGCATCGGCTGTGGCTGCCTGTCACTGGAAGATTGTCCGTTGCGTAATCCCGATGATCGCCTCGGCAAGGAAGGAAGTGGGCCACGCATTCTCGAACGACCTTGATGAAGAGGTTCTACCAAGCGTCACCAAAATAAAAAGGGATGCCGCGGCATCCCTTTTATCAGCGTTCTATCCGCTCGATCGGCACGATCTTGCTGCGATAGAGCGTACCCGTTGCAACAAGAATCTCTTTAAGCAGAAAGATGAATCCCAGCACCAGTGAAAACATCGCCGTGATGAATGCGATTGCGATGAATTTGGACAAATCAACGTTCAATGCATCACCAAGAAACAACGAAGCAATCACGGTTGCCACCATCAACGCACACGCGGTGCTGAAAATAATGGCGCGGTTGATCATGTGCGCGCGTGGATAGAGCGAGTTGAGTTCCGACTGCAACTCGTCGCGCACTGCTTCGTCCGTCGTGGTACGCAGACGCTCTTCCAGCACACGCGAGCGATCGGTGATACGACCCAGACGGTTGGTCAGCACGGTCAATGTCGTGCCCACACCGGTCAAAAGAAAGACCGGCGCAACCGACAGTTGAATGATGTGTCCGATATCGGAGACTTGAATTTCCATGCTGTTTCGAGAAAGAAGATAGGCGGATGACGCATGCCAGCGTAGCGCACTCGCCGGCATTTTGCACCTACCTTATACCGCACAAACTTGTCTGGATTCTTACAAACCCGGCTGTTTGACCTCACCGCCCAGCGCCTGCATCAGATCAGCCAGCAGCTTGCTCAACTCCCCCGTCATCAGCATGATGTCGGAATCAAAACGCTCGTCGTCGTTCTGCGCGGTCGAATCGCTGTTTTCCTTGATCACATCCAGCGGCGCGATACGCTTGATGGTCAGGTTCTCGGTCAGCACAAAGGAAATGCGATCAGCCCAGGTCATCGCCAGACGCGTACATTGCTTGCCTGCCGTGATGTGACGACGCACGTCATCCGGGTCGAGCGTATGACGCACATAACGTACCGTTGCCTTGCCTTCGGTATTGGAACGCAACTCGGTATCCTGATCAACGGTAAAGCCCCCCGGCGCTTCATCCGCGACCAGCCAGTCAGTCATGGCGGCAACCGGCGACTGCGCGACGTGCAGCGTTTCCAGCGGTAGCTTGTCAATCGATTTGAAGAGCAGTTTCAGCACTTCATCCGCTTTGGCCTGACTGCCGGCATCGACCACCAGCCAGCCATTGACCGGATCGATCCAGACCCAGGTCGAGCGCCAGACGCTGAATGCACGTGGCAACAGATCGTCGGTAACCTGCTCCTTGAGCTCCTTCATCTGTTTACGGCCCGGCTTGAAGCCCTGCTGCTCTTCGATTTCCGCCGCCTTGATCTTGGTCACCTGATTGATGACCGTGGTCGGCAGCAGTTTTTTCTCGGTGCCCAGCAACAGCAGCATCTGCTTGTTGATGGAGTAGACCAACTGGCCATTTTCACGTGGGGAAATCCAGCCCTGGCTTTGCATCTCAAGACTGGAACATGGCTGGAAGGCATGCGGTGCCAGATCGGCTTCCAGCTTCTCAGCGGTAATCTGCCATGGGGCGGGAAGACGATAGACCTGAAGATTCTTGAACCACATGACTTGCTCCGGCAAAAAAGGGGGCTATTCTACACGCGCTCCTTCTTGTCACAAGCAGCCCAATACCAGCGCGGCTTGCCTGCCGAAAATACCCGCATCTTCCCATTGCGCCGAGGCCGAATCAGGCGTTGCAAGGGTTATAATACCGCCTGTTATTTGCCGGCTGTTTTTTGCAGGCCGTTCTGTGAAACAAAAATCGCATTACCAGCCGGAAACCTAATCGCTCTTTGCATCGTCCAACGCTCCATGTCCAAAAGTCCAACCCGTAAGCCGATCGAAATCAAAATTTCCACCGTTGTGGCCGTCTCCGCGATTCTGCACGACGCCAATCTGACCGTGCTCGACAAGGCGATGCAGGAAATGACGGGCGGCAATGCCGATTTCTTCGATGATGAATTTGCCGTCATTGATGTCGGCTCGCTGGAAAGCGGCACGACTATCGACTGGGCGGGTATCGCTGCCCTGCTCAAATCCTATCGACTCAACGCCGTTGCCGTACGCAACGCGACGCCGGATATGGTGAGCGAGATTGCCGCGCACGGTCTGAGCATCGATGGCAGCGTCAAACCACGCACAGAAGAAGTTGACGCGACTGATGCGCAGCTTCAAGCCACGCCGCATCAGGCAGAAATCGATTTGTCGCCTGCCGCCGCTGTTGAAGTTGCTGCGGTCGAGGCCACGCCGGTTGCTGCGGCCCCGCAAGCGGCTCCTGCACAGTTTGCTGCCAATACGATGATCATCGACACGCCGGTTCGTGCCGGTCAGCGCGTGTATGCGCGCGGTGCCGATCTGGTGATCACGGCCGCCGTCAATAACGGCGCCGAAGTCATCGCCGACGGCAGCATTCACGTCTATGCGCCCTTGCGCGGTCGTGCACTGGCTGGTGCAAGCGGCAATACCGAAGCACGTATTTTTACGCTGAGCATGGAAGCCGAACTGGTTTCGATCGCCGGCATGTATCGCACATTTGAAAATGGCTTACCAGCCGATCAGGCCCGCAAAACCATGCAGGTGCGTCTGGTTGGCGATCGTATCGACATGCTGCCGATCAAGGCAGCAGCATAACAATCAATCTCTCGCAGATTAATCTCTAAAAAAGGGGCTTACTTTGGCAAAAATCATCGTCGTGACGTCGGGTAAAGGTGGCGTCGGCAAAACCACTTCCAGCGCGAGCTTCTCCTCCGGCCTCGCCATGCGCGGCCACAAAACGGTCGTGATCGACTTTGACGTCGGCCTGCGTAATCTCGACCTGATCATGGGTTGCGAACGCCGGGTGGTCTACGATCTGATCAATGTCGTCAATCAGGAAGCGACGCTGAATCAGGCTCTGATCAAGGACAAGCATTGCGACAACCTGTTCGTTCTGCCTGCTTCGCAAACGCGCGACAAGGATGCGCTGTCGGAAGAAGGCGTCGAGCGTGTGCTCAACGATCTGAAGGCGATGGATTTCGAATACATCATCTGCGATTCGCCAGCCGGTATCGAACACGGTGCCGTCATGGCGCTGACCTTTGCGGATGAAGCGATCATCGTTACCAATCCGGAAGTCTCTTCGGTACGTGACTCCGACCGTATTCTCGGCATCATCCAGGCAAAATCGCGCCGTGCGCTCAATGGCCAAGAGCCGGTCAAGGAGCATTTGCTGATTACCCGCTACGTGCCAAAACGTGTCGAAGCGGGTGAAATGCTGTCGTACACCGACGTGCAGGAAATTCTGCGTATTCCGCTGATCGGCATCATCCCGGAATCGGAATCGGTGCTGCACGCGTCCAACGCCGGCAATCCTGCCATCCATATCGAGGGCAGCGAAGTGTCGGAAGCCTATAAGGATGTCGTCTCGCGCTTCCTTGGTGAAGAATTGCCGTTGCGCTTTACCGACTACGAAAAGCCTGGCCTGCTGGCACGTTTGTTTGGAGGTAAGTAACCATGTCACTGCTCTCCTTCCTGTTCAATTCCAAACCGAAAACCGCATCGGCGGCCAAGGAGCGGCTGCAGATCATCATCGCGCGCGAGCGCAATGGCCGTGCCGGTCCTGACTTTTTGCCTGCGCTGCATCAGGAATTGATTGCCGTGATCTCGAAGTACGTCAAGGTCAATCCGGAAGACATTAAGATTTCGCTCAACAGTCAGGGTACGCTGGAAGTATTGGACGTCAACGTCGTACTGCCGGAAGCCGAGGTCGAGTCGGAAGCAGCCAAGTAAGACCTTCTGCCTGCCGTCATCATGCGGCAGGCATCTCTCGTTGCGGAAAGCAACATCCGCACGCATCACGTATCATTTCGCCTTCATCATATTCACCCAAGGACCGCCATGAAGACCAAAGCCGCCGTCGCCTGGAAAGCAGGACAACCACTGACCATCGAAGAAGTCGAACTCGGAGGCCCGCGCGAAGGCGAAGTGCTGGTGGAAATCAAGGCAACCGGCATTTGCCACACCGATTACTACACGCTGTCAGGCGCCGATCCGGAAGGCATCTTCCCTGCGATTCTGGGCCATGAAGGCGCAGGCGTCGTGGTGGATGTCGGCCCTGGTGTCAAAAGCCTGAAGAAGAACGATCACGTCATTCCGCTCTACACGCCGGAATGCCGCGAGTGCAAATTCTGCCTCTCGCAGAAGACCAATCTGTGCCAGAAGATTCGCTCCACGCAAGGCCGCGGCCTGATGCCGGATGCAACCAGCCGCTTCTCGCTCGATGGCAAACCGATTTTCCATTACATGGGTACGTCGACCTTCTCGAACTACATTGTGGTGCCTGAAATCGCACTGGCCAAGATTCGTGAAGATGCGCCGTTTGACAAGGTTTGCTATATCGGTTGCGGTGTCACCACGGGCGTCGGCGCGGTCCTGTTCACCGCAAAAGTTGAAGCAGGCGCCAACGTCGTCGTGTTCGGCCTCGGTGGTATCGGCCTGAACGTGATTCAGGCCGCCAAGATGGTCGGGGCCGACAAGATCATCGGGGTCGACATCAATCCAGGCCGCGAAGCCATGGCTCGCAAGTTCGGCATGACGCACTTCATCAACCCGAACGATGTCGAAAACGTGGTCGATGCCATCGTCCAGCTGACCGACGGTGGTGCCGATTACAGTTTTGAATGCATCGGCAATACCAAGGTCATGCGCCAGGCGCTCGAATGCTGCCACAAGGGCTGGGGCAAATCGATCGTCATCGGCGTGGCAGAAGCCGGTGCAGAAATCAGCACGCGTCCGTTCCAGCTGGTGACCGGCCGCGAATGGAAAGGCTCGGCCTTCGGCGGTGCACGCGGCCGTACCGACGTACCGAAGATTGTTGACTGGTACATGGACGGCAAGCTCAACATTGATGATCTGATCACGCACACGCTGCCACTTGATCGCATCAACGAAGGTTTTGATTTGATGAAGAGCGGCGAGTCGATCCGCTCCGTCGTCCTGTATTAATTTGCCGGTCAAGTTTTATCGCGTCACCATTCTCAAGTCTGGAAGTCGAGGAAGAAGTGGAAATCATCAGTCAGCACAAGTGCTTCAATGGTCTGCAAGGCTTTTACAAGATCGAATCAACGTCAACCGGCTTGCCGATGACGTTCTCGGTCTATCAGCCACCACAAGCAAGGAACAAGAAGGTACCGGTTCTGTTTTACCTGGCCGGTCTGACCTGCACCGAAGAAACCTTCATGATCAAGGGCGGCGCACAGCGCTACGCTGCCGAGCACGGCATCATGCTGGTTTCCTGCGATACCAGCCCGCGCCGTACCGGTATCAAAGGTGCAGCTGACAGCTGGGATTTCGGCCACGGTGCCGGCTTCTACCTCGATGCAACGCAACAACCCTGGGCGACACACTTCCGTATGGAATCGTTTGTCGTGCAGGAATTACGCTCGCTGATCATCAACGAATTCCCTGCCTTGCCCGATCGTATCGGCGTGTTCGGTCATTCGATGGGTGGTCACGGCGCACTGACACTGGCGTTGCGGCATCCCGAGATTTTCAAGTCGGTCTCGGCCTTCGCACCCATCGCCGCACCATCGCATTGCCCATGGGGACAGAAGGCATTCTCGAATTATCTGGGCAGCGATCAGTCGCAATGGGCGCAGCATGATGCCAGCGCACTGATGCGTGAACGCAAGACCCCCTTCCCGGACGGCATTCTGATCGATCAGGGTCTGGACGATCAGTTTCTGGAAACCGAACTGCTACCGCATCATTTTGAAATGGCCTGCTGGGCAGCAGAACAACCACTGACGCTACGCCGACATGCTGGATACGATCACAACTACTACTTCATCTCCACGTTCATGGAAGATCACATCGCCTTCCATAGCAAACTGCTGAACAAGTAAGTTAATCAGTCGTCATAAACAAAAAGGGATTCTGTTTTACAGAATCCCTTTTTGTTTATGCAGACGGCATTGCCGCCTTGACTCATTACGATCAGAACTCTTCCCAGTCATCGTTGTTCTGTGTTGGCTTGGCTGGTGGCGCAGGTTTGCGTTCAATCGCTGCCGGTGCCGCGGCTTTGGCAACGACCGGCGCACGCTGTGCGGTGGACTGGACCGTACGGCGCACAGGCTGCTCTGCCAATGCGACTGACATACTACCATTGATACGAAACACGCTGACGGCTTGCGCCAGGCCTTTGGCCTGATCCTGCAAGGATTCTGCTGCCGCTGCCGCTTCTTCCACCAATGCGGCATTCTGCTGGGTAACCTGATCCATCTGGGTGATCGCCTGATTGACCTGTTCGATCCCGTCGCTCTGCTCCTGGCTGGCAGCGGTAATTTCAGCCATGATGTCGGCCACGCGCTTCACGCCATCGACGATCTCATCCATCGTGGTACCGGCTTCGGCAACCTGTTTGCTGCCTGCATCGACCTTCTCGACGGAATCGCTGATGAGTGCCTTGATTTCTTTCGCTGCTGCAGCAGACCGTTGTGCAAGATTGCGCACTTCGGTTGCCACCACGGCAAAACCACGCCCCTGTTCTCCCGCACGTGCTGCTTCCACTGCTGCGTTTAACGCCAGAATATTGGTCTGGAAAGCGATGCCATCGATGACGCCGATGATGTCCACAATCTTGCGTGCCGAGGTGTTGATCTCGCCCATCGTGTCGACCACTTGCGACACCACCGTACCGCCTTTGATTGCCACGCTGGATGCGGCCACTGCCAGTTGATTGGCTTGGCGCGAGTTGTCTGCATTCTGCTTGACGGTCGAGGTCAGCTCTTCCATCGACGAAGCTGTTTCTTCCAGTGAGCTGGCTTGCTCTTCGGTACGCGACGACAGATCCAGATTGCCGCTGGCGATCTCGCTCGACGCCGTCGCAATCGTGTCCGTACCCATACGAATCTGGCTGACGATCTTCATCAGGTTGTCCTGCATGCGACCCAATGCCGCCAGCAACTGGCCTGGCTCGTCTTCCGATGCTGGCAGATTGTTGCGAACGGTCAGGTCACCTTCTGCAACCGACTCGGCAACTTTGACTGCCTCACGCAATGGCGCGGTAATACCGGCAGTTAGACGCCATGCAATCAGCGCGCCCAGCAAAGTCGCGATGACCGCACCGATGATCAGCGTCATGCGGCCGGACTGGTAATCGTCGGTAATCGATGCATCCGATTGCGCCACTTCCTCGTCGTAGTGCGCCAGCACAGCCTTGACGCTGTCCAC
Source organism: Oxalicibacterium faecigallinarum (assembly GCF_014635705.1). GTDB lineage: Bacteria > Pseudomonadota > Gammaproteobacteria > Burkholderiales > Burkholderiaceae_D > Oxalicibacterium > Oxalicibacterium faecigallinarum. The sequence continues at coordinate 157,571 of NZ_BMDI01000001.1, read as the reverse complement.
GTAGGCATTCAGCGCCGGAATCATGCGCGAGGCAATCTGTTCATTCGCTTCAGCCAGTGAACCGGCCGATTTCAACTGGATAATGCCGCGGCGAATATCGACATAGGCCGTACGGCGCTGCGCGACATCGGCGAACAGGGCTTTTTCCTTGTCGGTGCTGATCTTGTCTTCGAGACCTTTCTGGATAGCGTCGATGTCCTTGGTTTGCGCCGTCATTTCTTTCTGGAAGAAATCCTGCGTATCGGCATCACCAGCCTTCACCAAAGCCAGTGCACGTGTCGCATTGACACTGGTCCCCATCAGCCACGTTTGCGCCGTTTTTTGTTTGGCCAAGGATTCATCAACCAGTTGGCGGCTAGCCTGATTGATATTTTCGAGACGCATAATGCCCGTTATGCCCATGGCAATGACCAGCAACAGGATCAAACCAAATCCCAAGCCAAGCCGGGTGCCTATCTTCATGTTCGCGATGCGCATCGTGTCTCCTGAATTAATAATGCTTGTGTGCTGCCGCAGGACGATGAGCAGAAGTGGGATTCCCTGAAAGCTTCCCCGCCGCCGACCTGCGTCGTGACAACCCGAAACGCAGCGATGCAAATTATTGTTGAGTACTGTGCATCGCCGTCTACCGCATGGGCACATGAAAATGTGTCCAATTGTGTTCCGGGAGGAAACTTTATACCGTATTCATGGGAGAACTGCCAAACAATATCGGCTTAAGTTCTCCTCTGACGAAACATTTTTTAACAAGTCCGTATCGATCAAGACACAATTATCAGGACGCGACTGTCTCTGTTTCTTTTGACGCTTGTTTTGAAGGTTCTTGCGTTGCTTTCACATCGGACAAGCCTTCTGCTTTCCAGCGATCAAATTCAGCCATCACGGCTGCATAGGTTTTTTCACTGATCTCAGGCAATTTGCCGCCGAGTGCCTTGGTTGCTTCGTTAAAGCCTTGTTCCACGGCAGCACGAATCTGGTCGATCTTCGATTCATCATCGCCAATCACACTCTTGGCAAAACTGAGAATACGTTCTGCAGTCTTGGTCACGCCCCATTCGCCTTCTTCCGAGACCGCTTCCTGCGCTGCCGCAATCGTTTCCGGATCGGCCTGCAGCACGTCTTCACCACTGATGATTTTTTCCAGTGTGGTGCCCTGACGATTTACCATGGACAGAATCAGGTTGATCATCTCCTGCGCCTGACGATCAGACTCTTCCAGCATGGCCTGTAAATCCTGCTGCGTCGCCGCCACGCCGCTGCCTTTGTTGCGCGGATTCAGATAGGTCAGCGATTCGTCACTGTTCTGGTTACCCAGCGAAACCTTGTCGGCAGATACATCCTGAATCGACGTCTTCTGATCAACTGTCTTGCCAGCCGTTGCCGTTGTGCCGGCAGGAATCGTGGATGACGATTGCGTACTTGTAAAACCGGAAATGGTGATGCCCATGCCATACCTCGCGCGCGGCCCCCGGCCGCAGGATTTAAAAATGCCGCAGGCCACGCCCCGATATGATCAGACGCGTGCTGCGGATTACCGCTTTCTTGTTTCTGTAACGGCTGCTTTTCAAAAAAAATGAGTGTTCATCACACCTGCGTGTCGATTTGGCACTGGAAACATATCGTGAAAGCGTGGTTTTCCGGCGCCGTTTACATCGAAAGACAAATCCCGGCGGGCAAAGCTGTCATACTGTCGCCTTCTCCCGTCAGCCCGTTTTCTTTGTTGGAAAAGCGTGCTGTCTAGTTTGCAGAATGTCACCATGAGCGCCGTACCCAAGAATCTTTTCTCCTACCCTGTTTCAAAAGCGCGTGCCGTCAAACCGGCACCGTTTCTGCCGATGTCGCGGGCGGAAATGGACAAGCTGGGCTGGGACAGCTGCGATGTGATTCTGGTCACGGGCGACGCCTATATCGATCATCCGAGTTTTGGCATGGCGCTGGTTGGACGTCTGTTGGAAGCGCAAGGTTTCCGCGTCGGCATCATCAGTCAACCTGACTGGCATTCGGCAGAACCTTTCCGCGCACTGGGCAAACCCAATCTGTACTTCGGCATCACCGCCGGCAATATGGATTCGATGATCAACCGATACACGGCCGATCGCAAGATTCGCTCGGATGACGCCTACACGCCGAATGGCGAACCGAACAAGCGACCAGATCGCGCGGTCACCGTATATGCGCAACGTGTGCGCGAAGCCTATCCGGGCATCAATGTCGTAATCGGCAGTATCGAAGCCAGCCTGCGCCGTATCGCGCACTACGATTACTGGTCAGACAAGGTACGCCGCTCGGTGCTGCCCGACTCCAAGGCCGACCTGTTGATCTTTGGCAATGCCGAACGTGCACTGGTCGATCTGACCCATCGACTCGCTGCAGGCGAACCAATCGGCAATATCCGTGATTTGCGCGGCACGGCCTTCATGGTGCCTGCTGGCTGGCGCCCGACGCCGGAATGGGCCGAAGCCAATTCCACCCGCGTGGATACACCGGGCAAGATCGATGCACATCCCGATCCGTATGAAATGAAGATGAAAAACACGGAGAGCTGCAAGACATCCGCTGATTCATCCAATACGACATCGAATCCGGCCCTGGACGGCGCAACCACAGAACCATCCAAACCAGCAGAAACCCCCGTCAAAGTCATCAAAATCATGTCGCGCGAAGAGCGCCGTGAAGCAGAGAAAGAGGTCCGCAACAAGACCGTGGTACGCCTGCCGTCCTACGATCAGGTGAAGGATGATCCGGTTTTGTATGCGCATGCCTCGCGTGTGTTCCATCTGGAATCCAACCCGGGCAATGCGCGTGCGCTGGTGCAGGCACATGGCGAACGTGACGTCTGGATCAATCCGCCGCCATTGCCGCTGGCAATGGATGAGATGGATGGCGTGTACGACATGAACTATGCACGTGCGCCGCATCCGGTGTATGGCAAGGCGCGCATTCCTGCCTGGGAAATGATCCGCTTCTCGGTCAACATCATGCGTGGCTGCTTCGGTGGCTGTACCTTCTGCTCGATTACCGAGCATGAAGGCCGGATTATCCAGAGCCGCTCCGAGCCCTCCATCCTGCGCGAGATCGAACTGATCCGCGACAAGGTCAAAGGCTTTACCGGCACAATTTCCGATCTGGGCGGCCCGACTGCGAATATGTATCGTCTCGCCTGCCGCGACAAGCGCATCGAAGAATCGTGCCGGCGACTGTCGTGCGTGTTCCCTGGTATCTGCTCGAATCTGAATACCGATCACAGCAAGCTGATCCAGTTGTATCGCAAGGCACGTGCGATACCCGGCATCAAAAAGATTCTGGTCAGCTCCGGTCTGCGTTACGACCTTGCTGTCCGTTCGCCCGAATATGTAAAGGAACTGGTCTCGCACCACGTTGGCGGATTACTGAAGATCGCACCCGAACATTCCGAAGAAGGCCCGCTGTCCAAGATGATGAAACCGGGCATGGGCGCCTATTACAAGTTCAAGGAACTGTTCGAAAAGTATTCGAAGGAAGCGGGCAAGGAACAGTACCTGATCCCCTATTTCATCGCTGCGCATCCGGGTACGACCGATGAAGACATGCTGAATCTGGCGCTGTGGCTCAAGCAGAACGATTTCCGTCTGGATCAGGTGCAGACCTTCATGCCGACACCGATGGCGATGGCCACCACCATGTATCACACACGCAAGAATCCGTTGCGCAAGATCGACGCCAATTCGGAAACGGTCGAGACGCCACGTATCGGCAAGATCCGCAAACTGCACAAGGCGTTCCTGCGCTATCACGATCCGGAGAACTGGGCAATTCTGCGTGAAGGCTTGCAGCGCATGGGCCGCGCCGATCTGATCGGCAGTGGCGAGCATCATCTGGTACCACGGCATGATCTATCGCCGTCTGCGGCGGCTGCCAATCTGCGCCGCGAGACACCGGGGCCGAATCAGCTTGCCAAAAAATTCGGGCAGAACAAGCCACGACAGGGTGCTGCCGTCGTACGCACCCCGAATCGTCCAGCAACCCAAAATGCGCGCACAGCGGGTAGCCAACGACCTGCGCGCGGCAAAGCCGTGATCATTAAAAGCGGCCGCAAATAAGCGGTCTCATCCACAATTTCATTCCCGCTCGTTGCTTGCGCGACCTGTAAAATTCAGGCGGCCGACCTGCTCCGGCATTTTCGGTTATTCTTCCGCCACTTGCCGTGCTTGCAAAGGCGGAAACCGAATAGGGAGCATCACTTGAACAACTTGTTTGCGCATCGCTTGTCACTGCTGGCCGGCGATGCCCATCGCCATCTGCTGACCAAAGGCTACCGCGGCATCGAACGCGAAACCTTGCGTGTCACGCCCACTGGCCATCTGGCGCTGGATGCCCATCCGGTCAGCCTTGGCTCGGCCCTGACCCATCCGCAGATCACCACCGACTATTCCGAATCGCTGCTCGAATTCATCACGCCGACCGAGCATGACGTTGCCGACGCGCTTGCGCAACTCGACAAGATCCACCGCTTCAGCAATGCAAACATTGGCGACGAACTGCTGTGGAGCCAGTCCATGCCGTGCGTCTTGCCGGCAGAAACCGAAATCCCGATTGCCTGGTACGGCACCTCGCATATCGGCATGATCAAACACGTCTATCGTCGCGGTCTGGCGGTACGCTATGGCAAGGCCATGCAGTGCATCGCCGGCCTGCATTACAACTATTCGCTATCGGAAGACCTGTGGCGTGTGCTCAAGGCCGATACCGACTCGCCACTCGACGACAAGGATTTTCAGTCCGAAAGCTATATTGCGCTGATCCGCAACTTCCATCGTTACAGCTGGCTGCTGATGTATCTGTTCGGTGCTTCGCCAGCCCTCTCGACGCAGTTCCTGCGTGGACGCCCGCATCAGCTCGACAAGCTGTCGGACGATACGCTGTATCTGCCATATGCCACAAGTCTTCGCATGAGCGATCTGGGTTATCAGAACACCGCGCAGTCCGGCATCATGCCACCATACAACGACCTCGACAGCTACATGCGCAGCCTGTCGCGTGCGGTACGTCAACCGTATCCCGATTACGAAGCCATTGGTACACGTCGCAATGGCGAGTGGATACAGCTCAATACTAATCTGCTGCAGATCGAAAACGAGTTCTACGCCACGATTCGTCCCAAGCGTGTCATCAATAGCGGTGAACGTCCGGTTGAAGCCTTGTGCGCACGCGGCGTGCAATACATCGAAGTGCGTTGTCTCGATATCGATCCGTTTGAACCGCTGGGCATCAGCCTGGCAACCTCACGCTTCCTCGATGCCTTCCTGCTGTTTTGCGCACTCGCCGACAGTCCGCCAACGGATGAAAAAGCCAGTCTCGAAGCGACCGGCAACTTTGCACGCACCGTCAAGGAAGGTCGTCGTCCCGGTCTGATGCTGCAACGCGATGGACAGGCAATCAGCTTGCAGGAGTGGGGCCTCACATTGCTTGATCGCATACAGGCCACAGCCACCTTGCTGGATTCCCAGTGCGATGACCGCCGCCATAGTGACGCTCTGCTGCTGCAAAAGGAAAAGCTGCTGGACGCTGACAAAACGCCATCCGCAAAAGTCCTGGCACGACTGGCCCAACACGGTAACTCCTTTACTGCTTTCGGTCTGCAGCAAAGCCGTGACCATGCCGCATATTTTGCAGCGCGCCCGCTCAGTGCTCAGGAAGAGGCCGAATTTGTGCGCATGTCACAAGCATCACTCAATGAGCAGACGCAGATGGAACAGCAACAATCAGGCGATTTCGATGCCTTTGTTGCGGCTTACAATCTGCGTACGCCAAGCCGCCTGTGCGGCTGATCCCGCCTTCCCTATCTCCTCCTCTCCGATCTGCCGGTCTGTGCATTGCGTGTGTTAACGCACAGACCGGTGTCAAAGGGCTGATTATTCTGCCGACATCGGTGCAATAACAACAAGCAGCGCCGAGGGCTGATCGGCGGCCCGCTGGGAGGCGCATGGATCAATCGGGTATCAACGCATCAGCAAACGATACCCGATTGATCATGCATCTACGTCCTTTCAGGTAAATATTTGTAAATACTCAACGCGGTGACATCCGTTATGACGATCATGACAACTTAATTGTGCAATGCTTGTCTTAAACATATGTTTCATCCGCCGCACAGACGGCACCCCACATCATTTTTATAAGGAAAACCGCCATGCGTAAATTAATGATCGGCAGCGTCGCTGCAGTTGTCGTCCTCTCGGGATGCGCAAACATGAACGAAACGGAACGTGGTACGGCGCGCGGCGCCGGTATCGGCGCGGGCGCGGGTGCCGTAATCGGTGCTCTGACCGGTGGCAGCAGTGGCGCTGTCAAAGGCGCGGCGGCAGGCGGCCTGGTTGGTGCGGTTGCTGGCAACGTCTGGTCCACCCGCATGGAACGCCAGCGTCAGCAAATGGAACAGGCAACCCAAGGCACCGGCGTACAAGTTACCCAAACGGCAGATAACCGTCTGAAACTGGAAATCCCGAGCGACATCTCGTTCGCTACCGGCCGTTCCGACATCAACAGCAGCTTCCGCCCGATCCTGGATCGCTTTGCCACTGGCCTGAATGAAAACCCGGCTGCGACGGTCACCATTATCGGCCACACCGACTCCACCGGCAGCGACGCCATCAATAATCCATTGTCGATGGATCGTGCATCGCGTACACGTGACTACCTGGCAGGTCGTGGCGTTTCGCCGCAACGCATCTATGTCGACGGCCGTGGCAGCAAAGAACCGATTGCCAGCAACGCGACCACCGAAGGCAAAGCCCGTAACCGCCGTGTGGAAATCTACGTTGCCGAACCACAGCAACCACAACAGCATCAGCAGCAATATCAACAGCGTTGATCTTGCATCTTCCATAAGAAATCCCCGGCATGTCCGGGGATTTTTTTATGCGATGCGGAACAGATTTCAAGATAACGAAGAAATCGAGTGACCCATTGCTTGCCTCGTTACATGTCATATGTTCGACATCCACTGTCAAGGCCTCTCTCCACGTTATCAATGCGTGCATGACAAACTGGCCGGTGCAAGCCTGACACTTGCATTTCAACATCGCTTGCTTGTGTACTCCATGCATATGCTCGTAACTCTCTGCATAAAAAAAGCCGCTCAAAGAGCGGCTAATTATTCCAGGAGACTTCGGATTACTTGTTAGGCAGGAGGCCTTCGTACACTTTCTTGATACTGGCGTAGCATTCGCAAATATGATCTTCGAGGCCGACGCGATCCACGACGGTGATTTGACCACGGCTGTAATGAATCAGACCTTCATCCTGCAGCTTGCGCGCGGCTTCCGTCACACTTTCACGGCGCACGCCGAGCATGCTGGCGATCAGATCCTGCGTCATGCTGATCTGGTTGGACTGCAGACGATCCAGACTCAGGAGCAACCAGCGGCACAGCTGTTGCACAATGGTGTGGTGGCGATTGCATGCAACGGTATGGGCCATTTGCGTAAAGAGTGCCTGGGTAAAGCGCAGCAGCGCTTGTTGCAAGGCTTCACCACGCGCAAATTCCGCCTGCAGTACAGATGCCTTGATACGGAAACCATAGCCCGCGCTTTTCACGAAAGCACGGTTGAGCGAGGCACCGCCGCCCATATACACATCATGTCCGACCACGCCTTCGTATCCGATGACCGCGGTTTCGGACGAAGCACCATCCGCAGTTTCATACAACAGGGAAACAATGCTGTTGGTCAGGAAATAAACATGCTGCATTTGCTCGCCAGCCTCGCAGATCGTCATGCCAAATGGCATTTCGACAAATTCAAGATGAGGCAGCAGGCGATCATAATCGGCAGCAGGCAATGCAGCCAGCAAGCCATTGTGTTTCGGGTTGTGACCATGCAGGCCGGCCAATGCACGTGGTGCGACTGGGCGTTTGCTTTGTGTCGAGTCGTTTTCCTTCGCCTTGAGAGCAGCAAAGGCTTTGGCGTTGATCACTTGCTGACCGGTACTGGAAGTGCGGATTGTCGAAACTTGTGCCATGGGTAACTCCCTAAAAGTCATCACATCATGGGTTGCATGATGGTCGCAAAGAGAGAATTACAAAATCAGCGATTTGCCCGACTTTGTGTGAGAACACACTGACAGCACGATTTGTTCGTCTTACAAGAAAGGGATATCTTCCTATTGCCGCCGGAATAGGATCAGCTTAGCGCACGGGCGTAACGGGCACAAGCTGATCCAGCCCCGGCACTATTTCCATCAGGAAAGCCATCATGGGCTTGGCGGCTAATGCGCCGATGATGCCAAGAATCGCAATAGACAGCATTGCAATGCCCAGGCGCAGCATCAAGCGGCGATTGTGGGAACGCATGACCAGCGGCAGATTGATGGCTACGCTGGCCAACGAGGCAAGTACCGCGCCGGTTGAAGCTACATGCACAGGGATCGAACCGCTGCCGACCAGCGTAGCCGCTGCCGCAACCGCGCTGGCACTGGAGACCACACCGCCAATTACACTCACGACATAAAAGCCTGCTTCGCCAAACGCCTGCTGTGCCAGCAAGCCGGCTACATTCAGCACCAGGAAAATCAGACCAAACTTCAGCGCAGCCGTTAGAGAAAATGGCAAAGGCAAATCAACCTGTCCCGTCGGATCGCTGGCAACCTGCCGCGTCGCATTGCGATCGGCAAAGAACCAGGCTGCGGTCACGATCAGCATGACGACAAAAGGCATGGTAGCGGTCACGGCTACGGCAGGCGCAAGAATCACCAGCAGTCCGCCATTGCGAATCAGCATGGCGCTCGTTGCGAGCAAGATGCCGCGATAAGCCGCACTGATCGTATCGCGATGCTGATCGCGTGCCCGTGCTGCCAACTCGCTGACGGTAATGCTGCTGTTGACGAGGCCACCGAGAAAACCTGCCATGACAATGCCGCGCGTACCGTACATCTTCCATAGTACGTAGTTGGCAAAGCCAATTCCGGCGATCAGGATCACGGTTACCCACGCAGCGCGCGGCTCAATCAGGTGCCAGGGACCAATTGCGCCTTCCGGCAAGGCGGGATAGATCACAATCGCCAAGATTGCCAGCAGCAATGCCGAACGCATCTCATTTTCGGTCAGGCCGAGACTGAACCCGCTCAGACGATCCTTATAGGCAAGTAAAGCGGTGACAATCACCATGATCGAGGCCGGCGTCGCGGTATGCCCTTTTCCGCACAAAATACCCACCACGCAGGTAATGATCATGGCTGCCGACGTCGTCAGTTCGGTCGTGTCATTGGTACGCAAGCGCTGAATATTGAGAAATACCGCCAGCACACCCACCAATGCCAGAATCAGATACGCGTAATGATCGCCCAGCACGCCGCCCATCCCCCCCAGCAGCGCGACGAAGCCGAAGGTACGCAGGCCAGCCTCCTTGCCACGACGCTCCCGCTCCAGCCCAATCAACAGGCCAAGCGCCAGCGCGAGGCTCAAGCGCATCAGGCTGACCGGATATGGCCATTTGACCTCGGGCAGCGACATACCAACTTGAATCAGGGGCTGAACGACAGACTGGATGGTTTGGGGATCGGAGACGGACATGATTCGACAAGCAACAAGCTAATGGCAAACTATAAACCAGACCGTTGCACTTGTCCGTGCAAATTACGCATACCGTTATGCACAACGCATGCGGCTTGCTCGCCTTATTTCGACAAAAAGCCTAAGGAAAAGGCAGCCAAAAAGGTAAAGTTACCCCGCCCACTTCACACCGGATCGGCTTTCAGATCGTCGATCTTCCGGCGCGTATTGTCGAGAACCTTTGCCTTGGCCTGTTCGGCCGTCTGCCCTTCACACGGCCCACCAAAATCCTGAAAGACTTCCACACCATCTGCCCCCGCGCGTTCGACATCGGCGATGGCTGACCAGCCACCATGATCACCGGGCACGATGACGGTAAAGATATCAAAGCCACCATAAACAGCGTCTGGGATACGACTCATGTTGATGCTCCTCGTCCGTGAGAGTGACAAAACATCGCATGCAGCATCAGGCACGCCACACGTCACGATTCAATCGTGCGCTCTGCCCTCTTGTGCTGCCTGCACCATTTGTTCAGCAACATGCAAAGCGGCCTGTTCGGCCTCTTCGCTGCTCGAAAAAATCTTGTCTGGTGAAATGCGATGATCCGGGTACACGATGTTTCGATGCATCGGATTCGCTGATGGTCCGGCAATGGTGAGGTGTGCGGCCCAACCTTGCTCATCCGGCAGCGGTACGGCGGAATAGCTGACGTTGTACACCCCAATCAGTTTGTCTGGCATGGCAATCTCCTTTCCATCCCGTCGCGCTTGCTGCACGATCTGCATTGCTGAACGCATTGCGTAATACGTCCATTGATAGAACGAGTGTACAACGTATCAATCAGCCAGGCTGGCGACTCACTGCAATTTCTGTCAGCAAGGCCATCAGTGCATCCGTCGATACGGGCTTGACGAAATGATGGGAAAACCCGGCCTGCGCCGTGTTCAGACGATCCTTTTCCTGTCCATATCCAGTGATCGCGATCAGGATCATATCGGCGGTATCCGGATTTCTCTTCAAACGACGCGCCAGTTCGTATCCATCGATATCCGGCAAACCCACATCCAGCAGGCAAACGGAAGGACGCTCGATGGCGGCCCGTTCCAGCGCGCGACGCGACTCGAATTCGACGATCACCTCGTGCCCGGCCGCTTCCAGAAACATCGCCAGCATTCGTGCGGCATCTTCATTATCGTCGACCACCATCAGCCGCAAGGGTTCCAGCGCATTGTGTGTCGGCTCGTCATCGAGAGGTACGTGTACCGCATGTGACACCATCAGAGGCAATGTGACGCGGAATTCGCTCCCCTCATTCAATCCCGCGCTGCTACCAACCACACGGCCACCATGCAGTTCAACCAGACTTTTCACCAGAGCAAGCCCGATACCCAATCCTCCCTGCGCGCGATCCGCCGTCCGTTCGGCCTGTGTAAACAGTTCAAAGGCATTCTTGACGAGGGATGCAGACATTCCTATACCGTTGTCAGCCACCATGATATCGACTTCATTTTCACGAACCTCACCGCGCAGGCTGATGATGCCCCCCTCCGGGGTGTACTTGGCCGCATTATTGAGCAGATTGGAAAAAATCTGGATCAGCCGTTTGCTGTCACCGCGCACGATCATCGTCTCGGAAGGCATCGTGCTTGAAAAATGGTGTCGCCTTGATTCGATCAGCGGCCGCGTCTGTTCCTGCGCCTCCAGCAAAATCTGCCGCAGGTCGGTCGCTGCAGAGTCAAGTGATACCAGGCCACTCGTCACGCGGGACACATCCAGCAGGTCATTGATCAGGCTGGTCATATGCCGCACCTGACGGGAGATGATTTCACTCGACTTGCGAACGCGTGCATCGTCGGGTTGTGCCAAACGCAGCAAGTCCGCCGCCGCACTGATAGGTGCCAACGGATTACGCAGTTCATGCGCCAGCATGGCAAGAAACTCATCCTTGCGCTGGCTATCAAGCAGCAACTGTCGCTCCGTTACCTTGCGCTCGGTAATATCCTTGAACAGGACAGCGACATGCCTGTCTTCCGGCGCATCAATGCGAAAGGCATAGACGTCATACCAGCGCTGCAATGCCTTGGCTTCGTTTTCGAAACGAACCGGCTGGCCGGTCAATGCCACGTCGCCATAAATCTCATACCAGTACGACTCATGCTGCGGAACCATCTGCCTAGCGGTCTTGCCGATTGCATCATGCAAGCCAGTTTGCGCTTCGAATACGGGATTGACATCCACAAAGCGATAATCAAAGGGATTTCCTGCCGAATCGAATAGCATTTCGATGACACAAAACCCTTCATCAATCGAATTGAATAGCGAGTTGTAGCGAGCCTCACTGGTTTCCGCCGCCATCTGCGCCAGTTTCTGTTCATGGATGTCGGTCGAGGTACCAAACCAGCCGAGAATTTGCTCCGTCTCGGGATCGATCTCCGGCTGGGCACGTGCCATGAACCATCGATATTCACCAGAGGCCGACTTCATTCGGTGCTCTGCATAAAATGCCCTGCCATCGGACCGCGACCTTTCCCATGCACGCAACGTGACATCGCGGTCGTCTTCATGCAGGATCGCCGAGATCTGATCCTGCACGAGCAGAGGATCAAATGGGAAACCGGTGAATTCATGCCATTTTTGATTGATGTACTGTAGGTTCCCCTGCGCGTCGCAAATCCAGACGATCTGCGGAATAGAGTCGGCCATTTTCTGCAGGCGCTGCTCGCTCTGCTTTAGTTTGGCATCAACGTTGACGATGTCGGTGACGTTACGAAAATAGACCGACAAGCCATCGCCTGTCGGGTACGCCTGCACTTCATACCAGCGTTGGTGGTCTGGATAAAATGCCTTGAGCTCTTCCGGTTCACGCTGCAGCATGACCCTGCGGTAACCCTCCTCGAACACGCTACCGCGCAGCCCCGGAAAGACTTCCCATAAATCCTTACCAAGCAAATCCTCGGCCGAGCAGTCGAGTATTTGCAATGCCTGCCTGTTGACATCGGTGAACTGCCACGCCGAATTCACCGAATAGTAGCCATCCGAAATGCGCGCCAGAACCGCATCCACGGTAGGCCGATTTTGATTGGCAGGACGATCCATGTGCTTGTGCCGCGATAATTAGGGTTAGGGAATATGTTGATACTGACAATGAAAAAACGTTTGCGCAAGACAATCATTGCGTAATGTAAAACCTGCTTGAAGACGGCATTCGCACTCTGTATTTTTTACACGTTCGTGCATGCAATACACGGATTTCCCTTTCCCGGAACATTCGTTCCGGCGGCACAGTCGAAATCAAAAGAAAAACACCGTCAACAACAAAAACAACGGACACGACGTGGCTAACGCCAGCGCCTACTGATCAACCTTCACGCCATGCATCCCTCTGCCTACTTCTCCCAAACATCCATTTTCGGCCATACATTGAAACGCTGGCTGACATTTGTCTCGTTTGCTTTGCTGGCTTTTTTCAGTGCGGCACATCCAGGCTGGACGCAAGACAATATTGCCGGCAGTGTCGACCAGCAGCTGGATAGCTTGCGGCAGCAAATTACATCGATTCAGACGGCGCTAAAGAACGAAGCAGCGCTGGATGACGCAACGCTATCGAAAATGAAAGCCGATGCGCTTGGTGCCGGTGCGGAAGCAGATCGGATAGCGCGCGACATCGACCCGCAACTGATCGCCGTGCAGGCGCGACTGGCCGAACTGGGCAAACCCAGCCAAGACACCAAGGAAGCCAAGGATGTCGCCGCACAACGTGAACAACTGGAAAAGGACAGCAGCGCATTTGACTCGCAGGTCAAACTGGCACGCCTTCTCTCGGTCGAAGCCGATCAGGCTTCCGAACAAGTGTCTACGGTACGCCGCACGCAATTGCAGGCCCGGCTGGGAGAGCGCACCACATCGATCCTGTCGAAACCGTTCTGGACACAACTGGTCAGCGAACTGCCTCAGAATCTGCAACGCGTGCAAGCACTGCTCGACAGCATCAACCAATCTGCACGCAACACCTCGACACAGGTATGGCTTGCGATTGCCGTTGGTATCATCATCGTCACTCTGGCTCGCATTCAGCTCGGAAATGCACTGCTGGCCTTTACCTCAACACGCGTGCCGCATGGACGTTTGCGACGCTCCGTGTATGCGCTGGTTCTCACCCTGCTGGCGGTTGCCACGCCCTTCCTGATCACCGAACTGCTCAAGATGGGCTTGCGCTGGGACGATGGCCTCTCCGAAAAGGCCATGAACTTTCTCGGCAGTCTGATCGGCATCATCTGTTTTTCTGGCTTTATCGCTGGTATCGGCTATGCATTGCTGTCACCCGGACGTCCGTCATGGCGGCTACTACCATTACATGACCGTCTGGCGCATCGCATGCGCAAGTTTCCTCTGGTCTTCGCCTTGGTTGTTGCGCTCTGCTGGATTGCCGAACTGGTCACGACCGCAATCAATGCCGGGTTGACGACCGCGGTTGCGATCAATTGCATTGTGGCATTGATGCTGGGTGCGACGATGGCGCTTGGCATACAGCGTGCAGAACGCATGTGGCGTCACATCAAAAACAGTGAACCCGACCAGGCGCATGTCACGCCGATCTGGCTGCGCATGACGACAGTACTGATCTGGGTCGCACTGTCGATCAGTACCATCAGTTTGCTGACTGGCTATGTCGCGCTCGGTAGCTTTGTCATCAAACAGATCGCCTGGATTGCAGTGGTTGTATGCAGCACGTACCTGCTGATGGTGCTGGTCGACGATACCTGCATGCTGCTGTCGTCAACTGCGCCGGATCCCGACGCAAAGCACACGGTATTGCCAACCCCGCAGGCGCGCGACCAGGCAGCGGTTTTGTTGTCGGGGGCTGCCCGTGCCATCGTGCTGCTCCTTGCCACCATGCTCCTGCTGGCGCCTTTCGGCGAAGGCCCAAACGAATTGATTCACCGTATCGGCCAACTCAATGACGGGTTATCCATCGGCGAAGTACAGATCAAGCCAAGCGCCATCACGCAAGCGGTTCTGGTATTAGTCCTCGGTTTCATCGGACTGCGCCTGCTCAAGCAATGGCTGGAAAAGCGTTATCTGCCAACCACCAGCCTCGACACCGGCATGCAGGTTTCTGCATCAACCTTGTTTGGCTACGCCGGCGGCATCATTGCCGTAGCACTGGCCATGTCGGCTGCCGGCATTGGACTGGAACGCATTGCGTGGGTTGCCAGTGCGCTATCGGTCGGCATCGGCTTTGGCCTGCAAGCTGTCGTACAAAATTTCGTGTCCGGACTCATCCTGCTGGCGGAAAGACCGGTCAAGGTCGGTGACTGGGTGTCGCTAGGTGGTGTCGAAGGCGATATTCGACGCATCAATGTCCGCGCAACGGAAATCCAGATGGGTGATCGTTCTACGGTGATCGTGCCAAACTCCGAATTTATCACCAAGACCGTACGCAACGTCACGCATGCCAGTCCGCTTGGTCTGGTGCAGATCAAGCTTCCTCTGCCGTTCGATATTGATGCCGAACATGCACGCGCTCTGATCATGGATGCATTTACAAGCAATCCGGACATTCTGGATACGCCGGCTCCCAACGTCCAGCTGGATGGCATCGACAAAGGCTATCTTGTGTTCAATGCCACCGGCTTTGCCTCTTCGCCGCGACTGACTTACGGCATCCGCAGCAATCTTCTGTTTGACGTGCTCAGGCGCTTGCGTGAAGCAGACATTCCTCTGGAACGTATCAACACCATGCTACTGGGCACCAACAGTAATGAGCATGCAGAGGAAAAGTAGGAAGTCGGTCAGCTGACTGAATGCGCATGCTCGGATTCACGTCCATTCTTTCAGGCGCTGCATCAATCATGCAACACTTTCCGCCAAACCAATTTCGTATGTAAGAAAACGCACATTGAGAGTGCAATTGTCTGCGTTAGTCTCGATACATCAATGCAAATGCATCGACAACGCAAGCGATTTCCCTTGAATCGTACGCACGCTTTACAACGACATCAATCATTTTCTGGAGACAGTCATGCGCAATAGCCTGGATGATAGCCAACGCAATCCGAGCACATTTTCTTTCAACGGGCGCAAGCTGACCAAGGTTGCATCGGTCCTCGGCCTTTGCATGTCGGCGAGTATTCCCGCTTTTGCAGATCCTTCTCCTGCGCTCGACCGCATCAGCATTTCGGCTGGTGCATTCCGCGCAGAGCCAACCTTCAAGGCCGGCGTCATCACCCCATACGGCAGCATTGACACTCCGGATCGCACCAACAGCGACGTGACAATTCCTCGCCTGCGTGCCGACATTCTGCTGTTTGACAGCCAAGGCATCTCGTTCGACTACTACCGCTACGATCGTTCGTACAGCGAAAGCGTTGGAGCAGGTTCTGTCATCGACGGCAATCCTGTCACCGGCAGCGCCACGTTTGACTCCAAGTTCAAACTCGACATGGCGCGACTGTCTTATAAATGGTGGCTCGGCAGCGGTAACAGCGTATTCGGCATTGGCCTGGGCGGCGCATACTATCGTGCAGATCTGACCGGCACCATCAGTGGCTCGGCCACGGCAGGCGGCGTCACCTATGACGGCAGCAGCTCGGATCGCTACACCGATGATGCGGTGGCACCGCTGATCGAACTCGGCTGGCGCCATGCGTTCACCCCGAACGTGCGCATGTATCTCGAAGCCGGTGGTGTCAAGAAAAATGGCGGCAATCTGCAAGGCCACATCTACAACGGAAACGTTGGCCTGGAATGGTTCCCATGGAAAAACATCGGTCTCGTGGCGGACTATGGCGTACACCGGGTAAAACTGGAACGTAGCAGCGCCAATTCGGATGCAGAACTGAACATTCGCTTCCGCGGCCCGTCGCTGTTCGTGAAAGCGCGTTTCTAAAGAATTCGCGAACAAATCAGAACAGTCATCAAACTGTCACATTAGGGAGCTATACTTCCCTTCGGTTTGCCACTCTCCACTATAGGTTTGGGTGAACCGATCCAGACCTGCCTCCATAAGATGCGGGTCTTTTCTTTTTTGCGCCACCGTTTCAGGACGGTGGTCAATCCTCCTTTTGTTCATCCCGGCAATACACGTTGTGCGCTTGCCACCTTTTGCGCGCTTGTTACACCTATACGCGCAATTTCACTATATTATTAAAAATATAATTAATAAATTAACAATAATTTGCTGAAGGATTGTGTGATGGCACAGCAAATCATCGGCGTGACGCCCGCCGTACAACGAAACCGCATCGACGAATTGGAAAGCATTCGTGGCATCGCCGCCCTGCTCGTGGTCATTTATCACATACCCAACTGGAATGCAGCGCTGTTTGACCTGCCGCTGTTTCGCAACAGTTACCTGATGGTCGAACTGTTCTTTGTCCTGTCCGGTTTTGTGATCTACAAGGCGTATGCCGACAATATCGATTCGCCAGCCAAACTGGCGCGCTTCCAGTTTCTGCGGTTTGCGCGACTCTACCCGGTCCATCTCTTGTTTTTGCTCGTATTTCTGGGGATGGAGATTGCCAAATACATTGCCTATACGCATTACGGCATCAAGAGCAACAAGACCACGCCATTTGTCGAAAACGATCTCACGGCATTGGTCCAGCAACTCTTCCTGATTCAGGCGATTGGGCCAACTGGCAATGCATTGACCTTTAATGCCCCCGCCTGGTCAATCAGCGTGGAGTTTTATACCTATCTGCTTTTCAGTCTGATTGTGCTGTACATGGGCCGCATGAAGATGGTCGTGTTCGCCACGCTCGGCATCGCGGCTTGCGTCGTTCTTGCGGCCGACCCCAAGAATGGTTTTGCCGATCTGCTGTCGTGTCTTGCAGGTTTTTTTATCGGCTGCTGCACGGCATGGGCATCGGAACGGGTGAGGTTCAAGTTGCCATCCCAAAGCGTTGCGCTTGCGGTCGTGCTACTGCTGCTTTATCTGCAAATGAAAACGCCAAAGCAGCACGACTTGTGGATCTATCTGTTCACAGCCGTGCTGGTCTTGGCGATTGTGCTTTCGGATGATGGTGCCATTCGCCGCATGCTACGTCTGCGATTTTTTCTATGGCTGGGAACGATTTCTTATTCGATCTACATGTCCCATTCAGCCCTGCTGTGGAGCTTCAATCAGGTCCATCGCTTTTTCTTCAAGCGTTCGGAAATTCTGATCGAAGGTCGCATGGTCCCGCAACTGAGCTTCGTGCAAGCTTTATTGTCGTATATCGTGATTCTGGCGCTGTTGCTGCTGCTCAGCCATCTGGTGTACCGCTTTATTGAACACCCCTTGCGTGAACGTTCGCGCAAGGTGCAATTGAAGATGCCGGCCTTTTTACTGGGTGGTGCAAAAACACCATAACCGTGAAAACTGTTGTTTGGAACGCGTAGAACCGTGAACGCAGCCCGATCTTAGCGTGTCGTCATCGGCTGAATTTCGACAGAAGCCAGGACTGCATCCATCAGGTTCGCGGCCTCGCCATCCGACAGCGCATCTTCCGTCGCTTTTGCCGCGCGCACAGCATAAGAGATACGATCCATCGTGTAGCAGGTATCTTCAACTACAAGACGGTAATTGGTCGCCTTGATGGATTGACTCATCCCCGCATCGCTGCTTGAATAAGTCGTCCATTCCCGACGATTGATGGTTGTGACCGGCAAACGCATGCCACTACCGGATACCAGACCGTAAGTCAGACAACTGGCAACGACATCAGGGTGCTGGCTACGGCCAATCTGAAGCACTTCGGAAATCGCACTGCCGTCGGGGGCACGCGCCGGCAGCGTCAAGCGCACGACGCCTTGCCCATCCCCTGCATCACTGCCGTCCCAAATGACACGCCAGCCACGTTGCAGTAATGCTCTGCCACTGAAATCCTCAGACGGCACCACGCGCGCAGGTCGCTGCAAACGGATATCGCCCTCCTTGCTGACAAACGTCGTACTGTCGTTGCTACTGGACTGACAACCAGTCAGACCCGCACATGCAAGGGACAAGAGCAGTAGGCTTTTTTTCATCCTGCACCTTTTTCAACGATGGGCCATCTATCCGAAATGGTATGCACCAGCAAACAGGGTATCAAGCTGCTTGCCACAGTCAATCAAAAAGACACTAACACCCGACACCTTACTCCAAGGTTCCGCGTCCTGAAAGTATCCTTTATGCCAGCCACTGAACATTCATCACTGCTATCGAGAAGAACAAAAAGGCCCCATTTCTGGGGCCTTTTTGATATCCACGGTGAGCGGAAGTTACCTGCATCGATATTCAATGCACAGCTTCTGACATCAGAGTCATTTCAATCACACTCAGCAAGTCATCTGTGTTAAACGGTTTTATGAGAACGACGCTTGGCGCTCTTTCAATGTAAGGGGAATAGCCGGACATGAAAATAACGGGCATGCCATTGAGCGCCTCACATTGCTTGATCATTTTCTTTAACGCGAAACCATTCAATTCTGGCATGTTGATATCCGTCAGCAACAGGTCAAAAGGCTGCGCTGCAAGCATGTTATAAGCGTCTTTGGCTGAACTGGCTAACGCAGTTTCAAATCCCGCATCGTGCAGTATTTCTGAAAGTGTATATGCGATGTCAGCATCATCATCAGCAATAAGAATGCGTTTCTTCACTTAATCCTCGTGAGTTAATAGTTTTTTGTCTGCCTTAATGTACTGGGATCGTGGTATGAGAACGCATCTTCGAAGCTTTGTTCCCTGATTACGTTACCAGCATGTCTTTTATTACTTATCAACGAAACAGCGGGCCGCGCCTAGAAAAGCATGCTTTGTTCTAGTTCAGCAGTGCCGAGATCTTTCGAACGCATTCAAAAACTCATCGTCCAATAGCCCATAGTTGATTAAAATAATTATCAAAAAAATAAATACCTCTCCTCCTCCTCTTCTTATTGAATTTACATGCGTCTTCGTACTTATCTAGTATTGATGTCGGCTGCGATTCTGATACCAGTCATTGCGTTTCACGCTGCGGCACTAAATATGCTGGAGGATGCAGAGCGGGAATCCACATTCAAACAGCTAGATGAGAAAGTGCATACGATCTCCTTGCTTGTTGAAAGAGAGTTATCAGGGGCAGATACGACCTTACGTATTCTTGCTTCGTCTAGGTATTTGCGCAGCGAAAATTTCCAGGCGCTTTATGAACAAGCCAAACTAGCCAATAACTCAACGAATAAATGGTTTGTTCTTCTGGACATGGAGGGACAGCAGCTTATCAATACACGCTTTGCTTACGGCACGCCTTTGGTATCGCCGCCGCAGGCAAAAGAACGTATTCAAAAGCTGATGACATACGGGAAATCGGCCGTATCGGAAGTGGTATACGGTCCAGGCACCGACAAATTGGTTACGACACTCGCAACCCCCGTCACGCTAGAAAACGGTAAGCGCTATGTGTTATTGGCAGTATTCAGCGCTAACTATTTCATTGATCTCATTGAAACTGCTGATATATCCAATGATTGGGTCGCCGGCCTGCTGGATGGACAGGGAAAATTTATTGCCAGAACACTGGACACAGATAGCACCATAGGCAAACCCACCATGCCTCGAATGAAAGAAATCATTCGAACCGAAACAAAGGGAATGATCCCGCACCAAACACTGGAAGGCGTCGCCTCTTACAACTCCTTCAGACGTATTGCCAACACAAACTGGACAGTCAGTATCGCCGCACCCAAACAGGCAATTGACGCTGCCTCTAATCAGGCGGCGAGGATCGCCGGGTTGGGAATGGGCGTCGGCGTCATCTTTGCCACGCTCTTGGCTCTTGTTTTTGGTGGACGCATTGTCCGCGCAATTAAATTGGCAAAAACAGCAGCCGGACAACTTGGACATCGCACCAAACCAGCTTTTGAAAAATCAAACATTACCGAGGTTAACGAGCTCTACACTGCCTTAAGTGATGCTGGTGAGCAGTTAAGTCGCGCCAATGATTCCAGGTTGTTAGCGGAAGCTCGCGCAAGCGAGGCAGGCGAACTTCTGCAACTTGCTGTGGATTCAGCCGAGCTAGGTACGTTCTATTGTCCGCTTCCCCTAGGAAAGATTTATTGGAATGCCACCTGCAAGCGTCATTTCTTTCTGGATGACGAATCGGAAATTGATATTTCAGTCTTTTATGATCGTATCCATCCAGACGATCGTGAACCTACCCGCATAGCAGTCGAGGCAGCCGTATTTCACCATTCAGAATATGACGCCGAGTATCGGACGATCTCCCCGGATGGCAGAACACGCTGGATTCGCGCAAAAGGCCGTGCTTACTACGATCTCGAAGATCGCCCAATTCGTTTTGACGGGATTACGATCGATATCAGTCGGAACAAGGAAGTCGAGGCACGTCTGGAGAGAGATAGTCGCCAAAAAGATGAGTTTTTGGCAATGCTCGCTCATGAATTGCGCAATCCCTTGGCACCCATTGCTTCTGCGGCATCCCTTCTGCGCTTGTCTACACCTGATACAGCGAAAGTGACAAAAACGTCTGACATTATCACGCGCCAAGTTAAACACATGGCTGGGCTTCTTGATGACCTGTTAGATGTGTCAAGAGTCACCAAAGGCATCATCAAGCTCAACAAAGATGTCGTGGACATCAAAAAAGTAATTGCTGCGTCCGTGGAGCAAACTCAACCACTTATGCAGAGTAAAAACCATGCGTTCTTGGCGGAGCTTGATTCCGAGTCACTTTACGTGATCGGCGACGAGAAGCGTCTCATCCAAATCGTCGTCAACCTTCTGGTAAACGCAGGGAAGTACACCAACAACAATGGCCATATAAAACTGACGTTAGAAGCGGATGCAGACAATCTGCTCATTAATGTCAAAGATGACGGCATAGGAATTCCTCCCCATTTGAAAGATCGTATCTTTGATCTTTTTGCTCAAGGTGAAAGAACGCCAGATCGTCAGCTGGGTGGGTTGGGTTTGGGCCTCCCTTTGGTGAAAAGTCTTGTGGAGCACCACAATGGGAGCGTCCATGTTTTCAGCGAAGGGAGCGGGCTAGGAAGCGTGTTTACAATCAGGCTGCCTCGCCATTACCTACCCGATCAATCCACGAACGACGCGCAAGACATTGTGATTGATCGATCCACAGAAACATTTCTGAAGATAACCGTCGTCGATGACAATAGCGATGCAGCGCAGATGCTCGCAATGCTGCTTGAGGAACTTGGACATGAAGTACAAGTCGACACGAATCCCTTTAACGCCTTGGCGCGGTCTACCGATAGTCGATCAGATGTATTCATACTCGATATTGGTATGCCGGGTATGGATGGTTACCAGCTTGCCAGACGCCTGAGAAGTCAGAAAGAAACCAGTAACGCCTACCTGATCGCTATGTCAGGCTATGGACAGAATACAGACGTCGAGTCCTCAATGGCCGCAGGATTCAATCATCATCTGATTAAGCCGGTAGACATCCAGACACTCTCGATGCTCTTAGAAAAATTAAGTCTCAAGAATAAAGATTTCTAAGTTTTACGTAGCTGCTTTGCTAGGCGAGTGAAGACGCTGCTATACAGAACTCGTTTAAATCGGCCCAGATACAGCAATTTAAATGCTTTTTTAGAGATGGTGTAAATAAACAAGGGCTCCCTAGGGAGCCCTTGTTTATCGATAATTTGGCGGAGAGGGTGGGATTCGAACCCACGGTACGCTTGCACGTACGCCTGATTTCGAGTCAGGTACATTCGACCACTCTGCCACCTCTCCGGATGCGGTCTCGTTCGTGTTGCTTACTGCGAAGCCCGCAATTATAGCAGAGCTTTTTTGCAATGGGAAACCCCATTTGCGGATCAAGTGACACGTACGGGTATTTTTATGCGGCCCTGACTTGCAGGATTGATCATATTTCCCATCATCATCCTGTCATAAATGGCGCGTAGTATTCCGCCGAGATCAATCCGTATCAGCACCATCCGACATGCAGCCATCCGCACAATCCCTTACCCATATTGTCCCAGCACAGGATGCCTGCATGTCGAACATCTTCCCTGCCATCCCGCATCGCTTCAAGTTCAAGGAGCCGACTTTGCCTTTCGCCGCCCAAGACCTCCAGGTCATGCTGTCCACCGCGCCGGCAAATGATCAGGACGACCATCTCGTGCAGCGCCTGCGCGAGGTGATTCTGCATCGACAACTCACGCCGTTGTTTCAACCCATCATCGACATGCAACGCGGCGAAATCGTCGGCTACGAAGGCTTGATCCGTGGCCCTTCCGACAGCCCGCTCCATGCGCCTCTCAATCTGTTCAAGGTCGCACGCGCTTGCGGACTGAGTGTGGAGGTCGAGCATTTGTGTCGTCGCATCACACTGGAAAAATTTGCCGAACTGCAGCTGCCAGGCAAACTATTCTTGAACGTCAGTCCGGAATGTCTGGTGCAATCGGGGCAAAGACATGGCGAGACGCTAGGCTACATCCATGAAGTCGGCATCAATCCGGATCGCGTCATCATCGAACTGACGGAAAGCCATCCGACCTACGACTACGATCTGCTGCGTGAAGCCGTCAGACATTACCGCGCCATGGGTTTTGTGATTGCCATCGACGATCTGGGCGAAGGTTTTTCCAGTTTGCGTCTGTGGTCGGAAATCCGGCCCGAGTACGTCAAGATCGATATGCACTTTGTGCAAGGCATCAATCAGGATCCGATCAAGCTACAGTTCGTCCGCTCCATTCAGGAAATTGCGGAAAAATCAGGCACCATCGTCATTGCCGAAGGGATCGAAACCGATGCTGAACTATTGATGATTCGCGATCTGGGCGTCGCCTGTGGGCAGGGTTACAAGATTGCACGCCCTCACGCCAATCCTAAGACACGCCTGACTGGCGATCTGTTTGCGCAATTGCGCCGTAACGGTGTCAGCATCTATCCAACCGACACACGCCTCTCGCATGAAGTGCTGACAGCCGGCAAATTGCTGCGTCACGTGAAGGAAGTATCGCCGAACACACCCAACAACCGCATCTATGAAATGTTCAAGAATGATCCGGGTCTGCAGATCATTCCCGTAGTAGCCAATGGCATTCCGGTGGGCCTGATTACACGCGCCAATCTGATTGATCGTTTCGCTCGTCCGTATCTGCGTGAACTGCATGGCAAGAAATCCTGCACCTTGTTCATGGATGCCAATCCATTGATTGCAGACAGAAGCACGCCCCTGCACGCACTAAGTCAATTAATCGTGGATGGTGATCGTCACCATCTGTTCAACGGCTTCATCATCACTGATAACGGCCGGTATGTCGGCATGGGCAATGCACACGATCTGATGCGCGAGATCACGCAAATGCAGATCAATGCCGCACGCTATGCCAATCCCTTGACCATGTTGCCAGGCAATGTGCCGATCGACGAGCACATTGATCGCCTGCTGGAAAGTCAGGCGCCGTTCTGCGTCTGCTATATCGACCTCGATCACTTCAAGCCGTACAACGACGTGTATGGCTATCGCAAGGGGGACGACATGATTCGTCTGACCGGCAAGATCCTGAGTGCGCACAGTGATCCTCAACGCGATTTTGTCGGCCATATTGGCGGCGACGATTTCATCATGCTGTTTCAGAGCGAAGATTGGGAACAGCGATGCCTGTCCATCATCGATGCCTTTGCGGAAATCGTGCCGCCGTTCTATGGCGAAGAACATCGACGCATGGGTGGGTATGTGAGTGAAGACAGACGTGGACGTCGCGTGTTTCATGAACTGGCGACCATCTCGCTCGGCCTGCTCAAGGTCAAACCGGGCATTTACGGCTCACATCATCAGATTGCTGCTGCCGCTGCCGATGCTAAGAAACAGGCAAAGAAAATTCCGGGCAACAGCCTGTTCATCGAACGTCGCCTCGCACCTTCTGTACCGGAGGTAATGCCGGACGATGCCCGTACCAGCTCGTCTGCATAACAAAGATACGATCCATCATTTGAAACATTCATTGATCCGATAAACGAATCAGCATGAAAAAATAGCCGGAGAGTGTCCGGCCATTTCTTCGCTCACACCACCTTGAGTGAAATACTCGGCAGTCGCTCGATATAGCCTTCCATCACATCGCCGCGTACCACCGGGCCAACGTTTTCTGGTGTCCCGGAATAGATGATGTCGCCCGGCATCAGCTCAAATGCCCGGGACAAATTGCTGATCTGCTCGGCGACCGACCAGATCATGTTCTTCAGATCAGAGCTTTGCTTGACCTGACCATTGACCTTCAGCCAGATCTTCCCTTCGGTGAAGTTGCCAATGCTGGCGGCAGGATGCAAGGGACCGATCGGTGCCGACTTGTCGAAGCTCTTGCCGATTTCCCAGGGCTTCTCTTCCTTCTTCATCGCTGCCTGCAGATCACGACGCGTCATGTCCAGTCCGACGGCATAACCAAAGACATGCTGCAACGCCGTTTCGACCGGAATGTCCTTGCCGCCTTTGTGCAGCGCGGCGACCAGTTCAATTTCGTAATGATAGTTCTTGGTCAGCGTGGGATAGGGATGATCCACTGTCTGTCCCGGCGGCACAAACTGGATTGCATCACTTGGTTTCTGGAAGAAGAAAGGCGGCTCGCGTGTCGGATCGGAACCCATCTCGCGCGCATGCGCAGCATAGTTGCGACCTATGCAGTAAATACGTCGTACGGGAAATCGGTCCGTGCGGCCGACAATCGGGATCGTTGTTGGTGTAACAGAGAAAAGTGCCTGTTCGTTACTACTACTGCGCGATGATGCGCAGCCAGTCATCGCACCCACCGTCAACAAACCGGCGGCCTGAAGCATGCCACGTCTACTGATTTCAGTCATGGTGTCTCCTTCATGGTTTTATAGTTGATGCGCGCATTCTGCTTGTTCAGCGACAAACCGAATGTGCACGCACAGAATATAGCCATGAACGAGGATGCGGGCAATCAAACAAGGATTACGTGCCCTGACGCAATAGTGATGCAGAAAAACTTTGCGCGATCAGCACTGCGATGAATGTGGAGCATTACATTTTCGCTCCTTGGAAAGGAAAAATCCCGAGACCAAACCATCATCTGGTTTTCACTCGGGATTTTTCAGCGATCGATCAAACCTGATCGATCGGAAAATTATGCGTTCGCTGCAAGGCGCGTCAAGCCATTCATGTAAGGCTGCAATGCATCAGGAATCGTCACGCTGCCGTCGGCCTGCTGATAGTTTTCCAGCACGGCGACCAGCGTACGACCCACGGCCAGGCCTGAACCGTTCAGGGTATGCACGAGCTCCGGCTTGCCTTGTGCATTGCGGAAGCGTGCCTGCATGCGACGTGCCTGGAATGCCTCGCAGTTTGATACGGACGAGATTTCGCGATAGGTATTTTGCGCCGGCAACCATACTTCAAGATCGTAAGTCTTGGTCGCGCCAAAACCCATGTCGCCCGTGCATAGCGTGATCACGCGATACGGCAAACCAAGCTTCTTCAAAATCGTTTCGGCATGGCCGCACATTTCTTCGAGCGCTTCGTACGATTTCTCCGGATGCACGACCTGCACCATCTCGACCTTATCAAACTGATGCTGGCGAATCATGCCCCGCGTATCACGCCCGTAGCTGCCCGCTTCCGAACGGAAGCACGGCGAATGCGCCGTCAACTTGAGCGGCAACTCATCGCCACTCACGATTTCATCGCGCACGATATTCGTCAGTGAAACTTCAGCGGTCGGAATAAGATACAAGGATTCGCCTTCGCCCTCCTGTCCACCTTTTTTAACCGCAAACAGATCCGCCTCAAATTTTGGCAACTGCCCCGTGCCCTTGAGCGAATCGGCATTGACGATGTATGGCGTGTAGCACTCGGTGTAGCCATGCTCGCCAGTGTGCGTGTCCAGCATGAACTGTGCGAGCGCACGATGCAGACGGGCGATACCGCCTTTCATCACCGCAAACCGCGAACCGGTCAGTTTGGTCGCCACATCGAAATCAAGCCCAAGACCTGCACCGACGTCGACGTGATCCTTGATCTCGAAATCGAAGGTGCGCGGCGTACCAACTTTACGCAACTCGACATTCCCAGACTCGTCCGTACCGACCGGCACCGATTCATGCGGCAGATTGGGAATGGCAAGCATGAAGTCGCTGATCTTTGCCTGCAGCTCATCAAGACGCGTGGCCGAGGCTTTCAACTCATCGCCCAGACCAGCAACCTGTGCCATCACGGCCGACGTATCTTCGCCCTTGCCTTTGAGCATGCCAATTTGCTTGGACAGCGTATTACGCTTGTTCTGCAACTCTTCCGTGCTCGACTGAATCTGCTTGCGCTCGGCTTCCAGTGCATTAAAAGTGGTCACATCGAGCTGGAACTTACGGCCGGCAAGGCGCGCCGCCACACTGTCGATGTCTTTGCGAAGAAGTTGAATGTCGATCATGAGAAAGAGGCAAAAGATAAAATCAAACCGAGATTGTACCAAGGCGGGCAACAAATCCATCACCCGGCTGCAAATTCAGAAACCGTATCGCAGCAGGTGACACAGGTGCGTTACCATGGCGACTTTCTGCCGTGGCCTCGCTATCCGCGATGACGCCCGGATTTCCTTCAGACATATAGATATTTCCAACTCGCTATGAACGATCAGGACGACGACAAACCCATCCCGGCACCCATTTTGATTGTCGGCCTCGTGCTGGTACTTGGCTGCATGATCTGGTGTGGCCTGATGTTTTTCGTGTACGGCGGCAGCATCATTTATGGCGTGATCGGCGGCGTCTGTCTGGGCGCGAGCTATTCCTTTGGCAAACAGATCTGGGCACAGTTTGTTGCGCAGAAACGCTAAAAAGACCAAAAAAGCCAGGAGATGCCGCAGCCTGCAGTGCCTTACTTGTTATTCTTCTTGGCGTCGCGATCCAGTGCGCGTAAATGCGCCATCTTTTCGCCGATTTTGCCTTCCAGACCGCGTGGCGTCGGCTGGTACCAGTGCGGATCGGCCATACCGTCAGGCAAATAGGTTTCCCCTGCGGCATAGGCTTCCGGCTCGTCATGTGCATAACGATATAACTTGCCGTAACCCAGTTCCTTCATCAACTTGGTCGGCGCATTGCGCAAATGTTCAGGCACCGGACGTGACTTGTCCTTGGATACAAAGGCACGCGCCTGATTGTAGGCGTTGTAACCGGCATTGCTTTTTGCGGCGATCGCCAGATAGATCACGGCTTGCCCCAGTGCCAGCTCACCTTCCGGTGATCCAAGACGCTCATAGGTTGCCGCTGCCTCATTCGCAATCGTCATGGCGCGCGGATCGGCCAGACCGATGTCTTCCCACGCCATGCGCACAATACGGCGCGCCAGATAACGTGGGTCGGCACCGCCATCGAGCATGCGGGTAAACCAGTATAACGACGCATCGGGATTGGAACCGCGTACCGATTTATGCAGTGCGGAAATCTGGTCGTAGAAGGTATCGCCGCCTTTATCGAAACGACGTAATGCATCGCCCAACGTCGCCTGCAACAAAGGCACATCAATCTCGTTCTTGTCTGCAGCGTGCGCAGCACGCGCGACAATTTCCAGATTATTCAATAGCTTGCGGCCATCTCCATCAGCGCTCGCGGCAAGCATCGTCTTGGCGTCATCACTGTAGGTAATGCCATTCAGTTCCTCGCGGGCGGCGCGCTCGAGCATGGCAAACAGATCGTCTTCGGCCAGCGACTTCAGTACATAGACGGCAGCACGCGACAGCAAGGCGCCATTGACCTCGAAGGAAGGGTTTTCCGTCGTGGCGCCAATGAAGGTGAACAAACCACTTTCAACGTGAGGAAGAAACGCATCCTGCTGGCTCTTGTTGAAACGGTGTACCTCGTCGACAAACAAAATCGTGCGGCGCCCCATCGCACCGCGCGACAGTTCTGCACGTTCAACAGCATCACGGATATCCTTGACGCCCGACAGCACAGCCGACAACGCGATGAAATCTGCCTGAAAACTATCCGCCATCAGACGGGCCAGTGTGGTCTTGCCCACACCTGGCGGGCCCCACAAAATCATCGAATGCGGCTCTCCCGACTCGAACGCAACCCGTAAGGGCTTGCCCGGGCCAAGGATATGCTGCTGCCCGATCACCTCGTCGAGGTGATGCGGTCGTAGTCGTTCAGCGAGCGGAATGGCCATGTCAAGTCGGAAAATAAGATCGAAAAAACGACAGCATCAAAAACAATCGACGCCAGCCGAATATCGGTCTGGCGTCGCGTCATGCTGCACGCATGCAGCGTATTTTAGTTTAATGCGCGATTACTGGAAAACGTCAGCGCCCTTGGGCACCGCAAACTTGAATTGTCCTGCAGACATCGCCGGATTTTTCTCAAAACTGCCAAAAGTCAGCAGGGAAACCTGGCCAAACGAATCACGCAGTTCCATCGCGGCCGGCACACCGTTTTTCATGCCAATGCCAATACGGTCGAAGGTCGTGTCTTTCGCTTTTGGGGTGGCTTCCAGCCATTCCATGCCATCACGTGCACCGGCGTCCTTGAGATTGAAGTTTTGTTCTAGGTTATTGCTACCGAACAAAATGGCCGCTGGCGAAGAACCCAGCGCATCCCCCAGTTTTTTGATGGTGACCTGATTCAGGTCCTTGTCATAGATGTACAGCTTTTCGCCATCAGCCTGCAGCAATTGCTCATAAGGCTTTTGATACGTCCAGATGAACTTGCCCGGACGAGAAAAAACGAACGTACCGGACGACTGGTTGGATACTTTTGGTGTGCCGCTTTCCACCTTCACCAGTTGCTGCGTGAAATTACCTTTAGCCGATTGCGTTGACGAGACAAAAGTCTTGAATTGATCCAGTGCCGAGGCCTGAGCAAGCGTCGGCAGAGCCAACGCTGCAGCAACGAGCAATACACTTAGTGCCGGCAAGCGAAAATCAAAACGTTTAGCGGTTTGTACCTGCTGTCTGCGATTGTTCATATTCTCTTTCTATTCGTTTGCATTCCCGGCAGGGACGAGAATCTCGCGATTGCCATTGGACTGCATGGAAGAAACCAGTCCGCTCTGCTCCATCTGCTCCAGCAGACGCGCTGCGCGGTTATAGCCGATACGAAGATGACGCTGCACCAACGAGATCGAAGCGCGACGATTCTTCAATACGATCGCTACCGCCTGATCGTATAAAGCATCACCTTCGCCACCGCCAGCACCTTCCGCACCAAGCGTCAGATCACCATCTTCTACTGTGCCTCCTTCTAGGATGCCTTCCACGTAATTTGGTTCGCCCTGCTCTTTCAGATGATTGACCACACGGTGGACTTCGTCATCGGATACAAAAGCACCATGTACACGGACTGGCAAACCCGTACCCGGCGGCATGTACAGCATGTCACCCATACCAAGCAAGGCTTCCGCTCCCATCTGATCCAGAATCGTGCGCGAGTCGATCTTGCTGCTGACCTGGAACGCGATACGCGTCGGAATGTTGGCCTTGATCAGACCAGTGATCACGTCTACAGATGGGCGCTGTGTCGCCAGAATCAAGTGGATACCCGCAGCACGTGCTTTTTGTGCAATACGGGCAATCAGCTCCTCGACCTTCTTGCCGACCACCATCATCAGGTCAGCCAGCTCGTCGATGATGATGACGATGGTTGGCAATTTTTCCAGAGGCTCCGGTGCATCCGGTGTCAGGCTGAACGGATTCGGAATTTTTTGTTCATTCTTTTCCGCTTCGGCGATCTTGGCGTTGTAACCCGCCAGATTGCGCACACCGAGCTTGCTCATCAGCTTGTAGCGGCGCTCCATCTCGTTCACGCCCCAGTTCAGCGCATGCCCCGCCTGACGCATGTCGGTGACGACTGGCGCCAGCAGATGCGGAATGCCTTCGTAGATCGACAGTTCCAGCATCTTCGGATCGATCAGAATCATGCGAACCTGATTGGGATCCGACTTGTACAGAAGCGAGAGAATCGTCGCATTGATACCGACCGACTTACCGGAACCGGTTGTACCCGCGACCAGCAAATGTGGCATCTTGGCCAGATCGGCAACGACCGGATTGCCCGCGATATCTTTACCTAGAGCAACGGTCAGACTCGATGCGCTGTCGTTGTAAACCTTGGAACTGACGATCTCGGTCAGACGCACGATCTGACGTTTCGGATTCGGCAACTCCAGTGCCATGTAGTTTTTGCCTGGAATCGTCTCGACCACACGCAGGGACGTCAGTGACAGCGAACGCGCCAGATCGCGCGCCAGATTGACGATCTGGCTACCTTTGACGCCGGTAGCCGGTTCGATCTCGTAACGCGTGACGACCGGGCCTGGATACGCAGCAACGACCTTGACCGTGATGCCGAAATCGGAAAGCTTCTTCTCGATCAGGCGGCTTGTGAATTCCAGCGTCTCGACACTGACGGTTTCCTGTGTTTGTGGCGCATCATCCAGCAAGGACAACGGTGGCAGATTGGTATCCGGCATGTCGGTAAAAAGCGAAGTCTGACGCTCTTTTTCGACACGCTCTGATTTTTGCACTGCGACGATCTGCGGTTCGATGCGGATCGGCGTGGACTCGACAGCCTTGGCGCGCTCCTGCACCACGGCTTCTTCACGCTTGACCGCTGCGACCTGCCCCATCTGACGATCCTTGCGTGCACCGTACAGATTGCCCGCCATGCGCAGACTACGCTCGATCCACTCGCCGATGCGCTCGGCCACATTCAACCACGACACATGGAAGAACAGGCTGAATCCCAAACCAAACAACAGCAACAACAGCAAGGTCGCGCCCATGAAGCCAAAGGCATTTTGCGCGGCCGTACCGATCAACTCGCCCAAGACACCGCCCGGCGCACGCGGCAGGTCGGCACGTATGGAATGCATGCGCAAATATTCGATGCCGACACTGCCCACCATCATCACAAAGAAACCAATGCCGCGAATCAGGTTTTCATGCGGAATCGGCTCTTCCGGCTCCTGCTTTAGCAGGAAGCGGCGCGACAGACGGCGATAACCCGTCCACACCAGTCGCAGGCAGAACACGCAGAACCACCAGGCAGACAAGCCAAAAATGAACAGGAACAGATCGGCCAGCCAGGCACCGGTCTTGCCACCAAGGTTGTTCAGCTTGGTCACCATATTGGCGTGCGACCAGCCCGGATCGACTGGCGAATACGTCATGAAAATCAGGATCAGGTACAAGGTCACCACCGAGAGTACCAGCCAGCGTGCCTCGGAAAGCAGGCGAGCGATACGGCCGGGCGGCGGTGGCGCTTTGGAATTGTTGGTCTTGCGGGTATAGGCTTGGCTTGTCTTTGTCATAAATCGAGACGCGTTGCGTCAGTTGAGAACCGCACTTTGCAAAGTGGTTTGCATCGGCGCAAATTCTTCGGCAGAGGGTCAAACAGGTCTGGCAGATGCCAATTCCGACGCCAACGCTACATCAAATCTGCCGGCACGACGTCGGTAAGCGCGGTCAACGGCGCGTCCCTCGCGCCATGACCGGTTCGTCTATAATCTTAACCAGTTTTTACGTTGTTACACGAATAATTCCGGATACCGTTGAAATTTTCATGCCCCACCGGCATATGACTACGTGTAATCCCTGAGTTTTCGTCTTTTTTCAGCCTAACCAAAGAAAAACATTTCCATGTCCACCGTCAAACACGCCAAAGTCCTGATTCTCGGTTCCGGTCCTGCCGGCTATAGCGCCGCCATTTATGCCGCACGCGCCAATCTTCATCCCGTCATGATTACCGGCGTGGAACAGGGCGGCCAGTTGATGACGACCACCGATGTCGAAAACTGGCCAGGCGACCCGTTGGGCGTGCAAGGTCCGGAGCTGATGCAGCGTCTGTTGCAGCACGCAGAACGCTTTAATACCGAGATCATCTTCGATCACGTCCACACCACCCACCTGAACGAAAAGCCGATCCGTCTGGTCGGCGACATGGGTGAATACACCTGTGATTCGCTAATTATCGCAACCGGCGCGTCAGCACAATATCTCGGCCTGCCTTCCGAACAGGACTTCATGGGCAAAGGCGTGTCGGCCTGCGCGACCTGCGATGGTTTCTTCTATCGCGAGCAGGAAGTCGCCGTCGTTGGCGGCGGCAATACCGCTGTCGAAGAAGCACTGTATCTGGCCAACATCGCCAAGAAAGTCACCGTGATCCATCGTCGTGACAAGTTCCGTGCGGAAGCAATTCTGATTGACCGCCTGATGGCCAAGGTCGAAGAAGGCAAGATCGAAGTGAAATGGAATCACACACTGGACGAGGTGATTGGTAACGACAGCGGTGTGACTGGTGTCAAGATCAAATCGACCATCGATGACAGCGTGACCGAAGTACCGCTGCACGGCGTGTTCATTGCCATCGGTCACAAGCCAAACACCGATATCTTCATCGACCAGCTCGATATGCATAATGGTTACATCAAGACAAAAACCGGTCTGGAAGGCATGGCGACGTCGACCAATATCCCGGGCGTGTTCGCGGCGGGCGACGTACAGGATCACGTCTATCGTCAGGCGATTACCAGTGCCGGCACCGGCTGCATGGCAGCCCTCGATGCGCAACGTTATCTGGAAAGTCTGGAGTAAGAGAAAGGGCCGCCACCATTGCTGAGGCCGGCCCTTTTCTTTATTCTTTTCCTCGTCGTTCCTCATACGTGATTTCAGACACGTAATTACTAGCGGAGTGCATCATGCCGCCTGCGTCGATCAAGGACTTCACCGCACTCAAATCCTTGCACAAGGATTTGAAGAAGCAGGAAGAAGCGCGTCGTCTTGCCGAAGCGGAACGGCTGCGTGCAGAACACGTTGCTCGGCAAGAAGCGAACCTGTTCCGCAGCAGCATTGGCGACGTTCAGCCACTCAAGTCAGCAGACAAGATCATTGTTGCCGAACCACGTCCCCTGCCCATTGCACGCCAGCATCTGGCGGATGAACAGGCCGCGCTACGCGAATCGCTCTCTGACGAATTCACGATTGAATCCCTGCTCGACACTGATGAGGCGCTCAGCTACGCGCGCAACGGTATCGGCCCGGACGTCTTGCGCAAGCTGCGACGCGGTCACTGGGTAATCCAGAGCCAGCTCGATCTGCACGGCATGCGCACCGATGAAGCACGTGATGCGCTGGGCGAATTCTTGCGCCAGGCGATCAAGCGCGGCCAGCGCTGTGTGCGTGTGATTCACGGCAAGGGATTAGGCTCGCTGAACAAGGAACCTGTACTCAAGAAGAAAGTCCGCAACTGGCTGGTACAAAAGGATGAAGTCATCGCATTTTGTCAGGCACGCGCTGCGGATGGCGGGGCGGGTGCGTTAATTGTCTTGCTACGTGCCAGTTAAGCTTCGTCAGTAAAGCACAAACAAAAAGAGCGTTGACTGCAGCCAACGCTCTTTTTTATTTCGGGTGGCAAATCAGACGGCGTCGGAGCCGGTTTCGCCGGTACGAATACGGATGACCTGCTCGACTTCACGCACGAAAATCTTGCCGTCGCCGATCTTGCCAGTGCGTGCTGCCTTGATGATGGCATCCACAGCTTGTTCCAGCACACTGTCGTCAACCACGGCTTCAACCTTGATCTTCGGCAGAAAATCGACCACGTATTCCGCGCCACGATACAACTCGGTGTGACCTTTTTGACGACCAAAGCCTTTGACTTCCGTCACGGTCAGGCCGGTAATACCCACTTCGGCCAACGCTTCACGCACTTCATCCAGTTTGAACGGTTTGATTACGGCAGTAATTTGTTTCATCAATACTCCTTCGATTAAATGCGTCGTCTTGTCTTAAATCTTGAGCGCCATATGCAGCAATCCACTCCATTGTGCCATCAATCACGGAATTTGGAAGTAATTGGATAACGCCAATCGCGTCCAAACGCACGATGCGTAATGCGAATACCGACCGGCGACTGGCGGCGCTTGTATTCATTGATCTTGATCAGATGCGTCACCCGATTCACATCCTCCTCGCGATAACCACTGGCGATGATCTCGGCACGACTCTGATTTTCCTCCATGTAACGCTGCATGATGCCATCCAGCACGTCATATTCCGGCAACGAATCCTGATCGGTCTGATCCGGGCGTAACTCGGCGGAAGGGGCGCGCGTCAGAATACGATCCGGAATGATGTCCGACACGGAGTTACGATATGCACACAAGCGATACACCAAAGTCTTGGCGATATCCTTGATCACGGCAAAACCGCCCGCCATATCGCCGTACAAGGTGCAATATCCAACGGCCATCTCGCTCTTGTTACCGGTCGTCAGCACGATCGAACCATACTTGTTCGACAGCGCCATCATGATGGTGCCGCGAATACGCGCCTGGATGTTTTCTTCCGTGGTATCCAGCGACAAGCCTTTAAACTCTTCAGCCAAAGTGCGGTTGAAGGCATCAAAACAGTCGCCGATCGAGATTTCGTCATAACGGACACCCACGCGCTTGACCATGTCGCGCGAATCAATCATCGAGATATCTGCCGTGTACGGCGACGGCATCATGATCGCCCTCACCTTGTCGGCACCCAGCGCATCGACAGCAATTGCCAGCACCAGCGCGGAATCAACACCCCCCGACAACCCCAGCAAGGCCCCCGGGAAACCGTTCTTTCCGATGTAATCGCGCACGCCCAGGACCAGCGCCTTGTAGACCTGCGCTTCCATCGGCAACTCTTCCACGATGGTCGCATCCACCGGCTCTGCGCCCTGGAATTCGACTATCTGCAAATCCTCTACGCAGTGCTGCAAATGCGCCCGCACGGCACCATCACGATCCAGAACAAAGGAATTGCCATCAAAAATCAGTTCATCCTGTCCGCCAACCAGATTGGCATAGACCACGCTCATGCCCTGGCTGCATACGTTTTCACGCATGGTGTTGACACGCAGATGCTGCTTTTTCAAATGATAGGGCGAACCATTCGGCACCAGCAGCACCTGCACACCGGCATCAGCCGCAGCGGCGGGTGCTGCCTTGAACCAGGTGTCTTCGCAGATATTGATACCGAAACGCACGCCTTTGATGTCAAAGAACAGCGGCTGATCAGCCGCATCGAAGTAACGCTTTTCATCGAACACCGTCGTGTTCGGCAATTCGCGCTTGCAGTACGTGCCAGCGATCACGCCATTCAACAAAACCGACGCGGCATTGAAATACAAGGTGCCATCCTGCAGCGGATGACCGACCACCACATGCACTTCCTTCAGGTCGGCAAGTTCAACCGCCAGCGCCGCCAACGTCTCTGCCGTTTTTGCGTAGAATGACTCACGCAGCAAAAGATCTTCCGGTGGATACCCAACCAGCGACATTTCAGGCGTGAGGACAATATCGGCACCCTGCGCTGCCGCGCGTCGCGCGAAGTCGGCAATTTTTGCACTGTTAGCGGCGAGGTCGCCGACAGTGCTATTGATTTGGGCAATGGCAACTTTAACGGTCATGGCTTGAAAACGAATCTGAAACGAATGATTGAAAATACTTCATGTCGTGATCACAAAGAGTGGCTGAATTGAACGCTGAAACATCGACGACAGGCGCAACCACAGACACATTGGCTTCCGATTATCGCACGCGCATCGTGTCTTCTCTATCGGAAATCGGACAATCCGCTTGGGATCAATTGATCGCACTGCAAGCCAATGCCAACCCCTTTCTCTCCTTTGCCTTTCTGGATGCCTTGCACGAAAGCGGCAGCGCGTCCGTCCATAGCGGCTGGCAGCCCCAATTCATCACGTTATGGGACGATGCCGGACTCGCCGCTGCATTACCGCTCTATGTCAAGGGACATTCATATGGCGAATATGTATTCGACTGGGCATGGGCCGATGCCTATCAACGCAATGGACTCGATTACTACCCCAAATTGTTGTCGGCCATCCCATTTACACCCGTCACTGGCAGCCGTTTGCTGGCGCGTGATGCGCAAGCGCGTTCTGCACTGATCACCACACTGGACACCGTTCAGCGGAGCAACCGACTTTCCTCGACCCACATTCTTTATCCACCGCAGGACGAAGCCGACCAGTTGCAGCGCGCTGGATTCATGCTGCGCAGTGGCGTGCAGTTTCACTGGATTAACGCCGACTATACCGACTTCGAGGCGTTTCTCGAGACACTGGAACGCAAGAAGCGCAAAAACATCCGCGCAGAGCGACGCAAGGTGCAGGAAGCCGGCGTCCGGTTTCGCCACATCGCGGGGCGAGATACAAGTGAAGCGGACTGGCAATTTTTCAAGCGCTGCTACGATCACACCTATGCCGCACATCGCTCAACCCCCTACCTGAATCTGGATTTCTTTCTGCGTATCGGTCGCGATATGCCAGATAACCTGTTACTGATCGTTGCCGAGCAGGATGGGGAGCCAATTGCTTCTTCGTTGCTGGTACATGATCAGCAGACCTTGTATGGTCGCTATTGGGGGGCGCTGGTGCATGTTGACTGTCTGCATTTCGAGACAGCTTACTATCAGCCACTGGAATTCTGCATCGCTCAAAAAATCGCCTGTTTTGAAGGGGGCGCACAAGGGGAGCACAAAATGGCGCGTGGCTTTTTGCCACAGAAAACCTGGTCTGCCCACTGGCTCGCACACCCCGGCTTTGCCGATGCCATCGACGATTTTCTCAAGCGGGAAAGTAGTGGCATCGCCAATTACATCGACGAACTGAACGAGCGTAATCCGTTTAAATCCTGAAAGCACAAGATTTGACATTTGCCTTATTGCAACAAAATCCCAGTCAAGGCATGCTAACGGCACAATGACCTCGCCTTCCGCACGTTCCAGCCTCGCCAACAATGAGATGCCATCCCGGCTGGGCCGCTTTGTCATTCAGGAAGAAATCGGGCAAGGCTCCAGTGGCGTTGTCTATCTTGCCCACGATCCTGTCATTGATCGTCAGGTCGCGGTCAAAACGCTTCGCAGTCGCCTGACGCATGCCGAACGCATGCAGCACGAGCAGCAGTTCATCAACGAAGCGCGCGCCGCCGGACAACTGGCACACGCCCATATCGTAGTGATTTACGAAGTCTCGACCGAAAGCAACCATGCTTTCATCGCGATGGAATACCTGAATGGCAGCGAGGTCAGCAAGATGCTGGAAGACGGTTACCGTTTTTCGACCGAAGACGTGGCCTCAATCGCCTGGAAGCTGGCGGATGCACTTGATCATGCTCATCGTCGCGGCGTCATCCATCGCGATATCAAACCCTCCAACATCTTCCTGACAGAGGATCATCAGCCCAAGATCATGGATTTCGGCATCGCACGGATTCCCAACCGTCTGCTGGAACGGACCCGTCATGGCGACATGCCCGCTACCTTGTTCCATGACAATCTGCTGGGCACGCCCAACTACATGTCACCGGAGCAAGCCAGTGGACAGGCTGTCGATCCGCGCACGGACATTTATTCGCTCGGTGCCGTCATGTATGAAATGCTGACGGGACAGAAGCCTTTTCATGCATCGGATACCGAAAAGCTGCTGCAGCAAATCACCAGTCGCTCTTCCGTTCTGGCACCGCACAAGCTGTCGTCGGATATTCCGCTGGCGCTCTCCAAGATCGTCATCAAGGCGATGCACAAGAATCCGGAAAAACGCTACCCTTCAGCCGCTGCCATGGCGCTCGACATCAAGCGCCATTTGACACGTACGCGCCGCCTACAGCGACGCACGCCGGCGGCTGGCACCACGATGCCGGCCAGTAATGAAGAAGTCTCCACACCACGCGTATTCTGGCCGCTGGTCGGGGTCATTGCCGCGATCATGATCGTGCTCTACATGTATCTCGGCAAGAACTGAAGAAACGGATCAGCCATAAAAAAACGCACCCGAAGGTGCGTTTCTTGGCAGCCAGAATGATCAGGCCTGCGTCTTTGCATACGCTGCTGCGCCCGCCAGAATTTCTGCCTTGGCATCGTCGGCCGAACCCCAGCCATCCACCTTGACCCATTTGCCTTTTTCCAGATCCTTGTAGTGTTCAAAGAAATGCTGGATTTGATTCAGCAGGAAAGTACCTGCATCTTCAGGCTTCTGCCATTCCTTGTAGATGGGGATCAGTTTATCGACAGGCACGGCCAGCAGTTTGGCGTCGGTACCTGCTTCGTCCGTCATTTTCAGCACGCCGATGGTACGGCAACGCACGACGACACCAGGCTGCAACGGGAAAGGCGTGACGACCAAGACGTCAACCGGATCACCGTCGTCCGACAGCGTGCTCGGGATATAACCGTAGTTGCACGGATAGTGCATGGCGGTGCTCATGAAGCGATCAACGAAGATCGCGCCAGATTCCTTGTCCACTTCGTATTTGACAGGTTCGCCGTTCATCGGGATTTCGATGATGACGTTGAAGTCGTTTGGCAGGTCTTTGCCGGCTGGTACGTTATTCAAACTCATGGTGATTTCTCAAAAGTAGTGGATGATGCAACGCGTGATTATAGCGGCTATGACGACGTCCAACCTGAATCGGGGCTGACGGCCGCATCGCCAATCAGGCAGCAACCAGCAGTGCACACTGACGATAATGCGCGGCGGCCTTTTCCGGTTGATTCAGGGATTCATACATTTGCGCCAGCTTGCGGTGGCTTTCCTGCTGCTGACGTGGCGTGACCGCATCGGACAGGGCCTGCTCCAGATGACGTTGTGCCTTGCCCCACAATTGCTGGCGCAGACACAGCGTTGCCAATGTCAGTTCCAGTTCCGGATCGGCCGGATGCTTGCGATGCCATTCTTCGCAGCGCTCGATCTGGGCAACCAGCGCCGGCGTACCCTGCTCCGCCACCGCGTCGCGGTATGGACGTAACAGGCGATCGTCCCATTCTTCCGCCATGGCTTTCTCGACGATGGTGCGCGCGCCGTCATGCAAACCGCGTTGATTGAAAGCATGGGCAGCACGCAAAGCGACATACGGCTTGATACGATCTTCGGCAGGAATCGCAAACCAGACATTGCGGATCGATTCCGCATCGTTGGCCGGATTGCGTAGCAGATCGTCGTAAGCCAGTTCGCGTAAACGCAGCGACAAGGCCGGATGCAATGCGTTGTTCTTGTCCAGCGTGCGTACCAGCCGCAGCACTTCCGGCCAGTTGTGGGCACGCTGATTCGCTTTCAGTGCCATGCGCAAAGCATGGATATGGCGTGTGCCGTTGGCATTCAGTTCATCGACAACCTTGAGCGCCAGTTCCGGCTGACGTTCATCGACCAGCAATTCGATCGCCGTCATCAGGCGTGCGCTTTTAAGCGACGCATCTTCTTCCAGCGTTGCCAGCCAGGTGTCGCGACGATCGGTCTGCTGCATGCGATGCGCTGCTCGTGCCGCGATCAGGGCAGCCAGCCCGGCGTTCTCGGGCGACTCACTGGCACGCATGGCCGCCTTTTCGGCATGACCGAAACGGCCTTCGAAGTAATATTTCAACGCCTCGCGCAATGCCTGATTGCCTTTTTTTTCCAGCTTGTCACGGCGATAGGCGGCGACCCGGCCCGGCATGGCTTTGGTGACACGGATGGTTTTCAGCACTGCATAAATCATGGCGAACAACAGGATCGCCAGCAGGATGAAAAAATTCAGCGACAGATCGATCCGGTATGGCGGATAGAAAAACACCACGTTGCCCACGTTGTAATGCGCTGCCACGGCGATGCCGATGGCAGAAGCGAACAGGGCAAGAATCCAGAGGAAGAAACGCATATCAGTGGCAAAAAATCAGGTTGAGACCGCAAGTCATCAAGGTGCCTTGAAGTTGCGCACGGCATTGAGGCTTTCTGCCAGCGTTGGCATTTCGATCGCCAGGTTGCTGGACTGCACTTGCTTGAGCAATGCCTGTGCAGTCTGTGTCTGTTTGGCACGGGTATCGAAATAACGGGCAATCGCATCCTGCGCCGCAATCATGTCGCTGCGGAACGCACTTTCGTTACGCGACAGCAAAGCCAGACGCGCGTTGAGCAGACGCAGCTTCAGATTTTCTCGCGCGTAGTAGGCCTGACTTGGCGAGAGAAGCAAGGCATCGTCACTGTCCACGGTGCGGATGCGGACCAACTGGCGGACATCGCTCCACATTTCGCTCGACCAGCTATCCCAGCGTGCTTTCCAGGCGATGGTCCAGTCGTCCTTGACGGGCTGTTCCGCTGCCACAGCGCCTTTCTTGAGGACGGGCTGGCGATTCTTCGGTTCATTGGCTTGCTGCGCTGGCTGCTCATCGGCCAGCAGAGGCATGCGATCAATCTGACCGATGACGCTGTCGATTCGCAATGCGATGCCTGTCAGATCCAGTGCCGGCAACGCTTTCAGGCGCTCGATATCATTGGCGATGGCACGACGGATTTTGACAAATTGGGGCGTGTCGGCGCGCGCCAGACGTGCATCGGCGTTTTGCAAGGCGATCAAGGCACCAGGTACATTACCCGCCAGTTGCAACTGTTGGCTGGCAGTAGACAGGACCTGCTCAATCTCAGCCAGTGCCCAGTCATCGCGACGCTTGAACAAGTCCTGATACAACTGTTCCAGCGCCAGCTGCTGGCTTTGTGCCTCGAGCTGCTTGCCTTCCAGCACACTGACCTTGGCCTGCACCTCGGTAACTGTCTCCTGCACGGACTTGGCGATGATCTTGGTTTCGTTACTGACTTCATCGCCGCTCTGCATGCGTTTGGCGACTTCCGCACGCAAGGCGTTGAGTTGCTGATGCGACATCCACCACTGCGCTCCCAGCAAACCGGCCAGCACAATGACCGCCACCGACAAAAGTCGCTGCGTGCCATTACCTGATTTTGCTTTTTTATCGATGGGAGGCTGCCCGCTATCCTGCTGGCTCGATGGCACTGTCTCCGTGGTGGCTTGTGCCTTATTTTCTTGTGAATTCTGCATGTCGTTCATGAAAGAGATTGTAACGCGGCCAGCAGTCCATCGTCGCCTGATCTGCTTTGTATGATCTTGGAAAAGCCAAAGGAATGGGCGATTTCTGCGATGCGTACATGCGGAACGATCAATCGTTGTTGTTGCATTTTTGCCACTCCCTCTGCATCGTCGAGTTGCTCAACCATCTGCATCCAGAAACGCAATGCTTCCGAACTGGTCACGACCCAGTCGTTCTGACCATGCAGCAGGTGTTGAAGTTCTGCTCGCTTCGCTGGTGTCAACGCAGGCGCCTGGCGTCGATAAGCGGCAACGGTAGTCACTCTCACGCCCGCATTACGCAAGGCATCACCCAGCAACTCACGACCAGTCTCGCCGCGGATGATCAAAACGTCCTTGCCAGCCAGCGCTGGCAGATCGAGTTCTTCAAGCAAGGTTTCGGAATCCGTGCGATCGCGATTGCGTGGACTGTGAATGGTGTAACGGTCTGCGGTCAGCCCATGACGCGCAAGCGCCGCACGACTGCCCTCACCCACCACAGCAAGCGGTACCGATACCGGCCAGTCTGGCTGCACCGACAGCGCCGCATCAATCGCATTGGGACTGACGAATGCGAGCAAGGCGTAGCGCTCCAGTTCACGCAATGCGGCCCGTAACGGTGCCGGATCAGGCAATGGCAGGATATCCAGCAACGGAAACAAGGCAACAGATCGCCCCAAAAGTTGGGTGCGCTGCGCCAGCTCTTGCGCTTGCGCCAGCGGACGTGTGATGACCACCAGTGGCCTAGTCATCCCCATCGGTTTCCGTCTTGCACATATCCAGAATCGCATCCGCGCCTTGTGCTCGCAACGCCTGCGCCACTTGATCACCCAAGGCTTCAGGCGCATGGGCAGGTCCGCTCAGATCTGCGCTGGCGATCTGCTTGCCGTCTGGGGTCGCGATCATGGCACGCAAGCGCATGACCTCATCGTCGAGAGTGGCATAAGCCGCCAGTGGTATCTGGCAGCTACCGCCAAAATTACGCGATACGGTACGCTCGGCACGTGCTGCCAGGGCGCTAAGGCCGTGATCCAGTGGTGCCAGCCACTCCAGCAAATCCTCGCGACCGCTGGCTATTTCAATCGCCATCGCGCCTTGTCCTGGCGCAGGCAAACTTTGTTCTGGCGGCAGATACATCCGAATCCGCTCGGTCAGTTTCAAACGCTTGAGTCCTGCCGCCGCCAGAATGATGGCGGCGTACTCGCCCTTATCGAGTCTTCCAAGCCGCGTATCCAGATTGCCGCGCAAGGGACGGATCTCAAGATGCGGAAACCGCGCGGCGATCAGCGCCTGACGCCGCAGGCTGCTGGTACCAACGATTGCACCTTCCGGCAACGCCTCGAGCGAAGCATAGGCATTGGAGACAAATGCATCGCGCGGATCTTCACGTTCCAGCACGCCCGACAGGACAAAACCGTCCGGCAAATACATCGGCACATCCTTGAGCGAGTGCACGGCCAGATCGGCACGCTGCTCGGCAATGGCAACTTCCAGCTCCTTGACGAACAGCCCTTTGCCACCGACTTTAGACAGTGCACGATCCAGAATACGATCGCCACGCGTTGTCATGCCGAGGATTTCAATCGTGCACTGCGGATATAATAAGGACAATTTTTCGCGTACATGCT
Organism: Oxalicibacterium faecigallinarum; assembly: GCF_014635705.1. Taxonomy (GTDB): domain Bacteria; phylum Pseudomonadota; class Gammaproteobacteria; order Burkholderiales; family Burkholderiaceae_D; genus Oxalicibacterium; species Oxalicibacterium faecigallinarum. The sequence continues at coordinate 114,585 of NZ_BMDI01000001.1, read as the reverse complement.
CGGCCTGCCACATGGCAAGCCGGCTTTCACGCGAGGCGATGATCAATTTTTTTGGTGCAGGAAATTTCAACGCGATTGCTTTCGTTTTTGTCGTTGTGTTTTCGGAAGATTGTCGGAGCAAGAGGCTTCCGCCGTCTGCCGCAAGGATAAGCGCCTGGGCGATTTCCTGCTTGCGCAGGATCAAACAAGTTGAAATCCGACGCTAAAATCTTATCACGCACCTGTAGCGAAAAACGCCGACTACTCTCTGATTCACCATCAACAAGCTGACAGCACATCTCTCTATGGCAAAACAATCTTCCAAAACACCTGCACGCGCCTCCTCCCGAGCGATCCCGCCGATCCCGAAAAAGGATGCTCAACTGAAGGAAGATATTCGCCTGCTCGGCCGCCTGCTAGGCGATGTCGTGCGCGATCAGGAAGGCGATGCCGTCTTCGAAGTCGTTGAAACCATCCGCCAGACCGCCGTTCGTTTCCGCCGTGAGGCCGACGTACAGGCCGGTGCCGATCTGAACAAACTGCTCAAGAAACTGGGCCGCGAAGAAACCGTGACCGTCGTCCGTGCGTTCTCCTACTTTTCCCATCTGGCCAATATCGCGGAAGATCAGCACCAGCACCGTACACGCCGTGCCGCACAACTGGCCGATGACAAACCCGAAGAAGGCAGCGTTGCCCTCACGCTCGATAAACTGGCAGAAGCGGGGGTTACCGGCGCAGCCGTTCGCAAGTTCTTCCGTGAAGCGCTGATCTCGCCTGTGCTAACGGCCCACCCGACCGAAGTGCAGCGCAAGAGCATTCTCGATGCGGAAAACGAGATCGCCCGCCTGCTGGCAGAACGTGACGGCCCGATGACCAATCGCGAACGCACCCGCAATTCGGAACTGCTGCACTCGCGCATCACCATGCTGTGGCAAACCCGTTTGCTGCGCTACACCAAGCTGTCGGTTGCCGACGAAATCAACAACGCGCTGTCCTACTATCGCCTGACCTTCCTGAGCGAACTGCCGGCACTGTACGAAGATATCGATACCGATATTGCAGAACAATTCCCACAACGCGGTGCAGCCGCTGCTGCCGGCCGCGATCTGCCGAATTACGTGCAGATGGGTAGCTGGATCGGTGGCGATCGTGACGGCAATCCCAACGTCAATGCCGACACCATGCGTTACGCACTGACGCGTCAGTCAACCACCATTCTCGGTTTCTATCTGGAACAAGTGCATACGCTGGGTGCCGAACTAGCGATCTCGACCTTCCTTGCCGGTGTCAGCCCTGAACTCGATCAACTGGCGAATGCTTCGCCAGACACGTCGGATCATCGCGCCGACGAACAGTATCGCCGCGCCCTGATCTACATTTATGCGCGTCTGGCAGCAACCGCACGTGCGCTCGGTGCGACGCACCTGATGCGCCCGGAAGTCGGCCCGGCACCGGCCTACGCCTCCGCCAACGAGTTCGTCGCTGATCTGGATGTGCTGGTTGAGTCGCTCAAGGGGCACCACGGTATCTCGCTGGTCAAGCCACGATTGGCCAAACTGCGTCGTGCAGGTGAAATCTTCGGATTCCATCTGGCTACACTCGATATGCGTCAAAGCTCGGATGTGCATGAACGCACGCTGACCGAACTGTTTGCCCGCGCCCAGGTTGAAGCCGACTACAGCAAGCTGTCGGAAGAAGAAAAGATCGCGCTGCTGCTGGCGGAACTGGACAAACCACGTCTGCTCTATTCGCCTTATATCGAATACACGGATGAAACCGTTTCCGAACTGTCGATCCTGCGTGCCGCAGGCGAAATCCGCCAACGCTTCGGCTCGCGCGCGATCCGCAACTACATCATCTCGCATACCGAAACCGTATCCGATCTGCTGGAAGTGTTGCTGCTGCAACGCGAAACCGGTCTGCTGCGCGGCGACGACAAGAAAGCCTCGGTTGGCGATGTCGAACTGATGGTCATTCCATTGTTCGAGACCATTCCCGATCTGCGTCTGGCGCCGACCATCATGGAACAGTTGATGGCGATTCCGCAGGTACGCAAACTGATCGCCAAGCAAGGCGATCTGCAGGAAGTCATGCTCGGCTATTCGGATTCCAACAAGGATGGTGGTTTTCTCACCTCCAACTGGGAGCTCTACAAGGCCGAAACCAGTCTGGTACAAGTCTTCAACAAAGCAGGGGTCAAGCTACGCCTGTTCCATGGTCGTGGCGGCACGGTCGGTCGCGGCGGCGGCCCAAGCTACGACGCGATTCTGGCGCAACCAGCCGGCACCGTGAACGGCCAGATCCGCTTGACCGAACAAGGCGAAATCATTGCGTCCAAATTCTCCAATCCCGAGATCGGTCGCCGCAATCTGGAACTGCTGGTCGCCGCCACACTGGAAGCCAGCCTGCGCCCGCAGCCAGGCGACAATCGTCACGCCAAAAAACTGGCCGAGTTTGAACAGGTCATGGGCGAACTGTCCGAGCTCGCGTACAAAGCCTACCGCAATCTGGTCTATGAAACCCCGGGCTTCACAGACTACTTCTTCTCGTCGACACCAATCAAGGAAATCGCCGAACTCAACATCGGTTCGCGCCCAGCCTCGCGCAAAGCGTCGCAACGCATCGAAGATCTGCGTGCCATTCCTTGGGGCTTCTCGTGGGGTCAGTGCCGTCTGCTGCTGCCGGGCTGGTACGGCTTCGGTACCGCAATCGAACAATGGCTGACCGCAGGCAATGGCGATCGCAACAAACGCGTCACCACGTTGCGTGCCATGTTCAAGGAAATGCCGCTGTTCGCCACGCTACTGTCGAACATGGACATGGTCATGTCCAAAACCGATCTGGCCGTGGCATCGCGCTACTCGGAAATGGTGGCTGATCGCAAACTGCGCAACAGCATCTTCAAGCGCATTGTTGCCGAACATGAACGCGTGACCACCAGCCTGACACTGATCACCGGTCACAAGGAACGTCTGGCCAACAATCCGCTGCTGGCGCGCTCGATCAAGAACCGCTTCGCCTATCTGGACCCGCTCAATCACCTGCAGGTTGAGCTGATCAAGCGTCACCGTGCGCTGATGAAAGACGGCAAGATCGATGACCGTGTGCGTCGTGGTATCCAGTTGTCGATTAATGGATTGGCGGCAGGATTAAGAAATACTGGCTAAGTTTAGCAATACACAAAAGGGAGCTTAAAGCTCCCTTTTTAATATTGTTAGCTCAAATCTTTACGCATACAGAACGTCATAAAAACAAGAGGGTACTGTGAGAGGTAATGTCATTTCATATATCGAGATGTGCCAAAAGGAAGGCACCAGTTTGCAACGTGGGATGAATTTTCGATTGAAGGGACACCATTCTGTCATCTTGATGTCAGTGCAACCGAATGCGCCCTATCATGACAAAGTTTTAGAAGATGGTGCTGTGCTTATTTATGAAGGACATGACGAACCAAAACGTAAAGGTTTTTTAGAACCAAAGAAAGTGGATCAACCGGAAAAACAATCTGGAGGCTCTTTAACTGAAAATGGGAAATTCCATCTTGCGGCACAAGGTTTCAAGTCTGGAGAGAAAGCACCAGATATTGTTAAGGTGTACGAGAAAATCAAAGCCGGAATATGGACAGATAACGGATTTTTTCATCTGGTGGATTCTTGGACAGAATCGGATGGGATCAGAAATGTGTTCAAGTTCAAATTGATCCCCGTCGAAAATGTTTCAGATGATCTAGCACCACAAGAACTACCTGGTCATGTGGCACAACGCAGCAGAATCATTCCAACAAATATAAAACTAGAAGTTTGGGCAAGAGACGGTGGAAAATGTGTAACTTGCGGCGCAACCGACGAATTGCATTTTGATCATATTCTTCCTTTTTCCAAAGGCGGAACCTCCTTGAAAGCCGAAAATGTGCAGTTACTGTGCGCTCGGCACAATCTCCAAAAAAGCGCAAAAATTCAATAAATTAAGCACAAGCTATGTAACCAAAGCATGGCGTGCGTAAAGTCAAAGCAACGACTAGCGATAGGGCTGAAAGCCTGCCTTGTTTTATAATCGCGTATTCACCAGGAAACAAACATGACAGCTCAACTCTCCAAAAAAAGCGAGGCCTGGTCGGCACGCTTCAGCGAACCGGTCTCCGATCTGGTCAAGCGCTACACGGCTTCGGTCTTCTTCGACAAACGTCTGGCTCAGGTCGATATTCAAGGCTCGCTCGCACATGCGGAGATGCTGGCACATCAAAAGATCATCAGTCAGGACGATCATGCGGCCATCCAACGCGGCATGGCGCAGATCAAGGAAGAAATCGAATCCGGCAAGTTCGAGTGGCTGCTCGATCTGGAAGACGTCCATCTGAACATCGAAAAACGTCTGACCGAACTGGCAGGCGATGCAGGCAAGCGTTTGCATACCGGTCGTTCACGCAATGATCAGGTTGCCACCGACATCCGCCTCTACATCCGTGGCGAGATCGATAATATCGTCGGCCTGCTGCGCGATCTGCGTCTGGCTTTGCTCGATCTGGCAGAGCAACATGCCGAGACGATCCTGCCCGGCTTTACGCATTTACAAGTTGCGCAACCAATCACATTCGGTCACCACATCCTCGCGTACGTCGAAATGTTTGGCCGCGATGCAGAACGCATGCTGGACGCACGCAAGCGCGTCAATCGTCTGCCATTAGGCGCGGCTGCATTGGCTGGCACGACGTTCCCGATTGATCGTGAACGCGTGGCCAAGACGCTGGGCTTTGAAGATGTGTGCCACAACTCGCTGGACGCCGTGTCCGATCGTGATTTTGCGATTGAATTCTGTGCTGCCGCCGCCCTGATCATGACGCACGTATCGCGCATGTCGGAAGAACTCGTGATCTGGATGAGTCCACGTGTTGGCTTCATCGATATTGCCGACCGCTTCTGCACCGGCTCGTCGATCATGCCGCAAAAGAAAAATCCGGACGTGCCAGAACTGGCGCGTGGCAAAACCGGCCGCGTCAATGGTCACGTCATCGCCTTGCTGACCCTGATGAAAGGCCAGCCACTGGCTTACAACAAGGACAATCAGGAAGACAAGGAACCGTTGTTCGATACGGTCGATACGGTGGTCGATACCTTGCGTATCTTTGCCGACATGGCGCGTGGCATCACCGTCAAGCCGGAAACCATGCGTGCTGCAGCACTGCAAGGCTATGCGACCGCAACCGATCTGGCCGACTATCTGGTCAAAAAAGGCTTGCCGTTCCGCGATGCGCACGAAGCCGTTGCTCATGCCGTACGTGTTTGCGTCGATCGCAACTGCGATCTGTCCGATCTGACGCTGGAAGAAATGCGCGTGTTCTCTACACTGATCGAAGCCGACATCTTCGAAGTACTGACGCTCGAAGGCTCGGTTGCTGCGCGTAATCATGTTGGCGGCACGGCACCGCAACAAGTACGCGCATCGATTGCGCGTATCCGCGCACTGCTCACATAAAAGCCATGCTTGAAACAAAAAGGGCGATGCAGATGCATCGCCCTTTTTTACATCTTGATTTGCATGTGCCGTGATTCACTCACACGCACATGCAAACGATCTCGCAGAGCTTAGCTGCCCGCAATCGTCATATTCTCGATCAGGATCGAACCGGTCTGCTTGGTACCACGTACCAGCGTATCGGCACCAATCGCAGCGATCAGATGAAACATTTCCTTCATATTGCCGGCAATCGTGATCTCTTCAACCGGATACTGGATCACACCTTTCTCGACCCAGAAGCCGGACGCGCCACGCGAGTAATCGCCAGTCACGTAGTTCACGCCCTGCCCCATCAATTCCGTCACCAGCAAACCGGTATCCAGCTTGCGCAGCATGGCTTCAAAGTCATCCGATGCATTGATCAGCGAGGATGTCATCGACAAGTTATGCGAGCCACCGGCATTACCCGTCGTTTGCATGCCGAGCTTGCGTGCCGAATACGTCGACAGGAAATAGCCCTGCACCACACCATCTTTGACGACGTCACGACGATGCGTTTTCACGCCTTCTTCATCGAACGGGGAAGAGCCTACGCCGCCAATCACATGCGGGTCTTCCACGATCTGGATATGCGATGCCAGCGCCTGCTTACCAAGCGAATCCAGCAAGAAGGTCGATTTACGATACAAGGCACCGCCGGAAACCGCTTGCACAAACGCACCGAGCAAACCAGCAGCCAATGGGGCTTCAAACAAGACCGGGCATTTGCGTGTATCGAGCTTGCGCGCATTCAGGCGTGCCAGCGCACGATGCGCCGCATACGCACCAATCGCTTCCGGCTTGGCCAGCTTGTTGGGATCACGCATTGACGAGTACCAGTCATCGCGCTGCATATTGCTGCCCTTGCCTGCAATCGGTGCCACCGAAATCGTATGACGCGAGTACGGATAACCACCGATAAAACCGCGCGAGTTGGCTGAGACAAAATGCGATTGCTGCGCATACACGCCTGCGCCTTCGCTGTTGGTGATGCGCTTGTCGACGGCAAAGGCAGCCGCCTCGCCGCGACGTGCCAGTTCGACTGCTTCTTCTGCAGAAAGCAACCATGGATAGCAAAGTTGCAAGTCTTGCGGGTTGCGCTCCAGCATATCTTCTTCCGGCAAGCCAGCGCAGTCATCTTCGGCGGTAAAACGGGCGATGTTGTAGGCCGCTTCCACTGTGTCTTTCAGCGCTTGTTGCGAGAAATCCGAGGTACTGGCGTTGCCGCGGCGAATCTGGCGGCCTTCGCCCAGATACACCGTCACGCCCATGCCCTTGTCCTTATTCTGCTCGATGGTTTCCACACTACCCTTGCGCACGGAGACCGACAGACCACTCCCTTCGCTGATTTCGACCGCGGCATCGGAGGCGCCTTTTTCCTTGGCGTAACGCAAAACATCGCGTGCAAGCTGCTTTAACTGGTCCTGACTGTGGGTAAATACGGAATCGTTCATGAGGTGCTTTTCTTCGGGAATGCCTGTAAAACAGTTATCATAACAGTCGTTTAAAGATCGGCTTTACCGCCTTAGCAAATCCATCATGCCAAATTCCAACAGAGGCGCAGTCGGCTTCAGTTCAAACGAGTTTGAACAAGAGTACGACCGCCCCTCCAAATCAGAGCTCAAACGCCAGATGACGGCACTGCAAAAGCTCGGCGAAGAACTCGTTGCCGAGCCACGCGACCGTGTCAAACGCGTACCCATGCCAGAAGATGTACGCGACGCCATTCTTGAATGCCAGCAAATCAAGGACCACGAGGGTCGTCGTCGCCAGATGCAATATGTGGGCAAAAAAATGCGCACGCTGGAAGAAGATGAGATCGCCGCGATCCAGAAAATGCTCGACAGCTGGAAAGGTGCATCGAAAGCAGAAACAGCCAACCTGCATGCGATCGAGCGTCGTCGCGACAAACTGCTGGCAGATGACAAGGCACTGACCCAACTGCTGGCGGATCACCCGCAACTCGATGCGCAGCAACTACGCACCCTGATCCGCAATGCACGCAAGGAACAGGCAGAGAACAAACCGCCTAAAGCCTATCGCGAGATTTTTCAGATTCTGAAGCAATTGCAGGCACCTGCTGCAACGAAAGCGGATGACGAAGACAAAGAAGACGATACGGACGACGATGAGCAATCCTGATCGCGCACTGAAGATCGGCCTTGTTTCGATTTCTGATCGTGCCTCAGCCGGCATTTATCAGGACGAAGGCCTGCCTTCGCTCCAGACGTGGTTCACCGCTGCGCTCACAAGTCCATGGGAGCTGGAAACACGTCTGATCCCTGACGAACGTCCGGCGATCGAAGCGGCCTTGATCAATCTGGTTGACGATGCCCGCTGCGATCTGGTGATCACAACTGGCGGCACTGGTCCGTCGCGTCGCGATGTCACACCGGAAGCAACGCTGGCTGTGGCGACCAAAGAGATGCCAGGCTTTGGCGAACAGATGCGCCAGATCAGCCTGCAGTTCGTTCCGACCGCCATCCTGTCACGTCAGGTCGCCGTCATCCGCGAGACAGACGATCACGCCGCCCTCATCATCAATCTGCCGGGCCAGCCTAAATCGATCAAGGAAACCCTGGAAGGCTTGAAAGACGCCGATGGTCGCCAGATCGTTGGTGGCATTTTTTCAGCCGTGCCTTACTGCATCGATCTGATCGGCGGTCCGTACATCGAAACCAATGATGCCGTTTGCAAGGGATGGCGCCCGAAACATGCTGTGCGTCCAAAACAATAATTTTATTTTTTATCCGAACTGACCATGACTCTTCTGAAAACCGTCGAGCTGCAAACTGCTCCCAATCCAACCGTTTCCATCATCTGGATGCACGGCCTCGGCGCCGACGGCAATGACTTCGTCCCCATCGTCAAGGAACTGGATCTGACCGGCTTGCCTGGCATCCGCTTCGTTTTCCCGCATGCACCCATGCTGCCCGTTACCATCAACGGCGGCCGCATGATGCCAGCGTGGTACGACATCTGGGCCACAGAGTTTGGTCGTGATGATGATGAAAAAACCATCCGTGATTCGCAAGCCGATATCAACGCACTGATCGAACGCGAAAAGGAACGCGGCATCGCAGCTGACAAAATCCTGATCGCCGGCTTCTCGCAAGGCTGCGCCATGACCTTCCAGACCGCACTGCGTCACCCGGAGAAACTCGGCGGCCTGCTCTGCCTGTCCGGCTACCTGCCACTGGAATCGTCGTTCGAAGCAGAACGTAGCGACGCAAACAAGAACACGCCGATCTATTACGCACATGGCATTGGCGATCAGGTCATTCCAATCACGCGCGCGAAGCAATCGCTGGCCGTGTTGCAAAAAGCAGGCTATGACGTTGAATGGCACGAGTACAACATGCCGCATTCTGTTTGTATGGAAGAGATTATTGATATCTCTAACTTCCTGAAGAAAGTACTGAAGTAATCCAGACTTTCTCCCATAAAAGAGCACGCTTTCATGCGTGCTCTTTTGTTTTTGGATACTACGGTTGGTATGAATACCGGCAGCGATACGATTAAATGTGTTTGCCGGGGTGGCCCGGCGACCACTCACTTTCTTTGCTTCGCCAAAGAAAGTAAGCAAAGAAAAGCGACCGCGGTACACAGCCCTTCGGGTGCCCGCTGCTACTGTCTCCAAATCGGGAAACGAACGAAACTCGCTTCGCTCAAACAACGTTCGTTTCTGATCCAATTTGGAGAAAGCATCATCGGCTGCGTACAAGCGGAAGTAATACCCACATAGTGCGACATTTTGAATGGGCGTCTATTGGCTACCCCCTTTAAAACCAATTTAATCTCAAATATAAAGAACTGCCAATTCCGCTTTGGCGCTGCCAGTGATGCAATGCGAGAAATGGATCAGAAATGCCCGATGTCTGAGCGTAGCGAGTTGCGGGCATTTCCCATTTCTTGCGTTGCAGCACTGGGAACCCGAAGGGCAGCGACTTTGCGGTCGCCTTCTTTTGCTTACTTTTCTTGGCGAGACAAGAAAAGTGAGTAGCCGCCGGGCTACCCCCGGCAAGCCTGTCCGAAGAACCCACCTCATCAGCATCAAACAAACGAAGCCAGCAATAAAAAAGCCGCTACAGAGAGCGGCATTTTTACGCACGAACAACCAAGACAGCCTTATTTAAACACCACCGTCTTATGCCCATTCAACAAAATCCGGTGCTCGACAAAATACTTGACCGCCCGCGCCAGCACCACGCACTCCACATCACGCCCGATGGCGGTTAATGTCGCCGGATCCATCGCATGATCAACACGCGCCACATCCTGCTCGATGATCGGCCCTTCATCCAGATCACCTGTCACAAAGTGTGCCGTCGCACCGATCAGCTTTACACCACGATCATGCGCCTGATAGTAAGGCTTGGCACCTTTAAAGCTAGGCAGGAAGGAGTGATGGATATTGATCGCCTTGCCTTCCAGCGCCTTGCACATCTGTGGCGACAGAATCTGCATGTAGCGCGCCAGCACAACCAGATCGATACCGGCGTTATGGGCAACTTCCAGAATGCGCTCTTCCTGCGCACGCTTGTCTGACTCCGGCGCACCCGTCGCCAGTGGCAGATGATGAAACGGAATGTTGTAGCTGGCAGCCAGCTGATAGAAATCAGCATGGTTGGAAACAATGGCCGGAATCTCGACCGGCAACAAACCGCTCTTGTAACGGAACAGGAGATCGTTGAGACAATGCCCGATCTTGGAAACCATCAGCATCACGCGCGGCTTCTTGTGTGCATCATGCAGTTGCCAGGTCATCTGCAGCGCATCGCCCAACTCCGCAAACCCGCTACGCAAACCATCCCCGTCAATCGACCCGTCGCCCGAAAAATGGACGCGCATGAAGAACAGTTGCGATGACTGATCGCCAAACTGTGCAGAGTCGATGATGTTGCAGCCGTGATCGGCCAGAAAACCGGAAACGCGTTGAACAATACCCCGCTGATCCAGGCAGGACAGATTGAGAATGTATTGCGGTTGCATGATGGTCCTTATCAAGAATCGCCCGCCACCGGGCGACGCCTTATTCTCGCATGCCATCGAGAATCATCATGCGCCTTTGAAGGCTGCACATGCACGCAAAGATTTCCATTGACACCGCACCAACGGTATCAATGGAAAATCTGAACTGCTCTCCTACCTTACAGCAGTCAATCAACCGTTCTTGGCAACTGCTGCCATTTTCGGTGGCGACAGGGAGGCACCAGTCCCAACCTGGACATCGCCTGACAATTGACCACCTTCTTCGATCACCACGTGACCGTAGCGAATCTTGCCGGAAACACGGCCCGTCGCGTAAATCACGAGCTTCTGGCGCACCGTCAGATCGCCATCAAACTCGCCGTGGATTTCCGCGATGTCGATACCAGCAGACCCTTTGAACGAGCCTTCCTTCGCAATCTGAATCACGCGCGAATCCATGGTCGCCTCGACAAAGCCTTCAACCACGAGCGTGTCGCAATCGGTGATTTCGACGCCTTTGAGCTTGATGTTCGGACCGACGATCAGCTTGCTGCCGACTTCATTGGTGCTGGGTGCTTGCTGGTTGCTGTTGAGAGCATTGGTGCTTTTGTTGAATGCATTGCTGGCGCTATTTGCTCCATTGGCATTGGAACCGGAGAGTACGGAGGAGTTGGTTGTGCTGAGAGGAGGATTAGGGGTGTTGTTGTCACGTTTGCCGAAGAGCGTGTCGGAACGAAGCATGGAATCTCCTGAGAATAATTGTCGCGATGACGTAAAAATCAAATTCGGTACGCTCACAGTTGCTACTGTGCATCGCGTTGTAACGACGTTGCGGGCCACCTGTTTTTCACTCGAGCAATGCAATCGCATGATGGTAAAAAGCAATGTTGAAATATTGCATTTTTTACAATTTGCAAAGCCTTGCGTCTTTGTGCGTTACCGAACATAAAAGTTCGTCGCTGTTACATTTTTTCTGAAGAAAAGTCGTTCGAGCGCTGGCAAGCCCTGCGTGCCTGCACAGCGAATCACACAAAGGGTTGTGCAATCGGAAAGGCGTTCGCACTTGACAGCACCTTTTCATCCGGCGATGCTGTTGCCACAAAAATAAAACTGTTCAGGGAATAACCATGTCGGATCATCTGCCGTTGTTTCCTGCGTCGGCGGACGCAGCCCATGACGAAGTGCCCCAACGCTTCGCGTTTGACGGCACGGGAAGTGAATACTTCCGCATCTGGATCGTCAACCTTTTCCTCTCCATCGTGACACTCGGCATCTATTCCGCCTGGGCCAAGGTCAGACGCACCAAATATTTCTACGGCAGCAGTACCGTTGCCGGATCAAGCTTCGAGTATCACGGCAATCCGATCGCGATCCTGAAAGGACGCATCGTCGCGTTTGTTCTCATCGTCATCTACAACATTGCGATGCGAACATCAGGCGTACTTGCGCTATTGATGATGGTTGCCGTAATGGCTGTCGGCCCTTGGCTGATCTGGAAAAGTCTGCAGTTCAAGCTATATAACTCCAGCTATCGCAGCATTCGTTTCGGCTTCCGCGGCTCCATGAAGGAAACGTACAAGGTCTACCTGTTATGGCCACTGCTGACCTTCTTCAGTCTTTTTCTGGCCGCGCCTTTCGCGCATCAGCGCATGAAGCAATTTCAGCATAGTGAAAGCCGTTTCGGTACAACGCACTTCTCTTTCCATGCCACGGCAAGCAGCTTTTATCGCGCCTATCTGCTGGTCTTCATGATCTGGCTCGCAGGCATTGTGGCTATCTCGGTCGTGCTGGGTGCCGGATTATGGGCGTTTCTGAGCAGCATGGCGCGCCCCGGCACTGGCGACCCTGCCGGCCTTGCCGGCTTCTTCACCTTTTTGTTTGCGTTGTATGTCTGGATGTTCGTACTCTTTCCGATCTTCCTTACACTGCTACAAAATCTGATCTGGAACAACACGCAACTCGGCGCGCACAAATTCACCTGCGAAATGAAATGGCCGCGCATGGTATTCATTACTCTGACCAATATGCTGGGCATTATCTGCACGTTGGGTCTGTTCATGCCGTTTGCGACGATCCGCATGCTCAAATATCGCGTGGAGTCCATGACATTGCATCCGGCAGGCAGCCTTGAGGAATTTGTCACCAATACGCAAGCACAAGTCTCGGCAACCGGAGAAGGCATGGCTGATCTGCTCGACTTCGATCTTTCCCTCTGACCCGCTTTACCATTCTGTTCATACAAGGCATGGCAATACAAGGGATCTACTACGACGGCAAGACATCGCGTGCCCATCGTGTCACGCTCAGCGTGAGCGACGGCCTGGCGACCATCAGCGGTGAAGTGGAGCGCCATTGCGCACTGGACCTGTTACGCGTGTCCGAGCGGACGCGTCATGCAAAACGCAAGGTCACTTTCCCGGACGAGGCAGTTTTCGAGGTGGAAGATGCCGATGCCTTCGAGAACATGCTCAACGACACGGGATTCAGCGACTCCGTCATCGTGCGCGCGCAGCAAAGCTGGCGTGGCACAATCCTGGCGCTGGCGTTGACAGCCTTTGTACTGGTGATCGGCTACTTATATGGATTGCCGCTCGCAGCCAGCCTGACTGCCAAGGCCTTGCCCGAAAACATCGAGCATTCCATCGGTAGCGGCATGCTGGATTTTCTCGATCAACGCATTCTCGCGCCAAGCGAACTGCCAGCCGCGAGACAGGATGCGTTGACAGCGCGTTTTGCTGCCATGCGTTCACCGAAAGAAGGTGTACCTGCGTACACGATCGTTTATCGCAAAAGCAGAATCGGCCCTAACGCCTTTGCCCTGCCATCCGGTCAGATCATCATGACGGATGAATTGATCAAGTTAATGGATAACGACGATCAGGTGATCAGCGTGCTGGCGCATGAGCTCGGCCATCTGCACGAACGACATTTGATGCGCCGCCTGATCCAGAGCTCGGCAGTGGGCGCAGTTGTCACCCTGATCTTTGGCGATGCCTCTGCGGTCGTCGCCAACATTCCGACACTGATGCTGGACATGCACTATTCGCGGGAAGCCGAACGTGAAGCCGACGACTACGCGATTGCCATGCTGAAGGAAAACGGTATCGCTCTTACACAAATGACACATGGTTTTGAAAAACTGAAGCAAGCGATCGGTGAAGATCCTTCCGGCGCTTATCTATCCAGCCATCCCTCGACCACAGAACGCATCGAACGCATTCAACGCGCACAATAAAAAGCTGTTGCGGCGCTTGCCATTATTTTTCAGTCCCGCAAATAAAAAACGCTGCCTTCTGGCAGCGTTTTTTATGGAGCAATCCCGGATCAGTTACGAACGATCTTTTTGTATTCGTTGGTGCGGGTATCGATTTCGATGACATCGCCCTGATCCACAAACAGGGGAACCTGAACGGTGCATTGATGTGCTTCGATCGCGTTTTCGATCTTGGCTTCTTTCAGTACGTTACCGGAGGTGTTGCCCTTGACTGCAGGCTCCGAGTAAACAACCTGACGTGCAATGGTGGTTGGCAATTCAACCGAAATCGCCTTGCCGTCGTAGAACACGGCTTCACATTCCATACCGTCTTTCAGGTAGTTCAGTGCATCACCCAGGTTTTCTTCTTCGATTTCGTACTGGTTGTATTCTTCATCCATGAAAACAAACAGCGGATCGGCAAAATACGAATAGGTAACCGGCTTCTTGTCCAGAACCACGACGTCGAACTTGTCGTCACCACGGAAAACGTTTTCCAGTGGGCTGTTGGTCAGAAGATTTTTCATCTTCCATTTGTAGGTGAAACCTGTACGGCTCGAACCGTTAACGTCGGAACGCAGCACGATCATTGGCTTGGCGTCGACCATGATGATGTTGCCGACGCGGATTTCTTTTGCAAATTTCATAGGGAATAAACGTAAAAATTGGGTTGCATAAAGATCATCCGCTGCTGCATGGCCAATCTGCCATAGGCCTGCGTTTGATCGAAAACGGGGTGTAGATTAACCGCGCATTATACTTGGTTTTTGTCGCGCTCCGCGACCAAGGCATCGGCAAATTTCAATAAATTGGATGTCAAATCACCGTTTTCCAACATCTGTTGCTGCCATGCCGAGGCACGCTGCATGATTTTTTCACCGTCTGCATTGAACTGACGCCATAGCGCCGACCAACCATCAGCGGCTTGCGCGGCACCGTTCCAGCACAAGGGCAGGCTTGTCAGACTCTCGATATTCTCAGCATAACGCTGCAAGAAAGCCTTGAGTTTCTTGTGGTGCAGGTTTTCATCCTGCGGATAGATATGCCAGACAAATGGACGTGCCGCCCATTGCGCACGTACCCATGAATCTTCACCACGCACAAAATTAAGATCGCACGACCACAACAGGCGGTCGTAATCGGGTTGCGGGATAAACGGCAGTACACGCACAGTCAGCGCGCCACGCGTACGTACTGCGCCTGCTGTGGCGGGCATTTCAAGAAAAGCGCTGATTGCCTTTTTTGCCACACCTTCCGGTACCAGACAACAGACGGGCGTATCACCCGCCTGCCAGACATGCAGCAAATCAGCCACCGGCGCATGCGGATAACAGAACAGGGAAATTTTCTGTGCGGCCCTCTCTTCCGCCGTCAAACCCAAGCCGTCTAAAAAGTGTTGCCTTGCCGCGGTATCGGACTGAAAGGCGGCACGCTCGTGTTCCAGCCCGGACTCATGCAACAAGCCCCCCGTTCTTGGCGTAAATCCAGGAAAAAAGAAATGTTTGGTCAGCGGCAATTGCGGATGCGATGAAGGCAGGGTGTGACAACCCTCGACCCATTCCTCTGCCGTCAGTCCTTCCAGATTGAACCAGACCGGGCGCGGCTCACACTGCGCCATTGCCTCGATATAACCGGGCGGGATATCGCAGGCAAAGAACTCGATGACGATATCGGCAATGTCCTGCGGTGCGAACACGCCATCCTGATCGCGCCAGTGACGTACCGCGATACCGGCCACATTCTGCTCTTCTGATTCGGTTCTGATTTCGGGGCAGAGACGCTGAAAGCTGTGCAGATCATCCACCCACAACGTAACCGCCACACCATGCTCATGCGTCAGTTGTCGCGCCAGACGCCAGCAAATGCCGATGTCGCCATAGTTATCGACCACCTTGCAAAACAAGGCGAGCGAGCGAGGAGCATGAGGGTTCTGAAACATAGACGATAAAGAAACGGTGATCCATCTTGCGAAGAATCCGCATGATAGACCACCGTCCCGGCGATTGCTTGACTGCTTGCTTAATGTGCGCCGCCGGCATCGGCCGGTGCGGCTGACTTGCCACGCTTGGTCATCCAGATAAATCCGATCAAAATCAGGAACATGATGGAAGACATCCAGAAGATGTCGGTAGCGCCCAGTGTCCCCGCCTGTACCGTCATGCTGCGATCAATCACTGCCCATGCGGCCTGCTCCGACATACCTTGCGCCATCAGACCGTTCACTGCCTGCGTGAAGGCCGGATTGTGCACTCCCGTATGTTCGGCGAGCTGGGCATGATGAAGGATGGAACGGTTATCCCACATGGTCGACATCACCGACGTCCCGATACCGCCGCACATGATACGTACGAAGTTGGACAAACCTGCCGCAGCCGGAATCTTGTCTGGCGACAGCCCCGACAGGATGATCGACGTCAATGGAATGAAGAACATCGCCATCGCCGCGCCCTGAATCACGGTTGGAATCATCAGCGTCATGACATCCACTTCCTGCGTGAACTGTGATCGCATGTGGAATACCAAGGCAAAGATCAGGAAAGCCGTCGTCGCCACCCAGCGCGCATCCACCTTGGGCAGCATCTTGCCGACAATCGGCGACAGGATGATCGCAAAGATGCCGACCGGTGCCATCACCTTACCGGCCTCGGTCGCGGTGTAAGACAGTTGCGTTTGCAGCCACAACGGCAGAATCACCAGACTGCCGAAGAACAAACCATACGCGACCGAAATCGCAATCACCCCGGCGCTGAAATTGCGGCCCTTGAAAAGCGACAAATCCACAACAGGATGTTTCTCGCCCAGCTCCCAGATCAGGAAGAAGACGAACGCCACGGCGGCCACCGCTGTCAGCAACACGATCTCGCCGGAATGGAACCAGTCGAGCTCCTTGCCCTTATCCAGCATCAGTTGCAATGCGCCAACCCAGACCACCAGCAAGGCCAGACCAATTTTATCGATGGGCAGTTTGCGCGTCTGTGACTCACGCGCCTTGTAAATCGACAGGGTTGCCCATGCCGCAAACAGGCCGATCGGAATATTGATATAGAAGATCCACGGCCACGTGTAGTTATCCGAAATCCAGCCACCAAGCAGTGGCCCCATGATCGGTGCCACCAATGTCGTCATACCCCAGAAGGCCAGTGCCATGCCGCTTTTTTCCGGCGGATAACTGGACAGGATCAGTGACTGCGACAGCGGAATCATCGGCCCAGCGACGGCGCCCTGAATAATGCGCGCCGCGATCAGGATTTCGATACTCGGTGCCAGTCCGCACAAGGCCGAAGCGATCACAAACAGAATGATTGACGTGATGAACAGGCGTACCTGACCAAAGCGCTGCGTCAGCCAGCCCGTCAGCGGCACCGAAATCGCGTTCGATACGGCAAACGAGGTGATGACCCAAGTGCCCTGCTGCGGCGATACGCCGAGATCGCCGGAAATTGCCGGAATCGAGACGTTAGCAATGGACGAATCCAGCACATTCATGAACACCGCCAGCGACAAGGCCAGCGTGCCGATCACGAGTGGCGTGCCGGAAAGCGGCGGCAGCGCTGTGTGCGAAGGAGTACTCATGATTAGTGAACGCGGTTACCGGTTCCCTGTGCGTTACTGGCGGTGTTGTTTGCCACATTGCTGGCGATGATCTGGGCCACACGGGCCTCCGCTTCACGACCTGCATTATCGAAGACCGCCGTTTCATAAGCAGGAGCCGTACGCGCAGGTGCGGAAGCCGTCAGCGATGTACCTGCGTCGTTGGCAATATCGACTTCAACCTGCATCGACAAGCCGACACGCAATGGACGCTCTTCCACTTCCTTTGGATCCAGTGCAATACGTACCGGGATGCGCTGCACGACCTTGATCCAGTTACCGCTGGCATTCTGTGTTGGCAGCAAGGCAAACGCCGCGCCGGTACCAGCCGACAGGCCGACAACCTTGCCGTGATACTTCACACCGCTGCCATACAGATCGGAGTGCAGTTCAACCGGCTGACCGACACGCATTCTGGCCACTTGTACCTCCTTGAAGTTGGCATCGACCCAGACTGCATTGAGCGGGACGATCGACAGCAACGGTGCACCCGGTGCGACCCGCTGACCAATCTGCACGGAACGTTTGGCAACATAGCCGGTGATCGGTGCCGGCAGGGTGGTACGTGCCAATGCCAGATAGGCTGACTGCACCTGTGCTGCCGCACGCTGCACACTCGGGTGTTTCTCGATCGATGTGTTTTCCGTCAATGCCTGATTGGACGCAAGCTGCCCACGCGTCGCCTGCAATGCAGACTCGGCCGCTTCCAGCGCGATGCGTGCATGTTCCAGCTCTTCCTTGGAAACGGCACCCGTGCCATTGAGCTCCTGACGACGCGCAAAGTCGGCACGTGCCCGCGCCAGCTCGGCCATGCGCGCCGTGACGTTGGCATTCAGTGACGCATTGTTGACGAACAGGGTGCGCACTTCACGCACTGTCTGTGCAAGCTGTGCCTCGGCCTGTTCCAGTGCGACCTTGGCATCGCTGCGATCGAGTTCGATCAGTGGCTTGCCTGCTTCAACCAGTTCGGTATCGTCGGTATGGATCGCCACCACGGTGCCGCTGACCTGAGGCGTCACCTGCACGACGTTACCGGCTACATAAGCGTCGTCGGTATCTTCAAAGTGACGGGCGTAAATCGCCCACCAGATGCCGTAGCCAATCAGCATCAAAAGGATTGCAATCGCCGCAATAATCAGACGACGACGGCGCTTGCCGTTTTCTACCGGCGATTCGGTTGGATTTTCGGGTGTTGTACTTGTTGTCGTGTTCATGATGCGTTTCTCACAGATGTGGAATCGGTAGAAGAAGTGGCACTTGCCTTGCCCAAACCAAGCGTGTCGGCATCAAAACCGCCACCCATTGCCTTGATCAGCGCAATGCGCAGATCGCTGCGACGTGCCAGAGAATCGAGTTCATTGCGTTGCTGTGCCAGCAAACCCAGTTGCGACAAAAGAACCGGCAACATGTTGCTGGTACCGACGCGTTCGCGTTCCTGTGCCAGTTTCAGACTGATACTGGCTGCCTGCGTACCAGCATGTTGCTGGACACTTTGCTGTTCGGCTGCGCGCAGCGATTGCACTTGATCGGCCACATCACGCAGCGCGTCGGTCAATGCCTGGTTGTAGGTCGCGACCAGCGCGTCGTAGTTGGCAACCTGCTGTTTGAGGCCGCCACGCAGCAGGCCGCTCGACAGGATCGGCAAGGTAATTGCCGGCCCGATACCGGCGATGCGACTGCCGCTTTCCAGCAAATTGCTCAGACCGAGACTGGAAAAACCGGCAAATGCCGACAGATTGATATTTGGATAGAAAGATGCCTTGCTGGCATCGATGCCCCCCTGTGCGGCTTCGACACGCCAGCGCGCCGCCACCAGATCCGGACGACGGCCAACCAGCGCAAGCGGCAGCTGATCCGGCAAAGCCACGGCTGATTCCGTCGGCAACTGTGGACGTGCAATCTGCAAACCGCGATCCGGCCCTTTGCCCATCAAGGCAGCGAGTTGGTTTCTCGTCAGTGCAATGGCTTCGTCCAAGGAAGACTGCTGCGCACGCAGAAAAGCAAGAGACTGTTCGACCGTCTGCACATTGGAGGCATCGTCAAGACCAACCCGATAACGCATCTGCATCAGCGATTTCAGCTTTTCGGCAACCTCAAGCTGCTGCTGATTCAGATCATGTTGTGCGTAGACGTGGCCAAGCTGAATCCAGCCGCGCGCCACCGCCGTTGCGATCATCAAGCGCGCGTTGTAATGCTCGGCCTGTGCCGCCTTGTCCTGTGCGAGAGCGCTACGAAACTCGGCCGCATGCTTGCCCCAGAAATCAAGGTCGTAAGAAAAGTTAAGCGTCAGGCTGTTATCCGAATCATAGGTCCCCGCCAAGGGCGCAGGTACCAGACCATTTTCGGTATAGCGCTGGTAAGTACCTTGAAAAGCGGCATTGCCTTTGATCTGACGATTGGCACGTGCGAGCTCTGCAGCAGCTTTGGCGGCGTTGATGCGCGCGGTCGCCACTTGCAGATCTGGATTGCCGGCAATCGCTTCATCGACCAGTGCCTGCAACGGGGCGCCGCCAATCGTTTGCGCCCAGCTTGCATCCGGCCATTGACCGTGCTCTGCCGGCAAGGACTGCGTTGTGGCATAACTCTCTGCCGCATTCAATGTGCCGGACGTTTCGATACCTTTATAGCTTGCGCACGAGCTTAATAGCACCACCGCACAACTGGTGGCAAGCATGGTGCGTGCAAATCTGAATGGTTTCATCATGCGCCTTCCTTGCCCGACACATCCGCGTCGAGCAGTTTGCGTAACAGCGTCTTCAGCTCGCTAATCTCATCCTTGCTGAAGCCGCCAAGATGACGATCCATGACGTTGCCGTACAAGGCTGGCAAGCGTTCTGCCAGGGTGACGCCATCTTCAGTCAATTGCAGATTGATCACACGACGATCAGTCGCGCTAGGCAGTCGTTGAATCAAGCCGCGCTTTTCAAGACGATCCAGCATGCGTGTCATGGACGCGGAATCGACGTACATCTCGCGCACCAGATCGGCCGCTGTCGCGCAGCGACCCGACGCAAGCATCATCACAACACCGCCCTGCGACGCGGTGATGTCGTGAGGGGCCAGTTCTGCATCGATCGCTTTGGCAAGCCGTGCGCGCGAACGGGCCAGCAAATAGCCGACACTTTCTTCGATACACCAGCTTCCTGTGGGAAACATTTTTTCCAAACCGGACATATCACTGCCTCATCAATATTTCATTTTTCAAATACTGCATAGGCAGCAATATAGCAGGCTTTCTCCGATTGTCTAGGGTCGGATCAGCGTTTTTGGGTTGTGGACAATACGTAATGTCTGTCTGACAAGATTGAACAAAACCTGCTGCTTCCCTATCCGATAAAGAGCGCAGACAAATGGGAGCGGCGATGACGATCAGAATCGGGATTTCGGGATGGCGTTACGCAGGCTGGCGCAACAATTTTTATCCCCCGCAACTGACACAGGCACATGAATTGGCTTTCGCATCGCGCGCGTTATCGACGATCGAAATCAATGGCTCGCATTACGCGCTGCAAACGCCAAAAAGTTACCGGTCATGGCATGACACCACACCAGACGACTTTCTCTTCAGTGTGAAAGCACCGCGCTACGTGACCCACATCTTGCGGCTACGCGGAGAGGAATGTAAAACGGCAATTGCCAATTTCATGGCATCCGGTCTTTTCAATTTACGCGCGAAACTGGGTCCCATCCTGTGGCAATTTCCACCCAGCCTGCGCTACGACGAAGCGCTATTCGAGCGCTTTCTTTCATGGCTACCCTCACATAGTGGCGAAGCGGCCCGTTTCGCAAGCCAACATGACCGTCACGTCCGTGATGCCTGCACGAAGATTGATGAAGAAAGACCCATGCGACACGCCATTGAGATTCGCAATGCCAGCTTTTGTACGCCAGCCTTTGCTGACATGCTGCGGCATTACCGAGTCGCGCTGGTCGCTTCCGATTCACCCGGCACGTGGCCGTACGCAGAGGACGTTACGTCCGATTTCGTGTACATGCGGCTGCATGGTGCAAAGATTTTGTATAACGGGGAATATGCAGATGCCTCGTTGGATCGATGGGCGGATCGTATTCTGACGTGGGCGAACGGTAACGAGCCGAACGACGCGCAGCGTATCGGGGCCGCTGCAAAAGCACGCGCGCAACGCGATGTGTTTTGCTACATGGATAATGATCAGAAAGTGAACGCACCATTCGATGCCGCTCGCATGCTCAGTCGCGTTCTCGGTCATGCCGTCGAAAATGACCGCAGGAGTTTGCAAGCTTCGCTATGGTCGGATGAACGTATTCAACCGCTCATGAATAGCAAAAAGCGGAACATGTCTGTCGCCGCATTTTCGCCAGATGCATAAAAAAAGCATGCGTTTGCATGCCGTTTTTGTCATCAACTCTTGGATTTGATCGTTTTCTTTTCACGACCGATTTCGGCAATCGCATCCTGAAATTCCGCGACGTCTTCAAAACTCTTATAAACCGACGCAAATCGGATATAAGCAATCTTGTCGAGCTTTTGCAGTTCGTTCATCACCAGCTCGCCAATCTGGCCTGATACCACCTCGCGCTGTCCACTGGACAGGAGCTTCTGCTCAATGCGGTGAATTGCCGCATCGACGGCCTCTGCAGAAACCGGCCGCTTACGCAATGCCAGTTGCAGACTGCCCTGCAACTTCTTGGGATCAAACTCGGTACGACTGCCATTTTTCTTGACGATGACCGGCATGGCCAGCTCGATTCGCTCATACGTCGTAAATCGTTTATCGCACGCGATGCAACGACGACGACGGCGAATGCTGTCACCCTCCTCCGATATCCGTGTATCGAGGACCTGCGTATCTTCATACTGGCAAAAAGGACATTTCATCTGCTGCGCATCCGAACAACGTCTCATCCGACGCACCTGTCGCAAGGACAAGGCGCCATCAACATCCCAAAATGGCCTTGACCGATCTGACGGACAAGGCCATTCATACTTTTCGAACAATAAGCCAGTCGTTTGACTGGCAACGATGCTTAACCGTAAACCGGGAAAGCGTCGGTCAGTTTTTTGACTTCAGCCTTGACGCGTTCGATCGTCGCGGCGTCACCCGGATTATCCAGCACGTCCGCGATCAGATTACCAACGATCGTCGCTTCCGCTTCCTTGAAGCCACGCGTGGTCATCGCCGGGCTGCCCAGACGAATGCCGGACGTCACGAATGGTTTTTCCGGATCGTTTGGAATCGCATTCTTGTTGCAGGTGATGTGTGCGGAACCCAGGATGGCCTCTGCATCCTTGCCGGTGATTTTCTTGGCGCGCAGATCAACCAGCATCACGTGGGACTCCGTACGATTCGAGACGATACGCAGACCACGTGCGATCAATGCTTTCGCCAGCGCGTCCGCGTTTTTCACGACTTGCTGCTGATAGGTTTTGAATTCCGGTTGCAGCGCTTCGTTGAATGCAGTTGCCTTACCCGCGATCACGTGCATCAGCGGGCCACCCTGCAAGCCAGGGAAAATCGCCGAATTGATGATTTTTTCGTGCTCGGATTTCATCAGGATGAAGCCGCCACGTGGACCGCGCAGCGACTTGTGCGTGGTAGAGGTGACGAAGTCGGCAAACGGCACCGGATTAGGATATTCACCTGCCGCGATCAGACCGGCGTAGTGCGCCATGTCGACCATGAAATAGGCGCCGATTTCCTTGGCGACTTTGGCAAAGCGTTCGAAATCGATACGCAATGCGTAAGCCGATGCACCGGCGATGATCAGCTTTGGCTTGTGCTTGCGTGCAAGACGCTCCATCGCTTCGTAATCGATCTCTTCTTTCTCGTTGAGACCGTAGGAAACCACATTGAACCACTTGCCCGACATGTTCAATGCCATACCGTGTGTCAAATGACCGCCTTCTGCCAGCGACATACCCATGATGGTGTCACCCGGCTTCAGCACAGCGAGGAACACACCCTGATTGGCTTGCGAGCCCGAGTTTGGCTGCACGTTGGCAGCGTCTGCGCCATACAGTTTTTTCAGACGATCGATCGCCAGTTGCTCGACGATATCGACATATTCGCAACCGCCGTAATAGCGTTTGCCCGGGTAACCTTCCGCATACTTGTTCGTGAGTTGCGAGCCTTGTGCTTCCATCACGGCTGGCGACGTGTAGTTTTCAGATGCGATCAGTTCGATGTGCTGCTGTTGACGGGTGTTTTCCTTCTGGATCGCCGACCACAAATCCGGATCGGTCTTGGCGAGGGTCTGGTCTTTCGAAAACATGCATCACTCCAATCAAAAAGGGTTCAATGGCAAGGACGATGGACTCGTCCATCAGCAACACATCAATGCCGCCGATACTGCAACAACAAAAGCCGGGAGAAAAAGATGCCAAAAGCACGCGGGCAGCCTCAACCTTGCTTTCCATTCGGGCTACCCAGGCGCACGGTCATGAGATCTCGCGCTCCACGGTGGATAAACCCACCTTACGACCTAATCCCTGCAAAAAGCAGGAAGATCGGCCGGATTCGCCAGTCACGCGAGACGAAAATGGTGCAAGGATTCTACGCCAAGCGCCTGCTTTGGGCAAGCAAGCCCCTGTCCGATCAGCCTGCCTTTTCAGCACGCCGACAGCGCTTGCCATACTCGGCATACAATGAGCGACTTTGTTATTACTGCCTCCGACAAGCACATGAAATTAGCCACCTGGAACGTCAATTCGCTCAAAGTCCGCCTGCCGCATGTACTCAAATGGCTGGAAGACAACCCGGTCGACATTCTCTGCCTTCAGGAACTGAAAACGGTCGATGAGAAATTTCCGCTGGCCGAGATCGAAGCAGCCGGCTATCACGCGGTCTTCTCTGGGCAAAAAACCTATAACGGTGTGGCGATCCTGTCACGTCATCCGATGACGGATGTGGTGAAGAACAATCCGCTGTTTGAAGATACGCATCAACGCATCATCGCCGCCACGATTGAAGGCATACGCATCATCTGTGTCTACATCCCAAATGGTCAGTCACTCGACTCCGACAAGTTTGTCTACAAGATGAACTGGCTGAAATCCCTGCATGAATGGGTCAAGGCAGAAATGGTCAGGTATCCGCAACTGGCGATTCTCGGTGATTACAACATCGCACCGGAAGATCGCGATGTCCATGATCCGGCGGCATGGGTCGGCATGACGCACGTGTCGGCACCGGAGCGCAATGCCTTCCGTGATCTGCTCGGTCTCGATATGAAAGATGCCTTCCGCATGTTTGAGCAACCGGAAAAGCTGTTCAGCTGGTGGGATTATCGCCAGATGGGATTCCGCCGCAATGCCGGCCTGCGCATCGATCACATTCTGCTGACGCAACCGTTGGCTGCGCGTTGCACGGAATGCGTGATCGACAAGGTGCCGCGTAAATGGGAACAGCCATCCGATCACGCACCTGTGATTGCAACCCTGAGCTAAGCGCAGCTAAAAACGATAGGCAGAAATAAAAAAGCCCATGCAATGCACGGGCTTTTTCTTTGCGTGGCGGTCAGTATTAGTCGACCGTCGCGCCACTTTCCTTCACGACTTTCGACCATTTGACGGACTCTTCCTTGACGAACTTCGCAAAGTTCTCAGGGGTGTCACCAACGTAGTCGGAGCCAGTATCCGCCAGGATCTTCTGGAACTCAGGCTGTTTCATGATTTTCTGGGTTTCGACGTTGATCTTGTCAACGATCGCTTTTGGCGTGCCGTGTGGTGCGAAGAAACCGTACCAGGCGTACGAAACAACGGCTGGCAGACCCGATTCAGCAAACGTTGGCACGTCAGGCAGCAATGGCGAACGCTTGTCGCTCGACACAGCGATTACCTTGACCTTGCCGCTCTTGATGTGCGGCATGATCGCGATCATGCTATCGAACATGACTGGCACGTGACCACCCAGCAGATCGGAGATCGCAGGAGCCGAACCCTTGTAGGGGATGTGCGCCATGTCCAGCTTGGTCACGCTGCGGAACAGTTCGCCAGTCATGTGCTGTGGCGTACCCGAACCGGCGGATGCGTACGAGAACTGACCTTTTTGTTCCTTGATGTACGCCATCAACTCTTTCAGGTTGTTGGCAGGCACCGATGGGTGTGCAACCAGAACCAGCGGCACGCGCAGCAGGTTGGTGATTGGTACCAGATCCTTGCTTGGATCAAACGGCATCTTTTTATAGAGGCTTGGGTTGATCACGATAGGCGCACTGGAGGTGATCAGCAGGGTGTTGCCATCTGCCGGCGCACGTGCCACGGCTGCACTACCAATGTTGCCACCGCCGCCGCCGCGGTTATCGATGACGAATGGTTGTTTCAGATCTTCGGTCAAACGCTTGGCGATCGGACGCGCAGCGATATCGGAAGGACCGCCTGGTGGCCAGGGCACAACGACCGTAACGGTGGAATTTGGCCACGATTGCGCAAAGGCGCTGGCCGACAAGGTAGCTGCAGCAAACATGCCCAACAGGAATTTGCTACCACGCGAAAGTTGTCTCATCTCGGACTCCTCTTTATACAAATGAACCGCAACGGGATCACATGATCGGGTCTGACGACGCCTCTGTTTTTCATGCAATCCGGTTGTCCCGGCAGCAAGGATACCCGAACTTCGTCATTTTTCATTACAAAGTATTGCAGTGTTAAATGTCGAAAACCGCGATGTGACGATCATGACAAGCGTCTTGTCAGGAATGACTCGGCCTTCAGTCGGACGCAATGTCAGGAATCACATAACCGGATCCCAGCGGTCCGAAGCGCAAAAAATGTCCCGCATCTTCCAGGATAGACTGTGCCTGCGTCAGGAAAGAAAGCGTTTCCTGATCAGGCGCATAGATGCTGCGCACACTGATGATGAAATCGCGACCGCGTGAACCCGGATGTTCAACAAACACCTCGCCACTTTCAATCGCACGCAAACAGCGGTTGATGCGTTCCTGCAAAAACAGACATTCCGACGCATCCCACACCGCATAGGCAACAAGCGTCAGGACACAAGCCTCGGTATGGTCATCGAGGCTGATGCTGTCGAAAGGCTGATCGGTTCCAGGAGGCACGAGCAAGGCATCAGGACTGGATCTTATTTCTTCTTGATCAATTGTTTTTCAAATGCGATATCGGACTTGGTCTGCCGGCGCACAACCTGCGGTCCGAGCGTTTTGACGAACGCGACAAACTCGTCCAGAGGCAGGCGTTCGCCCACCGTTTCTGGCGTCTTACCAGAACGATCCAGCAACTGAAACGTCTCGTCGGCGTTACGCACCAAGGCATAGCCATCGTTGCCCGTCCTTTCCTTGAGGCGTTCGACAGCGCTTGCGGCTTTGGTCGATCTCATGCGGCTCTCCTCAAATTTCCATACTCAACGCAGGCGGCCAGTCAGCATCCAGTAATGACTGTGGCGATGCACGCGCAATTCCTTGAGCAACGGTGCCATGCGTTTGCGCAAGGCACTATCGGCTGGATAGTTTTTGACGATTTCATAGCGATCGCCGTTTGGCAAGCTATGTATCTGGTAAGTATTGCCCTCGGCATCCGTGCGGGCGATTGCGGTTTCGCCTTCAATCCAGGCATTATCGACCAGAACCAGCAAACCATCCTTGCCGATAATGTTGCGCAAACGGGCAATCACATCAGCCTGATCCTGCCGCTTGACGTGCGACCACCAGAAACCGGCGAAGCAAGCTGTAAACTCGCCCTCGACCTGCGGATTCAATGCATCCGCGACCGCAAACTCGACGACGTCTTCCGGCAACTCGCGCGTTTTTGCCATTTCCAGCAAATTGGGATTGATATCCGTTGCCAGCACGTAGTCTGCGTATTCAGCCAGTTCGTCCGTCCAGTATCCATCCCCACATGCCAGCTCCAGCACGCGCTGGCCTGTCAGCTGCGTGCGCAGCATCTCCATGATTTCGTCAAGACCATCCATGCCATCCGGATTCTCGACGTCCTCTTCATCAAAATTGTCACGCTGCGCATAGTAGGCAGCCATGTCGGTCAATACAGCGTTTGTCATGCGTGTTGGCGTATTCCGTGTTTAGAGTTCATACATGTCTTTTTCACCGCTGAGCAGTTGCTCAACCAGCTTGCGGTTCAGCGTCGGTGCCAGCAATTCAATAAAGGTATAGACATAGCCGCGCAGATAAGCGCCCTGCTTCAATGCCAGACGCGACACATTGGTACCAAACAGATGACCTGCAGGAATGGCGCGCAGATTGCGATCCCGTTCGGGATCAAATGCCATGCCGGCAATGATGCCGACGCCAAGGCCCAGCTCCACATACGTCTTGATGACGTCCGCATCGATCGCTTCGAGCAGGACATCCGGCTTCAGGTTACGCAGATTGAAGGCATGATCGATCTTGTTGCGACCGGTAAAGGCGCTGTCATAGGTGATCAACGGATATTCCGAGAGTTCTTCGAGCGTGACGGAGCGCGATTTCAGCAAAGGATGATCGGGCGGTACCACGATCTGGTGCTCCCATTGATAGCAAGGCATGGAAATCAGGCCATCTATATTGGCAATAGATTCTGTGGCGATCGCCAGATCGGCCTGATCCAGCAAGACCATCTCGGCAACCTGCTTGGGATTTCCTTGCAGCAACGAAAGCCGAACCTTGGGAAATTTTTGTGTAAAGGCGTGCACCACCATCGGCAAGGCATAACGCGCCTGCGTATGCGTCGTTGCAATCGTGAAACTGCCACTATCATGTGCGGCAAACTCGTTGCCGATCCGTTTGAGGCCATCGATCTCCTGCATGATGACTTCAACCGATTTGAGTACGGCACGTCCCGGTTCCGTCAGACCACGGATTCGCTTGCCATGACGTGAAAAAATGTCAACACCGAGCTCTTCTTCCAGCTCGATGATTGCCTTGGAAACGCCGGGTTGCGAAGTAAACAGCGCTTTCGCCGCTTCGGTCAGATTGAAGTTCTGACGAACCGCTTCGCGTACAAAGCGGAGTTGGTGGAGATTCATGGATTCCCCTTGATGTGCCCACGAAAAGGCACCAATACGTTTTTAATCATTTTTCATTTTTGCTTATATCAAAAAAGAATATAAGCAAATAATCAGGAAGTAGTTTGGCATAAGGCACAAGTTTATTACTATTCTCCCTCTTATGCGTGGGGTCTTATGTCGGTAACTTATATAGTGTCGGGTTTTGCCGTTGGTTTGCTGGTCGGATTGACCGGTGTTGGCGGCGGCTCCCTGATGACCCCGCTGCTGACTTTGTTGTTTGGCGTACATCCAACCGTAGCGGTCGGGACCGATCTGGCGTTTGCTTCGGCTACCAAGGTGGCGGGCACTTTCGCCCATCGTTACAAGGGGAATGTGCACTGGGACATCGTGCGCAATCTGTGCATCGGTGCCCTGCCAGCGGCTGTACTCACCGCCATCGGGCTCAAATACTTTGGCGGATTTGGCGATGAAATCGGGCAGATCATCCGTTATTCGATCGCCGGTTCGGTGATGCTGACGGTGATTGCGTTGATTTTCCGCCGCCATATCCAGAGCTGGGTCAACGCGCGACCAGAGCGTCAACTGCACGGCGGAAAGTTGACGGCGGCCACGATTATTTCCGGGTCGATACTAGGGACATTGGTTACAATCTCGTCTATTGGTGCCGGAGCAATTGGTGCCACCATTCTGGTATTGCTATATCCCCGCCTATCGCCGGCCGAAATTGCCGGCACCGATATCGCCTACGCCGTGCCGCTCACAGCCATCGCAGCGCTTGGTCACTGGTGGCTCGGATCGATCAACTGGGAATTGCTGATGGCGCTGCTGCTGGGTTCGATTCCCGGCATCACGCTGGGCTCACTGGTATCGCGAGCCATACCGGAAAAATTTTTACGGGTGCTGCTGGCCAGCGTGCTGACCACCGTCGCCGTCAAATTAGTCTATTAAGGAAACGAAGATGTATCGTTACGACCAATATGACCATCAGATCGTGAAAGAGCGCATTGCGCAATATCGCGATCAGGTACGCCGCCGCCTTTCCGGTGAATTGCTGGAAGACGAATTCCGTATTTTGCGCCTGCAGAACGGTCTGTATCTGCAACGCCATGCCTACATGCTGCGTATCGCTGTGCCCTACGGCCTGCTGTCGTCGGCGCAGATGCGTACTTTCGCGCACATCGCGCGCAAGTACGACCGCGGCTACGGCCACTTCACCACGCGCCAGAACATCCAGTTCAACTGGATCAAGCTCGAAGAGTCGCCGGAGATTCTCGAAGAGCTGGCGAAAGTCGAGATGCACGCGATCCAGACCTCGGGCAACTGCGTGCGCAACACGACATCGGACGAATATGCGGGCATCGCTGCCGACGAGATCGTCGATCCGCGCCCATATGCCGAGATCATTCGCGAATGGAGCACCTTCCATCCCGAATTCGCCTACCTGCCACGCAAATTCAAGATCGCCATCAACGGCGCCGTGGAAGATCGTGCTGCCACCGCGATCCACGATATCGGTCTGCACGTGATCAAGAACGAACAGGGCGAAGTCGGTTTCCGCGTCATGGTCGGCGGCGGCATGGGCCGTACGCCAATCATCGGCAGCGTGATCTGCGAGTTCCTGCCGTGGCAGCACATCATGACCTACATCGAGGCCATTCTGCGCGTGTACAACCAGTACGGCCGTCGCGACAACATCTACAAGGCACGCATCAAGATCCTCGTGAAAGCGATCGGCATCGACGAATACCGTCGTCAGGTCGAGGAAGAATGGGCGCATCTGAAAGATGGCCCAGGCACCATCACGCAAGAAGAACTGAACCGCGTTGCGGCCTACTTCACGCTGCCAGCCTACGAAAAGCTACCGGTCACAGATGCCACCTTCGAGCTCAAGAAAGCAGAAGACAAAGCCTTCGGCAACTGGCTCAAGCGCAACGTCAAATCGCACAAAATCCCGGGCTACGCCGCCGTGGTGTTGTCGATCAAGAAGCCAGGCGTACCGCCGGGCGATGCGACCGATGTACAGCTCGACTTCATGGCCGATCTGGCAGACAAGTACAGCTTTGGCGAACTGCGCGTGACGCATGAACAGAACGTCGTGCTTTCCGACGTCAAGGTGTCCGATCTTTATGAGGTCTGGCAACTGGCCAAGGAACAAGGTCTTGCCACGCCAAACATCGGCCTGCTGACCGACATGATCTGCTGCCCTGGCGGCGATTTCTGCGCACTGGCGAATGCCAAGTCGATCCCGATCGCTGGCGCGATCGCGCAGCGTTTCGAAGATCTCGATTTCCAGCACGACATCGGCGATATCGAACTCAATATCTCTGGTTGCATCAATGCTTGCGGTCATCACCACGTCGGCAACATCGGCATCCTCGGTGTCGACAAGGACGGCAGCGAGTGGTATCAGGTCTCGCTCGGTGGCGCACAAGGTAATGATTCCTCGATCGGCAAGATCATCGGCCCATCATTCTCGGCGGTGCAGATGCCAACCGTGATCGAACGCGTGCTCGAAGTCTATGTGCGCGATCGTATTGAAGATGAAAAATTCATCGACACCGTTCGTCGTGTCGGCGTCGCACCGTTCAAGGAACATGTGTACGCGACCCCGATCAAGGTCGATGAAGCAGCAGGAGAAAACGCATATGCATAACCTCATCAAGGACCGTACCGTCATCGGTGAAGATGACTGGGCATTGCTCCGTCTGAAACCGGCAGTCGAGGCTGCCGACGGCGTGGAAGCACAAGCTGGCGACCAGCCGGAATCCGTAGCCATTCCCGCCGGCAAGGTGATCGTGCCGCTGACTGTCTGGCAGGCACAGTACGCAACGCTCTCGCAACGCGACGATATCGGCGTCTGGCTTGCCAGCGACGAACGTCCCGAAGCATTGAAGGACGATGTCGCCAGGCTGAAGATGATCGCGGTCGAATTTCCTAAATTTGCCGATGGTCGTGGCTATTCGATCGCGTTCAATCTGCGTGCCCGTCATGGTTATGAAGGTGAATTGCGTGCCTTCGGCGATGTGCTGCGCGATCAATTGTTCTACATGCAGCGCGTCGGCTTCAATTCGTTTGCCGTACGTGCCGACCGCGACGTCAATGACGCCATCAAGGGTCTCAGCGATTTCTCGGAGAGCTATCAAACGTCATGGGATAAAAAGTCACCATTGTTCCGTCGCGTCGATCGTCAGGCAGCCGCAGCAAAATGAACGACATCGCATTCGCCGAACTGGTAGAGAAGACACGCGAGACATTGCAGCGCGTAGCCGAGCAGTTCGCGCCTGCCGTATTTGCCTCCAGTCTGGCGGCCGAAGACATGGTGCTCACGGATCTGATCCTGCGTGACAAGCTGGACATCGGCATCTTCACACTCGAGACCGGCCGTCTGCACACGGAGACACTAGGCATGCTTGATCGCATTCGTGAGACGTACGGCTATGAAGTCGAACAGTTCAAGCCGGATGCATCAGCCGTCGAGCAGTACGTCCGGCAGAACGGCCTCAACGCTTTCTATGAGAGCGTGGACATGCGCAAGGAATGCTGCCGCATCCGCAAGGTGGAACCGTTGAATCGCGCACTCGCTGGCAAGCAGGCCTGGATTACCGGCCAGCGTCGCGCACAATCGACCACACGTGCCGAACTGCACGTGAAGGAACGCGATGAAGCGCACGGCATGGAGAAATTCAATCCACTTGCCGACTGGTCGGAAGAAGACGTCTGGCATTACATCCGCAGCAAGAATGTGCCCTACAACCCGCTGCACGATCGCGGTTATCCATCGATCGGCTGCGAGCCTTGCACGCGCGCCATCCAGCCCGGCGAAGATGTGCGTGCCGGCCGCTGGTGGTGGGAGAACCCGGAGTCCAAGGAATGCGGTCTGCACGTCGTGGACGGCAAACTGGTTCGCATCAAATCGGTCGCTACTTCTGCCTGACAGGCGACCTGTCATTTATCCATCGAGAACGCTATGAACACTGCAGTCGATCAACATTTTCTGGACGCCGCCAGCAGCCGGCATCTGGACTGGCTCGAATCCGAAGCCATTCACATCATGCGCGAAGTCGCCGCCGAATGTAGTAACCCTGCCTTGCTGTTCTCGGGCGGCAAGGATTCGGTCGTACTGTTGCGCATCGCCGAAAAGGCGTTCCGTCCCGGCAAATTTCCATTCCCGCTGGTGCACATCGATACCGGTCACAACTTCGAGGAAGTGATCCAGTTCCGCGACAAGCGCGTGGCCGAACTTGGCGAACGCCTGATCGTCGGTTCGGTGGAGGATTCGATCAAGAAAGGTACCGTGCGCCTGCGCAATCCCCAAACCGATTCGCGTAACGCCGCACAAGCCGTGACCCTGCTGGAAACCATCGCCGAACACCAGTTTGACGCCTGCATCGGCGGCGCACGTCGCGATGAAGAAAAAGCCCGCGCCAAGGAACGCATCTTTTCGTTCCGTGACGAATTCGGCCAGTGGAATCCGAAGGCACAACGTCCTGAACTCTGGGATCTCTACAACACGCGCGTCCACAAGGGCGAAAACATGCGCGTGTTCCCAATTTCGAACTGGACCGAACTCGACGTCTGGCAATACATTGCACGCGAAAAACTCGAACTGCCGTCGATCTACTTTGCGCATCAGCGTCAGGTCATTCCGCGTAACGGCCTGCTGGTCCCGCTGACCGATCTGACGCCGGCACGCGACGGCGAACAGGTCGAAACGCAAACGGTCCGCTTCCGTACCGTCGGCGATATTTCGTGCACCTGCCCCGTTTCGTCGGATGCGGGCACGGTGGCCGCCATCATCGCCGAAACGGCCGTGACGCAAATTACCGAACGCGGGGCAACCCGCATGGACGATCAAACGTCCGAAGCTTCGATGGAAAAACGCAAAAAAGAAGGATATTTCTGATGAGTGCCCAATTGAACGCCGTGGCTGAACAACAATCCGCTGAACGCGGCCTGCTGCGCTTCATCACCGCCGGTTCCGTCGATGACGGCAAGAGCACGCTGATCGGTCGCCTGCTGTTCGACAGCAAAGGCATCTTCGCCGACCAGCTGGCGGCCGTCTCGCGCGCCAAGCACAAGCGCACCGTCGGTGACACCATCGATCTGTCGCTGCTGACCGATGGCCTCGAAGCCGAACGCGAACAGGGCATCACGATCGACGTCGCCTATCGCTACTTCGCCACGCCGAAACGCAAGTTCATCATTGCCGATACGCCAGGTCACGAGCAGTACACACGCAACATGGTCACGGGTGCGTCGACGGCAGACGCCGTCATCATTCTGATCGACGTGTCAAAAGTCAAACTCGGCGACGATGGTAGCGTTGAACTGCTGATCCAGACCAAGCGCCACTCCACGATCGCGCATCTGCTGCAGATCGAGCATGTGATCGTTGCGGTCAACAAGATGGATCTGGTCGATTACGACAAGACCGTCTACGACCGCATCGTGGCAGCCTATGCAGACTTCGCAAAAAGCCTGGGCCTGAAGGATGTGCATACGATCCCGTTGTCGGCACTGGCAGGTGACAACGTCGTCGAACGCGGCGACAAACTGAACTGGTATCAGGGCCCGACGCTGATCGAGTTGCTGGAATCATTAAGCGTCCATGACGAATCGCATGCCGAACCGTTCCGCTTCCCGGTACAACTGGTTGCACGCCACAACGGTCATGAAGCCAACGATTTCCGCGGCTACATGGGTCGCATCGAGGCTGGCAAGATCGCCAAGGGCGACAAGATCGTCGTGCAACCGAGCGGCCAATCGGCCACGATCAAGGATATCCAGACCTTCGACGGTTCCCTCAACGAAGCCGTTGCCGGCCAATCCGTGACGCTGCTGCTGGACGAGTACGTCGACGTCTCGCGCGGTGACACACTGGCCGAGGCAGCACGTCCTGCCGCCCTGCTGAAAACCGTCGATGCCGATATCTGCTGGCTGTCGGAAGAACCGCTGGACCTGCGCCGCAAGTACTGGCTCAAGCATACGACGCGTCAGGTTGCAGCACGCGTGACGAAGATCGACTCGCTGCTCGACATCAACACGCAGGAACGTCACAATGCAGAGGAAGTCAAGCTCAACGGCATCGCGCGCGTCAGCATCAACGTCCAGCAACCGCTGGCTGCGGATGCCTACGATGCGAGCCGCGCAACGGGCGCCTTCATCCTGATCGATGAAGTCACGCACCAGACCGTTGCTGCCGGCATGATTCGCCTGTAAAACGTCCCTTCCCAACCAAACGCATCAGGTACGACCATGTCGCCGTCTTCATCACGCTACGGCAAGGTCTACCTGATCGGTGCGGGTCCCGGCGCCACCGATCTGATCACAGTCCGTGGCGCACGTCTTCTCGCGCAAGCCGATGTCGTGCTGCACGATGCCCTTGTGACCGATGACATGCTGGCACTTGCCCCGCAAGCCGACAAGATTCCGGTCGGCAAACGCAGCGGCCAACGCTCCACCGCCCAGCTTGCCATCAACCAGCTTCTCATTGAATGTGCGGAAAAGTACCGCAAGGTCGTTCGTCTGAAAGGCGGCGACCCCATGTTGTTCGGTCGTGCCGATGAAGAGTTGCAGGCGCTTGAGACACATGGCATCGATGTCGAGATCGTGCCCGGTATCACTACCGCCTTCGCTGCCGCCGCCGCCACACAACAGCCGTTGACCAAGCGTGGCGTGGCACGTAGCATCGCCTTTTTTACTTCGGCCACCGCACCACAGCATGCGGACGAACTTGCCATGCCGGACAGCGATACGCTGATTCAATACATGGGTGGACGCGAAGCAGTCGTAACGGCAAAAAAACTCATCGCACAGGGACGCCCGCTCGACCTGCCGGTCATCATCGTGGAAAACTGCAGCTTGCCTGATCAGATGATCACACGCATGCAGCTGCGCGATCTGGAACAAGGATTGGGAGAAAGAAAAGGACCGGTACTGGTCATGATCGGCGCAGCAATGGCAGCGCGCGATACGGAAAGCTGATTTGCTTATCTAGCCTGCTGCACGCAAACAGTAATCGGCCATCGCATCGAGCACGCTCTCGTCTTCGCCAACGGCTGTAGCAATACGAAATTCGACATCCGGATACTTCTGACGCAACACCTCGATGATCTCCGGCAGATCACGCATCACATGACCGCCCTGTCCGAGAAACACCGGGACGATACTGATATGACTGATTCCTTGCGGCACCAAATCATCCACCAGCTCTGGCAAACGCGGTGACATCAGTTCCAGAAAGCCTAACGCAACCCTGATTGCAGGATCGCGTGACTGCACGCGATACTGCAGTCGCTTGAACGGTTCTGCCCAGCGCGGATCACGTGCGCCATGTGCAAACAGGACAATTGCGCGAGTGATCATCAGCGACGTTCCACCCACATGAGCGCACCGACGGCAGCAAGCATGAATAACGCACTCGGCAGAATCGCCGTTGCAAATGCAGGCCAGGTGTTGAGCAAGCCAAGATGCGAGAACAGGCTATTGATCAGCTGAAAACTCACGCCGATCATGATGCCTGTAAAAATCTTCAAACTGACGCCACCCGAACGGAAATGCAAATAAGCGAATGGCAACGCCAGCGCCATCATGACGAACACAGCAAATGGATAAAAGACCTTCTTCCAAAAGGCGATCTCGTAGCGCGCGGTTTCTCTATTATTTTCAGATAAATAATTGGTATAGCTGACAAGATCGATCGCTGACATTTGCTCCGGATCGGTAAAACCAACTGATAAGATCTCCGGAGTCATTTCTGAAATCAGCGTGCGACTCGAAAAACGCTCGGTAGCAATGGCATCAGTCAGGTCACTCGTCTTGTTCGGTTGATCCATTGATGTGTCAGAAAACTTGGCTTCAGATCCATCATGTAACAGCCAGCGATTGGCTCCCTGATACTCTGCTTTGGCAGCAGTGATCAGGGAAACCAGATGAAAGTTGTTGTTGAACTCGTAGATCTTCAACCCTTGCAACTGACCATTGGCCTGCGCTGCACCCACATTCAAGAAACGCGAACCGATCGTTTCGCCCGTCATGCCATCCGAACGAATGACATCCTTGGTCCATAAACCCGACCGGAATTCCGATGACAATGACTGGCCCTTACCCAGCATCTTGGTACGTTGTGCAAGGTTGGAGGTATGTGGTACGACGAACTCGCCAAATGCGAAGGTAATTACAACAAATACGATACCTATTTTGACCAACATCAACCCGGCAAGCCCCGTCGACATGCTGGATGCACGCATGATGGTAAATTCGGAGCGTGCGGCAAACTGGGACAAGGCCCAGATCGTGCCGATCAATGCGGCAATCGGCATCAATTCATACACATATCCTGGCAGCTCCAACGCCACGTACAACAGTGCTTTCTGCAGCGTGTAGCCCCCCTGCCCTACAGATTTCAGTTCACCGACAAGATCAAAGAAGGCAAACAAAGCCAAGAAGGCAATCAGCACAAACAAGACAGAACGACCAATCTCGAGTGCGAAATATTTCTGGAGGACTCTCATGTCGCCTCCTTCGCAAACAGACCACGTTTAAAGCGAGACCACGCGACCAGTGGATGCCATGCACTATTGACCTTGAGTCTCCACATAAAGAATGCCGCAATGATCACGATGGCCACGAGATGTACAGGCCACCATGACATCCCGAAGGTTGAGCGTTGTTGTACAACGGTCGCCTGCATGAAACTCAGCATGTTGCTGTAAAAAACGAAGAGGAAAAGTGCTATCAACAAATTGGCAGATCGGCCACCACGCGGATTAACAAAACCAAGCGGGATAGCAAGCACCATCAGGAGAATTCCCATCAATGGCAGTGATACGCGCCAAACGAGCTCGCCATCGTTGAAGTTATTGCGATTCCTCAGCAGTTCCATTGTCGACAATGCACGTGCAGAAGAATCGCCCGCCGCGGCTTGTGATTTGCTTGCGACCAGCACCCCGTATCGATCAAATTCCATCAACTGAAAATCTGATTGTGTCGGCACGCCGTCGTAGCGCCGCCCCTCGTGCATCACCAGAAACTTGTCACCATTCTTGTCAATCTCGACCGTACCTTCCTTCGCGACCACCACGCTGTTGGTACCGTTACGCACCGTGCTGACAAACACGTTTTTGACACGCGTCGTGTCGCCGGAAATACCCTCGACAAAAAAGACGCGATCAGCAGACGAGGATTCCTGAAACTTGCCCGGTGATACGCGTGCAATATCTTCGCGGTTGGCGTAGCGTTCCTTGTAGATCGCACTTTGCTGATTCGACCACGGCGTCAGGAATACGCTGAGTAAGGTTGTCATCATCACGATAGGCAAACCGAACATCAACACAGGCTTGATCCAGCGTGACAGACTCAGACCAGAGGCAAACCAGACCACCATTTCGGAATCCTGATAACTGCGCGTAACGACCAACAGGACTGCAACGAACCCGGTCAGATTGAGAATAATCGGCAGGTAATTGAGCGCAGAAAATCCGAGCAGGGCTACCACATCGGAAGACGCGATCTTGCCTCCAGCGGCCTGCCCCAGAATACGGATCAACATGACCGTGATCGTGATCGTAAACAGGGTGGTAAAGACGGCGCCAGCGGTACCAAGCAAATCGCGTCGAAGCGCGCGCTGAAAAATCATCGGAAGGCTATAATCGTGGATCGATAAGGAGAGCAACGCATGGACTTTAGCATAAAACCAGTAGCTGCAAAAACCGGGTTCACCACCATCAAAACAGGCTGCATCGCCGTCGCGGTTTTTGAAAACAAGGCGCTATCCGCGGCCGCCAAAGCCCTTGATACCAAAGGCGAAATTCTGGCCGCACTGAAGTCCGGCGATCTGACCGGCAAGCCGGGTTCGACTCTCCTACTGCGCAACCTTGCCGGCAGCAGCGCTGATCGCGTGCTACTGGTTGGCCTTGGCAAGCAAGACGCCGTGAGCGAAAAGGATTTTTTGGCGGCACTGCAAGCCACCGCACGTGCTTTTGCCACACTAGGCACGAGCGATGCCGTCGTGGCCTTCCCGTTTGATATCGTTGCCAAGCGTGATACGAGCTGGGCAATCGGCAGCTTCATTCTGGCTGCGCGTGATGGTGCCTATCGCTCCGACACGATGAAAAGCAAGAAAGAGCCAGCATCGTCCGGCGTCAAAAAAGTGGCTTTCGCGGTCGATGCGAAAGAAGCCGGCATCAGCAAATCCGCCATTGCACAGGCTGTTGCGACCGCAAACGGTATCGATCTGACCAAGGAGCTGGGCAACCTGCCAGCCAACGTCTGTACGCCGACCTATCTGGCCAATACAGCGAAGAAACTGGCACGCGAATTCAAGATGACAGCAGAGATCCTTGATCGCAAGCAGATACAAGCACTGAAGATGGGCAGCTTCCTGTCTGTCACGAATGGCAGTGTCGAGCCGCCCAAATTCATCGTGCTCAAGCACAGTGGCGGCAAAGCCAAAGAAGCACCGATTGTTCTGGTCGGCAAAGGCATCACGTTTGACTCCGGTGGTATTTCGATCAAACCAGGCGCCGCCATGGACGAGATGAAGTACGACATGGGCGGTGCGGCTGCAGTGCTCGGCACCATGCGCGCCATTGCCGAGATGAAATTGCCGCTGAATGTGATCATGGTGATCCCAAGCTGCGAAAACATGCCGTCTGGCAGTGCCACCAAGCCGGGTGACATCGTGACTTCCATGTCCGGTCAGACCATTGAAGTTCTCAATACAGATGCTGAAGGTCGACTCGTCTTGTGTGATGCGCTGACCTATGTCGAACGTTTCAAGCCAGCAGTCGTGATCGATGCCGCCACCCTGACCGGTGCATGTATCACCGCATTGGGCCACCATAACTCTGGCCTGTTCACACGCAATGATGATGCCCACGATGCACTGGCGGAGGAGTTGCTGACTGCCGGAAAAATTGCTGGCGATACCGCATGGCGCATGCCGATCGAAGACCGTTATCAGGAACAGCTTAAATCCAATTTTGCCGACATGGCCAATATTGGCGGCCCTGCCGGCGGCAGTGTTACGGCGGCCTGCTTCCTGGAGCGCTACACACGCAAGTATCTGTGGGCGCATCTGGATATCGCGGGTACGGCATGGCGCAGCGGTGCGGCCAAGGGTTCGACCGGCCGGCCGGTGCCCTTGCTAACAACCTTCCTGATTGGTCGCGCGCGTACCGCAAAGGCAAAGTAAGACAAGGTTCTTGCACCGGATCGTCGCTTTGCACCAAAAAGCCGATCCGGTCAATGCCTGCAAATGGGAAGACTTGCCGACCGGTCTTCGTCAAACAGTGCGACGGCCGCGCAGGACATTCCCCATCATCTACACATTCACTGAGGTATCCATGATCGTCTTCGTTACAGGTGCCACATCAGGTTTTGGTGCAGGCATTGCGCGCAAGTTTGCGCAGCACGGTCACAAGGTCATTGCAACCGGTCGTCGCGAAGAACGTCTGCAGGCGCTGGCTGCCGAATGCGGCACCAACGTCCTGCCAGTCGTGATGGACGTAACCAGCCAGCAATCCATACAGGCAGCGCTCGATAACCTGCCTGCCGACTGGCGCGAAATCGACGTGCTGGTCAACAATGCCGGCCTGGCGCTCGGCGTCAAACCGGCGCATGAAGCCTCGCTGGCGCAATGGGAAACCATGATCGCG
The DNA here is from genome assembly GCF_014635705.1 of Oxalicibacterium faecigallinarum. Lineage (GTDB taxonomy): Bacteria > Pseudomonadota > Gammaproteobacteria > Burkholderiales > Burkholderiaceae_D > Oxalicibacterium > Oxalicibacterium faecigallinarum. Next base: position 74,701 of record NZ_BMDI01000001.1, on the reverse strand, counting down.
ACCAACTGTCAGGGACTGGCAACCGTCACGCGTCTTATTCTTCCGGACATGGTCAAACGCGATCGCGGTCACATCATCAATATCAGCTCCAGCGCGGGTGCGTACGCCTACCCGGGCGCCAATGTCTATGGCGCAAGCAAGGCATTTGTCGATCAGTTCTCCAAAAACTTGCGTGCAGATCTGGCCGGCACCAATGTGCGCTCGTCCAACATTGCGCCGGGCCTTGCCGGCGGCACGGAGTTCTCCAACGTTCGCCTGAATGACGATGCCGCTGCCGCCAAGGTCTATGAAGGCACCACGCCGCTGACGGCGGAAGATATTGCCGAAAGCGCCTACTGGATTGCGACGCTGCCAGCGCACGTCAACATCAATCATCTGGAAATCATGCCGACCTGTCAGGGTTTTGGGCCGTTATTCATCAAACGACATCCAACCTGATGTTCCCTCGACAACACTTTTCTTTCATCGCAAGACTCATGTCGAATTTCACCTGGACCATTCGCGTCTATTACGAAGACACCGATGCCGGCGGCGTTGTGTTCTATGCCAATTATCTGAAGTTTTTTGAACGTGCCCGTACGGAATGGCTGCGGGCGGCAGGAATCGGCCAATTCGAAATGACGGAAAATCATGGCGTCATGTTTGTCGTCAAAAGCACGGCTCTGGACTATCACGCGCCGGCGCGACTGGATAATGAACTGAAATTGACGGTCGTAGTCGAAAAGATGGGCCGCGCCTCGGTACAGTTTGTGCAAGAGGCTTGGCGACTGACACGCGATGCCCAAGGCAACCAACGGCAGGAATTGCTGACCACCGGGCGTATCAAGGTTGGCTGCGTCGACGCCAAACGGTTTCGCCCGGCAGAAATTCCGGCACATGTAATGGATAGCATCAAAGCTCTGGAAACGCCTTAATCAAGGGTTTTACAAGGAAAAACGGCTGAAACGCACTGCTGGCAACGACTTTGCACCATATTCCGCATACAATTATCCAAACTGACTTCACTCTCATCATCCATGACCGTCACTCAAGACCTCTCCTTTGTTCACCTGATTTCCAACGCTTCGCTTCTCGTTCAACTGGTCATGCTGCTGCTGGTCGGCGTCTCAGTCATGAGTTGGACCTATATCTTCCGCAAGCGCTTTGCCATTAAAAACGCACAAGCCCAGACGGAAGAATTTGAACGTGTCTTCTGGTCTGGCGGCGATCTCAATGCGCTTTACGCCAACGCGACGTCCAATCGCCGCAAGAGCAGCGGGTCGGGCGGCGCACTGGAACGCATTTTTGAAGCGGGAATGAGCGAATTCAACAAATTGCGTGCATCCGACGTCAATACGCGCATTGATGGTGCACGTCGCGCCATGCGTGCTGCCTACCAGCGAGAGATGGATGGACTGGAATCGCATCTTGCCTTTCTCGCCTCGGTGGGTTCGGTGTCACCCTACGTTGGCCTGTTCGGTACGGTGTGGGGCATCATGAATGCCTTTCGGGGTCTGGCAAATGTGCAGCAGGCTACGCTGGCCGCCGTGGCGCCCGGGATTGCCGAGGCACTGATTGCGACTGCCATCGGCTTGTTTGCTGCAATTCCGGCGGTTGTCGCCTACAACCGCTACTCGCACGACATCGACCGTCTGGCCATCCGCTTCGAATCCTTTGTCGAAGAATTCTCGAACATCCTGCAACGTCAGGCGCGATAAGGAAACGAAGCAATGTCATTTTCCGGAAGCATGCGGGGTGGTCGCAACCGCAAGTTCAAGTCAGAAATCAACGTCGTTCCCTACATCGACGTCATGCTGGTGCTGCTGATCATCTTTATGGCAGCCGCACCGATGCAACCACCAAGCGAGATCGAACTGCCGAATGCGGCACGTTCGACCCAGCCGCCAAGCGAATATATCCGCATCGATCTCAAGCCGGATGCGTCGGCCATTCTGACCATCAACGGACGCAAGGATGGTTCGGTTCCAAAGGAAAATGCCGGCAATCGTAGCGAGATGGCGCAAAAACTGCGTACGCTGCATGCCGACAACCCCGAGTTGCCCGTCATGATCGCGGCCGACAAGGAAATCAAGTACGACGAAGTAATCCAGGCTATTTCCGAAGCGAAAAAAGTAGGCATTGATCGCGTCGGACTCGCCACCAGGTAATTCAGGTTCCATGACAGATCACGCGCCTTACACTGTTCCCAAAGAACCCGGCGGCTTTCGCGCCGCCACGCTTGCAATTGTCGTGCATATTGCGTTGCTCGCTTTTTTCTGGATCGGTATCGACTGGCAAAGCGAAACACCGGTGTCCGTCAAGGCGGAGATATGGGACATGCAGGCACGTGAGGCCGCACCGGTTGCACCGCCGCCTGAACCAACGCCGCAACCCAAGCCGGAACCAAAGCCCGAGCCCAAACCGGAGCCCGTCGTAAAACCGGAACCAACGCCACCACAACCCAAGGTGGATATCGCGCTTGAACGCGAGAAAAAACGCAAGGAAGAAGAACGCCAGAAGCTTGCCCAGCAGGAAAAAGAAAAACAAGAGAAAGCCGAAAAGGAAAAGGCTGAGCAACTGAAACAAGCAAAAGCCAAGGAAGAAGCGGAGAAAAAAAAGAAAGCCGAACAGCAAAAAGCTGAAGCAGAGCAAAAGAAAAAAGAAGCTGCGGATGAAAAACGCCGCGCAGAAGCACGTGCGGAAGAAATGCGCCGCCTCACGGGTGCCATCGGCAGCGGTGGTACCGGCCAGGCACAAAAGTCAACGGGCAGCGGTATTGCAGATGCAAGTTATCTGCAAAAAATTGGCGCGCGTATTCGCTCCAACACAATATTTAACGTGCCAGAGACGCTTTCGGGGAATCCTGCAGTCGAATTCGATGTCGAAATGCTGCCCGATGGCACCGTACGTGGTATCAAGTTGCGTAAACCATCTGGCGTCGATGGCTTCGACGAAGCGGTCAAACGCGCAATCGAACGCTCTCAGCCTTTCCCTCGTGACGAGAAAACAGGCACTGTTCCAAATCGCTTTACCGTCGTTCACAAACCAAAAGACCAGTAAAAACAATGATTAAACACTTTCTATCCAGCACGTTCATTCGTACGTTCGCCGTCATTGCACTATTCGTCAGCGGTATTGCACATGCGCAATTACGTGTCGAGATTGCTGGTGTCGGCGCCAATCAAATCCCGATCGCCATTGCCGCCTTCGGTAATGAATCGATTGCGCCGCACCAAGTCAGTGAAATCATCAAGGCTGATTTGACCCGTAGCGGTTATTTCAAGGTGATTGACACCGGTTCCGTCCTGACAGAAAACTCGCAAGTCAATCTGGCAGACTGGAAGTCGCGCGGTGCAGATGCACTGGTTGTGGGCAGTGTGGAGCGTCTGGCTGATGGTCGTTTTGACGTCAAGTACCGTCTTTTCGATACCACCAATAACAAGCAGTTGTCCTCCATGGCACTGGCTGCCAATCCCAACTTCATTCGTGTCTCGGCCCACAAGGTCGCCGATGATATCTACGAGAAACTGACGGGCATCCCGGGTATTTTCGCGACACGGATTGCCTACGTCACCAAGGCCGGTCGCGAGTATCGCCTGGAAATCGCCGATTCGGACGGCATGGGCAACCAGATCGCCCTGCGTTCCAATGAACCCATCATTTCACCATCCTGGTCGCCAGATGGCACCAAGGTTGCTTATGTTTCCTTCGAGAACAAAAAACCCGTCATTTATGTGCAGGATCTGGTCACGCGCAATCGCTCTGTCGCTGCCAACTACAAAGGCAGCAATTCTGCACCAGCATGGTCACCTGACGGCAAACGACTGGCAATTGCCCTGTCGCGTGACGGGCTGACACAGGTTTACATCGTCAATACCGATGGCACCGGCTTGCGCCGTCTGAGCAATTCGAGCGGTATTGATACCGAACCACAGTTCTCCGCTGACGGTCAGACGATTTACTTCACCAGTGATCGCAGCGGCGGACCGCAAATTTATCGTATGAGCGTCAACGGCGGCGAGGCGCGCCGCGTTACCTTCGGCGGCAGCTACAACATCAGCCCGCGCGTCTCATCCGATGGGAAATATCTGGGGTTTATTTCGCGTCGCGAAGGAAAATTTCAGGTTTATCTGCAAGATTTGACGAACGGACAGGAACAACGCTTGTCTGACACCGTCAAAGATCAGTCGCCAAGCTTTTCGCCAAACGGCAGATATTTGATGTACGCAACCGAATCCGGTCGTCAGGGCACCCTGGCAATCGTCTCGGTTGATGGTCGTGTCAAGACGAGTCTGAGCACGCAGGCTGGCGATATTCGCGAGCCGACGTGGGGACCGTTCATGAAATAAAGTGGCTGTTTCTTGATACTCAATTGCTTCACACTTCTAAGGGGAATAAAAATATGCGCGCAATCTCATCCGTCTTCATCCTGTCCAGCGTCATGCTTCTGGCAGCTTGCTCTTCGACGAAACTCGACGACAAAGCACCAGTAGAAGATCGTACCTCCGGCGTTGATCCTCGCTCGGTCGGTACCGTCAATGCCTCCGGCGATCCACTGAACGACCCACAAGGCGTACTGGCAAAACGCAGCGTGTATTTTGACCTCGACAGCTACACCGTCAAACCTGAATATCAGCAAGTCGTCGAAAATCACGCCAAGTATCTGAAGTCAAACACCGGCCGCAAGATCATCATCCAAGGCAATACCGATGAACGCGGTGGTGCGGAATACAACCTGGCACTCGGCCAGAAACGTGCTGAGGCAGTACGTCGTTCGCTGTCTCTGCTGGGCGTTCCAGAATCGCAAATGGAAGCGGTCTCCCTCGGCAAGGAAAAACCAAAAGCGTTGGGTAGCGACGAAGCAGCATGGGCAGAAAACCGCCGTGCCGACATCGTTTATTAATCTTCAGTACGCATGATTAAGCAAACGCTTGCTGCGGCCCTTGTGGCCGCATTTTCTTTGGGGTCGCTGCCGGCACATGCGCAGTTGTTCGGCGGCGATAATGAAGCACGTCGCGCGATTCTGGATTTGCGCACCAAGACGGATAATCTGCAGCAAAGCAAGGCGGAATCTTCTGCTCTGCTGAATCTGCAAAATCAGAATGACGAACTGCGTCAGGAAATCAACCGGCTCAATGGCCAGGTCGAAGTCCTGCAGAACGAAGTTTCAAATGCACAGCAACGACAGAAAGACCTGTATGTCGATCTGGATAACCGCTTGCGCAAACTGGAACCTCAGCAGATTCAGGTCGACGGGCAGGATGCCGTGGTGCAGCAGTCCGAACAGAGTGCCTATACCAATGCAGAGAATCTGTTCCGCGCAGGTGACTACAAAGGCGCTGCCGCTGCATTCACCGCGTTCCTGCAACGCTATCCTGATTCGGCCTATGCACCTTCCGCACAATACTGGATTGGAAACGCGCAGTATGCACAAAAGGATTATCGCGCTGCGATTACCTCGCAGCAAAACCTGATCAAGAAATATCCGGATAATCCGCGTGCTGCTGATGCCATGCTAAACATCGCCAGCTCCCAAATGGAATTGAAGGATCGTGCTGCTGCCAAGAAGGCACTGGAAGGATTGGTCTGGAAATATCCCAACTCCCCGGCTGCACAAACAGCAAGAGAACGGTTGGCGAATCTTAAATAAGCGATTGCCTGTTCAGAAAAATGCCCGCTATCAGACGGGCATTTTTTATGTCGAACGAGAAGGTGGGCCTTGAATTGAAATGTGCACCAGAATGAATAGAAAATTCATTCAAAAGCGTTGACAGCGTGCAAAAGGGTTCCTATAATAGCTGTCTTTCGGGTCGTTAGCTCAGCTGGTAGAGCAGCGGACTTTTAATCCGTTGGTCGCAGGTTCGAATCCCGCACGGCCTACCACGAATTAGCAAGGGTTCAGATCACAAGTCTGAACCCTTTTTGCATTTCCGGCGCAGAAACACGCTCTTCGCTCCGCCCTCCTCCATATTTTTTCATCGTCGGTTGATATCTCTGCAAATCATTGCGGATTGTCGTTGTCTTAGCTATAGATTCACTCAGGAGACAACCATGGTGACGAAGGATGAACGCGCACAATTTGCTGCAGAGTTAAAGCAACGATTCGAGGCACTGGCGACATGGGCAATTGAGCAATCGCCCGACAAGGCTTCTCCATTGACGCGCGCCGATTTTGATGCAGCACGCAAGGAAATTACGGTGATCGCAGAAGGAAAGTCAGATATGGGTGATCGCAACTCAGCCGTTCCAGAGCCATCGGAAGATGGGCCTCAGTATGTGAATGTGAATCCGGCCCCTTGGCCTTGAACGTCCCTGCTTTTGCTTTACTTCCAAGCCACATCGCAAAGAACAACGGGCCGCAAGGAAAATGCGGCCCGCTGGTTACACTATCTGCTGCGCGATCACCACTCACCACTGTTCCAAGTCACACCAAACGCTCCATCAATCCCGCCAGGCGCGCATGGCAGTCCGCATCCGCACGAACATCCACATCAAAGCGCATGCGGTATCCCTCCGTTCCTGTCAGCACGCAATAACCGACACGTCCCTTAAATTCAAGCTGCCTCGTCTTTTGGTCGATCGTGATGTTGAACGCGAGGGTAACCCGCTCTCCGACCGGTAGAGGCCGATCGATCATCAGGTTAAGGTCTTGAGACGAGAGGTCAAGTGTTCTTGCATCGGCATAACATGCGTCACCCGCCTTGAGAATGGCGCGCCGCCGAAAAATTTTTCGCTCTGGATAAGGAAAACGAGAACGGAGAAGTGCAAGCTGAGCCGATGACATGCGGAGACCTTTCGTTTGTTTTTGTTTGAAGTTCGCCATGATTGCCAGATTTTCTCTGACAACTCATCTTACGAATTTCCATCCAAAATCAAACGAATGTTTTCCGATATGGATATAACAGGCAACGCGCGTATCGCTCACGCAAGAACACTTAGCGCTGCATACCCCAGCGTTGGATCGTAATGCGCTCCAGCGAGCGGAATACGATGTTTTCGACCAGCAGACCGATCATGATCACCATCGCCAAGCCCGCGAATACCTTGTCCGTGAAAAGCTCGTTCCTGTTCTGGAAGATATACCAGCCGAGACCGCCCTTTCCTGACGATGCACCAAAGACCAGTTCGGCTGCGATCAAGGTACGCCAGGCAAATGCCCAACCAATCTTCAGGCCGGACAAAATTGCTGGCAATGCAGCGGGGACAAGAATTTGCAAGACATATCGCAAGCCTCGCAAACCATAATTGCGCCCGGACATGCGCAAGGTTTCGGGCACTCCCTGAAAACCTGCATACGTGTTCAAAGAAAGTGGCCACAATACCGAGTGGGTTATCACAAAGATCAGACTGCTGCTGCCGATACCAAACCAAAGTAGCGCTAGCGGCAATAACGCAATCGCCGGCAGCGGATTAAACATCGAAGTCAGCGTATCAAGGAGATCACGACCCAGCTGTGTCGACACCGCCAACGCTGTCAGCAGAAAGGCGAAGATCACACCTCCCACATAGCCCTGCAGCAGAATGGATAAGGAGATGCGCGTCTTCTCGATCAGCTCACCGCTACCAATACCTTCCATCAACGCCTGCGCGGTTGCAGAAAACGTGGGAAACAACAGATCGTTATTCTGCAGACGTGCAGCGATTTCCCATATTGCTGCCAACGCGATCAGAATCACGCCTTTTCGAATCCAGTCTTGCGTCCATATGCGAGCGTGCAATGGCAGCGTTCTCTCGACCGGTATAGCAGTAAAAGGCTGCAACCGATTTTCATACTCGGCTCGCACAGGCGGATGCAACGTCTTGTTCATGCAACCTTCTCCTGCAATGGTTGCTCTTCCTCAAACAACATCCGATGAATACGTTGCACATTGCCTTGGAAAGAAGCGCTACCGATATCAGACAAGTTTGCATTGCTGTTGATTTCGGCACGCATCCGACCTGGATGAGGGGACAACATCGCGATACGATTGCCAATGATCAGCGCTTCTTCAATAGAGTGCGTCACGAACAGCAAAGTAAAGCGCACTTCTTCCCACAATTGCAGCAGCTCCTCCTGCATCTTGCGGCGTGTCAGTGCATCCAACGCGGCAAATGGTTCATCCATCAACAGCACCCGGGGCTGCATTGCCAGAGCGCGTGCAATCGCCACCCGCTGCTTCATACCTCCCGACAATTGATGCGGATGTACATCCGCAAACTGGGCCAGTCCAACCTTGTCGAGATAATGCAGGGCGCGTTCAGCCGCTTCCTTCTTGCCTAGCGTGCGTGATGCCCGCAAGGGAAACATCACATTCTCTAACACCGTCTTCCATGGCGGCAGCTGGTCAAACTCCTGAAATACCACGATGCGATCTGCGCCCGGTGCAGTCACCACATGACCACCAAGGCGAATCTCCCCTTCCACCGGCGCGATGAAGCCACCAATCGATTTCAATAGCGTCGACTTGCCACAACCTGACGGCCCCAGTAACACAAAGCGATCCGCCTCATGCACATCAAAACTGACCCGATGCGTGGCCCTGACTACGCGCTGCGGCGTACGGTACTCCAGACTTACTCCATCCACCTGCAGCAAAGGCGAAGGATACGTCTCGTTGAATGGACGTGATCGATTGCTGTTTGACGCACGCGAATGACTGCGGGCAGTAGCGAAACCACTGCCCACCCGCAGGGCGGCGTCACTACCGGACGATGCGGTGCTCAAGGCAGGCAAGAAACGAAGACGGTTTTTCATCAGCTGCCTGGCTGCGCGTATGCTTCTTCGAAAAAGTAATCTTTCCACGAAGAGGCTTTGTTCTTCAGCACGCCCAGTTTGTGCAGTTCGTCTGCATAGACGAAAGTACGATGTGGCGAGATGGTGAAGTCATTCTCCGGATCTTCGACAATCTTGCGTACCAGTTGCGGATCAAGTTTTGATTTTTGTACTCGGATGAAAGTATCAGCTGCCTTGTCCTTGTTAGCCTTGATAAACTGCGATGCCTCAAGCAACGCTACATAAAAGGCTTTATAGGTTTTTGGATTTTCATCATGGAATTTCTGCGTGGTGTACAGCACGTTGAAGGTTGCCGGCCCACCTAGAATCTCGTACGAACTGATGACTTTGTGCACATCCTTGTTCGATGCCAGGGCCTGATAATAAAAAGGCGCGCTGGAGAAATGCGCATTGATCTCGGAGCCGCCAGCGATCAGCGCCGCTGTCGCATCAGGATGTGCCAGACTGACGGAAATATTATCGAAGCGCTTGAAGTCGTCCTTGCCGAATATACGTGCGGTTTCAATTTGCAAGGTACGCGATTGAAAGCCTACGCCCGCCGCAGGTACGGCAATACGGTCCTTGGGACCAAAATCCTTGATTGTCTTCACGGCAGGATTGTTGGAGAGCAGATAGTTTGGCAAAGAGCCGAGCGCCGCCACGGCCTTCACATTCTGTTTTCCCTTGGTGCGATCCCACATCGTCAGCATCGGTGGCACCCCTGCAGACACAACATCCAGCGCGCCCGCAAGCAGCGCTTCATTCATCGCCGTAGCACCAGAGATACTGGCCCACTCCACCTTGATATCAAGCCCTTGCTGTTTGCCGTGTTTTTCGATCAGTTGCTGATCACGAACCACATCAAGAATCAGATAACCGATGCCGAATTGTTGCGCAATGCTGATTTTCCCTTCGGCATTCGACAAGCCGGGATACAGCGCCATGCTTAAAGCCAGGCCGCCAAGAAACATTTTTTTTGTACGCATGATCATTTAATGGTCTCGTGTTGTTGCTCCCTTGGGCGGGAGAAAAGATATAAAGAATTACCGGGAATCTAGTAAGGCAAATCGCCCTCAATCGTGGTGCGATGCAACTTGCGCCGCAGATGATCCGGACATCCCGCTGCCAGATGCATGAGTGAACGGTTGTCCCAGAAAATCATGTCGTGCGCTTGCCAGTGATGGCGATACACATGCTCCGGCTTGACGCTATGGGCAAACAGCTGGGCCAAGAGATCACGACTCTCATCCTCAGGAAGACCATCGATGCGGGTGGTGAAATGCTCGCTGACAAAAAGCGCCTTCAGGCCGGTTTCGGGATGAGTACGGACCACTGGCTGCAGCACCGGCTTGACCTGCGCAATCTGTTCTTCCGTCAGGTTGGGCCGCCATGGATTACGGCGTTGCAGCTCGGCATATTGGGCAAGATAACTATGCTCTGCTTTCAAGCCGGCAACCGCTGCTCGCAAATGCGGCGCCAACGTGTCCCAGGCAAGATGCATGTTGGCGAACAAGGTGTCGCCGCCCTCTTCCGGCAATTCCTGCGCATGCAGCATGGAACCCAGGCTGGGCGTTCGTACATAGGAGAGGTCGGAATGCCAGAAATGACCGGCATCACCCAAGCCGATCGGTTTGCCATCCTGCTTGATATTGGAAATGATCAGGATCTCGGGATGTCCTGCAAGCTGGAACTGATTCAGAACGTGAATCTGTAAGGGGCCAAAGCGACGACTAAATGCAATTTGCTGATCCGGGGTAATGCGCTGATCTCGGAACACCAGAAGATGATGATCAAGATGGGCGCGATGAAGCCGTGAAAAGTCATGCGAAGTGACTTCGCGCGATAAATCAAGGCCGATAATCTCGGCGCCCAGGGGCGCGTCGAAGGGTAGGATCGCAAGATTATGTTGCGCTCTCCAGCCTCTGTTCGATGATGGAACTGCTGACATAAAAAAGTAATAAGGATTTTGATGAACGCAGTGTATCGAGAGGGTTAGGTCGTGCGAACGAAGTAATTCGATTATCGATATGCGTAAAGTGAAGCATGCTCAGCGGCAATTTTTTGGCTATCCACTAATGTCCGCATTAAGAAAAAGGAATTTTTGATGATTAAGACTGTCCCAACATTGCAAGCAGAAAGGGGAGTCTGATACGCCCAATGAGAATGGAGCGCCCTTTTCTACATACTTCAAACTGACAAACGAAGGGGATTAACATGTCGTCGAAAACAGTCGCCGCTAAATATGTACCTACGACCGCCACATTGCGCTCCGATCTACAGTTATTAAAAACGGATATTGATTCGCTGATCACCCACGCTGTGGATTTGACGGATGCAGAGCTGAGCGACGCATATGAACGTGTTGCCGGCAAGGTTGCTTCCGCGCGTCAGTCCGCACGCGAATTCGCAGGCCAAGCCAGTGAAAAAATCCATCATGGTTTTGATGTGAGCACGGGCTATGTCAAGGCCCGTCCCAAGCAGACCTTAGCTGTGGCACTGGGCATCGGTGCATTGATCGGTATCATCTTGGCGCGCTCTAAGTGAGGTAGCGCACATAGGATGTTGCGTTAGATGAACTTCCGATTAGGGCAATTGACTAAAGAGCATGTCCCCTTGTTAATGTTGCAGTGCGCACCCTTTGCAAGGGGACCAGAACGTTTCTCCCTTGGGAGAAATAAAGGAGGCGTTCGAACGCTCCGCTCCATAAAACTCGAAAGGAAATCATCATGAAAAAAATTATTTCAATCCTGTGCGTCTTTGCTTTCAGTGCTGGCCTGAGTGCCTGCAACACCATGGATGGTTTTGGTAAAGATGTTGAGCGCGGCGGTGAAAAAGTTCAGGACGCAGCAACCAAGAACAAGTAATCTGCGCTAAACAGATTTGAAAAGAAAAGAGCATGACGATGTCATGCTCTTTTTTGTTTGCACGTCTGATGCAATTCAATGCGTGTCTTACATCTGCAGCACCATTAGACATCACCTTATCGGTCTCTATACGCTCGGATGGCAGTTCAACTACCCGGCATGGACTGTGGCTGTGGCCAGCAAAAATAAGCAAGAGAGATATTGCTGACCATTCAGACGTCACCCAAACAAAAACCGCCCGGGCCGAAGCGCGGGCGGTCGTATGGCAAACCGACGATTACTTCGCGATCGTCAGATTGTTCAGGACGGATTTGACGCCCTCAACCTCACCTGCCAGTTTGGCGGCACGATCAACCTGTGCCTGATTCTTGACTTCGCCATTCAGCGAAACGACGCCTTGCGAAGTATCAACGTTGATTGCCAACCCTTTTACGTCGGAGTCAGCCAACAGGGCTGTTTTGACTTTGGTCGTCAGCATCGCATCGTCAACAACGGTGCCAGCATCACGGCCTTCTTCACTCGGGGCGGCTATTTTACCGTCAGCATTCACTGCCGGTGCCTCGGTAGCACCTGGAACAGGCGTAGTAGCTGGCTCGGAAGGCGCCTGCGGTGGCGTTACGCCAGTGGTTGCGTCAGCTGCTGGTGGCGCTGCAGGTTCCTGTGCGCGACGTTCGCAGCCGGTGGCAAACAATACAGCGAGTACGGCAGCACCGATTGCGAGTTTGGAAGTTTCTGGCAATGTCTTCATCTATTTATCCTTTCAATATGCAGCGTCTGCTTTCCGGATGGAAAACTCGTCCACTGTGATGTTGAAGATCCCCCTTGGCCTGTAACAATGCACAAAACCAAATCGGTTATCTTCTTGACTACATCAAATTGCCAAGGTTCTTGAGAAGAACATTGATTTGCACCATTATGTGCGGTGTTTAACGCACCAAAGCATACTGCGCTACCTTGATGCCTTTAAATCGTGCATGGATCACATGCGAACATTATTACGCGGCATGCGGCTGCATACGTTGCAACGCTTCGAGCACGAGTTCTGGCCTACCCTGAGCAAGCTTTTTCGCATCCGACAGCGTCTGACGGAAACTCCGAGCATGCGGCAAACCCGTCATCAACCCCAACATATGGCGCGTCATGCTATTGAGGCGCAGACCACCCCCTTTTTCACTGCTTCCGTAAAGCTTGAGCTGCTCGTGCATGTAAGGGATCATGGCTTCCAGCACGTCGGTGCGTGAACGCGCCGGCTTTGCATCTCCGTAATAACGCGCGTCGAATTCTGCCATCAGATACGGATTGTGGTAAGCCTCGCGACCCAGCATCACCCCATCGACGTGCTGCAAATGTGTATCGATTTCCTCAATGGTTTTGATGCCGCCATTGAGGATGATCTCGAGGTTCGGAAAATCTTTCTTGAGCTGATATACCACCTCATAGCGCAGTGGCGGGATTTCACGGTTCTCCTTGGGGCTCAGACCCTTGAGAATCGCATTGCGTCCATGGACGATGAAAGTCGAGCAACCCGCTTCCGCAACCGTGCCGATAAAATCGCGCACGAAATCATACGACGTGACGTCATCGATACCGATACGATGCTTGACGGTGACATCGATCTGTACCGCATCGCGCATGGCCTTGACGCAATCGGCAACCAGGGGCGCCTCATTCATCAGGCAGGCACCAAAGGCGCCCTTCTGCACGCGCTCTGAAGGGCAACCGCAATTCAGATTGATTTCGTCGTAGCCCCATTGCTCGCCAAGTCGCGCACTCTGCGCGAGATCGGCCGGCTCGCTTCCACCGAGTTGCAACGCAACCGGATGTTCCTCGTCATTGAAATTGAGGTGACGCGGCACATCGCCGTGCAGCAACGCACCGGTCGTCACCATCTCCGTGTACAACCAGGTGTGCTGTGTAATCTGACGATGAAACAGACGGCAATGGCGATCCGTCCAGTCCATCATGGGCGCAACGCTGATACGCCGCCCGTTTGGCTTGCGTGCAGAATCGTTGCTGTTATTGAAATCCATCTCTCGTATCCATGCTGCGAAGACCCGCCATTTTACACGCTCCGCCTGTCCCTCACGATGCGCTGCGGCACGCGTCGCCCTCGTGCCACCATAACAACCCTCACATCCGAAAAATCACGACAAACCGCTCACCTTTGCACGCAAGCGCAAACGTTCTACTATGGCAATGACTTCATCGCACAAGGATTGCAGCACATGAGCGCGTCACTCGATACCAGCCATCTCTGGATGCCCTTTACGGCCAACCGGCAGTTCAAGGAGAAACCGCGCTTGCTGACCGCAGCATCCGGCATGTTCTACACCAGTGACGACGGGCGACAGATTCTGGATGGCACAGCCGGCTTGTGGTGCGTGAATGCAGGACATGCGCACCCGCGCATTACCGAAGCAATACAAAAGCAGGCTGCCGAGATGGACTATGCGCCGCTCTTCCAGATGGGACACCCCAAGGCGTTTGAAGCGGCATCCGCACTGGTCAACATGGCACCGACCGGGTTAAACCGTGTGTTCTTCTGCAATGATGGGTCAGAAGGCGTCGACACCGCGCTAAAGATGGCACTCGGCTACCACCGGGCACGTGGCGATGCCGGACGCACACGCCTCATCGGACGTGAGCGCGCCTATCATGGCGTCGGCTTTGGAGGCATTGCCGTTGGCGGTATTGCCGGCAACCGCAAACAATTTGGCGCGACGCTGGCCGCAGTGGATCATTTGCGCCATCCCCTCGATATAAAGCGGAATGCCTTTTCACGCGGCTTACCCGAGCATGGTGGCGAACTGGCCGAAGAACTGGAACAGCGTTTGCTGAACCTGCACGACCCGAGTAGTGTTGCTGCCGTCATCATTGAACCCCTGCAAGGCTCGGCTGGGGTCATTCTTCCCCCCAAGGGTTATCTTGAACGCATTCGCGCCATCTGCGACAAACACGGCATCCTGCTGATTTTTGATGAAGTCATTACCGGACTCGGTCGTCTCGGCACCGCTTTCGGCGCGAATTATTTTGGTGTCTTGCCTGACATGATCATCTGCGCCAAGGCATTAACCAATGCCACCGTCCCGATGGGCGCAGTTATCGTCAAACAATCAATTCATGACGCCTTCATGCAGGCAGCACCGGACAATGCAATCGAGTTCGCGCACGGCTATACCTATTCAGGCCACCCGCTTGCCGCGGCAGCCGCACTTGCCACACTCGAGGTTTATCGGGAAGACGGTTTGTTCGAGCGCGCAAACGAGATGGCGCCCTACTTTGAACAGGCAGCACATCGCCTGCACGGGCTGCCGCATGTCAAGGACATCCGCAATCTGGGACTGGTATGCGGCATTGAACTGGAAAGCATGCCCGATAAGCCCGGCAGCCGTGCTTACAACGTCTTCACCAAGGCATTCTGGGACAAGGGCATTCTGATCCGCGTGACTGCCGATGTAATTGCCTTATCACCGCCATTAATCATCAACCAGGCGGAAATCGATCAGCTCTTTGATGGCATTGCCAGCATCCTGAAAACGACTGCCTGATCGCTCGAACGCGTACGGCGATTTCATCAAAAATTCATCGCCAAACAAAAACGCCGTGCAGTCGATGCACGGCGTTTCTTATTTCATGCACGCCGATCCCTGATCAGCGTGTCGCATGCTTGATTACACAGCTTCGCGGCTGGCCTTCTTACGCTCGTGTTCCTTGAGGAAGCGCTTGCGCAGACGAATGCTCTTCGGTGTCACTTCCACCAGCTCATCGTCGTCGATGAATTCGACCGCATATTCCAGCGACAGATCGATTGGCGGAACCAGACGCACTGCTTCATCGGTACCCGATGCACGCACGTTGGTCAGTTGCTTGCCCTTGATCGGATTGACGACCAGATCGTTTTCACGCGAGTGAATACCGATGATCATGCCTTCGTACACCGGATCATTGTGATTAACAAACATACGACCGCGATCCTGCAGCTTCCAGATCGCGTAGGCAACCGCCGTGCCGTCGTCTTGCGAAATCAACACACCGTTGCGACGACCACCCAGTTCACCTTTGGATGCATCGACGGGTGCATAGGCATCAAACACGTGGCTCATGAGACCGGTACCGCGGGTGAGCGTCATGAATTCGCTCTGGAAGCCGATCAGACCGCGTGCCGGAATATGGTATTCCAGACGTACGCGACCTTTGCCGTCCGGTTCCATATTGGTCAGGTCACCACGACGACGACCGAGTTCTTCCATCACGCCGCCCTGATGGCCTTCCTCGACATCGACGGTCAGATTTTCATACGGCTCGTGGCGTACGCCATCGACCATCTTGAACACAACGCGTGGACGCGATACCGCCATCTCGAAACCTTCACGACGCATGTTTTCGATCAGAATGGTCAGATGCAATTCACCACGGCCCGATACTTCATAGGTCGAGTCATCGTCCGGCGCCTGCACGACACGCAAGGCCATGTTGGACTTCAGTTCTTTTTCCAGACGATCGCGAATCTGACGCGTCGTCACGAACTTGCCTTCGCGGCCTGCCAGCGGCGAACTGTTGACCATGAAGTTCATGGTCAAGGTTGGTTCGTCGATCTTCAGCATTGGCAAGGCTTCCGGGGTATCCGGTGCGCAGATCGTACTGCCAATACCGATTTCTTCGATACCGTTGATCAGGACGATATCACCGGCCAGCGCTTCATCCACCAATACGCGATCCAGACCTTTGAACGTCAGCACCTGATTGATACGTGCCTTGGTTGGCTTGTCTTCCGGCCCATTCATCCAGACCACGTCTTGCAGTGCCTTGATACGACCACGCAAGATACGGCCGACACCAATTTTGCCGACATACGACGAGTACTCGAGCGAGGTGATTTGCAGTTGCAACGGACCGTCCGGATCATCTTCACGTGCCGGAACGTGTTGCAGGATGGCGTCAAACAATGGCTCCATCGTACCTTCGCGCACGGTGTCTTCCAGACCTGCATAGCCTTTGAAGCCCGATGCATAAACGATAGGGAAATCCAGTTGCTCGTCGGTTGCACCGAGTTTATCGAACAGTTCAAAAGTGGCGTTGACTGCCTTCTGCGGATCGGCGTTTTCACGATCGATCTTGTTGACGACAACGATCGGCTTCAAACCCAGTGCCAGCGCTTTGCGCGTCACGAAACGCGTTTGCGGCATTGGACCTTCCTGCGCATCAACCAGCAACAGCACGCTGTCAACCATCGACAGAACACGCTCCACCTCACCACCGAAGTCGGCGTGGCCCGGGGTATCGACGATATTGATGTGCGTACCTTTGTATTCGACTGCGCAGTTTTTCGACAGAATCGTGATGCCACGTTCTTTTTCGATGTCGTTAGAATCCATCACGCGGGAATCGACTTGCTGGTTGTCACGGAAGGTACCGGATTGACGCAGAAGCTGGTCGACCAGGGTGGTTTTGCCATGATCGACGTGAGCGATGATGGCAATGTTACGAATAGCGCGTTTTGAATTTGACATGGTGATGTGCAGTTGGTGGTGCGGATTTGCGGATTTTGAAAAGCCTGCGATTATAGCACAGCAAACCCGCCCCTCTCTCAGGGAAAGACCTTGATTTTCAATGAGTTGCCGGATTTTGTGCCACGCTGCAACGCGGATGGCGATTTGCACGAAGGCTGAACACCGCTGTTTTACGCATTGGTCTCGGTAAGCAAACCATGCTGGTGCATTGGGACTGCATCGCATCATGGCGACCGGCGTGGACCATATTGTCTTTTAGACAATCCCATGCAATGGGGACGGCCGGTGCATTTCTTGCAAGGATGGTGCACTGCCTTTTCGACAACCAACCCAACGCAAAGAGAGCCACATGCCCATACCAGCGCGCGTGCTTCACATTTTTTCCCTGAGCAGTTTGATTATTTTTGCCGGGACGACCTTTGCAGCAGATCGTGAACAACCGCGTCTTGTGGAACGCCTCCAAGCACACGCCGGTACGCAGGATAACCAGCGTCAGCTGATCTCAAGCGACCAGCAGCGCAGCTATCAACTGCTGGATGCCAGTCGACACTCGTCGGCACCGCTCATCATCGTGCTGCATGGCGGCGGCGGAAATGGCGACTCCATGATTCAGCGCTGGCGTGCCAAGGCCATGCGGGAAGGCCTGATCATTGCGGCGCCAAACGGCGCTGGCCGTACCGCGAGGATGGGCACATGGAACGCGGGTGGCTGCTGCGGTGAAGCAATGTCCAGCCATCATGAGGATGTGGCCTTTGTTGCCGATGTCGTGGCTGATGTAAAGCGGATTGCCGCGGTTGACCCCAGTCGCATTTATGTGACCGGCATGTCCAATGGCGGCATGTTGACGCATCGTGTCGCAATTGCTTTATCGGATCAGTTGGCGGGTGCAGCGGTTGTGGCTGGCGCAATGTTTGGCGATGAACCATCGCCACGTTCACCGGTACCGATACTGATCATGCATGGGATGGCAGATTCCATCGTGGCATTTGAAGGGGGCATGAGTCCCAAACGACTGGTTGCGCGTGCGCAGTCCAAGCCATTCAAGCCGGTCCAATACAGTGTGGAGTTCTGGCGTCGCGCCAATGGCTGCGGCAGCGCGCCGGCGGTTGTCATAAACGATGATGTGACAGTGGAGAGCAATACATCTTGCCGGGACAACAGTTCCGTTTTCTTCTATCGTCTTCGCTCTGCCGACCATACCTGGCCAGGCAAAACCAGCATGAACACGCCTGCGCTGGAACAGCGGCCTTACGATGCAATCGACGCCACCGATGTGATCTGGGACTTCTTCAAATCAAACCATCGTCAAACTGACGTGAACAAGCGGAATCAACGCTGACATGCCGTTGTCGCATGCCATCCCTCACCCCAGCGCAACCAGCCGTTCCGGTGCAAGAATGTCGTAAGCCTGTAATTGTGCGGTGCCCAGCAACATGCCATCCGTCTTCCGGTACACCGCAACGCGTCCTTTGATCGCCGGAATATTGATCGCAGCTTCCTTTCCCAAAGCCAGTCGTTGTCCATTGCGAAAACGGCTGGACAATTCATCGGTCAGTTCCACTTTGGCGAAAGACGACAGCAACGCATCTACAGGTGCCAGTAGTGCTGCCCTGGCATCAGCTTCTACCTCGCTCAACTGTTCAATTGTCTTAGCCTCGGCAATTGTCAGCCCACCCACCGTCACGCGCCGCAAGGCATTCAAATGGGCGCCACAACCGAGGGCTGCGCCAATGTCCTCTCCCAGCACGCGGATATACGTTCCCTTGCTGCAGCGCACACGTAAAGTCAGCATCGGTGCCTCATATGCAATCAGATCCAGTTGGTGAATCGTGATCTGTCGCGCCTCGCGCTCCAGCGTGATGCCCGCACGCGCATATTCATACAACGGTTTGCCATCGCGCTTTAATGCGGAGTGCATGGGTGGCACCTGCTCGATGTCACCGCGAAATTGCTGCAAGACTTCTTCAATCTGCGTGAGCGTTACATCTACCTGCCGCGTTTCAAGCACATCCCCTTCGGTATCGCCGGTATTGGTTTTCATTCCCAGATGCACCACCGTTTCGTAAGTCTTGTCCGCGTCGAGAAGATCTTGCGCAAACTTGGTCGCCTCACCAAAACACAAAGGCAGCAAACCCGTAGCGAAAGGATCGAGCGTGCCGGTATGACCGGCCTTGGCAGCATTGAGCAACCACTTTGCTTTGCCTAATGCATCGTTACTCGACAGACCGGCAGGTTTGTCGAGTAACAGCACGCCATGCACTGCTACGCGCTTTTTCTTTGAGGAAGAGTTCACCATGGCCTGATACAAACGATGCGCCCTAGGCGCATCGAAAAAGAAAACGAAACTGAAAAATAGGAAACGTACGGACGATGCTTAGTCTTCCGCATCCTGCGCACGGGTAGCGTTGGCCTGATCGATCAGCTTGGACATTTCCATGCCACGTGCCGTCGACGTGTCGTGCACAAAGTGCAATTCGGGCAGCGTGTGAATCGTCAGACGACGCCCCAGCTCTTTACGAATGTAGCCCGCCGCAGCCCGCAGACCAGAAACGGTGTTCTGAATATCATCCTGCTTGTCGCTCAGCATGGTGAAAAACACCTTGGCATGCGCGTAATCAGGCGTCAGTTGCACTTCCGTAATCGTGATCATGCCAACGCGTGGATCCTTCAATTCGAAAGCAATGATTTCCGACAGATCACGCTGGATCTGATCGGCAACGCGCAGACCGCGACCTGGAATGGATTTGCTGTGTTTAGCCATAATGTCTTCTCGTTCCGCTTACGGAGCAAAAATGAATTCGCATCGGCGGGCAATGAAACCGGCCGATGCGAACGGAATAAAACGCCAATCCGTCACAAGGACGGATTGCTGACTTACAGGGTACGAGCGACTTCCTGCACCTCGAAAATCTCGAGCTGATCGCCTTCCTTGATATCGTTGTAGTTCTTCAGGGTCAGACCACACTCGAAGCCCGACTTGACTTCCTTGACGTCATCCTTGAAGCGTTTCAACGAATCAAGCTCGCCTGTCCAGACCACCACGTTGTCACGCAACAGACGGACCAGCGAACCACGACGCACCAGACCTTCAAGCACGTAGCAACCGGCAATCGCGCCAACCTTGCTGACCATGATGACCTGACGAATCTCGACCAGACCCAGATTTTGTTCGCGCTTCTCTGGTGCCAGCATGCCCGACATGGCTGCCTTGATCTCGTCTACGGCATCGTAAATGATGTTGTAGTAACGGATGTCCACGCCATTGGCTTCTGCCAATTTACGTGCCGAGGCATCAGCACGCGCATTGAAGCCGATGATGACCGCTTTCGATGCCACTGCCAGGTTGACGTCCGATTCCGAGATACCACCCACGCCGGCGTGCACGACTTGCACACGGACTTCGCTGGTCGACAGTTTTTGCAACGAACCAACCAGTGCTTCCTGCGAGCCTTGTACGTCGGTCTTGATGATCATTGGCAGGTTTTTGACTTCGCCTTCGCCCATGTTCTCGAACATGTTCTCCAGCTTGGCCGCCTGCTGCTTCGCCAGCTTGACGTCACGGAACTTGCCTTGACGGAACAGACCGATTTCACGCGCCTTGCGCTCATCGGCCATGACAACGGCCTCTTCACCTGCGTTCGGCACTTCGGTCAGACCTTGAATCTCGACCGGGATCGAAGGACCCGCTTCGCTGATCGGCTTACCATTTTCGTCGAACATTGCACGAACACGACCGTAGGACGAACCTGCCAGCACGACGTCGCCGCGCTTCAACGTACCGGCTTGCACCAGAATCGTTGCGACCGGGCCGCGACCTTTATCAAGTTTGGCTTCAACCACCAGACCACGCGCTTGCGCTTCGACTGGTGCTTTGAGCTCCAGAACTTCAGCCTGCAGCAAGACTTGCTCGAGCAGATTATCGATACCTTGACCTGTTTTTGCCGATACTGGAACAAACGGCGAATCGCCACCGTATTCTTCCGGCACAACCTGTTCTGCGATCAGCTCTTGCGAGACACGATCAGGATTGGCACCTTGTTTATCGATCTTGTTGATCGCCACAACCAGCGGCACGCCTGCAGCTTTCGCGTGTGCGATTGCCTCTTTGGTTTGCGGCATCACGCCGTCATCCGCAGCCACAACCAGAATGACGATATCGGTCGCCTTGGCACCACGTGCACGCATTGCCGTAAAGGCTTCGTGACCTGGCGTATCAAGGAAGGTGATCATGCCGCGTGGGGTTTCTACGTGATAAGCACCAATGTGCTGCGTAATACCACCGGCTTCGCCCGATGCTACCTTGGCGCGACGGATGTAATCCAGCAACGAGGTTTTACCGTGATCGACGTGACCCATGACGGTAACGACTGGTGCGCGTGGCAGCAGTTCCGCATCCGCGTGATCGGAACCTTCTTCGATCAGTGCTTCCGGATCATCCAGTTTCGCAGCATGCGCAACGTGCCCCATTTCTTCAACGAGGATCATCGCTGTTTCCTGATCGAGCACCTGGTTGATGGTAACCATCTGACCCAGTTTCATCAGTTGCTTGATGACCTCGGATGCCTTGACGGCCATCTTGTGCGCGAGCTCCGCAACCGTAATGGTTTCGGGCACGTACACTTCATGCACGATCGCTTCGGTCGGCGCCTGGAAGTTGCTTTCACGTTCTTCATGATGTGCATGACGACGACCTTTCGGGCCTGCTCGCCAGCCACCGTCGCGACCACCGGTACCTGTGTTGCCACGGGTCTTGATGCCGGCACCGCGTTTTTTTGCATCATCTTGCCAGGTCGAAGATACGTTCGCCGATTTGATCGACTTCTTGTCGGTCGTGACAGCGCCCTTCTTGTCGTCCTTTTTCTCGCTCGGCTTCTTGTCAGCCGGACGATGCAAGGTACCTTCGGCTGCTTTTGCCGCCGGTGCAGGTGCAGGCTCTGGTGCCTTGATTGCCCGACGCGGCGCATTCATCATGGCCTTGATCTGTGCAACCTCATCGGCGACAGCCTTACGGGCGGCTTCCGCAGCGGTTGCGCGCTCGTTTGCTTCCTTAGCAGCGTCTTTCGCAAGCTGTGCAGCCTTTTTCTTGGCTTCATCTGCAGCAATGCGTTTTTTCTCTTCCTCAGCCGACTCATCGGCTTTGGCTTCTGCCTGCTTCTCGCCTTCCGCTTTCTCAGCCTTTTGCGCCTCGACTTCTGCTTTTTGCAGCGCTTGCGCCTGTGCTTCTTTCTCGGCTTCAAGCTTGGCCAGACGCTCTTGCTTCTCGCGCAGATCCGCTTCCTGACGCGCGATCAGCTCAGCCTGACGACGCGCCTCTTCCGCACGACGTGCCTGCTCCGCTTCGTCGATAATCGGCGCAGCGGCAGGTTGGACGACTGGTGCAGCTTCTTCGATCGGATCGTCGCGCTTGACGAACGTACGCTTCTTGCGCACTTCCACTTGAATCGTACGCGACTTGCCACTGGAATCCGCCTGTTTGATTTCGGTGGTTTCCTTGCGGGTCAGCGTGATCTTGCGCTTTTCGCTTTCAGGTGCCACACCATGCGCGCGACGCAGGTGATCAAGCAGCTTGTCTTTATCTGCTTTGGATAATTCATCGGACGCCGAGCTCTTCTCGACGCCAGCATCCCGCAGCTGGGTAAGCAGCACGTCCGCTGGCATTTTGAGCTCGGTGGCAAATTGGGCTACGTTGTTACTCGCCATTCAGTCCTCTTTTCTATGTGACTCGGTGGATCAATGAAATCGCCAGGATTACTTCGCTTCTGCGAGGCTCCATGCACGCGCTTGCAGCGCTTTGGCTTGCTCATCGTATTTGGAATCGATGAGCTTCATTTCTTCATCAGTCACATCTTCAAATTCAGTTTCAATCAGTTGACGCGCACGGTCGGCAGACAATGCCAGAATTGCACCGAACTCGTCATACGCCAGCGCACCAAAGGCAGCCAGCGTCTTTACACCTGCCAGACCCAGCTTGCCGGCCGTCACGCGGTCCATGCCTTCCAGATTGGCCAATGCGTCGTCCATGCCTTCCATACCTTCTTCGGAAGCAATCGCTTCCGTTACCAGGGCATCGCGTGCACGGTTACGCAGTTCATTGACGGTATCTTCGTCGAACGATTCGATATCCAGCATTTCGCTGATCGGCACGTAAGCGATTTCTTCCAACGTCGCAAAACCTTCTTCAACCAGGATGTCTGCCACTTCTTCATCGACATCCAGTTTTTCCATGAAGAGTGCACGAATCGCAGCCGTTTCTGCCTGCGATTTATCGGCCGACTCTTCCGCCGTCATGATGTTGATCTGCCAGCCGGTCAGCTCGGATGCCAGACGCACGTTCTGACCGCCACGACCAATCGCGATTGCAAGGTTTTCTTCATCGACAACCACATCCATTGCGTGCTTCTCTTCATCGACCACGATCGACGATACGTTGGCCGGCGCCAAAGCACCAATGACAAACTGCGCTGGATCGTCCGACCACAACACGATATCCACGCGTTCGCCACCGAGTTCGCCGGTGACAGCCTGCACACGCGAACCACGCATACCGACACAGGTACCGATCGGATCGATGCGCTTATCGTTGGTATAGACAGCAATCTTGGCGCGCACGCCAGAGTCACGTGCCGCCGATTTGATTTCCAGCAGGCCTTGTTCGATTTCCGGCACTTCGAGTTCAAACAATTTCATGATGAACTCGGGCGCGGTACGCGACAAAATGACTTGCGGACCACGTGCGTTGCGATCGATACGCAGGATGTAGGCACGAACACGATCACCGATACGCAGATTTTCCTTTGGAATCGTCTGATCACGTGGCAGACGCGCTTCGATACGTCCGGATTCAACAATCGCATCACCACGTTCCATACGCTTGATGGTACCGGTAACCAGCGAGTCGCCACGCTCGAGGAAATCAGCCAGAATCTGTTCGCGTTCTGCATCACGGATACGTTGCAACACAACTTGCTTGGTATCCTGCGCAAAACGGCGGCCAAACTCAACCGATTCAATCGGCTCTTCGATATAGTCATCGACCTCGATGTCACCGATCTGTTCTTTGGCTTCGAAATGCAAAATTTCCTGATCCGGCAATTGCAGGCCGGCTTCGTCAGGCACCACATGCCAGCGGCGGAAAGATTCGAACTCGCCGTTCTCACGATCGATCGACACCCGGATATCGACATCGCCTTCGTAGCGTTTTTTGGTCGCTTGCGCGAGCGCATGCTCGAGCGCTCCGAAAACGATATCTTTATCTACGTTTTTTTCGCGCGCCAGCGCATCTACCAATAACAAAATTTCGCGACTCATGCTTTGCGACTCCTAAAATTCACTTGTGGTACCAACTGTGCCTTATCTACATCAGCGAGCGTAAAATCAAGCTTCGCTGGCCCTTCTTTTCCTTCAAATACCAACGCAAGATTTTCGCCTTCCGGATCTTGCAGAATGCCTTGGAACGATTTGCGATTTGCCGCATTTGGCATAGGCAAACGCAATTTAACGATCGCTTCTGCGCCGGCAAAGCGGACATAATCAGACAGCTTTTTCAAAGGTCGATCCAATCCGGGCGACGACACTTCCAGGCGTTCGTAATTGGCGTTTTCAACCGTCAGCACATGCAGCAATTGATGCGTCACTTTTTCGCAATCATCCACCGTAATGGCACCGCGCTCTTCTGCCTCTTCAGGCAGAAAATCGATATAGACACGCAACAAACCGCGCGCGGCCTGCTCGAACTGCACTAGCTCATAGCCCATGCCCACTACGGTTTTTTCAATCAGCGCTGACAGCTGCAAGACAAATCTCCGAAAACCTGCACATAGACACTGCTTGCCATTACAACCGGCAATGCAAATTGCTTAACAAAAAAAAAATGGGCATGCGCCCATCTTTCTTATCGTTCCAACCGCCGAATTCAATGCCAAAAATACAATAGACAGTCCAGCGATCTTCTTTAACTGGCCGCATTATAAATGAAACACTTGCCTGCCGCAACGTCGACACGACGTGCTCAGGCCTTTAAACGGCTGAACATACACAGAAATCCGGAATTTTTGCGATTCCGGAAGGCAATAAATCAAGGCTTGGAACGACGGCGTGGCCCGTTCCCGTTGCGCGGCTGCGCCGTGTTGCCGCCACGGTTATTACCACCGGCGCGGCGAGCCTGGCCCATGCCCGGGAAACCCAATGCCGTCTGCAATGGATCGGGCTGACGACTACGTGGCTGCCCTTGACGACGTGCCTTGTTGTTACCACCCGCATTTGCTGCTCGCCCTGCGCCGGCGTTTTGCCACTGACTAGGACTCTGAACGCTACTTTCTTCAAAGCGCGGAGCACGGTTGCCATTGACCTCACCACTGCGTCTGGGATTGTTGCCACGACCTTTGCTTTGCGCGCCGCTTTCCTTGTTCGGTTTCAGCCCACTCAGCGCGAGCAAATCGCGTACGGCATGCTCGTCCATTTCTTCCCAGCGGCCACGCTTCAGTCCATGCGGCAAAGTCATCGCCCCATAACGTGTACGAATCAAGCGGGAAACTGTCAAACCCACGGCTTCGAACATGCGACGTACTTCGCGGTTACGACCTTCGCCAATCGTTACCCGATACCATTTATTGACACCTTCTCCCCCGCCATCGGCAATCTTGGAAAACTGTGCTGGGCCATCATCCAGTTCGACACCGGCCAGCAGCTTTTGACGCATCCCCTCTTCCAGTTCACCGAGTGTACGAACCGCATATTCGCGATCGATCCCGTAGCGCGGATGCATCAAGCGATTCGCCAGATCACCCGAGGTCGTAAACAAGAGCAAGCCTTCGGTATTGAAATCCAGGCGACCAACTGCAAGCCACTTGGCAGCCTTCATCGTCGGCAAACGATCAAATACCGAAGGTCGTCCCTCAGGGTCGCTGGTACTGACAATTTCCCCGGCTGGCTTGTGATAGATCAGAACGCGAGGGGGCTTCTTGCTCACCTTGCGCTGAATCAGCTTGCCGTTGATCCGCACCTGATCGGTTGGCAGGATGCGCTGCCCAATATGAGCTGGCTCGCCATTGACCGAGACACGGCCGGCAATAATCAATTCTTCCATGTCGCGACGGGAACCGAGGCCGGCTTCAGCCAGTACCTTATGCAACTTTGGCGCATCGTCATCGGAAGTCAGATCACGACGCGCACCTTTTTGTTTGGCGCCACGTTTTCCATCCGCATCATCCTCGCCGCCGGCCCAGGAATCAAAGGCATCCGAAGTGACAAAAGAGAATACGTCATCCGCATCATTACCTTTACCCGATTTGCCATGCGGCTTGCCATTGCCACCCTGACGCTTGGCATCGCCCTTTTGGCGACCTTTGCCATTCTGGCCTGGGGCGCGAGGCATACGCTGACGGGGTTGACCACCAGCGCCTTGCTCTAATGCCACCGCTTCTGCAGAACGCTCTCCTTCCGCAGGCACCGCCGCACTACCATCTTCACGCGGCTGTGAGCGCATCGCACGTGCGCGCCGCATATTACGCGGACCACGCAAACCGCGTTTCGGCTTTGCATTGCCATCGGCAGGAGTGGCATCTGTTTCACGCTGATCGCCAGACGTTGAGACATCAAGCGACGTGTCGGATTGGTTATCGTTCTTTGGGTGATTCATCATTTAATTCTGTGTTGGGCTGCATCTCTACATCAGCAGCTGATTCATGTACCTGTTCATCCGCAGGCATGGCCGCAGACGACTCATCATCGATTGCAACGGACAATTCCGCCTGCGAGTCAGCATTATTCGCTTCAGGAGAAAGCGCTAGTTCAAAAGACGTATCGTCACCCACGGCAACAGAGACCGCGTTGGACGCGGAGGAGTCGGCAGATGCCATATCCAGTTGCGCCTGCAATTCAGCTTCCAGCCCCTGAATTTCAAGCAGGGTATCGCCCGGCACATCATCCCGTTCGACTTGCTGCAATGGCGGCAACTGATCCAAGGAAGCCAGGCCAAGGTCATCGAGGAACTGCTTGGTCGTCGCAAAAAGCGCAGGCCGCCCAGGCACATCACGATGCCCGATACTTTCGATCCAACCGCGATCTTCCAGCATTTTGATGGTTTGCGAGTTTACCGTCACACCACGGATTTCTTCAATGTCGCCACGTGTAACGGGCTGACGGTAGGCGATGATCGCCAAGGTTTCCAGGGTGGCACGCGAATACTTCGGCGGTTTTTCAGGATTCAGTCGTTCGAGATACAGCTTCATCTCGGGACGACTCTGAAAGCGCCAGCCAGTCGACAAGCTGACGACCTCAATGCCTTTATCTGCCCAATCGACACTCAGCTCATCGAGCATCTGGCGAATCGCATCGGTACCGATGACTTCTTCCGTCTGCCCGACTTCGACATAGAGCTTCTTCATGTCGTTAATGGATAACGGTTCGTGAGCGCACAACAGCGCTGTCTCGAGGACTTTCTTGGCCTCAGCAGTATTCATTTACGTTATGTACGACTGTTTGGTTGCAATCTATGCAGAGCTTTATTCAACGACAATCATCTTTGGATGACGTCTGGCTAAAGAACCTGTTGATACGGCTTGTCCCGGCGCCCATTCAGGGGAGAAAAACTTGAAGGCGGGGGATATATAAAGACTTGTGAGACTTGGTTGCGGGGGCAGGATTTGAACCTACGACCTTCGGGTTATGAGCCCGACGAGCTGCCAGACTGCTCCACCCCGCGTCTGAAGATATGAAGTATATAGGAGTTATGAATACAACGCAATGCCAATCTTGCGACTTCTTTGCAGTGATACACTCCTTTATTCACTTCAAAGAAAATCGGCGTGACAAACACTGTGCCATCGAGGCATGTCATCTCAACCTTGTCCATTACAAGTTTCATGAATTACTGCTCTGCTTGCGCGCATCCTGTCACGCTCACCATTCCAACTGGCGACAATCGTCCTCGCTACGTTTGCAAACATTGCGGCACGATTCATTATCAGAATCCCAAAATGGTATTGGGCACGATCCCCGTCTGGGATGCGGAGGGCGATATGCGCATTCTTCTTTGCAAGCGCGCCATCGAACCACGCTACGGGTTGTGGACCCTGCCTGCGGGCTTCATGGAAAACAATGAAACCACAGCCGAAGCCGCCATGCGCGAAACCGTTGAAGAAGCAGGTGCCAACATCGACGTGCATGAACTGTTCTCTTTATTGAACGTCCCCCATGTACATCAGGTCCACATGTTTTATCGCGCGACTTTGCTAGATCTGAATTACGAAGCCGGTGTAGAAAGTCTGGAAGTAAAACTCTTTCGCCCTACAGAAATTCCATGGGATCAGATCGCCTTCCAGACCGTCAGCAACACGCTGAAATTCTTCATTGAGGATCACGCATCACGTCAACAAGGTGGCAGTTATCGCTTCCACACGATGGATATTCTCAAACCGCAACCAATGACGGAAGTCGTCGCCACCAGCAACTGACTGCACGGTTCAATACGGGTTGGTCGCTGATCAGAACAGACAATCAATCCGTCGCGCACCCTACGAGATCACTGATACGTCTCACGCTCAGGCGTCGCACTGATGCGATGAATAGACAGATCCGCACCATTGAATTCCTCTTCTGCATCCAGACGCAATCCGATCGTCATTTTCAACAGACCATAAACCAATCCACCGCCGGTCACCGCAACGATCACGCCCATGGTCGTACCAATCAGTTGCGACATGAAGGAAACACCACCCAGACCGCCCAACGCTTGCAGACCAAATATCCCCGCTGCCAACCCACCCCATACGCCACACAGACCGTGCAAGGGCCACACACCCAACACGTCATCAATTTTCCATTTGTTCTGCGTCATCTCGAACATCCAGACAAAGACAAATCCGCCAACGGAACCAATAAACAAGGCACCTAGCGGATGGACGATGTTAGACCCCGCGCAAATCGCAACCAATCCAGCCAGCGGCCCGTTGTGCACATACCCCGGATCGTTCTTGCCTGCGATAAATGCGGCGATGGTGCCACCGACCATTGCCATCAACGAGTTGACTGCCACCAGACCGTTCATCGCCTCGACTGTCTGCGCACTCATGACATTAAAGCCAAACCATCCCACCGTCAGAATCCACGCACCCAATGCAAGAAAGGGAATACTTGAAGGTGGATGTGCGGCTATCGCCCCCTCCTTGGTATAACGACCCCGCCGCGCGCCCAGCAACAGCACCGCAGGTAAGGCAATCCAGCCACCAACCGCATGCACGACAACCGAACCGGCGAAATCATGAAAAGGCGCGCCGAACGTCTGCGCGAGCCATGCCTGCACGCCAAAATGCTGATTCCATGCGATGCCCTCAAAAAACGGATACACCAGCCCGACAATCAATGCTGTTGCCAGCAATTGCGGGTTAAATCTCGATCTCTCGGCAATGCCGCCGGAAATAATGGCCGGAATCGCAGCAGCAAACGTCAGTAAAAAAAAGAACTTCACCAGCTCATAGCCATTACGCTGCGTCAGCACTTCGGCACTGGAAAAGAAGCTGACGCCGTATGCCACGCTGTAGCCAACAAAAAAATAGGCAATCGTGGAGACCGCAAAATCGACTAAGATTTTGACC
Source organism: Oxalicibacterium faecigallinarum (assembly GCF_014635705.1). Lineage (GTDB taxonomy): Bacteria > Pseudomonadota > Gammaproteobacteria > Burkholderiales > Burkholderiaceae_D > Oxalicibacterium > Oxalicibacterium faecigallinarum. Next base: position 45,003 of record NZ_BMDI01000001.1, on the reverse strand, counting down.
AACGCGTTGACCTGATTTTTCTTGCGAACCGTCCCCAACTCCAAAAAGGCGAATCCCGCATGCATCGCGAGAACCATGACGGCACCGAGCATGATAAAAATAGCATCAGCGCCACTTCCAAGTGCATTCATTGCAATAATCTCCCAAGTTTTGTGCAATTTTTTAAAATGAACGCGCCACTTAAGCAAAATTTGTTCCAAATTGGTGATTTTTTTAAGTCTTTGATTTGTTGGGAAGATTTTCCGAAAGCGTTGGCAGGGTTGGAAAACGCACCATTAAAGTCGTACCAGACTGATCAAAATGGAGCATCGCAATGATTCCGTGGCTGGAGTCGGATTCGCCTTTTCCCGATGTCTCCACGGCATTGACCGAAGTCGATGGTGCGGCGGGCTTGCTCGCTGCTGGCGGCGATCTGTCGCCGGAGCGCCTATTGATGGCTTATCGCCACGGGATTTTTCCGTGGTTTTCTGAAGGACAGCCGATTCTTTGGTGGAGCACGGACCCACGCATGGTGCTGATGACCAAAGCATTCAAGATCTCGCCAAGTCTGCGTAAAACTCTGAAGAGAATCGCGCACAGTCGCCGTACGCAAGGTGACTGGGAAGTACGTTTTGATTCGGCATTTGAAGCCGTCATGCGTGCCTGTGCAGCGCCCAGAAACGGCGAAGCCGGCACGTGGATTTCAGAGGACATCATTGCCGGCTATGTCAGTCTGCATAAGCGCGGTTATGCGCACTCGTCCGAAGTATGGCTGAATGGGCAGCTCGTCGGCGGCGCCTACGGTGTGAGCATCGGTCGCATGTTTTATGGCGAATCCATGTTTACCCGCGTCAGCGATGCCTCAAAAGTCGCACTCGCTTACCTGGTAGAGTTTTTGAAACACCACGGGGTTGAGATGATAGACTGCCAGCAGCAGACCAGTCACTTAGCTTCGCTCGGCGCAGCACCAATCAGCCGTTCGGAATTTGTGTCTCTACTGCGGCATGCAATTGATGCACCGCAGATTCAGGACTGGAAACCCGTAGATCCCTGCTGAACACCATTTAGCCTGGATCGATCGTCACATTCGCCTTATCAAGCAACTATGACGCATCCAAAAGAATTACCGTTTTCAACGCTACAGTTTTACGCGACCGCGCCCTATCCATGCAGTTATCTGGATGACCGGCAGGCGCGTTCGCAAGTTGCCACGCCGTCGCATTTGATCAATGCCGATGTCTATGCGGAACTGGTCAAAAGCGGCTTCCGTCGAAGCGGCATCTTTACTTATCGCCCTTATTGCGATGGCTGCCAGGCATGCACCCCCGTACGTGTGCAGGTCAATAACTTCATCCCCAATCGCAGCCAGCGCCGCGCTCAGAAAAAGCATGGCAACCTGCGTGTATCGGTCACCAAGCTTGCCTACCTGTCCGAACATTACGATCTTTATTTGCGCTATCAGGCGCAGCGTCATGCCGGCGGCGGCATGGATCAGGACAGCCGGGATCAGTACGCCCAATTTTTGCTGCAAAGCAAAGTGAATACGCGCCTGGTCGAGTTTCGCGATGAGCAGGAGGTCTTGCGCATGGTCAGCATCATTGATGTGCTGGAAGACGGACTCTCTTCGGTTTATACCTTCTACGATCCTGATGAAACACAGGCTTCGTACGGCACCTACAACGTGTTATGGCAGATCGCGCAAGCACGGCAGCTTGCCATGCCTTATCTCTATCTGGGCTACTGGATCAGGGAAAGTCCAAAGATGTCGTATAAAACCAATTTCCAACCCCTGGAAGGCTTGATCAAAGGTGAATGGTTGCCCTTATCTGACCCTCAGATGAAACCTCCTCTCTCCAAAACGTAACATTGGCGCAGGGTGCGACACGTTAAAATAACGCCTTTCCCGCCGCCTCCCGGCAAGGGTGCTACTCACTTCTGAATGCCATCGTGTCTGAAAAACTTCTCTATAGCCTTGCCCGTCCGTTTCTGTTCGCCATTGATCCGGAAGCTGCACACAATCTGACATTGCCCGCATTACGTTGCGCCGCAGGCTGGGGTCTGACTTCGTCAATCGCCAAACCAACCGACAATCCGCGCACGGTCATGGGTATGACTTTTCCGAACCCCGTAGGGCTGGCTGCAGGGCTCGACAAAGATGGCGCCTATATTGATGGACTGGCCACGCTTGGTTTTGGCTTTATCGAAGTCGGTACCGTGACACCGCGCGCCCAACCTGGCAATCCGATGCCACGCATGTTTCGTCTGCCACAGGCAAAGGCCATCATTAACCGCATGGGATTCAACAACGGTGGTGTCGATACATTTGTCAAAAATGTGCAGGCATCGCGTTTCTATCAAAACAGGGAAGGTATCCTCGGCCTGAACATCGGCAAGAATGCCGATACGCCGATCGAACGGGCAGTCGACGACTATCTGATTTGCTTGAATAAAGTGTATCCATACGCAAGCTACGTCACGATCAATATCTCTTCACCTAACACGAAAAATCTGCGTCAGCTGCAAGGTGCTTCTGAACTGGATGCGTTGCTGTCTCAACTAAAAGATGCGCAACAACGACTTGCAGACGAACACAAGCGTTATGTGCCAATCGCCCTCAAGATCGCACCGGACATGGATCAGGAGCAGATTCAGAATGTCGCGCAGGCACTGCTGCGCCATAAGATAGACGGTGTCATCGCGACCAACACCACCATCAACCGCGAAGCCGTCAAGAATCTCAAATATGCAGAAGAGACAGGCGGCCTTTCCGGTGCACCCGTCTTTGAAGCATCCAATATCGTTATCCGCGAACTGAAGAAAGAACTCGGTAACAGCGTGCCAATTATTGGCGTGGGTGGCATCCTCTCCGGCGCGGATGCACAAGCCAAAATGAACGCAGGCGCGTCACTGGTGCAGCTCTACACCGGACTGATCTATCAGGGTCCTGCTCTCGTCAGAGAATGCGCTGCAGCGCTGCATGGCAAGTAAACTTCCCGTTACGTTGCGATCCTCGGCATAAAAAAAGCGCAGATTACTCTGCGCTTTTTTGTTACTACCTGCATGACATCACGTCATTCGACTTCCACCGTTTCTGGTGTCGCGGCCGGCGGCTTGGTATCACCACCTTCCGAAAAGTCGAGCTTGATCTGATCCTTATCGTCCAGATTCACCGTCACTTTGCCACCCGATACGAGTCGACCAAACAACAGTTCATCTGCCAACGCCTTGCGGATCATGTCCTGTATCAGACGAGACATCGGACGTGCACCCATCAATGGATCAAAGCCTTTGCTACCCAAGAATTTACGTAAATCTTCGGTGAAGACTGCTTCCACCTTCTTCTCGTGCAACTGCTCTTCCAACTGCATCAGGAACTTGTCGACCACACGCAAGATGATCTCTTCATCGAGCGGACGGAAGCTGATGATCGCATCCAGACGATTGCGGAATTCAGGCGTAAACATACGCTTGATGTCGGCCATCTCGTCACCGGCTTCTTTTTTCTCCGTGAAGCCGATCGTGCGTTTCTGCAAGCTCTCTGCACCCGCATTCGTTGTCATGATGATGATCACATTCCGGAAATCCGCCTTGCGACCATTGTTGTCGGTTAGCGTACCGTGATCCATCACCTGCAACAGAATATTGAAGATATCAGGATGTGCCTTTTCGATCTCATCGAGCAGCAGGACAGCATGCGGCTTCTTGGTTATCGCTTCGGTCAGCAAACCGCCCTGGTCGAACCCGACATATCCCGGAGGCGCACCGATCAAACGGCTGACTGCATGACGCTCCATGTATTCCGACATATCGAAGCGAATCAGCTCAATGCCCAGCAGGAACGCCAATTGTTTGGCAGCCTCGGTTTTACCGACACCGGTCGGACCTGAGAACAGGAACGAACCAATCGGCTTGTCGGTTTTACCCAGACCCGCACGTGCCACCTTGATTGCGGAGCCCAATGCTTCCAGTGCCGGATCCTGACCGAACACAACATTCTTCAGATCGCGATCAATGGTCTGCAGCTTGCTGCGATCATCCTGATTGACGGTTTGCGGCGGAATACGCGCAATCTTGGAAACGATGTCCTCGATCTCGGTTTTTCCGATCGTCTTTTTCTGTTTCGATTTCGGCAGAATACGTTGCGCAGCGCCGGCTTCATCAATCACGTCGATGGCCTTATCAGGCAAATGACGATCATTGATAAAGCGCGCAGACAATTCTGCTGCCGACGTCAATGCCGAAACCGAATATTTGACGCCATGATGTTCTTCAAAGCGCGACTTCAGACCACGCAAAATCTGCACGGTTTGCTCGACACTCGGCTCGTTCACATCAATCTTCTGGAAACGACGTGATAAGGCGTGATCTTTCTCAAACACGCCGCGGAACTCAGTAAACGTCGTCGCCCCGATGCATTTGAGCTGTCCATTGGACAATGCAGGTTTCAACAGATTGGATGCATCCAGCGTACCACCCGATGCCGAACCAGCACCGATGATGGTGTGGATCTCATCGATAAACAGAATGCCGTTTGGATTGTCCTTGAGCTGCTTCAGTACCGCTTTCAAACGCTGCTCGAAGTCACCGCGATACTTGGTACCAGCCAACAGCGCGCCCATATCGAGCGAATAAACGACGCACTCCTGCAACACTTCAGGGACATCGCCCTGCGTAATACGCCAGGCAAGACCTTCGGCAATCGCAGTTTTACCCACACCAGCTTCGCCAACCAACAATGGATTGTTTTTGCGACGACGGCACAGGGTCTGGATCACGCGCTCCACTTCGCCTTCACGGCCGATCAGCGGATCAATCTTGCCATCGGACGCCATGCGATTCAGATTTTGTGTAAATTGATCCAGCGCGCTTTCCTTTTGCTGGCTTTCAGCGGCCGGCGCATCTTCCGCACCCTCGGACGATTTCTGAGGATCAGCTTGCTGATCCTTGCGCACGCCGTGCGAAATGAAATTGACCACGTCCAGACGCGTCACACCTTGCTGATGCAGATAGTAGACAGCATGCGAATCCTTCTCGCCAAAGATGGCGACCAGTACATTTGCACCTGTGACTTCCTTCTTGCCGTTGGATGCAGACTGCACATGCATGATGGCGCGCTGAATCACACGCTGGAACCCCAACGTCGGCTGCGTATCGACTTCAGCCGTGCCAGGCACGGTCGGTGTGTTATCCGTAATGAAGTTGTTCAGCGTCTTGCGCAGATCTTCAATGTTGACAGCGCAGGCACGCAATACTTCCGCTGCGGACGGATTGTCCAGTAACGCAAGCAGCAAATGCTCTACGGTGATGAATTCATGGCGCGCCTGTCTCGCTTCGACAAAGGCCATGTGCAAACTGACTTCCAATTCCTGCGCAATCATACTTCCTCCATCACGCACTGCAGGGGATGTCCTGCTTTTCTGGCGTGGTTCAATACCAGTTCAACTTTTGTGGATGCAATATCTTTCGGATATACACCACAAACACCTTTTCCATCTCGGTGAACCATGAGCATGATTTGCGTCGCATTCTCACGATCCTTACTGAAGTACTCCTGAAGAATCATCACGACAAATTCCATCGGCGTGTAATCATCGTTCAGCAGTAACACCTTATACATCGCCGGCGGCTTGAGCTTCTGCTCTTGCCGTGCAAGGACCGTACCTTCGTCATGCTTAATTGCCATAGTTCTATTCTAATACGTTCATTCGCACCGACAACAAGGCACAAAGAAACAGGAAACCAATTTATTCCATCTTACTTGTTTTCCCATGCAGATGCAGATGACGTTGATCAAGACAAAATCAAGAGCACAAAAGTGCGATTTCTCTCTGAAATCAGGCTTGCAAAAATAACCACGAAAGCCACTTGACTTTTATATTTTTTGCGTAAAGAATGAATCTATTGACATTCGTAACTAAAACTATTTGTCAATGGAAGTGAGCAGTTTTTAGGAGGGGCAGCGTTAGGCGAGGCTTCTTTCTCTTGCGGCTCGTGTGATTAAGTCTAAATTAGAAAGACGCTTTAATTATGGCAACAGGTACCGTTAAATGGTTTAACGACTCTAAAGGCTTTGGCTTCATTACTCCGGACGACGGCGGCGAAGATTTGTTCGCACACTTTTCCGCGATCCAGATGAACGGCTTCAAGACACTCAAAGAAGGTCAAAAAGTTTCGTTCGAAGTCACGCAAGGTCCAAAGGGCAAGCAAGCTTCCAACATTCAAGCTCCTTGATTGTTCGAAACTTCATTCATTTCCATTTGGATTACGTGGTGACATGAATCCTCTATGATGCAGCTTGTATCTCCGGACCCGCTAGATTGATTGCATGCGACTGATTCTCTTCAACAAACCGTTTCAGGTGATGTGCCAGTTTTCTGCTCATGCAAGCAGGCCAACGCTGGCAGATCACTTGTCCATTCCCGACATTTATCCCGCAGGACGACTTGACGCCGATAGCGAAGGATTACTGTTATTGACGGATAACGGAAAGCTGCAGCACGCAATCGCCCACCCCGATTACAAGCAATCCAAAACTTATCTGGTTCAGGTTGAAGGCATTCCGGACAAAAATGCGCTGCAACGGTTAAGCGGTCCGCTCGATCTTGGCGACTTTACCACCCAACCTTGCACTGTGAAGCGCGTGGAAGAACCCGACTGGCTTTGGCCACGCAATCCGCCTATACGCGAACGAATCAATGCATCCACCAGTTGGCTCACCATTGAATTGACGGAAGGAAAAAATCGTCAGGTGCGCCGCATGACTGGTGCCATCGGCTTTCCGACGTTGCGCTTGATACGCATTGCCATCGGCCCGATTTCCTTGCAAAGTCATCCGCTTTATCCTGGCGAATGGCAAGATCTATCCACGAATGAATTGCAGATACCTTCATTCCGCAGTTGATTCAATCTGCGCTGCGCCGCTCCCAACTTTTCCCTTACACTCAGCTCTTCCTGTCTTTGCGAGTCAATCCATGCGTAAGTTTTTTGTTTCTGCTGCTGCATCACTAGCTATCCTTTGCAGCACCCATGCTATCGCCGATCAGCCTGCGCGTTTTCCGGTCATTACGCTCAATGCCGGCATGCATCTGATCAAGGCTGAAGTCGCGTCGACCGAAGCACAACGCGAGCAAGGTCTGATGTTCAGGGAAAGCCTGGGGCCCAATGAGGGCATGGTTTTTCTTTTTCACGCTCCGGCCGGCGTCTGCATGTGGATGAAGAATACGCCGCTGCCACTTTCGGTGGCATTTATTGATCGCGATGGCCGCATCATCAACATTGAAAACATGAAGCCGCAAAGCCTGGATTCTCATTGCGCCAAACAGCCAGTCTATTACGCACTGGAAATGCAGGAAGGCTGGTTCAAGCAGCGCAACATCAAACCGGGAAGTATCATCAGCGGTTTGCCACAACCGCGCTAAGAATGAATGGAGGGGCGCAAGTCGCCCCAGAATACAAAAAGCCCGCAGTGAATGCGGGCTTTTTATTCTCTGCAATCTGAACGATTGCAGATAAATCCAGCGATTAGGCCAGTGCTTTCAGAGCAGCTGCCAGACGGCTCTTGTGACGAGCTGCCTTGTTTTTGTGGATGATTTTTTTATCAGCAATGCTGTCGATCGTCGAGGTCGAAGCCAAGAACGCTTTAGCAGCAGCTTCTTTGTCGCCAGCAGCGATTGCCTTGCGAACAGCCTTAACTGCGGTACGGAAAGCGGAACGCTGTGCCGAATTGTGAGCGTTTTGCTTGACTGCTTGACGAGCGCGCTTGCGTGCTTGTGCGGTATTTGCCATGAAAGTAATTTCCTAAAACTTGGTCAACGCGCATTCGCAAACGCGCAGGGTGAGACAGAATTCTGTGAAGCATCGGATTATAGCCATATTTTGTCGTTCGGGCAAACAAGTCTCTACTTTTGGAAGAATTTTGTTGCATGCATCCCCAATGCCGATAGATCAAATTATCCTTTTAACAACAAATTATCCAATACGTGCATGCAGGCAGTCGGCCTGTGATTGCCATGCTGCTCTGCCCGACCGTTATAATGCCGCTCCATGAACTTGCATAAAACGCTTGCGGCTGTCTCCGGCATGACAATGATATCGCGTGTCACCGGACTGGTTCGCGAGATCCTGTTTGCGCGCGCTTTTGGCGCCTCTGCCTACACCGATGCCTTCAACATCGCCTTTCGCATCCCCAATCTGCTGCGCCGCCTGTTTGCAGAAGGTGCTTTTTCGCAAGCCTTTGTTCCGATTCTGGCCGAATACAAAAGTCAAAAAGGGGAAGAAGCGACCAAAAGTCTGGTCGATCATGCAGCAACCGTATTGATGTGGACCATGCTGCTGACCTGCTTGGTCGGCATTATCGGTGCCCCGCTTGTCATTTATGGCATTGCAACTGGCCTGAAAGCCGATCCCGATGCCTTCGACGCCTCGGTCTGGATGACGCGCCTGATGTTTCCGTATATCGGCTTCATGGCATTTGTGGCGCTGAGCGGCGGCATTCTGAATACGTGGCGTGAATTCAAGATTCCGGCATTTACCCCGGTTTTGTTGAACATCGCATTCATTCTCGCCGCTCTATTTCTGGCGCCACAACTCGATCAGCCGATCTATGCCATGGCAATTGCCGTCGTCGTTGGCGGCCTGTTGCAAGTGGCCATCCAGATTCCTGCCCTGATGAAAATCGGCATGTTGCCACGCCTTGCACTCAATCCTTTCCGTGCTTTGAGCGATGCCGGCGTCCGCAAGATTCTGGGCAAGATGGGCCCTGCCGTCTTTGCCGTTTCTGCGGCGCAGATCAGCCTGATGATTAATACCAATATCGCCTCGCGTCTGGAAAGCGGCAGCGTCTCCTGGCTATCCTACGCCGACCGCCTGATGGAATTTCCAACAGCATTGCTGGGCGTGGCACTCGGGACCATTCTGCTGCCAAGTCTTTCCAAGGCCAACTTTGATGGCGACAAAGCAGAATATTCCTCACTGCTGGATTGGGGTCTGCGATTGACATTTCTATTGGCATTGCCTTGTGCCGTCGGCCTGGCCACCATTTCCGAACCACTCACTGCGACGCTGTTTCATTACGGCAAATTCGACGCCACTTCGGTCGAAATGACTGCGCGTGCACTTGTTGCCTATGGCGTCGGCCTGATTGGCCTGATCCTCGTCAAGATTCTGGCACCGGGTTTTTATGCACAACAAGATATCAAGACGCCCGTCAGAATTGCGGTCGGCGTGCTGATCGCCACGCAGTTGATGAATCTGCTATTTGTTCCCTATTTCGCACATGCAGGTCTGGCACTGTCGATCGGACTGGGTGCCTGCATCAACGCCAGCTTGCTGTATTGGGGGTTACGCCGTCGTGGCATCTATACTGCACAGCCCGGTTGGGGACGCTTCTTTTTACGCATCATTGTTGCGCTGGGTCTCATGGCGATTGTCGCGCTCTGGACGGCAAGCTACTTCGACTGGGTCGCGTTGCATGCCACGCCACTCCTGCGTGTTCTCGCTCTCGTTGCGGTACTCGCCGCGTGCGGTATCGTCTATTTCGGCAGCTTGCTATTGATGGGATTTCGCTTCCGCGACTTCAAGCGCATCGCACGCTGACACAACGGACCTGCATAAAGTCGCCATCCTCGTTATGATGGAGGCATGGCGATTCCTTCCCTCGATTATTTTTCGACACTGGTTCAGGACGACGACATCATTCCGCTGTTTGAGGCAGCCACTGCCATTGCACAGGATGTCGAACCGGAACTGGATCTAACCACGGTACAGCTGGAGCTCGACACCCTCGTCGCTCGTCTGAAAAAACGCCTCCCCGCCGACGCATCGCATCTGCAAAAGCTGCGGATGCTGAATCATTATTTTTATAACGAGCTCGGCTTTAGCGGCAACGTCAACGATTACTACAATCCGGATAACAGCTACCTGCATCGCGTGCTGCATTCGCGCCGCGGTATCCCGATTTCACTGGCGGTGCTTTACATGGAAATCGCACAGCAGATCAATTTGCAGGTACAAGGCATTTCCTTTCCCGGTCATTTTTTGATGAAGCTGAGTATTCCTGCTGGTCAGGTGGTGCTGGATCCCTTCAACGGCACCAGTCTTTCGCGCGAAGAATTGGAAGAGCGCGTACAACCATACATTCTGCAACAGGATTTTCCGGATGATTTTCAGCTGAATGCCTATCTGGCAGCAGCAAGTTCGCGCGACATTCTGGTTCGTATGCTGCGCAATCTGAAGGCTTTGTTCATGCAGAAGGAAAACTGGCAGCGTCTGCTGCAGGTGCAGGAACGGCTGTTGATTTTGCTGCCACGCGATATTACGGAACGGCGTGATCGCGGCCTGGCCTTTGCTCATCTGGAATGCCCGCAAGCAGCGCTGCAGGATCTGGAAGCCTACATCGAACAACGTCCTTATGCGATGGATACCGCAACACTTCGCGCCCGCCTGCCGGAATTACGTGAAGCGAGCGGTCGCCTGAACTAGGCCTGCCGGTTGCTCGCATTCACACCACGGGATAAAAGACATCAACCGTTGGCGCGTGCCTCGATCTCTTCCCACCGCGTCAAGGCATCCAGCAATAATCCATCGATCTCTTCAAAACGCTGATTCAGCCGCTTCACTTCATCGGGCTGACTCGCGTACAAACCAGGATCAGCCAGTTTCTCAGTAATCGTTTTTTGTTCCTCTTCCAGTTGAGCAATGAGCGTTGGCAGGCTTTCCAGATCACGCTGCTCCTTGTAGCTCAACTTCTTTTTTGGAGCGGCAGGCGTCGCGGAAGTGGCCACAGCCGCAGATTTTGTTTCCTGCCGGGTGTCCTGTTTTGCATCCTGCCTGACGGTGACCTTGGCAGTGGTCGACGCACCAGTTGGACGTACGCGCTCCCAATCCGAATAACCACCCACATACTCGCGCCAGAAACCATTGCCCTCTGCCGCAATCACCTGCGTCACGACATTATCCAAGAAAGTTCGGTCGTGACTGACAAGGAAGACCGTACCTTTATATTCCTCCAGCAGCTCTTCCAGCAGCTCCAGCGTATCGATATCCAGATCATTGGTCGGCTCGTCCAGCACCAGCACGTTAGCCGGCTTGGCAAACAAGCGCGCCAGTAGCAGACGATTACGTTCGCCGCCCGATAAGGACTTGACTGGTGAACGCGCACGTTCCGGTGCAAATAGAAAATCGCCGAGATAAGACATCACATGCTTGCGCTGTCCGTTGACTTCAACCCAGTCGCTGCCAGGCGCAATGGTGTCGGCCAGACTGGCCTCTTCATTGAGTTGCGCGCGCATCTGATCAAAGTAGGCAATCTGCAGTTTGGTTCCTTGCTTGACGGTGCCGTTGTCTGGCATCTCTTCCCCAAGAATCATCTTGAGCAAGGTTGTCTTGCCCGCGCCGTTGGCACCGATCAAACCGATCTTGTCGCCGCGCAGAATCGTCGCCGTAAAGTCATGCACAATCGATTTGTCGCCATACCGTTTGCTGACATTTTCCAGATCGGCAACGATCTTGCCGGAACGCTCTCCTGTTCCAACTTCCAGTTTGACCTGCCCCTGCTGTTCACGGCGTGCACTGCGTTCCAGACGCAAGGCTTCCAGACGGCGCACGCGGCCTTCATCGCGTGTACGACGCGCCTGCACGCCTTTGCGAATCCAGACTTCTTCCTGTGCGAGAAACTTGTCGAACTTGGCATTCTCGACTTCTTCGTTTTCCAGCAACTCGGCTTTGCGTGTCTGATACGTGGTGAAGTTACCGGGAAAGGACAGCAGACGCCCACGATCCAGTTCAATGATGCGTGTCGCCACGTTATCCAGAAACCGTCGATCATGGGTAATGAACAACACACTGCCCTTGAAATCGCGCAACAAGCCTTCCAGCCACTGAATCGACGCAAAATCCAGATGGTTGGTCGGTTCATCAAGCAACAGGACATCCGGCGCACTGACCAGACCGCACGCCAGTGCCACGCGCTTTTGCATGCCGCCCGACAGTTCCTTGATCAAGGCACCGCCGGCGAGATTCAAACGATCCAGCGCCGCTTCAACCTTGTTCTTCAAATTCCACGCATCAGCTGCATCCAGTTTGGTCTGAATTTCATGCATGCGCTCCATCAGCGCATCGTCATCGTCACCACCAAACTGGCTCGTCAGTGCATCGTATTCCGTCAGCAGCGCCTGCATGTCACCCATCCCGGACGCTACCGCATCGAATACCGACATGTCCGGTGAAAACTGCGGCTCCTGCTCAACGTAGGCAATCTTGAGTCCCTGCTGCATCACCAGCAAACCGTCATCCAGTTTGGAGCGGCCACCAATGATCTTGAGCAACGAGGACTTGCCGGTGCCGTTACGACCAATCAGGCCGACACGCTCGCCGTTTTCCAGCGAAAACTCGGCATGATCGAGCAAGGGAACGTGACCGAACGCCAGTTGCGCATCGGAGAGAGAAATAACTGCCATAGACAAACCTGTGAATTTGATACGCTGAACGACACACCATGGGCATCGCTCAATCAAGAGCGGAAAAGAAAAGCGGCAGAAAATGCCGCTCGCAACACCGCATTGTACCGATTCGCAGCCTGCTCCTGTCAGAGAATGGCAAAGCGTCGGCTATAATCGCGGTCGGAAACAGATGCATACATCCGTTCTCCGCGCGTCTCGCCGTAGTTCAATGGATAGAACGAGTGCCTCCTAAGCGCTAGATACAGGTTCGATTCCTGTCGGCGAGACCATAACCTCGTCAACTAAACCTTTACATTCAATAGGTTAGATGAAGATCAAGCTTAAAACTGTGCAACAAGTTGTGATACACGCGCCCCACATAGGACTCGTGTATGGACATTCAACTTGGGAGAACAGTAAAAGTGACGATCAAACATCTCGCACTGCGTGGTGCAATCTATTGGTTCGTGAAAAGAGTCCCTACTTCTCTTGTTAAGCAGTACGGGAAACAAAGTATTCGGCTAAGTCTTAAGACCTCTGACCTTCGGATTGCCACGAGAAAAGCTCAGGCATTCGCTGAAAAGTACGAAAGGGAATTCCAAGTTGCGCTTGGCAAAAGCGACTTGTTGCCTGCATCGAGTGCAACTGCCGCGTCTAGGCTTGCTGCGGATCATTCCCTTGATACGTTCATCGATCATGTCGCTGAGCCAGCGCGGGTGAGGCATGCAGAGTCCTTCAAAGAAAAGAGGGAATATGTCTACGAAGAAGCACAGCTTGAGGACTTCCTGACACCAATCCAACTCGCGACCTTTAAGCTTCTGCAATCCCCAAGGCACAGCGATATTGCTTTTCTGCTGTCCGATGCCCTTAATCTCTACTTTCAAACGCATAAAAAAGGTAACAACGAAGCGTTCGTTGCAAAGCAGACACGCGAATGGAACAAGTTGATTGAATCAATTGGGGACATCCCGTTTGATCAGCTTAGCCGCGCAAATGTTAGGGATCACATGACAATGCTTGGGAATCAAGGCTTGAAGACCAACACCATTCGCCGTTCAATGAATACTTGTCGTGCCGTTGCACAAGCTGCAATCACTGAGCGGGAGTCGGACAAGAAGAATCCCTTTGCTCGTCAAAACATCCATTCCGAAGGCGATGATGCCAAAGACATCAAAGTTCCTACCGATTTGGAACTGACGACCATTGCTCTTGACTTGTTGCGTACGCCCTCATCAGCAGCATCACTGGTCGCATTGATTCAAATTGAAACTGGTGCACGGGTCGCGGAGATTGCTGGTCTGGCTGTTACGGACGTGTTCCTTGATGATGAAGTTCCACACATCTATATTCGTCGTCAGCCTTGGCGTGACTTGAAGACCATTGTTAGTGAACGCCGTGTGCCATTGGTAGGTATTGCCTTGGAAGCGATGAAATTGGCCATTAAGCTTCCAAGGAGTGGTAAAGGATTGTTTGAACAGTACGCACGTAGACGCGGTAACGACGCAGCCTCAGCAGCTATCAACAAGCGCGTAAAGACTTACGGCATCACCAGCCACTCGTTCCGGCATGCATCCAAAGATCGCCTTAGGGAAATCGGCTCCGATAAAGCCACCAGGGATGCCATTCACGGTCACGCCAGCGGCGACATTGCAGACAATTACGGCAAGGGGCACTCGTTGCGCTTGATGCAATCGTTGTTGGAGAGGATTGAACTGCCTATCCACATCGCTCTCCCCTAAGGGTCTTCGTGCAAATTCCAATTTGAAGGTCTATCACTGTCGTAAGACAACGTACACGCGAGCGATGCAACATATGAATGCTGAAAACCACAGCATTAACGGTAGGACAAAATCTACATAACCTTTTGAAAAGACAGCTAACCGAGTCAGAGGGAGGCAGATGACAAACAAGCTATCGATGAGACCCAAACGGTATTCAACTACGACAGATCGTATAGCAACGGTATTTCGATCTGCAGTTTGGCTATGTATGGAGACATTTACATTGCACGTTCCAATCCGAGATACAGCAAATTCAGTAACCGGTATGCTGACACTAACTTCTACAACACCGTCAAACAACACGTTATCAAGGAATATTTTAGATATACAACCATAAGGCCCTTTTCGTATAACTGCCTCTTTTGCATGCCTTTGAACAATCCATCTAATTTGCTTCAGCATCCAGTTTTTAAAATCATCCGTTAGACGTTTGCTCTGCATTGCCGTTGCATCATCAAACCAATAGCGTTGAAACAAATAAAACAACACTGCACATGCTAGAACCCAAAACATGTCGTCAGTGACATTCCTAATGGCGAAGATACCAATGGAAGCGTCCTCTTTGATTTCAATATTTAGTATCTGAGCCAAAAGAACTAAACTAGATGCGACAACTAGGTTCCTCCTCACTTTGTCTTGACTATCGTCCATACCACCCTCCCTCATTTTTATTTGGACGTAATTATGCCAACTCTGCTTAAAAGTAGACCAGATAACTACTAAGTAATACCTGTAGAAATACCTGATCCATTTATCTACATTGGTCAATGTTTAACCAGATATGCTTTACTTCCACGTCCGAATCCATCAAGGAAATAACTAACATTGATGTCATGAAACTGGTTATCTGTGTCTTGCTTACACTCCTTTATTATCCTTTTCATGGATGCGTCTTTGATACCTAAGGAGTCCTTGATATGGCTTATCAAATAGCGCCCTGAGGGTACATTACGCATATAGTTATAGACGCTCTCCTTAGGCTTCCCTGCATCACTACGTTGCTTCCTTTTAGATGTCTGAACAGGGAGATGCCATGCAGATACCTGCATACCAGGCATTGAAGCTAATAGCTCAGACAGGATCAGGTCTCCACGGTTACCCTTAGGAAGCGTCAGATAAATATCCGTCTGTGGACAGTTTCCTTGTTCGTCTATGACCAAACGGCATCTGACACGGTTAAGGGCTTGTATTAGGTCTGTGATGGTCTGATAAGTGACCATAGCCGTAACGATATCTGGATGGTCTCCATGTCTACGCTGCGTTGAATTCAACCATTCGTCTGACTGAATACCTTGCAACGCAAAGTAGGTAGTCATAGCCCACCCATGGGGTCTTTGGTGAAGATCATAGAAGATGGCTGTATCACAGTCTTTCCATGTATTTGCACCATCAAGCTCCCCCCAATGACCTGCCTTCAAAGTGAATTTGGTCTCCTGTGCATAGGCTTTGGCCTTCACGTCTTTGTGGCAAACAAAAAGTGCATCCTTGCCTGCAATCCTGTCATTGAAGTAAGACATCAAGACAGGTAGCCGCTCATCAACCTGCTTTCGTGCATTGACCTTCCCTGTGCTTCCACGTCTGACATGCAGTGAAACATTCTGGTAGCTACGTACACCAGCAATCTTTCGACATACCCTAGCCTGTGGAAACAGTTGGTACATCAAGTTGGTAGATGCTGTTGCATCAAGTACGGCTGCTCCCTTGCTGCCCTTTGTGATAATCGGCCTTGCTGTCTGAAGCATTTGGCCGAATATCGGCACTTTGGAATACAGCGACCAGCCCTTTATGATGATTTCCAAGTTGTCTAACGAGCTATCAAAAATGCTGGCTAACCGTGCTGCTGCCTGGCTGATGCGCTCCACCTGAGCAATCGTGACTGAGTGCAAGGCGTCCTTCAACTGCGATAGGTCTACGTCATTGTCTGTACCAAAGTCATGCGGCATGAAAATCCTGCTACCGCCATTGGAACTGGACGATGATTCCATCAAGTTGATAGCTGCCTGAATCGCTGCCGTCTCCTTCGGAAATCTGTCACGCAAGTAGTCTGGGATGAAGGCCAATGTCTGCCGGAGGTCATCCAGAGTCACTTGGTGAACCTCAACCAGATCAAACGCTTCATCAATCACAACTACGCAACGTCCGTCTTCACCCCAGTCAAGGAATGCGTTTAGTACCTGCCCTGTCTCTGCTGCCAGAGCATTCCTGTAGGCGCTATGCGTAATGACCAGTACCGGATGTTCAGCAAGTTGACTGAGTGGGACGGATGACTTCGCGCTGTGATGACTGTAGGCATACCCATCACCTTTTCCGGCAAGCTCGTTGATAGTTGCGGCCATGATGTCTGCATCTTCAATCCGACGAACCACGATAAGTGCACCAGGATGTCTCCCATGGGACGCCAACATAGCGCAGTAGAAAGCTGTACCTTGCGACTTTCCAGTGCCTGTTGGTAGCGGTACTACTGTCCACGCTTGGCGCTCCTCCTCCCTGTCGTAATGAAATACCTGTGCTGACAGCGCCTTCCCTAACGACATCCAAGCTTCTTCTAAGGCTGGTGACGCTGCATAGCCAAGTTTGTCTGTCCAATGTCGGCCAAACTCCTGTGCGAATACAACAGGGCTAATGGGGTGATATTTAAATGTGTTTTGATTCATTTGTAAGTGTTTTAAAAATGCAGCGGCGCACCTATGGCATGCCGAAGGTGTTGGTTACTGCGGAGATGGTTACGGGTTACTGCTGATACACGCTGGACAGCTAGGGTTGTCCTATAGTGTGTAGTTTGGAAGTGGTGCTTGGTACAGCATGACGCTGATTAGTCTTGATTGGACTCTGTAGGGAGCTTTTTAGAATTATCTTGTCATGTCTCAGACGCTCTCTGTCCTATAGTGCATGTTTTGGAAATTCAGTCGCTCTACAATTAACCCCCTCCCCCTCGCCCTATAAAAAAATTTTATTAATGAAGTAAATTCCATTACTTTTAGCTATAAGGCGGCAATCCTTGTCTTGAGGTTGCTCACGGATGTCTTGTGCCAGCTACCGCCTCGTGGGGTTCTAATGCCTCGTTGGTTGAGTTCGTCTGCAACGCTACCAAGGGATGTAATGCCTTCTTTTGCTAGATCATCCAAGACGGACTTCAAATCTGCTGCGTGGGCATCTGCCTGCCGCTGAATGGCTACTACACCCGCCGCATTACCCTTGCCTGCTCGTCTCAACGCAGCAGCGCCATTCGGGTTACCTAGCTTCTGTCCACGTCTCTTAGCTGCAGCCAACGCTTCCTTGGTGCGCGTAGAGATAGCTTCCCGCTCTTGCTGCGCCACCAACGCCATGATTCCCACCGTCAGCTCATTGGCGTCTGGCATGTCTGCCGCCACGAACTTGACCCCTGAATCCCTAAGGGCAAGTAGAAACGCTGCATTGCGGGATAGACGGTCAAGCTTCGCAATGACAAGAATAGAGCCCGTGACCTTCGCCAGATGCAATGCAGCAGCAAGCTGTGGTCGGGCGTTCACTTTGCCTGACTCAATCTCTAGAAACTCTTTAGACACTGCCGCACCCTTGCTGGCCGCATAGGTTTGAACTGCGTTGCGCTGTGCTTCAACGCCCAGTCCACTGTGTCCTTGCTTTGCTGTTGAGACGCGAAGGTAGGTAATGATCTTCACAGAAACCGCTCTAGTATAAATTTACGTAACGTCGATTACGCAAAGTTATACCACAGAAAGTGTTGCCATGCGGTACACTTCAAAAAACTTTGGCATGGACAATGGACAAAAAATATCAAGTATTCGTGAGTTCTACTTTCAGCGATTTAGAGGATGAACGTGCTGCGGTCTTAGAGGGCATTCTGCAGATGGGGCATATTCCAGCAGGAATGGAGCTTTTTCACGCTAACAACTCAAGCGCATGGGAGTACATAACGAAGGTAATTGAAGCGTCCGATTACTACGTACTTGTATTAGGCGGAAGATACGGCTCCTTAGATGAACACGGTATGGGGTTTACAGAAAAGGAATACGAATACGCTCGATCTTTAAACATCCCTGTCATTGCATTACTTCACGAAGAACCGACGTCTCTCCCACGAGATCGCACTGATCAAGCCGAAAGCTGGGTCAAATTGCAAAACTTCCGTGAGAAAGTTGAAAGCCGCCATATTAGAGTCGTCTGGAATAGTCCAACTAAGTTAAAGGCCGAACTGATTCTAAGTCTGTCGCAGCAAATTCAGCAAAAACCAGGCAGAGGATGGGTCCGTGATGTAAGCGTTAATGAAATGACCGCCACCAAACTATCGGAGGATAGCCCTGTAGAATCACCCAAGCCGAAGGCAGAGCAGTCTCTCAAAGAACCTTCCGCAGACTGGTTGCTGCCCGAATACGAAAATGCAGTCATTTATGGTCACATTCATGACAATGCAGAATACATTTCCAAAATCACAGACAGTTATCTTGCGACCCTTCAGCCGGAGGATGACTTTGCGCGTGCAGAATGGCTAGGGCTGCAGGAATATTGGAAATACATCTTTGATAGAGGAGCGAGTACTACAACCCTCAAACGATGCCTCCAAGAAGCTCCAAGCAGTCATCGAATCAATTTCTGGATTGGCAAAGCCTATTACGCCTATGAAGAATTTCGCATTGCTGCAAAACACTTTGAAGCAGCAGAAACTCTCGCAACCGGCGTTGTCGAAAAAATTCACTATCTACAGCAAGCATCTGATGCTTACCTTAGATTTGGCGATGAGAAAGCCGCACGTATTGCTTTAGATAAGGCGCGTATGCTGGTCACAGATGATGAAGACGACGTGATCGCAATGCTCAATGCCGTACGTTTGTCCAGTACTCAACAGAATGAAGATCACAACTTCATTGCGGCAACTGAAAAGCTACTTGAGCTCAACCCTAGCAACCATGGCCTCAGGTTTGAATTGGCACACAAGTACTCCGACATGGGGAAAACTGAGCTCGCAGTCATGCATTACTCAAGAATTCCAAGCCCAGAAAGATCGTCAGCCACTTGGAATAATTTGGGTGTCGCATTAGGAAAGCTTAATCTGCCTTATCTTGCGGTCGCTGCTCTACTTAAGGCAAAGCAATTGGGTGAAACGCTTGCTAACAGCAACTTGGCATTGCGATTAGCCAATGCAGGTTTCATTGACGAAGCTACGCAGTTGTGTGCCTCTGCAAGAGAGACCAAAGACTTCTCCGAAAATATCCCTTCTACTGAAAGACGGCTCAGAGAAATACCTCAAGAAGAAGAGAAAGAAAAATCGATTGTTGTAGATAAAGCTAAGAATCTCAGTGAGTTCTACAAAGAGTTTGGCCTTGCAGCTGCCCTGCCTTCCCCTGCACTTCAATCCGGCGCATGGAAGTCCCCTCAATGCGAACTATCACTTTCGGTTGAAGGTTATAAATTCGTAGCCAACGGCGAGTACGTTACCGCAATCAACAAGCTTGGCATTGGCCTTTTTGGAGACACTACTGCAAGCAGTAGAACTGACGTCATGATAATTGAGGGAACAATCAAAGGTAGGACCGCAGTGGGTACGATCAAGCGAAATCCAAAAGGCAGTTCCGTAGCAAATACATTGCTTGGCAGCGTGAATGAAACAAGTCTTTTTATTCTTTCTGCAGATGGGAAGTCCATAGAGGTGCTGGAAAACGTTGAGTCAACAGTATTTAGGAAATTTTCCCTGCATGCGCTCTTAGCCCCCCCCACCACTCAATAGTCAGTGTTTTTCAAAAATGGGTTAAAGGGCTTTTTGTCGTTCTTGTTGTTGGGCTTTGAATCAGAGAGTCATTATTTCATCGGCTGATATGTGCAGTAGCCAAGAGGCACGTAGTCTTCAAGTAAGACGAATGCTTTCTGTGGCTCATCAATCCATAGACGAATAAGTGTGGCCTTCCTCTGGACTAAGCCGACCTAGCCACCAGTAACATAAGTAGCCCTTGATTCTTATAGGGTAGTTCTCAGCACATCAGTACATCAGTACATTTTCGGTTACACCCCACCTTTTAAAGAACCAGTTTCAGGGGTGCAGGTAATGGTTCGCTTGAGGTGTACCTTAAAAGAATGACAAACGATTGATGGTTATGCGGTACGCTATCTTGCAAATTTTTAACACTGTCCAGCCATGTCATATCTCAACGCAACACCTCAAGACCTAGAAGAAGCCAATCATTATTGGTATGAGCTTAGAGCGATAATGGATACGCTTGTTGACCTCATTCACAGTGACCCAGATGGTGATTCATCGGTAGACATCGCGTCGTCAATTACGCAAGTAGTAACGATGCTGGCATATCCACCACTGGCAATGCCACCAGCTTCCATTGATTTTCTTCAGTCAAAAGCTGACGAACTCAAGAGTATGTCCATGCACCTCAGAGGACTGCCGGACATAATTCTCATGCACAGACATGAGCAAAGATCAAAGCTGTATAACGTTATCGAACATGCTATCGGGGAAATACGCGGCCATATTACTGCCGCTCTAGCACGTCTACGTGACAAGCAAGCTCACGGGCCTCAGCTCAATATGCTTGAATCACTGAAACAGCAAAATGACGAACAAATCAACAGAAATCGCATGTTGGAATCGGTCGTTAGTAAATTAAACGACGAAATCCGCTCTATTAAAACGTCTTCCGAAGAGATTCAAGCTGAGAACAAACGACTCACCGATGACTTGAAGTCTCTTCGTGATGAAAGTGTCCAAGCCACAATCAAAGACAACACTAATGAGTTTGTGGAAATGGCACTTGCGGCATTGGAAACTTCCCGCAAAGACTTTGGTGTCTATGCTGCGTGCTGGTCACTAGCCGCATTAATCACATTCGGTGTAGGTATAACACTGGCTTTTGGGTTCGCTGTATCTGGAGGTAGGGAACTCATCGCAAACAAGGACATTCAGTGGTCGTTGATTGCATTCTTCTCCGTAAAGGGTGCCATCTTCGTTGGACTTCTAGTCGCAATAGTGAAATTTTGCGCGTCCCAAGGACGTAGTTATATGCATGAATCCCTCAAAAGCGCAGAACGTAAACATGCAATTCACTATGGCAAATTTTACATGTCTGTTTTCGGAACCAATGCCGGTGCAGATAATGTTAAAGAAGCATTTGCTCATTGGAATATTTCTACAACTTCTGCATTTTTGTCAGAACGTGAACGTCATATTGACAGAGGAGATGAGACCCGTTTTGCTGAAAGTATGGCCGGTAAACTTATTGAAAAAATTCCTACGGTTCAAATAGATAAGACAACCTAAGCCCCCCATGCTTGACCTCGTGAACTATCTTCAAAAATGGGTTAAAGGGCTTTTTGTCGTTCTTGTTGTTGCACTCTTCAGAGCAGTGGCCGTTTCTAAACGCCTCCATCAGAGGGCCAAGGAGAACACGCTGTAGCTTTTCAGTTGGCCTTCTTCGTCAAGTGGTGCATCGCCAAGCAATTCCCACTTGCTTCCCTGAAGCTTGCTCTGTTCATGCAAGTAACGCGCAAATGGTTTATTCGTGATCGAAGACAAGATCAAATATCGATAGCCATGCTGGCGAAGTCCCTTTGCAAGCAGTTTGATGACTCCCCACCGCTGGAAAGATTCCTGCAGCATTAGTCGTTCAAGACGAACGCACACTGCTGCTGCCCGCTTTTGATCCCCCCCATGCTCTTCCAACAACGTAGGTGGCAACAGGGTCGGCATGTTGAAATACACGTCACCTACAGGTGCATAGCGCCCCTCCCACACATCATCGTCATGTGCAGCCAGTGGGTGCGGAATTTGATACAGCAGACTGTGGGGATTGCCGGTCGTCAGTTTCTCGATGATTCTTGATACGTGATGACTGAGGAACGCCCTGTAATCGAAGTCAGGGCCTACTTGAATGATGTTGAAGGCGATGCCGGTGGTCTGGTTGTCCATATGGTTGGCTCCGAAGTAAACCAACCAGCGTATGCCAATAAACAACCGTTTACAACCTCGCGCTTCAACCAGGGTTGTATACGCACCACAAACGTCTCACCTACGTTTTGCCAACTCTGCCTGATATGCCTTTAGGAATTTGGCGACATCGATGCCGAGGACTGCAGCGACTTCTAGGAACTCAGGGACATCAAGCCGTCTTTCCGACCGCTCATACTTACTTACAAACGACTGAGGCTTTCCAAGGCGGTCTGCTACTTCGGATTGCTTCAGCCCCGCCGACATGCGTGCAGCGGTCAACATCTCTTTAAAGATTTGGTAGCGGGGTTCATGGATCGGGTTAGGCATGCACGCATTCTGTAACCTCTTTCGTGATACCCCATAACCCCTATCGGGATATACAATACTGCTGTTTTGTCGCCTATGGAATGACTATGAAAGACATTGTTTTCGGGATCGTGCAGTTGGTTGTGACGCTGGGTGCAGCGGTAGGTGTGTACATGCTCGTTGAAGCAGATTCGTCAGCGCGTATCGTCTTGGCGATCCTTACTTATCTAGCTTTAATTGTTCATTTCAATCAGTCAGGTGCACGCCGCTTGGCAGACCAAGTCGAAAGCTTGAAAGAGGAACTTGAGGTCATCAAGGATGACCTTGATAACAGCACTACAGCCTTGGCTGAACTGCAGGATGAACTAGAAGCATTGAAAACACAGATTGGGAGCAGTGCTGAAGAAGACTATGCTTGACCTCTAGCGGCGCTGTTGCTTTCGCCAGTCCCACGGAGGCACAGGGGCAGGGTCACGCCATAGCCCCATAGAGGCATTTCTGGCCTCAGCCTCATACCCTATACCGATCCCGTTCCGCAACCCCCTGATCCCTCTTGTAGTCTTTGTACCACCATGCCATACCCGCCTTGATCTGTTCAAGGTTGGCATCCCGCCCGTTCACATGGATGACGCAGATGTGACGCCTGTATTTATCTATCTTGCCACATGACAAATCAACTTCCTTGCCGTACACAAGGTCTGACAAGTTCTGCTTGCTACGTTGACCGAACGGTTGGCGTGACTCAGGAGCATCTATTCCTGAAAGACGCACCTTCATTTGAGTCTTGTCATGAGTAAGTGCCGTGACTGTGTCTCCATCAGAGACCCCGACGACGATGGCAAGTAATGTCGCTAAAAGCATTTAATCGGTATTCAGTAGTTGTTGTATAAAACTACGCTTCAATCTCAATTGATATGTTTTACCTAGACTTGTCGTCACCCGAATGAATGGACGATTTTTATACCACCAGAGATTCGGTAAGCAATCCCATGGGGATTCGTTTAACCGTATTGGAAACGATAAAACAAGGGTGTGACCATGTTCTAAGCTCGCCGGAAATGTACTTGTATTCGTCGTGGAATCATACTTGCCGAGACCAAAGATGCGATTCTTCCCATTCTTCAGCGAGAAAAAAATGGAGGCATCCTGAATCCGAAGTGGAAGCAGCCCTGCATTGGCTATGTTTAAAGCAAGTGCATTCTCTTTTGATGTATCACCGTCTGGTCTGATCGTCACCGTTGTCATCTGCCCAGCCACAAGTCTTACCCGAGGTTGTTCGTTACGGCGAGCCAGCCATAGTGAAACGCCTACAGCTAATGCCGTGGCTGCAGCCGAGACAATCTGAGCGAAATCAACGGCATACAGTAGCCACTGTGGTTTTGGTGTCATTTATTCTTAAATGGAAGAGCGGGCAAAGTACCAGCGATTTTTCTGTTGCTAGGCAGCATAAAGCTATCTCATGAATATGGCATCTACGTTTAATGCTGCCAATTCTCACGAATTGGCAAGATGTTATCGTTGTCTCTACCTTGATGTTCATCTATCAAGCACACCCAAGACTGTGCGTAGTCAACGACATGACCATCCTTCATCACCCGTTCAAAACCACTCAGGCACATCTTGTTGTCGTTCATCCAAACAATATGAACCTCTAGTAGCTGCTTGATCGAGTACGGAGTCGTTAGCTTGGCTACCTTCACGATCCGGTTCAAATTGTTTTCACGTGTATCAACAATCTGCAGGTCGCCTTCAGTACACGGTGCACGCTTCAACTCGCCACGTTCGTACGCAACTCCCTCACACCTTGTCGGCAATATTGTGACCTTCATACCTCTTCCTAGATGAATTTAATTGCATCTTTGATATGTGTTTATATACAGTAGTTTTTAGTATAATGACCCCCTCTTGTGGTGTGCAACCACTACGTTGAATCGTTCGTTATTCATCAAAGGGAGTAGCATGGATGAAGCAATATGGCACTGCATTTGGGAAGCTGTGCTTATCAGCCGTGGTTTTACAAAACGACAAGCGCATCACATTTTCTTCGTTCGTTACGGAGAAGGCAGCATTGATGTAACCAAAGACCCGATCAAGGAAGCAGTCCGAGTTATTCTGGCTGATCAATTCTGCGAAGGAGACACACAACATGTGTGGCCGCATTTCACAAGCACGGGACTTGATGGATTACCTCAGCAGCATTGGTCTGCCTGAGTCACGTATCTTTGACATCATGCCGCCGCCAAGACGCTACACACCAAGTGGGCGCAAGAAAAAACTGCCGCTTCATATCAACGCCGGTCGAAAAGTCTCGCAGCAGCTACTGGTCTTCTGTGTGGAAGAAAGGTCGTGCATTGATACCTGCAAATAGTTGGTATGAATGGACAGGCGATAAGAAAAACAGACAGCCTTGGGGACATCAAACCAAAAGACGGCAAACCTGTTTGACTATGCGCTACTGACTAGCGAGTCTTCAGGTGTAATGGTTGATGTCCACGACAGACGGCCTGTGATACTGAATGTTGAAGACGCAAAAATGTGGATAGACCTTGCTGGTCAAGAGAATAGATGGAAGAACTAGTGCGGTCGTCTGCGTTGCCACCAGATGCGCTTGAATGGCATCTGGTTAGTAAAGAAGGTCAACAAGCCGACCTCCGACAGTTCTGCGTCCCTTTAAAGGTTACCGAGCACACCTTAACGATGGCTTCTGGATTGCATCAAGAATAACTTGAAGTTTTAAAGCTAATACTATTCGCTCCCTCGTAAACTCAATGAGCAACCCTGCAAGCAGTGCAGTACACGGGGCGTTCGGAGCCAATTTTGCAGGATCGATAGGGCCGAGATCAATTAACACCCCTCCACTTGCGCCTTTAATGCTAATTGCGTTACACATAGGCCCATTAAAGGCTTTCACGCGCTTATCACGCTTGATAGAAAAGTGTTCGTCGCCGCTCAATTTTAATCTACTAAGCAACTGTGGGTTGTGCTTGTGAAAACCTGTGTGGGATACGGCGTTGGTATGGGCAATAGGTTTATCCCATTCTACTTTTTGCGCGCTTGCAGGAAAACCTAAAGCCATGTACGTGCGTTTACTAGTGTCTGCTTTATTAGCAGAAATCATGTTTTCCTCAATAAAATGAGTGACTTGAAATTCTGCACATTGCGCCTCGGTCAATTCTAAAAATGCGAAGTCATAATGATCTTTGTCCCTATTGCCGTTAGGCGAGACTGAGGTCATAAATTCGCCAGTCAAAGTTTTGAGTTGAGTTCCTGCCGTTATGTAAATGGTCGAAGTATCGCTATGATCAATTACATGTCCCGCCGTGACCAAATATGGTTTGCTATCCACTTTGAGGAAGAAACAAGTTCCGAAGGCTTCGGCACGACCTTTTTTGCTAACAGCGAAACATGTTCGGATAGTTGACAAGAACTTTGATCCTGCATGCTCTACGCATTCTTGCAAGCGTTCCATACCTATTTCACCGACAGACTTGATTAACGCATTAGCCATATATAGTCATTCACCTATCTGATGTATTGGTGAAACGGATAATAGCTGGTGTGATACATGGTGTGATACATTGCCAATCACTTTCTTTTTAACTCGTGTGTAATCAACAACTTAGGACACAAAAAAGTTCGATTTGATCACTGTCGGCGGGACCAACATCCGATCACGATTGCGGATCGGTCTTCGGCGCTTTTGTAGCCGCCGGCTTCAGGCGCGATACGCCAAACATCACCAGCGCAAGTCCACCAAGCTGATACGCCGATATGGGTTCGGCAAGCAGTAACCAGGACGCAAGTACCGTCAGCACAGGTCCCAGGCTGCCAATGGCCGCGGCCTGTGACGCACCCATTTTCTGGATTGCCAATGCCAGCCAGTACACCGGCAAGACCGTCGACAAAACTGCCATCAGGGCGGCATGGCCCCATACGTCTGCAGGCAAGGCATTGAGCCGGGTTGGTACATCCGCCAGCAGATAATGAATGATGACCAGCAACGACGATGCTGCGCCCGCCAACCCGGCAAGGCGCATGGAACCAAGCCGCTGCGTCATTGCACCCGTTCCCAAATAGTAAAACGCATACGTTACTGCACTGGCAAATACCCAGGCCGCACCTTTGAAGACCTGGTCACCCTGCGCGACACCCACATCGTGGATGAAAGCAATGCCCAGACCGAAGTAGCACAGCGCCATCGCCTGCACGATGGATGAAGACGGTCGTTTGCGCGACAGGATCGCTTGAAAGACCACCACCAGCGTGGGATAAAGATACAGAATCAGGCGCTCCAAACCGGCGCTGATGTACTCCAGTCCGTAAAAATCAAACAGGCTGGACAGGTAATAACCCACCATGCCCAGCAACAGCACGCGCAGCCAGTCAAATGGTGCCAAAGGGGCGGCCTCCGGATCGCGGCTGAGCCAGATCAGCCAGCCGAACAAGGGCAGCGCGATGCCCATGCGCAAAGTCAGCAAGGTCAGCGCATCGACAGCACCGGCAGCATAAGCGAGTTTGACGAACACAGCCTTGAGGCTGAAACCGGTGGCGGCAAGAATCGCGTATAGCCGACCGTCCTGCAACCATTGTCGATACGACGAAATCATGTTTTGAGGACAAATAACCAAACAGGGACTTATTCTGATACGAAGTTAAAATCAGCAGAATGCTTATTTCAAACATCAAGCCTTCTCTAAAAGAGAAACCCTGCCATGCACTTTGATCTGATCGATCTTCGTCTCCTCCTTGCCATTGACCGCCTCGGCAGTCTGAGCAAGGCGGCCACCAGTTTTCCGATTGCCTTGTCGGCAGCCAGCAATCGCTTGCGTCATTTTGAACAACGTTCAGGCGTCGTCATTTTTCATCGTTCTGCCGATGGCATGAAAGCCACACCAGCAGGTCAGCTTGTACTGGATCGGGCGCGGCAGATTCTCGCCGAGACCGAAAAGCTGAAAGAAACGCTGAATGATCTGAACGGACAACGTCGCATCACGCTGCAACTGGCTGGCACGACAGTCGCCAACAGCACGTTTCTTCCGGCAGCGCTCGGCCCTTTCCTTGCCGACTATCCGGAAATCGATTTGCAACTGATTGAGCGCAAAAGCGCCGATGTCCTGTCGGCAGTGCAATCAGGCGAAGTCGAGGTGGGTGTGATGGATGGCAACCTGCCGATGTCCGATGTGATTCCGCTGCCTTTCCGCCATGACAAGCTGGTGTTGCTGGTGCCATCAACGCATGTGCTGGCCGAAAAAGCGTCTGTCCGCATGAAAGATGCACTTGGCTATGCATTTGTCTGTCTGCCACCCGAAAGGGCCATGCAGCGCTTCATTGAAGAAATGGCCAAGCAGAATGCGGTGTCTCTGAAGATCCGGGTACGTGCACCCAGCTTTTATGCGATTGCTCAACTGGTCGCAGAGAATGCAGGCATTGCGATGCTGCCCGAAGCGGCAGCCTTGCGCCACGTACGCGAGCTTCCTGTTCAGATCGTGGCATTGGATGACGCATGGGCCACACGGGAATTACGCATCTGCATCCGCAACTGGGATGATTTGTCACCGCATGCCAGACAACTGGTCGATCATCTATCCAGGGCCCCCTGATATCCTGCATGCTCCTCTGCAACAGCCTCCGGTTCGATTGCCACAATGGCGCGCCAGGCAAATGACCCCTGGGATACGAATCCGCAGCAATGTCGCATTGACCATCGGTGTGTACATGCCAGAGAGCGTTTAACGCTCACTGCTCATACCTAGCATCACGCGCAGAAAGCCCGGAACATTCTTTGCGCATTACTCCAGTAGTGCAATCAAATCCCTATTCATAATGCAACGCGCAACGACTGGCAGGCGTTACACTACGCACGCTATTTTTTATTTGCGCATCATGACTATCATCATTAACGACGATTTGCTTGCCTACATCGATCCATTAACTGCAGATGAATTTGCTGCACTTGAACACAGCTTGCTCAACGAAGGATGCCGTGACGCGCTCGTGCTGTGGGGTGACATTCTGGTCGATGGCCACAATCGCTATCGCATCTGCCAGAAACATGGCATTGCCTTCAATACGATACAGAACGCGTCTTTCCAGTCGATGGACGACGTACATTTGTGGATGATCGACAATCATCTGGGCCGTCGTAGCGTCTCTGACTTTCAACGTGGCGTACTGGCATTACGCAAGAAAGAGATTCTGTCCGCGCGCCGCGATCAGTTCGACAGAAAAAAGACCGAACCCAGCGATAACGCTCCAGACGATCAGGACAAGAAGCTGGCGAAGGCACCGACGCTGACGCGCGAAGCCATCGCACGCGCCGCGCGTGTGAGCAGTGCCACCATCGGTCATATCGAAAAAATCCAGAAGACCGCCGCACCCGAACTGGTTGAAGCGATCAAGGCTGGCGACATATCCATCAATGCTGCTGCGGCAATCGCGTCATTGCCAAGTGAAAAGCAGGTTGCCGCCGTTGCTGGTGGCAAGAAAGAGTTGCGGCAAGTGGCGCGCGAAGTGCGGGAAGCCAAGATGCCGCCGAAAACCAAAATAGAATGCCCTGCACCGCCGGACGACGCGACTCCGGAGCAGAAAGAAATTCATCGTCTTTCAATACTGCTGGCTACCTTGACGGAAGAACGTGATCTGCTGAAAAAGAAGGTGCAAAACCTGACCATCGCATTGGCAGAAGCGCGTGGCAATCAATGAGGCGTCATGAAGATCGACGAGCGCGAACAGACTTTTCCGCAACGATTTCCACCGCTTTAAAAAAAAGGGAGATATCTTCCGATATCTCCCTTTTTACTTATCTCAACGTCATCGGCGTCGCGCCTTACATCTTGTCGAGTGCTTTTTCCAGATTGGCGACCGTACGCTCGATATTGTGCAGTTTGTCCAGACCGAACAGACCAACGCGGAAGGTCTTGAAGTCGGCACGTTCATCGCATTGCAATGGCACACCGGCTGCTGTTTGCAGACCAGCTTCAACGAACTTCTTGGAAGACTGGATGCCGTCATCATCGGTATAGCTCACGACAACGCCCGGTGCCTGAAAGCCTTCTGCCGCCACACTCTTGAAGCCACGTTTGGTCAGCAATGCACGCACCTTGTCGCCCAGTTCCTGTTGCTCGGCACGCACTTTGTCGAAACCATACGCTGCGGTCTCATTCATGGTTTCGCGCAGGACAGTCAGCGCATCTGTCGGCATCGTGGTGTGATACGCGACGTTACCTTGCTCGTACGATTCCATGATCTGCAACCACTTGCGCAGATCACAAGCAAAGCTGGTGCTTTGCGTGGATTCGATACGCTCACGTGCCAGCTTGCTCAGCATGATGAACGCGCAACCGGCCGATGCGCTCCAGCCTTTTTGTGGCGCACTGATCAGCACGTCCACACCAGCGGCTTGCATGTCGACCCAGATCGTGCCCGATGCGATGCAATCCAGCACAAACAAACCGCCAACTTCATGCACGGCATCTGCCACCTTGCGCATGTATTCGGTCGGCAGCATGATGCCGGAGGCCGTTTCCACGTGTGGTGCAAACACCACGGCAGGTTTGCTTTCCTTGATGGCAGCAACGACTTCATCGATCGGTGCCGGGGCGAACGCCGCCTGTTTGGCGTCATCAACCTGACGTGCTTTCAAAACAACCGTGCTTGCAGGGATCTTGCCCGTGTCCAGAATCTGGGTCCAGCGATAGCTGAACCAGCCGTTACGCAATACCACGACAGCATTGTCAGTTGCGAACTGACGTGCGACTGCTTCCATGCCGAAGGTCCCGCTGCCAGGCATCAGAATGGCAGAGTGCGCGTTGTAAACCTGTTTGAGTGTCTTGGAGATGTCACGCATGACGCCCTGAAAGCGTTGGGACATGTGATTGATCGCGCGATCAGTGTAGACAACAGAATATTCGAGAAGGCCGTCGGGATCGACGTTAGGCAATAGACCTGGCACGTTTGCTCCAGCAAGTAAAAAATCAAATCGGCCCGGTGAGGAAAATCCTGACCAGACCGCGGTGGGGTGAAAACCGGAAAAGAGAGATTTTACCGCTTGTACCAATAGCTTGCAGGAGATTTCCTACAAAATCGCGGCTTTCCAACGTTTCACGTGGCTTTTCGCATTATCACGCTGACAACCACGGGCCGATCCAGGTACGCCAGACTGCCATGAGGATCACGAGCCAGATCAGCAATATCACTGCACCGCCTGTCCAACTGATGAGCTTGCCTTTTTTGTCTTTGATCCACTCTTCGGCAAGACGACGACAGTGCGTCAGGACACGTGCAGGAATCATTTTAAGCGTGATCCAGATCAATACCGGCAACAGAATCAGATCATCCACCAAACCCAGTAGAGGGATGACGTCCGGAATCAGGTCAATCGGGCTCAACGCATAGGCGACCGTCAACACCCCCAAGGCTTTTGCGTACCACGGCACATCCGGATGCCGTGCGGCAAACCAGAGTGTCACGCCATCCCGCTTAAGGACGACGGCCCAACCACGCAGACGTGCAAGTACACCCAAGTCGTTCTCCTGATTACGGCGCATGCATCAGGCATTTAACGACGCATGCCAATCGATCCATTTCCCCGCACGTATATTTGGTAACACGCCAGACTTTACAAGACACACGGGGCAAGAGTGCCCCGCAGAAATAGTTGCCACTTCGGTACGTTATCGCACCGAGGGGTGCAGGGTTTGCGCCTATCTTTATCCTCAATCCAACCCATCGAGGAGTCATCATGAAAACCACAAAAATCACCATGGCTGCTGTCATTGCTTCAGCCGCCGTACTCGCCGGCTGTGCTGCGGGTCCAACCTATAACGATCCGGGTGCAGCACGCTATCCGGCTTCGCAAGCACCAGCATACAACGCTGCGTATGGCGTGATCGATTCGATCCAGATCGTCCAGCAGGAAGTCGATAGCCGTGGCGTCGGCGGCGCCATCATCGGTGGCGTGGTCGGCGGTGTGCTGGGCAATCAGGTCGGTAAAGGCAGCGGTCGTGCAGTCGCCACGACGGCTGGCGTCGTGGGCGGTGCAATGGTCGGCAATAATATTCAAAAAGGCCGTGCCGGCGTACGCGAAGCCTATCAGATCAACATTCGTGGCGATAACGGCGGCTACTTCAGCGTCGTGCAGGAAAGTGTCGTCGATCTGCGCGTCGGTGATCGTGTGCGCGTGGAAAACAATCGCGTCTTCCGCTACTGATCATGCCCTCAGCGTCGTGAGGCGCAATGTAAAAAGGCCCGCATTGCGGGCCTTTTTCATTACACCACCTCGTTGTCAGACGACCTGAATATTCAGGGTGCCCAGACCTTCGATCGTGCATTCCATGCGATCGCCCTTGACCACCGGCCCCACGCCTGCCGGCGTGCCAGTCATGATCAGATCACCTGGCTGCAAGGTGAAATAGCCGGACAGATAGGCGATCATTTCTTCAATACTCCAGATTAGCTTATCGACCGTGCTGTGCTGGCGTGTTTCATTGTTCACGCGCAAGGTGATGGTGCGATCGCCAGCAGGGCCGACATCAGCCGCTGGATGGATCGGCCCAACCGGTGCCGAATGCTCGAAAGCCTTGCCGGTATCCCACGGACGACGGAGATTTTTTGCTTCCGATTGCAGGTCGCGGCGCGTCATGTCCAGACCAATCGCGTAGCCCCACACGTGATCCAGTGCATTCTCGGCCTTGATATCGGTACCGGCTTTGCCAATGGCCACCACCAATTCCAATTCGTACTGAAAATCCTGCGTTTTATCCGGATAAGGCAATTGCGCGTCAGATTCGTACGTGACGGGAAACACGGCGGTGCCGGGTTTCATGAAAAAGAATGGCGGTTCACGTCCGGTGGCTCCCATCTCGATAGCATGATCGACGTAGTTACGACCAACGCAATAAACGCGATGCACGGGAAACTGTGCATCCGTGCCTACCACCGGCAAAGTTGGTTGCACTACGGCAGGAATGACAAAAGACATGAAGGCTCCTGAGGATCATGAAGGAAAGTTATTATGCCATCACCATGAACCGGATTATTCGTATTGAGTACGTTCGGTGACAGGCAAGGTGGATCGTATAATCCGGATTGACCGGCATGCAAAATGCTTGTCCATTTTCCTTATTTGACAGCGATAACCAGAAGACCAAACAAGGCCGGACATGATCACCGAAGAACAAATTAAGGCACTGCAGTCCGAAATGGAAGGCAATGGCGAAAATCAGGCGCAGATGGCGTACCGGATTCTGGAAGAAATGATCGTGACCTTGAAGCTGCCGCCTGGCAGCAAGATTTCCGAAAAAGCGCTAAACCGCTCACTCGGCTTTGGCCGTACGCCCTTGCGTGAAGCATTGCAGCGTCTGGCAATCGAGGGCAACGTCAAGATTCTGCCGCGCTCCGGCGTGATTGTGTCGGAGATTGATCTGGCCGATCAGCTCAACATGATTGAAGTACGTCGCGAGCTGGAAAAAATCATTGCCGGTCGCGCTGCACGGCTCGCCATGGAAGATCAGCGCGCGACCTTTCTAAAACTGGCCGAAGGCTTCGACCGTGCTGCCAAGGAAAACGATGGCAGCATCTTTATCGAAACCGATCGCGACTTCAACAGTCTGTGCATCGAAACGGCCCAGAACAAGTATGTGTCCTACGCCATCGGACCGATCGAAGCGCAGACACGCCGATTCTGGTATCTGCACTTCAAGCGGTTTGGCGATCTGGCACGCGTCTCCAGTCTGCATGCAGCCATCGCCCGTGCGATTGCCGCCAATGACGAGCCCGGCGCCCGCGATGCCTCGGATCGTCTGATTGATTATGTTGAGGAATATACGCGCAAAACGCTGCAGTTCATGGGCGGGATTTAATATCCGTTCTCGACGACACAAACAATCAAAAAATAATCAAAGGGCGCTTCAAGAAGCGCCCTTTTTGCATATCAGTATCCGGCTACGATCCCGTTACTGCGTGGATCGGCGCCCCCTTCAAACAAGCCATCTGCCTTGCGTACGATCGCGCCAGCATGACCGACCATTTCATCAAATGAGCCGATCACGTCGACTTCGTGCCCGAGCGCTTCGAGACCGGCGATGATGTCCGCTGAAAAGCGACTTTCCAGTTTCAGCGAATCCGAGCTCTGCCCCCAGGTCCGTCCAAGCAGCCAGCGTGGTGCAGTTACTGCCTGCTGCACGGGTTGGTCGAACACGGCATAACGCGTGAATACGGCAGCCTGTGTCTGCGGCTGGCCATCACCGCCCATCGTGCCGTACACCATGGTGCGGCCATCCTTGAATCGCGCCAATGCAGGATTCAGTGTGTGGAATGGCTTTTTGCCCGGTAACAAAGCATTGAGATGCGTTGGATCCAGCGAGAAAGAACAACCCCGGTTTTGCCAGTTGATGCCGGTCCGCGGCAATACCACGCCGCTGCCAAACTCGTGATAGATGCTCTGGATGAACGATACGGCACGCCCTTCGCTATCGATCACGCCCATCCAGATCGTGTCGCCAGGTCCCTTTCCCTGCCCCCATGGCAAGGCCTTGTCCAACCGGATTGCATCCACATACGGCTTGAGGAAAGCATCCGTCAGGCATTCCTGTGGATCGATTGTCATATGGGCCGGATCGGTCACATAACGATCACGCACGGCAAACGCCTGCTTGGTTGCCTCTACCACCAGATGCACGTATTCAAGACTGTCTTCCTCGTACTGGCCAATGTTCAACCGATCGAGAATCCCCAGGATGATCAACGACACCAAGCCTTGCGTTGGTGGTGCCATGTTGTAGATATCGCCGAGGCTGTGTTCGAGATGCACCGGCGCCACCGTGCGGGCGCGGTAGTCGTTCAGATCCTGCAGCGTGATGGGAATGCCGACATCTTCCAGATCCTGCGCGATTTCTTTTGCCAGCGGGCCTCGATAGAAGCTATCGAGGCCTTGCGACGCCAGTGCGCGCAAGGTCGTGCCCATACGCTTTTGAACGAAGCGACTACCAGCCTCCGGCGCCTTGCCGTTCGTCAAAAAGGTATCGGCAAAGCCCGGCTGTCCCACCAGCTCACTCAGCTTGGCAGATGTACTGGCAAACTGCGATGGCGTTACCGGAATACCGACTTCCGCGTAGTAGATCGCATCGCTCAGCATTCGCGACAGCGGCAACTTGCCGCCCCAGTTTGCGCTGATCTCCAGCGCCTGCTGCCAGCCACCAACCGTGCCAGCCAGGGTATTGGCAGCCAGCGGACCACGCATGGGAATCGCATCGAGCTTGCGTTGCGCATAAAAATCGGTGGAGATCGCTGCGGCTGCAACACCGCATGCTTCAATGGCAAGCACGGGTTTGCCGGGTTCGGACACGACCCAAAAGCCGTCACCACCAATACCGTTCATGTGCGGATAGACGATGGCAATGGTCGATGCTGCGGCCACCATGGCTTCGATGGCATTCCCGCCTTCGCGCAGAACCGACAAGGCTGCTTGCGCCGCCAGTGAGTGAGGAGCAACGGCCATGCCGCGGGTGGAGTAAATCGTATTAAGCATAGTGTCTTTCAGGTTTCCTATCTAATCTTCAACGGAAGGGCGCGCCCTTCCGGCGTTTCATTTCCCTTGTCAGGCTTGCCGAACCGAAGCAAGTGTCTTGGTCTCCGCCAGAAAGCGACGTCGTACCGGTTTCAATACAATCAAGGCAAGGAATGCAGTAAAGAAGTCCATGCAGATCACCGTGACAAACACCGGCGTCCAGGAACCGGTCGCGTCATGCATCATGGCTGCCAGCGGCCCACCAAGAACCGAGCCCACGCCTTGCGCCATGTAGAGAAAACCATAATTGGTCGTGGCATGACCGGTACCGAAGGTGTCGGTCAGGATCGATGGGAACAGCGAGAAGATTTCGCCCCATCCAAAGAACACCACGCCGGACAGCAGCACGAACAACACCGGGTTATCCGTCGTCATCAGCCACAAAGTCATTGCCACACCTTCCATCCCGAATGCAATGAACATCGTGTTCTCACGCCCGATGCGATCAGACACCCAGCCGAAGAACGGACGGGTCAGGCCATTGGCAAAACGGTCAATCGTCAGCGCCAGCGGCAGTGCGGCCATACCAAACACCATGGCGTCATGCACGCCGAAGTCCTTGGCAAATGCGCCCATCTGCGAGATCACCATCAGACCCGAGGTCGACATCATGGTCATCATGATGAACATCAACCAGAACACCGGTTTCTTCAGCATTTCGGACGATTTATAGCTGTACGCCGACTCGGTATTGGCACCCGACGATTTGTACTTGTCGACCAGCACCACCACTTCTTCCGGTTTTGGTCGGCGCATGCCTTGCGCTGCAAGAAAGCCGACCACGCCAATCATCAATCCGAACGTCAGCAAGGTGCTCGCCACACCCGACGATTTGACGCTGGCCGAAATTGCAAATGTGGTGATGATTGCGCCAAAGCCATAGCCAGCCGCGACCATGCCGACCGCAAAGCCGCGCTTGTCCGGAAACCACTGCACCATCAGACCCACCACACCGACGTAAATAATGCCGGTACCCACACCACCCAATAATCCATACGTGAGGTACAAACCCCAGACGCCCGTCACATATGACGCCAGCACCCAACTCAATGCCGTGAGAATGGCGCCGACTGACAGCAATAACCGCGGCCCGAACTTATCGACCAGATAACCCTGAAACGGCGAAAGAAAGGTCTGCGCCACGATCAGGATGGCAAAGGTCACCTGCACTTCCGTCAGCGTCGCACCAAGCGATGCGGTGAGGTCGGTCGTAAAAAGCGCCCAGACGTATTGCGGACTGGAGATGGCCATCATGGCGATGACGCCAAAAACGAGCTGCCACCATCTGGCCCTGCCCGGGAAATTGCTTGCTGCCGTGTTCATAGGGTTCATGTTGTCTCCGGAATAATAGGTGGGTTTAAAAACCTCTGAAAACTGAATGTTTTTTACTGACATGTCAGTTTTAAGTGAAGTTAGACCCAGTAAATAGCTTTGTCAAGGTAAAAGCACATCTCCCGGATTAAGATGCGCCGCCTTTGATCGAAGAGTGATCAAGGCAAAACTAGCAAACTTGATGCCAATTTTTATCAACCACGTTTAAAAGCGTGTTGATATCTAACATGTCACTTATTGGGGATTTTTATTTTGGAGAGAGCAACACCCTCCCTTGAACAGGGAGTGATTTGCCATTTTTTGGTGCGGGCGAGTGTCAACCCTCGCCGAGATAGGCTTGTCGTACGCGCGGGTCGTCCAGCATCGAATCGGCGTCGCCACTCATGGTAATCAGGCCAGACTCCATGACATAGCCACGATGCGCCGCTTGCAACGCCAGTCGCGCATTCTGCTCCACCAGCAGAATCGTGATGCCCTGTGCCGATACGGAGCGAATCACTTCGAAGATTTTCTCCACCATGATCGGTGACAAACCCATCGATGGTTCATCCAGCAAAAGCAGCTGGGGATGACTCATCAACGCACGCGCCATTGCCAGCATTTGCTGCTCGCCGCCAGACAAGGTACCTGCCATTTGTGCCGAACGCTCTTTAAGCCGAGGAAAAACCTCAAACCATTTTTCGATGTCCGCTTCGATCAGCGCCTTGTCGGATTTCGTATAAGCACCCATCAGCAGATTCTCGTGAATCGACATGCGTGTAAACACGCCCCGCCCCTCCGGCACCATTGCCAGCCCGCGCTGTACCAGTTCAAACGAATGCAGTCCTTTCATGGACTGGCCGTCGTATTCGACATGACCATCGACACGACAATCGGGCAAGGTGCCCGTAATCGCCTTCAGCGTCGTCGTCTTGCCGGCACCGTTGGCGCCGATCAGGGTAATCAGTTCGCCTTCATTGACTTCCAGATCAATGCCTTTGACAGCCTGAATCCCGCCATAGGCAACACGCAATCCGGAAATCTTCAATACATTCTTGGTCATCAGTGCCCGCTCCCGAGATACGCTTCCACTACCGCAGGATTGCTTTGCACGTCAGCGGGAATGCCTTCTGCAATCGGCTTGCCATAATCCAGTACCGTGATTCGGTCACACAGACCCATGACCAGCTTGACGTCGTGCTCGATCAACAAAATCGTTTTTCCTTCCGCCTTGATCCTGACCAGCAGTTCGCGCAAACCGAGTTTCTCGGTAGCGTTCATGCCTGCCGCCGGCTCATCAAGAGCCAATAGCAAAGGCTCGGTTGCCAGGGCGCGCGCAATTTCCAGCCGACGCTGATCGCCATAAGACAGATGCCGTGCCGTGCGTGCCGCAAAAGGCGCAATGCCCACAAAATCCAGTAACTCCATCGCCCGTGCGCGAATCGCCGCCTCTTCCCGGCGAGCCGCCCCATGATGAAAAACAGCGCCCAACAAACCCTGATGCGTGCGGACATGGCGGCCGACCATGACATTTTCCAGCGCGGTCATTTCACCGAACAGACGAATGTTCTGGAAAGTCCGGGCAATACCGGCTTTTGCCACTTCATGCGGTGCCGAAGGCGAGTACGGTTTGCCGTCAAGGTGAAAACTGCCGCTATCCGGCTGATACAGTCCGGTAATTACATTGAAGAACGTCGTCTTGCCCGCACCATTCGGTCCGATCAAACCGTAAATCTGCCCACGCTGTATGCGGACATTGACATCCGATAAGGCCTGCAAGCCGCCGAAGCGCTTGTTGACGCCGGAAATATCGAGAACGATGTCACCACTGTTGCTTGCCGTTGTCGTCATCGTCACTCCTATACCGCCACGACATCGGTTGATTTTTTCCCGGCATCGCCATCTGCAGTCGGCCTGTCTTCACTGCGTGGCGCCGGCCACAAGCCGGAGGGACGTATCAACATGATCAACACCATCGCCAAGCCGTAGAGCAGCTGACGCAACACTTCTGCATCCACAATCACATGACCGAACAAGGTACGCTGCAACGGCTCCACGCCATGACGCAAGACTTCAGGCAAGGCCGCCAGCAACAAACCACCCAGCACGACACCAGGAATATGTCCCATCCCGCCCAGCACCACCATCGCCAACACGGCAATCGATTCCGTCAATGAAAAGGACTCGGGCGACACAAAGCCCTGAAAGGACGCAAACATGGAGCCAGCCACACCACCGAAAGACGCACCCATTGCAAACGCCAACAGCTTGACGTTACGTGTATTGATGCCCATCGCCTTGGCTGCAATCTCGTCCTCGCGAATCGCCACGAACGCGCGCCCCAGACGGGAATTCTGCAGGCGAACCGAAATGAAGATGATGGCGATACAAAGCAAGAGAAACAGAAAGTAATGCGCATTGACCGATGGCATGGCGTAGCTGCCGATCATCACACTGCCGCCTTCGCCTGCGAGCGATACGCCAAACACGTGGATCGGATCGATCATGTTGATCCCTTGTGGTCCGTTGGTGATGTTGACCGGACCGTTGAGGTTATTCATGAAGATGCGGATGATCTCGCCAAAACCCAGCGTTACGATTGCCAGATAATCGCCACGTAGCTTGAGCGTTGGCGCACCGAGCAAGGCACCAAAGATACCAGCCACCAGCGCGGCAATCGGCACGATGATCCAGAGCGAAAGATGAATGCCATCCTGTGCAATCTCGGGCCCGAACAAGGTCATCAGTGATTCGCCAATGATCGGATATTGATTGACGAAGGACTCCAGCACGACAGCAAACTGGGGCGATGCCAACAACGCAGTCAGATAAGCACCAATCGCATAGAAGGCGATATAACCCAGATCCAGCAAACCGGCAAAACCGACCACCACATTCAGGCCAAGCGCCAGCATGATGTAAAGCAGCGCCAGATCGATGATGCGTACCCACGAATTACCAAAGTGTTGCGCCACGAATGGAAAAATCAACGCAACCAGCAAAAGTGCAATCAGGCTGCCATAGGCCTTGCGCGGATTGGCTGCAGTGTCGAAGTAGTTGGCCATCTGCTGTCCTTACGCGCGATCGGGCACACGTTCGCCCATGATGCCGGACGGACGCAAGGTCAGCACAATGATCAGCACCACAAAGGCAAAGATATCCTGATAGTGACTGCCAAGAAAACCACCCGTCAGGTCACCGATGTAGCCGGCACCCAGGCTTTCGATAATGCCGAGCAGAATACCGCCCAGCATCGCCCCATAAATATTGCCAATGCCACCCAGCACCGCAGCCGAGAAGGCTTTCAGTCCTGGCACAAAGCCCATCGCAAATTGCGCGGAAGAATAATTTGCCGCCCACATCACACCGGCAATTGCTGCCAGCGTTGCACCAATCGCAAACGTCATCACGATGACGCGATTGGAATCCACGCCCATCAAGCCGGCGACCCGCGGGTTTTCTGCGGTGGCACGCATGGCTCGGCCCAGCTTGGTTTTCTCGATCAGCAATGCCAGCAGGCCCATCGCAATGGCGGCCAGTACCAGCAACATGACTTGCGTTGGAGAAATCAGGGCACCGCCGATATGCAGAGGCTCAGCCGGCATGACTTGCGGAAAAGGAATCGGACTACGGCCCCAGATCATCATGGCTATCGTCTGCAACAAAATCGACACACCAATTGCCGTGATCAGGGGTGCCAGACGCGGCGCATTACGCAAGCGCCGATAGGCAACGCGTTCAATAAAGATATTGACGAGCACACAAACAGGAATCGCGCCAAGAATCGCGATGGCAAGCTGCAAGACGCCGGGCAAGCCCGGTGCGACCGATTCCAGAATACTCAGGATGGTCAGCCCTGCCATCGCACCAATCATCAGCACATCGCCATGCGCGAAATTGATCAGATTCATCACGCCATAGACCATCGTATAACCCAGTGCCACCAGCGCATACATGCTGCCAAGCACCAGCCCGTTGATCAGTTGCTGGACAAAAATATCCATGAATGTCTTCCCTTCTTCATCGCTGTCACTTCGGCGACAGTAACCGCAATAATCGTTCCACCTAACAAAAACGGCACCTTGACGCGAATCAAGGTGCCGCTGGAAATGAAGTTGCTACGCCCCGCGCCCGGAGCCGATCATCGCATCGATAAAAATAATCGAGGTCGTACGTAAAACCACCATATGCAGACTCTCCATTTTTATCAACCATGAACTGGGCAGGATTATAACCATACCCTTGGCGCTGTTACCTTAGTGCTAGTACTTGCTATTACTTGCGTGCCCCGAGACCCTTCGGCAACGGGAAGGTGACATTCTCTTCCACCCCTTCCAGCGGCCGCACGCTCTTGGCACCAAACTCCTTCAATTTGTCGATAACTGCCTGCACCAGCACTTCTGGCGCGGACGCACCGGCGGTCAGACCAATGCGCTGCTTGCCGGCGATCCAGGCGGGATCAATCAAGCTCGCGTTATCGACCATGTACGCCGGCACATCCTTCTTGCGTGCCACTTCGCGCAGACGATTGGAGTTGGAGCTGTTGGGGCTGCCGACCACAATCACGACGTCCACCTGCGGC
This sequence comes from Oxalicibacterium faecigallinarum, assembly GCF_014635705.1. Classification (GTDB taxonomy): domain Bacteria; phylum Pseudomonadota; class Gammaproteobacteria; order Burkholderiales; family Burkholderiaceae_D; genus Oxalicibacterium; species Oxalicibacterium faecigallinarum. Next base: position 4,112 of record NZ_BMDI01000001.1, on the reverse strand, counting down.
GCCATGAATTTGACCGCTTCCTGCCGGTTGGTCGTGGCGTAACAGATGTCGGCCTTCTTCGGCTCGGCAATGTTCGGAAATTTTTTCTTGAGCGCAGCAATCACGTCCGCCGTGTCGTCAATCGACAACGTGGTCTGTGTCACGTACGACACCAGATCGGGATTGGCAACTTGCAGACGCTCGACATCTTCGACGGTCTCGACCAAATGCATGCCATCTTCTGTCTGGCCCATCGTGCCTTCGACCTCGGGATGGCCTTCGTGACCAATCATGATAATTTCACGACCATCACGACGCATCTTTTCCACTTCAATGTGCACCTTGGTCACCAAAGGGCAGGTTGCATCGAAAATCTGTAGTCCGCGCTCTTTCGCTTCTTCCTGTACCGCTTTGGAAACGCCGTGCGCAGAGAATACGACCGTGTTCCCGGTTGGCACATCCGCCAGTTCTTCGATGAAGATGGCACCCTTGTTACGCAGATCCGACACGACATAGGCGTTATGCACGATCTCATGCCGCACATAGATCGGCGCGCCGAACTCTTGCAAGGCACGTTCAACGATCTCGATTGCGCGATCCACACCAGCACAAAAGCCGCGCGGTTGCGCCAGCAGAATTTCACTTTCCATCTGTTCTTTCCTTGAAGGCCCGCGTATTGTCAGGCCAATACTTCACGACTTACATTCGTTTTACAGAACGCCGATGATTTGGACTTCAAACCGTACCGATTGTCCAGCAAGCGGATGATTGAAATCGAACAAGGCTGTTTCCGCATCGATCTCACGCAACACACCGGCAAACTGGCCGCCGCTCGGCGCAGCAAATTCGACCAGATCACCAATCACGTAATCCTCGCCCGGAACGGAATTGCGATCCAGCATTTCACGCGACAGACGACGCACCAGCTCCGGATTACGTGCACCAAAAGCCTGCTCCGGCGCCAGCGAAAATGTCTGATGCGTGCCCTCCGTCAAACCAAGCAGGCAGGCTTCCAGAAACGGCGCCAATTGCCCGGTACCCAGTTGCAAGGTCGCCGGATTACCGTCAAATGTCGTGATGAGATCGGTACCATCTTCTGCGGCAAGGCGGTAATGCAGTGTGAGATGGGTACCTTCGCCTACCACGGCTTGTGATAAATTCGACATTGTATTTTCGGTTAGCAAGACTGCGCTATTTTAAGCCAGCTTCAGGGGGAACGCCTCCTGCAACCACATCAGAGAACGAAGAAGCGTGACTTGAAAGCGCTCACAGCCGCCGCTTTCCTTGCAAGACAGGAAACTCCATGGCAATTACCGATTGGCCGGAAGATCAGCGTCCACGCGAACGTCTGATCAAGCACGGTGCGACCGCCCTCTCCGATGCTGAACTCCTCGCTGTCTTTCTGCGGGTGGGCGTTGCCGGCAAAAGTGCCGTCGATCTGGGCCGCGACATAGTGGCGCATTTTGGCTCGCTGAACGGCCTGTTCTCCACGTCGCTCAACGATTTTTCGAAAATCAACGGGCTTGGTCCCGCCAAATATGCGCAACTGCAAGCCGTGCTTGAACTTGCCAGACGCGCCCTGACAGAAGAAATGGAACAAGGTGTCACGCTCAGTTCACCACAAACCGTGACACAGTATTTGCGGCTTTTACTGGCAAACCGCACGCATGAATCCTTTGCCGTGTTGTTTCTGGACGTCAAAAATCGCCTGATTCTGTGTGAAGAACTCTTTCGTGGCACGTTGACCAGTGCCAGCGTCTATCCGCGTGAAGTCGTCAAAGCAGCACTGGCACACAATGCAGCCAGCGTGATATTGGCCCACAACCATCCGTCGGGTTCGCCCGACCCGAGTCAGGCAGATCATGCAGTGACACAAACGCTCAAGCAGGCTTTGGGACTGGTGGATATTCGGGTGCTGGATCACATTGTTGTTGCAGGAACACGCGTTTATTCGTTCGCTGAACACGGACAGTTATAAGACACCGCCCCAGCGTAAACAGAAACGTGTCCTCACGCACCTTAAATTGTTAAATTTAGAAAAACGAAAGAGACACAATTATTTTACGCAAGTCATTGAATAAGCGTATTTTTTTCGCTATACTCTCGTTTTTTCCAATTCTGGAATCTTTTAGGGAGTAAGCCATGGCACGTGTCTGCCAAGTCACCGGGAAAGGGCCGATGGTCGGCAACAACGTTTCCCATGCAAACAACAAAACGAAACGTCGTTTTTTGCCTAACCTGCAAAACCGCCGCATTTTCGTTGAATCGGAAAATCGCTGGGTTTCCCTGCGTCTGTCCAACGCCGGTCTGCGCGTCATCGACAAGATCGGCATTGATGCCGTTCTGGCCGACATGCGCGCTCGTGGCGAAAAAGTCTAACTAGCAGAATAAAGAGGAACCATCATGGCGAAATCTGGCCGCGACAAAATCAAGCTGGAGTCGACCGCAGGTACGGGTCACTTCTACACCACCACGAAAAACAAGCGCACCATGCCTGAAAAAATGGCGATCATTAAATTTGATCCCAAGGCACGCAAGCACGTGGAATACAAGGAAACCAAGATCAAGTAATTGGTCTGGTTCGATAAAAAAGCCGCTCGATGAGCGGCTTTTTTATGCACAAAATAATCTTCTGAATAGCGCCATGACAAAGCAGGCAGATCATTCTTGCCTGGACGTTACATTTTGTGCTCGCACTCAGATAACATGCGCTGAATTAATCGAGGCATGAAGTCATTATCCATACGTTCAATACTGCATTCTCGACATCACCCCTCTTCTTTATTCGCAAATCTGGTTTAGTAAAGCCGCATTCATGTCAACGCGACGATTTGAATGATCGTTGTAGCTGGACTCGTTGCAACTATTCGCTCGCTTATGTTCAGCCATCAACACATAAGCAGATGATGTCTTCAACAATTTGCTGAATAACGACAGGAAGACAAATGCGCGCCACATTTGTCCGAACGACCATCCTACGCATAACCAACAAATAGCGTCCAACCCGACGCGGATCATGCCGGCAACATGATCAAGGGAAAAATAATGAACCTGGAAAAAATGAAGATTTCCAACAAGATGTTGATCTTGTTGACTGGCCTGTGCCTGTGTATTGGGATTGTGGGTGGTATCGGGCTGTATGGGGCGAACTCTACAAAAGAGAGTCTGGATTCCGTTTATAAGAATCGCGTCATCCCGCTAAAACAGATCAAGCTGGTTTCGGATGCGTACAGCGTACAGATTGTAGATACAGCCCATAAAGTTCGCGATGGTGCAATGTCAGCAGAAGACGGGGTACGGTCCATCTTGCAGGCTCGCCAAATCATTAACGAACAATGGTCGGCCTATCTGGCAACAAATCTCACCAAGGAAGAGCTCATCCTTGTAGATCAATTCAAGAAGGTAAGCACCAATGCCGACAAGGCCGTTGATCAGCTTGTTGAGCATGTGCGCTCAAAGAACCTGGAACAGTTGCGCATCTTTGCAGCACGCGACTTGTACCCTGCGCTGGATCCTTTGCAAGAGGCTCTTGGAAAATTGATCGAATTGCAGTTGAATGAAACGCATCGCCAGTATCTTGCAAGTGATGCCGATTACCAACGCAATTTTGGCTTCATTACGGCTTTGATCATACTGTGCGTACTCAGCGCCGCCAGTATTGGTTATCTCATTACACGCAGCATCACTCGCCCTCTGAATAGCGCGGTGAGGCTTGCAGAGAAAGTTGCCTCTGGTGATTTGACGAGCAATATCATTGTCGATTCAAAAAACGAAACCGGTCAGTTGTTGCAAGCGCTAAAAGACATGAACGAAAGCCTGGTACGCATCGTGTCGCAAGTGCGAACAGGCACCGACACAATCGCGACCGCCTCGACGCAAATCGCGACCGGCAATCTGGATTTGTCATCCCGTACCGAAGAACAAGCCAGTTCACTGGAAGAAACCGCATCGTCGATGGAAGAGCTGACCTCGACCGTGAAACAGAATGCCGACAATGCAAGGCAGTCCAACCAGCTTGCGATGACGGCCTCGGAAGTCGCCGTGCAGGGTGGCAGCGTGGTGTCGCAAGTGGTGGAAACCATGGGCTCGATCAAGGAATCGGCCAACAAGATCGTCGACATCATCGGCGTCAT